>NZ_NEQV01000002.1 GCF_002799245.1 Stenotrophomonas maltophilia | reverse complement strand
CGACGTTAAGGTGCGGGATGGGGATCGCTCGGCTCGTCTGTCGGCTGGTACCCGCAGATATCATGTTGACGGTCCCTCCACCCTGGCTCCTACATACCTCGTAGGAGCCGGGAGGAACATACAAGCCCATGCTCGGCTGTCGCGCGCAGCGCGGGGTTTCTGCGATCGCGATGAAGAGCAGCCGAGCGTCGGCTCGGCTACAGAATCTGCACCGCCCCCGGGCGGCCGTGGGTCACCTGGAAGCGCGCCGTGGCGTGCACGGCGGCATCCGGGCGCAGCACGCTGTCGGCGAAGCGCAGCTCGGCGTCCACGGCCTGCCGGTTCAGCTGCAGCTTCCACCAGCCGCGGCGGTCGCCGTCGAAATAGCGGATATGCGGGTTCTGCGCGATCGACGGCCCGTAGTACCGCCCGTACGGTGTGTCGTCACCACCACTGCTGATCGCCGGGGCGATGAATTCGGTGGCCACGACCGGCGCGTTGGCTGCGTCGAAATCCAGCTTCAGGTCGTTGACGAAGGTGGAATGCCAGTCACCGCCGAGAACAATGGCATTGCCCTGCCCGCCCGCCTGCAGCGCCTGCAGCAGCCGGTTGCGTGCGGCGGGATAGCCATCCCAGGCGTCGTTCCAGAAGCGTTCGCGCGGTGTGCCGCCGTCCAGCCGCAGTTGCGCCATCAGCAGCTGCTGCACCACCACGTTCCAGCGCGTGCCCCTTGCGGCGGCCATCGACTGCGCGAACCACGCTTCCTGGCCCGTGCCGAGCATGCTCATGCGTGGGTCCAGCGCGGCGTCGCAGCGTGGCGACTCGCCCACCCCGCACGGATTGGCCGGGCGGAACTGGCGGCAATCCAGCAGCGTCAGCTGTGCCAGATCGCCATAGCGCAGCCGTCGGTGCACGCGCAGGCCGCCATTGCCCGCGGGCGTGCTGCGCATCGGCAGGTGTTCGTAGAACGCGCGGTAGGCCGCCGCGCGCCGCACGATGAAGTCCTCGATCGATGTGCCGGGCTTCTCCGGATGGATGCCGGAGTAGTCGTTCTGCACCTCGTGGTCGTCCCAGATCACCGCGAAAGCGTGCGCGGCATGGGCTGCCTGCAGATCCGGATCGAGCTTGTACAGCGCGTACTGGTCACGGTAGCGCTCCAGGCTCACGGTCTCTCCACTGAAACGCGCCGCGTCCAGCGTGCTGCCGCGTGCGTTCTGCAGCGGGCTGTATTCGTACAGGTAGTCGCCCGCATGCAACACCAGGTCGACATCGCTCTGCGCGATATCGCGCAGCACCGGGTAGTAGCCACTGTTCCAGGCCTGGCAGGTGCACAGTGCCAGCCGCAGCTGCTGCAGCTGCGTCTCCAGCAACGGCGCGGTGCGGAAGTGGCCGACCGCACTTTCCTCATCGCCATCGCAGGCAAAACGATAGTAGTAGTCGCGGCCGGGACGCAGGCCGTTGACCTCCACGTGTACCGAATGGGCCAGCTCCGGCACCGCAGCAGCCACGCCTCGCTGCACCAGCCGGCGCATGCTGGGGTCTTCGGCCACGAACCAGCGAACCGGCACCGCCCGCGACGGCATCCCGCCGCCGTTGAGCGGGTCGGGCGCCAGCCGCGTCCACAACACAGCCCCCTGCGGATCCGGATCACCGGCGGCGACGCCGAGGGTGAACGGATCACGGCCCAGCCGCGGCCGTGGGCCGGCCGTGGCCAGCCCCGGCATCGCCGCCAGCGCGATCGCCGCCCCCGTGCCCTGCCACGCCATGCGCAGCAGGCGACGGCGGCTTTCCGGATCCGCCGGCCCGCGCATCAGAAGCGCACGGTGGCAGTGGCCATCACCTGCCGCGGCGCGCCGACCTGCATGGTCGCCAGGCTGCGGGTCGGGTCGGCGGCATAGGTACCGTTGGTGTTGATCGAAGACAGGTAGCGCTTGTCGGTCAGGTTGGTCAGGTTCAGCGCCACGGTCAGGTTCTGTGCCGGGCCCAGCGCGCCGAAGTCATAGGCCACGGAGGCATTGACCAGCCAGTAGCTCGGCACCGACACGTCGTTGGTATAGGTCACGTAGCGCTTGCCGACGTGGTTGGCCGACAGGCGCATGTCCCACGGGCCCGGGGTCCAGGCCAGGGTGCTGGCAAACATCCATTCCGGGGTGTCGACGGTCTTCTTGCCGCGGGTCGGCACCACGCCGTTGTTCACGTAGTCGTTGTCGTAGGTGCTGTCATTCCAGGACAGTGCGTTGGACCACGCCAGGTCCTGCATCGGCTTCAGCTGCAGGGTCGCCTCGGCGCCGCGGCTGGTTACCGAACCCACGTTGGAGAACAGCGCCGGGCAACCGAGGATGCCCACGCACTGTGCGATCGCCAGCAGTCGGTTGTCGAACTTGACGTCGTACACCGCAACCGAGGCTTCATAGCCCTGCCCGTAGCCGCGCCAGCCCAGCTCCAGGGTGCGCGACTGTTCCGGCTTCAGGTTCTGCGCACTGGCATCGAACGCCGCCTGCGGCACGTTGAACGGGCTGCCCACGCCCAGCGCATAGGCGGCGATGTTCTTGGCGAACGAACCAAAGATCTCGTTGCCTTCGTTGAGCTTGAAGTTGAATCCCGCCTGCGGCAGCAGGCCCTTCTTCGAGGTCAGGCTGCTGTTGTTGGCATAGCTGCCCAGCGGCGTGCGCACGCTGGTGCGGGTATGCGGCGACTTCGCACCGATGTCGATGGTCAGGCGGTCATCGAACAGGCGGAAACGATCCTGCACGTAGAACTGGCGGGTGATGGTGGTGTAGCGCTGATGCCACACGCGCTGGTCCGGGTTGCGCAGGAAGAAGTCGTCGGTAATCGGGCCGTCGATGTAGTAGAAGTTGCGCTGCACGCTGTGGCCGTTGTCCTCGTACCAGAGGCCGGCCTCCAGCTCGTGGCCAGCAACGTTCCAGGTGAACGCCGAGGTCACGCCGGTGCGGTCGATCGCGTACTCGGTGGTGCGGATCGAGATCGGGATCTCGCGGCTGGTGCCCGGATTGGACGGATTGGACGGGCTGAACCAGTGGCCCTGGCCACGATTGCTGTGGTTGTAGACGTTGACCTTCAGCCGCATCGACTCGTTCAGGCCGAAATCGCCGGCGATGCTGGACAGGTCGTCATTGCGCAGTCCGTGGCCGGAGTAATACGCATCCCAGGGGCTGTTGACGCCGCCGCTGAATTTTCCGCGTGCCGCGGCAACGGCGCGATCCCAGTCCGGCGCGTAGTTGTCCCAGTCCCAGCCAAGACGATCGATCATCTCCAGCGACAGATCCTGGTAGTCGGCCTCGACGCGGCGCGAGGCGTTGAACAGCGCGGTGATCTTGCTGTCTGCACCAAAGTTGTAGGTGGCCTTGCCGTTGAACTGCTTCAGTTCCTGCGAGCCCTTGCCCTTCCACTTGTCGCCTTCGGAGTACACGCCGGACAGGTAGGCAGCAAAGCCCTGGTGCTCACCGGTCTCCAGGCGTGCATAGCTGCGGCGCGCACTGTCACTGCCAAAGCCCTGCGCCAGCACCACCCCGTATTCGGTGGACGGATCGATCGAATAGAACTGGAATACGCCACCGAGATTGCTGGTGGACGGCGTGCCAAGCGCGCCGATGCCGGTGGACACTTCGGCACCGCCCAGGTTCTCGCTGATCACGGCACGGCTGATATGCAGGCCGTTGCTGTTGCCATAGGCCATGTTGCCCAGCGGAATGCCATCGAGCGTATAGCCCAGGCGGTTCTGGTTGAAGCCACGCAGGCTGATGGTGGTGGACCATTCGTAGGCGCCGGTGGCATCGGCCGACTCGAAGTGCACGCCGGGTTTGCTGGCCAGCAGCTTCAGCGGGTTGGCACCGGGCGGAAGAATCTTCATGTCCTCGGCGGTCACGCGCTGCACCTGGCGGGCTTCGCCGCGGCCGATCACCGAGATCGAATCGAGGGTGGTGGCCGACTGCGCGTCGGTGGCGGGGGCGGTTTCAGCGGCAGCCAGCGACGGCAGCGAAGCACAGACCAGCAGGGCCAACAGATTGCGGCGAAGCGGAGCGTGGGACGGCATGGAGGCGGATTCCTTGGGCACGCTGGACGCCGAAGGGCGGCGTCGAAGGGCAGCAGCGGCGGAATCGTAGAAGCGTCGCGTTACATGTCATTTACACGCCACATACGGAATTTTGGCGTTCCGAATGGTGCTGGAGCCGGAACCTGGCCCAGTCGAAAGAGCCGGGCGTGGGCCCGGCTCTACACGGAGCAAGGGAAACACCCGTTATTCGAACGAACCGACCGAATCGTGGGCCAGGTTGTCGAAGCGGGTGTATTCGCCGAAGAACTTCAGCTTGCACGAACCGGTCGGGCCACCACGGTGCTTGCCGATGATGATCTCGGCCAGGCCCTTGTCCGGCGAATTTTCCTTGTTGTAGTAGTCGTCGCGGTAGATGAACACGATCATGTCCGCGTCCTGCTCGATTGCGCCCGACTCGCGCAGATCGGCCATCACCGGGCGCTTGTCGGTACGCGTTTCCAGCGAGCGGTTGAGCTGGGACAGCGCGATCACCGGCACGTTCAGTTCCTTGGCCAGTCCCTTCAGCGAACGCGAGATTTCCGAGATCTCGGTTGCCCGGTTTTCACTGTTGCCCGGCACGCTCATCAGCTGCAGGTAGTCGATCACGATCAGGCCGAGATCATGCTCGCGCTTGAGGCGGCGGCACTTGGAGCGCAGCACTTCCGGCGACACGCCCGGCGTATCGTCGATGAAGATCTTGGTTTCCTTCAGCATCTTGATCGCGCTGGTGACGCGGCTCCAGTCCTCGTCTTCCAGCTGGCCGGTACGCAGGCGCTGCGCGTTGATGCGGCCATTGGAGGAAATCAGGCGCATCGCCAGCTGCGATGCCGACATTTCCATCGAGAACACCGCCACGCCCTTCTTCGACTTGATCGCCGCGTACTCGGCGATGTTCAGCGCGAAGGTGGTCTTGCCCATCGCCGGGCGCGCCGCGAGGATGATCAGGTCGGTCGGCTGCAGGCCGGCGGTCATCGCATCGAAATCGTTGTAACCGGTCGGCAGGCCGGTGATGTTGCCGCCGTTCTCGAAGCGGTTGCGCAGCTCCTCGAAGGCATCCTTCAGTGCACCGGGCATGGCCACGAAATCGGTACGGCCACGCGCGCCCTGTTCGGCGATGGCGAACACGCTCTTTTCCGCCGACGCCAGCAGCTCGCTGCTGTCACGCCCCTCGGGCTGGAAACCGTCGTTGACGATGTCGGTGCCGACCTGGATCAGCTGCCGCAGCACCGCCTTGTCGCGCACGATCTCGGCGTAGGCCACGATGTTGGCGGCCGACGGCGTGGTACTGGCCAGTTCGATCAGGTAGGCGCCGTCGCCCACCAGTTCCATCTTGCCCTGCGATTCAAACCACTCGCCCAGGGTCACCGCATCGAACGGCCGTTCGCGCTCGGACAGCTCGCGGATCGCACGGTAGATCATCTGGTGATCGCGACGATAGAAGTCGCCTTCAGTCAGCTGGTCGTTGACCCGGTCATACGCCTCGGGTGCCAGCATCAGGCCACCCAGCACCGCCTGCTCGGCTTCCACCGAATGTGGCGGTACCCGCAACTGGTCGATGCGCGACTCGTCGCGATCGCGATCGAAGCCATCACCGCGCTCTCTGCGGTTGGAACGGAAGCCGGGACGAGCGGACATGCTGCGGTGTTTCCTGCAAAAGTGGGCCAGACGAGTGTAGGCATGCGCCGACCCCGGCGACCATGGACAAGCCTGTGGATAAGCCGTGGAGAAACGGGGGATATCCGCCGGCGCCTGGCCAGACTGGCGTGGGGGTGTCGCACTGCCTGCGACGGGCGCCATTGCGGTGCCCGAGCGGGACATTATCGCAGATCGGGCGGCCGGGGTCGGAGCCCGCCGCTGCGCGCCGGGATCCGACCCCCGGCGTGGTTGGGGTCGGATCCCTCTGCAAAGCAGAGGGCGCTGACCCCATCGGCGTCAATCGCCCTTGGCGTGCACCGCGATCAGCGCCAGGAAGCGGTCCACGTAGCCCTGCAGGAATTTGTGCGTGCCCTCGTTGTGGATCGTGCCATCTGCATCGATCAGGCCGTCCTTGAAGTGGATGAATGCCTCGGGCTGGCCCAGCACGTGCATGTCCAGGAAGGCCAGGCTGTTGCGCAGATGCTGCTGGGCCACGGCAGTACCGATCTGGCCGATGGAGGCTCCGATCACCGCCGCCGGCTTGCCGGCAAACGCACTGTCACCGTAGGGGCGCGAGCCGATATCGATGGCGTTCTTGAGCACGCCCGGCACCGACCGGTTGTATTCCGGGGTCACGAACAGCACGGCGTCGGCGGCGCGCACCTGGTCCTTCAGCCGGGTGCCCTGCGGCGGGTAGTGCGCGTCGAAGTCCTGGTCGTACAACGGCAGGTCGCCGATCTGCACGTACTGGAAACGCGCGCGATCGCCGGCGATCTTCTCCAGCGCATGGGCCAGCTTGCGGTTGCAGGAGTCCTTGCGCAGGCTGCCGACGAACACGGCGATGGTGGGGACGGACATCGGTACATACTCCTCACGGTGCGGGAGGCCCAGCCTAGTCGCCGGGCCCGTGCAGGCCGGTGAAGATCAGCCGCCCACGACGCCTGCGCGCACCTGCCGCCAATGCGCCTGCCAGGCCTGGAACATCAGTACGTTCCACAGATGGGTATGCCACTTGCGCTGGCCTGCCAGGAACTGCTGCCACAGCGGCTGCACCGCCACTGCCGACAGCACGCCCTCGCGCTCCAGCCGCGCCGGCTGCAGCAGGTCCTCGGCCCAGGGCCGCAGGTCGCCCTTCAGCCAATCGCTGACCGGTGCACCGAAACCGCGCTTGGGACGGTGCACCATCGAATGCGGCACGTAACGGCCCAGCACCCGCTTGAGCAACACCTTGCTGGTCGTCTCGCTGCGCTTGAAGCCCAGCGGCAGCGACCAGGCAAACTCGGCCACGCGCCAGTCCAGCAGCGGCGCGCGCGCCTCCAGGCTGACCGCCATCGAGGTACGGTCGACCTTGCACAACAGGTCATCCGGCAGGTAGGTCACGAAATCGGCCAGCATCATCGCGTCGGCCGGCGTACCCGCGCCGTGCAGCGGATCGGCCAGGTCGTAGAAGCTGCCGGCGGCCTGCGCGCCGGGCACCGCCGCGGCCGGGTCGCGCCAGCGCGAGATGCGGTTGCGGTAGACGTCGCCGATGCCACGTGCGCCGGTCTCGGCCAGCAGCGCCGCCAGGCCACCGGTCCGCGAGGCTTCGCCCTGCTGCTGCGAGCGTGCGCCCATCCAGCGCCGCAGCGGCCCCGGCACGCGGCCGAGCATCTGCCAGTTGCGCAGCGCGCGTACATACCGGGTGTAGCCGAAGAACAGTTCATCGCCACCGTCGCCGGACAGCGCAACGGTCACGCCCTGCCGCGCCAGCCGGGCGACCAGCGCGGTCGGCACCTGCGAAGCATCGGCAAAAGGCTCATCGAACATCGCCGGCAACTGCGGCACCACCGCCAGCGCATCGGCGCCGCTGACGTACAACTCGGTGTGATCACAACCCAGGTGCGCAGCGAGCTCCCTGGCCAGCGGTGCTTCGTCATGCCCCGAATCGGTGAAGCCGATGCTGAAGCTGTGCACCGGCTGCCCGCTCTGCGCCTGCATCAGCGCCGCCACCAGCGATGAATCGGTGCCGCCGGACAGGAACACGCCCACCGGCACGTCGGCCACCATGCGCAACGCCACCGCGTCGCGCAGCAGTGCGTCCAGCTGCTCTTCGGCGTCCTCGATGCGGCCCTGGAACGGGGCGGCCAGCGCCGCCTGCATGCGCGCGCGCGCATCCCAGTACGGGCGCTGCGCCTGCTCCGGGCGATGTGCTGCGGCGCCTGCGGCCACCGCTGCTGCGTCCAGGCGCAGTACCCGGCCCGGCATCAGCTTGTAGCAGCGCTGGTGGATGCTGTGCGGCGCCGGGATGTAATCCAGCCGCAGCAGCAATGTGAGCGCATCACGATCGATGTCGTTGTCGAACGCCGGGTGTTGCCAGAGCGCCTTCAGTTCCGAACCGAACACCAGCGTGTCGCCAGCCCAGCCGTAGTACAGCGGCTTCTTGCCGACGCGGTCGCGGGCCAGCCACAGGCAACGCTCCTGGCGGTCCCACAGCGCGATGGCGAACATGCCGTTGCAGCGCTGCAGGGTGTCTTCCACGCCCCACTGCAGGATCGCCGCCAGCAGTACTTCGGTGTCGGAATGGCCGCGGAAGGCATGCCCCAGCGGCTCCAGTTCCTCGCGCAGGGCGGCGAAGTTGTAGACCTCGCCGTTGTAGGCCATCACGTAGCGACCGTCGGCCGAGGCCATCGGCTGGTGGCCCAGCGGGGACAGGTCGAGGATGCTCAGGCGGCGATGCGCCAGCGCGATGCCCGCCTCGGCATCGACCCAGCTGCCGCCATCATCCGGCCCGCGATGGTGCAGCGCCTGGCCCATCGCCAGGGCCTGCGCCTGCAGCGCCTCGGCCGACGCCAGCGGCGCCGGCAACAACATTCCCGCCAATCCACACATGCATCAGGGTTCCTGCGCCAGGTCGAGGGCGGCGCCAATCACCGCATTGTCGCTTGGAAGCCCGAACATTGCTGCCCCCGCCAGTGGCGTGTACGTATCGGCACCGCAGACCCGGCGCAGCGGCAGATGGCCGAACCCGGCCTCGACCAGCGCGGTGACCACCCCCTCACCCACCCCGCCGCTGTGGCGCCCTTCGTCCAGCACCAGCACCCGCCGTGCGCTGGCAGCCTGGGCGGCGATGAAGCCGGCATCCAGCGGGACCAGCCAGCGCAGGTCGACCACCCGGACCTGCCAGCCCAGCCGCTGCTCGATCGCCCGCGCCGCGCGCAATGCCATCGGCACGCCGTTGCCATAGGTATAGATCACCAGGTCGCCGGCTTCCGGCGCATAGACCCGGCCCTCGCCCGGCACCAGCGCCTGGCCCTGCGCCGGGTAGTCGAACAGCCACTGGCCGTCACCCGCTTCGTGCAGGTCCTTGCTCATGTACAGCGCGATCGGCTCCAGCAACACCGCCACGCGCCCATCCACCCGCGCCAGTGCCGCCAGCGTGCGCAGCATCATCACCGCATCGTCGCCGCGCGACGGGCAGCCCACCACCAGGCCCGGGATGTCGCGCAGCGCGGTGATCGAGTTGTCATTGTGGAAGTGGCCACCGAAGCCCTTCTGGTAGCCCAGTCCGGCCACCCGCACCAGCATCGGGTTGCGGTACTGGTCGTTGGAGAAGAACTGCAGCGAACACGCTTCGCCGCGCACCTGATCGATGGCGTTGTGCAGATAGGCCAGGTACTGGATCTCCGGAATCGGCAGCATGCCCAGGTTGGCCAGGCCCTGTGCCATCCCCAGGATCATGGTCTCGTCCAGCAGGGTGTTGAACACCCGGCGTGGGCCGAAGCGGCGCAGCAGATCCTTGGTGACGGTATAGACGCCACCCTTCTGCGCGACGTCCTCACCGAACAGCAGGCTCTGCGGATACTTCGCCAGCAGTTCCTGCAGGCCATGGTTGATCTGGATCGCCAGATGACGTGGCGCCTGCCGCTCAGGCAGGGCCTCCGCACCGCCATACAGCGCCTCGCGCGCCGCAGCGGGCACCTCGCGCCGCGCTTCGGCCTGCACCGCTGCGGGCGTGTACGGTGCCAGCGGCGCCATCACCTCCTGCAGCGACTGCAGCTTCGGGCGCCTTTCAGCATCGGCGGCGGCAGCCATGCAGCGCGCGCGCATCGTCTCGTAGGCCACCTCGATGGCTGCCGCATCCATCCAGCCCGATTCCATCGCGATCTGTGCCGAACGCAGCAGCGGATCCTGCGCCTCGGCCGCGCACAGTTCCGGCAACGCGCGCCATTCCACCTCGAAGTCGGTGCCGGCGTGGCCCATCAGGCGCGTGGTGCGCAGATGCAGGAAAGTCGGCCGTCGCGTGCGCCGGCAGTGGTCCACCGCCGCCTGCACCTGGGCATGCCCGGCGGCCAGGTCGAGGCCATCAGCGAAGAAATAATCGAGCCCCGGCTGGCGGCTGAACCGTTCGGCGATCCAGCCGTCCGGCGTCTTCACCGAGATGCCCAGGCCATTGTCCTCGCAGACGAACAGGACCGGAGCCGGCAGCTTCTGGTAGGCCGACCACATCGCGGTGTTGAATGCGGTCTGTGCAGTGGCATGGTTGGCCGAGGCATCGCCGAACGAGCACAGCACGACGCTGTCGGCCGGGATCGGAAGCGCGTGGCCCAGCCGCTTGCCACTCTCGATGGCCAGCGCGGTGCCCAGCGCTTTGGGCAGATGCGATGCGATGGTCGAGGTCTGCGGCAGCACCCATAGCGGTTTGCTGCCCCACACCTTGTGGCGGCCGCCGCTGGCCGGATCATCGGCGCTGGCAGCGAACGAAAGCGCGGCATCGCGCAGCGGGTCGATCCCCGGCACCTGGCGCGAACGCTCGGCCATGAAGGCGCCGGAGCGATAGTGCAGGAACGCCGGGTCGGTATGCCGGCTGGCCCGCGCCAGCAGCGCGTTGCCCTCGTGGCCGGACGAACCGATGGTGTAGAAGACCTTGTTCTGCACACGCAGTACGCGTGCCATCAGGTCCAGCTGACGGCTGGCCAGCTGCGAATCGAACAGTTCACCGAAAGCCATGGCGCTGAGCGTGCTGCCCGGCAGGATCGGCGCATCCGGCGCAGGACGAGTGCGCGGCGTACCTCGCCAGCCACGCACCGCGTCGAGGAAGTTGGCGTCGCATACTTCGGCGCGGTTGAGCACGCGCATGCGTGCAGGAATCGGATCTGGAACCACAGCAAACATCGAACACCCTCCGTGTCGTTGTTGCGTTCCGCCGGGCGCTGGCCCGGCGCTACCCTGTGGACATCAGGCGGCCTCGAAGCGCGCGCGCACTTCGGCGGTCACCGCCGGCATCGCCAGGAAGCGTGGCTGCTCACGCACGCGCAGCAGCCAGGCGCGCACCTCCGGGAACGGCGCCAGGCTGATGCCGCCCTCGCCCGCCACATCGGTATAGGCAAACAGCGCGATATCGGCGATGCCGTACCCGTTGCCGGTGAACCACTGCGCCTGGCGCAGGTGCTGCTCCATCACCGCCAGCGCGGTCGCGGCGCGTTCGTGCAGGCGTGGCAGTTCGGCGCGGCGCGGCGAATCGGGCGCGGTCCAGCCGCGGATGAAGCGCGCTACCGCCACGCAGGGCTCGTGCGTGTACTGCTCGAAGAACATCCAGCTCAGTGCCTGCGCGCGCTCCCAGCCATCGGTGGGCAGGTAGGGCGTGCCCTCGGCCAGCCAGAACAGGATCGCGTTGGATTCGGTCAGCACGCGGCCATCGTCGCGGACGATCAGCGGCACCTTGGCATTGGGATTGAGCGCGAGGAACTCGGCGCTGTGGGTCTGGCCATGGGCACTGTCCACTTCCACCCATCGGTAACGGCTGCCGAGCTGCTCCAGCAGCAGGCGGACCTTGTGGCAATTGCCGGACACCGACATGCCGTGCACCGTCAGCGGGACGCGCTCTTCCACCATTGCCTGCTCCATCGGATCCGGCCGGCGGCCGGCTGCGGGCAGTCTGGCAAGCGCGCCGGTGAATGCCAAGCGCGGGTGCAGCATGGCGGGTAATCTGTAGAGCCCAGCCCATGCTCGGCCGCATCTGGCGAACAGCAGCCGAGCATGGGCTCGGCTCTACAGCGGCGAACGGCGCCGCCGCCACTGCTCGCGCGACTGCCCCCAGATCTGCATGGGTTTGTCGTTGTACGGCGCTGGCAACTGCCCCATGCGCAGCAGGGTGCTGCCAAGCTTGCGCGCCACGGCCCGCGAGTTGTCGTTGTCCTCGGCGATGGTGTGGATCACCTCGTCCCAGCCCAGCGTATCGAACGCCCAATCGATCGCGGCGACCGCGGCTTCCGGCGCATAGCCCCGGCCCCAGCTGGCGTGGCGGATGCCCCAGCCCACCTCGGTGCCCGGCCAGTCCTGCGGCTGCCAGGGCCCCATCCGGCCAATCCAGTCGCCGCTGGATTTCTCAATCACGCTGAACATCGAGAAGCCGAACATCTGCCAGGCGCCCGCCAGGCCGCAGAAACCACGCCAGGCCACCGAGGGCGGCTGCACGCCACCCAGGGTGCGCATCGTTTCCTCGTCGGCGCAGAACGCCAGATACGGCTCGTAGTCCTCGCGCAGCAGCGGGCGCAGGATCAGGCGCTCGGTTTCGATGCGCAGGTCGAAGATGCTCATGCCGGCTCCATGTCGAAGGGAACGTCCATGATGGTGGATTCGCTGCCTGCGCGGATGAACATCGCCGGCGGCAACGAAACGGGCCGGCATGAGCCGGCCCGTCAGGTGCTGCAGGCTGCGCCTAGATTACTGGCGCGTGGCTGCGGCAGTGGCACCGGCAGCAGCGGTCTGCGTGACCAGCTGGCCATCGACCACCGGCAGGCGATCGCTGGCCGGCTTGTTGTCCATGCGCACCGTCTTCTCGGCGCCGTCATAGCGGTAGGTCACGTTGTAGCCCTTGACCACATCGGTGTTGCCCATGGCGATGCGGGTGCCCGGCTTGCTGGCCATGCGCATGCTGCCGGTGGTGCCGTCCTCGTTGCGGTAGGTCACGTTGTAACCGGTGACACGGCTCGACTCGGAGGTCGCGGTCTCGGTATGGCACTGGCGCTCGGTGCGGTTGACCACGCGGCCACCCACATGGCGCTTGTCGATCTCGTTGCCGATGAAGCCACCGGCCACGGCACCGGCGGCGGTCGCCGCCTTGCGGCCATTGCCGCGACCAACCTGGTTGCCGAGCAGGCCACCGACCACGGCGCCAACCACGGTACCGCCCACGTTGCCATCACGCTCCGGCAGGCGTTCCTGCACCGTCACGTCCTCGCAGACTTCATGCGGGGTCTGGGTGGTGGAGGTCTCGCGCACCGGATCGGTACCGATCACGGTGGCGTACGCCTTCTGCTTCTCGGTGATCGGATCGACCTTCAGCACATCGGCGTACTCAAGGCCGCGCGGCGCGGACGGGTCGAGCTTGTCACCACGCGCGCCATCGTCGGTGGCACTGCCATCGACCAGGCGCGACTCGCCATTGGGGGTTGCGGCGCTGATGGATTCGGGCGATTTGTCGCCACTCTTCATGAAGGCGGCGGTGGCGATGCCACCGACCAGCAGCGCGCCCGCTGCGACCAGGACAGTTGTAGTTGTGCTTTTCATGACCTGCTCCTTGCGGACCATCCGCAACGTTCTCGGGGCAGATTGCAGCATGTACTGCCTGAACGGAATCTCCACATTTCCTGCTCATTCCGGTAACCCATTCAGCATCGGGAAATGCTGGGCCCGTGATAGCGTTTGCATATTCCCCACGAGGATTCCCGCCATGGCCAACCCGATGCTGCTGCCGGTACTGCAATGGGCCCGCCGGCTGCGCTACCCCACCCTGTTCAAGCTCACCGCCGGCCTGTTCGTGCTGACGCTGTTCATCCCGGACCCGATCCCGTTCGTCGATGAGCTGGTGCTGGGCTTCGGCACGCTGCTGCTGGCCAACTGGAAGAACCGCAACCCCACCACGCCCCCGCCGCTGGAACAGCGTTGAGCCTGCTGGTCGACAGCCATTGCCATCTCGACGCGGGCGGTTTCGACCCTGACCGCGCCGCCGTGATCGAACGGGCGCGGGCTGCGGGTGTGGGGCAGCAGGTGGTGCCTGCGGTGACCGCTGCCAGCTGGCCGAAGCTGCGCGAGGTCTGCCAGCAGGCGCCAGGACTTTACCCTGCCTACGGCCTGCACCCGATGTTCCTGGCCGAGCACCGGCCTGAGCACCTGCCACTGCTGCGCGGGTGGATCGAGCGCGAACGCCCGTGTGCGATCGGCGAATGCGGCCTGGACTTCTTCATCGAGGGACTGGATGCCGAGGCCCAGCAGGTCTATTTCAACGGCCAGCTGGAGCTGGCTCGTGAATTCGACCTGCCGGTGATCGTGCACGCGCGACGCGCGGTGGATGCGGTGATCGCCGCCATCCGTCGCATCGGCGGCCTGCGCGGCGTGGTGCACAGCTTTTCCGGCAGCCCCGAACAGGCCGCGCAGCTGCACAGGCAGGGCTTCCTGCTGGGGCTTGGCGGCCCGCTGACCTACGAGCGGGCACAGCGCCTGCAGCGGCTGGTGCGCGAGATGCCGCTGGAGCAGCTGCTGCTGGAAACCGACGCGCCAGACCAGCCCGACGCCGGCATCCGCGGCCAGCGCAACGAACCGGCGCGGCTGGCGATCATTGCCCGCCACGTGGCCGCGTTGCGCGGGATGGAGCTGGAGGCCGTGGCGCAGGCCACGACCGAGAACGCGCGGCGGCTGTTCGCGCTGCCGGCAATGTAACGGCTGGTGCCGGCCGCTGGCCGGCACGATCCATCACGCCTCGCTGGCCTCGATCGTTTCGGCCTTCACCTTCTTCTTCGGCTCCAGCAGCATCTCCAGCGCCTTGCCCACCGCCGCGAAGGCGAACGCGCCGGTGATATGGGTCGCCGCGCCCAGGCCGGCGCCGCAATCCAGCTTCAGCGCCGCATCGGCACCGAGGTTCGGGCGGATGCCGCAGACGCTGCCATCGGCCTGCGGGTACTTCACATTCTCCAGCGAATACACCGCCGGCACGCCGAAATAGCGCTTGGCGTTCTTCGGGAAGTTGAACTCGCTGCGCAGCTTCTTGCGGATCAGCGCCAGCATGGCGTCATGCTCGGTGCGCGAGACATCGCGGATACGCACCAGGGTTGGGTCGGTACGGCCACCGGCAGCGCCGACGGTCAGCAACGGCAGCTTGCGGCGGCGGCACCAGGCAATCGTCTCGACCTTCACCCGGAAGCTGTCGCAGGCATCGATCACCAGATCGAACCCACGGTCCAGCAGCTCAGCCATGTTGGACATCGTCAGGAATGCCTGCACGGCATCGACCTCGATCCCCGGGTTGATTGCGCGGCAGCGCTCGGCCATCGCCTCGGCCTTGTTGCGCCCGTAGTTGCCTTCCATCGCCGGCAGCTGCCGGTTGGTGTTGGACACGCAGATGTCATCGGCATCGATCAGGGTCAGGTGGCCGACGGCCGAACGGGCCAGCGCCTCCACCACCCACGAGCCGACGCCACCCATGCCCACCACCGCCACGCGGCTGCCCTGCAGGCGCTCGAGCGCGCCCACGCCATACAGCCGTTCGATGCCGGCGAAGCGTTGTTTGACCTGTTCGTTCATCGGGCTATTTTAACGTGCAGGCGCTGGCGCCCGCAGTACGCCGGCATCGAACCCACCGTTGCACGCCCGGAGAGCCCGCATGAACGCCAGCCCGCCCCGCCGCCTGTCCACCGCCCACCGCTACCAGTTCGTGCTCTGCCTGGGCCTGCTGCTCGGCCTGATCGCCACGGTGATGGTCGGCCGCGCCCTGCAGGCCCGTCGCGACCCGTTCCCGGGCAGCCTGATGCAGGTGATGCAGCGGCAGTCGCAGCTGCTGCAGCAGGCCCAGCAGCAGAACCGCTGCAGCCTGGCCGACAGCGTGCCGCGGCTGCAGGCGCTGCGCCTGCTGTCCAACGACCTGGACCTGGCCTTTCCCGGGCTGAAGGACAGTGCGCAGTTCCAGCAGCACGCCAGCCAGCTGCGCGGCAACCTCAACACAGCACTGGCCGCACCGCCAGGCGATTGCAACGCCCTCGCCCAGGTGGCGGAAACGCTGCAGGCCGACTGCCGCGCCTGCCACCAGGATTTCCGCTGAGGCGCATTCATCCTGCAGCCGGGCATAGCGCATACGGTTGGCGCGCTGTTCACGTTCGAAAGGAGAGGATTCCTCCACCCTGCTGCATGACGCAGTACCACCCAACACACCCGCCTTCACGGCCAGGAGACGCCCCATGAAGATCCAGCTCATCGCCGCCAGCGCCATCGCAACCCTTGCGCTGGCCGGCTGTGCCACCTCGCCTGGTTACGGTGGTGGTGGTTACAACAATGGCTACAACAACGGCGGCTACGGCAACAATGGCGGTTACAACCAGGGCCGCTGCGCCGACTGCGGCATCGTCACCCGCATCAACACCGTGCCCTCGGGCCGTACCGCGCCCAGCGCGACCGGCGCGATCCTCGGCGGCATCGTCGGCGCCGTGGCCGGCCATGAAATCTCCGACCACACCGGTGGCAGCCGTGGCAACAAGAACATCGCTGCCGCTGCAGGCGCGGTCGGTGGCGCCCTGGCTGGCAACCAGATCCAGAAGAATGTCACCAGCGATACCTACGACATCAGCGTGCGCATGGACGATGGCCGCACCATCGTGGTCAACCAGCGCGACCTGGGTGGCATCCGCGAAAACACCTACGTGCGCGTGGTCAACGGCAAGGTCATCCTGCGCTGACCTGCACCGGGCCAACGGCAAAGAAAAAGGCCCGCTTGCGCGGGCCTTTTTCATGCCGACAGGCGGCGGGTATTACACCGGCTGCACCTTGTCAGCCTGCAGGCCCTTCTGGCCCTGCACGACTTCAAAGCTCACAGTCTGGCCTTCCTTGAGGCTCTTGAAGCCCTGGGTCTCGATGGCGCGGAAGTGCACGAACACGTCCTCGCCATTCTGCCGGCTGATGAAGCCGAAGCCCTTCGCATCATTGAACCACTTTACGGTACCGGTCTCGCGCTCAGCCATCTCACTAACTCCCTTTGACTCTCTCTTGTTGTTGGAAACGCCTGGTGGGCGGCTGACAAGCAAGGGGGAAGCGAGGTGCATCGATGCAGCGGATCGGGAAGATCTTGCTTCATCAGGCCACGATCCACGGTGACCTTGCCAAGCTCAGCGACTGCAACTTAACCCGCCCAAAACGAAAAAGCAACTGGCAAAATCTTTCACTGTCAACCCCAAAACAGACACCATACGGGACAGCATGGGACTCTCATTCATCTTGTATCTGCTAGCGGTCATTTTTGTCCTGATCGGCATCGCCGGCATCATCCTGCCGGCCCTCCCGGGCATCCCGCTGGTGTTCATCGGACTGCTGCTGGCCGCGTGGGCTGACGGCTTCGCCCATGTCGGCTGGCCCACCCTGGTCGCACTGGGCGTACTGACCCTGCTCTCACTGCTGGTGGACGTGCTGGCCACGGTGGTCGGCGCGCAGCGCGTCGGCGCCAGCCGCAAGGCCCTGTGGGGAACCTTCGTCGGCAGCATCGTCGGCCTGTTCTTCATGCCCATCGGCCTGTTTGCCGGACCACTGTTCGGTGCCCTGCTCGGCGAGTACTGGCATACCCGCGAACTGGGCCGCTCGACCAAGGTCGGCCTGGCCACCTGGCTCGGCATCCTGCTGGGCCTGGCACTGAAACTGGCCGTGGTGATCGCAATGCTGGGCCTGTTCGCATTCGCCTGGTTCTTCTGAGCCACAAGGCCTTCACGCCACGCGCACGCTGTAGCCGTGCATAAACCGTGGGGCTGGCCGCGATCCGGTCCAGCCGCCACACTGTGCAATTCCCGTATTCACCGAAGGGCCTGCTGCAATGACCCTCCCCACGCTGCTTCCCCGTCTGGCGCCACTGGCGCTTGCCCTGATCAGTGCACCGCTGGCTGCGCAGGAGTTCGCGCCGAGCGCCGACACCTCGCCGGCCGCCTGCGCGGCGATCACCACCGACGCGGCCCGACTGGCCTGCTATGACCATTTGTTCGGGCGTACCGCGGAGGCCACCGCTGCCGCCGATGCGGCCGCCGAAGCGGCTGCGCAGGCCCGACGCGAAGAGCGGCAAACCGCCCGCGTGAGCCAGGGCGAGGAGAAGCTGCGCGAGCGGGTCAGCGACCTGTTCCGCCCGGCGACGCCGGACAGCGCGCTGGCCAATGCCGGCCGCGGTTCGCTGCTGGACAGCCGCTGGGAACTGGCCGAGGACTCCAAGCTGGGGCCGTTCCAGCTGCGCGCCTACAAGCCGGTGTACCTGCTGCCCGCATTCTGGACCAGCGATCGCAACACCATGCCGCACTCGCCGAACCCGGCCAACAGCGTGACCACCCCGCAGGTACTGGACAGTGCCGAGCTGAAGTTCCAGATCAGCTTCAAGACCAAGATCGCCGAGAACCTGTTCGGCGACAACGGCGATATCTGGGCCGGCTACACCCAGAGTTCGCGCTGGCAGGCCTACAACAGCGAGGATTCGCGCCCGTTCCGCGAAACCAATTACGAACCGGAAGTGATGATGGTGTTCCGCAACGGCTACTCGATCGGTGGCTGGCGCGGGCGCATGACCGGCATCAGCCTCAACCACCAGTCCAACGGACGAGCCGATCCGCTCTCGCGCAGCTGGAACCGGGTCATGCTCAACATCGGCCTGGATCGCGAGAACTGGGCATTGGTACTGCGCCCGTGGTACCGCATCCCGGAAAGCCGCAGCGAAGACAACAACCCGGACATCGAGGATTACATGGGCCGCGGTGACGCGACCCTGATCTGGAATCGCAACGGGCATGAAGTCTCGCTGATGGCGCGCCATTCGCTGCGCACCGGCAGCCGTTCGCACGGTGCCCTGCAGCTGGACTACGGTTTCCCGATCAGCAACCTGCTGCGTGGCCATGTGCAGATCTTCGACGGCTATGGCGAGAGCATGATCGACTACAACCACAAGGCCACCTATGTGGGCGTGGGCGTGTCACTGCTGGAGTGGTTCTGATGGACGTGACGATCTGGCACAACCCGGCCTGCAGCAACTCGCGCGGCGCACTGAAGCTGATCCGGGACGCAGGCTTCGATCCGGTGGTGGTCGACTACCTTGGCAGCCCGCCCGACACGGCCACGCTGCGCCAGGTACTGGCCGAATCGCGGCTGCGCGCACAGGAACTGATACGCGACAAGGAAGCGCTGTTCGCCGAACTGGGCCTGGAGGGTGCCGACGAAGCCACTCTGCTGGCAGCAATGGCCGAACACCCGCGGTTGATCAACCGCCCCGTGGTACGCACGGCCAAGGGCACGCGGCTGTGCCGCCCACCGGAAACGGTGCTGGAAATCCTGTAACCCGAAAAAAGGGGACGGAGGGAATTAAGTCGTTTGTGCATAAACGACTTAATTCCCTCCGTCCCCTTTTTTGGTTACAGCCAGTCGGTGATGCCTTCGCGGCGGTAGACCTCGGCGAATGCAGGGCGCGCCTTCATCGTTGAGGCGTGCGCCTTGAGCGCCGGCCAGGTATCACTGGGCCTGGGCATGTTGCGTGACCAGCGCATCAGCATCACCAGCATGTAGTCGACCACGCAGGGGGTTGCGCCCAGCAGGTACGGTCCATGCGCCTGCAGGTGGGTGGCCACCTGCTGCCATGCATTTTCCAGGCGCTGGCGCGCCATCCCGCGGCTGGCCTCGATGTTCGACTCGCCCGCCACTTCGTGCGGATAGAACCAGGCACGATAGGCCGGCTGCAGCGTATTGGCACACCAGAACATCCAGCGGTAGGCATCACCGCGCAGCGGGGTACCCAGTGCCGGCAACAGGCCGGCCTCCGGATGGCGGTCGGCCAGGTACAGTGCGATCGCTGCCGCTTCGGTCAGCACCAACCCATCAATCATCAGCGTCGGCACCACGCCGGCAGGATTCAGCGCCAGGTACTGCGCTGATTTGTGCTCGCGCGCGTCGAAATCCAGCAGCACCAGTTCATGCTCGATGCCGAGCTCGATCAGCAGCCAGTGCACCACCAGGGCGGCAGTGCTTGTCGAACCATACAGCGTCGTGCTCATGTGGCGGATCCTGTGCGGACGGATCGGCTGATTATGCGCCTGGCCGATGCCCGATGCTCAGCCGCAGCTGCTCATGCAGGTATCGCGGCGTTCGCCACAGGACATCATCGGCGCGCGCAGCGTGCAGTCATGCGCCTTCAGCTCGCAGGCACGGCGCAGCTCGGGGTTGGCAACGTCCTTGCAACGCCGGTCAGATGCCGGTGCCGCTTGCTGCTCGCAACTGCGCTGCCGGCCGCCGATGGAATCGTCCTGCGCCATGCAGCTGCGGTAGCCTGCCTGGCACTGCATGTGGCATTGCGCCGATGCGGAGAAATCCGCGCCTTCGTACGACGATGGGGTGCGGCAGCCCGCCAGGGCCAGCAGCAACCCCACCACGATGAAACGATGCAAGACCATGGACACGTCCTGTGCAAGGGCATGCCGACAGTAGCAGAGCGACTGCGGCAGGCTGGTCAAGCCTTCCCCAAGCACGGCAACGGCGCCACAAGGGCGCCGTTGCCTGGACCGGAAGCGGGAGGATTACTCCACCACCACCGGAATCTTGCCGATGCGGGCCTGCCATTCGCGCGGGCCGGTCTTGTGCACCGACTCGCCGGTGGAATCGACCGCCACGGTCACCGGCATGTCCTGCACCGTGAACTCGTAGATCGCCTCCATGCCGAGGTCGGCAAAGCCGACGACCTTGGCGGCCTTGATCGCCTTGGACACCAGGTACGCCGAGCCACCGACGGCCATCAGGTAGGCCGACTTGTGCTTCCTGATCGCCTCGATGGCGGCCGGGCCGCGCTCGGCCTTGCCGACCATGCCCAGCAGGCCGGTCTGTGCCAGCACCTGCTCGGTGAACTTGTCCATGCGGGTGGCGGTGGTCGGGCCGGCCGGGCCCACCACTTCGTCACGCACCGGATCGACCGGGCCGACGTAGTAGATGAAGCGGCCCTTCAGATCGACTGGCAGCTCCTCGCCCTTGTTGAGCATGTCGACCATGCGCTTGTGCGCAGCATCGCGGCCGGTCAGCAGCTTGCCGTTGAGCAGCAGGGTCTGGCCCGGCTTCCAGTTGGCCACGTCTTCCGGAGTGATCGTGTCCAGGTCCACGCGGGTGCCCTTGGACGAATCGTAGGTCAGCTTCGGCCAGTCTTCCAGCGACGGCGGGTCCAGCATCACCGGGCCGCTGCCATCCAGGGTGAAGTGCGCATGCCGGGTGGCCGCGCAGTTCGGGATCATCGCCACCGGCAGGTTGGCCGCATGGGTCGGGTAATCGTTGATCTTGATGTCCAGCACGGTGGTCAGGCCGCCCAGCCCCTGCGCACCGATGCCCAGCGCGTTGACTTTCTCGTACAGCTCCAGGCGCAGCTCTTCGATGCGGTTGGAGGCACCACGGGCCTGCAGCTCGGTGATGTCGATCGGCTCCATCAGCGCTTCCTTGGCCAGCAGCATCGCCTTCTCGGCGGTGCCGCCGATGCCGATGCCGAGCATGCCTGGCGGGCACCAGCCGGCGCCCATGGTCGGCACGGTCTTCAGCACCCAGTCGACGATCGAGTCGGACGGGTTGAGCATCGCGAACTTGGTCTTGGCTTCCGAACCGCCGCCCTTGGCGGCGACGATGACGTCGACCGTGTTGCCCGGCACCACCTTGACGTTGACCACGCCCGGGGTGTTGTCGCGGGTGTTGATGCGCTTGCCGGCCGGATCGGCCAGCACCGAGGCACGCAGCTTGTTGTCCGGGTGCATGTAGGCGCGGCGCACGCCTTCATTGGCCATGTCTTCCACGCCCATGGTGGCGTCATCCCAACGCACGTCCATGCCGATTTCCAGGAACACGGTGACGATGCCGGTGTCCTGGCAGATCGGGCGGTGGCCTTCGGCGCACATGCGCGAATTGATCAGGATCTGGGCCATCGCTTCCTTCGCGGCCGGCGACTCCTCGCGCTCGTAGGCGGCGGCAAGGTTCTTGATGTAGTCGACCGGGTGGTAGTACGAGATGTACTGCAGCGCGTCGGCGATGGACTGGATGAGGTCTTCCTGCTTGATCGATGTCACGGCTTGCTCGCTTGCTCGAGGCTGGCGGGGGTAATCCGCCCATTTTACCCCCTCCCCCGGCCGCGGGGTGGTAGTGCCGGCCACTGGCCGGCAAGATCACAGTTCCGTTGTCACGCCGCGCCTGGTTGGCGCGTCCTTGCCCACATGAACGCCGAAACCGCTTTCCAGACCCACCGCCCGCGCCTGATGGCGCTGGCCTACCGCCTGCTTGGCAGCCGTGCCGATGCCGAAGACGTGGTCCAGGATGCCTGGCTGCGCTGGTCAGGGGCCGACCCGGCAGCCGTCCGCGACCCTGAAGCCTGGCTGGTCACGACCACCACCCGGCTCGGCCTGGACCGGCTGCGCGCGGCCAAGCGCGAGCGCGTCCACTACGTTGGTCCGTGGCTGGCCGAGCCGCTGGCGGTCACCCTGGAACCCGACCCGGCACCCGGCCCGGCACAGGTGCATGCGCTGGCCGACGATGTCTCGGTCGCCTTCCTGACCCTGCTCGAACAGCTCGGCCCCGAGGAGCGCGCCGCGTTCCTGCTGAAGGAAGCCTTCGACCACGACTACCGCGACATTGCCGACCTGATCGGCCACAGCGAAGCCAACTGCCGGCAGCTGGTGCACCGTGCCCGGCAACGCCTGCAGGCCGGGCGGCCGCGCTTCAACGCCGATGCCAGCCAGCACCGGCAGCTGCTGGCGCGCTTCATGGATGCCTCGCAGCGCGGCGACAGCGAGGCGATCCAGGCCCTGCTGCATGCCAACGCGCTGCTGGTCTCCGACGGTGGCGGCGTGGTTACCGCGGCGGTCCGCCCCCTGCTGGGCGCCGAGCGCATCGGCCGCCTGTTCTGGGCCATCGCCCGGCGCGGTGCGTCGTATCCGGCACGGTTGGGCTATGTCAACGGCGAGCCGGCGATCCTGCGCTTTCAGGGCGATCACCTGCATTCGGTCACCACCATCGAGGTGGTCGACGGCCATATCGCCAACATCTACAGCGTGCTCAATCCAGAAAAGTTGCCGGCGGTTGTCACGCGCGGCGACAGTGTGGCGTCCTGGTAATGAAAGGCGGCCATGGTGGCCGCCGTGGAGCCCACGATGTCCCATCACACCTCCCCCCGCGTTCCCTACGCCCGCCTGGCCGCAGACGCCTTCAAGGGCCTGCTGGCCACCAGCCAGGCGGTGCATGACAGTTCGATCGACCCGACGTTGATGGAACTGGTGTTCCTGCGCGTGTCGCAGCTCAACGGCTGTGGCTACTGCATGGACATGCACGGCACCACGCTGCGCAAGGGCGGCATCGAGCCGCGCAAGCTGGACACCCTGCCGGCCTGGCACGAAAGCCGCTTCTTCGATGAGCGCGAACGCGCAGCGCTGGGCTGGGCCGAGGCACTGACCCGGCTGACCGACGGTGCGCCGTCGCAGGTGGCGTTCGATGCACTGGCACCGCACTTCGATGAGAAGGGCATCAGTGATCTGAGCATGGGCATTGCAGTGATCAATGCCTGGAACCGCCTGGGTGCCGGCCTGCTGCCGCCGCTGCCCTGATGCTCGACGGGGTCGGATCCCTTTGCCTTGCGAAGGGCTCTGACCCCGGTGCTGGCCGCACGGCTGCACTGACCCCCTCTGCACGTATCGGGCGCGCACAATAAGGGCATGCCTGCTACCCCGACCGCTGGCGCTGCCGCCGCGAAGAAACCCAGCCTGCGCCAGCGCTTCAAGGCGATGCGCAACCTGCCGCCGTTCCTGCGCATGGTGTGGCAGACCAGTCCTGCGCTCACCCTGGCCAGCCTCGGGCTGCGCCTGATCCGTGCGCTGCTGCCGGTGGCGATGCTGTACGTCGGCAAGCTGATCATCGACAGCGCCCTGCACCTGAGCCAGCACGACGCCGGCTTCCCGCCACTGGGCGAAGCCCTGTCCAGCGGCGTGCTCAATCCATTGCTGGGCCTGCTGGCGCTGGAGTTCGGCCTGGCCATCGCCTCGGACCTGCTCGGCCGGCTGGTCAGCTATGCCGACGCCCTGCTTTCCGAACTGTTCGCCAACGTCACCAGCATCCGCCTGATGGAACACGCAGCGACGCTGGACCTGGAGGATTTCGAAGACCCGGACCTGCAGGACAAGCTGGACCGTGCACGGCGCCAGACCATGGGCCGGATGAACCTGATGAGCCAGCTGTTCGGCCAGGTCCAGGACGCGATCACCGTGGCCAGCCTCGCCGTCGGCCTGCTGGTCTACGCCCCGTGGCTGATCCTGCTGCTGGCGCTGGCCCTGGTGCCGGCCTTCATCGGCGAATCGCACTTCAACGCGGCCGGCTACAGCCTCAACTTCCAGTGGACGCCCGAGCGCCGCCAGCTCGACTACCTGCGCCAGTTGGGTGCCAGCGTGGAAACGGCCAAGGAAGTGAAGATCTACAACCTGCACCGCTTCCTGGTGGAGCGCTACCGGCGCCTGTCGGTGGCGCTGTTCCACGCCAACCGTGCCCTGGCCCGGCGCCGCGCGTTCTGGGGCACGCTGCTGGCCGCACTGGGAACGCTGGGTTACTACACCGCCTACGCCTACATCGCGTGGCGCACCGTGCGCGGCGACTTCTCGATCGGCGACCTGACCTTCCTCGCCGGCAGCTTCCTGCGCCTGCGCCAGCTGCTGGAAGGCCTGCTGATCGGGTTCTCGCAGGTGGCCAGCCAGGCGCTGTACCTGGATGACCTGTTCTCGTTCTTCCAGATCCAACCGGAAATCCACTCGCGCGAAGGGGCTGTGCGCGTGCCGCAACCTATCCGCGAGGGCTTCGTGTTCGAGAACGTCGGCTTCCGCTACCCCGATGCCGAGCAATGGGCGGTACGCCATCTGGATTTCCAGCTGCGGGCCGGCGAAGTGCTGGCCCTGGTCGGCGAGAACGGCGCGGGCAAGACCACCCTGGTGAAGCTGCTGGCGCGCCTGTACGAACCGGACGAAGGCCGCATCCTGCTCGATGGCCGCGACCTGCGCGATTACGACCTGGATGACCTGCGCGCCAACCTCGGGGTGATCTTCCAGGACTTCGTGCGCTACAACCTCAGCGCCGGCGAGAACATCGGCGTCGGCCAGGTCGAGGCGATGGACGACCAGGCACGCATCGCCGACGCCGCGCGACGTGGCATGGCCGAGGAAGTGATCGACGAACTGCCCGGGGGCTACAACCAGCAGATCGGCCGCCGCTTCAAGCAGGGCGTGGACCTGTCCGGCGGCCAATGGCAGAAGATCGCCATTGCCCGCGCATGGATGCGCAATGCGCAGGTGATGATCCTGGATGAGCCAACAGCCGCACTGGATGCGCGCAGTGAGTTCGAGGTGTTCCAGCGGTTCAGGGAACTGGCGGATAATCGCACCGCAGTGCTGATTTCCCACCGCTTTTCCTCGGTGCGCATGGCCGACCGCATCCTGGTTCTGGCCGGCGGCCGGATCGAGGCCAGCGGCACCCACGCGCAGCTGATGGCGCAGGGTGGCCGCTATGCGGAGCTGTTCGAGCTGCAGGCGGCGGGTTACCGCTGAGAACGCCTCTCGTTCCGCCCAATGAGAACTTGTCTCATTTGAGATAGAATCCCCCCGACGACTCACGATAGATACGCCCATGTCCTCCGCTTTCGGCGCCGAAACGGTGCTTGAGGTCCGTCACTGGACCGATGCCTACTTCAGCTTCACCCTCACCCGCGACAGTGGTTTCCGCTTCGAGAACGGCCAGTTCGTGATGATCGGCCTGGAAACCGACGCGCGGCCGCTGCTGCGCGCCTATTCGATCGCCAGCGCCAACTGGGAAGAACAGCTGGAGTTCTTCAGCATCAAGGTGCAGGACGGTCCGCTGACCTCGCGCCTGCAGCACATCAAGCCGGGCGACAAGGTACTGGTCGGCAAGAAGCCCACCGGCACCCTGCTGATCAGCGACCTGCACCCCGGCAAGAACCTGTACCTGCTGGGTACCGGTACCGGCCTGGCGCCCTGGCTGTCGGTGATCAAGGACCCGGAGACCTACGAGCGCTTCGAGAAGGTGATCCTCTGCCACGGCGTGCGCTACGAAAAGGATCTGGCCTACCGCGATTACTTCGAGAAGGAACTGCACGAGCACGAGTTCCTCGGCGAGATGATCGGTGACAAGCTGCTGTACTACCCGGCCGTCACCCGTGAGCCGTTCGCCAACCAGGGCCGCCTGACCTCGCTGATGGAAAGCGGCGAGATGCAGCGCACGCTCGGCCTGCCGGAGCTGAGCCCGGAAAACGACCGCGCGATGATCTGTGGCAGCCCGCAGATGCTGGCCGACCTGCGCACCGTGCTTGATGCCCGCGGCTTCCAGGTCTCCCCACGTATCGGCCAACCGGGCCACTACGTGTTCGAGCGCGCCTTCGTCGAGAAATAAACAAAAAGGGGACGGAGGGGATTAAGTCGTTTGTGCCACAAACGACTTAATCCCCTCCGTCCCCTTTTTTCTGCCGATGGTCCGTTACAGCAGGGCTTCGATCGCGCCGCGCAGCTGCTCCGGCCGGGTGGTGGGCGCATGCCGCGACACCACCTGCCCCTGGCGATCGACCAGGAACTTGCTGAAATTCCATTTGATGCGGGCGCTGCCGAGCACGCCACGCTTCTCGCGTGCGAGCCACGCCCACAGCGGGTCGGCACCATCGCCGTTGACCTCGATCTTCTCCGACAGCGGAAAGCTGACCGGATAGTCCAGCGAACAGAACTGGCGGATCTGTGCGGCATCGCCGGGTTCCTGCGCGCCGAACTGGTTGCATGGGAAGCCGACCACCACCAGGCCGCGCTCACGGTAGTCCTGCCACAGCTGTTCCAGCCCGGTGTACTGCGGGGTGAAGCCACAGCGGCTGGCCACATTGACCAGCAGCAAGGGGTGGCCCTGGTAGCGGGCCAGCGCCTGCGGCTGGCCGTCAAGGTCACGGAAGCTGAAATCGTAGGCAGTGGTCATGATGGCGGGCCGTGGGCGGTGAATGCATGGTACCCGCGCAGCCATCCATGGGGGGGCTGCCGGCATGCCTTTTGACACAAGTGCGGGCGCGTCCGGCCGGGTTACCCTCGGGACCTTGTTTGCCTTACCGGAGTTCCTACCTTGACCACTCGCCTTGCCCTTGCCGTGGCCATGACCCTCGGCCTTGCCCTGCCCGCCTACTCGGCCGGCGCCGCCACCCCGGCTGCCAGCACCGCCGCCCAGCAGGCCAACCCGTTCTTCGCCGAAAGCCCGCTGCCGCTGCACTTCCCGCAGTTCGACAAGATCAAGGACAGCGATTTCGCCCCGGCCTTCGACGCCGGCATGGCGCAGCAGCTGAAGGAAGTGGAGGCGATCGCCAACAACAAGGCCAAGCCGACCTTCGACAACACCATCATCGCGCTGGAGAAGAGCGGTGATGTCCTCGACCGCGCGACCACCGTGTTCTTCAGCCTGGTCGGCGCCGACACCAACGACACCCGCAAGAAGCTGCAGGCCGACTACTCGGCGAAGTTCGCCGCGCACAGCGATGCGATCGCGCTGAACGGCAAGCTGTTCGCCCGCATCCAGGCGCTGTACGACACCCGCAACCAGCTGGGCCTGGACGCCGAAGGCGTGCGCCTGGTCGAGAAGTACTACGACAACTACGTGCGCGCCGGCGCCAAGCTGTCCGAGGCCGACAAGGCCAAGCTGAAGGGCATGAATGCCGAGCTGGCCAACCTGGGCACCAAGTTCAGCCAGAACGTGCAGTCGGAAGTGAACGCTTCGGCGATCACCGTCGACGACGTCAAGGAGCTGGACGGCCTGTCCAAGGAGCAGATCGCAGCCGCCGCCGAAGCCGCCAAGGCCCGCGGCCAGGACGGCAAGTACGTGATCACCCTGCTCAACACCACCGGCCAGCCGCCGCTGACCAACCTGGCCAACCGTGCCCTGCGCCAGAAGATCTACGAAGCCTCGACCACCCGCGGCAGCCGCGGCGGTGAGTTCGACAACACCGCGCTGGTCTCGCGCATCATGCAGCTGCGCGCCGACAAGGCCAAGCTGATGGGCTTCCCGAACTTCGCCGCCTACAACCTGACCAACCAGACCGCCAAGACCCCGGAAGCGGTCAACGCGATGCTGGGCAAGCTGGCCCCGGCCGCGGTGGCCAACGCCAAGCGCGAAGCCGCCGACCTGCAGGCGATGATCGACAAGGAACAGAAGGCCGCACGCAAGCCGACCTTCCAGCTGGAACCGTGGGACTGGGCCTTCTACAGCGAGAAGGTGCGCCAGGCCAAGTACAACTTCGACGAGTCGCAGCTGAAGCCGTACTTCGAAATGAAGAACGTGCTGGAGAACGGCGTGTTCTACGCCGCCGGCCAGGAGTTCGGCCTGACCTTCAAGCAGCGCACCGACCTGCCGGTCTACCACGATGACGTCACCGTCTACGACGTGTTCGACGCCGACGGCAGCCAGCTGGCGATCTTCATCTTCGACCCGTATGCACGCGCCTCCAAGCGCGGTGGTGCGTGGATGAACTCCTACGTCTCGCAGTCCAAGCTGACCGGCTTCAAGCCGGTGGTCGCCAACCACCTGAACATCCCGAAGCCGCCGGCCGGCCAGCCGACCCTGCTGACCTGGGATGAGGTGAACACCACCTTCCACGAGTTCGGCCATGCCCTGCACGGCATGTTCTCCAACGTGAAGTACCCGTACTTCTCGGGCACGTCGGTGCCGCGTGACTTCGTCGAGTTCCCCTCGCAGGTCAACGAGATGTGGTCGGACAACCCGGTCATCCTGAAGAACTACGCCAAGCACTACCAGAATGGTTCGGCGATGCCGCAGGCCCTGCTGGACAAGGTGCTGGCGGCGGCCAAGTTCAACCAGGGCTTCGCCACCACCGAATACCTGGGTGCGGCGATGCTGGACCAGAACTGGCACCAGATCGGCCCGGACCAGGTGCCGGCGGCCAAGGACGTGATGGCCTTCGAGCGCGCCGCGCTGGAGAAGGACGGCATCTACTACGCGCCGGTTCCGCCGCGTTACAGGACCCCGTACTTCAGCCACATCATGGGCGGCTACTCGGCCGGCTACTACGCCTACATCTGGTCGGAAGTGCTCGACGCCAACACCCAGAAGTGGTTCAAGGACAACGGCGGCCTGAGCCGCAAGAACGGCGACCACTTCCGCGCCACCCTGCTGTCCAAGGGCGGCAGCGTCGATGCGATGCAGCTGTTCCGCGATTTCGCCGGCCACGAGCCGCAGATCGAACCGCTGCTGGAAAAGCGTGGCCTGACCGGCGCCGGCAACTGATCGCCCGCGCAGTCGCCTGAAACGAAAACCGCCCGGGAGACCGGGCGGTTTTTTTTGGCTGGGGTCAGATCCCTTTCCATGGTCTGACCCTGGGGTCGGATCCCTTTCCATCGGAAAGGGCTCTGACCCCATCCACGCACTGGAATGCCGACTCAACGCGGCGCCACGTACCCGCCCGGCACGCCTTCCGGCGACAACACCAGCTGCCACAGCTGCGCGTGGCGGCAACGGAAGGTGGCCATCGACCCGGCCAGGTAGAAACGCCACATGCGGCGGAAATGCTCGTCGTAGCCCGCGTCCAGCTGTGGCCACGCCGCTTCCACGTTGCGTCGCCAGGCCTGCAGGGTCAGGTCGTAGTCGGTGCCGAAGTTGTGCCAGTCCTCCAGCACGAAACGGCCTTCGAACGCCCTGGTGATCTGCACCGCCGACGGCAGCATCGAGTTGGGGAAGATGTAGCGCGCAATCCATGGATCGGTGCGATGCCGCGAGATGTTGGTACCGATGCTGTGCAGCAGCAGCAGGCCACGCGGCGACAGGCAACGTTTGGCCACCTCGAAGAAACTGGCGTAGTTCTTGTCACCGACGTGCTCGAACATGCCGATCGAGAAGATCGCATCGAACGGTTCGTCCAGCTCACGGTAGTCCTGCAGGCGGATCTCGATCGGCAGGCCCGCGCACAGGTTCCGCGCGAACTCGGCCTGCTCCTGCGAAATGGTCACGCCGACGCCGCTGACACCGTAGCGCTCAGCGGCGAACTTCAGGGCTTCGCCCCAACCGCAGCCGATGTCCAGCACGCGCTGGCCCGGGCGCAGGCCCAGCTTGCGGCAGACCAGGTCGAGCTTGGCTTCCTGTGCGGCGTCGAGGTCATCGGCGTTGCGCCAGTAGCCGCAACTGTAGACCAGGCGCTGGCCGAGCATGGCCTGGTAGAGATCGTTGCCGAGGTCGTAATGGCGGCGACCGACTTCGTAGCTGCCCTGCCCCGCCTGCAGGTTGAACAGGCGCGCCTTCAGCGCATCGGCCACTTCGCGCCAGCCATGCACCCGTTCATCCAGATGCGCCTGCATCAGGTGGACGAGGAATTCATCCAGGACGTTGGCATCCCACCAGCCCTCCATGTAGCTCTCGCCCAGGCCGAGCGAACCGTGGCCCATGACCCGCGCGAAAAAGCGCGGGTCATGCACCTGGATGTCCTGTGGCTGGGTGCCGCCGATGCGGACCCCGGCTTCGTGGAGCAGGCCGGCGACCCGCTCCTGCAACCCTGTATCCACGCCACCTCCTCGACTGCGGTCAACCGCGTGCGAACAGTTCCACGTAGTCCTTGGCCACGTGCGGCAACAGCACCGCCGCCGGTACATCGGCAGTCTGGGTGCCGTCCGAGTATGGTCCCACCTGGTACGGCGGGAAAACAAAGCGCAGCGCGGTGATCTGCCCCTTGTCATCGGTCAGCGGCTGGAACTGGCTGAAATTGTCGGCCTGCGGGCCGGTCCCGTCGGCGATCATGCGCGATGCGTTGCGCAGCGATTCCTGCAGCTGGGCCGGGTCCATGTCCTCGCCACTGAGGCGCGTGGCCACGCGTTCGCGCAGCTGGTCGGCGACGAAATCACTGATCGCCTTCCAGCCCTTGGCATCGGCCACCAGCTTTTCGGCGCTGAGCATCTGCTGATGCTGCGGCAGCCATACGAAGCGCGCCACCAGCGGTTCGCCGTGGGCGCCACCGGTATAGCGGCTGCCATCGGCACTGACCACCACCAGCTGCGGCGTTTCCAGCAGCTTCTCGAAGCTCAGCGACAGCTCGTAGGGCATGGTCGGCTTGTCGTTGCCGAGTCCGTCCAGCGCCTGTTGCAGGTCACTGCGCGCACTCGTCGCATAGCTCTGCAGCGCGCGGGCCAGGCCCGGATAACGGTCGATGCCGGCCGGGTAGCTGATGCCCACCACCTCACGCTCGTTGTTCTCGATCACGTCGCGCAGGTCCAGCGGCGCTTCCGTGGCCGGCGTTTCGCCTGCAGCCGTCGCCTCGGCGGCGGGCGCCGCGTCGGCCGCCGGTGCCGGCTCGCTTTCACGCTGGCAACCGGCCAGCAACAGCACGCCCACCACACCGGCCAGCACGCTGCCGCGCAGTGGCCGGTTGTTTCCAATCTTCATCGGGATCCCCTGTTCATGTTTGTATATCATCGCCTGCCATGGCTGAAGCGTGGCCCGCCAGCATTCAGCCCACGAGCAGGTCGTGGTACTCCTCGTGCCGCTGCAGGAAGGCCTCGGCGTAGGAACACGCCGGCACGACCTTGTACTTCTGCTCGCGGGCAAAACGCAGTGCCACACGGGTCAGCTCACCCGCGATGCCACGGCCGGCGATCGGCTCGGGCACCTCGGTGTGGGTGATGACCATGCGCTTGCGCTTGATCTGGTAGTCCAGCACCGCCAGCTGTCCTCGCACACGGGCAGTGAAGCGATGGTTGGCCTGGTCGTGTTCGACCTCATAGGCCAGACCGGGGGGCGTGACCGAAGCCATGGAACTGTCTCCTGCGGCGACTGCGTGGATGGTGCGCAGCCGGGCGCCATGATCGCGTGAAGCCTGAACAGGGGCAAGTCCAGTCCATTCACGTCAGTTTTCGCCCCTCAAGCTGGAGGGCGCGCGGCCGCTATCGCCTGTGGAGGGGTACGGCCAGGCTGGCACGACCCTTGCGACCGTTGACCATGCGCACCACCGTGGAGGCTCCCATGCACGCCAGCAATTCCCATTCCGATACCGACCGCGCCCTGCTGGAGGGCCTGCTGCAACTGGCGGTGGAAGGGCAGACCGAGGATCAGGATTTCCAGCGCATCGGCGAAGAAGTGTTCGCCCGCCTGCTGGATACCTACGGCCAGCAGACCGCGGCCTGACCCGGCCGGGGCGGATCGGGCCCGATCCGCCCCGCGACCCGCATCAACCGCCGCCGAGGCGGAAGGTCGGGTTGGAGAGTTCGCGCAGGAAGTGGTTGAAGATGCTCGGCTGCATGGCCAGCATGAAGATCACGCCAAACGCCGCGCCTGCCAGGTGCGCGCTGTGGTTGATGCGGTCGCCGCCGCGCTTGTCCATCCAGATGCTGTAGCCGACGTAGAACGCGGCGTAGATGATCGCTGGTGCCGGGATGAAGAACACCAGGATGATCGACCACGGCTTGATCAGGATGAAGGCGAACAGCACCGCCGACACCGCCCCGGACGCCCCGAGGCTGAGGTAGTTCGGGTTCTTCTGGTTCTTCAGGTAGCTGGGCAGGATCGAGACCAGCAGCGCACCGATGTAGAACGCCGGGTAGGTCAGGTAGCTGCCGGTCAGCTGCACCATCACGCTCTCGATGAATCCCCCGAAGAAGAACAGGGTGATCATGTTGAAGATCAGGTGCGACCAGTCGGCGTGGATGAAGCCATAGGTCACCAGCCGGTCGTACTGGCGGTGACGGTCGACGGCCGGCGGCCACAGGATCAGGCGGTCGGCCAGCTTGCGGTTGTTGAACGCCATCCACGACAGGATGGCGGTGATGGCGATCAACAGCAGATTGACGGGGGTCATGTCAGGCTCAGGCGCTACGGTAGTTGTCGACCATACGATAGCGTTTCGCATACCAACCGAAGGCCAACGCCGCGACGAAGGCGAAGCCGGCGAAGAAGAACATCAGGAACGCCGCCTCGCTCAGGCCCGTGCCGGCGATCTGGTGGGTGACGGCGTCGTTGCGCACGGCGGCGTTGGACAGCAGGACCCACAGGTTGCCGATGGTGGTGGTCAGGTTCCAGAAGCTCATCACCACGCCCTTCATCGCCTGCGGCGCCTGGCTGTAGGCGAACTCCAGGCCAGTGGCCGAGACCAGCACCTCGCCGAAGGTCAGCAGTGCGTACGGCAGCATCTGCCAGAAGATCGACATGGCGTTGCCGCCGTCCATCACCACCTGGATGCCGCCGACCACGATCCAGGCCAGGCCACTGAAGGCGATGCCGGCGGTCATGCGGCGCAGCGCGGTCGGCTCGAAGCCGAAGCGGCGCAGGGCCGGGTACAGCACCAGGTTGTTGAACGGAATCAGGATCATCACCAGCAGCGGGTTCAGCGCCTGCATCTGCGAGGCGGTGAACCAGCTCGGCATCTGCATCTGCTGGCCCTGCAGGACCCAGGTCGAGGCCTTCTGGTCGAACAGCGAGAAGAACGGCGTGGTGAGCGCGAAGATCACCAGCACGCGCAGCACCGAGCGCACGCCTTCCACGGCTTCGACCGGATGCTGGCCACGGGCACGGTCCAGCTGCAACCAGGTACCGCCACCGATGCCGGCGAGGATGGCCACCAGCGCCAGGCACAGGCAGATCACGATGCCCAGCGAGCCGACCAGGCCGAACGAGGCCACCGCCAGCACCAGGCCGAGCACGGCGATCACCAGGCCCGGACGGCCCTGGCCGGCCACGCGCGCGGTCAGCGCGGTGCGTACCACGTTGGCGAACGAATGCGGATCCTTCGGCGGCAGCGGCACCAGCACGTAGCGCTTGCGACCCAGCCAGAACACGAAGGTAGCGATGAACATCAGGATGCCCGGGATACCGAACGCCCACTGCGGGCCCCAGTTCTTCAGCACCAGCGGGATCAGCAGCGAGGCAAACAGCGAGCCGAAGTTGATGATCCAGTAGAAGGCGTCGAAGACGATCTTGGCCAGGTGCTTGTTGCTCTGGTCGAACTGGTCACCCATGAACGAGGCCACCAGCGGCTTGATGCCACCGGCACCGAGCGCGATCAGGCCCAGGCCGAGGAAGAAGCCCTCGCGGCTGTTCTCGAACAGCGCCAGGCACAGGTGGCCGGCGCAGTAGACCAGGCTGAACCAGAGGATGGTGTGGTACTTGCCGAAGAACTTGTCGGCCAGCCAGCCACCGAGCAGCGGGAAGAAATACACGCCGATCATGAAGCTGTGCATGATGTCCTTGGCTTCACCGGCACGGCCTTCCGCAGTGATTTCCTGCAGCAGCAGCGAGGTGATCAGGAACTGCACCAGGATGTTGCGCATCCCGTAGAAACTGAACCGTTCGCAGGCCTCATTGCCGATGATGTACGGAATCTGGCGCGGCATCTTTCCTTGGCCGGCGATGGGGGCGACTGCGTCGTGGCTCATCCTGTAAGGCATTCCTGCAAAGCGAAAGGCGCAAGGTTACCGGAACAGGGGCTTGCGAAGCACGCTGCAGGGCTGCATGACAACGGTGCCAATCCATGGCAGGCCATCCTGGCCCTGCCGGAAGTCACGGCACCTGCACGACAAAAGCGTAAACTTATCGTTATGCGCCCCCTCGCTCACGCCCGCCTCCTGCTCAGCTGTCTCGTGCTGCTGCTGGCGTTGCCGGCACAGGCACGCACGCAGGCGCCGGCCACCGCTGCCAGTGACAGCGAGCCCCGGCAGCTGACCGTGGCCGCGCTGGAGCTGCCCAGCCGCGATGACGTGCAGTGGAAGCAGCGCCGCGAGCAGGTCGCACAACTGCTGACCGAGCTGCAGCCGGACGTGATCTCGGTGCAGCAGGTGCTGCAGCAGCAGGGCCGCAACCCGGCCTGCTGGCTGGCCAGCCGGCTGCGCTACAGCTGCGATTTCGTCACCGCCGACCCGCCCAGCCAGCCACTGCGGCATGGCAATGCCATGCTGACCCGGCTGCCGGTCAGCGAGGACGGCGTGACCCTGCTGCATCCTCCCGGCACCTTCAGTGCGGCCGGCATGATGCGGCTGAAGCTGGGCGAGGCGCTGGTCAACATCTATGTGGCGCGGCTGCGCCCGGACCCGGACGAGGCGACCGCCCGCCAGCACCAGACCAGCGACCTGATGACCTGGATCGGCGCCACCGCCGAAGGCATGCCCAGCCTGATTGCCGGCGATTTCTCGGCCAACACGGTGGAACTGGTGCGCAGCACCCCCGGATTCCAGCCGGCCCGGCGCAATCCCGGCGGCCGCGCCGAGGCACCTGCAGCCAGTGGTGGGGGCAGCAGCGGCCATGGCCTGGACGTGCTGTTCCAGGTCAAGCACTTCGGCGGCATCCGCCAGCAGCCGGTCCTGCTGCCGGCCGACGGCGACCTGCCCGGGCTGCGCCTGGGCGTGATGGCGACCCTGCGTCTGCAGGGCATCCCGGCGTCGGCCGAATAATCCCGCACTTTCCCGCCGAGCGCCCATACGCTCCCGTGCCGACCAAGGCCGGCACCTACCGGAAAGCACACCGTCCGCAAACAAAAAGGCCGGGGACTCCCCCGGCCTTTTCCGTTCATCCAGTCACCGCGATCAGGCGATCGCTTCCTGGTAACGGCGCTCGACTTCGTTCCAGTCGATGACGTTGAAGAACGCGCCGATGTATTCCGGGCGGCGGTTCTGGTACTTCAGGTAGTACGCGTGCTCCCACACGTCCAGGCCGAGGATGGGGGTGTTGCCTTCCATCAGCGGGCTGTCCTGGTTGCCGGTGCTCTCGACCACGACCTTCTTGTCCGGGGTCACGCTCAGCCACGCCCAGCCGCTGCCGAAACGGGTCAGCGCCGCCTTGGTGAAGGCATCCTTGAACTTGTCGAAGCCGCCCAGGTCCTTGTCGATGGCCTTGGCCACGTCGCCCACCGGGTTGCCGCCGGCGTTCGGCGCCATCACGGTCCAGAACAGCGAGTGGTTGGCATGGCCACCACCGTTGTTGCGCACCGGGCCCTGCAGGTTCTCCGGCAGCGACTTGAGCTTCTTCACCAGCTCTTCGACCGGCAGGTCAGCGTATTCGGTGCCTTCCAGCGCCGCGTTGACGTTGTTGATGTAGGTCTGGTGATGCTTGGTGTGATGGATTTCCATCGTCGCCGCATCGATATGCGGTTCCAGCGCGTCGTAGGCGTAGGACAGCTTGGGCAGGGTGTAGGCCATGATGCATCTCCTGATTGCGAGGGCACCCGACGATGTCGGGCGGTGCGCGGTGAATGATGGGGACAGACCGCCAGATTACCAAGGGGGATGTAAAGGAAATTGCGTCCTGCCAGTGAGCACGACGGCAATTGTTACGCAGCAGTGATGCAGCGCCCTCCTCATGTGCCGTGCAGCGCGCAGGCGCTACAGTGCGCGCACCACCCTCGCCCGCCCCTGCCCATGCGCAACCCCCGGCTGCTGATCACCGCCATCGCCCTGCTGCTGCTCGGCCTGGTCGTCAACCATTTCCTGCAGCGGCCGCCGGCGCCGCAGTTCGCGCCCGATCTGCAGGGCACGCCGGCCGCACGCGCGCCGGCCACCGCCTCGCCCGGCAAGGACAGCGGACTTCCCGCGTTCCTGCCCGCCGAAGCACGCGCGACCATCGCCCTGATCCAGCGTGGCGGCCCGTTCCCGCACCGCCAGGACGGCAGCACGTTCGGCAACCGCGAGCAGCAGCTGCCGCAGCGCGCACGCGGCTATTACCGCGAATACACCGTCGACACCCCTGGCGCGCGTACCCGAGGCACGCGCCGCATCGTCACCGGCGGCGATCCGCCGGAAGCGTGGTACTACACCGATGACCATTACGAGTCATTCCGCAGCTTCACCGTACCGGCCCAGGGAGCGCAGTGATGAGCCACGATGATTTCGGCCTCGGCCTGCACGACATCAACAATGCAGGCGTCTATGCCATCGACAGCGAGGACATCGGTGCATTGGCCGCCGCGATGCGCGATGCCGGCCTGAAAGTGATCCGCATCGATCTGGAAAGCGTGGCCGACAAGCGCACCCTGCTCGCCCGGCTGGCCGCGCAGCTGGATTTCCCCGCCGGTTTCGGCGGCAACTGGGATGCATTGTCGGACAACCTGCGCGACCTGCAATGGCTGCCCGCCAACGGCTACGCGCTGTTCCTGGCCGACGTGGATATGCTGCGCGCCAGCGCGCAGAAGGACTTCGACACCCTGCTGGACGTGATGGACGAGACCAGCCGCGACTGGGTCGGCCGCGACGTACCGTTCTGGGTGTTCCTGTCGCAGAGCGCATAAGGTCGATGGGCCGGTAGGTGCCGACCTTGGTCGGCGCTTCTGTGCCAACCAAGGTTGGCACCTACCCAAGCGCGCCAGCACGACCGTCACATCCTGCGATTGTTGCTCAACGGCGCGGGGACAAGGAAACATGCGTGGACAACGGCAGCCGCTAGCGGCTGCCGTTGTCTTCCTGCAGCTCTTTCTTGAACGGAATGTCCGGCGGCGGTCGTGCCACGGCCGGCTGGTCCTGCATGTTGGGGTTGGTCAGGCCACAGCCGCCACCAGCCTGCAGGATCGAAATGACGCAGGAGATCCGCGTGTTGGTGCCCGGCAATGGAATCTCCATCGCCTTGACGCCCTTGCGCACCCATTCGGCCAGCAACGATTCCTGCGGTACCCAGTACTTGTCGAACGAGGTCGGCGTGTAGTCGTACGGCGGACGCTTCAGCCACGTCCCCGACTGCGCGATGCGCTCCTTGCTCCAGCCGTCGTTTGCCCCACCGGGCGCACCGCGCTCGGCATGGCCGTCGCCCTCCTGCCCCGGCACACGCACGCTGCCATCGGCATTGAACAGGCCATTGCCCTTGCCGGCGACGCTGGCCTGGCGGGCACCGCCACTGCTGCCATCGCGGCTGTGGCTGGAAGATCCCCAGTCATCGCCCTTGGCAGGTGTCGCCCAGTTGCCGGGATCGGGCGCCGGGCGTGCACCTGCGTTTGCCGGCGCACGGCTGGATGCTGACGGACGAGTGCTGCTGCTCGCCTGCGCCGCGCTGCCGCTGGCCGCAGCTGCAGGCGTCGCGGCGGCACTGCCACTGGAGGAGGCCGGTGCCGCCGTCGGTGCCGCGGCCACTTCACGTTCCCGCACCTGCACATCGCGGCCAGTGGGCGCCCGCAGGGTGGGCTCACGCCCGGCCACCGCCGCCACCCGCACCTGCGGATCGGCCACGGCCTGCACCTCACGCTCGCGCACCTGCACGTCCTGCTGCGGCACGCGCACCTGCATTTCGGCGCTGCGCAGCGGTTGTGGCACGACCGGCGCGTCAACCGTACTGACTTCGCGTTCGCGCACCTGGATGTCACGCACCTGCGGTGCGCGCACGGCCAGCTGCGGGACGCGCACCTGGGTCGGTGCCGGCGGCGCCTGCACCGGCTGCACGCTGCGCTCGCGCACACTGGGTGTGCTGTCACGTGGCACGACGCTGACTTCAGTACGCGGCACGCTGACGGGCGGCACCACGAAATCCGTGCTGGCCTGCGCCACTTCGGTGGCCTGGACCGGCGAAGGCGGCGGCGCGGCAACCGGCGCCGGCTCGGCTTCGGCCGGCGGCGGTGGAACGCTGGCGACCGGTGCGGTTGCAGGGGATGAGGCGGCGGCCTCGGCAGCCACCGGACGCGGAGCGGGAGCCGTGGCAGCGCCCGCCTCCTGCCCCGTCGCAACCCTGCCAGCCGCAGCGGCCGCAGCCACCTCGGCGCCTGGCTGATCGCCACCGCCTTCCTGGGTGGCGCGGCCAACGAATTCCACCTGTACGCGCTCGCCGTCGGCGCCCTCTTCTTCCGGCGCCGTGGTGCGGATCACCGCCACCCACAGCAGCAGCATGAAGAACAGCAGGTGCAGCAGTGCACTGACCAGCGCCGAGGTCCAGCGCATCCAGCGCTGGTCGCGCGGCGCGGCATCCCAGTCCTGCCAGAACAAGCGGCGCAGCGCCTGCCACGGTGCCAGCTGCGGCGACCGGCCAGGCGGGCCGGGCAGCGGCCGGGGCAGGAAAACCGCGATCACGTCGCGGGCATGGAACGGCCGCGGCAGCGGCCCCAGCGAGCGCAGCCACAGCGCCCAGCCATAGGGCAGGCGGGTGGTCTTCTCGAGGACGGCGCGGGGCTGCTGGCGCGCCAGCAGCAGGTCAATGAGTTGCTCGGCCCGGGTCAGAGGCACGCGTCGGCGATCAGGCGACGTTGCCGCGCGGAATATACGGTGCGTGGCCGCTGTCGTGATCGGTCGCGTCGCGCACGGCGGTCACGCCCGGCACGCGTCCCATCAGGGTCTTTTCGATGCCCTGCTTGAGCGTCACGTCAGCCATGCCGCAGCCCTGGCAGCCGCCCCCGAAGCGCAACAGCACCACGCCGTCGGACGAAACTTCCTGCACGGCCACCTTGCCGCCATGCGAGGCCAGCTGAGGATTGACTTCGTTCTCCACCACCCAGTGCACGCGCTCGACCAGCGAGGCGGCATCACCGGGTGCCTCACCCTTGATGCGCGGCGCCTTGATGGTCAGCTGCTGGGCACCGGCGGTGCCGGCGACAATGTCGATCTCGGCGCCATCGAGCCAGCCAACGCTGCCGGCATCGACATAAAGGGTGAATCCATCGCAGTCCACCGCCCACTCGTCACCAAGCAGGTCGGTCGGCTCGGCGAATTCCAGCCGGGCATCGGCGCGCGGAGTACCGGGGTCGACCGCGCTCAGGCGCACGCCCATGCCGGGCACGCCCTCGCGTTCGATCAACTTGCGGAAATGGGTCTGGGCAGTGTCGGAGATCTGGATCATCAGGCTATTCTAGCCAAGTAAGCGTCAGCCGCTCATTCGATTTATACACCGTCCGGCGCATTGTTCAGTCAACACGAGGTGGAGATTCCCATGGCCGACCTGATTCCATTGGCCCAGGCCCGTTGCGTGCCGCGCAAAGGCAGCGACCACAAGCTCGGCGAAGCCCGCCTGGCTGAACTGCTGCCGCAGATTCCCGGCTGGGAGCTGAGCGAAGGCGGCCAGGCCCTGTTGCGCACCTTCCGCTTCAAGGATTACTACGCCACCATGGCCTTCGTGAACGCGCTGGCCTGGATTGCCCACCGCGAGGATCACCATCCGGACCTGGGCGTGCACTACGACCGCGCGGTCGTGCGCTTCTCCACCCACGACGTGGGTGGCCTGAGCGAGAACGACTTCATCTGCGCGGCAAAGACTTCGGCCCTGACGGAGCAACTGCCATGAACGTACGTTTGCTGAGCCTGTCCCTGATCGCTGCGACCGGCCTGGCCGGCTGTGGCTCGTCCGAACCGCCCGCCCCGCCACCGCCGCCGCCGACCGAGGTCGCAGCGGTGAAGACGCCGCCGCCGCAGTACCCGCTTGAACTGGCCTGCATGAGCGTGGGTGGCACCAGCACCTTCAAGGTGACCATCGGCACCGACGGCAAGCCGAGCGAGGTTGCACTGCTTACCGGCGCCGGCAACCCGCAGCTGGACGAGCTGGCCAGGACCGCCGTGCAGGGCTGGCAGTTCAATGCCGCCACCCGCAACGGCCAGCCGGTGCCAGCCACCATCCAGGTGCCGGTCAGCTTCAACCCGCCGCAGCCGAAGCCCGACCAGTGCTTCGCCATCGAAGAACGCCTGCGTCGCGGCGGCTGATCGCCCGTACCCCGACGAGGCCAGCCGACGCCCGCCTCGCCCTCGCCGCCCCGGCCGTGTCCGGGGCGGTTGTCTGTTGACCAGGACCGCGTCGGCACATGCTGCAGATCCCCCCCGAAAACATCTGGATCGCGCTGGCGGTCACCCTCGCGGCCGGCCTCGCTACCGCGATCGGCAGCCTGCTGGTGCTGTTCTCGCGCCGCCCCAACCCGCGCCTGCTGGCCTTCGGCCTGGCCTTTGCGGGCGGCGCGATGGTCTACGTATCGCTGTCGGAGATCCTCAACAAGTCCATTGCTTCGTTCGCACTGGCCTACGGCGAGCGCACCGGCTTCACCTACGGCACCCTGGCCTTCCTGCTGGGCGTGATCGTCATCGTGCTGATCGACCACTTCATCCCCAACCCGCATGACAGCCTGGACAAGCAGGACCCCGCATTCCGCGAGAACAGCCGCGAGTACCTGAAGCGTGTCGCCCTGCTGACCTCGATCGCGATCACCGCGCACAATTTCCCCGAGGGCCTGGCAACGTTCTTCGCGACGCTGGAAAGCCCATCGGTGGGCATGCCGCTGGCCTTCGCCATCGCCATCCACAACATCCCCGAGGGCATCGCGATCGCGGTGCCGGTGTACTTCGCCACCCAGAACAAGTTCTATGCGTTCAGCGCCAGCCTGTTGTCGGGCCTGGCCGAGCCGGTGGGCGCGGCGCTCGGCTACTGGCTGCTGTCCGGATCACTGTCGCACGCCACCTTCGGCTGGGTGTTCGGGCTGATCGCCGGCGTGATGGTGTTCCTGGCACTGGACGAACTGTTGCCGGCGGCCAAGCGCTACGCCAAGGGCCACGAGACGGTGTATGGCCTGGTGGCGGGCATGGGCACGCTGGCGATCAGCCTGGTGCTGTTCAAATGGTGAGGGGCTCCGCAAGGCACATCCACGCATGGCGTGGATCTACCCCTTGGCAGGGCACGCCGGGCGTGACGGCGGGTGGGTCCGCCTTGTAGCGAGCCGAGCACCGCAGGTCCGGCGAGGGCGAAGAGGCGCGGGTGTCTGAGCGCAGCGAGTTCCGCGCCGCCCCTCGGCGGACCGAGGAGCGCAGCGCCGGCTCGCGGATGGCGGCGTGTTTCTTTGGTTACTTTCTTTGCATGAGCAAAGAAAGTGACAAGCCCACTCATCGCAGGGAAGCGACGGCACCGACCAAGCACCCGGCGCCGCCGAACCGCCCTCAGCGCAGCCGATCCAGCGCCTCGACCAGCTCATCAGCCAGCGGCGCGTTCAGCACGTACGGGCTCTTGCCCGCGTCCAGCGCGAACTCCAGCGAGGCCGCATGCAGGAACAAGCGCTTCAGCCCGATCTGCTCACGAAGCCGCTTGTTGACCGCCGGATCGCCGTATTTGTCGTCACCGGCCACCGGGTGCCCCAGATGCTGGGCATGCACACGGATCTGGTGGGTACGGCCGGTCTCGATGCGCACCTCGCAATACGAATGGCCGCCGCGGCGCTCCAGCACCCGGAAGTGGCTGATCGATTCCTTGCCGATCGCATTGACCTGCACATGGCGCTCGCCACCCTGGCGCAGGCCCACGTGCAGCGGCGCATCGACCGTCATTACCCCGTCGGGCATGCGCCCGGCCAGCAGGGTCAGGTAGCGCTTGCGGATGCCGGCACCGTGGTCTTCCCGCAACAGCGCCTGCAGCTCGCTCAGCGCCGAGCGCTTCTTGGCCACGATCAGCAGGCCCGAGGTGTCGCGATCCAGCCGATGAACCAGCTCCAGGGTCTGCCCCGGGCGCAGGGCGCGCAGGGTCTCGATGGCGCCGAAGCTGATACCGCTGCCACCATGGCTGGCCACCCCGGAGGGCTTGTTCAGGGCCAGCAGGCGGGCGTCCTCGAAGACGATGGCCTGCTCCAGGCGGCGCATGAACGCCTCCGGCGGACCGGCCTTGTCTCCTTCCTCACTGAGACGAACCGGCGGCACACGCACCTCATCGCCCGCCTCCAGCTTGCGTTCGGCCTTGGCGCGGCCGCCGTTCACCCGTACCTGGCCGCTGCGCACCAGCTTGTAGACCAGGCTGCGCGGGGCGCCCTTCAGCTGGCCGAGCAGGAAGTTGTCCAGGCGCTGGCCGGCGCGGTCGGCCGGAACGGTGATCATGCGCACGGAAGGCTTGTCGCCAGCGGGCTTGGTGGGGTCTTGGGCAGTCATCAGGCTGTTTATTCTGTTACACTCGGGGGGCGAGATAAGGGATTGATTTCGTTGGAAGTTACTCAGGGCCAGAAGCCCAGCTTCCGACGAATCCGGCACAGTGCGCGACCACCGCCCGCGGGGCGGCCATGTTAGCGGCTCACCGGCCTTCCCGGCCATCGCCGGATGCCTGACACGCAACCGTGCTGAACATGTCCCGCGTGGCGCTCCAGCCTGGCTGACAGCTGCCTGCGGCCCTGCAACACCCCAAAACCCATAAGAGTGAAGCGCTCCCGCGGCCTGCCGTGGTGTCGTAGCGCTGGAAACCCAAGCCGCCCTCCCCGCGCTTGCGCGAATGGGCGGCGAGCCGTGTCCAGAGGCGAAACCCCATGGCGTTCCGCGCGGTAGCCGCTTGCGAGGAACGCAACAATGAAGCGAATGCTGATCAACGCCACGCAGGCTGAAGAGCTGCGTGTTGCCATCGTGGATGGCCAGTCGTTGTATGACATCGACATCGAACAGCCGTCGAAGGAACAGAAGAAGTCCAACATCTACAAGGGCCGGATCTTCCGCATCGAGCCCTCGCTGGAAGCCGCCTTCGTCGAATACGGCGGTGGCCGCCACGGCTTCCTGCCGCTGAAGGAAATCTCCCGCGACTACTTCCAGGCCGGTGTCGACCACAACAAGGCCGGCATCCGCGAGCTGCTGAAGGAAGGCCAGGAGATCGTCGTCCAGGTCGACAAGGAAGAGCGTGGCAACAAGGGCGCCGCCCTGACCACGTTCATCTCGCTGGCCGGCCGCTACATGGTGCTGATGCCGAACTCGCCCAGCGCCGGCGGCGTCTCGCGTCGCATCGAGGGTGAAGACCGGGCCGCACTGAAGGACGCCCTGGACAAGCTGAACATTCCCGACGACATGGGCGTGATCATCCGTACCGCCGGCGTCGGCCGCGATGCGGAAGAGCTGCAGTGGGATCTGGACTACCTGCTCAACGTCTGGCGCGCCATCGCCGAAGCCGCGCTGAGCAAGCCGGCCCCGTTCCTGATCTACCAGGAATCGCGCCTGATCGTGCGCGCCCTGCGTGACTACCTGCGCGCCGACATCGGCGAGATCCTGGTGGACACCGAGGAGATGTACGAGCACGCCCGCGAATTCATGCAGCAGGTGATGCCGCAGACCCTGCGCAAGCTCAAGCACTACAAGGACGACATCCCGCTGTTCAACCGCTTCCAGATCGAGTCGCAGATCGAAGGCGCCTACGAGCGCAACGTGCGCCTGCCGTCGGGCGGCTCGATCGTGGTCGACCAGACCGAAGCACTGACCGCCGTCGACGTGAACTCCTCGCGCGCCACCAAGGGCAGCGACATCGAGGACACCGCGTTCCAGACCAACCTGGAAGCGGCCGAGGAAGTGGCCCGCCAGCTGCGCCTGCGCGACCTGGGCGGCCTGGTGGTGATCGACTTCATCGACATGGCCTCCAACAAGCACCAGCGCGAGGTCGAGAACCGCCTGGCCAATGCGCTGAAGTACGACCGCGCCCGCGTCCAGGTCGGCCGCATCTCGCGCTTCGGCCTGCTGGAAATGAGCCGCCAGCGCCTGCGCCCGAGCCTGGGTGAATCCAGCCAGATCGTCTGCCCGCGTTGCGACGGCCACGGCCGCATGCGCAGCGTCGAGTCGCTGTCGCTGTCGATCATCCGCGTTGCCGAAGAGCATGCGATGAAGGAGAACACCGGGCAGGTGCTGGTGCAGGCGCCGGTGGAGATCGCCAATTACCTGCTGAACGAGAAGCGCAGCGCCCTGCGCGAGATCGAGCAGCGCCACGAGGCGCCGATCGTGATCGTCGCCGACGAGCAGCTGCACACCCCGCACTACACCGTCACCCGCCTGCGTGAGAACGAGCTGGGTGAAGAGAGCAACAAGCCCAGCTACCAGCGCGGCACCCCGCGCAAGCTGCCGGTGCACGCCCTGACCAAGGGCCAGCTGAACATCCCGCCGCCGGCGGTGACCCAGGTCAAGCACACCTCCCCCGCCCCGGTGCGCGAGGAAGCAGAGCCGGCCGCAGCCGCTCCGGCTCCGGTCGTGGCTGCGCCGGTGGCGCCTGCTCCGGGTGGCGGCGTGATCGGTTGGCTCAAGCGCGTGTTCGGTGGCGAGCCGGCACCGGCTCCGGCGCCGGCCGCGCCGGCTGCGCGCCAGCAGCAGGACGGTGGCCGCAAGGACCGCAACAAGGATCGCAACAAGGACCGCAAGGACCGTCGCGACGACAATCGTGGCAACGGCGGCAACGGCAACGCGCAGCAGCAGAAGGACGGCGGCAACCGCAAGGACCGCGGTGAGCAGCGCAAGGACGGCCGCAACGGCAACAACGGCAATGCCCAGCAGCAGCCGCAGCAGGGCAAGCAGAAAGAGCCGCAGCAGAAGGATGGCCAGCAGCAGCCGCAGCAGCAGAACAAGCCGCGCAACGAGCAGCAGGGCCAGAACCAGAACCAGCAGCAGCCGAAGCTGAAGCAGCCCAAGCAGCCGCGCCAGCAGCAGGACGCTGACAAGCCGGCCGAGAAGCCGCAGCGCAGCGCCGCCGAGGCACCGGCCGAGGCCGTGACCGCGGCTGCAGCCGTGGCCGCTACGGCCGTCGCTGCCAACGTGGTGACCGCTCAGGAAGCTGCTGCGCCGGTGGCTCCGGTTGCACCGGCCGCGTCCGCTCCGGCCGAAGCCGCTGCACCGCTCGACACCGCTGCCACCACTGGCAGCGAGGCCGAAGGGATTGCCGTGGCCGGCGAAGAGGCAACCGTCGACGCCAACGGCGATCAGGCCGGTGAAGGCGCGACCCGCCGCCGCCGTGGCCGTCGCGGTGGCCGTCGCCGTCGTCGTGGTGGCGCCGAGAACGCTGCCGGCAGCGATGGCCTGGGCGATGACCAGGACGACGCGGACGACAGTGATGACACCGATGTTGCTGATGTCGCCGAGCCGGGCAGCAACAGCGCTGCCGGGGTCGCTCCGGTCGCCGCTGCACAGCCGCCCCGTTCGCAGCCGGAATTCGATTTCGATGACGAAGCCGAACCGACCGCTGCCGAAGCCGAGAAGCCGGTCCGCGCCGCCGCCGCTGTTGTCGCCGCGCCGGTCGCGGTGGTGAGCAGCGCTGTGATCGAAGCCGCTGCGCCGGTCGTTGCCGAGGTACAGGCACCGACCGGAATCGTGGCCAAGGCCGAACCGGCGTCTTCGCCGGTACAGACCAGCATGCTCGACGCCATCGACGCTGCGACCCCGGCCCAGCCGGTGGTGGCTGCGGCCCCGGTGGTCGAAGCGAAGGCGGTCGTGGTTGAAGTCGCCCCGGCCGTTGAAGCCACTCCGGTGGCCGAAGCGCAGCCGGTCGTCGTCGAGGCTGCTCCGGTCGTGGAATCGAAGCCGGTGGTTGTTGCAGCGGCCCCGGTGGTTGAAGCCCAGCCGCAGGCCGTCGAGGCCGCCCCGGTGGTGGAGGCCGCTCCCGCGGTTGAAGCCAAGCCGGTCGTCGAGACCGCGCCGGTCGCCGAACAGCCGGTCGCTCCGGTGGCGGTTGAAGCCGCACCGGTGGAAGCGGCGGCCCCGGTCGCCGATGCGGTGGTGACGCCGTCGATCGATCCGGTCGCCGATGGCCATGCCGACGCAGCGGCCCAGGCAGCCGAAGCCAAGGCCGATGAGGAAGACGAAGAAGCCGCCAAGCGCACGCCGCCGGCGAACTGATCGCGCCTTGATCGGGTAGAAAACGAAACGGCGGGGATCGATGATCCCCGCCGTTTCTGTTTGTGCGCCGGGTGCGTGCAACGCTCTGGTAGAGGCCAACCTTGGTTGGCACCGTTGTTGGAGCGGACGCGGACACGTCCGTGCCAACCAAGGTTGGCACCTACCAGGACATCAGCGCGCCGGCGCGAACTGCAACCGGGTCCACACCCCATAGTGGTCCGAGGCCCACCGACCGCTGTCATCGGGCTGGTCGAACAGGAGCCTGGCCTCACGCGCGACCATCTCGTCCTGCTGGAAGAAGATGTGGTCGATCCGCGAGGGCGCCTGGTAGTAGTGCCGGTTCAACGTACTGACCCCGGCCAGGTCGGTGTTGACGTGCACGCTGCCGTAGCTGTCGCCATAGTGACTGCGCAGCTCGCTCAGGTCGCCGGCATCCACCAGTGCGTTGAAGTCGCCGGCAATCACGACCGGTGCACCGGCCGAGGTGCTGGCGATGAAGCGCAGCAGGTCCTCGACCTGGACGCGGCGGATGTGCTGCCCGCTCTCGTCGTTGCGCTCGTTCAGATGGGTCGCATAGACGTTGACGGCCTTGCCGTCCATATCGATGCGCAGATGGGCGACGGTCCGGTAGTCGTCCAGCGGCTGCAGCAGGTGCTCACCCTGGGCGAGGATCGGGCGCCGGCTCAGCAGTGCATTGCCGTAACGCTTCGGCGCGCCCACCGGATCGGTGGAGACGAAGATGTACCTGTAGCCAAGCTGGCTGGCCAGCCACTGCGCCTGGTTGCGCACGTTGCGGCGCTGGATCACCTCCTGCAGCGCGATGGCATCGGGCTGCAGGCGCTTGAGTTCGGCCAGGATGGTGCGGCGGCGGTTCGGCCAGTCCTCGCGGTCGTGATGCAGGTTGAAGGTCACCATGCTCATGCCTGGCGCGCTGACGGCGTCAGCCGCTGCCGCGGCGGCTGGCCCGGCCGCCATCACGGCGCCCGGCAATGCCAATGCAATGGCCAACCCCAGGGCACGCACGGTCGTGCGCACCCTTGCCCCCTGCTGCTTCATCGTTACTGCCCCTTGCGCTCGGCGCGGCGCACCGCGCCCGGTACATCGATCTCGACCCGCGCCGGCAGCTGGTGCACGTGCAGTTCCCTGTTGATCCACTCGGCCGCTTCGCCGTTGATGGTCGCCTCGCCCGGATCACCGGCGTATGGCCAGGGCAGCACCACGCCACCGACCGGCGGTACCAGGCCCGGCTGCACCTCCAGCACCAGCTGCTTGTCGCTGCGCTGCAGGCGGTAGTTGAGCTGGCCCTGCGGCGTGCGCAGGCCCTGAACGGCGATGCCCTCGCCCTGCAGCCAGGCCGTCGGAATGCCGGCGGCCAGCACCAGCGCATCGTCCATGTCGCGGCTGTAGGCGAACATGTCCAGCGCCGAGCGCACGAAGTCCGAGGCTACCCAGGCATGCGGCAGGTCACCGACGAAGAACGGCTTGCGTGGCGTGCGCGAGACCACTTCGGCCCACTGGTTCCAGGCCTGCGGCGCACGATCCTTGAAGAAGAACTCGGTCGCCTGCCAGGCGCGATCGCGCCAGCCCAGGCGGACGAAGGCGGCGACATTGCGCCACTCGTAGGGCGTGTAGTCCTTCCACTCGCGCTTGCCATCCCGACGGGCCACGAACTCCTTCCAGTAGCGTTCAAAGGTGGCATCGAGTGCCTGCTGCGGAAGGCGGCCCTGTTCACCCCCCGGGGCCAGCGCGATGGTGGTCGAGGTCGCATCGAAATCGCCCAGCTCGGCCGAGCCCGGCAGGTAATCGATGTTGTGCTGCTGCATCGCCGACAGCAGCGAGGCCTGCAGGTCATCACGGAACTGGTCACGCGATTCGGCGATCTGCATCGCTTCGACCTTGCCCAGCTGGGCGGCCAGCGATGCCGCATCCTTGTAGCCACGCAATGCCCAGAAATTGTCCCAGTACGAATGCATCGGCTTGGCCGAATAGCCTTCGTGGCTGATCGAGGCCGGCATCATCCCGTAGAACGCCGGATTGCGTGCACGATTCTCGTCGGTGCGCTCGCTGGCGCGCAGCTGCTCCATGTAGCTGTAGGCGCCCTGCACATGCGGCCACATCAGTTCAGCGAAGGTGCTGTCACCGGTATAGCGCCCATATTCGGCAACGCTGTAGATCAGCTCGCCATGGCTGTCGTTCTCCGGCACCGGATCGCTGCCGCGTGCATCGACACAGCACGGCACCTTGCCGTTCTCGAACTGGTAGGGCGCATACCAGTTGATGTAATCACGCACCGCATCACTGCGCCCCATGCGCAGCAGGCCCTCGGAAATCATCGCGCCATCGCGGATCCAGCTGCGCGCGTACGAGCGCGTGCCCGGCTGCAGGCGCGGGCCAACCCGCGAGATCAGCATGTGCGCCACGGCGGTGCGCAGGGTATCGACCAGCGCCTGGCCCGCAGCCGGCACCTTCAACGAGACCACGCCCAGCTTCTGCCGCCACTGCTCTGCCACCTGTGCCTGCGCCTTGGCCACATCCAGCGCCTGCGGCGCCCAGCCTCCGGTCTGCGGCAGCACCACCGCCACTTCGCGGCTCTGGCCGGGTTCCAGCTTGATCGTGTACAGCAGCGCACCGGAAGCCATGCCGGTGCTGTCCTTCACCGCCGTGCTGGCCGGATATTTTCCGGAGGCCAGGTGCATCGCGTCGAGCTTGCCATCGAACGTGCTGGCGAAACGGGCATCCGGCACCTGCAGCGGATAGATGCGCGGCTCGCCGTTGATGCGCACCAGCTGTTCGCCGACATCCAGCGCTTCGATGCGGCTGAAGCCGCCAACGGTGTTGAGGAACTGGGTCGGCGGGTTGACCTGCCACGGGCGGATCGCCAGCGCCAGGGTGTATTCGTGCGCCACCTTGTCTGGATTGCTCAGCCGGTAGCGGCCGATCAACTGCGCGCGCTCCGGCGTGCCCTGCACGAAGCTGGTCACCGCCAGGCCGGCCTTCTCGTGCACCCAGTCGACATTGGCGATCGGCAGGTAGTGATCCTGCAGCGACTGGGTGATGGCCACCTTCGACCAGTCCAGCAGCTTGCCGTCAAGGCGGATGAACGGCTCGATGCTGAAGCTGCCCTTGGCCGGTTCCAGCGCACCGTCTTCGCTGATCAGTGCCTGTTCCTGGCCACCATCGAGGCCGAGCAGGGTCCAGTACGGCTGTTCGCCCACATAGGCACGCGGCAGCGAGCCGCGCGGCAGATCGGCAGCCACCGAGGACAGGAACGCGTTCGGTGTGGCCGCGAAGGCCAGCGGCTTGAGCGTGATGTCACGGATGCCATAGCGCCAGTTCGGGCCATCCTGCAGATCGAAGCGCACGTAGCGCGCGTCGGTATCCGGCAACGCCAGCCAGTCGCGGCCTCCCGCACCGCCGGTCACCTCGCGCACAGTGCGCCAGTCCCGGCCATCCTCGGACGTCCGCACGGTGTAACGGCTGGCTTCCAGGTTCGGCAGCCAGTCGATCACCGCACCGCCGATCTCGCGGCTCTTGTGCAGGTCCAGGCTGATGGTCTGCTGCTTGACCCCGCCACTGATCCAGAAGGTGTCGCCCTTGCCATCGATCATGCGGTCCTGCAGCGCGGTGGCGGTATCGGCGATCACCGATGGCACCAGCGCCGAATCATCCTGCGGCGGCAGGCCCTGCAGGGTCAGTTTGTCGAAGCACACCGTGCCCCGGCCACCGACCTTGCTGTAGATCGTGAACTCGACCGCGGCGCTGCGTGCCATCTCCTTCTCGGGCGAAGGCCCCCACGCCTTGTCGATCTGGCGACGACGGTACTCGACCGGCGTCCACGCCTTGGGGAAGCTGTAGCCCGGGCGATTGACCCACCAGACGTTGTCGCCGCTGGCATCGATCAGCTTGAACTGCAGGTCGTTGCCCGGGGAATCACCGCGCAGCTGGAAGCCGAAGCGGTAGTTGGCCGGATATTCGATGTTCAGCGCACGGCGGATGCCGACGTAACCCGACACCTTGTGGAAATCGTAGTCCAGGCACAGCGCGCGGCCGCCACCGGCGCCGCTGACCGGCCGCAGCGAACCGCTGACCTGGTCGGACAGCACCAGCGTCCAGGCACCGATGTCGTCGAAGTCGTCCAGCACCTTCGGCGCCGGCAGTGCCGGTGGTGCGGCGATCGCCAGGGAAGTCCACAACAGGCCCAGTCCAACGGCGATCACTCGCTTCATCCTTTGACGCTCCCCAGCAACAGACCTTGGATGTAGTACCGCTGCAGCACCAGGAACAGCGCCAGCACCGGAACCACGGTGACCACCGCGCCAGCCATCATCATTTCCACGTCCATGATGTGCTCGCGCGAGAGGGTGGCCAGCGCCACCGGCAAAGTGTAGTGCTCCTGGTCGGTCAGCACGATCAACGGCCACATGAAATCGTTCCATGCGCCCATGAAGGTGAAGATCGCGAGGGTCACCAGCACCGGCTTGAGCATCGGCAGCACGATCTGGAAAAAGATGCGCAGCTCCCCTGCCCCGTCGATGCGCGCTGCTTCAAGCAGTTCGTCCGGGATCGAACGCGCGTACTGCCGCACCAGGAAGATGCCGAACACGCTGGCCAGCGCCGGCACGATCACGCCGCCGAAGCTGTTGACCAGCCCCAGCTGCTTCATCAGCAGGAACAGCGGCAGCATCGCCACCTGCGCCGGAATCACCAGCGCTGCCATCAGCACCTGGAACAGGCGATCGCGGCCGACGAAGTTGAGCTTGGCGAACGCATAGCCGGCCATGGTGTTGAGCAGCAGCGAACCCAGCGTGATGCCCAGCGACACCAGCAGGCTGTTGGCGAAGTTGCCGCCCATGCCGGTGCGCGCGAACAGCTCGTGGTAGTTGTGCGTGGTGATGCTCGAAGGCAGCAGCGGCGGCGGGAAATGACTGGCCTCGCCCTGCGGCATGAACGAGACCGAGAGCATCCACAGCAGCGGTGCCAGGCTGACCAGGGCCAGCACCAGCAACGCACCATTGATCATCCACGGGTACCAGCGCGACTGGCCGATTTCACGACTCATACCAACTGCCTCTTGCGGCCGAAACGCAGCATCACGGTGGTCACCGCCAGGATGATCAGGAACAGCAGGAACGCCACCGCGGAGGCGCGCCCCAGGTTCCACCACTTGAAGCCTTCCTCGAACATGAAATACAGCACGCTGACGGTGCTCTGCAGTGGATCGCCGCGGGTCATGACATACGGCTCGGCGAACAGCTGGAAGTAGCCGGACACGGTGATCACCCCGACCACCAGCAGCACCGGGCCGAGCATCGGCAGGGTGATGTGCAGGAACTGCTTCCAGCGCGAGGCGCCATCGATGCGCGCCGCTTCGTACAGGTCATGCGGGATCGCCTGCAGGCCGGCCAGGAAGATCACCATGTTGTAGCCGAAGTTCTTCCATACCGCGAACAGCATGATGGTCGGCATCGCCCAGTTGGGATCACCCAGCCAGTCGATCGGACTGATGCCCAGATGGCCCAGGCCGTAGTTCACCAGGCCGTAGCTGGTATGGAACAGGTAGCGCCAGATCACGGCCACCGCCACCAGCGTAGTCACCACCGGCGCGAACAGTGCCGTGCGGAACAGGGCCTTGAAGCGCGCGGCCGGCGCATTGAGCAGCATTGCCGCGCCCAGCGACACGCCGATCGACAACGGCACGCCGATCAGCACGAAGTAGGTGGTGTTCCACAGCGACTTCCAGAACATCGGCGTCTGCAGCAGGTCGATGTAGTTGCCCAGGCCGACGAAGCGCAGGTTGCTGCTGTCGGCCAGCGCATAGAGGTCGAAGTCGGTCACGCTCAGCGCGAGCGCCGAGGCAACCGGCAGGCCGAAGAATACGCCCAGCACGATCAGCGATGGGCCGGCGAAGATCCAGCCGGCCAGCGAAGTACGTTTCATTGCGCGCTCCCGGCGGCCACGGCGCTGCTCGATTGCGGCGACGGCGCGCGCTTCTGCAGGCGTTGTTGTTCATGCATCCAGCGGCGCTTGGCCAGCACCTTGTCCACGCGCTGGTCCAGTTCGGCCACGGCCTTGTCCTGCGGCAGGCCACCGCGCACCACCTTCTCGGTGACGATGCGCATTTCCTGCACGATGCGCTCCCATTCGAGCACCTTCGGCGTCGGCTTGACCCGCTCCAGCTGGTCGCGGAACGCGGCCGCCAATGGATCGTTGGCCAGCGATGGCGCGTTCCAGGCACTGCGGCGCGGCGGCAGGTCGCCGATGATCGAGTGGAAGCGTGCCTGGATTTCCGGGCGCGACAGGAATTCGATCAGCTTCCAGGAAGCTTCCTTCTGCTGCGACTTGCGGAAGATCACCAGGCTGGTGCCGCCGGCGATGCCCGCGCCCGGACCGTCCGGCCCCGGCAGCGCGGCGGTGCCCCACTGCCCTTCCAGTTCCTTCGGCTGCAGCTTCTTGAACTCGCGGATGTTCCAGGGGCCGGAGATGTAGAACACGTTGAAGCCGCGGAAGAATTCATCCCAGACGTTGGAAATCTGCGTCTCGGACATCTTCGGCGCCCAGCCCTGCTCGAACATGTTGGCGTAGAAGGCCAGCGTGCGGCGGAACCCCGGGCTGGAGAAATTGCCGCGGGTATCGTCGTCGCGCAGCAGCGGGTCGGGCTGCTGCAGTGCCAGCGACAGCTGCTGCTCGAATTCGTTGATCGGCATCAGTACCGCGTAGCGGTTCGGACCCTGCATGCGCTTGATCGCCGCCATCTGCTCGTCCCACTCCTGCCAGGTACGCGGCGGGTGGTCATAGCCGGCCTTGGCCAGGAGGTCCTTGCGGTAGTAGATCAGGCGCGTATCGACGTACCACGGCACGCCGACCAGCTCGCCATGGATCACGTTGGTATCCCAGATACCCTGGAAATAGTCTTTCTGATCGACCACGGCAGAATGATCAACGAAAGTCTGCAGCGGCGTCAGCGCGTCGAGTTCGGCGAACTCCGGCACCCAGGTATTGCCGAGCTGGCACACGTCCGGCAGGCCATCGGCGGCGAACGCGGTCAGCAGCTTCTCGTGCGCGGCGGTCCACGGGATGTTCTGCACATCCACCTTGATGCCGGGGTTTTCGGCCTCGAACTCGTGGATCAGCTCGCTGACCACCTCTGCTTCGCGGCCCATCGCCCAGAAGCGCACGGTGGTGGTGCCCGGCTCGGTGCGGGCGCAGCCGGCCACGGCCAGTGCGGCCAGGGCAGGCAGCGCCCAGCGGCGCAGGCGGTCGATCCAGTTCGGCATCAGGTTACTTGCCCTGGCCTGTGGTGCGGTTGGCATTGTTCTTCTGTTCCTGCGCGGCGGCCGCGCGTGATTCGGCGATACCCACCGCGCGTGCAGCCGCGGCCTTTTCGTCCTTCTGCAGTTCCAGCGGCTGGAACGACCCTTCCGGCGCCAGCCAGCCACCGCTGAAGCCGGCCCGCTCCAGGCCCTTGCGGATGTACGGGTTCTTCTTCATCACTTCCCATACGAAGTCATTGCGGTAGTTGGCGATCATGGTCAGGATCGGCCCCTGGTCGATGGCGATGTAGTCGCTGGCGACCCAGCCGCGATCCGGCACCAGGCGGCCGGTCTTGATCGGGATGTCGTAGTTGAAGCTGGGGTTGAACGAATCCAGGAAGCCGTAGCTGGAATAGATGTAGTCGCCGTAGCGCTTGTGCATTTCCAGCGTGGCCGGGATCACCTGCTCGGGTGCGAACACCACCGATGCGATCGCCGCGGTCGGGGCGATGGTGCCGTCATCGAAGTTCTCGCGCAGGCCAGCGCCGCGCGAGGAGTAGTGGCGGAACTGGCGCTGCTCGCCGCGGTACTCCTGCGTGGTGTTCTGCGGGCCATCGCTGGCGGTCAGGCCCCAGACGTTCTCGCCATAGTCCTTCCACTGCATCGGGTTGGCGATGGCGTATTCGCGCTGGGCCAGCGCGGCCGAGCGGCTGTTGAGGAAATAGGTGCTGCCACGCTCGCGCATGTAGGCGTCCTGGATGTCGCGGAAGTCGATCCAGACGTGGCTGTACTGGTGGCCGAACAGCGGGCCGAAGGACAGGTATTCCTGGCCCTGGTAGACCCCCCAGTCGTTGTCGTAGGTGCGCGTCCACACCGTCCACGCGTCCGGGCTGACCGGGTGCGTGGGCGAGCCCAGGGCGAGGATGTAGACCATCATCGCCTCGTTGTAGCCCATCCAGTCGTGGTCGATGAAGCCGCTCTCCGGGAACCAGCCCATCGAGATCAGCGGTGCACGCTGCTGCAGCCACGGCCAGTCGACCTTCTTGTACAAGGTATCGGCGATCTGGCGGATTTCCTTTTCGCGCGGATCGTCACCGTCGTAGTACGACTGCGCGAACAGCACGCCCATCATCAGCAGCGCGGTATCCACCGAGGACAGCTCAACCCAGCTGTCGTAGCGACGGCCTTCCTGCATGTCCAGGAAGTGGTAGTAGAAGCCCTTGTAACCGGCTTTGCCGGTACGCTGCGGGCCCATCGGCACGTCGCGGAAGAATTTCAGGGTGGTCAGGGTGCGGTCGATTGCCTGGTTGCGGCTGACCCAGCCGTTCTCGATGCCGATCGGGTACGCCGTCAGCGCGAAGCCGACCGAGGCGATGCTGGCGAACGGCCGCGACGGGTAGCGGTCCGGGGTCAGCCCGTTGATCTCGTTGGTGGTGTCCCAGAAGAACTGGAAGGTGCGGCGCTCGATGTCATCGAACAGCGGCGGCAGCTCGGGCTTCATCGGCCGCGGCGGTGCATCGGCCTCGATCAGGATCACCGGCGGGCGCGGCTTGGCAGGCTCCTGCTGGGCCGGCTGGCAGGCGGCGACGGCCAGGCTCAACGCTGCCGCGGACAACAGATGGCGTGCCTGCATGGCGCGATTCCTCCGGTGGTCTGATCGATGGGAAAGCATACCGTCCAATGATCTGAAATCGTTTACAAGATGCGTACTTAAAAAACCACGAAAAACGTGGTTTGACACCGCGATCATTGCCCACGCCGCTGCCCCCTGCCCGGCAGCGGCGTGGGCAATGGACCGGCGCGGGGCCGGCCATTGCCGTTTTCTCCGATGCCGCCGGCGGACCGGCGGCATCGGGGTACTGCACCGGGCGGCTCCGCTTAGAAGCGGAAGCCCACTTCCGCCTTGACCTGGCGCGGAGTGCCGATGATGTCGCCGGTCTCGTTGTAGCTCGCGGCCAGCTTCCCGTTCTTGTAGTAGTTGTAGTTCGAGAAGTTGTCGAAGTTGAACACGTTGATGATGTCGATACGTGCGTACAGCTCGGTATCGCCCGGCATCTTGAACGTCTTGGTGGCCTGCAGGTCGACCGAGCGGTAGCCGAAGATCTTGCCACCGACCAGGAACCGGCCGTTGCCACCCGGAACCGCCGCTGCCGGGGTCGGCAGGTTGAAGCCATTGGCCTGCGGCACGCCGTACCAGTCGTTGATCGCGGTCGGGGTGGCCAGGGTAATCTTGCCACCGAAGGTGATGCCCCAGAAGCCCGCATACGAACCGGTCACCACCAGGCGGTGGCGCGGTGCGCCGTTGGAGCGGATGGTCGGGTAGTCACCGATCACGCCGCGGTCGAACGCGTAGTGCTCGTTGATGTCGCGGTTGTGGCGGGCGGTGGTCCAGGTATAGGCGATCGAGGTGCCCCAGCCGCTTTCCTGGGTGAACGGCTTCTGCGCCGACAGCAGGATCTGGGTGGCGCGGGTCTTGATGCCCTGCTGGCCGATGATCAGGCTGCCGAAGCCCGGCACGTTGCAGCTCCAGGCCTGGCTCAGGCCGGCTTCGGTACCGCCGCACAGGCGCGGGTCATCGAAGAACTGGCCGGTCGGGTAGCGGTTGCCCAGGGTGAAGGCGAAGCCATCGTAGGTGAGCGTGCGCGAAATGGTGGCATCGGTCAGCCACTCACCGATCTGGTTGCTCATGCCCAGGCTGAACTGATCAGCGTACGGCACCTTCAGGTTGTTGTTCAGCAGGTCGACTTCCAGGCCTGCATTGCTGGTCGAACCGACCAGGCTCTGCAGGTTGCCGATGCCGTTGAGCAGGTTCGGGTTCCAGTCATAGCAGGCCGCATTGCCCTGGAAGCACTGGCCGGTGGACGGGTTGCGGAAGTAGATGGTCGGCTGCGGCAGGGCCAGCTTGGTGGTTTCCAGCTGCAGGTAGTCGAACAGGTCGCGGTCGTAGGAACGGCCTGCGCCGCCGTGGATCACGTGCTGCTCGTCGGCGTTGATGTCATACGAGAAGCCCAGGCGCGGCTGCCAGGCATTCTTGAATGCCTTGCGGTTGTGGCCGTTGCTGATGTAGTCGTTGATGTTCAGGCCGCTCAGCGCGAGGGTATCGGCGTAGCTCTGACCAGCGGCGGCACGCGGGTCCTGCGCGAACAGCGCATTGACCACTTCCGGCGGGGTCACGAAGTCCAGGTAGGCCGGGTTCTTCTCGTAATCCCAGCGCAGGCCGAGGTTCAGCTGCAGGTGGTCGTTGACCTGCCAGTCGTCCTGGATGAACAGGCCGATCTGCTTGACCTTCGAGCGCACTTCACCGGACACGCCGGACACGCCGGACACCGGCTTCACGAACTGCGCCTTGTACGGAATGCTGTCCGGGAAGGTCGGGTTGTCGATGGTGTAGTAGAACTGCGGGTTGATCTGCGCCGCGTCGGAGGCGTACAGGTCGATCTGCTTGTACTTGGCACCCATCTTGATGGTGTGGTCGCCGGCCCACTCGATGCCGTCCAGGGTCAGGTTGTCTTCGATCGACCAGCCCTTCTGGCCCTTCACCTGCGACGACTGTGCCGAGGAACCGCCGATCGAGACGATGGCGCGCTCTTCGCTGCCGTCCGGCGCGGTGTAGTTGATGCCGTTACCCAGGCTCAGCGGCTTGGGGTTGTTGAACGAGTCCTCGTGGGTGACCATCAGCTCGTTGTAATAACGCTCACCGCTGTGGTTCCAGCGCAGCGCGTAACGACGGTCGGTGTTCTTGGTTTCCTTGCCGTGCATCGGCGCGGTCTGGTCCGAGAACTGCTGCTGGGTTTCGTCACGGTCCTGGAAGGTCAGCTCCAGGCGATCGTTGTCGGTCGGCTCGAAGTCGATCTTGCCGAAGATCAGGTCCTGCTGGAACGGCTGGCTGGCCGGGCCCAGGCCAGCCTGGGCATCGGCCGGAATACGGTTGGCCTTGCTGGTCACCGAACCATGCGGGGCGATGGTCACCGGCAGGTCGAAGCGCTTGGCTTCATAGGTAACGAAGAAGTGGGCCTTGTCCTGGATGATCGGGCCACCCAGGGCGAAACCGTATTCCTTCTCGGCCGAATCTTCCTTGCTCTTGCCCGGCTGGCGTTCGGCCGGGGTCATCGCACGCATGCTGTCGTTGGTGTAACGGTAGAAGGCTTCACCCTTGAACTCGTTGGTACCCGACTTGGTCGCGGCGGTGACGGCTGCGCTGGAGACCTGGCCGTACTCGGCCTTGTAGTTGCCGGTGATGACCTTGTATTCACCGATGGCCAGCTGCGGGAACGGATTGCCGGCGCTGCCGGACTGGCCGGCGACGCCGCCGCCCTTGACGTAGCTCTTCTGGCCCACGCCGTCGATGTAGACGTTGGTGCCGTCGGCATTGGTCGCGCCGCTGCGCAGCGAGGTGTTGCCCTTGGCGTCGCGGGTGAAGATCATGCCCGGCACCGCGTCGGCAAACTCCAGGAAGTTGCGCGAGACCTGCGGGGTGGTCTGGATCTGCTGCAGGCTGACGGTCTTGCCGACTTCCGAGGTGCGCACTTCCTGCAGCAGGGTCGGCGCGACGACGTTGACGGTGTCCAGGTTGGTGGCTGCGGTCGCACCCGGTGTGCTGCTGGCAGCACCGGCGAAGTTCAGCGTCGCGGTCGACGCCACGGTGACGGTGACCTTCTGCGACTGGCCGTTGGCGACCACGTCATAGGTGCCCGGGTCCAGGCCCATCAGCGAGTAGCTGCCATCGGCGCGGATGGTGCCGCGGCGGACGGTACCGGTGGCCACGTTGGTGGCGGTGACTTCGGTGCCCGCCTGGGCGCCGGCGACCTGGCCGCGAAGGCTGGCATTGGCCGACTGCGCCATGACGTTCGGGGCGGCTGCCAGCATCAGGCAGCTGACCAGCGCGGTGCTCAGCAGCCGGCGCGCCGGCGTGCGGAAGGTGGTATGCATCATCAACTCAATCTCCGGGTGGCGGTAACCGCTTGCGCGGTCCCTGCGATCAATCAAAAAAGAAGGAACGCCTCTGGCTTCAACGGCCGGATGGCGGAGTGGTGGAATCGCGAACTATCAAGCGGGGAACCAGGGTCTGCTTGTCCCCTGTCCCATCCGTGGAGGTGCCGTCCATCAACTGCATCAGGCGCGTCATGGCCCGATCGCCGAGCTCGGCGATGCTGACCTGCATGGTGGTCAGCGACGGGTGGACGAAACGCGCCAGTGGAATGTCATCGAAACCGGCCAGGGCGACATCGGACGGCACATGGACACCTGCCTGCGTGAAGGCATACAGGCAACCCAGGGCCATCATGTCGTTGGCAGCGAACACGGCATCGGGCAGCGCTCCGGCTGCCAGCAACTCCTGACCGGCACGATGGCCGGAAGCTTCGTCGAAATCACCGGGCAGCTCGATGCCTTCGGCGTCACGGCCGAAGGCGGCCAGCGCGTCACGGAAGCCGCGCAGGCGCTCGCGCGCGTCGAAGTTGAGGTCCGGGCCAGAAATGAAAGCGATGCGGCGGTGACCGGCGTCGAGCAGGTGGCGGGTCATCGCCATCGCGCCGGCGTGGTCGTCGATGCTCAGCACCGGGTGGTCCTGCCCAGGCAGATAGGTGTTGATCAACACCGTCGGCAACGACTGCGGCAGGTTGTCGGTCAGGAAGCCCGGGCTCTCGGCATAGGGCGAGAGCACCAGCAGGCCGTCGACGCGGCCGCGCATGGCACGCAGGGCGGCGCCCTGCTGTTCCTGGTCACCGTGGTAGCTGGACACCAGCAGGTGCTGGCGGCGGTTGCGGGCGACATTGTCGATGCCGCGCATCAGCTCGGAGAAGAATTCGCCGTACAGGTCGGGCAGCACCACGCCCACCGTATTGGTGCGGCGGCTGCTCAGGCTGCGGGCGGCGGCGTGCGGGGTGTAACGCAGCCGTGCGGCGACCTCCAGCACAAGCTGGCGGACCGGTTCGGCGACATTTTCATGCCCGTTGAGCGCGCGGGAAACCGTGGCCACGGAGACCCGGGCTTCGCGTGCGACGTCTTTGATTGTGATAGCTGCTTTGTTCACGAAGCCGCCCTCCACGGCTTGGACCTACCAGCATTGGCGCGGAATGTAAGCGTTTCCATCTGGGCTTGTAAACAGTCCGTTAGGCGAATGTCCCGAAATGGACATGAAAATCTGTCCCTGGCGAGGCCCGTCAGGACCGGCCAGGACAGTGCGGGACAAGGGCTCAGCCCTGTTCTGACGGGGTATGTGCGCGGATGGACAGCGCGTGGATATCGGTGTCCATCATCGACCCCAGCGCGGCGTAGACCGCCCGATGCCGGGCCAATGGAGCCAATCCGGCGAAGCGTTCGCTTACCACATGCACGTTGAAATGGCCGCGCCCGTCGCGTGCACCGGCATGGCCGGCATGGCGATGGCTGTCGTCCTCGATTTCAAGCACGCTGGGCGACAGCGCCTGCTGCAGTGCATCACGGATCCGCTCGATCCGTTCCGCGTTCACGGCAGGACCTTGCGGAACGGGCGCACCTGCACGCGGGTGTACACGCCTGCGGCCACGTACGGGTCGGCATCGGCCCAGGCCTGCGCCTGCGGCAGCGACTCGAACTGCGCGATCACCACCGAACCGCTGAAACCTGCCGGACCCGGGTCTTCACTGTCCACCGCCGGGCACGGGCCGGCCAGCAGCAGGCGTCCCTCGTCGCGCAGCGCGTGCAGCCGCGCCAGGTGTTCCGGCCTCGCCTGCAGCCGCTGCGCCAGCACATCCTGGCCGTCATAGCCTTCAATCACATACCACACCGGCATTTCCTCGCTTGCGTTGTCGGGTCCGCAGATTCTAGCCAATGCAGCCCCTGCCCCGGTCCGGCTGGACACTGGCGCGGCAAAGGCTTACCCTAGGGTCCATTGCACGTGGCTGGATGCAGCAGCCCGTCGGTTTTTGCGGCCACCGCAGCCCCCGACGACCGATCCGCTGCTTCAAACCGGACCACCTGGCCGGGCCACGTAGACGACCTCCCCGTAGTTCTGTCGCTGCCGTTTACTACGGCGCGTCCTGCTGTTTGATATGTGTGGAATCGCGCCGATCCCGGCGTGTCTGGTGCCCTGGGGCTCCGTGGCGTTGGCCCGGTGAACCCGGTGCCGCGACTGGTCCGATGCAATCCTGATGTCCATTAGATGACTTCCGAACTCGCGCTCGACGCGAACCCGCCAACCCGGCCGCCCGCCCCCCAGCAGCAGGAAATGCCGCTGGCCGTGGTGCATGGGCAACCGGTCCTGCAGATCCCGCAGGACCTGTACATTCCGCCGGACGCGCTGGAAGTCATCCTGGATGCCTTCGAAGGCCCGCTGGACCTGCTGCTGTACCTGATCCGCCGCCAGAACCTGGATGTACTGGACATTCCCGTCGCCGAAATCACCCGGCAGTACGTGGAGTACATCACCGTGATGCGCGAGCTGCGCTTCGAGCTGGCGGCCGAGTACCTGGTGATGGCGGCGATCCTGGCCGAGGTGAAGTCGCGGATGCTGCTGCCGCGCCCGGTCAGCGAGGAAGGCGATGAGGCCGACCCGCGCGCCGAGCTGGTGCGCCGGCTGCAGGAGTACGAACGTTTCAAGCAGGCCGCCGAGGACATCGACGCCCTGCCCCGCCAGGACCGCGATACCAGCCTGGCACACGCCTTCATGCCCGAACGCGCCACGGTGAAACTGCCGCCGCCGGTGGACCTGAAGGAAATGCTGCTGGCCCTGCACGACGTGCTCAAGCGCGCCGAGCTGTTCAGCGGCCACGCCATCAAGCGTGAGGCACTGAGCGTGCGGCAACGCATGGGCGAAGTGCTGGGACGCCTGGAAGACGGCAAGTTCTACCGCTTTGAAGGGTTGTTCACGGCTGAAGAAGGCAAGCTGGGCGTGCTGGTCACGTTCCTGGCGGTGCTGGAACTGGCCAAGGAACAGCTGCTGGACATCGTCCAGGAAGAACCGCTGGCGCCGATCTACGTGAAGTCGCTGGCCGCCGGCAACACCAACGCTCCGCTGCAGTTCAGCAGCGAGTTCGACGACAACGACGACGCCGCCAATGCAAACGAGTGAGCGCTGACTGCCGATGGATCAATCGCTGATCAACCGCATTGTCGAGGGTGCCCTGCTGGCTTCCAGCCAGCCGCTCACCCTGGCCCAGCTGAAGGACCTGTTCCCGGAAGAGGAACCGGCACCGCCGGGCAGCATCGAACGTGCGCTGGAACGCCTGCGCGAGGCCTGCGAAGGCCGCGGCGTGGAACTGGTCGAGGTCGCCTCCGGCTTCCGCTACCAGGTCACCGGCGAAGTGCATGGCTGGATCAGCCGGCTGTGGACCGAGCGCAAGACCCGCTACACCCGTGCCACCCTGGAAACCCTGGCGCTGATCGCCTATCGGCAGCCGATCACCCGCGGCGAGATCGAGCAGGTGCGCGGCGTGGCGGTCAGCAGCAACATCATCCAGGCGCTGGAAGAACGCGAATGGATCCGCGTGGTCGGCCACCGCGACGTGCCCGGCAAGCCGGCGCTGTTCGGCACCACCAAGGGCTTCCTGGACTACTTCGGGCTGAAGCGGCTGGACGAACTGCCGCCGCTGTCGGAACTGAAGGACCTGGGCGAGCTGGAGCCGCAGCTGGCGCTGGACCGCGATGCACCGGCCGTCGCTGGTGCCGAGGGTCCTGACATCAGCGCCGATCCCGATGCAGCCGCCAACGATGACGCCGGCCTGCAGGGCGGCGATGGCAACACCCCCGATTCCGTCGGCGCAGCTGCTGCGCCGGCCACCCATGAGCAAGCACCTTCGCCCCTCGATGATGGGCACCCCGATTCCGCGCCGGGCGAGCGCGCGGTGCCAGTGAACGAACGCGAAGACAACGCCGTCGCGACGACGACCGTGGCTGTTGACCAAGCCGATTCCGAACCAGAGGCCGACCTCGAAACCGTCGGCCGGAGCAAAACTGATGAGTGACACCCCCCGTAACAAGCTCTCGCTGAAGCGCGAAGCCACCTCCGAACAGTTCAAGCTGGAAGAGCGCCTGCACAAGGTGCTGGCCCAGGCCGGCCTCGGCTCGCGCCGCGCGCTGGAACAGCGCATTGCCGAAGGCCTGGTCAAGGTCAACGGTGAAGTTGCGCAGACCGGCATGTCGGTCAAGAGCGGCGACAAGATCGAACTGGATGGCCGTGGCTTCGTCGCCACCGCCCTGGCCGAGCCTTCGCGCGTGCTGGTCTACAACAAGCCGGAAGGCGAAGTGACCACCCGCGATGATCCGGAAGGCCGCCCGACCGTGTTCGAGTCGCTGCCGCCGCTGAAGGGCGCGCGCTGGATCGCCATCGGCCGCCTGGACATCAACACCACCGGCCTGCTGCTGGCCACCACCGACGGTGAGCTGGCCAATGCCATGATGCACCCGTCGTTCGAGGTCGAGCGCGAGTACGTGGTGCGCGTGCGTGCGCCGGAAGGCGAGGAAAAGGTCTCCGACGCCATCGTCGACCGCCTCACCTGCGGCGTCGCGCTGGAAGATGGCCCGGCCAAGTTCGATGAGATCGAACGCATCGGCGGCACCGATTCGCACGACTGGTTCCGCGTCGTGGTGAAGGAAGGCCGCAACCGCGAAGTGCGCCGCCTGTGGGAATCGCAGGGCTGCCAGGTCAGCCGCCTGAAGCGCACCCGCTATGGCAAGGTGAGCCTGCCGCGCGAACTGGCCCGTGGCCATTCGGTGGAACTGGGCACTGCACAGGTGGAAGCCCTGCGCGCGCAGCTGAAGCTGGAAGAAGGCGCACCGTCGGCACTGACGCTGCAGCCGGTGATCGGCCAGCGCCGCGCCGCCAAGACCACCGTGCGCGTGCGCGAAGGTGGCCGCGGCAATGCCTACGTCAACGGCCACAACACCGCCGACGAAGGCCGCGAGCTGCGCCGTTTCGACAACGTCCGTGAAGACCGCGGCCGTGGTCGCGGCGGCAAGGGTGGCGGCTTCAAGGGCGGCCTGACGGTCAGCGGTGAAGCGGCAGCCAAGCAGTCGCAGAAGCCGTTCAAGCAGCGCGCCCAGAAGAACGATCGTTCGCTGCCGGAAGGCAATCCGGCGGCGTTCCGCACCTGGTACGTGCCGGATGGCGTGAGCACCGGCCCGAGCGGCCATCGCAACGCCGGTCCGGGCGCACGTGGCCCGGGTGCCCGTGGCCCGGGTGCGGGCGGCCAGGGCCGTCCGTATGGCAAGCCGAAGGGTCCGGGTGCAGGCGCCGGTGGCGGCCAGGGCCGTGGCGGTTTCGGTGGTGAAGGCCGTGGCGGCGCAGGCGGCCAGGGTCGTCCGGCCGGTGCGGGCAACCGCTCACAGGGCCAGGGCAACAAGCACCCGTACGGTCATCCGGGCAATGCCCCGAGCTTCCCGTCCGACCACGCCACTCCGGGCTTCAACCCGTATGGCAGCCCGAAGCCGGCACAGGGTGCCCGTCCGGGCGGTCGCGGTCCGGGCGGTGGCAACAACCGTGGCCCGGGCGGCAACCGTGGTCCCGGTGGCCCGGGCGGCAACCGTGGCCCGGGTGGCCCCGGTGGCAACCGCGGTCCGGGCGGCCCGCGCCGCAGCGGCCCGCGCGGCGGCTGATCAGCGCCCCGACCGAAACACGAAACCCCGGCTCCGGCCGGGGTTTTTCTTTAGAAAAAGGGGACGGAGGGGATTAAGTCGTTTTTGCCTCAAATGGGCGAAAACGACTTAATCCCCTCCGTCCCCTTTTTTGCGTGGCGATGGCGGTGGTCCGGCCCGGCTCAACGCCGGCTGATGGTGAAGGCGGCGCCGTCCACGCCCAGATCCCAACCCTTGCCGGTGCCGGACAGGGCCAGCGAGATGTCGCCCTTGGTCATCACCTGCGCGTTGCTGGACTTCACCGCGCCCGCATGCGCGCCAACCGAGGCGTAGGTGCCCAGCAGCTCGTTGACGCTCACCGCGCCGGTGAAGCTGCCACGGCCATTGGTGATCTTCGACTTGCCCACGGTCAGGCCGCCGCCCTTCATTTCGATGCGCACCGGCAGGCTTGTGCCGTTGCTGCAGCTGACCGTGCCATTGCCGGAGGCGGTCTTGTAGATCAGTGACCAACCGGACAGGTTGTAGCGCAGCTGGCAATCGAGGTTGCCGGCAGCGTGCGCGGCCGGGGCCAGCGTTGCAGCGGACAGGGCCAGCAGCAGGGCGAAGGACTTGTTCATGGCAGGACTTCCAGTTCGGTCGGACTGCCGGCGAATCTAGCAGCGCGCGCGTGCACGCTGGATGCAGGCGCGCGCGTTGGTGCGGCGGCGTTCAGGCCGTCGCTCAGGCCTGTTCGTCCAGGTGGAAGGCATCGGCATCGAGCATCGCCGGGAAGCGTGCGCGGTGCGCGGCCAGCGCCTCGGCCGAGATGGTGGTGGTGACCACCTGTTCGCGCTCGCGTATCTCCACCTGCGGCTGGCCGAGGAAATCCAGCACCGCGCTGTCACCGGCGTAGTGCAGCTGGTTGCCATCGACACCGACGCGGTTCACCGCCGCCACGAAGCACAGGTTCTCGATCGCCCGCGCACGCAGCAGGGTCTTCCACGCATAGGCGCGCGCCGACGGCCAGTTGGCAACGAAGATCTGCAGGTCGAAGTCCAGCTGCTGCGGGCGCTCCACGTTGTAGCGGTTGCGGCAGAACACCGGGAAACGCAGGTCGTAGCAGACCTGCGGATTGATCCGCCAGCCTTTCCATTCCACGCTCAGGCGCTCACGGCCAGCGGCATAACGCTCGTGCTCGCCGCCGTAGCGGAACAGGTGGCGCTTGTCGTAGCACTGCAGCCCGCCATCAGGCGTGGCGAACAGCAGGCGGTTGTAGACGCCGTCGCCCTCGCGCAGCTGCACGCTGCCGATCACCGCCGCGTCCAGCACCTTCGCCTGTTCGCGCACCCAGGCCACGGTCGGGCCGTCCATGCCTTCGGCCTGGGCGATGGCTTCGTTGGAGAAGCCACTGGTGAAGGTCTCCGGCAGGATCACCAGGTCGGTGGTGCCGGCCAATGGGGCCAGCAGCGCGCCGTAGTACTCACGGTTGCCCGCCGGGTCGTGCCAACGGGTGTCGCCCTGGACGAGGGAAATGCGCAGGTCCTGCATGTCCGCTCCTCCGCTCACAGCAGGCGCAGGCGTTCGATCGCCGCGTCCATGGTCGCTTCATTCTTGGCGAAGCACAGGCGCACCAGGCGCTGGCCGGCCGGCGGATTCTCGTAGAACGGCGACAGCGGGATGGCGGTGACGCCCTTCTCGATGGTCAGCCACTTCACGAACTCGTGGTCCGGCAGGTCGCTGATGGCCGAGTAATCGACCAGCTGGAAGTAGCCGCCCGGGACCGGCAGCGCCTTCAGGCGCGTGCTGGCCAGCTGCTCGCGGAAGCGGTCGCGCTTGGCCTGGTAGAACGCGCCCAGCTCCAGGTGGTGTTCGGGCTCGTCGCGGATCATCGCGGCGAAACCATACTGCGCCGGGCCGAAGCTGGTGAAGGTGTTGTACTGGTGCACCTTGCGGAACTCGGCGGTCAGCGCTGGCGGGGCGATCGCATAGCCGATCTTCCAGCCGGTGCAGTGGTAGGTCTTGCCGAAGCTGGAGATGACGAACGCGCGCTCGCGCAGTTCCGGGTAGCGCAACGCCGATTCATGGCGGCGGCCGTCGTAGATGATGTGCTCGTACACCTCATCGGAGATCAGGTAGATCTGGGTGCCGCGCAGCAGCTCGGCCAGCGCCTGCATGTCCTGCGCCGACAGCATCGCGCCGGACGGGTTGTGCGGGGTGTTGACGATCAGCATGCGGGTGCGCGGGGTGATCGCCGCACGCACGCGGTCCCAGTCGACCGCGAACGTCTGCGGATCGAGCGACACATGCACGGCCTTGGCACCGGCCAGGTCGATCGCCGGTTCGTAGCAGTCATACGCCGGGTCGAGCACGATCACTTCCTCGCCGGCACGCACCACGGCGTGGATGGCGTTGAAGATGGCCTCGGTGCCGCCGCTGGTGACGGTGATCTCGCTGTCCGCGTCGACCTGCGCGCCGTAGCAGTCCAGGGCCTTCTGCGCGATGGCCTGGCGCAGCGGCGCCACGCCGGTCATCGGCGGGTACTGGTTCAGCCCGGCGGCCATCGCCCTGGCGGTCTCGTCGATCAGGCGCTGCGGCGCCGAAAAATCCGGGAACCCCTGCCCCAGGTTGACCGCGCCATGTTCGGCGGCGAGCTGGGACATCACGGTAAAGATCGTGGTACCGACCTTGGGCAGCTTGGTGGTGGGTTGCATCGGCCTGGGGAATATGGGGAGACAGACGCCTGAGTTTACGCAATCCCCGCCTCGGTAGTGCCGGCCGCTGGCCGGCAACCTCGGCCAGACAACCTGCGCTGGGGGCCATTGCCGGCCAGTGGCCGGCGCTACCCCGTGAATTCACCGCTACAATTGCCGCCGCACTCCGGCATGAAGACCTTTGCCCCTTGGACACCCCTGCATTGCTGGCCGCCAGCGGCCTGAGCTTCTCCCGCAATGACGAGCCGGTGTTCGGCCCGCTGGACTTCCATGTGGACGCCGGCGAGGCCCTGCTGGTGCAGGGCGGCAATGGCGCCGGCAAGACCACGCTGCTGCGCGTGCTGGCCGGCCTGGCCCGGCCCGGTGCCGGCCAGGTGCGGATCGACGGCAAGCCGGCCAGCAATGCCGAGCGCGCGCGCTATGTCGCCTATCTCAGCCACCTGCCGGCCCTGAAGCCCGACCTCGGCACGCTGGAAAACCTGCACTTCCTGTGCGGCCTGCACGGCCGGCGCGCGCGGCAGATGCCCGGCAACGCGCTGGCCATCGTCGGCCTGGCCGGCTACGAGGACACCCTGGTACGGCATCTGTCGGCCGGGCAGAAGCGGCGGCTGGCACTGGCGCGCATCTGGCTGTCGCCGGCGCCGCTGTGGCTGCTCGACGAACCCTACGCCAACCTCGACCTGGAGGGCATCACCCTGGTCAACCGGATGATTTCGGCGCACCTGCGCGCCGGTGGCGCTGCGCTGGTCACCACCCACGGCGCCTATGCGGCACCGCCGGTGCGTACCCGCCAGCTCGACCTCGGCGGTGCCGCATGATCGCGCCGGGCACCGAACCGGGCCTGTGGCAGACCGCAGGCGCCCTGCTCAAGCGTGACCTGCGCCTGCTCTGGCGCCGCCGCGGCGACGCGCTGCAACCGCTGCTGTTCGCGGTGCTGGTGGTGGTGCTGTTCGCGCTGGCCCAGGGCCGCGAACCACAACTGCTGGCCGCCACCGCCGGCGCGGTGCTGTGGCTGGCCGTGCTGCTGGCGGGGCAGCTGTCGCTGGATTCGCTGTTCCGTTCCGATGCCGAGGACGGCTCGCTGGAACAATGGCTGCTGGCACCGGTGCCACTGGCCTGGCTGGTGCTGGTGCGCGTGCTGCTGCATTGGGCCACCACCGCCCTGCCGCTGATCGCGGTCAGCCCGCTGCTCGCCGAAATGCTGCATCTGCCGCATGACCAGCTGCCGATGTTGCTGGCATCGTTGCTGCTGGGAACGCCGTTGCTGAGCCTGATCGGTGGCGTGGTCGCGGCACTGACCGTAGGCATCCGACGCTCTGGTATTCTCGTGGCGCTGCTGTCGTTGCCGCTGTACGTGCCGGTGCTGGTGTTCGGCGCAGGCAGCCTGGCGGCAGCCGGACGCGGGCAGGATCCGGTCGGTGCGCTGCTGATGCTGGGCGCCGGCCTGCTGGTCGCGCTGGTGCTGGCTCCGCTGGCCACCGCCGCTGCAATACGCATTTCTCTGAGTTGACCGAGCTGAGAGCCAATCCACCCCTGCTGGATAGCCGCCACGCATGAATCCGATTGTCCGCTGGTTCCACCAACTCGGTTCGCCTCCCACGTTCGACCGTTTCGCTGCCCGCTGGTCGCGGGTGTTCTACCTCGCTGCGCTGCCGGTGCTGCTGGTCGGCATGTGGCAGGCGCTGCTGGTGGTGCCGCCGGAAGCGAAGCAGCTGGACAGCTTCCGTATCCTCTACATCCATGTGCCCAGTGCCTGGATGAGCCTGTTCGTGTTCGCGCTGATGGCGCTGTATGCCGCCATCGCGCTGATCTGGCGGATCAAGGTCTGCGAGATCCTGGCCATGGCCTGCGCGCCGATGGGTGCGGGCTTCACCCTGATCACCCTGTTGACCGGCAGCATCTGGGGCAAGGGCACCTGGGGCACCTGGTGGGACTGGGACCCGCGCATGACCAGCGAACTGGTGCTGCTGTTCCTGTACCTGGGCGTGATCGGCCTGTACCACGCCATCGAGGACCGCCGCAGCGCCGCGCGCGCGGCCGGCCTGCTGGCCATCGTCGGTGTCAGCCTGCTGCCGGTGATCCGCTACTCGGTGGACTGGTGGGGCGGCCTGCACCAGCGCCAGTCGATCAACGTGTTCGGTGAATCGGCGATCAGCAGTGCGATGATCGCGCCGCTGTGGTGGATGGTGATCGGCACCAAGTTCTGGTTCGCCGGTTCGGTGCTGGCCAAGGCCCGCGCCGACAATCTCGACCGCGAGGCCGGCAAGGCCTGGGTCGGTGGTCGCGTCGATGCCGAACGCCCGGCCCCGGAGACCCAGCCATGACCCACCTGCCCTATGTGATTGGTGCCTACGCCGTGTTCGTGCTGGTGCTCAGCGCCGATGCCATCGGTTCGTGGCTGCGCCTGCGCCTGGCACGCCGGCTGGCACTGGCCCGTCAGCAGCGGCAGCAGACGCGCGCCGGCCGGCAGGACGCAGCCGCCCCGCTGTCGACGGAGCTGGAACGATGACCCCGGTACAGCGTCGCCGCCTGGTGTGGGTGCTGCTGGCCCTGCTCGCTTCCGGCCTGGCCACTGCACTGGTGGCGATGGCGCTGGAGCGCAACATCGCCTACCTGTATACCCCCTCGGAAGTACTGCGCGGCGATGTCGATGCGCAGTCGCGCTTCCGCCTCGGCGGCATGGTGGTGAAAGGTTCCTTCAACCGCCCGGTCGGCTCGCTGGAGGCACGCTTTGAAGTGACCGACGGCGACGCGCAACTGGCGGTGACCACGTCGCGGATCCTGCCGGACATGTTCGCCGAAGGTACGGCGGTGGTCGCCAGCGGCCGCATGCAGGACGGCACCTTCGTCGCCGATGAAGTGCTGGCCAAGCACGACGAGAAGTACGTGCCGAAGGAAGTGGCCGACAAGATGGGCGACGCCCACCGCAAGCACGACGTGCCGGTGACGGCACCCGAGGTGCGCTGAGTGCTGCCCGAACTGGGTCAGATCCTGATGCTGTGCGCGTTGCTGGCCTCGCTGCTGCAGGCCGGCCTGCCGCTGGTCGGTGCGCAGCGCAACAACACGGCCTGGATGGCGGTGGCACGGCCTGCCGCCTTCGCGCAGCTGCTGCTGGTCGCCGGTGCGTTCGCGGTGCTGACCGCTGCGTTCGTGCAGCAGGATTTCTCGGTGCGCTACGTGGCCGAGAACTCCAATTCGCTGCTGCCGATGATCTACCGCTACTCGGCGGTATGGGGGGCCCACGAGGGCTCGCTGCTGATGTGGGCGCTGGTGCTGGCGCTGTGGACCGGCGCGGTGGCGCTGTTCTCGCGACACCTTCCCGCGCCGGTGCAGGCACGCGTGCTGGCGGTGATGGGCGTGGTCAGCGTCGGCTTCCTCGCCTTCCTGATCTTCACCTCCAATCCGTTCCTGCGCCTGAACCCGGCGCCGCTGGAAGGTCGCGACCTCAATCCGCTGCTGCAGGACCCGGGGCTGATCATCCACCCGCCGATGCTGTACCTGGGCTATGTCGGCTTCGCGGTGCCGTTCGCGTTCGCGGTGGCCGCACTGCTGGAAGGCCGCGTCGATGCACGCTGGCTGCGCTGGACGCGGCCGTGGACCAACGTCGCCTGGGGCTTCCTGACCCTGGGCATCGCGTTGGGCAGCTGGTGGGCCTATTACGAACTGGGCTGGGGCGGCTGGTGGTTCTGGGACCCGGTGGAAAATGCCAGCTTCATGCCGTGGCTGGTCGGTGCCGCATTGATCCACTCGCAGGCCGTCACTGAAAAGCGCGGCACCTTCGGCAGCTGGACCCTGCTGCTGGCGATCGCCGCCTTCGCGCTGTCGCTGCTGGGCACCTTCCTGGTGCGCTCCGGCGTGCTGACCAGCGTGCATTCGTTCGCTGCCGATCCCTCGCGCGGACTGTTCATCCTGGTGTTCCTGTCGCTGCTGGTCGGTGGCAGCCTGCTGCTGTTCGCACTGCGCGCCAACCAGCTGAGCGTGGACGCCGACGATCCGCGCCGCGGCTTCACGGCCACCTCGCGCGAGACCCTGCTGCTGGCCAACAACCTGCTGCTGGCCACCGCCTGCGCGATGGTGCTGCTCGGCACGCTGTACCCGCTGCTGGCCGATGCGCTGTCGCTGGGCAAGATCTCGGTCGGCCCGCCCTACTTCGGCAGCCTGTTCCTGCTGCTGATGGCACCGATGATCCTGCTGCTGCCCTTCGGCCCACTGGTGAAATGGCAGCGTGACCAGCCCTCGCGCGCTTTCGCGCTGCTGGCACCGTGGCTGGGCCTGGCGCTGCTGCTGGGCGCGCTGGCCTGGTGGCAGGCGCCGCAGAACGGCTGGAAGGCCGGCATCGGCGTGGCCGCTGCGGCCTGGGTCGCACTCGGCACCGCACGCTTCGTCTGGCAGCGCCTGCGCGGCAATGGCCGCTTCACCGCCGAAATGCTCGGCATGATCATCGCCCACACCGGCATCGCCGTGTTCCTTGCGGGTGCGCTGCTGGTGGAGGCGCTGAACGTGCAACGCGAAGTGGCGCTGGCACCGGGCCAGCAGCTGGTGGTCGGTCGCCACGAAGTGCGCTTCGAGGGCGTGGACCATCGCGAAGGCCCCAACTTCATCGCCGACCGTGGCCACCTGCGCGTATTCCGCGACGGCCGCGAGCTGGCCCTGCTGCATCCCGAGAAGCGCCAGTACGCCAGCGGCGGCCAGGTGATGACCGAGGCCGGCATCGATGCACGCTTCGACGGCGATGTCTACGTGGCATTGGGCGAGCCGCTGGGCAACAATGCATGGGCGGTCCGGGTGCACATCAAGCCGTTCGTGCGCTGGATCTGGCTGGGCGCGCTGTTGATGGCCCTGGGCGGATTCATCACCGCCGCCGATCGCCGTTTCCGTCGTCCGTAGGAGTTCCCATGTCCGAGTCCCCCGCCCCACGCCCCTCCCGCCCGCTGCCGCCGGTAGCCATCGTGATCGGCGTGCTGTTCTTCTTCGGCCTGCTCGGGCTGATGATCTACGGGGTGATGAAATCGGGTGACCCGCAGCGCGACGTGCTGCCGTCGGCCTTGATCGACAAGCCGGCACCGGCGTTCGCGCTGCCGGTGCTGCACGACCCGGAAATGATCGTGCACAGCGACGACCTGCGCGGCGCGCCCTACCTGTTGAACGTCTGGGGCAGCTGGTGCGCGGCCTGCCGCGAAGAGCACCCGGTGTTGACCCGCTTCGCCGAAAGCAAGCGTGTGCGCGTGATCGGCTACAACTGGAAGGATGACCCGACTGACGCGCTGCACTGGCTGGAGCAGCTGGGCAACCCGTTCATGGTCGTGCTCAGCGATGTGGAAGGCCGCACCGCGATCGACTGGGGCGTGACCGCCGCACCGGAAACCTTCCTGGTCGATGGCAGCGGCATCGTGCGCTGGAAGTACAGCGGTGCGATGACCCAGCGCGTGATCGACGAGAAGCTGATCCCGGCACTGCAGAAGATCGAGAAGGCCCAGGGCAGTGCCGGCAACACCCTGCATACGGCGCCCTGAGCCCATGCGCTGGCTGCTGGCGCTGCTGCTTCTGATGCTGCCGCTGGCCGCGCCGGCCCAGCAGCCGCTGCACGACCCCCAGCCGCTGCAGTTCCGCAATGACGCCGAGGAGCGCCGCTTCCACGACCTGGCCGCGCAGCTGCGCTGCGTGCAGTGCCAGAACCAGTCGCTGGCCGATTCGAACGCGCAGATCGCGCAGGACCTCCGTCGCGAGGTGCTGCAGCTGATGCAGCAGGGCCACGACGACGCACAGATCAAGCAGTTCCTGGTCGCCCGCTACGGTGAGTTCGTGCTCTATCAGCCGCCGTTGCAGCCGGGTACCTGGCTGCTGTGGGGCGGCCCCCTGCTGGTGCTCGGCGCCGGTGCACTGGTGGTGCTGGGCATTGTCCGCCGACGGGGTCGCAGCGTCGGCGCCGCAGCGGCCGGCAAGGCCGATGAAGGAGACGGATGGTGAGCCATTGGCTGCCGGTGCTGGCCGGCCTGGTTGCTGCGCTGATGGCAGCGCTGGTGCTGTGGCCACTGCGCCAGCATGGGCGCCGCGGTTTCGCGGTGGGTGTGCTGGCGCTCGGCGTGGCCGGCGCCTGCCTGTATCTGCTGGTCGGTGACCCGCGTGCGGCGCAGGTGCAGCCGGCGCCATCGGTGGCCACATTGCGCGACGGCGTGCAGGCCCTGCAGGACGCGCTGAAGCGTGATCCGCAGCGTGCCGATGGCTGGGCATTGCTGGGTCGTTCGCAGGCCGAGCTCGGCAATGTCCCGGCCGCAGCAGAGGCCTTCGCGAGGGCCGCCGCATTGGCTCCGGAAGATCCAGGCGTGCTGGTGGAGGCTGCGCAGGCGCGCGCGCAGGCCGATGCCGGCAAGCAGTTCGATGACACCGCGATGGCCTGGTTGCAGCAGGCGCGTGCACAGGCACCCGATGCCGAGCGCGCCAGCTGGCTGCTGGGCATCGCCCTGCGCCAACGCGGAAGGAATGCCGAGGCCGCCGATGTGTGGAGCAGCCTGCTGCCACGGCTTGAACCCGGCGCTGCGCAGGCGTTGCAGGCGCAGATCGCCATCGCCCGCGAGGCCGCCGGCCAGGCACCCGACGCCGCCCCTGCGGCGCCACCGGCACTGCTGCAGGTGCGCGTGCAGCTGCCTGCGTTGAACAACGCGCAGTGGCCGCCCGGCACCCAGGTGTTCGTACTGGCACGGGCCGTGGGTGGACCGCCGATGCCGGTCGCCGCACGCAGGCTGCCACTGGCCGGTTTCCCGGCCCTTGTCGGGCTGGGCGACGCTGACAGCCCAATGCCGACCGCACCGCTGTCGGCCCATCGCGAAGTGGAAGTGCTGGCGCGCATCTCGCGCACCGGCAGCGCCAATCGCAGCGAGGACGATCTGCAAAGCCTCCCGGTGAAGGTAAGCCTGCCGCATGAGGGCGTGGTGGAGCTGCGGTTCCCGTGACCTGTAGAGCCGAGCCCTTGCTCGGCTGCGGTTGGGTTGCCGGCGCCGGGCAGCCGAGCATGGGCTCGGCTCTGCAGTAGATCCACGCCATGCGTGGATACGACGGTCCGGTCCGCATCCATCCACCGATGGAAACCAGCGTGTCGCCAGCTCCACATGCGGCACCGCTAGAATGCCTGCATGACCGAATTCATCCCGCCCGGCACCCGCTTCCATGCCCTGCCCTCGCCATTCCCGTTCAAGCGCGGCGGTGCCCTGCACGGCGCACGCGTGGCCTACGAGACCTGGGGAACGCTGGCGGCCGACGCCAGCAATGCGATCCTGATCGTGACCGGGCTGTCGCCCGACGCGCATGCCGCAGCCAACGAGGCCAACCCTGCGCCGGGCTGGTGGGAAGCGATGGTTGGCCCTGGCAAACCGATCGATACCCACCGCTGGTTCGTGGTGTGCGTGAATTCGCTGGGCAGCTGCAAGGGCTCGACCGGCCCCGCTTCGCTCAACCCGGCCAGCGGTGAGCCCTACCGCCTGGACTTCCCCGAGCTGTCGATCGAAGACGGCGCTCGCGCCGCGATCGAGGTGGTGCACGCACTGGGCATCGAGCGGCTGGCCTGCGTGGTCGGCAATTCAATGGGCGGCATGACCGCACTGGCCGTCCTGATGCTGCACCCGGGCATTGCGCGCAGCCACGTCAACATTTCCGGCAGTGCGCAGGCGCTGCCGTTCTCGATCGCGATCCGCTCGCTGCAGCGCGAGGCGATCCGCCTTGATCCGCGCTGGAATGGCGGTCACTACGATGATGCCGAGTACCCCGAGTCCGGCATGCGCATGGCGCGCAAGCTGGGCGTGATCACCTACCGTTCCGCGCTGGAGTGGGATGGCCGCTTCGGCCGCGTGCGGCTGGATTCGGACCAGGCCGACGACGATCCGTTCGGCCTCGAATTCCAGGTGGAAAGCTATCTGGAAGGCCACGCACGGCGCTTCGTGCGCTTCTTCGATCCCAACTGCTACCTGTACCTGAGCCGCTCGATGGACTGGTTCGACCTGGCCGAGTATGCCGACGGCGACGTGTTGGCCGGGCTGGCGAAGATCCGGGTAGAAAAGGCGCTGGCGATCGGCGCCAACACCGACATCCTGTTCCCCGTGCAGCAGCAGCAACAGGTCGCCGACGGCCTGCGTGCCGGCGGCGCCGATGCGCGCTTCATCGGCCTGGAATCGCCGCAGGGCCATGACGCCTTCCTCGTCGATTTCGAGCGTTTCGGCCCGGCCGTGCGCGGCTTCCTCGACGCGCTGTAGTGGCGTGGCGGCGCAACCTCGCGCTGGCCGCGTCCGGCGCGTTGATCGCGCTGGTAATCAGCGGCGTGCTGCCGCTGTGGCTGGGCGGCTGGTTCCTGCTGGCCAGCGCGGTGTCGTTCGGCCTGTACGGCCATGACAAGCGCGCCGCCCAGCGCAAGCAGTGGCGGATTCCCGAGCGTACCCTGCAGCTGCTGGCCTTTGCCGGCGGTTGGCCTGGCGCGCTGCTGGGCCAGGCGCTGTTCCGCCACAAGCACCGCAAGGCCTCGTTCCAGTGGGTATTCTGGCTGTGCGTGCTGGCCAACGTGGCCTCGATCGCGGTGATGCTGCGCGAGTTCTCGCGATAGCCAACCTGTAGAGCCGAGCCCATGCTCGGCTCCGTACAGAGGCAGCCGAGCATGGGCTCGGCTCTACAGTAGATCCACGCCACGCGCGGATGTGCATCGGTCAAAGTTCGCGGACCAGGGCGCCATCGCGCAACCGGTACTGCGCATCGACCACACCTTCGGGCAGGTCGTCGTGGGTGATCATCAGCAGGCTGCGCCCGTCCAGCAACCCGGAAAGGTCCTGCAACAGCCCGCGTGCGGTATCCACGTCGAGGCCTTCGGTCGGTTCGTCCAGCAGCAGGATCGGTGCATTGCGCAGCAGCGCACGGGCCAGCGCCAGCCGCCGCGCCTGGCCGGCCGACATCGTCGCACCGTTCTCGCCCACCCAGGCCTGCAGGCCACCGTTGCGCTCGGCCCATTCGCCCAGTCGCACGCGGCGCAGCACCGCCCACAACGCGGCGTCGCTGGCTTCGGGATCGCCCAGCCGCAGGTTCCCGGCCACGCTGCCGGCAAACACCGGCGCGTTCTGTGGCAACCAGGCCAGCTGCTGGTGCCAGTCAGCCTGGGCGAAGTCGCGCAGATCACGGCCGCCATAGGTCAGCCGCCCCTGTTGCGGGTCCCACAGCCGCAGCAGCAGGCTGGACAGCGTGGTCTTGCCACTGCCGCTGTCGCCGCGAATCGCGATGCGCTCCCCCGGCGCCAGGGTCAGCTGCAGCCCGGACAGCACCGGCCGCACTGCACCGGGCCACTGGAAATGCACGTCATCCCAGTGCACCCGCGCGGCCTGCGGCACCGCCTGCGGTGCCTGCGGATCCTCCACCGTCGGCGGCTGCTCGACGATGGCCTGCAACCGATCAGCGGCGATACGCCCGGACTGCAGCGATTGCCAGGCCAGGCCCATGCCGGCCCACAGCTCGATCAGCGCAACGGTGAGGAACACCAGGCCCGCCGCCATTTCCGGCGCGATGCGCTGCTGTTCGGCCGCGTGCAGCGCCAACGCCAGCATCGCCACCAGCCCCAGCCCCGCGATCACGCCATGCAGGGTCGAGGCCGCGATCAGGCGCCAACGCCGACGGCGGTCCCGCGCGGCCAGCTGCTTGGCCGCCACGCGCACCTTCAACTGCCAGGCCGCATCGGCATGCAGCGCGGCCAGATCGCCCGCGCCCTCCAGCCCTTCGAATGCGGCAGTGCGCAGCGCGGCACGGTGCGCGGCGCGATCGGCCTCTTCATCATCGTGGCCACGCACACCCAGCCACGGCACGCCAAAGGCGATCAGCAGTGCAAGTACCGCCAGCAGCAGCGCCGCCGACGGCAGGATCAGTGCCGCCGATGCCACCGCCACCAGCGACAGCGCGCCCAGTGCCACCAGCGGCCCGATCGCGCGCACCAGCAGGCCATCCACTTCGCCGATGTCACCGAGCAGGCGCGCCAGCAGGTCGCCGGTGCGCGTCGCGCCCAGCCGTGCTGGTGCCAACGGCAGTGCACGGCGGAAGAACCACACGCGCAGATCGCGCGCGATGCGCAGGGTGGCATCGTGGCCGACCAGCTTTTCGAAGTAACGCGACACGATGCGCGCCATGGTCAGCCCGCGGATACCGGCCGAGGGCGAGAAGAAATTGAAGCCCTGGCCGAGGCCGGCCGCACCGGCCAATGCAGCAGCGGTGAGGAAACCACCGGACAGGCCCAGCAGCGCAGTGCCGGCCAGCATGGTGGTCCACAGCAGCAGCATCGTCAGCAGCAGGCGCGGCCGATGGCGCAGGAACACCGTGCGCAGCGAATCGGGCGAACGGCTCATGCGCGCACCGCCTGCGCCGGCTCGACCAGGCGGCCTTCCGGCAGCAGCAGGCAACGGTCGGCCCAGGCGATCACTGCCGGGCTGTGGGTGGCGACCACCACGCTGCGGCCACGCGCATACGCGGCAAGGCTGCGCAGCAGGGCCGCTTCGGTATCGGCATCGAGGAAGGCGGTGGGCTCATCCAGCAGCAGCACCTGCGGATCGCGCAGCAGCAGCCGGGCCAGGCCGATGCGGCGTGCTTCGCCACCTGACAGGCCGAAGCCGCGCTCGCCGATCATCGTGTCCAGCCCCTGCGGCAGGCGCTGCGCGAACTGCAGCACCTGCGCGGCCTCGGCCACCGCTCGCAGGCGCGCATCGCTGGCACCCGGATCGGCCAGCCGCAGGTTGTCGGCGATGCTGCCATGGAACAGGTACGGCCGCTGGCTGGCATAGGCCACCTGCACGCCACGGCGCAGCTGCAGCCTGCCGGCGCGCGGCGGCAGCCACCCGGCCAGTGCTTCCAGCAGCGTGCTCTTGCCCGATCCGCTGGGGCCGACCAGGGCCAGCCGCTGGCCCGGTTCGAGCAGCATGTCCAGATCCTGCAGCACGTCCTCCGTCGCACCCAGCGGGCGCAGCGCCAGCCCCTGCGCCTGCAGCGGCGGCAGCGCGGCCTCGGCCGGCTCCGCCGCCAGCGGCGCGATCTCGTTTTCAATCAGGCCCTGCTCGTCGGGCAGCGACTGCAGCAGCCGTTCCACTTCGGCCGCGGCAGCCAGCGCATTGGCGCGGTCGTGGTAGTGCGCAGCCAGGCGGCGCAGCGGCGCATAGAATTCCGGCGCCAGCAGCAGGCAGAACAGGCCCGCGCCCAGCGTCGGCACCACTGCATGCAGCGACATCATGCCGAGGTAGCTCAGGCCCAGGTACAAGGCCACCATCGCCACGCTTACCGAGGCGAAGAATTCCAGCACCGTGGACGACAGGAAGGCGATGCGCAGCACTTTCAGCGTCCGCACGCGCACGCCTTCGGCGGCCGCCTCGATCCCCTCCAGCTCGGCTTCGCCGCGGCCATACAGGCGCAGCAGGCCCAGGCCCTTGATGCGGTCGGCGAAGTGGCCGCTCATCCGCGCCAGCTCGCCCAGCTGGGCACGGCCAGCGGCTTCGGCGCCCCAGCCCACCAGCATCATGAAGAACGGCACCAGCGGTGCGGTGAACAGCAGGATCAGCGCCACCACCCAGTCGACCCAGGCCACCGCGGCCAGGATCAGCAGCGGCACCACCACCACTTCGGTGCGCACCGGCAGGAAGCCGCTGTAATAGCTCTCGATCGCGTCGCCGTGATGCAGCATCAGTTCGCCCAGCTCGCCGGTGCGGCGCTGGCGCAGCCACAACGGTCCATGGCCAAGCAGGCGCGCAAACACGCGTTCACGCAGGGCCAACCGCGCGGCATCGGCCACATCACCGGCTGCGGCCTGGGTGGCGCTGCCCAGCAGCGTGCGCAGCACCAGGATTGCCGCCAGCCCGCCCAGCACCGGCAGCCCCGAGGCCAGCGGTGCGCGCTGCACCAGCACCTGCTGCACCAGCCAGGCAATGGCCGCGGCCTGGCCGATCAGCAAGGCACCGGACAGGCTGATGCACAGCGCCGCCAGGCGCTGGCGGCCTCGAGCAGGGCGTGCCAGGTCTGCCAGCCAGGCCGAGCGGGCACGCCGCTGGCGGGCGGCTTCAGCATCCGGGGAAAGGCCGTCAGGGGTCGTTTCGGCAGCGCTCAAGGGTCTTCACGGGCAACGGGGGCGACACGGCATTGTAGGCGCAGGCAACAGCCCACCCCTGCGGCCAGCGGTCGCAGTCTTCATCAGGTTCGCATACGATCCCTTCGCACACCTGTTCATACATTGATCTGGATCAAGGCTGTTTGAAGTAGTCGGTCACATCATTCACGTCGTAGACCACCCTTCCCGCCACCTGCAACGGCACTATCCAACGAGGTAGCCAGGCCATGATTGATCAGACAGTCGTAGAACTGTCGCGGCTGCAATTCGCGCTGACCGCGATGTACCACTTCCTATTCGTACCGCTCACCCTCGGCCTGTCCTTCATGGTGGCCATCATGGAGAGCGTGTACGTGATGACCGGCAAGGAGATCTGGCGCAGGATGACCCTGTTCTGGGGCGTCCTGTTCGGCATCAACTTCGCCATGGGCGTCGCCACCGGCATCGTCATGGAGTTCCAGTTCGGCATGAACTGGTCCTACTACAGCCACTACGTGGGTGACATCTTCGGTGCGCCGCTGGCCATCGAAGGCCTGATGGCGTTCTTCCTGGAAGCCACCTTCGTCGGCCTGTTCTTCTTCGGCTGGAACCGCCTGAGCAAGGTCAAGCACCTGATGGTGACCTGGCTGATGGCACTCGGCACCAACCTGTCGGCGATCTGGATCCTGATCGCCAACGGCTGGATGCAGAACCCGACCGGTGCGGTTTTCAATCCGGAAACCATGCGCATGGAGGTCGTCGACTTCATGGCGGTGGTGTTCAACCCGGTGGCCCAGGCCAAGTTCGTGCATACCGTCAGCGCCGGCTACGTGACCGGTGCGGTGTTCGTGATGGCGATCAGCGCCCTGTTCCTGCTGCGCAACAAGCACAAGGACCTGGCCCGTCGTTCGTTCGCGGTGGCCGCGGCCTTCGGCCTGCTGTCGTCGCTGTCGGTGGTGGTCCTGGGTGACGAGAGTGGTTACGCCGCCAGCGAACACCAGAAGATGAAGCTGGCCGCGATCGAAGCGATGTGGGAGACCGAGCGTGCGCCGGCCGACTTCACCGCCTTCGGCATCCCGAACCAGCAGACCCACCAGAACGACTACGCGGTGAAGATCCCGTACCTGATGGGCCTGATCGCCACCCGTTCGTTGAACCAGCCGATTCCGGGCATCCTGGAACTGGTCGAGCGTGCCGAGCACCGCGTGCGCGGTGGCCAGCTGGCCTACGGTGCACTGGAACGCCTGCGCGCCAACAAGAACGACCTGGAAGCGCGTGAGATGTTCGACCGCCACTGGCAGGATCTGGGCCACGGCCTGCTGCTCAAGCGCTACCGCGATGACATCCTCAACGCCACCCCGCAGGAAATCTCGCAGGCGGCGATGGACACCGTGCCGCGCGTGATGCCGCTGTTCTGGACCTTCCGCGTGATGGCCGGCCTCGGCTTCTACCTGATCGCCTTCTTCGCCCTGGCCTTCTACTACTCGTGCCGCAACAACTTCCAGGACAAGCGCTGGTTCCTCAAGGTGGCCCTGTGGACGCTGCCGGCACCGTGGATCGCGATCGAGTGCGGCTGGTTCGTGGCCGAGTACGGTCGCCAGCCGTGGGCGGTTGATGGCGTGCTGCCGACCTTCTATGCGGCATCGGGCCTGGCCCTGCATGAGATCGTGCTGACCCTGGCAGGTTTCACCGCGATCTACACCGCGCTGATCGTGGTCGAGATCAAGCTGATGCTCAAGGCGATCCGCAAGGGTCCGGACGAGGTGCTGCCGTCGCTGCAGTCGCCCCAGCCGCATGCTTCCCACAATGCCTCGGCGCCGGCCGCCGGCCAGGCCTGAGGCAGGAGAACCACGATGGATTTCATTCTTCTGGACTACACCACGCTGCGCGTGATCTGGTGGCTGCTGCTCGGCATCCTGCTGATCGGCTTTGCCGTGATGGATGGTTTCGACCTGGGCGTGGGCACCCTGCTGCCCTTCGTTGCCCGCAACGACGCCGAACGCCGCCTGGTGATCAACACCATCGGCCCGGTATGGGAAGGCAACCAGGTGTGGCTGGTGCTCGGTGGCGGTGCGATCTTCGCCGCCTGGCCGCCGCTGTATGCGGTCAGCTTCTCCGGGTTCTACCTGGCGATGTTCGTGATCCTGTTCGCCCTGATCCTGCGTCCGGTCGGCTTCAAGTTCCGCAGCAAGATGCCCAGCGAACGCTGGCGCAACACCTGGGACTGGGCGCTGTTCATCGGCGGCTTCATCCCGGCGCTGATCATGGGCGTGGCGGTGGGCAACGTGGTGCTGGGCGTGCCGTTCCACTTCGATGACAGCATGCGCATCTTCTACACCGGCTCGTTCTTCGGCCTGCTGATGCCCTTCGCGCTGCTGGCCGGCCTGCTCAGCGTGTCGATGCTGGTCGCCCACGGTGCCGCCATGCTGGTGCTGAAGACCGACGGCCCGGTGGCCGAACGTGCAGCCCGCTTCGGCAGCATCGCCGCGATCATCGCCTTCGTGCTGTTCGCGGTGGGCGGTGCCTGGGTGGCCTTCGGCCTGCCGGGCTACCAGATCACCTCGCAGGTGGTCACCGATGGCGCCACCAATCCGCTGCTGAAGACCGCCGAACTCGGCGCCGCCGGTGGCTGGATGCGCAACTACAGCGCGATGCCGGCCACGATCCTGGCCCCGCTGCTGGGCCTGGCCGGCCTGCTGGCCAGTGCGGTGCTGCTGCGTGCCCGCCGCGGCGGCCTGGCCTTCATCGCCTCCGGTGCGGCCATCGCCGGCATCATCCTGACCGTCGGCTTCGCCATCTTCCCGTTCCTGCTGCCGTCCTCGAGCCAGCCCACCTCCAGCCTGACCGTGTGGGACGCCTCGTCCAGCCACCTGACGCTGTGGATCATGCTGCTGGCCACGGCGGTGTTCCTGCCGATCATCATCGCCTACACCACCTGGGTGTACCGCGTGCTGAAGGGCAAGACCACCACCGAAGAGATGGGCAACAACCCGAACGCTTACTGATTGCTTGCCAGTGTGCCGACCAACGGTCGGCACCTACCCGGAATGAAGGAGACTGATCATGTGGTATTTCGCCTGGATTCTCGGTGCCGGACTTGCATCGACGGTAGCCATCCTCAACGGCATGTGGTTCGAAGCCCGCGAGCAGAACCGTATCGAGAAAGAAAATCGTCACTGAGCCGTAAAAAAGCCTTGCCGCCCTGGCCTTCACACGGTATCTTAGGCGGCTCCTTCGGGGTGTAGCTCAGTCTGGTAGAGCGCTACGTTCGGGACGTAGAGGTCGCAGGTTCGAATCCTGTCTCCCCGACCACTCATGTGGTCGCATTGAAGCCTGGTGAAGTCGTCCAGGCTTTTTTGTTCCCTGAAGTGGCACTGCTTCGGCAGTGTGAAGAAAACAGCATTTACCCCTTGCCGCCATCGGGGTGAATCGCTAGAATAGGCGGCTCCCTTCGGGGTGTAGCTCAGTCTGGTAGAGCGCTACGTTCGGGACGTAGAGGTCGCAGGTTCGAATCCTGTCTCCCCGACCACTCCGGTGGTCACCAAGAAGCCTGGAAGACATCATTGTCCTCCGGGTTTTTTTGTACCCAGCGCCCGGTGCACCCGCATGACGGGACCTTGCCGGACCACGCACGTACAATGGCCGCGCTGCCGGCCCACCTGCAGCCACTCCCCCACCAGCCGCATCGGCGCAGCCCGATGCCGGCACTGCACGCCACGTTCGCGGCGTGCGACACCTGCAAGGACCACCGATGAGCTCCACCACCACCGATTCGCCGTCGCTGCTGCACGGCCGCGTTCTGGCCTTCGCCGCAATCCTGCTGGCAGCGATCAACCTGCGCACTGCGGTCACCTCGATCACTCCGCTGCTGGACGTGCTCGGCCAGCAGTTCGGATTCGGCACGACCATGACCGGCGTGCTGGGCATGCTGCCGACCGCCTCGTTCGCACTGTTCGGCGTGGCCACCCCGGCACTGGCGCGGCGCCTGGGCCTGGAACGCACCACCCTGCTGGCGATGGTGATGGCAATGGCCGGCCTGCTGCTGCGCTCCAGCGCCGGCAACGTCGGCACGCTGCTGCTGGGCTCGGTGCTGGCGCTGGCCGGCATGGGCATCGGCAACGTGGTGGTGCCGCCGCTGGTGAAACGCTACTTCGCCAACAAGGTCGGCACCATGAGCACGCTCTACATCAGCGTGCTGCAGCTGGGCACGATGCTGCCGGCCCTGCTGGCGGTGCCGGTGGCCAACGCCGCGGGCTGGCGTGTGTCACTGGGCATGTGGGCGCTGCTGGCACTGGCCGCCGCGTTGCCATGGCTGGTGCTGGCCAAGCGCGCACCGAAGCCGCAGGCCGACGCCACCGATCCCACCGCACAGCCGCACGGCAAGGTCTGGCACACGTCGCTGGGCTGGAGCATGACGCTGATGTTCGGCATGACCTCGCTGATGACCTATTCGATGTTCACCTGGCTGCCGCGCATCGTGGTCGAGGCCGGTGGAACGCCGGCGTTCGGCGGCGTGATGGTGGCGGTGTTCTCGGCGCTGGGGTTGCTGCCGTCGCTGGTCATTCCATCGATGGCGGTGCGCATGCAGAACCCGTTCCCGCTGGTGCTGATCGGCTATTCCTCGTTCGTGATCGCGTTCGCCGGCCTGCTGCTGGCTCCGATGAAGGCCCCGCTGCTGTGGGCCTGCCTGCTCGGCGTCGGCCCGTCCACCTTCCCGCTGGCACTGACCCTGATCAACCTGCGTACCCGCACCCCGACCGGCTCGGCCGCGCTGTCGGGCTTCATGCAGGGCGTGGGCTACAGCTTCAGCTGCCTGGGCCCGTTCCTGGTCGGCTGGCTGCACACCGTCAGCAACGGCTGGACGATCCCGTTCAGCTTCCTGTTCGGCTGCGCCACCCTGATGCTGTGCGCCTCGTGGGTCGCCTGCAAGCCGCGCAAACTGGAAGACCTCTGGTGACCGGCCGGGGCCGCCTGCCGGCCTCGACAACTGCCGATCCGTCTTCACGTCCGTCTTGACGCCGGACTGACAATTCCCGGCGGATAGTGCCGGTGAATGCCCATCCTTGCCGCGTGCCGGCATCGGGCATGGGGGCGGCACCGCCGCCCGGAGCACCACTCGGTGTGCGGGGGACTTTCGGCTTCAGACAGACATTGCAGGTCGCTGTCCGGGTTGTATCCGTCCTGATTGGGCGGGCATGCACGAAGGGAGTGACGCAGAACACAGCCACGCCAAAATCTGGCATGTGATGTGCGTCACACTTTTACAGGTTGTCTGGTTCGGAAGCCAAGGGGGTCCCCAATGGTTGTCCACCGTCGGCTGGCGTTCTGCGTCGGCCTTGCCTGCACCGCCCTGGCCTGGGCCAGCAGCGCTGCCCCGCCCGACCGCGAGGCGGCCCTGGCCGAGATCGGCCGCTACCGCGACCAAGCCCGCTGGCTGGATGCGCTGGGTGCAATCGAGCGCGCGAGCCAGCAGCAACCCAACGACGACCTGCTGTTCAAGCTGCGCGTGCTGACCCTGGGCGACATCGGCAACGCCTGGCGCGCGTGGGAGCTGTACCAGCAGCGCCCGCAGCTGTTCGACGATGCCCAGAAGCAGCGGCTGGAAGGCGACTACCTGGCCAAGCTCGTGGTCTGGAGCCTGGCCTACAGCAGCAGCGAGGACAGCCGCCTGGAAGAGGCCGAATCGACCCTGGCGCGCATGCAGCGCTACCTCGGCGGTGAAGCTTCCCCCGCCGCACAGGCACCGCTGCGGATCCGCATGGACCGGCTGATCCTGCTCAACCGGCTGGGCCGCCATGCACAGGTCCGCGAGGAAGCACGGGCACTGCAGGCCGAAGGCCACACCCTGCCCGACTACGTGCTGCCCGCAGTGGGCGATTCGCTGATGGGCACCCTGCACCCGGAGGAAGCCATTCCGGTGCTGCAGGCGGCGGTGGCCGGCGACCCGACGCGCGATGCCTCGCATTCGGAGCTGGCCTATGCCTACCTGGAAAGCGAGCAGCAGGAAAAGGCGATCGACCTGCTACAGGCATGGCGCGACAAGGAGCCGGCGTGGCGCTGGAGCAACGGCAAGTCACCGTACGCGAACTGGTCCCGCTACGAGGCCGATCTCAACCTGGCGATGGTGCGCGCCTACAGCGGCGAGCTGGGCACCGCGCAGCACGACCTGGAATCGATGGTGGACATCGCACCCGGCAACGGGGGATTGCAGAGTGCGCTGGGCAGCGTCTACATGATGCGCGGCTGGCCACGCATGGCACTGCAGCGCCAGCAGATGGCACACGCGCTGGACCCGCGTGACATCGAACCGCGGCTGGGCATGCAAGAGGCCTATGTCGCCCTGCAGCGCGACGACCTGGCGCGGCCGCTGCACGATGACCTGATCGCGCGCTACCCCACCCAACCGGCAGTCGAACGCATGGACCAGGCCTGGCGCGCACATCGCGGCTGGCAGCTGAAGGCATGGACCGACATCGGCCGCAGCTCCGGTGGCGGTGGTACCTCGCCGCTGGGCAACAACGATCGCCACTACGGCGTGGAAGTGGAGACGCCGATCCTCGACGACCGCTGGCGGTTGTTCGCCCTCGCCGACCGGCGCTCCACCGACTTCCAGGACCAGCGCATCGATCCGCTGTGGCTGGGCGCGGGCGTGCGTTACCGCTTCGGGCAGCTGGATGCAGAAGCAGCAGTGCTGCGCGCCAACGACCACATCGGCGATACCGGGCTGCGCGCCGGCGTCGGCTGGCAGTTCAACGATTACTGGCATGCCGGCGTGGTGGCCGCGCGCAACGATCCGGAAGCCTCGATGCAGGCACGCGCGGCCGGCATCACCGCCGACAGCGTGAGCGCACAGGTGGACTACCGGCGCAGCGAGCTCACCCACTGGATGTTCGGCGCCAGCCGCTTCCGCTACGACGATGGCAACCATCGCGAGCTGTTCAGCACCAGCCTCGAACAGCGCCTGCTGACCCGCCCACGCTGGCTGGTCGATGGCCTGGCCAGTGCCTACACCAGCCGCGGCAGCCGCGACGATGCGCCCTACTTCAACCCGAAGCGCGACCGCATGGTCGAGATCGGCCTGCGCATCGACCAGCAGCTGTGGCGGCATTACGAGCGCCACTTCCGGCACCGGCTGACCGTCTCGCTGGGTGACTACTGGCAGGAGGGCTTCGGCAGCGCAGTGGTACCGTCGGTGTCCTACATGCACGAGTGGCAGCTGGGCCCCGGCCGCGTGTTCGAGTACGGCGTGCGCTGGTCACGGCCGGTCTACGACGGCCATCGCGAGCGCCATATCGGCTTCGAAGCCGCATTGCGCTGGGGAGACTGACATGGCCCGTATCCTGCGACTGATCGTGCTCCTGCTGCTGGCCTGCGTGCCACCGGCGTTCGCGCAGCAGCCCCTGCATCTTGATGCGGTCGACAACGGCCTGCTGATCCTCAGCTACCACGACATCCGCGACCAGGTGGCCGCCAAGGGCGATGCCGATACCTATGCGGTGAGCACGCAGAACTTCGCCGCGCATCTGGACTGGCTGGGCGCGCATGGTTACCACCCGGTATCGCTGTCGCAGCTGATCGAGGCCTCGCAGGGCCGTGCCACGCTGCCTCCGAAGCCGGTGCTGCTGACCTTCGACGATGGCCTGCGCAGCGTCTACGACAAGGCCTTCCCGCTGCTGCAGGCCTACCACTACCCGGCCCTGGTAGCGGTGATCACCGACTACGTGGACATGCTGCCGGGCCGCACCATTGACTACGGCTACCGCCCGTTCGGCCACGATGACTTCGTTACCTGGGCGCAGCTGAAACAGATGCACGACAGCGGCCTGATCGAAGTGGCCAGCCATACCGACGACCTGCATCACGGCGTGCCTGCCAATCCGCAGGGCAATTCCACGCCCGCCGTGGTCACCCGCATCTACAGCCCGGCCACGCACAGCTACGAGAGCGAAGCGCAGTATGAGCAGCGCCTGCGCAGCGACCTCGCACGCAGCGTGCAGCGCATCGAACAGCATCTCGGGGTACGCCCGCGCGCCATCGTCTGGCCATACGCGGCCTACAACCAGTTGAGCAACGACATCGCCGAGCAGCTGGGCATGCCGGTCTCATTCGACCTGGAGGGCCGCAGCACCCCGGTGGCCAGCGACCTGCACGGGCTGGCAAGGCTGCTGGTGAGCGACAATCCGACCGTGGAGGGCCTGGCCTATGAACTGCGCCGTGATGTCGCGCTCGATGGCATCCGCGCCCTGCAGGTCGACCTGGATGATGTGTACGATCCGGATCCGGCACAACAGGCCCGCAACCTCGACGCGCTGGTCGAGCGGGTCAAGCGCATCGCACCGACCCATGTCTACCTGCAGGCCTTCGCCGACCCGGACGGCAACAACACGGCCGACGCGCTGTACTTCCCCAACCGGCACATGCCGATGCGGGCGGACCTGTTCAGCCGCGTCGCCTGGCAGCTGAAATCCCGAGCGGGCGTGAAGGTCTACGCGTGGTTGCCGGTGCTCGGCTTCGAGCTGCCCGACCCGGTGCAGCGCAAGGCGCTGGCGATCCGCAACGGCGATGCCGACGGCATGTACCGGTTGGATTTCACCAATCCGAAGGCCCGGCAGATCATGCTCGACATCTACGAGGACCTGGCGGTCAATTCCTACTGTGAAGGCCTGCTGTTCCATGACGACGGCTACCTGCGCGACACCGAGCTGCCCGCCTTGGCGGCCGGAGAAGATGGCAGCGCACGCACCCAGGCCCTGATCGACTTCACCCTGGCCCTGCGCGACAGCGCGCAGCGCTGGCGGCCGAAACTGGCAACGGTGCGCAACCTGTATGCCGAGCCGGTACTGCGCCCGCAGAGTGAAGCCTGGTTCGCGCAGCGACTGGACCTGTTCAACAAGGCCTACGACCAGACGGCGCTGATGGCGATGCCCTGGATGGAAGGCAGCAGGCACCCCGAGCGCTGGCTCGATCAACTGCTGGCCGCAGTACGCGCACACGACCCGCAACTGCAGCACACGCTGTTCGAGCTGCAGACCGTCGATTGGCGCAACGGGCAGCCGATTCCCGCCGAGCGCCTGCGTGCACAGATCCGCCAGCTGCAGGCGCAGGGCGTGCACCACTTCGCCTGGTACCCGGACGACTTCATCGCCGACCAGCCCTCCACCCGCGATGCCCGCGCGGCGATGTCCGCCGGCACCTTCCCGTACCCGGAGAAGTGACATGGGCATGCATCCGCTGCTGCAGGTCCTGTTCCAGTTCGCCTTCTACTACCCGATGGTGATGGCGTTCTTCTGGATGTCGGGCGGCCTCTATTACTACTACCGGCGCGAACGCCACTCGCGCCCGCGCAACGATCCTCCATTGATGATCGATCCCCCTTTCGCGAGCCTGCTGGTGCCCTGTCACAACGAGGCGGAGAACCTGGACGACACGCTCACTGCGGCGCTGGCCCAGCGCTACCCTGCCGACTACGAAGTGATCGCCATCGATGATGGCAGCAGCGATGACACCGGCGCACGGCTGGATGCACTGGCAGCGCAGCATCCACGGCTGCGCGTACTGCACCTGGACCGCAACCTGGGCAAGGCCAATGCGCTGCGCATGGGTGCACTGGCCGCGCGCTCGGAGTACCTGGTATGCATCGATGGCGATGCAATGCTGGAGGAACACGCGCTGCACTGGATGGTCTGGCACCTGGTCAGCGGCAACCGGGTCGGTGCGGTGACCGGCAACCCGCGCATCCGCAACCGCTCCACCCTGCTCGGACGCCTGCAGGTGGCCGAGTTCTCCTCGATCATCGGCATGATCAAGCGTGCACAGCGGGTGTACGGGCGCATCTTCACCATCTCCGGAGTGATCGCCGGTTTCCGCCGTACCGCCCTGCACCAGGTCGGCTGGTGGTCGGATGACATGGTGACCGAGGACATCGACATCAGCTGGCGCCTGCAGCGCGCGCACTGGGACATCCGCTACGAACCCAATGCACTGTGCTTCATCCTGATGCCGGAGACACTCAAGGGCCTGTGGCGGCAACGCCTGCGCTGGGCCCAGGGTGGCGTGGAGGTGATGCTGCGCCACGCGCGCTCGCTGCTGCACTGGAAAGAGCGGCGCATGTGGGGCGTGCTGCTGGAGTACGTGCTGAGTGTGATCTGGGCCTACACCATGCTGTTCATCGTGCTGCTGTGGGCGCTGGGAAAATTCATCGAGCTGCCGCCGCAGCTGCACATCGCCAGCCTGCTACCGGAGTGGCATGGCGTGATCCTGGCGATGGTCTGCCTGCTGCAGTTCGCCAGCAGCCTGATCATCGACCGGCGTTACGAAACACAGATTGGACGCAACTACTTCTGGGTCATCTGGTACCCGATGGCGTACTGGCTGATCAGCCTTTCCACCACCCTGGTGGCGCTGCCGAAGACGCTGCTGCGCCGTCGCAGCAAGCGCGCCACCTGGACCAGCCCTGACCGGGGGATCCGATGAACGCGCAACGCCCGTCCAACCGCTTCGACTCGCGGATGATCCGCAAGCCGCATCGCCAGCCACGCTTCCAGCGCACCGCCTGGGGATTCGTCACCCTGGCGTTCTGGGGCTTCTACTTCTACCTGTGGGCGCCACTGGTGACCCTGCTCTCGTGGCTGATCGGCGGCCAGCTGGCCTGGCGTCAGCTGTACGAACGGCAGAACCAGTTCGACCCGTACGTGCTGGTGGCGCTGCCCTTGATGCTGCTGTGCGCCAGCGTGCTGCTTATCGCCTGGGCGGAGTACAACCGCGCACGCTTCCGTGGCCGCGAGCGCCGCCTGCCGCGGCCACTGGCCAGCCTCAACGAAGTGGCTGCGGACCTGGGGGCCAGCACCGGCCTGGCCGAGCGCCTGAAGGGCTGCAAGGCCGCCACGCTGCACATGGATGAACATGCGCGGCCGATCGGCATCCGCCGCGAGGTGGTGTGAGGCCATATCCGGCGCGCCAGCCGCCGCCCCTGCCCGGCGCCAGCTCTGGTAGCTGCCGACCTTGGTCGGCGCTTGCCCTGGTAGCTGCCGACCTTGGTCGGCACCGGGGTCTACCGCGATGAACATCCACGCATGGCGTGGATCTACTTGCGGGTCTGCCCTTCGCCACGCACCACGAAACGTTCGACGGTGAGTGCTTCCAGGCCCATCGGGCCATACGCATGCAGGCGCGTGGTGGAAATGCCGATCTCGCTGCCCAGGCCCAGCTGGCCACCATCGGAGAAGCGTGACGAGGCATTGACCATCACCACCGCCGAGCGCAGCGCATTGACGAAGCGCTCGGCATGGCCGGCATCCCCGGTGGCGATCACTTCGGTATGGTCGGAGGTATAGCGGCGGATGTGCGCGATGGCCGCATCGAGGTCGTCGACCACGCGCACGGCCAGCACCAGGTCGAGGAACTCGGCAGCATAGTCCTCATCGGTCGCCGCCGTACTGCCCGGCAGCAGCGGCTGCGCCTGCGCATCGGCGCGCAGCTGCACGCCGCGCTCGCCGAGCGCCTGCGCCACGCGCGGCAGGAACGCGCCCGCCACGTCGCGGTGCACCAGCAGCGTCTCCAGCGAATTGCACGCCGCCGGCCGGCTGCACTTGCCGTCCACCAGCAGGTCGATGGCCTTGCCCAGGTCGGCACTGGCGTCCACGAACAGGTGGCAGACGCCCTTGTAGTGCTTGATCACCGGGACCCGCGCATGCTCGGCCACGAAACGGATCAGGCCTTCGCCCCCCCGCGGAATCGCCAGGTCGATCAGCTCATGCAGCTGCAGCAGCTCCAGCATCGCTTCGCGGCGCAGGTCGGTCAGCACGGTCACCGCGGCCGGCGGTACGCCGTTGGCCTGCAGGGCACCGGCCAGCGCCAGGGCGATGGCCGTGTTGGAATGAATCGCCTCGGAGCCACCGCGCAGGATCACGCCATTGCCCGCCTTCAGGCACAGCGCGGCCGCTTCGGCGGTCACGTTCGGGCGTGCCTCGTAGATCATCGCGATCACCCCCAGCGGAACGCGGACCTTCTGCACGCGGATACCGTTCGGGCGCACATCGTCCCGGGTCACCTGACCAACCGGGTCCGGCAATGCCGCCACCTCGCGCACGGCCTCGGCCATGGCGAACAGGCGTGCCGGGTCCAGCGCCAGGCGGTCGAGCATGGCACTGCCAACGCCCTTGTCGCGCGCGGCGGCGAGGTCGCGCGCATTGCCGGCCAGGATCAGCCCTGCATTCACTTCCAGTGCCTGCGCCATCGCCAGCAGCAGCGTGCGTCGCGCCGCGCTGTCGAGGCCGGCAACGATCTGCGCTGCATCACGGCAGGCACGCGCCTTCGCTTCGATTTCGCTCATCGGGATGTCCTTCAAACCGGTCATGGCAGCACCAGATCGTCGCGATGGACGACGCTGCCGCCGTAGTTGTAGCCGAGCACGGCCTGGATGTCGCGCGAATGGTGGCCGGCGATCCGGCGCACGTCATCGGCCGCGTACTGGCTGACGCCACGGGCCACGCAGACACGGCCCTGCGGCGCGTTCCAGCACACCTGCACCATGTCACCACGGCGGAACACGCCCTCCGCCCCGATGATGCCACCGGGCAGCAGCGAGGCCCCCTTCTCGCGCATCGCCTGTGCCGCACCGGCATCGATGACGATCGCGCCCTCGGCCAGCGGCGCGTGCCGCAGCCAGTGCTTGCGTGCTGCTTCGCGGCTGCGTGCGGCATGGATGCGGGTGCCGAACAGGCGGTCCTGCGCCAGCGCGCGCACCACCTCGCCACTGCGGCCATTGAACAGATAGGTCTCGATGCCGAGGCGGCCCGCCTTCGCCGCAGCCTCCAGCTTGGTACGCATGCCGCCGGTACCGGCGCGCGAGCCGGCGCCGCCCGCCATCGCCAGCACCTCGTCACTCAGTTCCGGCACGTCGTGCAACGGCCGCGCATCGGCCACGGTGCGCGGGTCGGCGCTGTACAGGCCATCGATGTCGGTGGCGATGAACAGCGCATCGGCATCGACCAGCGCCGCCACGGTGGCGGCCAGGTTGTCGTTGTCGCCGAGCTTGAGCTCATCCACCGACACGGTGTCGTTCTCGTTGACCACCGGCAACGCGCCCAGGCGCAGCAGCTCATTGAGCGTGGCACGTGCATTGAGATAGCGACGACGGTTGCGCAGGTCATCATGGGTCAGCAGCACCTGCGCCACCGGGCGCTCGAAGAAGCGCTGCCAGAGCCCGATCAGCTGCGCCTGGCCGAGCGCGGCCAGGGCCTGCCGCGCCGCCATCGCCGCACCGGGTTCATCGGCGCGCGGCAGGATCGCTCGGCCGGCAGCAACGGCGCCAGACGAGACGATCACCACCTCGCGCCCGGCCAGTACATTGGCCGAGACGAACTGGGCCAGGCCCAGCGCGTGGCGCGGCGACAGGCCACCACCGTCGGCCGCCAGCAGGCTGCTGCCGACCTTCAGCACCGCACGCCGCCACGGCGGCAGCACCTGTTCCGGGAACGGCGAGGCGACGTGGGCGGCGTGCAGGGTCATCGGTCAGGCTCTCAGCGGGTGTTCCATTCGTGCACGGTCAGGTCGGAGGCCTGCATCGTCACCAGCGGATCGGTGGCGACAATGGCCTGCGCCTGCGCCAGGCTCTCAACATTGCACAGCACGTAGGCGCCACCACTGCCATCGGCGAAACCGCCGGTCAGCTGCAGCTTGCCCTGCGCCTGCAGGGCATCAAGGAAATCGCGGTGCGGTTGCACCGCTGCGGCAGTGAAGCCGGGGCGGCGCATCGCCAGCACCAGGTATACGGTGGCGGCCATCAGGACAGTGCCTGCCAGCGTGCGCGCAGTTCATCCAGGCGCAGGTCGGCGGCCGAGCCCGGCGACACGCGCGCGGCCAGGCTGCCTTCCGGCGTGCGTCCCTGCCCTGCACTGTCGGCACCCGCCGCAGCCGCCTTGTAGGCCTCGCGGAACGGCACGCCGGCCACGGCAGCTTCGACGGCCACATCGGTGGCATACATGCCCGAGTCGATCGCTGCGCGCAGCTTGTCGTCACGCCATTCCAGGTTGGCCAGCAGCGCCGGCAGCAGCTCCAGCGCGGCCAGGCCACGGCCGAAGCCGTGGAAGATGGCACCCTTGGACGACTGCAGATCGCGGTGATAGCCCGACGGCAGCGACAGCAGCTGCTCGATCTCGGTGCGTGCAGCGGCGACGCTGGCGTGGGTGGCGCGCATCAATTCGATCACGTCCGGGTTGCGCTTGTTGGGCATGATCGAACTGCCAGTGGTGTACTGCGCCGGCAGCGCGACGAAGCCGAACTCGGCACTGGTGAACAGCGACAGGTCCCACGCAATGCGGCGCAGGTCCAGCGTGGCGCCACCGAGCGCCTCCAGCGCGGCCAGCTCGAACTTGCCGCGCGACAGCTGTGCGTAGATCGGCGAGATCTGCAGGCGCGCGAAACCGAGCGCCGCCGTGGTGTGCTCGCGGTCCAGCGGCAGGTTCACGCCGTAGCCGGCGGCGGTGCCGAGCGGATTGGCGTCGACCAGCGCATGGGTGTCGCGGGCGCGGACGGCGTTGTCGATGAAGGCCTCGGCCCAGCCGGCCCACCACATGCCGGCCGAGGACACCACGGCGCGCTGGATGTGGGTGTAGCCGGGAATCGGCAGGTCCTTCTCGGCCTGTGCTCGGTCCAGCGCGACCTTGGCCACTTCGGCGCTGAGCTGGGCGACGCGCTGCAGCTTCTCCTTCAGCCACAGGCGGGTGGCCACCAGGATCTGGTCGTTGCGGCTGCGGCCGGTGTGGATCTTGCGGCCGGCATCACCGAGGCGTTCGGTCAGCCGCGCTTCGATCGCCGAGTGGCCATCTTCGTACTGCGTGTCCAGCACGAAGCGGCCTTCGCGGAAGTCCTGCGCCAGGATGTCCAGTTCACGCAGCAGGCCGGCCAGCTCGTCGGCGCTGAGGATGCCGATGTGCTGCAGTCCCTGTGCGTGCGCGGCGCTTGCGGCGATGTCGTGCAGGAAGAACTCGCGGTCGAGGATCACATCGTCGCCGGCGAGGAAGGTCTGGATCTGTGCGTCGACGGCGACGCCGGGCTTCTGCCAAAGAAGGTCTGCCATGGGGGCTCCGGAAAACGGGTTCAGTGCGGGATCGACGTCAATTCGTCGATGCCCAGCGCGAGGTTGAGGTTCTGCATGGCCTGGGTGGCCGCGCCCTTGAGCAGGTTGTCCAGGGTCGCTACCACCACGACCCGTTTGCCGCCCGGGGCCAGCGTGAAGCCACCGACCTGGGCACCATGGCGGCCGGCGATGCGGCTGACCCACGGTGCTTCGTCCACCACCTCGATCAGTGGTTCGCCGGCATAGGCCTGCTGGAAGCGCTCGACGATCTGTTCGCGGGTCTGCACGCGGTTCAGCCACAGGTTGGCGGTGAGGGTGATGCCACGGAAATGCGGCGCGACATGCGGCATGAACTCGACAGCCACGCCCAGCTGCACCGACACCTCGCGCTCGTGCACATGGTTGGTCAGCGCATACGGCATCAGGTTGTCGGCCAGCAGTTCGACGTTGTTCTTGTCCGACGGGGTGGTACCGGCACCGGAGTAACCGGACACACCGAAGCACTGCGGCGGGCCGGCCAGCAGGTCCAGCAGCGGATGCACCGCCAGCTGCATCGCCGTGGCATAGCAGCCCGGGTTGCTGATGTGCTTCTGGCCGTTGTAACGGCCGCGGGTCAGCTCCGGCAGGCCGTAGTACCAGCTGTTGTCGAAACGGTAGTCGGCCGAAAGATCGACGATGACGGTGTCCGGCTTCGCCGCTTCCAGCGCAGCCACGAACGGCGCGGCCAACCCATTGGGCAGGGCCAGGATCACCGCGTCCACCCCCTTGGCGGCCACCGCGTCGGCGTCCAGGTTCTCGTACTGCAGGTCACCCTGGAATTCCGGATGGTGGTCGGACAGGCGCTGTCCGGCACGCTCGCGCGAAGAGACGAAGGCCAGTTCCAGCCGCGGGTGGGCGGCCACCAGCTTGATCAGCTCGGCACCGGTATGGCCGCGGGCACCGACGATGCCAAGGGTAAAGGTCGAATCGTTCATGCGTGACTGTCCAGGCGGTACTGCAGGTGGCGCTTCACGCCCTGCCATTCCGCATCGATGATGGAGAAGATGACGGTGTCGCGCGGCGTGCCGTCGGCGTGCCGCTTGTGGTTGCGCAGCACGCCATCCTGCTTTGCGCCGAGGCGGGCGATGGCGGTGCGCGAGGTGAAGTTGAACCAGCTGGTTTCCAGCACCACGCTGATGCACCCCAGGGCCTCGAACGCATGCTGCAGCAGCAACAGCTTGGCTTCGGTGTTGGCACCGGTGCGCTGCACGCGCGGCGTGTACCAGGTGTAGCCGAGGCTGAGCTTGGGCACGTCCGCCTCCAGGCCGTAGAAGCGCGTGCTGCCGATGATGGCGCCCGCCGCATCGCGGATCACGAACGGCAACCCCTTGCCTTCGGCCTGCGCCTGCAGCGCGGCCTGCACATAATGCTCGACCTGCTGCGGCGACGGCACCTGGGTGTACCAGAGCTGGTCCAGGCCGCTGCCTTCGAGCGCATCGCGCAGGCCCGGCACGTGCTCGTGCTGCAGTGGCTGCAGCGTCACGTGCTGGCCGCGCAGGGTGGGAACGGTGGTCCAGGCGTCCGGGTTGCTCATCGCTCAGCCCTGCAGGCTCGGTGCGCGCCGCGCGCAATGGTCGACATAGGTCTTGATCCGGTCGATGCCATCGGCACCGAACCAGAACACCTTCCAATGGTCCTGCTTGTAGCAGCCATCGGATTCGGCGTAGTAGAAGTGGTTGATCGGGTTGCCATGGCGTGAACGCCAGAACAGCTGCGGGGTTTCCTCCAGCATCACGTTCCACACCGCACGGCCCAGGCCTTCGCCCTGCGCGTCGTCGAGCACGGCGAACTTGTCCAGGTACACGCCCTCGGCCTCGTCGGTGAGGATCACCGCGGTGCGGTAGTTCTCGCTGACATAGGCACGCAGCAGCCGGGTCTTCTCGAAGTACTCCGGCACCAGGGTGCGGCCGAAGCTGGATTCGATCAGGCCCTTCAGGCGCGGCAGGTCCAGCTCGCTCCAGGCGGTGGCGCGCAGCACTTTCTCGCCCTTGCGCACCAGCGTGCCCGAACCCTTGTGGGTGAACAGCTCCTTGGCCAGGTCGGCCGGGCGCGTGATCGACACCGACGACTCCAGCGGCAGGCGATCAAGCAGATCCTTGATCTGTTCAATCTTCACCTTCATGCCGCCGTGGATCCACGGCTGCGCGATCAGGTGGTCGTATTCGGTGGACAGGTTGATCGAGTCGATCACGTTGCCCTGCTCGTCCAGCAGGCCGCCGGTGCCGGTCAGGAAGATGATCTTGTACGGCTGCAGCTCCTGCACCAGCTCGTTGGCGGCGAAGTCGGCGTTGACGTTGAGGATCTGGCCGCCAGCGGTTTCGCCCAGGCTGGTGATGACCGGGATCGAGCCGGCGCGCAGGCTGGCCTCGATCGGTGCCAGATTGACCTTCCTCACCTCACCGACCAGGCCGTAGGTGTCCACGTCCAGGTACTCGGCCTCGAACACGCCGCCGGTGATCGAGGTGGCGCGTGCACCGTTCTGCTGCAGCGCCTCGACCAGGCGCAGGTTGGACTGCTGGAACACCCGGCGCACGATCGCCAGCGCTTCCGGCGAGGTCACGCGCAGGCCGTTCACGGTCTGCTTCTCGATACCGGCGGCCGACAGTTCGGCATCCAGCTGCGGGCCGGCGCCGTGCAGCACGATCGGGGTCAGCCCGACTTCCTGCAGGAACGACAGCGACGAGGTCAGCGCGTCGAGGTCGTCGCGCAGCACCGCGCCGCCGACCTTGACCACGGCGAAGCGCTTGGCGTCCAGCTGCGAGAAGCGCTTGAGGTACTGGCTGATCTCCTTCGCGCTGGCCATGCTGGAAAGCAGGCGCACGATGGTCTGGCGGGTCTGGCGGTGGGGCTGGAGGGCAGGAGACATTTCGGTTTCGTCACAGGCGGCGGTCGCCGCGTTGCAGTTCCACCCGGCCAGGGCCGGGCGGCGTTGTGGGGTCGATCAGGCGCCGGCAGCGATGATGCGGTGCACGGCGTCGGTGTAGCGCTGCAGCTGCTCCAGCGTCACGAACTCATCGGCAGTGTGAGCCTGGGCGATATCGCCCGGACCGAACACCAGCGTGGTATAGCCAGCGGCAGAGAACAGGGAAGCCTCGGTCCAGAAATCCACCGCGTTGCCGATCGGCAGATCCAGCGCATCGGCCACGTCGCGTGCCAGCAGGCGGCGGTTCTCGGCTTCGGCGATGTCACCGGCCGGCAGGCTGGGACCACGGAACGTCTCAGTGAACACGGCGGCTTCCGGTTCGGCGAAGCCGGCAAAGGTCGCCAGCAGCGCATCGATATCCATCGACGGCAGCGGCCGGAAACCGAAGCGCAGTTCGGCCGCCGGTGCGATCATGTTGGCCTTGATCCCACCTTCGACGCGGCCGATGTTGAAGCGCAGGCCGGTCAGCCCACCGAAACGCGCCGAGGCCAGCGACTCCACATGATCCAGCGCGCGGTTGCCCCAGCGCATGGCCTGGTGCAGCGCACTGGCAGCTGCATCCTGCTTGCCCGAGGCGTGCCCGGCGCGGCCGGCGAACTGCATCAGCACCGAGCTGATGCCACGGTGCGCGAGCACCGCTTCGCTCATGGTCGGCTCGGCCACCAGCACCGCTTCATACGGGATACCGCGGGCCAGGAACGCGGCGATGCAGCGTGGGTCGTTGGCTTCCTCGTCGCTGGAGAACAGGAAGGCGGCATCACCATTGCTGGCATTGGCCGCCGCCACCAGTGCGGCAGCGGCGCCCTTGATGTCACATACGCCCAAGCCGACCACACGGTCGTCCAGGCGGCGCATCACGTGCGGGTCGGCACTCCAGTGCGGTGAGTCCGGCACGGTATCCAGGTGCACGTTGAACAGGTACTTCGGCGTACCGCGCACGGCGTACAGGCTTACCGCGCCCGCGCCATGGTCGATCACCTCGACGTTGAAGCCCGGCAGGTTCGCGCGCAGGTAATCGAAGATGCCACCGGTGGTGATCGCACGCGGTGGGTTGCGGGTGTCGAAGGACACCAGGGCCTGCAGGTGATCGAGCGTCTGTTCAAGCATGAATCAACAATCCTGGTAGTGCCGGCCGCTGGCCGGCAACGATGTCGGTGGTGAATGCCGGCCAGCGGCCGGCACTACCGTCACGTCAACCGCGGTTGACCTGCGCGTACAGCGTGGAGCTCATGCCGAACAGCTTGATGAAGCCTTCAGCCTCTTCCACGCCCCAGTCGGCCGACTGCGCGTAGGTGGCGCCCTTGGTGTTGAGCAGGTGCGGCGACTTCACCGCCACTGCATCGACGCGGCCACCACGGGTTTCCAGCACCACCTCGCCGTTGACCTTGGCCTGCGAGGACTTCAGGAAAGCCTCGATGTCGGTCTTCAGCGGATCGTGGTAGAAACCTTCGTACACCAGCTCCACCCACTTGCGTGCCACGTCCGGCTTGAAACGGTTCTGCTGCTTGGTCAGCACGGCATCTTCCAGCGCGCGGTGTGCGGCCAGCAGCGAGACCAGGCCCGGGGCCTCGAATACGATGCGGCCCTTCAGGCCGATCACGGTGTCGCCGGTGTAGACGCCGCGGCCAACGCCATACGGGGCGAACAGCTTGTTGAGCTGGGCCAGGATCTGGTCGCCCGGCAGCGCCTTGCCGTCCAGTTCGACGGCTTCGCCCTCAACGAACTTCAGGGTCACGCTCAGGGCCTGTTCCGGCCACTCGCTGCGCGGTGCGCACCAGCCACGCGCGCCCTCGCCCGGGGCTTCCCAACGGTCGATCTCGCCACCGGACATGGTCAGGCCCAGCAGGTTCTCGTTGATGGTGTAGGCCTGCTGCTTGGCGCGCACGCCAAAGCCACGCTCTTCCAGGTACTTCTGCTCGTAGGCGCGGGTCTGGGTGTGTTCCTTCTGGATCTCGCGGATCGGCGCGATGATCTGGTAGTCGCCCAGTGCCTTCACGGCCAGGTCGAAACGGACCTGGTCGTTGCCCATGCCGGTGCAGCCGTGGGCGATGATGTTGGTGCCCAGCTCGGCAGCACGCTTCAACGCGGCATCGACGATCAGGTAGCGGTCCGAGACCAGCAGCGGGTACTGGCCCTGGTAACCTTCACCGGCCCACACGAACGGCTTGACGAAGCCTTCCCAGATGGCCGGGCCACCATTGACCGTGACATGGCTGGCCACGCCCAGCTCGGCAGCGCGCTTCTCGATGAAATCACGCTCTTCATCATCCACGCCGCCGGTATCGGCGAACACGGTGTGCACGTTGTAGCCACGCTCCTGCAGGTACGGCACGCAGAAACTGGTATCGAGGCCGCCGGAGAAGGCGAGGACGACGTCTTTGTTGCTCATGGGGGGTATGTCCTGGTAGCGCCGGGCCATGCCCGGCGGATTGTCTGGAATGCTTGAACGTCTAACGAGAATCAGCGCCCGGCAACGGCGGCCATGATCGCCTTCTGCACATGCAGTCGGTTCTCGGCTTCGTTGATGGCGATGCACTGCGGCGAATCCATCACTGCATCGGTGGCCTTCACGTTGCGGCGCAGCGGCAGGCAGTGGCTGAACACACCGTTGTTGGTCAGCGCCATCTTCCGTTCGTCGACGATGAAGTGCTTGAACTGGTCGCGGATCGGCTTTTCCGGTTCCCAGTTGCCGAAGAACGGCAGCGCGCCCCAGCTCTTGGCGTAGACCACGTCGGCACCGGCGTAGGCGCTGTCGATGTCATGGCTGATCTTCAGCGAGCCGCCGCTCTCGGCCACGTTCTGCTCGGCCCAGCCCATGTAGCGGTCGTCGAGGATGTAGTCGGCGGTCGGGCACAGCAGGGTCACGTCCATGCCCATGCGGGTGGCGATGGTCAGCGCCGAATTGGCCACCGCGGTGTTCAGCGGCTTGGGGTGGTAGGTCCAGGTCAGCACGTACTTCTTGCCACGCAGGTCCTGGGTACCGAAGTGCTCCTGCAGGGCCATGATGTGGGCCAGCTCCTGGCACGGGTGGGTGATGGTCTCCATGTTGATGACCGGCACCGGCGAGTACCTGGCGAAGCTGTTGAGGACGATGTCCTGGCGGTCATAGGCCCAGTCGATGAACTTGGGGAACGCGCGCACGGCGATGATGTCGCAGTAACGGCCCAGCACCTTGGCCACTTCAGCGATGTGCTCTTCGGTGTCTCCGTCCATCACCGTGCCGAGGTTGAACTCGATCGGCCACGCATCCTTGCCTGGCTGCAGCACCACCGCGTGGGCGCCGAGCTGGAAGGCACCCAGCTCGAAGCTGGTGCGGGTGCGCATGGACGGGTTGAAGAACACCAGCGCGATCGACTTGCCCTTGAGCTGGTCGCCGAGCTTGTTGCGCTTGAACAGCGCAGCCTGGGTCAGCAGCGCGTCGAGATCGCTGCGGCTCCAGTCCTGGGTGTTCAGGAAGTGCTTGGGGGACATCATCTTTCCTTGCGAGGCGGCGCCGGGTTCGACGCAGTGGAAGGGAAAAACAGGAACCAAAGGTGGAGCGAAAAGGTTGCAGTTGCAGCTTTCAGAACGCGGAAACGAAAAAACCCAGCCGGTGGGCTGGGTTTTTTTCGGACGAACAGCAAAAAGCTCCGGTTACCCAGCGAGAATGTGGGGTTCCGGTCGACGCGCACGCGAGGTCATGCCAGACGCCTGTCGGGCTGCGCTGCTGTCGTGCTGGAAGTCGGTGAGCTTCATGGCCGAATATCTTTGCATGCGTCCGGGGCCGGCGCAAGAGGCCGGGGTCGCAGAATCAGGGATTGCTGGCAGTGCCCTGCTCGGGGCCGACCCAGGGGGTGATCGATACCCGGATCTTGAGCCGGTTGCCGGGGTCTTCCGGCAGCCGCGAGCGGTACTTGGTGCCCTTGTAGACGTAATCCACGTCGTAGGCGATGGGCCGGCGGAATTCACGCCCCACCGGCACGATGCGGCAGTCGCGGGTCAGCATCGGGCCATTGTTGGCCGGCGCCGGGGCCGGCGTTTCGGCTCCGACCTCCTCGACGGCCTCGTCGTCGCTGCGCTTGAACATCGAGCGCACCGAGTCCCAGAAGCGGCTGATCCGGCCCTTGTCCTCGACCGGCTCCTCGCCGGTCACGTTGACCGGGGCCAGGGTCCGCGTCGACACCGGCTCGCAGTGTTCTTCGGTACGGGTCGCGCGAAGGGTCTGGAACACCGGCTCGACGTTCAGCACCTGGGCGTAGTCGAACTTCACGTTCTCCACGATCACCACCCGGTTGCGGGGCTCGGCCTCCTGGGCCAGCACCACGGCGGGCAGCGCCGACAGGCAGGCCAGGGTCAGCAACGCGGTGGATTTCATTGGCGACGGGAGCAAGGACACGGCGATAGTGTAGGCAGTGACGAGCGCAAGGGGCTGAACATTACCCGTCCACGCCGCTCCTGCCCACCCCACTGCCGGAGAACCGGCGTCCACCGGTGGCAGCCAGTGCCCCCAAAGGGGGCCGACACGTTCTAAAATCACAGGCTTGTCCCCCAGCCACAGCCCCATGACCCTGCGCCTGCACAACAACCTGACTCGCCAGCTCGAACCGTTCACCCCGCTCGACCCGGCCTGTCCGACCCTGTATGTGTGCGGCCCGACGGTCTACAACTACGTGCACATCGGCAACGCCCGTGGCCCGGTGGTGTTCGGGGTGCTGGCCGACCTGCTGCGGCGCCGTTTCGGCGCACTGCGCTACGCCCGCAACATCACCGACGTGGACGACAAGATCAACACCGCCGCGCGCGAGCAGGGGGTGCCGATCAGCACCATCACCGACCGCTTCGCCGCCGCCTACCGTGAAGACATGGCCGCACTGGGTGTGGTGCCGCCGGACATCGAGCCGGAAGTAACCGCGCACATGCCGCAGATCATCACCATGATCGAGCAGCTGATCGCCAACGGGCATGCCTATGCCGCCGAGGGCCATGTGCTGTTCGCCGTGGCCAGCTTCGACGGCTATGGCAAGCTGTCGCGCCGCGACCCCGACGAAATGCTGGCCGGCGCCCGCGTCGACGTGGCTCCGTACAAGCGCGACCCGGGCGATTTCGTGCTGTGGAAGCCGTCCAGCGACGACCTGCCCGGCTGGGAATCGCCGTGGGGCCGGGGCCGTCCGGGCTGGCATATCGAGTGCTCGGCGATGGCCGCCGCCCACCTGGGCGAGACCATCGACATCCACGCCGGCGGCGTCGACCTGCAGTTCCCGCACCACGAGAACGAGATCGCGCAGAGCGAATGCGCTCACGGCGGCAGGATCTTCGCCCGGTTCTGGCTGCACAACGGCATGCTCAACTTCGGCGGCGCCAAGATGAGCAAGTCGCTGGGCAACATCGAGCGCGTGCACGACCTGGTGCGCCAGCATCCGCCGGAAGCGTTGCGCCTGGCCCTGCTGTCGGCCCACTACCGGCAGCCGCTGGACTGGTCCGATGGCTTGATCGAGCAATCGGTGCGCACCCTGGACCGCCTGTACGGCACCCTGCGCGAGCTGGCATCGGTCGAGGCCAGCGCAGTGATTCCGGCCACGGTCGAGGCGACCTTGGACGACGATCTCAACACCCCGCAGGCGCTGGCCGAAGTGGCGCGCATCGCCGCCGACGCGCGTCGTGCCACCGACCCGGCCGAGCAGGCGCGCCTGAAGGGTGAGCTGCTCGGCGCCGGCCTGGCGCTGGGCCTGCTGCAGGCCGACCCGGCACAGTGGTTCGGTACCGCGGCCAGCGATGGCGGCGACGATGCCCGCATCCAGGGCCTGATCGACGCGCGTGCCGCTGCCAAGAAGGCGCGCGACTTCGCCCGTTCCGACGCCATCCGCGACCAGCTGGCCGCCGAAGGCATCGTGCTGGAAGACACCCCGCAGGGCGTGCGCTGGTCGCGCAAGCGCGGCTGACCTGCCCTGCCCCGTGGCCGGCATGCCGGCCACGCCCCCACCGTAGAGACTGTTGTGACCGACTCCCCGTTCCCGCTTGAACCCACCGCCGCCGAGGCCCAGGCCGCCATCGCCGAGGAATTCGGCTTCTTCGGCGACTGGTCCGAGCGCTACCAGTACCTGATCGACCTCGGCCGCAAGCTGCCGGCCTTCCCGGAAGAATGGAAGACCGAAGAGCATCGCCTGCTCGGCTGCCAGTCGATGGTCTGGATCGTGCCCGAAGGCAACGCGCAGGCGCTGCGCTTCCATGCCATCAGCGATTCGGCGATTGTCTCCGGCCTGATCTTCCTGGCGCTGCGCGTGTACTCTGGGCGCTCGGCGCAGGAGATCCTGGCCACCGAACCGAGCTACATCCAGGACATCGGCCTGGCCCGCCACCTCTCGCCGACCCGCAGCAATGGTGTGGCGGCGATGCTGGCCTTCATCCGCGAAACCGCGCAGGCGCAGCTGCAGCGCGACCCGTCGTGAGCGAACCTGCCACAGCCGAAGACAGCGCACTGGGCCTGCTGTCCCGCCCCGGTTTCGCCAGGCTGCTGGCCTACCGCATCTTCGCGATGCTGTCCTACCAGGTGGTCGCGGTCACCGTCGGCTGGCATATCTACGAAGTCACCCGCAATCCGTTCTCGCTGGGCCTGATCGGCCTGGCCGAGGTCGTGCCGTTCTTCTGCGTGGCCCCGTTCGCCGGTTACCTGGTGGATCACCTGCCACGCCGTCGGCTGGGCATGGTCGCCTGTTGCGGGCTGATCGCCACCGCACTGGTATTGACCAGCGTGGCCATGGGCTGGCTGCCGATTGACGGCGTGTGGCCGATCTATGCGGCCATCGCACTGACCGGCATGGTCCGTGCCTTCCTGTCGCCAATCTACAACGCATTGTTCGCGCGGGTACTGGCCCGCGATCAGTTCGCCCGTGGCGCCGGTCTTGGCGCCGTGGTGTTCCAGGCCGGCATGATCGCCGGCCCGGCGCTGGGGGGCGTGCTGGTCGGCTTCGGCGGCAAGGGCCTGTCCTACGCGGTGGCCACCGTCTTCGCGCTGGTGGCGATGGCCTGCCTGGCCACTCTGAAGGTGGAAGAGCCGGTGCATGCCGGCCCGGCCGCCCCGATCTTCAAGAGCATCGCTGAGGGCGCGCGCTTCGTGGTCGGCAACCGGATCATGGTCGGCGCGATGGCGCTGGACATGTTCTCGGTGCTGCTGGGCGGCGTGGTGGCGATGCTGCCGGCGTTCCTGCACGAGATCCTGCACCACGGCCCGGAAGGCCTGGGCATCCTGCGCGCAATGCCGGCGCTGGGCTCGGTGTGCGTGGGCCTGTGGCTGGCCCGCCATCCGCTGCACCGCAATGCCGGCCGCGTGCTGCTGTTCGCGGTGGCCGGCTTCGGCCTGTGCGTGATCAGCTTCGGGCTGTCGCAGCACTTCTGGCTGTCGGCGCTGATCCTGCTGTTCTATGGGGCTTTCGATGGCGTCTCGGTGGTGGTCCGCTCGACCATCCTGCAGCTGGCCACGCCGGAAGAGATGCGCGGCCGCGTGTCGTCGATCAACGGCATCTTCATCAGTTCGTCCAATGAACTGGGCGCGTTCTATGCCGGCACGATGGCGAAGCTGCTCGGCCTGGTTCCCGCCGTGGTGCTGGGTGGGTTCGCGGTGCTGAGCGTGGCCGGGATCACCGCCTGGAAGAACCCGACGCTGCGGAAGTTGAATCTTCGCGACCTGCAATGAACCTGTAGAGCCGAGCCCATGCTCGGCTGCTTCTGCTCCGGCCGCGGCCTGAGCCGAGCGTGGGCTCGGCTCTACAGCGACCGCCCGCGAAGGCCGGCTTTCCCGCCGCGCACCGGCACGTTGTAGAGCCGAGCCCATGCTCGGCTGCTTCTGCTGACAAAAAACCCGGCCGAGGCCGGGTTTTCTGCATGACCACGCAACGACCGGGAATCAGTCGCCCTGCTGCTTCTGCAGGTGCTCCCAACGCTCCTGGGCGTCGATGGTGCGCTCGGCGGTCAGACGCGCTTCCAGGCGCTCCAGGCCGATTTCTTCGCCGGTATCGACGCAGTAACCGTAGTCGCCGGCTTCCAGGCGCTTCAGGGTGCTGTCGATCTTGCCGATCAGCTTGCGGTAGCGGTCGCGGGTACGCAGTTCCAGCGAGTTCTCGGTCTCGCGGGTCGCGCGCTCGGCTTCGTCGCCGATGTCACGCACTTCCTCGCGCAGGTTCTCGATGGTCTGCTTGGACTCTTCCACCAGATCCGCACGCCAGTTCTGCAGGCGCTGACGGAAATATTCCTGCTGCAGCGGGCTCATGTATTCCTCTTCCGAGGACGGCTTGTAGCCAGCCGGCAGGATCGGGCGGCCAGTGGCCTCGTCGGTCTTGTACTCGACCACCTTGTACTTGCTGCGCGGGGCCGGTGCCGCCGAGCGGGCGGCGACGGCCACGGCAACCTTGCCGACAGGGCGCGACACGGTCTTCGGGGCGGAATCGGATTTCACGGCGGTTTTGGCAGGCGATTTCGAAACGGGCACGGGATTCTTGGATTGCGGGGCCTTCGAAGCAGCAGGAGCGGCGGCCGGGGCCGGCTTGGAGGCCGGTTGGGCTGCTGCCACTGCCACGGTCTTGGCCGGGACAGGCTTGGCCGGAGCCGGCTTGGCGGCAGGCTTCGGTGCGGACTTCACTACTGGGGCCGGGGTCGGCTTTACGGCCGGCGCGGCGACATTCTTGGCGACCTTCTTTACAGCAGCAGGCGTGGCGACCGGCTTGGCCGCAGCGACCTTCTTTGCCGCGGGCTTGGCGACCGGCTTGGCAGCGGCCTTCTTCACCACCGCCTTCGGCGCCGGCTTGGCTGCTGCCTTCTTGACCACCGGCGTGGCGGCGGCCTTTTTTACCGGCGCAGCCTTGCTGACGGCCTTCTTCACCGGCGCCTTCTTGCTGGCAGCGGCTGGCTTGGCCTTGGCGGGCGCAGCGGCCTTCTTCGCCACCGGCTTGGTTGCCTTGACCGGCGCTTTCTTTGCGGTGGCCTTCCTGGCCGCCGGTTGCGAGGACGCTGCCTTGGTCGCCGGCTTGCTGGCCGGCTTCTTGGCAACGGGCTTTGCCGCCAACTTCTTCACAACAGGCTTGGCGGTTTTCTTGGCGGCCGTTGCGGCCTTCTTTGCAGTTTTTTTAGCAGCCACGAAACGCTCTTCCTTGGATTCCCCGGGGCCCGGGAAAGCGGGCCTTTATAGCCTACCCGACCCGCAGCAGCAACCTCGGCACCCTGCTCCATTCAGTCCTGGAGTCAAGGCGCCCTGGGGGCAGTCCGACGAACACGGACCGCCTTGCGCGGTACGGAACCTGGCCAGCACCCGAAGGTGCTGGTACCGGTCGCAGGCCATCGGCGACATGCGACCAACGGCCCATCCTGCACAAATGCGGCCTTCATGCCAACTGGCATAAGATGACTGGGTGATCTCGCGCCTGCTCATCGCCCTGCTGCGCTTCTACAAGCGCTTCATCAGCCCCTTGCTGGGGCCACGCTGCCGTTTCGTGCCGAGCTGTTCTGAATACGCGATGGATGCCATCTCGCGACACGGCCCGCTGCGCGGCAGCTGGCTGGCTGCGCGCAGGCTGGGCCGCTGCCACCCGTTCCATCCCGGCGGCTTCGACCCCGTGCCCGAGTCCCCCGACGCCCCCTCTTGCCGTTGCACAGGAAAACACTGACATGTCCTCCACCCTCATCACCAACGCCCGCATGGTCAACGAAGGCCGCACCTTCGACGGCGACCTGCGCATCGAGAACGGCCGCATCGCGCAGATCGGCAGTGGGCTGGCGCCGCGCGACGGCGAGCAGGTGGTGGACGCGGCCGGGCGCTGGCTGCTGCCCGGCATGATCGATGACCAGGTGCACTTCCGCGAACCGGGCCTGACCCACAAGGGCGATATCGCCAGCGAATCGGCCGCGGCCGTGGCCGGTGGCCTGACCAGCTTCATGGACATGCCCAACACCAACCCGCCGACGCTGGATTCGACCATCCTGGAAGCCAAGTACGAGCTCGCCCGCGGCCGTGCCTGGGCCAACTACGGCTTCTACCACGGCGCCAGCAATGACAACCTGGACGCGATCCGCGCCCTGGACCCGAAGAAGGCCCCGGGCGTGAAGGTGTTCATGGGTGCTTCGACCGGCAACATGCTGGTCGACAACCCGGAAACGCTGGATGCGATCTTCCGCGAATGCCCGACCCCGATCATCACGCACTGCGAAGACACGCCGATGATCGATGCCAACCTGAAGGCCTTCCAGGAGAAGTACGGCGACGCGCTGACCCCGGACATGCACCCGGACATCCGCTCGCGCGAAGCCTGCATCAAGTCGACCCGCCTGGCGATGTCGCTGGCGCGCAAGCACGGCACGCGCCTGCACGTGCTGCACATCTCCACCGCCGACGAGCTGGCGCTGTTCGAGAAGGGCCCGCTGATCCGCGCCGACGGCAGCCGCAAGCAGATCACCGCTGAAACCTGCGTGCACTTCCTGCACTTCGCGCGGCCGGACTATGCGACCAAGGGCAACCTGATCAAGTGCAACCCGGCCATCAAGGAAGTGTCCGACCGCGAGGCGATCACCGCTGCGCTGGCCGACGACGTGCTGGACGTGCTGGCCACCGACCATGCGCCGCATACCTGGGAAGAGAAGCAGAAGCCCTACGCGCAGGCGCCGTCGGGCCTGCCGCTGGTGCAGTACGCGCTGGTGGCCGCGCTGGAGCGCGTGCACGAAGGCAAGCTGACCCGCGAGCAGGTGGTGGAGAAGTTCGCCCATGCGCCGGCACAGCTGTTCGACGTCGAGGAGCGTGGCTTCCTGCGTGAAGGGTACTTTGCCGACCTGGTACTGGTTGAGGATGTGCCGTTCACGGTCAAGCGCGAGGACGTGCTGTCCAAGTGCGGCTGGTCGCCGTTCGAGGGCACCACGTTCCGTTCGCGCATTGCCTCCACCTGGGTCAATGGCCAGCTGGTGTGGGACGGCAGCAAGCTGGTGGGCGAGCCCGCCGGCCAGCGCATGACCTACGACCGCTGATGCGCTCCGTTCTCCTGATCGGGGCGCTGCTGGCCGCGCCCCTGTTTTCCGCATCCCCGGCGCAGGCGCAGGATGGCATCGGCAGCCTGATCGACAGCCGCGTGGTGTTCCCGGCCAGTGCGTCGCAGGGCGCACTGGTGATCGGCAAGGTTCCTGCCGGCAGCCGCGTGCAGTACGCCGGCCGCCAGCTGCGGGTGAGCGGCTATGGCAGCGTGGTGTTCGGCATTGGCCGCGACGAGAAGGGCCCGCTGCGCGTACAGGTGCAACGCCCCGATGGTGGCAGCGAGACGGAAACCATTGCGGTGACGCCGCGTGACTGGCCCACCGAGCGGGTCAATGGCGTGCCGCCGAAGACGGTCAATCCGCCGCCGGCGATTGCCGAGCGGATCAAGCGCGAGCAGGCACAGGTGACCGCCGCACGCGCCCGCGATGACGACCGTACCGACTTCACCCAGACCTTCATCTGGCCGGTGCAGGGCCGCATCAGCGGCCGCTTCGGCAACGCACGCGTGTACAACGGCCAGCCCGGCGCCGGTCATTCCGGCATGGACATCGCGGTACCGACCGGCACGCCCGTGAAGGCGCCTGCCGCCGGCATCGTCACCTTCGCCGGCCCGGACCTGTATCTGACCGGTGGCACGCTGCTGCTCGACCACGGTTTCGGGGTCAGTTCCAACTTCCTGCACCTGTCGCGCATCGACGTAAAGGTCGGTGATCGCGTGGAACAGGGCCAGGTGATCGCCGCGGTCGGCGCCACCGGCCGTGCCACCGGCCCGCACCTGCACTGGGGCATGAACTGGTTCGATACCCGCATCGACCCGTTGCTGGTGCTGGAGCGCAAGTAGCGCAGAAAGGCAGCCGAGCGTGGGCTCGGCTCTACAGCAGGCAGGGAATCTGCAGAGCCGAGCCCATGCTCGGCTCATCACGCGATGCGGCCAGCGGATCAGCCGCGCGCAGCCCACCACACGCGCAACCCCGCATCGACCCGTTGCTGGTGCTGGAGCGCAAGTAGCGCAGAAAGGCAGCCGAGCGTGGGCTCGGCTCTACAGCAGGCAGGGAATCTGTAGAGCCGAGCCCATGCTCGGCTCATCACGCGATGCGGCCAGCGGATCAGCCGCGCGCAGCCCACCACACGCGCAACAGAGTGCGCACGGGAGTGGCTTCAATCGGCTTGCCTGCGGCCTGCGCGACGACACGGGCACGCGCCAGGCTGGACCACACGCGGCGCGGGCGCGGGCCGGGCACGCGGGTGCCCCACCCCTTCAACAGATGCTGTGCCCAGCGCTGCGCGGCGGTGCTGGCATCACCGTCCAGCAGGCTGCGCGGTACACCTGCCACGCCGGCATCCTGCAGGCGCTGGGCCAGGGTCTGCAGCTGCACTGCGCGACCGGCGCCGCTGCGCGGTGTGCCATTACCCGGCTTTCCAGCGAACAAGGCCGCCTCCACTGCGGCTACGGCCTCGGCGTAGTTCGCCAGCGCACGCTCGGCACCGGCCGCATCCAGCGCGACGGTACGCGCCTCAACCAGATCCGGCAGCGCTTCGGCCAGCTGTGCCCACGGCGCACGCACCGGTTCCAGCAGGCGGCCCAGCGGATGGCGCGAACGATGCGCGGCCCAGCTGCGCAGTTCCTCGCCCCACCACGCCAGCTTGGCGTCGGCCGGCAGCGGATCACCGCCGGTGTTGAGCATGTCGTCGAACTCCTGCAGCAGCGCGAACCACGCCACTGCAAGCTCGCGTTGCGATTCGGCCACGAACGGGGCGGCCACCGACCATTCCGGCCAACGGCTGCGCCACTTGTCGAGGAAACTGTCCAGCGCGGTACTGCTCACTACGTCATTCCTTACGGCTGGGCCGGGGCTGCCGGCCGGGTCGGCCAGAGACTGGCCAGTTGCAGAAGTTCGGCGTTCTCGACCAGCACGTCGGCCTGCCAGGCCAGCGGGTCGTCGCTGTGCAGGCGGTAGCCCCACAGCGCCGCCACCGACGGCATGGCTGCCGCACGCGCAGCGACGATGTCGCGCTCGTCATCGCCGACGTACACGCAGTCTTCGGCGGCGATACCGATCGCCTGCGCGGCGTGCAGCAGCGGCAGCGGGTGCGGCTTGCGCTCGGCCAGGCTGTCACCGCCGACCAGCACCGCGCAGCGCTGCTGCCAGCCGTACTGCGGCAGGATCAAGCGCGCCAGGTACTCGGGCTTGTTGGTGACGATGCCCCACACCGTACCGGCGTCATCCAGCGCGGCAAGCATGCCGGCCACGCCATCGAACAGAACGGCGTGCTGGCCGATCAACGCTTCATAGCGCTGCAGGAATTCCGGGATCAGCGCATCGCGCGCGGTGGTATCCAGGTCCGGGAAGGCGGCCCCCACCATGGCACGCGAGCCCTTCGAGACCACCGGCCGCAGCTGCGCCGGATCGACCGGCGCACGGCCACGTTCGGCCAGCATCGCGTTGCAGGTGGCGACGAAGTCCGGCGCGCTGTCCAGCAAGGTGCCATCCAGGTCGAACAACACCGCGCGCGGGAAGCGGGCGGAGGTCATGCCGGCTTGACCGCGTAAGCCAGATAGTTGATGTCGGTGCGGCTGCTCAGGCGGGCATGGTTGCGCCACGGCTCGTAGGCCATGCCGCTGACATCCGCCAGCTGCAGGTCGGCCTCGCGCAGCCAGCGTGCCAGCTCGGCCGGCTTGATGAATTCCTGGTAGTGGTGGGTGCCCTTGGGCAGCAGCCGCGCCACGTACTCGGCACCGACAATCGCCACCGCGAAGGCGGCAGCGGTGCGGTTGATGGTCGACAGGAACAGGTGACCGCCCGGCTTCAGCAGGCGCTTGCAGGCTTCGATGACTGCGCCGGGATCGGGCACGTGCTCGAGCATCTCCATGCAGGTGACCACATCGAAACTGCCCGGCTGCTCAGCGGCCAGATCCTCGGCGGCCTGGACCCGGTAGTCGACCTTGGCGCCGCTTTCCAGCGCATGCAGCCGCGCGACCTTGACCAGTTCCGGGGCCAGGTCGATGGCGGTGACGTCGGCGCCGGCCTGCGCCAGCGCTTCGCTCAACAGGCCGCCACCGCAACCGATGTCGAGCACGCGTGCGCCGCGCAGCGGCACGCGATCCGCGACGTACTGCAGGCGCACCGGATTGAGCGCATGCAGCGGCTTCTGCGGGCCATCAGCGTCCCACCAGCGGTTGGCCAGAGCGGCGAACTTGTCCAGCTCGGCCTGATCGAAATTGGAGGAAGCGTGGGGGGCAGTCATGAGGGTGTCCTTGCGGCGCCAGGGATCAGGCGCGGATATGGCGGATGCGCTCGCGCCACTGGCGCGCGTTGGCGATGATGCCCGGCAGGTCCATGCCGACCAGCTCGCGCTGCACCAGCTTCGGCTTGCCGGCAATCCAGACGTCGCTGACCTGCTGGCGGCCGGTGGCGTACACCAGCTGCGACAGCACGTTGTGCAGCGGCTGCGTTTCCAGCGCGGACAGGTCGACGCAGACCAGGTCGGCCTGCTTGCCGGCTTCGATCGAACCGATGCGGTCACCGAAGCCCAGCGCGCGCGCACCGCCCAGCGTGGACGCGCGCAGCGTGGTGGCCGCATCCAGCGCGGTGGCATCATCGGCCACGGCCTTGGCCAGGATCGCCGCGGTGCGGTTCTCGCTGAACATGTCCAGGTCGTTGTTGCTGGCACAGCCGTCGGTGCCGATCGCCAGGTTCACGCCGGCGCGCTGCAGGGCGCAGGCCGGGCAGAATCCGGAGGCCAGCTTCAGGTTCGATTCCGGGCAGTGCACCACGCTGACGCCACGCTCGGCGCACAGGTGGATTTCCGCGTCGGTCAGCTGGGTCATGTGCACCGCGATCAGGCGGTCGTTGACCAGGCCGAGGCGATCCAGCCGCGCCAGCGGGCGCTGGCCGTGCAGCCTGATCGAATCGTTGATTTCCTGCGCGGTCTCGTGGGTGTGCAGGTGCACCTGCATGTCGAGCTGGTCGGACAGCATCCGCACCCGCTCGAAGTTGGCATCGTTCACCGTATACGGCGCATGCGGCGCGAACGCGGTGCCGATCAGCGGATCGGTGCGCCACTGGTCGTGCAGTTCACCGGCCTTGGCGAAGTACTCGTCGTCGGTCTTGGCCCAGGCGGTGGGGAAGTCGATGATCACCGCGCCGACCAGCGCGCGGAAACCATGCTTCTTGTAGACCGCGGCCTGCACGTCGCCGAAGAAGTAGTTCTCGTTGGCACAGGTGGTGCCGCCGCGCAGCATCTCGGCGATGGCCAGCGTGGTGCCGTCGGCAACGAACTCGGGGCCGATCACCGCCGCTTCCACCGGCCAGATGTGCTGCTGCAGCCAGGTCATCAGCGGCAGGTCGTCGGCGACGCCGCGCAGCAGGGTCATCGGGTTGTGCGTGTGCGCATTGACCAGGCCCGGCATCAGTGCGGCTTCGGGACGGCTGACCACCTGCGCGGCACGGAACCGCGCGCGCGCCTCGGCACGCGGCAGGATGGCCACGATCTCACTGCCACGCACGGCGACGGCGTGGTCTTCCAGCACCACCGCATGCGGCTCGATCGGAACGACATAACCGGCTTCGATGAGCAGGTCGCAGGCTTCGGGGAGGTGCGGGCTATCGCTCATGCGGGCTCACTGGCTGGGGGGCGGTGGGCCTACGATCCACCGGGGTGGATCGTGGCCATGTAGCGCCGAGCGATGCTCGGCTGCTGTTCGTTCCGGCGCCAGCGGGGCCGGAAGCAAAGCCGAGCATGGGCTCGGCTCTACAGGTAATCCGGCTGCGCCGGATTATTTGACGCGCGCGGAGTACTCACCCGAACGGGTGTCGACGCGGATCACTTCTTCCTGGTTGACGAACAGCGGCACGCGGACCACCGCGCCGGTTTCCAGGGTAGCCGGCTTGCCGCCGCCACCCGAGGTGTCGCCGCGGACGCCCGGATCGGTTTCGGTGATCTTCAGTTCGACGAAATTCGGCGGCTGCACGAAGATCGGCTCACCGTTCCACAGGGTGACCACGCAGGACTCTTCACCCTTCAGCCACTTCTCGGCGCCGCCCATGCCGGCCTTGGTGGCCTGGACCTGCTCGAAGGACTCCGGGTCCATGAAGTGCCAGTACTCGCCGTCGCTGTACATGAAGTTCATGTCGGTATCGACGACGTCGGCTGCATCCAGCGAGTCGGTCGACTTCATGGTGACTTCCTGGGTACGGCCGTCCTTGATCAGGCGGTACTTCACGCGGGTGAAGGCCTGGCCCTTGCCCGGCTTGACGTATTCGGTGTCGATGATGACGGCCGGTTGGTTGTTGACCAGGATCTTCATCCCGTTCTTGACGTCGTTCATGCCGTAGCTGGCCATGCGTAAACTCCTGAGTGGCAGAAACGCCGCGGGTGCGGCGAGCCGTTAGAATGGAAAGCCCACCGGAGACCGGTGGGCGACAGTTTTTCTGCCCCCATGATAACCGCAGGCCCCCTCTCCATGCAGCTTTCCGCCTTCCCCCGGCCCCAGTCGCCAGGCGCGCCCGCGCGCTGGCAGCAGCTCTGGCGCCAGGCGCTGCGCGACCCGCACGCCCTGCTGGCGCGGCTGCAGCTGGACCCGGCTGCGCTGGGCGTCTCGGAGGCGGCCATGGCCCAGTTCGCGCTGCGCGTGCCCGAGGGCTTCGTGGCCCGCATGCGCAAGGGCGATGCGACCGACCCGCTGCTGCGCCAGGTGCTGCCGATCGACGAGGAAATGCGGCCGGCACCCGGATTCAGCTTTGACGCGGTGGGCGATGGCGCGGCCAAGAAGGCCACCGGCGTCATCCAGAAATACCGAGGCCGCGCCCTCTTGGTCGCCACCGGCAGCTGCGCGATCAACTGCCGCTACTGTTTCCGCCGCCACTTCGACTATGGCGCGGAAAACGCCGCCAAGGGCGGCTGGCAGGAGGCCGTGGCCGCCATCGCGGCCGACCCGGACATCGACGAGGTGATCCTGTCCGGCGGTGATCCGCTGTCACTGGCCACGCACAAGCTGGCCGAGCTGACCGACGCCCTGCGCGCGATCCCGCATATCCGCCGCCTGCGCATCCATACCCGGCTGCCGATCGTGCTACCGGAGCGCGTGGACGAGGAGCTGCTGGCCTGGCTGGGCGGCCTGCCCTGGCCGCTGGCGATCGTGGTCCATGCCAACCATGCCAATGAATTCGACGCCAGCGTGGACACGGCGATGGGCCGCCTGCGCGGCATCGGCGCCCAGCTGCTGAACCAGGCCGTACTGCTGCGTGGGGTCAACGACAGCGTGCAGGCCCTGCAGGACCTGAGCGAGCGCAGCTTCGCCGCCGGCGTGCTGCCCTACTACCTGCACCAGCTGGACCGGGTCGAGGGCGTAGCCCACTTCGAGGTGGACGATGCCCAGGCCAAGGCGCTGATAGCCGGGCTGACCGCGCGCCTTTCCGGCTATCTGGTTCCCAAGCTGGTACGCGAACTGCCCGGCGACCCGAGCAAGCGCCCGCTGTAACGCGGCGCCGGGGTCGGATCCCACCAGAACGGCAGTAGATCCACGCCATGCGTGGATGCTTTGGCCAGGAAAGCCCATCCACGCATGGCGTGGATCTACTAGGACGGCTCATCCACGCGTGGCGTGATCTACCGTCAGAGGCCCGACTCGATCATCCGCACCACTTCGGTGGCGGTCACCGGGTGGCTCAGCCAGTAGCCCTGGCCGAGGTCGCAGCCGCGCTGGGCCAGCAGCTCGTACTGCGCCTGCTGCTCGATGCCCTCGGCCACCACCGTGATGCCCAGCGCGTGGGCCATGGCGATGATCGCGGTGGTCAGCGCAAGGTCGTCGGGGTCGCGCTGCATGTCGGCAACGAAGCTCTTGTCGATCTTCACGCCGTCCACCGGCACCTGGCGCAGGTGGCTGAGACCGGAGAAGCCGGTGCCGAAATCGTCCAGCCAGACCTTCACGCCGGTGCGGTGCAGCTTGTCCAGCAGCTGCGCGGCAACCATTTCGTCGCCGATCACTGCGGTTTCGGTCAGCTCCAGGTGCAGACGCGAGGCCGGCAGCCCGGACTCGTGCAGGCACTGCGCAACCAATGCCGGCAGCTCGCCGCCGCGCAACTGCCGCGGCGACACGTTCACCGACACGAACAGATCATCGCCGCCCGCCCCCCTGGGCCACTGCGAGGCTTCCATGCAGGCCGCACGCAGCACCTTCGGGCCGATGATCTCGATCAGCCCACTCTGCTCGGCCACTTCGATGAACACCGACGGCGGAATCGTACCCAGGGTCGGATGCTGCCAGCGCAGCAGCACTTCGACGCCGACCATGCGGCGGTCGCGCATGCGGAAGATCGGCTGGTAGGCCAGGCGCAGCTCGCCGCGCTCCCAGGCCCCACGCAGCTCCTGCTCCATGTGCACGCGGCGCTCGACCGCATGGTCCATCGCCCGGCTGTAGTAGCGATAGCAGTTCTTGCCGGCCATCTTCGCCTGGTACATGGCGATGTCGCCGTTCTTCAGCAGCGTGGTCGCATCAGCGGCATCGTCCGGGAACAGGGTCACGCCGATCGAGGTCCCCAGGAACAGCTCCCTGCCCTGCACCACCAGCGGCTTGCCCAGCTCGCGCACCAGCACCTCGGCCAGCAGCCGCGCGTTCGCGGCCACGTCGCCATCACCGACCAGGATCACGAATTCGTCGCCGCCGAAGCGGGCCAGCAGGGCCTCGTCGCCCCCTGCTTCGGTGACCGCGCGACCAATGCGCTGCGCGAACTGCAGCAGCGCTTCGTCACCGGCCTCATGGCCGAGGGTGTCATTGACCCGCTTGAAATCGTCGATATCGGCGAACAGCAGGCCCAGCCGATGATTGGATGCGCGCGCAGCCATCAGGCGATGGTCCAGGGCTTCCCGGAACGCCAGGCGGTTGGTCAGCCCGGTCAGTGCGTCGGTATAGGCCATGCGCCGCACCTCGCGGTCATGGCGGGCGATGGCATCGCGCATGCGGACGAAGCCGCGCACCAGCTCGCCGACCTCGTCGTCGCGGGTGTTCTCGGCCAGCGGCGCCTGGTAGTCGCCGGCCTCGATGCGGCGCGCCGCGGCGGCAAGATCACGGATCGGCGCAACCAGGGTGCGCTGCACGTACAGGATCACCACCACGCCGATCACCACCAGCAGGCCCAGCATCAGCAGCAGCCAGCCCAGGTGGCGGCTGCCGACCTGCTGCAGGCGCTCGCCGAGCGTGGCATTGGCAGCCTGTTCGCGCTGCTGCACCTCGTCCAGCGCCATGCCGACGCGGACGCCGCCGATGCGCTGGTTGCCGACCATGATCGGCATGGTGTTGTCGAGCACCTTGGGCGATTCCTGCACCAGCAGCGCCTGCGCCACTGCGGCCTTCGGAGCCAGCGGGTCGGCCATCGGCTGGCCGAAGCCGGACACCTCGATCGAGCCGTCATGCACCAGCCGGCCACGTTCGTCGAACACCAGCACGTAGCGTACGACCGGCTGCCGTGCGGTGCTGCGTACCAGCGCACCGACCTGGTCGAGGTCGCGGTAGTACAACGGGTTGGCCAGCGCGTCGGACAGCTCACGCGCCATCGCCTCGCCGCGGCTGCGCACGCTGCGATCGAACAGTTCATGGATGACGCCACCACTGAGGTTGCGCACCTCGCCCTGCATCGCCGCCTGCCGTCCCAGCAACACCGCCAGGATCGCCACCACCACGACCATTGCCCCGCCCATCGCGAGCAGGAACCGGGCCTGCATTCCCGAGCCGAGCCACTTCATTCCACTTCCATCCGCACGCGCGTCAATCCTTGTTTCAATTCATCCAGCCGCTGCTGCGCATGCGCATCGACGCGGTGGAAACCGGAAGTGCCGAAAAACCGATGCAATGCCCCCTGTGCCTGAGGGTCGCTGGCCGCCTGCAGCAGGACTTCCTGCAGCCGGTCGCGCACCCGCGGGTCGAGGTCGGCGCGCACCATTTCCACCGCCCGCGGGTAAGGTTCGGTACGCAGCAGCTCGCGGAAGTCACGCCGGAATGCCGCCGGCACCCGTCGCTCGTCGTTCCAGTCCACGCTGCTCACCGCCCCCACTTCGACCACGCCCTTGTGCACGAACGTGGCGATGTTCAACTCGCTACGCGCGAACACATACCCCACGCTGTCCCGGCCCGGTACGTCCCACACGCCGGCCAGGATCTGCGGCGCCAGCCCCTCCTGCAGCAGCGTCATCACCGGCACCAGGTAGGCACTGGTGGACGCCGTGTTCTGCAGGGCAAGGCGATGCCCGCGCAGGTCCTGGATCCGCTGGATCGGACTGTCGCGGCGCACGAAGAACACGCTCTGGTATTCACGCACGCCGTTGCGCTCGGTCAGCAGCAGCGGCCGCGCACCACTGCGCTGGCCCAGTGCCACCGCCGTCCCCGACGTTTCCGTGACCCAGTCGACCCGCCCCCGCCGCAGATAGCTGGCCATCTGCTGTGGATCGCGTGCCATCAGGATCCGCCCTTCCTTGATGCCGACGCCGTGCATGCGCGCCACCACATAGTCCAGCAACGGTTGCAGCTGCTCGTAATGGGCCTTCGGATCATCACTGATCCGGCCCAGCACCAGCACCGGGTCCGGTGCTGCATGCACCGTCCCGGCCAGCAGGATCATGACCAGGCTCAGCAGTCCCCTCTGCACTGCCCTTCGCAGACCCGACACAGGCTTCATCCCCCCTGGGTATCCAGACAGACTACCCGAAAAAATGAGAACGTCGTCAGCTGTCCTTGTTGCCCGCTTGTGCCAGTCGCGCCATGCGCTGGGTGTCGGCGAGGATGCCTCGCAACAGGCGCACTTCCTGCTCGCTCGGCTCGCTGCGCAGGAACAGGCGGCGCAGCTTGCGCATCGCCGATTCCGGTGCGCGGCCCTTGTGGAAATCGATCTCATCCAGGGTGTCGCCGAGCTGGGCGAAGAAGCTCTCCATCTGCTCATGGCTGGCCGCCTGTTCGCGGAAGCCCGGCTCGGCGTCGGCGGCCGGCTGCGCGCCCAGCAGCTGCATGCGCGTTTCATAGGCCAGCACCTGCACCGCGGCAGCCAGGTTGAGCGAGCTGAACTCCGGGTCGGACGGAATATGCACTGCCGCATGGCAGAGCTGCAGTTCCTCGTTGGTCAGGCCAGTGCGCTCACGGCCAAACACCAGCGCCACCTCAGCACCCTCGCCCGCCTTGGCCACCGCTCGGGCGGCGGCATCGGCCGGCAGGTACTCTTCCAGCTGCACGCGGCGGGCACGGGCGGTACAGCCCAGCACCAGGCGGCAATCGGCCACGGCCTCGGCCAGGGTGGCCACCACCGGGGCGTCCCCCAGCACGTCTTCGGCACCGGCCGAGCGGCGGAAGGCCTCCTCGTCCAGCGGTTTTTCGGGTGCGACCAGCACCAGGCGGGCCAGGCCCATGGTCTTCAGGGCACGGGCGGCGGCCCCCATGTTGCCGGGGTGCTGGGTACCGACCAGGACGAATCGGAGGCGGTTGGCGGCGGGAAACTGGGACATGAACAGGGAAAAGGTCGAGCTGGACGATGACCAATGGTAAACTCTGCGGCCGGCCACTGCGCCGGACCCGCTCTTTTCCCCCGCCAGTCCATCTCTTCTGCCTTTCCGGGAGCCCACGCCATGCAGAAACCCGCCGTAACCGTCATGGTCAAGGCCGCCCGCCTCGCCGGCAACGTCCTGTTGCGCAACATCAACAAGCTCGAGGCACTGAACGTGGTGCAGAAGGGCCGGATGGACTACGCCAGCGAAGTGGATGCGGACGCGGAAAAGGTCATCGTCAAGGAACTCAAGCGCGCTTACCCGGACTACGGCATCTTCGGTGAAGAAGGTGGCGTGCAGGGCGAGCGCCGCCAGATGTGGGTCATCGACCCGCTGGACGGCACCAGCAACTACCTGCGCGGCGTGCCGCACTACTGCGTGTCGATCGCCCTGGTCGAGAACGGCGAGCCGACCGACGCGGTCATCTTCGACCCGCTGCGCAATGAACTGTTCACCGCCAGCCGTGGCGCGGGCGCCGTGCTGAACGACCGCCGCATCCGCGTGGCCGACCGCAAGGACCTGGAAGGCACGATGATCCACACCGGCTTCGCCCCGCGCGAGCGCGCCCGGGCCAGCGCCCAGCTGAAGGCGGTCGACGCCCTGCTGGTGCACGGCGAGGACATCCGCCGCACCGGTTCGGCGGCGCTGGACCTGGCCTACGTGGCCTGTGGCCGTGCCGATGCCTACTTCGAAGCCGGCGTGAAGGCGTGGGACATCGCTGCCGGCCTGCTGCTGGTCCGCGAGGCCGGCGGCAAGGTCTGCGACTTCAAGGGCGCGACCCTGGGGCGCATGGACAACCGTGGCCCGGAGACCCACCAGATCGTGGCCGGCAACCTGAAGGTGGCCGAGTCGCTGCAGAAGGTGCTGGTGAACACCGGCTACGCAGCGGAGTTCGACGCGAAGTTCTGAGGTCCCGTGTAACGCGGTTCACTGAAACGGCATCTGCGAGGGTGCCGTTTTCGTTTGTGCGCCGACGCATTGGCGCGCCAGGCGATGCCTGGGGATCATTTCCGCGACCGCGGAGGGGTGTCACTTTCTTTGCGCGCAAAGAAAGTAACCAAAGAAACGCTCCGCCGTCCGCGAGCCGACGTGCTGCGCACGCCGGTGCCCTGCGCTTCTCGGCGAATCAGGGGACGGCGCCGAACTCGCTGCGCTCAAACACCGGCGCCTCTTCGCCCCTGATTCCCCTGCGATGCTCGGCTCGCTCAAGGCGGACTGGAGGATCAAGATCAACGGCAACAGCATCCACGCATGGCGTGGATCAACCGGGTGCCGCTGTGGCATTTGACCTTGGGTCCGCCTTGAGCGAGCCGAGCACCGCAGGTCCGGCGAGGGCGAAGAGGTGCGGGTGTCTGAGCGCAGCGAGTTCCCGCACCGTCCCTCGACGGGCCGAGGAGCGCAGGGTACCGGCGTGCGCAGCACGTCGGCTCGCGGACGGCGGCGTGTTTCTTTGGTTACTTTCTTTGCACGAGCAAAGAAAGTGACACCTCCCCGCAGGCGCGGAAACGATCCGCCGGGCACGATCCGGCATCAGCAATGCACCGCGCAAACAAAAACGCCCGGCGCGAGGCCGGGCGTTCCTGCACTACCGGGGACGCGGAGGCTTACGCCGCCGTCGATGCCCGCAGCGCGGCGATGCGCTCTTCCAGCGGCGGGTGGCTCATGAACAGCTTCTTCGCCGTCGAACCGGCGATGCCGAACGCCGCGATCTGGGTCGGCAGCGTGCTCTGGCCATGGTTGAGCTGCAGGCGCTCCAGCGCGGCGATCATCTTCTGGCGACCGGCCAGCGACGCACCACCGGCGTCCGCACGGAACTCGCGGTGGCGCGAGAACCACATCGAGATCATCGTCGCGAACAGGCCGAACACCATCTCCAGCACGAACACGATGATGAAGTAGGCGAAACCGCGGCCGCCGCCTTCGCGGTTGCCGGACAGCGCGCTGTCGATGATGCCGCCGACCACGCGGGCCAGCACGATCACGAAGGTGTTCAGCACGCCCTGCAGCAGCGCCATGGTGATCATGTCACCGTTGGCGACGTGGGCGATTTCGTGGCCCAGCACCGCCTCGGCCTCGTCTTCGCTCATGTTGTGCAGCAGCCCGGTGGACACCGCCACCAGCGCGTTGTTGCGGTTGGCACCGGTAGCGAAGGCGTTGATCTCCGGGCCGTCATAGACCGCCACTTCCGGCATGCCGATGCCGGCCGCCTTGGCCTGGCGCTCGACCGTGGCCAGCAGCCAGCGCTCGGTCTGGTTGCGCGGCTCGGTGATCACCACCGCGCCCGTGGAGCGCTTGGCCATCCACTTGGACAGCAGCAGCGAGATGAAGGAGCCACCGAAACCGAAGATGCCGGCCATGACCAGCAGGCCGCTCATCGAACGCGAGTCCACGCCCAGGATCGACATGACGATGCCGGCGAGGATCAGGACCGCGAGGTTGGTCGCCAGGAACAGGGCAATACGGGTGAACATGGGAAAATCCGGCTCGGAAGGGGTCGATATCCGTCAATTTGCGGTGCGCTCAGCTTGAATTCAAGCGCCAACCTGACCGACGATTCAGCCTGCATGACCGCCATTGTTCCCTGCGGCCGCTTCGCGCCCTCGCCGACCGGCCTGCTCCACCCCGGATCCCTGCTTGCCGCCTTCGGCAGCTGGCTGCTTGCCCGCCATCATGGCGGCCTGTGGCGGCTGCGCGTCGAAGACGTCGATCCGCCGCGCACGGTGCCTGGAGCCGCGGCGTCACAACTGCAGGCACTGGCCGCCTTCGGCCTTGTCCACGACGGCCCGGTCCTGTGGCAGAGCAACCGTGGCGAGGCCTACCAGGCCGCGCTGGACGTGTTGCTGGCCAGCGACCTGGCCTTCACCTGCCACTGCAGCCGCAGTGAGCTGGCCGCCAGCGGCGGCATTCACCACCGCTGCGTCGCGCGGCAGCCACGACCGGACCCTGCCGTCCGCTTCCGCGTACCGCCCGGCAGCGTGCTCCGCTTCGACGATGGCCTGCGTGGCCCGCAGCAGCAGGACGTGCATGCCGAGGTCGGCGACTTCGTACTGCGCCGTGCCGACGGCTGCTGGGCCTACCAGTTGGCCGTGGTGGTTGATGACGCCGCGCAGGGCGTGACTGAAGTGGTGCGCGGCGCCGACCTGCTCGATTCCACGGCGCGGCAGATCCTGCTGCAGCAGGCGCTGGGCCTGGCAGTGCCGCGCTACTGGCATCTGCCGCTGCTGCTCGATGCCCCGGGCCACAAGCTGTCCAAGTCGCTGGCGTCGCTGCCGGTGGACAGCTCGCGGCCGGTGCCGGTACTGCGCGCACTCTGGCAGTTGCTGGGCCAGGCTCCTGCCGCACTGGACGGCGCCGATGACCGGGATGCGCTGCTGGACGCTGCGCAACGGGCCTTCGACCCCGCCCAGCTCCCGCGTGCCGACATCCTGTTGCCGGCCGGCGCACTTTCCGCGCCGATGTTGCAGAATCCCCTTTCCCCCACCTGACTCCCGGACAGCATTCCATGACATCTCGCGTCGCACTGGTCACCGGCGGAACCGGCGGCATCGGTACCGCCATCTGCCAACGCCTGGCCGACCAGGGCCACCGGGTCGCCACCAATTACCGCGACGAGGCCAAGGCCCGCGCCTGGCAGCAGGCGATGACCGAGCGCGGCTACAGCGTGTCGATCTTCCCGGGCGATGTCTCCGATCCGGACAGCGCCGAGGCGCTGGTGCGCGCGGTCGAGGCCGAGCTGGGCCCGGTCGAGATCCTGGTCAACAACGCCGGCATCACCCGCGACACGACGTTCCACCGCATGCGCGCGGACCAGTGGCACGATGTGATCAACACCAACCTCAACTCGGTGTTCAACGTCACCCGGCCGGTCATCGAGGGCATGCGCCGCCGCGGCTGGGGCCGGGTCATCCAGATCAGCTCGATCAACGGCCTGAAGGGCCAGTACGGCCAGGCCAACTACGCCGCGGCCAAGGCCGGCATGCACGGCTTCACCATCTCGCTGGCCCGCGAGAACGCCGGCTTCGGCATCACCGTGAACACCATTTCGCCCGGCTACGTCGCCACCGATATGGTGATGGCGGTTCCGGAGGACGTGCGCGCCAAGATCATCGCCGACATCCCCACCGGGCGCCTCGGCAAGCCGGAGGAAATCGCCTATGGCGTGTCCTTCCTGGTGGCCGAAGAGGCCTCATGGATCACCGGCAGCAACCTGGACATCAACGGCGGCCACCACATGGGCTGGTAAGCCGCGCACGGGGTCGCTGCGGCAAGCGCCGGCGGCCCCTGCCGATGGTCATGCTGCGCAGCACGCAAACCCTTGTTGCGCAACATGATGGCCCCTGAAAGCCAAGCCTGGCGGGGGCTGGGGCGGTTGCAACCGCTGCTGCACTGCGCCATGCTGCGCGTCTACTGTGACGAGTACCGCTTCATGGCTGCGACCCGCATCATCAAGAAGTATCCGAACCGCCGTCTCTACGACACCGAGATCTCCAGCTACATCACCATCGAGGACGTGCGCCAGCTGATACTGGACGGTGAAGACTTCGAAGTCCGCGATGCCAAGAGCGGCGACGACCTCACCCGTTCGGTCCTGTTGCAGATCATTGCCGACCAGGAACAGGACGGCGAACCGATGCTGTCCACCCAGCTGCTGAGCCAGCTGATCCGCTTCTACGGCGATTCCCTGCAGGGCTTCATGGGCAACTACCTGGAGCGCAGCATGCAGGTGTTCCTCGACCAGCAGCAGCAGTTCCGCCAGCAGATGGGCAACCTGCTGGGCCAGACCCCGTGGGCGATGATGAACCAGCTGACCGAGCGCAACCTGGAACTGTGGCAGGAATTCCAGCGCAGCATGGGCAGCGGCTTCGGTGGCCCGCGCCCGGGCGGCACCGGAACGGGAACGGGAACCGGCACCGGTAACAAGCCCGGCGAACCGGGTACCGGCACCGGCGGCAAGACCCGGCGCTGAGCTGCAGCAACGGCTGATACGAAAACGGCGCGCCCCTGGCGCGCCGTTTTGTCTGGAACCGCTCCAACGATGCGTCAGCGTTTCGCCTTGCACCCCGTGCACACGCGCTCGACCTTGTAGCCCTTCGCCTTCAGCTTCTCGACCACGCCATCACTGCCCAGCAGGTGCAGCGTGCCGACCACCACCAGCGTACCGCCCTGCCCGGCCTGCAGGTACGGCTGCAGCTTCGGCACCCAGGCATCGTTGCGCCCGGTGTTGATGCGCTGGTACAGCTGCGGATACTGCTGGCGCATCTCCGCCGCCATCTTGGTCCACAGCAGGCGCTCGTCACCGCGGCGCCAGGCGTCATGCAGCAGCCGCGCCTGCTCATCGGCCTTGCCGGCCTGGTCCAGCGCTTCGGCCAGCATCTGCCGCTGCTCCTGCACCGTCATCCCGTCCAGCATGCCGATCTGGGTATCGATGTCTTCCAGTCCCGCTGTCTTGCGGCCGGTCTTCTGCGCACGCTCCATGAAGTGGCGGTCCAGGCCCAGCGCCGGGTCCAGGCCCAGCTTCTGCATCTGCCCGACCGAAATGCTCAAGCCGACGAACCAGGCCTTCATGCCCTGCATCTGTGCCAGCGGCAACGCGTTCGCGGCAGCAAAGGCCTGCAGCTTCTGCCAGGTTGCAGCATCGAGATCACGCTTGAGCTCGCTGCCATCGGTGCGGGTCGCAGCCTGCACCATGCGGCTGGCCAGCTGTGGCGACTGCATGTCTTCCGGCGACAGTTCGAACACCACCCGCTGCGAGGCTTCGAACGCCTGCTCGACATCGGGCGACAGTGGATAGTCCTGCGGCTTCAGCAGATGGAACGATCCGAGCAGGTAGACGCGTGCATCGCCCGGGCCGGTGACTTTCCACAACAGGGGTACCGGTGGCTTGGCCGCTGCTGCGGTCCCGGCCACAGCCGTGGTGGCCGGGGCATCACGGGCCGTAGCCAGCGGTGCCATCACGCAGGCCAGCAGCAGCAATGCGGTACGGAACAGGTCGTTGATCGGCATGGTCAGCCTTCTCCTTCAGGCAGGTGGTAGGCCTTCTCGCCCGCTTCCACGCGCAGGTCCAGCCGGTTCTCCGGCGGCGCCAGCGGACAGGTTGCGTAGGCGGTGAACGCACATGGTGGGTTGTAGGCATGGTTGAAGTCGATGCGCACCGTGCCGTCTGCGGCGGGGGCGTCGGTATCCAGATAGCGCCCGGCCGGATAGCTGCCGCGACCGCTGGTGCGGTCGGCGAAGATCAGGAACAGTGGCTGCCCCGGCGCACCGATCGCCTCCAGTCGCCAGCTGCGGCCCTCACGCTCGAACTCCACCGCACCGGCATTGGGCATTTCGGTGGTCAGGCCCGTGATGTCGACGATGGGCAGGGTCTTGCCTGGCGGATGCGCGATGAAGCGCGCCTGCACCTGCCAGTCCGCGCCGCCCGGCCAGTACTGCAGGCCGGCGAAATCACGGCGTGCGGCTGCATCGGCGTGCTTGACCCGCAATGCATCGCGCGGCCCCCGGCGGATGATGCTGAGCTGCCCCTTGCCGCCATCGAAGGCCAGCAGCGTCGGCTGCGCGTCCTTGTCGGTGTCGACGCGGATGCGACCGCGCACCGGCTGGCCGTCGTGGCTGACATCGACACCGGCCTCAGGCGTGAACCACCACTGCGTCCCTTCGCGGCGCAGCAGGCCCAGCTTGTCCGGGCCAACCGTCAGGCGGATGCCGCTGGTGGCGCCGCTGCCAACGAAGTGGGATTTGTTCTGCAGCCAGTGCAGGCCGACCAGGGCCGTCCAGCCATCGGGCCGGGTCAGGTCCTGGTAGCGCGCCACACGCCATTGCTGCTGCGCGGCCGCGTAGGCCGGATCTTCAGTGACTGCCGGCGCCGGCGGTGCTGCCGGGCTGCAGGCGGCCAACCACACGGCGGCCAGCAGGCCCGCCACTCCCCGATAACGCATCGATGCTCCCCTCAACGTCCGCGCAGGAACCAGCGGTCGATCTCCGCCAGCGAAAAACGGGCCCAGGTCGGTCGGCCGTGGTTGCACTGGCCGGACCGTTCGGTGATTTCCATGTCGCGCAGCAGCGCGTTCATTTCCGGCACGGTCAGGCGCCGGTTGGCACGCACCGCGCCATGGCAGGCCATGGTCGACAGCAGCTCGTCGCGGGCGCTGGCCACGCGGCGGCTCTGGCCATGCTCGCGCAGGTCGGTCAGCACGTCGCGCAGCAGCCCTTCCGGTTCGGCATGCGCCAGCAGTGCCGGAATGCTGCGCACGTGCAGCGAACCGGGGCCGGCACGGGTCACCTCGAAACCGAGCGCCGCCAGTGTGTCGGCTTCGCTTTCGGCGGTATCGGCCTCGCGCTCGCCCACCGCGAGCGTGATCGGCACCAGCAACGGCTGCGACTGCAGGCCGATGCCATCGTGCGCATTCTTCAGGCGCTCGTAGCCGATGCGTTCGTGTGCCGCATGCATGTCGACCACGATCAGGCCTTCGGCGTTCTCGGCCAGGATGTAGATGCCATGCAGCTGCGCGATCGCATAGCCCAGGGGCGGCACGCCCGCGTCGGCGCTGGTCACCGGCAACCCGTTCGCGGTCGGCATCGGCGGCAGTGCCATCCCGCGTTCGGCATCGGCCGGCGTGGCATACAGCGCAGCATAGGCGGCCGGTGCATCGGCCACCTGCAGTCCCAGCGGTTGCTGCGGTCGCCACCCGGAGAATCCGCCGCCTCCGCCTCCGCCGGAGCCGGCACCGGGTGCCGGACCACGCACCAGCCCGAAACCGGAGGCGCCCGCGCTCGATGCCATGGGGGCAGCCGCAGCATCTGCCGGATGCACTGGACCGGCACCGATCTCCTGCGCCGACATGCCGGCACGGGTATCGGCCAGCGCATCCTTCAGCGTGCGATAGACGAAATCATGGACCAGCCGCGAATCGCGGAAGCGCACCTCGTGCTTGGCCGGGTGCACGTTGACATCGACGCGGGTCGGGTCCAGTTCGAGGAACAGCACGTAGGCCGGCTGGCGGCCGTGGTACAGCACATCGCCATAGGCCATCTTCACTGCGTGGGCCACGCTGCGGTCACGCACCGAACGGCCGTTGACGTACAGGTACTGCTGATCGGCGCTGGCCCGCGAATAGTGCGGCTGCGCGATCCAGCCATGCAGGCGCAGCCCGGCACCGCTGTGGTCCACGCGCACGGCCTGATTGGCGAAGTCCTCGCCCAGCGTTTCGGCCAGCCGCGCGTCGGAGTACAGGTCACCCGGCTTGTAACGACGCGAGGCCTTGCCATTGTGCGACACGCGCAGCTCGACATCCGGCCGCGCCAACGCCAGAGAGCGCAGCCACTCCTCGATATGGCCCAGTTCGGTGCGCTCGGCGCGCAGGAACTTGCGCCGCGCCGGCACGTTGTAGAACAGCTCGCGCACTTCCACCGTGGTGCCCGGCGCATGCGCGCGCGGGGTCACCTCGCCGATCTTGCCACCTTCGATCTGCAGTGCCGAACCGTGCTCGTCGTGCGCGCGGCGCGAGGACAAGGTGAAGCGGCTGACCGACGCGATCGACGGCAGCGCCTCACCGCGGAAACCGAGCGTGGCCACCGATTCGAGATCGTCCAGATCGGCGATCTTGCTGGTCGCATGGCGCGACACCGCCAGTGGCAACTGTTCGGGCGCGATACCGCTGCCGTTGTCGCGGATGCGGATCAGGCGTACGCCGCCCTCTTCCAGATCGATGTCGACACGGCTGGCGCCGGCATCGATCGCGTTCTCGACCAGTTCCTTGACCACCGACGCGGGCCGTTCGACCACTTCGCCAGCGGCGATCTGGTTGATCAGGATGTCCGGCAACGGCCGGATCGGACGCGGACCGGGCGCGCTCATGGGAGGGGATGGGCAGCAGACTTCATGGGTCGATGATAGCGGAGCGGCCCGTCGTCCGCCGGGCATGAATCATCTCGCGTGCCCGGCGGCGGGGTCCGCGCGCATGGCGATGCGTTCATCGGGAGGGCGCCCATCGGTCATGAGGCGCGGCTCGACTCTACAGAAAGCAGAAACCCGCCTTCGGCGGGTTACTTGCTGCCGCCAGCCATGGTGCCGGCCGCGTCGATCTCGGCCTGGGCGCGCGCGGCATACAACGTGCCCGGTGGAGGCTGGCGGCTGAAGAAGGTGTGCACGCCATCCAGCACGGCGCCTGCGACCTTGCGCTGGTAAGCCGGGTCCATCAGGCGGCGCTCTTCATCCGGATTGGAGATGAACGCGGTTTCCACCAGCATCGCCGGCATGTCCGACGTGCGCAGCACTGCAAAGTTGGCGCGCTCGATGTTCGGCTTGTGGTTGTTGCCGATCCGCTTCAGGCCGCCCAGCACATGGCCGGCCGCGTCTTCAGACGCCTTCATGTAGCCACTCTGCGCCAGATCCAGCAGCACGTTGGCCAGGGTTCCTTCGGTCTGCTGCAGGCGCACGCCGCCGACCAGGTCGGCCGCGTTTTCCTTGTCCGCCAGCCAACGGGCGCGCTGCGAAGAAGCGCCCTTGGTCGACAGCACGTAGACCGACGAGCCCGTGGCCGAACGGTTTTCGGCCGCGTCGGCATGGATCGAGATGAAGATGTCGGCCTTGTTCGCACGCGCCTTCTGCGCACGCATCGGCAGCGGAATGAACACGTCGCTGTCGCGCGTCAGGTAGGCCTTCAGGCCCGGCGTAGCGTTGACCTGACGGGCCAGCTCGCGCGCCACCGCCAGGGTCACATCCTTCTCGCGCTTTCCGGTCGGGCCGATCGCACCCGGGTCCTGGCCACCGTGGCCGGGATCGATCGCCACCACCAGGTGGCGCATGCCGGCCTGCATGCGGATGCGTGACGCATCGCTGGGCATGGCCGGACGCGGCGGCTCGGCCGGCGTCGGCACCGGTGCGGGAACCGTGGCCGGCGGCGTGGTCACCACCGCAGCGGTGCGCTGGCCGGCGAGGATCGCAGCCGGCGAAGACGAAGGCGTGCTGCTGGCCGCGACACCTGCCGCAGCGACCTGGGCCGGCGCGGTGGTCGGTGCCGGGGTCGGCGTGGCCGGTGCAGCCGCGGTGGCGCTGGCCTGCTGCTGCACCTGTGCGGTCAGCAGGGCCGTGGCACGCGCGGCATCGGTGCGCGACTGCGCGTTCTCGGCTGGCGTGGGCGCAACTGAAGCACCCGCTGCGGATGGCTGCGGCTGCACGGCCGGCGTCGCCGCCGGGCGGCTGCTGGCCACGGCCGGGCCATCACCCGGCCATTCGATCACCAGCTTGGATTCATTGCCTTCGCGCTGCATCTGCGGGCGGAACGGCGCCACCGATTCGGCGAGGTCGAAAACGACACGGAAAGTGCCCGGGACCGGCTGTCCGGTACGCACCGCCGTGACTACGCCCTGCGCAGCCGGCATTTTCAGGTTGCGTATCGCGCTGGAGTCGGGGAAATCGACCACCAGGCGGTTCGGGCCGGCCAGCGACAAGGTCTTGTAGCCGCCACTGCCGACCAGCGAGATCTCGGCACGGGTGCCGGTAGCGCCGGTGTTCAGCAGGACCTGGCGGACTTCGCCCGCCCACGCACCGGCGCTCGCCAGACCCAGTCCGACGGTGGCACAGATGGCGATGAGACGGTTCCCCAGGCGCATGGCTCAGGATTCAATCACCGCGCTGAACGGAATGCAACACCTTTTTCCTTAATAATCCGTAACCTGCCGGTCTTTGTTCTCGTCAGCCGACAGAAATGGCCTGCAAGTCACCCCCTTGAGGCAGCCGTTTCAGCCATTCATGTCCCACGTCGCTCGCCCCGGTGAGACGGGCGCGACGCCCCTGCCCCTCGATCTCCAACGCCACTACCAGGTCGGTCGGCGGCAGCGCGCCGGCGCCCCGTTCCGGCCATTCGACCAGCCACAGCACCGCACTGCCCTCGTCCAGGCCGAGGAAATCCAGCTCGCCGGCCTGGCCGATGCGGTACAGGTCCAGGTGCCACGCCTCACCACCACTGGCCAGCGGATAACGCTCGACCAGGGTGTAGGTGGGGCTGCGGATCGCGCCCTGCACGCCCAGCGCGCGCAGCAGCGCGCGGGCCGTGGTGGACTTGCCGGCACCCAGATCGCCGCGCAGTTCGATCAGCGCCTGCGGTGGCCGGGTGGCCGCCAGCCACTGCCCGAGCAGTTCGGTGGCGTCGCTGTCGGCAAGGAAGAAATCGGTCATGGGGAAGGTTCCGGGTTGGCCAGTCGCCGCAGCGGCGCCAGCAGATCAGTAGGAAGCAGGCCGCGTGCGCCGTCAGCGGCAGCCGCGTCGCCGGCCAGTGCATGCAGCAACGCGCCCGCGGCGGCGGCATCGAAGGCCGCAAGGCCCTGCGCGCGCAGGCTGGCGATGATGCCGGTGAGCAGGTCGCCCATGCCACCCACGGCCATGCCGGGATTGCCGGCGGCGATCAACCGTGGCGTTTGCCCAGGCGCCGCCACGATGCTGCCGGCCCCCTTCAGCACCACCACCGCATGGAAACGTTCGGCGAGCGCCTGCGCACAGGTGTAGCGGTCGGCCTGGATATCGGCGGTGCTGCAGCCGAGCAGGCGCGCGGCCTCGCCCGGGTGCGGTGTGAGGATGGCGCTGGGCAGGGCACGCGGATCCTGCGCCAGCAGGTTCAGGGCATCGGCATCGACCACCAGTGGCTTGGCGCTGGCCAGCACCCGCGCAAACAACGCGCGTGCCCATTCGTCCTGGCCCAGGCCGGGCCCGATCGCCACCACCTTCGCCTTGTCCAGCAACGCCGGCAGCGCATCGCCGTCTTCCAGCGCATGGGTCATCGCCTCGGGCAACCGGGCCAGCAGCGGACCAACGTGATCGCGGCGGGTGCCCAGGCTCAACAGCCCGGCACCTGCGCGCAAAGCGGCTTCGGCCGCCATTGCGATGGCGCCGCCGCTGCCGTGGTTGCCGCCGACGCACAGCACGTGCCCGGATTCCCCCTTGTGGGTATTTGCGCGGCGCGGCGGCAGCAGGGCCGGCAGGCGCACCTGGGTCCAGCGCTCCGCAGCGGGTACCGCGCCCTGCCAGGCGGCCACGGGCAACCGCAGGGGGGCCAGCACCTTCTGCCCGCAATGGTCCAGCGCATCACCGGTATACAGCCCGCGATGGGCCACGATGAACTGCAGGGTCAGTGCAGCGCGCACTGCCACGCCGGGTACAGCGCCGCGGTCGGCATCGACGCCACTGGGCACATCCAGTGCCAGCACGGGGGCCACCTGCGCATTGAGCGCAACGATCAGCGCCTGCGCCGCCCCCTCAGGCGCGCGGTCAAAACCAAGGCCGAACAACGCATCCACCCAGATATCGGCCGCGGGCAATACGCCGTCAAAATCAACGAAGTGCCCCCCGGCGGACCTGAATTCCAACGCCGCACGCTGTGCCAGCGCGGTCGACGGCGGCCTGCCCGGCAGCGCGGTCACCATTACCTCGCGCCCGGCCTGCAGCGCGTGGCGGGCCAGCACATGGCCATCGCCGCCATTGTTGCCCGCGCCAACCACCACGCCAATCCGCTGCGCCTGCGGCCAATGCTGCAGCAGGCACTGCCAGGCGGCCTGGCCGGCCTGCGCCATCAGTCCCCAGCCAGCATCCCCCGCCAGCGCGGACGCCTGGGCATCAAGCGCACGCGCGGCAGTGGAATTGAACAGATCGGCAAGGTTGGCCATGCAGGGATTTTATACTGGTGCACATGTCCCCCGTCCCCACCCCTGTCGACCCGGCCCAGGCCGTGCAGCGCGTCCGCGAACTGGCCCGTGCGCATGGCTTCCAGCGCTGCGGCATCGCCGGCATCGAACTGGGCGAGGATGAAGCTCACCTGGCCGACTGGCTGGGCCAGGGCCTGTACGGCACGATGGACTGGATGGCGCGCCACGGCACCCTGCGCGCACGCCCGGCCGAACTGCTGCCCGGCACCGTGCGCGTGATTTCGGTCGGCATGGACTACAGCCACAAGGACGACACCGAGGCCTGGGCAACCCTGGCCGATCCCGGCCGCGCCTATGTGGCGCGTTACGCGCTGGGGCGCGACTACCACAAGCTGATGCGCAACCGCCTGCAGAAGCTGGCTACCCGGATCAACGACGAAGTGGCGCCGCTGGGCTACCGCGTATTCGTCGATTCCGCCCCTGTGCTGGAACGCGCCTTGGCGCGCAACGCCGGTCTCGGCTGGATCGGCAAGCACACCTGCCTGATCGACCGGCATGGCGGTTCCTGGTTCTTCATCGGCGAGATCTACATCGATATCCCGTTGCCGATCGATACGCCGGCCACGGCGCACTGCGGCACCTGCACGCGCTGCATCGATGTCTGCCCTACCCGCGCGATCACCGGGCCACAGCGGCTGGACGCGCGGCGCTGCATTTCCTACCTGACCATCGAGCACGACGGCGCCATTCCCGAAGAGATGCGGCCGTTGATCGGCAACCGCATCTACGGCTGCGACGACTGCCAGCTGGTCTGCCCCTGGAACAAGTTCGCCAAGCGCACCGACGAAGCCGATTTCCGCGCGCGCAACGACCTGGATACCGCGCGGCTGGACCAGCTGTTCGCCTGGGACGAAGCCGAGTTCCTGCGCCGCACCGAAGGCAGCCCGATCCGGCGCAGCGGCCATGAGCGTTGGCTGCGCAATATTGCGGTGGCGCTGGGCAATGCGCCGACCACGGCGGAAACCCTGGCCGCATTGCAGACCCGTGCCGACGATCCCTCGCCACTGGTGCGTGAACACGTGCAGTGGGCACTGGGCCAGCACAGGCCGCGCTGACGTGCGATCCTGAGCGCCCGTTCCACCCGCAGCACGCCGTTCCCATGCAGCCACGCAACAACGACATCCTCACCCCCAGCCAGCTCAACACCCTGGCCCGCGACCTGCTGGAAGGCAGCTTCCCGGCGATCTGGGTCGAGGCCGAGCTGGGCAGCGTGGCGCGCCCCGCCTCCGGGCATCTGTATTTCACCCTGAAGGACGCGCGTGCGCAGCTGCGTGCCGCAATGTTCCGGATGAAGGCGCAGTACCTGAAGTTCGTGCCACGCGAAGGCATGCGCGTGCTGGTGCGCGGCAAGGTGACCCTGTACGACGCCCGTGGCGAGTACCAGATGGTGCTGGACCACATGGAAGAGGCCGGCGAAGGCGCGCTGCGGCGCGCGTTCGAAGAACTGAAGGCACGACTGGAAGCCGAAGGCCTGTTCGACCCGGCACGCAAGCGGCCACTGCCGGCGCACGTGCAGCGCCTGGCAGTGATCACCTCGCCCACCGGCGCCGCCGTGCGCGATGTGCTGAGCGTGCTCGGCCGCCGCTTCCCGCTGCTGGAAGTGGACCTGCTGCCAACCCTGGTGCAGGGCAGCAGCGCCGCGGCGCAGATCACCCGGCTGTTGCAGGCTGCCGACGCCAGTGGCCGCTACGACGTGATCCTGCTGACCCGCGGCGGCGGTTCGCTGGAAGACCTGTGGGCGTTCAATGACGAGGCCTTGGCCCGTGCGATCGCGGCCAGTCGCACCCCGGTGGTGTCGGCGGTGGGCCACGAGACCGACTTCAGCCTCAGCGACTTCGCCGCCGACCTGCGCGCGCCAACGCCATCGGTGGCGGCCGAGCTGCTGGTCCCGGACCAGCGCGAACTGGCGCTGCGCCTGCGCCGCACGGCCGCCCGCATGGTGCAGCTGCAACGACATGCGATGCAGCAGGCGATGCAGCGCGCCGACCGCGCCCTGTTGCGCCTGAACGCCCAGAGCCCGCAGGCACGACTGGATCTGCTGCGCCGCCGCCAGCTGGATCTGGGCCGGCGCCTGCATGCCGCGTTCAATCAGCAGCAGGAACGCCGTTCAGCGCGCCTGCGTCACGCGGCCGCGATCCTGCGCGGGCACCATCCGCAGCGCCAGCTCGACACGATGCAGCGCCGTCTGGCTGCCCTGCGCGGGCGACCGCAGGCGGCGATGCAGCGTCTTCTGGAACGCGATGCACTGCGCCTGCGCGGGCTGGCGCGTTCACTGGAAGCGGTCAGCCCGCTGGCAACCGTGGCCCGCGGCTACAGCATCCTGACCCGTAGCGACGACGGCGCACTGGTGCGGCACATCGACCAGGTGCAGCCCGGTGACGCATTGCAGGCCCGCGTGGGCGACGGCGTGATCGACGTGCAGGTCAAGTAGAGGGGTGTTCGGCAGGGCTGCGCCCTGCACCTGCCGAAGCTTCAATCAACGACCGAAGCAACAGCAGAAGCTGGCTATCCGTGGGATGGCGGGGCGATGTCGGAGTGCGGGGACGCCGCAAGTACGTCCATGTAGGCTTGGCAGCCGCATCCATGCGGCTGACACCCCACACTCCGACACCGCCCCACCTCTGACAGACCTCCGCGATCAGGTAGATCCACGCCATGTGTGGATGAATCTCTTTCAGATATCGAATCAATTCGGGGTCAGATCCGTTTTCCTGCGGAAAACGGATCTGACCCCAAGCGCCATTCCGGCAGATCGCGGAGATCTGTCGAAGGCGGGGCGGGTCCGGTTGCGGGAGTGTCCGCGGCATGGATGCCGCGGCCAAGCCCCCATGGACGGGTTTACGGCGTCTCCCGCAACCGGACCCACCCCGCCATCCCACGGAATGCACGCTGTTGCTGTTGCTGTTGCTGTTGCTCTGGCTTCGGCAGGTGCAGGGCGCAGCCCTGCCGAACACCCCTCTATTTCGCCTGCTCGCAGAACTTCTGCCGGTACTCGAGGGCTTTCGGCATCAGCGCCTGCAGGTTCTGGATGCGGGTGCCCGGGTTCGGGTGGGTGGAGGCGAACTCCGGCGGCGCCTGACCGCCACTGGCCTGGCCCATGCGCTGCCACAGCGGCACTGCCTCGCGGGGATCGAAGCATGCCGCTGCGGCCAGCATCAGCCCCACTTCATCCGCCTGCGTCTCGTGGCTGCGCGCATAGGGCAGCAGATACCCATAGCCCATCGCCGACATCATCATCTGTTGCTGCTGCGCGTCCATACCGCTGGCGGCACCCGCCATCTGCCCGATCTGGGTCAGCTTCTGCTGCGCCATCCGCTGCGCACCATGGCGTAGCAGCGCATGGGCGATCTCATGGCCCATCACCACGGCCATCGCGTCACGCGTACGTGCCACCGGCACCAGGCCGGTGTAGACAGCCATCTTGCCGCCGGGCAGGCAGAACGCATTGGCCTGCTCGGACGGGATCACATTCACTTCCCACTGGAAATCCCGCGCGAAATGCGCCGGCTGCACGCCGTGCTCCTGTGCCAGCGCGGTCTCCACCACATCCACCTTGGCGATCAGGCGCTGTGCGATGTCGCGCACATCGCGCGCGATCGGCGCATTCGGATCCATCGGCCGTTCCTGCGACAGGATCTGCTGGTAGGCCTGCAACCCGAGCGCGGTCTCCTGGCGCGCATCCAGGCTGCTGTCGATCATCACCTTCTCGCCGGTATAGGGATCGACCGTACGGTTGGAGAACCAGTAGAACACCGCATAGCCCGCCGCCAGCAGCAGCACCCACCAGCGGATGTTGCCGAACAGGCCGCGCCGCTGCGGGCCCTGGGGCGAGCGGGAAAAGGGATCGTTGCGCATCGGTGGTCTTCCAGCAGCCCCGCCGGCCGGCGGGCACGGCGCAATCTTAGTGCGCGAACGCCAGCAGCGGGTGAAGCCCGATGCCGCTCAGATGCCCCGCACCAGACGGAAGCCGATGCGCGCGTTGGTGGTATCCGAATCCTGCGATTGCCGCCAGGCCGCACGGGTCTGCTCGGGCGCGTTGGCCCAGTTGCCGCCCCGGATCACCCGCGACCGGCAGCCCGGGTTGAACCAGGCGGCACCATCGGACGGCGCACGCCGGTAGCTGGCATGCCAGCAGTCGGCCACCCATTCGCTGAGATTGCCGGCCATGTCGTGCAGGCCGAAGGCATTGGCCTGGAAGCTCGCCACCGGCGCTGGCCCCCACCAGCCATCGCCATAGCCGATGAAGGCGTTGTGCCAGTGCCGACCAGAGGGAGAAACATCCTTGCTGCCGGTGAAGTTGCCGGTTCCAGGGGGCGGCGTGCCGGCGTCGCCCCACGGATAGCGGCCACTGCTGCCGGCACGCAGCGCATACTCGAATTCGGCCTCGCTGGGCAGCCGGTAGCTGCGCCCTGTCTGCTCGGACAACCACGCCGCGTAGTTCTCGGCATCACGCACGCTCACATGCATCACCGGCGAATTGCCCAGTGCACGCGCGCCATCGTAATCGGAACGCCAGTCCACACCGCTGCGGCGGATGAAATTGCCGCTGCGCTCGTCATAGACCACGGAGTGGCCTCGCCGTGTCGCACGCGGCCGCGCATTGGTCGACTTCACATAGCGCTCGAAATCGCCGACGGTGACCTCGGTGATCGCCATCGCGAAGCCGCGGTCGAAGCGCACGTAATGCGAGGGGCGCTCGGCATCGGTGGAACCCGGCTCGGCATCGCCCGCACCCATCTGGAAGCCACCATGCGGCACCACCACCATCTGCGGCCCGCGCCCGCCGTCGCGCATCGCGTCGCTGAACACCTGCCCGGGCCGGAAGCTGCCGTAATGGGTGGCCAGATCGATGCGCTCGCGCAACTGGGCAACCACCGCATCGCCCGGCAGGGCGATGCGCAGGGCCTCGGCCAGCTTTTCGCGCGCCAGCTTCAGGCCCTGCGGCGTGGCCAGCTCGCGCAGGCCATCGTCGCGCAGTTGCAGCAATGCGGCCGCACGGATCTGTTCGATGCGCTCGAAGGCATCGGCAATGGTCGGTGACGAGTCGCGGACCTTGCTGGCTTCGGCCAGCCAGGTGCCAGCGCTGGCAAAATCGCGTGCGCGCGCCGCGTCCTCGGCACGGCGGATCAGGCCACTCTCGGCCGCCGCCAGGCCCTGCCGCGCCCGGCTGTTGTGTTCATCCAGGGCCAGCGCTTCACGGAAGTTGCCGATCGCACCGTCGCCGTCCTCACCGATCCGTCCCGAACGCAGGTCTTCCTCGCCGGCACGGTTGTAGGCCACCACGCGCTGGGCAAGCTCCACCCGGCCCTGCAGCGCGCGCACCTTCTCATCCTTCGGCGCCAGGGTCAGCAGCACCAGCGCCTGGCGGCTGGCCTCGGCCAGCGCCTCGCGCTGCTGCAGCGGCCGAACCAGCAGGGCATCGGCCTGCTGCTGCAGGCGCTGGCGTGCGCGCTGCAGGCCGCTGCGGGCCAGGCGGTCATCCGGGTCTTCCTCCTGCACCGCCAGCCACAGCGGAACCGCCGCGTCGGCGTCCTCGTACAGGCGCCCTTCGCTGAACGCCTTCTCGGCCGCGCGACGCAGTTGGGCCAGGCTGCGCCCCTGCCGATCGACCCGGGGCGGTGTCCAGCGCTGCACATCCTCGGCGGCATCCTCACCGGCAATGGTGACGCTGCCCTGCCCGGTCTCCGGCGTCGCTTCCGCCTGCGAACCGTCCTGCGGCCGCGCGTCTTCGCCCACGGCCGGCCGCGGCTCCGGCGTCGCCGAAGGCGACGGCGTGCAGCCGGCCAGGGCCACGGCCAGGGCGGTGCACAGCACGGACGACAGCGGAAAACGCAAGCAGGATCTCCTTCGGCACGGATGCGGACCGACGTTAGGCTATTCTCCCCTGCCTGAGCAAACCCGAGTAGTAGGCCCTGACCCGTGGCAACCTGGATCACCACCCCCGCCGAGCTGGATGCGTACTTCCAGCAGCGCCCGGCCCGCATCGGCCTGGACACCGAATTCATCCGTGAACGCACCTTCTGGCCGCAGTTGGCCCTGGTGCAGATGGCGGTCGGGCAGGACATCCTGCTGATCGATCCGCTGATTCCCGGCATGACCGAGGCACTGGCGCCCTGGCTTGCCGATGAATCGATCATCAAGGTGATGCACAGCGCCAGCGAAGACCTGGTCGCCTTCAAGTGGGCCTGCGGCGTGTTGCCGCGACCGCTGTTCGACACCCAGATCGGCGCCGCGCTGGCCGGCATCGGTGGCGGCATGGGCTACCAGAAGCTGGTCGCGGAAATCACCGGCGTGGCGCTGGCCAAGGGCGAAACCCGCTCGGACTGGATGCGCCGTCCGCTCTCGGAGTCGCAGCTGCAGTACGCCGCCGACGATGTCGAGCACCTGTTCGCGCTGCATGACGCCATCGATGCCAAGCTGCAGGCGCTGGGCCGCCAGCAGTGGCTGCACGACGACGGTGAGCGCCTGCTGGCCAGCGTCGCCAACGACGAAGACCGCTGGCCGCACCTGGCGATGCGCTCGGCGCAGTTCCTCGATGCCGCCGCACAGCATCGCCTGCTGCGCCTGCTGCGCTGGCGCGATGTGCAGGCGCGCAGCAGCGACCGCCCGCGCAGCTGGATCCTGGACAACGAACTGGCCGCCACGCTGGCACGCACGCCACCGGCCGATGCCGCTGCGCTGGGCAAGCTGTTCGAACAGTTCCCGAAGGCACCGCGCAAGCTCGCTGGCGCGGTGTGGCAGGCGCTGGACACACCGCTGGCCGATGAGGCCGAGGCACCGCTGGCGCTGCCGGCCAACGACAGCAACAAGCAGGCCCTGAAGAAGCTGCAGGACGCGGTCGCCGAGCGCAGCCGCGAACTGGGCCTGCCGGATGGCGTGCTGGCCTCGCGCAAGCACCTGGAAAGCTACCTGGAACGCCGCCAGTGGCCCGCCGCACTGGCCGGCTGGCGCCAGCAGGAACTGGAATCGCGGCTGCAGGCCCTGCTGCCCGCCGTCTGATGTCGCCGGGCGCCGGGGCATGGCCTCGGCCCCGGCGGCGTCGGAATGAGCATCTGCCACGCTTGCCGGCGCCGGCGCAGGCCTGTCCAATAGCGGCCCCGCTACTGTTGGATGGCTTCAGATGACAAATGGAATTGCGAAGGACGGCCTCTCCGTCGAGGACCTGGCCTGGCGCACGCAGGCACGTACCGCGCTGCAGGAAGACGACCATGCGGCGCTGGAGGCACTGCTGGCCCCTCACGAACACGCCTGGCTGGACGGGGAGCGAGCACTGCCCGGTATCCGCTGGCGCCTGCGCAACCTGCAGGACAAGGTGCTCACCCTGGATGAGCGCCTGCAGCAGGCACAGCGATGGGTCGCCGCCGCACCACGCAGCTACTACGCCTGGCTGTGCCTGGGTGCGTGCTGGCAGGACGCTGCCGGCGAACTGCGCAGCGCCGACGTGGCCGCGCTGGTGGAGGACAGCCAGTGGCTGGCCGCGCAGCTGGCCCGCGACCACGCCGTGCACGCCTACCTGCAGGCGATCCCGTTGTCGTCGCGCCCGGCACTGGCGCTGGATGGCATCAAGCGCATCACCAGCTACCTGCGCGAACCAAACTGGATGCTCGCGCTGCAGGCCGGGCAGCCAGCGCAGTCCGACGAGGGCGCATTGGCTGAACATTATCCGCAGGCGTGGCCGCAGGCACTTCATCTTCTGTCGCGCTTCGGTGCTCCGCTGCAGGTCCTGCCCGACAGCCTGCCGCCGCTGCTGCACAACCGCAGCCCGGAGGACTTCGATGCGCCCCTGGCGTACTGGATGCGCCTGGTGCTGGAACAACGCCCCAACGACCTGGGCACGCTGGAAGGCACCCTGTACTTCCTGTACCCGCGCTGGGGCGGCAGCCACGAGGTGATGGAAGACTTCATCGAGGGCAGCTGGTGTCGCGGCCTCGACCTGGCGCAGAGCAATGCCCTGCGCTGGCGCAAGGCACAGGACTGGCTGGCCGAGTTGCCGCAGCGCGATGACGGCGAAACCGTAGCGGCGCACGAGCGCGCATATGCACAGATCCTCGACTGGCACCTGGACCGCAACCTGCGCGCGGAAGTGCTGACCCAACGCGCCGGGCTGCGCTACCGGCTCGGCCGCATCGAAGAGGTCGAAGACAGGGTCCAGTGGGACCCACAGCACATGCAGGCGGTGTTCGAGGACCTGCAGCAGGCCTGGGCACTGGACCGCGACAGGGTCCTGCACGATGGCCTCAGCAATCTCGAGGCCTGCACCTGGTTTGCTCACGTCGAGGGTGCCGAAGCGCTGTTCGCCCAGGTGGTGGACTATGCCGCACGCGAAGGCGATTCGGCGATCGGCCTGCTCTGGGCCGCGACTGCCGTCGAGCATGGGCTGCTTGGCCAGACCGCCGATCCAGTACGCGCCGCGCCCCTGCTGCGGCGCGCGCTGAAGCTGGCACCGCAGGAGAACACCTCTGCTGTCACGTTCGCGGCCAACCTGTTCTGCGATGTCTCACAGGCTGCCGGCCTGTCGCTGCTGCTGCGGATGGCCGAAGCCGGTGACGCCGGCGCGATGTCCGCACTGTGCGACCTGTACAAGGGCCGCCTGGGAGGACGCGACCAACCGCAGTTCGTTGATGCAGGGAAGGCAGCGTACTGGCAGGAGCGCGCGGTGGAGGGCGGCGACCTGATCGCCACCTACAACCTCGGCGTGCGCCTGGTCGCCGCCGGTGGTGCCGACAACGAAGCGCGTGCGCGCGAGTTGTACCTGCGCTGCCTGCAGGATGCCGAAGCCGGTGAGCGCGTATGGGGCCCGACCTGCCGCAACCTGGCCTGCCTGGCCCTGGACGGCGAGAACGACGCGCACAAGCGCGAAGCAGTCGAACGCGCATTGATTCCGCTGTGGTGGCGCGGCGACGACGACGACAAGCTGTGGGCAGCCGGATACCTGGCCGACATCTACCATTTCGGCAACGGCGTGCCGGCCAATGCGTTCCTGGCCCTGACCTGGCTGCAGCGCGCCAGCGAGATCGATCCAGAGTACGTGGACGTGGTGCGCATGGCGCCGCTGATCAATGGCGAAGGCCGCTGGTTCGGCGCCAGCCGCGCGCGCAAGCAGCAGGTGCAGGACCGCCAGCAGGTGGACAGCGCAACCTGGGCGCTGACCTTCGGCCAACGCAGCCAGGACAGCGACCTTACTGCAGTCTGAGGCAACGAAAAGGGCGACCCGGATCACCGGGCCGCCCTCTGCGTTCAAGCCGTGCGGTGGCGGGACGACCCGCCATCGCAACAATGCATTACCAGTTCATGTTCAGCGAGACACCGACGGTGCGCGGTTCGTTGTAGACCGCCGCCATGTAGTTCTCGATCACACCCTTGAGGTTCTTCTCGTTGGTGATGTTGCGCGCGAACAGCGCCACTTCGTAGGCACCGTAGTTGCCCGAGTAGCCGATCTTCAGGCCGCCCTCGAAATCACCCTTGGAGTTGAACTCCTTGCTGTCGTACAGCACGAAGCTGGTGTAACCCTGCTTGTTCCAGTCGGTGGAAACGAACATGGTGCCGGCGTCGCTGACCGGGAAGTCGTAACGGGCGGCCAGGTTCACGTTGTACTTCGGCGCGTTCGGCAGCGGATTGCCGTCGATCTGCGCGAAGGTGTTGGCACCGACCTTGATGGTCGGGTCATTCACCGTGCACACCACCTGCCCGTTGAGGCCGCAGACCTGCGCGTAGACGCGCTTGTCCTTGATCTCGCTGTGCAGCAGGCTCAGGCCGGCGCTCAGGGTCAGGTTCGGGATCGGGCGCAGTTCCATGTCCGCTTCGAAGCCGTAGGCCTTGGCCTTGTCGGCGTTGAACAGCACGCCATTGCCGTCCGAATCGTTGCCGTTGAGCTGGATGTCATTGACGGTGTAGGTGAACGCAGTGGCGTTCAGGCGCAGGCGGTTGTCCCACAGGCTGCTCTTCACGCCCGCTTCCCAGGACAGGATGGTCTCGGAATCGGCAGTGGTGAAGTCGGCGTTGAACACCGCCGAACGGCCCTGGATGGTCGGGCCGCGGAAGCCGCGGGCAACCTTGGCGTAGACGCTCACGTCCGGCGTGATCTGATACATCGCGCTCAGATCCCAGCTCGGGGTGGTGTCGGACATCTTGACGTCGGTGCGGCCCTTGTAGGTAACCGCGCCGGCAGCGGTGTCAGCCGTCTTCAGCAGGCGGGTGTGCTTCTCGTCCTTGGTCTGGCGCAGGCCGGCAGTGACGGTGAACTTGTCGGTGAAGGCGTAGCTCAGCTGGCCGAAACCAGCCCAGGAGGTGTTCTTGTTGCGCAGGCGCACCCAGTTGTTCGGGTTGCGTGCCGCGCCCTGCAGGAACCACGCGCGCTGGTAGAAGTCGGTGGTGTCGCTGCCGTTGAAGTAGAACGCACCGGCCTGCCACTGCAGCGCGCTGTCGTCATGGCTGGCCAGGCGGAACTCCTGGGTCCACTGGTCCAGGTCGCGGATGCGGCCCATCGACTGGCCGTAACCGTTCGGCACGCCATTGACCGGGAAGTTCACCGCGGCGCCGCCGTCGGTGTCGCCTCGGCTGTAGCCGGAAGTGGTCTCGTAGGCAGTGATCGAGGTGAAGTCGATCGCACCGAAGTCGTAACGCGCCTTCACCGAACCGCCGTAGGTCTTGTAGGCCTGCGGATTGTTGTCGGCTTCGTCGTAGGCGACCTTGTCACGCGGCACGTCGGTCTTGTTCGAGCCCTTGGTCAGCGCACCGCGCAGGAACAGGGTCGAGGTGCCTTCGTAGTCACGGGCATGGGCCGAGGCCAGGATCGAGAACTGGTCGCTGGGGGTCAGCAGCAGCTGCGCGCGCACATTGCGGTCATCGAAGCCGCCCATGGCGTTCTTCTTCGGGCTGACCGTGCCGTCGGCGCTCGGGCCCTTGTAGGTGTTGTCGACGTAGTCGTCGCGGTGCTGGTACAGCGCCGACACGCGGAAGGCGGCAACGTCGTTGATCGGGCCGCCGAAGCCACCGTCGATCGATACGCTGTTGTAGGTCGCGTAGCTGGCGCTGACGCGCCCGGTGTATTCCTGGGTCGGCTTCAGCGTGTCGAACTTGATGATGCCGGCGGTGGTGTTGCGGCCGAACAGCGAGCCCTGCGGGCCGCGCAGCACTTCCACCTGGTCCACGTCATAGACCGGGTTGGACTTCAGCACCACATGTTCCAGCACCACGTCGTCCTGGATGATCGACACCGGCTGCGAGGCACCCAGGTAGAAGTCGATGTTGCCCAGGCCGCGGATGTAGAAGCGCGGGAAGATGCGGCCGGTGGTGGTTTCCGCATACAGGCTCGGCACGCGGCCGGACAGCGCCAGCAGGGTGTCGTCGCCGCCGGCGGTGAAGTCGCGCATGCGCTCGCCCTGCACCACGCCGACCGAGACCGGCACTTCCTGCAGGTTCTGCTCACGGTGTTCGGCGGTCACGGTGATGGTGTCCAGCCCGGTCGGGGTCGGCGCGCTGTCCTGCGCGGCGGCACCGAAGCTGCCGACCAGGGCCAGGCCGGCACAGGCCAGGGCCAGCGGATGGCGGCGGAAGGAAACGAAGGAAGACGACATACCCGACAGGCGGCGGGAATCGGAATGGGAGGGCATGAAATGCTCTGAGGAGGCGTCCGTGCGGCCTGCGCGAGCCGGGCGGCAAAAAGGAGGAGAACTGCGCAAGCGGCCATTATCCCCCAAATTGTTACGATTTCGTTGCGCGAAAGGGGACGGAGGGGATTAAGGCGTATTCGGCACAGTCCTGGCCACCCCGTTCACCGCTTGTGGTCAGATCCGCTTTCCAAGGGAAAACGGATCTGACCCCGGATCTCAGGGCAGCGGGCTCAGCGCCACATCGACCATCGCCAGCAGCCGCTCGCGGCCGACGCCATCGCGGGCCTGTACCGAAATGCCGTGCAGCACCGTGGCGAAATGGTCGCCCAGCGCCTGCACTGCTGCCCCGGCGGGGAGTTCGCCATCGGCCTGCGCCTGCTGCAGCCGCGCGATGATCGCCGCCGTGCGCTGGCGGCGATGGCTGGCCAACCAATCCCGCACGCCTTCGCCATCCGGCGAGACACTGCTGGCCGAGGACACCACCAGGCAGCCATGGGGGCGCCCACGCCGGGTGTAGGTCAACACCGCTTCACGCAGCATCGAACCGATCGCCTCTCGCAGCGTTGCCTGCTCCAGCGCGCGCGGCGCGAAGCCGCCCTCGCCTTCTTCGTACAGCGCAACGGCTTCGCGGAACAACTGCTCCTTGCTGCCGAACGCGGCGTAGATGCGTGCCGAGGCGATGCCCAGTGCTTCGACCAGTGCCGACATCGACGTGCCTTCGTAGCCGTGCTGCCAGAACAGCAGCATCGCCTTGCGCAACGCCTGGTCCCTGTCGAATTCGCGCGGTCGCCCTGCCATCTGCCTGCCTGCCTTGTTGAAGCGCGCAGTGTAGCGCGGGTGTTGACCGCCGCGAGACACGCGCCTATTCTTTGTCGACCGACAAACAATTGGAGCAACACATGCAGACCCTCAAGGGCCCCAGCCTGCACCTGGCGCAGTTCGCCGGCGACCAGGCCCCGTTCAACAGCCTTGCCGGCATCGCCGCGTGGGCCGCAGGCCACGGCTTCAAGGCCCTGCAGATTCCCGCGTGGGACGCACGCCTGTTCGACCTGGCCACTGCTGCCGACAGCCAGGATTACTGCGACGACATCCGTGGCACCCTCGCCGAGCACGGCCTGCAGGTCAGTGAGCTGACCACCCACATCCTCGGCCAGCTGGTCGCCGTGCATCCGGCCTACGACGAACTCTGCGATGGCTTCGCGCCAGAGGCACTGCGCGGCAATCCGCAGGCCCGCACCGAATGGGCGCAGCAGCAGCTGCACCTGGCTGCCCGCGCCTCGCGCCGGCTGGGCCTGCAGGACATGGGCACCTTCTCGGGCTCCTTCGCCTGGCCCTACCTGTTCCCGTTCCCGCAGCGCCCGCCAGGCCTGATCGATGCCGCCTTCGACGAACTGGCGCGCCGTTGGCGGCCGATCCTCGATACCTGCGAAGACAACGGCATCAACCTCTGCTACGAGATCCACCCCAGCGAGGATCTGCATGACGGCACCAGCTTCGAGCGCTTCTTCGAACGCGTCGGCCAGCACGAGCGCTGCCGCATCCTGTTCGATCCCAGCCATTTCGTGCTGCAGCAGCTGGACTACCTGCAGTACCTGGATATCTACCACCCGCTGATCCGCATGTTCCACGTCAAGGATGCGGAGTTCCGCCCCAGCGGCCGCCAGGGCATCTATGGCGGCTATGCCGACTGGACCGAACGTGCCGGCCGCTTCCGCTCGCTGGGCGATGGCCAGGTCGACTTCAAGTCGATCTTCTCCAAGCTGGCCCAGTACGACTACCAGGGCTGGGCAACGCTGGAATGGGAGTGCTGCCTGAAGGACCAGGAAGCCGGCGCGCGCGAAGGTGCGGCCTTCATCCGCGATCACATCATTCCGGTCACCGACAAGATTTTCGACGACTTCGCCGGTGCACCGATCAGCACCGAACAGATGCAGCACATGCTCGGCATCGCCTGAGCCCCGACAGAGCGCTCCCCCATGACCACTTCCCTTTCCGCTGGCACTGCCGGCGATGCTTCCCTGCGCCACCACTATCTGCGCATCGATGGCCAGCGCGTGCATTGCGTGTCCGCGGGTCACGGTGAACCCGTGCTGCTGATCCCCGGCTGGCCACAGACCTGGTACGCCTGGCGCCATGTACTCCACGCCCTGGCCGAGGCCGGCTTCGAAGCAATTGCCGTGGATCCGCCAGGCATCGGCGAATCCGATCGCCCCGCCCACGGCTACGACACCGGCAGCGCCGCCGCCGTCCTGCACCAGACCATGCTGGCGCTGGGCCACGATCGTTACCAGGTGGTTGGCCATGACATCGGCATGTGGATCGCCTATGCACTGGCCAGCGACCAACCGCAGGCGGTGCGCCAGCTGGCAGTCACCGAGGCGGTGATTCCCGGCCTGGCACCGGAACCGGGCATCTTCGCCGCACCGGCCGACAACATCTTCCTCTGGCACTTCATGTTCAACCAGGTGGCCGACCTGCCTGAAGCACTGATCAGCGGGCGCGAACGCGCCTATCTGGAGTTCATGTTCGACCGCTGGTCGTACCGCCGCGACGCGGTGGCAGCCGACACCTACATCGCAGCCTACAGCCGCCCCGGCGCGCTGCGCGCGGGCTTCGCCTGGTACCGCGCGATTCCGGAGACGATCCGCCAGAACAAGGAACGTGCGCAGCGCCGGCTGGCGATGCCGGTACTGGCGATCGGCGCCGAGCACGCCACCGCCGATGCACCGATGCTGACCCTGCAACCGCACGCCGACAACGTGCGCGGCAGCATCGTGCCGGGCTGTGGCCACTTCATCATGGAAGAAGCCCCGCAGGCGTTCCTGGCGCAGCTGCTGCCGTTCCTGCAGGAGGCGCGTCATGTTGCTTGAACCAGCGCTGCAGCAGTTCGTCGATGCTGTCGCGGCCCATCCGCTGCCGGTCGACCTGCGCGAACTGCGCGCAATCAGCGAAACGGCGCTGCCGCAACTGCAGGGCGTCCCCAGCGCATCGCACATGTGGTCGAGCACACGCTGATCGCACGCGATGGGCATGCGCTGGAAGTCCGCCTCTATACACCGGAAGGGCTGCGCGATGGTCCGGCACCGGCCCTGCTGTTCGCCCACGGTGGCGGCTGGTTCCAGTGTTCACTGGCGGTCTATGACGGCCCTTGCCGTGCATTGGCCAATGCCAGCGGCTGCGTGATCGCCGCGGTCGGCTACCGGCTCGCGCCGGAACATCCGTTCCCGGTGCCGCTGCACGACGTCGCCGACGCCTGGCAGTGGTTGCAGGCCAACGCCGAGGGCCTGGGCCTGGACCCGCAGCGCCTGGCGATCGGTGGCGACAGCGCCGGTGGCAATCTCGCCGCCGCCTGCTGCCTGCTGCTGCGCGATCTCGGCCTGCCGCAACCGTGCCACCAGCTGCTGCTGTACCCGGCACTCGATGCCGGGATGGGCAGCGACTCCTACCGCGACTACGCCCATGGCTACTACCTCAGCGCCGAACTGATGCAGCGTTGCTGGCAGGCGTATCTTGGCGATCGGCACCCGCCGCAGGCACTGGCCTCGCCGGCCCACGCAACAGACCTGCATGGCCTGGCGCCGGCCTCCGTGCTCAGCTGCGAACACGACCCGCTGCGTGATGAGGCCGAGCAGTACGCGCGGCGGCTGCAGACGGCAGGTATCGACTGCACGCTGGAGCGGCTGCCGGGGATGATCCACGCCTGCATCCACCTGCAGGGCGTGGCCGCATCCACCGGCATGGCGGTCCAGCGCGCGGGCGTCCTGCTGCGCCAGGCCCTGGCCTGAACCCGCATGGGACGGCGGTGGATCCACACCTGCCGCCGTCCCGGCCCGGCGCTTGGCAAGCCTGGCAGGCAGCGCTACACTGAAGTCCTGCCGTGGGGCCATAGCTCAGCTGGGAGAGCGCGTCGTTCGCAATGACGAGGTCAGGAGTTCGATCCTCCTTGGCTCCACCACTATTCGGAAAGAACCCGCAGATCTTCGCGATCTGCGGGTTTTTTCTTGCCCGGAGTGCGCCTCAGCCGGGTTCCCCGCCCCCATCCTTGCGCCGGGGACTGCGCGAATGTGCATCGCGCACCTGCTGATCGCGCTGCCCAGGCCGCTGCTTGGCTACTTCATCCTGCTGCCTGTCCTGGCGGCTTTCCTGCACACCCTGCTTCGGGTCCTGGTCCTTGTCTCGCTCATTCATTGGGTTTTCCCTCGCCGGCGGCAGGCCAACGCTGTGCGCCACGCTAGAGGCTGGCGGGTAATCCACGGGTCAGTCCCGCGGCAACGGCGTGTGTACAAACCGGCTTGCTGCGGCGGCCCGCACACGCCCGGAACCCGATGCAACACGAGCTGCGGGTGCGCCGTGCCCTCTGACGCCGAAGTGGCCTTTCCGCGACTGGCCGCACACGTGACCCGGCTCAGGTACGGGTGATCGACACCCCACCCTCCACGCGCATCGCGGTACCGGTAACGAAACTGCTTTCATCGCTGGCCAGGAACAACGCCGCATTGGCGATCTCCTCCGGCTCGGCCATGCGCTTGAGCGCGTGCAGCGAGCGCACAAAGTCACGCGCATCGCCGGTCGGTGCGGCCTGCCGGCCCATCTCGGTATCGGTTCCGCCGGGCAGCAGCACGTTGCTGCGCACGCCACGCGCACCGTACTCGGCGGCGATCACCTGGCTCAGGCCGATCAGTCCGGCCTTGCTCGACGCATAGGCCGCCATGCCGGGGAATCCCACGGTATGGCCGACGAAGGTGCCGACAAACACCAGCGAGCCACCGCCGCGTGCCAGCAATGCCGGCAACTGGGCGCGTGCGGCATGGAAGGCGGCATCGAGATTGGTGGCCATCACCTCGCGCCACGCATCCACCGGGAACTCCGCTGCCGGCACACCGGGGCCAAGCATGCCCGCATTGTTGAGCGCGATGTCCAAGCCACCGAATGACTGCTGCGCCAGTTCCACCAGCGCCGGTGCCGTGGCCGGATCAGCCACATCGGCGGCATGCACCACCACCTCGCCACCGGCGGCACGGATCTGCGCGGCCAGTGCCTGCAGCGGTTGCGGCCGCCGCGCATTGAGCACCAGCCTTGCCCCTTCGGCAGCAAAGCGCAGCGCGCTGGCGCGGCCAATGCCAGCGCTGGCACCGGTGATGAGGGCGATCTTGTTGTTCAGGCGCATGGTGGCGGTACCGGTTGTGAAGTGGCCGCCACGATGCCGCGCCTTCGGCCCGCCAACACTCCGTTTCCGGGCCTCGCGGCCAGGTGCAGGAAACGGAGTTTCCGCAGAACCGGCACATGCCAGAATCCGCCCATGGACAGCACCGCCACCACCGCCCTCGACGCCCGTGTTGAACGGGTCTGCCGCCATCTGCAGGCCAGCCTCGACGAGCCCTCGCTGCACCAGCTGGCTGCGATCGCCGGCTGCAGCCCGACCCGGCTGCACCGCCTGTTCAAGCAGGCCACCGGGCTGACCCCGAAACAGTACGCCGCCGCGTTGCGCGCCGATCGCCTGCGCACTGGGCTGCAGCAGCAGGAACGCATCACCGATGCCTTCCACGATGCCGGCTTCGGCTCCAGCGGGCGCTTCTACGAAAACGCACCGAAGTTGCTGGGCATGACGCCGAAGCAATGGCGCGCCGGCGGTCGCGGCGAAGTCATCCACTTCGCGCTTGCCGAGAGCTCGCTGGGCAGCGTGCTGGTGGCCAGCAGTGCCACCGGCGTGGTCGCGATCCTGCTCGGCGATGACCCGGAGGCGTTGCTGCAGTCACTGCAGCAACGCTTCCGCCAGGCCGAACTGGTCGGCGCCGACCATGGCTACGAGCAACTGGTGGCACAGGTGGTCGGCCTGGTCGAGGATCCCTCGCGCGACGCCACGCTGCCGCTGGACATCCGCGGCACCGCCTTCCAGCAACGGGTATGGCAGGCGCTGCAGCAGATTCCGCGCGGGCAGACGGCCTCGTACGCCGATATCGCCGCGCGTATCGGCGCGCCGCGATCGAGCCGCGCGGTGGCACGCGCCTGTGCAAGCAATCCGCTGGCCGTGGCGGTGCCCTGTCACCGGGTGGTGCGCCGCGACGGCGACCTGTCCGGTTATGCCTGGGGCGTGGCACGCAAGCGCGAACTGCTGCGCCGGGAGAAAGCAGCCAACGGCTGACGCACGCCGGTAGCGGCCGACCCCGGTCGGCACGCTTCGCGCCCGGTAACGCCCTGCCCCGATCCGCGGACACTCAGTCCAGCTTCACCACCAGCTTGCCGAAGTTGTGCCCCTTCAGCAGCCCGAAGAAGGCCTCCGGTGCCTTCTCCAGCCCTTCCACCACATCCTCGCGGTACTGGATGCGGCCCTCGCGCAGCCACTGCGGCATCTCGCGCTCGAATTCCGGCCACAGGTGGTTGAAGTCATGCACGATGAAACCACGCACGGTCAGGCGCTGGCGCAGGATCTGGCTGAACAGTGACGGCAGGCGGTCCGGGCCAGGCTGCTCGACACCGCGATCGTTGTAGGTGGCGATGGTGCCGCACACCGGGATGCGGGCGAAGTCGTTGAGCAACGGCAGCACCGCATCCAGTACATGGCCCCCGACGTTCTCGAAGTACACGTCGATACCCGCGGGCACCGCCGCGCGCAGCTGCTCTGCAAAATCAGCAGCGCGATGATCCAGCGCCACGTCCACCCCCAGCGTCTGCAGATAGGCGCGCTTGGCTTCACCACCGGCGATGGCCACCACCCGTGCGCCCTGCAGCTTGGCCAACTGCGCCACGGTCGCGCCGACCGGCCCCGTCGCGGCGGCCACCACCAGCGTCTCGCCCGGCTTCAAACGGGCGATTTCATGCAGGCTGGAATAGGCGGTGAATCCCGGCATGCCATACACGCCCAGCGCGGTACTCAACGGCAGTCCGGCCGGGTCCAGGCGGCGCCCCAGCGCCTTGGCCGGCAGCACCGCGTGGGTCTGCCAGCCGCCCGGCGCCAGCACCAGCTCGCCCACTGCCACGCCCTCGGCATTGGACTGCAGCACCTCGGCCACGGTCTGGCCTTCCATTACCGCCCCCACCGCCACCGGCGCGGCATACGACGGTCCCTCGTCCATGCGTCCACGCATGTACGGATCCAACGACAGGTAGCGGTTGCGCAGCAGCACCTCGCCATCGGCCAATGCCGGCAGCGCGGCCTGCTCCAGGCGGAAGTTGGCCGCACTCGGTGCGCCCTGCGGACGCGACGCCAGCACGATGCGGGAGGTGGTCGATGAGTCGGACATGACGACGGTCTCTGCTGTTGCCAGCATCAGGAAAGGAATGCCGACACTACGCCGCAGCGTCCCCCCGTGGCGGCCACGAAAACAGCGTTCCATGCCCGGTACCGGCGCCGTCCACGTGCAGGCCCTGCTACGCCGCCTTTGCCGATCACGGTGGCCCGCTGAATTCCGCCATCAGCGGTGATCGGGGCGCAATCCCGACCGCATGAATCGACATTCAGCCGTCCCCGCCCTGCCCCCTCGACGAAGGATCAAGCACTTGCACATGCGCAGACGGCAATGTGAAGGTTTTTTGCCAAAATGCTTGCCGTAGGCGGCTGACCTCCGTAATATGCGCGTCCTTGGCAGCGACCTCGCTGCAACGAAACATGTGGCCGAGTAGCTCAGTTGGTAGAGCAGGGGATTGAAAATCCCCGTGTCGGCGGTTCGATTCCGTCCTCGGCCACCACGTTTTGAAGACCTGCAGAAATGCAGGTTTTTTTTCCGGGAATCGCGATTGATTGCGGTTGCCACACAATTTGGCCGAGTAGCTCAGTTGGTAGAGCAGGGGATTGAAAATCCCCGTGTCGGCGGTTCGATTCCGTCTTCGGCCACCACGTTTTGAGGACCTGCAGAAATGCAGGTCTTTTTTTGTCCGCGCTTCGCGCTGCGTGCAAGCGACGAATGCAGCGCCGGCCGCCCTGGCCCGGTTGACGAAACATTTACACCGGCATGCGCGGCGGCACCTACGCTCAAGACTCCTGCCTGGAGCCTGCCGATGCATCTGCGCCCCGCCCTGCTCGCCTGCCTGCTGCTGGCCGCCTTCCCGGTGATCGCCACTGAACCGGTGCGCGCGGTCGAGCGCCTGGACATCGATCGCTACGCCGGCCAATGGCACGAGATCGCGCATCTTCCCGTCTCGTTCCAGAAGCAGTGCGTGGGCGAGATCACCGCCAACTACGGCCTGCGCCGCGACGGCCGCATCAGCGTCACCAATGCCTGCCGCAATGGCGACGGCGAGCGCGTGGTGGCCGAAGGCGTGGCACGCCCGGTGGCCGGTCACCCCGGCCAGCTGCAGGTGCGCTTCGTCCCCGACTGGCTGAGCTGGGCGCCCCTGGTCTGGGCCGACTACTGGGTGCTGGCTCTGGACCCGGACTATCAATGGGCCCTGGTCGGCGAGCCCGGCCGCAAATACCTGTGGATCCTCTCGCGCCTGCCGGAAATGGAGCGCGACCGGTTTGAACAGTTGAAAGCCAAGGCCGAGTCGATGGGGTACGACCTCGGCCCCCTGCGCCTGATGGCCCCGCTGCGCGACCCCGCGGCCGACTGAACCGCCCCGCACAGGGCGCATCGCGCGCGCCCGATCCAGCAGTGCGCACGCCCGGCCGCCATCTTCACGCGCTAACCTCTGCGATGGGTCGCCCCAGGCGATCCACAAAACCATACGCCGTAGTATGCTTACGCCAACGCACCCCCTCCAGAGGACTTGCGCCCATGCTCCACCGTTTCCGTACCGCCTTGATCGTCCTGTGCACCCTCGCCCTTGTTGCCTGCAACAACGGCATCGTCAAGCGTGTTTCGGAACCGGCGGCCAGCCTGCAGCAGCTGACCGTGCGTGCCGACGGCAACTGGACCGTGGCCCTGCGCCTGCAGAACTTCAGCTCGATGCCGATGACCTTCGATGACGTCTCGCTGGCGCTGACCGTCGGCGACAGCGCAGCCGGCACCCTGCAGGTCAAGCCCGGCATCTCCATTGGCGGCACCTCCGCCGACGTCATCAATGTCGACCTCGCGCCCAGTTCGGCCGCGCGCCTGGTGGTGGCCGACGCACTGGCCGGCAACCGCACCCTGGCCTATGGCCTGAAGGGAACGGTGGCGGCCACGCCGCAGGAAAAGAAGCAGCGCAGTTTCGACATCAGCAACCGCAGCACCCTCAACCAGGCCCCCGGCCTGCCGGGCGTGCTGCGCTGACCCCGCCTTTCGTCGCGGCGCCTGGCGCCACTCCCCTCTGTCCTGATCAAATCGAGACGTACCGATGAGCAGCTACACCGCCCCGCTTTCCGACCTCCGTTTCGCCCTGCACGACGTGCTCAAGGTCGAACCCCTGTTCGCCCGCCTGGGCTTCACCGACGCCACCGCCGACGTGGTCGATGCCGTGCTGGAAGAAGCCGGCCGCTTCAGCGCCACCGTGCTGGCCCCGCTCAACAGCGTCGGCGACGAGATCGGCTGCGTGCTCGACCAGGCCACCGGTGAAGTGACCACCCCGCCCGGCTTCAAGCAGGCCTACGACCAGTTCGTCGATGGCGGCTGGACCGGCCTGACCGCCTCGCCGGAGCTGGGCGGCCAGGGCCTGCCGCACACCCTGGGGGTGCCGCTGAACGAAATGATCAACGCCGCCAACCTGGCCTGGGGCAACTTCCCGCTGCTCTCGCACGGTGCCATCGAAGCGCTGAAGCAGCACGGCGAGGCCTGGCAGCACGAGGCCTTCCTCAAGCCGCTGATCGAGGGCCGCTGGACCGGCACCATGTGCCTGACCGAGCCGCACTGCGGCACCGACCTGGGACTGCTCAAGACCAAGGCCGAACCGAACGCCGATGGCAGCTATTCGATCACCGGCACCAAGATCTTCATCACCGCCGGCGAGCACGACCTGACCGGCAACATCGTGCACCTGGTACTGGCCAAGCTGCCCGACGCCCCTCCGGGCGCCAAGGGCATCTCGCTGTTCGTCACCCCGAAGTTCAAGGTCGACCGCGACGGCAACGTCGGCGAGCGCAACGCACTGCGCTGCGGCTCGATCGAGCACAAGATGGGCATCAAGGGTTCGGTCACCTGCGTGATGAACTTCGATGGTGCGCAGGGCTACCTGGTCGGCCAGCCGCACAAGGGCCTGCAGGCGATGTTCACCATGATGAACACCGCCCGCCTCGGCGTCGGCCTGCAGGGCATCGGCCTGTCCGAGCGCGCCTACCAGAACGCGCTGAAGTACAGCCGTGAGCGCCTGCAGTCGCGCGCCCTGAGCGGTGCCAAGTTCCCCGACAAGCCGGCCGACCCGATCCTGGTCCACCCGGATGTGCGCCGCATGCTGCTGACGGTGAAGTCGCTGGTCGAGGGCAGCCGCCTGCTGGCCCTGCACGCGGCCACCCTGATCGACGTCGCCCACCACGCCGAGGATGCCGCCGAGCGCGAGCGCGCCGACACCCTGGTGAGCTTCCTAACCCCGATCTCCAAGGCCTGCCAGACCGAATGGGGCATCGAGAACACCTACAACGCCCTGCAGTGCTTCGGTGGCCACGGCTACATCCGCGAACACGGCATGGAGCAGCTGGCCCGTGATGCGCGCATCACCACGCTCTATGAAGGCACCACCGGCATCCAGGCGCTGGACCTGATCGGCCGCAAGACCGCGTCCAGCCAGGGCGCCGGCCTGAAGTTGATGCTGGCCGAGATCGAAGCCTTCGCCAAGGCCAACGAGGGCAATGAAGCACTGGCCGAGTTCATCGGCCCGCTGCGCGCCAAGGCCGCCGAATGGGGCAAGCTGACCATGGACGTGCTGCAGCGCGCGGCTGGCAACCCGGACGAACTGGGCGCAGCCAGCTACGACTACCTGTTCTATTCGGGTTACGTGGTGCTGGCCTACTGGTGGGCCCGCAGCGTGGCCGCCGCCGAAGCCAGCGCACATGGCGCCGCCTTCGCCCAGGGCAAGCGCGAGACTGCGCGCTTCTATTTCGCCCGCGTGCTGCCGCGCACGCTCAGCCACGCCGCCGCGATCCAGGCCGGCGCCGCCCCGCTGATGGCGATGGACGACGAGCGCTTCGGCGCCTGAGCCCATCCCGCCAGTAGATCCACGCCATGCGTGGATGAGGGGTCAGAGCCCTTTCCTGCGGAAAGGGATCCGACCCCAGCCCTCCGTCTGGAGAAGAGCCCCCTTTTGTTAAAGGGGGCGCACCGATTTGCGTATCGCCGACGGGCGATACACAAATCGTCAACATTCAGGTATAAGCTGTTCTCCCGATGGAGACAGACACTACACGCTTGGGTCTGATCGAAGCCGGAGCTCCGTTTTCTGCTCCGGGCGCCGAAGCATCGCCCAACGCCACGACGCTGCATCGCCCCGGTTCGGTCCGGCTGCTCTCGCTTGATGCCCACGGACGCGTACTGGACTGGATCACCTGGCAGGATGCGGCCTGCCTCTACGCCCGTGAAGCGGTGGCCTGGACGCTCGGCGATCCCTGCCTGCACATCCACGGCGGCACCAACCGCTTCAGCGGCCTGCAGAGTGGCATGGACCTGCACCCGATCATCGCCGCCCGCGGCCATGCCCGCTCCCGCGCGATCGACCCGACACCGAACCTGACCAACCAGGCCCTGTTCGCCCGCGACGCCCATCTGTGCATGTACTGCGGCCAGCAGTTCAACCGCCCCACGCTCACCCGCGACCATGTCATGCCGCTGTCCAAGGGCGGCCTGGACTGCTGGGAAAACGTGGTCACCGCCTGCTTCCACTGCAATTCGCGCAAGAGCGACCGCACCCCGCAGCAGGCCGGCATGCCGCTGCTGGCGGTACCCTACCGGCCCAGCTGGATCGAGCACCTGATCCTGTCCAACCGCAACATCCTGGCCGACCAGATGGCCTTCCTGAAGGCGCAATTGCCCAAGCGGTCGAAACTGAGCACCTGAACGCCCGAAAATGCAACCCTCACCGTCCTGTCACGGACGGCGGCGTTTGCTTGCCCCACCCCCGTTTGAGGGCGAAAATGGGCGTTCAGAAAAAGTGCGAACATGATGATCGACTCTGCCCGCTATCCCCGCCTCGCGCGCATCCAGACACCGGATGACCTGCGCACGTTCGACGAATCCGAAATGAGGGCGATCGCCGACGAACTGCGCGCCTACCTCATCGAATCGGTGGGCAAGAGCGGTGGCCACTTCGCCGCCGGCCTGGGCGTGATCGAGCTCACCGTGGCCCTGCACTACCTGTACCAGACCCCGCACGATCAGCTGGTCTGGGACGTCGGCCACCAGACCTATCCGCACAAGATCCTGACCGGCCGCCGCGACGAGATCCACACCGTCAAGCAGAAGGACGGCGTCGCGCCATTCCCGAAGCGCGAAGAGAGCGAATACGACACCTTTGGCGTCGGCCACTCCTCGACTTCGATCTCGGCGGCGCTCGGCATGGCCATCGCCCGCCAGTCCGAAGGCGACGACCGCAAGGTCGTGGCGGTGATCGGTGACGGCGCGATGACCGCCGGCATGGCGTTTGAAGCGCTGATGCACGCCGGCGGCATGGAGCCGGAGCCGAACCTGCTGGTGATCCTCAACGACAACAACATGTCGATCTCCGAGGCAGTGGGCGGACTGACCAAGATGCTGGGCCGCGCCACCGGCAGCCGCACGCTCAACGCACTGCGCGAAGGCGGCAAGAAGATCCTCGGTGACAAGAAGAACAACCCGGCGCGCTTCGTCAAGCGCTGGGAAGAACACTGGAAGGGCATGTTCGTGCCCTCCACGATGTTCGAGGAAATGGGCTTCCACTACACCGGCCCGATCGACGGCCACGACATGCCTGCCCTGCTGTCCACGCTGAAGACGCTGCGCGCCTCCAAGGGCCCGAAGCTGCTGCATGTGATGACCACCAAGGGCAAGGGCTACGAGCCGGCCGAAGGCGATCAGATCGGTTACCACGCCGTGGGCCCGTTCGATCCGGACAAGGGCCTGGTGGCCAAGGCCGGTGCCAAGAAGCCGACCTACACCGATGTCTTCAGCGACTGGCTGTGCGATGCCGCCGCCGCCGAGCCACGCCTGTACGGCATCACCCCGGCAATGCGCGAAGGCTCCGGCCTGGTGCGCTTCAGCAGGGAATACCCGCAGCGCTATTTCGACGTGGCGATCGCCGAACAGCACGCGGTCACCCTCGCCGCCGGCATGGCCACCCAGGGCGGCAAGCCGGTGGTGGCGATCTACTCGACCTTCCTGCAGCGCGCGTACGACCAGCTGGTGCACGACGTGGCGATCCAGGATCTGGACGTGCTGTTTGCGATCGACCGCGCTGGCGTGGTCGGCCCGGACGGCGCGACCCACGCCGGCAACCTCGACCTGAGCTTCCTGCGCTGCGTGCCGAACCTGGTGGTGATGGCGCCGTCCAATGAAGCCGAGTGCCGGCAGATGCTCAGCACCGGCCTGCAGCACCCGGGCCCGGCCGCCGTACGCTACCCGCGTGGCACCGGCACCGGCGTTGCGGCCGGCACCGACCTGTCGACCCTGCCGATCGGCAAGGGCGAGCTGCGCCTGCAGGGCAGCCGAATCGCCCTGCTCGCCTTCGGCAGCACCGTGGCCGCCGCGGAGCAGGTCGGCCGCGAACTGGGCCTGAGCGTGGTCAACATGCGCTTCATCAAGCCGCTGGATCGCGAGCTGGTGCTGGCCATCGCCGCCCAGCACGAGGGTCTGGTCACGATCGAAGACAACGTGGTGGCCGGCGGCGCCGGTTCCGGCGTCGGTGAACTGCTCAATGCCGAAGGCGTGCTGCGTCCGATCCTGCACCTGGGCCTGCCCGACAGCTACCAGCACCACGCCAGCCGCGAGGACCTGCTGGCCGAAGCCGGCATCGATGCGGCCGGCATCCGCGCCGCGGTGCTCAAGCGCTGGCCGCAGCTGGCCACAGGTACCCCGCCGCTGAGTGCAGCCGGCTGAGGCCGATCAGGGACCCGGGCATGACCGGGAAGGTGCGGCCGAGGGCCCGCACCTTCTACGGCGGAAGCAGAAGGATCCACGCCGTGCGTGGATGGCGGAACTGCACAGGCCTGCCGCGGCAGGCACCCCACGCTCAGCCGTAACTGACGGCTTCGACGAATGCGCCGCTGGCTTCCACGCGCACGGCCGCACGCTGCCCGGTATCGACGAAGTGCAGGCGGGCCAGGGTCTCGGCGAAGTCATAGGCGCGTGCGCCATCGCGGAACTCTATCGGCTCCGGCCTATCCGGATGCAGCACGCGCCACTGGCGCTGTTCGCATTGCAGGCGGATCAACATGCAGCTCACTCCTTGAGGCAGCGTATCGATGGCGATGCGATGCTCATGCCGGCTACGGCACACGTCATCGCGGGGAATCAGGGCACGCGAGGTGCCCTGATCACAGACGATACGGCGTTCAAAATGTGAGCTGTATCAGATTATTCTGATTTTCACGGGCCAAACCCGTAATGCTCAGTTCACCTGGAACTGCGCCCGGCAGCCATCACTGACCCAGATGCCGCGGCGGTCCCAGCCCCAGCTCTGGCCTTCGATGCAGGCGCTGCGCGAGTCCTGGCGGATCAGGCGCACCCCTCGGCGGATGCGGGCGTCGCAGTACTCCTGCCGATGACCATTGGAATGGCAGGTGACCACATCGCCACCACCCCAACCATTGCCATTGCCCCAGCCGCCACCGTTGCCGCCCCAGCCGCCACCGCGGCGGTATTCACCCACGAATTCGGCACGGCATCCCTGTGTGACCCAGACGCCATTGCGCGACTGGCCCCAGGTTTCACCTTCCACGCAGGGCGAACCGGACAACTGGCGGATCAACCGCGCACGGCCGTCGAGGCGGCACTCATTGCTGCGGTTCTTGACCGACTCGCAACGCACGATGCCACCGCCATCGCGGCCGCCATAGCGGTCGTCGTCATAGCCGTAGCCATAGCTCTGCGCCTGGGCGCCGCCGGCAGCCGCCAGCATCGGCAACAGGGTGCAGGCCAGGGTGCGCCAGGTGGGTGCCTTGCCCATCGAGATCTCCAGATGAATACGATGGCGCAAGCATCCGGGATTCGCGGCCCGCCGCACAGAGGGGCGCGCAACGGCGGTTTTTCCCCATTCAAACAACTCAACCGCGGCTGACTGCACCACGGCCGTCGGTGTCACCCCCCGACGTGGAGGGCGTCTACCGTGTTGCCAAGCGCCTCGACCCGCACCGTGCTGCGCTGGCCGGTGCGGCGGTGATGTTCCAGGGCCAGTGCGGCGGCGGCATCAAAGGCGTCGGCGCCACGGGCGTAACCCCTGGCGTCGCTCGCCTGCGGATGCAGCACGGACCAGCGCTGGGCGGTGCATTGGACGGTAATGACCATTGGGAGGCTCCTGCGGATGGAAAGGTGCGGTGGCAGGCAGACGAGCCGCTTGCCGTTACACCATCAGGCTAGCGACCGCCTCGGGGATGGCCTATCAGATTTGTACGAAAATGCCGCGCCTTCGAGTCGGATCGTGGCTTCCTCACATCCCTGAGCCCGTTTAGCCCGTTCATTCCGTGATTCTTGTCACGAAGTCAGGTTGGCTTCACACTACCGTCACCAACAGGGGCCCCTTCCACATGCGCACCTTCTTCTCACAGCAGCGCTGGACGTTGCTGAAGTTCTATTTCGTGGCCAGCTATCTGATCCTGATCGAAGAATTGGTCCGCGCCGCGGTGCATTGAGCGCTTGCTGCCCTGGCAGCCGGCAAGCACACTGCTGCTTTAGGCACGGAGCCCGCCCGATGAAAGCACTTCTTCTGATCCCCGCCCTGCTGGTCCTGGCCGCATGCGCCAGCCCGGACAAGGCGACGACGCATGCCGACAGCAGTGCGGCATCGACCGCCACGCCGATGGTAGGCGGCGACCGTGATGCGCACGGCTGCATCGGTTCGGCCGGCTACCAATGGTGCGAGCACAGCCAGCGCTGCGAGCGTCCCTGGGAGCTGGCACAGGCACAGGGCCTGCCCAACACGGCCGAGGCCATCGATGCATACTGCGCGAAGCCGGCCAGCCCGGCGCGCAAGTGAGCACGCTCCGTCATGGCTGAGCTGAGCCCCCTGCCCGACCTCGCCCGTGGCCGTTATCGGCACTTCAAGGGCGGCGAATACGAGGTGATCGGCATCGTCCGCAGCAGCGAGACGCTGGAGCCGATGGTGCTCTATCGCGCACTCTATGGCGAAGGCGGCCTGTGGGTACGCCCCTACCCGATGTTCATCGAGCAGGTCCCGGGCGAACACGGCCCGCAGGCGCGTTTCGCACGCATCGACGATTGATCCGGCCACCACCGGCGGCGGCCGATGGCCCCGTCGGTGAAGCGATCCGGCTGCGCTACAATCGTACCGTCCAGTCGGTTTCTTCCCATCATGTCCTCACCCCCTCCCCGCTCGCGCCGCAAGGCGCCCGACAGCGTGCGCCAGTCATTGCTGCAGGCCACCATCGCCATGATCGGCCAGCACGGACTGGCGGCACTGACCGTGCAGGACGTCGCGCGCGCGGCCGGGGTCAGCAAAGGCGCGTTGTTCCACCATTTCAGCAGCAAGCAGGCACTGGTCGATGAAGCCATCGGCACACTCATCGGCGAGTTCGAAGCACGCGTGCGCGCGCTCCTGCAGGACGGCACGGCCGGCCACGGCTGCTTCAGCCGCGCCTATGTGCAGGCCAACTTCGAGCATCTGCTGCAGCAGGAACACGACAACGACATCGGCCTGACCCTGGGCAATCTGATGGAGCCGGCCCTGCTGGCGCACTGGCGCGATTGGAAGCGCGCGATGCTGGCCGAATTCCCCGGCGAAGCCTGCGATCCACGCCTGTACGCGGCACGCTGCGCGGCCGACGGCTATTGGGCCACCGCCTACGGTCGTCCGCTGGACGAAGAAGAGCGCCTCAATGCACTGGCCATGGCCGAGCAGGCCCTCAAGCTGTGCGACCCCCAGTAACCCGGAGCCCGCGATGAACCCCTATGTCTACCTGGCCGCTGCCATCGTGCTGGAAGTGATTGCCACCTCGCTGCTGAAAGCCTCGGACGGCATGAGCCGGCTGTGGCCGACGCTGGGCGCGCTGGTCGGCTACGGGCTGTGCTTCTACCTGCTGTCGGTCACCATGAAGTCGGTGCCGACCGGCATCGCCTATGCGATCTGGTCCGGCGTCGGCATCGTGCTGATTTCGCTGATCGGCCTGGTGGTGTTCAAGCAGCGGCTGGATGCACCGGCGCTGGCCGGCATCGCGCTGATCTGCGCCGGCGTGCTGGTGATCAACCTTTTCTCGCGCAGCAGCGCGCACTGAACACGCTGCTGCGCGACAGGTGCTAGCTGACCTTCTTCGCCACGCTCATGCCGATCAGGAACAGCACCACGGCGATGATGATGCCGGCCCAGAACAGGAACTTGGCGATGCCCACAGCGGCACCGGCGATGCCGCCGAAGCCCAGCACGCCCGCGATGATGCCGATGATGGCGAAGATGATGGCCCACTTGATCATGTCAGTCCTTTCCCCGCGGGGAACGTAAACGGTGTGATCAGGCTAGGCCGCAGCCGATGCTGCAGTCGTGAACAGGCCGCGTGTGCGGCGTGAATCAGCGCGGCCGGAAGCGCAGCAGTGCCACCGCGAAGGCCAGGAACACACTTCCCACCAGCCGCTCGAACCAGCGCTGTGCGAAGGGCTTTGCGAGCCAGCGGCGCAGGCCGTGGCCACCGGCCGCATACATCACGTACCAGAACAGTTCGCAGGTCGCGAAGGTCGCCACCAGCACGCTGTACTGCACGGCCTGGCTGCGCGACGGGTCGACGAACTGCGGCAGGAACGCCGCAGCGAACAACAACAGCTTGGGGTTGCTCAGGCCAACCCACAGGCCGCCACGGAACACGGTCCCGGCGCCGTGCACCGGTGACAGTACGGCCTCGCCATCGTTGGCCACGGGCGGTGCCGGCCGGCAGCTGTCGCGCCAGGCCTTGATGCCGAGCCAGGCCAGATAGGCCACACCGAGATAGCGCAGCACCTCGAACAGCATCGGCGAGGAGTGCAGCAGCGCGCTCAGGCCTGCAGCGGATGCGGCCAGCACCAGCAGCATGGCCAGCAGGCAGCCGGCCATGGCCGGCACGCTGCCACGGAACCCCAGCCCGACGCTGCGGCCAAGGATGTGCAGCATGTTCGGCCCGGGCGTCCCGCACAGCACGAAGACCGTGGCCAGGAACCACCACCAGGTATGCAGGGCCATGCCGGTTTCCACTTCAGAAGACGGCACCAGCATAAGGTGCCCACGCAGTGTGCGGCACATACAGCATGCAGCGGATGCGACGGTTACAGATGCCTGCTCAGTGGGCCGCCAGGCGGGCGCTGCGCAGTTCGGTCCAGGCCGTACGCAGCACCCGCAGCGCCGAGCGCAGGAACAGCACCAGCAACGCACCGGCCACCAGCAGATCCGGCCAGCCAGCACCGAACAGCGCCACCAGCCCGGCTGCCAGCAGCACCGATGCACCCTCGTAGAGATCGTTGCGCGAGCATTCCCAGGCCGACGCCAGGTTGATGTCGTCGTTGCGATACGGCGTCAGCAGCCATAGGCACAGCGCATTGGCGGCCAGGTTGAGCAACGCCGCCAGGCCCATGCTGGCGAACAGCGGCACCTCCGGGTGAAGCAGTCGCCAACCGATCTGCATCGCCACCGCCAGCGCTGCGGCCAGGATCAGCAGGCCCTTGAACAGCGCCACCCGCGCTTTCGCCACCAGGCCGGCGCCGACCACAGCCAGGCTCAACGCATAGGTCGCCGCGTCGCCGAGGTTGTCCAGCGCGCCGGACAACAGCGAGGACGAATGGCTGTACCACGCCGCGGCAACCATCATCGCGAAGGTAGCCAGGTTGACCAGCAGCACGATCCACAGCACGCGCCGGTGACGGGCCTGCATCGCCGCCACGTCCAGGGTCTTGCCACAGCCGCAACACTCGCCCATTACCCGGCCTTCCACAGTTGATGGGGGCATTATCGCGCCCTGCCCGTGCCAGGTCGATCCATTCCCCGCGGCCGCCATCCTGTGCTGCAATGTCCCCCTCTGGCATGGAGCAGTGCATGAAGACCCTGGGCCTGATCGGCGGCATGAGCTGGGAAAGCTCGGCGCAGTACTACCGGCTCATCAACGAGGCAGTGCGGCATCGCCTCGGCGGCGCGCATTCGGCGCAACTGCTGCTGTGGTCGGTCGATTTCGCCGGCATCAAGCAGTTGCAGCACGACGGTCACTGGGACGCGCTGGGCGATCACATGCTCGATGCGGCACGCAGGCTGCAGGCCGGTGGCGCCGAACTGCTGGTGATCTGCACCAACACCATGCACACGCTGGCCGGCCGGATCGAAGCCGAGTGCCCGTTGCCTCTGCTGCATATCGCCGACCCGACCGCCACAGCGATCCTCCAGGCTGGCATCCGCAAGGTGGGACTGCTCGGCACCGCCTTCACCATGGAGCAGGCGTTCTACCGTGACCGGCTGCAGGACCGCTTCGGGCTGCAGGTACTGGTTCCGGAGGCCGATGATCGCCGCTGCGTGCACGACATCATCTACCAGGAACTGATCGCCGGCGTGGTCAGCGAACACTCGCGGCAGGCCTATGCCGGCGTGATCGCACGCCTGGTCGCGCGCGGCGCCGAAGCGATCATCCTCGGCTGTACCGAGATCATGCTGCTGGTGCGCCCCGAAGACAGTGCGGTGCCGCTGTTCGACACCACCACCCTGCACGCGCTTGCAGCGGTGGACGCGGCGCTGGCCTGACCCTGCGCGCTGTCAGCCCTCGCCCTGCACTTCCAGTGCGGTGATCAGCCAGTCGACCACGGCCTGCGAATCACACAGGAAGAAGATGGCATCGCCCGAACGCGCTTCGGTCAGCAGCCGATAGACGGTAATCGCCACCGCCGACTGGTTGGCGATGAACACCTCCGGGCTGCGCGGACCCTCGCTGTGGCCGGCCACGGCATGCAGCGCCTTGCGCGCAGCCACGGTGGCGGCCGGGTCCGCACTGCGGGCCAGTTCCGGCCCGCGCAGGCCCCAGGCAATGAACACGTGCTTGCCCTTGAACGTGGTGTCCAGGACACGCACCTGCCCGGTATCTGCGCCAGCCGAGCGATGAATGACGGTACTGCTGATCAACGCAACCCCCTGTGGTCGTCGTGGTCCGCGCATCCTCCTCCACAAGCCGACTGCACGCCAGTGACGGCAGCCACAGGCTGTGCCGGCAAGCGTGGAAGACATGTAAGAAGGTGTAAGCCGATGCGATCGGATGTGCAGCGATGATAAGGGATGTAAGGCCCTGCATGGGCCCGTGCGTACTACTAAATCCCCACTGAGCCAGCACCGGAACGATCCGTTCCGATGGCCTCGGGCTGGTCCATTCTTGCGGCCCGTTCCCCCGCCGAGGCTCCCCATGACCCATCGCCTGCTGCTGCCGATTGCCACCTCCACCCTGGCCCTGCTGCTGGCCGCCACCACGGTGGCAGCCCAGGATTACGACAGCGATCACATTCCGCCGCTGCGCTGCGAGTCGCAGTTCAACAAGACCCAGCAATGCCCGATCGAAGGCCGCATGCGCCTGGCCAGGCAGCTGTCGGTCACCCGCTGCGTCGAGGACCAGAACTGGGGGCAGAACCGCCGCATGCTCTGGGTCACCGACGGCTGTCGCGCCGAGTTCGTCGCCGACGAACGTGGACGCGGCCATTGGCCGGGACGCGGCCGGGATCGTGACCGGGATGACGACGGCAAGCGCCTGGTCTGCGAGTCCTATGAGCAGAAGGACAAGGAATGCCGCATCCGCGTGCGTCATGAGGTGCGCCTGGTCAAGCAGAAGTCGGTGACGCCGTGCGTCGAGGATCGCAACTGGGGCTGGGACCGCCGCGGCGTGTGGGTCAGCGACGGCTGCCGTGCCGAGTTCCGCGTGTATTGACTGCCGTCCACACGCTGGCTGCGGCGGATGTGCAGACACGGCCGACGTGATCGATAGACTGGGACACCCAGCCCAGGAGCCTTCGATGGTGCCGCCCGATCCCACCTCGACGAGGCTGCATATCCGCGCGGCGATGCTCGCCGACGTCCCCGCGCTGATCGCGCTCGACAGCGTTGCGGCCCACGATCCGCAGCGAGCACGGCAGATCACCGCCTGGCAGGCCAGCGGCGGCGTGCACGTGGCGGAACGGGCCGGCCAGCTGGCCGGTTACCTGGCCATCCACCATCACTTCTTCGGCGAAGCCTTCGTCGAGATGCTGATGGTGGCGCACGAACAACGCGGCCAGGGCGTCGGCGCCGCCCTGCTGCGGCATGCCATCGCACTGCGCGGCGACGGCAGGCTGTTCACTTCGACCAATGCTTCCAATACCGGCATGCAACGCCTGCTCACCGTCTCGGGTTTCATCGACAGCGGCATCGTGCATGGACTGGACGAAGGCGATCCGGAGTTGATCTACCGCTTTGCCGGCAGCTGATCGAGATACGCGGTCACTTTCGTGTCCAGCAGATCCATCAACAGCGTATCCATGCAGCGATAGTCGTCGGGGATGTCCAGGCAATGCAGGCGCTTGTGTTCCAGCAGGCGCGCGTACGTGGCCTGCAGGCGATGCTGGTGCTTGGCTTCCATCACGAAGATGACATCGGCCCAGCGGATGTCCGCCGGGCCGATGGGGCGTCGTGCATGCGGGCTGGTGCCGGCCGACAGCGCGTTGAAACCGGGCCGCCGTCGCCACATGGCTTCGGCGGCCGGGCTGCGCAGCTGGTTGCGGCTGCAGACGAACAGCAGGTTGATCATTCCTGCACAAAAAAGCCCACGCATCGCTGCGCAGGCTTCTTGATTCACCACAGTGGTCGGGACGGCCGGATTCGAACCGACGACCCTCTGCCCCCCAGGCAGATGCGCTACCAGGCTGCGCTACGCCCCGACTGATGCTGCGATGTGCCCGCCAGTGCGGCGGGCCGTGAAGTATAGCGGATTACGATGGAAATGGGATCAGCGGCGCAGCAACTGCAGCACTTCTTCCAGCTCCATGCGCACCTGCTTGATGATCTGGTTGCTCAGCGCCGATTCCTCGCGGGCATCGGGGCCGTCCAGACGCAGGCGTGCACCACCGATGGTGTAGCCCTGTTCGTACAGCAGGCTGCGGATCTGCCGCACCATCAGCACGTCATGGCGCTGGTAGTAGCGGCGGTTGCCTCGGCGCTTGGCCGGCTCAAGGCTGGGAAACTCGGTTTCCCAGTAGCGCAGGACGTGCGGCTTGACGTCGCACAGCTCGCTGACCTCACCGATGGTGAAGTAGCGCTTGGCCGGGATCGGCGGTAGTTCGCGGTTACTGCCCGGATCCAGCATAAGCTTCCACCCTCTCCTTGAGCTTCTGGCCCGGACGGAAGGTGACCACCGTACGGGCGGAAATCGGAATTTCCTCGCCGGTCTTGGGGTTGCGACCCGGGCGCTGGTTCTTGCGCCTCAGGTCGAAATTGCCAAAGCCCGACAGCTTTACCTGGCGTCCCTGCTCCAATGCTTCACGCAGCACATCGAAAAACGCGTCGACGAATTCCTTGGCTTCCCGCTTGTTCAGACCGACTTCGTCGAACAGCTTTTCCGCCATCTCCGCCTTGGTCAATGCCATTGCCTGCTACCCCCGAGTGCTGCCCGCTCAGCCGCGGATCCGGGCGTGGTGTTCACGCTCGATGGCAGTGACCGCCTCGGCCACCACCGCATCCACGTCGCGGTCCGTCAGAGTGCGCGACTTGTCCTGCAAAATCAAGCCCATAGCGAGACTCTTGAATCCCGGCTCGACGCCCTGGCCGACATAGCGGTCGAACAGGTTCAGGTCGCGCAGCAGCGGGCCGGCGGCCTGGCGGACAGTGGCCGCCAGATCGGCCCAGGCCACCTGTTCAGGCACCAGGAAGGCCAGGTCGCGACGCACCGCCGGGAAGCGCGACAGCTCGCCGGCACGCGGCAGGCGGCGGGCGGTCAACGGCTCCAGGTCCAGCTCGAAGGCATAGACGTCGGCTTCGATGTCCATCGCCCTGGCCAGGCGCGGGTGGATCTGGCCGATCCAGCCAATCACCACGCCATCGCGCAGCACCTCGGCCGAACGCGCCGGGTGGCCGTAGGCACGGGCCGACGGGCGGAACTCCAGCTGCGCGCCGCTGGCGGCCGCCAGCGATTCCAGGTCGCCCTTCAGGTCATGGAAGTCGACCTTGCGGGTCGGCAGGCCCCACTGCACCGACTGCGCATCACCGCAGACCGCAGCGGCCACGCGCGGGGTTTCCAGCGGTGCCGGCCGGCTTTCGCCGAGCGGCGCGTCTCCGGCCTGCTGGGCAAACACCCGGCCGAGCTCGAACAGGCGCACGCGGCCGAGCTGGCGGGCGGCGTTGCGGCCCAGCGTAGCGACCAGGCCCGGCAGCAGCGACGGGCGCATCACCGCCAGTTCGGCCGACAGCGGGTTGGCCAGCGGCACCAGGCCGTCGCGCAGCTGCCACTGGGTCAGCAGCGCGTCGTCGACGAAGGCGAAATTGACGGTTTCCTGCAGGTCACGGGCGACCAGCTGGCGGCGCACGCTCAGCGCATCCAGCTGGGTCTCGCTCGGCATCGCCACGCGCGAGGCACCGCCCGGCAGCGTGGTCGGGATCTGCTCGTACCCGTGGATGCGGGCCAGTTCTTCGATCAGGTCTTCTTCGATGGCGATGTCGAAGCGGCGGCTCGGCGCAACCACCTGCCAGCCATCGGCGGTGGCGACCACATCCATGCCCAGCGCGCGCAGGATGCGCTCGACTTCAGCATCCTCGACGGTGATGCCGAGCACGCGGGTGATGCGGGCGCGGCGCAGCACGATGGTTGCCGGCTGCGGCAGATCGGCTTCACGCACGGCCTCGGTGACCGGCGCCGGGGTACCGCCGGCCAGGTCCAGCACCAGGCGGGTGGCGTACTCGATCGCGGTGCGTGGCAGTGCCGGATCGACACCACGCTCGAAGCGGTGGCCGGCATCCGTATGCAGGCCCAGCTTGCGGCCACGGCCCATGATCGCGGCCGGGGCGAAGTGCGCAGCTTCCAGGAACACGGCGGTGGTCGCGTCGGTGACACGGGTGTCGAAGCCGCCCATCAGGCCAGCCAGACCGACCGCACGATCCGCATCGGTGACCACCAGGAAGCTGTCGTCCAGCGCCGCATCGCGGCCATCCAGCAGCTTCAGGCTCTCGCCGGCACGCGAACGACGCACGGCGATGCTGCCCTGCAGGGTGCCCAGGTCGTAGGCATGCATCGGCTGGCCGAGCTCGAGCATCACGTACTGGGTGATGTCGACCAGCAGCGAGACCGGGCGCACGCCGCTGCGGCGCAGGCGCTCGGCCATCCACAACGGCGTCCTGGCAGCCGCGTTGACACCTTCGATGACACGGCCCAGGTAACGCGGCGCTTCGGCGCCGGCGTCGAGCTGGATGCCCAGCTCACGGCTGCCAACCGCCGCAATGGCGTCGGCGGCGAAATCCAGCACTTCGCTGCGGGTTGCGGCGGCGACATCGTAGGCGATGCCGCGCAGGCTGAAGCAATCGGCGCGGTTCGGGGTCAGCTTGATCTCGATGCTGGCGTCCGGCAGGCCCAGGTAGTCGACCAGGGCCTGGCCGACCGGGGCATCATCGGGCAGTTCCAGCAGGCCGGACGCATCATTGTCCAGGCCCAGCTCCTTGGCCGAGCACAGCATGCCGTTGGACTCGACGCCGCGCAGCTTGGCCGGCTTGATCTTCAGCTCGCCGATCTGCGCGCCGACCATTGCCAGCGGCGCGACCAGGCCCGGGCGCGCGTTCGGCGCGCCGCAGACGATCTGCAGCAGTTCGCCCTGCCCGGCATCGACACTGCACACCTGCAGGCGATCCGCTTCCGGATGACGCACCGCGTCGACGATGCGTGCCACGACCACATGCTCAAGGCCTTCGCCCAGCGCGGTCACTTCTTCCACTTCCAGGCCGATGGCGGTCAGCACCGCACTCAGTTCATCGCGCGAGGCGCCGGTCGGGACGTGGCTGCGCAGCCAGTTTTCGGAGAATTTCATGATGTCATCCTGGTGGGCCCGGCGCATGCGCCTGGGCCTGCGAATTTAGAAGCATGCCGAGCATGGCCCGGCTCCACACGGTTGCGGCTTACGCGAACTGTTTCAGGAACCGCACGTCGTTCTCGAAGAACGCGCGCAGATCGTTGACGCCGTAGCGCAGCATCGCGAAGCGCTCCACGCCCATGCCGAAGGCGAAGCCGGTGTAGCGTTCCGGATCGATGCCGACGTTGCGCAGAACGTTCGGATGGACCATGCCGCAGCCGAGCACTTCCAGCCAGCGGGTGCTGCCATCGGGCTGCTGCCAGGCGATATCCACTTCCGCGCCCGGTTCAACGAACGGGAAGTAGCTGGGGCGGAAGCGCATCTCGAAATCGCGCTCGAAGAAGGCGCGCACGAACTCGGCCAGCGTGCCCTTCAGGTCGGCGAAGGTCGAATGCTCGTCCACCAGCAGGCCTTCCACCTGATGGAACATCGGCGAATGGGTCTGGTCGCTGTCGCTGCGGTACACCTTGCCGGCGGCGATCATGCGCAGCGGCGGCGCGTGGTCGCCCATGTAGCGCACCTGCACACCCGAGGTGTGCGTGCGCAGCAGGCGGCCGTCGCCGAAGTAGAAGGTGTCGTGCATGGCGCGCGCCGGGTGGTGCGGCGGGAAGTTCAGCGCCTCGAAGTTGTGCCAATCGTCCTCGATCTCCGGCCCTTCCGACAGCTCGTAGCCCAGCCGGCCGAAGATGCCGGTGATGCGCTCCAGGGTACGGGTGATCGGATGCAGGCCGGCGCGATCGCCGTTGCGACCCGGCAGGGTGATGTCGATGGCTTCGGCGGCCAGGCGCGCATCCAGTGCCGCGTCTTCCAGCAGCGCCTTGCGCTCGCCCAGCGCACGGGTCAGCGCGTCGCGGGCCTGGTTGATCGCTTCACCGGCGGCCTTGCGCTCGTCGGCCGGCAGGGCACCGAGCTGCTTGAGCTGCGAGGTGATGCTGCCACTCTTGCCAAGCAGGGCCACGCGCAGCTGTTCCAGCACGTCGGGGCTCTGTGCGGCGGCCACATCGGCCAGCGCCTGGGTGGTGAGGGATTGGATGTCGCTCATGGGGGGCCGGAACTCCAGTCGATCTGCCATCGCGATGCGCGAAGGGCCGACCCCTGTCGCCACCGCCGTCCCCGCGCTGCCGCTGTGGCCTCGCCGGGACCCAAAAAAGAATGGGGAAGGACTTGCGCCCTTCCCCATGCATTGCCTTGACCTGACACCGTTCCGAGTGAACGGTTACGGCATCGGGAAGGACTTATGCCGCCAGCGCGCCCTTGGCCTTTTCGGCCAGCGCAGCAAAACCGGCTGCGTCGTGCACGGCGATGTCAGCCAGGACCTTGCGATCCAGGGTGATGCCGGCCTTCAGCAGACCGTTCATGAAGCGGCTGTAGCTCAGGCCGTTGATGCGGGCAGCCGCATTGATACGGGTGATCCACAGCGAACGGAAGTTGCGCTTCTTCTGCTTACGGCCGATGTAGGCGTACTGCTGTGCCTTGATGACCGCCTGCTTGGCGACGCGGAAGACCTTGCGACGGGCGTTGTAATAGCCCTTGGCGAGATCCAGAATTTTCTTGTGGCGGCGACGCGCCTGTACGCCACGCTTAACTCGTGCCATTTTTCAGTTCCTCAGAGGTAAGGGAGCATGCGGTCCAGACGGCCTGCGTCTTCTGCACGGACATGGCCCGTCTGACGCAGATTACGCTTACGCTTGGTCGCTTTCTTCGTGAGGATGTGGCTACGGTTGGCGTGGCCGCACTTGTACTTGCCCGAGGCGGTCTTGCGGAAACGCTTGGCCGCTGCCCGGTTGGTCTTGATCTTGGGCATTGCAATGTCCTTGATGGGATATGACCCTGGTTTCTGACTGATCTGGCGGCGGCCTGGGCCGCTCTTTCCGTCCTGCCATGATCGGCGTACGACCCGTCCTGGGTGGGTCGAGCCGGGCATGATACAGGCAAAACCGCCCTGCCACCAGCCCCCGCCCTCCTTTCGCCGGCAATGCACCGGCTTGCCGGAAAAGCAAAGGGACGCCAGCGGCGCCCCCTTACCCTGAACCATTCAGCCAGGCGCCCCGAAAGGCGGCCCGTCAGGCCTCAGGTCTTCTTCTTCGGCGCGATCATCATGACCATCTGACGCCCTTCCAGGCGCGGACGGGATTCAATGACGATGTCCTCGCCCAGATCGGTCTCGATCCGGTTGGCCATTTCACGACCCAGTTCCTGGTGGCTCATTTCACGACCACGGAAGCGGATGTTGACCTTGATCTTGTCGCCTTCTTCGAGGAACCCGCGCATCTTGCGCAGCTTGATCTGGTAGTCGCCCTCGTCCGTGACCGGACGGAACTTCACTTCCTTGATCTCGACCTGCTTGGTCTTCTTCTTGGCCTCGCTGGCCTTTTTCTGCGCTTCGAACTTGAACTTGCCGAAGTCCATGATCTTGCAGACCGGCGGGTCGGCCTGCGGCTGGATTTCGACCAGGTCCAGGCCTTCATCTTCGGCCATGGACAGCGCTTCGTCGCGCGACAACACGCCGATCATTTCACCGTCACTGCCGATCACGCGGACGCGCGGCACACGGATTTCCTGATTCTTGCGGTTCTGTTTGTTGTCAGGGGTGCTGATATTACGTTCTCCCAAGGGTATCGAACCGGTCCGGGTGCCTGTGCCCCCGGACCGGACCTTTGCTTACGCGCCCTCGGCCTGGAGCCGTTCGATGAAGGCCTGCAGGCTCATGCTGCCCAGGTCTTCGCCAGAACGCGTACGCACCGCCACAGCCCCATTTTCCTTCTCGCGGTCACCAATGACCAGCAGGTAGGGCACGCGCTGCAACGTATGCTCGCGGATTTTATAGCCGATCTTCTCGTTACGCAAATCCGAGCTGACGCGGAAGCCTTGCTCCGCAAGGGTTTTGGTCACGCCCGAGACGTAGTCGGCCTGGGCATCGGTGATGTTGGCCACCACCACCTGGGTCGGCGCCAGCCAGGCCGGGAACTGGCCGGCATGGTGCTCGATCAGGATGCCCAGGAAGCGCTCCATCGAGCCGACGATGGCGCGATGCAGCATGACCGGGTGCTTCTTCTGGCTGTTCTCGTCCACGTACTCGGCGCCCAGGCGGCCCGGCATCATGAAGTCGACCTGCATGGTGCCCAGCTGCCAGGTACGGCCGATGGCATCCTTCAGGTGGTACTCGATCTTCGGGCCATAGAAGGCGCCCTCGCCCGGCAGCTCCTGCCATTCCACGCCACAGCTGGACAGCGCCGAACGCAGTGCGCCCTCGGCCTTGTCCCAGGTGGCGTCGTCGCCCAGGCGCGATTCCGGACGCAGTGCGATCTTGATCTGGATCTCGTCGAAGCCGAAGTGCTGGTAGACCGCCAGCGCCTGCTGATGGAACGCGGTCACTTCCGATTCGATCTGGCTCTCGGTGCAGAACACATGACCGTCGTCCTGGGTGAAACCGCGCACGCGCAGGATGCCGTGCAGCGCGCCGGACGGCTCGTTGCGGTGGCAGGAACCGAACTCACCGTAGCGGATCGGCAGGTCGCGGTAGCTGTGCAGGCCCTGGTTGAACACCTGCACGTGGCCCGGGCAGTTCATCGGCTTGACTGCGTAGGTGCGCTTCTCCGACTCGGTGAAGAACATGTTGTCCTGGTAGTTGTCCCAGTGACCGGACTTCTTCCACAGGCTCACGTCCAGGATCTGCGGGCAGCGCACTTCGCCGTAGCCGCTGCTGCGGTAGACCTTGCGCATGTACTGCTCGACCACCTGCCACAGTGCCCAGCCCTTCGGGTGCCAGAACACCAGGCCCGGCGCCTCTTCCTGCAGGTGGAACAGGTCCTGCTGCTTGCCGATGCGGCGGTGGTCGCGCATCTCGGCTTCCTCGATGCGCTTGATGTACGCCTCGAGCTGCTTCTTGTCGGCCCAGGCGGTGCCGTAGATGCGCTGCAGCTGCTCGTTCTGGGCATCGCCGCGCCAGTAGGCACCGGAGATGCGGGTGAGCTTGAAGGCCTTCAGGAAGCGCGTGTTCGGCACGTGCGGGCCACGGCACATGTCCACGTATTCCTGGTGGTAGTACATGCCCATCGCCTGGATGTCGTCGGACATGTCCTCGATCAGGCGCAGCTTGTAGTCCTCGCCACGGGCCTTGAAGATCTCGATCACTTCGGCGCGCGGCGTCACCTTCTTGATGACGTCGTAATCCTGGGCGATCAGTTCACCCATGCGCTTCTCGATCGCCGCCATGTCGTCCGGGGTGAACGGGCGCTCGGAGTAGATGTCGTAGTAGAAGCCCTCGGCGATCACCGGGCCGATCACCATCTTCACGTCCGGGTACAGCTGCTTGACGGCGTGGCCGACCAGGTGGGCGCAGGAGTGGCGAATGATCTCCACGCCCTCCTCGTCCTTGGCGGTGATGATGCGCAGGCTGGCATCGTGATCGATGACGTCGCTGGCATCGACCAGCACGCCATCGACCGAACCGGCGATGGTGGCCTTGGCCAGGCCGGCACCGATCGACTGGGCGACGTCCATGACGCTGACGGGGTTTTCGAACTCGCGGCGGCTGCCGTCGGGAAGGGTAATGTTGATCATCGCATTGGCTTCGTGCGGGGCCCGCTGGGCGGGCTGGAAAGCGTTCCCGGGCCGTTGCCCGGGCAATAAAAAAGCGCCGCGAGGGCGCCTGGAACACAGGGCCTTCGGGGGCAGGTCAACAGTGGGCGGTGGTAGTGCTCATGTCACACGCTCGGCCGGCGCTGGGCGCGGGCCACCTTGTTCCAGTCGGGGTTCTGCGATGATCTTAAACCAGCGCACCGGAAAGCCCAAGGGCTACCGTACGGTCCGCTGAATGGCCCTCGCTGGCGGCGTGAAAACGCAATGATTACCATGTCCGCGCAGCCCGCCCCGTGCCAGCCTGCCCGCTTCCCCCCAGGACCTCGTGATGCGCCACCCGCTCCGACCGGCTCCCGCCGGCCCCGCCCGTGCTCCGCGTTCGCCGGCCCGCCGCCAAGGCGGTCGCCCGCAATGATCACCGTCGGCCTTTCCACGCTGGGCTTCTGCAGCCTGGGCATGCTGGCAGCGATGTTCTCGGCACTGGCCTTCTATGCCGCCTCGCCGCACTGCCGTTGGCCACGCCTGCGCCGCGCCGGCCGCCTCGGCCACCAGATCGGCCTGGTCGCCGCCGCTGCCGCGTTGTGGCTGTGGATGGCCGAACTCGGCTTTGCCGCTGGCCTGGTGGCGATGCTGTGCACCTGGATGCTGGCCGCGATGCTGCTGCCGGCGCTGGCCGCCTGGCATCGCCCGGGCACGGAGTCGCCCTGATGTGGCCGCGCGCCTTCGCCGGCATCATTGCCGGCTTCCTGCTTGCGGCGGCCGTTACCGGCCTGCTGGCCTGGCTGCCGCCCGGCCCGTGGCAGCGTGCGCTGGTGCCGACCCTGATCGCCTTCATCCCGTTATGGATGCTGGCCGCCCTGTGGGCGTTCAGCTTCCGCAGCGCACTGCGCGCCTGGCTGGTACTGGGTGGCAGCGCCGCGGCCGGCTTCGCCGTGCTGGGGCTGCTGCGCCTGGCCGGCGCGGTGCAATGAGAGCCACTCCATGAAGTTCAGTTCGCAGACCCTGCGCACGTTCACCACCCTGCACACCTGGGTCGGCCTGGTCGCCGGCTTCGGCCTGTTCGTGGCCTTCTATGCGGGTGCGCTGACCCTGTTCCATCACGACCTGCCGCTGTGGCAGACCCCCGGCGCAGCCACCGCGTTGCCGGCAGGCCTGGACGACACGCAGTACCTGCTGGAAGACGTACTGGCGGCACACCCGGAAGCCCGCCGCCACGTCGGCATGACCTTCCCCGGCACCGAACATCCGCAGCCACTGGCGTATTGGCAGGCCGATGACGGCAGCTGGCGCTATGCGTGGCCGGGTCAGATCGCCGGCAGCTCCACGCCGCCACAGACCGGACTGGCCGAACTGGTCAACGAACTGCACTACAGCCTCGGCCTGCCGGTGGCCGGCATCTACGTGATGGGCATCGTCAGCCTGCTGTATGGCATGGCGCTGCTGAGCGGCCTGGTGATCCACCTGCCGAAGCTGTTCGGCGACCTGTTCGCGCTGCGTCCGGGCCGCAACCTGAAGCAGCTGTGGCAGGACGCGCACAACGTGATCGGCGTGCTCAGCCTGCCCTTCCACCTGATGTTCGCGGTCACTGGCGCGCTGCTGTGCCTGGTGTTCGTGCAGATGGCCCTGCTCAACCCGTTGATCTACGACGGCAAGGCGCTGCAGGCAGTGCCGACCGCCATGGACACCGCGCCGGTGCGCGATGCCAGCGGCATCCCGGCGCCACCGGGCAGCCTGCGCGTACTGCATGCGCGCGCGCTTGAAGTGGCCCGCGCACAGGGCGTGGCCAACTTTGAACCGGCCTACCTGAAGCTGGCCAACGCCGGCGATGCCAACGCCACCATCGAAATCACCGGTGAGGCCAGCGGCACGCTGGGGCCGCTCGGCGCGGTAGCGCTGGACGTGGCCACCGGCAACCTGCTGGCCTCCCAGCTGCCGGGCCAGCGCGATGCCAACCACGCCACGCTCAGCGCTGCCTATGCACTGCACTTCGGCGAGTTCGGCAACGGCGTGGTGGTCTGGCTGTACTTCCTGCTCGGCCTTGGCGGTGCGTTCCTGTTCTACTCCGGCAACCTGTTGTGGATCGAGTCGCGGCGCAAGCGTCGCCAGCCGCAGCAGCCGCGCGCAGGGGTGAACATGGCGCGGGCCACGGTCGGCGTGTGCATCGGCCTGTGCGTGGCGATCTCGATCGCGTTCGTCACCGCGCTGGTGCTGGAGCGCATCGCGCCGTCCACGGTCGATCACGGCATCCGCTGGGCCTGCTTCGGCAGCTGGGCAGCCTGTGCGCTGTGGGCTGCGCTGCGTCGCCCCGCGCAGGCCGCACGCGAACTGCTCTGGGCTGCGGCGATCAGCACCGCGCTGGTGCCGGTCCTGCATGGCGCACTCAATGGTGACTGGCTGTGGCGCGCGGCCGCGCGTGGCCACTGGCCGCTGTTCTGGATCGATGCCATCGCGCTGGCCATGGCCTTCGGCTTTGCCCGCCTGGCGGTGGCCAGCCAGCGCCGCGCCCGCAATGGCGATCCGAACAGCGTCTGGGCGGACTGATGCGTCGCCGGGCATGGCCCGGCGCTACCGGGGTGGATGCGCTTCGTCCGGGTAACGACTGACTTCGATCAGGTTGCCGTCCGGATCGCGGAAGTACACCGATTCGATCGGGCCCAGTGCACCGGTGCGGGCCACTGGCCCCTCCTCCACCGCAATGGCCTGCGCCTGCAGGTGCGCCAGCACATCGGCCGTTGCCATGCGCGTGACCAGGCACAGATCCGCGCTGCCCGGCATCGGCCGCAGCGCATGCGGTTGCAGCGGCGCGCTGGCAGGATGCAGGTTGATCTTCTGCTGACCGAACTGCAGCGCGGTGCGGCCAGCGCCGAAGCGCACGACCTGCATGCCGAGCACGCACTGGTAGAAATCACAGCTGCGTTCGATGTCGGCGACGGTAAGGACCAGATGGTCCAGGCGTTCGAGAAGGATCATGCCCGCAGCCTAGCGCTGCGGGCGTTGCCACGGTGTGCGGGGTTGGGCCGATGGCGTTGCCGCATCCGCCGGGCATGGCCCGGCGCCAGCAGGCGGCTCAATCGCCGATGCGGGCCTTCTGCCACGGGCCGAGCATGGCGTTGAGCAGGCTGGCCTGTTCGTCGTCGCCGGTCAGCTCCCACATGAATACCCCGGCCAGGCCCTGCTCGCGGGCAAACTGCGCACGCAGGCCGATCGAGCGCGGGTCTTCATAGCTGATGAAGATCTTCTGTTCGGCGTTGTACAGCCATGGGCTCTGCGCCTGCGGCTGCCAGTGCTTCGTCCAACCCGGCTGGTCGAGATAGCGCGCCTTGATCACCCGCCAGTCGCCGGCATCGGCCGGAGCGCTGTAGGGCTGATACAGGCCATCCGGCGCATCGCCGGTGACCTTGAAGCCACGCCCGTAGAACGGCACGCCCAGCACCAGCTTGTCGGCCGGCACACCGTGCTCGCGGTAGTACTGCACGGCGCCGGCCACGTTGTTCCAGCGCCGCAATGCCGGCGCCAGCGGATCGGACGGCACTTCATGCAAGGGCGCATTGAAGGTCGACACCGACGAGAAGCCGGTACCCATGTCGTAGCTCATCAGGTTGATGAAATCGAACACCTTGGCCAGCGCCGGCAGGTCGTAGCTTGCGGCCGGATCGTAGGGGCCATCGGTCTGCAGGCGGCCGGCGGCCAGCGCGGCGGTCAGCAGCATCGGCTGCCCTGCCTTGCGACCGCGCGCATCCAGTGCCACGCGGAAGGCCTGCGCGAGCCGGGTCAGATTGGCGCGATCCTGCGGGCGATGCGCCAGTTCCTTCGGCCCACCACTGACCGGGAATTCCCAGTCGATGTCCACGCCATCGAAGCTGCCGGCGTGGCGTTCGAAGAACAGCGCCATGCACGAATCGACCAGGCGCTTGCGACTGGTCTCGGTCAGCGCCGCATCGGAGAAGCCGCCTGCGCCCCAGCCACCGATCGAGATCAGCGTGCGCAGGTGCGGATGCGCCTTCTTGAGTTCGGCCAGTGCGGCGAAGTTCTTCGGCGCTTCTGCACCGATCGTGCAGCGGCCGTCCTCGATGGTGGAGAACGCATAGAACAGATGGGTCAGGCGCTCAGCGGGAATGCTCGACACCGGATAGCGCTCGGCCGAACCACCGGGGTAATAGGCGCCGAAGATCGGCGGCTGTGGCTGCGCGGCATGCGCGGCAAGGGGCAAGGCACCGGCAATCAGCACGGCAAGGACGGCCACGGTCTGGCGGAACATGGGATCTCCCGGATCAAAGGCGCAGCCACGTTAGCAAACCGATGCACCCGCGGTACGGATGTCGCGGCATGTCGTCCCGTGGACAGGCGCGATCCGCGCAACCGTGCCAGAACGGTGACCTCGTGGCGGCGCTCATGCACTGCAGCAGGACAAGCAGCGACCTGGACGAGCCGCTCCTGGCAACGCCGAGGCAAAGAAAAAGCGGGCCGAAGCCCGCTTTTTCATCTGCGAAAGCGTGAGGACCAACGGTCCTCACCTACAGAACAATCGGCGATGCCGATTATTCGGCGCTGGCGCCTTCGCCTTCTTCCACGGCCTTCATCGACAGGCGGATACGGCCCTGCTTGTCGACTTCCAGCACCTTGACCTTGACCACATCGCCTTCCTTCAGCTTGTCGCCGACCTTCTCGACGCGCTCGCTGGAGATCTGCGACACGTGGACCAGGCCGTCCTTGCCCGGCAGGATGGTGACGAACGCACCGAAGTCCATGATCTTGGCGACCTTGCCTTCGTAGATGCGGCCCGGCTCGACGTCCGAGGTGATCTGCTCGATGCGGGCCTTGGCGGCCTGGGCAGCGATGGCGTTGACCGAAGCGATGACGATGGTGCCGTCATCCTGGATGTCGATCTGGGTGCCGGTTTCCTTGGTGATGGCCTGGATGGTCGAACCACCCTTGCCGATCACTTCGCGGATCTTGTCCGGGTGGATCTTGATGGTCAGCAGGCGCGGCGCGTAGTCCGACAGCTCTTCACGCGGAGCGGTCAGGCCGTGGGCCATTTCGCCCAGGATGTGCAGACGGCCAGCCTTGGCCTGCTGCAGGGCCTGCTTCATGATCTCTTCGGTGATGCCTTCGATCTTGATGTCCATCTGCAGGGCGGAGATGCCCTCAGCGGTACCGGCCACCTTGAAGTCCATGTCGCCCAGGTGATCTTCGTCACCCAGGATGTCGGACAGGACGACGAAGCGCTCGCCTTCCTTGACCAGACCCATGGCGATACCGGCCACCGGCGCCTTCACCGGCACGCCGGCGTCCATCAGGGCCAGCGACGAGCCGCAGACCGATGCCATCGACGAGGAACCATTCGACTCGGTGATTTCCGAGACGACGCGGATGGTGTACGGGAAGGCTTCCAGCGACGGCATGACAGCCAGCACACCGCGCTTGGCCAGGCGACCGTGGCCGATTTCACGGCGCTTCGGGCCCATCATGCGGCCGCACTCACCCACCGAGAACGGAGGGAAGTTGTAGTGGAACAGGAAGTTTTCCTTGTACTCACCGGCAACGGCATCGATGACCTGGCCATCACGGGCGGTGCCCAGGGTGATGGTCACGATGGCCTGGGTTTCGCCACGGGTGAACAGCGAGGAGCCGTGGGTACGCGGCAGCACGCCGGTCTTCACCGCGATCGGGCGGACGGTGTCCAGCGCACGGCCGTCGATACGGACCTTGGTGTCCAGCACCGAGTCACGCATGGTGCGGTATTCCAGCTCGCCGAATTCCTTCGACAGCTCGGCCGGGTTCCAGCCTTCAGCGGCCACGCGGCCAGCCAGGCTTTCGACCACGTCCTTCTTGATCGCCGAGATGGCGTCACGGCGCTGCAGCTTGTCACGCACCTGGAAGGCTTCACCCAGACGCGGGCCGATGGCCTCCTTCAGGGCGGAGATCAGCACGTCGTTCTTGGCCGGGGCTTCCCAGGTCGACGGCTTGGTGCCGGCTTCGACGGTCAGCTCGTTGATCGCGTTGATGACCTTCTGCATTTCGCGGTGACCGAAGGTCACAGCGCCCAGCATCACTTCTTCGGACAGCAGCGCGGCTTCCGATTCGACCATCAGCACGGCGTTGGAGGTACCGGCGACGACCAGTTCCAGCTGCGAGTCAGCCAGTTCGCTGACGGTCGGGTTCAGGATGTACTCGCCGTTCTTGTAGCCGACCTTGGCAGCGCCGATCGGGCCCATGAACGGGGTGCCGGCCAGGGACAGGGCAGCCGAGGCACCGATCAGGGCGGCGATGTCGCCGTCCACGTCCGGGTTCAGCGACATGACCGTGGCGATGATCTGCACTTCGTTCTTGTAGTCTTCCGGGAACAGCGGACGGATCGGACGGTCGATCAGACGCGAGATCAGGGTTTCCTTCTCGGTCGCACGGCCTTCACGCTTGAAGAAACCACCCGGGATGCGGCCGCCAGCGTAGAACTTTTCCTGATAATCGACGGTCAGCGGGAAGAAGTCCTGGCCTTCGCGCGCGCTCTTGGCGGCGACGGCGGTGACCAGCAGTACGGTGTCGTCCATCTTGACGATGACGGCACCGCTGGCCTGGCGGGCGACTTCGCCGGTCTCAAGCGTGACGGTGTGCTTGCCGTACTGGAAGGTTTTGGTGATTTTTGCCACGGAGGGTGTCCTTGGGGATGCTGTCTGCGAATTTGGACCGTCGGCGACCCTTGCCGCCAGCGGGTGGCCGGATCGTTCCGGCCTGAATCGGGGATTACGGTGCTACAAAACAAAACCGCGGCGCATCGCTGCGCCGCGGGGGATTCGTTGCTTAGCGACGCAGGCCAAGCTTCTCGATCAGGGCCTTGTAACGCTCGACGTCCTTCTTCTTCAGGTAGTCGAGCAGGCTGCGACGGCGGTTGACCATCTGCAGCAGGCCGCGGCGGCTGTGGTGGTCCTTCTTGTGGGTCTTGAAGTGGCCGGTCAGCAGTTCGATGCGGGCGGTCAGCAGTGCAACCTGGACTTCCGGGGAGCCGGTGTCAGCCGAGCTGCGCTTGTTGTCTTCAATGACCTTCTGGGTGTCGATCGACATTTTCTTTTTTCTCTGTGATGCGTGGCCGGCAGGAACGCGCTTCGCGCACCGCCAGGCTCGCCGTGGACTACGAGGATGAAACCTGCGCGAAGCAGGTTGCCGGAAAACGGCCGCGAAATTGTAACGGTCAGGGGCTTCCGGGACAAGGACCGGGGCTGAACCGGCAGGCCGCGGTCAGAGGTTGAAACGGCGCTGCGGGGCCAGCAGGCCACTGTCGTCGACCTGGCCCAGGCCCTGGACGGCACCGTCCGGACCGAACACGGCCACCAGGCCATGCGGCCAGGACACGTCGCGCTGGCGCTGGCCGACACAGAACCGGTGGGCCTGCTCAGCATCGAGGTCGACCCGCGGGTATTCAGCCAGGCCGGCTGCCAGCGGCAGCAGCAGCGCGTCCATGCCCGCCTCGTCGCCCGCCTCGACCATCGCCCGCAACTGGTCCAGGGTGACCATGGCCGGCTCGCGGAACGGCTCGACCCACAGCCGGCGCAGGGCGCTGATGTGGGCGCCACAGCCCAGGCTTTCACCGAGATCGCGGGCCAGGCTGCGGATATAGGTGCCGGAGCCACAGGTCACCCGCAGCCGCAGCCGTTCGGGCTGCTGATCCAGCACCTCGATGGCGTGCACCTGGACCTCACGCTCGGGAGCTTCGATGGCATCCCCACGGCGGGCCTTCACATACAGCGGTTCACCGCCCTGCTTCAGCGCCGAATAGATCGGGGCACGCTGGCGGATGCTGCCGGTCAGTGGCGCCAGCGCAGCCTGCAGGGCTTCGGCGCTGATCGCCGGCACCGGGCGCTGCAGCAGCACCTGGCCTTCGGCATCATCGGTATCCGTGGTCTGGCCAAGCACGATCTCGGCATCGTAGGCCTTGGCCGAGCCCAGCAGCAGGCCGGCGATCTTGGTCGCCTCGCCGAAGCACAGCGGCAGCAGGCCGGTGGCCAACGGGTCGAGGCTGCCGGTGTGGCCGCCCTTCTCGGCACGGAACAGGCGGCGCGCCACCTGCAGGGCGGCGTTGGAGCTCATGCCGGTCGACTTGTCGAGCAGCAGGATGCCATCCAGGCGGCGGAACTGAATTCGGGTCATGACAGGAGTATGTAGAGCCGAGCCATGCTCGGCTGCCGCAGCGCGGTCTGCATCAGACATCGCGCAGCCGGAATGCAGCAACGCCGGGCATGCCCGGCGTCGCGCGGTTATTCTTCGTCGCTCTCGCGACGCTTCTCGGCGGCCAGCGTATCGGGCAGGTCGCGCAGGATGTTGTCGATGTGCTCACCACGGTCAACCGAGTCGTCGTAGTGGAAATGCAGCTCCGGCACGTGACGCAGCTTCATTGCGCGGGCCAGGTCCATGCGCAGGCGGTAGCCCAGCTCCTTCAGGCCGGCAACGGCTTCAGCCGAACGTTCCGGCATCAGCGCGGTGACGAACACCTTGGCATGGGCCATGTCGCGGGTGATTTCCACGTCGGACACGCTCACCGAGGGCAACCCGTGCTCGCGCACGGCGTTGTGCACCAGGGTGCCGAGTTCACGGCGCAGCTGGGCGGAGACACGGTCGGTTCGATGGAAAGTCTTGGGCACGAGGGACTCTTGATTCAGTTATCGCCCGACCAACGGTCGGGCGCTACCTTTGATTCGATTGTCGCCCGACCAACGGCCGGGCGCTACAGGTACATGGCAGGGCCCGACCGTTGGTCGGGCCACAACCTGGCATTACAGGGTGCGCGGCACTTCGATACGCTCGAAGCACTCGATCTGGTCACCCGGCTTGACGTCGTTGTAGGCCTTCACCGCGATACCGCATTCGGTACCGTTGCGGACTTCCTCGACGTTCTCCTTGAAGCGACGCAGCGATTCCAGCTCGCCCTCGAAGATCACCACGCTGTCGCGCAGCACGCGGATCGGCTTGTTGCGCTTGACCACGCCCTCGATGACCATCGAACCGGCGACGGCACCCAGCTTGGAGCTGCGGAAGACGTCGCGGACCTCGGCGATACCGATGATCTCTTCGCGGATCTCCACGCCCAGCAGGCCGGAAGCCACCTGCTTCACCTGATCGATCACGTCATAGATGATCGAGAAGTAACGCAGGTCGACGCCGTTGGATTCAATGATGCGACGGGCCGAAGCATCCGCACGCACGTTGAAGCCGATGACGGTGGCCTTCGAAGCGGCTGCCGAGTTGGCGTCCGACTCGGTGATGCCGCCCACGCCGGAGTGGATCACGTTGATGCGGATGTCTTCGTTGGACAGCGCGACCAGTGCCTGGCTCAGGGCCTGCACCGAACCCTGCACGTCGGCCTTGATGACCAGGTTGAGGACCTGCTGGCCCTCGCCCTTGCCCAGGGTCGCCATGATGTCTTCCATGCGGCTGCCGGCGGTGGCGACCAGGCGCGATTCACGACGCTTGGTCTCACGCTGCTGGGCAACGTCCTTGGCCAGGCGCTCATCCTCGACCACCACGAAGTCGTCACCGGCTTCCGGCACACCGGACAGGCCCAGGACCTGCACCGGGATGGACGGGCCGGCGAACTCCGGCTGCTTGCCGGTTTCGTCGAACAGCGCACGCACGCGGCCGTACTGGATGCCGCACACCAGGTAGTCGCCCTTCTTCAGGCGGCCCTGCTGCACCAGCACCGTAGCGACCGGGCCACGGCCCTTGTCCAGCGACGATTCGATCACCACGCCCGAGGCGCGACCTTCGTCGACGGCCTTCAGTTCCAGCAGTTCGGCCTGCACCGACACCGCGTCCAGCAGGTCGTCGATACCCAGGCCGGTCTTGGCCGAGATCTCCACCATCTGGATGTCACCACCGAAGTCTTCGGCCACGACCTGCTCGGAGAGCAGCTCGTTCTTGACCCGCATCGGGTCGGCGCCGGACTTGTCGATCTTGTTGATCGCCACGATCAGCGGCACACCCGCCGAACGGGCGTGCTGGATCGCTTCCTTGGTCTGCGGCATGACGCCGTCGTCGGCGGCAACCACCAGCACCACGATGTCGGTCAGCTTGGCACCGCGGGCACGCATCGAGGTGAACGCGGCGTGGCCCGGGGTATCCAGGAAGCTGATGACGCCCTTGGGCGTATCAACGTGGTAGGCACCGATGTGCTGGGTAATGCCACCGGCTTCGCCGTGGGCGACCTTGGTGCGGCGGATGTAATCCAGCAGCGAGGTCTTGCCGTGGTCGACGTGACCCATGATGGTGACCACCGGCGGACGCTGCACGGCTTCGCCCTGGGTTTCACCGGCCGAAGCCAGCAGTGCGTCTTCGGCATCGTTGTCGTTGGCGCGGATCGCCTTGTGGCCGAGTTCTTCGGTCACCAGCGCAGCGGTGTCGTGGTCGATGGACTGGGTGATGGTCGCCATCACGCCCATCTTGAACAGCGCCTTCACCACCTCACCGCCCTTCAGCGCGAGCTTCTGCGCCAGGTCGGCCACGGTGATGGTCTCGCCGATCGCCACTTCACGCACGACCGGTGCGGTCGGACGTTCGAAGGCGTGCGGACCGGCGTTGTTGCCACCACGCGACATGTCGCGACGGCCACCGCTCTGGTTGCGGCCACCCGGACGACCACGGTTGTTGCTGTTGTTGCTGTTGCCACGACGCGCACGGTCGGCAGCCGACAGATGCATCTGGCCGGCGAAACGGTCGCCCGGGCCACGCTCGTTGCGCGGCGCGCTGCGGTTGTTGCGGTCGTCGCTGCGCGGCGGCGACGGCGGCGCACCACGCGGTGCAGCCGGGGCGGCAGCCGGGGCGCGCGGCGGGCGCGGCGCGGTTTCGTCGATCGGAGCGCGCACCTTGGGCTTGCTGGCAGCCAGTGCCTCGGCAGCCTTGGCCGCAGCCGCAGCTTCCTCGGCCGCCTTCTTCTCGGCTTCAGCACGTTCCTTGGCGGCAACCTCTTCCTCGCGTGCACGGACGATGGCCTCGTCGCGCAGACGATCCTTCTCGGCCAGCGCCTGCTGTTCGGCAAGGTTGCGGGCGCGCGACTCTTCCAGCTTGCGCAGGATGTCGGCGCGCTCTTCGTCCGGGGTCATGGCGCGAGCACCATCCTTGACGTAGGTACGCTTCTGGCGCACCTCGACATTCACGGTCGTCTTGCTGCGACCGGAATTGACCGTCACTTCCTGCTGCTTCCGGCGGTTGAGCGTGATCTTCTTTGCAGACTGATCGGTCTCTTCCGGGGCCTGCTCGGGCTTGCCGTGCGAACGACGAAGGAAGCCCAGGAGCTTTACCTTCTCGGAGCTGGTCACGACCTGGTCGGGACCGCTGAACTTCATGCCGGCACCGGCCAGCTGTTCCAGCAGTTTTTCGACCGGCGTGTTGACCAGTTCGGCAAGCTTGCGGATGGTGGTTTGCTGCGACATTCGGATCCTATGATCTTGTGGGCGCCCCCCCGCATATGGAGGTGGCGCGGATTCTACGCCCTGAGCGGCTCAGGGCCCTGTTCATTGCCGGCTCATTCGCCGCGTTCCAGTCGGGCGATCTCCTCGGCACGGGCGGCCAGGATCAGCGCAGCGGCGCGCGCCTGATCCAGTCCTTCGATGCCGAAGTCCATGACCTCGTCGGCGGCCAGGTCGGACAGGTCCTCGCTGGTACGCACGCCGTGGCCGGCCAGCGCATATGCGGTGGCTTCGTCCATGCCCTTCAGGGACAGCAGGTCCTGCGCCGGCTGGCCGTCTTCAAGGCCTTCCTCGACTGCCAGGGCCTCATTGAGCAGCGCATCGCGGGCACGAGCGCGCAGCTCTTCGACGATGTCCTCGTCGAAACCTTCCACGGCCAGCAGCTCGCCGACCGGGACATAGGCGATTTCCTCGACGGTGCCGAAGCCTTCGCTGACCAGGATGCCGGCGATCTCTTCGTCCACTTCCAGCTTGTCCATGAACAGCTGGCGGGCCGAAGCCTGCTCGGCCTCCGACTTGGCGGTGACCTGGTCCTGGGTCATCACGTTGAGCTGCCAGCCGGTCAGGCGGCTGGCCAGGCGCACGTTCTGGCCACCCTTGCCGATCGCCTGGGCCAGGCGGTCTTCGGCGACGGCCAGGTCCATCGAGTGCTTGTCTTCATCGACGATGATCGACTGCACTTCGGCCGGCGCCATCGCGTTGATGACGAAGTTGGCCGGGTTGTCGTTCCACAGCACGATGTCCACGCGCTCGCCATTAAGCTCGTTGGACACGGCCTGCACGCGCGAACCGCGCATGCCGATGCAGGCACCGATCGGGTCGGTACGCTGGTCGTGGGCCAGCACGGCGATCTTGGCGCGGTCGCCCGGATCGCGGGCGCAGGCCTTGATTTCCACCAGGCCCTGGCCGACTTCCGGCACTTCCAGCTTGAACAGCTCGATCATGAATTCCGGCGCGGCGCGGCTGATGAACAGCTGCGGGCCACGCGGCTCCGAGCGCACTTCGGCCAGATAGCCGCGCACGCGGTCACCGGCGCGCAGCACATCGCGCGGAATGCCCTTGTCCTTCGGGATGAAGCCTTCGGCGTTGCCGCCGAGGTCGACATAGATGTTGCCGCGCTCGGCGCGCTTGACCACGCCGGTGATCAGCTCACCCACGCGATCCTTCCATGCATCCACGACCTGCTGGCGCTCGGCTTCGCGCACGCGCTGGACGATGACCTGCTTGGCGGCCTGGGCAGCGATGCGGCCGAAATCCGGGTTCTCGATCTGCTCTTCGATGTAGTCGCCGACGTCCACGCCTTCGGCTTCATCGACGGCATCCATCAGGCGGATCTGGCGGTCCGGCGATTCCATGACCACGTCATCGGCCACCACTTCCCAGCGGCGGAAGGTTTCGTAGCTGCCATCCTTGTGGTCGATGACCACGCGGGTCAGCACTTCCTCGTCGGGATAGCGCTTCTTCGCTGCCGAGGCCAGGGCGGCCTCGATGGCATCGAAGATCACTTCACGCGGCACGCCCTTCTCGTTGGCGACTGCGTCGACTACCAGCAACAGTTCCTTGCTCATTGGCTCACTCCGCGCGCGGCTTCTTTGCCGCCGGCTCGTTGGAAGAAGAATTCTTGTTCGGCTTCGGACGCTTCGGTGCCGGACCGGTCGGCTTGCTCGGGGCCAGCCCCAGCGCCACCCAGTCGGGCATGATCCGTGCCTTGTCGATGTTGTCCGCCGACACGACCACTTCCGCCTTGTCGACGATGAAGGTGATGGTATCCGCGGCCTCGTCGGTCGCTTCGATGCGGCCCTGCAGGCGACGACGGTTGTCCTGCGGCAGCTTCAGCGTGACCTTGGCCATTTCGCCGAGGTGACGGCCGAACTGCTCCAGGTTGAACAGCGGACGGTCGACGCCCGGCGAAGACACTTCCAGCGTGTAATTGCCGCTGATCGGGTCTTCGACGTCCATCTGCGCCGACACTTCGCGGCTGACGCGTTCGCAGTCGTCGACATTGATGATGCGCTCGGGCTGTTCAGCCAGCGGCACGTCGATGTAAAGGCGCAGGGTCGCACCGCCGGGGGCCGGCAGATACTCAACGCCCAGCAGCTCCAGGCCCAGCGACACAACGGTCGGGGCGAGCAGATTCGCGATGTCGGTTGCCTTGTCGCTCACAGCCTGCCTTGATCTCTATGGTTGGGTGCCGGCCTTGGCCGGCGTGGAAACATGACGCCCCGGAAACGACAAAGGGCCCGTTGGGCCCCTTTTCCGGAAAGACTCCGGTGACTGGATTCCGGTTGCAACCTGCAGTGCCTGCCGGTTGCGGCCCTCCTTCCGGGTCCGGACTCCCGCTGGGAGGCCGCCTTCAGGGGTACTGCTAGGCCGCTGATGATAGCGACTGCACCGCGCTGGTGCAAGGTGCGAGGCCTGGGGTCAGATCCCTTTTCCGCAGGAAAAGGGATCTGACCCCAATCGGACGGAAACGACGCAAACAGCAAAGAAAAACGCCTTCGAAGCAGGACTTCGAAGGCGATCTCTTTACTTGGTAGCGGGGGCAGGATTTGAACCTGCGACCTTCGGGTTATGAGCCCGACGAGCTGCCAGACTGCTCCACCCCGCATCAGAAGCGGAATTATGAGTGATTGCTTCAAAACATGCAAGCTTTCCCTCATTCATCAAACCGGTTGGCGCCGATCCGATGTTGGTAGCGGGGGCAGGATTTGAACCTGCGACCTTCGGGTTATGAGCCCGACGAGCTGCCAGACTGCTCCACCCCGCACCGGAAGTGTTTGAACTGCTGCCCTGCTCTTTCGAGGAGGGCTACCGCAACGATGTTCTGGCTGAACCGCTGCAGTGACAACTCAGGCTGCGCATATTACACGAATCGCGCAGCTTTGTGTCAACTTTTATGCAAGATGCGCAAATGCCTGCTGGCACCAGACCATGATCGGGTTCCAGGCCAGGCCCAGGGCCAGCAGTGCCAGGGCATTCACGCCCAGCACCACGCCCAGGACGCGGTCGTTGTTGCGCGGCATGGCCTCGCCCACCGGCTCATCGAAGTACATGACCTTGATGACGCGCAGGTAGTAGAAGCAGCCGACCACAGCACACAGCACGCCGAGGATGGCCAGCCACAGCAGGCCACCGTTGACGGCCGCACCCAGCACCGCCAGCTTGGTCCAGAAGCCCAGGAACGGCGGAATGCCGGCCAGCGACGCCATGATGCACAGCACCAGGCCGGCCATCCACGGGTTGCGGGCATTCAGGCCCTTGAAGTCTTCGATGTTCTCGGCTTCAAAACCGGCACGCGACAGCGCGATGATCGCGCCGAAGGCTGCGGTGGACATGATGGCGTAGGCCAGTGCGTAGAACAGCGCGGCGGCATAGCCCTGCGAACCGCCACCGGCAATGCCCATCAGCAGGAAGCCGATGTGCGAAACGGTGGAGAACGCCAGCATGCGCTTGAGGTTGCTCTGCGCGATGGCCATCAGGTTGCCGATGACCAGCGAGACCGCGGCCAGGCCGGCGATCAGCAGCTGCAGTTCGGTCGACAGCGGGCCCACGCCCATTTCCAGCAGGCGATACGCCATGCCGAAGGCGGCCAGCTTCGGCGCCGAGCTGATGAACAGCGCGATCGGCGCCGGGGCACCCTGGTACACGTCCGGCAGCCACATGTGGAACGGCGCGGCACCCAGCTTGAAGGCGACGCCGGCGATCATGAACACCGCACCGGTGATCAGCAGCACGCGCTCTTCCGAGTGCGGGATGGCGTCACGGATGACATCCAGGTGCAGGCTGCCGGTGGCACCGTAGATCAGCGACATGCCGTACAGCAGCAGGCCGGAGGCCAGCGAGCCCAGCACGATGTACTTCATCGCCGCTTCCGAGGCCAGGCCGTTTTCGCGGTTGCTGGCGACCAGGGCGTAGGAGCACAGCGCCAGCAGTTCCAGGCCCAGGTAGACCATCAGCAGGCTGCCGGCCGAGACCAGGATCATCATGCCGGCGGTGCCGAACAGGATCAGCACCGGGATCTCGCCCTGGAACAGGTTGCGGTCACGCAGGTAGCGCCAGCCGTAGATCAGGGTCAGGCCGCTGAGCAGCACGATCCCGGTCTTCATCACGTCCGCGGCGGTATCGCGCACGAACATGCCATGGAAGACCTCCCCCTGCCCGCCCACGCCGGTGGCCAGCATGAACAGCACCACGGCCAGCGCAGCGAGCGAGAACAGGTGGGTGACGATCTTGTTCCGGTTGCTGACGAACAGGTCGAGGATCATCAGGGCGAAGGCGCTGCCGATCAGCACCAGCTCGGGGGCGAGCGGTGGCAGGTCAGCGGCGGTCAATGGCAGCAGCGGCGAGGTGGTCATCATCAAATCCTGGAATTACAGCAGCTTGCTGGATGCGATCTGCATCGCCAGCTTCGCGATCGAGGGCTCCATCAGGTCGGTCAGCGGCTTGGGATAGATGCCCAGGGCCAGCACGCCGATGGCGAACACGCCCAGCACCAGCCATTCGCGGCCGTTGATGTCCTTCAGTTCGGCAACATGGCTGTTGGCCACTTCACCGAAGAAGATGCGCTTGTACAGCCACAGGGTGTAGGCGGCGCCGATGATCAGGGTGGTGGCCGCGCCCAGGGCGATCCACGGATTACGCTGGAAGGCCGACAGGATGACCATGAACTCGCCGACGAAACCGCTGGTACCCGGCAGGCCCGCGTTGGCCATGAAGAACAGCATGGCGAAGGTGGCGAACCACGGCATCACGTTGACCACGCCGCCGTAATCGGCGATGCGGCGGCTGTGCATGCGGTCGTACAGCACGCCGACGCAGGAGAACATCGCGCCGGATACGAAGCCGTGCGAGATCATCTGCACCATGGCGCCCTGCAGGCCCAGGCGGGCTGCATCGGCGTTACCGGCTTCACGCACCAGCCACAGGGCAATGAAGGTGCCCAGGGTGACAAAGCCCATGTGCGCGATCGACGAATAGGCGATCAGCTTCTTCATGTCGTCCTGCACCAGGGCGACCAGGCCGACATAGATCACTGCGATCAGCGACAGCGCGATCACCAGCCAGGCCCATTCCTGCGACGCGTCCGGGACGATCGGCAGGTTGAAGCGCAGGAAGCCGTAGCCACCGATCTTCAGGGCGATGGCGGCCAGGATCACCGAACCGGCGGTCGGCGCTTCCACGTGGGCGTCCGGCAGCCAGGTGTGGACCGGGAACATCGGCACCTTGACCGCGAAGGCGATCAGGAAGGCGAAGAAGATCCAGGTCTGTTCCTTGGCCGACAGCGGCAGCGCGTACAGGTCGGCCAGCTGGAAGCTGCCGCCCTTCAGGTACAGGTAGATCAGCGCCACCAGCATCAGCACCGAGCCGAGGAAGGTGTACAGGAAGAACTTCAGCGCGGCGTAGATGCGACGCGGGCCGCCCCAGACACCGATGATCAGGAACATCGGGATCAGCATCGCCTCGAAGAACACGTAGAACAGCATCGCGTCCGTGGCCGAGAAGATACCGACCGTGACGCCTTCCAGGATCAGGAAGGCCGCCACGTACTGGTTGACGCGCTTGTCGATCGCGCTCCAGGCGCCGATCAGGGCAAGCACGCTGACCAGGGTGGTCAGCAGGATCAGCGCCACGGCAATGCCGTCCACGCCCAGGTTGTAGCCGATCTTGTACGCCGGGATCCAGGCATGGGTCTCGACGAACTGCAGACCGTCGATGCCCGCGTTGTAGCCGCTCAGCAGCGAGAGGCTCGCCACGAACGTCAGCACCGCTACGCCCAGCGACGCCCAGCGGGCGGTCTGCGCATCACGGATCGCAAGGATCAGGGCGCCACCGATGATCGGCAGCCAGATGAGGACACTGAGTAGAGGCCAGTTCGACACGTCTTCTTATTCCGTACAGGTCATCAACGCAGGTAATGCATCAGCACGCCCAGCAGGGCAATCAGGCCGATGATCATCGCGAAGGCGTAGTGATAGAGGAAACCGGATTGGGTACGACGCAGCACGCCGGCTGCGACGTCCACAACACGTGCCGAGAGATTGACCACGCCGTCGACGATGTTGCTGTCGATCCAGCGCGAGACCCTGCCCAGCTTGACGCTGCCACCGGCAAAGCCATCGATCCACAGCTTGTCGAAGCCGTACTTGTTTTCCAGCACCGACACCAGCGGAGCGAAGGTCTTGCGGGCCTTGCCCGACAGGTCCGGCTTCCACAGGTAGAACAGTGCGGCCAGCAGGAAGCCCGCAACGGTCAGCATGAACGCCGGAGCCATCATGCCGTGCAGCGCGAAGGCGACCGGGCCGTGGAACTCCTCGCCCAGGAAGCCGATGGTGTTCTTGGCCGGATCGTAGAAATCGACGACGCCGGTGAAGAACGTGTGCGCCTGGCCCTTGATGGCGTCGTGCGCATGGTTGCCGGCCCAGTCGGTGCCGTACAGCATCGGACCGATGCTGAAGAAACCGATGGCGATCGACGGGATGGCCAGCAGGATCAGCGGCAGGGTCACCACCCACGGGGTTTCGTGCGGCTCATGCGGACCGTGGCCATGGCCGTGGTCGTCGTGATGCGCATCGCCATGGTGGGCGTCGGCAGCGTGGTGATCGTCATGGCCATGACCATGATCATCATGCGCGTCGCGGAAACGTTCCTTGCCGTGGAAGGTCAGGAACAGCAGGCGGAAGCTGTAGAAGCTGGTGACGATCACGCCGCCCAGCACCGCCCAGTAGCCATACGTGGCCACCCAGTTGTTGGACAGGTGCGCGTGCAGCTCGGCGGCCTCGATGATGGTGTCCTTCGAGTAGAAGCCGGAGAAGAACGGCGTACCGACCAGCGCCAGGGTACCGATCCACATGGTGACGAAGGTGATCGGCATGTACTTGCGCAGGCCGCCCATCTTGCGCATGTCCTGCTCGTGGTGCATCGCGATGATGACCGAGCCGGCACCCAGGAACAGCAGCGCCTTGAAGAAGGCATGGGTCATCAGGTGGAACACGGCGGCCGAGTATGCCGACACGCCCAGGGCGACGGTCATGTAGCCCAGCTGCGACAGGGTCGAGTACGCGACCACGCGCTTGATGTCGTTCTGCACGATGCCGATCAGGCCGGTGAAGAACGCGGTGGTGGCACCGATGAACAGCACGAAGTTCAGCGCGGTCTGCGACAGCTCGAACAGCGGCGACATGCGGGTGACCATGAAGATACCGGCGGTCACCATCGTCGCGGCGTGGATCAGTGCCGAGATCGGGGTCGGGCCTTCCATCGAGTCCGGCAGCCACACGTGCAGCGGGACCTGGGCCGACTTGCCCATGGCACCGATGAACAGGCAGATGCAGATGACGGTGGCGATCGACCAGATCACCGGCTCGTTCAGCAGCTGCATGCCCAGGATCGTGCCGTCCCAGATCTGCAGCTGGGCGCGCGGGTCAGCCAGCATGCCGGCCTGCGAGAACACCTGCGAGTAGTCCAGGGTGCCGAACACCCACAGCACGCCGGCGATGCCCAGCAGGAAGCCGAAGTCACCCACGCGGTTGACCAGGAACGCCTTCATGTTGGCGAAGATCGCGGTCGGGCGCTTGAACCAGAAGCCGATCAGCAGGTACGACACCAGGCCCACCGCTTCCCAGCCGAAGAACAGCTGCAGGAAGTTGTTGCTCATCACCAGGGTGAGCATCGAGAAGGTGAACAGCGAGATGTAGCTGAAGAACCGCTGGTAGCCCGGATCATCCTGCATGTAGCCGATCGTGTAGATGTGGACCAGCAGCGACACGAAGGTCACCACCACCATCATCATCGCGGTCAGCTTGTCGACCATGAAGCCGACGTGCGCGGAATACTGGCCGACTTCGAAGAACGTGTAGATGTTCTGGTTGAACGGCTGCGCACCGCCCCACAGCAGCTGGTAGAGCGTGTACATCGACAGGCCGCAGGCAACCGCGACGCCGAGGATGGTGATGGTCTGCGCGCCGAAGCGCTTGACCTGGCGACCGAACAGGCCGGCGATGATGCTGCCGAACAGCGGTGCAAGCACCACTGCGATCAACAGACTCTTGGAGAGAGTGATTTCCATCTGTGGATCAGCCCTTCAGCGAATCGACTTCGCCGACATTGATCGTGCGGCGGGTACGGAACAGGGTCACCAGGATCGCCAGGCCGATGGCGGCTTCCGCGGCGGCGACGGTCAGGATGAAGAACACGAACAGCTGGCCGGACGGATCGCCCAGCTGACGCGAGAAGCCGACGAAGTTGATGTTCACCGACAGCAGCATCAGTTCGATCGACATCAGCAGGACGATGACGTTCTTCCGGTTGAGGAAGATGCCGGCCAGGCTGATGGCGAACAGCACCGCGCCCAGCGCAAGCATGTGGCCAAGGGTAATCACGGCTGGGTCTCCTCGCCGGCGGCCGGCTTGCTGTTGCTGTGCACGACCGGTGCCTCGGCGCCCATCTTGACCATGCGCAGGCGCTGGCCGGCCTTGACCATGGTCTGCTCGCCCGGGTTCTGGCTCTTCACGCCGGTACGGCGACGCAGGGTCAGCATCACGGCGGCAACCACGGCCACGGTCAGGATGACGGCGGCGAACTCGAACGGCAGCAGGTATTCGGTGAACAGCGTGCGCGCCAGCCAGGTGACGTTGGAGCTGTCAGCAGCGACCGCGGCAGCGTTGTCGGCCGGGAACGGGGTAACCGCCCTGCCCTTCACGCCGATCAGGATCAGCATCTGCACCAGCATCGCCACGGCCACGATCAGGCCGACCGGCAGGTAGCGCACCCAACCCTCACGCATCTTGGTGGGGTCGATGTCCAGCATCATCACCACGAACAGGAACAACACCATCACCGCGCCGACGTAGACCAGTACCAGCGCCACACCGAGGAACTCGGCGCCCACCAGCAGCCACACGCAGGCAATGGAGAAGAAGGTCAGCACCAGGCAGAGCACGGCGTGAACCGGGTTGCGCACGCTGATCACCGCACCGGCCGAAACCGTTGCCGCGATGGCGAACACCCAGAAAGCGATATTTACCCAATCCATCTCTCGACCTCAGCGGTAAGCGGCATCGGCGGCGCGACGCTCGGCGATCTCGGATTCGAGACGGTCGCCCAGGGCCAGCAGCTGCGGCTTGGTAACGATGTTTTCGCCACGATTCTCGAAGTGGTACTCGAGGATGTGGGTTTCGACGATCGAGTCCACCGGGCAGCTTTCTTCGCAGAAGCCACAGAAGATGCACTTGAACAGGTCGATGTCGTAGCGGGTGGTACGGCGGGTGCCGTCCTCGCGCTTGGCCGAGTCGATGGTGATGGCCAGCGCCGGGCACACCGCTTCGCACAGCTTGCAGGCGATGCAGCGCTCTTCGCCGTTGGGATAACGGCGCAGCGCGTGCAGGCCACGGAAGCGCGGCGACTGCGGGAACTTCTCCATCGGGTACATCATCGTGTACTTCGGCTTGAAGCTGTACTTCAGCGTCAGCCAGAGGCCCGCCAGCAGTTCGAGCAGCAGCAGGCTCTTGAAGTAATGGGTAATCCTGTTCATCACTTTAGACGCCCTTTTGAATCACGCCGAAGAACACCATGACGGCGGTAACCGCGATCCACAGAATGGCCAGCGGGATGAAGACCTTCCAGCCCAGGCGCATGATCTGGTCATAGCGGAAGCGCGGGAAGCTGGCACGGAACCAGATGTAGGCACTGGCGAAGAAGAACACCTTGACGAACAGCCACGGTGCGCCACCCTTCCAGATCCAGTCGACCAGCGGCGAGACATCGCCGAAGTTGACCCAGCCCTGGACCGGGCTCAGCCAGCCGCCGAGGAAGAAGATCGAGATCAGGAAGCTGATCAGGATCATGTTCGCGTATTCGGCCAGGAAGAACAGGGCGAAGGCACCGCCGGAGTACTCGACCATGTGGCCGGCGACGATTTCCGACTCGCCTTCCACCACGTCGAACGGCGCGCGGTTGGTTTCAGCCACGCCCGACACCCAGTAGATGACGAACAGCGGGAACAGCGGCAGCAGGAACCAGTCGAAGAAACCGGAACTGCCGGCCTGCGCCATCACGATGTTGCTCAGGTTCAGGCTGCCCGACGCGATCATCACGCCGACCAGGGCGAAGCCCATGGCGATTTCGTAGCTGATCATCTGCGCCGAGGCGCGCATCGCACCCAGGAACGCGTACTTCGAGTTGGACGCCCAACCGGCCAGGATGATGCCGTAGATGCCCAGCGAGGTCATCGCCAGCAGGTACAGCAGGCCGGCGTTGGCATTGGACAGCACGATCTGCGAATCGAAGGGAACCACCGACCAGGCCGCGAAGGCCGGGGCCAGGGTGATGAGCGGTGCCAGCAGGTAGATCGCCTTGTTGGCGCTGCTCGGCTGGACCACTTCCTTGAACAGCAGCTTGAAGACGTCGGCGAAGGCCTGGAAGATGCCCATGCCCACGTACATCGGGCCGTGGCGGACGTGCATCCAGCCGATCAGCTTGCGTTCCCAGACCACGTAGAAGGCCACCGAGATGATCACCGGGACGGTGATCACCAGGATCTTCAGGATGATCCAGATCAGCGCGCCGATGTCACCGAGGCCAAGCAGCCACTGGTGCAGCGGGTCGACCGCGTTCAACAGCAATTCGTTCATGCAGCCACCACCGTTACGCGAGCGGCACCCAGCGGCGCGGTCGCGCCGTGGCCCGATTCAATCCAGACCGAACCCGCAGCGACGCGGGCGTCGACCACCACCGGCAGGGTGGCCTTGCCGGCATCGGTGCCGACCTTGGCCATCTGCCCTTCCTGCAGCTGCAGGCGAGCGGCATCTTCAGCGTTCAGCACGATGCGCGGGGCGTTGTTGAGCGGATGCGACTGCAGCGCCGGGGCGCGACGGACCACCGCATCGGTGCGGTAGATCGCAGCGGTCGAAGCCACTTCCAGGCCTTCGCCGGCGATCACCGGCTGCGCCGAAGCGGCAACGGCGACCGACACCGGGGCCAGGCTGGCGCGCAGGCCGGCCAGGTCGGTGAAGTCGAAACCGGCCAGCGCCATTTCGCCGCCCAGTGCGCGCAGCACGCGCCAGCCCTCACGGGCCTCGCCCGGCAGCTTGCCGCCGGCACGGGCCGACTGCTCGCGACCATCGAGGTTGGTCAGGGTGGCGTCGATTTCCGGCAGCGCGCCGATCGGCAGGATCACGTCGGCGACGTCGCGGGTCGAGGCACAGGCGAACTGGCTGAAGGCCACCACCTGGGCGCCGACCAGTGCCTTGCGCGCGGCAGGTGCATCGGCGAAGTCCAGGCCCGGCTCCAGGCCGTACACCACGTAGGCCTGGCGCGGCTGCGCCAGCATCGCGGCGACGTCCTTGCCGGCCGGCAGCACGCCGGCGCGGGTCAGGCCAACGGCGTTGGCGCCCTGCGGGATGCGGCACAGCTTGGCACCGGTGGCGGCGGCGAAGTCACGCGCGGCGGCGCGGATCGCGGCAGCCTGCGGGTGGTTCTCGGCGATGCCACCGACGATCAGCACGGTGTTGTTGCCGCCCTGCACCGCCGAACGCAGCTCGGCGTTGGCCAGCGCGTCGACGAACTTCGACGGCGCGACGATCTGCTTGCCGGCGATGCTGAAGGCGAAGTCGAAGTCCACCGGGTTGACGACGTGGATCTTCGCGCCGTTGGTGGTCTGTGCCTTGCGCAGGCGGGCATGCAGCAGCGGCAGTTCGTGGCGGATGTTGCTGCCCAGAACGACGATGCGGTCAGCGCCCTCGATCTCGGCCAGCGGCAGGCCGAACACTTCGGCGGTTGCGGCGTCGGAGAAATCGCGGTTGTTGATGCGGTGGTCGATGTTGCTCGAGCCCAGGCCCTTGGCCAGACGGGCCAGCAGCGCGCCTTCCTCGTTCGAGGTCGACGGATGCACCAACACGCCCAGGTTGTCGCCCTGGTTCGCCTTGAGGATCCCGGCGGCGGCGGCCAGGCCTTCAGCCCAGCTCACTTCCTTCCACTCGCCATTGACCTTGCGCAGCGGCTTGACCGCACGGTCTTCGCTGTACAGGCCCTGGTGCGAGTAGCGGTCACGGTCGGACAGCCAGCACTCGTTCACGGCTTCGTTGTCGCGCGGCACGGTGCGCAGCACTTCGCCGCGACGCACGTGCAGGAACAGGTTCGAACCCATCGCGTCGTGGTAGCCCAGCGACTCGCGCGCGGTCAGTTCCCACGGGCGGGCGCGGAACTGGAACACCTTGTTGGTCAGCGCGCCGACCGGGCAGACGTCGACGACGTTGCCGGACAGTTCGGTGGTCAGCGGCTTGCCGTCGAAGGTACCGATCTGCAGGTTCTCACCGCGGTACATGCCACCCAGTTCGTAGGTACCGGCAACGTCGGCGGTGAAGCGGACGCAGCGGGTGCACTGGATGCAGCGGGTCATCTCGGTGGCGACCAGCGGGCCCATGTCCTCGTCCGGCACCACGCGCTTGCGCTCGTTGAAGCGGCTGACCGAACGGCCATAGCCCAGCGACACGTCCTGCAGCTCGCACTCGCCGCCCTGATCGCAGATCGGGCAGTCCAGCGGATGGTTGATGAGCAGGAACTCCATCACCGAGCGCTGGAACTTCAGTGCCTTCTCGCTGCGGGTGGCGACCTTCATGCCGTCCATCACCGGGGTGGCGCAGGCAGGCGCCGGCTTCGGCGACTTCTCCACGTCCACCAGGCACATGCGGCAGTTGGCGGCGATCGGCAGCTTCTCGTGGTAGCAGAAGCGCGGAATGGAGATGCCGGCCTTGTCGGCGGCCTGGATGATCATCGAGCCCTTGGGCACGACCAGCGACTTGCCATCGATCTCGATGGTGACGTGATCGGGTGGGACGCTCGGATTTACGGGTTGCGCGCTCATGCGGCGGCTGCCTCCACCTTCTTGCCGTCAACCATCGAATGACCGTTGACGATGTAGTACTCGAACTCGTCCCAGAACTGGCGCAGGAAGCCCTGGATGGGCCATGCAGCCGCTTCGCCGAACGCACAGATGGTGTGGCCTTCGATCTGGCCGGCCACCGCCTTCAGCTGGTGCAGGTCTTCCATCGTGGCCTTGCCGGCGACGATGCGCTCCAGCACGCGGTGCATCCAGCCGGTGCCTTCACGGCACGGGGTGCACTGGCCGCAGGATTCCTTGTGGAAGAACTGGCTGATGCGGCAGGCGAACTTGACGCAGCAGACGCTGTCGTCGAGCACCACGATCGCACCCGAACCCAGGCCGGAGCCCAGCGCACGGATGGTGTCGTAGTCCATCGGCAGGCCCTTCAGCTCGGCCGCGGTCAGCACCGGCATCGATACGCCGCCCGGGATCGCGCCCTTCAGCTTGCGGCCCGGGCGCAGGCCACCGGCCATTTCCAGCAGGTCGTCGAAGGTGGTGCCCAGCGGCACTTCAAAGTTGCCGCCGTTCTGCACGCAGCCGGACACCGAGAAGCACTTCGGGCCGCCGTTGGCGGTCAGGCTCAGGCCCTTGAACCACTCCGGACCATTGCGGATGATCGCCGGCACCGAACCGTAGGTTTCAGTGTTGTTGATCGTCGACGGCTTGCCGTAGAGGCCGAAGTTGGCCGGGAACGGCGGCTTGTAGCGCGGCTGGCCCTTCTTGCCTTCCAGCGATTCCATCAGCGCGGTTTCTTCGCCGCAGATGTACGCGCCGGCGCCCAGCGCACCGTAGATATCGATGTCCACGCCCGAGCCCATCACGTTCTTGCCCAGCCAGCCGTTTGCATAGGCGTCGGCCAGGGCCTGCTCGAAGTGCTCGAACGGCTCGTGGTGGAACTCACCGCGCAGGTAGTTGTAACCCACGGTCGAACCGGTGGCGTAGCAGGCGATCGCCATGCCTTCCACCACCGAATGTGGGTTGTAGCGCAGGATGTCGCGGTCCTTGCAGGTGCCCGGCTCGGATTCGTCCGAGTTGCAGAGGATGTACTTCTGCATGTTGCCCTTGGGCATGAAGGACCACTTCAGGCCGGTCGGGAAGCCCGCGCCACCGCGGCCGCGCAGGCCCGAGGCCTTGACCATCTCGATGACCTGCTCCGGCGGGATCTTCTCTTCGAGGATCTTGCGCAGGGCGGCGTAGCCACCGGTCTTCAGGTAGCTTTCGTACGACCACGGGGTGTCGTAATGCAGGGTGGTGTAGACCACCTGGTGCGGCAGCGGCGCGGGGCCGACCGGACCCTTGGATTCGTGGTGATGTGCCATGCCCTTACTCCAGCCCGTCCAGCAGCTCGTCGACCTTTTCCAGGGTCAGACGCTCATGGTAGTGACCGTTGATGACCATCATCGGCGCGCCACCGCAACCGGCCAGGCACTCTTCCTCGCGCTTGAGGTAGACGCGGCCGTCCGGCGTCGATTCACCGTGCTTGATGCCCAGCTTCTTCTCGCAATGGCGGACGATGTCCTCGGCGCCATTGAGCCAGCAGCTGATGTTGGTGCAGATGGCCACGTTGTTGCGGCCTACCTTCTCGGTCTCGAACATCGAGTAGAAGCTGGCGACCTCGTAGGCCCACACCGGCGGCAGGTCGAGGTACTTGGCCACGCCGGCGATCAGCTCGTCGGTCAGCCAACCCTCGTTCTGCTCCTGGGCCGCATGCAGGCCCTGCAGCACGGCAGAGCGCTTGCGGTCCGGCGGGAACTTGGACAGCCAGTGATCGATGTGAGCGCGGGTCTTGTCGCTCAGCACCACCATCGGGTCGACGTCGCGCGCCGCCTCGAAATTACCTGTCGCCTTCATCGGCCGACCTCAGCGAAATGCATAACGTGAAATTCCAGAAACTGCGGCGCCGGCTTGCGCCGGCTGCCTGCAGCGGGCGTTGGCGTGGCGGACGGCATTACCGGTCAACCTCGCCGAACACCAGGTCGTAGGTACCGATCATCGCCACCACGTCGGCCAGCATGTGGCCGCGCACGATCGAATCGATCGAGGACAGGTGGGCGAAGCCCGGTGCGCGCAGGTGCACGCGGAAGGGCTTGTTGGCGCCATCGGAGACCAGGTAGCAGCCGAACTCGCCCTTGGGCGCTTCCACTGCCGCGTAGGTTTCGCCGGCCGGCACGCAGTAGCCTTCGCTGAACAGCTTGAAGTGGTGGATCAGCGCTTCCATGTCGTCCTTCATGTCCTCGCGCTTGGGCGGAGCGACCTTGAAGTTCTTGACCATGACCGGGCCGGGGTTGGCCTTCAGCCATGCCACGCACTGCTTGATGATGCGGTTGGATTCGCGCATTTCGGCAACGCGAACCAGGTAGCGGTCGTAGCAGTCGCCTTCCTTGCCCAGCGGGATGTCGAAATCGACGGCATCGTACTTGGCGTACGGGCGCTTCTTGCGCAGGTCCCAGGCAACGCCCGAGCCGCGCAGCATCACGCCGGTCATGCCCCACTGGTGGGCCAGCTCCGGAGTGACCACGCCGATGCCGACGGTACGCTGCTTCCAGATACGGTTGTCGGTCAGCAGGGTCTCGTACTCGTCGACGCGACCCGGGAATTCGTTGGTGAAGTTTTCCAGGAAGTCCAGCAGCGAGCCTTCACGCGAAGCATTGAGCTGCTTCAGCGCCTTGCCCTTGTGCCAGCGCGATTCCTTGTACTTCGGCATGTGGTCCGGCAGGTCGCGGTAGACACCGCCCGGACGGTAGTACGCCGCGTGCATGCGCGCGCCGGAGACCGCTTCATAGCAGTCCATCAGCTCTTCGCGCTCGCGGAAGGCATACAGCATCACCGCCATCGCACCCAGGTCGAGCGCGTTGGAACCCAGCCACATCAGGTGGTTGAGGATGCGGGTGATCTCGTCGTACATCGTGCGGATGTACTGCGCACGCTCCGGCGCCTCGATACCCATCAGGGTCTCGATCGCGCGCACGTAGGCGTGCTCGTTGCACATCATCGACACGTAATCCAGGCGATCCATGTAGCCGATCGACTGGTTGAACGGCTTGGACTCGGCCAGCTTTTCGGTACCACGGTGCAGCAGACCCACGTGCGGGTCGGCGCGCATGATGGTTTCGCCGTCCATTTCCAGGATCAGGCGCAGCACACCGTGGGCGGCCGGATGCTGCGGGCCGAAGTTCATGGTGTAGTTGCGGATTTCCTGCCGGCTTTCGGCGGCGTTGCTGGCGAATGCTTCGCCGGCCTGGTGTACGTGGCTCACTTCACTGCCTCCTGCGCGCGCTCACCTTCTGCGGTCTGCAGACGGGCGTCGTCGCGGATCACGCGCGGCACGCCGACGCGCGGCTCCACCGAGGTGACCGGTTCGTAGATCACGCGCTTCTTTTCTTCGTCGTAGCGGACTTCGACATTGCCGATCAGCGGGAAGTCCTTGCGGAACGGATGGCCGACGAAACCGTAGTCGGTCAGGATCCGGCGCAGGTCCGGGTGGCCTTCGAAGATCACGCCGTACAGGTCGAACGCTTCGCGCTCGAACCAGTTCAGGCCCGGCCAGATGCTGGTCAGCGAGGACACCACCGGCAGCGCTTCGTCAGGGGCGAAGCAACGCAGGTGCATCATCAGGTTGTGCTGGTACGAACGCAGCTGGGCGACCACGGCGAAGCGCTGGGTCGGCATGTGCTGCGGGCGGGCACCGTCGGCACCGTTCTCCTCGGTGGGGAACTCGCCCCACGCGAAGCGGCCCTGGGCCTTGCCTTCGACACCACGGCTGAAGCCCTGCGAGGACACGTCGGCGGTGTCCCATTCGTCGGAGCCATAACCGAGGTAGTCGACGCCGCAGAGATCCACGGCCTGTTCGAAACCAAACTCGTCACGCAGCGCCAGGGCGGTGGCGTGCCACTCGGCGGCAGGCACTTCCAGCGTCACTTCGCCGCGGGGTTCGACCACGATGACCTTCGCACCTGCGAAACGTGCGGAGAGTCGGTCGATGAAGGATGCTTGCTCTGCCATGGGGGCTTGGCGCGCTCTTGTCAGGTGAAGGGGTCAGCGGGCGATGGTCTGTGTACGCCAGATCTTCTTCTGCAGCTGCAGGATCCCGTACACCAGCGCCTCGGCGGTCGGCGGGCAGCCCGGGACGTAGACGTCCACCGGCACCACGCGATCACAGCCGCGCACGACAGAATAGGAGTAGTGGTAATAGCCGCCGCCGTTGGCGCAGCTACCCATCGAGATGACCCACTTCGGGTCCGGCATCTGGTCGTAGACCTTGCGCAGCGCCGGGGCCATCTTGTTGACCAGGGTTCCGGCGACGATCATCACGTCGGACTGGCGCGGCGACGGGCGGAACACCACGCCGTAACGGTCCAGGTCCAGGCGCGCGGCGCCGGCGTGCATCATCTCGACCGCACAGCAGGCCAGGCCGAAGGTCATCGGCCACATCGAGCCGGTGCGAGCCCAGTTCAGCAGTGCGTCGACGCTGGTGGTGACGAAGCCCTTTTCCAGCAGCGGGTTGTCGCCTTCCGGCCGCAGGATGTCATCAACCCGGCCTTCCGGCGACGGGTTGTTCATGAGGCCATCGAGAGTCTGAATCACTCCCATTCCAGCGCTCCCTTCTTCCAGACGTAAATGAAACCGAGGAACAGCATGCCGACGAACAGGCCCATGGTGACCAGTGAACGGGCGCCCAGTTCCATGAAGACCTGGGTCCACGGCACGATGAAGATGATTTCCAGGTCGAAGACGATGAACTGGATCGCGATCAGGTAGTAGCGCACGTCGAACTTCATGCGCGCGTCTTCGAAGGCTTCGAAGCCGCACTCGTACGGCGACAGCTTTTCCAGATCGGGGCGGCGGGGACCGAGGAATCGACCAACCAGCATCAGCGTAATGCCGATACCGGTGGCAACGATCAGAAACAGCAGAGACGGCAAATATTCGGCCAGCACAGCGATTCTCTCTTGCCTCTGCCGCTGCGCCTGCAGGCGCTTTGGCATGGGGGAGTGGACGGGAATCTGTCTGGCGCCTTGCGCGCCAGACGAACCCGCTTTACTTACAAATGGTGCCCAAGAGGGGACTCGAACCCCTACGACTTGCGTCGCTACCACCTCAAGGTAGTGCGTCTACCAATTCCGCCACCTGGGCAAACGATCACATCAGACTATCTTCCCGATGCGCCGCGTATTGTAACCGGCTTCAGTCTTTCTGGGAGCCTTCCGAAGGCTTTTCTTCACCAGAAACCGAAGATTCCGCCTTAGCCGGCACATTCGCGGCCGGAACCGGGGCTGCCGGGACCGCATCGGCCTTCGGAACGGCCGGCAGTTCGCCCGCCGGGGCCGCCGGAGCGGTCGCCGCCGGGGCGGACATCAGGCCCAGATCCTGGTCGGCCGCCGGACGGGTGCCGTGACCGGCATACCAGGCCATGAAGAGGCTGATGCCAAAGAACACGACGGCCAGCCACTTGGTCGACTTGGACAGGAAGTTCGAGGCGCCGCGCGCACCGAACACCGTGCCCGAGGCACCGGCACCAAAGCCCGAACCCGCCGCCGCACCCGAGCCACGCTGCATCAGGATCAGCGCGATCATGGCCACAGCGACCAGCACGTAGACGACATTGAGGATCAACATCAGCATTGGAAACCGCCCTCGGACAATACTTCTTAGGATTAGTTCGCGGCCGCCGCCCGTGCGATGGCCAGGAAGTCCGCGGCCACCAGGGAGGCGCCGCCGACCAGCCCACCATCGACATCCGGCTGCGCGAACAGTTCCCCGGCATTGTCGGGCTTCACGCTACCGCCGTAAACAATGGGCAGTGAATCAGCGATTCTAGCATCGATACGCGCGACTTCGCCACGGATGAACGCGTGCACCTGCTGCGCCTGCTCCTTGCTGGCGGTGCGGCCGGTGCCGATGGCCCAGACCGGCTCGTAGGCGACCACGGCCTTGGCGAAACCGGCCGCGCCGACCAGCTCCAGCACCGGCGCCAGCTGGCTGGCGATGACCGTTTCGGTCTGCCCGGCCTCGCGCTGCTCCAGGGTCTCGCCCACGCACAACACCGGCACCAGGCCGGCGTGCTGGGCGGCAGCGAACTTGCGCGCGACCAGCTCGCTGCTTTCATGGTGGTACTGGCGGCGCTCGGAGTGGCCGACCAGGCCATAGCGTGCGCCCACTTCGGCCAGCATGGCCGCGCAGACCTCGCCGGTATAGGCGCCCTTCTCGTTGCTGCTCACGTCCTGCGCGCCAAAGGCCAGGCCGGTCTCGCCGAAGTCCTCGACCAGCTCACCCAGGTAAGGCAGCGGCGGCAGGATCACCACCTCCACCCCCTCCAGTGGCAGCCCGGCGGCCACCTGCCCCAGCAGTTCATTGGCGAATTGACGGCTGCCATGCAGCTTCCAGTTTCCGGCGACGATCTTGCGGCGCATGAGCGGGTGGCTCCTGTGTGAAGTCAGCCGTCCATGATACCCGTTACGGGAAAAACCCGTTTCCGTGTAAGCGGTTACATGGTTTTTCAGGCAACGGCGCAGCCCCACGTGGCGGGGGTTGGGGGGGCGCGGAGAGCCCCGGGGCGGATTCCGGGGTCAGATCCCTCTCCGCAGGAAAAGGGATCTGACCCCTACCCCACTTCGACCTGACAGATCTCATCCACGCATGGCCTGGATATACCGTGTCGACCAAGGTCGACACCTACCAACCCTGATCGGGACGGTGCAGGGGTGGGGTGCAACCCTGCAAAGAAAAGGGCCGCCTTTCGGCGGCCTCACTTCTCGTTACTTCAGCTTGATCTCGCGCAGGCGTTCCTCGAGGAAGCCGTGGGCGGTGATCGGCTCCGGGTACCGGCTCGGGTTCTCCGGGGTGATGCACGAGGGCAGCACGTCGATCAGGAAGTCCGGGTTCGGGTGCAGGAAGAACGGCACCGAGTAGCGCGGCTGGCGCGCCAGGTCGCCCGGGGGGTTGACCACGCGATGGATCGTCGACGGATACACGTGGTTGGTCAGGCGTTGCAGCATGTCGCCGATGTTGACCACGATGGTGTCCGCGTCCGAGGTGAACGGCACCCATTCGCCCTCGTGCGACTGCACTTCCAGACCCGCGGCGCTGGCACCGACCAGCAGGGTGATGAAGTTGATGTCGCCGTGGGCACCGGCACGCACGTTCGGAATGTCGTCGGTGGTGATCGGCGGGTAGTGGATCGGGCGCAGGATCGAATTGCCGAAGTTGGTCTTGTCGGCGAAGAAGGTCTCCGGCAGGCCGATGTGCAGGGCCAGCGCCGACAGCACGCGCGAGCCCAGGTTGTCCAGCGCCTGGTACAGGCCGTAACCGCGCTCGCGGAAGCCCTCGACCTCGGTCGGCCACAGGTTCGGCGCCATCACGTCACGGTACTTGGAGTCGTCGGCGATCTCGCGGCCGATGTGCCAGAACTCCTTCAGGTCGAAATGCTTGGAGCCCTTGGCGGTTTCCACGCCGAACGGGGTGTAGCCGCGGGCGCCGCCGCTGCCGGCCACGTGGTACTTGCGCTTGACCTCTTCCGGCAGTGCGAAGAAGGCCTTGAAGGCATCGTAGGCCGCGTCGATGTCGGCCTGCGGGATGCCGTGGTTGCGGATGCCCGCGAATCCCCATTGGCGGTAGGCCGCGCCCAGCTCGGCCACGAAGGCCTCGCGGTCGCTGTCGAAACGGGTGATGTCGAGGGTGGGGATCTGGCTCACAGCGGTTCCTGGCTTGTCGTTGGGTCTGGGGGGCCAGCGCATTCATGGCCCGCCTGAACATTGTGACAGATCGCCCGGGGGACGCCACTCGATACGAAGAAACAAACCGATACAATGCGCGACCCGCGCGCGGCGTAACGCTTCCGTCACGTTGGCGCCTCCCGTTGCCCCTGCGCTCCCTGAATCCGCCCCGCCATGCCCGCAGCTGCCTCTGCCGCCCCTGTCATTGAAGGTTCCGCCCGACGCTGGCGCCGGCTGGCCTGGTGGTCGCTGTTCATCGCCGGCAATGCGGTTCTGGCCGCGGCGATCGCGCTGGGCAACGTACCGCTGCGCGACAATCCGGGCGGCGGCGCCGGCCTGGCCTACCTGGCGATCGCCCTGCCCGGTCACCTGCTCGCGTTCGGTGCGCTGGCCGGCCTGCTGCCGCTGCTGCTGGGCCTGTGGCCGCGCAGTGCGCGTACGTTGAGCATCACCGCCGTACTGCTGCAGGGCCTGTGGCTGTGCCTGCTGCTGGTCGACGCCAAGGTCTTCACCCTGTACCGCTTCCACCTCAATGCCATGGTCGTGAACATGGTGTTCGGCGGCGCCCTGCAGGACCAGGTTGCCCTGTCCTGGAAGACCTGGCTGCAGGTCGCCCTGCTGGTTGCCGCGGTCTTCACCGCCGAAGGCCTGCTGGCCTGGGCGTGCTGGAAGCTGCTGCCGGCCGCGCCGCGGCGGCGCCGGGTGCTGCAGGCCTGGGCCGTGGTCGCGCTGCTGATGGGCGGCGGCCAGGTCGCCACGGCCTACTACGATGCCCGCGGCGACCGCGATGTGATCGCGCAGTGGAACTACCTGCCGTGGGCGCAACCGATCACGGCCAAGAGCTTCATGCGGCGCCTGGGCGTGGTCAGCCAGCAGCAGGCCGGCCTGCCCGACCCGCGCCATGCGCAGCTGCTGTACCCGCTGCACCCGCTGCGCTGCCAGAGCCCGCATCGACCCAATGTGCTGATGGTGGTGCTGGAATCGCTGCGCCAGGACGCGCTGACACCTCAGCTGATGCCCAACACCGCGGCGCTGGCGCAGGATGCGCGCGTGTTCGATCACCACTTCAGCACCGGCAATGCCACCCGCTACGGCCTGTTCGGGCTGCTGTACGGCCTGCCCGGTGGTTACTGGCCCAGCATGCTCGACGAGCAGCGGGGCTCGCAGCTGTTCCAGGTGCTGGGCCAGCAGGGCTACGACCTGCACCTGTACGGCAGCGCGCCGCTGTACAGCCCGGAATTCGATCGCACTGTGTTCGCCGATGTGCGCGACCAGCTGCACCAGGGGCCATCGGCACTGAAGTCCGACGGCCGCGACCGCGCGATCATCAGCGCACTGCAGCAGGATATCCGCGCCAGCCAGGCCGCGCAGCGCCCTTGGTTCGGCTTCGTGTTCCTCGACTCCACCCACGCGCCGTACCACATGCCCGACGGTTACCCGCCGGTGGCGACGCCGATGGCTGCGGACATCGACTTCCTCAAATTCGGCCCGGAGCATGACCCGACGCCGGAACTCAACCGCTACCGCACCGCCGTGCACTATGCCGACAGCCTGATCGGCTCGTTGCTGGACGACCTGCGTGCACAGGGCCTGGCCGAGGACACCATCGTGCTGGTCACCGGTGACCATGCCGAAGAGTTCAACGACCTGAAGCTGAACTATTGGGGCCACAACGGCAACTTCTCCGACTACCAGCTGCAGGTCCCGTTCGTGCTGCATTGGCCGGGCAAGGCTGCTGGCCACGACGCACGCACCAGCTCGCACGAAGACTGGGTACCGACGCTGATGCGCCACGCGCTGGGCTGCGAGAACGCACTGACCGATTACAGCACCGGCCAGGACCTGCTGGCCGAGCCGCAGGGCACGCGTGCGCTGGTGGTCGAAAGCTGGTCGCAGCGCGCGGTGCGCCATGGCAATGCCATCTACGTGTTCGACAAGTTCGGCAACGCCACCGCGCTGGACCTGCACTACCGCCCACTGCCGCAGCAGGCGCCCGATGCGGCCGCCGTACGCACTGCATGGGAAGCGCTGACCCGCTTCCGCAACCGCTGACCCTCAAGGATCGATCCCGCATGAACCGTCCGCTGCGCATCCTGCACACCGAAGCCGCCAAGGGAATGGGCGGGCAGGAGATCTACATCTTCCGCCACATGCAGGTGATGCGCGCGCGCGGCCACGAAGTGGCACTGCTGTGCCAGCCCGAAGCGCGACTGGCCCAGCTGGCACGCGATGATGGTTTCACCGTGCACACCCTGCGCATGGGCGGCCTGCTGCGCCTGCTGCGCGGCATCTGGTCGGTATCGCGCCTGGTGCGCCGCGAGCGCTACGACGTGGTCAACACCACCAGCCGCCGTGACGCGCTGATCGCCGCCGCCGGCGCACGCCTGGGCGGCACACCGCTGGTGGTGCGCTCGCGCCACCTGATGAGCCCGGTCAACTCGCTGCTGACCTATACCGGCCTGCCGCACCGGGTGCTGACCGTCAGCGGCTTCGTCAAGCAGTTGCTGGCCGAGCGTGGCATCCCGGCCGAGCACATCGGGATCGTGCCGCCCATCGCAGTCCCGCCGCGCTGGAGCGACATGCGCCTGGAAAACCCGTGGCAGCGGCTGCAGGAGGTCCGGGCTGAAATCCGTGCCGAGCTCGGCTTCGGCGAACAGGACGTCGTCGTCGGCTGCGTGGCGGTGCTGCGCGAGCCCAAGGGCCATGCCGACCTGCTGCAGGCGATGATACCGCTGTGCAAGACCCACCCGAACCTGCACCTGGTGGTGATCGGCGATGGCCAGCCGGTCATGGACCGGCTGCAGGCGCTGCGCGACGAGCACGGGCTGCAGCAGCAGGTCCATCTGCTCGGCTATCGGGATGGCGCATGCCGGCTGATGGCCGGCTTCGACATCTTCGCGCTGGCTTCGCACAAGGAAGCTGCCGGTACCGTCTTCCTGGAGGCCGCCTATGTCGGGGTGCCGATCGTGGCCACGCGGGTGGGGGGCGTGCCGGAAATGGTGGTCGATGGCAGCAATGCGATCCTCACCCGGCTGGGCGACAATGCAGCCCTGACAGGCGCCCTGCGCCTGCTGGTGGACGATCCGGAACGGCGGCGGCAGATGGGCCGCGCCGGGTGGGACTGGATGCGCAGCGCGCACCGGTTCACCCCCGACGGCCACGGTGAGACCACCGAACACTATTACCACCAGTGGCTGAAGGAGCTGGGACATGGCTGATGCCCGAACCGTACCGGTGCTGATGCACCACCACGTCAGTCCGTCTCCGGGCATGATCACCGTGTCACCGGAGAATTTCGAAAGCCAGATCGCATGGTTGGCCGGCAACGGCTGGACCTCGCTGACACTGGACCAGTACGCCGGCTTCCTGGCCGGCAAGCCGGTGCCGCGCAAGTCGATCGTGATCACCTTCGACGATGGCTACCTGGACAACTGGGTATACGCGCACCCGATCCTGCAGAAGTACGGCATGCATGCGGTGGTGTTCGTGGTCACCGGCTGGATGGGCGAAGGCCCGGAGCGGCCCCATGCAGGGCTTGCCGGGGCAACGTTGCCTGCCACGCCGGACCACCGCGGCTGCGAAGCGGCGATCTACGAGCAGAACCGCAGCGACGACGTGATGATGCGCTGGAGCGAAGCGCGCGCGGCCATCGCCGCCGGCACCTTCGAAGTGCATTGCCACACCCATACCCACACCCGCTGGCTGCGCCGCGACGACCTGGACCGCGCACAGCGCCGTGCCGGCCTGAGCCACGACCTGGCAGTCTCGCGCGAGGTCCTGCAGGACAAGCTCGGCGAGGTGTCCGATACGCTGTGCTGGCCATACGGCGATTTCGACCAGGACCACATCGAGGTGGCACGCGAGCAGGGCTTCCGCTACCTGCACACCACCCATCCGTTCGGCCGCAACGTGGTCGGCGGCGATCCGGAACGCATCTATCGCTTCGCGATCCGCAACCGCCCGGCGAGCTGGTTGCGCAAGCGCATCGCGCAGAGCTACACCCCCCTGATCGCGCCGCTGTTCAATGGCTTCAAGGCGCGCCAGAAGAAGATGGTGCCGGGGCCGTGAACCCGGCAACCTCCGCGCCCACGAGGGCGCGGGAGGCCTGCGACGGTGTCAGAAGAATCGCCCGTACACGACCTGCACGATCTCACCGTTGCCGGTATTGATCAGCAGCGCGTCCGGCCCATAACGCACCCATTCAAAGCCCATCGGCGGCATGTCCAGGCCGAACAGCCAGAAGTCGTTGAGGATGTAATCGCCCGCCCAGTAGGGACGCGGCAGGATCTGGCCGTAGTGCCAGCGCTGGTAGGCGTAGCCGACCGGCGGATGGTATGGGCCGATGCGGAAGGCGTGGTCGGCACGGAAATTGTGCCGGTACTCTTCGCGGAACGCCGGGCGCGCATTACCCAGTTCGCGCGGACGCTCCATCCGTGGATAGCCCCACGGCGCGCGCATGGGCTCCTCGCGCGGGGCGGTCATATGCGGCCCGCCTTCGGGGCGGCGCTCGGCGGCGGCAATGGAAACGCCACCCAGCAACGGCAGCACCAGCAGCGCACCTGCCAGCAGGCAGCGGCTGTAGCGCAATGAGGTATTCATGGTCGTGGTCCTTGCAACGGAAGAAGAAGGATGGAGCGCGATCCGCTCCGACCGGGTCCCTGCCTGCGCGGGCTCCGCATGGCAGCAAGGGATCCTGATCCCGGGAATACGCCGGGTATCGTTCACGACGCGTCACAAAGCGCACAGCCGCAGCTGAACATGATCGCGGGTCGTGATCGGTTCAGTCAGTGCCGCGGTAAAGCGACATGGCCGCAGAAGCGGCCATGTCGAGGTGCCAGGTTGTAGCGCCGCCGGCCTCAGGCGGCGGCTTCACGCACCGCGGCGGACAGGCGGTCCAGCGTGTCCTGCATCAGCGTTGCATCATCGGCCTCGACCGTGACCCGCACCACCGGCTCGGTACCGGACGGGCGCAGGAATGCACGGCCACGGCCGGCCACCGACTGCTGCGCGACGGCCAGCGCGGCCTGCACGCTGCCGGCCTGCACCGTGGCCTTGGCCGAGACATTGCCCAGCCGCACGTTGACCGTCTTCTGCGGCACCCGCACCAGTCCCTTCAGTGCCTGGCGCAGGGTCTGCCCGCTGTTGCGCAGCGCCACCAGCACCTGCAGGGCACTGACGATGCCGTCACCGGTGGTGGCCCGATCCAGGCACAGCAGGTGGCCGGACGCTTCACCGCCGAGCACGCCACCGCCTTCGATCAGCGCCTGGTGCACGTAGCGATCACCGACATTGCTGCGCACGAACGGAATCTGCAGGTCGGCGAATGCCTTCTCGATGCCGTAGTTGCTCATCAGCGTGCCGACCACCGGGCCGCGCAGGCGGCCTTCGGCCTTCCATGCACGGGCCAGGATATACAGCAGGTCATCGCCGTCGACCGGGTTGCCCTGGTCGTCGGCCATCAGCACGCGGTCGCCATCACCGTCGAAGGCGATGCCGAGATCGGCGCGGGTTTCGCGGACCTTGGCCGCCAGGTTGTCGATGTGGGTGGAGCCCACGCCGGCGTTGATGTTGACGCCGTTGGGCTCGGCACCAATGCCGATCACCTCGGCGCCCAGTTCGCGGAACAGCAGCGGTGCGATCTGGTAGGTGGCGCCGTGCGCGCAGTCCAGCACCAGGCGTACGCCACGCAGGTCGAACGCGCGCGGCACGCTGGCCTTGCAGAACTCGATGTAGCGGCCGACCGCCTCGCGGGCACGCGACGCCTTGCCCAGCTTTTCCGATTCGGCGGTGGTGAACGGAACGTCCAGCGCCGCTTCCAGGGCCAGCTCGGTGGCATCGTCGAGTTTCTCGCCCTGGGCGGAGAAGAACTTGATGCCGTTGTCGTAGTGCGGGTTGTGCGAGGCACTGATGACGATGCCGGCATCCACGCCCAGCGTACGGGTCAGGAACGCCACCGCCGGGGTCGGCATCGGTCCCAGCAGCTGTACATCGGCACCAGCGGCGACCAGGCCGGCTTCCAGTGCTGCCTCGAACATGTAACCGGAAATGCGGGTGTCCTTGCCGATCACCACGATCGGCCGACGCCCGTCCTGGCCGCGCTGGGCGACCAGGACACGGCCCAGGGCGTTGCCCAGGCGCAGCACGAAGTCGGCCGAGATCACGCCCTGGCCGACCCGCCCACGGATGCCATCAGTACCGAAGTACTTGCGGCCTCCCATCAAGCCACCTCCGGCGCCGGTTGACGGCCCAGCATCGCCAGCAGATCGGACAGGCGGTCGCGCATTTCGCGGCGGTCGCAGATCTGGTCGATGGCACCGTGCTCCAACAGGAACTCGGAGCGCTGGAAGCCTTCCGGCAGCTTCTCGCGCACGGTCTGCTCGATCACGCGCGGGCCGGCAAAGCCGATCAGCGCCTGCGGTTCGGCGATGTTGATGTCACCCAGCATCGCGAACGAGGCCGACACGCCACCGGTGGTCGGATGGGTCAGCACCGAGATGTACGGCAGGCCGGCTTCACGCAGCTTGCCCAGCGCGGCCGAGGTCTTGGCCATCTGCATCAGGGAGAACAGGCCTTCCTGCATGCGGGCGCCGCCGCTCTGCGAGAAGCACACGTAGGGCGCACCGATCTCGGCCGCGGTTTCCGCAGCCAGCGCGAAACGCTCGCCGACCACCGAACCCATCGAACCGCCCATGAAGGCGAAGTCGAAGGACGATGCCACCAGCGCACGGCCCTTGAGCAGGCCACGCATGGCGATCAGCGCGTCGTACTCGCCGGTGTTCTTCTGCGCGATCTTGATGCGCTCGCTGTACTTCTTCTGGTCCTTGAACTTGAGCAGGTCGGTCGGCCCCAGGCGCGCACCGATCTCGGTGGTGCTGTCGGCGTCGAACAGGGCCGCCAGGCGCGCACGCGCACGGATCGCCATGTGATGGCCGCACTTCGGGCAGACTTCCAGGTTCTCTTCCAGTTCCGGACGGTACAACGCGCTGCCGCAGTTGCTGCACTTTTCCCACAGGCCCTCGGGGACACTGCGCTTCTTGCTGGGGGTGTTGTCGGTGCGGATGCCGGACGGCATCAACTTGCTGAGCCAACTCATGCGGGAGGACACTTCCGTTCAGGGCGGCCCAGGGGCCGCAAAGGCGGACAGTCTAGCTCCGCTTTCCCCGCCCGTGCACCCCCTTGCCAGCCACGGGGCAGCCGGAAAAAACCATGCTGGGACGTACGTTTAGGTGCCGGGTAGTGCCGGCCACGGGCCGGCAGCCCTTCCACGCGGACGGGTATGGAGGATGCCGGCCAGCGGCCGGCACTACCGTTACGCGTCCAGCGCCTGCCGCAGCGGGGCGAGGAAGGCCCGGGCGCGCTGCGCGGCCTCTTCAGCCGAACCCGCTTCGGCCAGCGCTGCGACCAGCGCGCTTCCCACCACCACGCCGTCGGCCTGGCGGGCCATCGCCGCGGCACTGTCGGCATCCTTGATGCCGAAGCCTGCCACCACCGGCACCGAAGCACGCGCGCGCAAGGCCTGCAGGCGGGCACTGGCGGCATCGCTGTCCAGGCGCTCGGACGCACCGGTGACACCGGCAAAGCTGACGTAATAGAGATAGCCACGGGCCAGCGCCAGCAGCTTGTCGGCCCGCGCCTCGCTGGTGGTCGGCGACGCCAGCAGGACCAGCGCAAGGCCGGCTGCGTCGAACGCCTGCAGGGCCTCGCCCGCTTCTTCCGGCGGCAGATCGACCAGCAGCACGCCGTCCACGCCGGCTTCCACGGCAGCCTTGGCGAATGCCGCATAGCCGTGGATCTCCACCGGGTTCAGATACCCCATCAACACCACCGGGGTCTGCGCATCGCGCTCGCGGAACTGCGCCACGGCCTGCAGGACGTAGCGGCTGCCGGCACCACGTGCCAGCGCGCGCTCGGAGCTGCGCTGGATGGTCGGGCCATCGGCCATCGGGTCGGAGAATGGCACGCCCAGTTCGATCACATCGGCACCGGCCTCGACCAGTGCGTGCATGACCGGCACGGTGGCCTCCAGCGAGGGGTCACCGGCAGTAACGAAGGGAATCAGCGCCTTGCGCTGCTGTTCGCGCAGACGCTGGAAACAGGCATCGAGTCGGGATACGGACATTTCAGGCACATCCTTCAATCAGTTCAATCGCATCGCTGGTTCCCCAGTACATCTGGGTGACCTTCCCTTCAAACAGTTCCACGCGGATCCCCAGGTCCGAACCCGGGTCCTGCCAGGTGAGGTACTCGCCCTGGTCACCGTCGTAGGCGTGCGGGCTGGACACCGGTGGCTTCGGGAACTGGGCCATGGCCTGGGCCCGGGTCATGCCGACACGCAGGCCGAACGGACCGGGCTGCTGGGTCGGCGCCCCGCTCTCCGGATCCAGGCCAAGGTCGAAACGGACGACGCGATCTTCATCGGTCATCATCGACACGCCGGGCGGCAGCCCTTTGCCGTCGTAGTACTCGCAACTGCCGCCGATGGCTTCGACGGCCCCTTGTGCCGTCCACGGCCCGAGCGCTTTCAGATCCGTCATGTGCTGGCCGATCAGCACCTCGCCGGCATGGTCCAGCGCCACCGAGGCCACCGCGGGCGCGTCATCGCTGTCCGTGCCTTCCACAGACGGCGGATCGACAATCGGCGCACGCGCCATCGGGTCGAGGTCATCGTTGGCGGCCGGCTGCTGTGCCGGCTGCGTGGTGGCCTTGGCGGCCGGAGCCAGCACCGGCGGCTCCGGTGGCTGGCACGCGGCCAACCCCAGCGCCAGCAGCAGCACGCCGCTGTTGCGCAGCAGCGCGCTCACAGCACCAGCCCTTCGCGCGCGGCGATGGTATGCACGTCCTTGTCGCCACGGCCGGACAGGTTGCACAGCACGATCTGGTCGCGCGGACGCTCGCGCGCCAGCTTGATCGCCTGTGCCAGCGCATGGCTGGACTCCAGTGCCGGCAGGATGCCCTCGGTATGCGCCAGCAGGTGGAAGGCCTGCAATGCTTCTTCATCGGTGATGCCAAGGTAGCGTGCACGGCCGGTGTCGGCCAGGAATGCGTGCTCCGGACCGACGCCCGGATAGTCCAGGCCGGCCGACACCGAATGGGTCTCGATGATCTGGCCGTCGTCGTCGCACAGTACATAGGTTCGGTTGCCATGCAGCACGCCCGGGCGACCGGCCGCGATCGACGCCGCATGGCGCCCGGTGCTGATGCCATCACCTGCGGCTTCGGCGCCGACGATCTCGACCTGGCGGTCGTTGAGGAAGGCATGGAACAGGCCGATGGCATTGCTGCCGCCCCCCACGCAGGCGGTGATCGCATCGGGCAGGCGGCCGTACTCGGCCAGCATCTGCTCGCGTGCTTCGCGGCCGACGATGGCGTTGAAGTCGCGCACCATGCGCGGATACGGATCCGGACCAGCGACCGTACCGATGATGTAGAAGGTGTCCTGCACATTGGTCACCCAGTCGCGCATCGCTTCGTTGAGCGCGTCCTTCAGGGTGGCCGAGCCGGAGGTGACCGGCACCACCGTCGCGCCGAGCAGCTTCATGCGGTAGACGTTGATCTTCTGCCGCTCGATATCGGTGGCGCCCATGTACACCACGCACTCCAGGCCCAGCCGCGCGGCAACCGTGGCGCTGGCCACGCCGTGCTGGCCGGCACCGGTCTCGGCGATGATGCGCTTCTTGCCCATCCGCGCCGCCAGCAGCGCCTGGCCGATGGTGTTGTTGATCTTGTGCGCGCCGGTGTGGTTCAGGTCTTCGCGCTTGAGCAGGATCTGCGCACCGCCGACATGGTCGCTCAGCCGCTGGGCGTGGTAGATCGGGCTCGGCCGGCCCACGTAATGGGCCAGATCGCGGTCGTAGGCGGCCTGGAATGCCGGGTCCTGGCGGGCCTGGTCATAGGCCTGGGCCAGTTCCTGCAGCGGGCCGACCAGGGTTTCGGCAACGAAGCTGCCGCCGTAGCGGCCAAAATGGCCCTGGGCATCCGGGAAGGCGTGATAGTCGGCAATGGGGGAGGCAGACATGGAAGCGACCGCTGGTTCGAGACAGGTGGATACTCTAGCGCACGGGTCGTGACCGGAAAATGGATATTATCTGGCACATATCGTCAGGAAATCTCACATGAGCCGTTCCCTGCTGCCACCGCTCAACGCGCTGCGCGCGTTCGAGGCCACCGCCCGCCTCGGCGGGGTTGGCCGCGCCGCACAGGACCTGCATGTCACCCACGGCGCGGTCAGCCGACAGCTGAAGCTGCTGGAAGACCATCTCGGCCTGGCGCTGTTCCAGCGTGCCGGTCGCGGCCTGCGCCTGACCGCTGCCGGCACGCGCCTGCAGGCAGCGTGCAGCGAGGCCTTCAGCGGCATCGAAGACTGCGTGCGCGAACTGCGGCGGCCGGCGGCGGCCCCGGCACTGGTGCTGGGTTGCAGCGGCAGCGTGCTGGCGCGCTGGATGATCCCGCGCCTGCCTGCTCTGCAGGCCGCCCTGCCCGGCGTGCGCCTGCAGTGGTCGGCGCTGGATGGCAGCTTCACCGAAGCGCAGGCAGCACTGGATGCGGTACTGCTGTTGGCGCAGGGGCCATGGCCCCGGGGCTGGCAGGTGCGTGAGCTGGCGCCGGAACGGGTCGGCGTGGTGGTGGCACCATCGCATCCGGCAGCGCAGCGCCTGCGGCATGTACCGCCCTCGGCACTGCTGCAGGAGACGCTGCTGCACACCAGCTCACGGCCACAGGCGTGGCCGGCGTGGGCGCAGGCGCACGATCTGGACACCTCGAAGCTGCAGCTGGGCACCGCCTTCGAGCACCTGTATTACCTGCTGGAAGCCGCGGTGGCCGGGCTGGGCCCGGCGATCGCGCCCGAGCCGCTGGTGGCCGAGGACCTGGCTGCGGGCCGGTTGGTCGCGCCATGGGGGTTTGCCGCCACCGGTGGCTTCTGGGTGCTGGCGCGACCAGATGGTCTGGTCGATGCGCGCGTGGATGCGCTGGCAGACTGGCTGGGCCAGCAACTCCGTTGACAACGAGAAAGGGGACGGAGGGGATTAAGTCGTATGTGGCGTATGCGACTTAATCCCCTCCGTCCCCTTTTTCTACTTCAGGGGGCGGTGGGGGCAGCCAACCGCTGCTGCAGGTCCTCGCGCAGGCGCGACAGTTCCACTTCCGCCTGTTGCCGCTGCTGCATCCCCTCACGATGGATGCTGCGCACTTCTTCCACCGTGGCGATCAGCTGGTCGTGCACATGGCGCAGCGTGGCCACGTCGATCACTCCGCGCTGGTTGCTGCGTGCGGTATCCACCGAGGCCTGGCGCAGCAGGTCGGCATTGCGGCGCATCAACTCGTTGGTGGCATCGTCGATGGCCGTGGACAGTTCGACCGCCGCCTTCTGTTCGCCCAGCGAGAGCTGGATGGCGAACTGGCGCTTCCACGACGGAATGGTGATGTCGCGGACGGTGTTGAACTTCTCGATCAGCTGCAGCGCATTGGCCTGGATCAGGCGGATCATCGGCAGCGACTGGTCGGCGGCGTGCTGCATCAGCTGCAGGTCGGACACGCGCTTCTCGATCAACCGGATCGCGTTGTCGATCTCGCCCTGGCGGATGCGCTGCTGGGGATCCTCGCTGCCCTGCCCGGCCCGCTGCTCGGCCTGCAGTTCGGCCAGCCGCTGCTTGCCCGCTGCCGCATACAGGCCGAGCGCATGGCGTTCTTCGCGGACGATGTCGTGCATGCGGTCGAACTCGCCCACGCGCTTGCCCATCAGCGCCTGCTGCACACCGACATCGCCAAGCAACTGCTCGATCTGCGCATTGGTGTCGCTGAACTTCTGCACCAGCTCGCCCTTGGATACGCGCAGGCGGTCGATCAGGCCGCCGATCACCGGCACCTTCGATCGCTGGGCGAAGCCATCCAGCTTCAGGCCGCGCGCGATGCGCACCACTTCGCCCAGCTTCTCGCCACTGGCATCCAGGTCACGATTGCGCACCTGGTCCAGCAGCTGGCTGGAGAACGCTGCGGTGCGCGTGGCCGCTTCGCGACCGAAGACCTGCAGGTTGCCCGGGCGCAGATCTTCCAGCTCCAGGCGGATCTCGGCGATGCGCGGCAGATCCTCGCGGACCAGTCCCAGCGCCTGCAATGCACCTTCATCGAGAGGAGCGGCGGTGGTCGTGCCGGGCACGAGGGCTCCGGGGGTCTGGCTGTCCTGGGTCATCGGGCAGTCTCCTTGCAGTTGGGTAAGCGGCAGCGGCGGCCGGCTCAAGGCAGTCTAGCCTGAGCCGCAGCCACCTCGTCATCGATCTGTGCGTGCAGCGTGGCCGCCTTGCCGGCCAACGCAGCGCCCGCAGCGGCCTGGTCCACCAGTGCCGCCTGCCGCCAGGCCGGCAGCAGGACGTCATGGATGCGCGCGAACCGTTGCAGCAGTATGTTGTCCTGGTCCTGCAGCAGCTGCCATTGGCTGGCTTCCAGGCGCCGCAGTGCCGCCAGCCGGCGAAGGTGATCCAGCCGTTGCGACAGCGCGGCCTGGCCGGCGACATCCAGCGGCGTCAGCCGCGACGCCGCCAGTTCGGCCCAGCCCTCCAGTGCCGCGGCCGCCTCTGAATGTTCGATGATGGCCATGGTCCGCCGCTGCAGGTGCTGCTGCAGGTGCTGGGCCTGCTCACGCGCCTGCAGGGCCAGTACGCCCAGCTGCGACTGCAGCGCGCGCGCTTCCGCCTCGCGAGCGACATCGCGCCCCAGCAATCGGCCCCACCAGCCCTCCTGCTGCCGGATCTGCGCCGGGTTGCCGGCCTGCAGGGCCAGCGCGATGCGTGCCAGCGCGGCCACCAGGCCCTCGCCCGCACCCGCCGGCAACGTTGTCTCGCGCTGCGCCAGCGCCTCCAGCAGTGGCGCACCGTAGTCGGCCAGCACGGCGACATCGGCCGTGCCCGGCAGCATCGGCGACGGCAGCGGTGCCTGCGGGGTCACGGCAGCGGCGGCGGCTTCGGCGTGGATGCCGGGATGCCGTCGCTGTCTTCCGGCGGCAATGACTCGCCGTAGAAGTGGCGCATCAAGGCCTCATCCAACGCCCGCTCCTCCGGCGTCGCGGCGCGGCGCACGCGCGCGCGCTGCGCCACCACAGCGCTGGGCGCGCCACGCTCGACCTGCTGCCGCGCCCAGCCAGCGAACGCGGCCAGGGTCTGCGACACCTGCATCTGCTGCGCCTGCGATGCCGCCAGCAGTTCCACCAGCGGCGCCAGGCCCGCCTGCAGGTCTTCGGCCAGGACCGCGGACGGCACACTGGCGGCGGCCGCAACCGGCACCGGTGCGGTGGCAGCAGGACGCGTTTCAGAAAGGCGATGCAGGGCCTCCAGCAACGCCGGCCACGGTGCAGGGTCGGCAACGGCGATCGCTTCCGGCGCCGGCGGGGGCAGCTGCAGCGCGGTGGCGATATCGGCCAACTGCGCAACCACGCGCCCGCCAACATCGCTGTCGTCGGCCCCCATGGCCTTGTTGCGCAGGAAGTCACGCTTGATCTGTGCCCAGCGCTGCGCCTGCGTGTCATCCAGCACGCCGCGCAGTTCGGCCAGCTTCAACAGGTTCTCTTCGGCGCCGGTGGTCAGCAGCTGTGCCTCGCCCAGATAGTGGTCAGAGATCAATTGCTGCAGCTCATCCTCATTCATCACCGGCGAGATCTTCTCGGCCAGCTTGTTCATGTTGCGGTAGCTGCCCTGCAGGCGGAACGGCGGCTCGGTGCGGTAGCGGTCGTCCTGTGCGGCACTGGCGATGTACTGCTGGTTGACCCGGTAGACCACGTCGCGCACGCGCAGCATGCGCTGCAGGGTGGCGGTGATCTCATTGATCTCCGCGCTGCTGTAGGCGTGGCTGAGGCCGTTGGTCGAGACCTCCTTGCCCATTGCGCGGTCGACCAGCACGTACAGGTCAGCCATCTCGCGCGTGGCCAGCGGCGCCAGCACCGGATTGGAGGTCAGGCTGTTCTCGATGTAGCTGAGGATGAAGGCTGCCTCCATGCCACCGAGCACATCACCGAGGTTGTAGATGTCGGCACGGTTGGCCAGCATGTCCGGAATCTTGAACACCTCGCCGGACTCGGTGTACGGGTTGCCGGCCATCACCACGCAGAACTTCTTGCCGCGCATGTCATAGGTGCGGGTACGACCGCGCCACACACCCTCGATACGGCGCGTGCCATCGCACAGCGAGATGAACTTCTGCAGGAACTCGGGATGGGTGTGCTGGATGTCGTCCACATACAGCATGGTGTTGTTGCCCATCTCCAGCGCCAGGTTGAGCTTTTCCAGCTCCTGCCGCGAGGTCGCGTCCGGTGCCTGGGCCGGGTCCAGCGAGCGCACCTCATGGCCCAGCGCCGGGCCGTTGATCTTCATGAAGACCAGGCCCAGGCGGTGCGCCACGTATTCCATCAGCGTGGTTTTGCCGTAACCCGGGGGCGAAATCATCATCAGCAGGCCCATCAGGTCGCTGCGCTTGTTCTCGCCGACCGTGCCCATCTGCTTGGCAAGGTTGTCACCGATCACGCCCAGGTAGACATCGTTGATCAGCTTGTTGCGCACGAACGAGGACAGCGGCCGCGCCTTGAACTCGGAAAGCCGCAGGGTCTCGCGCTCGCGGCTGATGATGCCCTGGCGCAGCGCCTGGTAGGCATGGAACGCCGGCACGAAGTGGCGCAGGTGCTGCTTCAGGCGTGCCAGGAAGTCATCCAGCGACACCACCAGCGTGCCATTGCTGATGCGCGCGTGCTCGCCCAGCAGGCCACTGACCTCCGACTGCAGCGCAGCGTCGCTGGCGCGGCTGCGCAGCTGCCGCTGCACCAGCAGCAACGCCGCAGCTTCATCGACATAACCGGCATGCGTGGCATGCGCCGGCATCCGCGCCAGCGCACGCAGCCACTGCCCGGCCAGCGCCCAGCGCGCGGCCAGCGGGTCCTGGCTGCGCTGCAGGGCGCGTTCGACCGCCTCGCGCTGCCCGGCCTGTTCCAGCTGCTGCGCCAATGCCTCCAGCAGTGCCACCGCATGGCGGCTGCTGCTGAACACCGGATCGCCCGCCGCCAGTTCTTCGCCCAGATAGGCGGCTGCGGCTTCCGCGGCATCGGCATCGAACGGCAGCGCGTGGGACTGCGCATACGCCAGCAGCGCCTCGGCCATTTCCGCACGCAACGCCAGCCGCCCTTCGTCGGACCCCAGCAGGCGTGCCAGCGCTTCGGCGCCCACCTGCCGCGCCGGCCATTGCGCCACCGCCTCGCGCCGCTGCTCGCCTGCCCAGAACAGCAGCGCCAGCGCACGTACCCGCGGCACATGGCGCAGGCTGCCAGCGGCCTGCTGCAAGGGCAGCAACGCACGCAGGATCAGCGCGGCATCATGGTCATGGATGCCGCGCTCGTAGCCTTCGCGATAGCGCGGTGCGGCGAACGCACGCACGCGCTGGTCCAGCGCATCGGGGTTGGCAACGTCCTGCTGCAGCATGGCCAGGTCGAGGCCGTCGCGCCCCTCCTGCGCGGCCATCAGCAGGCTGCCGGCCAGGTATTCGCCGCGATACAGCGTGGGTGATTCAGAGTCCAGCGTGACCGGCCAGAACGGCTTCAGCGCATCCAGCTCCGGATCGTGCAGGGTCTCCAGGAAGTCGGTGCCGGTCAGGTGGATGGCCAGCGCATCGCCACGCGGCAACAGGGTCAGGTCCAGTGCCTGGGTGTTGACGCTGAAGCGGTGGCGCGGCCCCAGCCGCACCACGTTGCCGCCGGCTTCGTACAGATCACTGCGGTCACGCAGCTGGCGCACCGCCTGGTCACGCACGCCCTTCAACCGCGCCTCGATGTCGTCGGCCTTGACGTTGTCGTGCAGCGTGCGCAGGCGCTCGGCCAGTTCACGCAGCTTGAGGATCAGCGGATCGCCGGCGAAGAATGCGTTGAGCTCGTCGGCGGTGGCGAAGCGCTCGGTGCGCTTGGCCAGGCCGTCGAGGATGCGGTTGGCCGCATCCAGGACCGAGCGCGCCTTGCGCTGGCGGTCATCCAGCAAGGCCTGCTTGTGCGTTTCGAAGGCTTCAACCAGCTCTTCGCGCTTGCTCAGGATGTCGCCGAGGAACTGCTCGTGTTCGCCGAACTGGCTCTCCAGTTCCTCCAGCTGCACCAGCAGGCGCGACAGCTGCTCGTCGGCGCGTTCCGGGTCGGTGGACAGGGCCAGCGCACTGGTGATCGACTGCGAGAACAGTGCGAACTGTGCGGCGAACTGGGCCACGGCCTCAGCCGAACCGAGCGACCTGCGGCGCTGTTCAGCACGCGCGCGGGCCTGGTTGAGGCGGCCGTACAGCACCGAGATCGACTCGACCACGCGGGTGCGGGCAGTGGCATCGTCCACCTTCAGGCCGGCCATCAGCTCGGACAGCATGTCCAGGTCGGCCGCCATCCCACGCAGTCCCTCCAGCTGCTCGTCCAGCTGGCGGGCACTCTGTGCCTGCTGGGCAGCTTCATCCAGCGCCTGCAGGCGCGTGGTCAGCGGCACCAGCGCGGCGTCACCGGCGAGGAACTCGCCTGTGGCGGCACCGACCTGGTCCTGCGCCTGCACCAGTTCGGCCGTCATCGTCTCGATGCGCGCGGTATCGATGTAGCGCAGCTCGCGGATGGTCAGCAGCCGGCCACGCAATGCGGTGATCGCATTGAGGCCCTCGACGAAGGTCTGCACCTCGCTCCAGTTCTGCGGTTGCAGCCGGCCCAGCAGCGCCTTGTGCGCGGCCTCTGCCTCGACCATCGCCTGCGTCGACTGCTGGCGGATCGACTGCACCTTCTCGTATTCGTCCAGCACCGATTCGCCGGTGGCGCTGATCTGCCGCAGCAGCGCCTCGGCACCGTCGCAGGCCTCGTCGCCCAGCCAGTGGTGTGCATCGAACAGGCGCCGGGTATCGGCCACCAGGCGCTGGTAACGCTGTACCGACACGTCCTGGCCGTCGATCTCGCGTGCCAGGTTGAACAGGTTGGAGATGCCGCGCACCAGTTCGGCGTTGCCGATGCGGCCCATGAAGGTGTTGCCGGGCGGTCGGCTGGCAGCAAACTCGTCACTGCTGAACGGGGTCTGCCAGACCTGCATCGGATGGATGCGGGTCGGTTCGCTGCCTTCGGCGTGGAACAGCACCATGCGCCCGTCCTGCATCAGGGCGTAGCCATGGCCGAACACCGGGTTCTGCAGCACGCGCTGGATGGTGTTGTAGACGAACAGCGCCGAGCGTCCGCCTTCGCGCTCGTAGAAGATGTACAGCACGTCCTCGCCGTTCGGCGAGCGGATGCTGCGCTTGAACTGCATGCCGGCCATCGAGGCGTCGAATGCCTTGTGCTCGCCGCCCTGCAGGTAATAGCCACCCGGGAAGATCACGCCGTGGTCTTCGGGCAGCTGCACGCAGGCCTGCACGATGGCATCGTTGCGCACGATGCCGCCGGTCAGCGTGTTGTAGATCAGGCCGCGCCACTCCGTCTCGCGGTACGGCAGCACCTTCAGCAGCACCAGCGAACCGACCCGGGCGAATTCGAACTGGGCGTCGTCCAGCGACTGCGTGCTGTCCTCGACCGGTTCGCTGTAGATGCCCTGCCCGGTCTCGGTGTTGTTCTCGACCTTGATGGTGAGGTCGCCGCCGGTGGTCTCCACGAACAGGGTGTCGAGGATGTTCAGGTGCGAATGGCGGCCATTGACCGCCAGGTCGCGGGTCGCCTTGGTCCATTCGAAGTCGAACGGCGGCGGCAGTGCGATATCGCGCTCACCGCGCGCATCCAGATAGGTCAGTTCGCCATCGCGCGCCAGCGCCCAGCGGAACACACGCACGTCGCTGCTGCGCTCGCCGATCTGGAACGAGGCCAGCAGCTTGTCGCCCACCACGATCAGCTGCAGCAGGCGTGCGTGCTTGTAGTAGGCATACAGCTCGTTGAAATCGTGCACGAAGCCGGGCTGGTCGAGGAAGCTGCCCTTCAGCTCCAGCGCAGCGACGTCGTAGCCGTCGTTGCCCTGCACCAGCCGGTACAGGCCGAACACATCCTCGATGCGGGTGTGGGTCTTCAGCCCGATGAACACGTTGTAGCCGAACAGCAGTCGGTCCGGGCCGACCTGCACGATGTCACGGCCAACGCAGTTGTTCTCGCTGCGGATGCGGAAACGCCCGACCACCTCCAGGCGGCTGTCGCCGAACTCGGCCAGGCGCTGGCGGTTGAGCGTCTCGGCCAGGCCCTGCAGGCGCTGGCCTTGCTCGGCCAGGCGGCGGCGCAGGACTTCGTAGGCGCCCCCCTGGGCGACGGCCTGGTCGACGGTGTTGCTGCCGACCTCCGATGCGATGGGTTCGGCGGACGGATGGGTTTCAGACATCAGCAGGCTTCCGGCTCACGGGCGGACGGCCGCGGTTGCGGCCGGCGCGGGCGGGCGATGGCCACAGCGGCCACCGCCCGATGCATCAACGGGCGCTGTCGACCACGGTGGCCGACACGGTCGGCACCGCTTCGGCATCCTCGGCGATCTGGCGCGGTGCCGGTTCGGCCACGGCCACGCCCAGGTAGCGCTGCATCAGCTCCTGCACGATCGGGCTCTTGCCGGCGAAGCCTTCGATCGACTTGCCCAGCGACACGGCCTTGACCAGGTTCTCGAACATGCCGCCGTCGCCACCGACCAGGTCGATATCGGCGTTGCGCAGCGCGCTGGCGATGACATTGGCGTTCTCGCGCGAGACTTCCTTGCCGGCTTCGATCGAGGCCAGCGCCTGCTTCAGGCTGTTGTCCAGCATCATGCGGAACTCTTCGTGGCCACGTGCCTGGTCGCTCAGCGAGGCGATGGCTTCGAACTTGCGCACCAGGCCCTCAGCCTCGGCCAGCAGCTTCTTCTGCACCACGCCGGCTTCGGCGTTGCCCAGCGACTCGGTGGCAGTGGCACGGGCCAGGCCCATCTTTTCCTCACCCTGTGCCTGCGCCTGCAGGGTCTCGGCCAGCACCCGGGCTTCGTTGCTGCCCTGCTTCAGGCTGGCTTCGGCCTTGGCTTCGATCACGCGGGCCTCGGCGATGCCGACCTTCTCGATGGCCAGTGCCGAGGCTTCACGCACCTGCGCCTCGGCCAGGCCAGGAGCGGCCTGTTCGGCACGCAGGGCATCGGCCAACAGGCGCTTGGCTTCGGCCTGCTTGCCAGCCGCTTCGTGCTCGGCCTGGGCCAGCGTGGTCAGTTCCACCGCACGATGCTTGGAGGCGGTTTCACGCGCCTGCGCTTCCTTCACTTCGCGCACCAGCGATTCCTGCGCCTTGGCCTCGGCCTCCAGGATCAGCACCTGCTTCTGGCGGTCGGCCTCGGAGACCTCGCGCACTTCCTTGATGCGCTCCTCTTCCTGCGCCACGGTCTTGTCGATGGAGATGCGTTCGCGGGTGATGTTGGCCACGTCCATCTTGCCCTGCTCGACCACCTTGTCGCGCTCCACGCCCTGCAGCTGCACTTCACGGTCGGTGGTGACCTGCTCCAGCTGGCGCGCGCGCTCCACGCGCTCGGCTTCGATGGCCACCGCACGCTGGCGGTTCTGCTCGGCCACTTCCACTTCGCGCAGGCGGTTCTGGTCGCGGATCTCGATCAGCTGCTGCGCCTCGATGCGGGCATTCTCGGACAGCTGGCGCTGTTCTTCCTGCACCTTGGCAGTCTCGGCTTCCTCGCGCGCGCGGATGGTCTCGATCTCGCGCTTCTGGCGTGCTTCGGCTTCGGCCTGCTGGCGCTCCAGTGCCAGCAGCGCTTCACGGGCTTCCACGTTCTTCTTGGTGATGGCGAGCTTCTCGTTCTGCTCCAGCTCGTTGGTCACCACGTTCTGCGCGGCGGTCAGCTCGGTGATCTTGCGGATGCCCTGCGCATCGAGAATGTTGAACTGGTCCAGCAGCGACTTCGGGGTCTGTTCCAGGTAGTCGATCGCCACGTCTTCCAGCACGTAGCCGTTGAGGTCGTTGCCGATCACCGCGATGATCTCGTCGCGGAATTCCTGGCGCTTCTCGAACAGTTCGGTGAAGTCGAATTTCTTGCCGACCGTCTTCAGCGCTTCGGAGAACTTGGCGTTGAACAGCTCATCGACGGCATGCTTGTCCGACGCACGATCAGCACCGATGGCCTTGGCCACGCGCAGCACGTCGGCCTGGGTCTCGTTCACCCGCAGATAGAAGGCAACGGCGATGTCGGCACGCATGTTGTCGCGGCAGATCAGGCCTTCCTTGCCGCGGCGGTCGATCTGCAGGGTGATCAGGCTGATCCGCATCAGCTCGGCGCGGTACAGCACCGGGATGATCAGTGCACCGGTGAAATGCACCTTGGGCGTGGAGCTCATGTCGTTGACGATCAGGGCCACACCCTGGTCGACCTTGCGATAGAAGGCCTTGAACAGGCCGGCCACGCCCAGCAACAGGACGAGCAGGCCGCCGGCGACGGCCAGGATCGGTAAGAGGGACGCCAACGTCATTGATGATTCTCCTTGTTGCCCGGAAGCAGGTTGTCCTGGAAATCGAGGGCGACCGCATCGGCGCGGACCACCCGGTAATAGTGCTGTTCGGCCATGTGCTCGACCAGCACGATGCGCTCGCCACGCTGCAGTTCGATGTCGCTGCGGACCTGCAGCACCAGCCCGGCGCCGCCGTCATCGACATTGGCATGGCCGCTGCGTGCGTCCACCTTCGGCGATGCGACCACGCCGATCCGGCCCAGCAGCGATGCCTGAGGCACCGGCCGCAGGCGCAGCAGGAAGCGCCGGACCGGGCGCAGGATCAACGCGGTGAGCGGTACTGCAGGCAGCGGTGCCAGCACCGCCACGAGCGTGCCCAGCCCCCAGCGCAGCAGGTCCGGCAGCGGCAGCAGTACGAACAGATGGATGAAATAGGTGATGAACCAGCCGAACAGGCCCAGCAATGTGACCACCACCATGATCGGGACGCCGCCCAGGCCCCAGCGCGCCAGCACGGCCGACAGGCCACTGAGATCGGTCCCGGCCTCGAGTGCGCCATCGGCGCCGAGATCGCCGAAGCCGTCATCGACCAGGCCGAACGCCGCAACCGCCCAATACATCACCGACACCATCAGCAGAATGCTGTACGGCAGAGTCGGGTAACCGAGCACGACGGTGAGAAACTCCTGCATCGCTTGCCTTCCTGGGCTGTGGGCGGCGGCCGCCCGTTCAGGGCGCGCAATGCCCGCCCCGTCGATCCCGGCGCCGGCCCTCATGGCAGGCGCGCTAGGGACCATCCTATGTGAAGAATGCGTGCAGGCTCAAATCAAGGTCTCAATCACGGCAAATAGTGACGCCGATCACTCGAGGACCGTGCAGTCGGCGCGGCGCACTTCTTCGACGAAGGTACGCATCTTGTAGCCGTCCTTGATGCCCGGCTCCAGTTCGATGCCGCTGGAGACATCCACGCCCCACGGCAGGGTGGCCAGCACCGCGTCGTAGACGTTTTCCGGGTTCAGGCCGCCGGCCAGCAGGAACGGGCGATGCAGGCCGGTCGGAATCCGGCCCCAGTCGAAGGCCACGCCGGTGCCGCCGCCGCCGCCCGGCGCATGGCTGTCGAACAGGAAGCCGGCGGCGCTGGGGTAACGCAGCTGGAGCGTGCGGGCATTGATCTCTTCACGCCCGCCCATGGCGATCGCCTTCAGGTAGGGCATGTTGAAGCTGCGGCAGAAGCTCTCGTCTTCCTCGCCGTGGAACTGCAGCAGGGTCGGCCGTACCGTGCGCAGCACCTCGCGCACCTCTTCCTTGCTGTTGTTGCGGAACAATGCCACCACGTCGACCATCGGCGCGATCGCCTGGCGCATCGCGCGCGCCTCGGCCGGGGCAACCCGACGGCTGCTTTCACGGGCAAAGATGAAACCCACCGCGTCCACGCCCAGCTCACCGGCCAGGCGGACATCGCCGGCCCGGGTCATGCCACAGAACTTGATGCGGGTGCGGTAGTAGGAGCGGCTCATAGCGTGACCTCGGCGGGCAGATGCCAGTTGTCGGGGTACAGGGGCCCAAGGAACACCAGGCCCTGCGGCGGTGCGGTGGGACCGGCTACGGTGCGATCGCGCCCGGCCAGCAGTTCGGCGATCCATTCCACCGGTTTTTCGCCGCTGCCCACCAGGATCAACGATCCGACGATATTGCGGACCATGTGATGAAGGAATGCATTGCCCTGCACGGCGACTTCGATCACCTCGTCCTGGCGGCTGACCCGCAGTGACTGCAGTTCACGCCGCGCATGCAGCGCCTGGCACTGCACCGAACGGAACGCGCTGAAGTCGTTCTCGCCGAGCAGGGCCTGGCCGGCGGCATGCATCAGGCTCGCGTCCAGTGCACGGCGCTCCCAGCTGAGCGTCTGCCGCTCCAGCGCCGGCCGCACCTCGCGGTTGAGCAGGCGGTAACGGTAACGGCGCGCACGTGCCGAGAAGCGGGCGTGGAAATCGTCGGCCACCGGCACGCACCAGCGCACCGCGATCGAGCGCGGCAAGCGGGTGGTGGTCCCCAGCATCCAGGCACGCGGATCGCGCACCACGTCGGTGTCGAAATGCACGACCTGGCACTGGCCGTGCACGCCGGCATCGGTGCGGCCGGCACAGACCACCTGCAGTGGCGAATCTGCCACCGACGACAGGGCCTGCTCAAGGCTGGCCTGCACGCTGGGGCCACCCTCGCCCAGGTTCTGCCAGCCCCTGAAATCGCTGCCGTCGTACTCGACGCCAAGCGCGTAACGCATGTGCTACCTCGATGTTGCGGGAGGGGCGGCGCTCAGGCCGGATCGCGTTCGGACCAGACCGCCAGTTCGTTGCCACCGGGCTCGACGAACTGGAAACGGCTGCCACCGGGGAAAGAAAACACCGGCCGCACGATCTCACCGCCAGCGTCACGCACCGCTGCCTCGACCGGCGCCAGCTGGTCAGCGTACAACACCAGCAGCGGCGCACCGGCATCGCTGGCACGCTGTGGCTGGCCGCGGAAGAAGCCCCCCTGCAGGCGGCCGTCGTCGAACGCGGTGTAGTCGCTGCCATAGTCGACGAACGACCAGCCGAACGCCTTTTCGAAGAAGGCGCGGCTGGCCGCAGGATCCGTGGAGGCGAATTCAACGTAGTCGATGCGGCGCTCGCGGCTCATGGCAGGGTCCTTGTCGGCGGGGTCGGTCACGGCAGGCGGGCCAGCAGTTCGCGGGCCTGGGCCTGGCAGTGCAGGTCGCCGCCGTCGGCCACTTCCTGCAGCAACGTACGTGCGGTCTGGGCATCGCCCAGATCGAGGTAGGCGATGGCCAGCTCCAGGCGTTCCTGCCCAGCGCGCGGCGCCCAGCCGGCATCGCTGGCCGGTGCTGCGGCGCCGTCTTCGTGCGCGGCCGTGGCCAGCGCGTCGTGCGGCGCCTCGCTTGAATCCCCGCTGTCATGGCGCTCGGCCGGCAGGTCGAACACGCCACGGAACTGCGGCTGCTGTTCGGCGTGCAGCGCGTAATCCGGCACTGCCACCTCGTCAGGTGCCGCCGACGCGACCGCGTCATCCTGCACGGAGGCGGCCGCCACGCGGTCGTCCTGCGTGGTCACCGGCTCGTCCCAGCGCGGCAGGTCGGTCACTGCCTCAGGCAGCGCCACCACTTCGTCATCGCGCAGCGTCTGCGCCTGCCAGTCAGTCTGGGCGGCGACGTCGGCGTCCGGTTCGACAGCCACATCATCCTGCACCTCGGTTCCGCTCGCCCAGGCCGGCATCGCCGGCTCCTGTCGCCCGCCATCGGGCACCAGCGACGACCACGAGGACTGCTCGGCCAGCGTATCCAGCGCCGCGCCCGCCGGTACCGCTGCGGCCAGGCCAGCGGCATCGCCTTCTTCGCGCAGCGGCGGCAGCGGCGACGGCTTGCGACGGCGCAGCAGCCAGGCCGCACCGGCCGCCAGCAGCAGCACCGGCAGCCCCAGCCAGTACCACGGCGTTGCCGCATCGCGGCCATCCGGTGCCTGCGCCAGGCGCTGCTGCGCGGCGGCCAGGTCGTTGTCCTTCATCGCGATCAGCGACTGCTGCTGTTCCTTGAGCTTTTCCAGGTCGGCCACGCGCTGCTTCAGCTCGCCGATCTCGGCATCGCGGGTCGCGATGTCCTCGCGTGCCTGGCGCAGTTGTTCGTTGCCCAGCATGTCACCCTCGCTGCCGGCTCCGGTGCCGGTGGTTGTGCCCGCGTGCGTGGCGTCGGAGGCCAGCGCCGGGGCGATTTCAAGTCGTGCCCCATTGGCCGCAGCCGGGGAAGAAGCGTTCGTGGTTGCCGCCTTGGCGACCGGGGCAACGGTGCCCGCAGGTTGCGGCACGGTGCGCGCCTGCCGCCACTGTGCGGCGTGTTCACGCACCAGCGCTGCGGCTTCGGCGGCATCGACCGCCGCCAGTGCATCGCTGCCCGGCATGCGCAGTACGGCGCCCTGCTTGAGCAGGTTGACGTTGCCCCGGATGAAGGCCTCCGGGTTGGCCCGCAGCAGGGCAATCATTGCGCGGTCACGGCTGACCTGGTTGCCGCGGGCCACCGCGCTGGCGATCTGCGACAGGGTCTGCCCACGCTGGACGGTGACGCTGCCATCGGCTGCCGGCGCGGCAGCGGGTGCAGCCACTGCACGCGGGCGAGCCGGGGCCGGGGCCGGCGCTGCCGCGGTGGACGGCGCAGGCACGCTCGCGCGCTCTGCGGCGGCCGGTGCAGGGGCAGCGTCACGGACGATGGTGTTGGAGAGGGTGCCCGCCGGTGCGACGATCTCCGGCTCGGCCACCGCCAGTGCGCTGGAGGGCGCATCGACCAGTGCCGAATACTCGCGCACCAGGCGGCCCTGGCCCCAATCGGCCTCGATCAGGAAGCTCAGCGACGGGGCCTCGACCGGCGTCTGCGAGGTCACCCGCACCACCGCCCTGCCCTGCGCATTGCGGGTCAGTTCGAACTGCAGCTCGCTGACCAGCCCGGTCGGCCGCTGCAGACCGACGCGCTCGAAGGTGACCGGTGAAGCAAGCGCGACGCGCAGGTTCTCCAGCTCGGACGGATCGGCCGAGACCACCGGGATTTCGGCCAGCAGGGGCTGGCCCGGCTTGGACAGGACACGGATGTCACCCAAGCCCAGGGCAAGCGCCGAACTGCTGGCCAGGGCCAACAGCGCGGTGGAAAGATAGAGGAGCGGGCGCTTTGCGCCCCTGGCCCGTTTATTCATGGGCGACACTATAAAGCGTGCGGACCAGGGTCCGCACCCATGCAGAGCCGAGCCCGTGCCCGGCTGCACAGCCTGGTGGTGCCGGCCGCTGGCCGCCAGGCACGCACGTCCAGCCCTCACGGCAATGCCGGCCAGCAGCCGGCACTACCGGTGAGGCAACCGCTGTGATCAACGCTGCTCGGCGGCAACCAGCTCGGCCAGCTGCACGGCATTCAGGGCAGCGCCCTTGCGTACGTTGTCCGACACGATCCACAGATTCAGGCCACGCGGGTGCGACAGGTCCTCGCGGATGCGGCCGACGTACACCGCATCGGTGCCCGAGGCGTGGGTGACCGGGGTCGGGTAGCCACCGGCCTCGTGACGGTCAACCACTTCGATGCCCGGCGACTGCTCCAGCAGCGCACGCGCTTCGGCCACGGTGACCTTGTCACGGGTCTCGATCGCCACCGACTCGGAGTGGCCGTAGAACACCGGCACGCGGACCGCGGTCGGGTTCACCAGGATGCTGTCGTCGCCGAGGATCTTGCGGGTCTCCCAGATCAGCTTCATCTCTTCCTTGGTGAAGCCATTGTCCTGGAAGTCGTCGATGTGCGGGATCAGGTTGAAAGCGATCTGCACCGGGAAGCGCTGCGGATCGATCTCCTGGAAGCTCAGCAGCTGGCCGGTCTGCTTGCCCAGTTCCTCGGTGGCCGAACGACCACCGCCGGACACCGACTGGTAGGTGGAGACGTTGATGCGCTCGATGCCGTACTTGCGGTGCAGCGGCGCCAGCGCCACCAGCATCTGCATGGTCGAGCAGTTCGGGTTGGCGATGATGCCGCGCGGACGGTTGGCGACCTGTTCCGGGTTGACCTCGGACACCACCAGCGGCACGTCATCGTCGTAACGGAAGGCCGAGGAGTTGTCGATCACCACCGCACCGGCGGCGGCGAACTTCGGTGCGTATTCCTTGGACACGCTGCCGCCGGCCGAGAACAGCGCGATCTCGACACCGGTGGGATCGAAGGTGGCCAGGTCCTGGACCTTGACCTTCTGGCCGTTGAACTCGATCTCGCCGCCGGCCGAACGCTCGGAGGCCAGCACGCTCAGGGTGCCGACCGGGAAGTCACGCTCGGCCAGGATCGACAACATGGTCTCGCCGACGGCGCCGGTGGCACCGACGACGGCAACGTGGAAACTGCGCTGTGCATTGCTCATGGGGGAAACTCTCACGAAAACGGGGATGGGGAAAAATCACGCACGACAGCTGGGTTCGGGGAACCTCCTCAAGCGGGGTGCGCGGAGGTTCCCTATCGTTTCCCGGTTTTTTTGCCCAGAGTCACGCGCGCAGCCATCGCCGCGTCAGCGTTGATCGCGCTCGGCATGCGCGACGGGCCGCCGTCCAGGCCAAGCCCGGCAACCAGATTATCCACGGCCAGCTGTACCATCGCCGTGCGCGTTAGCAGCGAGGCGCTGCCGATGTGCGGAGTGAGCACCACATTGCGCAGTGCCAGCAGCTCCGGGCGCACCTTCGGCTCGCCCTCGTATACATCCAGGCCGGCGGCAGCCAGGCGGCCGCTGTCCAGCGCATCGGCCAGCGCGATCTCATCGACCAGGCCACCACGGGCGATGTTCACCAGCGTTGCCGACGGCTTCATCTTCGCCAGCGCGGCGGCATCGATCAGATGGTGCGAGGCCGGGGTGTACGGCAGCACCAGCAGCAGGTGATCGGATTGCGCGAGCAGCGTATCCAGGTCCACATAGGTGGCGCCCACCTCCGCTTCGGTCGCCGCTGGCAGCTGCGAACGGTTGTGGTACAGCACCTTCATGCCGAAACCGTGCGCGCCACGGCGGGCGATCCCCTGGCCGATGCGGCCCATGCCGAGGATGCCCAGCGTGCTGCCATGGATGTCGGCACCGAGCATGGTCTGGAACGACCACTGCTGCCACTGGCCTTCACGCAGCCAGCGTTCGGACTCGGTGATCCGGCGCGCCGTCGCCATCAGCAGGGCGAAACCGAGATCTGCGGTGGTTTCGGTAAGGACGTCCGGCGTGTTGCTGGCCAGGATGCCGGCCGCGCTGAGCGCGTCGACGTCCAGGTTGTTGTAGCCGACACCGACATTGGCGATCACCTGCAGCTGCGTGGCATCCGCCACCTGGGCCGCACCGATGCGCTCGTTGAGGGTGATGATCGCGCCATCGGCGCTGGCCAGCTGTGCGGCGATCTGGTCCGGCGACCAGGCGGTGACGGTGTCGGTACTGCGCAGCTGCACGCGATCGCGCAGCGGCGCGATGGCCGCGTCGATCAGCGGCTGGCTCACCCACACGGTCGGCCGCGTGTCAGCCATCGATCTGCCCGGGAATGCGCGGAGTGATCGTGCCGACATCGCCACACTGCGCGCGATGGCGCAGCGCCTGGTCCATCAGCACCATCGCCATCATCGCCTCGGCGATCGGAGTGGCGCGGATGCCGACGCAGGGATCGTGGCGACCGGTGGTGACCACCTCCACCACGTTGCCGGCGGTATCCAGCGACGGGCCCGGCAGGCGCAGGCTGGAGGTCGGCTTCAAGGCAATCGATGCGACCACCGGCTGGCCGGTGGAGATACCACCGAGGATGCCGCCGGCATGGTTGCTGGCGAAGCCCTGCGGGGTCAGCAGGTCACGGTGCTCGGTGCCCTTCTGCGCAGCGCTGGCGAAACCGTCGCCGATCTCCACGCCCTTCACCGCATTGATGCTCATCAGGGCGGCGGCAAGGTCGCCATCGAGCTTGCCGTAGATCGGCTCGCCCCAGCCCGGCGGCACGTTGTCGGCGACCACATCCACGCATGCACCGACCGAATCTCCGGACTTGCGCAGCGCATCCATGTACGCCTCCAGCTCGGGCACCTGTGCGGCGTGCGGCCAGAAGAACGGGTTGTCCTCCACCGCCGACCAGTCGAAACCGGCCGGGGTGATGTCACCCAGCTGCGACAGGTAGCCACGCACGGTGACGCCGAAGCGCTCGGCCAGCCACTTCTTGGCGACCACGCCGGCGGCCACGCGCATGGTGGTCTCGCGTGCCGAGGAACGGCCGCCACCGCGCGGATCGCGGATGCCGTACTTGTGCCAGTAGCTGTAGTCGGCATGGCCCGGGCGGAACTGCTGGCCGATGTTGGCGTAGTCCTTGCTGCGCTGGTCGGTGTTGCGGATCAGCAGCGCGATCGGAGTACCGGTGGTCAGGCCCTCGTATACGCCCGACAGGATCTCGACCTCATCGGCCTCGCGCCGTGCCGAGGTGTGCCGGCTCTTGCCGGTGGCGCGGCGCTGCAGATCGTGGGCGAATTCGGCCGCGTCCAGCGCCAGCCCCGGCGGGCAGCCATCGATCACGCAGCCGATGGCCGGCCCGTGCGACTCGCCGAACGTGGTGACGGTGAACAGCTTGCCGAACGAATTGGAGCTCACGGGCGCTGCGCCGCCAGTTCGGTGATGCGTGCACTGTGGGCGATCAGTTCACGGCATTCGACCGCGAAGATGCCCATCTGGCCGACCTTGAACTCGATCCAGTCGAAGTCCACTTCCGGCAGCAGCCTGACCAGATGCTGCTGCGACTCGCCCACTTCGCAGATCAGCAGGCCGGTTTCGCTCAGGTGCAGCGGCGCATCGCGCAGGATCTTCAGCACCAGGTCCAGGCCGTCGTCACCGGCACGCAGGCCCATTTCCGGCTCGTAGGAGTATTCCTGCGGCAGGGCATCGGTCTCGTCGTTGGTCACGTACGGCGGATTGGTGACGATCAGGTCGTAGTGGCGGCCGGTCAGGCCAGTGAACAGGTCCGACTTGATCAGGGCGACGTTGTGCGCCTGCAGCCGTTCCTTGTTCTCCTCGGCCAGCGACAGCGCGTCGTCGCTGAGGTCCACGCCATCGACTTCCCAGTTCGGGTAGTAGTGGCCGATGGCGATGGCGATGCAGCCCGAACCGGTGCACAGGTCCAGCGCACGGTGCACGTAGCGGTCACCCAGCCACGGCTGGAAGCCGCATTCGATCAGCTCGGCGATCGGCGAGCGCGGCACCAGGGCGCGCGGGTCGCTCTTGAAACTCAGGCCGGCAAACCAGGCCTCGCCGGTCAGGTAGGCGGCCGGAACGCGTTCGTCGATGCGGCGCTGGAACAGCTCCAGTACGCGCAGCTTCTCGGCCTGCAGCAGGCGCGCCTGGCCGTAGGCCGGGCCGAGGTCATGCGGCAGGTGCAGGCTGTGCAGCACCAGCTGGGTGGCCTCGTCCAGCGCATTGTCGTAGCTGTGCCCGAAGGTCAGCCCGGCTTCGTTGAAACGGCTGGTGCCGTAGCGGATCAGATCGATGATCGTGTGGAGTTCGGCGGCCGTTTCAGCGGTCATGGCGGTACTGCGGGCAAAGTGGCCCCCGATTATAGGGGCTGGCGCCCGCGGCGGCATCCGTTGCGGCGGAAACGATCGGGCCGCAGCCGTTATGATGGAGCCCATTTCGCGCGGGAGCCCCCATGTTCAATCGCAACGCCGGCATCATCCTGCTGATCGCCCTGGCCGCGGGGCTCGGCCTGCTGGCCGCCCAGCAGGTGTTCGCGCCGAAGCCGCCGGCCAACGCCCCGGCCACCGAGGCGATCACCCTGTATCCACAGCCGCGTGAACTGCCCGACTTCAACCTGGCCCAGTCCGACGGCACCCGGCTGATCCCGGGCGAACTGAAGGGCCACTGGACCCTGGTGTTCCTGGGCTTCACCTTCTGCCCCGACGTCTGCCCGACCACCCTGGCCGAGCTGGCCGGCGCGCAGAACCAGTGGGAGGCCCTGCCCGATGGCCTGCGCCCGCGCGTGCTGTTCATCTCGGTCGACCCGGATCGCGACAGCGCCACCCGCCTCGGCGAGTACGTGCACGGCTTCCACAAGGACACCCTGGCCGCCACCGCCGATATCCCCTCGCTGGAGCGCTTCGCCACCTCGCTGGGCTTCGTGTTCCAGAAGGTCCCGGGCAAGCATTTCGACGAGAACCCCGAGGATTACACCGTCGAGCATTCGGCCAGCCTGGCCGTGCTCGACCCGCAGGGCCGCCTTGCCGGCCTGGTGCGCCCCCCGTTCAATGCGCCGGCGATTGCCCGCGACCTGCAGAAGCTGACCGAGAAAACCGCCCCATGAGCCTCACCACCGCCCTGACGTACGCCCTGCCCCATCGCCTGCTGTCCTCGATGGCGCGCTCGCTGGCGTACTCGGACGATCCGCGCGTGTCGCGCTGGCTGATCGACACCGTCACCCGCAAGTTCAACGTCGACCTGGACGAGGCGGCCAACCCGGACCCGCGCAGCTACGCGACCTTCAACCAGTTCTTCACCCGCGCGCTGAAGCCGGGCGCACGCGTGGCCGATGCCGATCCGCGCAGCCTGGTGATGCCGGCCGACGGCCGCATCAGCCAGCTCGGCAGGATCGAGGCCGGCCGCATCTTCCAGGCCAAGGGCCAGTCGTTCACCGCCGCCGAACTGCTGGGCAGCGCCGAGGATGCCAAGCCGTACAACGACGGCCTGTACGCCACCGTGTACCTGTCCCCGCGCGACTACCACCGCGTGCACATGCCGTGGACCGGCACCCTGCGTGAGACCGTGCACGTGCCGGGGCGCCTGTTCAGCGTCGGCCCGGCAGCCGTCAACGGCGTACCGCGCCTGTTCGCCCGCAACGAGCGCCTGGTCTGCCACTTCGACACCAGCTTCGGCCCGATGGTCAGCGTGATGGTCGGTGCACTGCTGGTGTCCGGCGTGGAAACCGTGTGGAGCGGCGAGGAGATCCCGGCCTACGGCGATCGCATCACCCGCAAGGACTACCGCGGCCAGGGCATCAAGCTGGAGCGCTTTGCCGAGATGGCACGGTTCAACTACGGCTCGACCGTGATCGTGCTGCTGCCACCGGGCGTAGCCGAATTCGCCCCGCAGCTGGGCGCCGAAAGCCCGGTGCAGCTGGGCCAGGCCCTGGCGAAGCTGCGCTGAAGAAAAAGGGGACGGAGGGGATTAAGTCGTTAATGCATTAACGACTTAATCCCCTCCGTCCCCTTTTTGCGTCCCTTCTTGGGTTACTGCAGGGCCGGGGCCGGGCCGACGTCCATGCCGTCGTAGTCTTCCACGCCGCGCTCCGCGGCCAGCGCTGCGAACGCCTGGTTGCGGCGGTCCAGCGAGGTTTCGTCGTGGATCTCCACGCGCTCCACGTGCAGCACGTGGAACGAGGCATCGCCTTCTTCCGGCTCCTGCTCGAACAGTTCCACGAAGGTGTAGCCCTGCTCCTGCAGGTGGTCGGCCAGTGCCTGCAGCGGTTCAGCGCTGGAGTGGACGAAGAAATACCCCCACAGCAACGGGCCGTTGATGTCCCAGTCGGTGTTTTCGCGGAGGTTGGCGAACAGGTTGCGGGTGGCTTCGAGGTCCATGCGGATTCCAGCAGTCGTGGGGGATTACTTGTCGCAGCCCTGCAGCTTCAGCGTCTGGCCATGGCGCAGGCTGTAGGCCGGGGCCTTCAGGCCGTTGGCGCGGGCCAGGGTCGGCACGTCGCACTGGAACTTCGCCGCGATGGCGCCCAGGGTCTCGCCCTTGCCCACCTTGTGGCTGCGCACCGGCTTCGGCCGGGCGGCCGGCGCCGGGCGCGGCGTCGCCACTGCGGCCACCGGTGTGGTCGGCACGCTGGTGGATGCGGCCGCATCGGCCACCGGCACCACACCGCCCACCGCCACGCTGCCGGTATAGCTGGCCGCGGTCGGGCGCTTGATCGCCGCGTTCAGATCGGCGGTGATCAGCGTGCGGGCCAGGTCGGCACGCGGGCCACTGACACAGTTGCGCTGGTACAGGCCGGCGATGCGGGTGGTGGCGTTGATCAGCGTGCCGGCCGGAATCCAGCCATCGGCTTCATAGCGCGGGTTGAGATTGCGCAGCGCGCGCATGTAGCCATCACGGGTGCCGTGGCTGCCCAGGCAGATGGTCAGTTCGTAGATGGTGGTGGACTTGGCCAGGCGCAGCGTGGCCGGCTGCGCGCTGATCTTCGGGAACTCCACGCCGTACTGCTGCGGGTGCAGGAAGATCCAGGCGGCGGCGATCACCATCGGCACATAGTCCTTGGTTTCGCCCGGGAACTGGTTGTAGACGCTGTCGGTCCAGAAGCTCTGGCCACTGCTCTGCCTGAACACGCGTGCGGCACGGCCTTCGCCACCGTTGTAGGCAGCCACCGACATTTCCACGTTGTTGTTCAGTTCGCGCAGGCGCTCGTTGAGGTAGCTGGCGCTGGCCTCGGCCGCGCTGCGCGCATCGAAACGGGTATCGAAGCCGGTGCCGTCCGGGCCCAGGCCGAAGCGACGGCCGGTGGCCGGCATGAACTGCATCAGGCCGGCGGCGCCGGCGCGCGAGGACGCATGCACGCGACCGTTGGACTCCTTGGCCATGATGCCGAACAGAAGCGCCTCGGGCAGGCCGCGCTTCTCCCACTCCGGCCACATCACCGCGCGCAGGTTCTGGTAATTCTCGTAGCTCGTCAGCAGCGCCGGGCGCATGTCGGTCAGCCAGCGACGGATGCCGGCCTGCACCGCCGGGTTGTATTCGACCATGCTGTCGAAGGCGTGCCGCTTGTCGTTCAGCAGCGCGGCAGCGCGCGCGGCCTCGGGCACGTCCGCGGTCAGCGGGCCGATATGGTCGGGGTCGGCTTCCAGGCGGTCGCCGCCCTCGTCGGCCACGTCATCGCTGGCGGCCGCATCGGCGTCGTGCTTGAGCAGGCGCTTGTAGCTGGCCAGCAGGGTGCCCATCTGGCAGCCCTTCTGCTTCACGCAGTCGTTGAGGACATCTTCCATGTCCTCCAGCGCGGCATCGGCCTCGTTGCTGCCCTTCGGGTCGGCATTGGCAACCAGCAGCAGGGCGTCGCTGTAGCGCTTTTCGGCGGCGGTCATGCGCTGTTGCAGCGCATCCACCTTCACCTTGTCCCGGGCCGAAACCCGCTGCGCATGGGCGTCGGGGGCCAGGGAAACCAGGCCGGCCAGGGCCAGCAGCGGCCAACCACGGGAAATCAGGACAGGAACGGGCATTGATGGCACTGTGTGCGAAACAGGCAGGCAGAGTAGCGGCGCCGCCAAGGTCCGGGCAAGCCGACCATCGGACCGTCACTGCCGGCGGTTAACATTGGGCTATTCACCACAAGGGCTGGACCATGGATCCGATTCTGCTCGGCAAAGGCATTACAGACGATATTGCCGTCACCCTGCTGCCGAAACTCGGCAACCGTCACGGCCTGGTGGCCGGTGCCACCGGTACCGGCAAGACCGTGACCCTGATGACCCTGGCCGAGGGGTTCTCGCGGCTGGGCGTGCCGGTGTTCCTGGCCGACGTGAAGGGTGATGTCTCCGGCCTGGCCGTACCCGGCACTGGCGCCGAGAACCTGCTCCAGCGTGCCGCCGAGATCGGCGTGGCCGACTATGCACCGGCCGCCAGCCCCACCATCTTCTGGGACCTGTACGGCAAGCTGGGCCACCCGGTGCGCACCACCGTCAGCGAAATGGGCCCCACCCTGCTGTCGCGCATCCTCGAATTGAACGACACCCAGGCCGGGGTGCTCGACATCGTCTTCAAGCTGGCCGACGACCGCGGCCTGCTGCTGCTGGACATGGACGACCTGCGCGCCCTGCTCGGCCTGGTCGCCGAGGAGCGCAAGGACATCTCCACCGAGTACGGCCTGGTCAGCGCGCAGTCGATCGCCGCGATCCAGCGTTCGGTCCTGCGCCTGGCACAGGACGGCGGCGAGAATTTCTTCGGCGAACCGGCACTGGAGCTGGCCGACATCATGCGGGTCAACCACGACGGCCGCGGCGTGATCGGCATCCTCGCCGCCGACCAGCTGGTGCTCAAGCCCAAGCTGTACTCCACCTTCCTGCTGTGGCTGCTGTCGGAGCTGTTCGAACAGCTGCCGGAAGTGGGCGACCTGGACAAGCCGAAGCTGGTCTTCATCTTCGACGAGGCACACCTGTTGTTCGACGATGCGCCGCCGTCGCTGGTGCAGCGCATCGAGCAGGTGGTGCGCCTGATCCGTTCCAAGGGCGTGGGCGTGTATTTCTGCTCGCAGTTCCCCGACGACGTGCCGGGCAACATCCTCGGCCAGCTCGGCAACCGCGTACAGCACGCGCTGCGTGCGTTCACCCCGCGCGACCAGAAGGCGGTGAAGACCGCGGCCGAAACCTTCGTGCCGAACCCGAAATTGGACGTGACCAAGGTGCTGAGCCAGCTCGGCACCGGCGAGGCGCTGGTCTCCACGCTGCAGGACAAGGGCATACCGATGCCGGTGCAGCAGACGATGATCGCACCGCCGCGTTGCCGGATGGGGCCGATCACCGAAGCCGAGCGTGCCCAGGTGCGTGCCGGCAGCCCGGTCGGCAGCCGCTACGACACCGCGATCAACCGCGAATCGGCCGCCGAACTGCTGGCCCAGCGCGCGCAGAAGACGGTCGAACAGGCGCAGGCTCCGGCCGCGCGCAGCCGCGAGCAGGACGAAGCGCAGCAAGGTGGTTTCGGCCAGGCGATCAAGGATGCGATCTTCGGCACCAAGCGCCGCCAGGGCATGATTGAAACCATGGCCAAGCAGACCACGCGCACCGTCGGCACCAAGCTGGGCAACCAGATCGTGCGCGGCATCCTCGGTGGCATCTTCGGCGGCAAGCGCTGATTCACCGCCACTGGGGTCAGAGCCCTTTCCGTGTGAAAGGGATCTGACCCCGGGGTCGGATCCCTCCGGCAGGAAGGGCTCTGACCCCTTCCTTCCCCTGAAAAAATAGAAGTCGTATTGCATGTCCCGTTGGCGTCCCCCAGCAGAAAAAAGCACCGCCCTGATCACCGCCTCCGGGCATGCACGACTGAAGGCCGAACTGGATGAGCTATGGCGTGTGCGCCGCCCGGAGGTGGTGAAGGCACTGGCTGCCGCTGCCGCGGAAGGCGACCGTTCCGAGAACGCCGAGTACACGTACCGCAAGAAGCAACTGGGCGAGATCGACCGCCGCGTGCGCTACCTGACCAAGCGGCTGGAATCGCTGCGCGTGGTCGATACCACGCCAACCGATCCGCTGGCGGTGTTCTTCGGCGCATGGGTGGAACTGGAGAACGTGGACAACGGCGACACCAGCCGCTATCGCATTGTCGGGCCGGATGAGACCGATGCTGGCCTGGGCTGGATCAGCATCGATTCACCCCTGGCGCGTGCGCTGCTGAAGAAGCGGCTGGATGATGAATTCTCGCTGGAGCTGCCCGGCGGGCAGTTCACCTTCGCGGTGATCGGCGTGGAGTACGAGCCGCTGTAGAGCCGAGCCGATGCTCGGCTGCGTTTGACCATCGGCCGGGCACGGGCCCGGCTCTACAGGGAATACGCCAACGGCGGCGGGTAATGACGGCCGGCGCGCAGCGGGCGGAAATAATCGGCATTGCGATAGAAGGCCGGATCCTGCACCTCATGCCAGCCGGGAATACCGGCCAATGGCAGGGGCCGCAACTGCAGCGGGTCGGTCACTGCCCTGCCTTCGGCGATGGCAGCGGTCACCGCGTCAACACAGGCAGCATCGGCATCGCCCTGCACCACCACGCACTTGCCGACCAGCAATCGCCCCGGCAGCAGTGCCTGCTCCATCAGCGCATGCCCGAATACCACAGCAATGGCGATGTCACCGCGCTGCCAGCGCGCCGGCTCGAACAATGCGGGCCAGTCATGCCCATCCCACGCGCGCAGCAACGTGTCATCGCGCACACGCACGATCACGCCGGATTCGTCGAACTGGGTCAGGGCAGCCTGCATGCGATTGCGCTGGCCGGGTGGCATCGCCTCGACATGCCGGCATTGCTGCGCGTTGAGTGCACGCTTCAGCTGCGGGTGGCAGGCCCACACCAGCGCGTTGAACAGGTCGTGCCAGTTGTCGGCGCGGGTGGCGATGCGCCCCCGCGCGATGCGCGCTTCGTAGTGCAGGCCATCGGCCAGCAGCGCCGCATCCTGTTCCACCAGCTGCCAACCCGGCAAGGACAGGCGTGCGTCAAGTGCCGCGATGGACGGCCAGCGAGTACCCACCAGCAGATCACGGAAATCCTGCAGCCCGGCAAACACCGGGTGCCCGAACACCTGCGGATCGACCGCCGCACGCGGCGGCGGCACGAAGCGGCGGACACCGCTGCCGTCACCGGCGGCGGTCGTCGCTGCGGTCACAGCATCTTGAGGTCGAATGCCGGGCGGGTAGCGGCTGGCAGCGCGTCACCGTACAGGTCGTGCTCGTCGCTCTCGGTGATTTCCACATCGACGAATTCGCCCACGCGCAGCGGCACCTGGTCGGCATTCTGGATATGCACCAGGCCGTCGATCTCCGGGGCATCAGCCTTGGAGCGGGCCACGGCGATATCGCCTTCGATGGCGTCGACCAGGCACTGCTGCACGGTGCCGATCTTGGCTTCAAGGCGCGCGGCGGAGATCTGCGCCTGCTTCTCCATGAAGCGGGCCAGACGCTCCTGCTTTACTTCCTCCGGCACAGCGTCGGGCAGATCGTTGGCGGTCGCCCCCTCAACCGGCGAATAGGCGAACGCGCCCACGCGGTCCAGCTGCGCCTCGTCAAGGAACGACAGCAGTTCTTCGAACTCGGCCTCGGTCTCGCCCGGGAAGCCGACGATGAAGGTCGAACGCACGGTGATGTCCGGCGCAATGCGGCGCCAGTTCTGCACGCGCTCCAGGGTCTTCTCGACCGCGCCGGGGCGCTTCATCAAACGCAGGATGCGCGGGCTCGCATGCTGGAACGGGATGTCCAGGTACGGCAGGATCCGGTTCTCGGCCATCAGCGGCACCACCTCGTCCACATGCGGGTACGGGTAGACGTAGTGCATGCGCACCCACGCATCCAGTTCCGACAGGCCTTCGCACAGCGCCTTCAGGCGGGTCTGGTAGGCCTTGTCACGCCACATCTTCTCGGCGTACTTCACGTCCACGCCATAGGCCGAGGTGTCCTGCGAAACCACCAGCAGCTCACGCACGCCACCACGCACCAGACGCTCGGCTTCACGCAGCACCTCGTCGACCGGGCGCGAGACCAGCTTGCCGCGCATCGACGGAATGATGCAGAAGCTGCACTTGTGGTTGCAGCCCTCGGAAATCTTCAGGTAGGCGTAGTGGCGCGGGGTCAGCTTGATACCGTAGTCGGGCACCAGGTCCACGAACGGATCGTGCTTGGGCGGCAGTGCTTCATGCACCGCTTCCATCACGCTCTGGTAGTCCTGCGGGCCGGACACCGCCAGCACATTGGGGTAGGCCTCGCGGATCTGCTCCGGGCGCTTGCCCAGGCAGCCGGTGACGATGACCTTGCCGTTCTGGTTCATCGCCTCGCCAATCGCATCCAGCGACTCGGTCACCGCCGAATCGATGAAGCCGCAGGTGTTGACCACCACCACGTCGGCCGAATCGTAGGACGGGACGATGTCGTAACCTTCCGAGCGGAGCTGGGTAAGGATGCGCTCGGAATCGACGAGGGCCTTCGGGCAGCCGAGGCTGACGAAGCCGACTTTGGGGTTCAGCTGGGACATGGAATCGCGGGACTCTGGGGGCCTGGGCCCCTGCCGGCATGGCAGGGGTTCCTGGGGGCCGGGGCCTGAAAGGGCGCCAGTATACCGGGGTTGGCGGCCGCGCTCTGAATGCCCAGCCGCCCGATCACGCACAGCCGCTGACGCCGCGCTAACCGGCGCAGCACCGACAATGCAGCTCTGTTCCCTGCAACGAGGAAGATGACGATGGCCGAGTGGATCACCCTGGATACGCATCACGGCCCGGTACGGGCCTGGCAGGCCCTGCCGGAAGGCACCGCACGCGGCGGCTTGGTGGTGGTGCAGGAAATCTTCGGCGCCAATCCGCACATCCGCAGCGTGGCCGAGCGCTTCGCGGCTGAAGGCTATGCGGTGCTGGCGCCCTCGTTCTTTGACCTGCTCGACGGCCCCGACGCCGATCCGGACGCACTGCCCTACGACGCCGAGGGCGTGAAGCAGGGCCTGGAGCGGGTCGGCGCGCTGGGCATGGAACGGGCGCTGGAGGTGGTCCGGGCTGCGGCAACCCGGCTGGCGCCGCAGGGCAAGGTCGGCACCGTCGGCTACTGCTGGGGTGGCACGGTGGCGATGCTGTCCGCAGTGCGCCTGGGGCTGCCGTCGGTCAGCTACTACGGTGCGCGCAACGTGCAGTTCCTCGATGAAACACCCAAGGCCCCGGTGATCTTCCACTTCGGTGCCCAGGACCGCAGCATCCCGCCGGAAGCGGTCCAGGCCCATCGCGAGAAGCTGCCGCAGATGGCCACCTACGTCTATCCGGCCGATCACGCCTTCAACCGGGAGGTCGGACATGCGTATGATCCAGACAGCGCCGCCCTGGCGCTGCAACGCACCCTGGACTTCTTCTCGGAGCATCTTGGATGAGCGAATTCGAACTCGATTCACGCCTGGCCACCGATAGCGTGCTGGTGGCGGAAGGACCGTTGTCGCAAGTGCGGCTGATGAACGACGAACGATTCCCCTGGCTGGTGCTGGTACCGCGCCTGGCCGGAGTGACCGAGTGGATCGAGCTGGACGGTGAGCAGCAGGACAAGCTGCGCACCGAGCTCAACCGCGCCTGCAAGGCCCTGAAGGGCTCCGACGGGGTGGAAAAGATCAACATCGGGGCGCTGGGCAACATCGTGCGCCAGCTGCATTTCCATGTGATCGGCCGCCATGACGGAGATCCGGCCTGGCCGGGCCCGGTCTGGGGCAGCGGCCCGGCGCACCGTTACGAGCCGGCGGCGCTGGACCAGCATGTCGCCTACTGGAAGGAACGGCTAGGATATCCGGCCCAGTCCTGAGCCTGCGCCGACCCGATGCGATTCAACCTTGTTGCCGCCGTCCTGCTGATCCTGATCGGCCTGTTCATGCTCGCCAGCAATCTCGGCTGGACGCATCTGAACCTGTCCAAGCTGCTGCTGACCTGGTGGCCGGTGGCCCTGGTGGGTGTCGGCATCGCGATGCTGTTCGGCCGCGGCAAATAAGCAAAGGCGGCGCAAGCGCCGCCTCTGTTCCTGTAGAGCCGAGCCATGCTCGGCTGCATCCATCCCATATGTGGAAGCCGAGCATGGCCCGGCTCTACGGCATGTGCGCGCCGCTCAGGTCCGCGGCAGGGTCACGCCGGTCTGGCCCTGGTACTTGCCGCCACGATCGCGGTACGAGGTCTCGCAGACGTCATCGGCGGCGGCCTGGAAGAACAGCATCTGCGCCACGCCTTCGTTGGCATAGATGCGCGCCGGCAGCGGCGTGGTGTTGCTGAATTCCAGGGTGACGTGGCCTTCCCATTCCGGCTCCAGCGGCGTCACGTTGACGATGATGCCGCAGCGCGCGTAGGTGCTCTTGCCCAGGCACACCACCAGGGTATCGCGCGGAATGCGGAAGTACTCGACGGTACGCGCCAGAGCGAAACTGTTGGGCGGAATGATGCATTCATCGCCGACGATATCCACGAAGCTGCCCGGATCGAAGTGCTTGGGATCGACGATCGTCGAGTTGATGTTGGTGAACACCTTGAACTCGCGCGAGCAGCGCACGTCGTAGCCATAACTGGACGTGCCGTAGCTGACGATGCGCTGGCCGTTGGCCTGCTTGACCTGCCCGGCCTCGAACGGCTCGATCATGCCGTGCTGCTCGGACATGCGGCGGATCCAACGGTCACTCTTGATGCTCATGCTTTGTCCTGGGGGTACGAGGGGGCGCGAGGATTCTAGCAGGGGCCCGGCCTCGGCCGGCGGCCCCTGCACCCGCGCTTACAGCAGCGACGACAGGATCGGGATCGAGGCCCGCGGGCGCTTGCCGACTTCCTCGATCAGGCGCTGCGCGGCATGGCGGTAAGCCTGGGCCGGTGCCGAATCCGGCTGGGCCACGGTGATCGGGGTGCCTGCATCGCCCTGTTCGCGGATGCCGATCTGCAGCGGCAGCGACCCCAGCAGCGGCACGCCGTACTGCGCGGCCATGCGCTCGCCACCGCCCTCACCAAACAGATGCTCGATGTGCCCGCAGCTGCTGCAGGTGTGCACGGCCATGTTCTCGACGATGCCCAGCACCGGTACCTCGACCTTCTCGAACATCTTCAGCGCCTTCTTCGCATCCAGCGTGGCGATGTCCTGCGGCGTGGTCACGATCACCGCACCGGCCAGCGGGATCTTCTGGGTCAGGGTCAGCTGGATGTCACCGGTGCCCGGCGGCAGGTCGATCAGCAGGAAATCCAGGTCGTCCCACAGGGTGTCGTTGAACAGCTGGGTCATCGCCGAGGTGGCCATCGGGCCACGCCAGATCATCGGTGTGTCTTCTTCGATCAGGTAGCCGATCGACATGGTGTCCACGCCGAACGCGCGCAGCGGCTCGATGCTCTTGTTGTCCGGGCTTTCCGGGCGGCCGGACAGGCCCAGCATGGCCGGCACGCTGGGGCCATAGATGTCGGCATCGAGCACGCCCACGCGCGCGCCGAGCTGCTGCAGCGCCACGGCCAGGTTCACCGAGGTGGTGGACTTGCCGACGCCGCCCTTGCCCGAACCGACCGCGATGACATTGCGGATGCGGGCATGCGGCGTGAGTCCCTTCTGGACCTGGCTGACATGGGGACGGCGGGGAGAACTGTTCACAACGAGCACCGGCGGGGTCAGGGGGATAACCCAACATCATACAAGCTGGACGTAACCTGACTGAAATTCAGGATTGCGACAGATTCGTGCACAGATTGTTAAGTTCATGTTACGTTCGATAAGCACTGTTTTGAGCTGCGGAGCGGGGTATTCCGGCCCGCGCGATGGCGCATGCGCAGTGCCGTTTTTGTTTTTGCTCTCCATTGGAACTACATGAAACACGTCAGCAATACCGCACGTCGCAACACGCTCGCCGTCGCCCTGATTTCCGCTCTGATGGCCGCCGCCCCGGCAATGGCCCAGGACAAGGCGACCAACCTGGACAAGATCACCGTCACCGGTTCGCTGATCCCGCAGACCCAGGTCGAAACCCAGACTCCGGTGATGTCCATCACCGCCGAAGACATCCAGACCCGCGGCTTCAGCAGTGTTGCTGAAGTGCTGCAGCAGTCGTCGCTGACCACGGGCGGCCTGCAGGGTGGCCAGACCTCGGGTGCGTTCACCCAGGGCGCCGAAGCGGCCGGCATGTTCGGCCTGAACCCGGGCTACACCAAGTACCTGATCAACGGCCGCCCGATGCTCTCGTATCCGGCGCTGTACAACGGCAGCGAGTCGTTCAACAACATCAGCGGCATCCCGATCGACATCGTCGAGCGCATCGAAGTCCTGCCGGGCGGCCAGTCGTCGCTGTACGGCTCGGACGCGATCGCCGGCGTGGTCAACATCATCCTGAAGGAACGCATGGACGGCGGCACGATGTCGATCCGTGGCGGCACCTACACCGAAGGTGGTGGCAGCAACATCCGCTTCAGCGCCGCCAAGGGCTTCAACGCGTTCGATGACCGCTTCCACGCGCTGGTCAACGTGCAGATCGAAAACGGCAGCCCGATCTGGGGCTACCAGCGTGACATCACCAAGCAGAACAACCCGGTCGGTTACACCGCGCAGCTGCCGTCGAACGACTTTGCCGTCATCGGCAACGCCGACAACAAGCTGTACATGATGGACCCGACCCGCTGCGCCAATGTGGCAGGCCTGTACGACGGCACCACCACCGTCGGCAAGCGTGCATCGGGCGAATCGTGCGGCTCGGTGTACAGCGCCGGCTACAAGACCCTGAAGAACGGCAAGAACAGTGGCCAGTTCTACTCGTCGATGACCTTCGACGTGAACGACAACTTCCAGCTGTTCGCCGACGTGCTGTACAGCAAGGAAAAGACCGAGTTCACCTCCGGCTCCAGCGCCCTGTGGTGGGGCACCAAGTCGGTGATGGGCGGTTTCTACGACCAGGGCCTGGGCAAGGTCGTGAACCTGCAGCGCGCCTTCGCGCCGGAAGAAATCGGCCCGGGCCACTACAACAACATCCTGAACTCCGATGAGAGCCGTTCCTACCAGGTCACCCTGGGCGGCAAGGGCATGGTCGGCGACTGGGACTACAGCGCCAGCTTCACCCGTGGCGAGTACCGCCTGGACCAGAACCGCTTCGCGCGCTGGAAGGACAAGATCGAGGGCTTCTTCGGCGACACCGTGCTGGGCCCGCGCCTGGGCACCACCGCTGATGGTTTCGGCATCTACAACCCGAACTACGCCGCGTTCTACTCGCCGATCACCCCGGACCAGTTCGCCAGCTTCACCGGCTATGGCACCCACCGCAGCAAGACCTGGCAGAACCTGGGTCGCGTGCAGGTGACCAACGGTTCGCTGTTCTCCCTGCCGGGCGGCGACGCCGGCCTGGCCGTCGTGCTGGAAGGCGGCAGCGAAGGTTGGGACTACTCGCCCGACCAGGCCTTCGTCGATGGCAACGCCTGGGGCGCCAGCGCCGTGGCCGGTGCCGGCCACCGCAGCAACTACGCAGTGACCAGCGAACTGCACATGCCGGTGTTCGAGTCGCTGACCATCAGCGCCTCGGGCCGCTATGACGCCTTCAAGATCGCCGACAAGACCGTCGACAAGGCCACCTACAGCATCGGCCTGGAATACCGTCCGGTTGAAAGCCTGCTGCTGCGCGGCAAGTACGGCACCGCGTTCCGCGCGCCGACCCTGTCCGATGCCTTCCAGGGCATGAGCGGCTCGTTCGCCTCCGGCCAGAACGACTACTACCGCTGCAGCCAGATGGGCTACGCGCTGCGTGACGAAGCCTGCTCGTTCTACAAGACCACCTCGGTGTACAGCGAAAAGTCCGGCAACCCGGACCTGAAGCCGATCACCGCCGACGTGTGGAGCGCAGGCGTGGTGTGGGCCCCGGTGAGCAACTTCTCGCTGTCGGTCGACTACTACAACTGGAAGATCAAGAACGAGGTCAAGACCCTGAGCACCGACCAGCTGCTGCTGGCCGAGTACCAGTGCCACAACGGCCTGCCGAACAACACCTCGGCCAGCTGCCAGAACGTGACCGACTGGGTGACCCGCGACGCCGGTGGCAACCTGACCCGCGTGTACACCCCGAAGCTCAACGTGGCCAGCCAGAACCTGGAAGCGGTGACCGTCGGTGCGAAGTACCAGCAGGACCTGGGCCGCTTCGGTTCGCTGATGCTCTCCGGCAACTACACCAACATGCTGAAGCGTGAAGTGGTGGCCCTGCCGGGTGCGCAGAAGCTGGACCTGCTGAGCGATCCGTACAACATGTGGTACTACGACAACTTCGCCAAGGTCCGCGGCGACGTGTCGGTGGCTTGGGCCATCTCCAAGTTCACCACCACCGTGTACGCCAACTACGTCGGCAGCACCCCGAACTACCTGGCCTACACCGGCCGCAGCTATGACTACGTCCACTCCTCCGGCGCCAAGGCCGGCAAGTGGGGCTCGTACACCACGTACAACATGAGCCTGAACTACCAGGCGCAGGATGATCTGACCCTGTCGCTGATGGTCAACAACGTGTTCAACAAGCTGCCGGAAGGCCAGCGCTACAACTACCCGGGCAACGAATCGACCCCGTTCAACGACGGCTTCTACAGCGTCTACGGCCGTCAGATCTCGGCCCAGGTCAAGTACGACTTCTGATCCCGTCGTATTCCGGACCTCGTGTCTGGACCAGGCCCCGCTTCGGCGGGGCCTTTTTTTTGGGGCACCGGCCTGCCTGTTCTGCCTGCGGCAGAAAGTGTGACCCACACCGCACCAGCACCAGCGTTCAGGGAAACGCGGATTGCGCGCAATTCATTGATTTTAAAGGGACATTCTCCACATCGACATGCTCCCTTGCATGTCGCCATCTTTTGAAACATGCCAAAACAAACCGCCTTATCCATTGATTCAGAAGCGTTTTTTTGCCTTCCCGTGGCACCCTGATGTGACAGGTCCGTGTTGGCAACGTTAACGACGTGTTACGGTCGACCTGAATGGAATCACACTGAACGAATTGTTAATGCGCAGGGAATGCGCCGCCAAGACATTGCTCACTACGGGGATCCACCATGTCTCGCCAACGTTCCACGCTCTCGCGTCACCCTCTGACCCTCGCCCTGCTCGGCACCCTCCTGGCCTCCGGCACCGCCCTGGCCCAGGACCGCAATGCGCCGACCCAGCTTGACCGTGTGACCGTCACCGGATCGCTGATTCCGCAGACCGAGATCGAGAACCACACGCCCGTCCTGACCGTCACCGCCGAGGATATCCAGACCCGCGGTTTCACCAGCGTCGCCGATGTCCTGCAGCAGTCCTCGCTGTCCACCGGCGGCCTGCAGGGCGGCCAGACCTCCGCATCCTTCACCCAGGGTGCCGAAGCGGCCGGCATGTTCGGCCTCAGCCCGGGCTACACCAAGTACCTGATCAACGGCCGCCCGATGCTCTCGTATCCGGCGCTGTACAACGGCGGCGATACCTTCAACAACATCAGCGGCATCCCGATCGACATCGTCGAGCGCATCGAGATCCTGCCGGGCGGCCAGTCGTCGCTGTACGGCTCGGACGCGATCGCCGGCGTGGTCAACATCATCCTCAAGGAGCGCATGGATGGCGGCGTGCTCAATGTGCGTGGCGGCGCCTACAGCGAAGGCGGCGGCAACAGCTTCCGCCTCAGTGGCGCACGCGGCTTCAACTCGAAGGACGACCGCTTCCATGCACTGGTCAACGTGCAGTATGAGAAGACCAGCCCGATCTGGGGTTACCAGCGCGACCTGACCAAGGTCAACAACCCCGACGGCTACAGCCCGCAGTACGTCTCCAATGATTTCCTGGTGCTGCTGCCGGCCGCCAACAACCGCTACGCGATGATGGACCCGAACCTGTGCGCCAACGTGGCGGGCCAGTTCGACGGCACCACCGTGCTTGGCACCCGGCCCACCGGCCAGGCCTGCGGCTCGGTCTATGGCACGGGCTACAAGACCATCAAGAACGGCAAGGAAAGCGGGCAGATCTACAGCTCGGCCACCTTCGATGTGAACGACAACTTCCAGCTGTTCGGCGACGCGCTGTACAGCCTGGAGGAGGTCAAGTACGCAACCGGTTCCGGCTACACCTGGTGGGGCACCTCCTCGGGCTGGGGCCGCTTCTATGACCAGGCCAGCGGCCAGTACATGAACCTGCAGCGCGTGTTCGCGCCGGAGGACATCGGCGGTGGTGGCTACCGCGACATCATGAACACCGACCGCAACAAGGCCTACCAGGTCACCCTCGGCGGCCGCGGCACCGCTGGCAACTGGGACTACAGCCTCAGCTTCACCCGAGGCGAGTACAAGCTGACCGAGCGCAACTTCGTGCGCTGGAACGACCCGATCAACGACTACTTCGAGCAGCGCGTGCTGGGCCCGGTACTGGGCACCACCAGCACCGGCTACGACATCTACAGCCCGAACTGGGAAGCGTTCTATGCGCCGCTGCCGGCCGGCGACTTCCAGAGCTTCACCGGCTACAGCTACAGCGAAAGCCGCACCTGGCAGAACCTGGCCCGTGCCCAGGTCACCAACGGCTCGCTGTTCAAGCTGCCCGGTGGTGATGCCGGCTTCGCCGTGGTTGTCGAAGGTGGCAGCGAAGGCTGGGATTACACGCCCGACCCGGGCCTGATGGACGGCAGCGTGTGGGGCACCACCGCCGTGTCCGGTGCCGGCCATCGCAGCAACTATGCGGTGACCACCGAACTGCGCATGCCGCTGCTGGAAACGCTGACCGTCACCGGCTCCGGCCGCTATGACGCCTTCAAGATCGGCGGCAACACCGTGGACAAGGCCACCTACAGCGTCGGCATCGAGTTCCGTCCGATCGAAAGCCTGCTGTTCCGCGGCAAGTACGGTACGGCTTTCCGCGCGCCGACGCTCTCCGACGCCTTCCAGGGTCGCAGTGGCTACTACGCCAACGGCTCCACCGACTACTACCGTTGCGGCCAGCTGGGCTACGACCCGGCCAACACTGCCGGCTGCCCTTACGACAGCGTCTCGGTGTTCGGCACCCGTTCGGGCAACCCCGACCTGGAGCCGATCACCGCCGATGTCTGGAATGCAGGCGTCGTGTGGGCACCGATCAACAACCTGTCGCTGTCGGTCGACTACTACAACTGGAAGATCAAGAACGAGGTCGATACGCTCAGCTCCGACCAGCTGCTGCTGGCCGAGTACTACTGCCGCAACGGCCAGTCCAACAACACCTCGGCCAGCTGCCAGAACGTCAGTGACTGGATCACCCGTGATGCATCGGGCGTGCTCGACGAGATCTACACGCCGAAGATGAACGTCGCCCGCCAGAACCTGGAAGCGCTGACCGCCAGCTTCAAGTACGTGCAGGACATCGGTCGCTTCGGTTCGCTGCAGTTCTCGGCCAACTACACCGACATGCTCAAGCGCAAGCTGCAGCCGCAGCCGGGCGACGAGTACCTGGACCTGCTGCACGACCCGTATGCGATGTGGGTGTACGACTCCTACGCGAAGGTCCGTGCGGACGGCTCGATCGGCTGGGCCAAGGACAACTGGACCACCACCCTGTACGCTAACTACATCGGCAAGACGCCGAACTACATGGCTTACGTGGGCAACGGCTATGACTACGTGCACAGCTCCGGCTACAAGGCGGGCAAGTGGGGTTCCTACACCACCTACAACCTGAGCGTGAACTACCGCGCGATGGAGAACCTGACCCTGTCGCTGATGGTCAACAACGTGTTCAACAAGATGCCGGACAACCAGCGCTACAGCTTCGCCGGCACCAGCGGCCAGCCGTACAACAACTACCTGTACAACGCCTACGGGCGCGCGATCTACGTGCAGGCCAAGTACGCGTTCGGCGTGAAGTAAGCCAGCAACCGCAGCAACGGAAAAGCCCCGCCATGGCGGGGCTTTTCCTTGTCCGGCATGACCGGCCGGAAGAACAGGCCCAGCTGAAGCCGGGCCTGCCCTCCTCCGGTTCTTCCGCTCAGCGGAAGCTGTAGCGCAGGCTGGCCATGTAGCGACGGCCCAGTGCATCCAGCACGTACGGGAACGGACCGATGTCGTCGGACAGGTTCAGCACCGACAGGTTCACGCGTGCATTGTCGGTCAGGCGGTAGCTGACATTGGCGTCCCAGGTCGTCCAGCTGTCGCGCTTGAAGTACTGCCGGCTTTCCGGGGTTGCGGTCAGGCTGAACTGCGAGCCGCTCGTGTAGTTGGACGTCACGCCATAGCTCCACTTGCCGATGGCATGCTGCGCCGTCCAGCGGAACTGGCGCTTGGGCTCGTCGAACGTACCCACGCGCTCCACGAACGGCACATCCGCGTTGGCGGCCTGGCCACGGTTCTTCGGCATGTAGCCGTAGAAGCCAAGTGCCACCTGGCCGAATCGGCCCATATCCCAGTTGTAGTCCACCTCGGCCGTCCAGCCGCGGAACATCAGCACCGGGCCATTGCCGTACTCGGTGCGGATATCGGTGGCCGCACCACTCAGCGGATTGCGCGTCACCAGGCTGCAGAAGCGGTTGGCGTTGGGCACGTTGGAGGCATTGAAGTCCGGGTTGTCGAAGCAGCCGGTGATGATGTCGGTCGGGCTGAGGCTGGTGATCACATCGGTGATCTTGATGTCATACCAGTCGGCCGCGACCCGCAGGCCCTTGGCCCAGTCCGGTGCGAACACGATGCCCGCTGTCCAGGACTTTGCCTTCTCGTTCTTCAGGCCGGTATAGCCGTTGACCGAGCCAAGGGTGTTGGTCGGCGAGGCCTGGAACGTTGCCGGATCCGCCCCCGGGTAAGCCTGGAAGAAGGCCTCGCAGTTGCGGCGGCGAATCGCAGGATTGGTGCCGCCGTTGATGGCCGACACGGAGCAGACTTCCGGGATGTTGTAGTACGCCGGCTGCAGCGAGGTGTAGAGCTCGGCAATCGACGGGGCACGCAGCGACTGGGTCTTGCTGCCGCGCAGCTGGATTCCCGCGAACGGCTCGTACTGGATGCCATAGGTGTACGCATTGAAGCCACCGGCCACCGAGTTGACCACGCGGCGGCCCTTCAGGGTCACGTCCAGGCGATGCAGGCCTGGCAGATCCCAGTCGGGGTTGAACAGCGGTGCCAGGAACTCGGCGAAGATTTCATTGGTGTGATAGTCACCCTTGGCGCCCTGGATCGGCACCGAACGGCCCTGCCCCAGCCGCTGATACTCGCTCGGAGTGAACGAACCTTCTTCGCGACGATGCTCCACGCCTGCGGCGAAGGAGAACTCGCCGCCCGGCATGTCGAACAGGCCACCGGTCACCGACGCGTTGAACACGGTCTGGCGCGTCCGTGCCTTGGCCAGGGTCGGCGTTGACACATAGGCCAGCGCTTCAGGCGATGCCTGGTTCTCGCCGAACAGATTCAGCGGACGGCAGTTCGGATCCGCCGTGGTGCCCGGGGCGGACGCATCACAGACGATGTTGCCGCTGGCATCGCGCTTCACATTGAGCGCATTGATGAAGTTCTGCTGGATCAGGCCGGTCCCCTTGTAGTCGAAGTCGCCTCGACCGTGGGTCACACTGGCTTCCCAGTTGAAACGGCGCTCGCCGATATCGAAGAAGCCGTCCAGGCCGAGCACGATGCGGCTCAGGCGCGTATCGGTGCTGGCGTTGTTCATGCTCAGGTCGCGCGAGGAGCGCGACAGGCGGAACGAGGTGATGCCGTTCTCGGCCAGGATGCGGCGCGACTCGGCACTGAGGAACGGATTGTTCGCGCTGAACAGCATCGCGCCGCTCTGGTCACCACTGCCATCGGGATTTGCGGCACCAAAGCCGGCGGCGTTGTAGACGTTCTGGTCCAACGTCTCGCGCGCGGTGGCGCTGTAGTGCGACAGTTCAAAGAAGCCACGCACGTTGTCGTTGAAGTCGAAGCTGCCGGTCGAATAGACCGTACGGCGCTCGAGGTCAGCGATCAGCGGGAGGGTTTCGTTGAGGTTGAGGCCATCGCCACCGGACGCATTGCCGCTGGGATAGGAAATGCCCGGATCGTAGGCAACCAGGTCGCCCTTGTTGTTGAAGTGCCAGAGCTTGTTGTTCGGGCCGAAGCCGTTCAACTCACCCGTGGCATTGCGCTGGTAGCTGCGCCGCACCTGGATGTCCGACGGCATGATCAGGCCGCCGAAGGTCATGCTGGAAATTCGCCGGTTGCGGATCCAGACCTGGTCGGCGATGCCGTCAGCCGGCCCGGTGTTGAACGGGATGCTGGGGTCGATGCGGCCGTCATTGCCCGGGGTACGCCACGGCTGGAAGCGCGCCACGTTTGCCGCAGTCGGATTGGTCTGCAGGCTGTAGCCGTTACGGTAGAAGTCGCGCTGGAGCGCGTTCACGCCATCGCTGTTGTCCAGTTCGGCAGCGATGGTGAAGTGGCCACGGCCATCGGCGAAACCGCTGCCGAAAATGGCCGACCACGAGTAACGATCATTGTCGTTCTTGGTGGTCCTGCCAAAGCCGATCTCGACCTCGGCGCCTTCGAACTTGTCGCGCAGGATGATGTTGTTCACGCCGGAGATGGCGTCGGAACCGTACGTGGGGGCACCACCGATGCTCAGGCTTTCCACACGCTCGACCATCACGGTCGGAATCGAGTTCATGTCGACCTGGATGCCCGAGCCGCCGCCTGCACCGAACACGGTTGGCGGTGCGGAGGTCACGAAGCGGCGACCGTTGACCAGGGTCAGCAGGCGGTTGCTGCCGAGGCCGAAGCGGCTGGCGAAGTTCACGCCGGCGCCGAAGCCGGCCTGATCACCCCGCGAGGAGACGCCGGCAGAAATACCGGGGATCTTGGTCAACGCATCGATCAGGTTGGTGTGTCCGTACGCCTCGATGTCCTGGCGGGATACCACGGCGGCCGGTTCCAAAGTGTCATAGCCGGCGCGATAGATGTGCGAGCCCGTTACCGTGATGCGGTCCAGCTGGGTGGCCGCGGCTTCATTGGAAGCCTTCTTCGCGCTCTCGGCAGTCTCCTTGGCAACGTCTCCCTCCTGCGCGAAGGCAGGCAGGGCGACGGCAAGCAGAATGGCCGAGGTGAGCGCGAGACTCAACGGATTGCGGGGTAGTGGGCGAGTCTTCTGCATGTCTCTCTCTCTGAAAAGTGAGGGCACAAAAAGCTCTGCATCGGCAAGACAGAGGAAATGTAGTCAGCAGCCGTTCACGTGCCGATAACGGAATTCATACACATAAAGACACGAAACGGCAACATTCAGCGAAAGTTCAATTTCATATGACACTTCGCGAAATACAGCATGAGGGCATGAACCCGCACAGGGATTCTCTAAATACCCTTTTCCAATCAGCAGCTTGTGACTGCAACACCCACTCCCGTGGCACCCCTCGCGCTGCGTGGACAGTTGTCGGGACATGTCCTGTCCCGACCGGCATCCAGCACCTGCACCCCCGACAACTGCGAGCGCGCGTTCATAATCAATTCACCCAATGCACCTGTAGACGACCACCGCTCGCGCGGCCTTGCGACGGGGCCTGGTGTGCCCTCCTGCGACGCCTTGCAGGCGGCTGCGCGCCCCTTGCGCAGGGACATGACCTTCGACACCCTTGCAGGTCTGGCCAGCGGCGTATCGTTCGGCCCACGGTCGCACCTGCGGCCACTCCCTGACTCACTCGGCCTGGAGGCCATTCAAGTGACCCGTACTCCCAAGATCGTGCTGCTGACCCTGGCCGTTTCGGCCGCGCTGGTTGGCTGCGGCAAGACTGAAACCCCGGCCAAGGATGCCGCCGCCTCCGCCCCGGCCACCGCCGAAGCCACCCACTACACCCTGGACGACAGCAAGCTGCCGGCCTACAACGCCTTCCAGCCGAGCGACCTGGACACCACCAAGGACGCCTGCACCGCCTTCGGCGACTACGTCAACAGCAAGTGGCTGGCCGCCAACGAAATCCCGGGCGACCGCACCAGCTGGGGCGCGTTCACCATCCTCGACGAGCGCTCGGTGGCCGTGCAGCACCAGCTGGCCGAACAGGTCGCGCAGGTCAAGAATCCGAACCACATCGAGAAGATCGTCGGCGACCTGTGGGCCACCGGCATGGACGAGGCAAAGATCAATGCCCAGGGCATCGAGCCGCTGAAGGCCGACCTGGCTGCGATCGACGGCCTGCAGGACAAGGCGGCCATCGCCAACTACCTGCGCACCAGCGCCGCCAAGGGTGACAACATCCTGTTCGGCTTCGGCGCCGAAGCGGACTTCAAGAACTCCGCCATGAACATGGCCTATGCCAGCCAGGGCGGCCTGGGCCTGCCGGATACCACCTACTACACCGATGCCAAGAACGCCGACAAGCTGAAGGCCTACCAGGCGCACGTCGCCAAGGTGCTGGAGCTGTCCGGCGTGGCCGCGGCCGATGCGGCCAAGCAGGCCGAGGAAGTGGTCAAGTTCGAAACCCGCCTGGCCAAGGCCTCCAAGTCGCGCGTCGAGCTGTCGCGCAACGTCGAGCTGTACTACAACCCGGTCACCCTGGCCGACGCCGACAAGCTGACCCCGAACTTCAGCTGGACCGAGTTCTTCAAGTCGCAGGGCGTGGCCGCGCCGGAGAAGTTCTCGCTGGCCATGCCGGCCTTCCATGAGGAAGTGAGCAAGTCGCTGGCCGACACCGATCCGTCGGTGTGGCGCGCCTACCTGCGCTTCCACACCGTGGACAGCGCTTCGCCGTACCTGGCCGATGCCTTCGTGCAGGAGAACTATGAGTTCTACGGCAAGACCCTCAACGGCCAGAAGGAACAGAAGCCGCGCTGGAAGCGCGTGCTGGGCACCATCGAGAATGATGCCGGTGAAGCCTTCGGCCAGCTGTACGTGAAGGTCGCCTTCTCGCCGGAAGCCAAGGCGAAGATGGAAGAACTGGTGAAGAACCTCGCCGCCTCGCTGAAGGACCGCATCCAGGGCCTGAGCTGGATGAGCGAAGAAACCAAGGCCAAGGCCATCGCCAAGTGGGAGACCTTCACCCCGAAGATCGGTTACCCGGACAAGTGGCGTGACTGGTCGGGCCTGCAGACCCAGCGCGACAGCTTCCTGGGCAACGTGCGCGCGGCCAACGAGTTCAACTACAAGTTCAACCTGTCCAAGATCGGCAAGCCGGTGGACAAGACCGAGTGGGGCATGACCCCGCAGACCGTCAACGCCTACTACAACCCGCTGCAGAACGAGATCGTGTTCCCGGCCGCCATCCTGCAGCCGCCGTTCTTCGATCCGAAGGCCGACGACGCCCTGAACTACGGCGGCATCGGTGCGGTGATCGGCCATGAAATGACCCACGGCTATGACGACCAGGGTGCGCGCTTCGGGCCGACCGGCAACATGGAAGACTGGTGGACCCCGGCCGACAAGAAGAACTTCGAAGGCCTCACCGGCAAGCTGGTCAAGCAGTTCGACCAGTACAAGGTCGACGGCCAGGCGGTGAACGGTCACCTGACCCTGGGCGAGAACATCGCCGATCTGGGTGGTCTGGCCACCGCCTACGACGCCCTGCAGAAGGCCACCGCCGGCAAGGAAGATGCGAAGGTCGATGGCTTCACCCGCGACCAGCGCTTCTTCTTCAACTGGGCCACCGTGTGGCGCACCAAGTACACCCCGGAAAACGCCAAGGTCCGCCTGGCGACCGACCCGCACGCCCCGGCGCAGTTCCGCGCCATGGGTGCACCGTCGAACCTGCCAACCTTCGCCGCTGCGTTCCAGTGCAAGGCCGGTTCGCCGATGGCCCGCGCTGGCGAGCAGCAGGTGGTGATCTGGTAAGCCACGGCTGACGCTGCGGCAGACCTGCAAAGGCCCGGGGATTCCCGGGCCTTTGTTTTTGCCGCGTTGCTCGTCCACGCGTGGCGTCGATCGACGGCCGCCCCCGCGCAGTGATGCGTGCATGCCGCGCCCATGCGCGGCTTGCTATAGTGCGCGCGCCCTCAATCCATCACGGATTCGTTCCACATGCCCAATTTCCGTCCGCTTGCCATCGCCCTGGGCATCAGCCTGGCGACCCTGGTCCCGACCCACGATGCGTTTGCCGCCGCCAAGAAGAAGGCCGCACGCGCGCCGGCCGTCAGCGCCCAGTGCAGCGACTTCTACGACGCCACCAATGCGGGCTGGCTGAAGGCCAATCCGGTGCCACAGACCGGCGCTACCACCGCGCTGGGCCAGCTGGTCGATCGCAGCCGCCAGCAGCAGCGTGAACTGCTCGACGCCGCCATGAAATCGCCGCAGGGCAATGTGCAGAAGCTGCTGGGTGACTTCTGGGCCAGTGGCCTGGACGAAGCCGCCGTGGAAGCGGACGGCTCCAACCCGATCGCTCCGCTGCTGACCCGCATCAACGCCATCAAGAAGGCCAAGGATGTGCCGGCATCGATCGCCGCGCTGCACCAGGTCGGCATCCCGGTGGCCTTCAACTTCGGCCCGGACGTCGACCTGAAGGCACTGGACCGCCACATCGGCTACTTCATGCAGGGCGGCATGGGCCTGCCGGACCCGGCGTTCTATACCCGCACCGACGCCGACACCGTGGCGCTGATGGGGCGCTACCGCAACTACGTCAAGCAGATCCTGGCGCTGACCGGCACCCCGGCGGCCAAGCTGGATGCCGAGTCGCAGTCGGTGATCGCGCTGGAGACCGAGCTGGCGCGCAACGCGCAGTCGCTGGCCGGCATCAACAACCCGTTCAACAACTACGCGCCGATCTCCACCAAGGAGCTCAACAGCCGCTACCGCAATCTGCAGCTGGACGCATTCCTGAAGGCACAGGGCGTGGACGACGACCTGGTCTCGCTGGCCGACCCAGGCCTGTTCAAGCAGCTCGATGGCATGGTCACCAAGCTCAAGCCGGACCAGTGGAAGGCCTACCTGCGCTGGCGCGTTGGCGATTCGATGGCACCGTACCTGTCCAAGGCCTACCGCGACGCAGAGTTTGAATTCCGCGGCCGCGTGCTGCGTGGCGAAACCCTGCCGCCGCAGCGCTGGGAAGACGTGCTGGACGCGATCAACGTGGCCGCTGGCCCGATGGTCGGCCGCGAATATGCCGCCCGCTACCTGTCGGCCGAAGACCGCCGTCAGGCCGCGTGGATCGTCGACAAGCTGCGCGAAGTGCAGATCGAGGCGGTCAAGAACAACAGCTGGATGAGCGCCGAAGCCAAGACCGAAGCGCAGGCCAAGCTGGCCGCGTTGAAGATCGAGATCGGTACCCCGCTGCGCGACCTCGACTACAGCGTGCAGCCGATGGGCCGCGGCTCGTTCGGTGGCAACATGCTGATCGCCTCGACCTGGCGCCACCGCGAGGAAATGAAGCGCATCGGCAAGGGCAACGCCGACCGTCGCTGGGACGTGCTGCCGCAGCAGCCGTCGCTGGCCTACGACCTGGCGCAGAACCGCCTGATCGTCACCGCCGCGATCCTGCAGGGCCCGGTGTTCAACGCCAAGGCCGACGCCGCCGACAAGTTCGGCAGCTTCGGTGGCCTGGTCGGCCATGAGCTGACCCGTGCGATCGACGCCAAGGGTGCGCTGGTCGACGCCAAGGGCGAGCTGCGCAGCTGGTGGACCCCGGCCGACAAGACCGCCTGGACGCTGCTCGGCAACCGCGTGGCCGCGCAATACGGCGCCTACGACTTCCCGGGTGTGAAGGGGGCCAAGGTCAACGGCACGCTCACCCAGGAAGAGAACCTGGCCGACATCGCCGGCCTCGAACTGGCCTGGGCGGCTTATGTCGCACAGGAACCGAAGGCCAAGCAGGCACAGCAGCAGGGCTTCTTCCGCGCGTGGTCGACGCTGTGGGCACAGCAGCTGTCGCCGAACGAGGCCGTGCGCCGCCTGACCGCCGACATCCGCGCGCCGGGCCTGTGGCGCAGCAATGGCACGCTGGCCAATCTGCCGGCGTTCGGTGCCACCTTCAGCTGCAAAGCCGGCCAGCCGATGCAGCGCAGCGAAGCTGACCAGATCAAGGTCTGGCGCTGAGCCATCGGCCGCAGCGGTAACGCAGAGGGCGCCTTCGGGCGCCCTTTTTTTTGCGGGTGCAGCACGATCCGGGATTAACACCCGGCGTGCTATCGCTGCGGCTCCGTCCAACGTGGAGCCCCGACATGGCACACAAGAACACGATCTGTGTCTGGTACGACAACGGCGCGCTCGAGGCCGCCACCTTCTATGCCAGCCTCCTGCCCGACAGCGCGGTGACTGCCGTACATCACGCACCGGGCGACTACCCCGACGGCAAGGAAGGCACCGTACTGACGGTTGAATTCACCGTCTGCGGCATCCCCTGCGTCGGTCTCAATGGCGGCACCGCGTTCAAGCACAGCGAAGCCTTCTCCTTTCAGATCCAGACCGAGGACCAGGCAGAGACCGACCGCCTGTGGAATGCGATCGTGGGCAATGGAGGACAGGAGAGCCAATGCGGCTGGTGCAAGGACCGCTGGGGCATCTCCTGGCAGATCAGCCCGCGCATGCTGATCGAAGCGGTGACCAGCAAGGACAAAGCGCTGGCCAAGCGTGCCTTCAACGCGATGATGCCGATGAAGAAGATCGACATCGCCACCATCCGGGCCGCAATCGAAAAAGGGGACGGAGGGGATTAAGTCGCTTCTCGCACTGGTCTATGCTCAGATGCCGATTACGACTTAATTCCCTCCGTCCCCTTTTTTCGAGGTGCTGATGTCCTGGGATGCAATCATCATCGGTGGCGGCCACAACGGGCTGGTCTGCGCGGCCTATCTGGCGCGCGCTGGCAAGCAGGTACTGATGCTAGAGCGCCGCAGCGTCCTGGGCGGTGCTGCGGTCACCGAGGAATTCCACCCGGGCTTCCGCAACTCGGTCGCGTCCTACACGGTGTCATTGCTGCAGCCCAAGGTGATCGACGACCTGCAACTCCATGCGCATGGGCTGCGCATCATCAATCGCCCGGCCAACAACTTCCTGCCGCTTGAGGATGATCGCTACCTGCTGTCCGCGCCGGGCCGCACCCAGGCCGAGGTCGCCAAGTTCTCCGAGCGGGATGCGCAGCGGCTACCCGAGTACGAAGCACGCCTGGAGATCTTCGCCGATGTGCTGCGCAGCTGGGCCCTGCGCGCGCCACCGGACCTCGGCGCTGCTGGCGGTTGGCGCGCGTTGCCTGCGCTGTGGCAGATGGGGCGGCTCGGCCGCGAACTGGCGACGCTGGATGCGCCGCTTCGCCAGGAACTGCTGGACCTGTTCACGCTGTCGGCCGCCGAGTACCTGGATCGCTGGTTCGAGAGCGAGCCGATCAAGGCGCTGTTCGGCTTCGATGGCATCGTCGGCAACTACGCAAGCCCGTATGCGCCGGGCAGTGCCTACGTACTGCTGCACCATGTGTTCGGCCAGTGCAACGGCGTGAAAGGTGCGTGGGGCCATGCGATCGGTGGCATGGGCGCGATCAGCCAGGCCATCGCCAGCGCGGCGCGCGAGGCCGGGGCCGAGCTGCGCGTGGATGCCGGCGTGCAACGCCTGCTGGTCGAACAGGGCCGTGTAGTGGGCGTGGAGCTGGTCAACGGCGAAACCCTGCGTGCACGCGCAATGATCGCCAACGTCAATCCGAAACTGCTGTACGAACAGATGCTGGCACCGGCGCAGGTACCGGCCGCAACCCGCGAACGCATGGCGAACTGGCGCTGCGGTTCCGGCACGTTCCGGATGAACGTTGCCCTGTCGCGGCTGCCGGACTTCCGCGCCCTGCCCGGCCCCGGCGACCACCTCAGCGCGGGCATCATCATGGCGCCCACCCTGGACTACATGGACCGCGCCTGGCTGGATGCACGCCGCGACGGCTGGTCGCGCGAGCCGATCGTGGAAATGCTGATTCCCAGCACGCTGGACGATTCGCTGGCGCCAGCCGGGCGGCATGTGGCCAGCCTGTTCTGCCAGCACGTCGCCCCCGTGCTGCCCGGCGGGCGCCACTGGGATGACCATCGCGAGACCGTGGCCGGCCTGATGATCGCCACCGTCGAACGGTACGCGCCCGGCTTCGCTGCCAGCGTGCTCGGTCAGCAGGTGCTGTCACCGCTGGATCTGGAACGCACCTTCGGCCTGGTCGGCGGTGACATCTTCCACGGCGCACTGAGTGCCAACCAGTTGTTCTCGGCACGGCCGATGGTCGGCCAGGCCGGCTATCGCGGCGCTCTGCCCGGCCTGTATCTGTGTGGCTCGGGAACCCATCCCGGTGGCGGCGTCACCGGCGCACCCGGGCACAACGCCGCACAGGTGGTGTTGCAGGATCTGTAGGGCCATGCTGTGAGTGGATGCGGGTGTACCCCGCCGCGCGCATCATCTGCTGTTGGCAGGTGCCGACCTTGGTTGGCACGAGGCAGCAGAAGCGATTGCCAACCGGGGTTGGTATCTACCAGGTCAAATGATCCGAGCCAAAGCGTGCCAACCAAGGTTGGCAAACTACCCGCGTCAAATGATCCTGCCCAAAGCATGCCCACCAACGGTGGGCACCCACAGCGTCAAATGATCCTGCCCAAAGCATGCCCACCAACGGTGGGCACCCACAGCGTCAAATGATCCTGCCCAAAGCATGCCCACCAACGGTGGGCACCCACAGCGTCAAATGATCCTGCCCAAAGCATGCCCACCAACGGTGGGCACCCACAGCGTCAAATGATCCTGCCCAAAGCATGCCCACCAACGGTGGGCACCCACAGCGTCAAATGATCCTGCGGATCATTTGACGCTGCGCAGATGGTTCGGGCGCTTCGGCGGGCCCGGCGGGCGGCGCTTGTTGAACGGCGGCTGCCCCCGCCAGTAACGGATCAGCAACCAGCCGAACAGCATGCCGCCCAGATGCGCGAAGTGGGCCACGCCCGGCTGCCAACCGGTCATGCCCAGCACCAGTTCGCCCACACCGAACAGGATCACGAAGGTACGCGCCTTCATGGGGATCGGCGGGAACAGCAGCATCACCCGCTGGTTGGGGAACAACATGCCGTAGGCCAGCAGCAGGCCGAACACACCGCCGGAGGCACCCAGCACCGTGGCCGGGTTTTCCAGCAGCGTCCCCACCAGCAGCTGGCAGACACCGGCACCGGCCACGCAGACCAGGTAGTACAGCAGGAAGCGCTTTTCGCCCCAGGTCTGCTCCAGCGGCGCGCCGAACATGAAGACCGCCAGCATGTTGAAGAACAGATGCATGAAGCTGCCATGCAGGAAGCCATAGGTCAGCAGCTGCCACGGCTGGAAGTTGCCACCCGGCGAGAATGCGTCGAAGCCCTGCTGCAGCGGTTGCAGCATGAACGGCTCGAAGGTCTGCATGCCAAGCAGGAATGGCTGCTGCAGCAGGAACAGGATCGCGTTGGCGATCAGCAGGGCCTTGGTGACGGTTGGCAGTCGCGGGAACATGGGAGCACCGGCATGGAACGGCCTCCATCATAGCCGCAGCACCGGGTCTTGTTGGCGACCCGCAGGTCCGGCCTGTTCAGTCGCCAGCGGTGCTCAGCCAGGGCCCCACACGGCCGCATCCAGCGCCGCTGCCGGATCGGTCGCCGGCATCCGCACCCGGCCGTTCTCCACCACCACGCCCTCGGCACGCAGCCGCTGCGACTGCTCGCGCCAGCCGGCCGAACCTTCTTCCATGGCGATGCGCCCATCCGAGCGCAGCACGCGGTGCCAGGGCAGGTCCGGGTCGTCATTCTGGCCAAGGATGCGTGCGGTCAGGCGCGCACGCCCGGGCAGGCCGGCGCGCATTGCCACCTGGCCGTAGCCCATCACCTGCCCCGCCGGGATCGCGCGGATCACCGCAAGGATGCGCGCACGCGCCTGCTCCGGCGTCAGCGCCGCAGGCGGGTCACCAGCAGAACGCCGATCAGCACCAGCACGGTGCCGGCGATCTGCGCCGGCCCCATCGGTTCGTCGAGCAGCCATAGGCTCATCACGATCGTGGAAACGGGACCCAGCATACCGACCTGCGCGGCCAGTGACGAACCCACGCGCTGCACCGCCAGCATGATCGCCAGCACCGGCAGCACCGTGCACACGGTGGCATTGACCAGCGACAGCCACTGCACCGGCGCCGGTGCCTGCCACAGCAATGGCAGCGGATGGGTCACCGCGAAATGCAGCAGCACCAGCACGCCCGCCACGCAGCTGGCATAGGCGGTCAGCCGCACTGCGCCGATGCGCGCGACCACCTGACCACTGCCAAACAGGTACAGCGCGTAGCTGAGCGCACTGCCCAGCACCAGCAGGCTGCCGACGATGATCTGCCCACCCTCGCGCTGCAGGTCATGCCCGAAGGCCAGCAGCACGCCCAGATAGCTCAGCACCAGCGCACCGATCTGCCATCGGCCCGGCCGCTGGCGCGCCAGCAGCACGTTGATCAGCAGCACCAGGGTCGGGTTCAAGTACAGGATCAGCCGCTCCAGGGTCACGCTGATGTACTGCAGCCCCTGGAAATCGAGCAGGCTGGACAGGTAGTAGCCGGTGAAGCCCAGCCACAGCACGCGGGCACGGTCGGCCCAGGACAGCGGCTCGGCCCGGCGCGCGGCCCACAATGCCATCAACGCGAACAACGGCAGCGCCATCAGCATGCGCAGGGCGAGCAGCGTGGTGGCATCCACGCCGTGGCGCAGACCGAGCTTGACGATGATCGCCTTGCCGGAAGCAGCGATGGCACCGATCGCAGCCAGGCCGATCCCCCCCAGCGCGATGCGTGGGGAAGCGGTAGCGATACGGGAGGCGGTGTTGGACATCAGGACGGCGGCGGGCCGCACAGGGCGGCCCGGGAAGGCGTGGGGGCGCCCATTGTCGCATGGGCGCGCCCGGTGCCCTGCAGAGCCGAGCCTGCGCCCGGCGTCGCCATGCCTGGGCGGAACGCAGCCGAGCATGGGCTCGGCTCCACAACGGCCGGCTCAGCGCATCAGCACCACTTCTTCGGCCGAGGTCGGGTGGATCGCCACGGTGTCGTCGAACTGGGCCTTGGTCGCGCCCATCTTCACCGCCACCGCGAAGCCCTGCAGGATCTCGTCGGCCGCTTCACCCAGCAGGTGGATGCCGACCACGCGTTCTTCCGGGCCGGCGCAGACCATCTTGAACAGGCTGCGCTGGGTGCCGTTGGCCAGCGCCTGCAACATCGGGCGGAAACGGCTGTGGTAGACGCTCACCTGGTCGAACCGTGCACGCGCTTCTTCCTCGCTCATGCCCACCGCGCCCAGCGGCGGATGCGAAAACACCACGCTGGCCACGTTCTCGTAATCCATCTTCGACTGCGGGCGGCCACCGAACAGGCGGTCCATCAGCCGCCGCGAAGCGGCCACCGCGACTGGGGTCAGGCCGACCTTGCCGGCGATGTCACCCACCGCGTGCACGCTCGGCACGCTGGTGGTCTGCCATTCATCCACCTGTACCTGCTGGTGCTCGCCAATGCCGATGCCGAGCGCTTCCAGGCCCAGATCACGACTGTTGCCACGGCGACCGGTGGCGAAGAACACGGCATCGAACACATTGTCGAGCGGACCGTCATGGCCGAACGCACGCACGCGTTCGCCATCGCGCTGCAGTTCGCGCAGGCGGTAGTCGAAATGGATCCGCACGCCCTGCTGCTTCAGGTTCTCGGCCAACTGATCGGTCAGCTCGTAGTCGAAGCGCTCCAGCAGGCGCCTGCCGCGTACCAGCAGGCTCACCCTGCTGCCCAGTGCCTGCAGCAACCCGGCCAGTTCCACCGCGATGTAGCCGCCACCAATGATCGCAACCTCGGCCGGTGCCGCGCGCAGATCGAAGAAATCATCGGACACCAGCCCCAGTTCCGCACCGGGAATGTCCGGGCGCAGCGGATGCGCGCCGGTGGCGATCAGGATGTGCTCGGCGCTGTAACGCACACCATCGCTGCAAGCCACGGTGTGCGCATCGAGCAGATGACCGCGTGCCGGAATGCGCACCACGCCGGTTTCATCCAGGCGCTTGTGGTAGCTGGTGTGGATGTTGCTGATGTAGGCCTGGCGATGGATCACCAGTTCCTTCCACGACAGCGCCGGGCGTGCCTCGACATCGAAGCCCATCGCATTGGCCAGGCCAATGCGCTCGTGCAGGTCGGCTGCCAGCCACATCGCCTTCTTCGGCACGCAGCCGACATTGACGCAGGTTCCACCCAGTTCGCCAGGCTCCAGCATCGCCACGCGCTTGCCATGCTGCGCCGCGCGGATCGCGCCGGCCAGGCCGGCGGAGCCGCCGCCAAGGACGATCAGGTCGTAATCATAGGATGCAGTGCTCATCGGAATCGCTCGGGTCGGTAAGGGGCAGGATCGATCGCTGGTGTGCGGCCGCAGATGAGATCGGCGATCAGCTGGCCGGTGCCGGCACTCATGCTGATGCCGAGCATGCCATGCCCCGCTGCAAGCCAGACGTGAGGATGCGCGGGCGCGCGGCCGATCAACGGCACGTCGTCCACGCTCATGGGGCGCCAACCACACCACTGCTCCTGCAGCTGCGCGCCACGCGGTGTGCGCAGGTATTGGTCGGCGGCTTGCTGCAGGGCCTGCAGGCGGGTCGTGCGCAACTGCGGGTCGGCACCGGCGAATTCCATGGTGCCGCCCAGCCGCAACGCCTCGCGCCAGGCAATCACGAACACGGAGTGGTCCTTCAGCACCACCGGGCGCTTGGGCACCTGCGACGGTCGCGACCAGGTCAGCGAGTAACCCTTGCCGGGCTGGATCGGCACGCGCAGATCCAGTTGCCGCGCCCAGCGCGGCGACCACGGCCCGGTCGCCAGCACCAGCTCGCGCGCGTGCAGCGTGCGTTCGCCGGCGCGCACGCGCACGCCCTGCGCGTCTGCGCTGAAATCCTGCATCTTCACCTGCTCCTCGATCACCACGCCCTGTGCACGCAACACGCGCGCCAGTTCAGCGGTGTAACGGTCTGGACGCAGCTGTGCATCGCCGGGGAAGTGGATCGCACCGGCAAGGCGATCATGGAACGCCGGATTGTCGCGCACGTAGTCGCCGCCATCGATGCAGGCAGTAACAATGCCCTGCGCGTTCAGCGCCTCGCACTCGGCAGCATGGTGATCGAAGTTGCGGGCATCACCGAATACATAGTCCAGACCGCGTGCATCGAATTCGCAGTCCAGCGCATGCGTATGCACCCAGTGCGCCAGGCGCAGCCGTGAGTCATTCAACAACGCGCCGCGCGCCCGCGTGGAGTGCAGCCAGTCGCGCGCATTGCAGCGCGCCCCGAACTGCAGCAACCAACGCCACAGTGCCGGATCCAGGCGTGTACGCACATACAGTGGCGCACGCGGATCAAGCATCCAGCGCAGCGCGCGCAACGGCACGCCGGGAGCGGCCAGCGGTGGCGCATGGCTGGGAGTGATGGTGCCGCAGTTGCCATGCGACGTCGCGCCACCGCTGCGTCCACGGTCGATCACCCGCACCTGCCGCCCCTGCGTGCGCAGCGCAAGCGCGGCGGCCAGCCCAATGGCACCGGCGCCGACCACGATCACATCCTCGCGCGCGCCCTGCATCGATCAGCCCTGCCCGGCCTCGCGCCGCATCGGCGGCCATTGCCGGTAGGTCATCGCACGCCACAGCCATTCCATCGGGCCAAAGCGGAAGCGTGCCAGCCACGCATGCGAGAAGGCCACCTGCACGGCGAACAGCAGCAGCGCGAACAGCAGCTGCACGCTGCGCGGCATCACCTCGAACCAGCCCAGGCCATAGTGATAGAACAGCCAGGTGCACAGCAGCGACTGGCCCAGGTAGTGAGTCAACGCCATGCGCCCGACCGGTGCCAGCCAGGCCAACCGCGCACGCCAATGCACGATCCACGCCAGGTAACCCAGGCACATCGGCAGGCCGCCCACGGTTACAAGCGCCATCGCGGCCGTGACCGGCAGGTTGTAGGCGCCCGGTGCCAGATACGGCTTCCAGGCAACGCCCAGCAGCGTGACCACCAGGCCCAGCGGCAGTGCCACCCAACGCAGCACCGCGTACAGCCGCGGGAAGCGCTCTGGCGCCGACAGCGCACCGCTGCCGGCGAACCAGCTGCCGATCAGGAACATGCCCAGCACTTCCGGGCCGGTGATCAGCAGCGCGCCCATCGACGATCCGAACTCGTGCAGGCGCTGCACATTGGCCTGCATCCAGCTGCCCTGCCCGTACACCAGGCGCTGCTGCGCGATGCCCTGCTGTGCTTCGGCGAGCATCTTCTGCACGTCCTCCGCTGAAGCCATCGACACCATCGCCCCCACCAGCAGCATCATCGCCACACCACCGAGGTAGACCGTCACGCCCATCCACGGCAGCCAGCTGCGCGGCGCCTCCCTGCAGGCCAGCAGCGGCAACGAGACCAGTGCATACATCACCAGGATGTCACCGGACCAGACCAGCAGTGCATGGCACAGCCCGATCAGCAGCAGGCCAGCACTGCGACGCAGGTAGAACGGGGTGAAATCGCGCCCGGCCACCTCGGCGCGCTGTGCCATCACCGCGAAGCCGGCGCCGAACAGCAACGAGAACAGGGTGAAGAACTTGCCCTGCACGAACACGTAGACGAACGCGTCGGCCCAGTAATCGATGCCCAGCCAGTGCGTGTCGATGCCGGTGAAGGCCAGGTCCAGCGGCCCGCTGAAGGCCTCGATGTTCATCAGCAGGATGCCCAGCAGCGCAGCACCGCGCAGCACGTCCAGCACGCCGATGCGTTCGCCGGAAGCCACCGGCTGCAGGGAAGGAGAAGCGGCGTTCACGGGGGGTCCGTCAGGCAGGTCCGCCATTATGCCGCCGGCCCGTGCGCCATGGATGGCCGCGCCGTGTTCCAGAAACGCAACGGCCCGCCGAAGCGGGCCGTTGCTGCCATCACGATCGCGCAGCGATCAGTGCTGGTGACCGCCGTCGCCGTGAACGTGGCCGTGGTCGAGTTCTTCCTGGCCGGCTTCGCGCACGTCGACGATTTCGACGTCGAAATGCAGGTCCTTGCCGGCCATCGGGTGGTTCAGGTCGACGTCGACGACACTCATGCCGACCTTCTGCACCGTCACCGCACGCGGGCCGAAGTTGGTCTGCAGCACGACCTGCTGGCCCGGAGCCAGCTTGGTGTTGCCGAAGTGCTTCTTCGGCACGCGCTGGGACAGGCCTTCACGACGCTCGCCGTAGGCATCGGCCGCCTTGACGTCGACGTTGAAGGTCGCGCCGGCTTCCTTGTCCATCATGGCGTTTTCCAGGCCCGGGATGATGTTGCCGTGACCGATCAGGATCGCCAGCGGCTCGCCGCGGTCCTTGGACGATTCGATCGGCTCCTGGCCGACTTCGGAAACGGTGTAGTGGAAGCGGACAACGCGGTCTTTTTCGATCTTCATGCGCAACTCTGTCTGGATCTGCCGGAGGCAGGCGGGTTGGGGCGGGTTGTCGCCCGGCGGGGACGCCGCCATCATGACGGCCAATCCAAGGTGGCGCATTATCCGGAGATCATGCACATCACGCCAGTTTCGTCCGGCCTGCGCCGGTTCCTCGCCCCGGCCCTGCTGCTGGCCCTGCCCCTGTTGATGACCGCCTGCGGTGGTGGCAAGGCCACCCGCCCGGCGCCGCCCCCGCCGACGGCGAACTGGCCAAAGACCGTGCCGGACAACCCCGAGGCCGCCAACTCGGTGCTGATGCGCGCCATCAGCCTGGTCGGCACCCCGTACCGCTATGGCGGCAACACCCCGGATTCGGGCTTCGACTGCAGCGGCCTGGTCGCCTATGTCTATCGCGAGATGCTGGACCTGCGGCTGCCGCGCACCTCGCGCGACCTGGCGGCGGTACAGGGCCCGAAGATCGATCCGAAGCGCCTGGCCACCGGCGATCTGGTGTTCTTCGGCAGCCGCGGCAGCGTCACCCATGTCGGTATTTATGTAGGTGAAGGGCGTTTCGTGCACGCGCCGAGTACCGGCGGCACGGTGCGACTGGACTCGCTCAGCGGCCCCTACTGGAAGGACCACTACACCGGTGCGAAACGTGTCCTTCGCTAAAATGAACAGGCGATATGTTCAAAACTGTGACGACCATCACCCTGAAACTAACGGTTTACTAACGGAATTTTTAACTTATTGCCGCTTTTACAGGGCATGATGCCCCATCGTTTTTTTCCTGTGACCGACGCGTGACGACTGACGACCTGAAAAGCGAAGGCCAGACTTCCGTATCTTCACGTAGTGCCCGCCCGCTGTTGCTTGGCCTGGCACTGTGTCTGACCAGCCTTCCGGCCTGGTCGCAGACTGCTCCGAACCGTTCCGATGTGCCCCCGGCCCCCGTGGCCGAGAGCACCGCCCGACCGGCCGCCAAGGCCGAGGCTGCCGCTCCGCAGCGCAGCCGCGTCGATGCCGCCGCCACCGCCACGCTGGCTGCCCTGCTGCCGCACCTGGCCGCCAACGACACCATTCCGCTGATGGACCGCTCGGCCGTTGTGGCCGGTGACCTCAGCCGCCTGCTCGCCAACTACGACACCAGCAGCGCCGCCAATGGCAGCGTTGTCGGCACCGCCGCCGACAACGGCAAGGTGCAGTCGCTGCTGCGCCGCGCGATGACCCTGCTGGGCACCCCGTACCGTTGGGGTGGCAGCAACCCGGACAGCGGTTTCGACTGCAGCGGCCTGGTCGGCTATGTGTTCCGCTCGGCCCTGGGCATCGAGCTGCCGCGCGTCTCGCGCGAGATGGCCCACGATGACAACGCCGAACTGATCAACGACCGCACCGCACTGGCTGCGGGAGACCTGGTCTTCTTCGGCCGCAAGGGCCGCGTCGACCACGTCGGCATCTATGTCGGCGATGGCCGCTTCCTGCACGCGCCGAGCTCGGGCAAGGACGTTCGCGTGGACACCCTGCTCAGTGGCTACTGGGGCAACAAGTTCATGCAGGCCCGCCGGGTCGACCTCTGACCCCGCCGGCGCCGCAGCGCCGCCCGATACGCAAAGCTAAAGCCGCTGCCCTGCAGCGGCTTTTTTGTTGGACCCGCAATGGGTGTGGGTAGCTGCCGCCCCTGGCCGGCACTCTCCATCCACGCATGGCGTGGATCTACCAGGGGCCCACCTTGGCCGGCACCGCATCAGCCATCTCCCAAACAAAAGGCCCGCCAAACAAAAGGCCCGCCGGGTCGGGGCGGGCCTTTCATCTCCACGCAACCTCAGGCGCGTGGCGGTGTCGGGTCAGGATCGTCCATGCCCACATTGCTGGACGGATTGTCATACACCGCCTGGTCGAGCAGCCCGGTTTCCTTGGCTACCAGCACCGGCACCAGCATCTGGCCCGTCACATTGGTCATCGTGCGCATCATGTCCAGGATGCGGTCGATGGCATACAGGTAGCCGATGGTCTCCAGCGGCAGGTTGGCTGCGCTCAGCACCACCGTCGCCATGATCACCGCGGTACCCGGCACGCCGGCCGTACCGAAGCTGCCCAGCACCGAGGCGATCAGCACCACCACGTACTGCTCCGGGGTCAGCGGCACACCGCTGTACTGCGCGATGAACACCGCGCACAGCGCCGGATAGATCGCGCCGCAGCCGTCCATCTTGATGCTGGCGCCCAGCGGCACCGCGAACGAACCGTAGTCCTTGTTCACGCCCAGGTTGTGGGTGATCGAACGCAGCGCCACCGGCATCGCCGCGAAGCTGGACGAGCTGACGAACGCAACCTGCATGCCCGGCGCCGCACCGCGGAAGAACTTCAGCGGGTTCAGGCCGTGCGCCAGCAGCAGTGCGCTGTAGACCACCACGATGTGCAGGGCACAGGCCACGTACAGGGCCAGCACGAAATGACCCAGCGGCAGCAGCTTTTCGAACCCGTAGCTGCCGACCAGGCCGGCGATCAGGCCGAAGGTACCGATCGGGGTGACTTCCAGCACGAAGCGGGTCACCTGGATCATGATGTCGCTCATCTGGCCGACCAGCTTGCGCGCCTCGGTCACCTTCTCGCCCAGCTTGACGATGGCAAAGCCCACCAGGCCGGCGAAGAAGATCACCGGCAGGATCGAGCCGCGACCGGCCGCCAGCACGGTCTCACCGGCCGCGTTGACCTTGGTGCCGATGCCGGACAGCGCATAGAAGACATTGGCCGGCACCACGTCCAGCAGCACCTGCACCACGCTGGGCACTTCGCGCGGCACATAGTTGCTGGCCATCGACAGTTCCAGGCCACCGGCGCCGGGCTGCAGCACGGTGCCCACGCCCAGCCCGACGCATACCGCCAGCGCAGCGGTGATCACGAACCACAGGAAGGTGCGGCCACTGAGCGCGGCGACCGACTTCTGCCCATGCAGCGACGAGATCGCGTTGATGACCGCGAAGAACACCAGCGGTACGGCGATCATCTTGATCAGGGTGACGTACAGCTCACCGAGCGGGCCGAACCACGTTTCGGCGGCCGGGCCAAGCGCCCAGCCGGCCAGCGCGCCGAGCACGAAGCCACCGACCACGCGCTGCCAGAATGGAATCCGCAGCCAGGCAGAGACCAGCTTCATAGGCAATCCAGAGGGGAAGGAAGGGATGCTGGCACGATAGCCCAAGGCGGCCCGCAGAACGACAGCCCGGCCGGCAAATCAGTGTGTCATCGGCGTGCCTTGCAGGGGCGGGCATAATGAACGTCCCGTTACAGTTTGTGAGATCCCAGCGTCCATGCGCCGTTCCGTCTCCCTGTTGGCCGCCTGCGCCACCACCCTGCTGCTGGGCGCCTGCGCCAGCACCACCCCCGCCTCTGCCCCGGCCGGCCTGAAGGTCGCCGTCGACCCGGTCGCCCACCCGGCCGGCGAGACCCCGCAGTGGTGGTATCGCAGCGGCGCATCCCAGGCCGCCGCCAACGGCGCGATGTCCGGCAAGGCTAAAAACGTCATCCTGTTCCTCGGCGACGGCATGAGCCTGACCACCGTGGCGGCCGCACGCATCTACGAAGGGCAGCAGAAGGGCAGCTCGGGCGAAGAAAACCTGCTGTCGTGGGAGCACTTCCCGGCCACGGCGTTCAGCAAGACCTACAACACCGATTCGCAGACCCCGGATTCGGCCGGCACCATGACCGCCATCACCACCGGCGTGAAGACCCACATGGGCGCGATCGGCGTCAGCGCCGGCAGCCGCACCGACTGCGCCGACAGCCTGTCCAAGGGCCTGTTGACCTGGCTGCAGCTGGCCGACAGCGCCGGCCTGGCCACCGGCGTGGTGTCCACCGCGCGCCTGACCCATGCCACCCCGGCCGCCACCTATGCGCACTCGCCCGAGCGCAACTGGGAAAACGATACCGACCTGACTGAAGCGGCCAAGGCTGCCGGCTGCAAGGACATCGCCCAGCAGCTGCTGTCGACCTCGCGCTACGGCCGTGGCCCGCTGGTCGCCCTCGGCGGCGGCCGTGGTGAATTCACTACCGTGGAAGAGCGCGATCCGGAATACGACGACAAGGTCGGCCAGCGCCTGGATGGCCGCAGCCTGGTGCAGGAATGGCAGCAGGCGCATCCGCAGGGTGCCTACGTGTGGAACAGCAAGCAGCTGGCGGCGGCGGCCAATGCACCGGCCATCCTCGGCCTGTTCGAGCCGGACCACATGCGCTACGAGTACGAGCGCCCGCAGGATCCGGGCGGTGAGCCGAGCCTGGCCGAACTGACTGCTGCAGCGATCAGGAATCTGTCGAAGCACCAGGAAGGCTACGTGCTGATGATCGAAGGCGCGCGCATCGACCACGCCAACCACAGCGGCAACGCCTACCGTGCACTGACCGAGACCGTGGCCCTGTCCGATGCGGTGCGCGTGGCCAACGAGCTGACCTCGGCCGACGACACCCTGATCATCGTCACCGCCGATCACTCGCACACGCTGAACTTCGTCGGCTACCCGGCACGTGGCAACCCGATCCTGGGCAAGGTGAAGGACAAGGGGGGCGAAGACGGCGCCGGCAAGCTGGACTACGCGCTGGACGGCAGCGGCCAGCCGTACACCACGCTGACCTACGCCAACGGCCCCGGCCATACCGGCGCCAGCAACCAGCAGCCGGCCGGCCCGAAGCGTTACCCGCACAACCCGAGCAGCTTCGAACCGGCCAACGGCCGCCCGAACCTGCGCGACGTCGACACCGAGCATCCGGACTACATGCAGGAAGCGCTGGTGCCGATGAAGTCCGAGTCGCATGGTGGCGAAGACGTCGGCATCTGGGCACGCGGCCCGGGCAGCAAGGCGATCCGCGGCACGCTGGAACAGAACGCGATCTACCACATGATCGTGCAGGCCACCCCGGCCCTGCGCGAGCGCCTGTGCCAGGCCGGCACCTGCGATGACAAGGGCGTGCCGGTGCAGCTGCCGGCACCGACGGCCTTCGAGCGCAAGGCCGAGGCCAAGTGATCATCCGGCAGGCCCGCCCTGCCCCCGCCCGCGGCCGCTTCGCGCGGTCGCTGGCCCTGCTCGGCGTACTGGCCAGTTCCAGTGCGCTGGCGCAGGCACCGGCGTGCAAGCTGCTGACCGACGAACACGGGTTGTGGCCGCTGCCCAACTGCGAGGTGGTCGATCATCGGCCGAAGATCAGCGCCGGCACATTGAAGGACCTGAATTACGACGACCAGGGCCTGGCTGTGGTGTATGCCGACCAGGGCTTCCACTACGTCGACCGCAAGGGCCGCAGCCTGCCGGTACTGACCTGGGACAACGGCCCGGAAACGCCGCAGGAAGGCCTGCTGCGCGGCCGTGTCGGCAACCGCGTGGGCTACTTCGATCTGAAGTTCCGCCAGGTGGTGCCGGGCACCTTCGATTTCGCCTGGCCATTCCGCGACGGCGTGGCCCAGGTCTGCAACGGCTGCCGCCGCGGCACGCCGGATGCCGAAGGCCACACGCCGATGGAAGGCGGGGAGTGGTTCCGCATCGACCGCTCGGGCCGTCGGGTGAAGTAGGGGTTTCGTTCGGCAGGGCTGCGCCCTGCACCTGCAGACGCCACGGCAACGGCCGAAGCAACAGCAACGGCGTGCATTCCGTGGGATGTCGGGGCACTGTGGGTTTGCAGGGACGCCGTAAACCCGTCCATGGGGGCTTGGTCGCCGCATCCATGCGGCTCACACCCCGCAAACCCACAGTACCCCGCCTTCGACAGTTTTCCGGCGGCCAGTAGATCCACGCCATGCGTGGATGAAATCTGTCAGATATCGAAATAGATCGGGGTCAGATCCGTTTTCCGCAGGAAAACGGATCTGACCCCAAAAGCAATTCCGACAGTTCGCAGAAGACTGTCGAAGGCGGGGTGGGTCCGGTTGCGGGGGCGTGAGCGCCATGGATGGCGCGACCGAGCCTACAGGGGTGAGGGCGCTTTGCTTGCGAAGCACTGCTTCGCAAGCGCCCGAACGCACAGCCGCCAGCGGCTGGGCCGGACCGCGGAGCGGGATTTACGGCGTCCCCCGCAACCGGACCCACCGCGCCGACGCGCAGGAAACCAGCTTCTGCTGTTGCTTCGGCTCTTGCTGTGGCCGTGGCCTCTGCGGGTGCAGGGCGCAGCCCTGCCAAGGCCCCCCACCCTATACTTGCCGCCGTGACTGCCTTCCCTGCCCTTGTTCCGCTGGATGCGCCGCTGCTGGTGGGCTACAGCGGCGGTGTCGACTCGACCGTGCTGCTGCACTGGCTGTGGCGCTGCGCCCAGGCCTCCGGCACGGCGCTGCGTGCGGTGCACGTTCACCATGGCCTGCAACCCGATGCGGACGGCTGGGTGCTGCATTGCCAGCAGCAATGCGCAGCACTGGGCGTCGAACTGGCCGTGCATCGCGTGCAGATCGACATCAGCGCGGGCCTCGGCCTTGAAGGCGCGGCGCGGCAGGCGCGACGTGCAGCGTTCGCGGCCGAACTGCACGACGACGAAACGCTGGCACTGGCGCAGCACCAGGACGATCAGGCCGAGACCTTCCTGCTGCGGGCCCTGCGTGGTTCCGGTGTCGATGGCCTTGCCGCGATGTCCGCACGCAGCCAGCTGGGCGGACAGCCTTTGTGGCGGCCACTGCTGGCGATGCCACGCAGCGCAGTGCTCGATTACGCGCGCGAACACGCGCTGAGCTGGATCGAAGACCCCAGCAATGGCGACGACCATGCCGATCGCAACTTCCTGCGCCTGCAGGTGCTGCCCTTGCTGCGCCAGCGCTGGCCGCATGCCGCTGCGGCGTTGGCGGGCAGCGCCACGCACTGCGGGCAGACCCGCGAACTGCTCGACGAGGAGGACGCCGAGCTGATCGCGCATCTGGAAGTGGCACCGCGCGTGCTGTCGCTGCCACTGCTGCGTCAGGTCTCGCCGGGGCGCGCCGCGCGCGTGCTGCGCGCCTGGGTTATCGGCCACGGTGCCGCGCCACTGCCGGCCACGGTGCTGCAGCAGGGACTGGATGAACTGCTGCCGGCCGGCAATGATCGCCGGGCGCGGGTGCGCTGGCACGATCATGCCATCCAGCAATGGCGCGATCATGCCTATCTGCTGCCCGCGCAGCTGCCGGCGCTGCCTCCCGGGTGGCGGGCCGAATGGGATGGGCGCGCAGCGTTGGCACTGCCCGATGGCGGCCAACTGAGCCTGCACGGTGCCGCGGCCTTCGACCACCCGCTCCAGGTCCGCGCACGCGAGGGCGGCGAGCGCATCCTGCTGCCCGGCCGCCAGCATTCGCATGCACTGAAGGACTGCCTGCAACGCGAACACCTTGCCCCCTGGCGGCGCGCCCAGTTGCCGCTGGTCTTCGATGGACCGCAGCTGCTCGCCGCCGCCGACGTGGTCATCGCAGCCCCTCTGCAAGCCTGGTTGCAGTCGCGGGATGCCCAGCTGCAGTGGCGTCCCGGCGGCTGGTGAATTGACCCCCGCGCGCAGCCCGTCCACACTTGCCGCATGGCCAAGAAGTCCCCCGAAAACGCCTCCCCGGTCGCCCAGTTCGAGCAGTCGCTCGAATCACTGGAACAGTTGGTGGAGCAGATGGAAACCGGCGAGCTGAGCCTGGAAGCGTCGCTCAGTGCCTACGAACGTGGCGTCGGCCTGTACCGCCAGTGCCAGCAGGCACTGGAGCAGGCAGAGCTGCGCGTACGCCTGCTCAGCGATCCGGCCCAGCCGGAAACGGCCGAGCCTTTCGATCCGCCCAGCCATGACGGCTGAGGCCCAGTTCGCGCGCTGGCGCGACCGTATCGAAAGCGAGCTCGACGCCGCTCTGCCCTCGCCTGCCGAAGCACCTCAGCGGCTGCACCAGGCCATGCGCTATTCGGTGCTGGGCGGCGGCAAGCGCATGCGCCCGCTGCTGGTGTACGCCAGTGGCCACCTGTTGGGTGCACCGCTGGAGCACCTGGACGCAGCGGCGATGGCCGTCGAGCTCATCCACGCCTATTCGCTGGTGCATGACGACCTGCCAGCAATGGACGATGACGCCCTGCGCCGCGGCAAGCCGACCACCCACATCGCCTTCGACGAAGCCACCGCGATCCTCGCTGGCGATGCGCTGCAGACCCGTGCCTTCGGCCTGCTGGCCGATGCACCGCTGCCCGCCACGCTGCGCGTGGCCTGCCTGCAGACCCTGGCCCACGCGTCCGGCGCCTCCGGCATGTGCGGTGGCCAGGCGCTGGACATCGATGCCACCGGCCAGCAGCAGACGCTGGCGGCACTGACCCGCATGCATGCGCTGAAGACCGGTGCACTGATCCGCGCGGCGGTGCGCATGGGTGCGCTGTGCGGCCAGGCCCACGAGCCGCAGCTGGCCCAGCTCGACAGTTTCGCCGATGCACTCGGCCTGGCCTTCCAGGTACGCGACGACATCCTCGATGTCGAAGCCAGTTCCGAACAGCTGGGCAAGACCGCCGGCAAGGACCAGGCGCAGGACAAGAGCACCTTCCCCGCCCTGCTCGGCATGGACGGTGCGAAGGCGCAGCTGCGCGAACTGGCCGCACGCATGCAGGCCACCTTGGCCGGATATGGCGAAGAGGCCGACGCGCTGCGCGCGCTGGCAACGCTGGCGGTGGAACGCGATCACTGACCGCTGGCACTGCGCGCTCGCCGGGCGTTGCCCGCACACGAAAACGCCCGGCAATGCCGGGCGTTTTCAGTTCCGCATGCGGCCGGTCTTACTTGACCAGGCGCAGCGCGAACGGGTAGCGGTAGGCTTCGCCGTTGTTCGCCTTGACTGCGGCGATGATGCAGAACACCAGGTTCAGGAGGCCGACGATCGGGGCCAGGATGCCGCCGATGATCACGATGGTCAGCACGATGCAGATCAGCATCGCGATGGTGATGGTGATCTGGAAGTTCAGCGCTTCCTTGGCCTGGTCGGTCACGAAGGCCTTGCTCGCGTCGTCCTTGTTGATCAGCCAGATGATCAGCGGGCCGATGAACCAGGTGAAGATGCCCAGCAGGTGGGCGGCCAGGGCCATGGTGCGCTGGTCGGCCGGCGCATCGGTGGTGGCCGGCGGCGGCGGGACGTTATCGAATTCACTCACGACAAAACTCCTTTTCATTGGGTGGTCTTGACCCACCAGCACCAGGCTGATTGCGTCAGGCGGGCATAGCTTACGCCATCAACGCCATCAATCATTACCGGCGATGGTCATCCGCCCCAGCAGGATCGATCCGGTCCGGATGTGCGAGCGCGGGTCGACATCGCTGCCGACCGCCTCGATCGTGCTGAACATCTCGCGCAGGTTGCCGGCAATGGTGACGCCGTCCACCGGGTACTGGATCTCGCCGTTCTCGACACGGAAGCCGCCCGCGCCCCGCGAGTAGTCGCCGGTTACCCCGTTCACACCCTGCCCCATCAGCTCGGTCACCAGCAGGCCGTCGCCCATCTGCCGGGCGATCTCTTCCAGCGGGCCGGCATTGGCCGTTAGCTGCAGGTTGTGCACGCCGCCGGCATTGGCGGTGGTCTGCAGGCCGAGCTTGCGCGCCGAATAGCTGCCCAGCACGTAGCGCTGCAGCACGCCGTCACGGACCAGCGCCGAAGCACGGGTGGCCACGCCGTCGCCGTCGAAGGCGGCCGAGCGCAGGCCGCGGCGCAGGTGCGGCAGTTCGTCGATCTGCATCCATTCCGGGAACAGGCGCTGGCCGACGCTGTCCAGCAGGAAGCTGGCCTGGCGGTACAGGGCACCGCCGGACACTGCCGACAGCAGGTGGCCGACCAGGCTGCGTGCCACTTCCGGGGCGAACAGCACCGGCATGCTGCCGGTGGCCAGCGAACGCGGCTGCAGGCGGGCCACGGTGCGCTCGGCGGCGCGGCGGCCGACCAGGCCCACGTCTTCCAGGTCCTCGCGGGCCAGCGCGCTGGTGTACCAGCCATCACGCTGCATGCCATCGCCCTGCCCGGCGATCAGCGCGCAGCCGACCGAATGATGGGTACCGCGCTCACGGCCGAAGAAGCCATGCGAATTGGCGTACACCGACAGGCTCTGCATGCTCGACACCGATGCGCCATCGGAATTGCGGATCTGCGCATCGGCCTCACGGCCCGCGGCTTCGCAGGCCAGGGCCAGGTCCACCGCCTCATCGGCCTGCAGCACCCACGGGTGCCAACCGTCCAGGTCCGGGAAGTCGGTGGCCATCAGCGCGGCTTCGGCCAGGCCGGCGGCCGGGTCGTCCTCGGTATGCCGGGCGATCGCGCAGGCCTGCTCGACCGTGGCGGCGAGGCTGGCCTCGTTCAGGTCGCCGGTGCTGGCACTGCCCTTGCGCTGGCCGAAATAGACAGTCACGGCAATGCCGCGGTCACGGGTGGACTGCACGGTCTCGACCTCGCCGAGACGGACATTGACCTCCAGGCCCCGGTCTTCGCTGCAGCTGACCTCGGCCTGGCTGGCGCCCAGCGCGCGGGCGCGGTCGAGCAGCTGCTGGGAGAGGTCGGCCAGCCGTTCCAGCCGGGCCGGGCTGTCGTCGCCGACGGCGACTTCAGGGGCGATCACGTTCAATGCTTTATCCTGTGCGGGTTGGGCCCGGCATCACGCCGGGCGACTTTTTTTGAGATCAGGTAGGAACGATGCGCGGACGCGACGAAGAAACCGGTGAATTCCACGACAAGAGCCGCAGCCAGAACCGGCGCGACGCGCTCGACGTCCTGGCCCTGGGCGAGAAGCTGGTGTCGCTGACCCCGGCCCAGCTGGCGCGCCTGCCGATCCCGGAAGACCTGCTGCCGCATATCGCCGAGTGCAAGCGCATCACGGCCCACATCGCCCACAAGCGGCAGCTGGCGTTCCTGGCCAAGCACATGCGTCGCGAAGAAGACGCCACGCTGGATGCGATCCGCGATGCGCTGGACGCCAACAGCGAAACCGGCCGCCGCGAAGTGGCGATGATGCACCGCGCAGAGGACTGGCGCGACCGCCTGCTGGCCGAGGGTGACACAGCTCTGGCCGCACTGCTCAACGACTACCCGCAGGCCGACCGCCAGCAGCTGCGCACCCTGGTACGCAACGCGCAGGCCGAAAAAGCCAGGAACAAGCCGCCGCGCGCCTACCGCGAGATCTTCCAGGTGCTGCGCACCCTGATGCTGCCGGCCGCGCTGGGCCTGAAGGCCAGCGCCGAAGACACCGACTCCGTCGAGACCGACGAAGCCGACGAGGACTGAGTCCCCGCCGAGCGGGGCGGTGGCGCTGGCCATCGCCCGGCTCAGGCCTGGGTACCGCCGACGGTGATGCCCTCGATCAGCAGCGAGGGCTGGCCGACACCCACGGGCACGCTCTGCCCGTCCTTGCCACAGATGCCCACGCCCTCGTCCAGAGCCAGGTCGTTGCCGACCATGCGCACCTTCTGCATGGTTTCCGGGCCGTTGCCGATCAGGGTCGCGCCCTTCACCGGCGTGGTGATGCGGCCATCCTCGATCAGGTAAGCCTCGGTGGCCGAGAACACGTACTTGCCGCTGGTGATGTCGACCTGCCCGCCGCCGAAGTTGACCGCGTACAGTCCCTTCTTCACCGAACGGATCATCTCCTGCGGGTCGTGCTGGCCGGCACGCATGTAGGTATTGGTCATGCGCGGCATGGTCAGGTGCGCGAACGATTCACGGCGCCCGTTGCCGGTCGGTGCCATGCCCATCAGCCGCGCATTGAGGCTGTCCTGCATGTAGCCGACCAGGATGCCGTCCTCGATCAGCGTGGTGCACTGGGTCGGGTGGCCTTCGTCATCGATGTTCAACGAACCGCGCCGACCGTCGAGCGTGCCATCGTCGACGATGGTCACCCCCGGTGCCGCGACACGCTCACCGATGCGGCCGGCGTAGACACTGGTGCCCTTGCGGTTGAAGTCACCTTCCAGGCCGTGGCCGACCGCTTCGTGCAGCAGCACGCCCGGCCAACCCGGGCCCAGCACCACCGGCATCATGCCGGCCGGCGCCGGCACCGCTTCCAGGTTCACCAGCGCCTGGCGCAGTGCTTCCTGGGCGAGGGCCTCCGGGCGGCCACTGGCAAACAGATCTTCGTAGCCATAGCGGCCACCACCGCCGGCATAGCCGGACTCGCGACGGCCATTGTGTTCGACGATCACCTGCACGTTCAGGCGTACCAGCGGACGCACGTCGGCTGCCAGCACGCCATCACTGCGGGCGATCAGCACCGTATCGACGCCGCCGGACAGGCTCACCATCACCTGCTTCACGCGGGGATCGGCGGCACGCAGGTAGTCATCCAGGCGCTTGAGCACCTCGACCTTGGCTTCGTTGCCGATACCGTCGATCGGGTCCAGCGCCGGGTACAGCGCGCGCGCATTGCCACGCAGCAGCGAACGTCCGCGCTGCGCACCGCCCTCACGCGAGATCGCGCGCGCCGACTGTGCCGCCGCCAGCAGCGCATCGGCATGGATGTCATCGGAGTAGGCGAAGCCGGTCTTCTCGCCGGAAATCGCCCGCACGCCCACGCCCTGCTCGATGGAATGGGCGCCGTCCTTGACGATGCCGTCTTCCACGCTCCAGCTCTCGCGGCGGGCGTGCTGGAAATACAGGTCGCCGAAGTCGACACCGGGGCCAAGCAGCTGGCCGAAGGTGCGCTCCAGGCCAGCGGTATCCAGGCCGCCGGGGCGCAGCAGGCGATCTTGGGCAAGCGTCAGGGCGATATCAGTCATGGTCTCGATCTGGGGGTGCGGGGGCGCTCAGGCAAGCCCCGTGAACAGGAAACCGCGCTCAGCGCGAGCGCGGCAGGTCGGTGACGGGCGGCGGAATGGCCGGCGCAGGTGCCGGCGCGGGCGGCGGGGTCTTGTCGCGGCTGCGCTCGATCACTTCCACCTTCGGCTCCTTCCATGGACCGGTCACCTTGTAGGTGCGGGCGCCAATCTCGCCCAGCGGCTTGGACAATACCGCATTGGTCGCCGCGCCCAGCGCGGCCCCCACCGGGCCACCGGCCACCGCACCGACCACGGTCAGCAGGTTGCCCGCGCGCGGGTTGACGTCGATGGTCTGGTCGAACCGCTGGTTGCGCAGGTCGGCCTGTCCACGGATGGTGATGTTGGCCGCCGGGCCCTCGATCAGCACCTTGTCGGTGCGCGCCATGCCCTGGCCGAACTGCATGTTGCCGTCGATCTGGTTGAACGCGAAGCCCTTGGAGAAGAAGTCGCGGAAATCGAACATCAGGCGACGCGGCAGCTGCGCGACGCTGAGCAGGCCCAGCACGCGGCCGGCGCCCGGATCCAGCTCCAGCAGCTGGCCATTGCGCGCGTGCAGGTCGAGGCTGCCCTGCAGGTTGCCCAGCTGGAAGTCCGATGGACCACCGCTCCACGAGGCCTGCAGCTGCGCCTGGCCGGAACCACCGCGCAACTGGCCGCCGTAGTCGAGGTTCTGCATCAACCCGCCCAGGTCCTCGCTGCGCACCTGTGCGGTCAGCTCGGTACGCGCACCCCCGGTACGGCCCAGCCAGCGGCCGCTGATGTCGATCTCCTGGTCCGGCGCACGGAAGCGCAGCTCGTCCACGTTCAGGCCATTGGCCAGCGGGCGCGTGCGCAGCACCGCCTGGCCCAGCACCACCTTCCCGAACTTCAGGTCGGCGATGTCCAGCGCGAACGGCGGCAGCTTGGCCGGGTCCATGTCGTTGGCACCGGCCTGTACCCGCGCAGGTGCGGCCGGCGCACCCGGTGCCGCCGGCAGCGACTGCCAGTGCACGCGGTCAAGCTGGCCACTGATCGTGCCGCCGTCTGCATTGGGGACCGTCAGGCGGCCAGCCAGCGACGGGCCGTCCAGGCGCACATCCAGTGCCTGCGGGCCCGGGTGCAGCTGCAGCCGGGTCTGCTCGAACACACCGCCGATCAGCTTGAGCTGGCCAACCTGCACGTCCACCGCACGCAGTGGCATGGCATCGTCGTCACCGCCGCCCCGTGCCAGGCTGATCCACTCCAGCGCATCCAGGGTCGGGCTGCGGCCATTGACCGTCAGTCCGCTTGGCGGCGGCTCGCGGTCGACATGATCACTGCCCAGCGTGACCTGCACGCCGGTCTGGTTGTTGTGGCTGCGTGCCGCCAGGGCCAGGCGCTGGCCGAAGGCCACATCGATGCGGCCGGCGCCCATCGGCAGCTGCGCGGCCACCGTGGTCGCCAGCGGTTCGGCGGCGGGCTTGTCCAACGGCGCGGGCAGGTCCAGCCGGGTGCCGACCAGGTCCGAACTCAAGCGCAGCTCGCTCGGCGGCGCAGGCGCGCCCGGGGCCACCTTGGGCAGGTTGACTGCGATGGTCCACGCCGAATTGCCCGTGATGTAGGGCTTGAGCCAGGCCATTTCCGGTGCGCGGTCGATCAGTACGCCGACATCAAGATGGGCCGTCAGCTGCGATTCGAAGGCCCGCGTGCTGTCGTGCACGTAGCCACCGGCACGCAGGCTCAGGCGGCCATCCTGGCCAAGGTGGCGCACCGCCAGTTCCTCGGCGTCGAAACCGCCATTGCTGTAGCGCGCCTGCCCATGCATGTTGTCGAAGGCCAGCTGGAAGCGCTTGTCGACCAGCTTCACGCCGGTCAGATCGACCGTGCCCTGCAGGTGGCCCTCGCCTTCGTCCAGGTGCAGCGGCTGCAGCAGATCGAACGTCACATGCGCCGGGCCGCTGGCGACCAGGTTGTCCAGGGTGTCGCCGTAATCCTTGTGCAGCGGGCTCTGGCGCAGCATCGCCAGCAGCTTGCCGGCCTCGCTCGGCGCGTCGGCGCGCACGTACAGCGGCTGGTGGCCGAAGTCCGGAATGCCGGCCTCGAATTTCTGCACTGCCACGCCAGCCAGGTCGCCACGCCCACGCATGTCGAAGCCGGGGCCGATGAAGGCGATATCGGCATCGACCTGGCTCATCAGCGGCCAGTCGTGCTGGAAGCGGATGTCGCCATTGGTGATGTGGCCGGTGGCCTCGAAGCGGCCATCGTTGTTGTCGAACGGCCAGTCGTCCAGATCACCGGTGACCAGGCCGACACCACCGCGTACCTGGCCGCCGGCCAGTGCCATGTCCAGCCAGTCGGTGGCGCCCTTGCTCATCTTGGAGTGGATCCAGAAGCGCTTGGCCGCCGTCATCGGCACGTCGTCCAGCTTGGCGGCCAGCTGCAGCCACGGCCGCGTGCCGTCGCCCTGGAACCAGACACCGCCGCGCACGTCGGCCGCGTAGTCGGTGCCTTCCACGCGCATGGCCGGCGTTCCGATCCGCCAACCACCGCCCTCGTCGCGCCAGCCCACGATCTGACCGGCCAGGTGCAGGTCATGCCGCACGCCAAAGCCGGTCGGCCAATCGAACTGCAGCTGCCGTTGCGGCTGCAGCTGCAGGCTGAAGCCATCGGCATCGCCTTCGAAACGCCCGCCCAGGCCGCGCAGGCCCGGAGAATCGCCAACGCTGGCAAAGCCCAGCGACTGCAGCTCGCCCTGTGCCCGCAACGGACCATCGCGTTCGCCGGCCAGCTGCAACTCGCGCACCTCCAGCTGCGGCCTGGACAGGAACAGCCAGCGCCGCAGCCCCGGTTCAAGGCGATCGCTCAGGGCCAGCCCGCGCAGCGCGGTACCGGCCTGCACCGCACCGGCGTCCACCCGCAGCTGCTTGCCGACCTGCATCTGCAGGCCATCGAGCTGCTGTTCGCCGTCTTCGGTCTTCAGCCGCAGGCGTGGCACCTGCAGCGCCCAGCCATCGGCCTGGCGCTGCCAGCGCAGGCGGGCCTGCAGCCGCTGCAGTTGCAGCTGCGGTGCCGCCACGCCGGGCATCGGTGCGCCGTCGACGCGCACGTCGCGCAGGTCCGAATCGGTGGTCAGCGCCACCGGCGCGAAATCACGCAGGGTCAGCCACAGGTTCAACTCGCCCTTGCCCTCGCGCAGGCGGACACCGCCGGCCGCCAGCAAGGGCGACCAGGCATGGAAATCGACAGGGTCGGCACCCAGCCAGGCCTGGCCATTGCCGCGCACGCGGTCCACGTCCAGTACCGCGGTCAGCGGCAGCGCCTCGGCCTGGGCCCAGGCGCGTACGCCCACGCGCAGGCGATCGCCATTGACCCGCATGCGCAGGTCGATGCGCGGCAGCGTGGTGTCGATGCCCAACGCCGGCGCGCGTACGCCCAGGCGGCCCCCGATCACCTGCAGTTCGCCCAGCCGGCGCAACGCGTCCAGAGGATCACCACCGCTGTCGGACTGCGGCAACCCCCGCACCGACCAGCGTCCGTCGTCGCCCTGCTGCAGGTCCAGCGCCAGGCCACGCAGGCGCAGCTCGGTCAGCGAACGCCCGGGCAGCAGCCCGCTGTACATCGACACCAGCACCTCGGCCTCACCGATCGCCAGGCCCTGCCCGGCACCGATGCGCAGTCCTTTCAGCTGCAGCAGCGGGCCACGACGGGTCCAGGCCGTGTGCAGCTGGTCGAATCGCACCGGCTGGCCGGCACGCTCACTCAGCCAGGCGGCAATCTTCTCGGGATGGCGCTCGGCCAGCGGCAGCAGCTGGCTGAGCGTGCCCACCAGCAGTGCAAGCCCGACCAGGCCCACCGCACAGGCGGCAATGAAATGACGGCGGATCCTTCGCAGTCGCAGGCGCGGCGGCGCGCTCATCGGCCACCGCCGGCCTGCGGCCGGCGAGGATCAGAGCAGAACAACATCGAATTGCTCCTGCAGGTACTGCTCGTCCGCCTGGAAGCGGATGCTCTTGCCGAGGAACTCCTCCAGCTCGGCCACCGCCGACGATTCCTCATCGGTGATGCGCGCGACCACCTTGGTCGAGGCGATGACCAGCAGCCGCGCGGCATCGAACTGGCGCACGGCACGGGTGATCTCGCGGAAGATCTCGTAGGTCACCGTCTCGGTGGTCTTGATGCTGCCGCGGCCGCTGCACTGCGGGCAGGTTTCCGACAGCTGGCGCTCCAGGCTTTCCACCGTGCGCTTGCGGGTCATCTCCACCAGGCCCAGCGGCGAGAAATCATAGACCGTGGTCTTGGCATGATCGCGGGCCAGCGCTTTCTCAAGCGTGCGCAGCACCTGGCGGCGGTGCTCTGCGTCATCCATGTCGATGAAGTCGATGATGATGATGCCGCCCAGGTTGCGCAGCCGCAGCTGCCGCGCCACCGCCTGCGCCGCTTCCAGGTTGGTGCGGAACACCGTTTCTTCCAGGTTGCGCTGGCCGAGGAACGAGCCGGTGTTGACGTCGATGGTGGTCATCGCTTCGGTCTGGTCGATCACCAGGTAGCCACCGGATTTCAGCGGCACCTGCTTGTCCAGCGCGCGGCCGATCTCGTCCTCCACGCCGAACATGTCGAAGATCGGGCGGTCGCCGGAATACAGCTCCAGCTTCTCGGCCAGCACCGGCATGTACTTGGCGACGAAGGCCTGCAGCTGGCCGAAGGTCTCCTTCGAGTCCACCTTCACCTTGTCCACGTCCTTGCGGATCAGGTCGCGCACGGACCGCAGCGGCAGGCTCAGGTCTTCATAGATGATGCTGCACGACGGCGCTTCGCGGCCGCGGCGCTCGACCACGTTCCACACCCGCGACAGGTAGGCGATGTCCTCGGCGATGGCCTCGGCCGGCTGCCCTTCGGCGTTGGTGCGCACGATGTAGCCGTAACCACCGTGCTGCGCCGACAGTTCGGTCACCAGCGCCTTCAGGCGGGCGCGCTCGGTTTCGTCTTCGATGCGCGCCGACACGCCCACCACCTTGGACTGCGGCAGCAACACCATGTAGCGCGAGGGAATGCTGATCTGCGTGGTCAGGCGGGCACCCTTGGTGCCGATCGGGTCCTTCACCACCTGCACCACGATGTCCTGGCCGTCACGCAGCAGCTCGACGATCGGCACGCTGGCCGGCGGCGGCAGGGTGGTGTTCTCGGTGTCGGCGCTGGCCACCGGCGCCGGCCGCACCACGTCGTTGGCGTGCAGGAACGCCGCGCGCTCCAGGCCGACTTCGACGAAGGCGGCCTGCATGCCGGGCATGACCCGCTGCACCTTGCCCTTGTAGATGTTGCCGACCACGCCACGGCGCCAACCGCGCTCGATGTGCAGTTCCTGCAGCATGCCATTTTCGATCACCGCGACCCGGGTCTCGCGCGGGGTCACATTGACCAGGATTTCCTCAGACATCGGCAGCCTCCCTGGCGGCATCGGCAGTGGGGGCCGGCACGCCACAGCGCGCCAGCAGTCGATCGGTATGCAGCAGCGGCAACCCCATTACGCCGGAGTAGCTGCCGGAAAGATGTTCGATCCAGCGTTCGGCCCCACCCTGGATGGCGTAGGCACCGGCCTTGTCCAGCGGCTCGCCGGTGGCGACATAGGCGGCGATGCTGGCGGCGTCGATCGGGGCGAAGGTCACTTCGGAAATGACCAGCTCGCTGTCCAGGCCGTCTGCGCCAACCACCACCACCGCGGTCATCACCTGATGGGTGCGCCCGGCCAGACGCGCCAGCATCGCCCGCGCGTCTTCGGCGTCGGCCGGCTTGCCGAAGACCTCGCCCTCCAGCACCACCTCGGTGTCCGAACCGAGCACCCGCGCCTGCGGGTCGCCGGCCAGCACCCGGGCCAGCCCGGCACGCGCCTTGTCGGCGGCGACCCGGCACACATACTGTTCGGCACTTTCAGTCGCCGCGCGATGCTCGGCGACCTCCAGGTCAAGGGCCTGGAAGGGGCGTCCGAGTCGGGCCAGCAGCTGGTTGCGTCGGGGGGAGCGGGAAGCAAGATAGAGCATCGGCACAGCATAACCTGAGGCCGCCACCTGAATCGTCGGCAACCCGTTACGGAACGCGTACAACCCCGAACAGGCTCACAGCGCGTTCATCGCTACGACACCACCCTCACCGCCACAACAAGGAGATCCCATGCGCCTGACCGCCACCCCGCTGCTGCTTGCCCTGTCCCTCGCCCTTGGAACCTCGATGACCGCTCATGCCGCTCCGTCGTCGCCGTCGATCGCCGCCGCGGCCGAAGGCACCCTGCTGAACATCTCGGCCAACGCCGAAGCCACCCGCGTGCCGGACATCGCCACCCTGTCGGCCGGCGTGGTCTCCCAGGCCGCCGACGGCAACAGCGCCATGCGCCAGAACGCCCAGCAGATGGACAAGGTGCTGGCCGCGATCAAGGCCGCCGGCATTGCCGAGCGCGACGTGCAGACCAGCGGCGTCAGCCTCAACCCGCAGTACCGCTATGCCGACAATGAAGCGCCGAAGATCACCGGCTACCAGGCCAGCAACACGGTCAGCCTGAAGGTGCGCGACATCGCCAAGCTCGGCAAGGTGCTCGACGCACTGGCCGCCCAGGGCGCCAACCAGATCAATGGCCCCAGCTTCGAGATCGACCAGCCCGAACCGGTCTATGACGAAGCCCGCCTGGCCGCCCTGAAGAAGGCCCAGGCCCGCGCCCAGACCTACGCCAGGTCGCTGGGCCTGCAGGTGCGCCGCATCGTCAGCATCTCCGAGAACAGCAACGGCGGCTTCCGCCCGATGCCGATGATGCGCACCATGGCGGCCGGTGCGGCGATGGACAAGGCCACCCCGGTCGCGCCGGGTGAATCGACCGTCTCGGTCAACCTGGACGTGGTGTTCGAACTGGGCCGCTGATCGCGCCGGCCACTGCCGACACAGGCGGGTCCCGCAGGGGGCCCGCCTTTTTTCGTGCCCTCCTGCGGCGCTGGCTGAAGGCCAGCCCAACGCGCATGCCCCTGCCTCTAGGCAGTGGCCGCCATGCCGCGCTACTGATGGACTGCCAGCCGCGTGCGGCAACCCCGCCACGGGCCCTGGTGCGTTGAGGACTTCGTCACTGGCATGGAGGTGGATCATGGTTCGTACGTATCCCGTTGCATCCCCGCACTTCGACCCCGCCCGCGTAGCCGCCTGGAGTGCGGCGATCGCCCTGCACCTGCTGGCCTTCCTGTTGCTGCTCATCCCTGCGACCTACCAGGCCGTGCAGGTCCCGCGTGACAAGACCCCGGTCCGGCTGATCGAGAAGATCCCGCCACCGCCGGCGCCGCCGGTTCCGCTCCCGCCGAAAGACATCGTCCAAGTGGTGCCGAAACCGCGGACGCAGCCGGTGGTACCGCCACTGCCCGCACCCACCGCGACCGTGGAGGAGACCCAGGGCATCGCGTTGCCGGCCGCCGAACCGGCTCCGCCGCAGCTGGCGCCGAGCATCGATACCTCCACCCCACTGGCGGGCGCCCAGCTGCAGTACCGCAGCGCCCCGCCGCCGGCCTACCCGATCCAGGCCATGCGCAACCACGAACAGGGCACGGTCCTGTTGCGGGTGGAAGTGAACATCCACGGCCAGCCGGTCGCCGTCAGCGTCGAGCGCAGCAGCGGCTCGCGCACCCTGGACCAGGCCGCCCGCCAGCAGGTGCTCAAGCACTGGCGCTTCGAGCCAGCCCAGCGTGACGGCGTTGCGGTTCCGGCCATCGGCATGGTGCCGGTACAGTTCTCGCTGCCGGACTGAGCGACCCACCGGCCCGGCCTCGCGCCGGGCCGGCCCCTGCTACTGCCCGGGGATGCGGACAGACCAGGACCAAGCGTTACCGATTAAGCAAAAATTCACGACTTCGTCACCCGGTGGAAACCTAGATTGGCGCGTCCCGGTATTGATCCGGCGACAGCCCTCAACGCTACGGTTTTCCAGTTAGGAGAGAAGCTGTGAAACACCCGATCCAACGGCCCGCCAGCCGCCGCCGCAGCACCCTGGCATCGTCCATCACCCACATCCTCACCGGCGGCGCCCTGCTGCTGGCCGGCGCCGTCGCTTCCTCCTCCGCCTTCGCGCAGGAAAAGGCCACCAACCTCGACCGCATCACGGTCACCGGCTCCAACATTCCGCGCACCAACACCGAGACTCCGTCGCCGGTACAGGTGGTGACCCGCCAGGAAATCGACCGCACCGGCAAGACCTCGCTGGCCGAGTACCTGCAGACCATCACCGCCGATGGCGCCGGCTCGATCCCCAAGACCTTCGGCAACGGTTTCGCCGGCGGTGGTGCCGGCATCTCGCTGCGCGGCCTGGGCGCCGGCTCGACGCTGGTGCTGTTGAACGGCCGCCGCATGGCCACCTATGGCCTGGCCGATGACGGCCAGAAGGTCTTCACCGACCTCAGCACCATTCCGCTCGATGCCGTCGAGCGCGTGGAAGTGCTCAAGGACGGCGCCTCGGCGATCTACGGCTCCGATGCCATCGCCGGCGTGGTCAACATCATTCTGCGCAGCGACTTCCAGGGCGCCATCCTGCGTGGTTCCTACGGCCTGTCCGGTGACAGCGATGGCGACGCCAAAAAGGCGACCCTGACCGCCGGTACCGGCGACCTGGCCACCGATGGCTGGAACGCATTCTTCAGCCTGGACGTCGGCAAGACCGACGCGATCAAGCTCAGCGACCGCAAGAACCGCAAGTGGATCGGTACCGGTGACACCCGCCAGTGGGGCTATGACAAGACCGCCCAGTTCCTCGGCGGTGCCTACACCCGTGGCGGCACCTCCGGCGGCTCCGGCCCGAACGGCTCCTACCTCGACGCCACCGGCCACCTGGTGCCGCTGCCGGGCTGTGCTGGCCTGACCACCATCGGTGGGCAGACGCCGGCCAGCATCGCCGCTGACGGCTGCCTGTTCGATCCGGCGCAGCAGTACCGCGACCTGATCCCGGAAGAGAAGTACGTCAACGTGTTCGGCCGCGCCAGCTTCGCCTTCGGTGAAGGCGGCGAGATCTACACCGAGATCGGCTACTCGAAGAAGGAAACCATCTTCAGCAACACCCCGTCCGGCGTGTCCGGTGGCTGGGGCTACCCGGGCGGCCCGGTCAACGCCAACAGTGGCCCAGGTGCCACCGTGCTGGGTGCCAACCACCCGGACAACCCGTTCTACGGGCAGCCGGGCGCCACCCCGGTCCGCGTGCGCTACTCCGCCTGGGATGTCGGCCCGCGCGTGACCGACAACACCAATGAGTTCAACCGCTTCCTGGTCGGCATCAAGGGCAACTGGGGCGACTGGAGCTACGACACCGCCTACCTGCATTCGGGCACCGACCTGACCAACAAGCGCACCGGCTTCCTGCGTTACAGCTCGGTGCTGTGCGCGCTGGGCAACCCGAACTGCGCCGGCGGTACCTGGCGCATCGGCGACAACGCCAACCTGAACTCGCAGGCGCTGTACGACTACATCTCGCCGACCATCAGCGCCCGCGCCAAGTCCAGCCTGGACATGTTCGACTTCACCGTGTCGCGCAGCCTGATGGACCTCAAGGGCGGTCCGCTGGGCCTGGCGATCGGTACCGAGTGGCGCAAGACCAGCAACAGCCTGACCCCGCAGACCTACACCGACCAGGGCGACATCATCGGCCTGGGCTACTCGGCCTATGACGGCACCCAGAACGTCTACGCCGGCTACGTCGAACTGTCGGCGCCGGTGCTGGAACAGCTGGAACTGTCCGGTGCCCTGCGTTACGACAAGTACGAAAGCGGTGAAGGCAAGGCCACGCCGAAGCTGGGCGTGAAGTGGACCCCGGCCGACTGGATCGCCCTGCGCGCCAGCTACGCCGAAGGTTTCCGCGCGCCGAACCCGGCCGAGAACGGTGACGGTGGCCTGGCTGCCTTCTCCACCGCGGTCGACCCGGTGCGTTGCCAGATCAGCGGCAACGCCGCCAGCGAGTGCGGCGCCAACTCGGTGGCGATCATCACCAAGCCGAACAAGCTGCTGAAGCCGGAAGAGTCCAAGAGCTACTCGGTCGGCATCGTGCTGCAGCCGACCTCGACCACCTCGATGACCGTCGACGCCTGGCAGATCAAGCGCACCAACGAGATCGTGCAGGGCAGCACGGCGGCGGCGATCCTCGCCGGCAACGTGCTGCGCGACAGCAACAATCTCAATGGCGTGGCCAACAGCGGCACCATCCTGGCGGTCAACACCGGCTACGTGAATGCCAGCTCGTCGCGCGTGCGCGGTATCGATACCGATATCCGCCAGACCTTCGAGATCGGCCCGGGCCAGCTGGAGCTGGACCTGCAGTGGAGCCACATCCTGAAGTTCGAGCGCACCGAAGGCGGCGACACGGTTGATTACGTGGGTACCCACGGCAACTGCGACGTCACCAACTGCATCGGTACGCCGAAGGACAAGGTCAACTTCGGCACCACCTGGAAGCAGGGCCCGTGGAGCGTCAGCGGCATCGTCAACTACATCAGCAAGATGGACAACATCGACAGCCGTGGTGGCAGCTACCTGGCCTTCTACGCTGACGGTACGCCGGTGACGAAGATCTCCTCGTTCACCACGATGGACCTGTCCGGTCGCTGGAGCATCAACGATTCGTTCGAACTCAACGCCTCGGTGGCCAACGTGTTCGATCGCATCGCCCCGCTCGACCCGACCACCTACGGCGCGGTGAACTACAACCCGATGCACTTCTCCGGTGCGCTGGGCCGTTACTACACCGTCGGCTTCAAGTACACGTTCAAGTAATACCGGTTGCAGCGTCACCCTCGAAGGCCCGGGCTTCTGCCCGGGCCTTCATCGTTTCCGTGCGTACCGGTTTCGGTGGCCGGTGCTTGCAGGCATGTTCACGGGGACATCGCTACCGTGTGCTCGCGGCATCCACGCCGCAGGGGATCTCCATGGCCGCGACATCGCAACGCCTGGGCCTGCCCGCGTTGACTGCACTGGTAGTCGGCTCGATGGTCGGCGCCGGCATCTTTTCACTGCCGCAGAACGTGGCGCGCAGCGCCGGCCCGGCCGCCGCGCTGATCGGCTGGGCGGTCAGTGGCGCCGGCATGCTGATGCTGGCCTTCGTGTTCCAGGCCCTGGCCAACCGCCGGCCGGATCTTGATACCGGCATCTACGCGTACGCGCGCGAAGGCTTCGGCAACTACATCGGCTTCTCCGCAGCATGGGGCTACTGGGTTGCCTCGGTGCTCGGCAACGCCAGCTTCTTCGTGCTGATCTTCAGTGGCCTCGGCCACTTCCTGCCGGTGTTTGGCGAAGGCAACACCGCAGCCGCCGTGGCCGCATCGTCCGTGCTGTTGTGGACCGTCCACCTGCTGGTGCTGCGTGGCCTGCGAACAGCGGCCATCGTCAACGGCCTGGTGACCGTGGCCAAGCTGCTGCCGATCGCGCTGTTCCTGATCCTGGCTGCAGGCGCGTTCCGCATGGACGTGTTCCGTGCCGACTTCCTCGGCAGGCCCGCACTCGGTGACCTTGGCCAGCAGCTGCGCGGCATGATGCTGGTGACCGTGTGGGTATTCATCGGCATCGAAGGCGCCAGCATCTATTCGCGGCGTGCCGCGCGCCGTGCCGACGTCGGCCGTGCCACGGTGATCGGTTTCCTGGGCGTCTGGCTGCTGCTGGTACTGGTCAGCCTGCTGTCGATGGGCGTGCTGTCGCAGGCCGAACTGGCCAGGCTGCCCAACCCATCGATGGCCTATGTGCTGCGCGCCATCGTCGGCGAATGGGGCGCAACGGTGATCATCATCGGTTCGATCATTTCAGTGCTCGGTGCGCTGCTGGCCTGGGTGCTGCTGTGCGCTGAAGTGCTGTATGCCGCCGCCGGCGACGGCACCATGCCGGCCTTCCTCGGCCGCGAGAATGCGCGCGGCGTGCCGGCCAATGCACTCTGGCTGAGCAACGGGCTGATCCAGCTGTTCCTGCTGCTGGTGCTGGTCAATGCGGGCAGCTACACCGGGCTGGTGCTGCTGGCCGCATCGATGAGCCTGGTGCCCTATTTCCTGTCCACCGCGTTCGGCGTGCAGCTGGCCTGGCGCGGTCAGGCCTACGCAGGTGAGCCCGGCGTGCGCTGGCGCGATTTCGGGGTCGCACTGCTGGCCAGCGCCTATGCGCTGTGGCTGGTGTATGCCGGCGGCCTCGACAAGCTGCTGCTGTCGGTGCTGCTGTATGTGCCGGGCGTGGTGCTGTTCGCACTGGCCCGGCGGCAACGCGGCGAGCCGGTATTCACGCGCTGGGAGTGGGTGCTGTTCGGCGCGATCCTGGCGGTGGCGGTGGTCACCTTGGTGGCGTTCCGCAGGGGCCAGCTAACGCTGTAGAGCCGAACCATGCCCGGCTTCGCGCATGCAGCCGGGCATGGCTCGGCTCTACGGGTTGAGGCAGCCGAGCGTAGGCTCGGCTCTACGGGGTGAGGCAGCCGAGCGTAGGCTCGGCTCTACGGGGTGAGGCAGCCGAGCGTAGGCTCGGCGCTACGGCTCCTGCTTCGGCAGCATGCCGATGTCCTGCATCCAGCGCTCGGCCAGCCGCGGCCACGCCGTTACAGGTGCATCCTTCATGCGCAGCCCGAATGCATGGCCGCCGCGGGCGAACAGATGCATTTCCACCGACACGCCCGCGTCGATCAGCGCACGGTAATAGGCCAGTGATTCGCGCACGTCATCGGTGCGATCGTCGGTGGCCTGCGCGATGAAGGTCGGCGGCACCGTGTCATCCACGGCGATGTCCTTGACCAGCGACAACCCCTTTCCGTGCCCTGCCCACAGGTGCCCGGAATACATCACCATCGCGAAATCGGGGCGGCTCGGCTGCTCATCCGCGGCATCGACCGGCGCGTAGCTGCGCAGCGCATGCGTGCTCAGTCCCGCCACTACATGACCACCCGCGGAAAAGCCGATTACCCCGATCCGCTTCGGATTGATTGCCCAGCGCCCGGCCTGCGCGCGCAGCAGGCCCATTGCACGCTGTGCATCCTGCAGGGCCATCGGCACCTTCGGAATGTCGCGGCAGTTGCACTCGGGGTCCCAGTTCGGGCCGGATGCCGGCACGCGATATTTCAGCAATGCACAGGTGACGCCCTGCGCGGTCAGCCAGTCGCAGATCTCGCTGCCTTCCAGGTCCATCGCCAGCACCCGGTAGCCTCCGCCAGGCACCACCATCACCGCGGTGCCATTGGCCTGCCCCTTCGGCGGAAACATGGTGAGGGTCGGTACCGCCACGTTCTGCAGCATCATCCAGTGTTCACCACTGGCTTCGGAGGTTGCTTCGCTGACCTGCTCGGGCCCTTTCAGTTTCGGCGGCACGCTCACCTTGCCCTGCGGCCACAACGGAAGCTCGGTGGCGCCCTGTGGCGGATGCCAGGTGGAGGGCGCGGCCTTCGCTGCGGCGAATGGCAGCAATGCAAGCAGCACAGAGCCCAGGGACAAGAGTGCGCGCACGATCAGCATCCGTGGTTGGAGCTGCAGATTGTACGGCCGGGCCCGCGCTCGGCTGCATCCTCGAAGCCGGGCGCGGGCTCGGCCACAACAGGGCAAAAAAAAACCTGCATCTCGCGATGCAGGTTTCTCAAGGTGGCGCCCGAAGTTGGACTCGAACCAACGACCCCCTGATTAACAGTCAAGTGCTCTAACCGGCTGAGCTATTCGGGCAGACGACTAGTATAACCACTCTTCACGCGCGATGGTAGGGGTGATTGGCAATCATTGCCGCAGCCCGATACAGCTGCTCGGCCACCACCAGGCGCACCAGCATGTGCGGCAGCGTCAGCGGTCCGATCGACCACTTCTCATCGGCCAGCGCGGAGACTTCCGGCGAATGCCCTTCCGGACCACCGATCAGGAACGCCAGGTCCCGGCCCTGCCCGCGCCAATGCTCCAGGCGCTGTGCCAGCTGTTCGGAACTGAGCTGCCGTCCCGGCACATCCAGTGCCACCACATAAGCGTTCTTCGGCAGCGCAGCGATGACCCGCTTGCCTTCATCTTCGGTGGCGCGGCGCGGATCGCGGCCCTTGCCGCGCAGGCCGGGCTCGATTTCCACCAGCTCGAACGGCAGCCAATGCGACAGCCGCTTCTGGTATTCGGCGAAACCCTGCGCGACCCAGCTGGGCGCGCGTTCACCGGTGGCGATCAGGCGGGCTTTCATCAACGGTCCTCCAAAACGTCGACGGCGCCATCGGCGCCGTCGAAGGGATGCGTCAACGTGTGGCTCAGGCCACTTCGTCGTCGCTGGACGGCGGCTGGTCGCCGACGGTCCACAGGCGCTCGAGAGCGTAGAACTCACGCACGCGCGGCAGCATCACGTGGACGATCACGTCGCCCAGATCAACCAGCACCCACTCGGCTTCGCGCTCGCCTTCAACACCCAGCGGCATCACATCGATGTTCTTGGCGAAGCGCACGACTTCATCGGCGATCGACTTGACATGGCGGGTCGAGGTGCCCGACACGACGATCATGTAGTCGGCAACGCTGGACCGGCCGCGCACGTCGATCTCGACCAGGTCCTTGGCCTTCAGGTCTTCGGTGGCTTGGCGGACGCTGGCCAGCAGTTCCGGCACGGACGGCGGCGGGCTGGGCAGATCGACCTTGATGGTCTGGGGCTGGGTCTGGTTGCTCAAAGTGGATCGACTCGATAAACGTGGGGGCGATTATACGGGGATGGCGCGGCCGCGCCATTCACGCTGTGGCCGGGCGGTACAGCCCGTGTGCAGCGACATAGTCGGCCACGGCCGGTGGCAGCAGGGCACGCCAGGGACCACCGGCAGCGATCTGCGAGCGCACGGCGCTGGCCGATTCCTCGCGCAGCGGGTGGTGCAGGCGCAGGATGCGCCCGGCCGGGCTGGCGAACAGGGCCTGCTCGTTGTCGGCCCAGCGCCCTTGCAGGGCACGCCCCAGTTCACCGTCGATCGACGCCTGCAACGGACTGCCCGGCCGTTCGGCCACCACGAAATGGGCCAGCCCGAACAGGGCCTCCCATTCGTGCCAGCCGGACAGGCCCAGCAGGCTGTCGGCGCCCACCAGCCAGGCCAGCGGCCGGCTCGGGCCCAGCTCGCCACGCAGCTCGCGCAGGGTATCGACGGTGTAGGAAGGACGACCGGGATAGCGGGTGGCACGGTCCAGTTCGCGGCGGTCCAGCAGCAGCCCCGGCTCGTCGCCGATGGCCAGCGACAGCATGGTGCAGCGCTGCTCGGCGGTGGCACCGGGTACCGAACGATGTGGCGGATCGCCCGCCGGCAACATGCGCACGGCGACCTGCAGTTCGTCACGGGCAGCCCGCGCGATCGCCAGATGCCCCAGGTGCACCGGATCGAAGGTGCCCCCGTAATAGATCCGCAGGCTCATCACTCAGGCCCGTGCCAGCAGGCGCACGGCACGCGGTTCGGCCACGGCCACCAGCAGGCGCTCCAGCGCCAGCCAGGCATCACCGTCGGCGCGCCCCTTGGCGATGCGGTCGACCAGGCCGGCTTCGGCCACGAAGCGTTCCCAGCGCTTGCCTTCCGGGTGCCGCTGCAGCGCGCGCTTGTAAGGCGCCTGCCGCGATTCCCAGATGCCACGCGATTTCATTTCGGCAGCCAGGTTGCCGCCACGGGCCTGCACGCGGGCCAGGCCGGCACCAGCCAGCAGTTCGCGGATCACGATCGGCATCAGCGCCGCCACTGCCTCGCCCTCGCCACGCAGGCCGGCCAGCATGCGCAGCACGGCCGGCGGCTGGCCGGAGAACGTCGCCTCCACCAGCCGGAACACGTCGTAGCGGGCAGCGTCAGCCACCAGCGACTCCATCCGCTCCACATCCAGCGGCTGGCCATCGGCCAACAGCGCCAGTTTGTCGATTTCCTGGGCGGCCGCCAGCAGGTTGCCCTCCACCCGCTCGGCCAGGCGCTGCACGGCGGCCGGGTCGGCACGCAGGCCCTTGCTGCGCAGGCGGCGCTCGATCCAGTCCGGCAGTTCGTGCGGCTTGATCGCCCATGCCACCGACAGCACGCCGATACGGCTGACCGCCTCGGCCCACTTGCCCTGATGGGCCTTGCTCCATTCATTGGCGGTGATCATCAGCACCACGTCCGGCGCCGGGTTGGCGCAGAACTGGCTGATCACCTCGGCGCCATCCTTGCCCGGCTTGCCGCTGGGCAGGCGCACCTCGACCAGGCGGCGGGCGCTGAACAGGCTGGGTGCATTGAAGCTGGCGTCGAGCTGGTTCCAGTCGAAATCACGGCCATCGGCGTCGAACACTTCGCGCTCGCCGATGCCCGAGGCGCGCGCACGCGCGCGGATGGCATCGGCCGCCTCCAGCACGCGCAGGGTTTCCGGGCCTGCGATCAGGTACACCGGCGCCAACGGGGTGTCAGCGCCCTGGCTGGCCAGCTGCTCCGGACGCAGTTCCATCGTCGCTGCCGCTCAGTGCTTGACGGCGGCGGCCGGCCCGGCCGGCACCGCACCCTCGATCGGCTTGGCCTTCGGCGCGGACAGGCTGCCACCCTTCTCGATCTCGGCGCGGACCACGCTGTCGATACGACGGATGATCGAGGCGGACATTTCCCGGCGCAACTCCGTGGCCAGGATTTCGCGTTCGGTGGTGGTACCGGTGGCGTCGGTCGGCGGCGACACGTAATCGCGCGACAGTTCGATCACCTGCTGCGGCACCAGTTCGCTGCCATCTTCGCGGCGGAAGAGGAAGATCACGGCGTAGCGCAGGCTGTATTCCTGTGCACGGCCCTGCGAGTCGATGGCAATCGGCAGGTCACCCCAGCGCTCGGACAGCACCTGCAGCTGGGCACTGGGTTCCTTGCTGTCCTCATCGGCCAGCTTGGCACCGGAAGCCAGCAGGCTGCGGTTGAGCAGCTTGACCAGTTCACTGTACGGGGCGGTGGATACCACCTTCACCGGGGCGGTGTCGGTCGGCAGCATCAGCTTGTTGCGCAGATGGAAGCCGCAGCCGGCAAGGCCGAGGACAAGAACGAGGGCAAGCAGGATTCGGGTCATGGAGACAGTCTGGCGGAGCCGGGCGATCACGGCAACACACAGCGTGCCCGAAGCCGCGTGAATGCAGGGCCATCATGTACCCGGCCCTGCTTCTGGAAAGGCACCGGCCACCACGCGGGTGGCCGGTGCGGGGTACATCAGGCGGCGACGATGTTCACGATCTTGCCGGGGACGATGATGATCTTGCGCACCGTCAGGCCTTCCATGAACCTGGCCGCGTTGGGCTCGGTCAGCGCCAGCGCCTCGACCTGCTCGCGCGCGGCATCGGCGGCCACCTCGATGGTGCCACGCAGCTTGCCGTTGACCTGCACCGCCAGGGTGAGCGCATCGCGAACCAGCGCGCTGCTGTCGGCCTGCGGGAACGGCTGGTCTTCCAGCAGCGTCTCGCCATGGCCCAGCACCTGCCACAGGGCGTGGCTGGCATGCGGAGTGATCGGGTTCAGCAGCAGCACGATGGCCTGCAGCGCTTCCTGGCGCACCGCGCGGCCCTGCTCGCTGCCGTCCTCGAATTTGGCCAGCGCGTTCATCAGCTCCATCACCGCAGCGATCGCGGTATTGAAGCTGTGGCGGCGGCCGTAGTCATCACCGACCTTGCCGATGGTTTCGTGGGTCTTGCGGCGCAGCGCCTTCTGGTTGGCATCCAGCGCGGCGGCATCCAGCGCCGGGGCGGTACCGTCGGCCGCGTGCTTCTGCACCTGGGCCCACAGGCGGCGCAGGAACCGGGCCATGCCGTCCACGCCGGCCTCGTTCCACTCCAGCGACTGCTCCGGCGGCGCGGCGAACATCGAGAACAGGCGCACGGTGTCGGCGCCGTACTTGCCGACCATCGCCTGCGGATCCACGCCGTTGTTCTTCGACTTGGACATCTTCTCGGTGCCACCGACCACCACCGGCTGGCCGTCGGCGATCAGGGTGGCGCCGGTGATGCGGCCGCGCTCGTCGCGCTGCACTTCCACATCGGCCGGGTTGATCCAGTCCTTCGAGCCGTCCGGGTTCGGGCGGTAATAGGTTTCGGCGATCACCATGCCCTGGCACAGCAGGTTGCGCGCCGGCTCGTTGCTGTCCACCATCCGCGCGTCACGCAGCAGCTTGTGATAGAAGCGGAAATACATCAGGTGCAGGATCGCGTGCTCGATGCCACCGATGTACTGGTCGACCGGCAGCCAGTAATTGCCGCGCTTGTCGACCGCATCACGGGCACCCGGCGAGGTGTAGCGGGCGTAGTACCAGCTCGACTCCATGAAGGTGTCGAAGGTATCGGTCTCGCGCTCGGCCGCGCCGCCGCAGTCCGGGCAGGTGGTCTTGCGCCATTCCGGGTCGGTCTTGATCGGCGAGCCGGTGCCGGCGAACGCCACGTCTTCCGGCAGCACCACCGGCAACTGCTCTTCCGGCACCGGCACCGCACCGCACTTGGCGCAGTAGATCACCGGAATCGGGCAACCCCAGTAACGCTGGCGGCTCACGCCCCAGTCGCGCAGGCGGTAGTTGACGCGGCGCTGGCCCTGGGCCTTGCGCTCGAAACGTTCGGCCAGGGCTTCGAAGGCTCCCTGGAAATCCAGGCCGTCGAATTCGGCGGAGTTGACCAGTTCGGTCTGGCGGCTCTTGTCGCTGTACCAGTCCTGCCAGCGGCTGCCGTCCCAGTTGCGCTCCTCTTCGGTGCGCGCATCCTTCAGGGCGATGACCTGCCTGATCGGCAGGCCGTACTTGTTGGCCACTTCGTTGTCGCGCTGGTCATGGCCCGGAACGGCCATCACCGCGCCGGTGCCGTAGCCCATCAGCACGAAGTTGGCGACCCACACCGGCACCGGCTCGCCGGTGACCGGATGCAGCGCGCGCAGGCCGGTGTCCATGCCGCGCTTTTCCTGGGTTTCCAGCTCGGCCTCGGACACACCGCCCTGCTTCAGGTCGGCCAGCAGCGCCGCCAGTTCCGGGTTGTTCTTCGCCGCGTGCAGCGCCAGCGGATGCTCGGCGGCGATCGACACGAAGGTCACGCCCATCACCGTGTCCGGGCGGGTGGTGAACACGCGCAGCGGGTCCAGCATGCCGCCATCGACATCACGCACGTCGAACTGGATTTCCAGGCCCTCGGAGCGGCCGATCCAGTTGCGCTGCATGGTCTTGACCGATTCCGGCCAGCCGTCCAGCTCGTCCAGGCCGTCCAGCAGCTCCTGGGCGTAATCGGTGATGCGCAGGAACCACTGCGGGATCTCGCGCTTCTCGACCAGGGCACCGGAGCGCCAGCCACGGCCGTCGATGACCTGCTCGTTGGCCAGCACGGTCTGGTCGACCGGGTCCCAGTTCACCACCGCGTTGCGGCGATAGGCCAGGCCCTTGCGCATCAGGCGGGTGAACATGCGCTGCTCGTGGACGTAGTAGTCCGGACGGCAGGTAGCGAACTCGCGCGACCAGTCGATGGCATAGCCCAGCGACTTCAGCTGGCTGCGCATGTGATCGATGTTCTTGTAGGTCCACGCCGCCGGCGCGGTCTTGTTCTTGATCGCGGCGTTTTCCGCCGGCAGGCCGAACGCGTCCCAGCCCATCGGCTGCAGCACGTTGTGACCGGTCATGCGCTTGTAGCGGCTGATCACGTCGCCAATCGTGTAATTGCGCACGTGGCCCATGTGCAGCGCACCGGACGGGTACGGAAGCATCGACAGGCAGTAGTACTTCGGCTTGTCCGAAGTCTCGTCGACCTCGAAGGCACGGGTGGCGTCCCAGTACTGCTGGGCGTCGGATTCAACCTGCTGCGGGTCGTAGGCGTTGGTTTCAGCGCTGGTCATGGAACACGCGGATGCGGCGGCAAAGCGGTACAGCGTACCGCAGTGCGGCAAACGTCTCCAATCCTGCCTGCTGGAGGTGGACGCCGCGACGCTCCGCAAGGCGTCTCAGCGTGGGCGCGACAGCGGCAGTACGGCCACCAGCCAGACCGCCCAGCAGGCGAATGCCAGCCGTTGTGCCAGCGGCGCCGGCAGTACACCCTGCAGCGCAAACGCCGCCAGCGCGGCCAGCACGCCACAGCCCAGGGCCAGCCCGCCCAGGGCGCGACCCTGCGCCTGGCGCAACTGCGACGTGCCCAGCAACAGGGTCCCGGCGACAAACCCCAGCACCCAGATCATCCAGGCACTGGCATGCAGCTGGCTGGCCGGCCCATGCAGGTCGTCCACGTCCAGAGGCAGAAGCCCCATCGCAGCAAAGGCCAGGCCGGCCACGAGCAGCATCTGGCTGCCGACCCGTGGTGCCCAGCCGGCGGTGGCGGGCAGGCGGCGACGCAGGCGCTCAGCCACCCCCACGGCCAGCACACCGGGCAGCACGAAACCAAGCAGGTTGAAGGCCAGCGCATGCGGCACACCGCGCGCGCCCAGCAGCGCCACCGGGTGGCGGGCCTGCGCATAGCCCTCCAGGCCGGCACCGAAGCCGGCCACGGCCAGCACGAACACGACTGCAGCAAGCAGCCCCAACCAACGATCAAGCCGGACCACGGACATTGCGCGCAATCACCCGGAAAGGAATGGACCACAGCATTGTCACGGCAGCGGCGCGATGCGCCAAGCGGCAACACACCCCGATGAGGCCCGTTGCGTGATGGCAGGGTTGAGACCGGCGTCGATCGTCACCATAGAATCGGTCTCCAGATGCCAAGCGATGCCTCCCCCATGACCGAGACGACCTACGTATTCGACGCCACCACTGCGACCTTCGAGGCCGAAGTCCTGCAGAAGTCGCTGCAGACGCCGGTGCTGGTCGACTTCTGGGCCACCTGGTGCGGGCCGTGCAAGACCCTGGGCCCGATGCTGGAAAAGCTGGCGGCCGAGTACAACGGTGCCTTCGAGCTGGCCAAGGTCGATGTCGACAAGGAACAGCAGATCGCTGCGGCCTTCCAGATCCGCTCGGTACCGACCGTGTTCCTGGTCAAGGGCGGCCAGCTGGTGGACGGCTTCCCCGGCGCCATCCCGGAAGGCCAGCTGCGTGAGTTCCTGGCCCAGCACGGCATCGTGCCGGCCGATGTCGGCGACACCGCTCCCGAAGATGACGCCCCGCTGGACCCGCAGGCGCAGGTCGACGTGCTGCGCGCACAGATCGCCGCCGAGCCGGACAAGGATGAGCTGAAGCTCGACCTGGCCCTGGCCCTGCTGCAGATCGGTGGCGTGGACGAAGCCGGTACCCTGATCGACGGCCTGCCGGCCAATCTGGCCACCGACGACCGCGCCGTGCGTGCCCGCGCCCGCCTGGCCTTCGCCGCCGCACTGAAGAATGCCCCGGCGGCCGAGGTACTGGAGGCACGCATCGCGGCCGATGGCAAGGACCTCAAGGCCCGCCACCTGCGCGGCGTGCAGCTGCTGCTCGGCGGCCATGACGAGGCCGCGCTGGCCCAGTTCCTGGAAATGCTGCGGATCGACCGTGGGTTCGAGGAAGGGCTGCCGCGCAAGGCCCTGATCGACGCCTTTAATGTGATCTCCGACGAGGACCTGGTTGGCCAGTACCGCCGCAGGATGGCGTCGCTGCTGTTCTGAACGGGAGCCCGCTCCGTTCAGAATCCCTGCACTGAACGCGGGCAATAATGCGCGCGCTGGCGGCCATGCGGTCGCCACGATCCGTTCGGGGGGATGAGGTCGGGGCCATGGGGTCTTGCAGCTGCACCCCCGCATTGCCGGGATTGCAAACTGTGACCGTCGTCCGCTCTCTGTCGTTCGCCATGCGTTTATCGGGCGCCCTGCTCTGCGCCCTCTTCCTGCTGCCCGCCATCGCCGGCGCCCAGGACTGGAACTACCGGGTCCGGTCCGGCGACACCCTGTGGGACCTGGGCGGGCTGTACCTGAAGCCTTCGGTACGCTGGCAGCAGCTGCAGCAGCACAACCGCATCGACAACCCGTATCAATTGCCGCCGGGCCAGCTGTTGCGCTTCCCGATCAGCTGGCTGCGCACCGAGCCGGCGCCGGCACGGGTGCTGTCCGTGCGCGGCAAGGTCGAACTGGCCGGTGCCGATGGCACCGCGACCCGCGCCCTCCAGGCCGGCGAGCAGCTGCATATCGGTGACACCGTGGAAACCGAGGGCGATTCCAGCATCACTCTGGAGTTCGCCGATGCCTCGCGCCTGCAGCTGCGCGAATACTCGCGCCTGCGCCTGGACCAGCTGAGCCGCTACGGCCACACCGGCATGGTCGACACCCGCCTGCGACTGCAGCAGGGGCGTGCCAGCAACCGGGTGACGCCGGCGCGCGGTCCTGCCTCGCGCTACATCATCGATGCGCCCACCGCGACCAGCAGCGTGCGCGGCACGGTGTTCCGGGTCAGCGCCGGAGACACCGGACACGTCGGTGCCACCGAGGTCCTGCAGGGCAAGGTGCAGGTCGGCAACCCCCATGGCCAGCGCCTGGTCCGGCCGGGCCAGGCCACCCGCAGCAGCAGTGCCGACGCAGCCCCCGCCGCGGTCTCCGCACTGCTGCCGGCGCCGGCGCTGCGCAATGACGAGCTGCGCCTGGCGCCGCTGCCGACCGTACTGGCCTGGGAACCGGTCAATGGCGCCGACCACTACCGGGTGGAAGTGGTGCAGGCGGCAACCCCGGAGATCCTGCTGTTCGCCGCCACCACCGCCGACACCCGGCTGGCGATCGGCGACCTGCCGCCCGGCCAGCTGCGCATCCTGTTGCGCGCGGTCGATGCCCAGGGCATCGAAGGCCTGGATGCCAGCGCCGATTTCGAGCTCAGTGACCAGCCACCACCGCCGCTGACCGTATCGCCGCTGCATGGGCAGACAATCAACAGCGACCGCCCGCGTTTCCGCTGGAGCCAGGCCCCCGGTGCGCGCAGCAGCGTGCTGCAGATCGCCGCCGAACCCAGCTTCCGGCAACCCCTGCAGGAGCAGGCCACCCATGCGACCGACCTGCGCCTGGCGCAACCGCTGCCGCCCGGCCAGTACTACTGGCGCGTGGCGTCGCGCGATGGCGAAGGCCACCAGGGCCGCTACGGTCAGGCGCTGCCGCTACAGCTGAGCAACGAGCCGGTGGACCCGGCGCTGCAACCGCCCGAGGCCGCACACGGCGAGCTGACGCTGCGCTGGCAGGCCGGCAGCGAAGGCCAGCGCTACCGGGTGCAGGTGGATCGCCGCGGGGACTTCAAGACGCCGCTGGTCGACGAAACCGTGGCCGAGCCGCAGGTGAGCTTCAAGCGCCCGTGGAGCGGCACCCTGCACGTGCGCGTGCAGTACATCGACGACGACGGCCACGCCGGCGAATTTTCCCCTGCCCAGCAGATCCCCCTGCCGTGCCGCCTGTGCTACAGCGCCGGTGGCGGTGCCCTGCTGCTCTGGCTGTTGTTGTGAGGCGCTCGCCGCTGCCATGGTCGAAGCGGATCCTGCTGGCCCTGCTGGCCGGCGTGCTGACCATCCTGGCCAGCCATGGGCAGTGGCTGTGGCGGCAGGACGAGGCAGCCTATGACGCGCTGGTCGGCAACTGGGATTACCGCCCCGACCCCAGCGTGCTGATCGTGGCCATCGACGAAGGCAGCCTGCAGCGCATCGGCCAGTGGCCCTGGCCGCGCTCGGTGCACGCACGCCTGCTGGACCGCCTGACCGATGCCGGCGCCGAACGCATCGCGCTGGACCTGATGCTGTCCGAACCCGATCGTCGCGACAGCCGCCAGGATGATGAGCTGGCGGCCGCCATCCGACGCAATGGCCGGGTAGTGCTGCCGGTGCTGGCCGCACCTGCGGCCGGCGACCGCATGGCCGAGGAAATGCTGCCGATCCCGCAGATCGCCACCAGTGCCGCCGCGATCGGCCACACCGATGTCGAGGTGGATGGCGATGGCGTCGCCCGCGGCGTCTATCTGCACGCGGGTATTGGCCAGCCGCATTGGCCGGCACTGGGCCTGGCACTGGCCAACCTGCCTGCGGGTGCGGTACGCGGCCTGCCCGATCCCGACCCGGAACTGGGCTCGCCCTATCAATGGCGTCGCGACGATTACGTCCGCGTGCGCTACGCCGGCCCACCCGAGCGGCTGCCGCAGGTGTCCTACGCGGACGTACTCGATGGCCACGTGGACATGGCGATGCTGCATGGCCGCCGCATCGTGGTCGGCATGACCGCCAGCGGCATCGCACCCCGCCTGCTGACCCCGACCACCCGCGAGTTCTGGATGAGCGGCAGCGAGTACCAGGCCAACATCGCCTCGATGCTGCTGCAGCACAAGCAGATCGATGTGTTGCCGCATGCCTGGCAGCACGCCATCAGCGGCGTGCTGGTGGCACTGTGCGTGATCCTGCTCGGCCTGCGGCTGCCCTGGCTCGCCGCGCTGTGTTCGCTGCCGGCGCCTCCCCTGCTGAGCTGGCTGCTGCTGCGCACGGGTGACCTGTGGTGGGCGCCGGCCAGCGCGATGCTGGGCGTGGTGCTGGCACTGCTGGTCTGGGCGGTGTGGCGGATCTCGGCCTGGCACCGCCAGGCCAACCGCGATGCCCTCACCGGCCTGGGCAACCGCCTGCGCTTCGAGCAGTCGCTGCAGCAGGAATGCGATGCTGCGCGGCGCAGTGGCAAGCCACTGAGCCTGGCGCTGATCGACGTCGACCACTTCAAGCGCCACAACGACCGCCACGGCCACCAGGTCGGCGACCGCGTGCTGCGTGATGTCGCCCGCCTGATCGGCGCCCATGCGCGCCGCCCGCGCGACATGGCGGCGCGCTACGGTGGCGACGAATTCGCGCTGGTGCTGCCGGATACCCCGGCCGAGGGCGCGCGCCAGGTGATCGAGGACCTGATTGCCTGCGTGCGCGCATTGCCGGCGCCGGGCGATGGCAGCAACGATGCCGTCACGCTCACCATCGGTGTATTCACCCGCGTGCCCGACGGCGAACTGCAGCCGCACCATTTCGTGGAAGGCGCCGACACCGCCCTGTACCAGGCCAAGGCCAACGGACGCGACGGGTACATGATCGACGGCCCGTGAGGCCGTCCAGCACGCTCGACGCTACGTTTCGCCGGGCCACGCCGAATCGCGTGGACACACGCCCGGGGTGCAACATACGCATGCGAATGGTTAGACTGGGCACCTCGCCTCGCGTCCCGGACCCGCATGAACGCCCGCCTGTTCCGCTTCGGCATCAACCTCTGGCCGCCGTTCCTGTTCACCGGCATCCACGTCACCCGGATCACGCCCGATTACCGGCAGATCGACGTGGAGCTGCGGTTGCGGCCCTGGAACCGCAATTACGTGGGCACGCATTTCGGCGGCAGCCTGTTCGCGATGACCGATCCGTTCTGGATGCTGGGCCTGCTGCATATCCTCGGCCGCGACTACTACGTGTGGGACCGGGCCGGTGCGATCGATTTCCTCAAGCCTGGCCGGGGCACGGTGCGCACCTCGTTCCGTATCGACGATGCACTGCTGGCTGAACTGCGCACCGAAGCGGCTGGCGGTGACAAGGTGCTGCGCTGGTTCAGCAACGATGTCGTCGACGAAAGCGGCGAGGTGGTCGCCCAGGTGCGCAAGCAGGTTTACCTGCGGCTGAAGCCACACGCACGCTGATCCAGCCCGCGGGCGCTATCCTCTGCCTCCCTGCCATGGAGGCCCCGATGCGCCCGCATGCTCTTGCCACACTGCTGACCACCCTGCCCTTCGCCACCCACGCCCTGGACCTGCCGCCGGTGCAGTATCCGGCGCTGCCGGCACAGGCGGCCGATGCCGCCGGTTTCGTGCCCCGGGGATGGACACTTGAATCGAGCGTCGAAGGCGATCTGGACCAGGATGGCCGCGCGGATCTGGTCCTGGTGCTGCGCCAGCAGGAACCACGCAATGTCATCCAGCACGATGGCTTCGGCCCCTCGCCGTACGACAGCAACCCGCGCATTCTCGCCGTGGCGTGGTCGCGCCCGTCCGGCTATGTGCTGGCAGTACAGGACCATCAGCTGATACCGCGCCCGGACAATCCGGTGATGAGCGACCCGCTCGAAGATGGCGGCGTCAGCATCCAGCGGGGCACCCTGAAGGTCGCGCTGTTTTCATTCGCCAGCGCAGGAAGCTGGTCAATGGGCACGACCGCCTTCACCTTCCGCTGGCAGGACGATGCCTTCGCGCTGATCGGCTACGACCAGAACTCGGTGATGCGCAATTCCGGGAGAACCGAATCAGTGAGCGTGAACTTCTCCACCCGCAAGGTGAAGCGGAGCGAAGGCAGCATCGAGGACGACAAGGACAGCGTGCACTGGCAGCCACTGCACAGCGCTCGCCGCTGGACGCTGCAGACCATCGGTGATGGCTGGGCATTCGATCCGCTGGCGGGCGGCAACTGAGACGCGGCTCAGTCGCGCGCAGCGGCGGCCGAGGCATCCTCCATCACCAGCGGCACCGACAGCCATGGGCTCCCGTCGGTGCTGCGCGATGGTGAACGCCGCGGCACCTGCAGGTGACGACCATCGGCCGACAACTGCGGTACCCGCACCGGCGAACGGAACCGGGCAGGCAAGCGCTGCAGTGCATCCACCGGGTCCTCGGCCTGCTGTCGCAGCCAGCGCTGCGCGCCGATCAGCCGCACCATTGCCGCGGCATCCTGGGTCCGCGACGAATAGGCGGGATAGACCGGGCCGGCGATATCGGTCAGCACGCATCCCATGACGTTCGCCAGGCAGCCGAAGTCATGCTGCGGCGGCGCCGGCACCGGCAGCGGGCGGTCCGCCTCGAGCGCGGCCATGGCCGCCGCTCCGCAGGCCCAGCCCAGATTACCCGCCGCGCGCGCCAGGGTGCTGCTGCGATCGAGTACCAGCACCCCGCCAAACTCCTGCGCCGAGGCTTCGATCGCGGCCCGGCTCATCGCGTACTCGCCCTGCATCGCACGGCACAGGCTCTGTTCGGCGGCCAGCATCGGCTGCATCGCCGGCTCGCATTCTGCTGGCAGCGGATGCCCGGCCGGCAGCTCGACCAGCATGTCGGCCAGCAGCTGGGCATTGGCCTGCACCAGGCTGGCACCGATGATGCTCTCCACCAGGTAGTTGCCGCCCGTCACCAGCCGCCGGCCCAGCTGCAGTCCCCGGCAACTGCCACGCAACGCACCGTCGATATCGCCCTGCACATAGGCCAGCGCGCGTGCGCTGGTGGCATCGATCATCAGGCCATAGGTCGGCATCGGTACCAGGATGCCGTCACCCTTGGGCTGGAACGGCGATGCGAAGTGGTCTGCATCGGCCAGCTGGTCCAGGCGTGCATGCAACTGCTGGTGGCCGGCGTGGGCATCGACGAAGCGCTGCGGATCGGCGCGTACCTGGCGCAGGCAGTCGCTGGCGGTCGGTCCGCAGCTGGCCGCCGGCCGTGAACGCAGCTCGTCATGATCCTCTGCCAGCTGCAGCAGGCCGCCGCCATCGCCGCGCGGGTCCGCCTCCCAACGCTGCACATCACGGGCCAACGCCTGTTCGCGCTGGCCCGCGTCGAGATCGTCGAACGCGAGTGTCCACATCAGCGCAAAGCCGTTGTGGCCCTGGACGGGCAGGCGGGCCTGCAGCCGCTGCTGGGCCTGCAGCCGCGATTCCGGCACCGGCCACATGCGCGAGGCGCACCACACCACGATGGCCAGCACCAGCAGGCCCGCCAGGGTCCAGCCCAGTCCGCGCAGAATCTTCAACACAGCTTCCCTTCCATGTGTCGTTGCCGCAGTAGATTCCCCAGCGTAATCGACCGGCCGTGACCGCTACAATGCACACATGTCGCTCGAAGCCCCCGCCCTGGTCCCCCGCCCCTCCCTGCAGCGCCTGTTCCTGACCGGCCTGCTGACCCTGCTGCCGATCTGGCTGACCTGGGTCGTGGTCAAGTTCGTGTTCGTGCTGCTGTCGGGCATTTCCAGCCCGCTGGTGGTGCCGCTTTCCGAGCAGATCGCGACAAGCTTCCCGCATTACCTCGGCTGGGTCCGTGCCGAATGGATCCAGGACACCATCGCCCTGCTGGCCACCCTGCTGGTGATCCTGGCGGTGGGCGTGGCCAGCCGCCGCGTGCTCGGCCAGCGCCTGCTGCGCTGGGTGGGCGCGATCATCAAGCGCATTCCACTGGCGAGCATCATCTACGACAGCGCCAAGAAGCTGCTGGACATGCTGCAGACCGAACCGGGCAGCACCCAGCGCGTGGTGCTGATCGACTTCCCGCACCGCGACATGAAATCGGTCGGGCTGGTCACCCGCGTGATCAAGGAGCACGGCACCGACCGTGAGCTGGCCGCGGTATACGTGCCGACCACGCCGAACCCGACCTCCGGCTACCTGGAAATCGTGCCGGTGGAGCTGCTGACCCCGACCGACTGGACCGTCGACCAGGCCATGAGCTTCATCATTTCCGGCGGCGCCGTGGCACCGTCCAGCGTTCCATTCACGCGTGCCGGCGAACGCAGCGAATGACTGCGGCACCGATCGAGCGTCCGCTGCAGGACCGCGCGGTCCTGCTGTTCATCGTGCTGGCCGCGTTCTTCTGCGGCAACGCCGTGCTGGCCGAGCTGATCGGGGTGAAGATCTTCGCGCTGGAAGACACCCTCGGCATCGATCCGCTGAACTGGAACCTGTTCGGCCAGACCGGCTCGCTCAGCTTCACCGCCGGCACCCTGCTGTGGCCGGTGGTGTTCATCATGACCGACACCATCAACGAGTTTTTCGGCAAGCGCGGCGTGCGCTTCATCTCGTGGCTGGCCGTGGTCCTGATCGCCTATGGCTTCCTGTTCGCCTTCGCAGCGATCTCGCTGGCGCCGGCCAGCTGGTGGGTCACCTCGATGGACGGCCACGGCGTGCCCGACTACCAGGCCGCATTCGCCGCGGTGTTCGGCCAGGGCATGTGGACCATTGCCGGTTCGCTGGTGGCCTTCCTGCTCGGCCAGCTGATCGACGTGGCAGTGTTCCATCGCATCCGCCAGGCAACCGGCGAGCGCCACGTGTGGCTGCGTGCGACCGGCTCCACCGCGATCTCCCAGGTGGTGGACAGCTTCGTGGTGATCTGGATCGCCTTCGTGCTCGGCCCGCAGCACTGGCCGACCTCGCTGTTCCTGGCCGTCAGCAGCGTCAACTACATCTACAAGATGGGCTTTGCGATTGCATTGATTCCACTGCTGTACCTGATGCGGCGTGCGATCACCGGTTATCTGGGCGCGGACAGGGCCGCCGCGCTGCGTGCCGCCGCCGCGGCTGACTGAAGCCCCAGCGACGGCAAGCTGACTGCGCCTTCACGCTGGCCGTACGCGGCCGGATCGTGCAAGCTCCACGGTCTGTGTTCCACGGAAGCTCCTGATGCCGCATCCCACCCGCGCCCTGGCCGCCGCCATTGCCGCGTTGTTCCTGTTCAGTGCCGTGCCGTCGGCCGAAGCAGCGAAGAAGAAGGCCAGCCGCCCTGCCGCCGCGCAGACCCGCCAGGCTGCCAAGCCCAAGGCCAAGCCCGCCCGTGCCACCGCGCCGGCGCGTGGCAGCTCGGCACGCCGCGCCGCGACGCGTCCGGTCGCACCGGCCCGTGCCGTACCCAAGCAGGTACAGCTGGAGCGCCTGTACGACGAATACTGGGATGCCTCGATGCGGTTGAACCCGCTGCAGGCCACCTTCCAGGGCGAACCCCGCTACAACGACCAGTTGCCCAACATCCTGTCGGCCACCTGGCGCCAGCAGTCGCACGACTTCACCACGCAATGGCTGGGCAAGGTCGAGAAGCTCGGCAGTGACGGCCTGCAGGGCCAGGACCTGCTCAGCTACGAGATCTTCGTGCGCGACGCACGCGCATCATTGGCCGCCGAACGCTACCCGAGCTGGATGATGCCGATCAGCCAGTACTACAACATCGGCAGCATCATGGCGATCCTCGGTGCCGGTGCCGGCGCGCAGCCGTTCAACACCGTGCAGGACTACGACACCTGGTCGCGCCGTTCGCTGGGCATTCCCGAGTTGTTCGACCAGGCCATCGACAACATGCGCCAGGGCATGAAGGCCGGTGTGGTACAGCCACGCGACCTGATGGAGAAAGTCCTGCCGCAGCTGGATGCGGTGATCAAGCCGACCGCCGAAGAGAGCATCTTCTGGTCGCCGATCCGCACCATGCCGAACACAATCACGGCTGAGGACAAGGCGCGCATCAGCGCCGAATACAAACGCATGATCGAACTGCGCATCATGCCGGCCTACCGCGCCCTGCGTGGCTTCATCGCCACCGAATACCTGCCGGCCACGCGTGCCAGCAGCGGCCTGGGCGCATTGCCCGACGGCCAGGCCTGGTACGCCAACCTGATCGTGCAGACCACGGCCAGCGACCAGACCGCCGCGCAGCTGCATGCGCTGGGCGAACAACGCGTGCAGGAGCTGCAGGCGCAGATCGCCACGGTGATGAAGGATGCCAAGCTGCGCGGCACCCCCACCAAGCTGCTGCGCAGCATGCGCAACGACCGCCAGTTCCAGTACGGCGATGCCAACGCGCTCATCAACCGCTACCGCCAGGTGCAGCAGCAGGTCAACGCACGCCTGCCGCAGGTGCTCGATACGCTGCCCAAGTCAACGCTGGAAGTGCGCGCAGTGGAACCGGAGCGTGCGCTGACCGCCGCCGCAGCGGCCTATCAGCCCTCTCCGGCCGGGCAACCCGGCGTGCTGTACGTGAACACCCGCGACCTGCCCAGCCGCAAGCGCTGGAACGTGCCGGTGCAGTACCTGCACGAAGCGATCCCCGGCCACCACGTGCAGCTGGGCCTGCAGCAGGAGCTGGCCAAGCTGCCGCGCTTCCGCCGCCTCGGTGGCGATCTCGCCTTCGTCGAAGGCTGGGGCCTGTACGCCGAAACACTGGGCGAGGACCTGGGCATCTACACCGATCCCTACGACCGCATCGGCTACCTGTATTCGCGCCTGCTGCGCGCCGCCCGTGTGGTGGCCGACACCGGCGTGAACGCACAGGGCTGGAGCAAGCAGCAGGCCGTCACCTACCTGCAGAAGACCGTGGACATGAGCAGCGACGACGCCAGCGCGGAAGTCGAGCGGATCATGGCCCAGCCCGGCCAGGCGCTGTCCAACGTGGCGGGCCTGACCACCATCGTCGCCCTGCGCGACAAGGCCAAGGCACGCCAGGGCGCCGCCTTCGACCTGCGTCGCTTCCACGCCGAACTGCTGAAGGACGGCTCGATGCCGCTGGACGTGCTGGACCGCAAGATGGAACGTTGGATGGTTCAGCCGGCCAGCACTGCGCCCGCGCCCACACCTTCACCCTGACCCGTCTGGAGCCACCATGCGCCCTGCCGTCGCCCTGTTCGCCGTCGTGCTGGGCCTGCTGCCGCGGGTGACGTCTGCCGCACCGGTGCTGACCCCACCGGATGCGGGTATTGACGGCCTGATGCAGGCCTACGACGGCCAGGTGCCCGGCGCTGCAGTGCTGGTGCTGCACGACGGGCAACCGGTATTCCGCCGCAGCTACGGCCTGGCGGTGGTGGAGGACGGCACCCTGATCACTGCGGCCAGCAACTTCCGGCTGGCCTCGGTCAGCAAGCAGTTCACTGCTGCGGCAGTGCTGCTGCTGGTGGAAGACGGCCGGCTGGGGCTGGATCAACCTGCCCGGCGGTGGCTGCCCGAGCTGCCACCGGCTGCGACAGCCATCACCATCCGCCAGCTGCTCTCGCACACCGCTGGCCTGCTCGACTACGAAGACCTGATGGACCCGGCCGACGGCCGCCAGGTGCATGACGCCGATGTACTGACCCTGCTGTCGCGCCAGGACCGGCTGGACTTCGCACCCGGTACCCGGTACCACTACAGCAACAGCGGCTATGCGCTGCTGGCACTGATCGTCGGCCGCGCCTCCGGCCAGGATTTCGCAGCTTTCCTGCAGCAGCGCATCTTCCGCCCACTGGGCATGGCCCACACCGTGGCCCACCAGGACGGCGTCGATACCGTAGCCGCACGCGCCTATGGCTACAGCCGGATCGATGGCCGCTGGCAGCGCACCGACCAGAGCAGCACCAGCGCCGTGCTCGGCGATGGCGGCATCTATTCCTCGCTGGATGACCTGGCCCGATGGGATGCCGCGCTGTACGACGATCGCCTGCTGTCGAAGGCTTCTCGCCTGGCAATGTTCAGCCCGGCCACATCGACACCCGAACCTGATGTGCCGCACTACGGCTTCGGCTGGCGCCTGAATGGCCCGGTGCAATGGCACAGCGGCGAGAGCATCGGCTTCCGCAACGTGATCGTGCGCCACCCGGAGAAGCACCTGACCGTGATCGTACTGACCAACCGCAACGACCCCGAACCCTATCCGCTGGCGCTGAAGATCGCCCAGCGCTGGCTGGACGCCCTGCAATGACCGCCGATTCCAACACCCTGCTGGGGATCCACCACGCCGCACTGATCTGCAGCGACTACGCACGCTCGAAGGACTTCTACGTGCGCATCCTCGGCCTGCGCGTGCTGGCCGAGAACCACCGCGCCGCGCGCGACTCCTGGAAGCTGGACCTGGCCCTGCCGGACGGCGGCCAGCTGGAACTGTTCTCCTTCCCCTCGCCGCCGCCCCGTCCCAGCCGTCCGGAAGCCCAGGGCCTGCGCCACCTCGCGTTCCGGGTGGCCACGCTGGAACCCTTCATCCAGCGCCTGTCGGCGCACGGCGTGGTGTGCGAACCGATCCGCGTGGACGAGTACACCGGCCGCCGCTTCACCTTCTTCGCCGACCCCGACGACCTGCCGCTGGAGCTGTACGAAACCGGGTGAGGCCCAGGGGGTCAGATCCCTTTTCCGAGGGAAAAGGGATCTGACCCCCATCACCGCCACGGAAAGCCTCATCCACGCATGGCGTGGATCCACCGTGTCGACCCAGGTCGACACCTGCCAACAGCACACAGTGCCCCGCCATCCCCCAGCAAATCCGCTGTTACTGTTGCCGGCCAGCGGCCGGCACTACCGCGGGTGCCGGGTGCAACCCGGCCCCCCTTCCCCATACCCCGCCGAATGGGTATACAGTCGACCCGTACCGGCACCGTGCCGGAATGAACCCTGGGAGGGGACCATGCGCAACACCTTCAAGACCCTGCTGCTGGCACTGCCGCTGTGCCTGGCCGCGCTCTCGGCCCAGGCCGCCGACGGCGCCGCCGGCCGCTGGAAGACCATCGACGACAAGACCGGCAAGGTGAAGTCGATCGTCGAGATCACCGAGGCCGCCAACGGCACGCTGACCGGCAAGGTGGTCGACATCCTGCACTCGGACAAGGGCCCGAACCCGGTCTGTGACGGATGTGAAGGCGCCAACAGGAACAAGCCGGTGAAGGGCATGACCATCCTCTGGAACCTGAAGGCCGATGGCGCCAACAAGTGGTCCGGCGGCACCATCCTCGACCCGGCCAACGGCAAGACCTACAAGTCGAAGATGGAGCTGCAGCCGGGTGGCACCAAGCTGGACGTCTCCGGCTGCATCGCCTTCATCTGCCGCGCGCAGACCTGGCAGCGCGAGTAAGCGCCCGGCCAGATGCCCCACCCACGTGACCCGGCCCCGGCCGGGTCACGTCGTTGCGGGCATGCGATAATCTGCGGTTCCCCTCGGATCCACCCCGCGACCATGACCCGTACCGCGCTCGTCACCACCGCCCTGCCCTACGCCAACGGCCCGCTGCATCTGGGCCACCTGGTCGGCTACATCCAGGCCGACATCTGGGTGCGTGCGCGGCGAATGAGCGGCGGCAAGGCGTGGTTCGTCTGCGCCGACGACACCCACGGCACGCCGATCATGCTGGCCGCGGAAAAGGCCGGGGTCACCCCGGAAACCTTCATTGCCAACATCCAGGCAAGCCACGAACGTGACTTCGCCGCCTTCGGCGTGGCCTTCGACCACTACGACTCGACCAACTCAGCGGCCAACAAGTCACTGACCGAGCAGTTCTACCTGAAGCTGGAAGCGGCCGGCCACATCAGCCGCCGTTCGGTCGCGCAGTTCTACGACCCGGCCAAGGGCATGTTCCTGCCCGACCGCTACGTCAAGGGCATCTGCCCGAACTGCGGCAGCCCCGACCAGTACGGCGACAACTGCGAAGTCTGCGGCGCGACCTATGCACCGACCGACCTGAAGGAGCCGCGTTCGGTCATCTCCGGTGCCACGCCGGAAATGCGCGATTCGGAGCACTTCTTCTTCGAGGTGGGCCACTTCGATGCATTCCTGCGCGAATGGCTGGCCGGCGATGTCGCCCTGCCGGGCGTGAAGGCCAAGCTGGGTGAGTGGCTCAATGCCGAAGGTGGCCTGCGCGCGTGGGACATCTCGCGCGATGCGCCGTACTTCGGTTTCCAGATCCCCGGCCAGCCGGGCAAGTACTTCTACGTCTGGCTGGATGCGCCGATCGGCTACCTGTCCAGCTTCCAGACCCTGTGCGGCAAGCTCGGCGAAGACTTCGAAGCGCACCTGCGTGCCGGCACCAGCACCGAGCTGCACCACTTCATCGGCAAGGACATCGTCAACTTCCACGGCCTGTTCTGGCCGGCGGTGCTGCACGGTACCGGCCACCGCGCGCCGACCCGCCTGCACGTCAACGGCTACCTGACCGTGGACGGCGCCAAGATGAGCAAGTCGCGCGGCACCTTCGTGATGGCCCGCACCTTCCTCGATGCCGGCCTGGAGCCGGAAGCGCTGCGCTACTACTACGCCGCCAAGTCCGGCGGTGGTGTCGACGATCTCGACCTGAACCTGGGTGACTTCATCGCCCGCGTCAACGCCGACCTGGTCGGCAAGTTCGTCAACCTGGCCAGCCGCTGCGCCGGCTTCATCAGCAAGCGCTTCGACGGCCAGCTGGCCGCACAGCTGCCCGATGCGGCGCAGTACCAGCGCTTCGTCGATGGCCTGGCGCCGATCCGTGAAGCCTACGAGCGCAATGACCCGGCCGCGGCGATCCGCCTGACCATGACCCTGGCCGATGAAGCCAACCGCTACATCGACGACGTCAAGCCGTGGGTCATCGCCAAGCAGGAAGGCGCCGACGCGCAGCTGCAGGCCGTGTGCAGCCAGGGCCTGAACCTGTTCCGCGTGCTGGTCACCGCACTCAAGCCGGTGCTGCCGGCCACCGCCGCGCAGGCCGAGGCCTTCCTGGCCGCGCCGGTGAACGACTGGACCGACCTGGTACAGCCGCTGCTGGGCCACCGCATCACCGACTACACCCCGCTGTTCACCCGTATCGACCCGAAGAAGATTGACGCCATGATCGACGCCTCCAAGGACACCCTGCAGCCGGCCGCCGCTGCCGCCCCCGCCGCCAAGGTTGAAGCATCCCCGGCAAAGGCCGCCGCGCCGGCCGCACCGGCCCCGGCCAAGGACGACGCAAAGAGCGCGGATGCTCCGGCCTACATCGGCATCGACGATTTTGCCAAGCTCGACCTGCGCATCGGCAAGGTGCTGGTGTGCGAGTTCGTGGAAGGTTCGGACAAGCTGCTGCGCTTCGAACTGGACGCTGGCGAACTGGGCAAGCGCCAGATCTTCTCCGGCATCCGTGGCAGCTACGGCGAGCCGGAAACGCTGGTCGGCCGCAGCGTGGTGTTCATCGCCAACCTGGCCCCGCGCAAGATGCGCTTCGGCCTGAGCGAGGGCATGATCCTGTCGGCCGGTTTCGATGGCGGCGCGCTGGCGCTGCTGGACGCCGACAGCGGCGCACAGCCGGGCATGCCGGTCCGCTGATGCCTGAAGCGGGCGTGGCCATCGCCACGCCCGCCGGCACCACCGGCCACAGGAGGCAACGCGATGGGAGGCAACGGAATGGAACTGGCGCTGTTCGACTTCGACCACACCGTGACCACCTGCGATACCTATGGCCGTTTCCTGCGCCGCGTGGCCACCGCCGAACAGCTGGCGCAGGCGTGGTGGAAGATCGGCCCGTGGCTGGTCGCCTACAAGCTGAAACTGATCTCGGCCGAGCGCATCCGCGCGCGCGTCACCCGCCTGACCTTCAGTGACCGCCACAGCGATGACATCGCCACGCTGGCGGCCGGCTTCTCGCGTGAGTTCCTGCCCGACGTGGTACGCCCGGAAATGCTGGAGCAGATCCGCTGGCACAAGGAACAGCAGCACACCGTGGTGATCGTGTCCGGCTCGCTGGACCTGTACCTGCGGCCGTGGTGCGAGCAGTTGGGCCTGCAGCTGATCTGCAACCGGCTGGAAAGCCAGGACGGGCGCCTGACCGGTCGTTATGCCGGTGGCGACTGCGGCCCGCGCAAGGCCGAGCACATCCGTCGCCAGTTCGATCTGTCGCGCTACGTGCGCATCCACGCCTACGGTGACAGTTCCGAAGACAAGCCGATGCTGGCGCTGGCCCATGAGCGCTGGTTCCGTGGCAAACCCCTGAAGTAACCCCAACGCGCAGCCTTCGCCACGCATGAGCCTGATCCCGCCCCTGACCGAACGCCTCGACCGCCTGCTGCCGCAGACCCAATGCGGGCAATGCGGCTATGACGGCTGCCGCCCGTATGCGCAGGCAATGGCACGCGGCGAGGCGGGCGTGGACCGCTGCCCACCGGGTGGCGATGCCGGTGCACGGGCACTGTCACAGGTGCTGGGCGTACCGGCGATTCCGTTCGATCGTTCGCGCGGCCAGCACAAGGCTGCCCAGGTGGCGTTGATCGTGGAAGCCGACTGCATCGGCTGCACCAAGTGCATCCAGGCCTGCCCGGTGGATGCCATCGTCGGCGGTGCCAAGTACATGCACACGGTCATTGCCGATCTGTGCACCGGTTGCGAGCTGTGCATTCCACCGTGCCCGGTGGATTGCATCGAGCTGGTGCAACTGTAACGAGGTCTGCCGCCGGGGTCAGATCCCTTTTCCTCTGGAAAAGGGATCTGACCCCGTTCAGTGATTACGGCACGGCCGCCGTCACCACGATCTCGACCTTCCACTCGGCGTGGGCCAGCTTGGCTTCGAACGTTGCGCGGGCCGGGGTCGCGCCCTCGACCACCCACTCGTCCCACGCCTTGTTCATGCCCTCGAAGTCGGCGATGTCGGCCAGGAACACTTCCGCACGCAGCACGTGCTGGCGATCGCTGGCGACCAGCGCCAGCAGCTTGTCGATCTCCGCCAGCACCTGCCGGGTCTGCCCGGTGATGTCCTGGCTGGTGTCTTCCGGAATCTGGCCGGAGAGGTAGGCGACCTTGTTGTACACGGTCATTTCGGACATGCGCGGTCCGACGTCGTAACGCTCCATCATGGGCGTGGCTCCTGCGGGTGATCAGGCCTGCATTGTCCTCCAATCCGGTCAACGGTGGGTGCAGGAGGGAACCTTCGTGCAGCATCACTACCGGGCTACGACACGCCTGCTGGTCAAATGGTGGCGACAGGCGCACGATGCGCCACGCTCCGCGTTGACACTGCCCTCGCCCCTCCTGACGCACCCTTGCGCCGATGACCCCAGACACCGACCCCGCCACCGCTTCCTCCACCCCGGCATGGAAGCGGGTCCTCACCATCGTCGTTCCCCTGCTGATCCTCTCGCTGGCCCTGCATGGCCTGGCCAGTGAATTCGATGAGCACGGCTACCGTGCCATCCGCCAGGCGTTCCGCCAGCTCAGTGGCATGCAGATCGCGCTCACGGTGGTGCTCGGCCTGGCCAGCTACGCCTGCCTGATCGGCTTCGATGCCATCGGCCTGCGCCGCAGCGGCATCCGTGTACATCCGGCGCGCATCGGCATCACCGCCTTCCTTGCACATACGCTGGGCCAGACCGTGGGCTTTGCGGCATTGACCGGCGGCGCAGTGCGCCTGCGTGGCTATCGCAGCGCCGGCCTGGACCTGGCGCAGATCGGCCAGGTGGTGTTGATGAGCACGCTCGGCTTCGTGTTCGGTGCATGGCTGCTGATCAGTGTGGCGCTGTGCATGGAGCCTGCGGCTGCAGCGTTGGCATTGCCATTGGATCCCGATGCCGTGCGCATCGTCGGCATTGTCGGCCTGCTTGCCTATCTGGGCACCGTGCTGCTGGTCGGCCGCGATGGACGGCAGTTCAGCGTGTTCGGCCATGCGTTGTGGCTGCCCGACCGCCGCACCATGATCGGCGTCACCGTGCTCAGTGTGATCGAACTGGTGCTGGCCAGTGCCGCGTTCTACGTGCTGCTGCCGGACTCCACGCCGACCGGCCTGCCCGGCTTCGTCGGCCTGTACCTGGTGGCGGTGCTGGCCGGCCTGGTCTCGACCGTGCCGGCCGGCCTGGGCGTGTTCGAATGGAGCCTGTTGAAGCTGTTGCCGCAGGTGGCACCGGCGGCGGTGCTGGCGGCGGCGTTGATCTACCGCGTTACCTACTACGTGCTGCCGCTGGTGCTGGCTACCCTGCTCGCCCTTGCGCCGGCCCTGCGCCAGCCGCTGCAGGCCAGTGCCGGAGCAACCCGTGCCGGCTGGAACGCGTTGCGCCCATGGTTGCCGCAGATCATCGCACTGGCGGTGTTCAGCATCGGCGCCGCGCTGGTCATCGACGGCACGCTGCCGACGCCGCGCCGTCACCTGGTGAACGCCTCGCTGCCGATCCTGGAAACCTCGCACCTGATCGGCAGCCTCAGTGGCGTCGCACTGCTGCTGATCGGCCAGGGCCTGGCCCGGCGCAGCCACGCGGCGTGGATGCTGGCGATGGCAGTGTGCGTGGTCACCCCGCTGCCGCTGTGGCTGCGTGGTGGCCAGCCGTTGATCGCCGTCTCGGCCGTACTGGTGGCGATGGCGCTGTGGGCCGCACGACGCGAGTTCTACCGCCAGGGTGCGCTGCTGGACGAAGCCTGGTCGTGGCCGTGGCTGCGCAACCTGGGCCTGGTGCTGGTGGCGGTGACCTGGCTGCTGTTCTTCACCTACAGCCATGTCGAATACCAGAATGAGCTGTGGTGGCAGTTCGCCGTGTCCGGCAACGCACCGCGCGCGTTGCGTGCGTTGCTGGTGGTGGCCATCGCGCTGGTGATGTTCGGCCTGGCGCGACTGCTGCACAGTACGCGCAGCCCGCTGCCGGCCGCTGATGAACCCACACTGCAATCACTGGCGCCGGTACTGGCCGGTGCCACCGACACCCAGGCCTGCCTGGTGCTGACCGCTGACAAGGCGGTGCTGCGCGACGAAGCGAAACTGGGCTTCGTGATGATGCAGCGCTATGGGGGATCGCTGATCGCGATGGGCGATCCGGTCGGCCCACCCGATGTCGCCCGTGCACTGATCTGGCGCTTCCGCGAGGAAGCCGACCGCCTCGGCCTGCGCCCGGTCTTCTACCAGGTCGGCGAGACTTACTGGCAGACCTATCTCGACCTCGGCCTGGGCCTGGTCAAGCTGGGCGAAGAAGCGATGGTGCCGCTGCACGACTTCGGCCTGGAAGGCCGCGAACGTGCCGACCTGCGCCAGGCCTGGAACCGCGGCAAGCGCAGCGGCCTGTCGTTCCGCGTGGCGCAGGTGGAGGAGATTCCCAGCCTGCTGCCGCGCCTGCACGCGATCTCCAATGCGTGGCTGGAAGACAAGGCCGGCGATGAAAAAGGCTTCTCGCTCGGCAGCTACGACCCGGATTACCTGGTGCGCTTCCCGGTGGCGCTGGTGGAGGCCGAAGGCCAGATCGTGGCCTTCGCCAACCTGTGGCAGGCACCGGCCGGTGCCGAGCTGTCGGTGGACCTGATGCGCCACGTCAACGAGGCGCCGAAGGGCACGATGGACTTCCTGTTCATCGAGCTGTTCCTGTGGGGCCGCGCGCAAGGCTATGCACGCTTCTCGCTGGGCATGGCGCCGCTGTCCGGGCTGGCACAGCATCGTCTGGCCGGCCGCTGGAACCGCCTGGCCGGCCTGCTGGCACGGCATGGCGAACGCTTCTACGGGTTCAGTGGCCTGCGCCGTTTCAAGTCGAAGTTCGATCCGCAGTGGCGGCCACGCTATCTCGCAGCGCCGGGCGGCATGCACCTGCCGGCCGCGCTGCTGGATGCCACGCGCCTGATCTCGCTGGACCCGCGGCGCAACTGACACCCCCGAGCCGCCAGGCTCGGCCCGACGCTACGCGCCACCCGGTAGGTGTCGACCTTGGTCGACACGCGCCTTCCACGGCGTCCTCAGCCCCAGCGCCGACCAAGGTCGGCGTCTACCACCAGCGCTATCTGCCACCCGGTAGGTGTCGACCTTGGTCGACACACGCCTTCCACGGCGTCCACAGCCCCAGCGCCGACCAAGGTCGGCGCTACCACCGGCGCTATCTGCCACCCGGTAGGTATCGACCTTGGTCGACACACACCTTCCACGGCGTCCTCAGCCCCAGCGCCGACCAAGGTCGGCGTCCACCACCGGCGCTATCTGCCACCCGGTAGGTGTCGACCTTGGTCGACACACGCCTTCCACGGCGTCCACAGCCCCAGCGCCGACCAAGGTCGGCGCTACCACCGGCGCTATCTGCCACCCGGTAGGTGTCGACCTTGGTCGACACGCGCCTTCCACGGCGTCCACAGCCCCAGCGCCGACCAAGGTCGGCGCTACCACCGGCGCTACGCCCCGCCTTTGAGGATCACTTCCGCCAGACGGTCGTAATCACCATTGAAGTGATGATCGCCGGGCAGCTTCACCTTCTGCACACCGTCGTTTGCCGGCAGGCCTGGGCACAGCGCGTCATCGTCATCCTGGCCGTACACGCACAGCGTCTTGCCGGCCGGCAGCCTGGCCACTTCCGGGGCAATCGGCAGGCCATCGCCGCCGCCGCCCAGCCAGTTGCTGACATGGAATTCGAAGTCGGCCTTCTTGCCCACCGACAGCAGCACGATGCGGTCCAGCGCCTCACGGGTACCCGCGTCGAGCTGATTGATAGTGGCCGGCAGCACATCGGCACCCTGTGAGAAACCGATCAGCATCACCTTGTCGCGGTGCCACTGCTGGCGGTAGTGATCGATGATCTTCTGCAGGTCGCCGGCAAAGCCCTTCGGTGTGCGCTCGCTCCAGAAGTAGCGCAGCGAGTCGATGCCGACCACCGCCACGCCATGCTCGTTGAGCGACGACGCCACGTCCTTGTCCAGGCCGGCCCAGCCACCATCGCCGGAGACGAACACGGCCAGCGTGTCGCCGTTGCCGGTCGCCGGCACTTCCACCACCGGCAACCCCTTCAGCGCGGCCGGTGGCGGCGCCAGGCTGACACCGGCCTGCGCACCCATCACCCGCGCCGCGGCCACCAGGCCCGGCGACGCATCACCGCGCGCGGTGCGCTTGAACTCGCGCGCCATCGCTACCTGCTGCACGAACCGGCTGGCCTCGCCCACCTTGCAGCCGTGGTCACCGGCCGCACTCAACCATGGGAAGTTCAGTTCGGCGGGCTGCAGCCTGTTGTGCTTCACGCCATCGCCACAGACCATGCGCTCGTGGCTGTGATCCGGGCAGAAGCCGGTGGTCAGCAGGCCGGCGAACACCTGGGTATCAGCCTGCGCGGCCAGCGAATAGGCCAGTTCGGCGCCCTCGCCATCGCCGCCGACCAGCGGCAGGTGGTAGCCCGAAAGATGCAGGGACGCCTGCAGCCAGCGCGAGAAGTTCTCGACGTCGCCGGAACCGAACGAACAGGTCGGGTCACCCTCACGCTTGAGCACCCCGCGCAGGTGCGCGATATCCACGGCCGCCACCATCGCACCGTCTGCTCGCAGGGCCTCGATCGGCAAGCGGCTGGTATCGCCACCGGCGCTGGGTTCGTGGAACCAGATCACCACCCGCTGCGGCGTTCCCGACGGCATATGCACCGGAATCTGTTCAAACCGCCCGTGGCTGAACTGCTGAACGGTCGCTGCCGCCGTTGCCGGCAGTGCGGCCAGCGCCAGCACCACACCCATTGCCCTGCCCAGCCCTGCACGCTTCATATCGCATCCCCGATGGAATGCGCACACGATACGCTGCCTCCACGTGCACGGCACGTACCGGTGCAGGCTGTTGGGCTTTCAGCAGGCCGCAGCGCGACGACTGCGCCGATACAGCGCCAACGCCAGATAGAGCAGCCAGCCCACGATCACCAGGATCACCACCTTCTGCCCCAGCCCGCGCGGCGGCCCGCCACGCCACAGCACATGCAGCCACAGCAGCACGAAGGCCAGCCAGGCCCAGCCCCAGAGCAGGCCGGCGGCGGATTGCCAGCCCGGTTCGCGACGCAGGTACCAGGCCTGCAGCAGCATGCCGACGCTGGCGCACAGGAATGCGGTGTTGGCCGCCAGCCCATGGATGAAGGGGGCCAGCAGCGGCGTTGCTTCAGGCAGCCAGCTGTCGCCGATGGCGACCGTGGCCAGGCCCAGCGCCGAGACAGTGAACAGCAGTGGCGCCGCCGCGCTGCGCCGCGGGCCGATGCTGCCGCGGTAGAGGCTGACGCCCAGCAGGGCGATCGCCAGTGCCAGCAGACAGTAGGCCGCACGCAACGCCAGCCCCCACGGCCCGTGCAGGTAGAGGCTGAGCGTGGCCCGCACCCAGTCCAGATCGGTGCGTGCGAACTGGGTCCACAGCGCGGTGGCCACGAACAGCAGCAGCGCCACCAGCGCCAGCAGCGCCGCCGGGCGCGCGCGGCTCATGTGGACGCCTCCGGGTGCCGCGCCTGCCATTCGGCCAACGCCTTGCGATAGCGCTGCAGCTCGTCGGAATACAGGTCCAGCACGCACAGCGGGCAACCGCTGCCGCAGCATTCGTTGGGGCCGGGCTCTTCCGGCGGCAACGGACGGGGATCGGGATCAGGGACGGACACGGTCGGAACCGACAATCGATGGAAACAGGCCCCAGTGTACCGGGCTTGCTCAGCGGCCCAGCTGCCGGCGCAGGTTGTCGCGGGCGGCCGCGTCGAGGCGCTGGTGGAAGAATTCACTGAGGAAGATGCGCGGTGCACGCAGCAGGCCCTGCAGGAAACGGCGGCGGCCGGCGCGATACAGGAAGCCCGGCACCACGCCCTTGTATTCTTCGGCCACGCCACGGTCATAGGCGCTGAACACCGGTTCCGGCGCGGCCAGGATCGCCATGTCGCAGTCCAGGAACAGCGCAGCCTCGGCATCGACATCATCCGGGCCGAGTTCGCCATGGCGGGCGGTCAGCAGGATCAGCTGCTCGACCCGGGCCGCATCGACTGCGGCCAGTTCCGGCGCATGTGCGATCGCCTGCAGGGCCAGCTGCGCCGAACGCGCCTCGTTGTCCTTTCGCCCCGCCACGTAGATCGCATCGTGGTAGAGCACGGCCAGGTAGACCTCGGCCGGCTGCTGCCAGCCGGGGCCGTCGGCAACCTCCTGGCAGTGCTGCAGCACCGCGCGCACATGGCCGAAGTGATGGTAGGCACGTGGTGGTGCTGCATAGCTGTCCTGCAGCGCCTGCCACTGCGCCGGAGCAAGCGTCAGCGGGGAGAAGTCCATGCCCGGATCATCCCGCCTGCGCCGGTGGCGGGCAAGCTGGCGGTTTTTTCACCACACCCTCACAACGCCCTCCGCACGGGGCCGCAACGCGGTTGTCCACAGCTTTGTCGAGCGATGGTCCACACCGGCTGTGGATGAACGCGTGGACCGACCAGCGGTCACTGCAGCAGCGCGCGCACAGGTCTACACTCGCCTCAGGCGGGAGCGCCCGCCGCTGCCGGGAGCCGTCATGTACCGTCCTGCCGCCCGATCTGTTCTGCTCGCACTGGCCGCATTGGCGGCACCGTCCGCGATCGCCCAGGATCGCGCCGGAACGGCCGCTCCCCTGGTCGTTGCCAGCACTGCCGCCCCGACGATTCCGACCCCGCAGCAGGTGTTCGCGATTCCACCCGCGATGCTCGACATGCTGCGCACGCAGGTGATCAGTCGCAGCTACTCGCGTGAGCAGCGCCTGCAGGCGCTGGTGGAGATGATCTTCGACCGCCATGGCATGGACCTGCAGTACGACGCCGACGCGACCCTTACCGTCAGCGAGATCTGGCAGCAGCGACGCGCCAACTGCCTGGCCTTCACCCTGATGTTCGTCGCACTGGCACGCGAGGCCGGCATCCAGGCGCGCGTGCAGGAAGTCGGCCAGGTGGTGTCGTGGTACCAGGACCAGGCCCAGGGTCTGGTCTACAGCGTAGGCCACGTCAATGCCGGGGTCGGCTTCGCCGGCCGCTTCGCCACCGTCGATCTGGATCGCAATGTGCTGTATGACCGCCGTGGGCCGCTGCCGATCAGCCAGGCGCGGGCGTTGGCGCACTTCTACAACAATCGCGGCGCCGAGCGCATGGCCAGCGGCGATCTGGTGGGCGCACGCAGCTTCTTCAATGCCGCGCTGGCGCAGGACGACAGCTTCGCTGCCACCTGGAACAACCTGGGTGTGCTGGAAAACCGCACGGGCAATGCGGCCGCCGCACGCCGGGCACTGGAAACGGCGTTGCGGCTGGACGGCCGCCAGGACGCTGCACTGACCAACGCCAGCGCCCTGTACCGCAAGCTGGGCATGCTCGCGCAGGCGCAGGCACTGGAACAGCGACTGCAGTCGGTGCAGCGCGAGGACCCGTTCGCGCAGTACATGCTCGGCGCCGAAGCCGAACGCGCCGGCCAGCTGGACCAGGCGATCCGCTATTACCGGCAGGCCGTGCGCCTGTACGACACCGCGCACCAGTTCCACTTCGGGCTGGCGCGGGTTTACTTCCTGGCTGGCCAGCTCAAGCGCGCCGATCGCGAACTGCTGCGTGCACAGGAACTGGGCGGTGCACCGCAACAGGCGCGCTACCAGGCCAAGCTGGACAGCCTGGCCCGCTGGCGCGCACAGCAGCAGGCCAGGCGCTGAAAGCCGGTCAGGCCTTCTTGAGGAAGCAGGTCTTCAGGACCAGGCCCTTGATCTTGTCCGAATTGCCTTCGATGTGCTCGGCATCGTCCTCGACCAGGCGGATGTTGCGGATCACGGTGCCCTGCTTGAGCGGGATTGAGGAGCCCTTCACCTTCAAGTCCTTGATCACGGTGACGGTGTCACCGGCCTGCAGGGTATTGCCGTTGCTGTCGCGCACGACCAGGGTCGAACCGGCACCTTCCTCGGCGGTCCATTCGAAGCCGCAGTCGGCGCAGATCCACAGCGCGCCATCGGCATAGGTGTTTTCCAGGGTGCACTGCGGGCAAGCGGGGGCAGAAGACATCAGCAAGTACCTCAAAGTGAATCAACAGCCGCCATTGTAACCGCCCGGCTCCCTTGGCCTTTTCAGGGCAACCCCCGGTTGCCTCCTTGACCCGATCCGGAACCCCTGTCCGGAACAGGAAGCCGCAGGAACTTGCAGTCGGCGGCGAACTGCAGCAGAGTGCGCGGCCCCTGATCGCCCCCGGAACTCCCCATGCGCCTCGGCATCGACTTCGGTACCAGCAACTCCGCCGCCGCCATCGTGCATGAAGGGAAACTGCTGCCGATCCGCTTCGGCGACGCCGAGCAGTTCCGTACCAGCGTGTATTTCCCCGGCGTGGTGCCCGACCCGGACGACTTCCAGCTCGATGACGGCCAGGAACACCAGCTGCAGCAGATGATCGACAGCGCCGCGCGCGCGGCCCGTGCCGCCGGCCAGGAACGCACGCCGCAGGCGCTGCGTCGTGAAGCCCTGCGCGCGCTGCGCCGGGAATGGATGGAAGCCCGTGCAGGCAAGGAACGCAGCGCCAGCGACCTGCTGCAGAACGCGGTCTACGGCGACGATGCGCTGGAAGCCTATTTCGAGGAACACGAAGGCAACCTGGTGCAGAGCCCGAAGTCGATGCTCGGCTACAACCTGCACCCGCGCGCGAAGCAGACCATCACCGGCATCGCCGCGCACATCCTCGAGCACATCCGCCTGACCGCCAGCGCCCAGCTCGGCCAGCCGCTGCGAGCGGCCCTGCTCGGGCGCCCGGTGCAGTTCCGCAGTTCGATCGGTGCCGCCGGCAACGACCAGGCGCTGGACATCCTGCGCGAAGCTGCCACCCAGGCCGGCTTCGACCAGATCGATTTCCTCGAGGAACCGGCCGCGGCGGCCATGCACTACCACGCCGAAAGCCGCGAACGGCACCAGGCGGTGATCGTCGACATCGGTGGCGGTACCACCGACATCGCGCATGCCGAAGTCGGCGGCGACGACGCTCCGCGCATCCACCGCGCCTGGGGTATCGCCCGCGGCGGTACCGATATCGACCTGGCGCTGAGCCTGTCCAGCTACATGCCGCTGTTCGGCCGCGGCATCACCCGCGTGCCCGCCCACCACTACGTGGAAGCGGCCACCGTGCAGGACATGACCCGCCAGCGCGACTTCCGCCTGCACAAGTACGACCATGTCGACGACCCGTGGGGCGCACGCCTGCAGGCGCTGCAGGACACCGGCAACACTGCCCGCCTGTACCGCGACGTCGAGCGCGCCAAGATCGCCCTCAGCGCCGCCAGCGAACATCGGAGCACGCTGGACTACATCGCCCGCGACCTGCATGCCGATAGCAGCGCCGACGGCCTGGCCGCCGCCGCCCATGGCTATCTGGAGCAGATCCGCGAGCTGCTGGCCCAGGTCCGCAGCGACATCGGCGGTGACCCGGATGCGGTGTTCCTGACCGGCGGCATGTCCCGCGCCGGCTACCTCCGCCAGGCGGTGGCAGCCGCCTTTCCGAGCGCCCGCATGGTCCACGGCGAGCCCTCGCTGGGCGTAGTCCAGGGCCTTGCGCTGGCGGCAGCCAGCCAGGATTAACAAAACGTTACGCGAACTAAGTTACTCTTGGTCGGCTAGAACCCTGCCGCACCTTTCCACCGGCCACGCCGGTGTGTGTCCACGGTGCAGCCTGGCCCGCCCTGCGGGCCTAGCGGCCATGCCTTCCTGGCTCGTTCATGGTCCGCGCAGCACCTGAGCCGCCATCGAGACCCGCTTTGGGCACCCGCCAGGCCCCAGAGGCCTTACAACCTGATGCAGCACCTGCACCCATCGACTGTCGCCGTTGTGACGCGGTCTGTTGCCGGTTGCCCGTGCTGCTGCAGCCCGGCGACCACGTGCCCGGCCAGTTCCTGTCACGCGACACCCACGGCCGTGCCGTGATGGCGCGCAACGAGGAAGGCTGGTGCGCGGCGATCGATCCCTATCACCTGCGCTGCACGATCTATTCGCAGCGCCCGGCGATCTGCCGCCAGTTTTCGATGGGCGGCGATGACTGCCGCCGCGAGCGGCAGGACTACCTGCGCCAGGCCGACGCCTGGGCGCTTTCCTCCCCTTCCACCTGACAGGAGCAACCATGCCCCGCAAGGCAAAGACCCCCGCGAAGGCCAGCAACAGCATCCGCAGCGAACGCAAGGGCGCGGCCGCCAGCACCGTGGTCAGCAGCGATTCGATCGCTTCGGACCTGGCTGCGTTCCGCAAGGCCGGTGGCAAGATCGAAGTCCTCGGCACCACCTGGGCGCTGAAGAAAGCCAGCTGACCCAGCTCCGACCGCGGCGGCGCTGCCGCCGCGGCCTGCCGGATCGCGCTCAGCGGTCCAGGCTTACCCGCACACTACCCGAATGCGACTGGATGCGGATGTCACCGTCGCCACTGCCCAGCCGTGTATCGAGATGGCTGCCGGGGCCGTAGCGCGGCCGCTCCACCTGACCCGCGTCGCTGTTGATCGACCCGCTGAAGCTGTTCACCGACAGCTGCGCCGAGACCGCGCGTGGCAGGCGCAGGTTGACCGACGCACTCACCGATTCGACATTGATCCGGCCACCGGGTGCCAGCCCGGCCGCCGCCAGGTCGATGCTGCCCGATACGGTTTCCACCGCCAGCCGCTGCACCCGCCCGGCATCGACCTCGACCCGGCCGGATACCGTCTGTGCACCGATATCACCTGACACGCCGCCGCCGGCTTCGATGCGCCCGCTGACCGTGTTCACGTCCAGCTTCGGCGTCTGCAGGCGCGCGCTGACACCGCCACTGACCGTATTGAGCTTGCTGTCACCACTGCGACCGGAGGCACTCAGGCTGCCGCTGACACTGTCGGCCTGCAGGCGGCGCACATCGATGCCGCTGATGTCCTGGCTGGCACTGACGGTGCTCAGCAGCAGTTCCACCGAGCGCGGCACGTTCAACACCAGCGTCGCGCCACCGTTGTTGTTGCGACGGGGGTACTCGACCTCCCAGCGCACGCGGTTGGCACTCTTCTCCTGCCGCAGCTGCAGGCCATCGCTGAGCGTGCCGGTGAGCTGCACGTCGTTGCGATCCCACCCACGCACGGTCACTTTGCCGGCCACGTTGCTCAGTTCAATGCGGCCGCCGGCGGCCAGATTGTGGCGTTCGTCGACCTGGGTGTCAGCCAGGGCCACCGCAGGCAGCAGCAACAGCGCGGCGTAGCAGGTCATCAGGGTTCGTGTCATCGGGGGTCTCCTCAGGTCGTCAGGCCGGACTCGGCGGCATAGGCCGCCTGCCGGGTCAGTTCCAGCCGCAGCGCATAGGTGCGCTTGAGCTGGCCAAGCAGGTGCGGCGCACGTGGATCCTGCGCCAGTGCGGCCTGGATCTGTGCCGCGCTTTCATCGAGTTCATGCAGCGCAGGCTGCCACTCCGGTGCCCGCCCTGCGGGCAGCGACGCCACCGCCTGCTGGTACTGCTCGGTCATCGCCGCGGCCTGCAGCTGCAGGGTCGACGGCACCGGCGCATCGGGCTGCGCGTGACGCCACGGCGCCACGGTGTAGACCACCAGGCTGGCCGCCAACGCCGCACCCACCGGCAACCACCAGCGCCGACGCGGACGTGCTGGCAGCGCCACCACATTGCTGGCCGGCGCAGGTGCCGCCTGCGGTTGGCGCGGCGGCAACTGCGCCGACAGGCGTGCCCAGCCATCACTGGGCACATCGCGCTCGCCCGGCAGCGCGCGCAGGCGCGCCAGCAGGTCGTGGTCTGAATCGTGGTCGTGTGTACTCATGTCATGTCTCCCAGCCGCGCGCGCAACAGGCCACGCGCACGATGCAACTGTGCCTTGGAACTGCCGACGGCCATCTGCAGCTGCTCGGCGATTTCCTGGTGTTTCCAGCCTTCGATGTCATGCAGCACCAGCACCGCGCGCGCCCTCGGCGGCAGCGTCGCAAGTGCGCGCTCCAGGTCGCGCTCGGTACCGGCGCAACGGTCGTGCACCGCCAGTTCCTGCAGGCCACCGTCAACCTCATCGAGGCTGTCATGGTCCTGCCCGGCGGCGCGCCCGCGCAGTTCCATCAGTGCGGCGTTGACGCCCAACCGATGCAGCCAGGTCGACAGGCTGCTTTCGAACCGGAACCCCGGCAGCGCCTTCCATGCCTGCAGGAAGGCTTCCTGCAGGGCATCTTCAGCGCGCGCCTGCTGGCCCCCGCACAAGCGCCACAACACGGCGAACACGCGCGGCGCATGGCGCCGGTACAACAGTTCATAGGCCGCGGTATCGCCGGCGGCCGCCGCCCGTACCAGGGCGGGTTCGTCGACGGGGTCGTGGGCGGCTGGTGGTGCTGGCATGGTGGTGTCGAGCATATCGCTTGGATGCGGCGGCCCGGAAAAAGGTTTAGAGCCGATCGATGGGCGATCGCATGCAACCTTTTCGGCGACTGCTGCATCCATGGAAGGTCCTTCGTGAAAACGCGTCCAGGAGCACCGCCATGTCCAGCCCAACCTGCGCCGCCCTACTGGTGATCGCCGCCTGCGTCGTGCTGCAGGCGCTGGGCCTGTCATTGCAGTTGCGCCCCGACAACGGCCGCGCCTGCCTGCAACAGCATCGCCAGGAGCTGGTCTGCCTGGCGTGGTCACCGGTGGTCGAAACCCCGGCACGCGCCGGGTAACATCGGGGGCCGTTTCCGTCACCTGTTCCCCCCATGATGTTGTCGCTGAAGGATCACCTGCCGCCCTGGACCCACCCCTGGCTGAATGACCTGGGCATCGCCGTGAAGATCCTGCTGACCCTGCTGGCGGCCTGGCTGCTGCGGGTGCTGGCGCGGCGCCTGATCCGCCGCTTCGCCGAGCACTACACCCTGCCGCCGGAGATGGTGATGGGCGCGCGCCGCATCACCAGTTTCGTGGTCTATTTCAGTGCCCTGCTGTACATCCTCAGCCTGCTCGGCGCATCGCCATCGGTCCTGTGGACGGCCTTCACCGGATTTGCGGCCGTGGGCGCGGTCGCGTTCTTCGCCGCCTGGAGCGTGCTGTCCAACATCTTCTGCACGCTGCTGATCTTCACCACCCGCCCGTTCCGCCTGCACGACTACATCGAGGTGCTGGAAAACGGCGAGAAGCCGGGCCTGAAGGGCCGGGTGATCGACGTGAACCTGATCTACACCACGCTGCAGGAGACCGGCGACGGCCACGAAGGCACGGTGCTGCAGTTGCCGAACAACCTGTTCTTCCAGCGCACGGTGCGCCGCTGGCGCGACCCGGCGCAGGCGCCCGGCGGCATCCAGGGCGACGGCTGAGGGGGCGCCGTAAATACGTCCATGTAGGCTCGGTCGCCGCTTGCTCGTGTGCGCTGTCCTGCGCACACGGCAAGACCGGGGTTGAGCCTCCTGCCCAACCCGCCCGAGGCATGCCTCGGGCCCATGCGGCTCACGCCCCCTCAACCGGACCCACCCCGCCTTCGACAGTTTTCCGCGATCTGCCGGAACAGCTTATGGGGTCAGATCCGTTTTCCTGCGGAAAACGGATCTGACCCCGAATTTCATTCGATATCTGACAGATGTGTCGACCAAGGTCGACACCTGCCAACAGCCGCGAAGATCTGTCAGAGGTGGGGCGGTGTCGGATTGCGGGGTGTCAGCCGCATGGATGCGGCTGCCAAGCCTACAAGGACGTACTTGCGGCGTCCCCGCAATCCGGCACCGCCCCACCACCCCACGGAACGCCAGCTGTTGCCGTTGCTCTGGCTTGAAGGCTTCGGCAGGTGCAGGGCGCAGCCCTGCCGAACAAACGTTACCTCAGCTGGCTGTCCTTGCTGCCGCGCCGGTTGTATCCGGCATGCGCCTGTTCTTCGTCATCATGTGCCTGCTGGCACGCCACGCACAGTCGAACACCCGGCACGGCCTGGCGCCGCGCCAACGGGATCGGCGCGTCGCATTCCTCACAGTATTCCAGACCCGGGCCCTGCCGCAGCTGGCGCCGCGCGCGGGCGATCGCATCGTCGACGGTGGCGTCGATCTGGTCCTGGACCGCGCCATCTCCCGCCCAACCGGTGGCCATGGCCATCCTCCGCAGGTGTGTCGCCTGATATGGGGACGATACACCCACGGAAAAGGCATCAACGGCTGTAGAGCCGCGCCCATGCTCGGCTGCGCTTCATAAAAAAGGGGACGGAGGGGATTAAGTCGTTTGTGCCACAAACGACTTAATCCCCTCCGTCCCCTTTTTCTTACCAGACCAGGTCGTCGGGGACCTGGAACTGCGCGTAGTAGGCGTCGTCTTCGGCGTTGCCGGTGGAGATCTCGGCGGTCGAGCCCGGCTGGCCGTGGTCGACGATGATCGCTTCCGGGGCCCGTTCACGCACTTTCTCGGCGGCGGCACGCGGCAGCAGGGCGTAACCCTCGCCATTGGCAACGATGACCAGCACGCCCACCGCCAGCGCCTTGCGCAGCTTGGGGTCGATCAGCAGGGTGCGGATCGCCGCACCATCGTTGAACCGGTACTCGTCATCGCCCTTGTGGGGCACGGCATGGGCCGTGATGATCTGCCGGGCCTGGGCCTTGTGTTCGGCCTGCCTGGCCTGGGCGTTGCGCTCGGCGGCCAGCGCACGGTCGCGCTCGACCTTCTCGGCGCGGGCGCGTTCAGCCTCGCGCTGGACCTCGGCCGAGGTCGATTCGGCCTTGCCCTGGCGGGCCTTGGCCTGCTCGCGCGCGGCGGCGCTGGCCTGCGACTTCTTGGCCAGGCCGGCCTTGAGCAATTGTTCCTGCAGCGCGTTGGGCTTTGCCATGGTCGGTGCGTACCGCGTGTAATCTTGGGTGTCCCCATTCTACCGACGCCCCGCCGCCCCTGCATGGCAGTCCTGAAGTACCTCACCGGCTATCCCGAACCCCTGGTCGCCCAGGTCAGCGAGCTGCTGGCGCAGGGCAGGCTGGGCCCCTGGCTGCAACAGCGCTACCCGGACCCGCATGAAGTGCGCAGCGACCGCCAGCTGTACGACTACACCCAGGAGCTGAAGGACCGCTACCTGCGCAAGTCGGTGCCGCTCAACAAGGTCTGCTACGACAACACCCTGGAAGTGATCAAGCACGCGCTGGGTACCCATACCGCCATCTCCCGCGTGCACGGCGGCCGCCTCAAGGCCAGCCGCGAGATCCGCATCGCGACCGTGTTCCGCCAGGCGCCAGCGGCGTTCCTGCGCATGATCGTGGTGCACGAGCTGGCCCACCTGAAGGAAGCCGACCACAACAAGGCCTTCTACCAGCTGTGCCAGCACATGGAACCGGATTACCTGCAGCTGGAGTTCGATACCCGCCTGTACCTGACCGAGCTGGCCAACCGCGGCCAGCGCTGACCGGCCGCAGCAGCTACACTGCGCGCCCCCTGCCCGACCTGCCTGCCATGGAACCGATCCGTCTCGACAAACGCCTGTCCGCCCTGCTCGGCATCCCGCGCGGCGAAGCGCGACGCTACATCGAAGGCGGCTGGGTCACGGTCAACGGCGAAGTGGTGGAACAGCCGCAGCGCCCGGTCGATGAGGCCGCGCAGATCGTGGTTGCCGAGCAGGCCAGCGATGAAAAGGCCGAGCGGGTCAGCATGCTGCTGCACAAGCCGGCCGGCGTTGCCGCCGAAACCCTCTGCGCACTGGTCAGCAGTGACAGCCGCAGTGAGCTCGATGCCAGCGGCGTCCGCCCCCTGCAACGCCACTTCCACGGCCTGCAGCTGGCCGCCTCGCTTCCGGCCAGCGACAGCGGCCTGGTGGTGGTCAGCCAGGATCCGGCCACGCTGGCCCATCTGCAGCGCAACCTGGGCCGCACCGAACAGGAATACCTGATCGAAGTGGCCGAAGGGGGTCCCGAGCGCGGGCCATGGCTGCTGGCGCGGCTGCAGCAGGAATCCGGCGGCGCCAAAGTCAGCTGGCAGAGCGAGCAGCGCCTGCGCTTTGCTGGCAAGGGGCTGACCGCCAAGGGCCTGCGCGTGGCGGTGACCGCGGCCGGCCTGCAGGTGCTGGCCGTGCGCCGACTGCGCATCGGCCGCGTGGCATTGGGGCCGCTGCCGCCGGCGCAGTGGCGCTACCTGGGCAGCGACGAGCGGTTCTGAGGCCCGGGGTCAGAGCCCTTTCCTGCGGACAGGGATCCGACCCCCTATTGATCCCGCATGCGTCCATCCACGCGTGGCGTGGATCTACAACGTGGGCGGCCGGCTTTCATCCACGCATGGCGTGCATCTACCATCGGGGCATGAGCCTGCCCAAGCCCTTGTGGCGACGCCTGCTGCGCGTCGCTGCGATCATCCTCGCCGCGCTGTTGCTGCTGGTCCTGTCCGGGCTGCTGCTGGCTGACCACCTCACGCCGCAGGCGCAGGGCGCCCCCTCGCACGTTCTGCCGCTGCAGCCAGCACAGACCCGCATCGACCGGGAGATCGTGCCGCTGCAGGAGGCTCATCCCGGCCAGTCCGGCGTGGCCTTCCTCAGCGATGGCATGGATGCCTTCGCCGCGCGCGCGATGATCACCACGCACGCAGGCCGCAGCCTGGACTTGCAGTACTACATCTGGCACGACGACCTGATCGGCCACCTGATGGCCAAGGCGCTGTATGACGCCGCCGAGCGCGGCGTGCGCGTGCGCATCCTGCTCGACGACATGAACGCCAAGGACAAGGACGCGCTGATGATGGCGCTCGATGCGCATCCGAACATCGAGCTCCGCCTGTACAACCCGTTCCGCAACCGCAGCGGCATCGCGCGCACGCTGGAACTGGTGCAACGCGCCTTCAGCGTGAACCACCGCATGCACAACAAGAGCTGGATCGCCGATGGCCGCATCGCGATCGTCGGTGGCCGCAACATCGGCGAGGAATACTTCAGCGCGCGCGACGATGTGAACTTCCAGGACCTGGACCTGGTGGTGGCCGGCCCCGCCGTGCAGCAGGCCAACCAGATCTTCGACGACTATTGGAACAGCAGCGCGGCGATCCCGATTTCCGCGTTGGCCTCGTATACCGATGAACAGTTGCGGCAGCTGGTGCGGCAGTCGGACCTGGATGCGATGCATGCCAAGGCACAGCCCTACCTCCAGCGCGTGGCCGATTCACGCAGACTGCAGCGGCCCAGCCCGGAACCGCTGCACTGGAGCGCGGACGTGCGCATCGCCTCCGATCCGCCGATGAAGCACCGCGATGACGATCGCCACACCTGGCTGGTCAACGCCCTCAGCGAGGAGCTGCGCAGCACCCGCCGCAGCGCGCTGTTGATCTCGCCCTATTTCGTGCCTGGCGATGATGGCGTGCAGGCGCTTTCGACGCTGGCCGCCCGCGGCGCGCAGGTAGGCGTGGTGACCAATTCGCTGGCCGCCAACGATGTGGCGGCCGTGCATGGCGGCTACATGGGCTACCGCGTGCCGCTGCTGAAGGCCGGCGTGCGGCTGTACGAACTGAAAGCACATGGCCAGCCGGATACCAGCCTGTTCGGCAGCAGCGGCGCCAGCCTGCACACCAAGGCGTTCGTGGTCGATGATCGCCGCGGCTTCGTCGGCTCGTTCAACCTCGACCCGCGCTCGGCCTACCTCAACACCGAAATGGGCGTGCTGTTCGACGACCCGGTGCTGGGTGCGCAGCTGCGCGATGAATACCTGCGCCTGGCCAGCCCGGAGCACAGCTGGTGGCTGGCGCTGGGGCGCGATGATGGTCTGCGCTGGCTGCAGCGGCAACCGCCACCGCACTGGGTGGAGGCCGAGCCCGGTGCGAGCCTGGGCAAGCGCTGGACCGCGCGGGCAATCAGCTGGCTGCCGGTCGAATCGCAGCTGTAGCGCTCAGGGCGGCGGGCTGGCCTCGTCCTGCCCGGCCTCATCCAGGGTTTCCACACTGCGCCCATGCAGGCGCCGCCAGATCCAGCGCAATGCATGCGGCGGTGCCGACGGCAGCTGCTCGAGCAGGGCCAGCATGCGGCTCTGGCTGGCATGCCCATGCCGGCACAGCAGGCTGGCCGCTGCGGCGGCGCTGGCCAGGCGCAGGCTGTCGGCCAATGGTCCTTCTGCATCCACCGCCAGAGCCTGGTGAACCGGCTCCGGCAACTCCCATGCGGCGGCCACCCGCTGCGCCAACGGCAACGACCACTGCTGCAGCAGCTGCAGGGCCAACGCCGGCTCCACGGCCTCGCCGCGGGCCTGCGCCTCCTGCAGCAGCTGGCGCATCACCAGTGCGGCACCCAGCCCCTGCACCAGTCCCAGCCACTGCGCGGCGAAGGCATCGCCGAAGGTCACCGTGCGCGCATGGTCGGCCGCTGCACGCGATGCCAGCAGTGCGTGCTCCCAGATGATCGCGCTGAACTGCGGGAACACCTCGCACTGCACCTGCATCACCGGCTGTACCAGTACCGCACTGATGATCTGCCGCACGCCTTCGGTACCGACCAGTGTCACCGCCCGCTGCAGGCTTTCGACCGGGCGCTCATGGACCTTGTAGGCCGGGCTGTTGGCGATACGCAGCAGGTTGCCGGTCAGCACCGGGTCCTGGCCGATGATCGCGGCCATCACGCGCGCCGAGGCGGCATCGTCGTTGACGGTCTGGATCAGCTGCGGCAGCAGTTGCGGCCGCCGGGGCAGCTGCTTGGCCGCCCAGTTGCGGTCCTGCAGCGCGCGCGCCACCACCTCGCCCAGGCCCGGGTCCTGCACCGGCGCCGGCTCGCCGGCCAGCCGCGGGTACAGGGCGAGCGCGTGCAGTCCGCGTTGCAGGTGGGCGGCGACTTCCGCCGATGGCAGCGCCTCGCCCTGCAGGCTTGCGGCTGCGGCGGCCACCGCCTGGCGGGACGCAGCAACCAACCGCGAGGGTGCCGTCCCAGTCAAACGCGCCAGCCAGCCGCGCAGCGATTGCCACCAGGCCGGTGTCATCGCCGCCAGCCCTGTCGTTGTAATGCCCTTGCCGTCACAGACCGACCCGCCTCTTCACGCCCATCCGGCCACCCGCCGTCGTCGCAGCATCGGCCGCACTTTCATCTTCTTTAACCGGACGGCCGCCGAAGTCGACGGCACCGGCCGGGGGAATGGACTAGAATGGCGCCGCGCGACCCGTCCCCCAGCCATGACGACGTCGCTTTTTTTGTTTTGGGACCCTACCGTTCACTGGCCGTTCGCTGCAGTTCGCCGCTGTTCGCGCCATCGGAGACGCCATGCTATTCGAAACCCTCGCCACCACCGGCCACGAACAAGTGGTGTTCTGCCACAACCACGATGCCGGCCTGCAGGCGATCATCGCCATCCACAACACCACCCTGGGCCCGGCCCTGGGCGGCGTGCGCATGCGTCCGTATGCCAGCACCGACGAGGCGCTGGCCGACGTGCTGCGGCTGAGCCGGACGATGACCTACAAGAATGCGCTGGCCGGCCTCAACGTCGGTGGCGGCAAGGCGGTGATCATCGGTGACCCGAAGGTGGACAAGACCGAGGTGCTGTTCCGCGCCTTCGGCCGTTATGTCGACTCGCTGGGCGGTCGCTACATCACCGCCGAGGACGTCGGCACCGACGTCAACGACATGGAGAACATCTACCTGGAGAGCCAGTTCGTGACCGGCGTGCACCAGGTCCATGGCGGCTCGGGTGACCCGGCACCGTTCACTGCCTACGGTGCACTGCAGGCGCTGATGGCCTCGATGCGTTTCAAGTTCGGCCACGAGGAAGTGGGCAAGACCAGTATCGCCGTGCAGGGCCTGGGCCACATCGGCATGGAACTGGTGAAGCTGCTGCGCGACCGCGGCGCCAAGCTGTACGTAACCGACCTGGACAGCGCCCTCGTCGATCGCGCGGTCAGCGATTTCGGTGCCGAAGCGGTCAAGCCGGATGAGATCCACGAGGTGAATGCCGACGTGTTCGCACCGTGCGCGCTGGAAGGCGCGATCAACGCCGACACCCTGCCGCGGATCAAGGCGAAGATCATCTGCGGTACCGCCAACAACCAGCTGTCGAGCCTGGAAATCGGCGATGAGCTGCATGCGCGCGGCATCCTGTATGCACCGGACTATGCGGTCAATGCGGGCGGCGTGATGAACGTGTCGCTGGAGATCGACGGCTACAACCGCGAACGCGCGATGCGCCTGATCCGCAGCATCTATCACAACCTCACCCGCATCTTCGAACTGTCGCAGCGCGAGAACATCGCACCGCAGCGGGCAGCCGACCGCATCGCCGAAAGCCGCATCCTGTCCATCGGCAAGCTGAAGATGCCGCTGGGCCGCAGCACCCCGCGCCTGGGCAACCTGCGCGGCGGCTGAGCCTGGACCTGTCGCGCCGGGCTTTCGGCCCGGCGCGACCGCCCGCTCAGAACCCGGTGCTGTAGCGTAGCGCCGCCTGGCGCGCGCCTTCGCCACCGACGCGCTGGTCGAAGCCCAGGCTCAGGCGGCCATTACGGCCCCACCACGACTCCAGCGCCACGCCGAACAGCGCACTGCCGCGCGGCGCGTTCCAGCCCGCCAGCGGCGCCCAGGCATCGACGCCGACAAAACTGGCCTGCCACTGCGCATCGGCACCATCGAGCCGCTGCTGCCACTCGGCATGGCCGCGCAGGGTCCAGCGCCCCCAGCCGCGTTCGCCACGGATACCGGCCAGCATCTGGCTGCGCTGTACGCGGTTGGCATCACCCCGCAGGCCGAAACCGAAACCACCCAGCTCGTTGAAGGCATCGGTATCCACGCGCGTGGTGCTGGCGCCCAGGTACGGTGTCAACGATGCGCCTGCGCGGCCGAAACGATAGCCGCCTTCGACGCTGGCACTGCTGAAGCGCCCGCCGTAACGTGCAGAGACACCGTAGGCACCGGCACCCAGCAGCAGCTGGCGATCCAGCGCGCGGGTGAACTGGCCGCTGCCGACCTGTGCCAGCGCATAGCCGCGACCCAGATTCCAGCCGGCGTACAACTGCGCCTGCGCCTGGCGGTCACGCCCACGATCGCCGCCGAAGCTGCTGCCACCGTTGCTGCGGGTTTCGCCAAAGGCCACACCCATCAGCCCATTGCTGCCCAGCGGCAGGTCCTGACCGGCCATCCAGCCCCGGCTGTCGGCGGCATTGCCGGCAAAACTGCCCTGCCCGGCCTCGCCGAGCGCACTCTGCCAGGCCCCGCGCAGGCGCGGCGCCGCCTGCACGCGATCAAAGCGCTCGGCGATCGCACGGCGTGACATGTCGATGCTGTCGAAGGTGGCCGACTCGGCCCGTGCATGCGCCTGCCCGGACAGACTCTGCAGGCTGGCCGCCAGGCCTTCGCTGCCACCACCGGTCCATTGCAGCGCACCGGCCGCCGCGCCGAAGGCCGAGCCCTGCAGGGCCGCACTGCCATCGAGCGTGCCGAACGCACCTTCCAGACGTTGCGCAGCGGACTGCGCCGAGGCCGAAAGCCCGCTCGCTGCTGCCGTGACGCTGACCTGGGTCAGGTTCAACCAGGCATTGTTGTTGTCATAGCCATAGCTGCTCTGCAGCAGCGACAGGCCCTGCAGGCCGCTGGAGGTGGCCGCGCTGCTGAAGGTGCCGCTCAGGCCACCGGCGGCGTGGATCAGGTCCTGGCGGCTGCCGTTCTGCGGCACATAGCCGGAGACGAAGCCGTGCACGCGCACGCCACCGTTGATCGTGGCGTTGCCGGTGACCTGCAGCGCATTGGCCCCGAGCGCGATCATCAGCTGCGCGCCAGCCTGCTGGGTGTAGTTGCCCTCGATGGTGCCGGTGGTGTTGCCGGTGGTGAGGAACACGCTGCTGCCGTTGACCACGTTGCCGATCACGCGCGGCGTACCGCCATTGAACTGCAGGCCGGTCGAATCCGGATCGGGCTGTGCCAGGATCGTCACGTTGGAGCGGATCACGCTGCCGTTCTGCAGCGACAGGATGCCGCGCTCAATGCGGGTGGCGCCGCTGTAGCTGTTGTTGCCACCCAGCACCAGGGTTCCGCCACCCTGTTTGACCAGGCCACCACTGCCGACGATGTCGTTGCTCCACAGCGAACCACTCGACGGCGCATCGACATTGGCCACCACATCGCCCCAGTCGAAACGACCGGGCCCCTTGATCGCCCGGCCGATGTCGAGCAGGCCGTAGCCGAACACCGCGTCCACACCGGGCGCGCCGATGTCCTTGGCGGTGCCCAGCAGGGTCTGCCGCACCAGGTTGTTGTCAAAATACGGGTAGCGCTGCCAGACCAGTGCGGCGGCGCCGGAAATCAGCGGGGCGGCGAACGAGGTGCCGTAGTTCCAGTAATAGGTACTGCCGTTGGCATCGGGATAGACCGCGCTGCCCGGCGCCGCCAGGCAGTAGCGCGCGGCCTGGCCGCAGGCATTGGCGTAGCTGGCCAGCGTGCCCGGTGCGTAGGGATCCACCGCGGTCGCCACCAGCCAGCCGCGCTCCAGGTCGGCCGCTGGCAGCGAGCCGGCAACGCCCTGCTGGCTGGGCAGCGCGGCCAGGCTGCTCGGCTCGGTGCGCGCGTCGTTGCCGGCCGCGAACACCACCAGGCCGCCATGGTTGATGACGAATGGACGATACTCGGCCGCCACCTGCGCGGTGGTCGGCAGGTCGGTCCAGTACAGGCCGCCCCACGAATTGTTCATCACCTTCACGTTGTAGCTGATCAGGTCCTGGTGGACCTGCGCCACGCCCAGCGGGCCGCTGAAGGAATTGCCCTTGCCACTGCCGTCATCGACGGGCGGCTTGTCGGCGATGATCCGCGCCGAAACGATCTGCGCGCCGGGGGCGATGCCGCCTGGCCAGGAGCCCACTGCCGCACCGGCGGCGAGGCTGGCGACGGCGGTGCCATGCCCGACCACGTCGTCGACCGCCAGATTGTTCCTGGCGGGATCGATGTAGTTCAGGTTCGCGAGCACCCGTCCATTCAGGGCCGCCGCGTTGCGCTGCACGCCCGAATCGACGATGCCGATGCGCACCCCCTGCCCGGTCAGGCCGGCGGCCTGTGCGGCGCGCGCATTGGTTACTGACAGGTGCGCGTCGAAGGCCGGCTCCTGCGGCTTGGCCGGAGGCGGTGTCGTCGGAGGGGGCGTGGTCGGGGGTGTCGGCGTGGTCGGGGGCGGATCGATGCGGACATTGCCGCCGCCTCCGCCACCACCGCATGCCGTCAATGCCATCGCCAGCGCCGTCGCCAGCGCGGACCTCACCATCATCGTGCGTTCCATCGATTCCTTCCCATGAACGTTGGCCTGCCTACATCCCGGCAGGCGTGCGGTGCCGCCCAGCGGCGGCCCTCCCCGACCCTCTATACTTGGGCCGACCCCCACGCAGTCTGCCGGGAAACCGCGGCGCTTCCAACGTCCTCGGTCTCCTTTCCGAACATTGCTTACGCATCAACGAGATTGCCATGTCCAACATCGTCATCGCCGCCGCCAAGCGCACCGCCATCGGCTCCTTCCTCGGCCAGTTCAACGGCGTGCCGACCCCCACCCTCGGCGCGGCCGCCATCGCGGCCGCCCTGGAACAGTCGGGCGTGCCGGCCAGCGACGTCTCCGAGGTCCTCATGGGCTGCGTGCTGCCGGCCAACCTCGGCCAGGCGCCCGCCCGCCAGGCGGCGATCGCTGCCGGCATTCCGCTGTCGACCGGTGCCACCACCCTCAACAAGGTGTGCGGCTCGGGCATGAAGACCATCATGCTCGGCCATGACCTGATCAAGGCCGGTTCGGCCAGCATCGTGGTCGCCGGTGGCATGGAATCGATGTCCAACGCCCCGCACCTGCTGCCGAACTCGCGTACCGGCAACCGCTTCGGCAACTTCCAGGCGATCGACCACATGGCCCACGACGGCCTGGTCAACGCCTACGACGGCAAGGCCATGGGTGAATTCGCCGAGTGCGCCGTGGACAAGTACCAGTTCAGCCGCGAGGAACAGGACGCCTACGCGATCGAATCGGTCAAGCGCGCGCAGGCGGCGCAGGCCAATGGCGCGTTCGCCGACGAGATCGTCGCGGTGAAGGTCGCCACCCGCAAGGGCGAGGTCGAGGTCACCACCGACGAGCAGCCCGGCCGCTCCGACATTGCCAAGATCCCGACCCTGCGGCCGGCCTTCAAGAAGGACGGCAGCGTCACCGCCGCCAGTTCCTCCAGCATCTCCGACGGCGCCGCCGCCGTGGTCCTGCTGACCGAGGAAGACGCGGCCGCACGCGGCATCACGCCCCTGGCCCGCATCGTCGGCCACGCCACCCATTCGCAGGAACCGGAGTGGTTCACCACCGCCCCGATCGGCGCGATCCACACCCTGCTGGCCAAGACCGGCTGGTCGCTGGACCAGGTCGACCTGTTCGAAATCAACGAAGCATTTGCCGTGGTGGCGATGGCGCCGATGCGTGAACTGGGCATCCCGCACGACAAGCTCAACGTGAATGGCGGTGCCTGCGCACTGGGTCATCCCATCGGTGCCTCCGGTGCACGTCTGGTGGTGACCTTGGTCAACGCCCTGCGCACGCACGGTGGCAAGCGCGGCATTGCCACCTTGTGTATCGGTGGCGGCGAAGCAACGGCAATCGCCATCGAATTGATTTAAAAAGATTTAACGACGATTTCGCAAAAATGAATGCGGGATCGCTTGACACCCAATCTTGGCTTGTCATCATGTTGTCGGCGCGCAGCATGCGCGTTGCCTAATTCTAACGACGAGGATTTACACAATGAGCATCAACAAGCTGCTGGTCGCGATGTCCCTGGCTCTGGCCCTGGCCGCCTGCTCGAAGCAGGAAGCTGCCCAGGACGCCGCTGCTTCGGCCAACGAAGCCGCCACCGAAGCCCAGGCTGCTGCCGACCAGGCTGCCGCTGCCGGCGCCCAGACCGCTGACGCTGCCCAGCAGGCCGCCAACACCGCCGCCACCGCTGCTGACGCTTCGGTCGACGCTGCTGCCCAGGCTGGCGCTGCTGCCACCGACGCTGCTGCCGGCGCTGCTGCCGACGCTGCCAAGGCTGCCGAAGGCACCGCCGAGAAGGCCAAGGACGCTGCTGAAGAAGCCAAGAAGTAATAACTTCTTTCTTCACGCTGTTCTGGAAAAGCCGCTGGTTCGCCAGCGGCTTTTTCTTTGCACGGAGGCCACCGTGTGCCGCAGGCATCGCGACCCGGTCTTCACAACGGCATGAATAGGCTGGCGTCCCCATCCATTGCAGTACCGGAGACCGCCATGAAGATTCGCCCGATCACCACCACTCTGCTGGCTGCCTCCCTGCTGCTGGCCCTGGCCGCCTGCAAGGGCCCGGAAGCCGAGCAGGCCAAGCAGGACGCGCAGCAGGCCGCTGACAGCGCCGGCGCTGCCGCCCGCGATGCCGTCGACAAGGCCGCAGAAGCCACCCGCGAAGCCGCCGACAAGACCGCCGCAGCCTCCGAGCAGGCCGCAGCCGATACCCAGAAGGCGCTGGACAAGGCCGCAGACGCCACGTCCAACGCTGCCGACAAGGCCAAGGATGCGGCGACCGACGCCGCTGCACACGCCAGCGATGCCACCGCCACCGCGGCACAGAAGGTGGCCGACAAGGCCCGCGATGTCGCCAATGATGCGAAGGCGAACGCAGCCAAGGAAGAAGCCAAGCACTGAGCCGTACCGGCAGCCGGGCATGGGTTCGGCGCTATGGGAAAAGCCGCGGCAGTGCCGCGGCTTTTCTGCTTCCGCTCTCTGCTTTTCTGTTGATTCCGCGGTCGGCACACCGGGCAACCGTCCAAGCTTGCGCGGCTGGGCCGGACTGCGGAGCGGGGTTGACCGCGCGCCCTGCGCAGCCCATCCGTGCGGCCCGCACGCGCTGCGGACTTCGCGCCGTCCATCGCGAGGGGCACCGCCGTTGGCCGTCCCCTACGGCAGCGCGCGCGCCAACATCGCCGACAGGTCCATGCCGGCCGGCAGCGTCCCGAACACCAGCCCATGCTCCCCTTCCAGCCGGCTGCGCACGAACGCTTCAGCCATCGGACTGCGCGCCCGCAGCAGCAGCGCGGCCTGCAACAGCAGCGCAGTGCGCTCGCAGAACAGCCGCGCCTGCGACTCATCCGGCGCCGGCGCCGCTGCCCAACGCTGCAAAGCCGCTGCGTAGCGCGCATCACGATCGGCCACCGCCGCCAGCTCAGCGCGCACCGCCGCCAGCGCCTCCGGTTCGCGGGCCAATGCCCGCAGCACGTCCAGGCACTGGATGTTGCCGCTTCCTTCCCAGATCGAGTTCAACGGTGCCTGCCGGTACAGCCGCGGCAGCATCGATTCCTCCACATAGCCTGCACCGCCGAGGCATTCCTGCGCTTCATTGACGAACGCCGGCGCGCGCTTGCACAGCCAGTACTTGCCCAGCGCGGTTCCCACCCGTGCCAACGCAGCTTCGTTGGCATCCACGCCGGCGCGATCCACCGCACGTGCGATGCGCATCGACAGCACCGTGGCCGCTTCCGATTCCAGTGCCAGGTCGGCCAGCACATTGGCCATCAACGGGTGCTCGACCAGCAGCCTGCCGAACGTACGGCGATGGCGTGCGTGGTGCAACGCCTGCGCCAACGCCATGCGCATTTCCGCCGCCGCCCCCAGCATGCAATCCAGGCGGGTCATCATCACCATGCCGATGATGGTGGCCACGCCGCGCCCTTCCTCGCCCACGCGCCAAGCCTGCGCGCCACAGAACTCGACTTCGCTGGAGGCATTGGCCCAATCGCCGAGCTTGTCCTTCAGCCGCATCAGCCGGAACGCATTGCGGTCACCATCGGCCAGCCGGCGCGGCATCAGCAGGCAGGTCAATCCTCCCGGCGCCTGCGCCAGCACCAGGAAACCATCGCACATCGGTGCGGAAAAGAACCACTTGTGGCCGACCAGGCGATAGCGCTCGCCATCGATCGGTTCGGCGCGCGTGCTGTTGGCGCGCACATCCGAGCCTCCCTGCTTCTCGGTCATGCCCATGCCCAGGGTGATGCCGGCCTTGTCCGCCACCGGCACATCGCGCGGGTCATAGACCGGCGCTGCGGCCTTGCGTGCCCACTCGGCCAGGTGCGGCTGTGTGTGCAGCACCGCTACTGCCGCATGGGTCATCGTCAACGGGCAACTGGTGCCGGCCTCGGCCTGGTGGTGCAGGTAGCTCAACACCGCACGCGCGACATGTGCGCCAGGTTGCGGCTCGTGCCAGGACAATCCGGCGACACCGTGCGATTTGGCCGTCCCCATCAACTGGTGATAGGCCGGATGGAACTCCACCGTATCGATGCGGTGGCCCTGTGCATCATGCGTACGCAGGCGAGGCCGATCGCGATTGGCATCGAAGCCGAGCCGGTACAGCTCGTCACCCGCCAGCGCACCATATACCGCCAGTCGCGGCGCGAAGCTGCCAGCACCTTCGCGCTGCACCGCCTCCATCAGCGCCACGTCATCGGTCCACAGCTGGCGCCCCGCGAACGGCGGCGGCTGGTTCAACACCACGTGGGTCTCGAAGGGGGCATTCATCGCATTGCCTGCTGTGGTCATCGGCGCATCCTGCACGAAGAGGTGATGACCGATTCTGCCGCAGGCCGCGACGATGCCGTGTTCAGCCGCCGCGGGCCAATGCCACCGGCATCAGGTTGAAATCAACGTCGGCACCGGCCACCGGCAGTTCCTGCAGCATCTGCGCTGCACATCGGCGGATATAGCTGTGGTGCTCATCGGCGGCATGGCTGATCAGGCTGCCGACATGGAACTCGAACACATCCCCCAGTACGTCGGGCTGGTCCTCGTGCAGCATCCGCAGCAGGCCCCGCAGCTTGCAGATTTCCGATTCCAGCTCCTCGACCGCGAACAACATGGCGTCCTCCTCTTCAACTTCAGCGGCTCATCCGGGCCGCAGCAGGCGGCGACGGCAGGGCCGCCCGGGGCCATGCGCGATGTTGATCACGGAAAGGAAAACGGGCGACGCGGCTGTCGCGTGCTCCCCTCTTGTCGCATATCCGCAGTGAGGCAAGCGTTAATTCACGTGACGGCGTGCTTCATGCCGTTGCCACCGCCGCGATCGCACGAGGTGGTTCGGCCGCAGTGGCCAGCGCGTTGATGAAGGCCGGATCCAGCGTGAGCGAGCCGAACCAGCCATGCTGGGTACCACTGAGCACGCGCAGCATGTGGCCACGCCCGCCTGGCAGGCGCCCCATCGGGCCCAGCAGCACATCGCGCGCCTTCGCCCAGGCATCGCGGTCGGACTGGAACAGCGGCGTCAGCCAACGGCTCCAGCGCTGGTAAACCGCAACGTGTGCCCTGCGTTGCGCCTGGTAGGCCTGCAATGCAGCGGCACCACCGCCATGCGCGCGCACGGCATCGCGCAGCGCCAGCGCATCGAGCAGCGCCATGTTCACGCCCTGCCCCAGCTGCGGGCTCATCGCATGTGCGGCATCACCGGCCAGCACCATGCGGCCGTGATGCCAGCGCGTCATCACGGCGTCGCGGTAGACAGCACGCGCCAGCTGGCCGGCATCACGCAGATGCGCAAAACGTGCACTGGCCTGTGGCCACAGCGCGTGCAGCTCGTCCAGCCAGGGCGACATGCCATCGGCCTGCCAGCGCTCGAAGTCGGCGCGTGGAAGGCTCCAGAAGAAGCTCAGGCGCGGCGTGTCATCACCGGGCCGCGTACCGACCGGCAGCAGGCCGATCATCTTGCGCGCGGCCACGTAGCGCTGCCGCAGCTCCTGCAGGTGCGGCCAGTCTTCGGCCGGCAACAGGCACCACAGCGCGCCCCACGGATACACGCGGTCCAGCCCGGCACCGCCTTCGATCGTACCGCGCAGCATCGACGCCGCACCATCGGCGGCCACCACCAGGTCGAACGGACCGTGCATGCGCCCTTCGCTGTCACGCAGGCGGCCCTGCCCGGCATCCACCGCGGCGATGGAAACGCCGGCATGCAGCTGGCCCGCGCCTGCACGCGCTTCGTCCAGCAACGAGAACAACGCCCCACGCTGCATGCCGAGGCCGTGCAGGCGCGCATCCAGGCCGTCATAGCGCATGTCCATCACCGCACGTTCGCACGGCGTATCGCCATACAGGCGGTGCACCGGCGCGGCATGCGCGCGCACGTCATCGAGCAGGCCCATCTGCCACAGCACCTGCAGGCCGCTGGGTTGCAGCAGGAAGCCCGCCCCGACCGGCCCCGGCGTGGGCACCCGTTCGAAGATCTCCACCTCGTGGCCATCACGGGTGAGCAGGATGGCCAATGCCTGGCCAGCAGTGCCGTAGCCGATCACGGCGATGCGCAGTCGTTCCTTCATGGGCGCATTGTGCCCGAGCGTAAATCCGGATGACCACCTGGAATGCTGCCCACGGCGCCGCAATACCCGTCGCGGCGCAAAAAAAAACCCCGCCGGAGCGGGGTTTTCAACGCACTGTCGAGTGGATCACTCGGCCGGCGTGATGTTCGAAGCCTGGGCACCCTTCGGGCCCTGGGTCACGTCATAGGTGACACGCTGGCCTTCCTGCAGGCTGCGGAAGCCCTTGGAGTTGATGGCGGAGAAGTGCGCGAACACGTCGGCGCTGCCATCCTCCGGCGAGATGAAGCCAAATCCCTTGGCGTCGTTGAACCACTTGACGGTACCGTTCGGCATGGTGATGCGAGACCTTATGCAATGAATGGGTGGTGTACGCTGAACCCGCGCACAAGCTGAGTATGCAAAGCTTGCTCGGGGAAGACAATCACCCCCGCGCCAATTCGCCCACCAGTTCCGGAAGTCCGTTGCTGGCCGCCTGCACATTGGCCAGCACTTCGGCCATCGTAATCTCCTCGCCATCACCGCAGCCGGCGGCCCAGTTGGCGATGATCGCCAGGCAGGCGTAATCCAGCCCCAGCTCCCGCGCCAGTGCGGCTTCCGGCATGCCGGTCATGCCCACCAGATCGCAACCGTCGCGGCGCATGCGGGCGATTTCGGCAATGGTTTCCAGGCGCGGGCCCTGCGTTGCGCCATAGCAACCACCGTCATGGACCGTGACACCGGTCACTTTGGCTGCTGCCAGGATCTTGCTGCGCAGCATCGGCGTGTACGGATGGCCGAAATCCACGTGGACCACGTCGGTGCCTTCTTCTTCACAGATCGTGCTGATGCGGCCCCAGGTGTAGTCGATGATCTGGTCCGGGCAGGCCAGCACGCGCGGACCGAAGTTCTCGGTGATGCCACCCACCGTGTTCAGCGCCAGCACCCGCTGCGCGCCCAGCTGCTGCAGCGCGGCCAGGTTGGCGCGGTAGTTGATCTTGTGCGGCGGCAGCGAATGCCCCTCGCCGTGCCGCGCCAGGAATGCCACGCGATGGCCGAGCAGCGTGCCCACGCGCACCGGGCCGGACGGGCGGCCGAAGCGGGTGTCGATCTCGTGCGTCTGCACGTCGTCAAGCTTGGCCAGGTTGTAGACACCGGTACCGCCGATCACGGCCAGGGCGATCTGTTGCATTCGAAGCACTCCATGAAAAGACGAACGCCGGCACCCGAGGATGCCGGCGATGGAAGAAGACGCGCCGCAGGCGGCTGCGCCGTTATTCCTTCATTGCGTAGATGGCCGGCACGCAGCGCAGGGTCTCGTTGACATCCATGCCGAAGCCGAACACGTAGCGGTCCGGCAGCTCGATGCCGGCGTAATCGGCGGTGACGTCCGGCAGTGCACGGTCATGCTTCTTCACGGTCATCGCCGCGATGCGCACATCGGTCGCGCCCTGCTCCAGGCACCAGGTGCGCACGCCCTGCAGGGTGTAGCCCTCGTCGAGGATGTCGTCGACCAGCAGCACGCGACGGCCGAACAGCGAGGTGGCCGGCTTGTGCTTCCAGACCAGGTCGCCACCGGTGGTTTCGCCACGGTAGCGGGTGGCGTGCAGGTAATCGAACTGCACGTCCTGGCCGCGCGCGCCCAGTTCCAACGCCAGCTGGCCGGCGAACGGCAGGGCGCCATGCATGATCGACAGGAACAACGGCACCTCGCCCTTGTAATCGCGCGCGATGGCGTCGGCGATACCAGCGATGGCCTTGTCGATGGTGGGGCGGTCGACCAGCAGGTCAGCCTGGGCCAGGGCCTGGGAAATGGTGAGGTTGGGCATCAGACGGTTCTTCCAAGGGTTTCAAGCAGACGGGATTGGGTGTCGCCATGGCGGGCGTCGGCCAGCAGGCCGTCCCAGCCGAGCGCGCCGCGGCCAAGCAGGCCCAGCAGCGCAGCAGTATTGAGGGGGCGTCCCTGCACGGCGTGCAGGGCTTCATCGACCAGTTCCGGGTGGCAGACCAGCACGACGTCGCAGCCGGCATCCAGGTGCGCGTGCACGCGCGCGGACACACCGCCGGCACTGTGCGAGGCGGCCATGCCGATGTCGTCGGAGAACACCACACCCCGGAAGCCCAGCTCACCACGCAGGATGTCCTGGATCCAGCGTGGCGAGTAGCCGGCGGGCTCCGGTGCCACCTGCGGGTAGATCACGTGCGCCATCATCACCGCGTCGGCACCGGCGGCGATGCCGGCCTGGAACGGCACCAGGTCCTGCGCGCGCAGCTCGTCCAGCGCACGCGGATCGATCGCGGTATCGACGTGGGTATCTTCCAGCACGGTGCCGTGGCCGGGGAAATGCTTGAGCGTGGCGGCCATGCCGACCGCGTGCATGCCGCGCACGTAGGCGGCGGTGAATGCGGCCACCACCTGCGGGTCTTCACTGAAGGCACGGTTGCCGATGGCGCGGTTGCCGCGGCCAAGATCAACCACCGGCGCGAAGCTGAGATCCAGGCCGCTGGCGCGGACTTCACTGGCCATCAGCCAGGCGTGCTGCTCGGCCAGGGCCAGGGCCTGCTGCGGATCGGTGGCGTACAGCGCACCGATGTCCTGCAGCGGCGGCAGCTCGCTGTAGCCCTCACGGAAGCGCTGCACACGGCCGCCTTCCTGGTCCACGCAGATCAGCTGCGGGCGCGGGGCAGCGGCACGGATCGCCGCACTCAGATCGGTCACCTGCTGGCGCGAAGCGAAGTTGCGCTTGAACAGCACCACTCCGGCCACGGCGTCGTGCTGCAGCCAGTCACGTTCCTGGGCGGTCAGTTCGGTGCCGGCAACGCCGATCAGCAACATGGTCGATCTCCACAACGCGCGCCCGCATGGCGCAGTGCCGCATTGTCGCAGAACCGGCCGACAGGCGCAGTGGTCGCGAAAAGGGGACGGAGGGGATTAAGTCGTTTCCGGCACTTGTGGGCCGATTGCGCCTTAATCCCCTCCGTCCCCTTTTCGAGGGGGCTCAGACCTTGCAGCCGTCCGCGCCGCAGGCCTCGTCACCGGCCGACGAGGCCGAGGGCGCGCCCTGTTCGGCGGCGATCTGGCGCAGGGCGTTGGCGAATGCCTCGGGCGGCTGCGCCCCGGAAATGGCCCAGCGGCCGTCGATGACGAAGGTCGGTACCGAGGAAATGCCCAGCGCATGGGCCTGCGCCAGCTTGGCTTCGACCTCGGCCAGACCGCGGTCGGAGGCCAGCATCTGCGCGATTTCGCCACCGTCCAGGCCGCCAGCCACGCCAGCCTTCACCAGCACGGCGGTGTCGGCCAGGTTCTGGCCAAGCTCGAAGTGGGCGCGGAACAGTGCTTCACCCACCGCCTCCTGCACACCGTGCTCACCGGCCAGCCACAGCACCCGATGGGCCGGCAGCGTGGTCACCCGCACCTGGCCCTGACTGAAATCCATCGGCAGGCCCTCGGCCCGCGCCGTGGTCTGGGTCTGGCCGAGGATCTGCTCGGTGCGCTCGACGCCACCGAACTTCCGCACATACGCCTCGCGCAGCGGCACCGGGGTGTCGTCCGCGTCCGGATCCAGCTGGAACGGCTGCCAGTGGATATCGAGTTCAGGCGCATTGGCGCCCAGCAACTGCACACCCTGCTGGAAGCGATGCTTGCCGATCCAGCACCAGGGGCAGACCACGTCGGAGTAGATGTCGATTCTCATCCCCACGACATGGGGCCCACCTCCCTCGAAAAAAGGGGACGGATGGGATTAAGTCGTTTCCCGCACAGGTGGGGCAAATACGACTTAATCCCCTCCGTCCCCTTTTTGGGGGTTCACCACTGTGAATAGGGGTGGCTGGCCAGTGCGACGTTGTAGTAGCGCGCGTCGTCGGTTACTTCGGTACCCGCCCAGTCGGGCAGGTCGATCGCCTGATCGGCACTCTCCAGCTCGACCTCGGCCACCACCAGGCCGGCGTTGTCGCCCAGGAACTCGTCCACCTCCCAGGTCAGGCCGGCGTGCTCGACCAGATGGCGGCGCTTGTCGATCAGGCCCCCCACGCACAACGCCAGCAGCGCGCGCGCGTCCTCCACCGGGATCGGGTAGTCGAACTCCTGGCGGGTATGGCCGATGGTGCGCGACTTCAGGTTCAGCGCGGCGTGGTCACCTTCGATGCGCACGCGCACCGAGGCGTTCTGGGTGCCGCGATCGAGCGCGCCCATATCGTTGATGTAGCCCTGCGCCATCGGGATCACCCGGTGCGCGGCGGTGCGCCAGCCATCGTTGCTGACGAGGAATTTGCGTTCGATTTCAATGCCCATCGCGCCATTATGCGCGATGGGTGATGACAACCCGTCAGCGCTTCTCGAACACCGCGATGCTTTCCACATGCGCGGTGTGCGGGAACATGTCCATGGCACCCGCGCTGACCAGGGTAAAGCCCTGTTCGTTGACCAGGTAGCCGGCATCGCGCGCCAGCGAGCCCGGGTGGCAGCTGACGTAGACAATGCGCTTGAACTGCTTCAGCGGCAGCTGCTGCAGCACTTCGATCGCGCCCGAGCGCGGCGGGTCCAGCAGCAGCTTGTCAAAGCCCTGGCGCATCCACGGGGTGCTGCGCTGGTCCTGGGTCAGGTCGGCACTGAAGAACTGCGCGTTGGCCAGGCCGTTGCGCTCGGCGTTCTCACGCGCACGCGCCACCAGGCCGGCATCGCCTTCCACACCGACCACCTCACGCACGCGGCGGGCCAGCGGCAGGGTGAAGTTGCCCAGGCCACAGAACAGGTCCAGCACGCGCTCGTCCTCAGCCGGTTCCAGCAGGTCCAGGGCGTGAGCGATCATCTTCTCGTTGAGCTTGGCGTTGACCTGGATGAAGTCCAGCGGGCGGAACGCCAGCTCGACATCCCACGGCGCCAGCCGGAACGACAGCGCCACGCCCTGCCCGTCCAGCGGCTGCACGGTGTCTACGCCGCCGGACTGCAGGTAGATCACGAAACCATGCTGCTGGCCGAAGGCCGCCCAGGCCACTCGGTCGGCATCGCTGAGCGGCTGCAGGTGGCGCACGGTCAGGACCACGGCCTGGTCACCGGCGATGAATTCGATCTGCGGGATGTCACGCTTGCCATCGAGCGATTCGATGAAGGTGGACAGTGCCTCGACCTTGGTGCCGATCTCCGGGATCACGGTCAGGCACTGGCCCAGATCGGCGACGAAGCGCGGATCCTGTTCACGGAAACCGACCAGGGTCTTGTCCTTCTTTTCCACCCGGCGCACCGAGAAGCGGCCCTTGCGGCGGTAGCCCCAGCTCTCACCGACCAGCGGCGCCAGCACGGTACCCGGCTTCACATGGCCGATCCGCTCCAGGTTGTCCATCAGCACGCGCTGCTTGGCGACGATCTGCTGGTCCTCGTCCAGATGCTGCAGCACGCAGCCGGCGCAGGTACCAAAATGCGGGCACTTGGGGGTCACGCGCTGCGGCGAGGCCTGCAGCACCTCCAAGGTGCGTGCCTCGTCGAAATGGCGGCTGCGGGCAGTCTGTTCAGCCATCACCACCTCGCCAGGCAGGGCGCCGCTGACGAAGGTGACCTTGCCGCCCTCGCCTTCACGGCGGGCGACACCGCGACCATCATGGCTGAGGTCGAGGATCTCGGTCTGGAATGGGGTACGGTCGGTGCGGGAGCGGGATCGGGCCACGTGGCAACAGGCTGCGGGCAAAAATGGGGGCGTATTGTGGCAGATCCTGACCGACGGGGCCCGGACCCGCTTGCGCCCGTGGCCGCCGTGCTTGATGATTGGGGCAGCTGACATGGAGGCAGCCCTGATGCAGATGACCCCGCGGGCCGCACGGCCCCGCTTCCTGCTTGTCGAGGACGACATCATCAGCCGCGGTTTTTTCAAGGCGGCGTTGGAAACGTTACCGGCGGATGTGGATACCGCAGATTCACTGGCCAGTGCCCTGGCCAGCGCCGAACCCGGCGCGCATGATCTATGGCTGATCGACGTCAACCTGCCGGACGGCAATGGCGCGCAGCTGCTGCGTGAGCTGCGCCGTTCACATCCCGACACGCCGGCGCTGGCACATACCGCCGACGGCGATACCTCCATCCATGCCCGCCTGCGCGAAGCCGGCTTCAGCGACACCCTGGTCAAGCCCCTGGGCCGCGACCAGCTGCTGAAGGCGGTGCGCCGGGCACTGGTCAACAGCCCGGCGGGAATCTTCGTGGCACAGGCCCCGGCCGCGGTCGAACTGGCCGTGCAGGACTGGGACGAGACCGCAGCCCTGGCCGCGCTCAATGGCCAGCGCAACCACCTGATCGCCCTGCGCGAGCTGTTTCTGGCCGAGTTGCCGGGCGTGCGCGACGCGGTCGAGCAGGCGGTGGACCAGCATGACGAGCGCCAGCTTCGCAGCCAGCTGCACCGCTTGCAGGCCAGCTGTGGCTTCGTGGGGGCCGCACGATTGGGTCGGGCGGTGCGCCAGCTGCATCATGCACCCGAGTCCGGGCAGGCCCAGGATGGGTTCCGCGCCGCGGTGGCTGCGCTGCTGCATTGAGGGTTGTTCGGCAGGGCTGCGCCCTGCACCTGCAGATGCTTCAAGCCAGAGCAGCATCAAAGGCCAGAGCCAGAGCGGCTCTGGCCTTCTGCTTGTTGGGTGGACCGGTGACGGCTGGTAGATCCACGCCATGCGTGGATGAATCTCTGTCAGATATAGAAATTCAAACTGGGGTCAGATCCGTTTTCCTGCGGAAAACGGATCTGACCCCGTGCCGTTCCGACAGCTCGCGGAAAACTGTTGAAGGCGGGCCTCAACCGGCCCCACCCCGCCATCCCACGGAATGCCGGCTTCTGCTGTTGCTCTTGCGATTGACGTTGATTCGGCAGGTGCAGGGCTGCAAGCCCTGCCGAACACCCCTACCTGCGGGGCGCGAGCTGCTCGAGCATTTCCCAGGACTTCAGGCCGCGCGGCCCCAGGTGATGGGCCAGCACCCGTCGCATCGGCAGGCGCAGGCTGGCCAGATCGGCCGCTCCGGGCTCTTCGTCGGCGGCCAGGGCCAGCAGCGCTGATCCGGTGGCCGCTGCCCGGCGTTCCCCGCCGCGCTCGCTCAGCAGGCGCTGCGCGCCCTCCTGCGGATCCAGTTCGTAACGCGCCGCCGGGTCGATCGGCTGGCCATCACTGGCACTGTCCAGCTCGAAGCCCAGCCCCAGCGCGGACAGCAGTTCGCGTTCGAAACGGCGCAGGGTCCAGGCCAGGCCCGCGCCCACCGCCAGCCGTGCCCGCGCCTCGCCATAGGCGAGATACAGCTCCGGCAGCGGGTCCTGGCGCGGGGCCAGGCGCAGGGTCAGTTCACTCAGGTAGAAGCCGGCGAGCATCGCCTGGCCGACCAGGCGTGGCGCGGCATCCAGTGCCTCGGCGCCACGTAGCTGGGCCAGTTCACCCCGCTGCTGGGCGCTGAAGCGGATCCACTGCAACGGCTGCAGGGCGGCGCGCAGCACCTGGCCCTTGGCGGTGGACACGCCACGCGCAAGCAGGCCGATACGGCCATGCTGCGCGCTCAACACTTCGACCAGCAGGCTGGTCTCACGGTAGGCCCGTGCGTGCAGCACGAAGCCGGTGTCGTCCTCGATCATCATCGAAGCGACGGCAACTGCTTACTCGTAACCGAAGGCCTTCAGCGCGGCCTCGTCGTCGGACCAGCCTTCGCGCACGCGCACCCAGGTCTCCAGGAACACCTTGGCCCCGAACAGACGTTCCATCTGCAGGCGGGACTTGGCACCGATCTCCTTCAGGCGGGCGCCGCCCTTGCCGATCACAATGGCCTTCTGGCCTTCGCGCTCGACCCAGATCACCGCACCGATGCGCAGCAGGTTGCCGTCCTCGGTGAAGCGCTCGATCTCGACGGTGGTGGCATACGGCAGTTCCTCGCCGAGCTGGCGCATCAGCTGCTCGCGCACCAGTTCACCGGCCAGGAAACGCTGGCTGCGGTCGGTGATCTCGTCCTCGCCGAACATCGGCGGGGCTTCCGGCAGCAGCTTCAGCACGTCGCGCACCAGCGCTTCCAGGCCGTTGCGCTTCTGCGCGGAGATCGGATGCACGGCGGCGAAGTCGCGGCCCTCGGTCACCTGCTGCAGGAACGGCAGCAGCGCGCCCTTTTCCTTCAGGCGATCGATCTTGTTGACCACCAGCACCACCGGGATGCCGGCGTCGCGCAGCACATTGAACGCCAGGCTGTCCTCTTCATCCCAGCGGCCGGCTTCGATCACCAGCAGGCCGGCATCGACGCCTTCCAGCGAGCCGCGCGCGGCGCGGTTCATCACCCGGTTCATCGCCCGCTTCTGCACCTTGTGCAGGCCGGGCGTGTCGACCAGCACCAGCTGGCCTTCCGGATAGGTGGCGATGCCCAGCAGGCGATGACGCGTGGTCTGCGGACGGTTGGAGACGATGCTGACCTTGGCGCCGACCAGGGCGTTGGTCAGGGTCGACTTGCCCACGTTCGGGCGGCCGATGACGGCCAGGCTGCCGCAATGATGGGGAGTTTGTTCGCTCACTTGGAATCCAGTTGTTCTAGGACGGTCGCAGCCGCCTGTTGTTCGGCAAGCCGCCGCGAAGGGCCTTCGCCCTCGGTGCTGGCGGCCGGGTCAGCTACGTTGCAGCGTACCCGGAAATGTTTGGCGTGGTCGTCACCGGATTCTGACACCAGTTCGTACTGCGGCAACGCCTTCTGTCGGGCCTGCAGCCATTCCTGCAGGCGGGTCTTGGGGTCCTTCTCGGGCCGTCCGGTGGCCGGCAATGCTTCCATCGAGGCGCTGAACCAGGGCAGCACCACCTCTCGGCAGGCCTCGAACCCCACATCCAGGTAGATCGCGGCCACCACGGCTTCCAATGCGTCGGCTAGGATCGAATCCCGGCGATGGCCGCCGGACTTCATCTCGCCTGGCCCCAGCGTCAGGCGCTCCCCCAGTTGCAGGGTGCGCGCAATCACGGCCAGCGCACCTTCGCGCACCAGCTCGGCGCGGGCACGGGTCAACGCGCCCTCGTCGGTTTTGGGCCAGCGCTGGTACAGCGCCTCGGCCACCATCATGTTGACGATGCTGTCGCCCAGGAACTCCAGGCGCTCGTTGTGCGGCGCGCCGGCACTGCGATGGGTCAGCGCCTGCTTGAGCAGCGCCGGGTCGCGGAAGGAATGACCGATCAGGTCACCACGTTGGAAAGGTTTATTCGGCACCGCTTCGGGTCAGGTCCTGGGATGAATCGAATTTGCCAACCACATCAAGGTTGCCGACCAGCGGACGGCGCACTTCGTAGTTGACCTTGAGGGTCCAGCCATTGTCGCGACGATCGAACTTCACGTTGGCCGGCTTCACGTTTTCCGAGTAGTTGATGTACAGGCGCTTGAAGAACAGATCCTGGATCCGGGCCGGCTCCATGCTGCCCACACCCGGCTCTTTGGCCAGGCTCTTCATCGCCGAGCGCACCGCGTAATACTCCTGGTACATCGGGAACAGCTTCATGCCGATGTAAAGGAAGAAACCGACCACGATCAGGACCGCCAGGAACGAGGTCAGGGTCATGCCACGCTGCGTGTTCATCGTCTTCATTGCGTTCTCCCCAGATACGCGTTGGATGTGAAGGTACTCAGTTGATGCCCGGTCAGTTGATGCTCGAGCCGATCCGCGACGGCTCGAAGCCATCCTTGCAGAACCAGCCCTGGCAGTTCAGCCAGATCAGGAAGGCCTTGCCGCGCAGGTTTTCTTCCGGCAGCAGGCCCCAGAATCGGCCATCGTCGCTGTTGTCACGGTTGTCGCCCATCACCAGGTACTTGCCGGCCGGCACGGTCCACTGGCCCTGGCCACGCGGATAGTCGGTCTCCAGCACGGTGTGGGTGCGGCCCGGCAGGTGCTCGACCAGCAGGTTGGCACCCTCGCCCTGGCCCTTGTGGCCGGCGTAGATGCCCTTGTTGTCGTACTTCAGCGGTTCGCCATTGAGGATCACGCCGTCGCCTTCGAAGACCACGGTGTCACCCGGCACGCCGATCACGCGCTTGATGAAATTCTCGCCCTTGGCCGGGTCGTTGTCGCTGTGGCCGGGGAAGTGGAACACCACCACGTCGCCGCGCGACGGCTCGCCGAACGGCACGATCTTGGTGTTGCTGATCGGCAGGCGCAGGCCGTAGGAGAACTTGTTGACCAGGATGAAATCGCCGATCAGCAGGTTCGGCATCATCGAGCTGGACGGGATCTTGTACGGCTCGGCGATGAAACTGCGCACGATCAGCACGATTGCCAGCACCGGGAAGAACGCACGCGAGTAGTCCACCAGCACCGGCTCGGAATCGAGCAGGCCCGCGCGCTGGGCGCGACGCTTGGCGAGATACAGCTTGTCCGCGAGCAGGATCAGGCCCGAGGCCAGGGTCAGCACGACCAGGAGGATCTCAAACAGTTTCATTCAGGGTCCTTTGCAACGTCACCGGACGACCGGCCCCGCGGGGCCGGTGCGGGCTTACTTGTTGTCCATCTGCAGAACGGCCAGGAACGCTTCCTGCGGAATCTCCACGCGGCCGACCTGCTTCATGCGCTTCTTGCCTTCCTTCTGCTTTTCCAGAAGCTTCTTCTTGCGCGAAACGTCGCCACCATAGCACTTGGCCAGCACGTTCTTGCGCATCGCCTTGACCGTGGTACGGGCGATGATCTGCGAACCGACAGCGGCCTGGATGGCCACGTCGAACATCTGGCGCGGGATCAGGTCCTTCATCTTCTCGCACAGCTCGCGGCCGCGACGATCGGCATGGCTGCGGTGCACGATCAGCGACAGTGCGTCGACCTTGTCACCGTTGATCAGCACGTCGACGCGCACGAACGGGCCCGCGTCGAAGCGCACGAAGTGGTAGTCCAGCGAGGCATAGCCACGGCTGACCGACTTCAGCTTGTCGAAGAAGTCCAGCACCACCTCGGCCATCGGCAGCTCGTAGCTGATCTGCACCTGGCTGCCGAGGTAGTTGATGCCGATCTGGCTGCCGCGCTTTTCTTCGCACAGCTTGATGATGTTGCCGATGTACTCCTCGGGGGTGAGCACGTTGGCACGGATGATCGGCTCGCGGATCTCCTCGACCTGGTTCACCGCCGGCAGCTTGGCCGGGTTGTCCATGTTGATGATCGAGCCATCGGTCTTCAGGACCTCATACACCACCGTCGGCGCGGTGCTGATCAGGTCCAGGTTGTACTCGCGCTCCAGGCGCTCCTGCACGATTTCCATGTGCAGCATGCCGAGGAAGCCGCAGCGGAAGCCGAAGCCCATCGCTTCGGAGCTTTCCGGCTCGAAACGCAGCGCGGCATCGTTCAGGCGCAGCTTGTCCAGCGCTTCGCGCAGGTCCGGGTAGTCCTCGGCGTCGACCGGGAACAGGCCGGCGAACACGCGCGGCTGCATTTCCTGGAAGCCCGGCAGCGGCTTCGGTGCCGGATCGCCGGCCAGGGTGAGGGTGTCGCCGACCGGCGCACCGTGCACGTCCTTGATGCTGGCGGTGACCCAGCCCACTTCACCGGCACGCAGCGCCGGCAGCACCTTGCGCTTCGGGGTGAACACGCCGACGTTGTCGACCTGGTGATTGCGGCCGGTCGACATCACCTGCAGCTTGTCACCGGCCTTGATCTCGCCCTGCATCACGCGCACCAGCGAGACCACGCCCAGGTAGTTGTCGAACCAGGAGTCGATGATCAGCGCCTGCAGCTTGTCGGTGTCGCGCGGCACCGGCGGCGGGATGCGATGGACGATCGCTTCCAGCACGTCCTGCACGTTGAGGCCGGTCTTGGCACTGACCGGCACGGCGTCGGCGGCGTCGATGCCGATCACGGCCTCGATCTCGGCCTTGGCGCGCTCAATGTCAGCGGTGGGCAGGTCGATCTTGTTGATCACCGGCACCACTTCCAGGCCCTGCTCCACCGCGGTGTAACAGTTGGCCACCGACTGCGCTTCCACGCCCTGGGCCGCGTCGACCACCAGCAGCGCGCCTTCGCAGGCGGCCAGCGAGCGGCTGACTTCATAGGAGAAGTCGACGTGGCCGGGGGTGTCGATGAAGTTCAGGTGGTAGGTCTGCCCGTCCTTGGCCAGGTACGGCAGTGACACCGACTGCGCCTTGATCGTGATGCCACGCTCGCGCTCGATCGGATTGGAGTCGAGCACCTGCGCTTCCATCTCACGGGCCTGCAGGCCACCGCAGAGCTGGATGATGCGGTCGGCCAGCGTGGACTTGCCGTGGTCGACATGGGCGATGATGGAGAAGTTGCGGATGTTCCGCATCGAATCAGAAGACATAGGTGGCGGCGGCGCGCGGCGTCGTCAGGGTAACGGTCGATTATCGCATGCCCGGCGCCCGGCCGCGAAAACTGCCTCATCGGACCGTCCCTGAACGGCTGAAGCCCCGCCGAGGCGGGGCTTCAGGGGAAAAGCAGGAGCCGCCGGAGCGGCCCCGGCAGGCCTTACTGGCCGGCCTTGACCGCCACGAAGGCGCTGTTGCCGTTGGCCGTGCGGACCAGCAGCATCACCACATCGTCCTTTTTGAAGCTGGACAGCGCCCGGTTCAGGGCATCGACACTGCCGACCGCAACGCGGCCGACCTGCAGGATCACCATGCCCGGCGACAGGCCGGCATCACGCGCCGCCTGGCCCTTGACCCCGGTGATGCGCACGCCTTCGTTGCCATTGAGCCCGAACTGCTTGCGCTGGGCCGCGTTCAGGTCGCTGACGTCCAGCCCCAGCAGGGCATTGGCACCCGTCTGCGGAGCCGCCTCGGCGCCGCCGGCCGACGGCCCGCGGGCATTGGCCTGCCCGTCTTCGCTCAATGCGGTCAGCGTGGCACTGAGGTTGTGCGGCTTGCCGTCGCGGTACACCACCAGGTTCACCTTGCTGCCCGGTGCCATCGCACCGATCAGCGGCGGCAGGTCGGACCAGCTGTTGACCGCGCTGCCGTTGACCGAGCGGATGACATCGCCCACCTGCACGCCGGCCTTGGCGGCCGCACTGCCGGCTACGATCTGGTTGACCAGTGCGCCACGGCTGTCCGGCAGGCCCAGGCCCTGCGCCTTCAGCGAATCGATCGGCTCGACCACGGCGCCGAGCTGACCGCGGGTGACCTTGCCGCTCTTCTTGATCTGCTCGACCGCGCTCATCGCCAGGTCGATCGGGATCGCGAAGCTGATGCCCATGTAGCCGCCGGAGGCGGAGAAGATCTGCGAGTTGATACCGACCACTTCGCCACGGGTGTTCAGCAGCGGGCCGCCGGAATTGCCCTGGTTGATCGCTACGTCGGTCTGGATGAACGGCACGTAGCGCTGATCGGCGCCACCGGTACTGCGGCCCAGCGCGCTGACGATGCCGGCCGTGACCGAGTGGTCGAGGCCGAACGGCGAGCCGATCGCGACAACCCACTGGCCCGGCTTCAGGGTGTTGGAGTCACCCACGCGCACGGTCGGCAGGTTCTTGCCGTCGATCTTCAGCAGGGCGACGTCGTACTGCTGGTCACTGCCCACCACCTTGGCGGTGAACTCGCGGCTGTCGCCCAGCTTGACCTTCACGTCGCTGGCGTCGGCCACCACGTGGTAGTTGGTCAGCACATAGCCATCGGGCGAGATGATGAAGCCCGAGCCCATGCCACGCCCCTTGATGCTGGGGCCGCCGTCCTGCCCACCCGGTCCCTGCCCCGGCATCGGGAAGTCCGGCCCGAAGAAGCGGCGGAAGAACTCCGGCATGTCGTCGTCGCCCATCGGGCCGCGCGAGGCCTGGCGGTTGTTGCGGACGATCGTGGTATCGACGTTGACCACGCCCGGGCCGACCTGTTCGACCAGGTTGGTGAAGTCGGGCAGGCCACTGACCAGCGGCTGCGCGGGCGCCCGCGGCGCCGCAGCCGGCGCAGGCTGGGTCTGGGCGGCAGGCGCCGGAGCCTGGGCGCAGGCCACCAGGGGAAGGGTCAGGGCCAGCAGGCCAATGGCCTGCGTGCGGAGTCGGGGAGTCATCGGACGGCAACCTCCGGGTCGGGTGGAAAGAGAAATACGGGCCCCGCCGACGGCGGGGCGTGAAGGCACCCGGCTCAGTCGCGCGGGCGCGGCGGCACCGGCAGGTCGTCCTGCAGGCGCGGCTCGAACGGGTAGAACGCGGCGCCACCGGCGTGGGCCGGGAAGCTGGCATTGAGCGCGCCACCTGCGGCGGGCGCCAGGCTGGAGCGCGGCCACGGCCGGGCCTGCAGCCCGCCGACCTCACCGAACGGCAGGTTGCGGTTGGCGTTGGCCGGCACGGTCGGGGTCAACGGTGCCTGCGCGGCAGCGATGGCGCGCTGCGGGGTATCGTCGCGCTGGGCGGCACGCGCGGCCTGCTGGCTGCGCGTGGCGCTGGCACGGCGGGCGTCCTGGCGACGGTTGGCTGCGGCCATCGCCACTGCCGGCACACCGGCCACCGCCATCGCGGCGGTGTCCACCGAGGCTTCGGTCACCGGGGCTGGCTGGGACGGCGCCGGCGGCAGTTCCGCCTGGCTGGCGATCACCTGCGGTGCCAGTGGTTCGCCGGGCGTGGCCTCCTTCAGCTTCTCGCCGCCGATGAACAGTGCCACCGCAGCAACCGATGCGGCCAGGGCAGCGCCGCCGCCCCAGGCCCGCCAAGCACTGCGACGCACCTGGCGGCGGGGTTCGGGCTGCGGCGTCGGCTCGGCCGCAATGGCAGCAGCCACGGCAGCGCTGAAGCCGGCCGGTGCCAACGCCGGGGCCTGCCCACGCATCACGTCGCCCAGCAGCTGCCAGCGCTCCTGGCAGCCGGCCAGCTCGGGGTCGTGCTCCATCCGGCGCAGCAGGAAGCGCGCTTCATCGGCGCCCAGTTCGCCATCGACCAGGGCCGACAGCTGCTCGCGATGGCGCTGGTCCAGGCGCTGCCCGGCGGGCGATTGATGGTTCTGCGATTCATTGAACGGGTTACTGGTCATACGCGGCTCTTCTCACGGGTGGCGCTGCCGATGTCCAACAGCGGCCGGAGTTCGGTGTCGATCGCCTCGCGCGCCCGGAAGATCCGTGAACGCACGGTGCCGATCGGGCACCCCATCTTCTGCGCGATATCCTCGTAGCTCAGGCCTTCCACCTCGCGCAGGGTGATCGCCGACCGGAGTTCTTCCGGCAGCGCGTTGACGGCCTTCATGACCGTCTGTTCCAGCTCCTGGCGCATCAATTCGCGCTCGGGCGTGTCGGTGTCCCGCAAGCGGGTACCGCTGTCGAACTGCTCGGCGTCGCCGATGTCGATGTCATCGGTCGGCGGACGTCGATTGTGTGAAGCCAGGTAGTTTTTGGCGGTATTCACGGCGATTCGATGCAACCAGGTTGAGAACTGGGCATCGCCACGGAAACTTCCGATCGCGCGGTAGGCACGGATGAAAGTGTCCTGGGCGACGTCCTGACATTCGCTCCAGTCGGCGATGTAGCGACCGACCAGGGCCACGACCCGATGCTGGTACTTGCGCACCAGGACATCGAACGCGGCACTCTCGCCGTGCTGCACGCGCCGGACCAGCTCCAGGTCCAGCTCCTGAGGTGTATCAACATCGGCCATGAGGGGCCGCACTCCTGTCAGCCCAACCGACGTCGGGCAATGAGACTGCCAATCCCGGGAAAAGTTCAGTCGCCGATCACCCGGCGCCGCACCAGCTTTTAACCACCGTTCCGTTAGCGTCCCGGTCCACGGCCATGGATCCAGGGGCGCCACTCCCCTGCTATTGGGATTTGACGCGGGGGAAACAACCTCTGGATCATAGCCGCTTCACCATACACAACCGGATGGAACGTCCATGCTCTCAGGCTTCGATGGTCTCCGCTTCAGCCACTGGCACCCCGAGATCCGCGACGACGGCGTGGTGGTTCTCTCCCTGGATCGTCAGGACAGCAGCGTCAACGCGATGTCGCAGGACGTGCTGCTGGAACTGGGCGACCTGCTTGAGCGCATCGCCCTGGACCCGCCCAAGGGCGTGGTGATCCAGTCGCTGAAGAAGGCCGGCTTCATCGCCGGTGCCGACCTGAAGGAGTTCCAGGAATTCGACCGTCGCGGCACCGTCAACGACGCGATCCGGCGCGGCCAGGCCACCTATCAGAAGCTGGCCGAGCTGCCCTGCCCCACCGTGGCGGCGATCCACGGCCACTGCCTGGGCGGCGGTACCGAGCTGGCGCTGGCCTGCCGCTATCGCGTGGCCTCCAATGACAGCAGCACCCGCATCGGCCTGCCGGAAACCCAGCTGGGCATTTTCCCGGGCTGGGGCGGCAGCGCGCGCCTGCCGCAACTGGTGGGTGCCCCGGCGGCGATGGACATGATGCTGACCGGCCGTACCCTGTCGGCCTCGGCCGCGCGTGGCATCGGCCTGGTCGACAAGGTGGTGGCACCGGCGGTGGTGCTCGATACCGCCGTCGCCCTGGCCCTGTCCGGCACCACCCGCCCGTTCAAGCAGCGCGCGACGGCGTGGGCCACCAACACCTGGCTGGCACGCACGCTGCTGGCACCGCAGATGGTCAAGCAGGTCGCGCGCAAGGCCAAGAAGGACCAGTACCCGGCGCCGTACGCGCTGATCAGCACCTGGCAGCGCAGCGGCGGCAAGCCGATCCAGGCACGCCTGGACGCCGAGCGGCGTGCGGTGGTGAAGCTGGCCAGCACGCCGACCGCACGCAACCTGATCCGTATCTTCTTCCTCACCGAGCGCCTGAAGGGCCTGGGCGGCGGTGATTCCGGCATCCGCCACGTGCATGTGGTCGGTGCCGGCGTGATGGGCGGCGACATCGCCGCGTGGGCCGCCTACAAGGGCTTCGAGGTGACCCTGCAGGACCGCGAACAGCGCTTCATCGACCCGGCCATGGAACGCGCGCAGGCGCTGTTCGCCAAGAAGGTGCGCGACGAGAGCAAGCGCACCGCCGTGGCCGCGCGCCTGCGTGCCGACCTGGAAGGCAACGGCGTGGCCGAGGCCGACCTGGTGATCGAGGCGATCATCGAGAACCCGGAAGCCAAGCGTGCGCTCTACCAGACGCTGGAGCCGAAGATGAAGCTGGACGCGCTGCTGACCACCAACACCTCGTCGATTCCGTTGCTGGAGCTGCGTGACCACATCCAGCGCCCGGCGCAGTTCGCCGGCCTGCACTACTTCAACCCGGTCGCGCAGATGCCCTTGGTGGAGATCATCCATCACGACGGCATGGCACCGGAAACCGAGCGTCGCCTGGCCGCGTTCTGCAAGGCGCTGGGCAAGTTCCCGGTACCGGTGGCCGGCAGCCCCGGCTTCCTGGTCAACCGCGTGCTGTTCCCGTACATGCTGGAGGCAGCCACGGCATACGCCGAAGGCATCCCGGGCCCGGTGATCGACAAGGCTGCCGTGAAGTTCGGCATGCCGATGGGCCCGATCGAACTGATCGACACCGTCGGCCTGGACGTGGCCGCCGGCGTCGGCCGCGAACTGGCACCGTTCCTGGGCCTGCAGATTCCGGCTGCGCTGCAGACGGTGGAGCCGGACAAGCGCGGCAAGAAGGATGGCCAGGGCATCTACACCTGGGAAAACGGCAAGCCGAAGAAGCCGGACGTGGCCAGCGACTACCAGGCCCCGGCCGATCTGGAGGACCGCCTGATCCTGCCGCTGTTGAACGAAGCGGTGGCCTGCCTGCATGAGGGTGTGGTGGCCGATGCGGACCTGCTGGATGCCGGCGTGATCTTCGGTACCGGTTTCGCACCGTTCCGCGGTGGCCCGATCCAGCACATCCGCGCGGTCGGTGCCGATGTGATCGTCGAGCGCTTGAAGGCGCTGCAGCAGCGCCATGGCGACCGTTTCGCGCCGCGCCCGGGCTGGGACAACCCCGCCCTGCGCGAACCGGTGGTGTAAGAGGTTTCATCGGCCGGGCCTGCGGCCCGGCACCCGCAGAGGCAACAGCTACAGCAAAAGCCAGAGCCACAGCGGCTCTGGCTTTTCTGTTTGTTGGGCGGGGTGGGTTCGCGGGGGTGTCAGCCGCATGGATGCGGCTGCCAAGCCTCCAGGGGTGAGGGCGCTTTGCTTGCGAAGCACTGCTTCGCAAGCGCCCGAACGCACAGCCGCCAGCGGCTGGGCCGGACCGCGGAGCGGGGTTTACGGCGTGTCCTGCGCAACCCACCCGCCCGGCCAAGCGCGGCTTTTGATCTTGCTTCCGCCTTCAGCGACCAACCCACAGCCACGAGGGGCTGCGCCGTTGGCTGGAACAACCTGTTACCCCTACGGGGCATGTCCCCGTCACAGCCACATGCGATGCTGATCACCTGATCCCTGCCAGCGAGAACGCCCGCATGACCACCATCATCGCCCCGCGCGTGCACGACATCGGCGGCCTCGAAGTCCGTCGCGCCGTCCCTACCCTGCAGGCGCGCAGCATCGGTTCGTTCGTGTTCGTCGACCAGATGGGCCCGGCACTCATGCATCCGGGCACGGCCATCGACGTGCGCCCGCATCCGCATATCGGCCTGGCCACGGTCACCTATCTGTGGTCCGGCGCCATCGGCCACCGCGACACGCTGGGTTCGGATCAGGTGATCCGTCCCGGTGACGTCAACTGGATGACCGCCGGCCGCGGCATCGCCCATTCCGAGCGGACGCCGCAACCGGACCGGGATCACGACAACCCGATCCACGGCATGCAGACCTGGGTCGCGCTGCCGAAGTCGCATGAGGAGATCGAGCCGGCGTTCTATCACCATGCCGCCGCCACCCTGCCCGAGCAGCGCCGCAACGGCGCGTGGCTGCGGGTGATCGCCGGCCGTGCGTACGGCGAGGAATCGCCGGTGAAGGTGTTCGCCGACACCCTCAACGTGGCGATCGATCTGGACCCGGATGCGGAGATCGATATCGACGACGGCCACCGCGAGCGCGCGCTGTACATCCTCGAAGGCGAGGCGCAACTGGATGGCGTGGACATTCCCGCCCAGCACCTGGTGATTCCCGAAGCCGGCGCACGAGGCCGCCTGCGCGCGAAGACGCCAGTGAAGGCGATGCTGTTCGGTGGCGAGCCGCTGGATGGCCCGCGGCACCTGTGGTGGAACTTCGTGTCCAGCTCGAAGGAGCGCATCGAGCAGGCCAAGCACGACTGGGAAGCCGGCCGCTTCGGCACCATCCCGGGCGACGACAAGGAGTTCATCCCGCTGCCGCAGTACTGAACATCGCGTGTTGCACACATTCGAGGGTGTATCCCTGCACCCGGCGTTGACGCTACAGTCACCCGCTGATCATTGAAATGTGACATAAATCACACTTTCTGCCGTCAAAGGAGTGCAACACATGAGCATGGGTAAACGCTTGTCCGCCGAGTTCCTCGGCACGTTCTGGCTGGTTCTGGGTGGCTGTGGCAGTGCGGTGCTGGCCGCCAAGTTCGGCGGTGACGGCAATCCGCTGGGTATCGGTTTCCTCGGCGTAGCGCTCGCCTTCGGCCTGACCGTGGTGACCGGCGCCTATGCGTTCGGCCATATCTCCGGCGCGCACTTCAACCCGGCGGTCAGCGTCGGGCTGTGGGCTGGCGGCCGCTTCCCGACCAGGGATCTGGTGCCCTACATCATCGCCCAGGTCGCCGGCGGCCTGCTGGCCGGCTTCATCCTGCTGCAGATCGCCTCCGGCGCCAGCGGCTTCGCCATTGATGGCAGCCAGGCCGGTGCGTTCGCAAGCAATGGCTATGGCGCACTGTCGCCCGGTGGCTACAGCGTAGCGGCCGCCTTCCTGTGCGAAGTGGTGCTGACCGCGGTGTTCCTGATCGTGATCATGGGGTCCACCCACGGCAAGGCACCGGCCGGTTTCGCCCCGCTGGCGATCGGCCTGTCGCTGACCCTGATCCACCTGATCAGCATTCCGGTCACCAATACCTCGGTGAACCCGGCCCGCTCCACCGCCGTGGCCTTCTTTGCCGGCAGCGGCGCCGTCGGCCAGCTGTGGCTGTTCTGGGTCGCCCCCCTGCTGGGCGGCGCGATCGGCGGCCTGATCTACAAGTGGATCGGCAGCGACCGCTGACCCACGCGGCACCCATTGCGGCCGACCATCGGCCGCAATGGTTACGTCTGTAACCGCGAATTGTGCGATTGCTCACGTTCCGTTAAGGTTGAGTTGACCGTCCGTGCACATGCCGGAGGGGGTGGCATCCGGGGATGGGATGCCATGGCCGCTGGCCCCGCTGGCGGATCCAAACAACTCATCACCTTGGGGGATGCATGAAGTTCGTGCCTGTCATGTTGTCGAGCCTGCTGTTTGCCGCGGCCCAGGCCGCCGCGCAGGCACCGTCCGAGTGTCCTTCGCTGCCCGCCAGCAGCGGGCTGCAGTGGCAGCAGCAGGTGCAGGCCGATTTCCTGGTCTGCCGCGCCAGCACCCACGATGGCCGCGAAGTGCTGAGCCTGATGCTCAGCGCGCGTGACCCCGCCATTCCGCTGAGCCGCTCGCTGCGCCAGGAAAAAGGCAGTTTCGGCGGCGAATCGCTGTACTGGTACCAGCCCGACCTGGGCGGCCAGCAACCGCCGGGGTATGCCGAACGGCGCATCAGCGTGGTCAAGATCGACAAAGGGCGTTACGCGCAGATTTCGCTGTATCCGGACAGCGCGCAGGAGCTGGGCTCGCTGCAGCAGCTGGCGCAGGGCATGAGCCTGACCCCGTCGGCCGTGGCCGCCGGGCGCTGAAGGTGACGGGGATGACTGCCTGGCAGCATCCCCGCAATGCACCTCGATCCACGGGTAGTGCCGGCCGCTGGCCGGCACCTCCTTCGATCCTGATCAGAAGAGGTTGCCGGCCAGCGGCCGGCACTCCCTCAGAACTTGCCTTCCTGGAAATCGACGAAGGCCTGCATCAGTTCCTGCCGCGTGTTCATCACGAACGGGCCGTGCCGCATCACCGGCTCGCGCAGCGGGCGGCCGGCCACCAGGATCAGGCGCGCGCCTTCGCTGCCCGCCGAAACATGCAGCTGTTCGCCACCGCCCAGCACCGCCAGTTCCTGCCGCGCGACATCGCGGGCGGCATCCTGCTCGCCCACCGTCAGCGCACCTTCGAATACATAGGCGAAGGCGTTGTGGCCTTCCGGCAGCGTGTAGGTCCAGGCCCGGTCAGGCGCCAGCGTGATGTCCAGGTAGAGCGGCTCGGTGGCCGGTTGCACGATCGGGCCGTGGGTGCCGTCAACCGTGCCGGCGATCACCTTCACGTCCACGCCGGCTTCCGGCTGCACCACGGGAATGCGCTCGGGCGCGAACTCCTGGTACTTCGGCTCGGTCATCTTCTCCTTCGCCGGCAGGTTCACCCACAGCTGGAAGCCGCGCATCTGCCCGCTCTCCTGCTCGGGCATCTCCGAGTGCACCAGGCCACGGCCAGCGGTCATCCACTGCACGCTGCCCGGGGTCAGCAGGCCTTCGTTGCCGTGGTTGTCGCGGTGCCGCATGCGTCCGTCGAGCATGTAGGTGACGGTCTCGAAACCGCGGTGCGGGTGCTCCGGGAAACCGGCGATGTAGTCCTCGGCGCGGTCGGTGCCGAATTCATCGAGCAGCAGGAACGGATCCAGGTCGGGCAGCGTGGGGCCGCCGATCACTCGGGTCAGGCGCACGCCGGCACCGTCGGAGGTGGGCATGCCACGGATGGTCCGCAGCACGCGGACCGGTTCGGGAAAGCTCATGGCGACTCCTGTTGGATGGATGCCACTGAAGATGGACGCCACATGGCCGTACGCCAATGGATGGCACCGCAACCGATTGTTCCATCCCTGATGTTCGCTGCACGTCAGCACAACCGCTGTACGACCAAAGTACTAACGCCGATTCGTCCTGTGCCAATTGACCCTGTCGAGGCCACGCGGGACTCTTTGTCTGTCTTTCCGGGAGAGAGCACCTCATGAAAGGGTTTTCCAAACTGGGCTGGGCGGCACTCGCCCTGCTCGGCGCATTCTGTCTGGGCACGGTGGCCCTGCGCCGCGGTGAACACATCAACGCACTGTGGATCGTGGTGGCAGCGGTTTCGCTGTACCTGGTCGCCTACCGCTTCTACAGCCTGTTCATCGCCAACAAGGTGATGCAGCTGGATCCGACCCGGGCCACCCCGGCGGTGATCAACAACGATGGCCTGGATTACGTGCCGACCAACAAGCACGTGTTGTTCGGCCACCACTTCGCCGCCATCGCCGGCGCCGGTCCGCTGGTCGGCCCGGTCCTGGCCGCGCAGATGGGCTATCTGCCTGGACTGCTGTGGCTGGTGGTGGGCGTGGCGCTGGCCGGTGCGGTGCAGGACTTCATGGTGCTGTTCCTGTCCAGCCGTCGCAACGGCCGCTCGCTGGGCGACCTGGTACGCGAGGAAATGGGCCAGGTGCCCGGCACCATCGCGTTGTTCGGTGCGTTCCTGATCATGATCATCATCCTGGCGGTGCTGGCGATGGTGGTGGTCAAGGCGCTGGCCGAAAGCCCGTGGGGCATGTTCACGGTGATCGCGACGATGCCCATCGCGATCCTGATGGGCGTCTACATGCGCTACATCCGCCCCGGCAAGATCGGCGAGATCTCGGTGGTCGGCCTGATCCTGCTGCTGGCCGCGATCTGGTACGGCGGCAAGGTCGCCGCCGACCCGGTGTGGGGCCCGGCGTTCACCTTCACCGGCACCCAGATCACCTGGATGCTGATCGGCTACGGCTTCGTCGCATCGGTACTGCCGGTGTGGCTGCTGCTGGCCCCGCGTGACTATCTGTCGACCTTCCTCAAGATCGGCACCATCATCGCGCTGGCCATCGGCATCCTGGTGGTGATGCCGGAACTGAAGATGCCGGCGCTGACCCAGTTCGCCGCCAGCGGTGATGGCCCGGTGTGGAAGGGCGGCATGTTCCCGTTCCTGTTCATCACCATCGCCTGCGGTGCGGTGTCGGGTTTCCACGCACTGATCTCCTCCGGCACCACGCCGAAGCTGCTGGCCAATGAAGCGCACATGCGCTACATCGGCTACGGCGGCATGCTGATGGAATCGTTCGTGGCGGTGATGGCACTGGTGGCGGCCTCGATCATTGATCCGGGCATCTACTTCGCGATGAACAGCCCGGCAGCGGTGATCGGTGCCGATGCTGCTTCGGCGGCGCACTACATCACCAACACCTGGGGCTTCACCATCACGCCCGAGCAGCTGACCGCGACCGCGGCGGCGATCGGCGAGCCGACCATCCTGCACCGCGCCGGTGGTGCGCCGACACTGGCGGTGGGCATCGCGCAGATCCTGCATGAAGCGATTCCCAGCGGCAGCGACGCGATGATGGCGTTCTGGTACCACTTCGCGATCCTGTTCGAGGCACTGTTCATCCTGACCGCGGTTGACGCCGGCACCCGCGCCGGCCGCTTCATGCTGCAGGACCTGCTGGGCAACTTCGTGCCGGCCCTGAAGAAAACCGAGTCGTGGACCGCCAACATCATCGGTACCGCCGGCTGCGTGGCGCTGTGGGGCTACCTGCTCTACACCGGCGTGGTCGATCCGTTCGGTGGCATCCAGACGCTGTGGCCGCTGTTCGGCATCTCCAACCAGATGCTGGCCGGCATCGCGCTGATGCTGGGCACGGTGGTGCTGTTCAAGATGAAGCGTGACCGCTACGCGTGGGTCACCGCGGTACCGGCGGTGTGGTTGCTGATCTGCACCACCTACGCCGGCTTCATCAAGATCTTCGACAGCAACCCGGCGCAGGGTTTCCTGGCGCAGGCGCACAAGTTCCAGGCTGCCCTCGCCAGCGATACGATCACTGCACCGGCCAAGTCGGTGGCGCAGATGAAGCAGATCGTGGTCAACGCCTACGTCAACACCGGCCTGACCGCGCTGTTCCTGCTGGTGGTGGGCGCAGTGCTGGTGTATTCGATCAAGACCATCCTGGCGGCCCGCCGCAATCCGCAGCGCACTGACCGCGAGACCCCGTACGTGGCGCTGAAGCCGCATGAAATGGTGGATCTGTGATGAGCACTCAACTGGTTCCTGCCGGGCAGTACCAGGCACACCGCCGCATCTGGCGGCGCCTGGTGCAGACCGCCCGGCTGTGCTGTGGCATTCCTGATTACGACAACTACGTCCGGCACATGCTGGAAAAGCATCCGGACCAGGAGCCGATGGACTACAAGACGTTCTTCCGCGAACGCCAGGAAGCACGCTACGGCGGACGCAACGGTGGTCGTTGCTGCTGAGCCAGGAAGGGGGCCGGGCGCGCAGCCCGCCCCCTCCCGAAAAAAGGGGACGGAGGGGATTAAGTCGTTTGTGCCATAAACGACTTAATCCCCTCCGTCCCCTTTTTCTTCAGGCGTTGGCCATCCACTTCAGGATCAGGCCGGTGACATAGGCCAGCCCGGTGCCGGTGGCATAGCCCACCGTACCCAGCAGCACGCCCACCGGGGCCAGCGTCGGATGGAAGGCCGCCGCGACCACGGGCGCCGAAGCCGCGGCGCCGATGTTGCCCTGCGAACCGATCGCGAAGAAGAACAGCGGTGCGCGCAGCAGCTTGGCCACCACCCACAGCACCAGCACGTGGGTGGCCATCCAGATCGCCCCCAGCAGGAACAGCCACGGACGATCCAGCAGCGAGAGCAGGTTCATCTGCATGCCGATGCAGGCGATCAGGAAGTACAGGAACACGGTACCCAGCCGCGAGGCACCTGCGGCTTCCAGCCGGCGTGCGCGGGTGAAGCTCAGGCCCAGGCCCATCGCGGTGGACAGCAGGATCACCCACACGAACTGGCTGTCCAGGCTGAACTGGCTGGCCCAGCTGACATTGGCCTTGAACCATCCTGACAGTGGCGCGGCGATGGCATGGGCCAGGCCGACGCCGCCCAGCGCCACGCCGACGATCACCATCAGGTCGGTCATGCTGGGAATGCGTGCGTTCTGTGCCTCGTAGGCACTGATGCGCGCCTTCATCTCGTCGATGGCACGGGTATCGGCACCATTGCGGGTGTCGATCTGCTGCGCGCGGTTGGCCAGGAACAGCAGGATCGCCATCCACAGGCTGGCGCAGGCCACGTCGACCACCGCGAACTGGCCAAAGGTGGTGGCATCGGTGCCGAACACTTCGCGCATCGCGACCATGTTGGCGCCGCCGCCGATCCAGCTGCCCGCCAATGCCGCCATGCCAGCCCAGGTATCACCGGCCACGGTTTCCGGGTGGATCAGCTTCATCAGCTGGAACGAGACGATGGCGCCGAGCATGATGCCGGCGGTACCGGCACAGAACACGAGCAGCAGTTTCGGGCCAAGCTTGATGACGCCCTTGAGGTCGATCGACAGCGTCAGCAGGACCAGCGCGGCCGGCAGCAGCACGTCGCGCGCGACCGGGTTGTACAGCGAGGTGTTGTGGCCATCGATGACACCGGCGGTGTTGTAGATGGCGGGGATGAAGTAGCACAGCAGCAGTGCCGGTACCCAGGCGAAGATCTTCTTCAACAACGGGGTCGGACCACTGGCGGCCCAGAAGATCAGGGCCAGGGTGGCGGCAATCAGGCCCAGTCCAACGATATCGTTGCTGATCAGGGCAGTAGCGGGTTCGGTCGGCATGGGATCCTCTGTCGATCGAAAGAGCGGGGAAAAAAAAGCGCCGCGTAAAGCGGCGCAGGTCGAGATTAACACTGTCTTCACGCCGGGTCATGCCGCAGCGCGGAGCAGGTTGGGATGCCGGTCACGCCGGGCGCGAGGCGCCGAAGTCCAGGGTGACGCGTGTCCCGCGCGGTTCGCAGGGCTGCAGCTGCAGTGTCCAGCCCAGGTGTTCACACAGCCGCGCGATCAGGTCCAGGCCGATGCCGCCGCCACGATCCGCGCGCTCACCCCGCGCCATGCGGGCGTGGATCGCGGCGATCTCCTCCGGGCTCATGCCATGTCCCGGGTCCTGCAGGGTCAGCACCGCCGACGAACTCAGCTGCAGCTCGATATGGCCGCGGCCGCTGTTCTCGATGGCATTGCGCAGCAGGTTGCCGATTGCCGCCTGCACCACCGCCAGCGGCGCGACGATATCCACCGCTGCGGCCTGGATGCCGATGCTCAGGTCCTTGTCACCGAGCAGGTGGCGATGGTCGTCGACGATCTCCGGCAGCAGCTGGTCCAGTGCGATGCGCTCGGCACGCGCGGCCAGGCGGGCCGGATCACGCGCCAGCACCAGCAGCAGCTCGATCAGCTGTTCCACGCTCTGTGCCGTGCGCAGGACCCGCTGCATCTGCTGGCGGGCACGTTCTGGCAGGCCGGGTTGCTCCAGCGCCAGTTCGGCCGCACCGGTCATCACCGCGATCGGCGTGCGCAGTTCATGGCTGGCGGTACTGATGAAGACCCGCTCGCGCTCGACGAACTGCTCGTTGCGGTCCAGGTAGTCGTTCAACGCATCGGCGATGGTGTGCAGCTCGGAACTGCCGCGCGGGTCGACCTCGATACGCTGGCCCTGCACGCCCGGCCGCAACGCGCCGATGTGCTGTGCCAGCAGGCTCAACGGGCGCACCATGCGCTCCATGCCGAAGGACGCCATCAGCACGGTGACGAAGATCATGATCACCCCGGCCAGCATCACCCAACGCGTGGCGAACTGCTCCAGGTCATGGAAGTCGGAGATGTCCAGCGCCAGCGCCACCCGCCCCATCGAGCCGGTATCGCGCACCATCACTGCGGTCTGCCGATCCTTGATCGGTACGCCATCATGCAGCCCAGGATGCAGCGTGCGCACGCTCTCGGGCATGTTGCCCTCGTCGAAGCGGAACAGGCTGAGCGTGTCCGAATCCTGCCAGCGGTAATGCGGCTCGTGCTCGGTGTGGTCGACAATGCTGTCCAGTTCGGAATTGAGCAGCGCGCGCCAGGCGGCATGCTCGGCGTGTTCATGCACGTAGTTGCCGACGCTGAACACGGCGATCGACAGCAGGGCCAGATAGCCCAGCAACCACCACACCACGCGCCGGTACAGCGGGCCCGGCTTACGCGCCTTCATCATCGTCCTTGCCTGCGGCGCTGGCCGCGGTCACCGCCAGTCGATAACCAACCCGCGGCAGGGTGTGGATCAGCTTGTCGGCGAAGGGGCCATCAACGCTGCGGCGCAGCTCGTAGACGTGCGAGCGCAGCAGGTCGCCATCAGGTGGTTCGTCGCCCCACAGGGCGAACTCCAGCTGCTGACGGGTCACCGCCCCCGGGCTGGCGCGCATCAGCACTTCCAGCAGCTTGCGGCAGGCCGGGTACAGGTGCAGCACCTGGCTGCCGCGCTGGGCCTCCAGGGTTGCCAGGTCCAGTACCAGGTCGCCAACCTGCAGGCGCTTGCGAGGATTGCGGCCCTGCGCACGCAGCAGCAGCGCCTCCAGCCGCACTTCCAGCTCAGGCAGGGCGAACGGCTTGGTCAGGTAGTCGTCGGCGCCGGCGCGGAAGCCTGCGATCTTGTCCGGCAGCTCGTCACGCGCGGTCAGCATGATCACCGGCACCTCCGACGCGTGTTCGGCGCGCAGGCGACGCAGCACCTCCGGCCCCTCCATGCGCGGCAGCATCCAGTCCAGGATCACCGCATCGTAAGGGTGGCTGCCAGCCAGGTGCAGGCCGGTGATGCCATCCGGGGCCACGTCGAGCACGTGCCCACGCGACTCGAAATAGTCGAACAGGTTGGCCACCAGCTGGCGGTTGTCCTCGATCACCAACAGACGCATGCACGAAAGATCCACGGAAGTTCGTACCATGGTAGCGCCGACCATGTCGGAATGCGGTCGCCCTGCGCCCGCTCCGACGCCTTTCCTACCCCTGCCACCTCAGAGTGGCCGTTTTGCTCCCGGAGCCTGCCGTGCCCGTAGCCCTGCCCCGTCATTGGCGCCTGCCCCTGTTGTGGCTGCTGATCATCGCTGCATTGGCGGCCGGTATCGGCCTGCGCCAACCGCAGCCGCCGGACGAGCCGCGCTTCGTGCTGGCGGCCCGCACCATGGTCGAAAGCGGGGAATGGCTGCTGCCGCACCGGGGCGTGGAGCTGTACGCGGAAAAGCCGCCGGTCTTCATGTGGCTGCAGGCGGCGGCCTACGAGATCGTCGGCAGCTGGCAGTGGTCGTTCCTGCTGCCGTCGCTGCTGGGTGCCCTGCTCAGCCTGTGGCTGGTCTCGGACCTGGCGCGCAGGCTGTGGTCACCCCGGCATTCGCTGTACGCCCTGGCCGCGCTGTTCTGCACCCTGCAGTTCGGCCTGATGGCCAAGCGCGCACAGATCGACATGGTGCTGGTCGGCATGACCACGGTGGCCCTGTGGGGCCTGATGCGTCACCTGTGCGAGCGCCGCAACCTGCCCGCACTGTGGCTGGCAGGTTTCGCCGCCGGCCTCGGCACGGTGACCAAAGGCGTGGGTTTCCTGCCGCTGCTGATGGTGCTGCCGTGGTTCGGCTGGTGGCTGTACCAGCGTCGCCGCAGGCGCAGCGTGGACGGCCCGCACCCGGCAACGCTGCTGTGGCTGATCCCGGCCTTCCTGCTGGGCGTGGCGGTCTGGCTTGCCCCACTGGGCTGGGCACTGCTGCATGAGCCCAGTGCAGCGCTGCAGTCCTATGCCCACGAACTGCTGTTCAAGCAGACCGGCACCCGCTATGCCAACGCCTGGCACCACCGCCAACCGGTCTGGTACTACCTGCAGGTGATTCTGACCCTGTGGCTGCCGGGCAGCCTGCTGCTGCCGATGCTGTTCAAGCCGTGGTGGCGCCGCATCCGCCGTGTCGACCGCAGGCAGTGGCTGCTGCTGGGCTGGGCGCTGCTGGTGCTGGTGTTCTTCAGTGCCAGCCCGGGCAAGCGCGAGGTCTATGTGCTGCCGATGCTGCCGGCGATGGCGCTGGCAGTGGCGCCGTTGCTGCCGGGCCTGCTGCGCAGGCTGTGCGTGCGGCGCTACCTGTTCGGCTACAGCGTGGTGCTGATGCTGGCCACCGGCGTGCTCGGCGTGATGCTGATGACCGAGCATCCGTGGGCCGTGGCACAGCTGGAACGACGGGCGATGCCCGACTCGCTGCTGCCGGTGCTGGGGGATGGCCTGCTGACCTTTGCCATTGCCCTGGCCACGCTGATCGTGTGGCTGCGGGTGCGCCGTGCCGCAACGCTGGTGCTGCTGACCCACGGCATGCTGTGGATGCTCTACGGCCTGGTGCTGATCCCGGCGCTGGATCCGTACGCGTCGGCGTCGGCGGTGATGCGCCGGGTGGGCGCGCGGATCGGACCGGACGCGGAGCTTGCGCTGGTCGCCTGGCGCGAACAGAACCTGCTGCAGGCCGACCGGCCGGTGCGCGAGTTCGGCTTCAAGCGCCCCTGGGCCGAGCAGTGGCATGACGCCGGCCCGTGGTTGGCCGAAGCACCGGAGAAGCGCTGGCTGCTGGTGCTGGACGATGCGATGAGCCCCTGCGTGGACCCGGCCAAGGTGATCGACATCGGCATTGCCAACAGGAATCGTTGGCAACTGCTTCCCGGTACGGCCTGGGACCCGCAATGCCACGCCGAACGGGCCGGCTCGACCGCCGAAGAAGACTGAACGTTGACACGCGCTGGGGAATCATTAACCCGGCGCGAACGAGCGTCCGACCCTTCTCCGACATCCAGGTGACGAGCATGACTGCGGATTCCCGAACCGCCCCTTCCCAGCATGCCCGTTCGTCCCATTGATTCGGTAGCGCCGCTTGCAACATCGCCACTGGCGTCAAAATTTGCCGTAACTCACCTCTGGCTGCCTGTTGCAATCGGTCTGCCCGTGTTCACGCTGCTGATGGGTTTCGGCGGCGACCAATGGGTGGCCGATCACCTGTTCCGCCTTGAAGGCGGCCATTGGGCGTTGCAGGACGCCTGGGTCACCCGCACCGTGGTGCACAAGGCAGGCAAATGGCTGAGCACGGCAGCGGCGCTGGTGGCGATCCTGCTGTGCTTCCACCACTGGCGCAAGGGACGCGATCGCACCCTGCGATGGGCGCTGCTTTATGTCGTAATTGCCATGGCGCTAGGTACCGGTGTGATCTCCCTGCTGAAGGCGCTGGTGCCGATGGAATGCCCGTGGGATCTGCTGCGCTACGGTGGCCACGAGCCCTTCATCGGGTTGTTCACGCTGCGCCCTGACGGCATGGCGCCGCGTGCCTGCTTCCCGGCTGGCCACGCCAGCGCTGGCTACGCCTGGCTGTGCCTGTACTATTTCGCCCTGCTGTGGCGTCCATCCTGGCGTTGGGCCGGGTTGTGGATCGGCCTTGGCACCGGCCTGGTGTTCGGCATCAGCCAGCAGCTTCGGGGCGCGCATTTCCTTTCGCATGACGTTGCCACTGCATTGATATGTTGGCTGCTTTCGCTCGGCCTGTATGTCCTGATCCGCCGTCAGCTGGACCGTCCCAACCGCCAGGAGGCAAACGCATGAGTGCATCGGTCCAACGCCCCGCCCGCCTTCCCGCACTGGCGAGCCTTCGCCGCTGGCGGCCGCAGCTGTCCACCGAAGCACTGATCGCACTGACCAGCCTGTTCTTCGCGGTGGCCGGCAATGGCCTGTTCTGGCACAGCGCAATGGCCAGCCATCCGGGCAGCCTGCGCTACGCGCTTTCGCTGCTGCTGTTGCTGCTGGGTGCGCACGGCGTGCTGCTGGGCATCCTGGTCTGGCGCTGGAATGCCAAGGTGGTGATCAGCCTGTTGCTGCTGGTGACCGCATTCGCCGCGCACTACATGAGCCGCTACCACATCTACCTGGATGCGGACATGCTGCGCAACGTGCTGGCGACCGACCCCAAGGAAAGCCGCGAGCTGATGACCGTATCGCTGCTGTGGCCGGTGCTGTTGCTGGCGGTACTGCCGATGGTGGTGCTGTGGCGCGTGCAGCTGCGTCGCCGCAGCTGGGGCCGCAGCCTGCTGTGGCGGCTGGGCTTCCTGGTGGTGGCGGCGGTGACCGCCGTCGGCGGCGCGTTGATCTCGTTCCAGGATGTCTCGGCACTGATGCGCAACCAGCGCGAAGTGCGCTACCTCGCCACGCCTGCCAATGTGCTGCTGGGCATGCCACGCGCACTGCGTGGCGACAACCCGGTGCAGCGCGCACCCAAACTGCCGATCGGCACCGACGCCAAGGCCACCCCGCGAGCACCGGCCAGCAAGCCGCGCCTGCTGGTGATCGTCATGGGCGAGACCGTGCGCGCGCAGAACTGGGGCCTCAACGGTGGCCGCAACACCACTCCGGAACTGGCGCAGGCCAGCGTGATCAATTTCCCGGACATGCACTCGTGCGGCACCAGCACCGAGGTGTCGCTGCCCTGCCTGTTCTCGCCGTGGGGTCGCCACGACTACGACGAAAAGAAGATCCGTGCGCACCAGTCACTGCTGCACGTGTTGAACCGCGCCGGCGTCGCGCCGTTGTGGCGTGACAACCAGTCCGGCTGCAAGGGCGTGTGCGAGGGACTGGACTTCCAGTCGCTGTCCGATGCCACCACGCCGGGCCTGTGCGCCGATGGCCGCTGCATGGACGAGATCCTGCTGCAGGACCTGGCCACCCAGGTGCGGGCCAAGCCCGGCGACCGGGTGGTGGTGCTGCACCAGCTCGGCAACCACGGGCCGGCCTACTTCGAGCGCTATCCGCCTGCATTCCGCCGCTTCACCCCGACCTGCGATACCCGTGACATCGGCCGTTGCTCGCGCGAAGAGATCACCAACAGCTACGACAATGCCGTGCTGTATACCGATCACTTCCTGACCAGGACCATCGGCACGCTGCAGGGCATGCAGGACTACGACACGGCGATGATCTACCTGTCCGATCACGGCGAGTCGCTGGGCGAGAAGGGCCTGTTCCTGCACGGCGTGCCCTACGCCATTGCCCCGGCCGAGCAGACCCGGGTGCCGATGACGATGTGGTTCTCGCCGGGCTTCGCCAGCAGCCGCGGGCTGGACCTGCAGTGCGTGCGCAAGCGTTCGGCGGCCTATACCGACCATGACAACCTGTTCCCGTCGGTGCTGGGCCTGATGCAGGTGAAGACCTCGCTGTACGAGCGCGACCGCGACGTGTTCGCCAACTGCGAAGGGTGAGGGTTGTTCGGCAGGGCTTGCAGCCCTGCACCCGCACCCACAACGGCAACGGCCACGGCTGAAGCAACAGCAGCAGCGTGCATTCCGTGGGATGGCGGGGTGGCTCCGGTGACGGGAGACGCCGTAAACCCCGCTCCGCGGTCCGGCCCAGCCGCTGGCGGCTGTGCGTTCGGGCGCTTGCGAAGCAGTGCTTCGCAAGCAAAGCGCCCTCACCCATGGGGGCTTGGCCGCGGCATCCATGCTGCGGACACTCCCGCCACCGGACCCACCCCGCCTTCGACAGTTTTCCGCGATCTGATGGAACGACGTTGGGGTCAGATCCGTTTTCCGCAGGAAAACGGATCTGACCCCATTTTGATCGTCGATACCTGACAGATGTGTCGACCAAGGTCGACACCTACCAACAGCCGCCGAAATCTGTCAGAGGTGGGGCGGTGTCGGAGTGCGGGGTGTCAGCCGCATGGATGCGGCTGCCAAGCCTACAAGGACGTACTTGCGGCGTCCCCGTACTCCGACACCGCCCCGCCACCCCACGGAATCCCCGCTTTTGGCGTTGACGTTGCCATTGCTTGAGCACCTCTGCGGGTGCAGGGCGCAGCCCTGCCGACCTTTGCCACTTGCGGTGGCAGCGACTGCCCACTAGCCTTCGGCCGTCGTTCACCACCCAAGGATCGCCCGTGAAACACCGTCATCTCCTGCTGGCCTCGGCAATCGCCGTCGCCACGCTGGCCCTGGCCGCCTGCAAGAAGGAAGCTGCCCCAGGCACCGATACCGCCAGCAGCAGTGCCCCGGCCGGCGAAACCGCCGACCAGTTCGTGGCCCGCATCAACGCCGAATTCAAGGCCGCCTACCCGGAGATGACCTCGGCGCAGTGGCTGTCCTCCACCTACATCAACGGTGATTCGGAACGCATCGCGGCCAAGGCCAACGAGCGTTCCCTGACCCAGCTCAACAGCTGGATCGAACAGGCCGCCAAGTTCGACGGCAAGCCGATGAGCGAGGACAGCAAGCGCGCGATCCATCTGCTGAAGCTGATGTCGTCGATGCCGGCGCCGCGCGACCCGGCCAAGCTGGCCGAACTGACCCAGATCGCCACCCGCATGGAAGGCAGCTACGGCGCCGGCAAGTACTGCACCGACGCCAACGATCCGAACTCCTGCCGCCAGCTGGGCGAGCTGGAGCAGGTGCTGGCGCGCAGCCGCGACTACGACAAGCAGCTCGATGCCTGGCAGGGCTGGCACAGCACCACCAAGGCCATGCGCGGCGACTACCAGAAATTCGTCGGCCTGGTGAACGAAGGTGCCAAGGGCATGGGCTTCACCGATGCCGGCCAGATGTGGCGCAGCGGCTATGACATGCCGCCGGAACAGATCGGCCCGGAAACCGATCGCCTGTGGGAACAGGTCAAGCCGATGTACGAGCAGCTGCACTGCTACGCACGCGGCAAGCTGGACAAGACCTACGGCAAGGACAAGGCCGAAGTGGGCAACGGCCTGATCGCCGCGCACCTGCTGGGCAACATGTGGCAGCAGGACTGGTCGAACCTGTGGGACCAGCTGGAACCGTACCCGGGTGCCGGCAGCCTGGACATCACCGCTGCACTGGAAAAGCAGTACCAGACCAACCTGAGTGCGGCGCTGGCCAAGGCCGGCAAGGATGCCAACGTGGCGGCGCAGTACAAGGCGCAGCGCGAGGCCGAACTGCGTACCGCCAAGCAGATGACCGAACGCGCGCAGGACTTCTACGTGTCGCTGGGCATGCCGTCGCTGCCGCAGTCGTACTGGGAACGCACCCAGTTCATCAAGCCCGACGACCGCGATGTGGTCTGCCACGCCAGCGCCTGGGACATGAACATGGAAGGCGACGTGCGCACCAAGATGTGCATCAAGCCGAACGAAGAGAACTTCACCACCATCTACCACGAGCTGGGCCACATCTATTACGACCTGGCCTACAACCCGCTGCCCCCGCTGTTCCAGGGCGGTGCCAACGATGGTTTCCATGAAGCGATCGGCGACACCATCGTGCTGGCGATGACGCCCAAGTACCTCAGCTCGATCGGCCTGGTCGACGCGCCGACCGAAAGCCGCGAAGCAGTCATCAACAACCAGATGCGCATGGCGCTGTCGGGCGTGTCGTTCCTGCCGTTCGGGCTGATGATCGACCGCTGGCGCTGGGGCGTGTTCGATGGTTCGATCACCGCCGACAACTACAACAAGGCGTGGTGGGACCTGAAGGCCAAGTACCAGGGCGTGGCCCCGGCCAGCACCCGTGGCGAGGAGTTCTTCGATCCGGGTGCGAAGTACCACGTGCCGGGCAACACCCCGTACACCCGCTACTTCCTGGCACGCATCCTGCAGTTCCAGTTCTACAAGGGCCTGTGCGATGCGGCCGGCTACAAGGGCCCGCTGCATGAGTGCACCTTCTACGGCAACAAGGAAGCCGGCCAGAAGTACTGGGCGATGCTGAGCAAGGGTGCCAGCCAGCCGTGGCAGGCCACGCTGAAGGAGCTGACCGGTACCGACAAGCTCGATGCGGGCCCGATGATCGAGTACTTCACCCCGGTCAACGAGTGGCTGAAGCAGCAGAACGAAGGCCAGATGTGCGGTTGGCAGGCCAACGCGGCCCCGGCGGCAAAATGAGAAAAGGGGCGGGTCCGCAAGGATCCGCCCCTTTCCGGTAGTGCCGGCCGCTGGCCGGCAACTGCACGCCGGAAATCCATCTGGCAGCCGGCCAACGGCCGGCTCTACCAGAACAGCGATCAGCTGTCCTTCTTCGCCACCATCTGCGCGGCCAGTTCGGCCTTGAATTCCTCGAAGGTCTGGCCCTTCTCCTTCGCTTCGGCCTGCGCGGCATCGCGCAGCGCGTCGGAGTACATCAGGCGCACCGGCGTGCCGTTGCGCTCGTGCAGTTCACCGGCCTGCATGATCAGCGCCAGTACCTGTGCGGCGGAGTCACTGTGGCCGGCGATACGGCCATCCATGCCCAGCACCCATTCGCCATCGCGGCGCACGACACCGGCCAGCAGGGTGCGCTGCGCGTCGCGCAGTTCGGCATGCGGTTCCACCGGTGAAGCCTGGGCGGCGGCCTTGTTGGCGGCCTGCTTTTCCTGGCGACGGCGCTGGTCGCGGCGGGTCTTGGAACTGGTGGACATGGTGCGGTACCGCTGCGAGGGGGGCGCAAGGATAGCGCACCCCGCCCGCAGCGCCGCTTCACGCGCGCTCGATCCAGCGCGGTCAGTCCAGCACCTTGCCGTGCCGCCAGTAGCCCATGAAGGTGATCGCGCGGCGGTCCAGCCCGCAGTCGCGCACCAGGTGCCGGCGGATCGCCATTACCGCCCCCGCCTCGCCTGCCACCCAGGCATACAGCGGCCCGGCCACGCCGGTATCGGCCTGCTCCCAGAGGATCTGCGTATCGACGTCGATCTCCTCCAGCGCATCGCCGGCAGCCACGCCGGAAGCTGCCGCCAGGCGCGCCTGGACCGCCTGCAGCAGGGGCTGCCCGTACGCCGCCTGCCCGCGCGCCAGCCAGACCAGTTCGGCCGTGGCCGGCGCCTTCAGCGGCACCGCATCACCGGCCTGCGCCACTTCCAGCAGGGCCAGCGTACGCGGCGGATCCACCATGGCCGCCAGTTCCTCCAGGATGCCGGCCACTGCCGGCAACGCGGTTTCGTCGGCCACCAGCAGCACCTGGCCGACGCCGGCAGGTGGCTTCCATTCCCAGCCCTCGCTGCTGTCGGCGCAGTCAGCGTCCGGGGCAAGCAGCACCACGCGGTCACCCGGCCGCGCATGCGTGGCCCAGCGAGAAGCCGGCCCGGTCTCGCCGTGGATGACGAAATCGACGTCGACCTCGCCCTGCCCGGCGCGCAGCTGGCGGATGGTGTAGGTGCGCATGGGCGGGCGCTGATCGTCCGGCAGGGCCCGGTAGCGCGGGTACCAGTCCTCGCCGCTGGGTACCTGCGGCACCTCCTGGCCGGGCAAGGGGAAGAACACCTTGATGCGCTGGTCCGGGCCTTCGGTCTTCATCCGCGCCACGTCGGCACCGGTGAACACCATGCGGTCCAGGGAAGGGGAAAGTACGCGGCGCTCCTTCAGCGCCACCTCGAACAGGCGGTAGGTCTGCTGCGCAGCCATCGGGGAACCTCATGCAACGACAATGGATCGGCTGGCTGTCGTGCATCCAAGCACCGGCTGGCTGGAGTGCCCAGCCTAGTCCGGTGGTTTCCCGTCGCAAGCCCTGCAGGCCGCTCGGCCTACCCTACCCCTGCGCGCTGCTCAGTGACCCGTGCAGGCTGCCTGTGCCGCGCGTTCGCGCTGGTGTTCCCAGTACCAGAACACGAAGCCGGCGCCGAAAAACGCCGCCTGGCCCAGTGCCAGGTGCAGCGGGCTGGCGCTCAGCAGCGGCGACACCACGCCAGCCACCACGGTGCTGATCATCAGCTGCACGAACGCCTGCAGTGACGAGGCCAGGCCGCGCTGATGCGGGTACATGTCCAGCACCGCCAGCGCCAGGATCGGGAAGATCAGCGCCATGCCCATGCCACCCAGGAAGATCGGCAGCACCGCCCACGGCAGCACGAACTGCGGCGACAGCGCCACGTAGCCGACATTCAGCAGCACCGACAGCGCGCAGAGGCTGAAACCAATGGAAACCTGGCGGGTGGGCGTGGTGTGCCCGGCCATGCGCCCGGACAGGAACGAGCCGGCGGTCATGCCGCCGATGGTGGGGATGAACAACCAGGCGAAACCTCCCTCGCCCAGATGCAGGTGCTGCATCACGAACACCGGCGCCGAGGAGATGTACAGGAAGATGCCGCCGAAGCCGATGCTGCCGGCCAGCGCCAGGCGCAGGAAGCGCGGGTTGAAGCCGATGCGCACGTAGTCGCGCAGCAGTACGCGCGGTGACAATGGCACCCGTGCTTCAACCGGATGGGTCTCCGGCAGGTAGCGTGCGGTGGCGGCCAGCAGCACCAGCGAGAACACCACCAGGAACCAGAAGATCAGCGGCCAGCCGGCGCCGCTGAGCAGGATCCAGCCACCGATGATCGGTGCGATCGCCGGGGCGATGCCGAACAGCATCGACACCTGGCTCATCAGCCGCTGCGCGTCATGGCCGTGGTACAGGTCGCGGATCACCGCGCGGCCGACGATCATGCCGACGCCCGCAGACAGGCCCTGCAGTGCGCGGAAGGCCAGCAGCGTGGTCAGGTCGGTGGACAGCGCGCAGCCGACCGAGGCGCCGACGAACACCACCAGGCCACCGAGGATCACCCGCTTGCGGCCCCAGGCATCGGACAGCGGGCCGTGCGCCAGGCTCATCAGGCCGTAGAACAGCAGGTACACGCTGATGGTCTGCTGTACCGCCACCTCGTCCACCGCCAGGCGCTGGGCCAGCTGCGGGAAAGCCGGAAAGATGGTGTCGATCGAGAACGGGCCGAACATGGCCAGGCCGGCAAGCAGCAGGGCCATGCGGCGGGTGGAGGGAGCAACAGCGGCGGTCATGGGAAAGGCGTCCGGCAGGCAGGGCCATGCGTGGCACGCACGGCGGGCGCCGGTCCCCCTGCAGCAGGGACGGCGCCAGATGAATTCGGGTATCCGCCCATCATAGGTGGGGATTGCGCCCGATGCCATGCAGCGGTGCACAAAACGCACGGCCGGGCCATCGGCCATTCAGGCGCAGCGGCCGGGCCCGGAGGCGGCTGGCGGGCGCGCAACGGGCTATAATCGGCGGGCAACACGGTGGGAGAAGCGGAACACCGCTGCCGAAGGCGCAACGCCCGTAATCGCTCAGGCCCGATACCACCCGTAACAGAACTCTGGAGAGACCGGTTCGATCCGGCGCCGAAGGGGCACGAAGCTGCGGTTTTCCGCGCTTCCAAACTCTCAGGCAAAAGGACAGAGGGGCGCCCCGCAGACCGCCGACCGGCGGCTTGTGCCCGTGCGTGTGCCCTTTCCTGACGGATCCTTCGCCATGTCCCAGAACACCCCTTCCCTGCGTGAGCTCGAGCATCATTCCGCGTTCGTCGAGCGCCACATCGGCCCCAACGATGCCGAGATCGCGCAGATGCTCGACGTCGTCGGCCACGCGTCGCTGGATGCGATGACCGATGCCATCGTGCCGGCCAAGATCAAGTCGCCGGCGCCACTGGCGCTGCCGGAATCGATGACCGAAGTGCAGGCACTGGCGAAGATCCGTGCGATCGCCGACAAGAACACCGTGCTACGCAGCTTCATCGGCCAGGGCTACTACGGCACCCACACGCCGAACGTGATCCTGCGCAACATCCTGGAAAACCCGGCCTGGTACACCGCCTACACCCCGTACCAGGCGGAAATCTCGCAGGGCCGCATGGAAGCGCTGATCAACTTCCAGACCCTGTGCGCCGACCTCACCGGCATGGAAATCGCCAACGCCTCGCTGCTGGACGAAGCCACCGCCGCCGCCGAAGCGATGACCCTGGCCAAGCGCTCGGCCAAGTCGAAGTCGGACACCTTCTTCGTGCACGACGCCGTGCACCCGCAGACCCTGGAACTGCTGCGCACCCGCGCCGAGCCCATGGGCATCGTGCTGCGCGTCGGCACCCCGGCCGAAGCACTGGAAGCAGAAGCCTTCGGCCTGCTGCTGCAGTACCCAGACACCTTCGGCCAGGTCGGCGACTACAAGGCACTGGTCGATGCCGTGCACGCACGCGGCGGCCTGGTGGCCGTGGCCACCGACCTGCTGGCACTGACCCTGCTGGCGGCCCCGGGCGAATGGGGCGCGGACATCGTGGTCGGCAACAGCCAGCGTTTCGGCGTGCCGTTCGGCTTCGGTGGCCCGCACGCTGCCTTCATGGCCTGCCGTGACGCCTACAAGCGCTCGATGCCGGGCCGCCTGATCGGTGTCTCGATCGATGCCCAGGGCAACCCGGCCTACCGCCTGACCCTGCAGACCCGCGAGCAGCACATCCGCCGCGAGAAGGCCACCTCCAACATCTGTACCGCACAGGTGCTGCTGGCGGTGATGGCCTCGATGTATGCCGTCTACCACGGCCCGGAAGGCCTGACCCGCATCGCCCGTCGCACTCATCGCCTGGCCTCGATCCTGGCCGCGGCACTGCGCAAGGCCGGCGTGCAGGTCGGTGGCGACTTCTTCGACACCCTGCATGTCACCGGCGTGCATGCCGATGAGATCCACGCCAAGGCCCGTGCCGCCGGTTACAACCTGCGCGCGATCGACAGCGACTCGGTCGGCATCAGCCTGGACGAGACTGCCACCCGCGCCGACGTGGTCGCGCTGGCCGCCGTGTTCGGCGCGCAGGCCGACGTCGAGGCGCTGGATGCCAGCACCGCCGATGCGCTGCCGGCCGGCCTGCTGCGCCAGTCCGCGTTCCTGACCCACCCGGTGTTCAACACCCACCACAGCGAGCACGAACTGCTGCGCTACCTGCGTTCGCTGGCCGACAAGGACCTGGCGATGGACCGCACGATGATCCCGCTGGGCTCGTGCACCATGAAGCTCAACGCCACCGCCGAGATGATCCCGGTGACCTGGCCGGAGTTCTCGCAGATCCACCCGCTGGTGCCGGCCGACCAGGCGCTGGGCTACAAGGAACTGATCGACACGCTGGAAGCGATGCTGGTCGAATGCACCGGCTACGACGCGGTCAGCCTGCAGCCGAACTCCGGCGCGCAGGGCGAGTACGCCGGCCTGCTGGCGATCCGTGCCTACCACCGTTCGCGTGGCGAGGATCATCGCGACATCTGCCTGATCCCGGACTCGGCGCACGGCACCAACCCGGCCTCGGCGCAGATGTGCGGCATGAAGGTCGTGGTGACCAAGACCGACGCCAACGGCAACGTCGACGTCGAGGACATCCGCCTCAACGCCGAGAAGTACAGCGATCGCCTGGCCGCGATCATGATGACCTACCCGTCCACGCACGGCGTGTTCGAGGAAGAAGTGGTCGAGATCTGCGAGATCATCCACAAGCATGGCGGCCAGGTGTACACCGACGGCGCCAACATGAACGCCCTGGTCGGCGTGGCCAAGCCGGGCAAGTGGGGTTCGGACGTTTCGCACCTGAACCTGCACAAGACCTTCTGCATCCCGCACGGCGGTGGTGGCCCGGGCGTCGGCCCGTGCGCGGTCAAGGAGCACCTGGCCCCGTTCCTGCCGGGCAAGCTGGGTGACAACGGCCCGGTCGGCATGGTCAGCGCGGCCAGCTTCGGCAGCGCCTCGATCCTGCCGATCAGCTGGATGTACATCGCGATGATGGGCCGCGAAGGCCTGCGCAAGGCCACCCAGGTCGCGCAGCTCAACGCCAACTACATCGCCAAGCGCCTGGCCCCGCACTTCAAGACGCTGTACACCGGCCGCAACGGCCTGGTGGCGCACGAGTGCATCCTCGACGTGCGTCCGTTGGAGAAGACCAGCGGCATCGGTGCCGAGGACGTGGCCAAGCGCCTGATCGACTTCGGCTTCCACGCCCCGACCCTGAGCTTCCCGGTGGCGGGCACGCTGATGGTCGAACCGACCGAGAGCGAGTCGCTGCACGAACTGGACCGCTTCATCGACGCGATGATCCAGATCCGCGAAGAGATCACCGCGATCGAAGACGGCCGACTGGACCGCGAGGACAACCCGCTGAAGAACGCGCCGCACACCGCCACCGCGGTGACCGCCAGCGAGTGGACCCACGCCTACCCGCGCGAGCTGGCCGCGTTCCCGCTGGCCAGCCTGAAGCAGAGCAAGTACTGGCCGCCGGTGGCACGCGTCGACAATGTGTACGGCGACAAGAACGTGATGTGCGCCTGCATCCCGGTCGATGCCTACAAGGACGATGAAGTCGAGGCGTAAGCCTTCGATCCATCGGAAATGAAAACGGCCCGCGCAAGCGGGCCGTTTTCGTAGGGGCGTGTGGAGCGAGGTCCACACCCGCAAACATCCGGTCACGGATCCGGCATCTGCCCCAGGCTCAACTGCCACGACACGCCGAAGCGGTCCTGCACCCAGCCATAGCGGTTGCTGAAGTCGTAGTCACCCACCGGCATCAGCCAATGGCCGCCCTCGCCCAGCACGCGTGCCGCACGCTCGAACTGTTCAGCGCCGGAACACTCCACGAACAGCGAGATCGACGGCGAGAAGGTGAAATCGTGCACATCCAGGCTGTCGAAGCACAGGTAGTGGGTGCCACCGAGCAGGAAGATGGCCTGACGGACCTGCCCGGGCACGCCGGCACCCGGTCCCTCCGGGTGGCGCTGCAGGGCCAGCAGGCGGAAATCGGCGAAGGCCTCGGCGTACAGGGCCAGCGCGGCCTCGGCCTGGCCGGTGAACATCAGGAAGGGACGGCTGCGCAGCATGCGGTGCTCCTGTTCGACGGGCCGATGACGGCCCACGCAATCAGCATTGCACGTGGAATGTGCGCACGGCGTGTGGCCCCGCCGTGTTCCCGCCGCACATGCCCCCTCCTGTAGAGCCGAGCCCGTGCTCGGCTCAGCGCGGTCTGGCCGGAGAGCAGCCGAGCGTGGGCTCGGCTCTACAGGAGGGGGTTCAGGCCTCGCGCATGCGCCGCGCGATGGCGCTGCCGGCGGCGATGGTGGCGGTCAGTGCCACCATCGACAGGAACTGCAGGCGGGTATGCGATTCACTCAGCAGCAGGCCGAAGATCAGCGCCAGGATCGCCAGCGCGCAGCAGGTCAGCCACGGGAAACCCGCCATGCGGAACGGCAGCCGGGTACCCAGGCGATCCGCGCGGCGACGCAGTACCAGCTGCGAGACCAGCGACAGCGTCCACACCAGCAGGCAGGTGGAACCGACGATGTTCAGCAGCACGGGCAACACCCGGTCCGGGAACAGCAGTTCCATCACCGTGGCGGCGAAGCCGAACAGCACGCTGGCCAGCACCGCAACCACCGGCACCTGGCGCGGGTCGGTCCAGCCGAGCACGGCCGGGGCTTCGCGGCGCTGCGCCAGCGAATACATCATGCGCGAGGCGCCGTAAAGATTGGCATTGAGCGCCGACAGCAGCGCGATCACCGCGATCAGGGTGATGGCGGTGCCGGCCCCCGGAATGCGCGCGATGTCCAGCACGGCGGCGAACGGCGACTTCAGTGCCTCGCTGGTCCAGGGCACCACCGCGATGATCACGCTCAGCGAGCCGATGTAGAACACCAGGATGCGCCAGGCCACGGTGCGGATGGCACGGGCGATGCTGCGCTCCGGATCTTCGGTCTCGGCTGCGGCAACGGCCACGATCTCGGTGCCACCGAAGGCAAAGACGACAACCAGCAATGCCGCACCGATCCCGGCCAGGCCCTTCGGTGCAAACCCGCCGTGCTCGGTGAAGTTGCTCAGCCCCGGCGAAGTCACCTGCGGCAGCCAACCCATCAGCAGTGCCACGCCGATGGCGATGAAGGCCAGGATCGCCGCCACCTTGAGGATGGCGAACCAGAATTCGAACTCGCCGAAATTCTTCACCCCGAGCAGGTTGATCGCGGTGAAGAACAGCATGAAGGCCAGCGCTGCCATCGGTACCGGTACCGCCGGCCAGACCGTAGCCAGCAACCCGGCCGCGCCCACCGCCTCGGCAGCGATCACGATCACCAGCTGCACCCACCACAACCAGCCGACCGTGGCGCCGGCGGTGGCGCCCATGGCATCGGCGGCGTACACCGAGAACGCGCCACTGGTCGGTTTGGCCGCCGCCATCTCGCCCAGTGCGTTCATCACGATGATCACCAGCGCGCCGGCCACCAGGTACGACACCAGTACCGCCGGACCGGCCGCCTGCACACCCACGCCCGAGCCGAGGAACAGGCCGGCGCCGATGGCGCTGCCCAGGCCCATCATGATCAGCTGGCGGGGCTTGAGCGAATGTCCGAGGCGGGACGGCGAAGCGGTCGGAATCGAGTTGGGCATCGGCGGGGCTGGCGGCGGGCTACAGGGGCGACACCTTACCCTGTCCCATGCCCGCGGGGATAGGCACAGCGCAGCAGGCGGCTCAGGCCAGCGCCGGCTCGCCGACACTGCCACCAATGCGGGCGCGGTAGGCGCGCGGCGAGAAACCGGTTTCAGCCTTGAACTTGCGGGTGAAGGCGCTCTGGTCGCTGAAACCGCAGGCCTGGCCGATGCAGGCGATGCTGTCGTCGCCATGCAGCAGGTGCATGGCCATCTGGATCCGCAGCCGGGTCAGCACCTGCTGCGGGGTCATCTGGAACACCTTGCGGAAACTGCGCTCCAGCTTGGACAGCGAGAAGCCGGTGATGTCCAGCAGGGTCTGCATGCGCACGTTCTCGGCGTAGTGCGCATTGAGATGGGCCAGCGCCAGCCGCAGCTGCTCGTACTGGGCGCCCAGGCTGTCCTTCTGGCCAAGATCGCGGGAAATGCCGATCAGGCCCTCGATGGCTCCATCGACCACCAACGGGCGCTTGCAGGTCAGGCACCAGCCCGGTTCGCGGTTGGCGAACAGGTGCAGCTCCATCAGGTTCTCGATCACCTCGCCGGACAGGACCCGGGCGTCCTGGTCGACGTAGTCCGCGCTGAGGCCGGTCGGGTAGATCTCGGCCGCGGTACGCCCGATGACGTCCTTGCGCGCGCGCAGGCCCAGCCGTCGCAGCATGGTCTGGTTGACGTGGGTGTAACGCCCCTGAAGGTCCTTGATGAAGAACAGCACATCCGGGATGGCGTCGAACAGGGCTTCGATGTCGGCGGGCTCGACTCGCATGGGGCAAGCATAGCCGAGGCGCCCTTGCCGGTGCGATCACCCTTGCGGGACTTGCGCTTAACGCCACCAGGCCCACGTGGGGGCCAGCCCCCACCGGAGAACCGGCCATGCCCCGCGGTGACAAGTCCGCCTATACCGAAAAACAGAAGCGCCAGGCCGAACACATCGAGGACAGCGAGCGCGAGCGCGGTGCCAGCGAGGAAACCGCCGAACGCATCGCGTGGGCCACCGTGAACAAGCAGGATGGCGGTGGCAAGCGCAGCGGCAGCGGGCGCAAGGCGGCGAAGAAGGCGGCGAAAAAGGCATAGCGCTTCGCACGGCTTCCTGCCCTACAGCTTCCCCCATCGGCCCGGGTATTGGAAGTGCACGTCGGCGCACGCGACGCTACGCTGGGAGTCCCGACGGAACGGAGAACACGGCATGCGCAAGCCTCGCTGGCTCAGCTGGACCAGCATTGCCGTATGCACACTCTATCTCGCGCTGACCGCCTGGCTGGTGCTCGATGCCCAGGCCAACAGCGATCCCAAAAGCGCCTACATCCTCATGCAGCTGCCGGTGATGCTGCAGACCGCAGCACTCAACGTCATCGGCATGGATGCATGGCTTTCCGGAATGTCCTGGACGACCGTCTACCTCCTGGTGATTCCCCCTACCCTGCCCGTGCTGTATGCGGTGGGGGCCATGCTCGGCAGCGTCCTCGAACAATGATGGCGATGCCTCCGCCTGCCTGAGCGGGCAATGGAAATACGGCCGCCCAGGGCGGCCGCATTCCAGTCAGCGGGCCGGCAGCCTGCTCAGGCGGCGCGACGCGGCGCGGCCGAAACCGCTGCGCCTTCCACCTTGAACACCGCCACCGAGGTGGTCAGTGCATGCGCCTGTTCTTCCAGCGCGCGGCTGGCTGCGGTGGCTTCTTCCACCAGAGCGGCGTTCTGCTGGGTCACCTGGTCCATCTGCACCACCACCTGGTTGACCTGCTCGATACCGGCCGCCTGTTCCTTGCTGGCCGCTGCAATGTCGCTCATCAGCTGGGTGGTGCGCGAGCTTGCCTGGGCCACGCGCGCAATCGCAGCTTCGGATTCAACGGTTACAGCCAGGCCACTCTTCACCTTGGCAGCGGCGTCTTCGATCAGTTCCTTGATCTCCTTGGCAGCGACACCGGCGCGTTGCGCGAGCGTACGCACTTCGCTGGCGACCACGGCAAAACCACGGCCCTGCTCACCCGCTCGCGCGGCTTCCACGGCGGCATTCAAGGCCAGGATGTTGGTCTGGAACGCGATGCCATCGATCACCGTGGATATCTCCGAGATGCGTGCCGACGACTGATCGATCTCGCCCATCACCGTGGCCATCTGTGCCATCGCCTGCTCGGTCTCGCGCACGGCAGCGCCGGCCGCATGCGCCTCGCTGTCCGCCTGTCGCGCCAGTTCGGCATTCTGGCGCACGGTGGACGTCAGTTCCTCCATCGATGCAGCAGCTTCTTCCAGGTTGGCCGCCTGCTGCTCGGTGCGGCGCGACAGGTCGTTGTTGCCGGCGGCCAGTTCCTGCGCCGCGTTGTTGATGCTGTCGGCAGCCACCTGGATGCCACGCACGATGCCGGTCAGCTGTGCGGTGGTGGTGTTGGCGTCGTCGCGCATGCGCGCGAACACGCCGTCGTACTCGCCGTCCATGCGTGCGGTCAGGTCGCCGTGCGAGATCGCGCGCAGCACATCGGAAACATCGGCGATGCTGGCCTGTGAACTGGCCATCATGCCGTTGAGGTGTTCGACCATCGCCTTGAACTGGTACTGGAACGCAGCGGCATCGCCACGCATGCTGAAGTCACCGGCGCGCGCAGCGCGGGCCAGTTCATCGATCTGCGCGTTGATCGCCATCAGGCTCTGCTTCACCGCCGCCAGGGTGCGGGTCAGCATGCCCTTCTCGCCCGGGTAGTCCGGCAGGTCGCGACTGAGGTCACCGATGGCGTAGCGCTGCATCACCTCGGCCATCAGCAGTTCCACCTGCACGTGCGATTCGACCAGGCTGTTGGTGGCCTGCACCATGCGGCCGAAATCACCGGGGAAGGCACTGGCATCCATGCGATAGCGGATTGCGCCGGCCTCATGCTGCCCGGCCATCTGCAGCTGCGCACCGATCGCCGCCTGCACGCTCTGCCGAACGCTGGCCATCGCCTCGCCCAGCTGGGTCAGTTCGTCACGGCCGCCGAGGCGGAACTCCTGGTCCAGCTGGCCCTTGGACAGGCGTTCTGCCAGGTTCACCGCGCGGGCCAGCGGACCGGTCAGGCTGCGGCCGATCATCACCGAGGCACCGATGCCCGCCAGCAGCGCAACGCCGCCCAGCACCAGCAGCTGCACCAGGCTGCGCTCACCCAGGCGGATCGCTTCGGCGGCGGCCTTGCGGCTCTCCTTCTCTTCAAAGTCCACACCGTCGGACAGTGCCTTGTTCCAGCCATTGGCCGCTTCCTGCACCGGGCCCAGGGTCAGCGCCACGGCGCCCGGGTAGTCGCCCTGCTCCATCAGTTCGCTGGTCTGCTTGTTGAGCGGACGCGCGATGGCCCGCTTGGCCGCGATGGTTTCCGCGATGGCCTTGCCGTCGGCGTCGCTGGGCAGTGCCTGGTAGTCGGTCCAGCTGGCCTCGTAGCGCTTGACCAGGTCGGCAATGCGCTGCTCGTCGTTGCCGCGGTCGTCGCCCTGGCGAATCAGCATCTCGCGGCGCACCACCATCATCTGGTTGTTGGCATCGAGCATCTGCGAGAGCAGGCGCACCTTGGCCACGCTGACGTCCACCACCTGCTGCATCGCGCGCTTCTGCACGACACTGGCGGTGGCGCCGGTGGCCACCACGGCGGCAACCAGCAGCAACAACAGGCCAAAGCCCAGCCCAAGACGCCAGGCAACCCTGACATTCCTCAAGTAGTTCATGGGTACATCCAAAACGGGGGGATGTGGCCCTATCGGCACATGCACTGCCGCACTTGATATCGACCGCGACCTTCCTCCCAAATTCGTTCAGGCAAGTGAAGAATCAGATGGATCCTGGGACGCTGACGTCCACGCCAACGTCGTCGGACAGGTCACTTCTTACAACCATCCACACTTTGGCTGAAGTCGACATTCCGGAGAAAGGTCAAGATAAACAGAACCATGTGAGTCATTCCCAACAATGACTCAAGCATTACCACCCATCTCCCTTGATCGTTCGCTGGCACGATGTCGCCATACCCAAGCGTCGTGAAAGTTGCAGTAGAAAAGTAAATTGCAGACGTCAGATCGCCAGAGACAGGCGCGTCATTCCGAGTCGAAACAGCGATCGGGAAAGCGATGTAGTAGCTGGAGAATGCAAGGATCAAGAGAATGGCGGTCGACACAAAAACCAGAGGAGCAATGACAAGCTGTTCCCGCGTATACCGAACGTATCGGTGGCTGATGAAACCAAAGCTGGCATAGCTGACCGCAATGAGCGGCATCCCAATCCAAAGGGCTGCATTCGTGGGGATCCACGCTCGCAACAGTGGCAGCAGCGCTGCCGCAATGACCAACCCCATGCTCAGAATGAATCGAGAGCGACCACTGGGATCTTTGAGCTCCATCCAACTCACGAACTTCACCGTCAGCGTCCGCACGTCAACATCTCCAATTTCCCCGGTTAGCCAATGAGGAGATAGCGGCGCTGTACAGCCACAGCTTTAGCAGAACCCACCTTCCACGCACTCTTCGCTCCAAGCGCCTCTCAGCAACGATACTGCTTGGCCAGAACGTCCAAGTTCCCCCTGGCACCCACTACTGTCATCAGAACCAGGAGCTAAACGCACGCCCCCTACATTGGCGTCCAGCGCCCCCTCCAATCCCGTTCGAAAGGAGGATTCTCGCAGTTGGAACTTCATGCCGCAGACACATGACGCTCGAACTACCGGTCAGTGCAGCTTCGCCCCGGGAACCTGCAGAAACCACTCCCCCTCCCGGCGGTTCTATATTAGAGTCAGAAGAGTCCATTTCCAGCGCCCCCAATGACTCTCAGAGCTTTCATCAGCAGCACCATGGATGATCTTGTGAACGAAAGACGGCTCGTTGCCAAGAGACTCAAAGAACTTGGCATTGAACCTGTAAATGCTGAAGCCATGCCCCCCTCTGGCCTCAACAGCTGGGACAGGATCAGAGGCGAAATAGACAGCTGTCAGATTGTGATCCTCATCTTGGGCGACAGGTATGGCTGGGTGCCAGATGACGGCCATGGTGCCAAGCTGGGTAAATCAGTAACGCACCTTGAGTACGACCATGCGAAGGAACGGGGAAAGATCATTCTCCCGTTTCAGAAGCGACTGAGATACGGACACCCTGTAGACACTCTCCGGGACGACTTCCGTCGCGAAGTTTCCGAATGGTCCGATGGCACGTTCCGACAGGAGTTCGACTTCGCGGACGAGCTTTCAGAGCTTGCTGGCGCCGCCATCATCGATCTTCTCCGAAACACATTCCTCAAGAACCCGCCGTACCCCCATCGTCGGCCGAGGTCAATTCCACAGCCGGCCCTTCCCACCTCAAACCGTTCCACCAACAAGGATGTCCTGATTGCTGGAGCAGGGATGTCCATTGCCGCAGGAATGCCCCCTGCATCACTTCTGATCGGCCTACTTTCGCATGAAATCTGGGATCAACCGAGCCAATCGGAGCGGTTCAATTTCAGTGATGTTGCCGAGTTCTACGCTCTTCAATTTGGCAAAGAACAGCTGATTAGCCGATTGGTGGAAGCAATGGACAGGCTAGGAAACCCTCAGCCGACAACCGCGCATAAGCACGCGGTAAATTATTTCGGCGCAATCATTACTACCAACTTCGATAACTTGTTCGAGCAGGCTTGCGAGCAACAGGGCATTCCATACATTGTCATGCTTCCTGGCGAGTCGCTCCCCGAGGTTGGAAATCGCCTGCCAATCTATAAGCTCATAGGAAGCTTGGATACACCAGAATCGCTGCGCTTGACTCAACGAGAAACGGCCGTAGAGGTGAATTCGGATCTTGTGATGATGGCAAAACAGCTCACGCAAAGGAACCCAGTAACAGTGATAGGTCACGGACTTCGCGATGGACTCATCCCTGAAATCCTCTCCCAACGACCAGAGAGTCTTGAAGGAAGAATGGTTTCTCCAATCGCAGCTCCCATGGAAGAGATACTCCTAAATCGATTCCATTTGAAGAAAGTCGAAATATCAGCTGACGATTTCATGGAAGATCTGATAGGTGGGCAGTGACTTCAGTCAAAGGGCAATGAGGCAATGCAGGCCATTCCCAATGCGATCAAATGCAGAAGCCACAGGACGGTGCAGCGGTCCATGCACCGCTGCAAAGGCTACTGAAGCAAGTTCCGCCGCCAGCGCCGCAACGCAACGGTGAACCCCGCCAACGCCGCCCCTGGAATCAGCAGGAACAGCGCCGCCATCTTCCAGAAGAAGAACGGCCACAGCCAGATGTAATCCAGGTTGGTCAGCTTCAGCAGATCCAGCGGGGGCTGCAACTCGATGTCTGCCGCGTGCCCCGCCAGCTCCGGGTCCACCTCCAGCACGGTTACCCGCAGCCATGAGCGCCCGCGCGGCAATGCATCGCCGCGGCCATAACCAAAGTAGGACGCCATGAGGCCGCTGGACTCAACCGATACCAGCGCACGGTTGATGCCCTGCCCGGCCACTCCCGAACGCTCCCCCGCGCGGAAGTCCCCATGATCGGTGGGAGTGTCGATGCGCAGCAGCACTTCAGGGTCAGCTTCCATGCCGTCTGCGGCATACCGCAGGCGCAGCCGCAGCTGGTCATCGATGAAGCGGTAGACCGTCACCTCAGCCGTCGCGCCCGGGCTCAGCAGCAGCGGCAGGGTCTGGGTGCGCGAGGCCAGATGATTGGCGATTGCCCCCAGCAGCAGAACCACGCAGGCGATACCCCATAAGCTCCAGAGTACCCACAGGGTGACCCGCACCACTGTCTCGCCCTTCACGCTGACATCCTGGTCATCGTTCCGCCTCCCGGCTGGCCGTGCGCCCACAGTAACGAAAAAGCCCCGCGTTTGCGGGGCTTTTCCTTGCAGCGACGCCGGGCATGGCCCGGCGCTACCGCTCACTCAGGCGAACGGATCCTGCAGGACCATGGTGTGGTCGCGGTCCGGGCCGGTGGAGACGATGCTGATCGGGCAACCGGCCAGCTCTTCCAGCGAACGCAGGTAGGCACGCGCGGCCGGCGGCAGGTCATCCCAGTTGGTGATGCCGTGGGTGTTCTCGCTCCAGCCCGGGAATTCCAGGTACACCGGGGTGCAGTCTTCCCAGCCCTGCGCGTCCAGCGGCGCGTATTCGGTACGCTTGCCGTTGTATTCGTAGGCGATGCAGACCTTCAGCTTTTCCATGCCATCCAGCACGTCCAGCTTGGTGATGCACAGGCCGCTGATGCCGTTGATGGCCACGGCGCGCTTCAGCGCGACGATGTCCATCCAGCCGCAGCGACGCGGACGGCCGGTCGAAGCACCGTACTCGGCGCCGCGGTCACGGATGCCCTGGCCGACTTCGTCGTCCAGCTCGGTCGGGAACGGGCCACCGCCGACGCGGGTGGCGTAGGCCTTGGCGATGCCCAGCACGTAGTCGATCGAATCGGCGCCCACGCCGGAACCGGCCAGCGCACCACCGACAGTGGTGTTGGAGCTGGTGACGTACGGGTAGGTGCCGTGGTCGATGTCCAGCAGTGCACCCTGCGCACCTTCGAACAGCACGCGCTTACCCTGCTTGCGCAGGTCGTGCAGGATGCCGGCCACGTCGGACTTCATCGGCTGCACGTATTCGCCGAAGGCCAGTGCTTCGTCGAAGGTCTTCTGGAAATCGACCGCATCGGTATTCAGATACTTGGTCAGCACGAAGTTGTGGTAATCCAGCGCGGTGCGCAGCAGTTCTTCCAGCTGCTTCGGGTAATGCAGGTCGGCAATGCGGATGCCGCGACGCGCGACCTTGTCTTCGTAGGCCGGGCCGATGCCACGGCCGGTGGTGCCGATCGCCTTGCCACCGGCAGCGCGCTCGCGCGCCTGGTCCAGGGCGATGTGGTACGGCATGATCAGCGGCGCGGCCGGGGAGATCTTCAGGCGCGAACGCACTTCCACGCCGGAGGCTTCCAGCTCGGCGATTTCCTTCTGCAGCGCGGCCGGCGAGATCACCACGCCGTTGCCGATCAGGCACAGCGCGTCGTCACGCAGGATGCCCGACGGGATCAGGTGCAGGACGGTCTTCTTACCGTTGATGACCAGGGTGTGGCCGGCATTGTGGCCGCCCTGGAAGCGCACGACGGCGCCGATTTCCTCAGTGAGCAGATCGACGATCTTGCCCTTGCCTTCATCGCCCCACTGGGCACCCAACACTACGACAGACTGACCCATGACGGGCTCCTCGATTTGTTGCGGCCATCGGGGCCGCGGACGGGTAAACCGTGGCGGGGCTGGCCAGCACCTGGATGGCGGCTCCAAACGGGGAGCGGCCGGCGATGGAAGGCCCAGACACGGAAAAAGCCGAACGGGGAGGCCCGTCCGGCTTTTGTGCATTATCCGGGTTTCCGGGGTCCGCTGCCACCTTTCCGACGGACGGCTTCACCGGCCGGTCAGGCCGGCGACTGCTGTAGAGCCGAGCTCATGCTCGGCTGCCATCGCGCCGCTGCGCAGCGCCGCCCGAGCATGGGCTCGGGCGCTACAGGGCTGCGCTTCAGTGCCTTGCCCACCACAGCAGGCTCAGGCCGGCCAGCAGCACCAGCCCACCGAAGCTGCGCAGGGCCGGGCTGGGCAGGTCCAGCAGGCGTTCGGCCATGCGCTTCCAGGCGAACGGTGCGACGAACAGGAACAGGCCTTCCAGCACCGCGACCAGGCAGACGGCGGCGAACAGATCTTTCATGGGGGGACTCCGGAAAAAGCACGGGGCCCGGCTGCTGGCCGGGCCCCGTGGGGTAGTGCCCTGCGACCTCAGCGGTCGTTCTTCAGGTACTGCAGGAACGGGTCGTTCTTGTCGAGCACGATCACGCCATTGCCGTCGGTCATGGAGCCGCGGTAGGCCTCCAGGCTGCGGTAGAACGCGTAGAACGACGGGTCGGCCGAGCCGGCCTTGCCGTAGATGCGGGCCGCATCGGCATCGCCTTCACCGCGCAGGCGCTGTGCATCACGCTCGGCTTCGGCGATCAGCACGGTGCTGTCACGGTCGGCCTGGGCGCGGATGGTCAGCGACTGCTCCTCGCCCTCCGCACGCAGCTTGGCGGCTTCCTGCTTGCGCTGGGCGCGCATGCGCTCGTACACGTCGTTGATCACCTGGCTGTCGGTCGGCAGGTCCACCTGCTTGATGCGCAGGTCGATCATCTGCATGCCCAGACCGGCCACGGCCTCGTTGATCCCCTTCAGCTGCTCGGCGATCAGCTCGCTGCGGTCGCCGGATACCAGCTGCTGCAGGGTGCGCGAGTTGATCTGGTTGCGCAGCGAGTCGGTGATGATCGGTGCCAGGCGGGCGTTGGCGATGCGCGGATCGCCGCCGGTGGCACGGAAGTAGTCACCTACGTTGGAGATGTAGCCGATGGCGAAGAAGTCGACGCTGACGTCCTTCTGCTCGGCGGTGAAGTAGCGCGCCGGCGCGGTGTCGAGCACCTGGAAGCGGCGGTCGAAGACCTTCACCGTTTCCACCACCGGCACCTTGAAGTGCAGGCCCGGCTTGATGTCCGAACGCACCACCTTGCCCAGGTTCAGCACCATGGCGGTCTGGTCCTCACGGACCACGTACACCGAGCCGAGCAGGCCCAGCACCACCGCCACGATCACGGCGATCCAGATAGGACTCTTCATCGGCTGCCCTCCTCACGGCCACTCGGTCGCCCGGTAGGGCGGCCTGCCGGCCGGCCCGGATCACGGGACTGTTCCACCGCTGCGCCCGGCAGCGACGGCATCACCACCTCCGGGTTCGTCACTCCCGGTGGAGCCGAGGTGGTGGGACGGGTATCGCCGGTCATCGGCACGTAGATCAGCTGGCGGCCATCGCCACCGATCACCTTGCGGTTCTCGCTCAGCACCTGCTGCACGGTCTCCAGCCACAGGCGCTTGCGGGTCACTTCCGGGGCGTCCTTGTACTGGGCCTGCAACAGGCTGAAGCGCTGCGCGTCACCCTCGGCCTTGGACACCACGGCCTGCTTGTAGCCTTCGGCGGTGGTACGGGCACGCGAGGCCTGGCCTCGGGCTTCCGGCACGACCTTGGCGGCGTACGCCTGGGCCTCGTTGATCAGGCGCTCCTTGACCTGCTGCGCACCGTTGACCTCGTCGAAGGCCGGCTTCACTTCCTCCGGCGGACGGGCGTCCTGCAGGGTCAGGCCGGTCACGGTCAGGCCGGTCTTGAACGCCTTCAGCAGCGCCTGCAGGCGCTCTTCGGCAGCCACGGCCAACGGGCCACGGTTGTTCAGTACCGCGTTGAGGTCGGCACGGCCGACTTCCTCGCGCACCGCGCTCTGCGCCGACTGCTCCAGCACCTGGTTGGCATCGACGGTGCCGAACAGGTACTGCTGCGGGTCGTCGATGCGGTACTGGACGTTCAGCGAGACGTTGACGATGTTCTCGTCGCGGGTCAGCACCGGCACCTGGATCGAGAACGTCTTGATCTCGGTGGCGTTGACCTTGGTGACCGATTCGATCGGCCACGGCAGCTTGAAGTTCGGGCCGGGCTGCAGGATGCGCGAGAACTGGCCGAAGCGCAGCACCACGCCACGCTGCTGTTCGCCGATCAGCTGGAAGCTGGAGAACAGCACCAGCAGCACGACAGCCGCCACCACCCAACGCATGATGCCGCCGTCGAACAGGTCCTTCAGTGGCCCGGGCAGTCCGCCCCAGCCACCACCATTGCCACCGCCGCGCGACCCGAACGGCCCGCGTCGATTGTCCTCGGGGCCTTGTCCGCCCTTGTTGCCGCCGGGTGTATTCCAGGCCATGCACGCTCCATCAAGATTTGGGCTGCGGCGCGGGCCCTTCCCGCGGCGCCAGCCGTGAAACCATTACCGATCATACAAGATGGGGCGGATCGGCAGGATCGAAAGGGGGGCAACGGGGTAAGGTGGCGTTTTCCTCGAAGTCAGGCAACGCCGATGGCCCCCACCACCCCGTTCACCGCCTTCCGCATCGAAAACGACGACGCAGGCTACCGCAGCGGCCTGGCCCAGCTCGGGGTCGACGACCTCAACCCCGGCCAGGTGCTGATCCGCGCCCACTGGTCCTCGGTCAACTACAAGGATGCCCTGGCCGGCACCGGCAAAGGGAAGATCCTGCGCCGCTTCCCGCTGGTGGGCGGCATCGACGTGGCCGGCACCGTGGTCGCCAGCACCGACCCGGACTGGCGTGAAGGCGACGCGGTGCTGGCCACCGGCTGCGGCCTCAGCGAGACCCGCGACGGTGGTTACAGCCAGTATGTGCGGCTGGAATCGCGTGCAGTGATCGCCCAGCCGGCCGGGCTGAGCCCGCGCGAGGCGATGGTGCTGGGCACCGCCGGCTTCACTGCGGCCCTGGCCCTGCTGCGCATGCAGGACAACCGGCAGGTCCCAGAACTGGGCCCGCTGGCGGTCACCGGCGCCAGCGGTGGCGTCGGCGCGCTGGCGCTGTCGATCTTCAGCCGTGCCGGCTACACCGTGCACGCGATCAGCGGCAAACCCGACCAGACCGGTTTCCTGCGCGCCATCGGCGCCACCGAGGTGCTGCCGCGTGAGGCGCTGGCCGATAGCGGCCCGCTGCAGTCGGCGCGTTTCGGCGGGGGCCTGGACAATGCCGGCGGCGCCATGCTCGCCAGCCTGCTGGCACAGACCGTGCCCTATGGCAGCGTGGTCAGTGCCGGCCTGGCGGCCAGCCCGTCGCTGGACATGACGGTGATGCCGTTCATCCTGCGCGGCGTGTCGCTGCTCGGGGTGTCTTCGGCCAATGCACCGCGCCGGCTGCGCGAAGAGGTGTGGTCGCGCCTGGGCGGCAAGTGGAAGCCACAGCACCTGGACCGCATCTGTACCGCCGAGGTCGGCCTCGATGGCCTGCCGGCAGTGTTCGAGCGGATGCTGGCCGGTGGATCGCTGGGGCGCACCGTGGTGCGGATCGACTGAACGTCGCAGGCAGGCGACGGACGGCAGATGCGCCCCTCCCGCCGGTAATCAGCCCGCACTACACTGCGGGCATTACATGGGGAACAACATGGCACGCATTCTGATCGTCGACGACTCACCGTCGCAGCTGTTGGGGATACAGCGCATCGTCGAGAAGCTCGGGCACCAGATCCTGACCGCCACCGATGGCGCCGCCGGGGTCGAAACCGCCAAGGCCGAGCTGCCCGACCTGGTCCTGATGGACGTGGTGATGCCCAACCTCAATGGCTTCCAGGCCACCCGCACCCTCGCCCGCGACGAGGCGACCCGGCATATTCCGGTGATCCTGGTGACCACCAAGGACCAGGACACCGACCGCATGTGGGGCATGCGCCAGGGCGCCAAGGCCTACATCACCAAGCCGTTCTCGGAAGACGAACTGTCCGAGGTCCTGGAGCGCGTGTTCGCCGGCCAGGGCTGAGGGGTTCGCGGTAGGTGCCAACCTTGGTTGGCACAGCGTTGCCGGCCAGCGGCCGGCTACCGCAATTGGTGCGGAAGCACCGCCCTGGTAGGTGCCAACCTTGGTTGGCACACCTTGGCCTGCACCCATCAAAGCGGATATCAGATCGACTCGCCGAAGGCCTTGGCCAGGTTGCGGTAGGCCTTCTTCTGCGCCTCGTCGGTCGCGGCCGGAGCCACGATCTCGATTTCGACGATCTGGTCGCCCTCCGGGTTGCCCGGCAGGCCACGACCGCGCAGGCGCAGCTTGCGACCGGCATCGGAGTCGGCCGGAATCTTCAGTTCCACCGCACCGCCCAGGGTCGGCACGCTGATGCTGGTGCCCAGCGCGGCCTGCCACGGGGTCAACGGCAACGTATAGAGGATGTTGCGGCCATCGACCTCGAACTGCGGGTGCGCGGCGTACTCCACTTCCAACAGCAGGTTGCCACCATGGTTGCCCTGCCCGGCCAGGCGGATCACCTGCCCCGGACGGATGCCCTTGGGCACGCGCACATCCAGCTGCTTGCCGTTGACGGTGATGCGCAGGCTGTCGCCGCTGTAGGCCGCTTCCAGCGGCACCGACAGCTTGGCACGGGTGTCGCGGTTGGGTGCATGGCCCTGGCTGCTGAAGCCCGGGCCTGGACCGGCACCGCCGCGCTGGCGCGCGAACAGGCTCTCGAAGAAGTCGCTGAAGCCGCCGTTGGGGCCACCACCGCCGAACACTTCCTCGAAATTGAAACCACCGGCGCCGCCGTAGTTGGGCGGCACGTTGAACTCCTCGCCCGGGCGGTAGCCCTGCGCGCGCAGCTGGTCGTACGCCGCGCGCTTTTCCGGATCGCGCAGCGCCTCGTAGGCCTCGTTCACTGCCTTGAACTTGTCCTCGGCCCCGGCCTCCTTGCTGACGTCCGGGTGGTACTTGCGTGCCAGCCGGCGGTAGGCGGTCTTGATCTCCGCCTCGCCCGCGCTCGGTTCCACCCCCAGGGTGGCGTAGTAATCCTTGAATTCCATCCAGCTACCTCGATCTGCTTCGGCCGCGCCGGTGGCGCCGCCCCGGGTTCATTCTACGCGCCAGCGATGCTACGCCGCCCCTCGTGCGGCCCCGGTGAGGCCGACTGATCCTGCGCAATGCGGCTGCCATCGCCCTGCCCCAGGCTGTGGCTGGAAGCCCGCTCCGCAAAGCCTGAAGATGGGGCCTGCACGCCGGTTTTCCAATGTCTTGACGCCCCTGTCCCATCCGGCCCACTAGCCTGCCCCAGCAAGGAGTTCCCCATGACCATCCAAGTCGGCGACCGCATTCCGGAAGTGACCGTCAAGCGCATCCGCGAGGGCATCGAAACGCTCGATACGCATTCGCTGTTCGACGCGCGCAAGGTGGTGCTGTTCGCCGTGCCCGGTGCATTCACCCCGACCTGCTCGGCACGCCACCTGCCCGGTTATGTCGAGAAGTTCCAGGCCTTCCGCCAGCGCGGCATCGACGTCTACTGCATGGCGGTCAACGACCCGTTCGTGATGAAGGCCTGGGCCGCCGACCAGAGCGTGCCCGACGGCCTGCTGATGCTGTCTGACGGCAATGCCGAACTGACCCGCGCGCTCGGCCTGGAGCTCGACGCCAGTGCCTCGGGCATGGGCATCCGCTCACGCCGTTTCGCCCTGTATGTGGTCGATGGCGTGGTCCGTGCGGCCTGGATCGAGCAGCCGGGCCAGTTCGAGGTGTCTTCGGCCGAGTACGTGCTGGAGCACCTGCCCACCTGATTCCCCACCGCAAGAGGAAACGGCCAGCCATGTCCAGCAAGCCAGCCAAAGCCGCAAAGCCCGCCGCAAAGGTTCCCGGCATCAGTGACCGCAAGACCCTGCGCGAGCGCGCCCGGCGCAACATCGAAGACGGGGCGATCACCGACAGCTACAGCGCCGACCGCAAGGTGGTGATCAAGCTGCTCAACGACGCACTGGCCACCGAATACGTGTGCGTGCTGCGCTACTACCGGCATTACTTCATGGCCAAGGGCATGCTGGCCGACGCGGTCAAGGCCGAGTTCCTCGAGCATGCGCAGCAGGAACAGGCGCACGCCGGCAAGCTGGCCGAGCGCATCGTCCAGCTTGGCGGCGAGCCCGACCTCAACCCGGACACGCTGACCGCGCGTTCGCATGCCGAATACAAGGAAGGCAGCGATCTGCGCGACATGGTCCGCGAGAATTTGGTGGCCGAACGGATCGCCATCGACAGCTACCGCGAGATGATCAACTTCATCGGCGACCGCGACACCACCACCAAGCGCATCCTTGAAGAGATCCTGGCGCAGGAAGAGGAACACGCCGACGAGTTCGCCGACCTGCTGGATGGGTGGATCGGGGAATGATCCGGTAGATGCCCACCCTGGTGGGCGTTCTGCCACGTGCCAACCAAGGTTGGCACCTACCGCAGGACGTTGAACCGCACCTGGGTCCATGCACCGTCCGCCGCCAGCGCGGTCAGCGTGTGTGCGCCAGGCTCGGCGAATTCACGCTGCATCAGCTGCGCGCCCCGGGTCTGCGCGATCCAGCGGCCATCCAGCAACCAGTCCACCGCCTGCTCGCTGCCCAGCGCGCGCAGCTGCAGGCGTACGCCATGTTCCGAATTCGGCGCGCGCGCCAGCGTGGCGCCATCATTGAGCCCGTCCACATGCAGCGCGACGCTGGCCTCACGCCCGTCGTCGCGGCAGTCCGGCGACAGCGCGGGCAGCTGCGAGGCCTCGCGCGTGGCCTTGGGCAGCCACGGTGACAACAACGCCGGCCAGCGCGCGATCTCACGCGCGACCTCGTCATGGGGAGTGCGGCAATCGGCCGATACGCGCAGACCGGTCCGGGCGTCGGCCAGGTAACGCTGCCGGCCCGGCTGCCAGCGCCGCGCCTCGCGCTCGGGAAAGGTCGGCGGTGCCGCGCCGTCCAGCAGGTAGGCCGACATCCGTCGCTGGCACAGTGCCGCCGGCAGCCCCTCGGCACGTTCGCCGGTTGGCCAGCAGATGTCCTCCTGGCTGACGCTGGCCGGCATCGGCGCGGCCGCAGAATCACCACGCTGGCGTGGCAGGCTGTCCACCACTTCAAACATCAGCGGCAGCGCGGTGACCGCGCCGTACTGGCCCGGCAAGGGTGTGCCGTCCGGCCGGCCCACCCACACGCCCACCGTGTAGTGGCGGGTACTGCCGATGGCCCACGCATCGCGATAGCCGTAACTGGTGCCGGTCTTCCACGCCACGCGCGGGCGGCCACCGACATCGAAAGTACCCACGCTGTATCCCGGGCGCGGGTTCGACTCCAGCATCTCGCGCACGATCCAGCTGGCGCCCGGCGAGGCCAGGCGCCGCTCGATCATCGGCTCTTCGTCGGTGTAGCGCACGCGGCCGGCGATGCCGTTGCGGTTGAGCGCGGCGAACGCGCCGACCAGGTCTTCCAGGCGTGCGCCGGTGCCGCCCAGGATCAACGACAGGTTGGGCGTGCTGCCCGGCGGGAAGCGCAGCTGGATGCCGGCGTGCGACAGGCGTGCGGCGAAGCGCGCGGCGCCGACCCGCTGCAGCAGGTCCACCGAGGGTACGTTGAGCGACAGCCGCAATGCGCTGGAGGCGCCGATCGGCCCATTGAACGCCATGTCGAAGTTGCCGGGGCGGTAGCTGCCGAAACTCTGCGGCGCATCGACCAGCAGGCTTTCCGAATGGATCAGGCCATCGTCCAGCGCCATCGCATACAGGAACGGCTTGAGCGTGGAGCCCGGCGAACGCCAGGCCTGCACCATGTCCACGTGGCCAAGCCGCTGGCGATCACCGAACGCCAGCGTGCCGACATAGGCACGCGCCTGCAGGGTCTGGTTGTCGACCACCAGCAGGGCCGCCGAGGTGCGCTCGGGCAGCGCCGAGAAATAGCTGGCCACGCGTTCTTCCAGCGTGCGCTGAAGGCCGATGTCGATGCTGCTCTGGATGCGTGCCTGGCCCGGATGCGCCGAGTGCAGGCGCTGTGCCAGCAGCGCAGCGTGCAGCGGAGGCCGCAGCGAGCGCGCCACCACGTTCTCGATGCGCGCATCCTCCACCTCTTCCGGTGTCCACGCGCCCAGTTCGGCCATGCGTGACAGCACCTTGTCACGCGCCTTCTGCGCGGCTTCCGGGTGGCGGTCCGGGCGCAGCCGGCTCGGTGCCTGTGGCAGTACCGCCAGCAACGCGGCCTCGGCATGTGACAGCTGCGCCGCCGGCTTGCCCAGATAGGCCCAGCTGGCCGCTTCCACGCCCTCGATGGTGCCGCCGTAGGGCGCACGCTCCAGATACAGGGCCAGGATCTGCTGCTTGCTCAGATGCACTTCCAGCTGCACCGCGCGCAGCATCTGCTTGAGCTTTCCCCAGGGCGTGCGCGTATGCGGGTCGAGGATGCGTGCGACCTGCATGGTCAGGGTCGAGCCACCGGAAACGATGCGGCCGCCGCGCAGCAGCTGGCCGCTGGCACGCAGGATCGCCAGCGGGTTGATGCCCGGATGCCGCCAGAACCAGCGGTCTTCGTAGGTCAGCAACGCCTGCAGGTACAGCGGCGAGACGCTCTCGATCGAGGCCGGATAGCGCCACACGCCCTCGGCATCGGCGAACGCACGCAGCGGGGTGCCGTCGGCAGCCACCACCAGGGTGCTGGTATCACGCTGCTTCGGCAGCGGCGGCGGGAAGGCGAAATCCAGCACCAGCAGCAGCGCCAGCGTGGCGGCCATGCCCCAGCGCAGCCACGGCCACAGCGGCCGCAGCCGGCGGCGCAGGGCCGCCAGCCGGGTGGTCATCATGTTCTTCATTGCAGGTTGCCAGCAGGACGGGCCGCGCCGTCGCGGCCCGTCCGCGCGGTCACGGCTGTACCACCGTGATCGTGGTCGGGTTGCTGCGGCCCACGCCGCGCAGCTGCGGCCGGTACATGTCCTCCACCAGCGGCGGCGGCACCGAGTAGGTTCCCGGAGTCACCGCGCGCACCAGGTAGAACACGCTGGCCTTGCTGCCACGCGAGAGCTTCAGCGCGGCCACGTAGCGGTCATCGCGGAACTCCTCGTGCTTGGTATCGGCGGCTTCACCACGGTCGCTGATGGTGATGCCATCGACCACCACATCGGCCCACTGCTTGGCATCACCCAGGTTGAAGTTCTCGATCTCCAGGCCCGCCGGCAGCAGGTCGGTCAGCAGTGCATCGGGCATCGTGGTGTCAGCGGTCACGGTGACGCGCACGATCAGTGCTTCGCCCTCCTTCAGCGGGCGCGGCGACCACGGCTTGCCATCGGTGCCGTAGTAGCTGCGCTCGACGCCCAGCACGCTGCTGTCCGGCGCCGGTGCGCTGCGCGGGATGCCGGCCACGTCGATGCTGGCGAACATCGGCGGCTGCCCCTGCGGAGTGAAGCGCACGCCGCTGGCGAGCTCACTGGCGCTGAAGTTGCGGCCGAACAGCTTGCGCTCGCCGATGGCTTCGGTGTTGCCACCGATCACCAGCTCACCGGCGACCAGCGCCTTCTGATTGGCGGCGAGCGCCTTGCCAAGGCGGGCAATCGCCACCTGCTCCTGCGTGCTCAGCCACATCCAGCCGGCATTGCGACGCGCATCCAGGCCACGGCCCAGGTCCACCGCACGCGCATCCCAGGCAGGCTTGGCCAGCTTGTTTTCGTGGGTCAGCGCGATCATCAGCGCGTCGTCACGGATCGCGCTGCCGTAGTCACCGAAGTACGACGGGCGTTCGCTGCTGGACTTGGCGAAGGCCGCCGCCAACGCCGCCTGGCCGCGCTTGGCATCGCCCTGCAGCGACAGCGCCACACCCAGGTGGACCAGCGACAAGCCACCGACCGCCTTGCTGCGCTCGTTGTCGTACAGCGTGCGCAGGGTGCCCAGCGGCGCACGGTTGACCCGGGCCAGCACGTAACCCGAGTACGCCTGGTTGGCGAACTTCAGCTTCTCGCGGTCGTCCTGGCCATAGAACTGGTTGCCACCGGACAGCAGGTCCTCGCTGAGCCGGTTGAGCGCCTTCTGCAGCACGTTGTCCGGCACCGCGAAACCGGCATCCTTGGCATCGAGCAGGAACTCGGTGATGTACGGGGTCAGCCACGGGTTCACGTAGCCGTCGTCACCCCACATCGAGAAGTTGCCATTGGCCACCTGCATCGATGCCAGGCGGCCGAACGCACCTTCCATGCGCTCGCGACGGGTCTTGGCATCCAGGCCGTCTGCACCGAGCATCGACGACGTCGCCTGGTCCAGGATCAGCGCGGCATAGCCCTTGCTGGTGGTCTGCTCGGCACAGCCATAGGGGTAGTTCAGCGCGCCCTGCAGTGCACTGGCGAACGGAATCGGCGGCAGCGGGCTGACCAGCAGGCGGGCATTCACCGACTCGGACATCAGGCCATCGGTCAGGCTGTTGTCGAGACTGACCGCCGCCAGCGGATCGAGCGTGCGCACCTGCGAACGCAGCACCTGCGGCCACGCCGCACGCACCGGCAGGTCGTAGCGGCGATCGGCCTTGAAGCCGTTGCCATCCACCCGCACCCGCACCTTGGCCACGCTGTGGCCCTCACGCGCCGACAGCGGGAAGCTCAGCGTGGTCTTGACATCGGCATTCAACTGCACGCTGCGGCTGCCCTCGCCCAGGTTCAACGGGCCCTCGGTGTCCACCTTCACGTTGAACTGGCCCGGCTTGCCGGTGAAGTTCTGCACGTCCAGGGTCACGGTGCTGCGGTCGCCCGGGGCCAGCACGCGCGGCATGCTGGCTTCGGCCAGGATCGGCGCGCGCACAATGGTTTCCACGTCGCGCTTGCCGTACTGGTCATCGCTGTAGACCAGCGCCGATACACGCAGGGTGCCGTTGAAGTCCGGCACCTTCAGGCGGACGCGGGCATTGCCCTTGGCGTCCAGCTGCACCGGGCCGGAGAACAGGTCCACGGTCTGCACGCGCGCAGTCGGACGCTTGGCCTGTGGCAGTGCCTGCAGCGCCATGTCGCCACCGAACTTCAGCTTGCCGCTGCCACCATCGAAGCTCTCGATCACCCGGCTGTAGATGTCATAGGCATCAATGCCGAGACGACGCTGGGCGAAGAAGTGCGCACCGGCGTCGGGCACCGGGAAGCGGGTGATGTTGAGGATGCCCACGTCCACCGCCGAGACGGTGACGTGCGCCGTCCTGCCGGCCAGCTGCGGCGCGCTGACCGTCACCGGCAGGTCCTGCTCCGGCCGCATCTGCTTGGGCGCGACCAGGCCGACGGCTACGGTGCGGCCCTTGCGGTCCATCGGTACGTGTACCACGCCCACCGCACGGGCCGGGGTGATCTTGCTCGGCGCACTGCCGCCACGGAACACCAGCGCGGTGATGTAGACGTCGTGGCGTTCCCAGTCGGCGGTGACCGGAATCTTGAAGGTCGACCCCGGCTTGGCCTCGATGTCCTGCACGTACAGCATGCGGTCGGTCTCGACCATCAGGATGCCCTTGCCGGCGTGCGGCGGGGTCACCGTCACCTGCAGGGTGTCACCGGCCTTGTAGCCGGTCTTGTCCAGGCCCAGCTTGACCTTGTCCGGGCGCGCGTCGAGGCCGCGGTTGTCATCGCCCCAGCTCCAGCCGGCACGGAACGGGTAGCGGCTGGTCAGGCCGGTGGACGGATCGAACACGTCCACCCGGTACTCGCCCCACTCCACCGGGAAATCGAAGGCGACCGCGCTGCTGCCGGCATCGACGGTGCGGGTTTCCTTGTTCTCGAAACGGCGGGTGAAATCGTAGTCCCAGCGGTTGTCGTTGAAGGTCCAGTGGTAGTCACGCAGCTCGCGTACCAGGGTGATCTTCAGGCCCTTCGCCGGCTGCGGCGCGCCCGAGGCATCCACGCGCATCAGCTCGAAGCGCGCATTGCCATTGGAATCGGCCCCATCGTCAGGGTTGAACAACGGGCGTACACCCACCAGCGCGTTGGCCGGCCACATCACCCGCTTCAGGGTACGGGTGACCGTGCGGCCACCGGTTTCATACAGGCTGCCGGACAACACCACGGCGACCGGTGCCTTGGCCTTGGCCGCCTCCTCCGGCAGCGCCACGTCCTCACGCAGCTGGCCATTGCCCGGCAGCGTGGTGTCGATCACGTCCTTGGCTTCGCGTGGCAGCTGCAGGGTCGGGTCACCGAAGAAGTAGCCCGGCAGGCCGTCCACCGGCTTCTGTTCGGCGGCCACCGCCATGCGTGCGGTGAAGCGGTTGCCATCGGCCGGGGCGCCATACAAATAGGCACCGTTGGCCTGCAGGCGCAGGTCCTCGCCCGGCTTCAGCGTCTTCTGCGCGCTGTCCAGGTCCAGCTTCATGCGCTCGGGCAGGAACTCCTCGATGCGCAGGGTCATGCCCTGGATCGCTTCCTTGCTGGCGGGATCGGTACGGAACTCGACCTGCCAGCGCCCAGTGGGCGCCTCGGCGGGAATGACCTGCTCGAAGTTGATGTAGCCCTGGTCGCCCGGCTGCAGGCGGGTCTCGCGGAAGGTCTTGCCGTCAGGCTGCTTCAGGCGCAGGAACACCGGTTGCGCCTTGACCGGCTTGCCGTCGTTGTCGCGCAGCAGCGCGGACAGGCGCACGGTCTCGCCGGGGCGGTACAGGTCGCGGCCAGACCAGGCGTAGACATCGAACCACGCGTTGTCACGCCCCGCCACGGCGAATTCGCTCAGGTCCAGTGCCGGCTGGTTGAACGGCAGGAAGCTGGTGTCCTTGCCACTGCTGGCGACCAGCACATGGGTGGCATCCAGGGTGTAGTTCAGCAGCGCATTGCCATTGCCGTCGGTGCTGCCCTTCAGCACCACCTCGCCCTTGGCATCCAGCACGCGCAGATCGATGCCCTTCAGCGGCGCGCCGTCCTTCAGGCCGGCGGTGTGCACGAACAGTTTGTCCTTGTAAGCACGGGTATGCAGGCCGATGTCGCTGACCGAGAAGAACGCGGTATCGAACTCGCCTTCGTAGTCGCCGGTGCGCTTGAGCAAGGCGAAGTACAGGCCCGGCTCCTGCAGTTCCTTGATGTCCTGGGTCGGCAGGTAGGTCAGCACCCGCTCGTTCTTCTTGCCACCGAGGATGAAGCGGTTGACGTAGACCGGCTCGGCCAGCTTGTTGATCGGGCTGCGCTCGTAGTCGCTGCTCAGCTCCCAGCTGCCACGGCGGCCGCCGCGCTGGTACTGGCTGAAGAAGGTCGGCAGGTCCTTCTCGCGCACGCGCAGGAACTCGACATCGACCTCCGGCACGTTCACCGAGACCACCGGCAGGCCGCGGCTGTCCTTGGCCGGCAGCACACTGCCCTGCGAAGCGAAGCCCACCACCGGCTTCAGCTCGCCGCTGAACACCTTCTGCTTCAGTTCCTTGCCCAGCCGGCTGCCATCGGCAGCCAGAAGGTCCGGCGAGACCACCAGGCTGAATTCCTTGCCGGCCTCGACGAACGGGTAGCGCAGGGTCAGGCCGTCATCGGACAGCGTCCAGCTGCTGTCGTCGGTGCCGACCTTCTCCTCGAAGCGCACCAGCTTGTCGAAATCCTGGGTGCCGACCAGCGGGCGCGAGAACTCCAGCGCCAGCGACAGACCGTCATTCTTCTGGTCCGGGTAGGCGCGCAACAGGGTGAATTCCTTCACCTGCTCGGCCTTGGTGGTGATCGCCTCACCACTGGCCTTGGGCAGCTGCCCGCTGTCGTTGCGGCAGCCGGCCAGGCCCAGCAACAGGCCTCCTGCCAGCAATGCTGCCGTCCATCCCCACCGCATCCGCCGTGCCGGACCGCTCATGTCGTCACTCCTTGATCGAGGTGGCCATTATAGGCAGGCCGCGTCAAGGCGTTGACGCGAATCCGGCAATTGCCCGGGGTGCGGGTAGTGCCGGCCGCTGGCCGGCAGTATCGGTAGCCGCCAACCTTGGTTGGCGTTGGGCCCGTGCCAACCAAGGTTGGCACCTACCAAAGCCGGTCGAGCCACGTGCCCGGCAAGCAGGTGCGGTGTCAGATCCACCAAGGCGCACCCTACCCCGGCAGGTACAGGTCCACGTAGTCGGTCACCGGCATCGCCGCCAGCGCCACCGGGTCCAGCGACGCAGCAAGAATGCGCTGCTGCTGGGCGGTCGGAAAGCGATGGGCCAGGTGCCGGCGGAACTTGTCCATCAGCAGCGGAATGCCCTCCTCGCGGCGTCGGGCATGGCCGAGCGGATACTCCACCAGTACCTCCGGCAGTGCGCTGCCATCGCTGAAGCGCACGCTCAGGCCGTTGGCAATGCTGCGCTTGCCCGGGTCCAGGTAATCGGCGCTGAGCCGGGGATCCTCATGGCAGGCCATCTTCGCGCGCAGTGCGTCGATGCGCGGATCGGCCGCCACGTCGTCTTCATAGTCCTCGGCCACCAGCCGCCCGTGCAGCAATGCGATGGCGACCATGTACTGCACGCAGTGATCACGGTCGGCCGGGTTGTGCAGCGGGCCCTGCTTGTCGATGATGCGGATGCAGGCTTCCTGGGTCCGGATCGCGATATGCGCGATGTCCTCGACCCGTCGCCCCATCGCGCGCAGCTGCTGGTGCAGGGCGATCGCCGCCTCCACCGCGGTCTGGCCATGGAACTCGGCCGGGTAGCTGATCTTGAACAGCACGTTTTCCATCACGTAGCTGCCCAGCGGTCGCCCCAGCGTCAGCGCCTGGCCACGCATGGACACCGCTTCGAAGCCCCAGGTCGGCGCACTGAGCACGCTGGGGTAGCCCATCTCGCCACTGGCCGCCATCAGCGCCAGGCGTACGCCCCGGCTGGTCGCATCACCGGCCGCCCAGCTCTTGCGCGAGCCGGTGTTGGGTGCGTGCCGGTATGTCCGCAGCGCCTGGCCGTCGACCCAGGCCAGCGACAGCGCATTGAGCATGCGTTCGCGATCCAGCCCCAGCAGCTGCGCCACCACGGCGGTGGTGGCGACCTTGACCAGCACCACATGGTCCAGCCCGACCCGGTTGAAGGAATTCTGCAGTGCCAGCACACCCTGGATCTCGTGCGCCTTGATCATCGCCAGCAGCACGTCGTGCAGGGTCGGCGGCGGGCGGCGCAGGGCCTGCGCGTTGCGGCCCAGCCAATCGCAGACGGCAAGGATGCCCCCCAGATTGTCCGAGGGGTGGCCCCATTCGGCGGCCAGCCAGGTGTCGTTGAAATCCAGCCAGCGCACCATCGCACCGAGGTTGAAGGCCGCCTGCACCGGATCCAGCACGTAGTGCGTGCCAGGTACGCGCGCGCCGTTGACCACGTTGATGCCCGGTACCAGGGGACCGAGCAGCTTGCTGCAGGCCGGGAAAGACAGCGCTTCCAGGCCGCACCCCAGCGTATCAAGCAGGCAGTGATGCGCGGTCTGGAAGGCCAGCGGCGAGTCGATGCGTGCGTCGCGCACGTAATCGACGATGTCCACCAGCAGCGCATCCCACGCCGCACGTTCGTTGGATGGGGTGTGGCTGTCGGACATCGTCGATCTCCTCGTTGCGGTGTACGGTTGCCCGTGCCCCCCTGCCAACCAAGGTTGGCATCTACCAAAGCAAAAGGTTGGCATCCACCAAAGCAATCGGTCTCTGCGGCCCGGTAGTCGCCAACCTCGGTTGGCGTTTACCAGCGCATCATTCGGCCGGCACCCGCACCTTGCCTTCCATCAGCACACGGGCGCTGCGGCTCATGATGGCCTTGGTCACCGTCCACTGGCCGTCAACGAGACCGGCCTGTGCACCCACGCGCAAGGTGCCGGAGGGATGACCGAAGGTCACCGCCTCGCGTTCGCCACCACCGGCCGCACGATTGACCAGGGTGCCCGGAATCGCCGCGGCGGTACCGATCGCCACGGCGGCGGTCCCCATCATCGCGTGGTGCAGCTTGCCCATCGACAACGCACGCGCGTGCAGGTCGATCGCCGACGCCGGGATGGCTTTGCCACTGGATGACACGTAGTCCTGTGCCGGCGCCACGAAGGCCACCTTCGGCGTGTGCTGGCGGGTCGCTGCGTCTTCCAGGTTCCTGATCAGGCCCATGCGCAGGGCACCGTAGGCGCGGATCTTCTCAAAGCGTTCCAGCGCGGCCTTGTCTTCGTTGATGACCGGCTGCAGCTCGGTACCGCTGTAGCCCAGGTCGGCGGCGTTGAGGAAGATGGTCGGGATGCCGGCGGTGATCATGGTCACCTCGAAGCTGCCCAGGCCAGGCACATCCAGAGTGTCGACCAGATTGCCGGTCGGGAACATCGCGCCCGCATCGCCGTCATCGGACGGATCGATGAATTCGAGCTGGATCTCGGCCGCCGGGAAGGTCACGCCGTCCAGCTCGAAATTTCCGATTTCCTGCACTTCGCCATCGCGCATCGGCACATGGGCGACGATGGTCTTGCCGATGTTGGCCTGCCAGATGCGCACGGTGCACAGGCCATCGCGCGGCACGCGGGCCGGATCGATCAGCCCGTTGGCAATCGCGAACGGGCCAACCGCAGTGCTGAGGTTGCCGCAGTTGCCACTCCAGTCGACGAATGCTGTATCGATCGAGACCTGGCCGTACAGATAATCGACATCGTGGTCCGGCACCGAGGCGCTGGAGATGATCACGCACTTGCTGGTGCTGGAGGTGGCGCCGCCCATGCCGTCGGTCTGCTTGCCATACGGATCGGGCGAGCCAATCACGCGCATCAACAGTGCATCGCGTGCGGCGCCCGGCACCTGCGCGGCTTCGGGCAGGTCCTGCAGGCGGAAGAACACGCCCTTGCTGGTGCCGCCGCGCATGTAGGTGGCGGGGATGCGGAGTTGCGGGAGAAATGCCATGGAACGGTTCCTTGCAATGTAAGACGGCCCGTTGCCGGGCCGTCGGATGACTTACGCCACCTTGGCGCCTTCCAGGAAGTCCTGGGCGAAGCGCTGCAGCACGCCGCCGGCTTCGTAGATCGCCACTTCCTCGTCGCTGTCCAGGCGGCAGGTCACCGGCACGATCACGTCCTGGCCGTCGCGGCGATGGATGACCAGGGTCAGGTCGGCGCGCGGGGTGCGCTCACCGATCACGTCGAAGGTTTCGGTGCCATCGATGCCCAGCGTCAAGCGCGTGGTGCCCGGCTTGAACTCCAGCGGCAGCACGCCCATGCCGATCAGGTTGGTACGGTGAATCCGCTCGAAACCTTCGGCCACGATCGCCTCCACGCCGGCCAGGCGCACGCCCTTGGCGGCCCAGTCGCGCGAACTGCCCTGGCCGTAGTCGGCACCGGCGATGATGATCAGCGGCTGCTTGCGGTCCATGTAGGTCTCGATCGCTTCCCACATGCGCATCACCTTGCCTTCCGGCTCCACGCGCGCCAGCGACCCCTGCTTCACGCTGCCGTCGTCGTTGCGCACCATCTCGTTGAACAGCTTCGGGTTGGCGAAGGTGGCGCGCTGCGCGGTCAGGTGGTCGCCGCGGTGGGTCGCGTAGGAATTGAAGTCCTCCTCCGGCAGGCCCATCTTCGCCAGGTACTCACCGGCGGCACTGGACGCCAGGATCGCGTTGGACGGCGACAGGTGGTCGGTGGTGATGTTGTCCGGCAGCACCGCCAGCGCACGCATGCCCGCCAGCGTGCGCTCACCGGCCAATGCGCCCTCCCAGTACGGCGGACGGCGGATGTAGGTGCTCTGCGGGCGCCAGTCGTACAGCGGGCTGACCGCCGCGCCATGCTCCACGCGCACGTTGAACATCGGGTTGTAGACGCGGCGGAACTGCTCCGGCTTCACTGCGGCCTTCACCACGGCATCGATCTCGGCGTCGCTCGGCCAGATATCCTTCAGGCGCACCTCGTTGCCGTCGGCGTCCACGCCCAGCACGTCCTTCTCGATGTCGAAACGCACGGTACCGGCGATGGCATAGGCGATCACCAGCGGCGGCGAGGCCAGGAACGCCTGCTTCGCATACGGGTGGATGCGGCCATCAAAATTACGGTTGCCCGACAGTACGGCCGTGGAATACAGGTCACGGTCGATGATCTCCTGCTGGATTGCCGGATCCAGCGCGCCACTCATGCCGTTGCAGGTGGTGCAGGCGAACGCCACGATGCCGAAGCCGAGCTTCTCCAGGTCCGGCAGCAGGCCGGCCTCTTCCAGGTACAGCTGCACCGCCTTCGAGCCCGGCGCCAGCGACGACTTCACCCACGGCTTGCGCAGCAGGCCACGCTCGTTGGCCTTGCGCGCCAGCAGTGCGGCGGCGATCACGTTGCGCGGGTTGGAGGTGTTGGTGCAGCTGGTGATGGCAGCAATGATCACCGCGCCATCAGGCATCAGGCCCTGCGCCTGCTCGGCCTTGCCTGCCTCCAGCTTGGCTTCGTCGGCGATGCCACGCTCGGCCAGCTCGGCGGTGGCCACGCGCTTGTGCGGGTTGGACGGACCGGCCATGTTGCGCACCACGCTGGACAGGTCGAAGCGCAGCACGCGCTCGTACTGCGCAGTGGCCAGATCGTCAGCCCACAGGCCGGTGGTGCGGGCGTAGTTCTCCACCAGCGCCACCTGCGATTCCTCGCGGCCGGTCAGGCGCAGGTAATCGATGGTCTGCCCGTCGATGTAGAACATCGCGGCGGTCGCGCCGTATTCCGGGCACATGTTGGAAATGGTGGCGCGGTCACCGATGGTCAGTGCCGCGGCACCCTCGCCGAAGAATTCAAGATAGGCGCCGACCACGCGCTCCCTGCGCAGGAACTCGGTCAGCGCCAGCACCACGTCGGTGGCGGTGATGCCCGGCTGCGGCCTGCCGGTCAGCTCGACGCCGATGATATCCGGTAGGCGCATCCACGAGGCACGGCCGAGCATCACGTTCTCGGCCTCCAGGCCGCCCACGCCGATGGCGATCACGCCCAGCGCATCCACGTGCGGGGTGTGGCTGTCGGTACCCACGCAGGTATCCGGGAAGGCGACACCGTCCTGCACGTAGACCACCGGCGACATCTTCTCCAGGTTGATCTGGTGCATGATGCCGTTGCCCGGCGGAATCACGTCCACGTTCTCGAACGCCAGCTTGGTCCAGTCGATGAAGTGGAAACGGTCTTCGTTGCGACGATCCTCGATGGCGCGGTTCTTCTCGAACGCCTGCGGATCGAAACCACCGCACTCCACCGCCAGCGAGTGATCGACGATCAGCTGCACCGGCACCACCGGATTCACCTTGGCCGGGTCACCCCCCTTGTCGGCGATCGCATCACGCAGGCCGGCCAGGTCGACCAGTGCGGTCTGGCCGAGGATGTCGTGGCACACAACGCGCGCCGGGAACCACGGGAAGTCGAGGTCGCGACGACGCTCGATCAGCTGCTTCAGCGAATCGCTGAGCGTGGCCGGATCGCAGCGGCGCACCAGGTTCTCGGCCAGCACGCGCGAGGTGTACGGCAGGGTGGCATAGGCGCCGGGCTGGATCGCATCGACAGCGGCGCGCGCGTCGAAATAATCCAGCGTGCTGCCGGGGAGGTTCTTGCGGTAATCGGTATTCATGGGCTGGCGGAGTACTTGAGGCGGGCCGGGTGCCGGCGATGCGGCGGCGAAAGCATCCGGCCGGCACGCGGCCGGCCGGATGGGTACAGCAGGTGGATCAGACGCGCTTGTCGATGGCGACGAAGTCGCGGTCTTCCGGACCGATGTAGTTGGCGCTCGGACGGATGATCTTGCCGTCGATGCGCTGCTCGACAATGTGCGCGCTCCAGCCGGCGGTGCGGGCGATCACGAACAGCGGGGTGAACATCGCGGTCGGCACGCCCATCATGTGGTAGCTGACGGCGCTGAACCAGTCCAGGTTCGGGAACATCTTCTTGATGTCCCACATCACCGATTCCAGGCGCTCGGCGATGTCGTACATCTTCATGCTCGACTGCTCTTCGGACAGCTCGCGGGCCACGTCCTTGATCACCTTGTTGCGCGGATCGGAGACGGTATACACCGGGTGGCCGAAACCGATCACCACTTCCTTGCGCTCGACGCGGGCCTTGATGTCTTCCTCGGCCTCATCGGGAGTGTCGTAGCGCTTCTGCACTTCGAACGCCACTTCGTTGGCACCGCCATGCTTCGGGCCGCGCAGCGCACCGATGCCACCGCAGATCGCGCTGTACATGTCGCTGCCGGTACCGGCGATGACGCGGCAGGTGAAGGTCGAGGCGTTGAACTCGTGTTCCGCGTACAGGATCAGCGAGGTGTGCATCGCCTTCACCCACGACTCCTGCGGCTTCTCGCCATGCAGCAGGTGCAGGAAGTGGCCACCGATCGAGTCGTCATCGGTTTCCACGTCGATGGCGCGGCCGTTGTGGCTCCAGTGGTACCAGTACAGCAGCATCGAACCGAGGCAGGCCATCAGCTTGTCGGCGATGTCGCGCGCGCCCGGATGGTTGTGGTCGTCCTTCTCCGGCGCCACGCAGCCGAGCACGGACACGCCGGTGCGCATCACGTCCATCGGGTGCGCCGACGGCGGCAGCTCTTCCAGTGCGGCCTTCACCGCGGCCGGGATGCCACGCAGCGACTTCAGCTTGGCCTTGTACGAGACCAGCTCGGCGCGGGTCGGCAGCTTGCCATGCACCAGCAGGTAGGCGATCTCCTCGAATTCGCTGGTGTTGGCCAGGTCCAGGATGTCGTAGCCGCGGTAGTGCAGGTCGTTGCCGCTACGGCCCACGCTGCACAGCGCGGTGTTGCCGGCCGCGGTGCCGGACAGGGCGACGGACTTCTTCGGCTTGAAGGTCGGGGTTGCGGTCGTATCGTTCATGTTTTCCCTCCGAAAACTGATGGTGCAGGGTACTGCTTATTTCTTGGCGGCGAACAGTGCATCGAGCTGCTGCTCGAAGGCGTGGTAGCCGATGCGGTCGTAGAGTTCTTCGCGGGTCTGCATGGTCTCCACCACATTGCGCTGGTGGCCATCGCGGCGCACCGCCTGGTAGACGTTCTCGGCGGCCTTGTTGCCCGCACGGAACGCCGACAGCGGGAACAGCTGGATGGCGACGCCGGCTGAGGCCAGCTCGTCGCGGCTGAACAGCGGGGTGGCGCCGAACTCGGTGATGTTGGCCAGTACCGGCACCTTCACTGCATCGACGAAGCGGCGGTAGGTGTCCAGGTCGTAGGCCGCTTCGGCGAAGATGCCGTCGGCACCGGCCTCGACGCAGGCGATGGCGCGCTCGATGGCCTTGTCCACGCCGTCCACCTGGATGGCGTCGGTGCGCGCGATCAGGAAGAAGTCCGGATCGGTCTTGGCATCGGCAGCAGCCTTCACGCGGTCGACCATTTCGCCCTGCGAGACGATCTCCTTGCCCGGGCGGTGGCCGCAGCGCTTGGCACCGACCTGGTCTTCGATGTGGCAGGCGGCCGCGCCGGCCTTGATCAGCGACTTCACGGTGCGCGCGATGTTGAACGCGCTCGGGCCGAAGCCGGTATCGATGTCGACCATCAACGGCAGGTCGCAGACATCGGTGATGCGGCGCACGTCCACCAGCACGTCTTCCAGGGTGTTGATGCCCAGGTCCGGCAGGCCCAGCGAACCTGCGGCAACACCGCCACCGGACAGGTAGATGGCGCGGAAGCCGGCGCGCTTGGCCAGCAGGGCGTGGTTGGCGTTGATCGCGCCGATCACCTGCAGCGGCGATTCGGCAGCCAGCGCCTCACGGAAGCGGGCACCGGCGGAAAAAGGGGCGGAAGCGGTCATGCGGCAGTCCAGGTTGAAGAACAGGAAGATGAGCGCAAGCACCATGCCAAGCTGCAAGCGATTGATTTCACGGGGATGACCGCCACCCAGCAGTGAAACATATGAAACGTTGAAACGGATGTATCATGAAACATCCCACCCCGTGCAAGCCGCCATGTACCTGCCCCGCTCGCCCCTGCGCCATGCCGACGCCGACCCCGGTCGTCCGGTGATCTGGACCGTCAGCGTCTCGCGGCTGACCGGCCTGCTCGGCGACGTCATTCCGGAGTTCGACCGCCGCGCGCGCATCGAGCAGATCAATCTCGGCTTCGAGGAAGCGGTGGATGTGATCGGCCAGCGCCTGCGCCGCGAGCACTGCGACGTAGTGATCGCCGGTGGCTCCAACGCGGCCTGGCTGCGCGGCCGGCTGGAGCTGCCACTGGTGCCGATCCAGGCCAACGGCTTCGACCTGATGGAAGCGCTGGCACGTGCACGGCGGATCGCCAGCCGCATCGGCCTGGTCACCCACGCCAGCGACGTACCGGTGTTCAGCAACTTCCAGCAGAGTTTCGGCCTGGATATCGAGCATCGCCGCTTCGTCACCCGCGAGGACGCACGCGACTGCATTGCCGACCTGCGTGCCAACGGCATCGAGGTGATCGTCGGCACCGGCATGGCCATCGACCATGCCGAGCAGGCCGGCCTCCCCGGCGTGCTGCTGTACTCCGCCGATTCGGTGCGGCAGGCGTTCGAACATGCACTGGAACTGACCCAGACCCTGGCCCGTTCCAGTGGCAGCCGATCCAGCCCACGCAGGCGCCCGGCAGCGCGCACCGACACGCATGAACTGCTCGGCGACAGCGATGCGATGGCGCAGGTGCGTGCACGGATCGCGCTGTATGCGCCGCACGACAGCACCGTACTGGTCACCGGCGAAACCGGCACCGGCAAGGAACTGGTGGCGCGCCAGCTGCATGCCGCCAGCGGCCGTCGCGGGCGCTTCGTGGCGCTGAACTGCGGCGCCATCAGCGAATCGCTGCTGGAAGCGGAACTGTTCGGCTACAGCGATGGCGCTTTCACCGGCGCGCGTCGTGGCGGCCGTGTTGGCCTGGTTGAAGCCGCGGATGGCGGCACGCTGTTCCTGGACGAGATCGGCGAACTGCCGCTGCCGCTGCAGACCCGCCTGCTGCGGGTACTGGAAGAACGTGAGGTACTGCGTGTCGGCGCCACCGAGCCGACCCCGGTCGACCTGCGCGTGGTGGCCGCCACCCTGCAATCGCTGGAGCAGCGCGCGGCGACCGGCAGCTTCCGTCGCGACCTGTACTACCGCCTGGCAGCGCTACGCATCAGCCTGCCCCCGCTGCGCGCCCGGCGCGCTGACATCCCGCTGTTGGCGCAGCATTTCTTCCGCCAGCTGCGTGGCGTCGACGCGCCGCTGGATGGGGAGGCACTGGCGGTACTGGCCGCTGCCGAGTGGCCCGGCAACGTGCGCGAACTGCGCAACCTGGTCGATCGACTACGCATCCACTGGCAGCCAGCGGAAGGCCTGATTGATACCGCGCGACTGCTGCAGCTGGCACCCGAGCTGGTGAATGAAGGCGCTGCAGCCTTGCCGGTGGAAAGCAACGGCAAGCGCCCACCGCGTGCACGGCTGGAAGCGCTGCTGCAGGAGCACCGCAACGACCGCGAGGGCATGGCGCAGGCACTGGGCGTGTCACGTACCACGCTATGGCGCTGGTTGCGCGCGGAGGGCCTGTAGAGCCGTCAGCGTGCCCAGCGCGCCTCGATGGCAAACCGGCCGCTGCCTACGGCCGCAATCCACAGCAGCAGCACGCCCAGCGGCACTTCGCTCAGATAGAAGAACCAGCTCAGCCAATCCGGCACGCCCAGCCCCGCGGGAATGCGCGCGATGCCATCGGTCAGCGCCGCCACAGCGCAGATCGCCGCCAGCAGCAATGCCGAGGGACGGCTGAGCAGGCCCAGCACCAGCAGGCCACCTGCGATCCATTCAATCGCGCCGAGCACCGGCGCACTGAACACCGGGAACGGAATGCCCGCGTCGACCAGCGTATGCACCATGCGCTCACGCCCGGCCTCGGTGAACACCTTGTTCCAGCCGGATACGCTGAACATCACGCCGGCCACGATGCGGGCAAGCAGCAGCAGGAAGGCTTCCAGGCCGCGGCGCGGCGACGGCACCGCAAACAGGCAACGCCAGGAGGGCATGGCAACTCCAGAAATCGAGGATATTCGTGGGAGTCTGCCGGTTGCCGGCCTGCTCGCAGATGAAGCTGGCCGGTCCATTCGCGACAAGCGCGGACTTCTGTAGAGCCGAGCCCATGCTCGGCGGATGTTCCTGAAGCAGCAGCCGAGCGTGGGCTCTGCATTACAGCAGCCCCTGCAGCCGCACCCCGTCTTACGGGTACAGCAGCCGCTTGCTCCAGCGCCCTTCGGCACCGGCTTCATAGCACCAGCGCTCATGCAGGCGGAACTGCGCGCCATACCAGAACTCGATGCGGTCAGGCACCACGCGCAGGCCGCTCCAGCCTTCCGGGCGCGGCACGTCCCGGCCCTCGAAGCGGGCTTCGATCTCGGCCACGCGTGCATCGAACTCCTCACGCGTTGCCAGCGTCTTCGACTGCTGCGAAGCCCAGGCACCGATCTGGCTCATCCGCGGGCGGCTGGCGAAATAGGCGTCGGCCTCGGCATCGGCGACCTGCTCGACACGGCCTTCGATGCGCACCTGGATGCCGGCCTCGCGCAGGCTGCGCCACAGGAACAGCAGCGCGGCCTGCGGATTGGCCTGCAGCTCCTGGCCCTTGTGGCTGTCCAGATGGGTGTAGAAGACGAAACCGCGCTCATCGAACGCCTTCAGCAGCACGGTGCGCGCCGAGGGACGGCCTTGCGTGTCCGCGGTGGCCACGGTCATCGCGTTCGGCTCGACCTCGCGGCTCTGTTTGGCCTCTTCGAACAGGCCGGCAAACGTGGACAGGGCTTCGGCGTACAGGTCGCTCATGATTGCGTTCTTCTCACACGGATTGGGCTATTGTGGCTGCATGGCCGCTGCTGCGTATATGCCCCAGGTGAAAGGATTCCCCGAAACATTGGCCGAACAGGTGCTGGACGATGCACTGGGCAGTGGCGCAGCGGTTCCAGTATTGGCGATCAGCGGCCTGCAGGGGAGCGGCAAATCGACGCTGGCCGCGCAGGTGGTGGCCCGCGCCCAGGCACGCGGGCTGAACGCGGCCACGCTGTCGATCGACGACGTCTACCTCACCCGCGTGCAGCGCCAGCGACTGGCCCGCCAGGTGCACCCACTGCTGATCACGCGCGGCCCACCCGGCACCCACGACCTGCCGCTGGCCCACGCCGTGCTCGACGCCGCAGCTCAACGCCAGCCCTTCGCGATGCCGCGCTTCGACAAGCTGGCCGACGAACGCCTGCCCGAAGCGCAATGGCCGCGCCTGCAGCAACCACTGGATCTGCTGGTATTCGAAGGCTGGTTCCTCGGCACCCCCGCGCAGGCTGACGACGCGCTGGACAGCCCGTTGAACGCACTGGAACACGAGGCCGACACCGATGGCCGCTGGCGGCGCTGGTGCAACCAGGCGCTGGCCCGTGACTACCCGGCGCTGTGGCAGCGCTGTGACCGCCTGTGGTTCCTGCAGCCGCCGGATTTCTCGGTGGTACCACGCTGGCGCTGGCAACAGGAGCAGAACCTGCAGGCCGCGCAGCCGGGCCGGCACGGCATGAGCCGGCCACAGCTGGAGCGCTTCGTGCAGTACTACGAGCGGGTCAGCCGGCAGGCCCTGCGCGCCCTGCCCGCCCTCGCCGACCATGTGGTGGTGCTGGACGGCCAGCGGCAGGTGCAGGACGTGCGCTGAGCGCGCCTATTCCACCAAAAAGGTCACCCGCAGGTTGACCCGCCATTCGGTGATCTCGCCGCTGCCATTGGTGACCACCTTGGTCTCGTTCACCCAGGCGCCCTGGATGCCCTTGACCGTCCCGGAGACCTTCTTCAGCCCACTGCGCACGGCATCCTCCACGCTCTTCGGCGAGGAGGCGGTGATTTCGATGACCTTGGCGACCGTCATGGCCTGTACTCCGGCTGGCGCGGGAGACCCCGCAGGAACGCCTACCCTGACGTGAAGAACGTAAAGGCCGGGGCACGGAGGTGTTAGCATCAGAGGGCATGAATCCTGCTCCGAACCTGATCCTGATCGGCCCGATGGGCGCTGGCAAAACCTGCATCGGCCGTCGCCTGGCCGAGCGCTTCACGCTGGACTTCGTCGATGTCGACCAGGCCATCGTCGATGCCGCCGGCGCCAGCATCCCGACCATCTTCGAGCACTCCGGCGAAGCCGGCTTCCGCAGCCATGAACGCGAAGCCCTGGCCCGCGTGCTGGAGGGCCACGGCCAGCTGGTCTCCACCGGTGGCGGCGCGGTGCTGGATCCCGGCAACCGTGCACTGATCGCCCGGCGCGGCTTCGTGGTCTACCTGCGGGTCAGCGTGGCCGCGCAGCTGGAACGCCTGGCCCGCGACAAGGGCCGGCCGCTGCTGCAGCGCCCCGACCGCGAGCAGGTGCTGCACGATCTGGCCGCGCACCGCGACCCGCTGTACCGCGAACTGGCCGACCTCACCCTCGATACCGACCCGTATACCGCTGCCGACGCGACTGCCCATCTGGTGGTCAAACTGGCCACGCAATGGCAGCGCCAGGACCTGACCGCATGACCTCCCCCGCCCTGCTGCAGGTCGCCGTTGGCGGCGACCGCCCCTACTCCATCACCATCGGCGCCGGTGCCCAGGCCGATGGCGCTGCGCTGGCTTCGCACGTACGCGGCCGCCACGTGCTGCTGCTCAGCGACAGCGAAGTGGCCCCGCGCTATCTGGCGTCGGTGAAACAGACGCTGCTGGCTGCACGCCCCGACCTGATCATCGGCGAGCATGTGCTGGCCGCCGGCGAAGCCTCCAAGACCCTGGCCGAATTCGGCCGCGCGATCGAAGCGCTGGCTGCGCTCGGCGCCACCCGCGACGCCTGCGTGTTCGCCCTCGGCGGCGGCGTGGTCGGTGACCTTGCCGGTTTTGCCGCCGCCTGCTGGATGCGCGGCGTGGATTGCGTGCAGCTGCCGACCACCCTGCTGGCGATGGTCGATTCCTCGGTGGGCGGCAAGACCGCGGTCGACATTCCGGCCGGCAAGAACCTGGTCGGCGCGTTCCATCCGCCGCGTGCAGTCATCGCCGATACCCGCGTGCTGGCCACCCTGCCGCCGCGCGAGCTGCGTGCTGGCCTGGCCGAAGTGGTGAAGTACGGCGCGCTGGGCGATGCCGTGTTCTTCGAGTGGCTGCAGCAGCATGCCGATGCACTGCTGGCCGGCGAGGATGCGGTACTGGCCGAAGCCATCGCGCGCAGCTGCCGGCACAAGGCCGCCATCGTCGAGCGCGATCCGTTCGAGAAGGGCGAGCGCGCCCTGCTCAACCTTGGCCATACCTTCGGCCATGCCATCGAGACCGAGCAGGGCTACTCGGCCCCGGGCCGCGATGCGCTGAACCATGGCGAAGCGGTGGCGGTCGGCATGGTGCTGGCGGCAAAGCTGTCCACCGGACTGGGCCTGGCCGACGATGCCGACCGCGCTCGCCTGCAGGCACTGCTGGAACGCCTCGGCCTGCCGGTGGCGATTCCGGCCGGGCTGGACCCGCAGGCCCTGCTCGGCCGCATGCGGCTGGACAAGAAGAACGTGGCCGGCCGCCTGCGCCTTGTACTGTGGCGTGGCATGGGCCGTGCTGAGGTGGTACCGGACGTGGATGAGGCGGCGGTGCTGAAGGTGCTGGGCGCGGGCTGAGCTTTCCGCGTTCGCCGGGCATGGCCCGGCGCTACCGGCTTGTGTCGCGGCATGAAGCGCAGCCGAGCGTGGGCTCGGCTCTACAGGTCCGTGCCGCCCCGGGGCGATACAATCGGCCCATGCACGTCTACCTGCAACATCCCGACGCCGGTGCGCAGGCACCACGCTTCCTGCGCCTGAGCCTGCTGCCGGACCTGTTCGGCGGCTGGGAGCTGCTGCGCGAGAGCGGCCGCGTCGGCAGCCGCTCGCAGCTGCGGCGCGAGCTGTTCCTGCAGGCCGACGAAGCCCGCCACGCCTTCGAGAAGGCCCGCGATGCCGAACTGCATCGCGGCTTCCAGATCCTTTCGCACGGCGATTGACGCCGCTGCTCCTCCCGTCCAAGGAATGCCCATCGTGACCAGCCCTCTCCGCAACGATCGACTGCTGCGCGCCCTGCGCCGCGAACCGGTGGACTGCACCCCCGTCTGGCTGATGCGCCAGGCCGGCCGCTACCTGCCGGAATACCGCGCGACCCGGGCCAAGGCCGGCAGTTTCCTGGCCATGGCCAAGACGCCGGAGATCGCCTGCGAAGTCACCCTGCAGCCGCTGCGCCGCTTCCCGCTGGATGCGGCCATCCTGTTCTCGGACATCCTCACCATTCCCGATGCAATGGGCCTGGAGCTGTACTTCGTCGAAGGCGAAGGCCCGAAGTTCCGCCACCCGGTGCGCGACGAAGCCGCCATCGCCCGGCTGGCCGTGCCGGACATGGAACAGGACCTGGGCTACGTGATGGACGCGGTGCGCCTGATCCGCCGCGAGCTGGATGGCCAGGTGCCGCTGATCGGTTTCTCCGGCAGCCCGTGGACACTGGCCTGCTACATGGTGGAAGGCGGCGGCAGCAAGGATTTCTCGCGCATCAAGGCGATGGCGCTGAACCATCCGCAGGCCCTGCATCGCCTGCTGGAGGTCACCACCGAAGCGGTGATCGCCTATCTCGGTGCGCAACGCGCGGCCGGTGCGCAGGCGCTGCAGGTGTTCGACACCTGGGGCGGCGTTCTGTCGCCGGCGATGTACCGTGAGTTCTCGCTGCGTTACCTGCAGCGGATTGCCCAGGGCCTGGACCGTGGCGAAGGCAGCGAGCGCACACCGCTGATCCTGTTCGGCAAGGGCACCGGCCTGCACCTGGAAGCGCTGTCGCAGACCGGCGCCGACGCGCTCGGCCTGGACTGGACGCTGGACCTGGACGAAGCACTGCGCCGCACCGGTGGCCGCGTCGCCCTGCAGGGCAACCTCGACCCGACCACGCTGTACGCCTCGCCGGACGCGATCGCCGCTGCTGCTGCACGCGTGCTCGACACCTATGCCGCCGGCAACGGCGGCTCGCGCGAGGGCCATGTGTTCAACCTCGGCCACGGCATGTCGCCGGACATGGACCCCGCACATGTACAGGTTCTGGTCGACGCGGTGCACGCGCACAGCCAACGCTGAGCATTCCGCATGCCATCACGGCGCGGCCTTGATCGCGCCGTGACCCGCATTGCGCGATCATGGCGGCCCCCACGCTGCACCGGCCGCACCCCATGTCCACATCGCCATCGACCTACAACCGCCAGCGCCCCCTGCTGTGGCTGGTGTCCTTGGCGATTTTCATGCAGATGCTGGACTCGACCATCGTCAACACGGCGTTGCCGGCGATGGCAGCCAGCCTGGGCGAGAGCCCGCTGCAGATGCAGTCGGTGGTGTTCAGCTATGCGCTGGCGGTAGCCACCTTCATTCCCGCCTCGGGCTGGATCGCCGACCGCTACGGCACCCGCCGCACCTTCCTGGTGGCGATCATCCTGTTCACCCTCGGCTCGCTGGCCTGCGCGCTGGCCCAGCACCTGCACCAGCTGGTCGGTGCACGCGTGCTGCAGGGCATCGGCGGTGCGATGCTGCTGCCGGTCGGGCGGCTGGCGGTGATGCGTTCGGTGCCGCGCGAGGATTTCCTGCGCGCGATGAGCTTCATCGCCATCCCCGCGCTGGTCGGCCCGCTGATCGGCCCGACGCTGGGCGGCTGGCTGGTGGAAATCGCCTCATGGCACTGGGTATTCCTGATCAACCTGCCGATCGGCGTGATCGGTTTCATCGCCGCGATGAAGATCATGCCCGACCACTACGCCAGCCATCGCACCCGCTTCGACCTGCGCGGCTACATCATGCTGGCCTTTGCGATGGTGGTGCTGTCGCTGGCGCTGGACGGCATCTCCGGGCTCGGCACCCCGCACGCGCTGGTGATGCTGATGACGGTCGCAGGCCTGGCCGCGCTGGTGGGCTACTGGCTGCACGCCGCCAACTCCACCGCGCCCTTGTTCTCGCTGGCACTGTTCCGCGTACCCAGCTACCGCATCGGCATCCTCGGCAACCTGTTCTCGCGCATCGGCAGCAGCGCCATGCCGATGCTGATCCCGCTGCTGCTGCAGGTCGGCCTCGGCCTGGGCCCGATGCACGCGGGCCTGATGATGGTGCCGGTGGCGGCGGCCGGCATGGTGTCCAAGCAGCTGGCGGTGAAGCTGGTCGAGCGCTACGGCTACCGCCGCGTACTGATGGTCAACACCGTGCTGGTCGGCCTGGCAATGGCCAGCTTCATCCTGATGACACCCGGCCAGCACCTGGCCTGGCGCCTGCTGCAACTGGCGTTCTTCGGTGCGGTCAATTCACTGCAGTTCACCGTGATGAACACCGTGACCCTGCGCGACCTGGACCGCGAATTCGCCAGTTCCGGCAACAGTCTGCTGTCGATGGTGATGATGCTCGCGGCGGGTTTCGGCGCCGCCGCGGCGGGCAGCCTGCTGGCCGCGTTCGGCACCCACCTGGACAGCACCGACGCCACGGCGGCATTGCATGCCACGTTCCTGTGCGTGGGTGCGATCACGCTGACCTCGACGATGATCTTCTGGCAGCTGCCCGACACCAAGCCCGAACCACGGCAGGTCGAGCACGTCGCGGAGTGAGTGGATTTGGCAGGGTTGCACCCTGCACCTGCAGAGGCTTCAAGCCAAGGCAACAGCAACAGCAACAGCAACAGCCAGCATTCCGTGGGTTGGCGGGGCGGTGTGGGCTTGCAGGACACGCCGTAAACCCGTCCTTGGGGGCTCGATGGCGCCATCCATGGCGCCAACGGTCCTGCAAGCCCACACCGCCCCACCTCTGACAGGGTCACGCGGCTGTGGGTAACGGCGACTGTTGGAACGCGCGGTTGTTGGTAGGTGTCGACCTTGGTCGACACATCTATCAGATATCGAATTCCAGATTGGGGTCAGAGCCCATTGCGCAGCAACGGGATCCGACCCCGTGCTCGGGCAGAGCACTGCTTCGCAAGCGCCCGAACGCACAGCCGCCAGCGGCTGGGCCGGACCGCGGAGCGGGGTTTACGGCGTCCCCCGCAACCGGACCCACCCCGCCATCTCACGGAATGCAGGCGTTTGACGTTGACGTTGATTCTGCAAGTGCAGGGCTGCAAGCCCTGCAATAAACCCTACCGCCCCATCACCCTGGCAATCGCTTCCACCAGCAGTTCACCGGTCACCGGTTTACGCAGGAAACCACCGATACCCGCCGCTTCCACCTGCTGCTGCAGGTCCGGGTCGGTCCGCGCGGTCACCGCCAGCAGCGGCAGCATGTAGCCCTGGTTGCGCAGGTGCTGGGCCAGCTCGAAGCCGCTCAGGCCCGGCAGGTCCAGATCCAGCAGGCCGACGTCGAAATCGCCGGCACTGATCTCGCGCAGTGCCGCCAGTGCATGCCCCGCATGCACCACCTCGTGGCCGCGTGCGCTCAACAGCCCCCGCACCACATCGGCCACGGTGGCATCGTCCTCGACCAGCAGCACCCGCAGTGGCGACATGTTCGCCGCTTCATCGCGATTCCCTTCGGCGGATGCCTCGGCATCGCTGTTCACCACCAGCGGCAACGGCAGGGTCACACCGAAACAGGTGCCGCGGCCCAGCTGGCTCTCCACCTGGATCCGCCCCTGCATCGCATGCGCCAGCTCGCGGCAGATCGCAAGGCCCAGGCCGCTGCCACCGTACTGCGCTGCGGTACGTGCACCATCGGCCTGCTCGAAGCGGCGGAACAGACGCTGCTGCTGTTCCTGGCTGATGCCCGGGCCGGTATCGCGCACTTCGAAGTGCAGCGCGCGCAGTTCGCCGTCGCAGCGCGCGTGCAACGTGATGGTGCCGCGGCTGGTGAATTTGACTGCGTTCGACAGCAGGTTGAGCAGGATCTGCCGCACGCGCATGGCATCACCGGTCGCCTGCAGGCCCGCAGGCAGCTGGTTGTCGAGGGCGAAGCGCAGGCCCTTCTGGGCGGCCAGCGGGCCCATCAGGGCCGCCAGATCCTGCAACAGGCCATTCAACGCAAACGACTGCGACTGCAGTTCCAGGCGCCCGGACTCGATCCTCGCCAGGTCCAGCGCATCGTTGACCAGGTGCAGCAGGTGCTCGCCGGCATGCCGGATCGACTGCGTGTAGCCGCGCTGCTGCGGGTCCAGAGGCGAGGCCAGCAGCAGCTCGCTCATGCCCAGCACGCCGGTCATCGGCGTACGGATCTCATGCCCAAGGTTGGCCAGGAAGCGGGTCTTCGCCGCCGAGGCCTGCTCGGCCAGTTCCTGTTTGTGCAGCGCCAGCTGGTAGGCGTGGCGCCGCTGCAGGCGGCGTCGGTACAACCAGGCGAACCAGCTGGTCAGCAGCAATCCGACCGACGCCAGCACCAGCAGGCCGGACAGGCTGCGCCACCACGGCGGCTGCACGCGGAATTCCAGGCTCTGCACCCGCGACCACACATGGTCGGCCGAACGTGCCTGCACTTCCAGCCGGTAGCTGCCCGGCGCCAGGCGCGAGAACAGGCGCTCGCCGGCTGGGCCGACTTCGACCCAATCCGGGTCGTAGCCGGCCAGGCGGTAACGGTACGTATTGGACGCCGAGTCGGCGAAGGACAGCAACCGCGCAACGATGCGCAGGTCACGGTCGCCATCGGCAATCTGCAACGGTGCATCGTGGGTCATGTCCAGCACCTGCTCGTTGCGCCGCACTTCCACCCGCTCGATCACCAGCGGGGCGCGACGTACCGAAGGGCGCACCTGCTCCGGGTCGAACACCACCGCGCCCGCCGCCGTTCCGGCCACCAGGTGGCCGTCGGCCGCTGCAATCAGGGTGTGCTCGCGGAACTCCTGGCTCGGCAGGCCATCATGCACGCCATACAGGCGCACGCTCTGCCCATCTGCACTGACACGCACCAGCCCGCGTGCGCTGGTCGCCCAGGCCACGCCCTGTGCATCCACCACCAGGCCGGAGGCGGAGATTGCCGGATAGCCCTGCTCGGCACCGACCACGGCCTGCCGTTCCAGGCGCCCCTGGCTCCAGCGGTAACGTGACAGGCGACCGTCCTCGGACAACCAGACCTGGCCGTCTCGGCCCACATGCAACGCATGGATCGCCGTTGCCGGCGCACCCGGCACCGGCTGGAAGCGCTCGCTTTCCGGCAGCCACTGCAGCAGGCCGCGGCTGCTGGCCAGCCAGATGTGGTCCTGCGGGCCGCATTCCATATCGAGGTTGAGCTGGCCCTGCTGCAGTCCGCGCTGGCCATTGTCCAGCTGACGCCGCAGGCGCCCGTCGAGATCACGTTGCTGCAGGCCTGCAGGCAGCATCAACCAGAGGCTGTCGCCGTCGCAGGTCATCATCGCTTCGATGACCCCTTCCATCGCCGCATCGGCACCGGCATCACGGCCCCAACGGCGAAGTTCGCGCCGTTGCGGGTCGTAGCGCACCAGCGCATCGGTCGATCCGATCCAGACCTGGCCACGCCGGTCCTCACGCACCGAAGTCAGCCAGTGCATGCCGTTGAACCAGGTGCGGTGCTGCTCGATCCTGCCGGTCTTCGGATCGAAGCGGTCCAGCGCGCCGTGGCTGCCCACTGTCCAGACGCCGCCATTGCTGGACGGGCTGGTGCCCAGCACGAGCGCATTGCGCAGCGAGCTGGGGTCGTCCTCCAGGCGCGACAGCACCGAGAACTGCCACCAGCGTGGCAGCAGGTGCCACAGGCCGGCATTGGTGCTGGCCAGCCAGATGCCGCCTTCGCGGTCCTCGTAGGCACCGGTCCAGTTCGGCCGCACCGGGCCGCGTGCGATCGCGCTGTACAGCGGCACGGTCTGGTACTGGCCGTCAACCGCACGCCCCAGCCCGGTCCGCGTATCCAGCCAGTGCCCGCCCTGCTCGTCGCGCAGCATCATGCCCAGCACCTGCTCGCCTGGCGGCAGCTTCCAGGGCGGTGCCTCGAAGCGGCCATCCGGGCGGCGTACGGTAGCCCCGGCCATCGTGCTGATCCACAGGCTGCCATCCGGTTCGGCGGTCAGCCCGTTGATCAGCAAGCTGGGGATGACGTCGGTACCGACACGCTCGAAGTCCGTCCCGGTCCAGCGCGCCACGCCATGCTTGGTGCCGATCCACAGGCTGCCATCGGCCAGCGTGGCCAGGTAGGGCACCGACGACGAAGGCAGACTGCGCGGATTGTTCGGCTCAGGCAGGAAGCGCTGCAGGCGGTCCTGGCTGTCCAGGCGGTACAGGCCGCCTTCGTGGGTACCGAACCAGATCGAGCCATCAGGCGTGCTGGCCAGGCTCCAGACCGTGTTGGTGCCCATCAACGGCTGGCTGCTGCGGTCGTAGAAGTGCAGCTGCCGGCGGTCGGCCGACATGCGCACCAGGCCGGCGTTCTCGGTGCCTATCCACAACTGGTTGCGGGCATCGACCAGCACCGTCCAGATGCGGTTGTCACGGAGCCCATCCTCGGAACGCCACACGCGGTAGGTGCGCCCGTCATAGCGGGCCAGGCCATCGTTGGTGGCGATCCACAGGTAACCGTAGCGGTCCTCGGCCATGCGGTTGACGGTGTTGGACGGCAGGCCATCGAACACCGTCACCTGCCGCGGGCTCGGCGGCACCGGCTGTGCGGCAGCGGGCAATGCGCAGCACAGGAGGACCAGCAGCAGCATCGCCGCCCGCAGATACACCACCGATTGCCTCCTCACGCTGGTCCTGATGATTCCCGCGTTGCGGGCGTCGGCATGGTAAACCGAAAGTCGCGCCATTCACGCCAGGCGCCGACGCAATCAAGCAGTCGCTTGTCGTTTCCCACGCGCCAGGGCGATGGCCGCCACCAGCAGGTCGCCGGTCACCGGCTTGCGCAGGAAGCCGTCGAAGCCGGCGGCCAGCACCTGGGTTTCGGCATAGGCATCGGAACGGGCGGTCACCGCCACCAGCGGCAGTTCATAGCCCATGGTGCGCAGCTGGCGGGCAATGGCCGTACCGTCCAGCGCGGGCAGATCGAGATCGAGCAGGCCCACGTCGAAACCGTCGGTGGCGATCTCCGACAACGCGCCCAGTCCATGCAGCACGTGTACCACCTCATGCCCGCGCATGCGCAGCAGGCCGGCGATGACCTCGGCCACGGTGGCATCGTCCTCGACCAGAAGAATGCGCAGCGGCGGCAGTACCGGCGGGGCCACCGGCTCGCCCGCCGCGCTGGCGGCCTGGCGCGTCCAGGGCAGCGGCAGGCGCACGCGGAACCGCGCGCCCTTGCCAGGCTGGCTGTCCAATTCGATACAGCCCCCCATCGCCACCGCCAGTTCCTGGCAGATCGCCAGCCCCAGGCCACTGCCACCGTACGGGCCGTCGGCCTGTTCGAAACGATGGAACAGGCGCTGCTGCTGCTCGGCACTGATGCCCGGGCCACTGTCATGCACCTCGAAACACAGGCCGCCCTTTTCTTCCAGGCTTACGGCCAGGCCGACGTGGCCACGCTCGGTGAACTTGATGGCGTTGCCGAGCAGGTTCAACAGGATCTGGCGTACACGCGTCTCGTCGCCGCTGACACTGATCGGCCCGGGTAGGTCTTCACCACGCTGGAACTCCAGCTGGCGCTGCTGCGCCATCGGCTGCGTCAGGCCCTGTACCTGGTCGAGCAGTTCCCCCAGATCGAACGGACGCAGGTCCAGCTCCAGCCGCCCGGCTTCGATCCGGGCCAGGTCCAGGGCATCGTTGACCAGTCGCAGCAAGTGGCTGCCGGCCTGCTGGATCGACCCCGCGTAGCTGCGCTGCACCGGATCCAGCGGGGTGGCCAGCAGCAGCTCGCTCATGCCCAGCACACCGGTCATCGGCGTGCGGACTTCGTGACCCAGCGTGGCCAGGAATCGACTCTTGGCCTGCGAAGCCTGCTCGGCCAGCTGCTGCTTGTGCACCGTCAGCTGCCATTGCTGGCGGCGGCGCAGCCGCGCGCGGATCGCCCAGACCAGGACCACCAGCAGCAGCGACCCCAGCAGGATGTAGCCGAAGATCGCCATGCCGCTTCGCCACCACGGCGGCAGCACCTTCACCTGCAACTGCTGCGAAGGGGTCCACGCGCCCCTGGCGGTCGCCGCCTGCACCTCGATGACATAGCTGCCGGTCGGCAGCCGCGACAGCGTGCGCTGGCCATCGCCGCCCTGCTCCACCCAGTCCTGGTCATAACCCTGCACGCGGAAGCGGTAACGGTTGCCCTGCGGGCTTGCATAGGACAGCAGCCGCGCATCGATCTGCAGGTCGCGGTCATCCGGCCCCAGCAACAGCGTGCCGGTGAGCGGCAACGGCTGCCAGCCGCGTGCGTCGTCGCGGCGCACCCGCACTTCGGCGATCACCAGCGAGGAAGACGGCAGCACGGTATCGTCGGCATTCACGTCAAAGGCGACCAAGCCGGTCTGGGTGACGGCCAGTACGCGGCCATCGGCATTCACCGCCGGTGGCCGCCCGGTGAACTCCGCATCGGACAGGCCATCGCGCTCGTTGAACTGCTGCAGGCGCCGCGTCTTCGGGTCCCAACGCAGCAGGCCGCGCGGCGTCGTGGCCCACAGCTGTCCATTGCCGGCAAGGGCCAGCCCGCCCATGCTGACCGGCGGCACGCCCGCACTGCCGTCGATGCGCTGGATCAGGCGCAGGCTCATGCCATCCCACTGGTAGCGCTCGAAGGCACCTTGGCGCGCCAGCCACAACTGCTGCGGATCGATCCATACCAGATCGTAGATCGGGCCACGCGAAACGCCCGGCACCGCCTCGAAGCGCCCGGCCTGCTCACGCCAGATGCCCATGTCGCCCATCACCCAGGGCCGACCATGGGCGTCGAAGCGGATCTGCTCGATCGGCGCATCGGCCGTCCCGCGGAAATGCTCCAGCGGATAGCTGTGCAGCAGCCGCCCCTCTGCATTGCGCTGCTGCAGGTCCAGGCCCATCACCGACACCCACACCGTGCCATCAGGAGCCTGCCGCATCAGGTCGATGCGCTGGCGCAGGTCGGCACTGCCGTCGATCCGCAGATCGCGCAAAGCGCCGGTGGCCGGATCGTAGATGGTGATGCGGCCACCGCGTCCCAGCCACAGGCGACCGTCCGGGCGCGGCAGCACCGACCACACCACACCGTTGCCAAGCTGCCGGTCACTGGCCAGCAGACGCAGGGTGCCCTGCGCATCCAGCTGGTACACCCCTCGGGCCGAGCCGACGTAGTAGTTCGTCCCATCGCTGGCCGCGCTCAACAGGTACTGGCTGTCCAGTGGCTTGCCGTCCAGCTGGTTCCAGATCGAGAAGCGCCGCCAGTCCGGTGGCAGATAGGCCAGGCCCTGGGTCAGCAGGGCCACCCACAATCCGCCCTCGTGGTCCTGCAGCAGATCGAGCACACCGCTGTGCGCGGTCAGGAAGCCGCTGCCGCGGTCGCCCTCCAGCCGGCGCAGCGTCGCCGCATCCCCTCGCAACAGTCCATCGGAGGTGCCAGCCCAGTAGCCCCCCTGGCGATCGGCCAGGACCAGGGCCGAGCGCAGCTGGGCGCTGTCGGCCCATCGCGGGCGGCTGACCCGGTCCTGCCCATCGATGCGGTACAGGCCATCGTTCTGGCTGCCTACCCAGATCGAGCCCTCCGCATCACGGCTCAACCGGAGCACGCTCAGCGTGCCCAGTTCCCGCGCGGCCACCGGCTCGAACCCGCTGCCGTTCCAACGCGCCACACCGGCTTCGGTGCCCACCCACAGGCGGCCCCGCGCATCGACCAGGCTGGTGAAAATGCTGTTGCTGGGCAGGCCATCCGGGTGTGCTGGGTCATGGGTGTAGAGACGCACGCTGCCGTCTTCGCCAAGACGGCAGACGCCATGGTTGTTGGTACCGATCCACAGGGCATCGTCGACATAGGCCAGTGCCCAGAACTGCCCCTGGCAGGTGGAATTGACCGTGTCGAAGGTCTGGAAGCGCTCGCGGTCGGCGTCCAGGCGGGCCACGCCCTTGCCATTGATGCCCACCCAGACCCGGTCCAGCGGATCGATCAGCAGGGTCTCGATCTCGTTGCCCGGCAGCGAGCCCGCCTGTTCCGGGTCGTGCTCCCAGACCCGCAGGCTGTTGCCGTCATAGCGGGCGAGCCCACCATCGGTGGCGGCCCAGATATGGCCCTGGCGATCCTCGGCCAGCGCCACCACCATGCGTGACGGCAAGCCTTCGGCGGCACCGAAGCGGCGCAGGCGCGGTGTTTCTGCCATGTCCGGGGTCGCAGCCGCTGTGGCCATCGCCATCAGCAGCAGTCCCATACCTGCGATGCCTCGGCACCACAGGCGCCAGCCGCTCGTCATCCTGAACCCCCTGTCCCGGGCTGATTGTCACACAGGCCGGGTCCATGCCTGCAACAGCCTGTTTCCAGCGGTGGCACCACCACGAACTGTTGCACCCATGCACGCAACGTTGGCAGGGGGCTGTGCGTATGATCGCAGCGTCCCCTTCCGGAGCCCGCCATCGATGCGTCCCTGCCTGGCCCTGCTGCCGATGCTGCTCGCCACCGCCCCTGCCTGGGCGGCCGCTGACACCTATCGCCTCGATCCGGTGCACACGCGGGTGCTGTTCTCCATCGACCACGCGGGCTACTCGCAGGCCATGGGCACGGTGTCCGGCAGCGAGGGCCGCGTGCGGTTCGATCCCGACAACTGGCGCGACGCCACCCTGGAAGTGGATATCCCGGTGTCGCGACTGGACCTTGGCGACGCCAAGTGGAACCAGGCCACGCTGGCCCGCAGCCTGCTCGACGGCGAGCGCTACCCGACCGCGCGCTTCGTCTCCACCCGGGTGGAGCCGATCGATGCCAGGCACGCGCATGTGATCGGCACGCTGACCCTGCGCGGGGTCAGCCAGGACGTCACCCTGGAGGTGACCCTCAACGCACTCAAGCGCTACCCGCTCCCTCCATTCCGACGCACCGCCGGGTTTTCCGCCAGCACTACGCTGAGCCGGCGCGCGTTCGGCATCACCGCCTGGCCGGGCGTCATCGGTGATGCAGTACAGGTGCGGATCGAGGCTGAAGCCACCCTCGACCGCAGCGACGCCCCGGGAACTCCCGCTCCCGTTCCACACTCCGACCATACGACGGCCCCCAAGGACCCTTCATGACCGCCAAGAACACCCCTGCCGCCTGGGGGAGTGTCAGCCAGATCCTGCACTGGTTGATCGCACTGCTGATCCTCGCCCTGGGCGTAGTCGGCCTGACCATGGGCGAACTGCCCAAGACGCCCAAGTACTTCTGGGTCTACACCGCGCACAAGTCGATCGGCATGACCGTGCTGGCGCTGGTGCTGTTCCGTCTCGGCTGGCGCCTGTATGCCGGTGCACCGAAGCCGGTGCCGGGCGTGCCCAGCTGGCAGGAACGCATCGCCAGCGCCACCCACGTGCTGCTCTATGTACTGATGTTCGCCATCCCGCTGTCGGGCTGGCTGTACGATTCGGCCAGTGGCCTGCGCCCGTTCCGCTGGTTCGGCCTGGTCGACGTGCCCAAACTGAGCGGCCCCGACCCGCAGGTCGTCGCGGTGTCCCATGCCCTCCACGAATACGGCTTCTGGCTGTTGATCGCGGTGGTGCTGGCCCATGCCGGCGCTGCCTTCTACCACCACCTGTTCCAGCGCGATGCAACGCTGTCCCGCATGTTGCCGCGCGGCTGGCTCGCCTCCCCTCAGAAGGACTGACCGATGAACCTGAAACTGACCACTCCGGCCGCCGTGGCCGCCGCCCTGGCCGGCATGCTGGCCACTGCCCCGGTGCTCGCCGCAGACTACGCGCAGGCTCCCGGTGCCGGCTCGATCCTGGTGTTCGCCACCAAGTACGACGGCGAAGTGTTCACCGGCAGCTTCCCGGGCTTTGCGACCAAGCTCAGCTTCGACCCGGCCAACCCGGCCGCCGGCTCGCTGGACGTGGTGATCCCGCTGGCCGGTGCCAAGAGCGGCAACAGCGACCGTGACTCGACCCTGCAGGGCGCCGATTTCTTCAATGTCGGCAAGTTCGCCACGGCGCGTTATACCGCCAAGGGCTTCCGCGCCGTGGGCAACGACCAGTTCGCCGCCGATGGCACCCTGGAACTGCGCGGCGTCAGCAAGCCGGTCACCCTGACCTTCACCTGGAAGCCGGGCACCCAGCCGGTGCTGACCGGCAAGGCCACGGTCAAGCGCCTGGACTTCGGCGTCGGCGGCGGTGACTGGGCCGATACCAAGACCATCCCGGACGACACCGCGATCAGCACGATCGTGAAGTTCGACGCGAAATGATCGCGCGGCCGGGGCCACGCCCCGGCCCCCTCCTGTAGAGCCGAGCCCATGCTCGGCTGCTCCTGGAGCCGGGCATGAAACGGCCGAGCATGGGCTCGGCCCTACAGCAAGCTTTCAGCCAGCCAGGCCCGCACGCTGGCCGCATCGAACGGCCAATCCAGCTCACGGCCGTCGGCCTCGTCACGCAGCACCGGCACCCGCGCGCCATAGCGGGCTTCCAGCGCCGGCTGGTCATCAAGGAACACCGATTCGAACTCCGGCACCCGCGCCTTGGCCAGCTCGGCCAGGGCCATGTCGCACAGGTGGCAGTCGTCACGCTGGATCAGGGTCAACACCAGTCAGGCTCCCGTGGCGGAAATGCTGCGCCGCAGCCATCGGATGGCCCGGCAAGCCGCTAGAATAGCGGCTTGTCCGGTACCCGCAGTTTGGCATCCATGGCTGTCAGCACGTTCGACGTTTTCAAGATCGGCATTGGCCCGAGTTCCTCGCACACCGTCGGGCCGATGAAGGCCGCCGAGCGATTCATCCATCGCTGGCTGCTCGACCCGGGCCGGCTGCACGAGGTCGCGCGCATCCGCGCCGATGTCTATGGCTCGCTGGCGTTGACCGGCCGCGGCCATGGCACCGACAAGGCGATCCTGCTGGGCCTGGAAGGCCAGCGGCCGAACCTGATCGATCCGGACATCATTCCGGCCACCCTGGAGCGCATCCGCAGCAGCAAGCGCATCCAGCTGATGGGCCAGCACGAGATCGCCTTCGACGAGAAGCGCGACCTGGGCATGAACAAGCGCCAGAAGCTGCCCTACCACACCAACGGCATGCGCTTCACCGCGTACAACGCCGACGACGAAGTGATCGCCACCCGCGATTACTACTCGGTCGGTGGCGGCTTCGTGGTCAACCAGGACGACGCGGCCGATGACCGCATCGTGCCCGATGAAACCCCGCTGCCCTACCCGTTCAAGAGCGGTGACGAGCTGCTGGCGCAGACCGCACGCAGCGGCCTGAGCATCGCCCAGCTGATGTTCGAGAACGAGAAGTGCTGGCGCAGCGAAGACGAGATCCGCGCCAACCTGCGCGAGATCTGGAGCGCGATGCAGTCGTGCGTGGCGCGCGGCATCCGCGAGGAAGGCGTGCTGCCGGGCGGCCTCAAGGTGGGCCGTCGTGCACCGGCGCTGTACCGCGAGCTGTCGTCGAAGCCGGAAGCGGCGATGCGCGATCCGCTGACCACGCTGGACTGGGTCAACCTGTACGCGCTGGCGGTGAACGAAGAGAACGCCGCCGGTGGCCGCGTGGTGACGGCGCCGACCAACGGCGCCGCCGGCGTGCTGCCGGCGGTGCTGCACTATTTCGACCGTTTCTGCCCCGGCGCCAACGAACAGCGCGTGTTCGACTTCCTGCTGACCTCGGCGGCGATCGGCATCCTGTACAAGGAAAACGCGTCGATTTCCGGCGCCGAAGTGGGCTGCCAGGGCGAAGTGGGCGTGGCCTGCTCGATGGCGGCCGGTGGCCTGGTCGCGGCACTGGGCGGCAATCCCAGCCAGATCGAGAACGCCGCGGAAATCGGCATGGAACACAACCTGGGCCTGACCTGCGACCCGATCGGCGGCCTGGTGCAGATCCCCTGCATCGAACGCAACGCAATGGGCGCGGTGAAGGCGATCAATGCCTCGCGCATGGCGATGCGTGGCGACGGCAAGCACAAGGTGTCGCTGGACAAGGTGATCAAGACCATGCGCGACACCGGCCGCGACATGCAGGACAAGTACAAGGAAACCAGCCGCGGCGGCCTGGCGGTGAACGTCATCGAATGCTGATGGCCCTGGGTAGAGTCGACCGTTGGTCGACTATCGCGCGCAGCGCGGGATTTTCGCGGTCTGATCGAAGAGCAGTCGACTGACAGTCGACTCTACCCCGTTGCCCCTACCCGGCCGGACGACACCGTCACCGCGTTCCGGTTAGGCTCGGGGCTCCCCTGCCACGGACGTTCCCATGCGCGTGATCGCTGCCGCCCTGCTTGCCTGCCTTCCGCTGCCCGTCCTGGCCGCGCCCACCTACGGGCCGCGGCTGGAGGGTTTCGATTACGGCTATCCGGTGAAGATCTTCGCGCTGGAATCGCAGCGGCAGCCGCTGGAGATGGCCTACCTGGACATCGCGCCGAAGAAGGCGCCGATCGGGGTGGTCGTGCTGCTGCACGGCAAGAATTTCTGTGCGGCCACCTGGAAGGAATCGATCAAGCCGCTGGTTGCCGCCGGCTACCGGGTGATTGCGCCGGACCAGGTGGGCTTCTGCAAATCCAGCAAGCCCGAGCGCTACCAGTACACCTTCGCGCAGCTCGCCGCCAACACCCATGCCCTGCTGCAGCAGCTGCAGCTGGGGGATGCGCCGGTGCACCTGGTCGGCCATTCGATGGGCGGCATGCTGGCGGTGCGCTACGCACTGATGTTCCCGCAGGACCTGCGCAGCCTGTCGCTGGTCAACCCGATCGGGTTGGAAGACTGGAAGGCGCTGGGCGTACCGTGGCGCAGCGTGGACGCGTGGTACGCCGGCGAAATGAACATCAGCTATGACAGCATCCGCCGTTACCAGCTGGAGGTGTACTACGACGGCAAATGGAAGCCAGCCTACGAACCCTGGGCACGGATGCAGTCGGGCATGTACGAAGGGCCCGGCAAGCAGGCCGTTGCATGGAGCCAGGCCCTGGCCTCGGACATGGTGTTCAACCAGCCGGTGGTCTACGAACTGAAGAATGTGCAGGTGCCGACCACGCTGTTCATCGGGCAGAAGGACCGCACCGCGATCGGCCGTGACCAGGCGCCGCCTGCGGTGAAGGCGACGCTGGGCAATTACCCGGTACTCGGCAAAGCGGCGGCCGCGGCGATTCCGGGCGCGACGCTGGTCGAGTTCGCCGAACTGGGCCATTCGCCGCAGGTGCAGGACCCGAAGCAGTTCAATGCGGCGTTGTTGAAGGCGTTGAAAGCGAATTGAACGGCAGCCCTCCTCTGTAGAGCCGAGCCCATGCTCGGCTCATACGGCAGGAGGGGATCTCGCCAGCAGCAGCCGAGCGCAGGCTCGGCTCTACAGCAGCGGTGCGATCAGCCCACGATCCTCAACACGTCATCCAGCAACGCGGCGGCGGTGACTTCCGCGCCTGCGCCCGGCCCCTGGATCAACAAGGGCTGGCGGTGGTAGCGATCGCTGTGGATGGCCACGCGGTTGTCGGTGCCCGCACCCTGCGCCAGCGGATGATCGGCCGGCAGCTCGCGCAGGCCCACCTGCGCACCCTCGCCGTCGACACGGCCAACGAAACGCAGCACACGGCCGTTGTCGCGTGCCTGCTGCCACCGCGCCTGCAGTGGTGCATCCAGCTGCTCCAGTGCAGCCACTGCGTCCTCCAGCGGCAACGCTGCCAGCGCTTCAGGCACCAACGAATCCACCTGCACCTGCGAAGCATCCAGCGCCAGCCCGCTGCTGCGGGCCAGGATCAGCAGCTTGCGGCGCACGTCTTCGCCGGACAGGTCCAGGCGCGGATCCGGTTCGGTGTAACCGGCCGCCAATGCTTCGCGCACGGCGGCCGAGAACGGCGACCGTCCGTCATAGCGATGGAACAGCCAAGCCAGCGAACCGGACAGCACACCCTCGATGGCGTGGATGTGATCACCACCTGCCACCAACGCGCGCAGGCTGCTCAGCAGCGGCAGACCGGCACCGACGGTGGCGCTGTCGCCGTAGCGCGCACCACTGTCGGCGCAGCTCTCGGCGATGGCCGTGGCGCGGGCCAGCTGCGCACCGCGGCCCAGCTTGTTGGCGGTTACCACATGCACTCCGCGCGCCAGCCACTGCACGTGACGTGCGGCCACGTCTTCGCTGGCGGTGGCATCGACCACCACGTCACCGCGCTCCAGCCCCTCGGCATTGGCCCATGGCGGCGAGCTGTGGCCGTCGCGCGGGGCACGCCGCGCCAGCTCCAGCGGCAACGCCAGGTCGCGATCGATCGCCAGCGCAGTGCGTGAGTTGGCCAGCCACTGCACGCTGGGCAGGTCCAGCCCGCGCGCCTGCAACGCCTGGTAGCGCTGCACAAAGGCCGAACCCACCGTACCCGTACCCAGCAGCGCCAGGCGCCCCGCGCCCAGCGCGGGAATTTCAGCCGCGAGCGCGCTCATGCATCCACCACCTGTTTGCGGCGTGCGGCCGCATCGATCACGGCTTCGGCGCGCTGCAGCGCGGCACCGAGATCGGCCAGCAGGTCACGCTCGGCCTCGATGCCGACCGACAGGCGCAGCAGGCCTTCACTGATTCCGGCCGCCGCACGCGCTTCGGCAGTCATCGCCGCATGGGTCATGGTGGCCGGATGCGCGATCAGGCTTTCGACGCCGCCCAGCGATTCGGCCAGGGTGAAACAGCGCAGGCCATCCACGAAGGCGCGCACCGCCGCGTGCGGATCATCACCGGCGCAGTGCGCCAGCTCGAACGAGAGCATCGCTCCGAAGCCGTTCTGCTGGCGTGCGGCGATGGCATGGCCGGGGTGATCGGTCAGGCCCGGGTAGTAGACCGTGCCAACTGCCGGATGCTGGTCCAGCAGGGCCACGATCGACGCGGTGTTCTCCTGGTGCACGCGCAGGCGCGCATCCAGCGTGCGCAGGCCGCGCAGGGTCAGGAACGCATCGAACGGCGAACCGGTCAGGCCGAGCGCATTGCCCCACCACACCAGCTGCTCGTGCAGTGCCGGATCACGTGCGACCACGGCCCCCCCCACCACATCGCTGTGGCCATTGATGTACTTGGTCGTGGAATGCAGCACCAGGTCTGCACCGAACGACAGCGGCTGCTGCAGCGCCGGCGACAGGAACGTGTTGTCGACCACCACCAGTGCACCGGCCTTGTGCGCGGCATCGATGACGAAGCGCAGGTCGGTGATGCGCAGCAGCGGGTTGGACGGCGTTTCCACCAGCACCAGCTTCGGCTGGGTGGCCAGCGCCTGGGCCAGCGCTCGTGGATCGGTCAGGTCGGCGGTGACCAGCTCGAAGTGGCCCTTTTTCGCCAGCGCATTGAACAGGCGCCAGCTGCCACCGTACGCATCGTGCGGCACCACCAGGGTATCGCCCGGCTGCAGCAGCGCGTTCAGCACCAGGTTGATCGCGCCCATGCCGGTCGCAGTGATGACGCCACCGGCGCCGCCCTCCAGTTCCGCCAGCGCCTCACCCAGCAGGTCGCGGGTCGGGTTGCCACTGCGCGTGTAGTCGTACTGGCGCTTGTTGCCGAAGCCTTCAAAGCTGAAGTTCGACGACAGCACGATCGGCGGAGTGACCGCACCATGCGCGGTGTCCCGATCGATGCCGGCACGGACGGCGGCAGTGGTGCGACTACAGGACGGCTCGTTTGCGTGCAGGCTCATGCGGACTCTCCAGAAGTGCGGAAGGCGGTGGCGAGGATCGCGTCGATGCGATCGGTTTCTTTGAGGAAGGCGTCGTGGCCGTAGGGCGAGCGCAGAACGCGCAGGCTGCCGCGCGGGCCCAGACCTTCGACCAGGCCGACCAGGTCGGCCAGCGGCACCAGGCGGTCACCCTCCACGGCTACCACGACGGTCGGTGGCAGGATCGCGGTGGGGTCAACGCGGTGCAGGTCGATCGATTCGGACAGGCGCAGGTAGGCGGTCACCGGCGTGCGCGCGACGTACTGCGCACCGGCCGCGTCGAGATAGTCTTCAGCTGCCACGCGCACGCGGCCATTGATGACTTCCGGCGCAGCGTCGAAGCGCTCGCCGAACTCTTCCGGGGTGCGGTAGCTGAGCATGGCGAACTGCCGGGCCAGGGCCAGGCCATGGTCTTCGCCGCACTGCAGCTGGCCGAGCGCGACCGCGCGGCGCTGCAGCGCACGCCAGGCGGCGGCATAGGGATGCGGGCGATGTGCACCGCTGGCCAGCACCAGCTGGCGCACGCGGGCACGGTGCCGGATCGCGAACTGCTGGCCGACCAGCGCGCCGTAGGAGTAACCCACGAACGCCTTCAGCGTGCGGATGCCGAGGTGGTCCAGCAGCAGCGCCAATGCATCGGCCTGGTCGGCGGTATCGATCGGCACATCCAGTGCACCGTCGGCACCGATGAAATCGAAGGCCAGCACACGCAACTGCTGCGGATCCAGCGCGCGGCCACTGCCCACCAGGTCTTCGGCCCAGCCCTTCTCGCTGAACTGCGCGTTGGACGCCACGTGGCGGTGGGCGGAGATGCCGCCGGCCAACACCACCACCGGCGCGTTGGCCGGGCCGACCCACTCGTAGCGCAGGCGCACCGGGCTGGGGCCGCTGTGGCGCATCGACAGCACCGCGGCGAACTCACCGCGCTCGGCGTGCACGCGGTCTTCGAGCGGCACGCTGACGGGGACAAAGGGTTCGGGGCGAAGCGCGGTACTGGCGGCGAAGCTCATGGCGGGATCCGGTTGGGGAATCGGCCATCGAGCCTTCGCGGGGCCCGCGTTCGAGATGCACGTGCGGTGCATGGTTCGAACCATCTTTCGGTGGACGCCACGGTCCCCGCAGGATTTGGCACCTACGCAGACGCTTGCGCGCCTGCGGGCTGCCCCGGCTTCAAAGGGCCTGTCCCTCTGCCGGTCTCGATGGTGGAGCCACGATGCCACCCCTTTCCGGCACTGTCAATCCCTTCATGCGGATAAAGCGATGAATATTTTCAGGGCCACTATGCGAAGCCCGTACCGGTCGTCCCGTTCAGGATCGGGTACAGTCCCGGCGATCCTTTCCGCTGGAAACGCCGATGCCGCGCCTGCCCCTGTCCTGCCTGCTGTTGCCTCTGCTGGCGAGCGCAACCGCACACGCGGACGACTGGCGCCTGGGCTGGGGGCTGGTTCCCCCGCCCGCCCCGGCGACCCGCGCAGGCAGCGCCGAGGGCGCCGCCCCCATGGCGCGGCTGCGCCTGCAGCCGGTTGGCGGGCAATGGCAGGCCCGGATCGACAACGGGCTGGCGGGGCCGCTGCAGATCCAGCTGCGCGCCGCGCCGGGACACCCGGTCGAAGGCCTGCCGGTCGAGTCACTGATCCAGGGCGACAGCAGCCTGGTGGTCGGCCACCTGCCCGCCCCGACCGATGGCCGTGCGCTGGACCTGCGCCTGCAGTCGGTGCCGGGCAACCCGGCCGCACAGGCCGAAGAGGTCGCCTATCGCCTGCCGTTCGATGCGGCCCGCCTGCGCGTGGACCAGGCGCCGCAGGGACGGTTCAGCCATGACGACGAGGAGAACCGCGACGCGGTCGACTTCGCACTGCCGGAGGGCACCCTGGTGCTGGCCGCGCGCGAGGGCACGGTGATGCAGATCCAGGATGGCTTCCGTGGCAACGGCCAGGACCGCGAACGCGATGGTGCCCGCGCCAACTTCATCCGCGTGCTGCACAGCGACGGCAGCATGGCCCTGTACGGCCACCTGCAGGCGGGCGGCATGCGCGTGCGTCGCGGCCAGGCAGTAGGCGCCGGGCAACCGATCGGCCTGTCCGGCAACAGTGGCTACAGCAGTGCGCCGCACTTGCACTTCGTGGTGCAGGTCAACCGCGGCATGGGCCTGCGCTCGGTGCCGGTGCGCATCTTCGCCGAGCAGGGCCAGCTGCAGTTCGCCCGCCAGGGCGAGGCCGACGGCGGTACCGGGCGCTGACCGGCCCCGGCCGGTATAATCGGGCGCTTATCTCTTTGAAAAGCGCCCCGGGCGGGCGCCACTGCCATGTCCGAAGTCGCCAACGAAGCGTCGCGTCGCCGCACCTTCGCCATCATTTCCCACCCTGACGCCGGCAAGACCACGCTGACCGAAAAGCTGCTGCTGTTCGGAGGCGCGATCCAGATGGCCGGTTCGGTCAAGGGCCGCAAGGCCGCCCGCCATGCCACCTCCGACTGGATGGCACTGGAAAAGGAGCGCGGCATCTCCGTCACCTCGTCGGTGATGCAGTTCCCGTACGAAGGCAAGATCGTCAACCTGCTCGACACCCCCGGCCACGCCGACTTCGGCGAGGACACCTACCGCGTGCTGACCGCGGTGGACTCGGCGCTGATGGTGATCGACGTGGCCAAGGGCGTGGAAGAGCGCACCATCAAGCTGATGGAAGTGTGCCGCCTGCGCGACACCCCGATCATGACCTTCATCAACAAGCTCGACCGCGAGGGCAAGGACCCGATCGAGCTGCTGGATGAAGTGGAAACCGTGCTCGGCATCCAGTGCGCGCCGGTGACCTGGCCGATCGGCATGGGCCAGCGCCTGAAGGGCGTGGTCCACCTGCTGACCGGCGAAGTGCACCTGTACGAACCGGGCCGCAACTTCACCCGCCAGGACTCGACCATCTTCCCGTCCATCGATGCGCCCGGCCTGGCCGAGAAGATCGGTGCACAGATGCTGGCCGACCTGCGCGACGAACTGGAACTGGTGCAGGGCGCCAGCCATCCGTTCGACCTGCAGGCCTACCGCGAGGGCAAGCAGACCCCGGTGTTCTTCGGCTCGGGCGTGAACAACTTCGGCGTGCAGCCGCTGCTGGACTTCTTCGTCGAGCATGCGCCATCGCCGCAGGCGCGCTCCACCACCGGCCGCGAGATCGCCCCGGAAGAAAACAAGCTGACCGGCTTCGTGTTCAAGATCCAGGCCAACATGGACCCGCAGCACCGCGACCGCGTAGCGTTCATGCGGGTCTGCTCGGGCCGTTTCAGCGCCGGCATGAAGACCTTCCACGTGCGTACCGGCAAGGAAATGAAACTGGCCAACGCGCTGACCTTCATGGCCAGCGACCGTGAGATCGCCGCCGAGGCCTGGCCGGGCGATGTGATCGGCATCCACAACCACGGCACCATCTCCATCGGCGACACCTTCACCGAAGGCGAAGCGGTGACCTTCACCGGCATCCCCAACTTCGCCCCGGAACTGTTCCGCCGCGCACGCCTGCGCGATCCGCTCAAGCTCAAGCAGCTGCAGAAGGGCCTTGCCCAGCTGTCCGAGGAAGGTGCGACCCAGTTCTTCCGCCCGCTGACCAGCAACGACCTGATCCTGGGTGCGGTCGGTGTGCTGCAGTTCGACGTGGCCGCCTACCGCCTGAAGGACGAGTACGGCGTGGAAGCCACCTTCGAGCCGGTCAGCGTCACCACCGCGCGTTGGGTCCACTGCAGCAACGAGAAGAAGCTGGAAGAGTTCCGCGAGAAGAACGCGTTGAACCTGGCGCTGGATGCCGCCGGGCACCTGGTCTACCTGGCGCCGACCCGGGTCAACCTGCAGCTGGCCCAGGAACGCTCACCGGATGTGCGTTTCTCGGCGACCCGCGAAGCGGCGCACACCGTTTCGGTGGGCTGATGCCACGGGGTCGGATCCCTTTCCACGGGAAAGGGCTCTGACCCCAGTGATCCGGACAGGGTCGGGTTCCTTTCCACGGGAAAGGGCTCTGACCCCAGCGATCCGGACAGGGTCGGATCCCTTTCCGCGGGAAAGGGCTCTGACCCCTGCAGTGACCCCTGCAGTGCCGGGCGCCCATCCACGCATGGCGTGGATCTACCGATCGCGGATACATCGGCGCAACGCAGGGATTCACCCACCATACGGTGACGGGCGTGCACATGGCGCCCATCGCGGCGATGATAGGGGGGTGCGGGTCCCCCTCCCCGCGAACGATGCCTACGTCATGTCCACGACTTCCGTTGCTTCGATCCGCGAAGAAATCGCCAGCGCCCTGACCCACGGCCTCGGCGCGGTGTTTGCGCTGGGTGCCGGCGCGGTGCTGATCACCCTGGCCGCGATCTACAGCGATGGCTGGCAGCTGGCCGGCGCCATCGTGTTCGGCATCGCGCTGCTGCTGCTGTACACCGCCTCCACCCTCTACCACGCCATCCAGCACCCGGTCGCCAAGGGCCGGCTCAAGGTCTTCGACCACTGCGCGATCTACGTGCTGATCGCCGGCACCTACACCCCATTCACCCTGATCGGCCTGCGCGGCCCGTGGGGCTGGGGCCTGTTCGCCGCGATCTGGACCCTGGCCCTGGCCGGCGTGGTGTTCAAGCTGTTCTACACCGGCCGCTTCAAGCGCCTGTCCACCGCCATCTACGTTGCCATGGGCTGGCTGGTGATCGTGGCGGTCAAGCCGATGCTGGCCTCGATCGACGGCTGGACGCTGGGCTGGCTGCTGGCCGGCGGCCTGTCGTACACGCTGGGCACCTATTTCTACCACCGCGAATCGATCCCCTATTCGCATGCCATCTGGCACCTGTTCGTGATCGGTGGCAGCGTCTGCCACTTCGTCGCAGTCACCATGCAGGTGCTGTAACACCTGCCCGCACGCGGCTTCTGCACGCCGCGCACATGGACGCTTCGCGCCCCGTCCACGAAGAGGGGGCAACCATGGCAGCGTGAATGCTGCCGCCTCCCCTGCTGCACAGCGCACGTCCCGCTGGCGCCTCCGCCGCCCCGGCCCGCGAGGCCGGCGTTGGCTGACCCTTCTGACCTTCCTGCTGGCGGCGATCCTGGTCCTGATCGCACTGTGGGACTGGAACTGGTTCAAGGGCCCGGTCGAGCGCGCGGTGCAGGCCCGCACCGGCCGTGCACTGCACATCGGCCACCTGGATGTCGACCTCGGCCGCACCAGTACGATCCGTGCCGATGCGATCACCTTCGCCAATGCAGGCTGGGCGAAGCAGCCGGACATGGCCAGTGCCGACCGCGTCGAGATCGACGTGCGGGTCTGGCCCCTGCTGCGCGGCAGCGTGCAGCTGCCCGAAGTGCGCCTGACCCGGCCGGACGTGCTGCTGGAAACCGCCCCACGCAAGGGCGACCCGGGCAACTGGGATTTCCTCGGTGACAGCGCTGGCGGGGCCAGCCCCCAGCTCAAGCGGCTGCGCATCGACGACGGCCGCCTGCAGTTCCTCGACGCACTCGGCCGCACCGATATCCGCGTGGACGTGCGCAGCGGGCAGCCGAAGCAGGCCGATGCCGCGCCACCGCTGCTGGTGCAGGGCAAGGGACACTGGCAGGGCAATCCGTTCACCCTGCGCGGCGGCACTGAATCACCGCTGGAGCTGACCGACAGCGACCACCCGTTCCGCATCCACCTCGAAGGTCGCGCCGGCGCCACCCATGCCGAAGCCAGCGGCACATTGACCAACCCATTCCAGCTGCGCGTGTTCGACGTGCAGTTCGCGCTCAGCGGCCAGGACCTCGCCGATCTCTACCCCTTGCTCGGCATCGCCATCCCGCCGTCCCCGCCCTATGCGTTGAACGGCCGCCTCAAGCGTGACCACAACCTCTGGCGCTACGAGACCTTCACCGGCAAGGTCGGCGACAGCGACCTCGGCGGCAACCTGCAGTTCGAAGTGGGCGGCGCGCGCCCGCGACTGACCGCCACGCTGGAATCCAGACGCCTGGACTTCGATGACCTGGCCGGCTTCGTCGGTGCGCCACCGAAGACCGGCGGCGGCGAAACCGCCAACGCGGAACAGAAGGCCGAGGCGGCACGGGTGGCCGCTCGTCCGCGCGTGCTTCCGGACACGCCCTACAACCTCGGCAAGCTGCGTGCGATGGATGCCGACGTGCGCTGGAAGGCCCACCGCATCAACGCGCCATCATTGCCATTGGACGACATGGATGCACACCTGCTGCTGGATGACGGTGTGCTGCGGCTGGACCCGCTGAACTTCGGCGTCGCGGGCGGCGATATCCGCAGCACCATCCGCATGGACGCGCGCCAGGCGCAGATCAGCACTGCGCTGAAGGCCAGCGTGCGCGGCGTGCAGCTCGGCCAGTTGTTCCCCGACGCCAAGCTGGCCGAACAGGCCAAGGGCGGCATCGGCGGCGAGGTGGACCTGAGTGGCCGCGGCAACTCGATCGCCGCGATGCTCGGCAGCAGCAACGGCAAGGTCGGCCTGGCAATGGGCCGTGGCCATGTCGGCAACCTGGTGATGGAGCTGGCCGGCCTGGACATCACCGAGTCGCTGAAATTCCTGGTGACCGGCGACAAGCAGATCCCCCTGCGCTGCGCCTTCGCCGACTTCGGTGTGCGCGACGGCCTGATGACCAGCCAGGCACTGGCGGTGGATACCACCGACACGATCATCATCGGCGAAGGCACGGTCAGCCTGCGCGACGAGTCCCTGGACCTGCTGCTGAAGCCACGCCCGAAAGACAAGAGCATCCTGGTGCTGCGCTCGCCACTGCACATCGCCGGCACGTTCAAGGACCCGTCGTTCCGCCCTGACTTCAAGGCGCTGGGCATCCGCGGCGCGGTGGCCCTGGCACTGGGCAGCATCGCCCCGCCGGCGGCATTGCTGGCGACCATTGAACTGGGCCCGGGCAAGGATGCCGACTGCGGCGGGCAGTATGCGAAGTAGAAGCGTTCGTTCGCGGCGCCTCAATTGATCGTGGTTTGAGGGGGACGGGTGACGCAGGCAGGACACGCCGCAAGTACGTCCCCGTAGGCTCAATGGCGCCATCCATGGCGCCAACGGTCCTGCCTGCGTCACCCGTCCCCCTCCCGACAGTTTCCTGCGCGCGCGGAACGAGAGCGGAAATTCAAAGTCAAAAGAAAAAAGCAAAGTCAAAAGCTGTGCCAACCAAGGTTGGCCGCTACCAGAGGCGAGGCACCGCGCACGTACGCACCGCGCTCGCAGGAACGTGTCCCGAGGTGGAGGGTGCGGCTCTCAGCTCCGGCTCTGGCTTCGCAAAGCGGGCCGGCGGGCCGCAGGCCCGCCAGCGACACCCTCAGCCGGCGACGATGTACTGCTGCAGCTGGTCCAGCTCACGCCGCTGCGCATCGATCACCGACTTCACCAGGTCCCCAATGGAGATCACGCCCAGCACCTGTGCGCCCTCCACCACCGGCAGATGGCGGATGCGGTAATCGGTCACCAGCTGCAGGCAATGCTCCACCTGCTCGCCGGGCGCCACCGTCACCACCTGCGCTGTCATGATCTCCGCCACCGCCGTATCACGCGAGGAACGATCACGCAGCACGATCTTGCGCGCGTAATCACGCTCGGACAGGATGCCGACCAGCCGCGGCCCGTCCATCACCAGCACCGCACCGATGCCCTTTTCCGCCATCAACCGGATCGCATCGATCACCGCCGCATCCGGCGCGACCGCATGTACTTCAGGAGACTTGCCGTCCAACAGTTGCCGTACCGTCGTCATCTGCCTGCCCTCCGAGGGTGGGTTGCAGGGCCGAGTCTGCCACGGCGGATGCTAGCCAGGCGTCAACCAGATACAACGGCCGCTGCTTGGACTCCTCGTACAGCCGCCCCAGATACTCGCCGATCAGGCCAAGTGCGATCAGCTGCACGCCGCCCAGGAACAGGATGACCGCCATCATCGTCGGCCAGCCGGCCACCCGGTCGCCATACAGCGCTGCCTTTACGATGACCCACAGGCCGAACACGAAAGCGACCGCCGCAGTCGCCAGCCCCAGATAGGTCGCCGCCCGCAACGGTACGGTGGAAAAGCCGGTAATGCCCTCCAGCGCGAAATTCCACAGCCGCCACAGGCTGAATTTGCTGGTGCCGGCCACGCGCGCGTGGCGGTGGTAGGGCACGGCGATCCGCTTGAATCCCACCCAGCTGAAAAGCCCCTTCATGAAGCGGTGGCGCTCGCGCATCGCGCGCAGGGCGCTCAGCGCGCGCGGTGACAGCAGGCGGAAATCGCCGGTATCGGCCGGGATCGGTGTCCGCGACAGGCGGCCCATCACCCGATAGAACATCGCGGCCGTGGCGCGCTTGATCCAGGCCTCGCCATCGCGGGCCATGCGCGTGCCGTAGACATTGTCATGGCCCTCGCGCCAGCGCGCGACGAACTGGGGCACCAGCTCCGGCGGGTCCTGGCCGTCGGCGTCGAGGATCATCGCCGCACCCTCGTGCACCAGGTCCAGGCCCGCGGTCAGCGCCGCTTCCTTGCCGAAGTTGCGCGACAGCTTCAGCGCCGACACGCGTGCATCGGCCTGGGCCAGCCCGGCGATCACGTCCCAGGTGCGGTCATGACTGCCGTCATCCACATAGAGGATGTGACCGTCGATGTCGGGCATGCCGTCGAGCACCGCGCACAGCCGCGGGTGCAGCAGCGGCAGTGCCAGGGCCTCGTTGTAGGCGGCGATGACAAAGGTGAGCCGTTCGCGGGTCATGCCCGGATTGTACGTTGCCGGCGCACGCACGGCCCGTTGCCCGCCAGCCACACCGCGCCTGCCTCAGTCCTCCGACAGATAGGACGCGCCCCCCAGCTGGCGCGCCTGGCGCTGGATCCATGCCGCACGCCGCTGCACATACGGCCCTGGTTTTGCCGCGTTGTAGCGTCGCGGTGCCGGCAGCACGGCGGCCAGGCGCGCGCTCTCGGCCGGGCTCAGCCGGGCAGCGTCCTTGCCCCAGAACGTCTGCGCCGCCGCCTGCGCGCCGTACACACCGTCACCGAACTCGGCGATGTTGGCGTACATCTCCAGGATGCGCTCCTTCGGCCACAGCGCCTCGATCAGCACCGTGTACCAGACCTCCAGGCCCTTGCGGATCCAGCTGCGGCCCTGCCACAGGAACAGGTTCTTGGCCACCTGCTGGCTGATCGTGCTGGCGCCGCGCAGGCGCCCGCCCCTGGCGTTGTGGTCGCGGGCCTTTTCGATGGCCTGCAGATCGAAGCCATTGTGGTCGGGGAAGCGCTGGTCCTCGGCCGCCACCAGCGAGATCGGCAGGCTCGGGGCCATCTGGTCGAGATCGCGCCACTGGTAATGCAGCCGGTAGGACCAGTCGGCCTCGCCCAGCGCCTCGCCATAGCGCCACAGCATCACTGTGGACACGGGCGGATCGATGAACCGCAGCACCAGTACCTGCAGGCAGCTGAAGGCGGCCAGCAGCACCGGCAGCCACAGCAGCCGCTTCCAGCGCCAGCGTCGCCAGCGCGGCGCGGCCACCACCGCCTCTACCTTGTGCTGCTCTCCCGCTGCCCCCATTACTGGTGCATCCTTCTTATGCCTGGTTGTCGGCGCATTATCCGGCAACCGCCCTCGTTTACGCGCGATGTGAGCCGATGACCGCCAACTCCGATTCCCTGATCCGTTTCCTGCTCCCCGACGCCGGCGTCCGCGGTGTGCATGTGCACCTGCAGGCCACCTGGCAGGAAATCCTGTCCCACGCCGCATACCCGGATGCCGCTGCCGAGCTGCTCGGCGAGGCCTGTGTCGCCTCTGCACTGTTCACCGGCCACACCAAGATCGACGGCCGCCTGTCCGTGCAGCTGCGCAGCAGCACTGCCCTGCGCACCCTGTTCGCCGAATGCACCGCAGGCGGCACCCTGCGCGGCATTGCCCAGCTCAGCGAGGGCGCCGACGCGCCGCGTGACCTGTCCAGCCTCGGCGATGACGCCATCCTCGCCATCACCATCGAGAACCCCGGCCTGGACCCGCGCGAGCCGCAGCGCTACCAGAGCCTGGTCGCGCTGACTGCACCGGAACTGGACGAGGCCTTCGAGGACTACTTCCGCCAGTCGGAGCAGCTGCCGACCCGCCTGCTGCTGGCGGCCGACCGCAATGGCGCCGCCGGCCTGCTGCTGCAGAAGCTGCCGGGCGACGAAGGCGACGAGGATGGCTGGGCCCGCGCCAGCGCCCTGTTCGAGACCCTGGGCAAGGCCGAGCTGCTGGCGACCCCGGCCGAGCAGCTGCTGCACCGCCTGTTCCACGAGGAGCGGCCGGAACTGCTGGGCGGCAAGCCGCTGTCCTTCGCCTGCTCGTGCTCGCGCGAACGGGTCGCCGGCATGCTGCAGTCACTGGGGGAAGAGGAAGCCCGTGCAGCCGCCGAGGACACCGGCGCCGTCGAGGTGCGTTGCGAATTCTGCGGGCGCGAGTATCACTTTCCATTGACGGAGTTCGGCATACTGTTCCACGGCGCCCAGGGGGCTGTACCGGCGCCTGAACGACTTCAGTAAACGGCAGTCTTGTACCTGGGGAGGATCAAGGCTTGTTAAGAATTCATAAACACCCTAGGATCAAGTTCCCGTCCCCACGGGAACTTCCGTTGTCCGTCCCTGTCTGAACTGGTCCGATGCGTACCTACCTGCGTCTACCGCTGGCCCTGCTGATCGCCCTTGGCGCGATCACGGGCGTGCATGCGCAGAGCAAGGACACCCGCACCGTGCTGCCGGTATGGAACAAGGGCAGTGGCAAGGTCGAGGCGCTGCTGTACCTGGAGCCGACCGGTGAACAGGCAGCCGGCGCCCGCTGGCATTTCGGCCGCAATTCGCTGGATGCGGCCTTTGGCCTGTCCTCCGGCGATTCGCTGGGCCTGCTCTGCAACAGCAGCAGCGGTACCAGCATCAGCGGCCTGGCCAGTCATTGCATGCTGGCCAGCCTGGGCGACGAGGATGATCTGAACAGCCGTCGTTTCAGCGGTACCGCCGCGCTGAACCGCGGCAACAGCCGCCTGGGCATCACCGCCGGCACCGGCCGTGAAACCCTGCCTGCCTGGTTGTCGGGCCCGAACAAGACGCCCTCGCTGCGCGCCGAGCAGAACGATCTGACCGTATTCGCGCAGAAGAACATCGGCCGCGAAGGCTTCGTCTCCATTGCCGGTACCTACGCCAAGGCGCGCCTGGTTCCGCTGGCTGACGCCTCGCCGGCCATCGTCGATCGCTGGGACAGCAAGAGCCTGAGCATCGGCGCCGGTTACGGCAACTTCACCGGCAGCATCATCGGCCGCGTGGTCGACGTCCCGGGCAAGCCCGGCAAGTGGGAAGGCCTGGGCATCGGCCTGACCTGGCGTACCCCGTGGTCCGGCCAGCTCACCGTCGGCGCTGAGAATGTGATCAGCCGCGGCAAGAATCCGTTCTCCCCGCGCAATGAAAGCAACGACGACGGCACCGTGCCGTATGTGCGTTACGAACAGGATCTCTGATCCAGGAAGGCGGGTTCAGCTGGATATTCGCAAAGGCGCCGAAAGGCGCCTTTTGCATATGCGTGCCTGCCACGCACCGGCAGAACCGCCATTACCGTCCGGATGATGAAACAGAGCGCATCGACATAGTGAGATACATATCAATCGAAACTTTTTTCATCATTCTGAGTTAACAAACGAGGCATGACAACATTGAGATATCAGCAAGCCATTGATTTCAATGGATAAGGCCTGTTTTTACCAAAATCACAGATTTGATTAACACAGCTTTAATTCTTGGCGAACGCCCGCTACTATCGGTTCAGCCTCGCGATTTGGGAGCGCTTTTTCGCTCCCCCGCCGGGCATTAACCCCAGCCAAGATTTCTTGGAGAGAGAGAGCCAATGAAACTCAAGTCCAGCCAGCTGCGTGACGCAGTTGTAATCGCGCTTGTCGCCGGTGCCACCACCGCGACGGCCCACGCCCAGGAAGCCACCAACCTCGACCGTATCGAGGTCACCGGTTCGCGCATCCGTCAGGTCGATACCGAAACCGCCCAGCCCGTTCTGAGCATCAGCCGTGCTTCGATCGAGAAGAGCGGCTTCAAGACGGTTGCCGACGTCCTGCAGAACATCTCTGCCGCCGGCAGCCCGGCCATCAGCCGTTCCGAGCCGCTGTCCTCCGGTGAAGCCGTCGGTGGCTTCTACATCGATCTGCGCAACCTCGGTGCCGAGCGCACCCTGGTGCTGGTTGACGGCAAGCGCCTCGGCGCCAGCGTCAGCGGCCTGCAGGACGTGTCGCAGATTCCGTCGTCCATCGTCGAACGCATCGACGTGCTGAAGGACGGTGCCTCGTCGATCTACGGCTCCGACGCGATTGCCGGCGTGATCAACATCATCACCCGCAAGAACTTCCAGGGCCTGGAAGCCAATGCCTACGTCGGCCAGTACGGCGAAGGCGATGGCCAGAAGAGCAGCTTCGACTTCGTGGCCGGCTTCACCGGTGATCGTGGTTCGGTCACCATCGGCGCCGAATACGCCGAAGAAAAGGCCGTCTGGGCCAAGGATCGCTGGTTCAGCAAGTCGCAGCGCACGGATCGCCACCCGGACCGCGGCTGGACCTCGGTCAGCCAGTGGGGCGCGATCTATGACGTCAATGATCCGAATGCGCCGTTGCTGACGCTGAACCGTGGCGGGAATCCGTTCGATCCGAACGCCTATCACGAGACCGACCTCACCCCGATCACCGGTGACGTCAGCAACTCCAACGAGCAGATGCACCTGCTGACGCCGACCAAGCGTCGCTCGGTGTTCGCAAACGTGCAGTACGACCTGACCGACAACATCCGCTTCGTCTCCGACCTGCTGTACACCCGTCGCGAGTCGCAGGCCCAGGTCGCCGGTTATCCGCTGCAGTCGGCCGACTACGAGCGCCAGCTGGGTACCGTGCTCTCGCAGGACAGCTACTACAACCCGTTCGGCACCGACATGGGCTTCATCCGCCGTGGCTGGGAAGTGCCGCGTCTGTCAACCAACAAGCTGACCACCTTCCGCTTCACTGGCGCCCTGCAGGGCAGCTTCCAGTTCAATGACAAGTACTTCGACTGGGAAGCCGGCTACATCTACCAGAATTCGGAGAACCTGCAGACCCAGACCGGCAACTACAACATGCTGGCGGTCACCCAGGCCACCGGTGCGTCGTTCCTCAACCCGGCCACCGGCCGCGTCGAGTGCGGCACAGCCGCCGGCCTGGCCGCAGGCACCAACCCGATCTATGGCCCGGGCCCGGGCGGCTGCATTCCGTGGAATCCGGCCATTCCGTACGGACGTACCGGCGACGGCGGCCTGACCGGCAATCCTGCCCTGCAGCAGTTCCTGTTCCCGACCACCAAGAACACCGGTGAAGTCACCACCAAGACCTACTACGCGAACATCGCCGGCAGCCTGTTCACCCTGCCCGCCGGCGACCTGGGCTTCGCACTGGGTTACGAGTACCGCGAAGACAAGGGCACCTACGTTCCGGATGCGCTGTCGCAGTCGGGCTACTCGACCGATCTGGCCGCCGGCCCGACCGGTGGTGGCTACAACGTCAACGAAGTCTATCTGGAGCTGAACGTTCCGATCCTGGCTGACCTGCCGGGTGCCAAGGAACTGAGCTTCAACGCCGCATCGCGCTACTCGAAGTACAACACCTTCGGCAACACCACCAACAACAAGTTCGGCCTGAAGTGGAAGCCGATCGACCAGCTGCTGGTGCGTGCAACCTACGCCGAAGGCTTCCGCGCGCCGACCATCGACAACCTGTACGGCGGCAGCTCGCAGACCTTCGCCTACTTCACCGATCCGTGCGATACCGATTTCGGTCTGGCTGCCAGCGATCCGGCCACCGCCCAGCGTTGCGCCGCCGCCCTGGGCGCACTGGCCCCGAATTTCCGCCAGCTGAAGCAGGGTTACGTCCCGGCGGAAGGCCAGGATGAGCAGAGCCCGGTGCCGTTCAACGCCGTCTCCAACCCGAACCTGACTCCGGAAAAGTCCAAGTCCAAGACGGTTGGCCTGGTGTGGAGCCCGACCTTCGCCCAGGGCCTGAACATGAGCCTGGACTGGTGGAACATCAAGATCACCAACACCATCGTCACCGACGATCCGACCACCCAGCTCAACGACTGCTACGTGCTCGGCATCGCCGACCGCTGCAACTCGTTCACCCGCGACGCAACCCGCGGCATCGTGACGAACCTGACGTACGCACCGCGTAATGCCGGTTACCAGGAAACCGAAGGCTTCGACTTCGATGTGGCCTATCGCTTCGAAACCAGCAGCTGGGGCAGCTTCAACGCCAACCTGCAGAACACCTACGTCAGCAAGAACGTGCTGAAGACCACCAATGCCGAGTCGGTTCCGGTGTCGGTGCTCAATGGCTTCAGCAGCAACTTCCGCCTGCGTTCGAACCTGGTGCTGGGCTGGGAATACGGCGATTGGGGCATCACCTGGGGTACCCGTTACTTCTCCAGCGTGAAGGAACAGTGCTACTTCTCGACCGAGTGCAGCCTGCCTGACTTCGGCTCGCCGGATCCGGCACGCAACCAGCCGATGAACCGCCGTGGCGCCACCACCTTCCACGACGTCCAGGTCTCCTGGAACGCACCGTGGAATGCAACCATCGCCGTGGGCGCGCGTAACGTGTTCGACCATTACGGCCCGCAGATGTACTCGGCGCCGAACTCGCAGTACTCCTACTACGGTGGTTACGACATCGGTCGCTTCATGTACATGCAGTACAAGCAGAAGTTCTGATCGGCAGCCTGATCAGCTGATGCAGCAACGGCCCCGCAAGGGGCCGTTGTTCTTTGCGCCGCATGGAGACAATTGGCCAGCGCACAACAAAAAAGGCCGCGGTGTCGCCGCGGCCTTGCTTCCACATCATTCCCTGGCGCTCATCCGTTCGGAATCAGCGTCTCGATCAGATGCTCGACGTACGCTTCGAAATCCTCGCGCGCCTGCTTGGGTTGCTGCAGCTGCAACGACAACTGCAGGAAGCCGACATAGGCGGCGTAGGCAAGACGTGCGCGATGACGCGCATCGGTCGAGCTGAGCCCGGCCTGGCGGAACGAGGCGACCAGATAATCAAGGCGGCGCTGCGAGACGCGGTCGATCACCGGCCGCACCATCGGATGATCCAATGCCTTCAGCAGCTCGCTGTAGATGATGTGCGGCTGCACTTCATGCGCCACCATCTGGAACAGCTGGCGCAGGCGCACGCGCGGATCCGGCACGTCTTCCAGGCTGCCGAACACCTGTTCCTGTTCGAACAGTTCCCAGCGTTCCAGCGCCGCCTGCAGCAAGGCATCGCGCGAAGGGAAATGCCAGTAGAAACTGCCCTTGGTGACGCCGAGCCGCCGTGCCAGCGGCTCCACCGCGACGGCGCCGACACCTTGTTCAGCAATCAGATCGAGGGCCGCCTGGGCCCAGTCTTCGGCACTCAGGCGGCTGTTGCGGCCGGCGCGCGGTTCGCCGGCGGAAGCGTCAGGTTGATTCATGGGCTGATTTAACCATACGCCGGGGTTCGTTGCAGTACGCGGTTGCGGTCGGAACCATCCTGGAGCCCTCGGGCGGGGCCATTCAGGCACCTTCCGCAGCGCACCATACCGTGCAGTATTGACTTCCCCCCGAAGCAATCCATACTAGCAAGTATGGTTACGTCCCCAACTCCCGCTGCGTTCCATGACCTGCGCCTGGACGCCGCCCATGGCGCCCGCCTGGCGGCGACCGCCAGCGACCATGGCCGGCGCGGCCGGGTGCTGTTCGCGCATGGCTTCGGCCAGACCCGGCATGCCTGGAATGCCACCGCCCATGCACTGAACGCGGCCGGCCTGCAGACGCTGGCCTATGACGCCCGCGGCCATGGCGATTCCGACTGGAATGCCGCCGACCTGCCCTATCACGGCGAACAGTTCGCCGACGACCTGATCGTGCTGGCCGGTGAGCAGCCGCGTCCGCCGGTACTGGTTGCCGCTTCGATGGGCGGCCTGTTCGGCCTGCTGGCCGAGTCGCGCTGGCCGGGCCTGTTCTCGGCGATGGTGCTGGTCGACATCACCCCGCGCTGGGATACCGCCGGTGTCGAGCGCATCCTCGCCTTCATGACCGCCCATCCTGACGGCTTTGCCTCGCTGACCCAGGCCGCAGACGTGATCTCGGCGTACATGCCGCACCGTCCGCGCAAATCCGAGCAGTCGCTGCGTGCGCTGCTGCGCGAGGACGGCCACGGCCGCTGGCGCTGGCACTGGGATCCGCGCCTGGTGGCCGAGCTGGCCCGCGACAGCGAACAGCACCAGGACGCACTGGCCGAGGCCGCGCGCCAGGTGAAGTGCCCACTGCTGCTGGTCAGCGGCGGCCGCAGCGACCTGGTCACGCCGCAGACCGTGGCCGAATTCCTGGCGTTGGCGCCGCATGCGCGCCATGTACAGCTGCCGCAGGCCACGCATATGGTCGCCGGCGATGACAACGACGCCTTTACCGCTACTGTGTTGGACTATCTGGACGTGTTGCCCGCAGCGGACGCTGCGGCTTCGTCCGCCACAAACGAGCACGTCACCGGAGCACGCTCATGAGCATCGTTCTTCCCTTCCTCGCCCTGCTGCTGGCAGGCGCCTTCGTCGCCTACCACCGCATGCGGCTGGTTACCTGGACGCTGATCAGCGTGGCCCTGCTGGCCGCCTGCTGGTTCATCCCCTATGTCAACCAGACCGCCACGATCGTCGCGGCCGCCGTGCTGGCCGTCATCGCGGTGCCGCTGCTGCTGCCGTTCATCCGCAAGCCGCTGCTGACCGGCCCGATGATGAAGGTGTTCCGCAAGGTGCTGCCGCCGCTGTCGCAGACCGAGCGCATCGCGCTGGAAACCGGTTCGGTCGGTTTCGAGGGCGAACTGTTCACCGGTGATCCGGACTGGAACATCCTGCTCAACTATCCCAAGCCGCAGCTGACCGCCGAGGAACAGGCCTTCCTTGATGGCCCGGTGGAAGAGCTGTGCACGATGGTCAACGACTGGGAAATCACCCACGTCCACGCTGACCTGCCGCCGGAACTGTGGGCCTTCATCAAGAAGAACAAGTTCTTCGGCATGATCATCCCGAAGGAATACGGCGGCCTGGGCTTCTCCGCGCTGGCCCACCACAAGGTGATCCAGAAGCTGGCCTCGGTGTCTTCGGTGGTCAGCTCCACCGTCGGCGTGCCGAACTCGCTGGGCCCGGGTGAACTGCTGGTGCATTACGGCACCCAGGAACAGAAGGACCAGTACCTGCCGCGCCTGGCCGATGGCCGCGAAGTGCCCTGCTTCGGCCTGACCGGTCCGTTCGCCGGCTCCGACGCCACCTCGATTCCGGACTACGGCATCGTCTGCAGGGGCGAGTGGAACGGCGAGCAGGTGCTCGGCGTCAAGCTGACCTTCGACAAGCGCTACATCACCCTGGCCCCGGTCGCTTCGCTGATCGGCCTGGCCTTCCGCATGTACGACCCGGACGGCCTGATCGGCCAGACCCGCGACATCGGCATCACCCTGGGCCTGCTGCCGCGCGACACCGCCGGCGTTGAAATTGGCCGTCGCCACTTCCCGCTGAACTCGACGTTCCAGAACGGCCCGATCCGCGGCAAGGACGTGTTCATTCCGCTGACCCAGCTGATCGGTGGCGCCGCCATGGCCGGCAAGGGCTGGAACATGCTCAACGAGTGCCTGGCCGTGGGCCGCTCGATCACCCTGCCGTCCACCGCCAGCGGCGGTGCCAAGGCCGGTGCCGCCGTGACCGGCGCCTATGCACGCATCCGCAAGCAGTTCGGCCTGTCGGTCGGTCGCTTCGAGGGCGTGGAAGAAGCGCTGGCCCGCATCGGCGGCAAGGCCTACAAGATCAGCGCGCTGTCGCAGGCCACGGCTGCCGCCGTTGACCGCGGCGACGTGCCGTCGGTGCCGTCGGCGATCGCCAAGTACCACTGCACCAACATGAGCCGCGAAGTGATCTCGGACATGATGGACGTGATCGGCGGCAAGGGCATCATCCTGGGGCCGCGCAACTTTGCCGGCCGCAGCTGGCAGGCCGCGCCGATCGCGATCACCGTGGAAGGCGCCAACATCATGACCCGCAGCCTGCTGATCTTCGGCCAGGGTGCGATCCTCTGCCACCCGTGGGTGCTGAAGGAAATGAAGGCCGCGCAGGACCCGGATACCCGTGCCGGCCTGCAGGACTTCGACCGCAGCCTGTTCGGCCACATCCGTTTCGGCATCTCCAATGCCGTGCGTTCGTTCTGGTTCGGCCTGACCGGCGCGCGCTTCGGTGCCGCCCCGGGCGACGCCTATACCCGCCGCTACTTCCGCAAGCTGGACCGCTACTCGGCCAACCTGGCGCTGATGGCCGACATCTCGATGATGACCCTCGGCGGCAAGCTGAAGTTCAAGGAGTCGCTGTCCGGCCGCCTGGGCGATGTGCTGAGCCACGTCTACATGACCAGCGCCATGCTCAAGCGCTACCACGACGAAGGCGCACCGCAGGCCGACCAGCCGCTGCTGGCCTGGGCCTTCCATGACAGCGTGCACAAGATCGAAGAGTCGCTGTCGGCCGCGCTGCGCAACTTCCCGATCCGTCCGATCGGCTGGCTGATGTGGGCGCTGATCTTCCCGCTGGGCCGTCGTGCCGAGGCTCCGGGCGACCGCCTGAGCCGCCGCGTTGCCGCCCTGCTGATGGCGCCGAATGAAGCCCGCGACCGCCTGGCCAGTGGCGTGTTCCTGACCCCGTGCGAGAACAACCCGGGTGGCCGCATCAACAGCTACCTGAGCAAGGCGATCATGGCCGAGCCGGTGGAGCGCAAGTTCCTGAAGGCGCTGAAGAGCAAGGGCATCGAGGCGCTGGACTTCAAGGCGCAGCTGGACGAAGCCGTGGCCGAGGGCGTGATCACCCAGGACGAGCGCAGCCTGCTGGAAGAACTGCGCACGCTGACCCTGGACACCATCACCGTGGACGACTTCGACACCCACGAACTGCGCGCGGCCAGCTACTACGACCGCCAGCACAAGGACCCGCATTCGCAGGCAGCCTGATCGCCCGCCAAACGCGTTGCCTCGACGGCGGGCCCTGGCCCGCCGTCGCTTTATCCGCCGATCGGAATACCCACCATGTCCACGCCCCTGCTCTCGCTTTACCACCGCCTGCAGCGCTGGCCCGCCGGCAACTGGCTGTTCTCGCGCGCGGTGTGCTTCAAGGCCCCCTACTTCGCCAGCATCGCGCCACGCATCACCCGCCTGGAACACGGCCGCTGCGAAGGCACGCTGGACGACCGCCGCAAGGTGCGCAACCACATCGGCACGGTGCACGCGATCGCGATGTGCAACCTGGCCGAACTGACCGCCGGGTTGATGGTCGACGCATCACTGCCGAAGGGCATGCGCTGGATCCCGAAGGGGATGCAGGTGCAGTACCTGGCCAAGGCACGTGGCAGGCTGCAGGCTGTGGCGCTGCCGGCACAGCCGATTGTGGTCGCGGCCGAGGGCTATGCGCTGCCGGTGACGGTCAGCGTGCGCGATGGTGCGGGGACGGAAGTGTTCAGCGCGGTCATCGACATGTGGATGTCGCCGGCGAAGTAGTGTTCCGGCGAACGGCGCAGCCCCTCGTGGGTGGATCGCGGAATGCGGTTTATCGGTTGGGCCGGAGGGGTGGGGCCGGGCGGGGACGCCGCAAGTACGTCCGTGTAGGCTTAGCCGCGGCTTGCTCGTGTGCGCTGTCCTGCGCACACGGCAAGACCGGGGTTGGGCGTCCTGCCCAACCCGCCCGAGGCATGCCTCGGGCCCATGGCGCGGATACCCCGCCCGGCCCCACCCCTCCGGCCTCTGACAGATCTCTGTGGCGTCCACCCACGCAAGAGAAGAAAGAAGAGCAAAAGCAAAAGCGGCCCTGCGGCCGCTTTTTTCATGCGCGCAGAACCCACGAGCGCAGCGACCCGCTGTTGCTGTTGCTGTTGCTCTTGATCTTCTTTTTCTTCTCCGTGGGCTGGCCGCACACGGAAACTATTGGGGGTGTGGCGGGTGGGCCGTGCAGGGGCGTTGGCGCCATGGATGGCGCCATCGAGCTTACAGGGGTGAGGGCGCTTTGCTTGCGAAGCACTGCTTCGCAAGCGCCCGAACGCACAGCCGCCAGCGGCTGGGCCGGGCCCCGGAGGGGGACTTGCAGCGTCCCCTGCACGGCCCACCCGCCACACCCAACCCATGACCCGCATTCCGCGACCAACCCACGAGGGGCTGCGCCGTTGGCTGGAAACTACGCTACCGCCCGCAACACCAACGCCAGGATCGCCGGCAGCGCCTGGATCATGAAAATGCGGCGGCTCACGCTGTACGCGCCATAGCACCCCGCCACCACCACGCAGGCCAGCGAGAACGTCACCAGCACCGGCTGATCGATCACCAGCCCCAGCACGATGCCCGCCGCCAGGAAGCCGTTGTACAAGCCCTGGTTGGCCGCCAGCACGCGCGTGGTCTCGGCCTTCTCCAGCGTGTTGCGGAAGGTCTTCAGGCCCAGCGGGCGGGTCCACAGGAACATCTCCAGCACCAGGAAATACACGTGCAGCAGTGCGACCAGCAGGGTCAGGACGAGTGCGATCCAGTACATGGGCGGTTCCTTGGACAGGGATGGAGAATGGGGTCAGATCCCTTGCCCTGCGGGAAGGGGATCTGACCCCGGAAGATCAGCGGTCGCGCGGCAGCTTCTTTTCTTCGCGCAGCACACCGAAGGCGGCCAGGGTCATGAAGCCGGCCACCAGCACGCCGCCGACGAACACCACGTGCGAACCGAACAGGGTCAGCGCCTTGTGGATCCAGGTGAAACCCAGGTCTGCGCCGCGGTACACCACGGTGTCGATCGCTGCGCCGGCCTTGTAGCGCCACTGCCGGTCCACGCGGGTGTAGATCGTCTCGCGCGCCGGCTTGGCCAGCGCGAATTCACTGGCGCGTGTCATCACCTGCACCACCGCGACCATCAGCGGCATCGGCGAGGCCGCCAGCACCGAGAAACCGATCAGGATCGCGAAACCGGGAATCAGCAGCGCCGGCGCGATGCCATGGCGTGACAGCAGCCAGCGGGTCAGGCCCACCTGCATCAGCAGCGCCAGCGCGTTCACCGCCAGGTCGATGCGCGAGAAGAACGCGGTACTGGCCGCCGGGTCGGTGAAGGCCGCGCGCACGATGCTGGCCTGCTGGTTGTACAGCAGCGTGCCGACACCCACGCCGAACACCACCATCACCGCCAACCAGCGCAGCAGCGGCTCGCGCACGATCAGTTTCAGGCCGTCCAGCACGCTGCCGCCCATCGGCTGTTCGCCGGAAACCAGTTGCTGCTCGCGCTCGCGCAGCACCGCCCAGTGCCGCAGCCGCCAGATGCACAACAGGCACACGACCAGGAATCCCGCCGAGACCAGCATGAGGTTGGCGATGCCCACGCGCTGCACCAGCGCGCTGGTGATCAACGGGCCGAGGAACGCGCCAACGGTACCCGCCGCACCGATGTAGCCATAGTAGGCACGTGCCTGTGCGTTGGAGAACACGTCGGCCATGAAGCTCCAGAACACCGCCACCGCGAACAGGTTGAACACCATGACCCAGAGGAAGAAGGCCATGCCCCGCCCGGGTACGTGGCTGTCGAACAGTGCGTAGAAGCCCAGCAGGGTGACGATGAAGAAGCCGTACACCACGGGAAGGAACACACGGCGTGGGAAGCGGCTGACCAGCCAACCGTACACCGGCTGCAGCACCAGCATGATCACGAACACGCAGGAGAACAGGAACTGCAGGACGAAGTCCTTCAACGCGATGCCGTGGCTGGCGAACCAGGCAATCAGCACGGGCGGGAACACCGTTTCCAGGTCCGCCGAGGCGGCCATGGCCTCGCGCACCGGACGCAGCACGTAGTAGCCGCTGAGCAGGCAGAAGAAGTACAGGAACGACCACCACAGCGCCGGCGACTCGCGCAGCGCCAGCATCAGTTCCCGCAGCGGGCCCTTGCCCGACGCCGCGCTCACGCAGCGCCCCTCGCCCACAGACGGCGGTTGGACAGCGGCATGGCAGGCTCCGGGGGCGGTGAAGCGCGTACGTTAGCCAATGCACTGCAACATCGCCAGCAGCAGGCACGCTGAAGGCTGCAACACGCTGTCACGGACGGGTCCGGGCGACACGTTCCGACACATGCTTTCGGGGCGTCAAAATTCCAACTTTTTCAACGAGATGCGCATTCATCTTCGCTTTGTTTGTGCACAGGGGAAAAGCGGCGCTAGAATCGCCCTCAGCAGTCGCGCACGGGTCCAACCGATGAAAAAGAACAGCCTGCGCCGTCCGATCCGTTCGGCGGCCACCGGTTTGCTGGGCATGTTGATGCCCGTTGCCTTGTCCACCACCGCGCAGACCCCGCCGGCGTTGCCACCAATGCCGGCCAACATCGAGTCGGCCGCCACGGCCGTTGCCCACACCCAGCCGGCGGCCTACCGGACCGGCCTGGTGCCGCAGGTGCAGGCGCCGGCCGCCGGTTTCAACGTCGCCAACATCGAGTCGATGGCGCAGCAGCTCACCTATGGCGAGCGCGTGCCCGGCATGGCAGTGGCGATCGTGCAGGGCGGCCGCATCCTCAGCGCGCGCGGCTATGGCGTTACCGACGTCAACAATCCGCTGCCGGTGGATGCGCACACCGTGTTCCGCCTGGCGTCGCTGTCCAAGGCCTTCGCCGGCACCATGGCCGGCCTGCTGGTCAACGACGGCACGCTGCGCTGGGACAGCAAGGTCACCGACTATGTGCCGGGCTTCCGCCTGAACTCGCCGGAAGCCACTGATCGCCTGACCGTGGCCGACGTGCTCAGCCATCGCGTCGGCCTGCCCTACAACGCCTACGACCGCGACATCGAAGGCAACGCCGAGTACTACTCGCTGACCCAGAAACTGGCCAACACCAGCCTGAAGTGCCTGCCGGGCGACTGCTACGCCTACCAGAACGTGGCCTTCAGCCTGATCGGCGATGTCGTCTATGCGGCCTCCGGCAGCTTCTACGAGCAGTCGGTCGAGCGCCGCATCTTCAAGCCACTGGGCATGAACGACGCCAGCCTCGGCCTGGCCGGCATCCAGGCCAGTTCGCGCTGGGCACGTCCGCATGTGCGCAGCCGCAACGGCTGGGTCTCGCTGACGCCGAAGCCGACCTACTACCGCGTTGCTCCGGCGGCCGGCGTCAACGCCAGCGCCAGCGACATGGCGCAGTGGCTGCTGGCCCACACCGGCCATCGCCCCGACGTGCTGCCGGCACCGCTGCTGGCCACCCTGCATTCGAGCCTGATCAACACCCCCGGCGAGATGCGTTCGGGCTGGCGCCGCGAACGCCTGCACTCGGCCGGCTACGCCCTGGGCTGGCGTACCTTCGACTACGCCGGCCACGACGTGGTGTTCCATGCCGGTGCCGTGCAGGGCTATCGCGGCCTGGTCGCGCTGGTGCCGGAACGCGATCTCGGCATCGCCATCCTCTGGAACGGCGAAAGCGGCCTGCCCAGCGGCCTGCTGCCGACCGTGCTCGACTCCGCGCTCGGCCTGCCGGCGCAGCGCTGGCTGGACGTGGACACCGACTTCGGCAGCGACAACCTGATGGCCGAGGGCGCCAGCCCGGCGCAGCAGGACAAGCGCAAGGGCAAGGGCGCCTCGGGCAATCGCGCGGTGGCTTCGCCGCGCTGATCAGGCGGGCTCGACCGTAAGCGAAAAGGGCGGCCTGCGGGCCGCCTTTTTTGTGGGCGCTTGCGGCGTCGAGCCATGATCGGCTCTACAGATGCAAAGCGCAGCCGAGCGTGGGCTCGGCTCTACTGATGCAAAGCGCAGCCGAGCGTGGGCTCGGCTCTACAGATGCAAAGCGCAGCCGAGCGTGGGCTCGGCTCTACTGATGCAAAGCGCGGCTGAGCGTGGGCTCGGCTCTACTGATGCAAAGCGCAGCCGAGCATGGGCTCGGCTCTACAGTTCCGCCGGGCTAGTGCGCGAAATAATGCATGCCGCCGTCCACTGGAATCACCGCACCGGTGACATAGCCGGCCAACGGCGAGGCCAGGAACGCCACCAGCGGCGCCACTTCCTCCGGTTCACCGAAGCGCCCCATCGGGATGTTGCGGGCGATGAACGCACGCCGGCTTTCCTCGGTGGGATGCAGGCGGTCCAGGATCTGCGCGCTGTTGATGCGCCCCGGTGCAATCGCATTCACCGTGATGCCCTGCCCGGCCACCTCCGACGACAGTCCCTTGCTCCACAGATGAAGCGCCGCCTTCGCCGCGGTGGCGGCATTCACCGCACGTGGTTCCATCGAACCGCTGAAATTGATCACCCGCCCCCATGCCTGCGCCTGCATGCCGGGCAACAGTGCCTGGGTCAGGCGTCGCGCGGCGGAGAAGTTCAGCGCCATCGCTTCCTCCCAGACATCGTCATCGGCATCCACGGTGGTCGGCCGCGAGCCTCCTGCGGCATTGACCAGGATGTCGACACGTTGCAGTGCCTCCCGGGATGCTTCCGCGATGTACTGCACGTCACCGGCGACAGTGACATCGCCGGCCACGATGAACGGTACCGCGCCGCCCTCGGTTTCGATCCGCGCCGCCAGCGCCTGCAGGGGTGCCCGCTGCCGCGACGTGATGGCAACGCGCACGCCCTGCGCCGCCAGCTGCCTGGCGACGGCAGCGCCGATGCCGCTGGCCGCGCCCGTCACCAGGGCGGTACGGCCTGCAAGATTCAAGTCCATGGTGTTCTCCTGTCAGCGTGGCCGGCGAATCCGGCCATTGCCCGACATGCTGTTTGATCACCCCTGATTGATAAACTCCGCGCAGGTTTCAGCATTCAACACCCGGGGTGTCAGATGAACCTGCTGGAAAGCATGCAGGTCTACGTGCTGATCGTGGACAAGGGCAGCCTCAGTGCGGCGGCGGCGGCGATGGACATCTCCGCGACGATGGCCGGCAAGCATCTGCGTGCATTGGAAGCACGGCTGGGCATGCAGTTGTTGAGCCGTACCACCCGGCGCCAGCACATGACGCCTTTCGGCGAGGACTACTACACCCGCTGCCGGGAGATCCTGCGCCTGGTGGAGGAAACCGACGCGCAGGCACAGCACCAGCACCTGGCACCGGCGGGTACGCTGCGCATCAGCGCACCGGTGATCTTCGGTACGCATGCGCTGGTGCCGGCACTGGCCGAGTACATGGCGCGCCATCCGGATGTGCGGGTCGAAGCCACGCTGACGGATCGCGTGGTCGACCTTGCCGAAGAGGGCTTCGAAGCGGCGCTGCGCATCGGTACGCTGGCCGACAGCAGCGTGCTTGTGGCGCGCGCACTGGCCCCCTATCGCCTGATGATGTGCGCCTCGCCAGCGTATCTGGCCACGCATGGCACGCCGCACAGCGTGCAGGCACTTGCCGGCCACCAATGCCTGTCGTTCGAACCGAGCGCACTTGCACAGTGGCTGCAGGCCGACGCTGGCGAGCTCGACCATGTGCCGGACGGCCGGCTGCAGATCAACAATGGCGAAGCGCTGCGTTCGGCGGCACTGCACGGCCTGGGCATCGTCCTGCAGTCGACGCTGCTGCTGTCTGCCGATGTCGAGGCTGGGCGGCTGGTGCAGCTGCTCCCGGAGCACGGCCAGGCCGGTCGGCCGATGCACGTGGTCTATGCGCACGACCGTTATCACTCCACCCGCCTGCGCAGCTTCCTCGACTTCCTGGTGCAGCGCTTCCCGCCCACGGCGTCCCTGTTGCCTGCCGGCACGCAGGCATAAAAAAACCCCCTCCCCGCTGGGCAGCCAGGGAAGGGGGTTTCAGGGTGTCGCTATCGGGAAGTACTTAGATCAGCGGCGCCGGGGTTGCCGGCAGAGCGACCGGAGCGGCCTTCTTCTTGCGGGCGGCCGGCTTGCGCTTGGCAACCTTCTTCGCTGCCTTCTTCGGGGCAGCCTTCTTGGTGGCCTTCTTCGCGGTCTTCTTTACTGCCTTCTTGGCGGTCTTCTTGACGGCCTTCTTGGCAGTCGCCTTCTTTGCGACCTTCTTCGCGACCTTCTTGGCCGGCTTGCGGGCCGTGGCCTTCTTGGCAGTCTTCTTGGTGGCCTTCTTGGCTACCTTCTTGACGGCCTTCTTTGCGGTCTTCTTCACGGCCTTCTTGGCAGTGGACTTCTTGGCTACCTTCTTCGCCGCCTTCTTCACTGCCTTCTTCGCAGTGGTCTTCTTGGCGACCTTCTTCGCAGCCTTCTTCACTGCCTTCTTGGCGGTCGCCTTCTTCGCGACCTTCTTCACTGCCTTCTTGGCAGCGGCCTTCTTCGCGACCTTCTTCACCGCTTTCTTGGCGGCGGGCTTCTTCTTCGCAGCTTTCTTGGTTGCCATGGGATGGCTCCTCGTCAGTGATAGGGAGTTGAAACGCCCAGTTGGATCAAACCCGCGGATGCTGCGTGCGGGGACCGCCGGCGCGTCAGGCGCGCCGTTACGGATGCGGCAATGCCCACCTCGATCGGCGGAGCGGGCATCGGAACGGGAGTTGCCTTGCATTTCTCCGGGGGAAGCGGGGCCATGTCCACCGTCATCAGGATCGCGGTGGTCTTGAAGGGGCTGCTTCGCATCGGACGATTGATTCTGCGCACTCGGTTGGGCAGGCAAGGTCTGCTGAGGCGAAACCTAATCACGGTTTTTTTTACTGTCAACAACCCCCGCGAAAAATTTTCACATCCGCGCCATCCTGGATGCCGCCGGCGCCACCACTCCGCACCGCCCGCAACGACGGTTGAAGCGGCGCGCACGCGCCTTGCCTGCACCGGCATCGACGCAGCCGCCGATCAAAAAACACTTGAAATAAGCACTCCGCGCAGATAGGCACAGGTTTGGCACAACAGCGCGAGCACATCGGCGATGGTCACCGGTACCACTGCCAACGCCAGCACAACGGCGCCGCAACGGGGGGCGAAAAGTTTTCACATTCGAACGCTTCGGCGCGGGGCGGAAACGCGGATTTGCGCAAAACTGCGCACGCCCATCGGCACCGTTCGTCTGCCCGCTGATGCCGCACCGAGGGTGCGCAACGAACCCCGCGTCATGAGTCCGGCGCGGTCGCCAAAACAAAAACGGCCACCCGAAGGTGGCCGTTTCAGAATCCGGAAACGTCGACTCAGTGGTCTTCGTTTTCCAGGGCTTCGGCGTACGCGTCCGGGTCCAGCAGCTCGTTGAGCTCTTCGGCGTTGGTCAGTTCGACCACGAACATCCAGCCTTCGCCGTAGGCATCTTCGTTGATGGTTTCCGGCTTGTCGGACAGGGCCGAGTTGACCTCGACGACCTTGCCGCTGATCGGGCTGTAGACGTCCGAGGCGGCCTTCACCGACTCGACGACGGCGATCTGTTCACCGGCCTTGGCGTCGGCGCCGACTTCCGGCAGTTCGACGTAGACCAGGTCACCCAGCAGGCCCTGGGCGTGGTCGGAAATACCGACAGTGACGCGGCCATTGCCTTCGACACGGGCCCACTCATGGGACTTGAGGAACTTGAGGTCGCCGGGGATCTCGCTCATGGGACTGCTCCAGAGATATGCAGGGGTGGAAAAAACGGGGCTAGTGTAACCAACCGGCCGCCACTGCTGTCAGTGATGACCGGCATGTTTGGATCAGGCGTCGGCGAGCACGCCGGGCTGGGCCTGGCCTTCGCGTACGAACGGGAACTTGACCACGCGCACCGGCACCTGCCGGCCGCGGATGTCGACGGTGACCTCGCCGAGTTCACCGGCCGGCACGCGGGCGAAGGCGATGCCCTTGGCCAGGGTCGGCGAGAAGGTGCCGGACAGGATCTCGCCCTGGCCGCCGGCAGTGGTGACCGCCTGGCCGTGGCGCAGCACGCCCTTCTCGTCCATCACCAGGCCGATCATCTGGCGTGCGGTGCCGGCGCTCTTCTGCGCCTCCAGCACGTCGCGGCCGATGAAATCGCGGCCTTCGTCCAGCGACACGGTCCAGGCCAGCGCCGCTTCATACGGGCTGATCTCCTCGTCCATGTCCTGGCCGTACAGGTTCATGCCGGCTTCCAGGCGCAGGGTGTCGCGCGCGCCAAGGCCGGCCGGCTTCACGCCTGCCGCCAGCAGGCGGTTCCAGAAGGCGACCACGGCATCCTGCGGCAGCAGGATCTCGAAACCATCTTCACCGGTGTAGCCGGTGCGGGCGACGAACAGCTCCACGCCATCGTCGGAATGCACCTGCAGGGCGGCGAAGCGACCCAGCTTGGTCAACGCTGCACGATCGGCTTCGCCGGCCAGGCCGATCACGACGTCGCGCGCCTGCGGGCCCTGCACGGCGAGGATGGCCAGGTCCGGGCGCTGCTCGACGGCGACGCCGAACGGCGCGGCCTGCTCGCGCAGCCATGCCAGGTCCTTCTCGCGGGTGGAGGCGTTGACCACCATGCGGAAGAAGTCGTCGCCCAGGTAGTAGACGATCAGGTCGTCGATGACGCCGCCGCGCGGGTTCAGCATGCACGAGTACAGCGCCTTGCCGGTCACCTTCAGCTTGTCGACCGAGTTGGCCAGCAGGCGGCGCAGGAACGGCTTGACCTGGTCACCGCGCAGGTCGACCACCGTCATGTGGCTGACGTCGAACACACCGGACTCGCGACGCACCAGGTGGTGCTCGTCCAGCTGCGAGCCGTAGTGGATGGGCATGTCCCAACCCCCGAAATCGACCATCTTGGCGCCAAGGGCGCGGTGGGTATCGTTGAGCAGCGTCTTCTGGGTCATGACCGGTTCCGGCAGCAGAGGAAACAAGAATCCCCATTATCCCAGATCGGTCGCCCCCAGGCGTGCCGCAGCGCAGCGGTTCGTGCAAGCGCAAGCCGCCCCGCCCTTTCCCTTGCGGGCGGGCAACGGCCGCGGAGCCCGGCAGCCATCTGCTACAGACGCACCCGCCCACGCAGGATGTCGACGAACATCACCCAGTCACCCATGAACGAGTACAGCGGATGCCGGAACGTCGCCGGGCGGTTCTTCTCGAAGAAGAAATGGCCGACCCAGGCGAACCCGTAGCCGCAGACCAGAGCGCCGAGCAGGAGCAGCGGCTGGCCACGCAGCAGGGCAGCGGCGACCAGCAGGAGCACGCCGCAGCTGCCGATGAAATGCAGGCGCCGCGAGACCGGGTGGCGGTGCTCGTCCAGATAGAACGGGTAGAACTCACGGAAGCTGGCGAATCGGGACATGGGCGTGCTCCGGGGGCCGTGGTCGCCGCCATCATGCGCCATTCCCGGCAGCGCCGCGCTACGCGCCCGGCTCGACGCTACAGCGGGGGCGTGCGCGGGCCGAACATGATCACCGCCATGCCGGCCAGGCACAGCGCCGCGCCCAGCAGGTCCCAGCGGCTGGGACGAATGCCGTCGACCAGCCACAGCCAGAACAGCGCGGTGCCGATGTAGACGCCACCGTAGGCGGCATAGACCCGCCCACTGGCAGTCGGGTGCAGGGTCAACAGCCACGCGAACAGGGCCAGGCTGGCCGCCGCCGGCAGCAGCAACCAGGCACCACCGCCCTTGCGCAGCCACAACCATGGCAGGTAGCAGCCGACGATCTCGGCCAGCGCGGTCAGCAGGAACAGGCCGAGCGTCTTCACGCTTTTTCTGCTGCCTTGGCGTGCTGCCACAGCGCTTCCTGCGCATCCAGGTCCAGTGCGGCCAACGCCTCGCCCTGCGCGTCGGCCTGCGCTTCCATCGCGCGGAAGCGACGCTCGAACTTGTGGTTGGCCCCGCGCAGTGCGGCGCCCAGATCGATATCGGCATGACGCGCCAGGTTCGCGCAGACGAACAGCAGGTCGCCCAGTTCCTCCTGAAGGCGCGCCTTGTTGCCCGCGATATCGCCGCGCTCGAATTCCTCGCGCAGCTCCTGCAGTTCTTCGGCTGCCTTGTCCAGCACCGGCAGCGGGCCTGGCCAGTCGAAACCGACCTTGGCTGCACGCGACTGCAGCTTCACCGCCCGCTGCCATTCGGGCAGGCCGCGCGAGATGCCGGCCAGCGCGGACGTGTCCTGCTCGCCCTTGGCGGCACGCTCGGCACGCTTGATCGCGTCCCAGTTGCGCATCACCCCGTCGGCATCGTCGACGCTGACATCAGCGAACACATGCGGGTGACGGCGCTGCATCTTGTCGCTGATCGCACGGGCGACCTCGGCGAAGGCAAACGCCCCCTGCTCCTCGGCCATGCGCGCGTGGAACACCACCTGCAGCAGCAGGTCGCCGAGCTCGTCGCACAGATCGTCCAGGTCACCCCGGTCGATCGCATCGGCGACCTCGTAGGCTTCTTCGATGGTGTAGGGGGCGATGGTCGAGAAGTCCTGTTCCAGATCCCATGGACAGCCACCCTGCGGATCGCGCAGGCGCGCCATGATCGCCAGCAGGCGTTCCAGTTCATGGCTGGCATCGCTGCCGGTGGTGCGGGTGTCGTGCGCGCTCATGCGGCCTCCAGGATCAGTCGGACAACCAGTCGCGCCACGGCAGGCTGGTATCACCAAGGGCAATGAAATCGCCGTTCAACAGGGTCTCGCGGCGGTTGTAGCGGAACGGCTTGCCGGTTGCCGCCGACAGCACTGCGCCGCCAGCGGCATGCAGCACGCACTGGCCGGCGGCGGTATCCCATTCGGAGGTCGGGCCCAGCCGCGGATAGACATCCAGGCCGCCTTCGGCGATCCGGCAGAATTTCAGCGACGAGCCCTGCGCGATGGTCTCGATGCGGCCCATGCGCGCCAGCAGCGCCTCGGTTTCCGGCGAGCGGTGCGACCGGCTGGCGGCGACGCGCAGCGGGGCGGTGGCCGGCGTCCGGGTACGCAGCACGGTATCGTGCAGGCCCTGGCGCCGATAGGCCAGCTCGCCGCGCATGGCATGCCAGACGATGCCGGTGACCGGCGCCAGCACCACGCCGAAGGCCGGCGCCCCCTGGTAGATCAAGGCGATGTTGACGCTGAATTCGCCGTTGCGCTTGACGAACTCGCGGGTGCCGTCGAGCGGATCCACCAGCCAGTAAGCGCCCCAGTGGCGGCGCTGCTCCCAGCCCACCTGCGCCGATTCCTCGGACAGGATCGGCAGGTCCGGGGTCAGCTGGCGCAGGCCCAGTTCAATGACCTGGTTGGCAGCCAGGTCGGCCGCGGTGACCGGGCTGTTGTCGTCCTTGATCTGGACCTCGAAGCCATCGGCATACACCTGCATGATGGCCTGGCCGGCTTCCTGGGCGATGGCGATGGCGGTCTCGCGCAGGTCCGTCGTCAGCTTGATCATCGCGTTCCCTGCAGCCACTGGCGGGCAATGAACAGCGCCGCCAGCGAGCGTCCCTCGGAGAAGTCCTCACGCAGCATCAGCTGGTCCAGTTCAGCCAGTTTCCACGGCACCACTTCCAGTTCTTCCGGCTCGTCGCCTGCCAGCTTTTCCGGGTACAGGTCGCGCGCCACCACCAACCACGACTGGTGGCTCATGTAGGTCGGGGCCAGGGTCATCGCGCGCAGCACGTCGACCCGGCGCGCGCCATAACCGGCCTCTTCCTTCAGTTCGCGGTCGGCGGCCTGCTCGGGGGTCTCGCCAGCGTCGATCCGGCCCTTCACCAGGCCCAGTTCGTAACGGTGCATGCCGGCGGCGTATTCACGTACCAGCAGCACGGTTTCCTCGTCGAGCATCGGCACCACCACCACCGCACCGTGCCCACGGCTGACCAGCCGCTCGAAACGACGGCGTTCACCATTGGAGAACTCCAGGTCCAGGTGCTGGCGCTGGAAGGGACCGTTTTCCTCATCGGTGATCCGATGGATGATCGGCAAGCGACGCCCGGCACGGTCATCGTTCATGCGGAATCTCCGCGGCGCCCGGCGCCTGCGCCGGGGCCGATAGAATGTGCAGGCAGCAACATGTTCATGAGCCCGAAATGCTAGCAGACCCAACCCCCTCCCCGCTGGCCCGCCACTGGCGGCAGCGCGACCTGCAGGTGCTGTGGCACCCGTGCACCCAGATGCGTGAGCATCCGGACACCCTGCCGCTGGTGCCGATTGCCCGTGGCGAAGGCGCGTGGCTGATCGACCACGACGGCAACCGCTATCTGGACGCGGTCAGCAGCTGGTGGACCAACCTGTTCGGCCACGCCGAACCGCGCATCGGTGGCGCCATCGCTGCCCAGGCCGGGCAGCTGGAACAGGTGATGCTCGCCGGTTTCGGCCACGAGCCGGCGATCACCCTGGCAGAACGCCTGCTGGCACTGGCGCCACGCCAGGCCGGCCGTGCACCGCTGGCCAAGGTGTTCTATGCCGACAATGGTTCAGCCGGCGTGGAAGTGGCGCTGAAGATGGCCTTCCAGTATTTCCAGAATCGCGGAGAGCCCCAGCGCACGCGCTTCATCGCGCTGGAGAACGGCTACCACGGCGAAACCCTGGGGGCGCTGGCGCTGGGTGACATCCCGCTGTACCGCCGCGTCTATGCGCCGCTGCTGGCCGAAGGCCTGTTCGCACCGTCGCCCGATGCCTATCTGGCCGAACCGGGCCAGAGCGCGGCCGATCGCGCGCGGCAGGCGGCCGATGGCCTGGCCACGCTGTTCGACCAGCACCCGGGCGAGATCTGCGCGGTGATCCTGGAACCGCGCCTGCAGTGTGCCGGCGGCATGCGCATGCATGACCCGGTCTACCTGCAGCGCGTGCGCGAACTGTGCGATGCCCATGGCGCGTTCATGATCGCCGACGAGATCGCCACCGGATTCGGCCGCACCGGAACGCTGTTCGCCTGCGAGCAGGCCGGGGTGATGCCGGACCTGATGTGCCTGTCCAAGGGCCTGACCGGCGGCTTCCTGCCGCTGGCCGCAGTGCTGGCCACGCAGGCGCTGTACGACGCCTTCCTTGACGACTCGCGCGAGCGCGCCTTCCTGCATTCGCACAGTTACACCGGCAACCCGCTGGCCTGCGCGGCGGCGCTGGCGACACTGGACATCTTCCGCGACGACGATGTGATCGCCCGCAATCGAGGCATCGCCTCGGTGATGGGGACGCTGGCGGCGCCATTTGCCGACCATCCGCACGTGGCTGACGTGCGCCAGGCCGGCATGGTGGTGGCCTTCGAGCTGTCGCGCGACGGCAACAGGCGCACGCCGTTCGACCCGGGCCTGCGGCTGGGCCTGCACGCCTACAAGGCCGCGCTCAGGCGCGGCGTGGTGCTGCGCCCGCTGGGCGACGTGCTGTACTGGATGCCACCCTACTGCGTGGATGACGAACAACTGGAGCTGCTGGCACATACCACGCTGGCGGCCATCGACGAGGCGATTGCATGCGCGTGACCCGCTGCCCCATCGACCTGGCGCTGCACAGCGGCCAGACCCTGACCCTGCCGGAAGAAACCGCCAACCATCTGGTGCGGGTGATGCGCCTGCGCGAGGGGGACACCTGCGTGCTGTTCAACGGCGACGGCCATGACTACAGCGCGACGCTGACCGTGGCCGGCAAGCGCGAGGTGCAGGTGCGCATCGACGCGGTGGCGGCCGTCGGCAACGAATCGCCGCTGGCGATCACCCTGCTGCAGGGCATCGCCCGCGGCGAGAAGATGGACCTGATCCTGCAGAAGGCCACGGAGCTGGGTGTGGCGGCGATCATTCCGGTCAACGCCGAGCGCACCGAGGTGAAGCTGGATGCGGCACGTGCCGGGAAGCGCGTGGCGCACTGGAACAACGTGGTGACGTCGGCCTGCGGCCAGTCCGGGCGGGCGCGCATTCCGCAGGTGGGATCGCCACTGTCGCTGGCGCAGGCTGCGGCGACACTGCCGGCGCAGACGCTGCGGCTGACCCTGGACCCGCAGGGGGCGCATCGCCTGTCGACGCTGGACGTCGCTCCTGCGGGCGGCATCGTGATCGCGATCGGCCCGGAAGGGGGCTGGTCACCGCGCGACCGCGACCAACTGGCAGCGGCAGGATTCCAGGGATTGCAGCTGGGCCCACGGATCCTGCGCACGGAAACCGCCGGACTGGCCGCGATCGCGGCGTTGCAGGCGCGGTTGGGCGATCTGGGGTAAGGCCCGGCGACGTCCCGGCGCGGTGCGCCGCCGCCCGAGCATCGGCTCGGGCGCTACGGGAATCCTGACCTGCGTTGCAACCTGTAAAGCCGAGCCCATGCTCGGCGGCCTTCCGGCTGGGGTCAGGCCGCCAGCGAATCCAGTGCCGCTTCCAGTGCGTCCAGGTTCGGCAGCAGCGCGCTCTGCTCGCCCAGCAGCACGCGCATGTGCACGATCTGCGGCAGGGTTTCTTCGGAGGCGTCAGCCAGCAGGCCATCGCGTGGCACCGAGATCAGCTGCGGAAAGTTCTGCGTCAGCAGCGCGTAGTACGGGCGCTGTGCGTTGCCGCTGAGGGACTTCAGCACCACCACCTTGTTGTGGCCGGCCACCGTCTCTTCGCCCAGCCCCGAAAGGCGTGCGAACGACACCAGCGGCACCTGCCAGCCATGCCAGCCGATTTCGCCAACCAGCCAGCGCGGCGCATCGGAGACCGGCTGCACCGGCACGCGCGACATCATTTCGGCCACGGTGGCATTGGGCAGCAGTACGCGCTCGTTGCCGGCCTGGATCAGGACGCCGCGGATTTCGTCATTGCTGGCGTAGCTCATGGTGCCTCTCCGTTGTCGTCCTGCTCACCCCAGCGCGCGGCGATCGCCTGCGCCAGTTCCTGCGGTTCACCGGCCACCATGCCGGCAGCGACCACGGCAGTGGCCGCAGCCGGGTCATAGCAGCCCTCGCCCACCTGCCCGGCCACCCATGCACCGGCGGCCGCCAGGTCCAGCGCCGGCCCGACGTGGGCCAGGTCGGCACCGCTGAGCAGCACCAGCGCGGTGTGCTCGGCCGGTAGTGAATCGAGCGAAATACCATTGGCATCGCCCTGGAAATGCAGGCCATCGCCGGCCGCGCGCACGCCGATATCATCGGCCAGCACGTGGACCTCGCCCGGCACGGCGCACTGGCCGGCCTCGGCCAGCTGCACCGGCAATGGCGAAACGCGCGACATCTGCTTGACCAGGTTGCCGTAGCGGCCACCGTCCAGGCGCATGTGCACCAGTACCGGCACGCTCAACGACGCGGGCAGTGCGCCGAGCAGGCGACGCAATGCATCCGGCCCACCGATGCCGGCCAGCACCAGCAGCGATGCGGCCCGCGCACCGACCGGGGCGGCGGCATCCAGATCGACCAGGCTCAAGTGATCGGTATCGAAGGAGGGCTGCGCCGCGGAGACAGGCACCACTGCTTCTGCCGGTGCCGGCGCCTCGCTCGATTCCTCGACCAGCGACCAGGCGGTGTGATCGAAGGAGATCGGCGGTGCCGCAGGCGCCACCGGCTCGGCCCGCGCTTGCGGCGGCGAAGGCGGATCCAGAGGTTCGGGCACCACCGGCTGCAGCGCCGCCAGGGCCTGCTCCAGTGCGATCGGTTCGTGCAGGTGTGCGGGCGGCGAATACAGGCCGTCGGCCGGAACGTCATCGGCCCAGCTCAGCGCCTGCTCCAGGTGCGGCTGCAGGGCTTCTTCCTGCGGCACCGGCGCCGGCGCCGGATGGCCGGGTTCCAGCTGCAAGCCGGGCTCTTCTTCAGCACCCGGCGGCAACACCTGCTGGTGGCCGTGCAACTTGGCGGCCAGATGGCGCCCCCAACGCTGCGCCTCCCAGCCGTCGCGGCGCGCGGCCAGCTCGGCCTCATCGAACACCAGGGTCAGCCCCGGTGCCGAGAGCACGGCTTCCAGCCGTTCCAGTGCGTCCTCGATGGCGGCTTCCAGCGCGATCACCACGAACCGCGGATCGGCGGCCTGCAGGACCTGTGGTTCCAGGCCGTTCGGATCATCTTCCAGGACCAGCTGCACATCTGCATGCGACAGCGCCTCGCGCAGGCGTTCGCGCGCCGCACCAGGGCGGGCCAGCAGGGCGACGGCCGGGGCCGGATGGGTTTCACTCACGGACACGGGCGATCCCCAGCAGGTCGTACACGTTACGCATCAGGTCCAGTTCCTGGTACGGCTTGCCCAGATAGCGCTGGACACCGATCTCGAAGGCGCGCTGGCGGTGCTTGTCGCCGCTGCGCGAGGTGATCATCACGATCGGCACATCCCTGTAGCGCGGGTCGGCACGCATCGCCGTGGCCAGCTCGTAGCCGTCCATGCGCGGCATCTCGATGTCCAGCAGCATCAGGTCCGGTACGCGCTCTTCCAGTCGCTCCAGTGCTTCCACGCCATCGCGGGCGACACTGACTTCGAAGTTGTGGCGTTCAAGAATGCGGCCGGTCACCTTGCGCATGGTCAGCGAGTCGTCCACCACCATCACCAGCGGCACCTGGCGTTCATCGCGTGGCGCATTGGCCAGCACCGGTGCCGTCGGATTGGCCAGGAAGCGGCGCACCAGCGGCGCGACGTCCAGGATCACCACCACGCGACCATCGCCGGTGATGGTGGCACCGTAGATGCCCGGTACCGATGCGATCTGCAGGCCGACCGGCTTGACCACGATTTCGCGGTTGCCCAGCACCTGGTCGATCGCCACTGCAGCGCGCAGGTCACCGGCACGGACCAGCAGCAGCGGCACCTGGTCCTGGCCATCGGCGCGCGCCGGCGCCTGCCCGACCAGGCTGCCGAGGTCATACAGCGGATAGTCTTCGCCGCTGTAGCGGTAACTGCTGTCGGCGGCCTCGAAACGTTCACGCGACAGGCGGCCGATACCACTGACCGAGGCCACCGGCACGGCGAAGGTGGTTTCGCCGATCTGCACGAACACCGCCTGGGTGACGGCCAGCGTCTGCGGCAGGCGCAGGGTGAAGCGCACGCCCTGGCCACGCACCGACTGGATGTCGACCGAGCCGCCGAGCTGGCGCACTTCGTTGCGCACCACGTCCATGCCCACGCCGCGGCCCGCCAGCTGGCTGACCTGGTCGGCGGTGGAGAAACCGGAGGCGAAGATCAGGTTGTCCAGTTCCTGCTCGTTCGGCTGTGCATCGGCGGCCAACAGGCCACGGTCGATGGCGCGGCGACGGATCGCTTCACGGTCCAGGCCGGCACCGTCATCGGCCACTTCCAGCACGATTTCCGAGCCTTCACGGTGCAGGCGGATGGCGACTTCGCCCTCTTCCGGCTTGCCAGCGGCGCGACGCTGTTCCGGTGCTTCCAGGCCATGGGCCACGGAATTGCGCAGCATGTGCTCCAGCGGCGCGACCATGCGGTCGAGAACGTTGCGGTCCAGTTCGCCGTGGGTGCCTTCCAGGGTCAGGTGCACCTGCTTGCCGGTATCCATGCCGGACTGGCGGACCACGCGGCGCAGGCGCGGCACCAGGCCATCGAACGGCACCATGCGCGCGCGCATCAGGCCGTCCTGCAGCTCGGAGCTGACGCGCGACTGCTGTTGCAGCAGCGAATCGTACTGGCGCGACAGATCGTCCAGCACGCCCTGCAGGCCCCCGAGATCGGCTGCCGACTCGTTCAGCGCACGACTGAGCTGCTGCAGCGTGGAGAAGCGGTCCAGCTCCAGCGGATCGAACTTCTGATCGGCCTGGTCCTGCTCACGCTGGTAGCGGGCAACGATCTGCGCTTCGGTTTCCAGGTCGAGGCGGCGCAGCTGGTCGCGCAGTCGCGCATTGGTGCGCTCCAGTTCGCCCATCGCGCCACGGAAGGCGCCGAGCTGCTGTTCCAGGCGCGAACGGTAGATCGCCACTTCACCAGCATGGTTGACCAGGCGGTCGAGCAGATCCGCGCGCACGCGCACCTGTTCCTGCTGCGGGCGTGCCAGCGGATCTTCATCGACCACGCCTTCGGCCGGCAGAGGTGCCGACAACGGCGCATCGAGCACTGCCGGTGCCGGGCTGGCGACCGGCGCAGAAGCGGTTTCTGCGACGCTCGCCCCGTTGGCTGCCGCTGCGGCAGCCGCCGCAGCCGCAGCGATATCGGTGGTGGTACGCACTTCGAATGCGTCGACCAGATCCTGCGCCGGTTCCACCACGCGGTGGTCACCGGTGCGGGTCAACAGCTGGTGCAGGCGATCGAATCCGCGCTCCAGCAACTGCACATCGCGGCGTTCAATCTCGGTGCGACCGGCGGCGACGGCTTCCAGCAACGATTCGATGCTGTGGCCGAGATCGCCGATGGCGTTGATGCCGGCCATGCGTGCGCCACCCTTCAGGGTGTGCAGGTCACGCTGCAGGCCAGCCAGCACCTCGCGATCCTGCGGTGCATCGCGCAGCTCGCTGATCAGGCCATCGCAATGGTCGAGCAGGTCCTTGCCTTCCTCGACGAAGATGTCGACCAGCTCGCGATCGTAGATGCTGAAGTCGAGCGTATCGGCGCTGTCTTCCAGCACCGGCATGGCAGGTACTTCAGGTGCCACGGGCTCAGGCACGCCGGCTTCAGGCGCGTCGGCTGCCACGGCATCCGGCACGGCAACCCCATCGAGGCCGGCGGCTTCGGCGTGGACATCCGCCTGGCCCGGTGCGTCCTCCAGTTCGAAGAAGCGCACCGGTTCGGCGGTGGCCGGCGCTGCGGTCTCCGCGATCTCCTCGTTCACCGTCGCCGGGGACGGCTGATCGGCGCTCTCTCCTTCACCGATCGCCGCCTCCCCGCCGACGTCCGCATCCTCGGCAAAGGCTTCCGCCTCGCCCGGCGCGAGTTCGCTGGCCTGCAGGCCGAGCACGGGCCATTGCCCGTCGTCGGCCAGGGGCTGCTCTTCGTCGATCACGTGCAGGCCGGCCTCGAGCGCGGCTTCCAGCGAGACCGGTTCTGCAAACCCCGGCGCAGCCATTTCATCCTGCAGGCTCGACAGCCCGCTGTCGAGTGGCAGTGCAGCAGGCGACTCGAACGCCACCGCGTCAGCGTCGTGCGCGTGATCGGACGAGGACGCATTCAGGTCAGATGCGCCGGCTTCGGCAGTTGCGGGAATCTCTTCGGCGTCGCGGTCGTCGACCGGCAGCGCACTGGCGTCCAGGTACGGCGACAGATCGTCCGCGACGGTCAACCCATCATCGTCGGACAACAGCGGTACGCCTTCGGCCTCCGCCTCGGCGCGGTCTGCAGCAACGTCCGGAACATCGTCGGCCACCTGGATCGATTCGACCACCGGCAGCGACGCCCCGCCCTCACCCGGTACGGACGGCCATCCGGCATCGAAGTAGCGCGATAGGTCGTCGCTGGCGGTCAGCTCACCGACCTCCAGCCCGGCCTCGATCGCCCCATCGGCGACCGCGGCTTCCGCCCTATCGGCCGGTGCCTCCGCTTCCTGTTCCGGTGCGGCAAACGAAAGCGGCACAGCATCGGCTTCAACCGCGGCGGTTGTCGATGCTTCCGCGCCCGGTTCGGCCGCCGGTTCGTCGTCCAGCACCAGATCGTCCTCGTCGTCTTCCAGGCCCACCATCGGCCAGCGCGCTTCCGGCAACTCGCCGGCCAGCGCCTGCAGGCGCTGTGCCAGTACCTGTTGCGGCGCGATGCGCGGCTGTTCGGCCTGCAGCGCTTGCATGGTGGCGGTGATCGCCTGCGCAGTCGCATCCAGGGCGGCCACGCCTTCATCACCCGGCACCACCTCGGCGGCCAGTGCACGCTTGATGTAGGACTCGGCACCACCGGTCACAGCCGTGATCTCGGGCACTTCGGTCATCGCGAAGGCGCCGTTCATGGTGTGCACCGCGCGCAGCAGTGCATCGCTGACCGGCTGTGGTGCCTGCTGTGCCGAACGCAGCCAGTCCTGCAGGGTGGCCTGATGGACTTCCACCTCGGCTTCGAGGATCTCGCGCAGCACGCTGTCGATGTTGGCCGGCGTGCCGGCGGCTTCGGCCTCCACGGCGGCGTCGGCCAGCGCCGACGCGGCAGCTTCCGCGTCGAGAATGCGGCTGACCTCGTCTTCGCCGTCGGCTTCGGCCACCGGTACGACCGGTGCAGGGGCCGCCGGCAGTGGCACGTAGTAGGTTTCCTCGCCTGCACCGACACGATCGGCGATGGCCTGCATGGCCTGCAGGTCGACGCTGATGCGCTGGCCGTGGCGCAGCGCCGCGTTCAGCTGCGGCAGCGCCGCATGCGCGTTGTCGACCATCGCCAGCACTGCGGGGGATGCGGCGCGGCTGCCGTCCAGCACGCGGTTGAGCATGCCTTCGATCTTCCACGCGAACTCACCCAGGGTGCGTGCGCCGACCAGGCGGCCACTGCCCTTGAGGGTATGGAAGATGCGCCGGATCGGGCGCAGCCGGTCCATGTTGTCCGGCTGCATGCGCCACGCTGGCAGCAGCGTGCCGAGATTGGCCAGCTCGTCGTCGAACTCTTCCAGGAACACCTCGCGGATGTCCTCGTCGATGTTCTCGGCATCGTCGTCGAAGCCGGCGTCGAAGCCGGCAGAGGTGTCGGTGCCGGCGTCGGCCGCAACCGCCGCTTCCGGCGCCGCTGCAGCGGCCATCGCCTGCGGATTGAAGCCGGCAGCGGCCGCACTCAGCTCGGCGAAGAACTGGGCATCGGCCTCGCTGAAATCAATCGGCGCGATGGTGTCGATATCGATCACCGACACGGCCGGTGCGGACGTTTCCGCCGCCGGAGCCGGCGCATCGATCAGTGGCGGCGTGATCGACGATTCCGGCAGGTCACCCGCCGGGGTTTCATCCATCTCGACCCGCGCTGCGGGTGATGCATCAGCCAGCGGCGGGGCTACGGCGTCGACCATCTCCAGCGACGGATGCAACCCGGCGTCATCATCCAGCGACAGCGTTTCCATCGCATGCAGCGACAGCACGTCGTCAGCGTTGTCCAGTGCGTCGGCGTCGAAGCGGAACACCACGTCGTCGGCCACGGCAGCCGCATCCTGTTCGGCCGCCACCGGATCGAACGCCGGCGCAGCATCGAAAGCGGTTGCGGAGGCGACCAACGCATCCGTCGTCTCGTCGATGGCAGGCGCTGCGGTTTCCACCGCTACCTGCGGCGCCTCGGACAGCGACCACTGCGGTGCACCGGCGTGCCCCCCGTCAGCCAGCTCGAAGCTGACCGGATCGAAACTGGCGAAGGTCGGGCTGCGCTCGTCGTCGGCAGGCGCGACGACGTCGCCCTCCGGATGGAACGGCGCCAGCTCCCACTGCGGGACATCCGGCGCAGGCGCGCTGGACGCCGCGAAGACCAGCGAGGCCTCCGCATCATCGTGCGTCGGCAATGGCGAAGCGCCGGTATCACCGGTACTGGCGGCCACGGCTGCCGCAGCACCCGGTACGCCGAACACCCGGTGGTTGTCGGACGCCATCGGCGCCGGTGTGGCCGGCGGCGGGTCGAAGATGAAGTCCGGCAGCGGCACCGGCACGTCGCCGGCAGCGGGCGCCGCAGGCTGCACCGGAACCTCGATGCGCTCCGGCTGCAGCGGCTCGGCCTGCAGCGCAACCGGCTCGCGTTCGACCGGCAGCAGTACCGGTGCTTCCGGCGCGGCAGCAGTGCGTTCGGGCAGCGGCCAGTAGCGCAGTGCCTCGAGGCTGCTGCGGGTGATTTCGAGGATGTCTTCGCGGCCCGGGCGGCGGTCGCGCAGGGCTTCCAGGTAGTACTCCAGGCTGGCCATGGCATCGGCCAGGGTGTCCAGCTGGCGGCCGCTGGGCACGCGCTGGCGGCCGATCAGTTCAGCCTCGATGTACTGCTGCACGCCACGCAGGTAATCGGCGGCGGTGCCCAGGTCGAGCATGCGCAGCGCGCCGGACACGTCGCCCAGCAGGCGCGGCACATCCTGCAGCTCGGCATGGTTCCAGCTGGTTTCGATGAAGGCGACGAAATGCTCGCGGGCGGCGGCGAAGTTGGCGATGGCTTCATGCGCCAGCACCTCCACCGTGCGCCGGTTCTCGACCGCGCTCGGATCGTCCTCGCCACTGCCGCCGGCACCCAGATGGGCGACCTGGTCATCCAGCGAGGCATCGACGTACAGCAGCGCACCGGCAATATCCAGCAGCAGGTTCTCGTCGATCTGCTGCCGGCCCTCGACCACGCCACGCAGCGCGTCGCGCTGCTGCACGACCACGCCACGGGCCACGCCCAGCCCCATCATGCCCAGCGTGTCGGCCACGGCGCCGAGCTCGTTGGCCTGGGTCTGCAGCTGTTCCGGCGCACCACCGGTGCGCAGGTGCAGGTCAAGCGCATCCTTGATGCGCAGCAGTTCTTCCTTCACCGCGTTGCCGACCGTGTCGAGCAGCTCGCGGTTGCGCCCGCTCAGGCTGCCACGGGCATGGTCCAGCTCGGCTTCGGTGGCGGTGACACTGTCCGGCGCGAAGGCCAGCAGCACGCTGTCATTGACGCCTTCTTCGCCGCGCGACGCACGGATCTCGTTGAGCAGCGGCATCAGCACGATCGGAATGTCGCGATGGCCGTTCTGCAGGCGTTCCAGATAGTCAGGCAGCAGCACGCTGCCACGCATCAGGGTCGCGCAGGCTTCATCACGGTCGGCCACGCGGCCGGCGCCGATGGCGTTGGCCAGCTGCTCCAGCTCTTCGGCCACCATCGCCGGCGCATACAGTTCGACCATGCGCAGGGTGCCCTGCACCTGGTGCAGGTAGCCGGCGCAGATGCGCATGCGGCTGGCATCGGTCGGGTCTTCCGCGTAGTACTCGACCTCGTTGCGCACCTGGCGCAGGGTCTCGTCCAGCTCGGGCTTGACCCAGCCCAGCGCTGCGTGGCTCATCGCATCGCGCAGACTGCTCATGGACGCGCTCCGTTCGCCGCCGCGCGGTGGCCGCGCGAGTTCTGGCGTGGGGAATGGAAATGCTTCATCGACTGGTTCCTTGCTCGCCGCCCTGCCCGCGTCACGCCGGCAGCTTGAAGTCGGCGACCGAACGGCGCAGGTCCGCCGCCAGCTGCGCGAGGTGGCCGATCGACTCTGCGGTCTGCCCGGCACCCTGCGAGGTCTGGCCGGTGATCTGCCGGATCACGCCCATGGTGCGGGTGATGTCGGAGGCGGCGGCGGACTGCTGCTGGGCGGCGATGGAGATGTTCTTGATGAGGGTGTTCAGGGCGTTGGACACGCGTTCGATCTCGGTCAGCGCGGTACCGGCGTCCTCGGCCAGGCGCGCACCGGACACCACTTCGGCAGTGGTCTGCTCCATCGAGGTGACCGCTTCGTTGGTGTCGGCCTGAATGGCCTGGACCAGGTTCTCGATGCGTCGGGTCGCACCCGAGGTACGTTCTGCCAGGCGCTGCACTTCGTCGGCCACGACCGCGAAACCGCGGCCCGCTTCACCGGCCGACGCAGCCTGCACCGCCGCGTTCAACGCCAGGATGTTGGTCTGCTCGGAAATGTCGTTGATCAGTTCCACGATCGATCCGATTTCCTGCGACGACTCGCCCAGGCGCTTGATGCGCTTGGAGGTTTCCTGGATCTGGTCACGGATCTGGTCCATGCCCTGGATGGTCTCGCGCACCACGCCGGCACCTTCGGCGGCGATCACCACCGAACGCTGTGCCACGTCGGCCGACTCGGCCGAGTTGCGCGATACCTGCTCGATGCTCGCCGCGATTTCGCCGATGCGGTCCGAGGCCGAGGTGATCTGGTTGGCCTGGTGACCCGCCGCCTCTGCCAGCTGCATGGCGGTGGCCTGCGTTTCCTGGGTGGACATCGCGACCTTGGCCGAGGTGTCGTTGATGGTGGTCACCAGGTGGCGCAGCTCGTCGACCGCGTAGTTGATTGCGTCCGCGATCGCGCCGGTCATGTCCTCGGTCACCGAGGCCTTCACCGTCAGGTCGCCCTCACCGAGCGAGGAGATTTCGTCCAGCAGCCGCATGATCGCCTGCTGGTTGCGGCTGTTGAATTCCACCTGGGTCTGGTAACGCAGTTCCTGCTCGCGCGAGCGGCTGCGCACGTTGGTGGAGACGAAGCCGATGATCGCGATCAGCGACAGCGCACCGGACACCACGCCAATCCAGAAGTTCGGGAACAGGCGGGTGTCGGATACCGAACCGAACGAGGAGAACGCGTCGAACAGCTTGCGGCTGTCGTCCAGCATGTGTGCCGAACCCTGGCCCAGCGCGGTGGCCGCCGACTGCGCCGCGAACAGCTGGCGCGAGCTGGCCAGGATCGCGTCGGCGTCCTGCTTCATCGCTTCCCACTTCTGCTGCGACTGTTCCAGGGCGGCCACGGCGGCGGCACCGCGCACGGCGGTGATGCCCAGTTCCTCGTTGCCGTTGCGCAGGCCATCGAGCACCTGCGAGAACACGGTGATGTCACGCGCCAGCGCATCGCCGGCGGTTGCCGCGGCGCTGCCACCGGCACGCATCTCGGTCACGCGGCGGGCCATCGAACCGGCCACCACGACCTGCTGCAGCGCGCTGTACACCTGCGACGACGGTGCGCCGGAGGCGGACATCGCGCGCACCAGCTCGTTCAGCTGGGCCTGCAGGCCCGGCACCGCGCCGGTGAAGTTGTTCGCGTTGCCGGCCAGCGCCAGCACGGCCGGCTCGCTGGCCACCAGCTGCCCGGCCTGCTTGCCCAACGGTGCCCAGGTCTCGCCCAGGGTCGCGATGGCACCGGACACGCCGGGCTCCTTGCCATAGCGGCCCTGCAGCGTCGACACGTTCTGTTCGATCGCGTTGCGGGTGGCCTTGAAGGCGGTGAAGGCCTGGGCGTTGCCGCCGACCGCATCACGTCCCTGGTTGGCCAGCTGCTGCGACAGTACCTGCAGGTCGGCAGCCTTGGAGCCGGCGTCGGCAAGGCGGCTGCCCTGCCAGGTAGCGACGCCGGTGTTGACGCCGAACAGGATCATCGATGCCAGCAGCAGGAACAGCCAGAGGTTGCTGCCGCCCAGCCGCAGCTTTCCGGTCTTGGTGGCGTCCGAAGCAGTACTCATCGTTCAACCTCGATCTTCAATGCAGGGGGCGATGCCCGGCCTCAGGCCGCGGCTTGCCGGAATTCAGGGGTGCGCGACAGCAGCGAGAGCGAGAACACGCCCCAGTCATGGCCGTCGGCATGGAAGGCACGGTCGACGAAATGGCCGTAACGGCCTTCGGCCAACGTGCCAGCTTCGATCTGCTGGTCCAGCTCGAAGCTGCGCTGGCCGAACAGTTCATCGATGGTCAGTGCGACGTCGCCGCCGGCCTGGCGCATGATCAGCACGCGCTGGCCTTCCTGCTGCACGGTGCGCGTGCCTTCCAGGAAGTACTTCAGGTCGACCACCGGGAACAGGTTGCCGCGCAGGTTGCCCACGCCCAGCAGCCAGGGCTGTGCGCAGGGCACCGGGGTTACCGGCGGCATCGGCACGATTTCCACCACTTCGCGGAAATCGGACACCAGCCGGCGCTGGCCGACGCGGAAACCCACGCCACGCCACAGGTCCTGGGCAAACTGCCGCCCGGGCAGCTGCACCGCGTGGGCCAGGCTGCGCCGTTCGTAGGCTTCAAGGATGTCGAAGGGCGAGCGCATCAGGCCACCAGTTCGTTGATCCGCGCGATCAGTTCATCCTCGCGCGGCGGCTTGACGATGTAATCGGCTGCGCCCTGGCGCAGGCCCCAGGCCTTGTCGGTTTCCATCGCTTTGGTGCTGACGATGATCACCGGGATGTGCTTGATCGACGCATCACGGGCCATTGCACGGGTGGCCTGGAAACCGCTCATGCCGGGCAGGACCACGTCCATCAGCACCAGCTGCGGCACCTGGTCGCGGACCAGCTGCAGGCCATCCTCGGCGTTGTCCGCTTCCAGCACCTCGTGGCCGGCACGGCGCAGCCACTGGGTGAACACCGCGCGGTCGGTCGGTGAATCCTCGATCAGGACGATACGAGCCATTGTGCCTTTCCCCCCTGGTCAGGCGTTGACGTATGTGCGGATGGCACCCAGCAGTTCTTCGCGCGTGAAAGGCTTGGTCAGGTATTGCTCCGAGCCGACGATGCGCCCCCGCGCCTTGTCGAACAGGCCATCCTTGGATGACAGCATGATCACCGGGGTCGCCTTGAACAGCTGGTTGCCCTTGATCAGCGCGCAGGTCTGGTAGCCATCCAGGCGCGGCATCATGATGTCGACGAAGATGATCTGCGGTTGCTGGTCTGCGATCTTGGCAAGCGCTTCAAAGCCGTCGGTGGCGGTGACCACCTCGCAGCCTTCGCGCTTGAGCAGCGTTTCCGCAGTCCTGCGGATGGTCTTCGAATCATCGATGACCATCACCCGGAGTCCTGCGAGTTCCCCGCCCGCAGTCGTGTTTTCAGTCATTGCCTATCCCCAAGCGCACGGCCCAATCTCTGGCGGGAGCCGCTGCGAAAGCGTATCTATATCGCACTTTCCGCGCCCGCTTCAAGGCCGGCCCACCGCGCAGGGGGTGGCGCCCGGCTGAACGTGACCGGGTTCGCAATGACTGCGCTGCCGGCAGGCGGACGCTGCGTTGCAGTACGGCGGGGAGGCGCGCGGCCAGCGTTGCCGCTACCATCAACGCCTTGCCTGACAGGTGCGCCCATGCCGTTGAACGTCATCGTGGTGATGGACCCCATCGCCCACATCAAGATCGCCAAGGACACCACCTTCGCCATGCTGCTGGAAGCCCAGCGCCGCGGCCATGCCCTGCACTACGTGCGGCCGGGCGGACTGGCCCTGGAAGGTGGCGTGGCGGTGGCCCAGACCGCCCCGATGCAGGTGCGCGACGACCCGGCCGGCTGGTATGAGCTGGGTACGTTCAGCCGTACCGAGTTCGGTCCCGGCCAGATCGTGCTGATGCGCAAGGACCCGCCGGTCGACGCCGAGTACCTGTACGACACCCAGGTGCTGGACGTGGCTGCCGCTGCCGGTGCCTGCGTGGTCAACAACCCGCAGGGCCTGCGCGACTACAACGAGAAGCTGGCCGCCCTGCTGTTCCCGCAGTGCTGCCCACCGACCCTGGTCAGCCGCGATGCCAAGGCACTGAAGGCCTTCGCCCTGGAACACGGCCAGGCCGTGCTGAAGCCGCTGGACGGCATGGGTGGCCGCTCGATCTTCCGCAGCGGCCAGGGCGATCCGAACCTGAACGTGATCCTGGAAACCCTGACCGACGGCGGCCGCAAGCTGGCGCTGGCCCAGAAGTTCATCCCCGACATCACGGCCGGTGACAAGCGCATCCTGCTGGTCGACGGCGAACCGGTCGACTACTGCCTGGCGCGCATCCCGCAGGGTGACGAGTTCCGTGGCAACCTCGCGGCCGGCGGCCGTGGCGAAGGCCGCCCGCTGAGCGAGCGTGACCGCTGGATCGCCGCCCAGGTCGGACCGGAGATGAAGCGACGCGGCATGCGTTTCGTCGGCCTGGACGTGATCGGCGATTACCTGACCGAGGTCAACGTGACCAGCCCGACCTGCGTGCGCGAGCTGGACGCGCAGTACGGCCTGAACATTGCCGGCACCCTGTTCGACGCGCTCGAGGCCGGCCTGCGCTGATGGCGGCCGCACCTGCCGTCCTGCCACCGCCGCCGCGCGAAGCGCAACGGCTGGGGGCGACCATCGCACTGTCGGTGCTGGTCCACGCCCTGCTGATCCTGGGCGTGGGCTTCGCCGTGAAGGGTGATGCACCGCTGGTGCCGACGCTGGAAGTGATCTTCAGCCAGACCCGCACCGCACTGACGCCCAAGCAGGCTGATTTCCTTGCCGCCGCCAGCCAGGAAGGCGGTGGCGAGCACGACCGCGCACAGCGGCCGCGCGACAACCAGGCCGGCATCGTGCCGCAGGCGCAGTCCGGGCTCAGCCCGGTTGCGCAGCAGCAGCAATCGGCCGCGCCGGTTCCGCCGCCGCAGGCACGGGTGGTCAGCAGCCGCAACGGAGAGGACACCGTGGCGCAGGCACAGTCCCGGCCAACGCCGGAACAGCCGGAGCCGGATGCACCGCTGAGCGCGCGCGAGCAGCGCGATGTGGAGATGGCGCGGCTGGCTGCTGAAGTGCATCTGCGCTCGGCGCAGTACGCCAAGCGCCCGAACCGCAAGTTCGTGTCGGCCAGCACGCGCGAATATGCCTATGCCAATTACCTGCGTGCCTGGGTCGACCGCGCCGAGCGCGTAGGCAACCTGAACTACCCGGACGAGGCCCGGCAGCGCCGGCTCGGCGGCCAGGTGGTGATCAGCGTGGGCGTGCGCCGCGACGGCAGCGTGGAGAGCAGCCGGATCCTGCGCTCGAGCGGAACGCCGTTGCTGGATGAGGCGGCGCTGCGGGTGGTGAAGCTGGCACAGCCGTTCCCGCCGTTGCCGAAGACCGAGGACGAGATCGACATCCTGCAGGTCACCCGTACCTGGGTGTTCCTGCCAGGCGGCACCCTGCACGACGACCGGTAGGGTTCTGGTGCCCGGGCCTGCGGCCCGGAACCCGCAGAGGCAACGGCCACAGCCGAAGCAACAGCAGAAGCGGCGGCGGGGATGCTGGACCTGGCGGGGCGGTATGGGCTTGCAGGACACGCCGTAAACCCGTCCTTGGGGGCTCGATGGCGCCATCCATGGCGCCAACGGTCCTGCAAGCCCACACCGCCCCACCTCTGATAAATCGCGGCGCATCATCGGCTGTTGGTAGGTGTCGACCTTGGTCGACACACATCCACGCCACGCGCGGATGCGAGCGAAGCGATCCGCTTTTGATTTTGATTTTCTTTTTTGATTTTCCGTGGCGGACGCACACGGAAACTGTCAGAGGCCGGGCGGGTGGGCTGCGCAGGGGCGTGAGCCGCATGGATGCGGCGACCGAGCTTACAGGGACGTACTTGCAGCGTCCCCTGCGCAGCCCACCCGCCCGGCCAAACCACGGCTTTTGATTTACGCGATCAACCAACCCCGCCACGAGGGGCTCAGCCGTTGGCCTTCGCCTTCGCCTCGCGCGCCGCCTGCTGCTCGACCAGGGTCAATGCCACGTTGTCGCGCAGGTAGGCCGGCTCGACCTTCTCCGGCGCGATGGCCTCACCGCGCGCGAATGCTGGTACCGCCAGTGCCAATACGTCCGACGCGCGTGGCAATGCCGTCGCGTCAAAGCCGCGCAGGCCTGCACCGAGCTGCGCCACCAGCGCACCTTCGGCTGCGGCGAAACCGGTGCCGACGCCGTAGGCCGGCAGTCCTTCCGGCACCACCACCGCGGAGGGCGCGCACACGCGCTCGGCATCGCGCGCGACGGGCAGGCCGTCCACACGTTCGAAGCGTGCGACATACAGCTCGCCCATCCGCGCATCGATCGCCGACAGGATCTGCGTTTCCTCGGCCGGTGCCCGCAGCGCCAGCACCTGCAGCGTCGAGACCGGCAGCAGCGGGCGGTCCAGCGCCAGTGCGATGCCCTGGGCGATGGCAATGGCCAGGCGCACGCCGGTGAACGCACCCGGGCCGCGACTGAGCGCGATGCCATCGAGCTGACGACGGCTGATGCCGGCGTCGGCCAGCAGCGCCTCAGCCCACGGCAGGCTCAGTTCGGCGTGCCGGCGCGGCGCAATCTCGAATCGTTCCAGCACCTGCCCATCGACATGCAGGGCAACGGAGCAGGCTTCGGTGGCGGTTTCAAAGGCGAGCAGTTTCATCGGATCAGGTCAGAACAGGGGGAGCGTGGCACCGGGAGCAGGCTCCGGGCCCGGCGCAACAGCAGCCGGGTCGGCCGCATCATCGGCCACGGGCCCCCATTGTGGCGTAAAGAAGGCCTGCACATCGGCCAGGCTGCGGGTGCGCCGGAACGGCGGCAGCGACTCCAGGAAGACCCGCCCATAGCCCCGGTTGAGCAGGCGCGGGTCGCACAGTACCAGCACGCCCCGGTCGCTTTCGCTGCGGATCAGGCGGCCAACGCCCTGCTTCAGTGCGATCACCGCCTGCGGCAACTGTTCGTCGCGGAACGGATTGCCGCCCTGGCTGCGGATCGCCTCCAGCCGTGCCTCGTACACCGGATCGTCCGGCGCCGCGAACGGCAGCTTGTCGATCATCACCACGCTCAGCGCTTCGCCGACCACGTCCACGCCCTCGCGGAAACTGGCCGAGCCCAGCAGCACGCCATTGCCCGATTCACGGAAACGCTGCAGCAGCGTCGCGCGCGGCGCCTCGCCCTGCACGAACAACGGCCACGGCCCGTCGCGCAGTGCCTCGGCGGCCTCACGCAATGCACGGTGCGAGGCGAACAACAGGAATGCCCTGCCCTGCGAAGCCTGCAACACCGGCCGCAGGGTCTGGATCAGCGCGGTGCCGAATCCACGCGCCGCCGGATCGGGCAGGCCTTCGGGCAGGTAGCACAATGCCTGCTCGGGCCAGTTGAACGGACTCGGCTGCACCAGCGTGTGCGGATCGTCCAGGCCCAGGCGGGTGGCGATGTGGTCGAAGCCGCCGCCGACGGTCAGCGTGGCCGAGGTGAAGATCCAGGCCGCGCGACTGCGCTCGCGATGCTCGCGCAGCGGGCCGGACACATCCATCGGCGTGCGCTGGCAGCGGAAACCACGCGGCGTGAGCTCGTACCAGAGCACATCGGCGGCACGGGCGTTGTCCGCCGGATCGGTATCGAAATCGAGGGTGGGCTCATCATCACCCAGCCAGCGCTGCAGCCGCGACACCGCCTCGCGCGCCCGTGCATGGCAGGCATCCAGGCCCGCCGCCGCTTCGCGCAGCGGCTGCAATGCCTGCTCCAACGCCACCAGGCCGGCCAGCACCGTATCGAAACCGTCGCGGACCTGCGGCATGGCCAGCGCACGCCACTGCGTACCTCGCGGGGGCAGCCCTTCCATCGCCGAACGCAACGCAAGCAATGCCTGTTGCAACTGGTCGACCGGCTCCTGCAGAACCGACTGCGCGCCGCCTACACCGCGCGCTTCGGCCAGGCAGTCGCGGCCCAGTTCCTGCCAGGGGCGCATGCCGAAGCCTTCGCCGAAGAACTGCGCAGCCAACTCGGGCAGCTGGTGTGCCTCGTCGATGACAAAGGCCTGCGCCCCCGGCAGCAACTCACCGAAACCATCCTGCTTCAGCGCCAGATCGGCCAGCAGCAGGTGATGGTTGACCACCACCACATCGGCGGCCTGTGCGCGTTGCCGCGCACGCACCACGAAGCAGTCATCCCAGAACGGGCAGTCGGTACCCAGGCAGTTGTCGACGGTGGAGGTGACCATCGGCAGCAACGGCGAATCATCAGCCAGGCCGTCCAGCTCAGCGATGTCACCGAACTCCGAGCGGCCGGACCAGGCCAGGATGCGCTGGAACTGCGCGGCCTGTTCGGGGCTGGAAAACCGCGGCTCGCCCCGCGCCTGCTGCAGGCGATAGCGGCACAGGTAGTTCGCGCGCCCCTTCAGCAGCGCACTGCGCAGGCCGACGCCCAGCGCCTGGCGCACGCGCGGCAGATCGCGGTGGTAGAGCTGGTCCTGCAGCGCCCGGGTACCGGTGGAGATGATGGTGCGCAACCCGGACAGCAACACCGGCACCAGATAGGCAAAGGTCTTGCCGGTGCCGGTACCGGCCTCGGCCAGCAGCAGGTCTCGCTGCTGCAGCGAATCGGCGATGGCTTCGGTCAGGTGCAGCTGCGCCGGACGCGGGACAAAGGCATCCAGGTGCGAGGCGAGCGCGCCGCCGTCGCTGAGGGCTTCGCGGCTGGCATGGACAAGGTCGGACATCAGACGGAAAGGATACCCGGCCGGGCGCTGCCCGGCACCCGTTTCAAGCCGGAGCACCAGCAACGGCAACGGCGTTGTTCACGGCTCTGGGTTTCTACGTGCTGGGCGGGCCGGCAGGGCAGGCAGGACACGCCTTCGACAGTTTCCCGGTGACGGATGGACGCGCGGCGTAGCGTCGAGCTTGCTCGACTGGATTCAGAAGCGGTGGGTAGAACGGAAACAAGAAGGGGTCGGAGCCGTTTTCCTGCGGAAAACGGATCCGACCCCACGGCGAGTGCGCGCAGCGCGCGACCCGCTTTTGATTTTCTTTTTCTCTTCCGTGGCTGGACGCACACGGAAACTGTCAGAGGCCGGGCGGGGTGGGTTCGCGGGGGTGTCCGCGGCATGGATGCCGCGGCCAAGCCCCCAAGGATGGGTTCACGGCGTCCCCCGCGAACCCACCCCGCCCAGCCAAGCGCGGCTTTTGCCTTAAGCGGCCAAGCAGCCAGCCACGAGGGGCTGCGCCGTTGGCTGGAAATTCAGTACCGCTTGATCCCCGGCACCGTGCAGCCTTCCAGCTGCGCATGCGCCGACACCGCATTCTCCTTCTCGCCCCGCGCCAGGCGCGACTGCTCGATCGTCGCCCAGTGGCGGCGGCACAGCGGCCCGGTCTTCGAGCCCAGATCCACGGCCTTGCGCGCGAACGTCTCCGCCTGGGCCCACTGCCCCTGCAGCAAGGCCAGTTCGGCGCGTTCCTGCAGCACCGCCGGGTCACCAGCCACGATTTCCAGCGCATGGTCCAGGCTGCTGGCGGCACCGGCCAGATCGTTCGCCTGGCGCTGCGCCTGTGCGGTCAGCCGCAGATCCTCCACCTGCGAATCACGCAGCGGCTGCACCGACAGTTCCTTGTCGTCCGGACCCGCTGCGGCATCCACCGCAGCCAGCCGCTGCGCCGGCGTGGTGGTGTCGACCGGCTTGACCACCGGCGGCGCGCTGCTCACGCAGGCGGCCAGGACCAGGCTGAGGCCGGTCAGGGCCAGGGGCTGCAGCAGGGTTCGCATGTTCATCGGCATCATCGGCTTGGGGAAGGAGGGGGGGCGGCAGGTTCGGCAGGTGCTTCCGGCTTGCGGTCCAGGCCGAACCAGCTGCGCCAGCCACCGCCCTCGCCTTCGGCCTCGCCCTGCCCCTCCGGCGACGCGGCCGGCGCACACGGCGCATAGGCCGGCGCATAGCCCACCACGAACGGGAAACGACGCGCGCCGGGGCAGCCTTCATCGGTGCTGTTGAGACCGGTGGAAGCCACCGACTGCCAGTCCAGGCCCTTGTTGCTGACCCGCAGCGGCGCACTCGGCAGGCGCTGGAAGATGCCCGACCAGACCCGCATCGCGCCGGTGGCGCCATACAGGCCGGCCTGCTCGTTCTGATCGTTGCCGATCCAGATCACCGCCAGATGATCGCCGGTGTAGCCGGCATACCAGCTGTCACGGCCATCATTGGTGGTGCCGGTCTTGCCGGCTGGCTGCAGGCGGCCAAGGCCATCGGCATTGAGCCGCTGCGCGGTACCGCTGGCGACCACCTGCTGCAGGCCGACACTGATCAGGTTGGCGGCAATCGAATCGCCTTCCTGTGCCGGCGCCGGGGTCTTGTCGTATCGCTTGAGCAGCTTGCCCTGCGGATCGAGCACGCCACGCACCGCGTGCAGCGGCTGGATCTCGCCACCGGACGCCAGGAACTGGTACAGCTGCGCCATCGCGTACGGGCTCTGGTCGGTCGAGCCGAGGATCACCGCCGGGTTGGCCTCGGCCTTGATGCCGGCCAGCACGTGGATCAACTGGGTCACACGCTCGGGGCCGACCTGCATGCCCACGCGCACCGTGGCCTGGTTGTAGGAATGCGCCAGCGCGTCGATCAGGCGCACCGTGCCGTGGCTGCGGTTGTCCGCATTGCCGGGGCTCCAGTTGCGGCCGCGGCCGAGCTGCACCGTCACCGGTGAATCATCGACCCAGCTGGCCAGCGAGTAGCGGTCCGGCTGCGCCAGGGCCAGCAGGTACACGAACGGCTTGAGCAGCGAACCCACCGGGCGCTGCGCCTCGATCGCTCGATTGAAGCCGACCTCGGACACCTCACGGCTGCCGATCACCGCCAGCACGTCGCCGTTGTGCACGTCGGTCAGCACCATGCCGGCCTGCAGTTCAGGGCGACGCTGGCTTTCCAGGGACTTGATGGTGCGGGTCACCGCGCCTTCGGCATAGGCCTGCGCGGACGGCGACATGCCGGTCATCACGCTCAGGCCCGCGCCCTGCAGCGCCGATTCCGGATAGTCATGGCCGAGCTGGCGGCGGACCAGGTCAACGTAGGCGGGGAAGCGGTTGGCGGCCACCAGGCCCGGCGTCTTGGGCACGCCCAGCGGTGCCTTCAGCGCGCGCTGGTACTCGGCATCGTCGATCAGCGTGGCCTCGTGCAGCTTGCCCAGCACGAAGTTGCGGCGATCCAGCGCGCGTTCCGGGTTGCGCCGCGGGTCGTAGAAGGACGGCCCCTTGACCAGGCCGATCAGCAAGGCGATCTGCTCGGTCTCCAGCGACTGCAGGTCACGCCCGAACCAGAACTCGGCGCCGGACGACATGCCATGGATCGCCTGGCTGCCGCGCTGGCCCAGGTACACCTGGTTGAGATAGGCCTCGAAAATGGTGCGCTTGTCGTAGCGCGCTTCCATGATCAGCGCGTACAGCACCTCATTGAACTTGCGGGTGACCGTCTGTTCCTTGCCGATGCCGAGCAGGCCGCTGCGGGCCAGCTGCTGGGTCAGCGTCGAAGCACCCTGGCGGCTCTGGCCACCGGAACGGATCGTCACCCACACAGCGCGCGCGATGCCGGACAGGTCGATGCCGTGATGGCGGTTGAAGTCCTTGTCCTCCACTGCCTGCAGGCCGGTCACCAGCAGGTCCGGCGCCTCGTCCATGCGGATCAGGCGGCGTTCTTCCTGCTTCTGGCCGTACAAGGTCGCGATGCGCGCCGGATCCAGCCGCGCAGCCTTCAGCGCCTTGCGGTTGTCGGCGTCGCGCAGCGAGGCCACGCCGCCATCGGCCAGCGACAGCTCGACCCGGCGCGGGGCGACCCGGCCATCGACGTCGCTGTAGCCGCGGCTGGAGATGACAAAGCGACCGCCGTTCACCGCATAGGTGGCCGGCTCCTTGCCCTGGCCGTCATCGCGGTAGGCAGAGGCGGCCAGTTCGGTCTTCAGCGTAGACGCGTCCATCGCCTTGCCGGGGGTCAGCACCAGCGGGCGGGCGTACACGCGCGTCGGGATCTGCCAGCGCAGCTCGCCGAAACGCTGCGTCACCTGCTGGTTCAGGTACAGCGTATAGGGAATGAGGAAACCCAATCCCAACGCGACCGCAGCCATGCTCCAGGTGATCAGCCGGCGCCGCCACAGCGGACCGCTGTCCTGCTGGTCGTCGTCGTCGAAATCGTCGATGTCGTCGGAATCGTAGCGTCGGGGCACGGGAATGCGAGAATGTAGGGTCTGGCGAGTCTACCCCAGCCGCTGCGGCTGGCGGATTCTCCCGGGTTCCCCTGCTTAAGCTGGAGTTGCAACCGGATGGCGATGTCCCTGGCCGAGATCCGTTACCTGATCAACCGCCTGTCGGGCCTGGCCCGCCGGAGCCTGGCAAGCCTGCGCACCCGTGGGTGGCGGGCCACCTGGCAGCGCATCCGCGTGCATGCCCAGCGCGCCGTTCCCGCACCGCGCACGCCGCTGTTCCTGCCGCCAGCCCAGGATTTCGCCCCCTTCACGGTGCCGTTCAGCGAGTCGCCGGAGGTGAGCATCGTCATCCCGGTCTACAACCACGCCGACCACACCCTGGCCTGCCTGCGCGCCCTGGCGGCACACCCGCCCGCAGCCGCGTGCGAGATCCTGGTGGTGGATGACGGCAGCAGCGACGCCACCGTGCAGTGGATGCCGCAGGTGGCGGGGTTGCGCTATGAAGTGCGCGAGCACAACGGCGGCTTCATTGAAGCCTGCAATGATGGTGTATCGCGTGCACGTGGCCGCTACGTCGTGCTGCTCAACAACGATACGGTGCCGCAGCCGGGCTGGCTCGATGCCCTGCTGGACACCTTCGGCAGCGTGCCCGGCGCCGGCCTGGTCGGCAGCCAGCTGCTGTACCCGGATGGCCGCCTGCAGGAATCGGGCGGGGTGATCTTCGCCGATGGCAGCGGCTGGAGCTATGGCCGCTTCGAGGCCGCTGACGACCCACGTTTTGCCAGCCTGCGCGACGTCGACTACTGCTCGGGTGCGGCGCTGATGCTGTCACGCGCCCTCTGGCAGCAGCTGGACGGCTTCGATGCCCGCTACAAGCCCGCGTACTACGAGGACACCGACCTGGCCTTCCGCGTGCGTGCACAGGGCCTGCGCGTACTGGTGCAGCCGGCCAGCCGGGTGATCCACGACGAAGGCACCAGCAACGGCACCGACACCGGCAGCGGCGTGAAGGCCTACCAGGTGCGCAACCAGGCCATCTTCGCCGCTCGCTGGGCCACCGAGCTCGCCCGCCATCCGCGGGTTGGCGAAGTACCGTCTCCGGCACTGCTGCTGCGCGGCCGGCGCCAGGTGCTGATCCTGGACGAGGAAGTACCGCAGCCGGATCGCGATTCCGGGTCGCTGCGCCAGGTCAACCTGATCCGCCTGCTGCTGCAGGGCGGTGCCCATGTGGTGTTCGTACCGACCCGGCGCGAGCATGCCGGTGCGGCAACCGAAGCGCTGCAACGGATGGGCGTGGAAGTCTGGTACGCCCCCTTCCTGGACGGCGTGGCCAGCTGGCTGCGCAGCCAGGGGTCGCGTTTCGACGTGGCGATGCTGGTGCGCCACCATGTCGCCCATGAGTGCCTGCCGCTGCTCAAGCGCTATGCGCCGCAGGCACGCACCGTGTTTGACACCGTCGACCTGCACTACCTGCGCGAACGCCGCGGTGCCGAAGTTGCCGGCGACACGACCCTGCTGCGCGCAGCCGAACGCACCCGCAGCAGCGAACTGGCGGTGATGGAGCAGTGCGACATCACCGTGCTGGTCAGTGCGGCCGAACGGGAGCAGCTGCAGGCCGATGCGCCGCGGGTGCGGGTGGAGCTGATCTCCAACCTGCACGAGGTTGCCGGCGCCGGCGCCGTATTCGAGCAACGGCACGATCTGGTGTTTGTCGGTGGCTTCCGCCATCCGCCGAACCTGGATGGCATGGAATGGTTCATCGGCGAGGTGTTCGCCCGCATCCGCGCCCGGCTGCCGGAGGTGCGCCTGCACTGCATCGGCGCTGCGGCACCGGAATCGCTGCTGGCACTGGCCGCGCGCCAGCCTGGCGTGCAGATGCACGGGTTCGTCGAAGACATCACGCCCTACATGGACGGCGCGCGCATTGCCATCGCGCCGCTGCGGTTCGGCGCCGGAGTGAAAGGCAAGATCAACCTGAGCATGGCCCATGGCCAACCGGTGGTCGGTACCACCTGCGCCGTGGAAGGCATGCACCTGCACCCCGGCCAGGACGTGCTGGTGGCCGATGACGCTGCCGGGTTCGCCGATGCGGTGATCCGCCTGTACCAGGATCCGCAGCTGTGGCAGCAGTTGTCCGATGCTGGCCTGGCCAACGTCGCCGAACATTTCTCGCTCGATGCCGCCCGTGCGACCGTACAGCGGGTGTTCTTCGCCTAGTCCGCCCGTCCACCGGCGCGACGCAGGCGGTCTTCGAACGCCGGCAGTTCGGCCAGGTCCGGTTGCAGCAACCGTGCCTGTTCGGCGGCATGCACGGCAAAGGCCAGGTCGCCGTTGCCGAGCCGTTCGCTGCCGATCGCCAGCCAGCGCTGGGCCAGCCGCAGCCGCGCCGAGGGCAGCCCGGCCGCAGTCGGTGACAAGGTCTGCCAGGCCTGCAGGCAGGCGCCTGCCGCCTGTACGCGGTTCTGCCGCAGGTTGTCGTCGAAGCAGCGGCGGCTGGCGGGCAGCAGGCGCGCGGCGGCGGCCTTTACCCGCGCGTCGCGAGGGGCCAGTGACTGTGCTTCACGCAGCGCGTCGAACGCGCTGTGCCCCGGTGGGCTGATCCACTGCCCTGCACGCTCGGCACGCTCGATCTTGCGCAGGTGGTCGCGCAGCTGGCGTTCGCGCTGCGCCGTGCTGACCGCGGGCTGCTGCAGCGCCCGTTGTGCCTGCTGCGCGCGCTGCAGGCGCTGCGCCAATTGTTGCCGAACTGCCTGCGCAGCCCCCAGTTCCTCCGCCAGCGCCGCATCGCGTTGCGCCGCATCGAACTGGAAGTCGTCGGCGGATTTCTGGCTGCGCGCCACCACCGCCTGCAATGCCTGCTCACGCCCGCGCTGGGCATTGGGATCGTCGGCGGCCACCGCCAGCACCGCCAGGAAGCCCTTGGCCGCCGTTTCCAGCTGCTGCCGCTGCAACGCACGCTGCGCCTGCCGCAAGCGCTGGTCGACCGCCCGGGCCAGGGCTTCCTCGCTGGCCGGCAGATCGGCATGGCCGGCATCGAACTGACGGGCACGGCGCAGGATCGCGGCCGCCTCGGCCAGCGCTCCGCGCCCCGCCAGCGTGCGCGCCTGCAGCAGCAGGTCGCTCAGTGCATCTTCCCGCCCTTCCAGCGCCGGCAGGTTGTCCGGCTGCAGGGCCAGGATGCGCTGGAACAAGGGCAACGCACTACTGTCGCCGTCATCCAGGCGTCCGGCTGCGAACGCGTTGCGCGCCTGCGCCAACAGCGCACCAATACCTGCTCCGGCACTGCGCCGCGCCTGCAACTGGCGGGCGACCGCATCCGCTTCACCCTGGGGCACCTGCAGCTCACGCGCCAATGCCAGTGCCTGCGCGCTGCCGTCCAGGTCATCAGCCTGCAAGCGATCGCGCGCCTGTTGCAGCGCTGCCGCGCCGGTATTGGCCAGGCCCTGGCGCGCCTGCGGGCGATCACCGTCCAGCGCCAGCACCGCCTGGTAGCGCTCGCGCGCACCACTGCCATCGGCATCGCTCAGGCGACCGGCGGCCAATGCACGATCCCCCTCGGCCAGCAGCTGTTCGATCTGCGGCTCGTCCCAGAACCAGTCGGCCAGCGGCTTGCGCAGCAGTACCAGCAGTACGAACACGGCCAGCGCGGCAAGCAGCGCCCAGCGCCAGATCCGGCGCGCATGGCGCGCCTGCAGCCACCACCAACGGCCCTCGCGACGGACGCGGTCCAGCGCAGGATGTTCAGCGCCATGCGGGCGATGCGGGGGCTCGCGTTCCATGCGTGCAGGGTAGCCGGGGCAGCGTGAAGCTCAGCCGAGGCGACGCGCCTCGCTCACGCCGGGCAGCGCATCGAGCTTGCCCAGCAGGGTCGACAACTGCCCATAGTCACTGACCTTCAGCCGCAGCCGCAGATGGGCACGGCCACTGTTGCGCACGTTGTCACTGTGGATGTCGAGCACGTAGGCGTCTTCCTGGGCGATCAGGTTGGTGATGTCCTTCAGCAGCCAGCGGCGGTCGACCGCAGTAACCACCACGTCCACTTCGTAGCCACCGCCGGCCTGGCCCCATTCCACCGGCAGGATGCGCTGCGGGCTGCTGGCTGCCAGCCGGGCCAGCGCAGCACAGTCTGCACGATGTACGGTGACACCACGGCTACGGGTGAGGTAGCCGACGATCGGCTCGCCGGCCACCGGCTGGCAGCAGCGTGCCAGCTGCACCAGCAGGTTGCCCACGCCCTGCACGGTGAACTTGGACTTGCCCAGGTTCTCGCGGCGCGCGGTCGGCCGCGGCAGGGTCGGCGCAGGTGCGGGCTGGCTGGCGGCACGCTCCGCTTCCAGCAGCGCACGGCTGACCTGGTTCGGGCCGGTATCGCCCAGCGCCACCTGGATGTACAGGTCATCGACGCTGTCGGCATGAAACTTCTTCGCCGCCACGGCCAGGTCCGAGTGCTGCAGGCCCAGCCGCTTCAGCTCGCGCTCGAGCAGCTCGCGGCCGGCCTGCACGTTGCGCGCCCGATCCAGCTTGTGGAACCAGCTGCGGACCTTCTCGCGCGAGCGGTTGCTGGCCAGGAAGCCGTTGGCCGGCATCAGCCAGTCGCGACGCGGGTCGGCCTCCTTGCCGGTCAGGATCTCGACGCGGTCGCCGCTGCGCAGGCGATAGGTCAGCGGCACGATACGGCCGTTGACCTTGGCGCCACGGCAGCGGTGCCCCACCATGGTGTGCACCTGGTAGGCGAAATCGAGCGGCGTGGCGCCCTGCGGCAGGTCCAGCACCTCGTCCTTCGGGCTCAGCGCATAGACCCGATCCTCGGTCAGCTCGGCATCGAGCGCCCCAGCCAGTTCATTGCCCTGACCGTCCTGCGCCTGCTCCAGCAGCTGACGCATCCAGGTGATCTTGCGATCGAAGGACTTCTCCGCGCCCTTGCCGCCTTCCTTGTACTTCCAATGCGCGGCCACGCCCAGCTCGGCCTGCGAGTGCATTTCATGGGTACGGATCTGCACTTCGATGGTGCGCCCTTCCGGGCCGACCACTGCGGTATGCAGCGAGCGATAGTCGTTGGCCTTGGGCCGGGCGATGTAATCGTCGAACTCGCTCGGCACCGGTGCCCACAACGCGTGCACCACGCCCAGCGCGGCATAGCAGGCGGCGACGTCGTCGACCATCACGCGCACCGCACGGATGTCATACAGCTGGTCGAAGGCCAGCCGCTTCTTCTGCATCTTCCGCCAGATGCTGTAGATGTGCTTCGGGCGGCCGCTGACTTCGGCCCTGATGCCCTGGGCGACCAGCTCGCGCGACAACACCTTCTTGACGTTCTCGACGTAACGCTCGCGGGCGATGCGGGTTTCGTCCACCTCGCGGGCGATGCGGCGGTAGGTCTCCGGTTCCAGGTGGCGGAACGCCAGGTCTTCCAGCTCCCACTTCAGCTGCCAGATGCCAAGGCGGTTGGCCAGCGGCGCGTGGATGTCGCGGGTCAGCTGGGCCAGCGCGCGGCGCTGCTCATCGTCCAGCTTGTCGGCCGCACGCATCCGCGCCAGCTGGCGTGCCAGCAGGATCGGCACCACGCGCAGGTCGCGGATGATCGCCAGCAGCAACCGGCGCAGGCCCTCGCTGTTGCGTCCCGCCTCACGGCCGGCATGCAGCGCCCACACCGGATCGGCCGCATCCTGGCCATCGAGCAGCCCGATCACCGCCGCCTTGTGGCCGCCCAGCGGCAGCTGGTCCAGGCTGACGCGCAGGCCCGGCAGGTCGAACAGCAAGGCTGCCACCACCGCGCCCTCGTCTGCCGAGAGCATCGCCAGCGCATCGAGGGTATCGCCCAGCACCGACCAGGTGGCACGCATCTGGTGGTCGCAGTCCGGCGCTTCCCAATGCTCGCGCAGGGCCTGGCGCAGCGGAGCAGGCAGCACCGCTGCCGAGGGACGGTTCAACAAGGCATCCAGGCCAGGGACGGAAGCGCGGTTCACAGCATCGAGCAGGCAAGACAGAAGCCCCTACACTAGCGCCGGCGCCGTTCAGGGACAATCACCGCGGCCACCATCACCCGGCATGAAGACATGCCGCTACACTCGCCAACATCCCCAGGAGAGACCTGCCATGCCTTCGATTGCCCTGCGCGTCCGTCCACGGCTGCTGGCCTGTGCCGCCGTGCTGCTGTCCCTGTCCGCGCCTGCGCTGGCCCAGCGCGTGGTGCAGGGCGACCTGCAGCAGCAGATGTCACCCACCGAGTTCAAGGCCGCCGGCCTGGACAAGCTCAGTGCCGATGAGCTGGCTACGCTCAACCGCTGGCTGCAGGGCAAGGTCGAGGCGGCCACCACCCAGGCCGTCGCCGCAGCGCGCGAAGAAGGCCGCCAGGAAGTGATCAAGAAGAACCGTGGCTTCCTGGATTTCGGCAGCAGCGAGCCGATCGAAAGCAACCTGCAGGGCGAGTTCCGTGGCTTCAGCCAGGGCCGCCGCTACGTGCTGCAGAACGGCCAGGAGTGGGAGCAGATAGATGCCACGCACTATTCCGGTGGCCGCAAGGAAGCCCCGAACGTCAGCATGCGCCCGGGCGTGATGGGGGCCTGGTACATGAAGGTGGACGGGGTGAACGTTCAGCCGAAGGTTCGCCGCACCAAGTAACGCCCGGGCATGCCGGCCGCGCCGGATCGATGCCCGGCGGCAAGGGTCGCCCGATGGGGCGACCCTTGCACGCGGTCACGCCTGGCGCAGTGCGGTCACCCGCTGCGCCAGTTTCTTCGCCGAGATGCCGGTGCGTGCACCCAGCTCCTGGGCGAACAGCGATACCCGCAGTTCTTCCAGATCCCAGCGCAGGGCCTGCCATTGCGGCCGCTCGCGCAGCCCCTGCTGCTCACCCACCTGCAGCGCTTCCAGGAAGGGATGCAGTTCCAGCATGCGTGCCTGGTCGCGCGGCGGATCACGCTTGGCGCGCTCGGTGCGCAGGATCATCGCCTTCAGGTAGCGCGGGTACTGCGCCAGTGCGTCGGCCGGCGTATCACGCAGGAACCCGGGGTGGATCAGGCCGGCCAGCTGCGCTTCCATATCGTCCAGGTTGCCGCGCGCCCAGCCCATCAACGGCGCTTCCAGCATCGGCTTGAGTTCTGCCACCAGCGCCAGGATGCTCTCGGCCAGCTTCAGCCGTGACATGGCCTCGCCGAACAGGGCCTTGGCGGCATGCTCGCGTCGATGCTCGAAGGCCGCTGCATCGCGGATGTCTTCCAGGCCCTCCGCCAGCACCGCGTTCATCGCCGCATCGACCAGGTCACCGCGCAGGCGCTCCTGCGATTCGATCGCGGCATACAGCAAGCCGGTCTTGGCACCGACCGGCAACTGCTTGCGTGCCTGCTTGACCTTCTCGGCCAGCGCGATCTCCAGCAGGCGGCGCACGCCCAGCGGATGGGCCTCCTGCGCCTGCTGGCGATCGGCGAAGATGCGCAGCGCCACGCTGTTGCCCTCATCGAGCAGCGCCGGATAGGCCGGTACACCGGCTTCGCCCGGCACCTGCAGCGGAACCGGCGCCGCCGGGAACGTACGCAGGCCATCAGCTGCCATCTCGCGGCCGGCGCGTGCAGCGAAGGCATCGCCGGCACGGCTGCCGAACGTCGCGCGCAGTGCGTCCAGATCACGCGAGGTCGCCAGCACCTTGCCCTGCTCGTCGCGCAGCCGCAGGTTCATGTGCAGGTGCGGCTCGATCGAACCGGGCTCGAAATCCAGCGCGGTCACCGTCGCGCCGGTGGCGCGTGACAGGAAACGCGCCAACTCGCCGGTGATGGCATCGGCACTGGGCTGCGGGAACGCCTCGTAGAACGCGCGACCGAAGTCCGGCGCCGGCACGTAGTTGCGGCGCATCGCCTTGGGCAGGCTGCGGATCAGTGCCGAGGCCTTGTCGGCGACGAAGCCCGGCGCCAGCCAGCCCAGCTGCACCGGGTCCAGCGCGTTGAGCAGGTGCAGCGGCACGTCCAGGGTCACGCCGTCGTCGTCGGCACCCGGTTCGAAGCGGTAATGCAGCGGCAGCCGCGCCTGGCCCAGCGCCAGGTACTTCGGATAGCGCTCCTGTTCGCTGCCTTCACCCGGCAACAGATCGACCAGCGACCAGTGCAGGGTCTTGCGCTGTTCCGGCGCCAGCCCCTTCCACCAGGCATCCAGCCCCGCGGCCGAATGGATCTGCGGCGGCACCCGGTCCAGGTACCAGCGCGCCTGCCAGTCTTCGTCGGCAACGATGCCGGCGCGGCGCAGCTTCGCTTCTTCCTCGCGGGCGACCTCCAGCACTTTCTGGTTGTCGGCCACGAAACTGGCACGGGTGTTGATCTCGCCGGTCACCAGTGCCTGGCGCACGAAGATGTCATGCGCTTCGCCCGGTGCGATGCGACCGTAGTGCACCGGCTTTTTCGGCGCCAGCACCAGGCCGAACAGGCTGATCTGCTCGGACGCCAGCACCTGGCCCTGCGCGCGCGACCAGTGCGGGTCGAAGTGCTTGCGCAGCAGCAGGTGCGGTAGTTCGGCAATCACCCAGTCCGGCTCGATCGCGGCCAGGGTCATGCCCCACACCTTCTGCGTATCCAGCAGATTGGCCACCAGCAGCCACGGCGGCGGCCGCTTGGACAGCGCCGAGCCCGGGAACGGCAGGAAACGGCGCTGGCGCGGCGCCTGGAAATCGCCCTTCTCGGTGCGGTGGCCGATCTGCGTCGGCAGGCCCGCCACCAGCGCACGGTGCAGGGTCTGGTAGGCCGCTGCACGCACGCGTTCGCTGAAACCCCCTCCCGCCGGTGCCTGTTCCTTCTGCGCACGCACGGGCACCGGGGCCGGTGCGGCCTCGGCCTTGCTTTCGCGGGCCAGGCGTGCAGCGCGGTGCAACTGGCCACGGGTGGCCTTCACCGCGGCAGCATAATCACGCGCTGGCGCCGGCGCACTGCTGCCGGCCAGCAGCGGCGCCATCGACGCCTCGCTGGCCTCTTCCTTCCAGCCCAGCTCCTCGCACAGCAGGCGCAGCTGGCGATGCAGCTCGCGCCACTCGCGCATGCGCAGGAAGCCAAGGAAATGACGGCCGCACCAATCGCGCAGCTTGGACTGGGTCAGATCTTCATGGGCCTGCCGATAGGCATCCCACAGGCGCAGCACGCCGACGAACTCGGAGCGCCCATCGGCGAACTGCGCATGCGCGCTGTCGGCTGCACCGCGTGCTTCGGGCGGGCGTTCGCGCGGATCCTGGATGCCCAGGAACGAGGCGATCACCAGCATCGGCCGCAGGCAGCCGGCCGCCTGCGCGGCCACCAGCATGCGCGCCAGCTTCACGTCCACCGGCAGGCGTGCCATCTGCTTGCCGATGGTGGTCATGCGCCGCTCGGTATCGATCGCGCCCAGTTCGGTCAGCTGCTGCCAGCCATCGGCCACCGCACGCTCGTCCGGCGCTTCCAGGAATGGGAATTCTTCGATGCGACCCAGGCCCAGCTGCAGCATGCGCAGGATCACCCCGGCCAGGCTGGAGCGGCGGATTTCCGGATCGGTGAACTCCGGCCGCGCCTGGAAATCGGCCTCGGCGTACAGGCGGTAACAGATACCCTCGGCGATACGGCCACAGCGGCCCTTGCGCTGGTTGGCGCTGGCCTGCGAGATCGGCTCGATGTGCAGGCGGTCCAGCTTGTTGCGCGGGCTGTAGCGCTTGACGCGGGCGAAGCCCGGATCGACCACGTAACGGATGCGCGGCACCGTCAGCGAGGTTTCCGCCACGTTGGTGGCGAGCACGATGCGCCGGTTCGGCCCGGGGTTGAATACCCGGTCCTGGTCCTGGTTGGACAGGCGCGCGTACAGCGGCAGCACCTCGGTGTTGCGGTACTTGCGCCGTTCCAGCGACTGGTGCGCATCGCGGATCTCGCGCTCGCCCGGCAGGAAGATCAGCACATCGCCGCGCGAATCCAGGCGGGTGATCTCATCGATGGCCGACACGATGGCGTCGTTGACGGTGCGTTCGCCTTCCTGTTCACCCTCGCCTTCCAGCGCGCGGTAGCGCACTTCCACCGGGTAGGTGCGGCCTTCGACGCTGATCACCGGCGCATTGTCGAAATGGCTGGCGAAGCGTTCGGTGTCGATGGTGGCCGAGGTGACGATCAGCTTCAGGTCCGGGCGCTTGCGCAGCAGCTGCTTCAGGTAGCCCAGCAGGAAATCGATGTTGAGGCTGCGTTCGTGCGCCTCGTCGACGATGATCGTGTCGTAGTTCGACAGCCAGCGGTCACTGGCGATCTCCGCCAGCAGGATGCCGTCGGTCATGAACTTGATGCGGCTGTCTTCGCTGACCTTGTCGTTGAAGCGCACCTGGTAACCGACCAGCTGGCCCAGCTCGCTCTGCAGTTCCTGCGCCACGCGGCTGGCCACCGCACGTGCGGCAATCCGTCGCGGCTGGGTGCAGCCGATCATGCCGGCCTGGCCACGGCCTGCGGCCAGGCACAGTTTCGGCAGCTGGGTGGTCTTGCCCGAGCCGGTTTCACCGGCGATCACCACGACCTGGTGGTCGCGGATCAGCCCGATGATGGCCTCGGCTTCACGCGCAATGGGCAGCTGCGGGTCCAGAGTAATGGACGGCTGCTGCTGCGCCCTGACCTGCCGGCGCTGCACCGACGCCTGCAAGGCCTGCTCGAAGGTAGCGGCCAGTGCCGCATCCTGTGGCTTGGCCTGGCAACGCGAGAGCATCCCCAGCAAACGGCCCCGGTCGCGGCTCATGGCGCCGTCGATGGCGGCGCGCTGTTGGCGCAGGCGGGGCGGCGGATTTTTATCGATAGAGTTCATCAATCGGTTCGTTCAAAACTTTGAAAGCGACCAGTCATCGAGACTGATTTACTGTGAAGGCCAACGATTCCACAAGGAGGAACCCCATGGCGAAGACCAAGAGCACGACCAAGGCCAAGACCGGCAAGCAGAAGCTTGCAGTGGCGGCACCGTCGGCGCCGAACATCGATATCGGGATCACCCAGGGCGACCGCAAGAAGATCGCCGACGGCCTGTCGCACTTCCAGGCCGATGCGTTCACGCTCTACCTGAAGACGCACAACTTCCACTGGAACGTGACCGGGTCGATGTTCAACTCGCTGCACACCATGTTCGAGACGCAGTACACCGAGCAGTGGGCAGCACTGGACGACGTGGCCGAGCGCATCCGCGCGCTGGGCTTCAATGCCCCGGGCTCCTACCGGGAATTCGCTGCGCTGACCTCGATCGTCGAGGAACCGGGCCTGACCGACAGTGCGGACTGGCGTGAAATGGTACGCCAGTTGGTGGTCGCCAACGAAGCGGTCTGCCGTACGGCACGTGAAGTGCTGGAGGTGGCGGCCAAGGGTGACGACGCCCCGACCGAGGATCTGATGACCCAGCGCCTGCAGACCCACGAGAAGTACGCCTGGATGCTGCGCTCTCTACTGCAGTAACCCTTCAGGGCTTCGCCCCTACGGGTTTCCATGATTCCGCGGTGCGGAATCATGGACCCTGCATCACCTGCCGGCCTCTCCCCGCGCCTGTCGGCGCGCCCCCTCAACAGAGGGGGCTGCTTGGGGTGGCAGTAGGTCGGGACATCCTGGGGTCAGATCCGTTTTCCGCAGGAAAACGGATCTGACCCCATGTTGTTTGTCGATATCTGACAGATTTCATCCACGCATGGCGTGGATCTACTGACCACCGGGCCAAGTCTAGGGGAGTGCCCCCTGAGTCAGGGGGCGGCCGCGAAGCGGCGGGGGTCTGGAAGCTGGTAAGTGGGGCCCGCGTTTCGCGAAGCGAAGCGTGGGAGCGGCAGCGCGCATGCGATGGCGCGTTCCCTGGGCGCAGCCCTGCCGGCTCCCCCGCCGGGGTAAACTAGCGCGATGCCTTCCCGCCCCGCGCACGACCTGCTCCAACGCGTCTTTGGTTACGACGATTTCCGTGGTCCGCAGCAGGACATCGTGGAGCATGTGGCTGCCGGTCACGATGCCCTGGTGCTGATGCCCACCGGCGGCGGCAAGTCGCTGTGCTACCAGGTCCCGGCCCTGCTGCGTGACGGTTGCGGCATCGTCATCTCGCCGCTGATCGCGCTGATGCAGGACCAGGTCGAGGCCCTGCGCCAGCTGGGCGTGCGCGCCGAGTACCTGAATTCAACCCTGGATGCCGAGACCGCCGGCCGCGTCGAGCGCGAACTGCTCGCTGGCGAGCTGGACATGCTCTATGTCGCCCCGGAGCGGCTGCTGACCGGTCGCTTCCTGTCGCTGCTGTCGCGCAGCCAGATCGCCCTGTTCGCCATCGACGAAGCGCACTGCGTGTCGCAATGGGGCCATGATTTCCGCCCCGAGTACCGCCAGCTGACCGTGCTGCACGAGCGTTGGCCGCAGATCCCACGGATCGCGCTGACCGCGACCGCCGATCCGCCGACCCAGCGCGAGATCGCCGAGCGCCTCGATCTGCAGGACGCCCGCCACTTCGTCAGCTCTTTCGACCGCCCCAACATCCGCTACACCGTGGTGCAGAAGGACAATGCCCGCAAGCAGCTGACCGATTTCCTGCGCGGCCACCGTGGCGAGGCCGGCATCGTCTACTGCATGTCGCGGCGCAAGGTCGAGGAGACCGCCGAATTCCTCTGCGGCCAGGGCTTCAACGCCCTGCCCTACCACGCCGGCCTGCCGCCGGAAGTGCGCGCCAGCAACCAGCGCCGCTTCCTGCGCGAAGACGGCATCGTGATGTGCGCCACCATCGCTTTCGGCATGGGCATCGACAAGCCGGACGTGCGCTTCGTCGCGCATACCGACCTGCCCAAGTCGATGGAAGGCTATTACCAGGAAACCGGCCGCGCCGGGCGCGATGGCGAGGCCGCCGAGGCCTGGCTGTGTTACGGCCTGGGTGATGTGGTGCTGCTGAAGCAGATGATCGAGCAGTCCGAGGCCGGCGAAGAACGCAAGCAGCTGGAGCGGGCCAAGCTCGACCATCTGCTGGGCTACTGCGAATCCATGCAATGTCGCCGCCAGGTGCTGCTGGCCGGCTTCGGCGAGACCTACCCCCAGCCCTGCGGCAACTGCGACAACTGCCTGACGCCGCCGGCCTCGTGGGACGCGACCATTCCGGCACAGAAAGCGCTGAGCTGCGTCTACCGCAGCGGCCAGCGCTTCGGCGTCGGCCACCTGATCGACATCCTGCGTGGCAGCGAGAACGAGAAGGTGAAGCAGCAGGGGCACGACAAGCTCAGCACCTATGCCATCGGCCGCGACCTGGATGCGCGCACCTGGCGCAGCGTGTTCCGCCAGCTGGTCGCCGCCAGCCTGCTGGAAGTGGACAGCGAGGGCCACGGTGGCCTGCGCCTGACCGACGCCAGCCGCGACGTGTTGACCGGCCGGCGCCAGATCAGCATGCGCCGCGATCCGGCCAGCAGCACCAGCGGACGGGAACGCAGTGCGCAACGCACCGGGCTGTCGGTGCTGCCGCAGGATCTGGCCCTGTTCAACGCGCTGCGCGGCCTGCGCGCCGAACTGGCCCGCGAACAGAACGTGCCGGCGTTCGTGATCTTCCACGACAGCACCCTGCGCAACATCGCCGAGCAGCGCCCGACCAGCCTGGATGAACTGGCCCGGGTCGGCGGCATCGGTGGCACCAAGCTGAGCCGCTACGGCCCACGCCTGGTCGAAATCGTTCGCGAAGAGGGCTGACGGTATCGCGCTGCCGCGCTGCGCGGCCGCCGGGCATGGTCCCAACGACGCGCGGGCGCCCTGTAGAGCCGAGCCCACGCTCGGCTGCCTCTGCGCGAACAGCAGCCGAGCGTGGGCTCGGCGCTACATTGGTGCGGGTCCAACCTTGAACCGGCCATTCAGCCGGAAGTGCATCGCCGCCCGCTTGCGGCTAGATTAGCGCCATGTCCCTGGCCTCGACCCTGCTCCGCGTCGTGCTCATGCTCAGCCTGTTGCTCAACGGGCTGAACGCGGCCATGGCCAGTGGTCACGAAGAAATGGGCCGGATGGCGCACGCCGTGGCCGCTGCTGTTGATGGCGGCAGTCCCGACTGCCACCACCACGCCGGCATGCAGGCCGACCCGGCCCCACAGGCCAAGGCCCCCGCCCACGACGCCCACTGCCAGATCAAGGACTGCGTGCGCAGCTGCGCCCAGCACCCGCTGCTGGTGGTGCAGCCATTGCCGTTCATGGCCGGCCCGGCGCTGTCGCTGGCCCCGCAGCCGATGCCCGCCACCGGCCGGCCGGCGCCGCCGCTGCCGCCCATCTCGCGCCCTCCCATCGGCTGATTCCACACGCACCGTGCGCCCTGCGCACCGTAGCCGGCCGCCTGCCGGCGTCTTTACGTGTCTGGAGTCACCACCATGAATACCCGCATTCCCCCCGGCCCGGGCGCCGTGCCCATGCCGTCGCGCCGCCTGTTCGTGCAGGGCCTGGCCGCCGGCGGCGTGGTTGCCGGCATCGCCGCTGTCGGCGTGCCGCAGCGCGCGCTCGCCGCCGCCACGGCCACGCCACGCCTGGCCGGTGCTCCCGCCGTGCTGAGCGATACCCGCATCGAACTGGCCATCGGCGAATCGCTGGCCAACTTCACCGGCCGCACCCGCCCGGCGATCACCGTCAACGGCTCGCTGCCGGCCCCGATCCTGCGCTGGCGCGAGGGCCAGACCGTGGACCTGTTCGTGCGCAACACGCTGGAACGCCACCCGACCTCGATCCACTGGCACGGCATCCTGCTGCCGGCCAACATGGACGGCGTGCCCGGCCTGAGCTTCAACGGCATCGGGCCCGGCGAGACCTACCACTATCACTTCGATCTGAAGCAGTCCGGTACCTACTGGTATCACAGCCACTCGATGTTCCAGGAGCAGGCCGGCCTGTACGGCGCGCTGATCATCGACCCCGCCGAACCGGCGCCGTACCGGCACGACCGCGAGCACGTGATCATGCTGTCCGACTGGACCGACATGGACCCGGGCGCACTGTTCCGCCGCATGAAGAAGCTGGCGGCGTACGACAACTACTACATGCGCACGCTGCCGGATTTCTTGCGCGACGTGAAGCGCGACGGCTGGTCGGCGGCGCTGTCCGACCGTGGCATGTGGGGCCGGATGCGGATGACGCCAACCGACCTGTCCGACGTCAACGCCAACACCTATACCTACCTGATGAACGGTACTGCCCCGGCCGGCAACTGGACCGGCCTGTTCCGCAGTGGCGAGAAGGTGCTGCTGCGCTTCATCAACGGCGGGTCGATGACCTACTTCGACGTGCGCATCCCCGGTTTGAAGATGACCGTGGTCGCCGCCGATGGCCAGTACATCCACCCGGTCAGCATCGATGAATTCCGCATCGCTCCGGCTGAAACCTACGATGTACTGGTGGAACCCAGCGGCCAGGATGCCTTCACCATCTTCTGCCAGGACATGGGCCGTACCGGCTACGCCGCCGGCACGCTGGCGGTCCGCCACGGCCTGCAGGCGCCGATTCCCGAGCGTGACCCACGCGTGCTGTTGACCATGGCCGACATGGGCCACGGCATGCCGGGCCATGACATGGGCGGTGGTGGCCACGACATGGCCGCGATGAAGGGCATGGAAGGTGGCTGCGGCGCCAGCATGGGCCACGGCGCGCATGGCGGCGGCGATAGCGCCAGCAAGGCCCCCAAGCACCCGGCCAGCGAGCGCAACAACCCGCTGGTGGACATGCAGAGTTCGGCCACCGAACCGAAGCTGGACGACCCCGGCATCGGCCTGCGCGACAACGGCCGCCAGGTGCTGACCTACGGCGCGATGCGCAGCCTGTTCGAGGATCCCGATGGCCGCGAGCCCAGCCGCGAGATCGAGCTGCACCTGACCGGCCACATGGAGAAATTCTCCTGGTCGTTCGATGGCATCCCGTTCGCCAGCGCCGAACCGCTGCGGCTGAACTACGGCGAGCGCATGCGCATCGTGCTGGTCAACGACACCATGATGCAGCACCCGATCCACCTGCACGGCGTGTGGAGCGATCTGGAAAACGCACAGGGCGAGTTCCAGCTGCGCAAGCACACCATCGACATGCCACCCGGCACCCGCCGCAGCTACCGCGTGCGCGCCGATGCACTGGGCCGCTGGGCCTACCACTGCCATCTGCTGTACCACATGGAAGCGGGCATGATGCGCGAAGTGAGGATCGAAGAATGAGCCGTCCCCTCCTTTCCCCCAGCCTGCTGGCGCTGGGCCTGGCCACCGCGCTGCCGGTGTTCGCGCAGTCACACGCCGGCCATGACATGGCGGCAATGGCACCGCCGGCGAAGGCCGCGGAGGCGCCGGCCGAGCAGGTCGATCATTCCAGGATGGACCCTTCGACGATGGACTCCAGTGTGATGGACCACACCGGCATGGACCATTCGAAGATGGATCACTCGAAGACGGACCAGGGCGCGATGCAACCGGCAGCGATGGACCACGCCACGATGGACCATTCCAGGATGGACCACGCGGCCATGGGCCACGGCACGCCGGCACCCACCGAACCGCGCGAACCGATCCCGGTTCCCACCGACGCCGACCGCGCCGCCGCATTCCCGCCGATCGCGCACGGCGCAATGGAACACGCGCCGGAGATCAACAGCCTGCTGCTGATCGACCGCCTGGAGCACTGGGACGGCAAGAGCAGCACCGGCCAGGCCTGGGAGGCTACCGGGTGGATCGGCGGCAACATCAACCGCCTGTGGCTGCGCACCGATGGCGAACGCAGCCGCGGCCGCACCGGGTCATCGTCACTGGAAGCGCTGTATGGCCGCAGTGTGTCGCCGTGGTGGGACGTGCTGGTCGGCGTGCGCCAGGACTTCCGGCCGGCCGACTCGCGCACATGGGCGGCCATCGGCATCCAGGGCCTTGCACCGTACAAGTTCGAGAGCTCGGCGACTCTGTACATGGGCTCCGGCGGCCAGGTGCTGGCCAAGGCCGAGGTCGAGTACGACGTGCTGCTGACCAACCGCCTGATCCTGCAACCGCTGCTGGAAGCCACCGTCGCAGCCAGGGATGAACCGGAGTACGGCATTGGCCGCGGACTGAACAAGGTGGAAGCCGGGCTGCGCCTGCGCTATGAGTTCAGCCGCCGCTTCGCGCCGTACATTGGCATCAGCCACGAACGCACGTTTGGCGACACCGCCGATTATGCCGGTGACCATGCACGCGACACCCGCTGGGTGGCCGGCGTGCGCATGTGGTTCTGAGCAGCGGTTCGTGAGCAGTGGCCAGCCCCGGCAGCCGCCGGGGCCGGCTACACTGCGCCACGTTCCATTGCAGGCACCGCCATGTCGTTGCAGATCCGCCGCGCCACCCTTGCCGATGTCGATGCCCTGTCGGCCATCGCGATTGCCACCTACATCGAAACCTGGGGCGATTCCTATCCGCAGCAGGAGCTGCACGATTTCCTGCAGGCGCACTACAGCAGCGAACCGCAGCGCGTCGAACTGTCCGACCCGCGCAGCGCGATCTGGCTGCTGATGGACGGTGGCTCCGTGGTCGGCTATCTGGCCGCCGGCGCCAACACCCTGCCGCATGCAGAGGCACGCGAGGGCGACATCGAACTGAAGCGGTTCTACATCCTGGCCGCACACCAGAACGGCGGCCACGGCGCACGCATGATGGACGCATTCATGGCCTGGCTGGACCAGCCGCAGCGCCGTACCCTGTGGGTGGGCGCATGGGAAGAGAACTTCGGCGCGCAGCGCTTCTACGCGCGCTACGGCTGCAGCAAGGTCGGCGAGTACGACTTCATCGTCGGTGACACGCACGACCGCGAGTTCATCCTGCGCAGGGCGTGATCACGCGTCCTGTAGCCCAGGGCTTGCTCGACCAGCGCAGCATTCAAGTCGAGCAGGCCCGGCTCCACCTAGAAGTCGAACAACTCCGACAGGAAGCTGTCCTTCTTTTTTTTCTTGTAACCGTGGCCACGGTTGTCCTCGTAGCGCTGGCCGAGGTGACGGGTATCACGGTGCATCACTGGCGGCGGCGAGGATACCGGCTGCTGCACGGGCGCTGGCGGCGGCACAGCGGCATCTGCACCGGCACGTTCGATGATCTTGTCCAGCTCGCCACGATCCAGCCACACGCCGCGGCAGCTCGGGCAGTAGTCAATCTCGATGCCATGGCGTTCGGCCATCTGCAGCGTCTGGGTCTTGCACACGGGGCACAGCATCGGCATCACTCCTGTCGGTCTGGCAACGACTCTACCTGCACGGCGATGACTATGCGGCAACGCATGACCGATGGCACAAGGACTTCCGGCGCGTGTCCTCCCCCCTGCAACCCCGCAGACTGAAGCCCTGTCCCGCAGGAAGTGCAAGCATGGCTGTGCTGTCCCGCCTCCCCACTGCAGCGCGCCTGGCGCTGGTGCTGTTGGGCGTCGCCCTGGGCCTGAACCTGCGCGATATCGCCGCCGCCGTCGGCACACCGATTCCAGCGCTGCCCATCGCCTACGGCGGCAGCCTGCTCGACAACGCACTGGCGGTGCTGGTGGCAGTGCTGCTGGCCCTGCTGCTGCGTCCCCGTGGCATGGGCCTGCTGGCCAGCCTTGGGCTGCACGGAAATGGTTGGGGCGGCCCGTTGTGGGTGCTGCTGGCCAGCCTGCCCTGCTGGCTGGGCCTTGCGCTGCTCGGCACGCCGAACACGGCGCTGACCGCGCTGGATGCCACGATGCTGGCGGTGCTGTTCCCACTGGCCGAGGAAGTGCTGTTCCGCGGCCTCGGCTTCGTGCTGCTGGTGCAGCTCGTGCGCGGGCCATGGCCCCTGCTCGCGCTGCCGCAGGCGCTGCTGTTCGGCTGGGTGCACTGGCTGGGTTTCGGCGGGTTCGATGGCGGCGGCACCGCACTGTTTGTCGGTGCGGTGATCGCACTCGGTGGCTTCATCTTCGCCTGGCTCGATCACCTCGACGGCAATACCGTGTGGTGCGGCCTGGTCCTGCACGTTTCGATGAACCTGGCCTGGAACGTGTTCAGCCTCGACGACGCCCTCGCGCTGGGCTGGCAGGCCACCAGCCTGCGCATCGGCACCGCCCTGCTGGCGGTCGTGGCCCTGGCCTGGCACATGCGCCGCCGGCGCCAGGCGCGCCTGTAACGCCCACTTAGCTTGCCGTGCACGCCGGGCTCACTACCGGCTTGCGCATACTTGCGCGCCTTTCGCTCCCCCTGTTGTCCGGAGTTGCCGCGTCATGTTGCTGTCCAAGCGCTTTGTGGAACCGCGCGTCCTGCTGATCGAGGACGCCGAGGAAACCCAGGAACTCAGTCGCCTCGCCCTGGAAAGCCAGGCCTGCCAGGTCACCGCTGTCAGCAGCGCCGAAGCCGCTCTGGGCCTGCTCAACGCTGGCGAACCGTTCGACCTGCTGTTCACCGACGTCTGCCTGGGCGGCATCAGCGGCATCGAAACCGCCAACCGCGTGCGCGAACACCTGCCGCAGCTGCCGATCCTGGTCACCTCCGGCATGGACCAGCATCGCGTGCTGCCGCAGCTGCGCGCCGGCATCCACTTCCTGCCCAAGCCGTACAGCATGAGCGAGCTGCTCGATGCCATCCGCCTGTGCTTCCGCCATGCCGACGTGGGCGTGCTGACCGGGCCGGGCGCACAGGCCGCATGAGGCCCCATCCACGCCACGCGTGGATGGAACCCTCCCTCAACCGCTGCTGTACGGCCCCGTACCCGGGAACACCTTCAGCAACGCGCGGGTGATCATGTCCGGATACACGGTGAAGTGGTCCTCGTCGTCGATCACCATGTTGTCCACCGTCAACGGACGCCCACTACCGCGCAGCTGCTCGGCGAACTCGGCGTTGTGGCGCAGCATGTCGTTGCGGGTGAAATAGCGCGGCTCCGGCTTGACCGTTTCGAAGCTGCCGATCGACAGCACCACCGTGGTCGGCTGCGTGGGCGCCTTGGCTGCGGCCTGCATGCGCGGTACCCGATGGTTGTCGAACCACAGCGACGGGCTGGACAGGATGTAGCTGTGGAACATGTCCGGGCGCGTGGTCAGCACGTAGGCGCCAAACAGGCCGCCATAGGAATGGCCGGCATAGGCACGCCGCGCCGGATCGGTGCGGTAGCGCGCATCGATCATCGGCAGTACGCGTTCGGCGAGGAAATCGCGGTAATGCGCCGCGCCGCCGTAGCTGACGTCGTCGCTGTAGTCACGCGGATCGGTGCGCGCCGGATCGCTGGGCGTGTAATCGCGCGAGCGGCTCTGCCTGGAGGTCAGGCCTTCCTGCGGCGGCAGCCCGACCAGGATGAAATCCTCGATGTTGACGCCCTTCTGGCCCACCATGTTGCGCACACTGCGCACCAGCGGGAAGCTGTACAGCGCGTCGGTCACATACAGCACCGGATAGCGCTTCTCCGGATGCGCCGCGTAGTCGGCCGGCAACGCCACCCAGATCGGGTAATCGCGGCCCACCGGATCGTGCACGCGCAGCGCTTCAGTATCCGGCAGCACCACGCCCGGCACAGCGGTGGCCGCGCTTTCCTTCGCTTCATTCTGCGTTGCCGGTGGTGCCACCGACATCGCACACCCACCCAACACCAGGCAGGCCACCACACTCCATCCACGCACACGCTGCATCCACGCTCTCCCGTTGCGGGCGGCGCACCCGGGTGGCGCCGCTACCGCATCCTCACATGTCGTGCAGCGCAGCGCCACGCCGGGTCAGGGCGAGGCCGGCGCTGGTGCCGGGAACAGCGTGCGCAGCGCCTGCAGGGCGGCCGGGTGATAGATCGTCGCGTGGGTTTCCTCCGGCAGCGGCAGGTACTTCACCAGCGGCGACGGCGAGGCCTGCTGCAACAACGCGGCCAGACGCGCGGTTGACGCGGCCAGTTCCGGCTGCCCGCTGCTGGCCAGGAACACCTGCGGCCGTGTGCGCGTCACTGCCGGCAGCTGCCTGGCCGCTCCGGCCAGCAAGGTGCCATGGTTCCACCACAGGCTGGGGTCCAGCGCGATGTAGCTGTTGAACAGCGCCGGTTCCTGCAGCAGCGTCTCGACCACGAACAGGCCGGCCAGCGACTCTCCGATCAGTGCGCGCTCGTCGGTGGTCGGGTAGCGCTGGCGTACCTGCGGCATCAGCTCATCGCGCAGGAAGCTGCGGTAGGCCGCCGATCCACCAATGCGTGGCGCGATCTTCTGGTCCTGCGGATCGCTGCTGGGGCCGGTCATGTCGCGGCGGCGCTCGGTGTTCTCGATACCGACCAGCAGGAACGGACGCATGCTGCCATTGCCGGCCAGCACCTGCACCAGCCCTGCCACATGCAGGAAGTCCTCGCCGATGCCGCCATCGGCCATGTACAGCACCGGCAGCGGCGCCTTCGGGTCCAGCCCCCAGGGCTGCGGGCGGTAGACATTGATGCGGCGGGTTTCGCCAAGCGCCTTCGACTCGATGGTGAAGGTCTCGCCAATCACCAACGGAGCCGCCGCAGTGACCGGCTCCGGTGGCGTCGCCTGCGCCGCGGGAACAGCGGCGACAGCTGGCCCCGCAGTGGCCAGCAGGATCATGACGGACAGGACAGCGACGCGCATGCGAACTTCCATTTTCGAGAGGACGGCCAGCATAACTGCGCCGGCGCCCTCAACGGCGATCCAGTTCGATCACCGCCTGGCAGGCGCGGAGCTGGTCGTCGGCATCGCGTCCGATTCGAACAAGCGCTGCCGCAACCTCTGCTCGTAGCTGGGCACCCGCATCACGTTCGCCGGTGCGGGCGGCGGCTTCGGACAGACGGCCGGTGTGGCACGCGGCAAGGTCGTCGCGCAGGCGGAGAGTGCCAGCACGCAGGGCAGCCACCACATCAGCGTCCACCTCGGCTGCGCGCGCACGGTCATGTTCATGTTGTTCCCCCACTGAGGCCATCGCCTCGTTCCGTTCTTCCTGATCCCGGCGCAGCCGCCGCTCGGACTGCACGGCGCCGGCCTGTTGTTCCACATCCACCCGCGCCATCGCGAGATCGCTGCGATCACCGCGCCAACGCCAGCCGGCCGCGAACATCAGCAGTGACCACAGCAGCAGCGACGCCATTACCACCCACAGGCGTGGCATGTGTCACTGCTCCGCCAGGCAACGCGCATGGCGCTGTTGCTGGCGCTCCCATACCCCCCAGCACACGGTGTTGGGGCGGCCATCGACACGGGTCGAACAGTCGTAGCCCCCTGCCCGCTTCCACAGCAGCAAGGCATCGCAGGCCTGGCGGTATTCACCCTGCAGCAGATGACGGCGCATCGATGACGCGCGCCAGTTGCCGATGCCGTACTGGTAGAGGAAATCGACATAGACGTCGTACTCGCCCTGGCTGAGCGCCACACCGGGCAGCGAGGCTCGGAACTGCCCTTCTTCCCTGGCCAGATGGGCCTGCACGGTATGCAGTGCACGTACCGGCGTGGTGCGGTCGCCCATCCTGACCGGCGTGCCATCCTCGCGAACGGTCGAGCCGAAGCCATAGGTTGGACGGTCATTGCGCGTGGGCACCACCGCGGCGTCGGTGTATCCCTCACGGTCGACGATGGCGATCAGGCCCGCAGCGCTGAGCGCAAGCACGGCGACCAGGCTGCGTATCGGCAAGGTGCTGCCGGGCCGGCTCATTCGCGTTCCCTGCGGCGCCATTCGCGCAGCCAACGCCAGCCCAGATAGGCAATCTGCGCAGCCAGGTACACGATGGTCAGCACCACCACCAGGCGGTCCAGGGTGATGCCGGCTGCAAGCGCACCGGCGACGGTGACCGGCGGCGCGGACTTGATGGCCGCTGCGCCGGCCGTACTGATGATTTCTTCTTTCATGATGGGTCCTGGAGGGAATGCAGGCCGCGCCGCATCGACGTGGCCCGAAGAGGTGCCCGCCTCGCTGCCGGCTCGGCACGAGGGTTGTTCCGGTCGGGAGGCGGGCGAAAGATCCGATCCGCCGCTCAAGCGGCCTGGGCGATGCCCTCCATCCAGCCACGCACGCGCTGGAAGCCAAGTTCGACCAGGTTGAGGTAGTGCCGGTTGGACACCGGTCGCTGCCCGCAGTTGGCCAGCAGCAGATTCGCCGTCTCGAATCGTTCGACCTTGCGCCGGCCGCGGCCGCAGTAGTAGCCGCGCAGCGCGCACGCCATTGCCACGTTGTCGCGCGCGACAGCAGTGATGATGTCTTCGATCTGCTGCGCCAGCTGATCCGTTTCCAGGGGTTTGTATCCCTGGGCCCGGCCGGGCATGTCACCGCGATGCTCGATCAGCACCGCCAGCAGGTTGCGGGACTGGAAGCCGAGGTATTCGCAGTCGCGATGCAGGGCATATTCGCCGCCCCAATGTTCCAGCCGGCTGCGGACGTACTCACCGAACGTATCAAGCTGCATGGGGGGCTTCTCCTTTGAGGTGCGACGGGGCCGGGCCGAAGACATCCGGGCGCAGGGATTCGCGGCGTACAACGCCTGCCGTGGCCAGCTCGATGCGCCGGCACAGCCGCGCGCCGGGCAGCTTGTGGCCGCGGGCGATCATGTAGAGGGTCCGCAGCGCGCAACCGGTCTGGTGGGCCAGGCGGCGCATGACGGGGCAACTGGGGGTGCCGTAGCCCCCCTGGGAGATCGCGTAGTCGATGAGGTTCATGACGCACACATTACCGTGCAGGTAATGGCAAGTCAATACCGTTTTGGTCATTTGCTGGATTGGTAATGCAGCGCACCATCTACGCATGGACGCCAGTACCGCCCGCACCCACAACATGCGCCTCCGCGTGGCCGCCGCCGGCGGCCCGGCCGAATGGGCCCGCCAGTTCGGTGGCACCCGCTGGGCACAGCCCCAGGTCAGCCAGTGGATTTCCGAGAGCAACCCGAAGAGCATCGGCAATCGTCTCGCGCGCGATCTTGAATCAGTGATGCAGCTTCCACATGGAACGCTGGACCGAGTCGATCAAGACGGAGAGATGTCGCTTCAGTCTCAATCTACGGGACTGGATTTCGAGAAAATGAGCGCTGCGGTCAAGGTGCTTTCGCACTACCTGGAGCTGGTCGGCGATCCACCGGAATGGATCTACGATCCCGTGCTGCTGGAGACCGCATTCACGGTCGTGGACGAGTTCGGTCAGCCTTCTGCACCGGACAACGTGCTCGACCTGACGAAGCTTCTGGCAAGACGGATCAGGGAGGCAAAGGATGACTCACACGCGACTCGAGGAGCTCGCACAGCGGTTGGCCGCTAGGACCCAGGAACTGCGCGGCGAGCGCAACCCGGCCCCGGCCTTGCGGGTGGTGGCGGGAGATGCACATGGGGTTCGCGGGGAGAGGCGCATGGACGCGATCATGCGCGAGTGGCATTGCCGCATGATCCGCAACGTGCGCCGGCGCTGGGGCGAGCCCATGCAGCATGTGATCGACCAGGCCTGTTGCGGCGTGGTCAACATCGAGCAGCTTGCCGACGACGCACTGATCCAGTTGCACAAGGACATGGAGCGCGCCGAGGAGTGCATCCGGGAAGGCATTTCCTTCCACGACGCCGGGCTGTTGCGCGCGCATTACGGCTGACAGCGCCCCTGACCGGCCGGAAACGGCCGGTTTTGATGACGCCAATTACCTTTGATTACCAATATTTTTACCGCAAAGGTAATTGGATCGAAGCGAGCGACGTGAGGTCAACAGCGACGGATGCGCGCGCTTGGGACGCCGCCTCCTCGCACCTGCTGATCCGCTGGCACCCGCTGCCTGCGGGTCCACCGACAACACCCGCAGCACCGAATCGTTGCTGCGGCGCTTCCCGCACTGCCGAAGCGCTTTCGAGGAAGCAAAAAAAAAGGCGCCCGTGGGCGCCTTGATCATCAATGCATTGGTGGGCCGTGAAGGATTCGAACCTTCGACCAAAAGATTAAAAGTCTTCTGCTCTACCGACTGAGCTAACGGCCCAATGCATTGCCCCGGCCTTTCGGCGGGGTGGGCATTCTACCCTACTTTGCCGGGTCGCGCGAAACCCCGACATGCCGAAGATGCCGGCCAGCGGCCGGCACGACACGATCCGGTCAGCCGGCTTAAACCTTTCGGACGGCGACCGCATCCCATCTGCGATCCCACCATGGAACTCCGGATGCGCCTGACCCTCAGCCTGCTTGCCGCACTGCTGTTGCCCTGCACAGCGTTGGCCTCCCCGTCGCAGGTCGTCACCGACGACATCGCCCGCTTCTGGGCAACCTACGATGCGGTGCGCGCCGAGCCCGATGCCGAGCGCCGGGTTGCCCTGGTCCAGCAGCGCTACATCGATCCGGGCAGCACCGGCCTGCACGCATTGATGCAGGTCCGCAACTACAGCGCCCGCGAGTACGCCGAGGCCATGCAGTCATGGCCACGCTTCTGGACCTCGGTACGACCGTTGACTGCCAACGCGCAGCAGGCCAGTGCAACCCTGGAACGGGATCTTTCCGCCTTCCGCACGCTCTACCCTGCACTGCGCCCGGCCACCATCACCTACGCGATCGGCGTGCTGCGCACCGGCGGTACCACCTTGGGCGACAGGGTGCTGATCGGTGCGGAGATGGCGCTGGGCGACGCGAGTGTGGACGTGAGCGAGCTGCCGGAGCGGATGCGCAGCCGACTGCGGATCTTCTACGACAGCCAGCCCGGTGCGAACAACGCGCAGAACAACCTGCACGAGTACGTGCATACCCAGCAGCGCGAGACCACCGGCAGCCTGGCCCAGTACGCAGTACGCGAAGGCGTTGCCGAATACGTGGCAGAGCGCATCAGCGGCCGCCGTCCAGCACTGCCGCTGTACACCTACGGGCCCGCGCACGAAGCGGAAATCCGCATACGCTTCGTTGCGGAGATGCACGGGGACAGCCTGGACAACTGGCTGTACAACAGCGCGCGCAATCCGTTCGGGGTGAGTGATCTGGGCTACTACGCCGGCTACCGCATCGCGCAGGAGTACATGCGCCAGCAGACCGACGAGAAGGCCGCCATCGCGCGGATGATCGAGCTGGACTATGCCGATCCGAAGGCGGTGCGGGCGTTCATTGAAGCGTCGGGGTGGTTGCAGGCCCGGTAGCGGCGGGCCATGCCCGGGCGACCAGGGAGTGCGAGCCAACGGTTCGCACCCACCCAGGTGCAGTCAAACGGTTCGCACCCACCGCAGTGCAGTCAGGCGTACAGCGTCGGGTCGGGCACGCCGGCTTCGGTAAAGCCCTGCGCGCGCAGGCGGCAGGCATCGCAATGGCCGCAGGCGGCGCCGTTGGCGTCGGCGTTGTAGCAGGACACGGTCAGGCCGAAGTCCACGCCCAGGCGCACGCCTTCACTGACGATCTGGCCCTTGCTGAGGAACTGCAGCGGTGCGTGCACCTTGATGCCCGCGCCCTCCACGCCCGACTTGGTGGCGAGGTTGGCCAGCGCCTGGAACGCAGCCACGAACTCGGGGCGGCAGTCCGGGTAGCCGGAGTAGTCCACGGCGTTGACGCCGCAGAAGATGTCGTTGGCGCCGAGCACTTCGGCCCAGCCCAGGGCCAGCGACAGCATGATGGTGTTGCGCGCCGGCACGTAGGTGACGGGGATGCCGGCACCACCAGCCTCGGGCACGTCGATGTCGTCGGTCAGTGCCGAACCGCCGATGCTGCGCAGGTCCACATCCACGGTCTTGTGCGCGACCACGCCCTGGGCCTTGGCCACGCGGGCGGCGGCATCCAGTTCGGAGGTATGGCGCTGGCCATAGCGCACGCTCAGGGCATGCACGGCGAAGCCCTGTTCCTGGGCCATGGCGATGACGGCGGCTGAATCCATGCCGCCGGAGAGAAGCACGACTGCCTTCTTCATGGGAAAAACGTCCGGTTGGGAGGGGAAAGCCAGCACGCTGTCCCGCGCCGGAGCTACATCAGGGAACGCTGCGCCGGCTCATCGGCCCGGCTCGTCGTTCCACAGGATTTTATGCAACTGCATCTGGAAGCGCACCGGCAGCCGGTCCTCGACGATCCAGTCGGCCAGCTGGCGTGCGGTGATCTCGCCCTTGCTGGGCGAGAAGAACACCGTGCAGCGCTTCACCAGTTCATGCTCGGCGACCATGGCCTTGGCCCAGTCGTAGTCCTCGCGGTTGCAGATGACGAACTTGATCTGGTCGCGTGCGGTCAGCAGCGGCAGGTTTTCCAGGCGGTTGCGGGCGGCTTCGGCCGAGCCCGGCGTCTTGATGTCGACCACGCGCGACACGCGCGGGTCCACCGCGCTGACGTCCAGTGCACCCGAGGTTTCCAGCGAGACGTCCATGCCGGCATCGCACAGCTTTTCCAACAGCACCAGGCAGCGCTTCTGCGCCAGCGGCTCGCCACCGGTCACGCAGACATGGCGTACGCCCTGGGCCAGCACCTCGGCGACGATGTCGTCGATGTCCCACCAGGTGCCGCCGTGGAAGGCATAGGCGGTGTCGCAGTACTGACAGCGCAGCGGGCAGCCGGTCAGGCGCACGAACACGGTCGGCCAGCCGGCGGTATCGGCTTCGCCCTGCAGCGAGGTGAAGATCTCGGTGATCTTCAGGCGTGGCAGCGGCGACTGCACGATCTCGCTGGGCGTGGCGGCGGCGCTGGACGGGGTAACGGCGGTCATGGCGGGTACTTCTTGGTGGGACACGTGGCGGGGGAGCTACCGTGGCCGGTAACGAACGCAGCCGAACATGGCTCGGCCCTACAACTGCGGCCGGTCGGTCAGGGTCCAGCCGGCGCTACCGGGTCCGGGCGTTTTTGCCCGTCCGGAAACGAAAGCAGCCGAGCGTGGGCTCGGCTCTACGGAACACGCATTGTACGCCGGATCAGCGGATCTGCTTGCCGAGGCGGATCGACTGCAGGCGGTCCTGCGCGGTGCGCGCGGCGTCCGAGCCGGGGTACTGCGCCACGACGGCCTCCAGCGTCTGCTGGGCCTGGTCGACCTTGCCCTCGCCATACTGCGAGAGGCCAACCTTGAGCAGGCCGCCAGCGGCCTTGTCGTGGGTCGGATAGCGCGAGAGCAGTTCACGGAACTGGGTCTCGGCCATCGGGAAATTGCGGGTGGCGTAATAGCTCTCGCCCAGCCAGTACAGCGCGTTCGGCGCGTACACGCCGTTCGGGTACAGCTGCAGGAAGCTCAGGAACAGCTGCGCCGAATCATCGTACTTGCCGGCCTTCAGCGATTCGAAGGCGACGTTGTAGGAGGTGCGCTCGTCACCGGTGGCGGCAAGGCTGCCGGCATCACCATGGACCGAAGGCGGCCGCTCGGAAGGGGCCGCCGCTGCGGGATTTGCCGGGGCCGGAGCGGCCTTCGGCGCGCTCGCCGGAACGGGCGGCAGGGCCGGGGCGGCAGTGCCCCCTTCCAACCGGTTCAGGCGGCTGTCCAGATCCAGGTACTGGTCCTGGGCGGACTGCTTGAGCTGGGCGTTGTCGTGCTGCAACTGCTCGATCGAGGCCTGCAGGCTGGTGACCTGCTGCCGCAGCTGATTGATCTGGTTCAACAGGTCCTGGTTGGCACTGTTGTTGTACATCTGCTGCTCGAGCGCGCCGACGCGGTCGGCCAGGCTCTGCCGCTGTGCATGCGCCGGTGCGGCAGCCACGAGGGCTGCCGCAACGACCAGCATCAGTTTGATGCCAATGCGCATGGATTACTGCGCGGTGTAGACGATTTCGACGCGACGGTTCTGCGACCAGCAGGACTCGTTCGACTCGGTGCAGACCGGACGCTCTTCACCGTAGGACACGACGGTCAGCTGCGAAGCCGAGCCACCGTTGGCCTGCAGCGCCGAGTTGACGCCGTTGCCACGACGCTCGCCCAGGGCCTGGTTGTACGCGCGCGAACCGCGCTCGTCGGTGTGGCCCTGCAGGGTGATGCGCGAGGACGGACGGTCACGCAGGTACTTGGCGTGGCAAGCCATGATGGCCTGGAATTCCGGCTTCACGTCTTCCTTGTCCAGGTCGAAGTAGACAACGCGCTGGCGCAGGCAAGCGTCGGTGTCCAGGTCGCCCGGGCCGTACAGGCCGGAGGTCGACGGACCGGTCGGGGTGGTGGTCGAGGTGCCGGTGTCGACCGGGGCTACCGGCTCTTCCTTCACCTTCTTCGAGCAACCGGCCAGGACGGCCACAGACAGCAGGGAAACAAGCAGAACACGGGTGGACTTGTTCATGGCGATACCTTTGTGGCTCCTAGGCCGATGAGGGGTTCAAGACAACGAAAATATTAACACTCTTTTAGCGCTGGGTACGGTATGGGGACCATGCCGGTTCGCGCACATCACCATCGGCCAGGACCAGGCGCTGGCGAACCCGCGCATCGGCCGAGACGGCATACAACACACCCCGCCCACCTTCGCGGGCGGCGTACAGCACCATGCTTGCGTTGGGCGCAAAGCTCGGAGACTCATCCAGCGAACCCGGGGACAGCGTGCTCCAGCGGGGCGAACCCAGCGAGCTGTCCATCATCGCGATCTTGTAGCTGTTGCCCGAGCCCTGTGCGACGGCGATCTTCTTGCCATCGTAGGACACCGAGGGCTTGGCATTGTAGTTGCCCTGGAAGGTCACGCGCTCGGCGCTGCCGCCACCGGCACCGACCTTGTAGACCTGCGGACGGCCGCCGCGGTCGGAGGTGAAGTACACCGCACTGCCGTCCGGTGCCCAGGTCGGCTCGGTATCGATGGCGAAGTGGTTGGTCAGCTGGGTCAGCTGCTTGCTGCCCAGGTCCATCACGTAGATTTCCGGGTTGCCCGAGCGTGACAGGGTCAGGGCCAGCTTGCGGCCGTCCGGCGAGAATGCCGGGGCGCTGTTGATGCCACGGAAGCTGGTGACCAGCTCGCGTGCGCCGGTGCCGATGTTCTGGATGTAGATCGCCGAATTGCCACGCTCGAAGCTGACGTAGGCCAGCTTGCTGCCATCCGGGCTCCACGACGGCGACAGCAGCGGCTCGGCCGAACGCACGATGGTCTGCGGGTTGTAGCCGTCGGAGTCAGCCACCATCAGCGCATAGCGCATGGCGTCGCCCTTGCCACTGGCGGTGACGTAGGCGATGCGGGTCCAGAAAGCGCCGCGCACACCGGTGATCTTTTCGTAGATGGCGTCGGCCATCTGGTGGGCAACGTCGCGCATGGCATTGCCACGAGCGGTCATCGCCAGGCCCAGCAGGCGCTCGCCCTTGGGCACGTCGAACAGTTCGTACTCGACGCGGTAGGCGCCGGCACCGGCGTCGAGCACGCGGCCGACGACGATGTAGTTCTGCTTCAGCGCGCGCCAGGTGGCGAACTGGATGTCGCCACCACGCACGGGCTTTTCGACGATCTGCGCTTCCGGCAGCGTGCGGAACTGGCCCGAACGCTCCAGGTCGGCGCGGACCACGCCGGCGACGTCGGTCTGCGGAGCGGCCGACGAACCCTGGTAGGGCATCGGCACGATGGTGATCGGCAGGGCGGAGGCATTGCCGCCGATGATGTCGATATCCAGCCCCTTCTGCTGCGCGACGGCAGCAAAGGGCAGCAACAGGGCCGCAAACACGGCAAGCCAGCGAGGCATCTTTTTCATGGAGCGCTCAATAGGGGGAAACCGGAACGAGGGATAACAAAGCAGGAGTGAACCGCTTCGCAATCATGAACCAAGGGTACGTGAATTCCGGGTCAGTTCCAGCCCGTCTTCTCACGCACCGTTAACGTCGTGGCTAACATCGCACCGTCTGCCCCGGTCACGCCGCCCTGCAGGGCGGTGTTCGACAGCAGCCCTCAGCCTGCCCGGTCGAAACCGAGCACACCAGAGGCAAGAGCGACAGCCGTGGGCGCGGGCGGCCTGGTGACCGCCCTGCCCGGCCCGATCAATCCTGCGCGGTAAAGGTCAGGTTGAGCGTGCGGTTGAATACCGACTCGAAGCCCCGGTAGGGCAATGGCTGGGCATTGAGCACGGCAGCCTCGATCGAGCGCTTGCCGGCCTCGTCATAGGGGCAGTTTGCACCCACCTTGGCCTGCAGTACCTGCCCACCCGGGATCTGGGTGATGGTCACCTGGCACTTCTGCCCCAGCGGCACGCTGTCCGGGCGAGTCCAGGTGTCACGCACTTTGGCCTGGATCGCCGCAGCGTACTTGGCGGTCAGATCATCGCTGTTGCCACCACCACCGGCAGCCGGCCGCGAGGCACCACTGGCACCGGCAGCCGCACTGCCGGCGGCATTGCGCGCGGCGGCGACCTGGCGCAGTTTCTGCTCGGCCAGCTTGGCTTCCTTTTCGGCCTGCTCGCGGCGGGCACGCAGCTCGGCGATCTTCTTCTGCTTCTCGGCTTCGGCCTTGTCAGCGGCCACGCGCTCCTGCTCGGCCTGCTTCTTCTTCTCGTCCGCTTCCTGCTGCTTGGCCAGGCGCAGCTTCTGCTCCGCTTCTTCCTGGCGCTTGCGTTCGGTCAGGTCGATCTGCTCCTGGCGGCGCTTGGCTTCCTGTTCCTGCTTGGCCTTCTCCTGCGAGATGGCCAGCGCACTCACCGCTTCCTGGTCCTTGGTATCCGGCTGCGCGACACGCTCCTGCGCCTGTTGCTGCTGGGGCGTGGGGGCGTCCTGCGGGCGCGGCTCGGGAATCGGCTGCGGCGGCGGAATGGTGTCTTCCGGCACCGGGATCGGCTCGGCAACCGGCGGCGGCAGGTCTTCCAGCTTCTCCGACTGGCGCAGCGCCTGGCGCGCGGCGGACGCCTCGGATGCGGACAGCGCCAGGCTGGCCTCGACCGATGGGTCACCGGCGGCGGCCTCGGTGTTGCGCTCGGGCGACCACAGCCAGGCGCCGATGAAGATCAGCGCGACCAGCAGGTGCACCAGCACGGCCAGCACCAGGGGCAGGCCCCAGCCGGGTTCGCGCTGATGCGGGGGTGGCAGGGCGTCAGCGTGCATCGGTGGCCAGGCCTACCTTGTCTACCTTGGCGCGCTTGATCACGTCCATCGCGGCGATGACCTTTTCATAGGCCACGGCGCGGTCGGCGGCGACGATCACGCGCACGCCCTTGTCCTGGGCGGCGATGCCGGCCAGGCGGCCTTCCAGTTCCTCGGCCGACACGGCGGCCGGTTCCTTGGCGTCGGGCAGCTTCAGGCTGAGCTGGCCGTCCTGGCGCACCGAGACGATCACCGGGTCCTGCTTGCTTTCCAGCGCCTTGGCGTTGGACTGCGGCAGGTCGACGTCGAAACTCAGGGTGAGCAGTGGCGCAGTGACCATGAAGATGATCAGCAGCACCAGCATGACGTCGATGTAGGGAACGACGTTGATTTCCGATTTCAGCTTGCGGCGCTTGCGGCGACCGATGGCAGCGGACATGGCTTGGACTCCCGGGTCAGGCGCTTACTCGTCGCCAGCGCTCTGGCGCTGCAGGATGGAGCTGAACTCTTCGGCGAAGGTCTCGAACCGCACCGACATGCGCTCCACGCGGGTGGTGAAGCGGTTGTAGGCCCACACCGCCGGGATCGCCACGAACAGGCCGATGGCGGTGGCGAACAGCGCTTCGGAGATGCCCGGCGCGACGGCGGCGATACCGGCCTGCGCACCGCTGCTGATCATGTCGTGCATGGTCACCATGATGCCGAACACGGTACCGACCAGGCCCACGTACGGCGCGGTCGAGCCGATGTTGGCCAGCAGCTCCAGATTGCGCTCCAGCTGGTCCACTTCGCGGGTGTAGGTGGTGCGCATGGCGCGTTGCGCGCCTTCCAGCTGCGCACGGCCATCCAGGCGGCGCTTGTCGCGCAGGCGGCTGTACTCGCGGAAACCGGCTTCGAAGATGGCTTCCAGGCCGCCGACATTGCGGCTGCGGTCGGTGGCCGAGCTGTACAGCTTGCCCAGGTCGGCGCCGGACCAGAAGCGGTTCTCGAACTCGTCGGCTTCACGGGTGGCCTGCTTGAACACGCGGGCCTTGCGGAAAATGATCACCCAGCTGACGAACGAACCGACCAGCAGCAGCAGCACGATGATCTTCACCGGCAGGCTGGCCTTGGCCATCAGTTCGAGGTAGTTGATGCCGCCGCCAGTGGTGGCCTGGGCAAGGGTCTGTGTCGCGGCGTTGCTGACGTCGGCCGGCAGTGCCTCGGTGACCGTGGCCTGCAGGGCCAGGAGCGTTGCGATCATCCGTTGTTCCTCAGTGTTCGGATTCGGGGTGGAGGTGGGGTTGCAGCACGGCAAGGACGGCCTCGTCCATGCCACGCGGGCGGAAACTGGCCGCTTCCAGTGCGGCGATGCGGACCTGCGCCGACAGCAGCAGCTCGCCGTCGCGCAGGATCTGCTGGTCGAAGACCATGCTGGCCTTCTTCAGCTGGACCAGGCGGGCGCTCACCTGCAGGGTGTCATCCAGCCGTGCCGGCTTGATGAAATCCATCTGCATCGAGCGCACCGCGAAGACCATCCCGTGCTCGGCGCGCATGCGCTCCTGGCCGTAACCCAGCGCACGCATCCATTCGGTCCGGGCCCGTTCCATGAAGGCCACGTAGCGGGCGTGGTAGACCACGCCACCTGCGTCGGTATCTTCCCAGTAAATGCGTGTCGGCCAACTGAATCGCGGCTCAACCGACATCGGGAACCTCCGCGAACAGGTCCTGCGGCGGGTTCTTCGGCTTCAGGCCCATGTGCCGGTAGGCCTTGTGGGTGGCCATGCGGCCGCGCGCGGTGCGCACCAGGAAACCCTGCTGGATCAGGTACGGCTCGACCACGTCTTCCAGCGTGCCGCGCTCTTCGGACAGCGCTGCGGCCAGCGATTCAATGCCGACCGGGCCACCGTCGAAGTAGTCCACCATGGTTTTCAGCAGGCGCCGGTCAAGCTCGTCGAAGCCTTCCGGGTCGACCTTGAGCATCTTCATGGCCGCCTGGGCCACGGGCTCATCGATGTGGCCACCGGCCTTGACCTGGGCATAGTCGCGCACGCGGCGCAGCAGGCGGTTGGCGATACGCGGGGTGCCACGCGCACGGCGCGCGATTTCCCCTGCGCCATCGGCGGTGCAATCGATGCCGAGGATGGTTGCCGAGCGGCGCACGATCCGGGTCAGTTCCTCGACACTGTAGAACTCCAGGCGCTGGACGATGCCGAAGCGGTCGCGCAGCGGCGCGGTCAACAGGCCGGCGCGGGTGGTGGCGCCGATCAGGGTGAACGGCGGCAGGTCGATCTTGATCGAGCGCGCCGCAGGGCCCTCGCCGATCATGATGTCGATCTGGAAGTCTTCCATCGCCGGGTACAGCACTTCCTCGACCACCGGCGACAGGCGATGGATCTCGTCGATGAACAGCACGTCGTGCGGCTGCAGGTTGGTCAGCAGCGCGGCGAGGTCACCGGCCTTCTCGATCACCGGGCCGGAGGTCACCCGCAATGCCACGCCCAGCTCATTGGCGATGACGTGGCTGAGCGTGGTCTTGCCCAGGCCCGGCGGGCCGAAGATCAGCACGTGGTCGAGTGCATCGCCACGCGCCTTGGCCGCTTCGATGTAGATCTCCAGCTGCTCGCGCACGGGGGCCTGGCCGAGATAGTCGGCAAGGCGCTTGGGGCGGATGCTGGCGTCGGCGGCGTCATCCTCGCGGGTGGCGCCGGCGCCGATGATGCGGTCGTCGGTCATGCCGTGATTATGCGGTAAAACGAGTGACGACCAACGGTCGTCACCCACCAGAAGCGATAGAACGGTCGTCACCCACCAGAAGCGGTAGAACGGTCGTCACCCACCAGAAGGGGCAGAACGGTCGTCACCCACCAGAAGGGGCAGAACGGTCGTCACCCACCAGAAGCGGTAGAACGGTCGTCACCCACCAGAAGGGGCAGAACGGTCATCACCCACCAGAAGGGGCAGAAATGCCCGGCATGGGCAGAAGTACCCGATAGCGGCCGACCGTTGGTCGGCCGGCGCGTCAGATCTCCACCTGCGCGCCGAGCTCCACCAACCGGTTGCCCGGAATGCGGAAGAAGCCGGTCGCGGGGGCGGCATTCCTGTGCATCAGCGCGAACAGCTTGTCGCGCCAGATCGGCATGCCGCGGTTGGCGGTGGCAACAATGGTCTCGCGACTGGCGAAGAAGGTGGTGTCCATCGGGTCGAAGTAGATGCCGCCGTGGTCGCACGAGCGCATCAGCGCCAGCGGCACGTCCGGGGTCTCCATGAAGCCGAAGCGCACGTAGACGCGATAGAACTCATCGCCCACCGATTCGATCTTCAGCCGCTGCCCCTCCTGCGCATAGGGAACCGGCAGCGTCACCACGTGCAGGAACACGTTGCGCTCGTGCAGCACCTTGTTGTGCTTGAGGTTGTGCATCAGCGCGTGCGGCGCCACGGTCGGGTCGGCGGTGAGGAATACCGCGGTGCCCGGCACGCGCACCGGCGGCGCCAGCATCAGGCCCGGCAGGAAGGTATCCAGGCGGATGCCGTCCTTGCGGATCTCATCGCGCAGCAGCTCGCGGCCACGGCGCCAGGTGCGCATCATGGTGAACAGGAAGATGCCCAGCACCACCGGGAACCAGGCGCCCTGCAGCAGCTTGGCGCCGTTGGCGATGACGAAGCCAAGGTCGATGATGAAGAACACCACGCACAGCGGCAGGATCCAGTTGCGTGCCTTCGGCCACAGCGAACGCGCGACCAGGGCCAGCAGCAGGGTATCGATCAGCATGGTTGCCGATACCGAGATGCCGTAGGCCACGGCCAGGTTGGAGGAGCTGCGGAAGGCCAGCACCAGGCCGATCACCATCACCGCGATGCCCCAGTTGATGCCGGGGATGTAGATCTGGCCGATGGTGTCGTGCGAGGTGTGCTTGATGCGCATGCGCGGGATGTAGCCCAGCTGCATGGCCTGGCGCGAGACCGAGAACGCGCCGGTGATCACCGACTGCGAAGCGATCACCGCAGCCATGGTGGCCAGGATGATCATCGGGTACAGCGCCCACGATGGCACCGCCTCGAAGAACGGGTTCTTCAGTGCCTCGGGGTGGTTGAGCACCAGTGCGCCCTGCCCCAGGTAGTTCAGGACCAGGCACGGCAGCACGAAGAAGTACCAGGCGTGGCGGATCGGCTTGGCGCCGAAGTGACCCATGTCGGCGTACAGCGCTTCACCGCCGGTCACCGCCAGCACCACCGCGCCGAGGATGAAGATGCCGTGCCAGCCGTGCTCCATGAAGAAGCGGATCGCCCACCACGGGTTGAATGCCTTCAGCACTTCGGGTGCGTCGACGATGTTGTAGATGCCGATCGCCGCCAGCGAAATGAACCAGATTGAGGTGATCGGCCCGAACAGCTTGCCGATCTTCTCGGTGCCGAAGCGCTGTACGGCAAACACCGCCAGCAGCACCACCACGGTGATCGGCACGATGAAGGCATGCAGCCCGGGGGCGGCGACCTCCAGGCCTTCAACGGCACCCAGCACCGATATCGCCGGCGTGATCACACCATCGCCAAAGAACAGCGACGCGCCGAAGATGCCGAGGATGCCCACCACATACGCCGAGCGTGACCCGTTGCGCAGGGTGCGCTGGGTCAGCGCCATCAACGCCATGATGCCGCCCTCGCCATCGTTGTCGGCGCGCATGATGATGGTCACGTACTTCAGGGTGACCACGATGTTCAGTGCCCAGAACGCCAGCGACAGCACGCCCAGCACGGTGTCATGGTCGCTGTTGAGCCCGTAGTGCGGCGAGAACGCCTCCTTCAGGGTGTACAGCGGGCTGGTGCCGATATCGCCGAAGACCACGCCGATCGCACCGATGATCAGCGCCAGTCCCCCGGCCGGGGGGGCGTGACCGTGACCGCCAGGGGCGGCTGTGTGCGGGGTTTGACTGCTGGACATGGGACTCCTGGCGAAGCTCAGGCGGTTCGTGGAAGGGAAAAGGGGCGGATCAGCGCAGCGCCGACTGCAGGGCCTTGCGGATCACGGTGGCCACTTCGTCGCCTTCATTGAAGGCGTCGCGGGCCATGCGTGCCGCTTCGGCCGGCTTGTAGCCCAGCTGCTGCAGTGCCACGGTCGCGTCGGACAGCGGGTCGGCCGGGGCCGGGCCGCTGCCGGTGGGCAGCGCACCGCCGGCACCGAACTGGGCGGCGCGATCGCGCAGTTCCAGCACCATGCGCTCGGCGGTCTTCTTGCCGATACCCGGGATGCGGGTCAGCGCGGTGATGTCACCGGCCTGGACCATGCGCGCGAACTCTTCCACGGTGACGCCGGACAGCACGGCCAGCGCGATCTTCGCGCCGATGCCACTGACCTTCTGCACGTCGCGGAACAGGCGCCGCTCGCCCTCGCGCAGGAAGCCGTACAGCGAGACGCTGTCCTCCTTCTGCGAGTAATGGGTGTACAGGGTGACCTCACGGCCGAGTTCGGGCAGGTCGTAGAAGGTGCTCATCGGCGCCTCCAGTTCGTAGCCCACTCCGTTCACGTCCACCACCAGCCACGGCGGCGCCTTGTAGGCGACGATGCCGCGCAGTCGACCGATCATTGCGTGCAGCTCCTCATTTGCGGCCCCACGCCTGGCGGGCACTGAGCCCCAGGCGGTTGGCCGTTGCCCTTACGTGGGCATGGGTGATGGCCACGGCCAACGCGTCGGCCGCGTCGGCCTGCAGCTTGGTTTTCAGGTTGAGCATGAGCCCGACCATGTGTTGAACCTGTTGCTTTTCGGCGCCACCGCGGCCGACCACGGCGAGCTTGATCTCGCTGGCGGCGTATTCGTGCACCGGCAGGTCGCGCAGCACAACGGCCGAGATCGCCGCGCCCCGGGCCTGGCCCAGCTTCAGCGCCGAATCGGGATTGCGGGCCATGAACACCTTTTCGATGGCCACTTCCTGCGGCTGGTACTCGCGGCACAGGTCGGCCAGGCCCAGCACCAGCAGCTTCATGCGCTGCGGGAAGTCGTCGGCGCCCAGCAGCACCAGCGGCTGGTGGTGCACGTGGCTGATGCGGCCGGCGGCGTCGACATCGATGATGCCAACCCCGGTCCGCTGCGAACCGGGGTCGATGCCGAGGATGCGGGTCATGCTGCGCTCCTGGCGTGGCGGAACGGGATGCGCTGGCAGGCGTATGGGCTCATGACTGTCCGCGGTGACCGTTCAGCGGCCCGCGCCCAGGCCGTCGAAGACGGCTCAGGCGTAGGCGTCGGCGCCGAGTTCGGCGTTGGAATACACGTCCTGCACGTCGTCCAGGTCTTCGAGCATGTCCAGCAGCTTCTTGACCTGCAGGGCGACGTCGCCTTCCACCTTGATGTCGTTGTCCGCGCGGAAGGTGATCTCGGCGTGGTCGGCGACATGGCCGGCGGCGGCCATCGCATCCTTCACTGCATTGAACGCCTCAGGGCTGGTGACCACATCGATCGAGCCGTCATCGGGGTAGACCACGATGTCGTCGGCGCCGGCCTCGATGGCCGCTTCGGTAATGGCTTCCTCGTCGGCGCCGGCGGCGAAGCTGAGCACGCCAAGACGCTTGAACATGAAGGCCACCGAGCCCTCGGTGCCCATGTTGCCGCCGCACTTGCTGAACGCATGGCGGACATCGGCCACGGTGCGCACGCGGTTGTCGGTCAGGCAGTCGACGATCACGGCCACGCCACCCGGGGCGTACCCCTCGTAGCGGATTTCCTCGTAGTCGACGCCTTCCAGTTCACCGGTGGCCTTCTTGATGGCACGCTCGATCACGTCCTTGGACATGTTCACGGCCAGGCCCTTGTCCATGGCCACGCGCAGGCGCGGGTTGTTGTTGGGGTCGCCTCCACCGCCGCGCGCGGCAACGCCGATCTCGCGGATGATCTTGGTGAAAATCTTGCCGCGCTTCGCGTCGGACGCGTTCTTGCGGGCTTCGATGGAGGGGCCTCTACCCATGGGTGCTACCGTCTGGCTGCTTCAGGATCAAGGCGCGGATTCTACCTGATCGGGCGCTGCAACCGTGTCTAGGGCGCATTGTTGTAGAGCCGAGCCGATGCTCGGCTCAGCGGCGCCTGACCGAACAGCAGCCGAGCGTGGGCTCGGCTCTACAGAACGGTCCCACCGCCGGGCCTTACGCGGCGGCGGCGTCGCGGCTGTGGTCGAACTGGCCGTGGCGCAGGAAAAAGGCGGTCTGCCGCGCGGCATCGGGCGACACCACCAGGCCGCTGTGGCTGGTGCGGACCACGCAATGATCGGCCAGGCCCGGCAGGCGGGTCTCGGCCAGCGCCACGGTGCCGTCGGAGGCATCGTCGATCGCCCCCAGCAGGCTGCCCAGCCCATGCGGCACGGAACCGGCGATCAGCCCGACTTCGGCATTGCCCTGCCAGTCCGGCAGGCCATCCAGCAACAGTTCGCTGCTGCGGCCCAGCGCCAGGCCCCAACCGTGCTCGGACAGCGAACGCGCGGTGCCGCTGCCGCGCAGCGGCGAGCCCAGGCAGACCACGCGCTGCACCGGCAGCTGCGGATTGCGGCGCAGGGCTTCCAGCGCCAGCAATCCGCCCAGGCTGTGGCCGACCAGCGACAGCGGTCCGGCATTGGCCAGGCGCTCCAGCAGCTGCGGCACGGCCACGTCGGGGCCACCGAACACCGAGGAATAGCCGAACGCATGCACCTGGAAACCACGCGCACGCAGGCGCCAGGCCAGTGGCCCGACCCAGGCACGGGCATTCCAGATGCCATGCAGCAGCAATACGGGGGGAGTCATGCAAACAGCCTGGCGGTCAGCGGGGCAGGAACGAGAGATGATTGAACACGCGCGCGCAGCAAGCGGCGGTGAACGTCAGGCCGCGCGTGGTGCGCGGCGCAGGATGAATTCGAGGTCCTGGGTGTCACCGACCGGGAACAGGTACTCGCCGGCCTTCTCGAAACCGTAGCGGGCGTAGAAGCGTTGCGCGCCGAAGTTCTCCGACCACACGCCCAGCCACAGCGTGCGCGGGCCTTCGTGCTCCAGCCAGGCCAGCGCGGTTTCCAGCAGGCGGCTGCCCCAGCCGCAGCTCTGCTGCGTCTTGATCAGGTACAGGCGCTTGAGTTCACCGTCACCGGGTTTCACATCCGGATGCGGCAGGCCGCAAGGGCCCGCGGCGGCATGGCCGACCGCCTCCCCATCCAGTTCCAGCAGCCACACCGCGTAATCGGGATGGGCCAGGATCACGCGCTGGCGCTCGACCGTATAGGCCTCCTCAAGGAAGGCCTGCAGGTCCTGCGGCGGATACAGATGGCCGAAGGTTTCGGTGAACGTGCGAGCGGCCAGCGCCGACAGGGTCGGCGCGTCGTCCACAGTGGCGCGGCGGATCGAATACATGCAGGAAGTTGACGTCAGGGTGAAGCGCGGGTCAAGCCTTTTCAGACGATTCCGCTTCTTCTTCCTCGTCCTCTTCCTCGTATTCCTCTTCGTCCTCGTCCTCTTCTTCCTCGCCTTCCTCGTCCTCGTCGTACTCTTCCTCTTCCTCTTCGTCGTCCTCGTAATCCTCGACGCCGAAGTCTTCACCGTCCCAGCGGCCTTCGCCGTCGGCGACGAAGGTCAGGGCCATCGCCGCCGGGTTGGTTCCGACACGGACCAGCCAACCACCGAACACGCGGGCACGCTCGGTGACCAGGTTGGCCTCGGAGCCTTCATTGCCCAGCTTTTCCCACTCCAGCGAAAACGCAAACTCGGTCATTGCCTGGATCTCCTGATCAGTTGGTCTTGGGGCGAACCTGGATGTGCACTTCGGCCAGCTGCGCGTCGACGATCGGCGACGGCGCATCGGTCATCAGATCCTGTGCACCGGTGGTCTTCGGGAACGGGATGACGTCGCGGATCGACTCGGTGCCGGCCATCAGCGCGGCGATGCGGTCGATGCCGAAGGCGATGCCACCGTGCGGCGGCGCGCCGTAGTTCAGCGCGTCGAGCAGGAAGCCGAACTTGGCGCGGGCTTCCTCGGCACCGATGCCGAGCAGCTCGAACACTGCGCTCTGCATGTCCGGACGGTGGATACGGATCGAACCGCCGCCGATTTCATTGCCGTTGAGCACCATGTCGTAGCCGCGCGAGACGGCGGTACGGGCGTTGGCGCGCAGGTCGGCAATGTCGTCCACGGCCGGAGCGGTGAAGGGGTGATGCAGGGCGACGTAGCGCTGTTCTTCCTCGTCCCATTCGAACATCGGGAAGTCGGTGACCCACAGCGGCGCCCAACCGTCGGCGACCAGGCCGAAGTCCTTGCCGGCCTTCAGGCGCAGCGCACCCATGAAATCGGAGACCTTGTTGTAGCCACCGGCACCGAAGAACACGATGTCGCCGTTGCCGGCGCCGACATGGGCAACCAGCGCAGCGAAGGAGGCTTCACTGAAGAACTTCTGGATCGGCGAGCTGACTTCGCCGTTGTCGGCGATCTTGATGTAGGCCAGGCCCTTGGCGCCGTACTTGGCGGCATGCGCGGCGTACTCGTCGATCTGCTTGCGGCTCAGCGCTGCACCGCCCGGGATGCGCAGCGCGGCGACGCGGCCTTCGGCATCGTTGGCCGGGCCGGTGAACACCGGGAACTCGCTGTCCTTGACCAGCTCAGCCACGTCGACCAGCTCCAGCGCGATGCGCAGGTCCGGCTTGTCCGAACCGTAGCGACGCATCGCCTCGGCCCAGGTCATGCGCGGGAAGCTGGCATCCAGCTGGACGTCGACCACCTCCTTGAAGATGGCGCGGATCATGTCTTCGACGAAGTCCTGCACGTCGCGTTCGCGGACGAAGGCGAACTCCATGTCCAGCTGGGTGAATTCCAGCTGGCGGTCGGCACGCAGCGCTTCGTCGCGGAAGCAGCGCGCGATCTGGTAGTAGCGGTCGAAGCCGGCCACCATCAGGATCTGCTTGAACAGCTGCGGGCTCTGCGGCAGGGCGTAGAACTCGCCCGGGTGCATGCGGGCCGGCACCAGGAAGTCACGGGCGCCTTCCGGGGTGGCCTTGGTCAGGATCGGGGTTTCGATGTCCTGGAAGCCCTTTTCGTCCAGGTGGCGGCGCAGGGCCTGCACCAGCTTGATGCGGGTGCGCTGCATGCGCTGCATTTCCGGGCGGCGCAGGTCCAGGTAACGGTACTTCAGGCGGGTTTCCTCGCCCGGGTTCTCGTGGGCGTGGAACGGCAGCGGCGCGGCCTTGTTCAGCACGGTGATGGCGGTGGCGATCACTTCCACCTTGCCGGTGCGCATCTTGTCGTTCACCGCGTGGCGGGCGCGCACGACGCCTTCCACCTGCAGCACGTCCTCGTAGCCCAGCGAAGCGGCCACGGCGAACACTTCGGCGTTGTCGACCTCCACGGTCACCTGCACGATGCCTTCATGATCCCGGAGATCGATGAAGCAGACGCCGCCCTGGTTACGGGCCACGTCGGTCCAGCCGGCGAGGGTGACAGTCTGGCCAATCAGGGTCTCGTCGACCAGGCCGCAGAAGTGGGTACGCATGGGGGGAAGCTCCGCTGGAGAACGCCGGCGCCGGATGGGGGCCGGAAAGCCTCGTATTCTGCGGCCGAGGCCCCGGCCGGGGCAAATCCGGCCAGTCACACCGGCTTGATCGCCCCCTTCCCTATAGTCAGGCACCTGCCACCGTATGGGATGCCGCCATGAAACCGCTGTCCCTGGCCAGCCTGGCCGTGACCCTGAGCCTGGGCGCCATCGCCACGCTCGCCCTGCCCTCCGCCCCGGCCGCCGCACAGGACGGGGTGATCCGCTGCGAGAGCCAGAACAACCGCGAACGGGTCTGCAACACCGGCTGGCGCAATGCGCAGCTGGTCCGCCAGCTGTCCGGCAGCGCCTGCGACGAAGGCCGCACCTGGGGCAGCCGCAATGGCAGCATCTGGGTCACCAATGGCTGCCGCGCCGAATTCGTCGAGGCCCGCGGTGGCTGGGGCGGCGGCAACGGCGGTGGCTGGGGTGGCAACAACGGCCGCCCCGGCGAGACCATCCGCTGCGAGAGCCAGAACAATCGCGAGCGCAGCTGCCCGGTTGGCTGGCGCAATGCCCGCCTGGTCCGCCAGCTGTCCGGCAGCCCCTGCGACGAAGGCCGCACCTGGGGCGTGCGCAATGGCGCGGTGTGGGTCAGCGGCGGCTGCCGCGCCGAATTCGCCGAAGCCCGCGGCTGGGGCGGCGGCGGCGGCGGTGGCGGTGGTTGGGGGGGCGGCAACAGCAACTACTCGATCACCTGCAGCAGCAACAACAACCGCACGCAGAACTGTGACTGGGATGAGCGCCAGGGTCGGCCCGTGCTGCAGCAGCAGCTGTCCGGCAGCGCCTGCCAGGAGGGCCGCAGCTGGGGCTATGCACGCGGCCAGGTATGGGTGAGCAATGGTTGCCGGGCGCGCTTCGGCGCGCGCTGAATGCCGGTTTGAGCATGGGGTCGGATCCCTGGCCGACGGCCAGGGCTCTGACCCCGGTCAGGTATCCCGCATCCACGCATGGCGTGGATCTACTGGGGGTCGTTCCGGGTTCGGAGCCCTCCACAGCAGGGATCCGGCCCCGGAATCAGGGGGCCGGCGCCTTCTCGTCGCCCCACGGCGGCGGCGGCAGGTCGACCGGCTTGCTCAGGTCGAACTTCACGCGGAAGCGGCGGCCCTCCGGGCGCGTCAGCTCGTAGACGAAGGCCTGGTCCGGGTCGATCTCCATCGCCCAGGTGTTGTGCGTGGACGCCAGCATGTCGGCACGACGGAACATCGCCACCGAATCGGAGTCGGCCGGGAACTGCTGGCGCTCGGCGGTGCCCGGCGGCGTGCTGTCGCCGCCGTACAGGGTGATCGCATCCGCGCTGCCATCCTGATGGCGATGATCATGCTTCAGGCGCAGGCCGTTTGCGGTGCGGGTCAGCACCCAGGTGCGCGAGTGGTCATCCCCCACATGGAAGGGAATCCGCAGTTCATGGGCAGGGTCGGCACAGCCGCGCACATGCATGACCAGGCGCTGGCCGGCGAACGGGTCCTTGCCGGTTGGTGCCGGCGTGTCTTCCACCACCCGGCCCTCATAGGCCTGGCCGCAATGCGCGGCGATGGCGGCCATGAAGGCATCGGCCGGCGCGGTCGCCAGGTCATGGGCGACCGTATCGGAACGCTGCGAACAGGCAGCGAGGCTGAGCAGGAGGGCGGAAGCGGCAACAACGGCAGGCAGTCTCATGCCCCAACCCTAACCACCCTGGCCGATGCACGCAAACCACGCGGACCGGCCACCTCACGTCAGTGGTGCAGCCAGACTTCGCAACCGCCCACATCCTGCTTCTGGCCACCAGCGGCATAGCGGCCGGTGATCTCGGCCATCCACCGCCCGCGCTCAGGGCTGCTGCCCACCTGGTTGGGGCAGTTGACCAGCGCCGCCAGCGGCAATCCACCCAGTGCCGCGTCATCTGCGGCCAACGATGCGAGCACCTCGTCCGATGCCCAGTCCGGGATCATCACGGCACGGCGGCCGGAGAAGTACGGCAGTTCGGACGACCAGTCCTGCCCGAACGCGACCACCACACCCTGCGCCGTCGTGCCGCTACGGATGACCTCGGCGATCTGCGAAACCGGCGTCGGCTCGCGTGCCTCCCTGATGTCCTTCAGCGACTTCACCAGGCCAAAGCCCACCGACAGCACGCACAGGAAGATCGCCAGCGCGACGCCACGGCGCGGCTTGCCCGCCGCTTCGGCCGCCATCACCGTCGACCACAGCACCAGGCCGATGATCGAGGTGGCGAACACGATGTTGGCCGCCTGGTAGTAGGGATGGGCGATGTGCAGGTTGGTGAAGACCAGGAACGGCGCCAGGTAGGCCAGCAGCAGGATTCCCACCGCCGCGCGGGTGCGCTTCTGCCACAGCCCGGCGATGACGAAGACGAGGAAGATCCAGTTGGAGCCGATCGCACCGGAGAAGCGCTTCTTGAACACCGTGCCCCACCAGGTCGCCGGATCCAGGCGCTGCTGCAGGGTGCCGTAATTCCAGGTGGACAGCGCGTCGGAAGTGATCTGCCGGCCCAGCGCCGACTGCGCCTTCAGCGCGTCGGCATGCTGCAGCCAAAGGCTGAGCGTGGCCAGCACGGCAAGCGCGGACAGGCCACCCCAGAACATCAGGCGCCAGTGCTGTTGCAGCCACTGCGGGCGCCAGCCGTGCTCACGCAGGGCCAGCCACAGGAAGGCCAGCGCAACGAACGCGGCAAAGCCGAAGAACGAGGTGACCTTGATGGCCGCCGACAGCACCGCCGCGACGATTGCGACCAGGCCCACCCACGCGCGCGGCTGGCTGCGCAGGCGCGCCATCGCCCAGACAAAGAGCAGGCCGAAGAACACGGCGCTGGACTCCATCATCACCGAGCGCCCCCAGAACTGCGCGTACGGCGAGACGGCAAAAGCGCCGGCGATGCACAACGCCAGCGTGCGGTCAGGACGCCACGCCAGCAGCGTGCGGTAGACCAGCCAGATGCAGCCGGCATGGAAGACGGTGGAGACCAGCCGCCCGCTGTTGTCGGCACTCATGCCGGTGATGCTGGACAGCAACGCCGCCAACCACTGGTAGAACGGGAACTCGAAGGGAATCGACCAGGGCGCACCCAGCACCGGGGTCACGTAGTCCAGCCAGGGGCCGCCGCGCAGCAACCAGTCGATCGACAGCGCAGTCTGGGTCTGCCGGAAACCGGAGGCATCGACCGGTGGCATCGACCAGCTGCAGACCAGCAGGATCAGCAGCGTGATCGCCGAGAACCACAGCAGGATCTTGCCTGGCAACAGGCTGCGGTCTGGGTTGCTTTCCTGGGTCACGCCTGTTGCTCCTGACAGTGGCCGCCCACGACAGGGCGCGCTTCACGGGCGCGCAGTGTCTGCGTTGGCGCACGCCAGTGCAAGCCGCTGCACGCGGCTGCGTGCTCAGCCCTGCGGTGGCAGCGGCGCCTTCAGCGGCTCGGCGTGGACCACTTCGGTGGCCGCTACCGGAGCGGTCTCTCCCTCGCCCGCCGGTTCCTGCTCCACCGGATCGACGTCGAACGGTGTACGGAACACCAGCGACGGCAGCAGCGTGGTCAGTGCGGCATACAGCAGCAGCGCGCCGAACAGTACCGCCGGAATCTGGAAACGCTCGCGCATGATCGCCGCCAGCACCAGGGTGAAGATCAGGGTCGGGGCCAGCGCCAGCGAGACCCGCAGGCTGCTGCGGAAGCTCTCGCCGAACATCACCCGGCGCTGCAGCCAGACCACGCCGATGCGCAGCGGCAGCACCACCAGGGTGATCACGATGCCCAGCCCCAGTGCCTCGAAGCTCAGTGCTTCGCTGGGCACCTTGGTGCCGGCATTGAAGAAGTAGAACGGCACGAAGAACGAGGCGAACAGGCGCAGCGCGTGCAGGTTCTCGTGCGAGGCCAGCAGCGGCATGCGCTGGTGCAGCAGGCGCGCGACCAGGCCGGCGATGAATGCCCCCACCAGGTAGTACACGCCCAGCAGATAGGTGATGTACGCCGCGACCATGCCCACCATCACCAGCAGCGAGAACTCCGAGCCCGGCGCGTGCGGCGCCACCCAGCGGCCCAGCGCGATGAACAGCAGCGGCAGGCCGACCATCATCGCCAGCAGTGCCAGGCTGGACAGCGCCATGTGCCCCGGATCACCGGCCTGCAGCACGATGAACAAGGCGGCCAACGCCAGCAGTTCACCGGCAATGGCCTTGCTGGTGACCCAGAACCGCTCGTCCTCGCTCAGGCCCAGCCGTGACAGCGAGTCCATGATGAAGCCGGTGGAGGGCGTCAGCAGCGCCAACGCCAGCAGCCCGGCGGCCTGCCACGGCAATCCCGCGTAGCGCCAGGCCAACCAGCCGACCCCGAACAGCGTGGCGCTGCGGATCACCAGATGCGCCAGCAGCGGCCACATGCCGCGCCGCAGTGCCTGCAGATCCACTTCCAGGCCGGCGAACAGGAACAGCGAGGATATTCCCAGCGTGGCCAGCAGGCCGATCACCGCGTCGTGCGCCTGGTCGCCCAGCCACAGCATGCCGATGATGCCGAACAGCAGGCAGGTCAGCGGCGCGGGCAGGCTGAATCGCTGCAGCGCACGCGGGATCACCAGCAGCGCGAAGATCAGCAGCAGGTAGATCAACTCATGGCTCATGGGGGACTTCCGTGTGGTTCGAACGCGCGCAGGATGCGCGTGCTGATCCGATCCGGCAAGCGGTTTCTGGATGACTCCCGGTTACCTCATCCGATCAGTCGATCGGCGATGCGCCCGACCTGTGCCAGTACCGCGGCACGCTGTTCGTTGCTGATCGCCCCGGCCTGCAGATAGGCGGTCAGCACCCACGGCGCGCCGCCGGCCAGTGGCCACAGCACGGCGATGTCGTTGCGCGCGTCCTCACCGTTGCTGCCCGTCTTGTCACCCACCCGCCAGCGCTTGCCGAGCCCCGCGCGCAGGCAGGCATCACCGGTTTCATTGTCGATCAGCCAGTCGGCCAGCTGCTGCCGTGAGGCAGGTTGCAGCACCTCGCCCAGCACCACGCGCTGCAGGGTCGCGGCCATCGCCGCCGGCGTGGTGGTATCGCGCGGATCGCCCTCGGCGAAGGTGTTCAGTTCCGGCTCCAGCCGATCACTACGGCTCACCGGATCGCCACTGGCACGCAGGAAGGCGGTCACTGCCGGCGGGCCACCGACCACACCGAACAGCAGGTTGGCGGCGGTGTTGTCACTGGTGATCAGCGTGGCCCGGCACAGGTCGCGCACGGTCATGTCCTTGCCGGCGTGGCGACGGGTGACCGGAGCGTGCGAGAGCAGGTCGGCATCACGCACCGGCACGCGTGCGTCCAGCAACGCCGGCGTGCGCTCGGCCTGGCTGAGCACGGTGGCCGCCAGCATGCTCTTGAAGGTGCTGCACATCGGGAAGCGCTCGTCCTGGCGATGGCCGGAACGGCGGCCGCTGGCGGTGTCGAGCAGGGTCACCCCCAGGCGGCCGGCACAGGCCTTCTCCAGCGCTGCGAAATCTGTGGCAGCGGTGATGGCGGCATCGCTCGGCGGGTGGGTGGACACCTTGCCGGCGGCACGGGCCAGCAACGGCAGAGTGAGCGAAGAAGCGACGGCGGCACCACTGAACTGCAGGAATCGGCGACGGGCGAGCATGCGGGTTCTCCAGGGGGACTGCTCGATTATTGAGGCCTCACCTGGGGGCGACCAGCGCAAAAAATCATTGATAGACATTACTTCAACTAATGCCTATCACGTTCAACCCCTTATTTTTCCGAAATGACGCGCTGGCGGGTTAGGATCAGCCATCACTCCAGCTCACGACTGCGCGATGCTGCACCCTACCCTGCCCCTGAACGCGCTGCGTGCCTTCGAAGCCGCTGCGCGCCATCAGAACTTCACCCGTGCCGCGCTCGAGCTGTGCGTCAGCCAGGCCGCGCTGAGCCACCAGATCCGCGGCCTGGAAGACCGGCTCGGCATCCGCCTGTTCCATCGCCTGCCACGCGGCGTGGCGCTGACCGACGAGGGCGCGGCGCTGTATCCGGTGCTCAACGAATCGTTCGAGCGCATCTCGGCCAGCATTGCCCGCTACACCGGCGGTCCGGCCCGCGAAGTACTGACGCTGGGCGTGGTCGGCACCTTCGCCACCGGCTGGCTGCTGCCACGGCTGGCCGCGTTCGAGGCGGCGCACCCGGACATCGAGCTACGCCTGCAGACCCACAACAACCGCATCGACCTGGCCGGCGAAGGGCTGGACCTGGCGATCCGCTTCGGTGATGGCGACTGGCAGGGCCAGGCCTGTACGGCGATCCTCGATGCCCCCTTCGCGCCGCTGTGTGCCCCGGCATTGGCACGGCGGCTGAAGCAGCCGCGCGACCTTGCCACACTACCGTTGTTGCGCTCCTACCGCAGCGACGAATGGCCGCGCTGGCTGCAGGCAGCCGGCGTCAGCGGCGTGGAAGCGCGCGGGCCGGTGTTCGATTCCTCACTGACGGTGGCGATGGCCGCCGCCGGTGGTGCCGGCGTGGCCCTGCTGCCCTTGCGCATGTTCGAACAGGAACTGGCCGAAGGCCGCCTGCTGCAGCCCTTCGGCACCACGCTCGAGCTGGGCCGCTACTGGTTGACGCGGCTGCGCTCGCGCGCCGAGCGCGAGCCGGCAAAGCGCTTCCGCGAGTGGCTGCAGACGCAGGCATGAAAAAAGGGGACGGAGGGGATTAAGTCGTTTGTGCACATACGACTTAATCCCCTCCGCCCCCTTTTTTGCGGAGTTACGACTCCAGCAGCTCCATCCACGCCGCTTCGGCTTTTTCCAGCTGCGCGGCGATGGTTTCGCGGTCGCGGCCGATCACCGCCATGCGGGTGGCATCGGCATAGTTGGCCGGGTCGGCCAGCTGGCGGTCCAGTTCGGCCACTGCGCCTTCCAGCTCGGCCACCTTGGCCTCGGCGGCGGCCAGCTTGTGCGGGTTCACCGGCTTCTTCTGCACCACCTGCGCCACCGGGGCGGTCTTGACCACCACCGGCTCTTCCACCTGCTCCATGCGCGCCTTGGTGCCCTGCGCCTGCGGACGCGTGCGCAGCCATGCGGCGTACGCATCCAGGTCACCGTCGAACGGCTCGACCACGCCATCGGCCACGCGCCAGTAGGTATCGCAGACCAGGCCGATCAGATGGCGGTCATGCGAGACCATCACGATCGCGCCTTCAAAGGTGGCCAGTGCTTCGGCCAGCGCTTCGCGCATTTCCAGGTCAAGGTGGTTGGTCGGTTCGTCCAGCAGCAGCACGTTCGGCTGCTGCCAGGCGATCAGCGCCAGCGCCAGGCGCGCGCGCTCACCACCGGAGAAGCCATCGACCGGCTCGAATGCCCGGTCGCCGGGGAAGTTCCACTTGCCGAGGAAGTCGCGGAACGACTGGTTCGGTGCGTCCGGGGCGATCTCGCGGAAGTGCTCCATCGGCGACTGGCCTTCGTGCAGCGACTCCACCGTGTGCTGGGCGAAGTAGCCGATCTTCAGGTCCGGGTGCGCCATACGCTCGCCGACGATCGGTGCCAGTTCGCCCACCAGGGTCTTCACCAGGGTGGTCTTGCCGGCGCCGTTCGGGCCGAGCAGGCCGATGCGCTGGCCCGCTTCCAGGCCGAAGCCGACGTTGTGCAGGATCACCGCGTCCTTGCCGTAGCCGGCCTCGACGTGGTTCAGGCGGATCAGCGAGAACGGCAGCTTGGCCGGCGGTGCGAACTCGATGCGGAACTCGCGTTCGGCACGCACCGCTTCGGTACCGGCCAGCTTGGCCAGGCGCTTCATGCGGCTCTGCGCCTGCGCGGCCTTGCTGGCCTGCGCCTTGAAGCGGTCGATGAAGCTCTGCAGGTGGGCGCGCTCGGCCTGCTCCTTCTCGTGCGCGATCTGCTGCTGGCGCAGCTGTTCGGCGCGCTGGCGCTCGAAATCGGTGTAGCCACCCGGATAGAGCTTGGCGCCGCCACCGTGCAGGTGCAGGGTGTGGGTGGCCACGTTGTCGAGGAACTCGCGGTCATGCGAGATCAGCAGCAGGGTGCCCGGGTACTTCAGCAGCCACTGTTCCAGCCAGTACACCGCATCCAGATCCAGGTGGTTGGTCGGTTCGTCCAGCAGCAGCAGGTCGCTGGGCATCATCAGCGCGCGCGCCAGGTTCAGGCGCACACGCCAGCCGCCGGAGAACGAGGACACCGCACGGTGGTGGGTCTCGGCCGGGAACCCGAGGCCGTGCAACAGCTTGCCGGCGCGCGCTTCGGCGTCATAGGCGTTGAGCTCGGCCATCCTGGTATGCGCCTCGGCCACCGCCTCCCAGTCCTCGCGGGCGGTCGCGTCGGCCTCGGCGGCCAGCACTGCGGCCACCTCGATGTCGCCGCCAAGTACGAAGCTCAGCGCCGGGTCGGGCAGCGACGGGGTTTCCTGGGCAACGCTGGCGATGCGCACCTTGCCGGGCAGGTCGACATCGCCCTTGTCCGCCTCCAGCTCGCCCTTCACCGCCGCGAACAGGCTGGACTTGCCAGCACCATTGCGGCCGACCACACCCACCCGGTAACCGGCATGCAGGGTCAGGTCGACATTGGACAACAGCAGCCGCTCGCCGCGGCGCAAGGCGAAATTACGAAGCGAAATCATGGGGGAAGGCGTCCATATAACCGAATGGAATGTGCTGGTGAGCACTGTTCCTGCGACGCAATTCTAGCGTTAACGAATACTTGACGCGCCCCGGGATGCGCGGCGGCCGGCGTTCCTCTCTCCCACGTCCTCGCCGCGCGCCTCCCGGGCCCCCTCCCCGCAAGCGCCGATCCGGGCTAAATGGTTGCTGCTGCAACGTTTTTCCCGGTGACCGGCATTTGACAGCCACTGAATATCCCGTTAATTCCTGCTTTGCGCACCGCAACAACCGCCGTCCGCCTCACGCCCGTGATGTCGATTCCGGTGCCACCCCCGCCAACCGGAGCCCCATCCCGATGACCCGCAAGACCAGCCTGATCGCCGCCGCCGTCGCTGTCGCACTCGGTGGCTCTCCGTTCCTCGCCGCTGCCCAGCAGACCGGCACCGCTGCCAACACCCTGGACACGGTGATCGTCACCGGCACCCGCGTGGCCGACCGTACGGTCGCCGAATCGCAGTCGCCGATCGACATCATCACCCCCGAAGCGCTGCAGTCCACCGGCACCAGCGAACTGGCCACCGCGCTGTCGCGCGCGCTGCCGTCGCTGAACTTCCCGCGCCCCGCCCTGACCGACGGCACCAGTGGCGTGCGCCCGGCGCAGCTGCGCGGCCTGTCGCCAGACCAGGTGCTGGTACTGGTCAACGGCAAGCGCCGCCACACCTCGGCGATGATCAACGTCAACGGCAGCATTGGCCGTGGCTCATCGGCCGTGGACATCAACGCGATTCCGATCGCCGCCATCGAGCGCGTGGAAGTGCTGCGCGACGGCGCGTCGGCGCAGTACGGTTCGGATGCCATCGCCGGCGTCATCAACATCGTGCTCAAGGGCAGCGGCAGTGGTGGCAGCCTGGCGGTGGACTACGGCCAGTACTCGGCTGGCGACGGCAACAAGTACCAGCTCTCCGGCGATACCGGCGTCGAGTTCGGCAACGGCCGTGGCCGCGTACACGTGGCCGGCCAGATCAGCCAGCAGGATGAAAGCAACCGCGCCGGCCCGTACCGGGGCACCACGCCGAACACGGGCAATTACCCGAGCATCGGCCAGAAGACCTTCATCGTCGGCGACCCGCGCGTCGATGCCACGGCCGCCTCGGTCAATGCCAGCTTCGATTTCAGCGACCGGGTGACCGGCTATGCCAGCGCGCTGCTCAGCAACCGCGACATCACCTCCTTCGCGTTCTACCGCTCGCGCAACCACAACGGGCAGACCGCGCTGCTGGCGCAGACCTATCCGGACGGCTTCGTGCCGGAGATCAACCAGTACTCCAAGGACCGCTCGCTGGTGGCCGGGGTCAAGGGCAACACCGACAACGGCTGGACCTGGGACCTGAGCCTGAACCACGGCGAGAACACCCTGGACTTCCACACCCGCAACAGCATCAACTACAGCCTGGGCGCGACCAGCCCGCGCTCGTTCTACGACGGCACGCTGAAGTACCAGCAGGACATCTTCAATGCCGATCTGACCAAGTCGCTGGACTGGGGCCTGGCCTACCCGGTCACGTTGTCCTTCGGCGGTGAGTACCGCAAGGAGAAGTGGGACCAGAACCCGGGCGAGCTGAACTCGTACACCGGCAGCGGCGCACAGGGCTTCGGCGGCTTCACCCCGACCAATGAAGTGCATGCCGACCGCCACAACTACGCGGTCTACGCTGGCCTGGAAGCAGACCTGACCGAGAAGTTCTCGGCCGGCGTCACCGGCCGCTACGAGGACTACTCGGACTTCGGCGACCGCTTCTCCGGCAAGCTGTCGGCGCGCTATGCGTTCACCGACAAGGTCGCGCTGCGCGCAACCGCGTCCAGCGGCTTCCGCGCACCGTCGCTGGCCCAGCAGGGATACCAGGCAGTCACCAGCCAGTTCACCAACGGCGTGTTCGTCGAGCGCGGCACCTTCCCGACCACCAGCCAGGCCGCGCAGGCGCTGGGCGCCTCGCCGCTGAAGGCCGAGACCTCCACCTCCTACAGCCTGGGCCTGGTGCTGCAACCGGTCGACCGCCTGTACATCACCGTCGATGCCTACCAGATCGACATCGATGACCGTATCGCGCTGTCCTCCAGCATCACCACCAACGCGGCCAGCAGCGCGCTGCTGGCCGGCCTGGGCCTGCCGCAGGTAACGGCGTTCTCGTACTTCACCAACGGCCTGGATACGCGCACCCGTGGCGTCGACTTCGTGTCCAGCTACACCGTGCCGTTCAGTGCCAGCAGCCTGGAGCTGACCGCTGCGTACAGCTACAACGACACCGAAGTGCGGCGCGTCGGCGGCACCCCTGCGGTGTTCGGCACGCTGGGCCTGAACCAGTCGCTGATCGGCCGCGATGAGATCGGCCGCATCGAGGACAGCTACCCGCGTGACAAGGCCATCCTGAGCGGCACCTGGCGCTCGGATCACTGGGAACTGGGCCTGGCGGCGACCCGCTACGGCACGTTCACCGTGCGCAACTCGGCCACCGCGCTGCGCGACCAGACCTACGGCGACAAGTGGGTACTGGATGCCTCGGCCAGCTACAAGCCCAGCAGCAACTGGACCCTCACCGTGGGTGCCGACAACCTGCTGAACGAGTACCCGGACCGCACCGAGGACCTGCAGAACTCCACCTTCGGCATGCTGCCGTACAGCAACTACTCGCCGTTTGGCTTCAACGGCGCCTATGTGTACGGGCGGATCAAGTACACCTGGTAAGTGCTGGCGGGCGGTTCCCTGGTAGTGCCGGCCGCTGGCAGGCAACTCCCTGGTGGGGTCATATCCCTTTTCCTGCGGGAAAGGGATATGACCCCATTCGCATTTAAGGTTTGCCGTATCTGGCCTCATCGGTGAAAATCGGGACACCCCCGATTTCCTGCGAGAGCCGATGCACCATGACACCGACCTGATCAACATCGTTGCCGTTGGCCTCGGGCTCGCCTTCATCTTCGGCGCGCTGGCCAACAAGCTCCGCTTGTCTCCCCTGGTCGGTTACCTGGTTGCTGGCATCTGCGTAGGCCCGTTCACCCCTGGCTTCGTCGCCGACCAGGCGCTGGCCAACCAGCTGGCCGAGCTGGGCGTGATGCTGCTGATGTTCGGCGTCGGCCTGCACTTCTCGCTGAAGGACCTGATGGCGGTCAAGGCCATCGCCATCCCCGGTGCCATCGGACAGATCGCGGTCGCTACCCTGCTTGGCTGGGGTGTTGCCTGGCTGATGGGCTGGCCCGCCATCCACGGCGTCATCTTCGGTTTCTCCCTGGCCACGGCCAGTACCGTGGTGCTGCTGCGGGCGATGGAGGAACGCCGCCTGCTGGAGACGATGCGCGGCAAGATCGCGGTCGGCTGGCTGATCGTGGAAGACCTGGCCTGTGTGCTGGCACTGGTGATGATGCCAGTGATGGCCGGTGTGTTCGGCCCCGATGCGGCCAAGGAATCGCACTCGCTGGGCAGCGTGCTGGCCGACATCGGCTGGACCTTCGTGCAGCTGGGCCTGTTCGTGGCGGTGATGCTGGTGGTCGGCCGCCGGGTCATCCCGTGGATCCTGGAGCGCATCGCGGGTACCGGTTCGCGCGAACTGTTCACCCTGTCGGTGCTGGCGATCGCGCTGGGCGTGGCGTTCGGCTCGGCCATGTTGTTCGGCGTCTCGTTCGCGCTGGGCGCATTCTTCGCCGGCATGCTGCTCAATGAATCGGAACTCAGCCACAAGGCCGCCACTGACTCGCTGCCGCTGCGTGATGCGTTCGCCGTGCTGTTCTTCGTCTCGGTCGGCATGCTGTTCGACCCGAACATCCTCATCCAGCACCCGTGGCAGGTACTGGCGACGGTGCTGATCATCATGTTCGGCAAGTCGGCCGCCGCATTCTTCATCGTGCGCGCGTTCGGTCACCCGACCAGCACCGCGCTGACCATCTCGGCCAGCCTGGCGCAGATCGGCGAGTTCGCCTTCATCATCGCCGGCCTCGGCGTCGCCCTGCAGATCCTGCCCAAGGAAGGCCAGTCGCTGGTACTGGCCGGTGCGCTGGTATCGATCATGCTCAACCCGCTGGTGTTCGGTCTGCTCGACCGCTGGCAGGCCAAGCAGGAACAGCATCCGCAGCCGGCCGAGCCGGAAGAAGCCATCGGCCCGTCGCGTGATCTGGACGCGCACGCCATCGTGATCGGCTACGGCCGGGTCGGCAGCGAACTGGCGCAGGTGCTGCGCGATCGCGGCGTGCCGGTGCTGGTGATCGATGACAACAAGGACCACGTGGAGCGTGCGCATGCCAATGGCATTGCGGCGATCCGTGGTAGTGCCGCCGCCGACCGGGTGCTGGCCGAGGCCCATCCGGAGCGCGCGAAGATCGCGGTGCTGGCGATTCCGCAGCCGCTGGAGGCCGGTGAGGCGCTGGCCAAGCTGCGCGCGATCAATCCGGATCTGACCCTGCTGGCGCGTGCGCACAGCGATGCCGAAGTGAAGCATCTGCTGGAGCACGGCGCCGACGGTACGGTGATGGCCGAGCGTGAACTGGCCTATTCGCTGGCGGAGATGATCATGTCCACGCCGCCGTACCGGAATCTGGGGCAGCACAGCATTCCGGTGGTGTGAGGGGTGTGCGGCAGGGCTTGCAGCCCTGCACCTGCAGAGGCGACGGCAACAGCCGAAGCAACAGCAACGGCAAAAGCTGGCATTCCGTGGGATGGCGGGGTGGGTCCGGTTGCGGGGGACGCCGTAAATACATCCATGTAGGCTCGGTCGCCGCATCCATGCGGCTCACGCCCCCGCAACCGGACCCACCCCGCCTTCGACAATTCCCGCTGCTGCTGGTGGGTGTCGACCTTGGTCGACACGGCGGTGCAAATGGGGTCAGATCCGTTTTCCTGCGGGAAAATGGATCTGACCCCGAAAACGTAAAAATCCCCGGTCGACCCGCATCGACCGGGGATCTGGATCACCACGTTGCCACGCCTTGGAGAGGCAGTTCCACCGTAGCGCATCGCGGCGCCGGTGGTGATCGCCTGTGGCGATGACGACCAAGCGCGCGGCTATCAGGCCCCGGCCAGGGCCTGTTCCAGGTCCGCGCGCAGGTCGCCGATGTGCTCGATGCCGATCGACAACCGCACGGTGTCCTCGCTGACGCCGGCCTTGGCCAGCTCGGCCGCGTCCAGCTGGCGATGGGTGGTCGAAGCCGGATGCGTGGCCAGCGACTTTGCATCGCCCAGGTTGACCAAGCGGGTGAACAGCTTCAGTGCATCGAGGAAGCGCGCGCCCGCCTCGCGGCCGCCCGGCAGGCCGAAGGTCAGCACGCCCGAGCCATGCCCGCCGAGGTAGCGCTGTGCGGCGGCATGCTCCGGATCGTCGGCCAGCCCGGCATAGCGCACCCAGGCCACCTTGTCGTGCGCCTTCAGGAACTGCGCGACGGCCAGGGCGTTGGCGTTGATGCGTTCCATGCGCAGGGCCAGGGTTTCGATGCCCTGCAGGATCAGGAAGGCATTGAAGGGTGACAACGCCGCACCGGTGTTCCGCAGTGGCACCACGCGCGCGCGGCCGATATAGGCGGCCGGCCCCAGTGCTTCGGTGTAGACCACGCCGTGGTAGCTGGGGTCGGGTTGGTTGAGGCGGGCAAAGCGCCTGGGTTGTGCGGCCCAGTCGAAGCGGCCGGAGTCGATGATGGCGCCGCCCAGGCTGTTGCCGTGCCCGCCCAGATACTTGGTCAGCGAATGCACCACGATGTCGGCACCGTGCTCGAACGGGCGCAGCAGGAACGGCGTGGCCACCGTGTTGTCGACAATCAGCGGCACGCAGGCGGCATGGGCAACCCCGGCAATGGCGGCGATGTCGGTGACATTCCCGCGCGGGTTGCCGATCGATTCGACGAACACCGCCTTGGTGCGGTCGTCGATCAGCGCGGCGAACGCAGCTGGATCGGCCGGGTCGGCGAAGCGCGCCTGGATGCCGTACTGCGGCAGCGTGTGCGCCAGCAGATTGAGGCTGCCGCCATACAGGGCACTGGAGGCGACGATGTTGTCGCCGGCTTCGGCGATGGTCTGGATGGCATAGGTGATCGCGGCCTGTCCCGAGGCCAGCGCCAGCGCGCCGATGCCACCTTCCAGTGCGGCCAGGCGCTGTTCCAGCACGTCGGTGGTGGGGTTCATGATGCGGGTGTAGATGTTGCCGGGCACTTTCAGGTCGAACAGGTCGGCGCCGTGCTGGGTGTCATCGAACGCATACGCCACGGTCTGGTAGATCGGCACCGCCACCGCACGGGTGGTCGGGTCGGGACGGTAGCCGCCATGCACGGCCAGGGTTTCCAGTTGCCACTGCGGGTTGCTCATTGCACCAGGCTCCATCCGGGGAAACCGCCACCATAGGCCAGCCAGTGCCTGCCGCTGAAAGCCGCTGGCGATGACGCCCGTACCGGCGGTTATCAGGTTGGTCGCGATTCAGGCAGGCGTCATGGGCCGTTGCTAGGCTTCGCCGCCGGGCGCTCCTGCCCGGGCACGGAGGCCCCACCCATGCAGCCATCCCCCTGGACCCCCACCGCCAGCCGCTCGCCCACGTCGGTACTGCTGGTGGAGGACGACCGTCGCCTGGCCGAACTAGTGAGCGACTACCTCCACGAGCATGGCTTCGCCGTGCAGCATGTGGCCCGCGGTGACCTTGCCGGGGCGGCCTGCCGCCAGCATGCGCCAGAGCTGGTGGTGCTGGACCTGATGCTGCCAGGCCTCGGTGGCATCGATGTGTGCCGGCAGATCCGCAGCTTCTCCGACGTACCGATCCTGATGCTGACCGCCTGCGAGGACGACATCGAACAGGTGCTGGGCCTGGAATCGGGCGCCGACGACTATGTGCACAAGCCGATCGAACCACGCCTGCTGCTGGCCCGCCTGCGCGCCCTGCTGCGCCGCCGCCATGGCAGCAGCAACACCGGCACGCCCAGCCGGCTGATGCACGGGCAACTGCTGATCGATCGCATGCAGCGTGAAGTGCACCTGCACGGTGCGGCGGTGGATGTGGGCACCACCGAGTTCGAGATCCTGTGGCTGCTGGCCAGCCGGCCCGGGCAGATCCTGTCGCGTGACCAGATCCTGCAGGCGGTGCGCGGTATCGGCTTCGACGGCCTGGACCGCAGCGTTGACGTCTGCATCGGCAAGCTGCGCCGCAAGCTCGGCGACGATGCGCGCGAGCCGCGGCGGATCAAGACGGTGTGGGGGCGCGGCTACCAGTTCAATCCAGCGGCCTGGTCGGAATGAAGCGGCTGTTCCTGTGGCTGTGGCTGCTTACCAGTGCCTGCTTCCTGGCCTCGGTATTCCTGCTCAACCACCTTCTGGATGGGATCTACACGCCGGTACAGGATCGGGTCTTTGCCCAGCAGGTGCGCGGCCAGGTGTACGCGCTGCGCACGGGCCTGGAGGGATTGGACGCTGCACAGCAGCGTGAGCGCCTGCGCCGGTGGCAGCCGCACTATGGCATCCGCCTGAGCCTGCTCGATACACCGCCCGCGCTCGACGCAAGGGAGCAGGCAACCCTGCGCACGCAGGGGTTCATCGTGCGTGACCAGTACCAGCAGATCCTGTTGCCCATCGACGGCGCGACGGGCCGCTGGCTGCATCTGCGCCTGCCCGGCGAAGTGCGGATGAAAACGCACATGACCATCGCGGCCTACCTCAGCATCCTGCTGCTGGTCGGCGCCTGCCTGTATGCCTGGGTGCGCCTGCTCTGGCGTGACCTGGAAGCGCTGCGCCGGCACGCCGACCGCATCGGTTCGGGCGATCTGCAGGCACGCGCGCAGGTTTCGCCACGCTCGCAGATCCGGGTCATCGTCGACCACTCCAACCGCATGGCCGCACGCGTGGCCGAACTGGTGCAGCGACAACGCGAACTCACCCATGCCATTTCGCACGAACTGCGCACGCCCATCGCACGCATGGCCTTCGGCCTGGACCTGATGCAGGACAGCGATGACCCCGCGCGCCGTGCACGCCTGGCACAAGGCCTGCACGGCGACCTCGCCGAGCTCAACCGGCTGGTCAGCGAACTGCTGGCCTACGAACGGCTGGAGCATCCCGGCGAGGGCGAACCGATGCAGCGGATTGAAGCCAACGACTGGCTGCAGGCCTGCCTGGCCGATGCCCGCCGCGATGCCGAGCGTGCCGGCCTGGTGCTGCGCGTGCTGCCCAGCGCCCTGCCGCGGGTGGATGCCGAGCCACGGCTGCTGCAGTTGGCACTGAGCAACCTGGTCGGCAATGCGCTGCGCCACGCGCGCTCGCAGGTGGAAGTGTCGCTGGTGGGCGTGGGCGGACGCGCCTGCCTGCGGGTGGACGACGACGGCCCCGGCATCGCCGAGGCCGACCGCGAGAAGGTGGTCCGCCCGTTCACCCGCCTGGATGACAGCCGCAGCCGTGATACCGGCGGCTTCGGCCTGGGCCTGGCGATCGTCGGCCGCATTGCCGCACGCCACCAGGGCGAGCTGCGGATCGGTCGCGCCACCCTCGGCGGCGCACGCCTGGAAATGCACTGGCCGCTGGCTGCGAGCTGAACGTGCCGGTGCGCGATTACAGTTGATTACAACTCCCGCACAACTGCGGACGGATCGGTCGCCGGCGTATCGCCACGCTAGCGACCCTGCAGCACTCGCCGGATGCGCGCGCTGCTTTCCTCCCATTGCCGAGAGTTTCCATGTCCCAGCTTCGCCGTTCCCCCGCCCTGCTCTGCCTGGCCCTGTTGCCGCTGTTCGCCGCCCCGATCGCCCACGCCAAGGATGACCACTGGACCTTCGAGCTCGCCTCCGGTGGTGGCGTGACGCCGCGCTACAGCGGCAGCGATGAGTATCGAGCGACACCTTCGCTGTCCTTCGATGTCAGCTCGCCGGGCGGGTGGTTTCTGGGCACCAGTGGCATCGGCTGGGGCACCACCCTCGGCGAGCACACCCGTGTGCGCGCCTATGTCGGTGCCAGCGGCATCCGCAAGGACAAGGATTCCCTGCTCGGCGGTTCGGACTTCCTGCGCGGCATGGGCGATATCGATACCCGTCCCCTGGTCGGTCTCTCGGCTGGTTATACGCTGGGCGAAGCCGTGCTGAGCGGCTCCTGGCAGTTCACCCGCAAGGACGAGGACAAGGCCGAGAACGGCCTGGCCACCCAGCAGATCCACCTGAACCTGACAATGCCGCTGTTCGATCTGGCCGGCGGCGTGGTCAGCGGCAGCGTCTCCACCGACTACGGCAACCGTGGCTACATGCAGACCTGGTACGGCGTCAGCCCGGAACAGGCCGCGCGCACGGGCTTCGCCGAGCACAAGCCCAAGGCCGGCCTGGTCAGCGCCGGTGTCGGCTTGAAGTGGAGCCATCGCGTGGGCCGCAATGGCAACTGGTACATCTCGGCCGAAGGCACGCGCCTGCTCGGCGATGCGGCCGACAGCCCGATCGTGCAGAAGCCCAACCAGTTCGGGCTGATGAGCGGTTACACGCACCGCTTCTGAGTGATCGCCGGGCATGCCCCGGCACGACCGGCGGCAAACGGGGCGCTGCGGTCATGCAGCGCCCCGTGGTGATTCAGGCCTTGGCGAACACCAGATGGCCGCCGTCGTTGCCGACTTCGATGGTGTCGCCGCTGATGAAGGCACCGGACAGGATCTTCTGCGCCAGCGGGTTTTCCAGCTGCGCCTGGATCGCGCGCTTCAACGGACGCGCACCATACACCGGATCGAAACCAACGTTGCCGAGCAGGTCGAACGCTGCGTCGGACACCATCAGCTTCAGGCCACGCTCGGCCAGGCGCTTTTCCAGGCCACGCATCTGGATGCGCGCGATCTGCTTGATCTGCTGCTTGTCCAGCGGGTGGAACACCACGATGTCGTCCAGGCGGTTGATGAACTCCGGACGGAAGTGCGCCTGCACCACGCCCATCACCGCCGCCTTCATCTGCGTGTAGGCCTCCGGGCTGTCGTCGGCGCTCATGTCCTGGATCTGGTGCGAGCCCAGGTTCGAGGTCATCACGATGACGGTGTTGCGGAAGTCCACGGTACGGCCCTGGCCATCGGTCAGGCGGCCATCGTCCAGCACCTGCAGCAGGATGTTGAACACATCCGGATGCGCCTTCTCCACTTCGTCGAGCAGGATCAGCGAATACGGGCGGCGGCGCACCGCCTCGGTCAGGTAGCCGCCTTCCTCGTATCCCACGTAGCCCGGAGGTGCACCGATCAGGCGGGCGACGCTGTGCTTCTCCATGAACTCGCTCATGTCGATGCGGATCATCGCGTCGGCGCTGTCGAACAGGAACTCGGCCAGCGACTTGCACAGTTCGGTCTTGCCGACACCGGTCGGGCCCAGGAACAGGAACGAGCCGGCCGGGCGATTCGGATCGGACAGGCCCGCACGCGAACGACGCACGGCATCGGAGACGACCTTGATCGCTTCCTCCTGGCCGACCACGCGGTTGTGCAGCACCTCTTCCATGCGCAGCAGCTTGTCGCGCTCGCCTTCGAGCATCTTGTTGACCGGGATACCGGTCCAGCGTGACACGACCTCGGCGATCTCCTCGTCGGTGACCCGGTCCTGCACCAGCTTGAAGTCCTTGTGTTCGGCTTCCTGCGCGGCGGCCAGCTGCTTTTCCAGCTGCGGCAGCAGGCCGTACTGGATCTCGCTCATGCGTGCGAAATCCTGGCGGCGCTGCGCGGCTTCCAGGTCCAGCTTGGCCTGCTCGACCTGCTCCTTGATCTTCGTCGCGCCCTGCAGCGCAGCCTTCTCCGACTTCCAGATTTCATTGAGGTCGGAGAACTCGCGCTCCAGGCCATCAATGTCGTTCTCCAGATCCGCCAGGCGCTGCCGCGAGGCTTCGTCCTTTTCCTTCTTCAGCATCTCGCGCTGGATCTTCAGCTGGATCACACGACGTTCCAGGCGGTCCAGCTCTTCCGGCTTGGAGTCGATCTCCATGCGCAGGCGCGAGGCCGCCTCGTCCATCAGATCGATGGCCTTGTCCGGCAGCTGGCGGTCGGTGATGTAGCGATTGGACAGCGTCGCCGCGGCCACGATGGCCGGATCGGTGATCTCCACCCCGTGGTGCACCGCGTACTTCTCCTTCAGCCCGCGCAGGATCGCGATGGTGTCCTCCACCGACGGCTCACCCACGAACACCTTCTGGAAGCGGCGCTCCAGCGCAGCATCCTTTTCGATGTACTTGCGGTACTCATCCAGCGTGGTGGCGCCCACGCAGTGCAGTTCGCCCCGCGCCAGCGCCGGCTTGAGCATGTTGCCGGCATCCATCGCGCCGTCGGCCTTGCCCGCGCCGACCATGGTGTGCAGTTCGTCGATGAACAGGATGATCTGCCCTTCACTCTTGGCCAGGTCGTTGAGCACGCCCTTCAGGCGCTCCTCGAATTCACCGCGGAACTTGGCGCCGGCAATCAGCGCGCCCATGTCCAGCGAGAGCACGCGCTTGCCGCGCAGGCCCTCGGGTACTTCGTCGTTGATGATGCGCTGGGCCAGGCCTTCCACGATCGCGGTCTTGCCCACGCCAGGCTCGCCGATCAGCACCGGGTTGTTCTTGGTCCGGCGCTGCAGCACCTGGATGGTGCGACGGATTTCCTCGTCACGGCCGATCACCGGATCGAGCTTGCCGCTCTCGGCACGAGCGGTCAGGTCGATGGTGTACTTCTCCAGCGCCTGCCGCTGTTCCTCGGCATTCTCCGACTGCACGTTCTCGCCGCCACGCAGCTTGTCGATCGCGGCCTGCAGGCGAGCCTTGTCGGCACCGGCGGCGCGCAGCGCCATGCCCAGCGTGCCGCTGTCTTCCAGCGCCGCGAGCACGAACCACTCGCTGGCAATGAAGGCATCGCCGTTCTGCTGGGCCAGCTTGTCGGTCTGGTTCAGCAGGCGCCCCAGGTCATTGCCCATCGAAACGTTGCCGGCCTGGCCGGACACCTTGGGCAATGCGTCCAGCGCCTCGGTCAGGCGCTCGCGCAGCACCGGCACGTTCACCCCGGCCTGGGCCAGCAGCGGACGCGTGCTGCCGCCCTGCTGGTCCAGCAGCGCGCTGAACAGGTGAACCGGTTCGATGATGCTGTTGTCGCGGCCCACGGCCAGCGACTGTGCGTCTGCCAGCGCCTGCTGGAAACGCGAGGTGAGCTTGTCCATCCGCATTGCGAATCCTCATCGGTCATCAGGGCCGGCCCGCGCCGGCGATGCTGGAAAGATGCGGTTGCCCCACCCGGTTTCAAGGGTGGCTGCGACTGCACCCCGAGGCCAGTCAGCCTGCGGCCAGCATGCCGGAGCGGGTGTGGTCGGCGCGTTGATCCCGATCAGTTCCGCGCGGTGGCCGGGCTCAGCGCGTGATCGCGCTGCGGATGGCCCGCAGCTGCTGCTTCACCGCCCGTGCCTGGGACACGTCCATGCGCAGCAGGGCCTTCTGGCCGATCGAGCGCGACTGCAGGGTGGGGTCGACGAAGCGGTAGCGACCGCGCTCATCGCGCTGCACCAGCGGCACCTGCGCCAGTTCCGGGGTGTCCAGCAGATGGTCGATCACCGCCACCAGGCGATCGTTGAAATAGCCTTCGGGCCGGCCCAGGTCGACATAAGCCTGCTGGATGAGCGGGTAGAAACGCTTGTAGGTCGTGGCGGTTGCCGCAGGGTCGAGCGCAGTGAACGCCTGCACGTAGGGCGCATAGCGCGCCGCGTTGCCTGCGGCGATGCGTTCCCCGCCCTCGCCCGGCTCGACCTGCAGGCTGCCCGGCAGCGGCCGAGCGGCCAGCGCGGTCGGCGGCACGCTGGGCTTGTCCAGGTTGTCGACCTGGGTGACCAGGCGCTGGACCAGGTGATCGCGCAGCAGCAGGGTCAGCGGCCCCTCGCCCTGGAACAGCTGGCTCAATGCGCCCCAGGCAGCGGCATCGCTGTCAGCCAGCTTCGGCAGCGCTGGATCCGCCGCAACCCCGGCATCCAGCGGATGCCTGATCGGGGGTGGTGCTGGCGCGGGTTCTGCCGCCGCCTTCGGCTGTGGCGGTGCGCTGGTACTGGCAGGGGTTGATTGCACCGGCACTGAAACACCGTCGGCCAGGCTCTTCAGCTGATCGCGGAACAACCAGCCACCCGCGCCACCAATCACCACCACGCCCAGCACCCAGGGCCATACCGCCTTTCCACTCTGCATGATGCAGTCCCTCGTTGTTCTCCTGCATGGACAAGGTGTGACCCCACTGATTCGGGCCGGTTCCCCGCCTGTTCCGCTGCCGTTCGGGTTGAGGCCTGCGGGAAGGCCGCACTCACGCCCGCTTTGCGCAACCGGCGCGACGCTGTGCATCCTGTCCTGTGGAGGCACTGCCATGCAGTACGCGCTGTATTACTGGACCGGCATCCAGGGCCGTGGCGAGTTCGTGCGGCTGGCGCTGGAAGATGCCGGCGCCGACTACATCGACATGGCGCGGGTGCACGGCGACGCGGTAATGCAGCCGTTCCTCGATGGCAGCCGCGAAGGTGCACATCCCTTCGCTCCCCCATTCCTGAAGGCGGGCCGCCAGGTCATCGCACAGGTCGCGGCGATCCTGGACTATCTCGGCCCGACCCTGGACCTGGTGCCGCAGGCGGCCTCACGGCGGATGCAGGCGCTGCAACTGCAGCTGACCATCGCCGACCTGGTGGCCGAGGTGCATGACACCCACCACCCGATCGCTGCCTCGAAGTACTACGAGGAACAGAAGACCGAAGCCAGGGCACGTGCCACGTCGCTGCGCAGCGAGCGGCTGCCGAAGTTCCTCGGTTACTTCGAGCAGGTGCTGGCCGCCAACGGCGGTCGCCATGCACTGCGCGAGCATTCCTACGTGGATCTGTCGCTGTTCCAGTTGCTGAGCGGGCTGGACTACATGTTCCCGCGCCGCATGCAGGCGCTCGGCCCCACCCTGCCCCTGCTGCGCGCGCTGCAGGAGCGGGTGGCGAAACGGCCGAACATCGCCGCCTACCTGCGCTCGGAACGGCGCTTGGCGTTCAACACCAACGGCATCTTCCGCCACTACCCGGAGCTGGACGCCGAACGGTAGTGCCGGCGGCGGGCCGGCCGGGCGCGCTGCAGGCAATCGCTGCCTGCAACACGCCCTGTGGGAGCCGGGCCATGCCCGGAGTCAACGGTCAACGGTCGGTGCGATCATCCAGCGGCTTCACCGGCTGCTTCTGCAGCGACAGCAGCCCCAGCAGCAAGGCCAGCGCCACGTAGGCGCCGGCGAACTGCAGGCTGATGATGCGCGCCAGGCCGTCCAGTTCCCACGGCAGGTAGATGCCGCCGCGCGGGTCCACCGAGTGGATCAGGCCGAACAGGGTCAACACCGCCGCCACCAGCAGGAAGCCGCAGGCGCGGCGCAGGCGGCCATCAACCATCGCCGCCACCGCCGAAATCCACAGCATCGAGGTGATGATGAAGCCGTTGCCCAGGGTGAAGATCACCGCCAGCTCCGGCAGGCCGTGGCCGTCGAGCCTGGTCAGCAGCTGCGGCAGCTGGTCCGGCGCGATCCAGCCGGGTGCCTTGATCGCCAGCAGGTAGGCCACCGACGGCAGGAAACCGAACACCATCGCGCCAGCATGGTGACGCGGCGTGGCCTGGAAGGCCTGGGTGGTGATGTCGATGGCCACGTACACGATGATCGGCGCCAGCACCGCCAGCGGCAGCCACTGCACCAGCCCGGAGATGATGCCGAGCATGCCACCGATGCCGACGAACAGGCCTGTCAGCAGCGTGTAGCCGCTGCGTGCGCCCATGTGCTTGTAGGCCGGTTGCCCGATGTAGGGCGTCGTCTGCGCCACGCCGCCGCAGACACCGGCCACCAGCGTGGCCACCGCCTCCACCAGCAGGATGTCGCGGGTGCGGTAGTCATCGCCGGCCGCGCGCGCGCTTTCAGACACGTTGATGCCGCCGACCACCATCAGCAGGCCGAACGGCAGCAGCAGCGGCAGGTAGGTCATCGCGGTGGGCAGGCCGTCGAGGAAGCCCAGCGTCGGCAGCGGCAGCACCACCTGCGGCGGCACCCACTCCGGCACATGGAAGCCCGGTGCGCCCAGCCCGGCCAGGCCGAGGCCGTAATACAGCACGGTACCGAACACGAAGGCCAGCAGAACGCCCGGGCCACGCACCGGCAGCTTGCCCTTGGCGATCAGCACGTACAGCAGCAAACCGAGCGTGGTGAAGCCGACCAGTGGCGAGCGCAGCGTTTCCAGCAGCGGCAGCAGGCCCATCAGCACCAGCGCGATGCCAGCAATGGAACCCAGCAGCGCGGCACGCGGCAGCGCGCGGGTGACCGCTTCGCCGAAGAACGACAGCACGAACTTGAGCACGCCCATGATGACCAGCGCGGCCATGCCCAGCTGCCAGGTGGCGATGCCCGCAGCATGCGGGTCCATGCCCTGCTGCTTGAAGGCGATGAAGGCCGGGCCGAGAACCAGCAACGCCATGCCAATGCTGGTGGGCGCATCCAGGCCGAGCGGCATGGCGGTGACATCGTCGCGGCCGGTACGCGCGGCCAGCCGGCGCGCCATCAGGGTGTACAGCAGGTTGCCAACCAGCACGCCAAAGGCGGTACCGGGGAACATGCGGCCGAACACCACGTCGGCGGGGAACTGGAAGATCCCGACCAGGGCCATGGCGATGAAGCCGAGGATGGAGAGGTTGTCGACGACCAGGCCGAAGAAGCCATTGAAGTCGCCGGCGACGAACCAGCGACGCGGTGCGGCGGAAGCGGGAGCGGACATGGAAGGGGCGGTGGGGGTGGGGACCGCCGATGGTAGGCCCAGCGGGGCCTGGGCGCCAATTCCGTCATGGAATGATGGGTTCCAGCCATCGGCGGGGCCCCTTGTGGCTGGGTTGGTCGCCGAAAGCGGGTTTATCGGAGTGGGCCGAGCCCATGCCCGGCTGCTGTACGCGAGCCCCGTGAGCCGAGCATGGCTCGGCTCTACATCAACGGCGGATGCAGGGCGCAGCCCTGCATCGTCCCCCCTACTTCTTAAGGAAGTTGTCCACCAGCAGATGCTTCACATCGTCGAAGCGGCCGTTCAGCACCGCTTTGGCGGCATACAACGCCGCACCGGCCACCTGCTTGGCCTCGATCTGCGGCGGCATCACCAGTTCGGCGCGGCTGGTATGCACGTCCAGCAGCGCCGGACCGCGCTGCGACAGGAAGTCCAGCACCGCTTCCTCCAGGTCCTCGCTGCGGGTGACCGTGCGGCCGTGGTAACCGATCACCTCGGCCAGGCGGCCAAAGTCCGGGTTCTTCAGGTCGGTGTAGTTGTCCAGCAACCCCTCCACCTTCTGCTCCAGCTCGACGAAGTTCAGCGAACCGTTGTTGAACACCACCACCTTGATCGGCAGGTTCTCCTGCACCGCCGTCAGCAGGTCACCCAGCAGCATTGCCAGGCCACCGTCTCCGGACAGCGAAATCACCTGGCGGCCGGGGAACGCCTTCTGCAGGCCCAGCGCCTGCGGCATTGCGTTGGCCATCGTGCCGTGCAGCAGGCTGGTCAGCGTGCGGCGGCGGCCGTTGACGCGGATGTGGCGCAGCACCCACACCATCGGGGAACCGCCGTCGGCGGTGAACAGCGCATCGTCGCTGGCGTGCTTCGACAGCAGCGCGGTCAGGTGCTGCGGGTGGATCAGTTCACCCTCGCCCGGTTGTTCTTCCTGATCGCGCTTCTTCAGCGCCTTGTCGCGACGTTCGATGCACTCGTCCAGGAAACTGCTGTCCTCGCGTGGCGGCAGCATCGGCAGCAGCGCATCCAGCGTCGGGGCGATATCGCCGACCACGCCGAGGTTCACCGGGTGGCGGCGGCCGAGGTGGCTGCCATCGCGGTCAACCTGGATGATCGTGGCCTTGTCCGGGTAGAACTGGCCCCAGGCGAAATCGGCGCCGAGCAGCAGCAGCGTGTCGCACTCCATCAGCGTGTGGAAGCCGGATTCAATGCCGAAAATGCCGGTCATGCCCATGTTGTAAGGGTTGTCCGGCTCGACGAAGTCCTTGGCGCGCGAGGTGTGCGCGATGGGAGCCTGCAGGCGTCGGGCCAGTTCCAGCAACTGCGCATGCGCCCCCTGGCAGCCGGCACCGGCATAGACGCCGATACGCTTGCCCTGCCCCAGCAGCTCGGCGATGCGCTGCAGTTCGGCGTCGGAAGGGCGCAGCACCGGCTGCGTGTAATGCACCGAGAACGGCACATCATGCTTCACCTCGGCCTGGCTGATATCAGCCGGCAGGATCACCACCGCCACGCCGCGGCGGCTGATCGCCGCCTGGCAGGCCAGCGTGACCACGCGTCGTGCCTGTTCGGCACTATGCACCTGCTCGCAGAACACCGAACAACTGGCATACACCGCCTTGAAATCCACTTCCTGCGGGAATTCCATGCCCAGCTCGCTGGTCACCACCTGGCTGGCGATCAGCACCATCGGCGCACGGTTGCGGTTGCTCTCGAACACGCCGTTGATGAAATGCAGGCTGCCCGGGCCGCAGGAGCCGGCGCAGGCGGTCAGCTCGCCACTGACCAGCGAATCGGCGCCGGCGGCAAAGGCAGCCACTTCCTCATGCCGCACGTGCACCCAGGCGATCTCACTGCCATGCATCGCATCGGTCACATGGTTGAGCGTATCGCCCACGATGCCGTAGCAACGGCGGACACCGGCCTGCTGCAGAGCGTCCACCACGATTTCGGCCACGCGCTTGCTCATCGGATACATCCTCGAACGGGGGAACACCCGAGGCTAGACCCGATGAAGTGATGCCTCCGCAAAAAAAGGGGACGGAGGGAATTAAGTCGCTTGCGGCACAGTCGCTTGCGGCACAAACGACTTAATTCCCTCCGTCCCCTTTTTTCAATCGTTGACGTTGATCCAGCCTTCCATCACGCCCTGCTTCGGGTTGCGGTAGCGCAGTTTTACCCAGCCATCCTGTTCATCCAGCAGTTCCACGCGGTCACCCTGCACCAGGTAGCGTCTGGTGCTGGACGCGCCGGGTCGATCGAACAGGAACAGGCGCGCCGCCAACACTGAGGCCTGCTGGCCACGCAGCGGCCCGTCGGGCGGTGCGCCCAGGCCATCGGCAATCGCGCTCTCCAGCACACGGCCATCGGCATCGTAGGTGCGCCAGACCGCCAGCGGGCCCTGCTCGTCGGTCTGCACCCAATGCAATGCGGCGTTCAACGTATCGCCCAGCATCAATACGCTCTCCGAGCGGTACAGATGGAGTTTCGCGCCCGCAAACCGATACTGGTCGGTGTACCACATCGGTCCGCTGCGGCAGCTGCTGGTCAGGGTGCGGCTCGGACGATCGACAGTCAGCCCCATCAAGCCGCCACAGCTGTCCTTGCCATGGGTGTCGGCCTGCAGCGCGCGATACGAAGCACTGGCCGGATCGAACCGGTACACCGCCACCGCTTCGTTGACCATGCCCACCGATGCACGTGCGACCAGTTCCGGGTAGCCATCGAAATCGACGTCCTCCAGATTCCAGCGCGAATTGCCATCGGCATCCGCCGCGCCCGCCAGCGTCTGGCGCTTGCCCGACGGCGACAGCTGCACCGCGATGCTGCCGTCCTGCTGGGGATCGGCGTGCGCCTGTACGTGAGCGGCTACCTGGAACCGGAGCGTCTCATCGTGGTCCTCACTCGCCTGCACCGACGGTGCCAGCGCGCCTGCCAACACCAGGCCCAGCATGCATTCCCTGTAGTTCATCATCGCTTCCTGCGGCGCCGCGGTGGCACCTTCAACTCAGAACGATACCTCGACCGGCTGCCGCGACCACAGCACCGATTGATGCTTGGTCTGCTGCTTCCACGCCAGGCGGATCGCTTCGATATCGGCGCGACGCTGCGGTGTGTCCTCATGCAGCACCACCAGCACCTTGGTGCGCAGGCGGTTGGGTGCGGCATCGCCGCGGAACAGCCACTGGCCGTAGGCATCGAACACGGTCAGGCCATCCGGGAAGCGCGGGGTCACTTCCTTGTCCAGGAAGGTGCGCCACTGCGCCTCGCTGATGGTGTCGGCCTGCGGACGGTTGCCCGCGCCCTGCTCCTCGCCCACCCCGAAATACAGCTCGCTGCGCACCCAGCCATGGCCATCGGACGGGCGTGCGGCATCGCCCTTCATTTCAGCGGTGGTGGCCGTGGCATAGGCGCTGGGCGCCTGCGAGGACAGGCTGGCGCAGCCACTGGTGGCCAGCAGCACGGCGAAGACGAGGCCAAGGTGTTTCATCGGTACAGCTCCGGGGAAGGGGGACAAGGCGAGCCGGCAGCGTACAGCGCCACCGGCCCGGCGTGCTGATGCCGACAGGGCATCAGCTCATGCCGGACCGGCAGGGGCTTGCATCGGCACCGGTCATCACGCGAAGATAATATATCGCTTCATCCGGATGGATGTAAGTGAAACCATCTCCCCCTTCCCCGTCGTCGTTGTTGCTGGAGCCCCCATGTCCGTCCGCCTGCCTGCGTCGCCACTCGGCCTCGCCATCGCCCTCGCGCTTTCCTCCACCGCCGCCCCGGCCCTGGCCCAGGACGCCACCAACCTGGACACGGTGATCGTCACCGGCACCCGTGCCGCCGACCGCACCGTGCTCGAATCCACCTCGCCGGTGGATGTGCTCACCGCCGAGGACATCCGCAAGGCCGGCGTGGTCAACGGTGAACTGGGCAGCGCGCTGCAGGCGCTGCTGCCGTCGTTCAACTTCCCGCGCCAGTCCAACTCCGGCGGCGCCGACCACGTCCGCGCCGCACAGTTGCGCGGCCTGTCGCCGGACCAGGTGCTGGTGCTGGTCAATGGCAAGCGCCGCCACCACACCGCGCTGGTCAACACCGACAGCAAGATCGGCAAGGGCACCACCCCGGTCGACTTCAATTCGATCCCGGTCAGCGCGATCAAGCGCATCGAAGTGCTGCGCGACGGCGCCGGGGCGCTGTACGGGTCGGACGCCGTGGCCGGCGTGATCAACGTGATCCTCGACAACGGCGGCGACGGCGGCGAGATCGAGGCCAGCTACGGCGCCAACCACACCGACCTCAAGCCGATCGGGCGCACGCTCACCGATGGCCAGACCGGCAACATCAGCGCCAAGGTCGGCACCTCGCTGGGCGAAGACGGCGGCTTCCTGCGCGTCGGCCTGGAGTACAAGCACCGCAACGGCACCAACCGCGCCGGCTTCGACCAGATCCCGCCGTGGGACCAGACCCCGGACAACCTGGCGCTGCAGGGCAAGCGCAATTACGTGCTGGGCGATGGCAAGAGCAAGGACATCAACCTGTGGCTGAACACCGAGATCCCGGTGGGCCAGACCTCGACGTTCTACGCGTTCGGCACCTTCAACCAGCGTGACACCGAAGGCGCGAACTACTTCCGCTACCCCGACGGCGATGCCAACTGGAAGCAGGTCTATCCGAACGGCTACCGGCCGATCTCCGAAGGCGAGAACCGCGATGTGCAGGCCGTGGCCGGCGTGCGCGGGCAGTGGGGCGAATGGAGCTACGACGGCAGCCTGGATTACGGCCAGAACGACTTCACCTACCGCCTGCGCGATTCGCTCAACGCGTCGCTGGGCCCGACCAGCCCGACCCGCTTCAAGACCGCCGACTACGAGTACGCCCAGACCGTGGGCAACCTCGATCTGAGCCGCGTGTTCACCCAGAGCGACAGCATCAGCCACACCCTGGGCCTGGGCGTGGAAGCGCGCCATGAGCGCTACCAGACCCGCCCCGGCGACCCGGCCAGCTATGCGGCCGGCCCGTACACCGACCGCCCGACCGGTTCGCAGGCCGGTGGCGGCCTGACCCCGCAGGACGCAGCCACCCTGTCGCGCGATGTGGCCAGCGCCTATGCCAGCCTGTCCAGCCAGTTCGGCGAGCACTTCTCCAGTGACCTGGCCGCGCGCTACGAGCACAACGACGACTTCGGCGGCGAACTGACCGGCAAGCTCGGCCTGCGCTATGAATTCACCCCGGCGTTCGCGTTGCGCGGCGCCATCTCCAACAACTTCCGTGCGCCGTCGCTGGCGCAGATCGGCTACGAGTCCACTTCCACCGGCTACAACGCCGGCGGCCAGCTGGTGCAGGGCCGCCTGCTGTCGGTCAACAACCCGATCGCGCGTGGCCTGGGCGCGCGTGACCTGAAGCCGGAGAAGTCGATCAATACGTCGCTGGGCTTCACCAGCCGCATCGGCGAACACTTCGACCTGTCGCTGGACTTCTTCCAGATCGACATCGACGACCGCATCGCGCTGTCGGAGAGCATCACCGGTGATGCGCTCACCGATTACGTGGCCGCCAACTACGGCGTCAGCGGCCTGCAGAGCGCCAGCTTCTTCGTCAACGCGGCCGATACCCGCACCCGCGGCGCCGAGCTGGTAAGCAACTGGCGCCAATCGCTGGGCGATGGCCAGCTGCTGCTGACCGGCACCTACGCCTACACCAAGACCACGCTGAAGAACGTACTGGCCACGCCGGCGCAGCTGCGAGCATTGAATCCGGACTACGTGCTGTTCGGCATCGAAGAGACCAACACGCTTACCGATGCCACGCCGCGCACGCGTGGCAGTTTCTCGGCGGCCTGGAGCAACGATCACTGGTCGCTGAGCACCCGCGTGAACCGCTATGGCAGCGCCACCCGCGTGTTCAACTTCGGTGATGGCTATATCCCGCGCCAGACCTACCAGGCCGAATGGCAGCTGGATGCGGAAGTCGAGTACCGCATCACCCCGCAGTGGAGCGTAGCCATCGGCGGGCAGAACCTGACCGACAACTACCCGGATCGATCCAACAACGACATCTACTACTTCGGCAACCTGCCGTACGACGTGCTGTCGCCGATCGGCAGCAACGGCGCGTATTACTACGGCCGCGTCCGCTATACGTTCTGATTGCTCCGGGTAGGTGCGGACCGCTGGTCCGCACGGCACGGTAGTGCCGGCCAGCGGCCGGCAACTTCAGGGTCCGGGTGCGAACCTGCCTCGGGTGGGTGCGGACCGTTGGTCCGCACTGCCTGAGCTCGATGCAGCCTGACCTGTCGTGCCGACCAACGGTCGGCACCCACCGAAGCAAGGCCATGCGGACCATTGGTCCACACTGCCTGAGGATGGGTACGAACCTGCCTCGGGTGGGTGCGGACCGTTGGTCCGCACTGCCTGAGCTCGATGCAGACTGACCTGTCGTGCCGACCAACGGTCGGCACCCACCGAAGCAAGGCCGTGCGGACCATTGGTCCGCACTGCCTGAGGATGGGTGCGAACCTGCCTCGGGTGGGTGCGGACCGTTGGTCCGCACTGCCTGAGCTCGATGCAGACTGACCTGTCGTGCCGACCAACCGTCTGCACCCACCGAAGCAAGGCAGTGCGGACCATTGGTCCGCACTGCCTGAGGATGGGTGCGAACCTGCCTCGGGTGGGTGCGGACCGTTGGTCCGCACTGCCTGAGCTCGATGCAGACTGACCTGTCGTGCCGACCAACCGTCTGCACCCACCGAAGCAAGGCAGTGCGGACCATTGGTCCGCACTGCCTGAGGATGGGTGCGAACCTGCCTCGGGTGGGTGCGGACCGTTGGTCCGCACTGCCTGAGCTCGATGCAGACTGACCTGTCGTGCCGACCAACCGTCTGCACCCACCGAAGCAAGGCGGTAGCCTGCCCTCGACCCTACGTACACGCCCACGCTGGCAAGCTGGGCGTCATGGCTGAACCGCTCCCCCTGCGTCCGCCGCCGCCACTGCTGGATGACGCCTGTGCGTTGTTCCTCGATGTCGACGGCACTCTGATCGAATTCGCTGCACGCCCGGATGCCGTGCAACTGCTGCCGGATGTGCGCGAAGCCATCGGCCGCATCAGCGACCGCCTGGAAGGTGCCGTAGCACTGGTCAGCGGTCGACCGCTTGAACAGCTGGACCAGTTGTTCGCGCCCCTGCAACTGCCCGCCGCTGGCCTGCATGGCCATGAACTGCGCGGCCACGATGGACGCGTGCTGCGCGACGAGCACGACGACGACACTGCGGAATGGCTGCATGCGCTGCACCAGCAGGCGATGCGCTTCGCCCACGGCCATCCCGGCGTGCTGGTGGAAGACAAGGGCGTCGGCCTGGCCCTGCATTGGCGCGGTGCGCCGCACGCTGGCAGCGATGTGCGCGCCTTTGCCGACCGCCACGTGCGCGGGCGTGCCAGCTACCGCCTGCAACCGGGCGACCACGTGGTCGAGTTCGTCCCGGTGGGCACCGACAAAGGACGCGCGGTGCGCCGGATGATGCAGTACCTGCCCTTCCGCGGGCGCCTGCCGGTATTCATCGGCGATGACCTCACCGATGAATTCGGCTTCGACGCCGCCAACGTCCAGCATGGCTGGAGCGTGCTGGTGGGTGAACGTGAACCCAGCGCGGCCGTGTTCGCGCTGCCCGACATACGCAGCGTGCACGCCTGGCTGCGTGAGAATGCCTATTGACCCGGCCAACCCCCACGGCCGCAACCGAGATGTACCGCGTGATGACCCAACCCGATCTTGATCTGGGCGTGGTCGGCAACGGCAGCTTCGGCGCCCTGGTCGACAAACATGCCCGCGTTGTCTGGAGCTGCCTGCCCACCTTCGACGGCGACCCCACCTTCTGTGCCCTGCTCGGCCCCAACCAGCAGACCGGTGGCGACTTCGCCATCGAGCTGGAAGACTTCGCCAGCAGCGAGCAGGAATACCTCACCAACACGGCAATCCTTCGCACCGTGCTGCGCGACGCGCACGGCGGCGAACTGGAAGTCCTCGACTTCGCCCCGCGCTGGCGGCAGAACGACCGCTTCTACCGCCCGGTCAGCCTGATCCGCCAGGTGCGTCCGCTGGCTGGCAGCCCGCGCATCACCGTGCGTGCACGCCCGCTGGCGGACTGGGGCGCGCGCGTGCCGGAGTCCACCTGGGGCAGCAACCATGTGCGCTGGGTCCTGCCCGAGCATGTGCTGCGGCTGACCACCGACGTGCCCGTACGCTTCGTGCGCGACGGCCTGCCGTTCGTACTCAACCATCCCATCCACCTGATCCTGGGCGTGGACGAGTCGCTCAACCGCTCGATCAGCGGCTATGTGCAGGAGGCTTTCCAGCGTACCCGCGACTATTGGCGCGAATGGGTGCGCTACCTGTCCATTCCCCTGGAATGGCAGGATGCGGTGATCCGCAGTGCGATCACCCTGAAGCTGTGCCAGTACGAGGACAGCGGCGCGATCATCGCGGCGATGACCACCTCCATCCCGGAAGCCCCCGGCAGCGTGCGCAACTGGGACTACCGCTACTGTTGGCTGCGTGATGCGGCGTTCGTGGTGCGTGCGCTGAACCGCCTCGGCGCGACGCGCACGATGGAGCAGTTCCTCGGCTACATCTTCAACCTGGCCACCACCGACGGTACGCTGCAGCCGCTGTATGGCATCGGCTTCGAAGCCAAGCTGGACGAAGACGAAGTGCCCAGCCTGTCCGGCTATCGCGGCATGGGGCCGGTGCGGCGCGGCAATCTGGCCTGGGTGCAGCGCCAGCATGATGTCTACGGCAGCGTGGTGCTGGCGTCCACGCAGTTGTTCTTCGACCGGCGGTTGCAGGACCCGGGTGACGCGCACACGTTCGCCCGCCTCGAACCCCTCGGCGAGCAGGCCTTCGCCCTGCACGACGTTCCCGATGCCGGCCTGTGGGAGTTCCGTGGCCGCACCGAAGTGCACACCTACACCAGCGCGATGTGCTGGGCGGCCTGCGACCGCCTGTGCAAGATCGCCGTGCGCCTGAAACGTGACGACCGCGCACGCTATTGGCGCGAGCGCGCCGACACCATCCACGCGCGCATCATGGCCGAATCCTGGAATGAGGAACTGGGCCACTTCACCGATACCTTCGGCGGCCATCGCCTGGATGCCTCGCTCCTGCTGCTGGCCGACATCGGCTTCATCGACGCGATGGACGCACGCTTCATCGCCACCGTCGAAGCCATCGGCCGCGATCTCAAGCATGGCAATTCGCTGTACCGCTACGTGGCGCCGGATGATTTCGGCGAACCGGAAACCAGCTTCACCATCTGCACCTTCTGGTACATCGACGCGCTGGCCGCCATCGGGCGCCTGGACGAGGCACGCGGGATGTTCGAACTGCTGTTGAAGCAACGCAACCACCTGGGCCTGCTGTCGGAGGATCTAGCCTTCGACAGCGGGGAGGCCTGGGGCAATTTCCCGCAGACCTATTCGCACGTCGGCCTGATCACCGCCGCCATGCGCCTGTCGCGGTCCTGGCAGGAGGCATCGTGAGTCGTCTGGTAGTGGTTTCAAACCGCGTGGCCGTGCCGGGCGAGAACCGTGCCGGTGGCCTGGCCGTCGGCCTGCTGGCCGCGCTGAAGGAACGCGGCGGCATGTGGTTCGGCTGGAGCGGCAAAAGCGTGCGCGACGGCAGCGGCACGCTGCACAGGCAGAAGGACGGCGACATCGAGTTCGTCACCCTCGACCTGAGCAAGCGCGAGGTCGATGGCTACTACAACGGCTTCGCCAATCGCACCCTGTGGCCGCTGCTGCACTTCCGCCTGGACCTGGTCGACTACGACCGCGGCACGCGCGAGACCTACCACAAGGTCAACGCACTGTTTGCCGACAAGCTCGCGCCGCTGCTGCGCGAGGATGACATCGTCTGGATCCACGACTACCACCTGATTCCGCTCGGTGCCTTGCTGCGCGAGCGTGGCATCGGCTGCCGCATCGGCTTCTTCCTGCATATCCCGATGCCGTCGGCCGACCTGCTGCAGGCGATGCCCGACCATCTGCGGCTGTTCTCCGCGCTGTACGCCTACGACCTGGTCGGCTTCCAGACCCAGCGCGACACCGATCGCTTCCAGACCTACCTGCGCCTGTTCGGCGGTGGCCGCGTGCTCGACAACGGCGAGCTGGAAGCTCCGGGTGGGCGTCGTTTCCGCGCGGCGGCCTTCCCGATCGGCATCGACACCGATCTGATCGCACGCCAGGCCGGCACCGCGGCGACCAAGGCCGCAGTGAAGAACCTGCGCAACAGCCTGCGCGACCGCCAGCTGGCGATCGGCGTCGACCGCCTGGACTATTCCAAGGGCCTGCCCGAGCGCTTCCTCGGCTTCGAGCGTTACCTGCAGCGCCACCCGGATCAGCGCGGCTCGCTGACCTACCTGCAGATCGCGCCGGTCTCGCGCGGCGATGTCACCGAGTACCGGCAGCTGCGCAGCCAGCTGGAGCAGATCGCCGGCCACATCAACGGCGGCCACGCCGAGCCGGACTGGACACCGCTGCGCTACGTCAACCAGAACTTCACCCATGCCACGCTTACCGGTTTCTACCGGGCTGCGGCGGTCGGCCTGGTCACGCCGCTGCGCGATGGCATGAACCTGGTGGCCAAGGAATACGTGGCCTCGCAGGACCCGGAGGATCCCGGCGTGCTGGTGCTGTCACTGCTGGCCGGCGCCGCCGACGAACTGAAGCAGGCGCTGCTGGTGAACCCGCATGACCTGGACGGCGTGGCCGACGCCATCGCCACCGCAGCGACGATGTCGCTGCACAGGCGCAAGGAACGCTGGCACGCGATGATGGAACACCTGCGCACCTACGACATCAACCACTGGCGCCGCAGCTACCTGGACGCACTGGAAGGCTGACGAAAAAGGGGACGGAGGGGATTAAGTCGCATATGCATAAACGACTTAATCCCCTCCGTCCCCTTTTTTCAATCCAGGAACCGCGCGGCCTGCTCGGGTGCGGGCAGATGGCAGGCGTCATGCCGCCCGAACCAGCGGTAGCGGTTGCGTGCCAGTGCGCGGTACGCAGCATCGCGCCAGCGACGCGGCACCAGCCACAGCAGTCCGCTCAGGCGCCAGGCGCCACCCAGCCCCGCAAGTACGCGCAGGATCGCATCGGTATCGGTCCAGGCTCCCTGCGTGTCCAGCAGCAGGAAGGATGCAGGGTCCTGCGGATCCAACCCGTGCGCGCGCAGCAGCGCACTGCCCCGCTCGCCCTGCATCGCTGCAAAGCGGTAGCGCCCCTTGCGATCGAAACGCAGCAGGAAGCGCACCCAGCGATTGCACAGGGCGCACACGCCATCGAACACGATCACCGCGCTGCCAGCTTCGGCGGCGGTCTCACTGCGGTTCGAGCCAGCCTTCATAGCGGATCAGGGCTCCGGCCCAGGGCAGTGTCACGTCGACCAGGAAAGTGTAACGCTCGCCCTGCCAGGCTTCGCGGCAACGCACACCGCCAAACCAGCGCGTCGGCAGCGGCAGCAAGCCGAACGCCCAGACCCGCCGCACCGACCAGTCGATACCCCCCTCGCGGGCCTGCAACCCGAACTCGAAGCGCACCGCGCCCAGTTGCTCGCGCAGATGCCCTTCGTGCGCCCACAGCCGCGACACCATCGGCCAGCGGCCAAACCGCCGCGCCCACTGCTCGCCCTGCCGGTACTGGCTGAACGCCACTTCGGTGGGCAGCGCGTCGCCGTCCTTCGGCAACCGCGCCAGCGCGGCCAGCAACGGCACCAGCCAGTGCCGCCCCCGCACGATCCGCGCCTGCCCCACGTAGCGGCAGGGCAGCGCCGCGGCATGCAGCGCCTGCACCGGCCCTGCCAGGGTGGCGAACGCCGGCCCCAGCACGCGCGCGAACAGCGGCGGGGTCAGGGCGCGATCCAGGCCAGGGTCGCCATGCGTCCGGTGCGCCGGTCGCGCCGGTGCGAATACAGGTCAGGGTCGGCCATGGTCGACACCGTGCCGCCATACACCTGCGCCGGGTCCATCCCCGCCGCCTGCAACCGCTGCCGCGCCAGTGCGAACAGGTCCACCTTCCAGTGCCCGGGACGGGTGGCCACGAACGCTGCCCCCGCGGCCGGATCGTGGCCGACGAAGGCGTGGTAGACCTCCTCGCCAATCTCATAGTCGGCCGGCCCGGCGGCCGGGCCCAGCCAGGCCCGCAGCTGCGCCGGCGGCGTCTGCAGGGCGGCCACCGTGGCTTCCAGCATGCCGTCGGCCAGGCCGCGCCAACCGGCATGGGCCGCACCCACCTCGCTGCCATCGGCTGCGGCAAACACCACCGGCAGGCAGTCGGCGGTCAGGATCGCCAGTACCACACCGGGCACCGAGGTCACCGCGGCATCGGCCACCGGTTCGCTGGCGCCGGGCACCGGCGGCGCAGTGAAGCGCAGCACGGTACTGCTGTGCACCTGGCGCAGCCAGTGCGGTGCCGAGGGCAGCGCCAGCCCCTGCTGCAGCAGTTGGCGGTTGTGCTCCACGTTGGCCGGGGTATCTCCATCTGCCGCGTGCCGGTTGCCCAGGTTGAACTGCGCGAACGGCGCCGGCGAGATGCCCGCGCCCTGCCGGCGCGTGGTCAGCGCATGGACGCCCGGGGGCGCCGGCCAGTCCGCCTGCAGCAATGGCAGCGCGGCAGCCATCACCAGCGGTCCCGCTCGCGCGCGGCGAAGGCTTCGCTGTCTTCGCGCAGCACCTTCATCAGGTGCAGCATGTCCTCAGGCACCGGCGCGGTATTGCGCACCGGCTCACCGGTGATCGGGTGCATGAACTCCAGGGTTTCGGCGTGCAGGGCCTGCCGCTTGAAGCCACGCAGTGCAGCCACCAGCTCGTCGCTGGCGCCCTTGGGCAGCTTCAGCGCGCCGCCGTACAGCGGGTCACCGATGATCGGATGGCGCACATGCGCCATGTGCACGCGGATCTGGTGGGTACGGCCGGTTTCCAGGCGGCACTCCAGCGCAGTGTGCGCACGGAAGCGCTCGCGCAGGCGGTAGTGGGTCACCGCTTCCTTGCCGTCTTCGCGCACCGCCATCTTCAGGCGGTCGCGCGGATGGCGGTCGATCGGGGCATCGGCGGTACCACCCGCCACCAGCGCGCCCATCACGATGGCCAGGTACTGGCGGTGCACGTCACGTGCCGCCAGCTGCTCGACCAGCGCGGTCTGCGCTTCCAGGGTCTTGGCCACCACCATCACGCCGCTGGTGTCCTTGTCCAGGCGGTGCACGATGCCCGCGCGCGGCAGCACCGCCACCGACGGGTCGCGGAACAGCAGGGCGTTGACCAGGGTGCCGCTGTGGTTGCCGGCGCCAGGGTGGACCACCAGGCCGACCGGCTTGTTGATCACCAGCACATGCTCATCCTCGAACAGCACGTCCAGCGGGATGTCCTCCGGCTGGGCGTCGGTCTGGGTTTCCAGCACCACATGGAGGGTCACGACCTCGCCGCCGCGCAGCGGATCGCGCGGACGCACCTGGGCGCCGTCCAGCAGGACATCACCGGACTTGATCCACTCGGTCAGGCGCGAACGCGAGTATTCGGGGAACAGTTCGGCCACGACGGCGTCGAAACGGCGGCCGGCAGCGGTGTCGGGGACGATGGCCTGGCGGGCCGATTCAGAGGGTTGTTCAGACATGGCAGGGGGCATTCTTTGAAATTTTGGGGTCCCGGCGGCCGGTTTCAGTCGCTGGACAGGACACTAGGCTATCATCGACCCTTCGTATTCCAGCCGCGTCCCGCCTCGACCCCATGATCCGACGCTCCGCCATGCTCTCCGCGCCCGTCCGCCTCACCGCCCTGCTGCTGGTGCTGGTCATCGCCGCAACCGGCTGCCATCGCGGCGCCAAGAAGGGTGATCGCCCCGATGAAGGGACGCCGGTCGAACAGCTGTACGAGAAAAGCCACAAGCTGATGCAGGGCGGCAACTGGAGCGGCGCCGAAGCCAGCTTCCGCCGCCTGGTGGCCCAGTACCCCTACGGCCCGTACACCGAGCAGGCGATGATCGAAACCGCCTACGCCCAGTACAAGGCCGGCAAGCACGATGATGCGGTGTCCAGCATCGACCGCTTCATCCGTACCTACCCGACGCACCGCAACATCGCCTACCTGTATTACCTGCGCGGCCTGTCCAACTCCAACCGCAGTACGGTTTTCCTGCGCCGCGTATGGTCGCTGGATGCCAGCCGCCGCGACCTGTCCACGCCGCACCAGGCGTACTCGGACTTCAACATCGTGGTTGATCGTTACCCGAACAGCCGTTACGCCGCCGATGCGCGCCAGCGCATGCTGGAGCTGCGTGATGTGTTCGCCCAGCACGAGCTGGACAACGCCCTGTACTACATGCGCCGCGGCGCCTGGGTCTCGGCCGTGGGCCGCGCCAACTACCTGCTGGAAACCTACCCGCAGAGCGCCTTCCAGTACGACGCCGTGGCTGTGCTGGCCGATTCCTACACCCACCTGGGCAACAAGACCCTGGCCGACGACGCCCGTCGCGTCCTGCAGCTGAACCAGCCGGACCACCCGTGGCTGGAAGGCAAGTGGCCGAAGTACCCGTGGATGATCCGCAAGCTGAACCCGTTCGCCGGCGAGAAGTCCGCCAGCACCGGCCAGCGCAACGCGCGACTGGAAAAGAAGTAAGAGACAGCAGAAAGGCCCCGCGAGGGGCCTTTCTTTTACGTGGTATCCCGGCCGGCGGCCGGCGCGATCAGAGGTTCGACCCCGCACGCGGTGCGTGGTGGCCGATCACGGACCGTGGCGCCGTGTCCGTGTGCGACCTGCGCAGGGACAGCATCAGCGAGGTCTGGTCCAGGGCCCGTTCAATACCGGCCTGCGCCAGCTCCGATCCACGCATGTACTCCATCATTGACTGGCTCCGGCCGCGCCCGGGCCGCACCAGCAGGGCCTCAGGAGAACGCCCCTCGGCATGGGTGATGGCCGCGGCCTGGACCAGGGCGATGTCCTGGCCCAGCGAATCGCCGGTCGGGTAGCGGTCGTCGTCCCAATTGACATGGAAGGCACGCACCGCGCCCCCGAGCAAGCCGTCGATCACCGCCTGGTAGGCATCCAGCAACAGGATTCTGGCTGCCACGTGACGCGGGCCCTGGCATCTGACCAGGGCACGCAGCATTCCCGGCGTCGGCATCCTGCAGAACCGCTCGGCCTGTGGCGTGATGTGCGTCCATAACGCCGCGTTGCTGCTGATCTTCACGGCAAGCTTGTCCAGCACCTTCTGCTGATCGCGACAGTCGTCGAAATGCCGCAGGATCGAGTCGCTGATCAGGCGCGCCACGGACGACAGCTGCTCATCGGCCACCAGCAGCAGCGAGTCGGCCAGGCACTCGGCCAGAAGCTTCGCATGGCCATCGGGAAGATGATCGGCCCCGGCCGCCTCACGCGGGATGTCCTGCAGGGTCTGATGGAACGCCGGGCTGGCCTGGGCCGAAGCGCCAATGCGCGTCAGTGTATCGATGCATGCGCCATCGGAGGCACCGTTGCCCCATGCCAGCAGCAGGGCATCGTCCATCCTGCGGGCCAGGCCCGGCAGGCCGATATGGCCCTTCACCGCCACTTTGGCCGACAGCAGGGTGGCGATCGAGGCGCGCTGTGGGGCGGCCGGGGGCATCGATGCAAAGCCGCTGTTGGCTTCGGACCGCGACCGTGGCACCGGCACGCCCACCGGGCTTGCCTGCTTCCCCTGCCGCCCATGCAGCAGGGTGTTGGCACCGTTGCGGATGGATCCGAGGGCGGCCGCCAGGCGTCCGCGTCTGGCCGGCGCCGCCGGCATGTCGCGCAGCCCAGGCGCGACGCCTGCGGCTGCGGTGTTCTTGAAGATGGACATAGGTACTCCGTTGCTGCAATGACAGGTCAGCCCAAGGCTGGCGGTCGAACGGGCAGCGGCGTGCCTTGCCTCCAACAGCCTGCGGGCTCGCTCATGGGCACTGGCGGGGGCCGCCCGCGGCGGTCCCGTCCTTCAGCCTCATGAGCACCCCGCAGGCTAGTGCCTCATCGTGGCGGCGGCTTTCAATAAACCCTCATGCAGCGCGTGCCTGCGGCGCGACCCGCCCAGGCACACCGCGCTCAGCCCTTGTAACCGTTGCTGATCGGATAGCGACGCTCGCGCCCGAAGGCGCGACGCGACACCTTCGGCCCCGGCGCGGCCTGGTGCCGCTTCCACTCGCTGATGCGCACCAGGCGCAGCACGCGGTCGACTACGGTCGCGTCATAGCCAGCGGCGACAATTTCCCCGCGCGACTGCTCCTGGTCGATGTAGCGGTACAGGATGCCATCCAGCACGTCATAGGCCGGCAGCGAGTCCTGGTCCAGCTGGTTCTCGCGCAGCTCGGCCGACGGCGGGCGGCTGATCACCGCCGGCGGGATCACCGGTGCACCGCCCACGGTGTTGCGCCACTTCGACAGCCCGAACACTTCGGTCTTGTACAGGTCCTTCAGCGGCGCATAGCCACCGCACATGTCGCCGTAGATCGTGGCGTAGCCGACCGCGTACTCGCTCTTGTTGCCGGTGGTCAGCAGCAGGCCGCCGAACTTGTTGGCCAGTGCCATCAGGATCACGCCACGGCTGCGCGACTGCAGGTTCTCTTCGGTCACGTCCGGCGTGGTGCCTTCGAACATCGGCGCCAAGGCTTCCATCAGGCCCTTGAACGCCGGCTCGATCGACACCGCCTCCAGCTTCACGCCCAGCGCCTGGCACTGCTCGGCCGCCAGATCGTTGGACAGGCCCGCGGTGTAGCGCGAGGGCAAGCGCACTGCGGTCACGTTCTCCGCCCCCATCGCGTCCACCGCCATGGCCAGCACGATCGCCGAGTCGATGCCGCCGGACAGGCCCAGCCACACCTTCCTGAAGCCGTTCTTGCGGCAATAGTCCTGGATGCCACGGGTCACCGCACGCCAGGCCAGCGCATCCATGCTCTCGTCGCCGTCGTCCATCCACACGTGCGGCATGAAGCGGCGGCTGCCGCCGTCGTACTCCACCACCAGCCACTGGTCGACAAAGGCGGCGGCGGCCGGGTGCACCGTGCCGTCACCGTCGGCCACCACCGACGCGCCATCGAACACCAGCGCGTCCTGGCCGCCCACCACGTTGAGGTAGGCAATCGCCGCCCCGCTCTCGCGGGTACGTGCGGCAAGCACGGCGTCACGCTGGGCATGCTTGCCGCGCTCGTAGGGCGAAGCATTCGGCACCACCACCAGCTGCGCACCGGCGCGCATGGTGTCGGCCAGCGGCTCGGCGAACCACAGGTCCTCGCAGATCAGCAGGCCGACCGGAATGCCATTGACCTCGAACACGCAGCTGCCGCCATCGGGATCAACATCGAAGTAGCGGCGCTCGTCAAACACCGCGTAATTGGGCAGCTCGCGCTTGCGGTAGGTCTGCTCGACCAGGCCGTCACGCAGCACGCTGGCGGCGTTGTAGACCACCGCGCCGGCTGCCTGCGGCCAACCGACCACGGCAGTGATGCCACGGCAGGCGGCGGCGATGCGGCCCATTGCCTGCTCGCACTCGTACAGGAAGCCCGGGCGCAGCAGCAGGTCCTCCGGCGGGTAGCCGCTCACCGCCAGCTCGGGGAACATCACCAGCTCGGCGCCGTACTCGTCGCGCGCCTGGCCGATCATCTCGATGATGCGCTCGGTGTTGCCGGCGACATCGCCGACCGGGAAGTCGAACTGCGCCATCGCGATGCGGATCGAAGCCATGGGAATCCAGCCTGTGGTTGCAATGCATCCATTGTAACGCCGGGGTCAGATCCCTTTTGCCACGCAAAGGGAACTGACCCCATTCCAGACGCAGAAAGGCCGCCCGAAGGCGGCCTTTCTGTTTCAAGCAGCCGGCCAGCGGCCGGCTCTACAGATCGCGCCGGCCGGAGGCCGGCAACCATCTTATTTCACCAGCTTGGCGATGGCAGCGCCCAGGTCGCCCGGCGAACGGACGGTGACGACGCCAGCGGCTTCCATCGCGGCGAACTTGCCTTCCGCGGTGCCCTTGCCGCCCGAGGCGATCGCGCCCGCGTGGCCCATGCGCTTGCCGGCCGGAGCCGACGCACCGGCGATGAAGCCGACGACCGGCTTCTTCACGTGGTTCTTGATGTACTCGGCGCCGGCTTCCTCAGCGTCACCGCCGATTTCGCCGACCATGATGATGCCTTCGGTCTGCGGATCTTCGTTGAACAGCTTCAGGCAGTCGACGAAGTTCAGGCCGTTGATCGGGTCACCACCGATGCCGATGCAGGTGGACTGGCCCAGGCCGACTTCGGTGGTCTGCTTGACCGCTTCATAGGTCAGGGTGCCCGAACGCGACACGATGCCGATCTTGCCCGGCTGGTGGATGTGGCCCGGCATGATGCCGATCTTGCACTCACCCGGGGTGATGACGCCCGGGCAGTTCGGCCCGATCAGCACGGTGTCCGGATGCGAACGGGTCAGCACGTTCTTGACGCGCAGCATGTCCAGCACCGGGATGCCTTCGGTGATGCAGACAATGACCTTGATGCCGGCAGCAGCGGCTTCCAGGATCGCGTCGGCCGCGTACGGCGGCGGCACGTAGATGACCGAAGCGTTGGCGCCGGTGCTCTGCACGGCGTCGGCAACGGTGTTGAAGACCGGCAGGTCGATGTGGGTGGTGCCACCCTTGCCCGGGGTCACGCCGCCAACAACCTGGGTGCCGTACTCGATCATCTGAGTGGCGTGGAAGGTGCCCTGCTGGCCGGTGAAGCCCTGCACGATCACCTTGGTGTTCTTGTTAATCAAAACAGACATGGGAATTCCTTGGTGTCGAATCAGGCAGCGTTCTTGACAGCTTCAACGATCTTCTTGGCGCCATCGTTGATGTTGTCAGCCGGGATGATGGCCATGCCGCTGTCGCGCAGCAGCTGCTTGCCTTCTTCCACGTTGGTGCCTTCCAGGCGCACCACGACCGGAACCTTGACGCCCACTTCCTTCACGGCGGCGATGATGCCTTCGGCAATCATGTCGCAGCGGACGATGCCGCCGAAGATGTTGACGAAGATGCCTTCAACCTTGTCCGAGGACAGGATCAGCTTGAACGCTTCGATGACGCGCTGCTTGTTGGCACCGCCGCCCACGTCCAGGAAGTTCGCCGGCTCGCCGCCGTTGAGCTTGATGACGTCCATGGTGGCCATGGCCAGGCCGGCGCCGTTCACCATGCAGCCGATGTTGCCGTCCATGGTGACGTAGTTGATGTCCAGCTCCGAAGCGATCACTTCGGTCGGATCTTCCTGGGTCTTGTCGCGCATGGCGACCAGGGCCTTCTGGCGGAACGCGGCGTTGTCGTCGCTGTCGAACTTGCCGTCCAGCGCGTACAGGTTGCCGTCGTCCAGGATGGCCAGCGGGTTGATTTCAACCAGGGCCAGGTCCTTTTCGTTGAACAGGCGGTACAGGTTCACCATGATGCTGGCGAACTGGCCGGCCTGCTTGGCGGTCAGGCCCAACTTGAAGCCGAAATCACGGCCGTGGTAACCCTGCACGCCTTCGACGAAGTCGACGTTCAGCGAGTGGATCAGCTCCGGGGTTTCAGCAGCGACCTGCTCGATTTCCACGCCGCCTTCCGAAGAGGCGATGTAGGTGATGGTCTTGGTGCCACGGTCGACCAGCACCGACAGGTACAGTTCCTTGACGATCTCGCCGGCGGTGGTCACCAGCACCAGGTTGACCGGCAGTTCAACGCCTGCGGTCTGGTAGGTGGCCATCTTGGTGCCGAGCATCTTGGCCGCAGCGGCCTTCACGTCGTCGGTGGTCTTGCAGAACTTGACGCCGCCAGCCTTGCCGCGGCCGCCAGCGTGGATCTGCGCCTTGACCATCCAGGGGCCCTGGCCCAGGGAGTTGGCAGCGGCAACCGCTTCGTCCGGGGTCGCAGCGACCTTGCCGGCCGGGACCGGGATGCCGTACTCGGCAAGCAGTTGTTTTGACTGGTATTCGTGGAAATTCATGCGTCACCGTGGGAATAGGAACGACCGCACGCAATTCCTCAGGGCCCCGGCGGGGCGCCGGCATGGACCGCGGCGGGCCCACTATTGTGGCCGAGCCAGCGCCGGGGCGCAAAGAAGTCTGTACAAAACGCCAGACCCGGCCAGATTTCCGCCTCCATTCAGGCAGTTGCGCCCGGGTGCCCACTGGCCACCGGTATCCGTCCCGGGCCGAATGCGCGATCCGGGCCGCTCCGGCGGCGCCCTGCCGGGGGCCCTATACTGGTCAACCAAGGTGTGTAGAGTCGAGCGTGTTCGACGGCTTCCACCGCGGGCCACATCGAAGCGACGTACCCGCCCGGCTTCAGGGGACGCCAGGCAGGCCCGCCGCAGATTCCAGACCCAGGCAGCCAGAAGGGGAGTTCCGGCGTGTCACCCAGTGCTTCATTGATCGACCGCATCGAATCGATTCCGCGGCGCGAGCTGTATTTCTTCGCGCTGTACCGGGTGCTGATCGCCTCGGTCATCGCCGCCCTGCTCTACAGCCCCCTGTCGGCCATGGTCGGCGAAGCCCACCACCCGCGGCTGGCCGACACCGTCGCCGCCATCTACCTGGTGCTGTCACTGCTGGCCCTGGTGATCGGCCGCAACGAACGCTGGCTGCGCCCGATCGTGGTCAGCGGCGTGCTGGTGGACATCGTCGCCGCCACCCTGTTGTCGCATGCCCTGCCCGGTGCCAGCGCCGGCATCTCGATGTCGCTGCTGTTCAACATCGCCGCCGCCGCCACCCTGCTGCCGCTCAGCCTGGGGCTGGGCCTGGCGCTGGCCGCCAGCCTCGCCACCGGGGTCGAATACACCTGGAAGCTGCTGGAAGGTGGCGACCCCACGCGCACCCTGGCCGAACTGGCCATGTTCGCCACCAGCTACCTGGCGCTGGCCTTCATCAGCTACCAGGTCGGCAGCCGTGCGCGCCGCAACCAGCAGCTGGCCAACCAGCGCGGCGACGAAGTGGCCAACCTGTTCCAGATCAACGAGCTGATCATCCGCCGCATGCGCACCGGCGTGCTGGTGGTCGACGCCGACAACCGCGTCACCCTGGCCAACGAAGCTGCCTCGATGCTGCTCGGTGACAACGACGGCAGCGGCGAAAGCGGCCGCCTGGACCTGGCCAGCGCCGCCCCCGAACTCGCCCGCCGCCTGCAGCGCTGGCGCAACGGCTGGGCCCAGGACGAACTGCCGCTGCAGCTCAACCCCGACCAGCCCGAAGTGCAGCCCCGCTTCGCGCGCCTGCTGGCCGGCAGCGACCTGGCCCTGGTGTTCCTGGACGATTCCAGCGTGGTCTCGCGCCGCGCCGAATCGCTCACCCTGTCGGCGATGGGGCGCTTCTCGGCCAGCCTCGCCCACGAGATCCGCAATCCGCTGGCCGCGATCAACTACGCGGTGCAGCTGCTGGAAGAAGGTACCGGCTTCAACGAAAGCGACCGCCGCCTGCTGCAGATCATCCGCCAGCAGTGCCAGCGCACCAACGGCATCGTCGAAAGCGTGCTGGGCCTGGCCCGGCGCGAGCGCGCCACGCCCGAGAACGTCGACCTGGCCGCCTTCGTGCGCCGCTTCGTGCTGGAGTACAAGCAGGGCCAGACGCTGGAGACCGACAGCATCGAGCCGATCATCAACGACACCTCGGTGCTGGCCCAGGTCGACACCAAGCACCTCTACCAGGTGCTGACCGTGCTGGTGCACAACGCGCTCAAGTACGGCCGCATCGGCCAGCAACCGGCACGGGTGCGGCTGCGCGTGGCGCAGCACGAGCGCAGTGCGGTGATCGACGTGATGGATCGTGGCCCCGGCATTCCCGAGAGTGTCGCCGCGCAGTTGTTCCGGCCATTCTTCACCACCTCCGAGCATGGCACCGGGCTGGGCCTGTATATCGCCCGCGAGCTGTGCCGGGCCAACCAGGCGCGGCTGGACTACATCCCGGTGCCGGCCGGTGGCTCCTGCTTCCGCCTGGTGCTGCCCGGCCCGCATACACTGCTGCCGAGCTGATTCCGTGCGTCAAACATTTGTCGCTTCCAGCCCCCTCGTTTATCTTCTCCGCCCATGAACGAAACCCGCAGCGCCCTCGTCGTCGACGACGAACGCGACATCCGCGAACTGCTGGTACTGACGCTCGGCCGCATGGGGCTGCGCATCAGTACTGCAGCCAACCTTGCCGAAGCGCGTGAACTGCTGGCCAGCAATCCGTACGACCTGTGCATCACCGACATGCGCCTGCCGGACGGCAATGGCATCGAACTGGTCAGCGAGATCGCCCAGCACTACCCGCGCACGCCGGTGGCGATGATCACCGCCTTCGGCAGCATGGACCTGGCCGTGGAAGCGCTGAAGGCCGGTGCCTTCGACTTCGTCAGCAAGCCGGTGGATATCGCCGTGCTGCGCGGCCTGGTCAAGCACGCACTGGAACTCAACAACACCGAGCGTCCCGCACCCGGCCCCAGCGCCGAACAGGGCGCGCGCCTGCTCGGCGATTCGCCGGCGATGGACGTGCTGCGTACCACCATCGGCAAGGTTGCGCGCAGCCAGGCGCCGGTCTACATCCTCGGCGAATCGGGGGTGGGCAAGGAGCTGGTCGCACGCACCATCCATGCGCAGGGCGCCCGTGCGGCCGGCCCGTTCGTGCCGGTCAACTGCGGCGCCATTCCCGGCGAGCTGATGGAGAGCGAATTCTTCGGCCACCGCAAGGGCAGCTTCAGCGGCGCCCACGCCGACAAGCCCGGGCTGTTCCAGGCCGCGCATGGCGGCACCCTGTTCCTGGACGAAGTGGCCGAACTGCCGCTGCAGATGCAGGTGAAGCTGCTGCGCGCGATCCAGGAGAAGTCGGTGCGCGCGGTCGGCGCCGCCAACGAGGAGCCGGTGGACGTGCGCATCCTCTCGGCCACCCACAAGGACCTGGCCGAGCTGGTCGAGGACGGGCGCTTCCGCCACGACCTCTACTACCGCATCAACGTGATCGAACTGAGGGTGCCGCCGCTGCGCGAGCGTCGCCAGGACCTGCCGGAACTGGCCGCGTCGGTACTGGCACGGCTGGCCCGCAGCCATGGCCGCCCGACCCCGTTGCTGGCGCCCTCGGCACTGGACGCACTGGCCCAGTACGCCTTCCCCGGCAACGTGCGCGAACTGGAGAACATCCTGGAACGCGCGCTGGCACTGGCCGAAGAAGACCGCATCGGCGCCGACGACCTGCGCCTGCCGCAGCATGCCCCGCGCACGCCCGGCGGCGGTGCCGCCGCCGAAGCCGTGGCGGACCTGCAGCCCGGCAGCGCCGCCCTGCCCTCGTACATCGAGCAACTCGAGCGCAGCGCCATCCAGCGCGCGCTGGAAGAAAACCGCTGGAACAAGACCCGCACCGCCGCACAGCTGGGCATCACCTTCCGCGCGCTGCGCTACAAGCTGAAGAAGCTGGGGATGGAGTAAGCCGCCGGGGCGGATGCGCTCTGGTAGTGCCGGCCTTGGTCGGCGCTCCGCCGCCCCGCCCTCCACGCATGGCGTGGATCTACCCACCAACGTGGTGGTGCCGGCCGCTGGCCGGCAACCTCATGCACCACGCATCCACGCATGGCGTGGATCTACCCACCAACGTGGTGGTGCCGGCCGCTGGCCGGCAACCTCATGCACCACGCATCCACGCATGGCGTGGATCTACCCACCAACGTGGTGGTGCCGGCCGCTGGCCGGCAACCTCATGCACCACGCATCCACGCATGGCGTGGATCTACCCACCAACGTGGTGGTGCCGGCCGCTGGCCGGCAACCTCATGCACCACGCATCCACGCATGGCGTGGATCTACCCACCAACGTGGTGGTGCCGGCCGCTGGCCGGCAACCTCATGCACCACGCATCCACGCATGGCGTGGATCTACTGTAGAGCCGAGCCCATGCTCGGCTGCTCTTCGCGCATTGAGCCGAGCATGGGCTCGGCTCTACAGAAAACCGCGTTACCTCAATCCTTGGTAACGCGGTTGATCTCGGCCAGGCTGGTGACACCCGCAGCCGCCTTCTTCAACGCCGACTGGCGCAGATCGTTCACCCCGATCTGCTGTGCGGCCTCGGCAATCTGCAACGCATTGCCGCCGGCCAGCACGATCGTGGCGATCTCGTCGGTCATCGGCATCACCTGGTAGATGCCGGTACGGCCCTTGTAGCCCTCCGTGCATTCATCGCAGCCGACCGCCTCGTACAGTTCGATACCGGCATCCAGCTGTGCCTGGGTGAAGCCTTCGGCCAGCAGCGCATGCTCGGGCAGGTTGGCCGGGCGCTTGCAGTTGCTGCACAGCCGGCGCGCCAGGCGCTGGGCGATCACCAGGGTTACCGAGCTGGTGATGTTGTACGGCGCGATGCCCATGTTCATCAGGCGCGCGATGGTCTGCGGCGCGTCGTTGGTGTGCAGCGTGGACAGCACCATGTGGCCGGTCTGCGCCGCCTTGATCGCGATCTCGGCCGTCTCCAGGTCGCGGATTTCGCCGACCATGATGATGTCCGGATCCTGTCGCAGGAACGAGCGCAGCGCCGCGGCGAAGGTCATGCCGCGCTTGTTGTTCTGCTGCACCTGGTTGACGCCGGGCAGGCGGATTTCCACCGGGTCTTCGGCGGTGGAGATGTTGCGCGTCTCGTCGTTGAGGATGCCCAGCGCGGTGTACAGCGACACCGTCTTGCCCGAACCGGTCGGGCCGGTCACCAGCACCATGCCGTACGGCTTGTGGATGGCGTCCAGGAACAGCTTCTGCTGGTCCGTTTCGTAACCCAGCTTGTCGATGCCCAGCTTGGCCGCGCTGCCATCCAGGATACGCAGCACCACCTTCTCGCCGAACAGGGTCGGCAGCGTGCTCACGCGGAAGTCGATCTGCTTGGTCTTGGACAGGTTGAGCTTGATGCGCCCGTCCTGCGGCACGCGCTTCTCGGCGATGTCCAGCTGTGCCATCACCTTCAGGCGCGCGGCGATGCGCTGGTTCAACTTCACCGGCGCGCGCGCCACCATCTTCAGCAGGCCGTCGATGCGCAGGCGCACACGATAGTCGTCTTCATAGGGCTCGAAGTGGATGTCCGAGGCGCCCTTGCGGATCGCGTCCACCAGCACCTTGTTGACGAACTTCACCACCGGGGTGTCGTCGCCCTTGGCATCGATGCCGGAGTCGCTGCCGCCGGAAATGTCCTCGTCACCGCCGGACACATCCAGGTTGCCCATGCCATCGTCGTCACCGCCCAGTGCGTCGCCCAGCGTGTCGTGGCTGGCATGCCACTGCTCGAGCGTGCGGCGGATCTGGTCCTCATCGACCAGGATCGGCTCCACCACCAGATTGGTGTGGAACTTGATCTCGTCCAGCGAATGGGTCGGGTTGCTGGTGCCCACGAACAACTTGCCGCCGCGCTTGAACAGCGGCAGCACGTTGTGCTTGCGCAGCAGCTCCTCGCTGACCAGGCTCATCGCGTTCTGGCTGGCGTCGAACGTGGACACGTCGAACAGCGGCATGCCGAACTCGACCGCATTGGCGGCCGCCAGCTGGGCCGCCCCGACCACCTTGTTCTGCGCGAACCAGGTCGGCAGCGGCTGGCGGGCCGCCGCGGCCTTGGCCATCGCGTCGCGGGCGGAAGCCTCGTCCAGCGCACCATCCTGGACCAGGCGACGGGCCAGGCCGGTGATGCCAACGAGATTGGCGGTGGTTACGGCATTCATATGGATCCTTGGCTCATCATGGGTCAGGCAGTGCGGCGCGCCTTCCAGGGGCGCCGCACAGGGCAGCAGAACCTGCCGCGACCCGATGGCCGACGACGACGCCAATCCTTCAGCATGACTGCCTTGCCCGGCATTCCCAGCCCGGCAGGCACGATCCTGACTCCCCCGGGGATGATAGCCCCGTCAACGGCCCGCCAACATCCCATTGGCAGGCCGAAGTGTGATCAACAGCCGGTTGGGCGATAGCGCGCCTCGAAGGCGCTGCCGTCGCAGGTCCAGGTGCCGTCGGCTGCGCGGCGGAGGATGAGGTCTTTGCCATTGACAGCCGGGCCACCAATGACGGTACAGCCTATGCTGGCCACGCCACTGGCCGCCAGCTCTGCCGAGACTTCCGAACAACGCGGAGAAGGCCTCAAACCCACATAAGTTGCGTCGATCAACGAACTGTCCCGACTATCCTGCACTGTCGTTTCAATTGTCGTCTTGCCCGGACGGATGTCGGCGAAAGCTGCCGACAACTGCGCCCTCGCGACATAGTCCTGATAGATCGGCAATGCAATTGCCGCGAGGATCGCAATGATCGCGACGACGATCATCAGCTCAATCAAAGAAAACCCGCGCTCCCGGCTCATATGGAACACTCCCCAATGGTTCCAGACCTGCTTCAGCGAATCTGACTGCCCAAGCAGTCAAGCCCCAAAAAAGAGGCCCCGACGAGCGGGGCCTCTGATCAACCAATGCAGTTCACATTAGCCGGTGACGCAGCCGCTCGGGATGTACTTCTTGTCCGCTGCGGTGATATCGGTCTTGCAGGCCCAGGTGCCGTCGGCAGCGCGTTCCACGCGGATCTTCTTGCCGATGATCTTGGTGTTGCCCTTCAGGGTGCACTCGACCGAGCCGGTCTCGGTCAGAGCGGTGATCGGGGTGATGGTGCAGCGATCGGAGTCCTTCAGACCCAGCTCGGCAATATTGGCGACAGAGGTCTTGCCTTCGTTCAAGGCAACTTCGTACTGGGTCTTGCCGGGGGTGATTTCAGCCAGGCCAGCAGTGACCTGCGACTTGGCCACATAGTCCTGGTACATCGGCAGGGCGATGGCGGCCAGGATGGCGATGATCGCAACGACGATCATCAGTTCGATAAGGGTGAAGCCCTTCTGGTTCTTCATTTGGTACATCCCCAAGATAGTGGTGGTTGATTTCAGAGCACAGGATCGGTCTGGCCAGCGGCCAGCTGAGCGGGTCCTGCCCCCTGCGGGTGGATCAACGCAGGTTGCGTGCCAACCCCGGCACGCCTCCCCCTGGATTTCCCCGCGCCCATGATGGCAGCTATTTCACGGATGGGAACCCCCCCGGATGCGAATCTGCGATGGACGCGGCAATGTGACGCAGTGCGTCACCTTTGGTCGGCACCCGGCACGAATTCGCATCATCGCCCCCCTGGCAACTGCCCAGACGGGCATGAACCCGCTACCATCGACGGCTAGACGCCCGCCTGGGGATGGCGGGTCTTGGGGAGCCGATATGTCTGTCAGTCGCAGTGCGATGAAGAAGGAGCCCGTGGCGCGCAGCACCACGGAACTGCAGCCGTTTGTCTGGGTGGGGACCGACAAGCGGGGCGTAAAGATGAAAGGGGAGCAGGCCGCGAAGAATGCGAACCTGCTGCGGGCTGAGTTGCGCCGCCAAGGCATTACGCCAGGCACGGTCAAACTCAAGCCCAAGCCGTTGTTCGGCGGCTCCGGCAGCCGGATTTCACCGAAGGACATCGCGTTCTTCAGCCGGCAGATGGCCACCATGATGAAGTCCGGTGTGCCTATCGTGAGTTCGCTGGAAATCATCGCCAGCGGGCACAAGAACCCGCGCATGAAGAAGATGGTGGATGGCCTGCGCACCGATATCGAGGGCGGATCATCCCTGTACGAGGCTGTCAGCAAGCACCCGGTACAGTTCGACGAGCTCTACCGCAATCTGGTCAAGGCCGGCGAAGGTGCCGGCGTGCTGGAGACAGTGCTGGATACTGTCGCCAACTATAAAGAGAATATCGAAGCCCTGAAGGGCAAGATCAAGAAGGCGATGTTCTATCCCGCCATGGTGCTGGCGGTCGCACTTCTGGTGAGCGGCATCCTGCTGGTCTGGGTGGTGCCGCAGTTCGAGGACGTGTTCAAGGGCTTCGGCGCGGACCTGCCCGCCTTCACCCAGATGATCGTCAATCTGTCCCGCTTCATGGTCTCGTGGTGGTGGCTGATCCTGCTGGTCATCATCGGTTCGATCGTCGGCTTCATCGCCGCATACAAGCGATCACCCAAGATGCAGCACGGCATGGACCGACTGGTCCTGAAGCTGCCGGTCATCGGTCAGATCATGCACAACAGCTCGATCGCGCGCTTTGCCCGTACCACCGCCGTCACCTTCAAGGCCGGCGTGCCCTTGGTGGAGGCCCTGGGCATCGTGGCCGGCGCCACCGGCAATACGGTTTACGAGCATGCCGTATTGCGCATGCGCGATGACGTTTCGGTCGGTTACCCGGTCAACATGGCCATGAAGCAGACCGCCCTGTTCCCGCACATGGTCATCCAGATGACCGGCATCGGTGAAGAGGCCGGCGCCCTGGACGCCATGCTGTTCAAGGTGGCCGAGTATTATGAGCAGGAGGTCAACAATGCCGTTGACGCCCTGAGCAGCCTGCTGGAACCGATCATCATGGTGATCATTGGTACCATCGTCGGCGGCATGGTCATCGGCATGTACCTGCCGATCTTCAAGCTCGCCTCCGTCGTCGGATAATCACTACATGGCATTTCTCGACCAGCATCCCGGCCTCGGCTACCCCGCCGCGGCCGCCCTGGGGCTGCTGCTGGGCAGTTTCCTCAACGTCGTCATCCTGCGCCTGCCCAAGCGGCTGGAGTGGCAGTGGAAGCGCGATGCGCGCGAGGTCCTGGAGGAACCGGACTTCTACGAGCCCCCACCACCGGGGATCGTGGTCGAGCCCTCGCACTGCCCGCACTGCAAGCACAAGCTGAGCTGGTACGAGAACATCCCGCTGTTCAGCTGGATCATCCAGGGCGGCAAGTGCCGCCACTGCAAGGCGCCGATCTCGCTGCAGTACCCGCTGGTCGAGGCCCTGACCTCGGTGCTGGTGCTGGCCTGCGTCTGGCAGTTCGGCTTCGGCTGGCAGGGGTTCGGCGCCATCGTGCTGACCTGCTTCCTGATCGCCCTGTCCGGCATCGACCTGCGCACCCAGCTGCTACCCGACCAGTTGACCCTGCCCCTGATGTGGCTGGGCCTGATAGGCAACATCGACAACCTGTACATGCCGGCCAAGCCTGCCCTGGTCGGCGCGGCGGTGGGCTACCTGTCGCTGTGGATGGTCTGGTGGCTGTTCAAGCAGCTGACCGGCAAGGAAGGCATGGGCCACGGCGATTTCAAGCTGCTGGCCGCCCTCGGCGCCTGGTGCGGGTTGAAGGGCATCCTGCCGATCATCCTGCTGTCGTCGGTGCTGGGCGCCATCATCGGCTCGATCTGGCTGTACACCCGGGGCCGTGACCGCGCCACACCCATCCCGTTCGGCCCCTACCTGGCCATTGCGGGCTGGCTGTACTTCATGTGGGGCGCTCCCGTGGTGGAGCAGTACCTGGTGCTGAGCGGGCTGCGCTGAGGGGAATCCCCATGAGCCGGTATGTGGTGGGCCTGACCGGCGGCATTGCCGCCGGCAAGAGCGAGGTGACCCGGCGCTTCGAGGCGCTGGGCATCGTGGTGGCCGACGCCGATCTGGCCGCCCGCGCGGTGGTCGCCGCCGGCAGCCCTGCCCTGGAGCGCATCGCCGAGCGTTTTGGCGCCGGCATGCTGCAGGCGGACGGCAGCCTGGACCGGGCGCGCCTGCGTGCCCACGTATTCGCCGATCCGGCCGAACGGGCCGCGCTGGAAGCGATCACCCACCCGGCCATCCGCCTGCTGATGCAACAGCAGTGCGAGCAGGCCGCCAGCCCCTATGCGATTGCCGCCATTCCGCTGCTGACCGAGGTCGGCGGGCGGCAGGCCTACCCGTGGTTGGACCGGGTACTACTCGTGGATGCCCCCGAAGCCGTGCAGCACGCCCGGCTGATGCAGCGTGACGGCATCGACGCCGCGCTGGCCGACAAGATGATCGCCGCCCAGGCCAGCCGCGCACAGCGCTTGGCACTGGCCGATGATGTGGTGGTCAACGATGGCCATCCGGAGGACCTGCAGGCGCGGGTGGAAGCGCTGCATGTGCGCTATCTGGGGTTGGCTGCGGGCTGATTCCTCCGTGTTACGCAGGAGTGCATCTACCCATCGCGTGGATCCACTGGGGCATTGCAACCGATCATCTCGATCGACGTCGACGTCCCTTTTTCCGCCTACGCTTGTCCGCCGATCCCTTTCCGTGCCGAGCCACGACGGAAACAAAGACGAACATCGCTCCCGCGACAATCCAGGAAAGGCCCATCAGTTTGTTGTAGGCCGGCTGCCCGAACAAACGAATCAAGGCGCTGTACAGACTGCAGTTCGCTCGGCAAGGGCCCGTCCCAATCAATGCATCGTCCATGACTGCAACGCCATAGACGACCATCAATAGACCCACGAGACATCCGAAAATACGCACGGCAAGCATCTTCATGGATTCGCGTCAAATACTCCGTCACTGGCATTTGACATAAAGATCTCCAACTACTGAGCGAATGAATCAAGACCCTTAGCGCAGAAGAATTTACAACGAGGAAACCAGTTTACTCAGAGCGCGCATCTATCTGGAGAGCGCCCTACCGCGCTTTCGGATCCTCCCTCCCATCATTTCAGGCAACCTCCAGCCCAGGATTCAACGACGGAGCATCCACTCGCCGCAATATGGTCGCGCCAGTCACCGCCCGCTACGGGTCAACGTAGTCAACAGCGTCTACCCGTGGCGCCCAACAAGCCACGGTTACTGACTGTATCGTAGGCATAGGCGCCGACTCACATGAACCCTTGACGATGTTAGCCTTTAGCTCGGCATTCAACAGCTCGGGCCTTAATCAACATTCAATTCAAACTCCAGCTAGAGACAAGCCCCGTCACCGAATGACCCAAATCCAGACCAACGGAATCAACATGACGAGATAAGTAGAGAATGACAACCAAAATACCGCAAGAAGCAACCTTCGGCCAGAAGAAGCCACCCTGAACACACGCCACCACCCACAAAATGGATACTTCCCCATTAAATGATCCCGCTCCAGAATCGCAGGCCTTCCAAGTGAGCTCCACAGCCCCGGGGAGTTTCTTTTCAACTCCCAAACAAGAATAAACCTGGAAGCGATCGCGATCACCAGCATCACGACTGCCAACACACAAAGTAATTCGAATATAGATTCTAGGGACATCCGCAGCTACTCCATCTGACGCCAGCACCCGAGAGACTGCTGCGCCCTATGACGTAGCTCGCCGTGGCATCCCACCCCCCTTGCCCACCGATTCCCACTGACGAGACCGCACCAATTTTCACGGTTGAAAGGGAGAGCCCACCACCAACTGCCGCTCCCAACGAGAGGATAGAGGAACCCCCAACTAGCTCACCCGGATCTACATACATCAAGTTGCCCCCAGTGAGAGTTACATTGGAGACAGTTGCGGAAACCGGAGACCCGGCGCCGACGCCGACACCTGCAAAGACAACTTCAACAGATGCCTGGCGACCGTTAAGGCATTCTGACGTAAGGCTAAGCCTTGCACCAGCAACGCCACCAACAAGCCCGACACCAGTACCCCCGAACGACATTGTCCCGGTCCACGTAGCCAACCCCAGTGAGTCAATTTTTCCTTGGGGAGACAGACCGGCGTAACTGAAGGTTGAGATCCCACCAATCAATCCAATCGGGTCACTCTGCGAGTACCGCCCCACAGCCGGGTCGTACTCACGCTGGTAGTTGTAGAACAACCCACTCGCATCCGTCGCCTGCTGCCCCGGGAAGCGCAGCGCCAACTCGAACGCCACACCATCGCCATCAGGGTCGGCATTCGGAATCTGGTTGCCGAACACCTCGCTCTTGTTGCTCCACTCCCAAATCGCGACATTCCGCACCGGATCGATCACCGCGCGCGGCGTACCCAGATGATCCGGCTGGATGTAGGCCAGCTCCGGTACACCAGCGCCAGGCGCATTGATCAGCGCCACCGGGTAGTTGCCCAGCCAGATGGCCTGCTGCTGCGCGTGGCCCGTGGCCGAATAGTTGCCCAGCCACTGTCCTGCTTCGTCGTACAGGGTGATCTGAGCCTCGCCACCGGCCGGGGTGCGCAGCACGCGCTCGCCGCGATGGTTGTAGACGTAGCTTTCCAGCACAGCATTGCCCTGCTTCACCGCGTTCATGCGGTTGGCATCGCTATAGATGAACGCCTTGCTGCCGATGCTGGTGGTGTTACCCACCGCATCATGGTTGCGCGCTTCACCATCCACCGCGGTCAGCCGGTGGCTGGTCGTAGGATAGGTGTAGCTGGCGGTTCCTGCCGACGTGGTCAGCGAGGTGCGATTGCCGGTCGCGTCATACGAATAGGTTTCGATCGACGTGCCGGTTGCACCGTCCCGGGTCTGGGTCAGGCGGCCCAGCGCATCGTAACCATATCGCGCCAGCGTGGTCGTCCCGGTGCCATCCTTGACTTCAACAATGTTCCCATCCGCGTCATAGCCGAACCCGATGGACAAGCCCCCCGGCGCCGCGTCATACACCCGCGTTGGACGGTAATCCGCATCCAACTCGCGCAGCAGATGGCGACCATTACCGTACGTCCAACCCATCATCGGGCCAAACGGCGCGTACTCGATATTGGTAACGACCACCTTCCGAGCCTGCCCAGGAAGCGTCAGCCCTACCTCACTGGCACGCCCCAGATTGTCATAGACATAGTCGGTGACACTGCCATCCGGATAGGTCAACCGCTCCAGCCTCCCCGCCTTGGTGTAGGCGTAACGCAGAGCCAAGCCAACCCCATCGACCGTCTGTACCTTGCGTACCACCTGACCAAAACGGTCATAGCAGTAAGCCGTACTGCCGCCTGCATGCAGCACCTGGCCCACGCGCCCCTCGCCGAAGCGCTCACCGGCTGGGCAGACCGCAGGAGCAGCATCATAGGCGTAGACCACATCCAGATTCGGGTCTGCATAAGTGATGCTCTTGAGGCGATCAAGCACATCGTAGCTGTAGGACGCTTTTACACCACGCGCGTCGGTGCGCGTGGTGCGGTTGCCCATAGCATCCACCGTAAAGGCATCACTGCCAGTATCTGGGCTGAGCTGGCCTTGAGGAGTGCCAAATCCATCGTATGCGTACCGTGTCGCAAGCCCCTTGGGATCGACGACCTGCTCTACCTGTCCGTTGGCGGAATAGGCATAGCGAACTTCAGCGTTGATCCCACCCGCGTCTTGAATCTGCACTTTGGGGCGATCCGCACCATCGTAGGTGCTCTTTGAAATGACCCCCAGCGGACTCTCGGTCTCCAGCACGTTGCCATTGGCATCATGACGGAAGAGGAAAGGTTGTCCATCAGCACCCGCCTGTCGGGTCATCCGGCTATGGGTGTCGAACTGACGATCCCCGAACCGCTTCAACGCACCACTGCTGTCCCGAACCTCTTCCCGGATACGGTTACCAGCAGCGTCCAAGGTGTACGTGACACGATTGCCGGCCGCGTCCTCGATGGCCACCAGTCGATCCGCCGTGTCGTAGACCATGCGAACCCACACACCATCTGGCCCGGTGACACGAGTCCGCTTGCCCGTTGAGCTGTACTCATAGAGGCTGATGCGGTCATTGGCCGGCACATCGCCCTTGAGTGTCTCAGTCAGAACGCGCCCCATCGAATCGAACAACCGTTCGACTACGGAACCATCGATGCCACGGATCTGAATCGGGTTACCGAGCGCGTCATACTCCAGCAGCTCGGTGCGCTGGCCCAACGCATTGACGATTGCCCGCAGATCCCCCTTGCGATGGGAACATGCGCCCCCTGCATCACAGCCCGGATCATTTGCGGCGAAGTACTCAAACTGCGTTACATTTCCGGCCGGATCCTTGATCGAGCGCTGAAGGCCCACGAGGGGGCATAGCAGTGCATTGGCGGCCACATCTGCATCCGTGCAATACGCACGTGCCGTCTGCCGGACATTGCCAGGCGCCACGGGCAGCGAGCCACATACGTAGTCCGTGCCCTGCGTTGCATCGTACTGGCATGAATTGAGAGCACGCCCCGATGCATCCAGCACTTCTCGATCAAGCGAGACCAGCTGTTCATTGCCAGCGTTCTTCTGGCTCACACGCTGCTCAATCACCCTGTTGCCGGAGTCACGGACTGTCCGTGTCACCCGCCCCAATGATTCCTCTGTAGTCGTCAGCACCTGCGAAACCGCACCACTGCTCGAATCGACATAGGCATACGAAGTGCGATTCCCCAGCGCGTCCTGCGTATAGGAGCGCCGGCCATTTGACGTGAAACCGAACGACTTGCTCCCCTGGGAATCTGTGGTTTTGGTGATCTGCCGGAACTTCTCACCGCCAACCAGGTTCTGACGGACCTCCCCCAGGCTGTTCACGGTTGTTGCCGAACCATCGCTGTTGTAGTTGATGGTAATGGCATCCACGGGCTGCCCCGCCGACCAAAGATGGCTTCCTGTGACCTTTGCCTTCTCGTTGTACGAGAACGTTGCGTAGCGCGCGCCGCCTTCGACGATGCCGGTCAACAGGTTACGGCCACCAGCCGGGGCCAGCCCAGGCTCCGCGTACAGATACTGCCGGGAGGTGCCATCGGGCCTCACGACCCCTGTGAGGTTATCGAAGTCATCGTAGGTATATGTGGCCGCTGAGCCGTCCGGGAGCGTGATTGAGATCAGCCTGCCACGCTCGTAGGCAAAGACCAGTGCCCTGCCCAACCCATCAACGGCTCGCTCCAGCCTGCCATTCGCATCATAGTTGAGCGAGACGGCGTTCTTTGGATCCGGGCCACCGATCGCAATCAAGCGTCCTTGCGCGGTGAAGCGTCGCGTTGAACCTGATTCCTCAACGAGCTCGAATTCACCGCCGGGGAGCTTCTTGAGCGTCTCTGCAGAAGCGCGCTCCCCACGTCCGGATGAGTAAGCTTCCAGATAGCCTCGCTCCGTGAAGCGCCCCTCCCCATAGGAGGACGTGAATGAACCCATATAGGTGTGCGACCAGTTGGTACCCACCTCTGGCGAAATTTGAATCTGCCCCAGCGAGTGATAGGAGCGAACGAAGTCCTTCCCGGCAAACTGGAAGTCCACCTCAAATCGCGCCTTATCACCCGTTGCAGGAAAACAGGGATTGCAGTTGCCTGGAGCCGACTCAGTCTGAGTGACGTTGTAGATGTAGATGGATTCATGTGCATCAACGGCCCGGCATGCATTGGGCCAATCAATGAGCATTGAATTCGGATTGTACTGAGGATGCTGACTGTCGATGACCCGATAGCCGACCGGACAATCAAAATACTGAAATCTCCTAATACTGTTTTTCCTCTGATCAGGCACTCCTGTACCCCAGCCAGGGCAGTAGACCTCGTAGCGCAGCTCACGCGGGCTGGCGAGAGAGTCAAAAATTGCAGTCCCGTAGCCGTAGTGGGAGGTTATGCTCGAGTACGGTCGCAGGTGTTCGCCTGACACTCCACGACTGACATGCGTACACCCTGGGAAAAGTGACTGCAGATATGCCATATAGCCACTGACCATCTCGTCTTCGCTCTTGCAGTGGCTTTTCCCATGCCCTGCAGCGGCAGCTTGGCAGTAGCCCAGCTCCGGGCCGTCATTGCCCAGACCATAGCCAGGCTCGTACCAAACTTCAGGCTGCCGATCAGGTGCTTGGTAGAGAATTCTAAGCACATCACCAGTGGCGGGAGACCAACTGTCCCGAATGGTCCTTTCTTTGCGAAGCGCACTTCCGTACCGCGACTTCGACCGCATCAGAGATTCCGCAGCTCCAATGTTGTTGAAGCAGCTCCCCTGGTAACAGTATCGGGTCTCAGCGGGCGGCGTCTGCGCAAATGCCGGCCTGATGGACATCATCAGTCCCAGGCAGAAGATGATGCACAACGAAAAATTGGCTTTGAACATGAACTCCAATCCCTGGACTCAACAATCAGACGCTTCGATGATACATAAAGCCACATGTAAGCATATGGCAGCCGTACTCAGCTCCCAACTTCTTTAGCCTGGGCACCGATGACTTCTTTGCAATGATCAAGAGCCCCGCGCTTTCCAAACGCTCCCAGTCCTATACGAACCAGATGATCGCCGCCCAGGCCAGCCGCGCACAGCGCTTGGCACTGGCCGATGATGTGGTGGTCAACGATGGCCATCCGGAGGACCTGCAGGCGCGGGTGGAAGCGCTGCATGTGCGCTATCTGGGGTTGGCTGCGGGTTGATTCCTCCGTGTTACGCAGGAGTGCATCCACCCATCGCGTGGATCCTCTGGGGCATTGCAACCGATCATTTCGATCGACGTCGACGTCCCTTTTTCCGCCTACGCTTGTCCGCCGATCCCTTTCCGTGCCGAGCCACGACGGAAACAAAGACGAACATCGCTCCCGCGACAATCCAGGAAAGGCCCATCAGTTTGTTGTAGGCCGGCTGCCCGAACAAACGAATCAAGGCGCTGTACAGACTGCAGTTCGCTCGGCAAGGGCCCGTCCCAATCAATGCATCGTCCATGACTGCAACGCCATAGACGACCATCAATAGACCCACGAGACATCCGAAAATACGCACGGCAAGCATCTGTCATCCTGAGTGCGCGCCAATGACTCTGCAATCGGCGCGGAGGATCCAATCTCCTGGCGAGCGAATCAAGCTCCTCAGCCCTACGACTCAGAAGCTCCTGATCGCCCCCGTTCGATCAAAGTGAAGTCGTGCTCAGCATCTGGACAGTGTAGTAGACCGAACCCAGGCGCCTGCAACAGAGCACCTCGTCCGAGGTGCCGCCATTCTTCCGCAGAAAAGCCAACTGCATAAGACTCGTCATCGATCACGGCAACCACGATCCCACACGTTCCGCCACCAAGATCAACGACGTCGCCAAGCAGTACACACTCCCCATCCAAGTAATTCACAACACCCCCCGGGATTGATTGAAGATCACAAGCGCGATTGGGCCAGAGATTGGCTCAAGCTAACCCTTCTTCATTCACCGCCCCAATCAAGGCCGACGCAAACGCAGCTGAACTGGGCACGCGGGCGCGAACAACTTCATGGACATGCTGCATATCCGGCACAAACAGCGCAGCTTGCTTGAATCAACGTTGGATGCCCCATGCGTTCTGGAACCACCCGACCGCTACGATCACGCATACCCCCAACCCGACTCTATGCGCTCTATCAAACTCTCAAATACGGGCCTGATCTGCATCGGTTGCAGCGCTCCGTTGCCTACGAAATCCCAGCCACTCCAGCGCGTCACAGCAGCTCCGACTTAAAGCCCCAATCAAACAGGGAACTGCGGGCCGCGACGAATCAAAAGATCCACATCGTGATCAAAGCAAGTGCTTTGGGCAATGTACTTTCTGACATCATCAGCCATCACCTGATCAGGATCGAGAAAGGAAAGCTCTACCAACTTCATCAGTACATCCTTGCTTGGCGACTGCCTCAACCACCAATGGAAGACACTATTCCTATCGTGCTCAGAGGCGCCCTCCATCCCTGGCTTGTATGTAGCCACGAGTTCCTCAATCAGGCCTGCTGGCAGCAGGTTGTACTCCCGCCACTTGGCCGGGAATTCCATTATTTCCAGATAGGCATTTCCGCCCACAAACCACCCCCGACCATGCCTCCGACCAACTCTGTTCGGAGTGGCCGATCCGGATTTCCATTGATCGGCCACCAACGGTAGCCGAGCTAGACATACGGATCAAAATCCAATGAAACGCTGCCAGACGCCATTAGTCCGATCACATCACAAGAAAGGTTGAAGCCCGGCCACAGCCCGCGCTGACTGGACAGACGCACTCCCACCTGCAGCCCCCACAGCTTTGCCTCACCCTGCACCTTCTGAAGGCCCAGCTGCAACACTTCATGAACCCCGCTCTGGATGTCACCGGTTCTGTATAGCTGACGCTCGAATCTGGAAAGGATGACTTCTTCACCACTCTCAGGAGCGTCACCGACCAGAACAACAACCAGCTCAGGGCGCGTCGCTGAATACTCTTCCTCCGCCATCTCCGATCCGTCCCTGCCAGCATCTCCAGTCAGCGCGGGATCAAAACTCAATGAAGCGGATGCGAACGCCATCTCTTCCAGGGTGGCTGCAGAAAGATTCAGGCACGCCCTCAATCCCTCGCCAATCCCAACCCGCACATTGACCTCAAGATCCCTGCGGGGCAACTCAAGCAGACCTGCCACTGCGCGACGATCAACCGCAGTCCTGATCAGTTCATCCGCTGCATCCACTTCATTCACTTCACGCGACAGCTGCGCAATCACCTCATAGCTCGCGCGACTCGCGACCGAAGACCTCAATGTCACTTCAATCCCAGGAGGCATCACTTCCACCGACAATTGACAACGTCCACGATAAGCCCTCCGCAGCCGCGAGGCTTGATCCACGTCGGGCGCACCAGCCGCGATTCCCGCTTCACGGAGCATGCCCGCGCCCAATCTCTTGACGCAAGTACGATTCGAGACATCACCCAGCCCTTTCACGGCTGCAGACCAGTCCCTCAGAACGACAGGATTGCGGCACGGGCTTCAATCTCGACGATCCCATTCAACAGATACAACCAGAAGACACCTCGCCCTTCGTCGACGACGCAACTCGCCACGTTGCCAAACCGTTCGTGCTCAACCATTGCTGTCGCATCGAATCTCACTACGCTCGACCTGACACCCTCGAAACATACAGACGCAGAGATCCGCTCAGGCGACTCCGGCAGGCGCCCGGTTTCCGCGTCCCTGAGAACCAGCAACTGTGCGGTGAACTGCTTGTTGGCAGCGGAGTGGCAGAAGCCCGTCAACACTGCGGAATGGAGTCCGTGGGCAACAGTGCCGTCCAATCGAATCCCAGCACCTGCCAACCCGACAGGCCCAGGAGAATGCTCAGGCGCCGATGGCAGCTCTGACCCAAGGGAGCCTCCCCGTGCTTCCAGCATGCCCCCGGCGAGGAAAAGACGGAGCACGCAAGCGCCGTCCTCTCCATCGAAATGCCCGTCCTGGATGTTCCCGGGCCACGCACTTTCCGACAGCTCATGACTGTCGAGCACCAGGAAGAAGGATTCCAGGTTACGACAGGAGATGTCAGCCAGTGTCCCTTCCGCCAGATCTCCACATACACCCACCACTCGCACCTGGCAGGATCGATCCAAGATCGACACCTGCACAGAGTCGAACGATGAGTCATGAAGCCCTGTCGCTCCCAATGGATTTCGTTTCGCCAAGCCAACCCCCGAGCTGCCACATAAGTAACTCATCCCTGACGTTCGGCACTCCTCCGACCGTCGTCGGCTCCGCAAATCCCAGGGAGCATTTCATTTCCATGATCGTAATAGATCAGCTGCGAACGCGCAGGATTGATGTTGTAGAGCCGGGCCCACGCTCGGCTTGATGATCGCAGCCGAGCATGGGCTCGGCTCTACAGAAGCCGTTTCGCATCCACGCATGGCGTGGATCTACTCCAACTGCAGGCGCGCGTAGCGGGCCAGTTCTCGCGCGCCAAGTAACAAACCGTCGACGACGTCGGGGCTGAGCTGCTGGTGCGCACCGCCCTGCTCGCGGGCCGCCTCGGCGGCGTGCAGCACCTGCATGAGTGCATTCAAGCCCGCCAGGGTGCGGCTGAGGCCGGCCATGGTGGTCGCCTGTGCCGGGCTGAGGCCCTGCGCTTCCAGCCGCCGGCCGTCGGCCGCATCGCGGCCGTCCATGCGGGCCAGCAGGGCGGGCAGCAGATCCCTGGGGTCATCGAGCAGGGTTTCGACGCGCTCGGCGACAGCGGGCGGCAGCAGGTCGGCGGCTTCGCCGATCAGGGCGTGCAGTTGGGGGAACAATGGGCGTGCGGACATGGTGAGGCTCCTCGCAGTCGGCGGGCCACCTGCAGATGCAAGGTGGCGGACGGTGCGGGTTGGCGTACCGGAGTCCCAACAACTCAAGCGCGAGGAAGAAAACTCCAGCGGATTCTGATGAATCCCCACGCACCGTCCGCCGAAACGAGGCAGGCGATGCATTTTCCATGATGAGCCGCAGCACACCCGGAGCGCTTGAGTTGAAGGTTTTTTTCAGGACGCCAATCCCGGCCAGGGCACCCGCCCCAGCCGCCCCATCTGGCCATCACGCAGCACCGTGATCTGTAAGGAAATTCTCAAGCCACAGCGGAGGGAACGAATGCGTGCAGGCGGACACGTGCGCGACGTGGCAGCGGTCACGGTGCTGTCGTGTTGGGCTTCTGGCTCGCCATTCCTGCGAGGGCGATTCAGTGGCACAAGCGACACAGGGCGCAATGCAACGTCGGCGGGATTCGTGCCGACCAAGGTCGGCACCTACCGAAGCGGGGTCCGGGCCGGCCGGGATCGACAGCCCGCGCTTACAACGGCTTCGGCGAGAACGTCAGGGTGGCGATCACGCCGCGCTCGCCGCCGGGGCGCACGCTGACCTGCCAGCCGTACAGATCGCACAGGCGGCTGACAATCGACAGGCCGATGCCACCGCCCTGCGAATGGCCGGCGTGGGTGCCGCGATAGCCGCGCTGGAACAGCTTGGCGGCGTCCTCTTCGCTCAGGCCCGGGCCGCTGTCGGTCACCGAGACGGCGTTGGCGCCCACATGCACGCGCACTTCGCCATCCTGCGAATACTTCACCGCGTTGCCGATCAGGTTGCCCAGCGCCACCGACAACGCGGCTTCCGGTGCATCGATGACCAGGTCGCGCTCGCCTTCCAGCGCCAGCTCCAGCGGCTTGCCACCCAGCTGTGCACGGTGGGCATCCAGCAATTGCTCGGCCACGCGCGCGACGTTGCTGGTGCCCTGCCCGCGCTCGTTGCGCGACAGCAGCAGCAGCGCGCCGATCAGGTCGCTGCACTGCTGTTCGGCACGCTGGATGCGCTGCAGACGCTGCAGCACCTTTTCGTCCAGGCCGGGCCGGGTCAGCAGCAGCTCGGTGGCGCCACGGATCACCGCCAGCGGCGTGCGCAGCTCGTGGCTGACGTCGGCATTGAACTCACGGTCGCGCTGCACCACTTCGGTCAGCCGCGACGAATAATCATCCAGCGCCTGCGCCAGCTGCCCCACTTCGTCATCGGGGAACCGCGGTGCCAGCGGCTCGGGGTCGCTGGTACCACCGCGATAGGCACGCAGCCGCGCGGCCAGGTCCGAGACCGGCTTCATCACCTTCGACGCCGACCACCAGCCCAGCACCAGCGACAACAGGCTGAACACCAGCACCGACAGCACCAGCGCGCGATTGAGCTGCTGCCCACCGCGCACGCTGTCGGTCATGTCGTAGGCCAGGAACGCCCAGGCGTCGGGCGTCTTGCGCACGGCCAGCTTGTAGGAATAGCGCTGGCCGCGCTCGTCCACGCCGCCCATGTTGTACAGGCCATCCTTGAACTCGTACCAGTCCGGCTCTTCCTCGCGCAGCGCGTCGAACTTGTCAGGCTTGATCAGGCGCGCACGCATCTGCTGCACGGGCAGGTCGGGGTTGCGATCCGGGCTCTCGTAGAAGCGCCGCACATACTCGTTGATGTTGCGGTTCATCACGTCTTCCACCAGCTGGTTTTCCACGCGCATGCGGGCCCAGTTGGTGGCGAACGCAAACAGTGTCGTCAGGCAGAAGCCCAACAACACGAACGAGACGATGATGCGGCTGCGCAGGCGCCGCCGATATGGCGAACGCCGGCGCTCCCCCTTGCCTGCCACGGAATCAGGCTTCCGGGGTAGCGATGCGGTATCCGATGCCATGGCGGGTCTGGATCAGCGGCACTTCAAACGGCTTGTCGACCACCGCACGCAGGCCGTGGATATGGACACGCAGCGAATCCGAATCGGGCAATTCTTCGCCCCAGACGCGGGTTTCCAGTTCCTGGCGGGTGACCACGGCCGGCGCGGCCTCCATCAGGGCCTGCAGGATCTTCAGCGCGGTCGGGTTGAGCTGCAACAGCTTGCCCTGGCGGCGCACTTCCAGCGTGTCCAGGTTGTATTCCAGATCGCCGGTTTCCAGCACGCGGGTCTGCACGCCCTTGCCGCGGCGCGACAGCGCGTTCAAGCGCACTTCCACTTCCTGCAGCGCGAACGGCTTGATCAGGTAGTCATCGGCGCCGGAATCGAAACCGGCCAGCTTGTTGTCCAGCGAGTCGCGGGCGGTCAGCATCAGTACCGGGGTCTGCTTGCGCGCTTCGTTGCGCAGCTTGCGGCACACTTCGATGCCATCCATGCCCGGCAGATTCAGGTCAAGAACGATGGCGTCGAACTCGTGGACCACGGCCAGGTGCAGGCCGGTCACGCCGTCGGCGGCGAAGTCCACGGTGTGGCCACGATCCTCAAGGTAGTCGCCAAGGTTGGCGGCGATATCGCTGTTGTCTTCGATTACGAGAATGCGCACTGGGACCTCTGGTTCTTGAAGGGTCGTCGGGGGGCCAGGCCCACCCGCTCAGGATGCCCCTGCGTGGGTGGACGCGACGTCTACCTGCTGAACGATACAGGTTCCATTCTTAACATTTCGTGCCGAAGCGACGACACCGGCAAAAGGCCCCCGGGCGAACGGTCAGCGGCTGATGCGCTGCTGGTCGGTCAGCGCCTGGCGGCTCTCTTCCTGGGCCTTGCGACGCTGGGCGACCGTCAGGCAGACGCTGGTGGGCATGTTGCTGCCGGTGAGGCGCTCGCGGCGGCAGATCATGCGGCTGTCGGCCTGGGCGCGGGTCATGATGGTGTTGACGATCTCCTGCTCGTTGAACAGGTCGTTGCGCTCCTGCGGTGCCAGCTCATCCACCTTCTCGCGGCCATTCATCTTGACCCTGATCCGGTTCAGTGCCTGCTGCACGCGGCTTTTGTCCTCCAGCCCGATCTCGCTGTAGTCCTCGCTGCCCATGGCCGTTTCAACGCGGCGGATCTGTTCGGATACCGGGGTGAAGGAATCCATCTGCACGGTGTCCTTCTGGGCCTTGGCCTGCACGGTGGCAACCAGGCCCAGCGACAGCATCAGGGCGAGCGTAGTGTTGCGGTACATGACGAGCTCCATGTTCGTCCATGAATAGGGCCTCGACTTTACGATTCCGCCGATGCGTCCACAAGGGACGCACGGCAGGGTGACCGATGGCGGCGTGCGACCGGTCCAGCCTCAATCAGGCTTGAAGTTGTTGAAGCGCTGGTTGTCGTTGAGCGCCTTGCGGCTGTCTTCCTGCGCCTTGCGGCGCTGGGCCACGGTCAGGCAGACGCTCTGCGGCATGTTGCTGCCGGTGGTGCGCTCGCGACGGCAGACCATGCGGCTGTCGGCATGGGCGCGGGTCATGATCGTGTTGATCACTTCCTGGTCGTTGAAGATCTCGGTGCGGTCGTGCGGGCTCAACTGCTCCACCCGTTCGTGGTCGCCCATCTTGATCTTGATGCGGCCCAGCGCCTGCTGCACACGGCTTTTGTCTTCCAGCCCGATCTCGCTGTAGTCCTCGGTGTTGATGGCCGTCTCAACGTTGCGGATCTGTTCGGCCACCGGGGCGTTGGCGTCGAACTTCACCTGCCCTTTCTCGGGCTTGGCGTGGACGGTGGTGGCCAGAGCCAGGCCCAGCATCAGGGCGAAGGGGGTCATGCGCTGCATCGTTACCTCCAGGTTCTTCCATGAGGGGAACATCGACCCTGCGGTGCCACCGATACGCCGTCACGGCACGTTCGGTGGGCCGAAGGGCGGTGCGGTCAACGCCCGGCGGGCGGCGGGCTGAGCGTGTTGTAACTGCGCTGGTCGTTGATCAGCGCCTTGCCCTTCTCTTCGATCCGGCGCCGCTCGGCCACGGTCAGGCAGCGGCTCTTGGGCATGTTGCTGCCGGTGGTGCGTTCGTACTTGCAGATCTGGCGGCTGTCTTCATGGCCACGCGCCAACAGGGTGTTGATGCGTTCCTGCTCGTTGAAGACCTCGGCCTGCAGCTGCGGCGGCAGCTCCTGCACGGTCTGGCGTTCGCCCATGTGCTGGCGGATGCGCGACAGCGACTGCTGCACCTGGCCGCGATCCTCGGCAGACAGTTCGGCATAGTCGGGGGCGGCCAGGGCGGTTTCCACCTGGCGCATCTGCTCGGCGACCGGCCCCTGCCGGTCCATCTGTACAGCAACCTTCTCCGGCTTGGCGGCAACAGCGCCAGACAGGCCCAGCAACAACGCGATCGTCATGATGCGGTACATCGCCAACCTCCCGATCCATCCCGGAACGAAGGGCCAACTCTACGACCGTCACGCGGCCTCCACAAGAGACCTTGGGCACAGGGCCGACAGGCATAAAAAAGGCCCAGACGGTGCACCCGCCTGGGCCTGAAGTCGTATCCCGATACCGATCCTGCTGAGAGGCAGAGCTGCGGTTCGGTGAAGCCTACGCCGGGGCCGATTAAAGGCTTGTTAAAGACCCGGATCAATTGCCCATGAGAATCACAACCCCATGAATAATCAGGTTTTTTTGATCTTCTCGACGTGCTCGATGATCCGCGTGGCCACGTCGACCCCGCAGGCCGCTTCGATGCCCTCCAGGCCTGGCGTTGAATTGACCTCCAGCACCAGCGGCCCGCGCGCGGAGCGGATCAGGTCCACGCCGCACACCGACAGGCCCAGCGCCTTGGCCGAACGCACCGCCACCTGCTGCTCGGCACGGCTGGCCTTGGCCGCCACGGCGGTACCGCCGGCGTGCAGATTGGAGCGGAAGTCGCCCTCTGGTGCCTGCCGCTGCATCGAAGCCACCACCTGGTCGCCCACCACGAAGCAGCGCAGGTCGGCGCCCTTGGCCTCGCCGATGAATTCCTGCATCAGGAAATTGGCGTACAGGCCGCGCAGCGCTTCGACGATGCCGCGCGAGGCACTGGCCTTTTCGGTGAGGATCACGCCGCGCCCCTGGGTGCCTTCATTGAGCTTCACCACATGCGGCGGCGGGCCGAGCATGGACAGCAGATCGACGGTGTCATCGGGGTTGTCGCCGAACACGGTGACCGGCATGTCGATGCCCTTGGCCGCCAGCAGCTGGTGCGCGCGCAGCTTGTCGCGCGAACGCAGGATGGCATCGGACGGATTGGGCGTGCGCGCACCCATCAGTTCGAACTGGCGCAGCACCGCGGTGCCGTAGCGGGTGATCGAAGCACCGATGCGTGGAATGACCATGTCCACGCCGGTCATCGGCCGGCCCTTGTAATGCATGGAAAAGCCATCGGCGGCGATGCGCATGTAGCAACGCAACGGGTCGAGGATACGAACGGTGTGGCCGCGTGCGCGTGCCGCCTCGACCAGCCGGCGGGTGGAATACAAAGAACTGTTGCGGGACAGGATGGCGAGCTTCATCGCGGTGGGATCGGTCGGCAGGCGCGCAGCATAGCGCGGGCGCGTGGCCGGCGGATGATGCCTGGCCGGCCTGCACAGGCCAGGCAGAACCACGGATGCGAGTGGAAATTGCGCGGTTGTTGCCTGGCCGGGCGGGAAGCGCCGCAGACGCCAGCCGGGCGCAGAGGGCACGGGCGCTGAAATCTGCTGGAAATGAAAAAGGCCGCAGATGAGCGGCCTTCTGTCTACGCGCGTGGCGTGATTGGAGCGGGCGATGGGAATCGAACCCACGTCAGTAGCTTGGGAAGCTACAGCTCTACCATTGAGCTACGCCCGCATTGCGGGTGAAAGTCTATGCGGTGGGGCCGGTGCAGCGCAATGGTGGCCGTCGCATCCGCGCGGGATCGGAGCCCTTTCCTCGCGGAAAGGGTTCCGACCCCGGCGGTGGCTGCTTAGAACGTGCCGCTGAAGTTGGCGAACAGGGTGGCGTCCTGCGCGCGCTTCTGGCCGGTCGAAGCGCTCAGGCCGACGTTGCTCTGCAGGCCGAACAGTTCGGTGCGGGCACCCAGCACGACGGTGGCGTAGTTCTTGTCGAACTTCAGGCCCGGCACGCGGTAGCTGCCCAGTTCCGGCAGGGTCTGCAGCCAGGCGCTGGCCTGCTTGGTGTCCTCGAACTCATGGTCGTAGGTCACCTGCGCGTACGGCTTGACGGTGCCACCATCGAAGCGGGCCTGCCAGCCGATGCGACCGACGGTCGAATCGACGTTCTGGCGGTCGTAGCCCAGTGCGGTGGCGAGCGTGCCAGCCGCGGCGCTTTCGGTGTAGCCGTCGATCTTCACCTTCTGCCAGATCACCGAGGCGATCGGACCGTGGCGGAAGCCGCCCTCGGTGCCGAACTCGTAACCGGCGTTCAGGGCAGCGGTCAGGTTGCTGCCGTCCGGCGAACCGCCGTGCTCGCGGGTGGCCGGGCCCAGCTGGACCTTGCGGTTCACGTCGTAGGACAGCCAGGTGTAGCTGACCTGGCCGTTCACCCAGATGCGGTCGCCGTACCAGCCGGCGAACAGACCGGCGGTGGTGTCCTTCTGGGTGAAGTCGCCACGGCTGTTGCCGAAGTCGGCGTTGAGGCGGCCGAAGCCGGCGAAGCCGCCGAACACCATGCCGTCGCGTGCCCAGTCGATGCCGAACAGGCCGGCCGGGGCCAGGCCGTCGTACAGGTCGGCGTGGTCGTAACGCTGCAGGTCACCGCGCACGCCGCCCCACCAGGACAGGCCGTCGGCCGGACGACCACCCAGGTGCATGCTGACCTGGTCGGCGCGCGAGCGGCCGATGGTCTGTGCCGAGTGGCTCAGCACCTGCTGCAGGCGCGGCGCTTCCAGCACCGAGACCGCGTACTGGCCCAGCAGCTGATGGCCGGCGGTGGTCGGGTGCACGCCATCGGCGAACAGGTAGGTGTTGGCTGCATCCGGGCTGACGTAGCTGGTCGGGTTGCAGGTCAGGATGCTCTGCGTCGAGTTGGCCGGATCGATCTTGCAGCCGGTGCTGGTGACGTTGGTGAAGCCATACATGCCCGGGTTGGCGGCGACTTCGCCCAGCACGGTGAAGGTATCGAGCGGAATGAACTCGATGCCGGCCTGCTTCAGGCCGCCGTACAGCGCCTTGTTGTAACCGGCGGACAGCGCGGTGGCGGTGGCGGCGTTCGGGCCGCGGAAGGCCGGGGTCAGGCCGACGTTGGGCAGGTTCGGCACCAGCACGTACTGGGCACCGGCCTGCTTCAGCGCGCCCACCAGGGCGATCTGGTCAGTGACGGCCGCGCCGATGATGGCCTGTGCCTGCGCCGGCGCAGCAGCGGCGGCGAACAGGTCGTTGGCACCGCCCCACACCGTGTACAGCACGTTGGCGTCAGCCTTGCCGCCATTGGCAGCCAGGTAGCGGGCCGCCTGCGACTTCAGCGACGGGATGGTGCCCATCGCGCTCGGTACGTCCACGCCGACGCGGGCGCCGCCGGCAGCGTAGTTGTCACCGCTCTGGCCGTTGCCGTTGGCGGCGCCGTTGACGCCGTAGTAGTTGGCGACCTGCTGCGACCACACCCAGCCCGGGTTGGTGGTGAACTGGCCGGTGACCGGCTGCACGCCGGCTGGCAGCAGCGGGCGGAAATAGCCGGCATCGGTGAGGCTGTCACCGAAGAACACGGCCTTGGAATACGGGGATTCGCCTGCCATGGCCGGAAGCGCGGCCAGCGCGATCGCGGCCGCCATCAGGGAGCGGATCGGGCGTTTGCTGAGCAGCATGTAAAAAACTCCTGTGGGGAAATCGTTGAGGATCCGGCGGACGTACGCCGGCGCACGGTGAATGGTTTCACTGCGCCGCGTTTTGCTCACGCTGCGCCGCCGCATGGATTGTCACCCGGCACCCTGCCGCAGAGTGTGCCGGCGGTCGCGTCCTGGGCGGATTGCAGCGGTTCTGACGGCCATTACGACGATCGGCGACAATGCGAGCATGAACATCCAGCTCAACGGCGAACCCCGCACCCTGCCCGCTTCGGCGACCCTCCACGACCTGCTGCTGGCCGAGCAGCTGCTGCAGCGCCGGGTGGCGGTGGAGGTCAACGGCGAGATCGTCAGCCGCAGCCGCCATGGCGAGCACGCCCTGGCCGAGGGTGACGTGGTGGAGATCGTGCATGCACTGGGTGGCGGCTGAGGACGGCCCGGGTCTTGCGGGGTCAGATCCCTTTGCCACGGGCAAAGGGATCTGACCCCGATCTCCCCCATCCGCTGCATGACCCCATCCTTCAGGCGGATAAGCGATAATCGGGCCATGAACGTTCATGTCTCCCCCGATTCGCTGGTGATCGCCGGCAAGACCTATGGCTCGCGGCTGCTCACCGGCACCGGCAAGTTCAAGGACCTGGAAGAAACCCGCCTGGCCACCGAGGCCGCTGGCGCCCAGATCGTCACCGTGGCCATCCGCCGCACCAACATCGGGCAGAACCCGGGCGAGCCAAACCTGCTGGACGTGCTGCCGCCGGAGCGCTTCACCATCCTGCCCAACACCGCCGGCTGCTACACCGCCGAGGACGCCGTGCGCACCTGCCGCCTGGCCCGTGAACTGCTGGACGGCCACAACCTGACCAAACTGGAAGTGCTGGGCGACCAGAAGACCCTGTACCCGGACGTGATGCAGACCCTCAAGGCCGCCGAGCAGCTGGTCAAGGACGGCTTCGAAGTGATGGTCTACACCTCCGACGACCCGATCCTGGCCAAGCGCCTGGAAGAGATCGGCTGCGCTGCGGTGATGCCGCTGGCCGCGCCGATCGGTTCGGGCCTGGGCATCCAGAACAAGTACAACCTGCTGCAGATCATCGAAGACGCCAAGGTGCCGATCATCGTCGACGCAGGCGTGGGCACCGCGTCGGATGCCGCGATTGCGATGGAGCTGGGCTGCGACGGCGTGCTGATGAATACCGCCATCGCCGGTGCACGCAGCCCGGTGCTGATGGCCAGTGCGATGCGCAAGGCGGTCGAGGCCGGCCGCGAGGCCTTCCTGGCCGGGCGCATCCCGCGCAAGCGCTACGCCAGCGCCTCCTCCCCGGTGGATGGGCTGATCGGCTGATGACCAATCCTTTTGACAGCGCCGGGTCCAAGGCCCCGCCCAAGCCCTTCACCGTGAGCGAGGGCCGCCGCGAAGTACGCAGCTTCGTGCTGCGCCAGGGCCGTTTCACTCCCGCCCAGCAGCGCGCGTTCGACGAACGCTGGCCACGCTTCGGCATCGACTACAACGGCCAGCCGCGTGACCTGGATGCCACCTTCGGCCGCCCGGCACACAAGGTGCTGGAAATCGGCTTCGGCAACGGTGCCGCACTGCGCTTCGCCGCCCAGCACGACCCGTCGCGCGACTACATCGGTATCGAGGTGCACGCCCCCGGCGTGGGCCGGCTGCTGAACGCGCTGGCCGACGACAACGCCGACCACGTGCGCCTGTACCACCACGATGCGGTGGAAGTGCTGCAGAACGAGATCGCCGATGGCGCGCTCGATGAAGTGCGCATCTACTTCCCGGACCCGTGGCACAAGAAGCGCCACAACAAGCGCCGCCTGCTGCAGCCGGCATTCGCCGAACTGCTGGTGCGCAAGCTGCGCCCGGGTGGCCGCCTGCACTGCGCGACCGACTGGGAAGACTACGCCGAGCAGATGTGGGATGTTCTCGACGCTACCGCCGGCCTGGTCAACCGTGCCGGCCCGCGTGGCAGCGTGCCGCGCCCGGACTGGCGCCCGCAGACCCACTTCGAGACCCGCGGCCAGAAGCTCGGCCATGGCGTCTGGGACCTGTTGTACGACCGCACCTGACGATCGCCTGAGGACACCGCGCCCCACATGGATACCGCGCTGACGCTGACCAACGACATGAAGCTCGTGCTCGGGCTGGTCGGCTTCACGATGGCGATGTTCCTGTTCGAGCGCATCCGCGCCGACGTGGTCGCGCTGGTGGTGCTGGTGGTGCTCGGTGTCACCGGCCTGATCGCGCCGGAGGAGATCTTCGGTGGCTTCTCCGGTAACGCGGTGATGAGCATCATCGCCACCACCATCCTCGGTGCGGGCCTGGACCGCACCGGGGCGCTGAACCGGCTGGCCGCCTGGCTGCTGCGGCGCGGCCATGGTGTCGAGCAACGGCTGCTGATGATGACCACCGCCATCGCCGGCCTGAACTCGTCCTTCATGCAGAACCCGTCGGTGATGGCGTTGTACCTGCCGGTCGCCTCGCGACTGGCCGCGCGCACCGGCCTGACGATGCAGCGCCTGCTGCTGCCGATCTCGGCAGCGATCGTGATGGGCGGCGCGCTGACCATGGTCGGCAATTCGCCGCTGATCCTGCTGAACGATCTGCTGGCCTCGGCCAACAACAACCTGCCCTCGGGCCTGGCCACCATCGAGCCGCTGCGCATGTTCGCGCCGCTGCCGATCGGCGTGGCGTTGCTGATCGCCTCGTTGCTGTACTTCCGCTACTACGGCGACCGCAAGCTGATCGAAGAGGAAAGCCTGGTCAACGACGGAGTCACCCCGGCGCGCACCGAGAGCTATTTCGCCAAGACCTATGGCATCGAAGGCGATGTGTTCGAGCTGGTGGTGACCGCCGAAAGCCCGCTGGTGGGCATGACCCTGGGCGAGGCCGAGACCCTGCACGATGCACCGCTGCTGCTGGCGTTGAAGACCGGCAACGACACCCGCCTGGCGCCGCCGGCGGAGATGCGCATCTGGGTGGGCAGCGTGCTCGGTGCGATGGGCCCGCGCCAGCAGATAAGCGACTTCGCGCAGAACCAGTTCCTGCGCATGTCCTCGCGCCTGAAGCACCTGGGCGACCTGTTCAACCCCAGCCGCGCCGGCATTTCCGAGGCGGTGGTACCGCCGACCTCGAACGTGATCGGCAAGAGTGCGGCCGATCTGCGCCTGCGCAAGGAGCGCGGCATCAGCCTGCTGGCGATCAACCGCGACAAGCAGGTGATCCGCGAGGACGTGCGCGACGTGCAACTGCGCGCCGGCGACATGCTGGTGTTCCACAGCATCTGGACCGATCTGGCGCAGGCCGCCCGCAGCCGCGATTTCGTGGTGGTGACCGACTACCCGACCGGCGAGCAGCGCCCGCACAAGTTCAAGATCGCGATGGCGATCTTCGCGCTGACCATCCTGATCGCGCTGACCAGCAAGCTGCCGGTGGCGCTGACGCTGATGACCGGCGTGGCCGGCATGCTGCTGACCGGCGTGCTGCGCATGGACGAGGCCTATGCCTCGATCAACTGGAAGACGGTATTCATGATGGCCGGGCTGATTCCGCTCGGCTGGGCGATGGACTCCAGCGGTGCGGCCGCGTGGGTGGCCGGCCATACCATCGACAAGCTGCCGACCGGCATCCCGGTGTGGGTGCTGGAGGTGGCGCTGGCGCTGCTGACCACGGCGTTTTCGCTGGTGATCAGCCATGTGGGTGCGACCATCGTGATGGTGCCGATCGCGGTGAACCTGGCACTGGCGGCGGGCGGCAACCCGACCGCGTTCGCGCTGATCGTGGCGCTGTCGGCATCCAACAACCTGATGACGGCCTCCAACCCGGTGATCTCGATGATCACCGGCCCGGCCAACTACACCCCGCGCGAGATGTGGCGGGTCGGCGGCCCGCTGTCGCTGATCTACACGCTGGTGGTGGTGTTGATGATCAACCTGATGTTCTGAGCCGTGCAGCCGAGCATGGGCTCGGCTCTACAATGGGCCTGGCGCGGTGGGTGCGGACCAACGGTCCGCACCCACCTCAATCAGCATCCTCTCGGTCAACATCATCCAGCCTCAGGCCAGGTAGACCTGCCCGTCGCGCACGTCCACCGGCACCGCACGCAGGCGGTCGCCCTTGCACGGGCCGGCGATGCAGTCGCCGCTGTCCAGCGTGAACGAGGCGCCGTGCGCGGCACACACCAGGTGGCCCTCGCGGCTCTTCAGGAACTGGCCCGGCGCCCAGTCCAGGCGGCGGCCGGCGTGCGGGCAGATGTTCAGGAACGCGCGCACCTGCGCACCGTCGCGGTACAGCACCAGCGATTCGGCATCGCCATCGACCACCGCTTCGACCTCGGCAAACGCGCCATCGGCAATGGCATCAAGGGCGATCAGGGCAGCAGCGGCAGTCATGGCGAAGGCTCGGACGGTAAACCCGCATTGTCGCATGCCCACTCAGGTGACTGGCTGCGACATGAACACAAGTCATTGATCCGTAATAAGCACAGGCTATATTTAACGAGTTTTTCACTCAATGACAGTGGCGCGTCCCGATACTCTGGTTTCGCTGATCCCAGCCTATCGAGCCGCCATGTTCAATCGCGCATCCGCCTTCAACCAGTTCCGCACCCTGTTCGCGCCGCGCAAGCCGCGTCACCCGCTGGTGCGCGTTGCCGTGGGCCTGCTTGGCCTGGCAATCCTGGCTGCGATGGTGTTCATCGGCGTGTTCGTCGGTGCGGCGATGATCCTGGTCGGCCTGGCGTGGAAGCTGCTGGCTTCGCGCAAGCCCGGCGTTGCCCGTCCGGTCGACCCGACCGTGGTCGAAGGCGAGTACCGCGTGGTGCGCAAGCCGGTATTGCCGGCCTCGCGCTGATCCGCGCCTTCCGCGCCCGCTGACGGCGGGCGCCATGCGTTCTAGACTGCGGGCACGCCCTTCCTGGATGCCCGCATGCCTGATGTCTCCGATGTGATCCCTGCCGTAGCCCTGCCGCGTGTGCCGGTAGCCGGGGGCGGCAGTTTCCCCGTGCACCGCATCTACTGCGTCGGCCGCAACTTCGCCGACCACGCCCGCGAAATGGGCGCGGCGGTGCCGGCGGCCGATGACCGCGGCCGCCCGATGTTCTTCAGCAAGCCGGCCGATGCCATCGTGGTCGGCCACGACGATGCCATCCCCTACCCGCCGGCGACCGCCAACCTGCACCACGAAGTGGAACTGGTGGTGGCGATCGGCCGCGATGCGCCCGCAGGCGAGCTGGCCGTGGCCGACGCCGATGCGCTGGTCTACGGCTATGCCGTCGGCCTGGACCTGACCCGCCGCGACCTGCAGGCCGCCGCCAAGGACAAGGGCCACCCGTGGGACGCGGCCAAGGGCTTCGATGCCTCCGCGCCGATCAGCGAAATCGTCCACGCCGCGGAAGTCGGCGACCTGGCCGCGCTGAACCTGTCGCTGGAAGTCAACGGCGAGGTGCGCCAACAGGCACTGCTCGACCAGATGATCTGGAACGTACCGGAGATCCTGCATGAGCTGTCCAAGCTGTGGCAGCTGCGTGCCGGCGACCTGGTATTCATGGGCACCCCGTCCGGGGTGGCTGCACTGAAGCCCGGCGACCGCTTCAGTGCCCGCCTGGAAAACGTGGCCGAGCGCCACGGCGTGATCGCCGGCTGACATCACCTGCGCTACCCTGCGCGCTGTCCACTTCCCCACCGGAGAAAAACAACAATGGGAATGCTCACCGAGTTCAAGGAATTCGCGATGCGCGGCAACGTCATCGACCTCGCCGTCGGCGTGGTGATCGGCGCGGCCTTCGGCAAGATCGTGACGGCGCTGGTCGAGAAGATCATCATGCCGCCGCTGGGCTACCTGATCGGCCGCGTGGACTTCTCCAGCCTGGCCTGGACCCTGTCGCCGGCTCACTTGGGTCCGGATGGCAAGGAGATTCCGGCCGTGGTGGTTGGCTACGGCGACTTCATCAATACCATCATCCAGTTCGTGATCGTGGCCTTTGCCATCTTCATCGTGGTCAAGGCGATCAATCGCCTGTCGCGCAAGCAGGAAGCCGCCCCGGCCGCGCCTGCCGAGGAAGTGGTGCTGCTGCGCGAGATCCGCGACAGCCTGAAGAAGTAAGGGTACCCGGCGCCGACGGGCGCCCCTCCCACCTGTAGAGCCGAGCCCACGCTCGGCTGATCTGCAAGGCAGCCGAGCATGGGCTCGGCTCTACATGACCCTGTGAAAGCCTCGCTCCGGCGGGGCTTTCGCTTTGCCGGACATGGCGGAAAACAGCGTTCGCGCCAGCCATGACCTCCCGCCCATGCGCCGGGCTGAACGACTGTTAAGCTCCAGGGCTTAGGTCCCTTCCTGGAGTTGTCCATGCGTCGCCGCGTCCTTGCCATCGCGTCCTCCCTCGCCCTGCTGGCCGCCCCGGCCTTTGCGGCGCCGCACACCACCACCCTGCCCCCGGCGTCGCTGGCCACCGCCGCACAGCTGCGCGACCAGGCGCTGGCCGATGACACCGGCTGGAAGGTGGTCGAATCACTCACCACCGAGATCGGCCCGCGCATTGCCGGCGGCGAAGCCGACGCCCGCGCCGTGGCCTGGGCCGAAGCCAAGTTCAAGGCCCTGGGCTTTGACAAGGTATGGAAGGAGCCGGTGACGTTCCCGAAGTGGGAACGCCGCAGCGAACACGCCGCCGTGACCGGCAGGAACCCGCAGCCGCTGCAGATCACGGCACTGGGCGGCAGCCCGGGCGGCACCGTGGAAGCCGAAGTGGTGCGCTTCGCCGACCTGGCGGCGCTGCAGGCCGCACCGGCAGGTTCGCTGAAGGGCAAGATCGCCTTCGTCGATTACCAGATGCTGCCATTCCGCGATGGCCGCGATTACGGCCGCGGCGGTGCGATCCGCAGCAAGGGCCCGTCTGAAGCGATCCGCAAGGGCGCAGTCGGCTTCCTGATGCGCTCGGCCGGTACCGACTCGCACCGCGTGCCGCACACCGGCATCACCCGCTTTGACGAAGGCCTGACTCCGGTGCCGTCGGCCGCGCTGTCGGTGCCCGATGCCGACCAGCTGGCGCGTTTGCTGGCCCGTGGCAGCACCACGGTGAAGGTCGCGCTGGACTGCGGTTGGGATGGCACGGCCACCTCCTACAACGTGATCGGCGAGATCACCGGCCGCAGCCTGCCGAAGGAAGTGGTGGTGATTGGTGGTCACCTGGATTCGTGGGACCTGGGCACCGGCGCAGTGGATGACGGCGCGGGCGTGGGCATCACCATGGCCGCCGGCCATCTGATCGGCCAGCTCAAGCAGGCCCCGAAGCGCACCATCCGCGTGATCGCCTTCGCCAACGAAGAACAGGGCCTGTATGGCGGCAAGGCCTACGCTGAAGCGCACGCCAAGGACGTGGCCCTGCACCAGCTGGCCGCCGAGAGCGATTTCGGTGCTGGCCGCATCTATGCGTTCAACACCGGTTCGCCGAACCCGGAGGGTTCGCGCGAGGCGACGAAGCAGATTGCCGATGTGATGAAGCCGCTGGGCATCGAGTACCAGGCCGACAAGGGCGGCCCGGGCCCGGACGTCGGCCCGCTGGCCGCCAAGGGTGGTGCATGGGCGTGGCTGGCACAGGATGGTTCGGACTACTTCCACCTGCACCACACCGCCGACGACACGCTGGACAAGATCGACCCGAAGGCGCTGGCGCAGAACGTGGCCGCGTACACCGTGTTCGCGTACCTGGCGGCGGAAGCCGATGGCAGCTTCGGCAGCGAGGCCAAGGCGACCACGCCGCCGAACGAATGACGGCACAACAGTCCGTCATTGAAGCGCGCCGGGCCTGACCCGGCGCACTTCCCGTGGGGCAAGCCGTCAATCGGCTTCGCACGCTACCCCTGCCACACACCGCCGTTGCGCAGACCCAGCAGCTGCGGCTTGTACCGTGGATCGCAGTTGTCCCTGCGCTGCTGTTCGTAATCGCGCAGCGCGGCCAGGGCCGGCTTCTGCAGCAGCAGGATGGCGATGATGTTCAACCAGCTCATCAGGCCAACGCTGATGTCACCCAGCGACCAGGCAATCGTGGCGCTGTTCACCGTCGAATAGCCTGCCGCCGCCAGGAACAGCAGCTGGAACACCGTCATCACCCAGCGGCGCGGGCGGTCCCGGCACAGGTAACTGACGTTGGTCTCGGCCATGTAGTACAGCGCCAGGATGGTGGTGAACGCGAACGGCAGGATCGCCAGCGCCACGAACGAACGACCGAAGCCGGGCAGCGCCGATCCCACCGCGTGCTGCACGAAGCGCGGCCCGGCTTCCACGCCGGGCAGATTGCCCAGCAGCAGCCGTGCCTCATCCGGAATGCCATTCACCGCCGGGTCGTAGACGTTGTACAGGCCGGTGGAGAGGATCAGGAAGGCCGTGGCACTGCACACCACCATGGTGTCGATGTAGACCGAGAACGACTGCACCAGGCCCTGCTTGACCGGGTGCGAGACCTCGGCGGCGGCGGCCGGATGCGCACCACTGCCCATGCCGGCCTCGTTGGACAGCACGCCACGACGCACGCCCCACTGGATGGCGGTACCGATCATCGCGCCGAACGCGGCGTCCACGCCGAATGCACTGCGCAGCACCAGCATGATCACCTCCGGCACCTTTTCGGCGTTGAGCACCATCACCAGCGCCGCCACCAGCAGATAGGCCACGGCCATCAACGGCACTACCCATTCGGCCACGCGCGCGATGCGGCGCACGCCACCGAACAGGATCACCGCCAGCACCGCCAGCAACACCGCCGTCGTGCCCGCCACCGGCAGGTCCCACGCTTCGTTCACCGCGCTGGTGATGGCATTGGACTGGGTGCCGGCCAGCAGTGCGCCGGCCAGCACGGTGACCAGCGCGAACAGCACGGCATACCAGCGCTGGCCCAGGCCCTTTTCGATGTAGTACGCCGGGCCGCCGCGGTACTGGCCCTTGGCGTCCTTGTCCTTGTAGATCTGCGCCAGGGTGGATTCGATGAAGGCACTGGAGGCGCCGAGGAAGGCCACCACCCACATCCAGAAGATCGCGCCCGGCCCGCCGAAGGCGATGGCCATGGCCACGCCGGCGATGTTGCCCACGCCGACCCGGCTGGACAGTGAGATCGACAGCGCCTGGAACGGCGAAACGCCCGATGCCGAACGCTCATGGCGGAACATCAGGCGCAGCATGTCCGGCAGCGCGCGCAACTGGATGAAGCGCGTGCGGATGCTGAAGTACAGCCCGGCCAGCAGGCACAGCATGACCAGGTACGGGCTCCAGACGATGCCGAGCAGAGTGTTGATGATGGATTCGATGTTCAATCGTCTGCCCCGGTCAGAAGAACATGCCCAGGGCGACCTGGGGGCTGATGATGCGGCCGGTGTTGCGCCCGGCCACGGTGAACTCCACGCCGGCGATCAGGCCCAGCGAGGGACTGAAGTGGTATTCCACGGCCGGGGCCAGGGCCACGCTGCGGCTGGCCGGGCGCCGCTCGTCGATGCGCTGGATCTCACCGTCGGCATCGCGTGCGAAACCACTCAGGCGCTGGCCGGTTTCGCGGCTGGCGGCCATCTCCATCACCCCGACCCAGCGTTCGTTGAAGCTGTATTCGGCGCCGACCGACAGGCCCAGCACCGAACCACGCGCGATATGCCCGTGGAAGCTGTCGCTGGTGCCGTAGACGCTGGCCCCGGTAATGGCCGTGCGTGCCGGCGCCGGCCCCGCAGTGAGCTGGCCGCGCCAGCGCAGCGGGCGGTCATTGCCCAGCCACACCACCTGCTGCACGCCCAGCGCCGCCGTGGTGCGCTGTACGCCATCGCCCTGCGCATCCAGCGGGTTGCCGGTGATGCGATCGTGGCTGCCGGTGCTGAAGCGCTGCACCAGGGCCACCGATACCGCCGGCCGGGTGCCATCGGCACTGGGGGCCTGCAGCAGGTACTGCAGGCGCGCGGTGGTATCGCCGGCGCGGAAGCCACTGCTGCGCGCACTTCCCGATTCGGCACGCGACGCGCTGAGGTTGACCTGGCCGGTCACCCGCTCGCTGAAGCCATAGATGATCGGCACCACCATCGCCCAGGCACCGCTGCGCTCGTCACTGCGCCGGCGATTCCCGCGGTCATCGAAATGGTCGCGGCTGTCGACACGGACCAGGTAGGGTTCGATGTACCAATGCCCCGCTGGCATGCCTGCGGGATTGGGGGTGATCAGCGGGCCGGTGAAGTTGACGCCGTCCAGGCTGCGCTCGTCGGCGTGCGCGCTGGCCGTGGCAAGGATCGTGGACGCCAGCACCAGGCATGCCATCGAGGCATGGCGACGGAAACATTGCATGGAAACCACCTTTGTTCGACACGGGATGGATTTCCACCCTGCGTCGCGTGAAGGGGCACCACAATGAAGTAAGTTTCAAATTCGCGCGACTTCGCGGAAAGCGCGCTTGATGCGTCGCGCAGGTACGCAGCATGCGCACGGGCAGGTCATCCCTGCATGCGTGGGTCGAGCGTGCTCGACCCACACCTCACCTGCGCGGCCCTGGTCCCGCCGCGCAGGCGGTGAGGCAACTCAATCGTGCCGGCTGGCCCACTGCGCCAGCAGCACGGCGGTGGCCGAGGCCACGTTCAGGCTCTCCACCGCGCCGCTGCCGGGAATGGATACCTGCTGATCGCACTGGGCGGCCAGGCTGCGGTCCATGCCTTCACCCTCGGCGCCCATCACATAGACCAGGCGTGCCGGCAATGCCGCGCGGAACACGTCATCACCGCTCTCGACCAGGGTCGCGGCCAGGCCGAAACCGGCCTCGCGCAACTGCGCCATCGCCTGTGCGTTCTCCGGCAGCTGCACCAGCGGCACCGACTCGGCCCCACCCTCGGCAACGCGCGCGGCGGCACCCGACAGCGCCAGGGTGCTGCCGGCCGGCAGCAGCAGCGCTTTGACGCCAAAGTGCGCGGCCGAACGCAGGATTGCGCCGAAGTTGTGCGGATTGCCGACACCGTCCAGCCACAACGCCAGCGCCGGGCCTTCACCCAGATCGCCCAGCCACTGCGCCAGCGGCACGACCGGGGCACGCAGCACGTCGGCCACCAGGCCTTCGTGATGGGTCGTGGCTGCCAGCTTGTTGAGGTCACCCTCCTCCACGACCCGATAGCCCACGCGATTGGCCACGCACCACTTCAACACCGGCTGCATGCGCGGAATCAACTCATCCACCAGATACAGCTTGCGCAGTGCCTGCGGACGCTTGGCGAACAGGGCCTGCACGGCGTTCCAGCCATACAGGCGCAGCTCGTCGTTGCCACGCCCCGGTGGTGGCGGAGTGCCGCCCTCACGCGGAGGCAGCGGGGTGGCCCGCGGCGGTCGCGACGACGGGCGGCGGGCATTCTTCCAGGGATCATTCACTACGGGACAACTCCAGCTTGCGTTGACGCCAGAAATCGGCGTTCTTGATGCCCAGGGCATCGGGGTCGAAGATCGGATCAAGGCCGAGCTTCTTCTGTCGTTCGTAATCACGCAGGGCCAGCATCGCCGGCTTCTGGATGATGAGGATGGCAATGATGTTCAGCCAGGCCATCAGGCCAACGCCGATGTCACCCAGCGCCCAGGCCAGGGTTGCATTGTGGAACGCGCCGAACACCACCATGCCGATGATGCCCAGGCGCAGCACCAGTACGGTGAGCGGGCGCTTCTTGTTGTGGTTCACATAGCTGAGGTTGGTCTCGGCCATGTAGTAGTACGCCATGATGGTAGTGAAGGCGAAGAAGAAGATGGCGATGGACACGAACGCCGAACCCCAGCCCGGCAGCACCGCTTCCACACCGGCCTGGGCGTAGCCCGCACCTTCCGGAATGCCGGCCAGGCCCTGGAAGATCGGCGGGGCGCTGGCGCCTGCCGCCGAATACACGTTGTAGGTGCCGCTGGCCAGGATCAGGAACGCGGTGGCGGTGCACACCATCATGGTGTCGAAGTAGATCGCGAAGGCCTGCACGTAGCCCTGCTTGGCCGGGTGCGAGACTTCCGAGGCCGCCGCCGCATGCGGGCCCGAGCCCTGGCCGGCTTCGTTGGCGTAGATGCCGCGCTTGATGCCCCATTCCACCGCCAGGCCCATCATCGCGCCGAACGCGGCGTGGGTGCCGAAGGCGCTGCTGAAGATGATGTTGAACATCTCCGGCACGCGGTCGTAGTTGATGATCATGATGGCGATGGCCATCAGGATGAAGCCGGCGGCCATGAACGGCACCACCACTTCGGCGAAGTTGGCGATGCGCTTGACGCCGCCGAAGATCACCACGCCCAGCAGCAGCGCGACCACGATGCCGATGCCCAGCTTCAGCGCCTGCACCGATTCCATGCCGAAGGCCTGGCCATCGAGCGGGCCGCACAGTGCGGTGCCGCGGCAGGCGTTGATGATGCTGTCGGCGATGGCATTGGCCTGCACGCCCGGCATCAGGAAGCCGGCGGCGATGATCGTGGCGAAGGCAAAGGCCAGCGCGTACCACTTCAGGCCCATGGCCTTTTCGATGTAGTACGCCGGGCCACCGCGATAACGGCCTTCGGCGTCCTTGGTCTTGTAGATCTGCGCCAGGGTGCATTCCACATACGAGGTGGACGCGCCGAGGAAGCCCATCACCCACATCCAGAAGATCGCACCGGGGCCGCCGAAGGCGATGGCGGTGGCCACGCCGGCGATGTTGCCGATACCCATGCGGCCGGCCATCGACATGGCCAGCGCCTGGAACGAGGACACGCCGGCGTCGGATTTCTCACCCTTGACGGTGAGGCGGCACATCTCGAAGAAGCCACGGATCTGCATGAAGCGCGTGCGCAGGCTGAAGAACAGGCCGGCGCCCAGGCACACGAAGATCAGTGCCTTGCTCCAGATGATGCTGTTGATGAAGTGTACGGTTGCTTCCACGCGCGCTCTCTCCAGTCGGCGGGTTGTAAGGACGTCCCGTCGGCTGGAGGGGACCGGTCGATTCTCCCTGATCGGAGGCCGCTGCGGTAGCGCTGTTTGGTAGAGCCGAGCCCATGCTCGGCTGCCGCCAGGGGACCAAGCCGAGCATGGGCTCGGCTCTACAGCGGCCAGCCCGCGTGTTCAGGGCAGCTGCGTGCGCACCCGGGCGAAGCGGCGCAGATCGTGCAGCACGCCACGCTTGTAGACCGCACAGCGCTCCACGCCCTCTTCCTGGAAGCCGTTCTTCTCCAGCACCCGGGCCGAGCCGAGGTTGAAGTCGACCACGGTGGCCTGCAGCCTGAACAGGCGCAGCTCATCCATCACCCACGGCGCGAACACCCCGACCACGCGGGTCATCAGGCCCCGCCCCCAATGGGCCTGTCCCAGCCAGTAGCCCAGTTCGGCGGTGTGCCCACGCTCGGCCACGCCCTGCTGGGCAGCGACGCTGCCGCAGGCCTGGCCGTCGATCTCGATGGCCAGGTTCAGGGTGCCGGGGGCCAGCACGCGACCAGCGAGGAAGGCCTCGCCATCCTCCCGCGTGTAGGGATACGGGAAGCGGTCGCGCAGGCCACGCGACACTTCGGGGTCGTTGGCGTGGCGCAGCAGTGATTCGAGGTCGTCGGGGCGCCAGGGGCGAAGTTGGAAGCCGTCGCCTTGCAGTGGTGGGGTCAGAGCCCTTTCCCGATGGGAAAGGGATCCGACCCCCGATCCGACCCCGTCGGCGTGCCGGTCAGGCATGACCGCCCACCGACGGCGATTCCGCTTCCTGCTTCTCCAGCTCGCGCTTCACCGCTTCCGGCGAGCGGGTGTACGGGGCCAGCCGCGCGTAGAACGCCGGCACCACGAACAGCGACAGGAACGTCGACAGGGTTACGCCGAAGATGATCACGATGCCGATCGTGCCACGGCTGGCCGAACCGGGACCACCGGCCACCACCAGCGGAATGGCGCCGACCACGGTGGCGATCGAGGTCATCAGGATCGGGCGCAGGCGCACCATCGCCGATTCGATGATCGCCTCGCGCACGCTGCGCCCATCGTCGCGCAGCTGGTTGGCGAATTCGACGATGAGGATGCCGTTCTTCGCGGCCAGGCCAACCAGCATCACGATGCCGATCTGACTGAACAGGTTCACCGTGCCACCACTCACCCACAGGCCCACCAGCGCGCCGAGCACGCCCAGTGGCACGGTCAGCATGATGGTCAGCGGATGGATGAAGCTCTCGAACTGCGCGGCCAGCACCAGGTACACCACCAGCAGGGCCATGGCGAAGGTGAGCAGCACGGCGCCGCCGGCACTCTGGTACTCGCGCGATTCCCCCTTCCAGTTCACCTGTGCGTACTGCGGCAGTTCTTCCTGGGCCACGTTCTGTGCCCAGGCAATGGCCTCGCCCAGCGGATAGCCAGGCGCCAGGCCGGCACTGATGGTGATCGAGCGCAGTCGGTTGAAGCGGTTCAGGGTGCCGGCCTCGGCCACTTCACTGAGCGTGACCAGGTTGGACAGCGGCACCAGCTCGCCGGAGGTGGCTCGCACACGGATCGCGGCCAGGTCGGCCGGGCTGGCGCGACCGTCACGCCCGGCCTGCACCAGCACGTCGTATTCCTCGCCGTTGTCGACGAAGGTGGTGACACGGCGCGAACCCATCATGGTCTCCAGCGCCGAACCGATCGCGGTGACCGGCACGCCGAGATCGGCCGCACGCTGGCGGTCGATGTTCACCCGCATCTGCGGCCGGGTTTCCTTGTAGTCCGAGTCCGGGCCGACCAGGCCGGGGTTGTCGGCCATGCGCAGCAGGATACGGTCGCGCCACTGCGCGATCTCGGCATACTCGGGGCCGCCCAGCACGATCTGGAACGGCTGGCCGCCACTGCGCACCAGGCCGCCACCGACCTGGGTACGCACGCGCACGCCACGGATGGTGTTCAGTTCCTTCTGCAGTTCGTTGGCCACGTCCGGGGTGGCCTCGCTGCGCTGGCGCCACGGCTGCAGGAAGATGCTGACCCGGCCGGTGTGCATTTCCTCGCTGGCACCGAAGCCACCGGGAACGCGCGGGTTGGCGCGCACGATCGGCTTGTCCGGGCCGACATGCGGCGCCAGCAGCGCTTCCACCTGCTGCACCTGCTGCACGGTGTAGTCGTAGCCGGCGCCTTCCGGGCCGTCGATCATGATCTGGAACGAACCGCGGTCTTCGGCCGGCGCCAGCTCGGAGGGCAGCAGCTTGAGCAGGCCCCAGCTGGCGGCCAGTGCGGCGACCATCACCAGCAGGTAGATCCAGGTGCGGTCGACATGATGATCGAGCACCCGCCCATAGGCACCCGCCAGGCGTTCCAGGTTGCGGTTGATGAAGCCATGCAGGCCGCGGGGTGCCTGCCCGGTATGCGGCTTGAGCAGCTTGGAGGCCATCATCGGCGTCAGCGTCAGTGCCACGAACGCGGACAACGCCACGGCGGCGGCCAGCGCCACCGCCAGTTCGCGGAACAGGCGCCCGGTGTTGCCTTCCAGGAATCCGACCGGCAGGAACACCGCCACCAGCACGGCGGTGGTGGCGATCACCGCGAAGGCGACCTGCGCGGTGCCGCGCTTGGACGCCACCAGCGGTGGTTCGCCCAGGTCGATGCGGCGCTGTACGTTCTCCACCACCACGATCGCATCGTCCACCACCAGGCCGATACACAGCACCAGGGCCAGCAGGGTCAGCAGGTTGATCGAGAAGTCGAACGCATACAGCGCGATGAACGCCGCGACCAGGCAGACCGGCACCGTCACCGCCGGAATCAACGCGGCGCGGAAACTGCCGAGGAACAGCCAGATCACCGCCAGCACCAGGATCATCGCTTCCACCAGCGTGGCGTAGACGCGGTCCACGGCGGCTTCGATGAAGGTGGTGTTGTCGAAGGCGACGAAGATCTGCGTGCCCTTGGGCAGGGTCAGCGCCACCCGCTCGGCCTCAGCGCGCGCGGTACGTGCCACGTCCAGCGAGTTGGCGGTGGAGGTCTTGACGATGCCCAGGCCGATGCCCGGCTCGCCGTTGCTGCGGTAGTACGCGCGGCGTTCGGCCGAGGCCAGCTCGATCTTCGCCACGTCGCCCATGCGCACCACGTAACCGTCGCGGCCCTTGCCCAGCGGGATGGTCGCGAAGTCTTCCGGCTTGATGTAGTTGCGCTCCACGCGCAGGGTGAAATCACGGTCGGTCGACTCGATGCGGCCGGCCGGCAGTTCCACGTTCTCGTTGCGCAGTGCGGTTTCCACGTCGCCGGTGGTCAGGCCGCGTGCGGCCAGCTGGTCACGGTCCAGCCAGATCCGCATCGCGTAGCGCTGGCGGCCGCCGATGCGGACCTGGGCCACGCCGTCGAGGCTGGAAAAGCGATCGACCACGTAACGGTCGGCGTAGTCGCTCAGCTCCAGCGTGTCCATGGTCGAGGAGACCATGTTGAACCAGATGATCGGGTCTGCATCGCTCTCGACCTTGGCGATTTCCGGCGGCCGCGCTTCTTCCGGCATGCGGTCGGCAACGCGGCTGACTGCATCGCGCACGTCGTTGGCCGCCGCTTCGATATCGCGGTTGGAGGTGAACTCGATGCTGACCTGCGAGCGGCCGTTGGTGCTGCGCGCGTTGATCGTATCGATGCCTTCGATGCCGGCCAGCGCGTCTTCCAGCACCTGGGTGATGCGGCTTTCGATGACCGCCGCCGAAGCACCGGTGTAATCCACCGAGACCGAGACGATCGGCGGATCGATGGCCGGCAGTTCGCGCAGGGTCAGGCGGGTGAAGGACATCACGCCCAGCACCAGCAGCAACAGGCTCATCACCACGGCGAACACCGGCCGCTGGATGGAGATGTCGGACAGCTTCATCCGCCGTGGCCCTCGGCCGCGACCGGCGCCGGCGCGTCAGCCGGCTTGGCACCACTGGCTGGCGCTGCGTCCTTGGCGGCGACCTTCAGGCCCGGGCGCAACTTGCCGGTGCCATCGACCACGATGCGCTGGCCCGCTTCCAGGCCCTGCCTGATCTCGACCACGCCGGCACGGCGCGCGCCGGTGACCACGTCCACGCGCTCGACGCTGTCGTCGGCGGTGATGCGGTACACGAAGGTATCGCGCCCGACCTGCACCACGGCGATTTCCGGAACCACCAGCGCCGGGCGCTCGGGGCGGAACAGGCGCACGTCCAGCAGCATGCCCGGGCGCAGCGCGTGGTCGCCATTGGCGAAATCGGCGCGCACGGTCACCGCACGGGTGGCCGGATCGATGCGCGCATCGATGGTGCTGACCACGCCTTCGAAGGTGCGGCCCGGCCACGCCACGCTGGTGGCGCTGACCTTGTCACCGACGCCCAGTGCGGCCAGTTCCACCTCAGGCACCTGGAAGTCGATGTGCATGTGCTCGATGTCGTCGAGCGTGGCAATCACCGTGGTCGGCGTCAGCAGGGTGCCCGGGCTGACCTGGCGGATGCCGAGCACACCGGCGAACGGTGCACGCACGCGGCGGTCACCGATGTCCGACTGCATCTGCGCCACGCGCGCTTCGGCGGCATCGCGGATCGACTTCTGCGTATCCAGCGTGGCGCTGGACACCAGCCGCTGGGTGGCCAGCTCGCGCTGGCGCTTGTACAGCTGATCCGCTTCATGGAAGGTGGCCTGCGCCTGCACCAGCGCGGCCTCCTGGGCCTGGCCGCGCAAGGTCACGATCGGCGCGCCGGCGGCGATGTGCTGGCCGCTTTCGAAATGCACCTTCTCGACGATTTCGCTGACCTTGGCGGTCACGCTGATCGATTCGCGCGCCTTGGCCGTGCCCAGCGCCTGCAGGGTGTCGCTCCACTGCCGGGACTGCACCACCTGCGCAGTGACCGGCACCGCTTCTCCCTGCCGACGTGCGGCGGCCTCCTGTTTGCCTGCGCACCCGGCCAACACGGCCAGGCTGAGGCCAAGGGCCAGGGTCGAAGCGATACGAGCCAACATGAACGGTCCTGATTGATCCACGGTCGCCGAGTGTAGGCAAGCGCCCGCAAAAGCGGTATGTGCCAAGCGTTTACCGGCGTGGAACCAAGGCCGCGATAGCGCCGTGAACCCGTTCCGTGCAAGGCTGCCACGGGCGGTGTCGGCGTGTGTCGGGGTGTATCCAGCCGTGCACCACCGGAGCCGTCATCGTAGAGTCGGATCTGCCCGACGGAGGGCGTCGGGCGGGGACGGATCCTGGCGGGGATCCGGCCCCGTTTTTTTCGCCCGACAGCAACGCCGGGCATGGCCCGGCGCTACCGTTCCGCACGTCGGTCAGTACCGGTAGTTCAGCTTCATCCACACGCTGCGCCCCGGCTCATTGATGCGCACCGGATCAGCCGGGAAGCCGAAGTCGGCGCTGCCGGCCAGGTTCAGGTGCTCGCTGTAGGCGCGGTCGAACAGATTGTCGACGCCTGCGCTGAGCTGCAGCTGCGAACTGAAACGGTAGGCCGCGTTGAGCGCGAAGGTGGCAAAGCCGGCACTCGGCCCGAGGTCCTGTGCGACCACATTGCCCTGGCCATCTGCGACACGATGCTGGTGGGTCACCGCACGCAGCAGCACACCGGCGCTCCAGCGCTGGCCTTCCCAGTTCGCACTCAGGCGCGCTTCCAGCGGCGGCATCTGCGGCAGCGGACGCTGCTGGTCGCGGTTCTCGCCCCAGGCATAGGCCAGCGTGCCACCCAGCTTCCACTGCTCGGCCAGGCTCACTTCCAGCCCCGCTTCGGCACCGGCGATACGCGCATCGACGTTGCTGGCCTGGCTCATCCCCATCATGCCGCTGCCGTGGTAGGTGAACAGGATGTAGTCCCGGATCTGCCCGGCATACGCCGAGACCCATGCCTGCACGCGTGGTCCCTTGTACTGCAGGCCGACGTCGAGCTGGGTCGTACGCTCGGGTTGGATGCCGGCAAACGCGTTCGCCGCACCGGCCGGGCCGTGGTCGGGCGAGAACAGCTCCCAGTAGTCGGGCATGCGCTCGCTGTGGCCGAGGCCGGCATACCAGGTCAGGCCATCGGCCAGGTCCTGCTCGTAGCGCAGGAAACCGCTGCCGAGCCACTCCTTGCGGCGCTGCCCCGCGGTCGGATTGGGCATGCTCCCCATCATTCCGCGGATCGACGCTCGCTCGTCGCGCACGCTGGCACGGTCGATGCGCAGGCCGCTGATCCAGCGCTGGTCGGTGCCGGCACCGAGGGTCAACTCGGTGAATGCGCCATAGCGGCGGAAGTTCGCATCGGTTTCCCAGGCTGCCTGGCGGTAGGTACCGCGCCCCATGCCCATGCGGCCACGATGGCGGCTGTCTTCTCCATCCACACCCGCCACCAGCTGCACGTCCTGCCAGCGCCACTCGGAACTGACCCGCCCCCCCTGGGTACGGCGATCCACGTTCGATGCCATCGGCATCGGCATCATGCTGTGCGGGTTGGGCGTGCGCAGCGTGTAGTTGTCCATCACGTGGTCGGCCTCGTTGTAGTACACGTTGGCCTGCACCGTGTCCCACGCACCCGGCAGGTTGCGCTTCTCGAAACGCGCGGCATAGCTGGTGCGTTCGAACGCGGCTCCGTCCATGCCGCGCCCGGCGTAACGCGCGATGGCATCGCCGGCACCGGCGGAGATTTCCAGCAGCGTGTCTGCATCCGGCGTCCAGCCAAAGGCCACGTCACCGTTCCACTTCCGCCACTTCGATGGCACCACCTCGCCGTGGCCGTCCTTGTAGTCATCGGCTTCGGAACGGTTGCCGCTGGCACGCACGTAACCGGTGGGATTGCCCAGGGTCAGGTCCAGCACCTGGTCGTTGCGGTTGCGCGAACCGACCAGCGCGCTGGCGTTGGCACGCAGGCCCGGCTCCTCGAAGCGCGGCGCATCGCGCTCGAAACGCACGGTGCCCGCTGACGCACCCGCGCCCCAGCGCACGCTCTGCGGGCCCTTGATGACGGTCAGCCGGTCGAAGCTCTCCGGCGCGATGTAGGACAGCGGGTTGTCCATGCGCGACGGGCAGGCACCGATCAGGTTGCCGTCATTGCTGAGGATGTTCAGGCGCGAACCGAACATGCCCCGCAGCACCGGGTCGCCGTTGGTGCCACCGTTGCGGATGGCGGAGAAGCCGGGAACGGTCTTCAGGTAATCGGCGCCGTCACTGGCCGGTACCGGCTGCCGCGGCAGGCGCGGGTCGGTCACCCAGTGCAGGGGCGACGAGGGCGCGGCGGCGGTGACCACCAGGGTGTCGAGGGTGCGCGCCTGTTCGGCGGGTGCAGCGTGGGCCAGAGTGGCAGCCACGACCAGGCCAAGGGCAGCCGGCAGGCGCGCACAGGCGCCCGCAGGGCGGGAAGTCATTTTCATCGGAACAGCTCCAAGGTACGCACGCGCGCACGGCGCCCAATCAGGCGTCGTGCGGCAGATTCGATAGGGACATCAGCAGACGATGGAGAAATGCGGCGGCCCACGCGCGGCATGTGCCGGCCAGCGCAGCGCGGGCAATACCTGCTGTGACCACGGGAACACCAGCCGCGGCCGCCACAGCAGCGGCAACAGCAGCACCAGCACCGCCAGCCACGGCAGCAGGCGCATGGCCAGCACGCAGTATTCGCAGGCTTCGCCATGCATGGCGTGGGGGTCGGCCGGTGCGGTCAGGTCCCTTTGCCCATGCACAGGGCCCTGACCCGATGCGTCAGCATCGTGGTGCATGTGCGCGTGGTCCATGCCCGCCATCGCGGCGGGGGCCATCGGCGCCCCCTGCAGCGCGCGGCTGACCAGTGGCGCAAGCACCATCAGCAGCGTCGCCAGAACGGCAAGCTGGAGCAGGAGGCGCTGCGGGCGGGACAGGCGGGTCACCCCACCAGTGTAGAGCCGGGTCCAGGGTTGCCCGTGCGACGAACCGTCGCAGGAGGGGGTATCGGCAGGGCTGCGCCCTGCACCTGCTGAATCAACGTCAACGTCAAAAGCGGGCAATCTGTGGGATGGCGGGGTGGGTCCGGTTGCGGGGGACGCCGTAAATACGTCCATGTAGGCTCGGTCGCCGCATCCATGCGGCTCACGCCCCCGCAACCGGACCCACCCCGCCTTCAACAGATCTCCGTGATCTGCAGTAGATCCACGCCATGCGTGGATGAATCTCCATCGGAAACGAATATTTCGAATTGGAATCGAAATGCATCCACGCATGGCGTGGATCTACCGTGTCGACCAAGGTCGACACCTACCAACAGCCGCAGTGAACTGTCAGAGGTGGGGCGGTGTCGGAGTGCGGGGTGTCAGCCGCATGGATGCGGCTGCCAAGCTTACAGGGACGTACTTGCAGCGTCCCCGCACTCCGACACCGCCCCGCCATCCCGCGGATAGCAAGCTTTTGACGTTGACGTTGCTGTTGCTCCGGTTTGCAGCAGGTGCAGGGCTGCAAGCCCTGCTCGCCCCGCCCTCAGACCGTGATGGTCTGGGTGAGCGATTCCCACGTCGGGGGCACCGGCCACGCGGCGGCCTGGTTGCCATCCAGCACCCTGCGCAGATCCCGCGGATCAATCTGCGGTGCCAGCACATGCACCAGCTCCAGCGCGTAGTCACGCAGCACCCGGTCGCGCGGCAGCACCGCCCAGGCGATGCACTCGGCGATGGGGGCAGGCGCCGGCCACGCTTTCAGGTCTTCGTCGTTGGAACTGACCGCCATCTCGGCCAGCAGGCCCACGCCCAGGCCAGTACGCACATAGGTCTTGATCAGGTCGGCATCGAGAGCGGTCAAGGCCAGGTCGGGCACCAGGCCGTGTGCGGCGAAGGCGCGCTGCAGCGACGAATTCGGGCGGGTCGAGGATTCGTAGCTGATCAACGGCTGGCGGGCCAGCGCGGCCAGGTCCGGCGCGCGGCCGGCGCGGTCCAGCGGGTGGCCCTTGGGCACCACCACCAGGCGTCGCCAGCGGAACAGCGGCACCGCGATGCCATCGGTGGGTTCACCGCCAGCGGTGCTGATGATGGCGATATCAGCGTCCCCCTGGTTCAAGCGATCCAGCGCGTCGGCTTCCCCGGCCTGCTGCAGGTGCACGCTGACCTGCGGGTAGGCCTGCTTGATCGCCGCCACGGCCGGCGGCAGCACGAAACGCGCCTGGGTGTGGGTGGTGGTCAGGATCAGCTGGCCCTGGCTCTCGCGGCGCTGGTTGGCCGCGTAGGTACGGATGTTGTTGGCTTCGGCCAGCACCGCGCGGGCACGGGCGATCACCTCGGTGCCGGCCGGGGTGACCGACTCCAGGCTGCGGCCCTTGCGCACGAACAACAGGAAGCCAAGCTCGTCCTCCAGCTGCTTGAGCTGCTTGGACAAGCCGGGCTGGGTGGCGTGTACGCGCGAGGCGGCCAGCGTGATGTTCAGCTCGGCGTCGGCGATGGCAACCAGGTAGCGCAGCTGGGTCAGCGTCATGGGCAGGCAGGCGGCGTGGGGCGGAGGTCCACTCTAGGGTCAATTGCCGTCACCAGCTTATAACCAAAGGTTGTTTAAGAAAGGTATCTGGTCATTTCCGGGCGTCATATGCCGGCGCTACGGTCAGCCGGCAGCCGCTGGCCCGAACAGCCAGCCCTCCTCCCTTCGCCCGCCGAAGCCCGGCGCGGCCCCGTTTCCGGAGCGCTTCCATGGCCCTGTACGACTCCATTCTCGATACCGTCGGCAACACCCCCATCGTCAGGTTGCAGCGCCTGGCGCCGCCACAGGTCAGCGTCTACGCCAAGGTCGAGTCGTTCAACCCCGGTGGTTCGGTGAAGGATCGCCTGGCGCTGGCGATCATCCTCGATGCCGAAGCACGTGGCCTGCTCAAGCCGGGCGACACCATCGTGGAGGCCACCTCGGGCAACACCGGCGTGGCACTGGCGATGGTCGCCGCCGCGCGCGGCTACAAGTTCGTGGCGACCATGGTCGAGACCTTCTCGGTCGAGCGCCGCAAGCTGATGCGTGCCTATGGTGCCAAGGTGATCCTGACCCCGGCCGCCGAGCGTGGCAGCGGTATGGTACGCAAGGCCGCCGAACTGGCCGAGCAGCACGGCTGGTTCCTGGCCAGCCAGTTCGCCAACCCGGCCAACCCGGCCTATCACCGCAACACCACCGCCGCGGAAATCCTGCGCGACTTCGCCGGCAAGCGGCTGGACTACTTCGTCAGCGGCTGGGGCACCGGCGGCACACTCACCGGTGTAGGCGAGGTACTGAAAGTGGCACGTCCGCAAACCCGCATCATCGCCACCGAGCCGGCGGGCGCCGCCCTGCTCAAGGGCGATGACTGGAAGCCTCACAAGATCCAGGGCTGGACCCCGGACTTCGTGCCGGATGTGCTCAACCGCGATGTGGTGGATGAACTGGTCTCGGTGGAAGACGACCGCGCGATCGCAACCGCGCGCCGCCTGGCCGCCGAGGAAGGCATCTTCGTCGGCATCTCCGCTGGCGCCACGGTGGCCAGCGCGCTGGACGTGGCCGCACGCGCCGAACCGGGTTCGGTGATTCTGGCGATGCTGCCGGACACCGGTGAACGCTACTTCTCCACGCCACTGTTTGCCGATGTGAATGAAGGCTCCGACGACGACTGGCTGGCCGGCCTGCCGTGATGCACAGGGCCGGATCCCTTTCCATCCGGAAAAGGATCTGACCCCATCCTGCTGCATGCCCGGGGTCGGATCCCTTTTCCGCAGGGAAAGGGCTCCGACCCCGTTCTGCTTCAGCCTGCGTGAAGGCGTCGCCCGCCATCGTGCGTGAAGACCGTTGGATCGCAGCGCGTGAGACGGTCATGACGCAGTATCGATGCCCTGTCCCCTACCGTGGGAACAGCCGGCGCAGATGCTGCGCGGATCACCTCACAGGCAGGAGACGGACGCATGAAGATCGAGGTTTGGCAGGGCGACATCACGACCCTGGCGGTGGATGCGATCGTCAACGCGGCCAATGAAACGCTGCTGGGTGGCGGCGGTGTCGACGGCGCGATCCATCGCGCGGCCGGCCCCGCATTGCTGGCCGAGTGCGAGCAGTTGCCGGAGCTGCGCCCAGGCGTGCGTTGCCCGACCGGCGAAGTGCGCGCCACCGACGCCCATGCGTTGCCGGCACGCCATGTACTGCACACGGTTGGCCCGGTCTGGCACGACGGCCAGCGCGATGAACCGGCGTTGCTCGCCAACTGCTACTGGAAGTCGCTGCAGCTGGCCGAATCGCTGGGTGTGCAGTCGATCGCCTTCCCGGCGATCAGCTGCGGCGTGTATGGCTATCCGCTGTACCAGGCGGCGCAGATCGCCGTCACCGAAACACTGGCCTGGCAGCGCAGCCATGCGCAACCGATGCGCATCGTGCTGGTGGCCTTCAACACCGCTACGGCCAAGGCCTACCAACAGGCGTTGAGCGCCGCCGGGCAGAACCTGGACAGCGAACCACGCAGCGCAGTGCTGCCGCCGCTGGGCGATGCCGGCTTTGCCGCTGCGCACTGAACCCTGCGCGGCCTGAAAGAAAAGGCCGGGCATTGCCCGGCCTTTTCCATTGCACCGTTGTGCTCATCCACGCATGGCGTGGATCACGCTCAACGGCTGGCGGCTTCCACCGCGGCGGCATCATCGGCCACGGCGGCAGCCGCTTCGGCGCCATCCACCTGCACGCGCACTTCCACCATGCCCGCGCCATTGTTCAGGCTGGACACGTCGACGGTGTAGTGACCGGCCGGCAGGGTCTCTTCCAGGCGCGAATTGGTGCCGTTGCCACCGTCGTCGTCGGTCAGCTCGACATCGCCGCCGACCACGCGCAGCACGGTATCGACCTGGCTGGAGATCGCATCCAGGCGCACATCGGCCGGGCGGTCCAGAGTCAGCAGGAAGCGGCGGCGGCCATCGTTGTCGAGCATCGTGTACACGCTGCCCGACTTCGGCAGCGCCGTGCCATCGCGCTCGACCAGATTGCCGGGCAGCTCGATGCGGTTGGCCGACAGGGTGAACATGCCATTGACGCCATCGCCCAGGCCGCGCGCGGTCAGGGTGTACTTGCCCGGCTTCAGTGACAGGGTCAGGCGCGAGTTGGTGCTGTCCCCGCCATCGTCATTCTCGGCATCCACGCCCTGGCCCGACAGCTTCAGCACCGGATCGAAGACATCCGACACCAGGCGGATCTCGTACAGGCCGGCCTTGTCCACCTGCAGGGTGTAGTCCTGGGAACCACCGGCCAGCATGTCGACGATCTCGCCACTGCCCGCCAGCGGCTTGCCGTCGTACGGCACCAGCTTCTCGGCGCGCAGGCGGTACGGGCCGTAATCGGTCGAACCGTTGGCGTTGACCGCCACCTGGTAGGTGCCGCCACCGTTGGCACGGAAGGCCAGCGAGACGTCGCTTTCGCGCTCGTAGCCGGTGTTGCTGCTGGCCACCAGGCTGCCGTTGTTGAACACGGTGATCGAGCCGCTCAGCGAACCGGTCAGCTTCAGCCCGACCAGCTGCTTGTCTTCCAGCTTGATCTGGTAGAGCTGGTGGTGGCTGCCGTCGTTGTAGTTGATGCCGCTGCGCGAGGTGATCTCGCCGGACACCGGCTTGTCGAAATCGAGCGATGCGGCCTTGCCCGCATCCGCGCCGCCGCCGATGCGGTTGCAACCGCCGGCGACCAGGACCGTGGCAACGGCCAGTGTGATTGCTGCCAAACGCATGTTGTTTCTCCTTGGCCTTCCATGTAGTTCCCGCATGCCGGCCGGGCACGCGGGGGCGGAAAAGATACCCGCAAAAGCAAACGCCGGCGTAAAGCCGGCGTTGCCCTGTTCATCCTGCAACGGGACGGATCAACCGTTCCACTTGCCCAGCGCGGCCAGGCCGTTGTCCTTGGCGCGCTCGTACACGGTCTTCTGGGCAGCAGCGTAGTTGCCCTTCATGTCCTTGGCCCACAGCTTCAGCGCGGCCTGCTGCATGGCGCGGCCGTAGGAGAAGCTCAGCGGCCACGGCAGGTTGCCCAGCTGGTTCATCGCGTTCAGGTGCTCGGTGGACTGCTCGTCGCTCTGGCCACCGGACAGGAACACCACGCCCGGCAGGATCGCCGGCACGGTGCTCTTCAGGCACATCACGGTCGACTCGGCCACTTCCTCGACGTCGGCCTGCTCATCGCAGCCCTTGCCGGAGATGACCATCGACGCCTTCAGGATGGTGCCTTCCAGCAGCACGTTCTGCTGGTACAGGGCATCGAACAGCGAACGCAGGGTGGCTTCGGTGACTTCGTAGCAGGTCTCGATGTCGTGGTCGCCGTCCATGATCACTTCCGGCTCGACCATCGGCACCAGGCCGCATTCCTGGCACAGCGCTGCATAGCGGGCCAGCGCATGGGCGTTGGACTCGATGCAGGTACCCGACGGGATGCTCTCGCCGATGTTGATGACCGCACGCCACTTGGCGAAGCGCGCGCCCAGCTTGTAGTACTCCTGCAGGCGCTCACGCAGGCCATCGAGGCCTTCGGTCACCAGCTCGCCCGGGCAGCCGGCCAGCGGGTGCGCACCCTTGTCCACCTTGATGCCCGGAATCATGCCGTGGTCGGCCATGTACTTGGCGAACGGCACGCCGTCCTTGGTCGACTGGCGGATGGTTTCGTCGTACAGGATGGCGCCGGAAATGTGCTCGTTGAGCTTCGGCGTGGTCAGCAGCAGCTCGCGGTAGGCGCGACGGTTCTCCTCGGTGTTCTCGATACCGACGCCGGCGAAACGCTTGGCGATGGTAGCGGTGGATTCGTCGATCGCGATGATGCCCTTGCCCGGGGCGACCATGGCCTGGGCGGTTTCAGCCAGCTGTTCGATGCTCATGTATTTCCTGTGGCGGGTGCGGGAAAAACGTAAGTATAGCCCCGCGGCCCGTTGCCTCGCCGTGGAGGACAGGATGGAAACGCTTCCACGTCTGTGGCAGGACAAAGGATGTCCTGCGGCATGGGGTCAGAGCCCCTGCGGGGATCTGACCCCTGGTCAGTACGGGGTCAGATCCCCGCAGGGGCTCTGACCCCAGATTGGCAGCGCCGACCCGACCGCCAGGGCTTACAGGTCGCCCAGGCCGCTGGCGCGGCCGTCTTCACCCACTTCCAGAAGACGCAGGGTGTTGGTCGCACCCAGGGTTTCCATGTGCTCGCCGCTGGTGAACACGACGCGGTCACCGGCCTGCAGCAGTTCGGATTCGACCAGCAGGCGGATGCTGCCGCGCGCGGCTTCGCGCGGGGTCAGGCCGCGGCTGTCGAAGTTGATCGGGTAGACATCGCGCATCAGCGCCATCTGGCGACGCGCGCCATCATGGCGGGTCACTGCGAACACCGGTGCCTTGGCGCGGAAACGCGACAGGTAGCGTGCGGTACCACCGGATTCGGTCATGGCCACGATCGCGCGCACGCCCACGTGCTGGGACAGGAACATGGTGGCCATGGCAATCGCCTGGTCGGCACGTTCCAGATTGCGCGGCGAGGCATTGAAGTCGGTCTCGGTCTGGAACTGGCGCTCGGCGCCCAGGCAGATGCGTGCCATCGCTTCCACGGCCTTGACCGGGTAGGCACCGGCGGCGGTTTCCGCCGACAGCATCACCGCATCGGTACCGTCGATGACCGAGTTGGCCACGTCCAGCACTTCGGCACGGGTCGGGATCGGGCTTTCCACCATCGACTGCAGCATCTGCGTGGCGGTGATCACCACCTTGTTCTGCGCCAGCGAGGCCTTGATGATCTTCTTCTGCAGGCCCGGCAGCTCGGCATCGCCGATTTCCACGCCAAGATCGCCACGGGCGACCATCACCACATCGCTGGCCTCGACGATTTCTTCCAGGTTCTCGATGGCCTCGGTGCGCTCGATCTTCGACACCAGCGCGGCATCACAGCCGTGCGAGCGGGCGATGTCGCGCGCGTCGTTCATGTCCTGCGCGTTGCGGCAGAACGACACGGCAATGAAGTCCACGCCGATCTTGGCAACGATGCCGATCAGTTCCTTGTCGCGCTCGGTCAGCGCACCCAGCGACAGGCCGCCACCCTGCTTGTTCAGGCCCTTGCGGTCGGACAGCACGCCATCGTTGAGCACCGTGTTGACGATGCGGTCACCCTGCACTTCCACCACCTGCAACTGCATCAGGCCGTCGTCGAGCAGCAGCACATCACCCGGGCCCACGTCCTGCGGCAGGCCGAGGTAGCTCACGCCCACCTGGCTGGCAGTGCCCGGGCCGGCGTTCTCGCTGGCGATCAGGTCGAAACGGTCACCGGCCTTCAGCTGCACCTTGCCTTCGGCGAAGCGCTCGATGCGGATCTTCGGGCCCGGCAGGTCGGCCAGGATGCCCACTTCCACGCCCACGCGGGCCGCAGCAGCACGCACATCGGCGGCACGCTTGGCCTGGCCGGACGGATCACCATGGCTGAAGTTCAGGCGCACCACATTGACGCCGGCGCGGAACAGATCCTCCAGCACGCCCGGCGGATCAGTGGCCGGGCCGAGGGTGGCAAGGATCTTGGTGCGACGCTGACGCTCGAACATGGTGGATGGGCCTCTCCCGATAAAGAACGGAAATTAGCACATCCTTCACGCCGCATGTATACGGTTACAGCCTTGTGCTACCTGACTTCGCGGGTCATGGAACAGACATCGTCCGGACATACGCTGGCGCAGGGAGTTCTGTAGAGCCAGACCCATCCTCGGCTGGGCCTGTACCGAAACAGCCGAGCATGGGCCCGGCTCTACAGGAGCCTAGGCCAGCAGTGTTTCCAGCTGCGCCGGCTCACGTGCGAGCTGGCTGGCACCGGCTTCGGTCAATTCCGCCTCACCGCCAAAGCCCCACAGCACACCGACACTGCGCAGGCCGTGGTGGCGCGCGCCTTCGATGTCCATGCGCCGGTCACCGATCATCCAGCACTGCGCGGGCTGCACCTGCAGCCGGCGCAACGCCTCGCCGACCAGTTCCGGCTTGTGGCTGCGCGAGCCATCCAGGGTGGAACCGACGATCTCCTCGAACAGCCCGCCAAACGGCAGGTGGGCGAGGATGCGGCGCGCGTGCGGCTCGTTCTTGGCGGTGACCACCGCCAACCGGTGGCCACGGCCATGCAGTGTGCGCAGCGTGTCTTCCACCTGCGGGTACACCGTATGTTCGCGCCAGCCTTCGACGTCGAAGCGCTCACGGTAGTAGCCCACCGCCTGTTCCACCCGCGCCGGTTCGACGAACAGCGGCGCGAAAGTGGTACGCAGCGACGGGCCGATCCAGCCCAGCAGCGTCTCCTGCGGCGGCACCGGATGGTCCATCTTCTGCAACGCATAGGCGATGCAGGCAGTGATGCCCACCTGCGAATCGATCAACGTGCCGTCGAGGTCGAAGAACAGGACATCCTTGCTGCGATCGGCACTCATGCGCCGCGCGCGTCGAGTGCGGCGACGGCCGGCAGGGTCTTGCCTTCCAGGAACTCCAGGAACGCACCACCGCCAGTGGAGATGTAGCTGACCTGCCTGGCGATATCGAACTTGTCGACCGCGGCCAGGGTGTCGCCGCCGCCGGCGATGGAGAACGCCTTCGAGCTGGCGATGGCGCGGGCCAGCGCTTCGGTGCCCTTGCTGAAGGCCTCGAACTCGAACACACCGACCGGACCGTTCCAGACCACGGTGCCGGCCTTCTCGATCAGCTGCGCATACTGCGCGGCGGTCTGCGGGCCGATGTCCAGGATCAGGTCGTCTTCGGCAACGGCGTCGACCGCCTTCACTTCGGCAATGGCATCGGGCATGAACTGCTTGGCGGTGACCACGTCGACCGGCAGCGGGATGTCGGCGCCACGCGCCTTGGCGTCGGCCACGATCTTCTTCGCGGTGTCCAGCAGGTCCGGCTCGTACAGCGACTTGCCGACGTTGTAGCCCGCAGCGGCGATGAAGGTGTTGGCGATGCCACCACCGACGATCAGCTGGTCGACCTTGCCGACCAGGTTGGCCAGCAGTTCCAGCTTGGTGCTGACCTTGCTGCCGGCGACGATGGCCAGCAGCGGCTTGGCCGGTGCATCCAGCGCCTGCGCCAGCGCGTCCAGCTCGGCCATCAGCAGCGGGCCACCGGCAGCGACCGGGGCGAAGCGGATGACACCATGGGTGGAAGCCTGCGCACGATGCGCGGTACCGAAGGCATCCATCACGAACACGTCGCACAGGGCGGCGTACTTCTTCGACAGGGCCTCGTCGTCCTTGCCCTCGCCAACATTCATGCGGCAGTTTTCCAGCAGCACCAGCTGGCCCGGCTGCACGTCGACACCGTCGACCCAGTCACGCACCAGCGGAACCTCGCGGCCGAGCAGCTCGGACAGGCGCTGGGCGACCGGCGCCAGCGAGTCGGCCTCGCTCCACACGCCTTCCTTCGGGCGCCCCAGGTGCGAGGTGACCATCACCGCCGCACCCTGCTCCAGCGCGCGCTTGAGCGTCGGCAGCGAAGCGGTGATGCGCTGTTCGGAGGTGATGCGGCCATTCTCGATCGGCACGTTCAGATCCTGGCGGATCAGCACGCGCTTGCCGGAGAGGTCGAGGTCGGTCATGCGGACGATGGACATGGGCAACTCTTTGGCTCAGGGACGGGATGCCGGGCTACGGCAGGCGGCCATTGTATCGGGTGCGGGTGGTGGGAGGGCCGATGCCTGCGGCAGGCAGAGGCGCAGGAAAACGGATCTGACCCCGAGGGTACTGCTGTTCTGTAGAGCCGAGCCCGTGCTCGGCTGGATCTACCGCGAACAGCAGCCGAGCATGGGCTCGGCTCTACAAGGAGCGCGCAGCCAAGCTGCTTTTGCTCTTGCTCTTCTTTCTCTTCCGTGGGTGGACGCGAACCCACCCCGCCCGGCCAAGCACGGCTTTTGCTTTACACGCCCCCACCCCCGAGGGGCTGCGCCGTTCGCCGCAAACTACGCCGAAGGCGCAGGCTTCTGCTTCAGCAGGCTGAGCGCCAACCCACCCACCACCAGCACGCCCAGACCCAGCAGCGCCCACAACAGCCACGCCTTCCAGTCATGCTGCGGCTTCAACGCTGCGTCGCCCGCCAGCGGTTCCGGGCTGCCTTCCAGGCGCGCCAGCGTCGGCTGCCACGACGGATCATTGCGCTGCCGCAGTTCCTCGATCAGCACCCCGATCGGCGCGTCGGTGCGGCGCGCGGTCGCGCTGCCCACTGCCAGTGCGTAGGGCGCCGCACCCTGGCTCAGGAACACCAGCACTTCCGGTTGGTAACCCAGGCGCAGCGTGGGTGCGGTGGCGGTTTCCGCCGGATTCGCCACCAGCTTCCAGTAGCGGTCGCGATGCACACCGCCCAGCGCCTGTGCCGCCGACTGCTGGCGCTGGCCCTGCGTGCCCTGCTGCACCTGGTAGGCGATCCACGGTGCGCTGCGACGCTGCCACTCCGCACTCTCGTCATCGCGACTGAACAGCGTCCATTGCACCAGGCTGTTGTCGGTGCTGGACACGTCGGCGCGCGCCACCGGGAACCGGCCATCCATCTCGAAGGTGTACTCGCCCTTGCCCTTCGACGTCGGCTCCAGCGACAGCCATTCCCACGGCAGCGTCGCCGGCGCTGGCGGCAGTTCCGCCAGTACGCCACGCAGGGTCGGCAGGCGCGAATCGCCCTGCGCCAGGATGCGCAGGTAGCGTGCGGTGCCGTCCACCTGCAGGCGACGCTGCAGCAGGCGCTTGCCCGCGCGCTGCAGATCCACCAGCGGCACGTCGCGGCCAATCAAGCGCCAATGCTGCAGGTCGTCACTGGCATCCAGCTGCACCTGCGCCTGCAGCGGCTGGCCGCTGTCGGCCCAGTCCAGCACCAGCGCCGCCAACGGCTGCTGGTCGAGCATGCTGGCGTCGATCAGCCAGCCTCCCTGCCCGTTCGCCGCCGTCCCGCCACTCACCCGTGCTTCGACCCGGCGCACGCGTCCGTCGGTATCGCGCTCGGTCAGCAGCTGCAGATCGTTGCGCTGTGCATCGGCCAGCGGCGGCAGCGCGAACCAGGGCAGTTCACGTTGTACCGGCGGCTGCGCCAGCGGCTGGTCCGGTGCCAGCAGTGCCGACGGCAACAACTGGCTGGCCGCATTGAACACCTGCAGATCGCTGAGGTCGGCAGTCACCGCACGGCGGTAGATCGCCGGCTCCAGCACGATACGGTAGGCACCGGACTGCGCACTGGACAAGGTCAGCGGCCATTGCTCGGCATATTGGGTGCGGTAATCGGCCGCCTGCACCACGACGGCGGCCAGCATGCCGAGCATCGCCGGCAGCAGCGCCCTGCTCCACTTCCTCATTGTTTTTCCTCCACGGTCGGCGCCGCGCTCGGCGGTGCCGGTGCCAGATAACCCACGACCGTGCACAGCAGGCCGTAGGCGATGAACGATGCGATGCCCAGCAGATTGCCCAGGTGCTGGCGATCGACAACAACCAGCTTGGCCAGCACCACGCCCATCAGCACGGCACCGACCATCCACAGCACACGCTGGCCACGACGCGAACCCCATACCCAGGCAATCACGCCGAGCACGCTCCACAGCACGGTCAGGCTGGTCTGCGCCAGGCTGAAGCGCATCATCGACGCGTTCCACGCCAGGCCACCCCACTGGTGCACGCCATGCAGCACCAGGCTGGTCAGCGCGACGAAGGCCGCCAGTGCCAGCAACGGCATGCGGATATCCAGCAATGCCTGCGGTGCCTGGTCGCTGTACAGCCAGCGCGCCAGCAGCAACAGGCTCACCCATTGGCCGATCTCGGCCGGATTCAGCACCGGCAGCCACAACAGCGGCGCAGCGTCGCCCGGCAGCAGCTGGCCGAACAGCCAGCCGATCGACAGCAGGCCGAACAGCACGCACTGCAGCGGCACGCGCACGCTGTCAAAGGCCTGTCCCAGCGGCCAGCGCAGCGCGTTCCAGCGCCACAGCGACAATGCCGCCATCAGCAGCCACGGCAAGGTCACCAGCAGGGTGGTCCAGCCCTGCGCCAGATCGGCTTCGCCACCGCCCCACAGGGCCAGCAGCGAAAGCAGCGACGGCCACAGCAGCCACCACAGGAACTGCGCGATGCGGGCCACGGTATCGCCGCCCTGGCGCAGGCACAGCAGGGTACGCACGCCCAGCACCGCGAACACCGCCCAGGCCAGCGCGCCATAGCCGGCAAACGGCTGGTGGTGCGCATCGCTCTGCATCAGTGCCAGCGGGAAGCCCAGCGCGAGCATGGCCAGCGCAGTCACGCCCAGCGCACGCGCCGGCTGGCGACGCTGCACTTCGGCGGCCAGCCATGCCGTGACCGCGGCCAGCACCAGCAACGCATCCACTTCGGTGCGGTATGGGAAGAAACGGGTGATCTCATGGACCAGGCCGCCCAGCCACCACAGCAGGCCCCACAGGTAGTACACCAATGCGACCTCATGACGCGGCCTGCGCTGGTAGCTCCAGGCCGACGCGAAGCCCGCCAGGGCCAGCAACAGGGCGCCAATGGCGGTCGGGTTGATCAGGAAGCGCAGGTCTTCGTGCCAGTGGTCGCCGCCGGCAACGAAGGCGAACGCAGCGCCAATCTGCAGCAACGCGCCGGATACCTGCGGCAGCCAGCGCTTCTGGCGCAGCCCCAACCAGGCCAGGCCAGCACCTTCCAGTGCAAACACGGCACCGGTGGCGCGCGCCGACAATGCCAGCGGTACCGCCAGCGTGGCAAAGCCCACCGCAAGCACGGCATGCGACTGCGCCAGCACGGTGTACGACGCGCGTGCGATCAGTGCCCGCGCCAGTACCGCGTAGATCGCGGCCAGGCCCAGCGCGCACAGTGCCAGCGTCATCGGCTGTTCGTGCAGCATGCCCGCCTGCAACGAGAACGCGACCAGCGGCGTGCCGAACACCAGGCTGCCATCGATCAGGTCACGACGTCCGGCCGGCTGGCGACGCGCGTACAACAGCGGTATCAGCAGGTAGAACACGAAGAACAGCACCAGGAACGGCTCGGTGCTGCTGAACTTGTCCGGTGCGTACTGCAGCGCGCCCCAGAAGGTGCCGATGCCGAAGGTGAAGGCGAAGCCCAGCAGGTTCAGCGCGCGCCATGGGCGGAACCAGGCGATGGCGAAGATGCCCGCGTTGAGCACGGCGTAATAGCTGAACAGCCCCACATGGTTGCCACTGCCGGTGGACAGCCACAGCGGGGCCATGAAACCGGCCAGGATGCCCAGCACCGCCAGCGTGCGCGAGTTCTGCACTACCGCCAGCACGCACAGCCCGGCCACCAGTGCAATGGAGCTGACGAAGGCCAAGCCCGGCGGAATCAGGTCGAAGCGCTTGAATGCCGCGAAGATGGTCAGCAGCAGTACGCCAATGGCGCCGCCCTGCAACGCCAGCGCAAACAGGCGCCGGCGCTCGCGCTGGTGCCAACCGAAGGCCAGCAGGCCCAGCGCACCCACGGTGATGCCGGCCAGGCGCAGCTCGATCGGCAACACCAGCCAGCCCTGGTCGCTGACGTACTTCAGCAGCGCAGCGACACCCGCCAGCAGCACCAGCATGCCGATCTTGACCGGCACGTTGCCTTCGGTGAACCAGCGCTTGACCGCACCGATGCCGCGCTCGATGAAACCGGGCAGTGCCGGTTCGGAAGGCAACGGCGGCTGCATCGGCACCGGCGGTACCGGCGGTGGCGCGGCAGGACGGGGAGCGGGCACCTCGCTGGGCGCTGCTTCGCGTACCGGTGACTGCGGGGGTTGCGGCGCAGCAGCGGCGGCCGGCCGCAGGAACGGAGGATCGGCACTGGCTGCGGGCGCGGGCGCAGCCCGTTCAGGCGTGGGCGCGGTAGCGGCGGGCCTGACGGTGGCAGGTGCGGCAGCCATCGCGCTTTCCAGCGCAGCGACGCGGCGGCGCAGGCCGGCGATCATCACCAGCGCCACCACCAGCAGCAGCGGGATGGCCAACAGGACCAGTACCACCAGGGCTATGAGTGCTTCCATTGCGTGCGTCCATTGCGTTCCCGTGCCCCAGCGGCAGCGGTCGACCGCCCCATGCTACGACAGGGCAGGCCCCATAAACGACGAACCCCGGCCAGGCCGGGGTCCGTCTGCGATCTGCGCCGGCCTTACTTGGCGGCGATGACCTTGGCCATTTCCAGGCACTTGTTCGAGTAGCCCCACTCGTTGTCGTACCAGGTCACCAGCTTGACGAAGGTGCCGTCCAGGGCGATGCCGGCATCGGCGTCGAACACCGAGGTGCAGGTTTCGCCACGGAAATCGGTGGCCACGACCTTGTCTTCGGTGTAGCCCAGGATGCCCTTCAGCGGGCCTTCGCTCTGTGCCTTCACTTCAGCGCAGATCTCGGCGTAGGTGGCTTCCTTCTCCAGCTCGACGGTCAGGTCGACCACCGACACGTCCGAGGTCGGCACGCGGAAGCTCATGCCGGTCAGCTTCTTGTTCAGTTCCGGGATGACCACGCCGACGGCCTTGGCCGCACCGGTGGACGAGGGAATGATGTTTTCCAGGATGCCACGGCCGCCGCGCCAGTCCTTGTTGGACGGGCCATCGACGGTCTTCTGGGTGGCGGTGGCCGCATGCACGGTGGTCATCAGGCCGCGCTTGATGCCCCACTTGTCGTTGATGACCTTGGCCAGCGGGGCCAGGCAGTTGGTGGTGCACGAGGCGTTGGAGATGATCGCCTGGCCGGCGTAGGTCTTGTCGTTCACGCCGTACACGAACATCGGCGTGTCGTCCTTCGACGGCGCGGACATGATGACCTTCTTGGCGCCGGCATCGATGTGCTTCTGCGCGGTTTCCTTGGTCAGGAACAGGCCGGTGGCTTCCAGCACCACGTCGGCGCCGACTTCATCCCACTTCAGGTTGGCCGGGTCGCGTTCCTGGGTCAGGCGGATCTTCTTGCCATTGACCAGCAGGTCGTTGCCCTGCACCGCCACGTCGGCCTTGAAGCGGCCGTGCACGGAGTCGTACTTGAGCATGTACGCCAGATAGTCCGGCTCCAGCAGATCGTTGATGGCCACGATTTCGATGTCGTCGCCGAAGTTCAGCACCGCCGAGCGCAGGACGTTACGCCCGATGCGACCGAAACCGTTGATACCAACCTTGATTGCCATGTTCTCAAGCTCCTGCGGCCGCGACAGGTGCGGCGGGATGGATAGGGCCCACAAGTCTAGCAAACCGGGGCTGGCCACCGCGGGCCAGCCGGGCCCGGCGGCAGGCCGGCGGACAGGATTTGATCCGGATCAAAGCGTTAGCACGGCGTGAGGCCGACACTGGCCCCATCCACCCAGCAGCGAGAACACCCCCATGCGCAAGACCTCCCCCCTGATCGTGGCCAGCCTGGCCGCCGCCCTGTCCCTGGCCGCCGCCCCGGCCATGGCCCAGTCCAAGGGCGACTGGACCGTTTCGGCCGGCGTGCACCAGGTGGCACCGAAGTCGAACAACGGCTGGCTGGCCGGCGGCACCCTGAAGGTCGACGTCGACAACGACGTCAAGCCGACCATCACCGGCGAGTACTTCATCGCCGACAACCTGGGCATCGAAGTGCTGGCCGCACTGCCGTTCAAGCACGACATCAACATCAACGGCCTGGGCCGCGTCGGCAGCACCAAGCAGCTGCCGCCGGTGGTGACCCTGCAGTACCACTTCAACAGCAAGGGCAAGGTGTCGCCGTTCGTCGGCGCGGGCGTGAACTACACGACCTTCTTCAGCGAAGACACCACCGGTGCGCTGGCCGGCAGCAAGCTGAAGCTGCAGGATTCGTGGGGCCTGGCCGCACACGCCGGCGTGGACTTCGCGATCGGCGAGAAGGGCGCCCTGCGCGTGGACATGCGCTGGATCGACATCGACAGCAAGGTGAAGTTGAACGGCGAGAAGATCGGCACGGTCAACATCGATCCGCTGGTCTACGGCGCGTCCTACGTCTTCAAGTTCTAAGCGGTGTACTGGGCGCGGGGGCTTCGCCCCCGCTCCCCCGCTACACGCAAAACCCTCGCAGCATGTTGCCCCGGTGATTGCCGGGGCTTTTTTTGTGCGAGAAGCACAGGCTTCTGCAGTTGGGCGGAGAGGGTGGAGTGATCGGGAAACACCGTAAATGCGTCCCTGCAGGCTCGATCGCCGCCTCCATGCGGCGAACGGTCCCGATCACTCCACCCTCTCCACCCTTCCGATCTGCGCGCGCGTGCCAGCTCAAGCAAAGGCAAGAGCTGAACCTGTACATCCGAGGCGTAATGGCTGCCTGCAATTGCAGGATGCGGATTTTGATCCTGCATTTGTTCTTGATGTTGCCTTTGACGTTTGCATCCGCCTCCGCGGCCATGTTGGATGGGGGCTGCAGGGGCAGGCGCTCTTCCATCCACCTACCCCGCTAGAATGTGCGCATGAACGCCCTGCACTCCCTCTTCCTCGCCGCCGCCCTGGCGCCGGCCCTGCTGTCCGTCTCCGCCCCCGCACACGCTTGGGGCGCGCAAGGCCACCGCCTGGTTGCCGAAGTCGCCGACGCCCGCCTCACCCCCACCGCCCGTGCCGAAGTGGACCGCCTGCTGGCCACCGAACCGGACGCCACCCTGGCCAGCATCGCGCCGTGGGCCGACCAGCTGCGCGCCAAGGACCCGGGCCTGGGCCGTCGCTCGGCCGGCTGGCACTACGTCAACATCGCCGAAGACAACTGCCACTACGAAGCACCGAAGCACTGCAAGAACGGCAACTGCATCGTCGAAGCCCTGAAGGCACAGAGCGCCATCCTTGGCGACCGCAGCCTGACCGACGGCGAGCGCCTGCAGGCGCTGAAGTTCGTCGTGCACCTGGTCGGCGACATCCACCAGCCAATGCACGCTGGCTATGCGCACGACAAGGGCGGCAACGATTTCCAGCTGCAGTTCGGCAACCGCGGTACCAACCTGCACTCACTGTGGGACAGCGGCATGCTCAACACCCGCAAGCTGGACGATGCCGGCTACCTGCCGCTGCTGCAGAGCCAGCGCGCACCGAAGCTGGCGCGCCAGTCCAACCCGCAGCGCGACCCGCAGACCTGGGCCGAAGCCAGCTGCCGCATCTCCATGCAAGCTGGCGTTTATCCGGCCTCGCATAAAATCGGTGACGAATACACCGAGCGCTACCGGCCGCTGGCCGAAGCGCAGCTGCGACTGGCCGGTGAGAACCTGGCGCAGTTGCTGAACCGCGTGCTCGGCACGCGCTGAGGAGAGTTCCGATGCCGGTCCGGGTGCAGTCGTTCTTCCACCGTGACAGCAACACGTTCAGCTACCTGGTCAGCGATCCGGCCAGTGGCGAGACGGCGTTGATCGATCCGGTCCTGGACTACGACCCGGATACCGACGCCAGCAGCGAGTCACCGCTGCGCGCGGCGTTGCAGGCCATCGAACAGCAGGGCCTGCAGCTGCGCTGGCTGCTGGAGACGCATGCCCATGCCGACCATGTATCGGCCGGGCGCCGGCTCAAGCAGCGCTTCCCGCAGGCCACGCTGGCCATCGGTGAAGGCATCCGCGCGGTGCAGGCCACGTTCGCACCGCGCTATGGCCTGCAGCTTCCAGCAGCCGACGAAATCTTCGACCACCTGTTCAGCGATGGCGAAAGCTTTGCCGTTGGCGAGCTGCATGGCCAGGTGATCGCCGTGCCCGGCCACACCAGCGACAGCATCGCCTACCTGATCGGCGATGCACTGTTCACCGGCGATTCGTTGTTCATGCCCGACGGCGGCACCGCCCGCTGCGATTTCCCGGGCGGTGATGCCGCGCAGCTGTACCGCTCGATCCAGCGCCTGCTGGCCTTGCCCGACGCCACCCGCGTATTCGTCTGCCACGACTACGGCCCGGGCGGCCGCGACTTCGCCAACGAAACCACCATCGGCGAACAGCGCGCGCACAACATCCATGTGCACGACGGCGTGGCCGAGGCGGAGTTCGTCAGCGTGCGCCAGGCCCGTGATGCCACGCTGGAAGAACCGAAGCTGATGCAGCCGGCGGTGAAGGCCAATATCCAGGGTGGGGCCTGAGTCGCGCCGCTGTGCTCGCCGGGCAGTGCCCGGCGCTGCCCAGGCAGCGTGGGCGATCATTTCCCCTGCATCCGCACCACATGCTGGCCCTTCACGATCTCGAAGGTGAAGGCGTACTGCAGGGTGACCGCCACCGGCTCAACCCGCTCGGCGCCGCGGCAGTCGCCGCGATCAGCCGGCACCTTGCCAGCCGCGAAGTGGCAGACCGCTGCTGACGAGTACTTCCACATCGCCACGGCTTCCTGCGCAGCCTGCAGCAGGGGGGCGTTCTCGCGCATGGCACCTGCCGCGCACCCAGCGCGATCGGTCAACGGCAGGCTGCGCTCCACAGCACCGTTGGCATCAACCACCACCTGCAGGCAGATGGTGGTCGGGGCCAGCTCCGCGCGCGGATCACGATCGCCGACCTCCGGGTCCGGCGCCGCGTACAGCTGCGGCATCCGGTAGCCCTCGGTCGCACCCAGCGAATACGCCTGCAGCTGCCCGCTGCCACCGCCCGCCTGCGGCTGCAGTCGCTGGTGGCCGACATTCTCGCTGCGGGTATCGACGGTGGCCAGGCGATCCTGGGTTGCGCATCCTGCCAGCAGCGCCGCCATCATCAACAGCGGCGCCCGCTTCACTTCGTGTCCTCGGTGTCGTCCATGGCGTAGTTGATCGGAATCTTCACTGCCCCTGCCACCGGCTTGCCATTCTTCATCGCCGGCCGATAGGTCCAGCTGCGCGCAGCGGCGATCGACACCGCATCGAACACCCCCGGATTGGAGGCGCTGAGCACGCGGACATCGCTGGGGTGCCCTTGCGCATCCACTTCCACACGCAGGTTCACCACGCCGACCTGACGCTGCTCGATCGCAGACTTCGGGTAGGACGGCGGTGGCATCTTGTCGACCTGGATCTCCCGATCCACGACGGCCGCTGCAGGGCTGCCGGCCATCGTACTGCCCTGGCTGGCCCACGCCACCGCTCCCATTCCCACGCACACCCCGACCACCAGCACCTGCCCCGACACCCACGGCAATGCCTTCCGCCTGGACTGCTTCAACATGGCGATACGCTCCTTCAACACGGGTTGGCTGCGCCAATGGCAGACCGCCGGCGCAACCGGGTGGACCAGCTGCGCCTTCAGCAGCGTGCTGGCGTAGAGGCCGCGCAGCGACGGCTGCGGGGCCATGGTGCGCGCATCGCAGGCCAGTTCCTGGTCGCGCAGGAAGCAGCGCGCAGCCCAAGACAGAAGAGGATGGAACCAGAACACGGCGCGTATCAGCAGCAGGGCACCATTGGCCCAGTGATCGCCGTTGCGTTGGTGGCTGCGCTCGTGCTGCAGGATCAGGCCCTGTTCCTGCACAGTGAACTGCTGATCGAAATCGGGGCCGACCACGATGCGTGGGCGCCACAGACCGACCAGTGCCGGCAGGCCAGGATCGCCACTGGCCTGCCAGCTGCCATCGGCGCGTGGCTTCAGCGGGCCCATGTTCCGTTCAAAACGACGCTGCGCGCGCAGGTCGCGCAGCAGGCAGATGCCCATGCCCAGCGCCCAGGCCATCAGCAACAGCCAGGCCCCGGGCAGCGACTGCCCATCCACACTGTCGCTGGCCCCCGGCAGCACTTTCAGCGGCAACGCCGGTACATGCTGCAGCAGCGCGGCCTGCGGCAACGGCAGCAGCAGGGCCACCAGCAGCAGCGGCAGCAGCCACCAGCTGCGGTAGGCCAGCCCGGCACCGCCCATCCGCACCAGCAGCGGCCGCAGCACTGCCAGCAGGGCCACACCCGCTGCCAGCCACAGGCTGGCCTGCAACAATCCGTCGAGCAGCTCAGTCATGGTCCAGCTCCTGGATCAGCTTCTTCAGGTCGGCGATGTCCTGCGCGCTCAACTGGCCGCGTTCGCTGAAGTGCGCGACCAACGGCGCCACACGCCCTTCGAACACGCGGCCGATGAAGTCCTGGCTCTGCGCCTCCACCCACGCCTGGCGTTGCAGCAGCGGCCGGTACAGGTAGCGCCGGCCGTCGCGCTCGGCGGCGATCGCGCCCTTGGTCAGCAGGCGGTTGAGCAGGGTCTTGATGGTCGGTTCGGCCCAGTCGCGGTGGGCCAGTGCGGCCACCACTTCGTCGGCACTACGCGGCGCCTGCTGCCACAACACCTCCATCACAACGGCTTCGGCTTCGCTGATCGGGGTCATGATTTACATCCGTAATCGACACCCCGATTACGCGCGTAATCGAATTGGCTGTCAAGCCCCTCGACTCCGGGTTCATCGCCGCTGCGCCAGCATCGATTCCTCCCGCCCCAGGCCCCGGATGAAAGCGCTGCCCAAGAAGGATTTCCCGGTCGAACAGGCCCGCCGCTTCCTTGAACCCGGCCCGATCGTGCTGGTCAGCACCGCCTGGCGTGGCCAGCGCAACCTGATGACGATGGGCTGGCACATGGTGATGGGTTTCTCGCCCTCGCTGGTCGCCACCTACCTGTGGGACGCGAACCACAGCCACGCGCTGGCCCGAGGCAGCGGCGAGTGCGTGATCAACGTGCCCGGCGTGGAGCTGCTCGATACCGTGGTGGACATCGGCAACTGCAGCGGCCGCGAGGTCGACAAGTTCGCCCGTTTCGGGCTCGATGCGCTGCCCGCGCGCGAGGTCGGTGCGCCGCTGGTCGGCCAATGCCATTCGTGCTTCGAATGCCGCTTGTACGACGACAGCCAGGTGGCGTCGAGCAACCTGTTCATCTGGGAAATCGTGCGCGCCCACGTTGCGCCCCGGCCGAAACTGCCGCGCACGGTGCATTACCGCGGCGATGGGCAGTTCATGGTGTCCGGTGCGGAGGTCTCGCGTCGACGGCGGTTCAAGCCCGACATGCTGTAATGCCAGCACTCCCCCACACGCAGGACCGCCGCGCATGACCGAACACCTCACCGACCTGGACGCCGCCGTCGACTGGTTGTTTGCGCGCGTGGAAGGGCCGCTGCGGATCGGGGCACCGCTGGCGCTGGGCAAGCCGCATCGGCTGCTCAATGCCCTGTATGCACGCGTGGAGCGCGATCCGGCGCGGCCGTTGCAGCTGTATACCGCACTGTCGCTGAATCCGCCGAAGGCACGCGGCAACGGCCTGGAAGCGCGCTTCCTGGCGCCGTTCGCACAGCGCCATTTCGGCGATGATTTCCCGCGCCTGGCCTATGCCGATGCGATCGCGCGCGACGCGCTGCCGGCCCACGTGCAGGTGGAAGAGTTCTACATGCAGTCCGGCGCCCTGCTCGGCTCGCGCCAGGCGCAGTCCAGCTATACCAGCCTGAACTACACCCACGCCGCCGACGCGGTGGCGCAGCGCGCACCGCAGGTGATCGTGCAGAAGGTGGCGATGCGGCCGAACGACCGCCGGCTTTCGCTGTCGTGCAACAACGACATCACCCAGGACACGCTGGATGCGATGACCGCGCGGGGCCTGCCGCGGCCATTGCTGGTCGCCGAGATCGATCCGCAACTGCCTTATCTGGGCGGCTCGGCCACGGTCGATGTGTCGTTCTTCGATCTGGTGATCACCCCGCCGCCGCCGTATCCGGCACTGTTCGGCCTGCCGCGGCAGCCGGTCGGCGACGCCGACTACGCCATTGGCCTGTATGCCAGCACGCTGGTACGCGACGGCGGCACCCTGCAGATCGGCATCGGCACGCTGGCCGACGCGCTCAGCCATGCGCTGGTGCTGCGGCACACCGACAACGCGCGCTACCGCCGCGTGCTGCATGCACTGGATCCGCAGCTGGCCAGCCACCCGCTGGTGCAGGAGATCGGCGGACTGGATCCGTTCGAAGTTGGACTGTACGGCTGCAGCGAGATGCTCAACGAAGGCTTCCGCCGACTGGTGCAGACCGGGGTGATCAAGCGCAAGGTGCACGACGACCTGGCGCTGATGCAGCGCATCGAGAATGGCAGCACGTTGTCGATCGACCACGCCACCCTGGCCGCCGAAGGCGAGTACCTGCACGGCGCGTTCTACCTGGGCTCGCCGGAATTCTACGAGTGGCTGCGCACGCTGCCGGAAGACGAGTGCCGTGCGATCGGCATGCGCCGCATCAGCGAGATCAACCAGCTATACGGCGGCAACGAGACGCTGGAGCGCCTGCAGCGCCGCCATGCGCGCTTCTTCAACTCCTGCATGATGGCCACCGCGCTGGGCGCGGCGGTGTCGGATGCGCTGGACGATGGCCGCGTGGTGTCCGGCGTGGGCGGACAGTACAACTTCGTGGCGATGGCCCATGCCCTGCCGGAAGCGCGCAGCGTGCTGATGTTCCGTGCCGCGCGCGATGACAAGGGCCGGCGCGAATCGAATGTGCGCTGGAACTACGGCCACACCACCATCCCGCGCCACCTGCGCGACATCTACCTCAACGAGTATGGCATCGCCGACCTGCGCGGCATGACCGACGAAGACTGCGTGCATGCGATGACCGCAATCACCGAGGCCCCGTTCCAGGGCGACCTGCTGCTGCAGGCGCATGCTTCGCGCAAGCTGCTGGTGGCCACGCAACCGGATCCGGAGCGGCAGCAGCGCAACACGCCGCAGGCATTGGCCAGGGCGCTGGCACCGTTCCGTGCCGATGGCAGCCTGCCGGACTATCCACTGGGCAGCGACTTCAACGAGATCGAGCAGGTGCTGGTGAAAGCGCTGGCCTGGCTGAAGGCCAACACGCAGACCCGCGGCGACAAGCTGCGTACGGTCTGGGCGGCACTGCGCCAACCCGCTGGCGACGGCGATGCGGTGTACCTGCAGCGCATGGGCCTGCAGGCACCCAGGGATTTCGCCGAACGCCTGGACGCACGACTGCTGCGTCTCGCGCTGGCACGCACCGCCTGAAAAAAGGGGACGGAGGGGATTAAGTCGTTTGCGGCACGTGGCACAAACGACTTAATCCCCTCCGTCCCCTTTTTCTTGCGGCAAAGAAAAGGCCGGCTTGCGCCGGCCCCTTCTTCATTGCTCCGCGAGGCTGCTTACAGCGCCTTGGCGGCTTCCACCACGTGGGCGGTGGTGATGCCGAAGTGCTTGTACAGCTGGTCGGCCGGGGCCGAAGCACCGAAGGTGTCGATACCGATCACCGCGCCGTCCAGGCCGACGAACTGGCGCCAGAAACCGGTGACGCCGGCTTCCACGGCCACGCGCTTGCGCACCGCGTTCGGCAGCACCGATTCACGGTAGGCCGCATCCTGACGCAGGAACACGTCGGTGGACGGCATCGAGACCACGCGGGTCTTGAGGCCAGCCGCGTCCAGCTGGGCCTTCGCTTCAGTGGCCAGCGAGACTTCCGAACCGGTGGCGATCAGGATCACGTCCGGGGTGCCGGCCGCATCGGCCAGCACATAGCCGCCGCGCTCGATCTGGGCGATCTGCTCGGCGTTGCGCGGCTGGTGCGGCAGGTTCTGGCGGCTGAACACCAGGCAGCTCGGGCCGTCCTGGCGGGTGATCGCGGCCTTCCAGCTCACCGCCGACTCGACCGCATCGCACGGACGCCACACGTCGTTGTTCGGGATGTAGCGCAGCGAGGCCAGGTGCTCCACCGGCTGGTGGGTCGGGCCGTCTTCGCCCAGGCCGATCGAGTCGTGGGTGTAGACGTGGATGGCGTGGGCCGGGATCAGCGCGCTCATGCGCACACCGTTGCGGGCGTAGTCGCTGAACACCAGGAAGGTGGCGTCGAACGGAATGAAGCCACCGTGCAACGCCAGGCCATTGGCGATCGCGGTCATGCCGAACTCGCGCACGCCGTAATACACGTAGTTGGCGTTGGCGTCGTCGCTGGCAACCGACTTGCTGCCCTTCCACAGGGTCAGGTTGGAGTGCGCCAGGTCGGCCGAGCCGCCGACGATTTCCGGCAGCAGCGGGGCGTAGGCTTCGATGGCCAGCTGCGAGGCCTTGCGCGAGGCGATCGTCGGGCCTTCAGCGGCCACCTGGGCGATGTAGGCATCGGCCTTGGCAACGAAGTCGGCCGGCAGCTCGCCGTGCGAGCGACGGGTCAGCTCGGCCGCTTCGCCCGGGTACTGGCTGGCGTACTTGTCGAACAGCTGTTCCCACTCGGCCTGGCGCAGGGTGCCGGCGCCATTGGCACGCCAGCCGTCGTAGATCGCCTGCGGGATCTCGAACGGACCGTATTCCCAGCCCAGCTGCTTGCGGGTGGCTTCCAGCTCGTCCTTGCCCAGCGGGGCGCCGTGGCTGGATTCCTTGCCCGCCTTGTTCGGCGAACCAAAACCAATGGTAGTGCGGCAGCAGATCAGGGTCGGCTTGTCGCTCTGCGACAGCGCAGCCTCGATGCCGGCCTTGATGCTTTCCGGGTCATGGCCATCGACATCGCGGACCACGTTCCAGCCGTAGGCCTCGAAACGCTCCGGGGTGTTGTCGGTGAACCAGCCCTCGACGTTGCCGTCGATGGAGATGTGGTTGTTGTCCCAGAAGCAGACCAGCTTGTGCAGGCCCCAGGTGCCGGCCAGCGATGCGGCTTCATGCGACACGCCTTCCATCAGGCAGCCATCGCCCATGAACACCCAGGTGCGGTGGTCGACCACTTCCAGCTCCGGGCGGTTGAAGCGCTGTGCCAGCAGCTTCTCGGCCAGGGCGAAGCCCACGGCATTGGCGAAACCCTGGCCCAGCGGGCCGGTGGTGGTTTCCACGCCCGGGGTCTCGTGGCGCTCCGGGTGGCCAGCGGTGTGGCTGCCCAGCTGGCGGAACAGCTTCAGCTGCTCGATCGGCAGGTCGTAACCACTCAGGTGCAGCAATGCGTACTGCAGCATCGAACCGTGGCCGTTGGACAGCACGAAACGGTCGCGGTTGAACCAGTGCGGATTGCTCGGGTTATGGCGGAGGTAGTCGTTCCAGAGGACTTCGGCGATGTCGGCCATGCCCATGGGCATGCCGGGGTGGCCGGACTTTGCGGTTTCAACCGCATCGGCGGCAAGGAAGCGGATGGCGTTGGCCAACTGGCGACGGGTAGGCTGCGTCATGGTTCTGTCGGAATCGGGAGGCGGCCGCGGACGTGCGGGCGGCCTATTGTCCCATAGTCGCCGGGCGGGGGGTCAGTCCGCCTTGCCCGGTCGTGCCGGCCGCTGGCCGGCAACGTCAGGATTTCCGCCGGATTCCGCATGTGAAACGGGGTCGGAGCCCTTTCCCTGTGGAAAGGAATCCGACCCCGATCAGGTCGCCAGCAGCGGCGCTGGACTCAGTCGTCGTGCGGGGTCAGCGCCGGGCCGTCGTGGGACTCGCCCTTGGCCACCAGCGTGGTCAGGGCCAGGTCGCCGGTCACGTTCAGCGCGGTGCGGCACATGTCCAGGAAGTGGTTCACGCCCAGGATCAGGCCGATGCCCAACGGGTTCACGCCGACCATCGCGCAGATCATCGCCACCACCGGCAGCGAGCCCGACGGCACACCCGCGGTTCCGATGCCACCGAGGATGCAGACCGCCATCACCATGAACTGCTGGCCGATGCTCAGGTCCACACCGAAGAACTGGGCCAGGAAGATCACCGTCACGCCCTCGAACAGCGCGGTGCCGTTCTGGTTGGCGGTGGCGCCCACGGTCAGCACGAAGCGCGACACGCGCTGCGGCAGGCCCATCTGGTCGGCCACGCGCAGTGCGGTCGGCAGGGTCGCATTGCTGGAGGCGGTGGAGAACGCCATCACCGTCGCTTCCTGGGTATCGCGGAAGAACGACAGCGGCGAGCGGCCCGACAGCCACACCGCGGCGCCGTAGGTCACGATCATGTGCAGGCCCAGCGCCAGCACCACCACGCCCACGTAGGCACCGAGGCGGATGATCAGCTCGAAACCGAACAGTGCGGCCAGGTTGAACATGAAGCAGGCCACCGCGTACGGGGCCAGGCGGATGACCAGGTTGATCAGGGTCATCGAGATTTCGAACACGCCTTCGATGGCGCGGCGCAGCGGGGCGACCTTCTCATTGTCGGTCAGCACCATGCCGATGCCGAACATCAGCGCGAAGAACATCAGCGACAGGATCGCGCCGTTGTCCGACGCCGCCTGCAGCACATTGCTCGGCACGATCGACAGCAGCATGTCCATGCCCTTCGGCGTGCCATGGATGCCAGCGACGATTTCCTTGCTGCGCTCGGCATTCTCCGACAGCATCAGTGCCGCCGTCTGCGGATCGACGCCCGCGCCCGGCTTGAGCACGTTGACCAGCACCAGGCCGATGCCTACCGCGATGCCGGACAGCAGCACGGTGTAGGCCAGCGTCTTCCAGCCGATGCGGCCGAGGGCGCGGATGTCGCCCATTTCCGACACGCCCATGATCAGCGCCGAGAAGATCAGCGGCACGATCAGCATGAAGATCAGGTTGAGGAACAGGCCCGACGCCGGGGTGGTGACGTAGTCCATTACCCACTTGGCACCGGCCTGCAGACCATCGACGCTGCCGCCCAGGGCGTGCACGATCAGTCCCAGGACCAGGCCGATCGCAAAGCCGATGCCCATCTTCCAATGCAGGGGCAACTTCTTCTTGCCGGCAGCAGCTGCTGTCATACGCGGGTTTCCTCGAAAAATGAATGCACTCTAACAAAGCCCGCAAGCGGCGCCGGTTCAGGTTCGCCGCGGTGGATACAGCGGTGCCAGGCCAGTTTCGGCGGTACCCGCAGCCGCCGACCAGTGCGGTCCGTCACGGAAGACCTCGCGCAGGCGCGTGCGCAGCGATGCCAGTTCGCCCTGCCCGCCCCAGCGTGCCTGCTGGAGGTCATGCAGCACCTGACGCTGGGCTGCATCCTCAAGCCGGGCGATGACCTGCTCGATGCGTTCGACACCGGCCATCGCGCACAGCCGTGCTTCCACCTGATCGAAGCCTTCGCCATCGAGCGCGCGGCGCAGTTCGGCCAGGCCGGCACGACCGGCCGCCACAGTCGGCACAGAGGGCTTGCCGGCTGCAGGTGCCGCCGCACGCGGGCGGCGACCTCTCTGCCAGCCCCACACCAGGGTCAACAGCCACAGCAGCGCCAGGCCGATGGCCGCCGCCATCCACGGCCACGGACGCTCGGACAGGCCACTGGCACGTGGATCGGTCGCGGCAATACGCGCGTCCTGTCCGTCGGTGCCGGGCAGCGCGGCATCGGTGTCGATCGGCGGCAGCGGTGCCGGCGAGGCAGTGCCAGCGCCGGTGCCGGCCGCAACGGCCAGCGTCAGGTCCGGCAGCTTCGCTTCCTGTGCCTTGCCGTTGCGTACATCCCACCAGGGCAGGCGCGGTCCCGGCACCACCAGCGAACCCGGCTGGCGCGGCACGATCGAATAGCGGCGGGTGATCTTCAGGCGCGGCGTACTGCCGTTGAAGGTCTCCTCGTACTGCGCGGGTTCGGCGAACACCTGCGCGGCGTTGCCGACATCGGGTACCGGCAGGTCGGTGAACTGTGCACGGGTCGCGCCTTCGGCAACCGCCTCGACGACCACGTTGGCCGCCTCACCGGTACGGGCACTGGTCGGCGCACTGGTGTAGCGCAGCTGCAGGCTCTGCAGGGGCAACCACGGCTGCGGCGCCTGTGCCGGCTGTGCCTGCACCTGCAGCGTGCGGTCGGCGCTGGTGGCATTCATGCGTCCGTCGCCACCGCCGAAGAAATCATCGAAGAAGCCACCGGCGCTGCGCCCGCTGAAACGCGCACCTGCCAGCCGCAACGCGCCGCTGCGCTCGGGGATCAGCAGGAAACGCCGTTCGACCACGTTGTAGCGGCGGCCGTTGACCTGGCGCACGTCGGTGTGGTCATCGCCCACGCGCTGCAGCGACGCACCCGCCGGGGTATCCAGCACCAGCTCGCCGGAGGCCAGCTGCGAGGCGAAATACAGCCGCACCACCACGCCCACGCTCTGCTGCACATAGGGCGTATCGTCATCGACAACGGTTTCAATGAAGGCCATCGCATTGCTGCCGGGCGCGGCCACGGCGGCCGCATCCACCTGCAGCGTCAGCGGCGCGGTGCGCACGCTGCCCACCTGCAGGCCCGGCACCACCAGCGCACCACTGCGCCGTGGCGTCAGCGCCACCCCATACAGATTGCGCTGCTGCATGCTGCCATTGCTCCACTCCACCTGGCGGCTGCTGGTCTGGCCGCTCAGGTCGAAGTCGCTGCGCAACGGCGTGAAGTCAGGGGCACCCTGATCGCTCTCGACATTGAGGGTGACCGTATCGCCCATCGCGATGCGGTCGCGGTCGAGCCAGGCGCGCGGCTGCGCCCAGGCCAGCAGCGGCAGCCACACCAGCAGCGCCGCCAACAGCTGCCATGGCCAGCGCCCATGCATAGAGATCGCCCGCGTCATCGCCCTTCCCTCTTCCTGCGTTCGTTTTCCAGCTGGAACTTGGCCCGCAGCAACGCGCCCGGATCATCCGGCACGCGACGCATCCACGCCTCGACCGCCTGTTGCTCCTCACGCTGACGCGGGGTGCGGCCATCGCTGGCCGGCACCGGCTTGCCATCCTTGTCGGCCTCACCTTCGCGTGCCTGCTGCATCGCCTGTTGCATGCGCTGGCGCTGCTGTTCGTCGGCCTGTGCCTGCGCCCTGGTGTCCTCTGCCTGCGGCGGTGCCTGCTGGCCATCGCGGCCACGCTCGCCGGTCTGCGGGTTCGACTGCGAGGCGTCGTCGCCGGGCTTGGGTGGCGCTTGCTGGCCGGACGACGGCTGGCCCTGCCCGGGCGACGTCTGGCCCTGCTGCGGCTGCCCCTGTGGATTGTGCTGGCCCTGCGGGCTCTGCGGTTGCTTCTGCTGCCCGTTCTGCGGCGGCTTCTGCTGATCCTGGCCCTGGCCACCACCGGATGGCCTGCGCTTGCGTGCGGCATCGACCACGGCACGGTTGGCCACCGCATCGGCCATGCCCGGATGCAGTGCCAGCGCGCGGTCGTAGGCGGCGATCGCTTCGTCGTAGTTGCCTTCTCGTGCCAGCGTGTTGGCCAGGTTGTACCAACCGGCATCGTTGTCGATGCCTTCGAACTGTCTGCGTGCAGTGGCGAAGTCGCCCTTGCGGTAAGCCTGAACCCCCTCGGCCAGGCGCTGATGCTGCACCTGGTCGCCACGCTTCCACAGCGTGCCCTGCGCGGGCGCAGAGGCGTGCGTCGCAGGCGCCTGCGCCTGCGCCTGCGCGTCATTCATCCACGGCAGCAGGCCGACCGCGAGCACCGCTGCCAGCACCGCGCGACGGCGGAAGGCCAGCAATGCCAGCAGCATCACCGGCGGCAGCAACCAGAAGCCCTCGTCACGCCACTGCTTGCCTTCGCCCGGCCGCTGCGCCGCCATGCCATCGCGCGCGTCAAGCACGCCGAGCGCACGCAGGTCGCTGTCATCGGCGGAGATGCGTGCATAGCGGCCGCCACCTGCCGTAGCCACCGCACGCAGGCTGCCCTCATCCAGCGCAGCCTGGCGGATCTGCCCGCTGCCATCGCGGTAGGCGGCACCGGCAGGCGTGCCCAGGCCCAGCACCGACACCTGCAGGCCCAGCCCGCGTGCCTGCGCTGCGGCTAGTGCAGCCTCACCCTCGGCCTGATCGCTGACCAGCAGGATCTGCCCCCGCAACGCGCCAATCTGCCGCATCAGCCGTGCTGCCCAGTCGATGCCACGGTCGGCACGCTGGCCATCGCGTGGCATCACGTCCGGTGAAAGGGCATCCAGATACAGCGCGACGTTGCTGCCGTCGTCGGTGAGCGGTGCCACGGTGTAGGCATCATCGGCGTACACCACCAGGCCCACCTGCCCGCCCTGGCGCGCGCGCAGCAGCTGGCCCACTTTCGCCCGCGCCTGCAGCAGGCGCGACGGTGGCAGATCGGTTGCAGTGATCCGGCTGGACAAGTCCAGCACCACCAGCAGGGGCGCGCTGGCCTGGAACATCGGTTGTGCCTGCTGCCGCCAGCTGGGTCCGGCCATCGCCAGCGATGCCAGTGCCCAGCCCAGCAGCAGCACCCAGGGCAGGCGCACGCGACGCTTCGCGCCAGCCGCCAGCAGGTGCGGCAACAGGTGTGCATCCACCGCCTGCCGCCACGCGTCACTGCGTCGTTGCCGGTACAGCGCCAGCGCAACGATCAGCGGCAGCGCCAGCAACGCCCACAACCATTCCGGTCGCAGGAAGTGCAGCGCGTTCCAATCGGGAAAGTGGGTGGCCAGGGCAATCATCGGCGACGCTCCGGCCACAGCCAGGCCAGCACACCCAGCAGCAACGCAATCCCCAATGGCCAGGCATAACGTTCTTCGCGCGGGCGCAGGCTCGGCCCCTTCGCGGCAACCGGCTCCAGGCGATCGAGCTCGGCGTAGATCCCGGCCAGCTGCGCGGTGTCACGTGCGCGGAAGAACTGGCCACCGGTCATGCTGGCGATCTTCTTCAGGGTGGCCTCATCGACCGGATCCTGGTCGGTGGAAATCGGAATGCCAAACAACCGCATGCTGCCATCGCCGCCAAACGCAACCGTGTGGATGCGCACGCCCTCGGCGCGCGCGACTTCCGCGGCACGCAACGGCTCCAGCACGCCGGCATTGCTGACACCATCGGTCAACAGGATCAGTACCCGCTGCCCCTCCGGCTGGCTGCGCAGGCGCTTCACCGCCAGGCCGATGGCATCACCGATGGCGGTCTCGCGCCCGGCCAGGCCGACCACGCTGTCGCGCAGCTGGTCGCGCACGCTGGCCAGATCCGCGGTAAGCGGCGTGAGCGTGTAGGCGCGGTCGCCGAAGATCAGCAGGCCGACGCGATCGCCCGCACGACGATCAAGGAAATCGGCAAGCACGGCCTTGGCGGCGGTGAGACGATCGACCGCCTGGCCGCCCAGCACCATGTCGCCCTCGCCCATGCTGCCGGACACATCCATGGCCAGCATCATCTGCCGCCCCTGCTGCGGCGGTGTGATGGCTTCGCCCAGCTGCTGCGGTCGTGCCAGCGCGATGCACAGTGCGCACCACCCCAGCCACAGCAGCAGCGTACGCAACCACGACACGTCGACACGGCCACCACCGGACAGTGCTTCCAGTTCGGCAGCGGCATAGGGCACACGCAGCGCAGCTCCCGGCTCTGCCCGCCGCTTCCACCAGCGCATCAGCAGCGGCAACGGCAGCGCCAGCAGGGCCAGCGGCCACGCCAGCTGTAGATCCGGCCATGGCCAATAGGTTGCCCACAGGTTCATCGGCGACGCTCCAGCAGCATCGCCAGATAGCGCTCGCGGGCCCAGCGGCGCACGGCCGCCACGTCGTTGCTGTTCACGCGCGGGCGATAGGCGCCTTCGGCCAGCAGGCTGCGCTGCGCACCGGGCAACGCGCCCTGCGGATCCAGGCGTTGCCACCAGGCGTCATCGCGCAGCGATTCGCTGCCCGGCTTTGCATGGCGTGCGGCACGGCGCAGCAGTCCCGCGATGGCCGCCAGTTCGGCCGCAGCGTCGGTGGCTTTTTCCAGTTCCCTGTCGAACAGCTGCAACCAACGCTGGCGACGGCGGCGACGCCGCCACATCACCACGCTGATCACCAGCAGCACCAGCACGACCGCCACGCCGATCATCAGGTAGCCGGGGGCGGGCGGCCACCATGATGGTGCCGGTGGCAGCTGCACATCGCGCAACGGCAGAGCGGCGCTCATGCCGGCACCTCGGTCGGCGACGGCGCCAGCCAGGCGTCGCTGGGCGCATCGGTGGACAGCACCTGCACGTCGACCCGGCGCGCACCGAGCTGGCGGCGCAGCGCATGCAGCGGTTCAACGAAATGCGACTGCCAGTGCGCCTGCACCTCGCTGCGCCGCAGGTCGAGACCGATACGCTGCTGTGCGGCTTGGAACTGCAGCGCCGCCGAGGGCGGGTGCAGTTCCAGGGGATCGACCAGCAGCACCAGGCTGAGGTCGTGATGCTGGGCCAGCGCGCTCCATCGCGCCGGTGGAATGCGGATGGCCTGCTGCGGATCGGCCAGCACCAGCATGCGCGCCCCCGGGCGCAACACGCGGCCTGCATGATCCAGCGCACGCTCCAGGCCCAGGTCGTCCGCCGGCGGCTGCGCATACCAGCGGGTCAGCGCGTCGAGCACGCGCAACACGCCGCGTGGCCCGCCTGCGGGGGCGATCGGCGCTTCGCAGTCGCTGCCACGCAGCGCGCCTACGCGGTCCCCACGGCGCTGCGCCGACCACGCGGCAACAGCGCCGGCACGTGCGGCCTGCACCGATTTGAAGCGCACGCGGGTACCGAAGTACAGCGCTGGCGACGTATCGGCCACGATCAGGCTGACCCGCTCGCGCTCGGCCTGGAACAATTTGGTGTGGGCGCGACCGGTGCGCGCGGTCACGCGCCAATCGATGTGGCGCGCGTCGTCGCCGGCCACGTATTCGCGCGACTCGGCGTACTCCATGCCGCGGCCACGCAGCGGGGACGGTGCCTGGCCCGCGTTGCCGGTGCGGCCACGGCGTGGCGGCGGCGGACGCTGTGCCAGCCGCCGCAGCGCGACCAGTTCGGCCAGCTGCGGGCGCAGCCCGTCACCTTCGACCACAGACGGTGCCTGTTCCAGGGAAGGATCGGTCATGCGCAGGCTCAGGGTGCCGGCACCCGGGCCAGCAGCTCCTGCACCAGGCGTTCGCCATCCCAGCCCTCGGCGGTGGCTTCATAGCTGGGCAGCACGCGATGGCGCAGCACGTCAGCGGCGACTGCACGCACATCGTCGGGCGTGACGAAGTCGCGGCCAGCCAGCCAGGCTCGAGCACGGGCGCAGCGCTCCAGTGCGATGGAACCGCGCGGGCTTGCCCCCCAGGCGATGCGGCGGCCCAGGCCGGCGTCGTAGCGCGATGGATCGCGCGAAGCCAGCACCAGTTCGATCAGGTAGCGCTCCAGCGCCGGCGCCATGTGCAGGTCCAGCACTTCGCGGCGGGCATCGAACACGTCCTGCATCGGCATCTTGTCCGGGGCCGGTGCAGCCTCGCCCAACGCACCGCGGGCGCGCTCGCGTGCCAGCCGCAGGATTTCCGATTCGGCCGCCTGGTCCGGGTAACCGATGCGCACATGCATCAGGAAGCGGTCCAGCTGCGCTTCCGGCAACGGGAAGGTGCCTTCCTGCTCGATCGGGTTCTGCGTGGCCATCACCAGGAACAGCGGCGGCAGCGCATAGGTATGGCGGCCAACCGTGACCTGGCGTTCGCCCATGGCCTCCAGCAGCGCCGACTGCACCTTGGCCGGTGCACGGTTGATCTCATCGGCCAGCAGGATCGGGTGGAAGATCGGGCCGGGCACGAACTCGAAGCGGCCTTCCTGCGGGCGCCAGATCTCGGTGCCGGTAAGGTCGGCCGGCAGCAGGTCGGGCGTGAACTGCACACGGGCAAAGTCCGCTTCCAGGCGGGACGCCAGTGCACGGATCGCCGTGGTCTTGGCCAGGCCCGGTGCGCCCTCCACCAGCAGATGGCCGTCGGCCAGCAGCGCGATCAGCAAGCGTTCGACCAGTGCCGACTGGCCGACGATCTCGGCCGACAACGCATCGCGCAGCTGGGTGAATGCCGCATGCAGGCGGGAGATGGCCGGCGCGGGCGGCGGCGAGACGGATTCGGGCATCGGCGGTGGCAGGTTCATGGGGGCCTTTGACCGGCGCAGGACGGCACGGGTTCCCGACATCATCGCAGGGTGCCTTGCGAATGGCATCAAGAACGGCTGAACAGCCCTCCACGCAGGCCATGGATCGACAGGGCGGCGCAAACGAAGAAGGGCCGCACAGGGCGGCCCTTCTTCCAGCACGAGCGTGCGTTGGCTCAGTTCTGCTTGGCCACGCGCAGCACCTTCGGGGTGACGAACACCAGCAGCTCGGCCTTGTCCTTGTTGCGGCCGCGCTTCTTGAACAGGTTGCCCAGGAACGGCACGTCGCCCAGGAACGGCACCTTGCTGATGCTGTTGCGATCGGTGAACTCGTAGACACCACCGATCACCACGGTCTGCCCATCCTCGACCAGCACCGCGGTATTGACTTCGCGACGGTTGATCGACGGCACGGTGCCGTAGCCCTCCAGCTGGATCAGCTGGTCGACTTCATCCTTCTTCACCTGCATGTTGAGGAACACGCGGTTGTCGTTGGTGATGGTCGGGGTGACCTTCAGTTCCAGCACCACTTCCTTGAACTGCACGTTCGGCGTAGCCACGCCGCCAGCGGTACCACCGCTGATGGTGACGTAACCGATTTCCTTGCCCTGCTTGATCATCGCTTCGCGCTGGTTGGTGGTGACCACGCGCGGGTTGGAGATCACCTCGCCTCGCGATTCCTGCTGCATGGCCGACAGCTCCACGTCCAGCAGGTAACCGGCATTGAGGATCGACAGTGCCAGCGAACCCGGGTTGCTGGCGGCGGCCACCGGCAGGTTCCAGTTCAGGCCACGGGTGATCGCCGAGCCGGACTTCACCGGCGGCGGGCCAACCCGGCCACCGGCTTCCCAGTCGCGCTCGGCCTTGGCATTGGCCAGGTCGGTCGCAACCTGCGACTTGCGGGTCTCGGCATTGGCATCCAGGCTGCCACTGAAGTACACGTTGTCGCGGCTGCCACTGACACCGAACTTCGCGCCCAGTTCACGGGCGAAGGTATCGGTGGCGATGACGATGCGGCTTTCGATCAGCACCTGGTCGACCGGGCGGTCGATCACGTTGATCAGCTCGCGCATGCGCGCGATCTTCTTCGGGATGTCGCTGATCATCAGCGTGTTGGTGCGCTCGTCGGCCACGATGCGGCCGCGCGAGGACAGGAAGCCACTGTCTTCCTGCGACGAACCACCCGAACCACCGCCACTGCCGCCACCACCACTGCCGCCGATGCCCTTGGCCTCGGTCAGTGCCTTGAAGATCTGCGTGGCGCTGTGGTAGTTGATCTGGATGTAGTCGGTCTGCAGGTCTTCGCGGTTCTCGATGGCGATGCGCGCGTCTTCCTTCTCCTGCTCGAACTTGGCCAGTTCAGCCTGCGGTGCCACCCAGATCACGCTGCCGTCGCGACGCTTGTCCAGGCCCTTGGCGCGCAGGACGATGTCCAGCGCCTGGTCCCACGGCACATTGACCAGGCGCAGGGTCACATTGCCCTGCACCGAGTCGGACGCAACCACGTTCAGGTTGGACTCCTCGGCGATCAACTGCAGCACGGTGCGCACCGGCACGTCCTGGAAGTTGAAGGTCACCGGCTTGCCGGTGAAACCGCGCTGGCCGACGGCCTTGGCCGCCTGGGTGACGCTGCCGGCGGTGACCGCGCCGACGGCGGCCTGGGCCTGCCGCGGGCTGATCTCGACCACGTACTCGTTGCCGCTCTGGTAGGCCAGCGATTCCACCGCACCACCGGTGCTCAGCACCAGCTGGGTGCCGGCACCGGACGGCTTGGCGTCGATGCGCTGTACCGGCGTGGCGAAGTCGGTGACGTTCATCGGCTTCTGCAGGTTGGCCGGCAGCCGGGCATTGCCGACGTCGACCACAACGCTGTTGCCCTGCGTGCGCAGGTCAGGGATCGCGCCCTGCCCGTCGAACTGCACGATCAGGCGCCCGGCGCCGTCATCGCCGCGCTTGAAATCGATCTTGGCCACCGACAGGCCGGCCGGCGCAGCGGCCGGTGCCACGGTGGCGCCCACCGGCTTTTCCGCCGGTGCGGCAGCCAGCGCCGGAGCGCAGGCCAGCATCAGCGCGACTCCCAGCGCGCTGACACGGTTCAAGGTAGAGCGCCGGATGGGACGCAGCCCCTTGGCTTGGTGAAAGGTCATCGTGCTATCCCCAGTAAACGATCATTGATCTTCAAGCGAGAGCGTTGCCGGCCGTTCCAGCCAGCCACCCGCGCCATCCGGCACCAGTTCGATCAGCTCCACGCGGTCTTCGAAGACCGCCGTGACCCGCCCGTCGCTCTGCCCCAGGTAACCGCCCGGGCGAACCCGGTAGGTGACCTTGTCCGGCCCCATCACCAGCGCCACGGTGCCTGCACCGGTGCCGATGGTGCCGACCATGTCCAGCGCATCCAGCGGGAAGCCTTCCAGCGGCTCCTTGCGCCGGTTCGGATCCGGTCGCAATCCGCCGTTCCCCTGCTGCGGATTGGTCCAGGCATCGGTGAACGGATCGCGCATGCCCTGCGCGGAGTACTCGAAGGTCTCGAACTGCTGCATCACCGGCAGCGGCTCCAGCGGTTGCGCCGGTCGCGCACGCTCGCCTTCCACCCACTTCTCAAGATTCGGTGCGTCGCCGGGCGTGCTGGTCACGCCACGGCCGCAACCGGCCAGCAGCAATACCGCCAGCACCATCGCACCACGTACGGTCTGCGCGCGCATCACTTCTTGCCCTCCTTGCCAGCGTCGGCCGCCTGCTGCGCCTGCACCTCGGTCTCGTCCAGGTAGCGATAGGTCTTGACCGTACCGGACAGTTCCAGTGCACCGCTGCGGACGTTGCCGCCGGTCTTTTCCTTGGGCTTGAGGTTGATGTCATGCATGGTCAGGATCACCACCCGCGGCAACGAGGCCACGCCACTGACGAACGCGCCGAACTGGTGGTAACTGCCCACCATCCGCAGCTTGATCGGCTTCTCGGCGTAGAACTCCTTGATCTGCTCCTGCTCCGGCTCGAACAGCTCGTTGGTCAGGCCGCTGGACAGCGCGGTCTGCGAGATGTCGATGATCAGGTCGGGCATTTCGGTCTTGCTCGGCAGCTGCCGCAGCATCTGCTGCAGGACCTGCTCCATCTGCGCCAGCTGCTGCTTCAGCGGCCCCAGGTTCACCGCGCGTTCCTGCTGCTTGGTGAACTCGGTACGCAGCTCGACTTCCTTCGATTCCAGGCCGGCCAGTTCCTCGCGCTTGCCGCTGATCAGCAGCATCCACGCCACGAACATGATGACCAGTGCCAGCAACGAGCAGAAGACGATCTTGGCCTTCTGCGGCCAGTTGCCGATGTCGTTGAAATCCAGGTTCTTGATGTCGATCTTCTGGCTCATGCGCGGTCCCCCTGCAGCAGCGCATTGAAGGCCTGCGGCGGCTGCGCCAGGCGGCTGCCCTCAGGCTTCGGGGCAGGTGCCGGGGCCGGCGCGGCGGCCGGCGCGGCTGGCTGGTTCGGCTTGGCCGGAGCGGCCGCCGGTGCAGCGGCAGGTGCGGCAGGTGCCGGCGGCTGGCCAGCCGCCGGAGCGGCAGGCGTCGCAGCATCCGGGCCTGCAGCCAACGGTGCCACCGGTGCCGGGGCAGCCGTCGCCACCGAGCCATCGGCGTTCAGGCCCGGCGTCGCCGATACCTCTTCGCTCTGTGCCGGCAGCTTCACCTTGACCACGAACACGTAGGGCAGCGCCTTGATGTCGGCCAGCGGGCCGGCCTTGCCGTCCTTGTCCTTCTCCGGGTCACGCGCTTCGATGATCGACAGCTCCGGGTTGGTCATCCAGCCGGAGGTCTCCAGGTTGCGCATGTAGGCCGAAACACGGGCGTTGGACTGGGTGCGGCCTTCCAGCGTCAGCACATCACCTTCCTGCTTCAGCGCGGTCAGCACCACGCCATCGGGGATGGTGCGCACCAGCGCGTCGAACAGGTGGACCATCTGCGAGCGCTTGGCCTGCAGTTCCTCGATCACCTTCTTGCGGGCCAGCAGGCGTTCCTTCTGCGCGTCGAGGCGATCGATCTCCTTGTTCTGTTCCTTGACCTTCTCGATCTCGGCTTCCAGATAGGCATTGCGGTCCATCTGGCCGCTCACCTGGCGGTCGTAATAGAACCAGATCATCAGCGACAGCAGCAGGCCACCGACGGCGGCCATGCCCAGCATTGCGTAGAACTCGCGCTGGCGTTGCTTGCGCCGCTCGGCGCGCCAGGGCAATAGATTGATGCGTGCCATCAGTCGAAGCTCCTCAGCGCCAGACCGGTCGCGATCATCAGCGCGGGGGCATCCTGGGCCAACGCATGCGCGTTCACCTTCGGCCCCAGGGTCATCTGCGCCAGCGGGTTGGCGACCACGGTCGGCACGCCCAGCTGTTCCTCGACCATCTCCGGCAGGCCACCGAGCACGGCGCAGCCGCCGGCCAGCACGATGTGATCGACGCGGTTGAATTCGCTGCCTGCATAGAAGAACTGCAGCAGGCGGCTGATCTGCTGGACCGTGGCTTCCTTGAACGGCTCCAGCACTTCCATCTCGTAGCTTTCCGGCAGGCCGCCCTGGCGCTTGGCCAGCCCGGCTTCCTCGTAGCTCAGGCCGTAGCGGCGCATGATCTCGTCGGTCAGCTGCTTGCCACCGAACACCTGCTCGCGGCTGTAGAGGCTACGGCCGCCGCGCAGGACGTTGAGGGTGGTCATGGTGGCGCCGATGTCGACCAGCGCAACCACGCCGTCGATGGACACCGGCAGCTCGCTGGCGACCAGGGCGTAGGCGTTCTCGACCGCGAAGGCCTCCACGTCCATCACCTTGGCCTGCAGGCCACCGAGTTCCAGTGCGGACTGGCGCAGCTCGACATTTTCCGAACGCGACGCGGCCAGTAGCACCTGGACCATCTCCGGGTTGTTCGGGATCGACCCGATCACCTCGAAGTCCAGGTTCACTTCCTCGATCGGATACGGAATGTAGTTGACCGCTTCCAGCTCGATCTGGGCTTCCATGTCGTTCTCGTCGAGATCGGCCGGCATCGGGATCACCTTGGTGATCACCGCCGACCCCGCGACGGCGGCAGCGGCCAATTTGGCCTTGCTGCCTGAACGGTTCATCGCCCGGCGGATGGCCTCACCCACGGCCTCCACTTCAACGATGTTCTTCTCCACCACCGCATTCGGCGGAAGAGGTTCCACAGCGTAATGTTCCACGCGGAAACGATTGCCACTGCGGGACAGCTGCAAAAGCTTTACCGCAGTCGAACTGATGTCGACGCCAACAAGCGGCGACTGACTTTTTGGGATGAGCCCCACGGTTTCTCCCCTGCCGACGGGCACTTGGACGCAAGAGCTGCGTCCGCGCATTAATAACGTATTCTTAGCAAATGACAACCGCCCTGCTGTGAATTCCCTCACGGATTCACGATGCAGCCCCTGGCAATTCCCCTTGCGCTCCCCGGTGCCGACCCCAGCCGCCACCTTGCGTAATCTATACTCTGCGACCACGAAATTCGCAATCGGAATCTGAACCCGATGACTCGACTCCGCCGCTGGCTGCGCTGGATCTTCCTGATTGTCCTGGTCCTGGCGCTGATCGGCGCGGCCGCCGTGGGCGGTCTGTACTATGCCGTTTCCTCCAAGCTCCCCGACGTGCAGACCCTGCGCGACGTGGAAATGCAGGAGCCGATGTACGTCTATGCTGCCGACGGCAAGCTGATGGCGGTGTTCGGCGAGACCCGGCGTACCCCGATCACCATGAAGGACGTGCCGGAGAAGCTGAAGCAGGCGTTCCTGGCGACCGAGGACGCGCGCTTCTACGAGCACGGCGGTGTGGACTACATGGGCATCGGCCGCGCGGTGTGGCTGCTGGCCACCACCAACGACAAGCGCGTGCCGGGCGGATCGACCATCACCCAGCAGGTCGCCCGCCAGTTCTTCCTCAGCTCCGAGTACAGCTATACCCGCAAGCTGGCCGAGATCCTGCTGGCGCGGAAGATCGAGTCCGAGCTGAGCAAGGACGAGATCTTCGAGCTGTACCTGAACAAGAGTTTCTTCGGCAACCGCGCCTACGGCGTGGCCGCCGCCGCCGAGTTCTACTACGGCAAGAAGCTGAACGAGCTGGACCTGGACGAGATGGCCTCGCTGGCCGGCATCCCCAAGTTCCCCTCTTCGGGCAACCCGATCTCCAACCCGGAACGCGCCCGCCAGCGCCGCGACAACTACGTGCTGCAGCGCATGGCCGACCTGAAGTTCGTCAGCCAGGCCGAGGCCGACGCGGCCAAGGCCGTGCCGATGCACGCCACCGCGCATGAGCCGCCGGTGCAGGTGGATGCGCCCTACGTGGCCGAGCTGGTGCGCCAGGAAATGATCGCCCGCTTCGGCGGCGACGTGGTCAACAAGGGTTACCACGTCACCACCACGATCGACTCCACCCTGCAGACCGCCGCCAACCTGGCCATCCGCGATGGCCTGCTGCTGTACGACCACCGTCACGGCTGGCACGGCGTGGAGAAGCAGGTCCAGCTGGGCGCCGGCGACGATACCGCCGCCCTGGCCGAGCACCTGCGCGGCATGTTCGGCCAGGCCGGCCTGCTGCCGGCCATCGTCGCCAGCACCGGTGCCGATGGCAGCGCCACGGTGGTGCTGGCCAACCGCACCGAGATCGTGCTGCCGGCCGGCGCCGCCAAGTGGACCAACAAGACCCCGGGCAAGCTGGTGCAGCGCGGCGACATCGTGCGTGTGCGCGCCGGTGCCAAGGAAGGTGAGTGGCTGCTGGACCAGATCCCGCGCGGCCAGTCCGCCCTGGTCTCGCTGGATGCCCACAACGGCGCACTGAAGGCGCTGGTCGGTGGCTTCAGCTTCTCCGGCAACAAGTTCAACCGCGCCACCCAGGCCCGTCGCCAGCCGGGCTCGAGCTTCAAGCCGTTCGTCTACGCGGCGGCCTTCGACAAGGGCTACAACCCGGCTTCGATCGTGCTTGACGCCCCGGTCGTGTTCCGCGACCGCCGCGGCAAGACCTGGGCCCCGCAGAACGACGGCGGCGGCTTCCGTGGCCCGATGCGCCTGCGCGAAGCGCTGGTGCAGTCGCGCAACCTGGTCTCGGTGCGCCTGCTGGATGGCATGGGCGTGGACTACGCGCGCAAGTACATCAGCGAGTTTGGCTTTGCCGAATCGGAACTGCCGCCGAACCTGTCGATGTCGCTGGGTACCGCCTCGCTGACCCCGCTGTCGGTGGCCCGTGGCTACGCGGTGTTCGCCAATGGCGGCTCGCGCGTGGATACCTGGCTGATCGACCAGGTCAATGACCGCGACGGCAACCTGGTGTTCAAGGAAAACCCGGCGCTGGCCTGCCGCGACTGCGCCGGCAGCAGCGACCAGCCGGTCAACCAGGTGGTGGACGGCTTCAACTTCGGTGCCCCGGCCCCGAAGGTGGACCCGGCCGCTGCGGCCAAGGCCGAAGCCAGGACCGAAACCGCCGTCGTGCCAGCCAACCCGGATGCGCGCACCGCCCCGCGCGCGATCGACGCCCGCACCGCCTACCAGCTGGTGTCGATGATGCGCGACGTGGTCCAGCGCGGTACCGGCGTGCAGGCCAAGGTGCTCGGCCGCGAAGACGTCGGCGGCAAGACCGGCTCCACCAACGACCACCGCGACGCCTGGTTCTCCGGCTTTGGCGGCCCGTACGTGACCACCGTGTGGGTGGGCCGCGACGACTTCCGCTCGCTGGGCTACCGCGAATACGGCGGCAAGGCCGCGCTGCCGATCTGGATCGACTACATGCGCACCGCGCTGAAGGACACCCCGATCGCGCAGAACGACCCGCCCAGCGGCATGGTCCAGGCCACCCTCAACGGCGCGACCGAGTGGGTGAAGGTGGAAGACATGGATCGCCTGACCGACTACGACCTGAACCTCAATACGCCACAGGCCGACGCCGCCGCGTTCGATATCTTCTGAGGAAGAACCGGCGGGTGCCAACCGGCGCCTGCCTGGTAGGGGCCAACCTTGGTTGGCATCGCCTTTGCCTGGTAGGGGCCAACCTTGGTTGGCGCCCTGTGCCGACCAAGGTCGGCAACTACCAGGGCGGCTTCATCGTGCCGCCTTTGCCTGGTAGGTGCCAACCGTTGGTTGGCATCGCCTTTGCCTGGTAGGGGCCAACCGTTGGTTGGCATCGCCTTTGCCTGGTAGGGGCCGACCGTTGGTTGGCATCGCCTTTGTAGAGCCGAGCCCACACAGATGTCACATCCTTGCGCTAGTCTGTAGCCAGGTCGCAACAGGAGTCATCGCATGCATCGCGCCCAGCAGCATGCTGCCAGCCAGACCCGCGAGCGGCGCCACCGCCTCGCCCACGAAGCCGCCCGCCTGATGGCCGAAGGCGGCATCCGCGACTACCACCAGGCCAAGTTGAAGGCCGCCAGCCGGCTCGGCATCCACGACGATGCCTCCCTGCCCCGCAACACCGAGATCGAAGACGCGCTGCGCGAGTACCAGCGGCTGTTCTCCGGGCCCCGGCACGGCAACGAACTGCAGCGTCGCCGCGAAGCCGCGATGCGTGCACTGGAGTTCCTGCACGGCTTCGCCCCACGCCTGGCCGGCCCGGTGCTGGATGGCACCGCCGATGCCAACAGCCCCGTGCAGCTGCACCTGCACAGCGACGACCCGGAAGCCGTGCATCGCTTCCTGGACGAACACGGCATTCCCGCCGAATCGCGCACGCGCCGCCTGCGCATGGACCGCGAACGCTGCCTGGATGTGCCGGTGTGGGTGTTCAGTGCCGAAGAGCTGACCTTCGATCTGGCCGTGCTGCCGTACGACGCCCTGCGCCAGGCGCCACTGTCGCCGGTGGATGAGAAGCCGATGCGGCGCGCGTCTGTCGCGCAGTTGCGGCAGCTGTTGGCCGAAGCCGAGATCACTGCCTATATCGGCGCCTGACCGCGAGGCCGGGCATGGGCCCGGCCATTGCTGTAGCGCCCGCGCGCGGGCCCCGGCTCCACCAACGAAAACGCCCCGCGGATGCGGGGCGCTTCCAGCACAACCTACGCGGGGCGATCAGCCCTGGTAGTCGCGCACGTCGCTGCCGGTGTAGACCTGGCGCGGACGGCCGATCTTCATTTCCGGATCAACCTGCTGTTCCAGCCAATGCGACACCCAGCCGGAGGTACGGCCCAGGGCGAACATGACGGTGAACATTTCGGTCGGGATCTGCAGCGCCTTGTAGATGATGCCGCTGTAGAAATCGACGTTCGGGTACAGCTTGCGGGCGACGAAGTACTCGTCCTGCAGCGCGGCCTGTTCCAGCTTCACGGCCACGTCCAGCAGCGGATCCTGCACGCCCAGCTGCTTGAGCACCTTGCTGGTCATCTCACCGATGACCTTGGCACGCGGATCGAAGTTCTTGTAGACGCGGTGGCCGAAGCCCATCAGGCGGAAGCCGGAGGTCTTGTCCTTGGCCTTGACCACGGCGGACTCGACGTTGTCGGCGCTGCCGATCTCTTCCAGCATCTTCAGCACGGCTTCGTTGGCACCGCCGTGGGCCGGACCCCACAGCGCGGTGACGCCAGCGGCGACCGACGCGTACGGGTTGGCACCGGTCGAGCCGACCAGGCGCACGGTCGAGGTCGAAGCGTTCTGCTCGTGGTCGGCGTGCAGGATGAACAGCAGGTCCAGTGCCTTGACCACGTCCGGGTTCAGATCGTACTGGCCGTCGGCCGACTCGAAGGTCTGCTTCAGGAAGCGGCTGACGTAGTCCAGCGAGGTGTCCGGCTTGTTGGCCGGCAGGCCCTTGCCGTGGCGGTAGATCAGCGCCGACAGGGTCGGCACCTTGGCGATCAGGCGCACGGCGGCCTGGCGACGCTGTTCGGCGTCGGACAGGTCCAGCGAGTCGTGGTAGATGGCCGACAGCTGCGCGATCGCAGCAGCCAGGATGGCCATCGGGTGGGCATCCTTGGCGAAGCTGCCGATCAGGGTGTTGATCGAATCATCGACGTTGGCTTCGGCAGTCAGCTCATCGGTGAAGGCCTTCAGCTGCTCGGCGCTCGGGCGCTCGCCGTTGATCAGCAGGTAGGCCACTTCGACGTAGCTCGACTTTTCCGACAACTGTTCGATCGGGTAGCCGCGGTACAGCAGCACGCCCTTGTCGCCGTCGATGTAGGTGATGGCGGACTTGCAGCTGGCCGTCGCGGTGAAGCCGGAATCGTAGGTGAAGAACCCCGTTTCCTTGGTCAGCTTCGCGATGTCGACACAATCGTTGCCAAGGGTGGGTTTGATGACGGGCAGAACGACCGACTTATCGCCGGCGTTGAGCGTGACCTGATCAAGATCGGACACTGTGTGCGCTCCTTCATGGGAAGGCGCCTGCCCAAGCGCATTGGTCAGGCACGTGAATGACGTCCTCGGCCTGTGCCGGGGATCACGCCATTATCGCACAGCAGCATTTGCCCGGCGCTAGACAGAAGTCGTAGACGGCAGGCGGCCAGAACCCGGCCAGCAAGCGGCCCGGATCGGCAAAAGCGTTGTCACACGAACGCAGTGTTCCGTCCATCCAAACGCCCGTTTGGCAGGCGTTGGGGAAAAACAAACGGCCGCGCAGAGCGCGGCCGTCGGTTCGAAGCTGGATCAACAGATCAGCGCGCGTAGCGCTTCTGGAACTTGTCGATACGGCCCGAGGTGTCGATGACCTTGTGCTTGCCCGTGTAGAACGGGTGCGAAGCAGAGGAAATTTCAACCTTCACCAGCGGGTAGTCGTTGCCGTCTTCCCACTTGATGGTTTCCTTCGTGCCCATGGTCGAGCGGGTCAGGAACTTGAAATCGGAGGTGACGTCATGGAAGACGACGTCGCGGTAGTTCGGATGGATATCGGCCTTCATGGGCTCACACCGTAAATGGGCTGGTGGTCAAGAGCGGCATTATAAGCACCGGTTGCCGCTCTGGGCAACCGGTGCCGGGCAATGAACTTCAATCCGCGCCCAGGGCCTGGCGCACCAGGGCCTCGAAACGCCCCTGATCGTAGGCCATCAGCAGATCGCAGTTGTCCGGTTGGCCGGTCTGGCGGTTCCAGTCGACGATGGTGGCCCCGCGGCTGAACGTTCCGTTCAGCTCCACGTTCAGCGGCCGCGACTCGACCTGCAGCTGCCCTTCCGGGTTCAGCGCCCAGGCCATGGCCACTGCGTCGGCGGTATACCAGCGGCCACCCTTGCTGTCTTCGGACAGGCCACGGGTCTTGCGCGAGATCAGCTCGTAGAAGCGGGCGCGATCGGAATCGGCCTGCAGCCACTTTTCGGCCTCCTCCAGCGGCAGCCCGTGGGCAACCGTGGCCTCCCAGTCCGACACCAGCAGGTGCTTGAACGAGGTGAACACCACGTGCGCGGCTTCCGGATCGAAGGCGATGTTGAATTCGGCCGCCGGGGTGATGTTGCCGTGGCAGGTGACTGCACCGCCCATCACCACGATGCGCTTGATGCGCTGGGGCAGGGTCGGGTCCAGCTTCAGCGCCAGCGCCAGGTTGGTCAGCGGGCCGAGCATCACCAGCATCAGTTCGCCGGCGTGTTCGTGCGACAGGCGCAGGATGGCCAGGGCAGCGTGCTCGGCTTCAGCCTGGCGGCTCGGCGGCGGCAGGTCCACGTCGCCGTAGCCATCACGGCCATGCACGTGGGCAGCGTCGACGGAGGGATGCAGCAGCGGATCCGGGCTGCCGGCAAACACCGGCACGTCGGCGCGGCCGACGATGTCGCAGAGCTTGAGGGCATTGCGGACGGTGTACTGCAGGCCGACATTGCCGGCGGCGATGGTCAGGGCGACCACGTCATGCCGTTCATCGGCAAAGGCCATCAGCAGGGCCAGGGCGTCGTCCACACCGGGATCGGTGTCGATCAACAGGGGGATCTTGTGGGTCATCGTTGCCGTCTTCAGATCGGCAACGAAGTGTGGACCTGGATGATGACCGTTGCAAGACCGGGGTTGGGGCGGCCGGCCGGGGCATGGATGCCGCGGCTGTTGGCAGGTGTCGACCTTGGTCGACACATCCACGCGAACGGCAGCCGAGCATGGGCTCGGCTCTACAGTGGATTTCCGCGGCTGTTGGCAGGTGTCGACCTTGGTCGACACATCCGCGCGAACGGCAGCCGAGCGCGGGCTCGGCTCTGCAGTGGATTTCCGCGGCTGTTGCTAGGTGTCGACCTTGGTAGACACATCCACGCGAACGGCAGCCGAGCGTGGGCTCGGCTCTACAGTGGATTTCCGCGGCTGTTGGCAGGTGTCGACCTTGGTCGACACATCCGCGCGAACGGCAGCCGAGCGTGGGCTCGGCTCTGCAGTGGATTTCCGCGGCTGTTGCTAGGTGTCGACCTTGGTAGACACATCCACGCGAACGGCAGCCGAGCGTGGGCTCGGCTCTACAGTGGATTTCCGCGGCTGTTGGTAGGTGTCGACCTTGGTCGACACATCCACGCGAACGGCAGCCGAGCGCGGGCTCGGCTCTACAGTGGATTTCCGCGGCTGTTGGCAGGTGTCGACCTTGGTCGACACATCCGCGCGAACGGCGGCCGAGCGCGGGCTCGGCTCTACAGTGGATTTCCGCGGCTGTTGGCAGGTGTCGACCTTGGTCGACACATCCGCGCGAACGGCAGCCGAGCACGGGCTCGGCTCTACAGTGGATTTCCGCGGCTGTTGGCAGGTGGCGACCTTGGTCGACACATCCACGCGAACGGCAGCCGAGCATGGGCCCGGCTCTACAGGAATCAGGCCGAGGCGTAACGCACGGCGGTGCCGATCCAGCGTGCAACCACGCGATCCGCCAGCGCCGGTTGCTGGGCCAGCAGGCGCTCGGCCAAGTCGTGTACGCCGGGCAGCAGGCCGGCGTCGCGGGCCAGATCGGCAATGCGGAAACCGGCCAGGCCGGTCTGCCGCGTGCCGAGCAGTTCGCCGGGGCCACGCAGTTCCAGATCCTTCTCGGCGATGACAAAACCATCGTTGGTTTCGCGCATGGTCTGCAGGCGCTCGCGCGCCATCTGCGAAAGCGGCGCCTGGTACAGCAGCACGCAACGCGATACCGCCGAACCACGACCGACGCGGCCGCGCAGCTGGTGCAGCTGGGCCAGGCCGAGGCGCTCGGCGTTCTCGATCACCATCAACGAAGCATTCGGTACATCCACACCCACTTCGATGACCGTGGTTGCCACCAGCAGGTCGATATCGCCGGCCTTGAACGCCACCATCGTCGCCAGCTTTTCGGCGGCTTTCAGGCGGCCATGCACCAGCCCCACGCGAACACCTGGCAGCAGTGCCTGCAGTGATTCGTAGGTGGCCTGCGCCGGGGTGGCATCCAGCTCTTCGCTTTCCTCGATGAGCGTGCACACCCAGTACACCTGCCGCCCTTCCTGGCAGGCCAGCGCGATGCGCTCGATCAGCTCCGGGCGCCGGTCATTGTTGAGTGCCACGGTCTGCACCGGCGTGCGCCCTGGCGGAAGCTCGTCGATGGCCGACACATCCAGGTCTGCGTATTCGGACATCGCCAGCGTGCGCGGAATCGGCGTGGCGGTCATCACCAGCTGGTGCGGGACGCTGTTGCCGCCCGCGCCCTTGTCGCGCAGGGCCAACCGCTGATGCACGCCGAAGCGGTGCTGTTCGTCGACGATGGCCAGCGCCAGATCCTGGAACACCACCGCCTCCTGCATCAGCGCGTGGGTACCGACCACCACCTGCGCTTCGCCGTTGGCGACCTGCTCCATCACCCTGGCGCGCGCCTTGCCGGTGACCTTGCCGGCCAGCCAGGCAATGCGCACGCCCAGCGGCTCCAGCCAGCCGCGCAGGTTGTTGAGATGCTGTTCGGCCAGCAGCTCGGTGGGTGCGGCCAGCGCGACCTGCTTGCCCTGCTCCACTGCCAGCATGGCGGCCAGCGCGGCGACCACGGTCTTGCCCGAACCGACGTCGCCCTGCACCAGCCGCAGCATCGGGCTGGGGCGCGACAGGTCTTCGCGGATCTGCTTGAACACACGCGCCTGCGCACCGGTCAGGGCGAATGGCAGCTGCTTCAACAGCGCCTTGGCCAGCTTGCCGGGGCCGGCCAGCGGCGGGGCATGGTGTGCCTGCAACGCAATGCGCTGGCGACGCAGGCTGAGGTGATGGGCCAGCAGCTCTTCCATCGCCAGGCGGCGCTGCGCCGGGTGGGTGCCGGCGGCCAGTGCAGCCAGGTCGGCATCCGGCGGCGGCCGGTGCACGGTCAGCAGCGCGCTGCGCAGCGACGGCAGTCCGAGGCCATCAAGCCAGCCGCTGGGCAGCAGTTCCAGCGTGCTTTCCTCGGGCAGGCGGTCCAGGGCCTGGCCGATCAGCTTGCGCATCGTCATCGGCCCGACGCCTTCGACGGTGGGATACACCGGGTCGAGGCGGTCGCCGAGTTCGGGATCATCGTTGCGGCCCAGCACCTGGTAGCTGGGATGGACGATTTCCAGGCCGAGGTGGCCGGGCTTGGGCGTGCCGAAGCAGCGCAGCCGGTTGCCGACCGCGAACTGCCCGACCTGCTGCTGGCGGAAATGGAAGAAGCGCAGCACCAGGCTGCCCTGCCCTTCGTCCTCCACGGCCACCTTCAGCATCGGCCGGTAGCGCATGCCACGTTCGACCGCGACCACCCGCACTTCCACCTGCGCCGGCACGCCCGAACGCAGGTCTTCGATGCGGGTCAGCCGGGTCCGGTCTTCATAGCGCAGCGGCAGGTGAAGCCAGAGATCCTGCAGTGTGGCCAGGCCACGCGCCTGCAGCTTGGCGGCCACGGCCGGACCGACGCCCGCGAGCATCGCCAGGGATGCTTCGCCGGACGGTGACAGGACCGGGGTGACCGCCGCCTTGCGTGCCACGTTGCGGTCAGTCGATGACCATCACCGCGTCGACCTCGAAGTTGGCGCCCTTCGGCAGGCCGGAGACTTCGATGGTGGAACGGGCCGGGTACGGGGCCTGGAAGTAGTCCTGCATGACCGCGTTGACCTTGGCGAACTCGCCCAGGTCGGTCAGGTACAGGCCCAGGCGCACGACCTTGTCCAGCGAGCCGCCAGCAGCTTCTGCCACGGCCTTGAGGTTGTCGAAGGCACGACGGGCCTGCGCTTCGACGTCGCCGGCGCCGACGATGTCGCCGGTGGCCGGGTCCAGCGGGATCTGGCCGGAGAAATACACAGTGTTGCCGGCGCGCACGGCCTGCGAGTACGGGCCGATGGCGGCGGGGGCCTTTTCGGTGTTGATGATCTGGCGGGACATGGGTCGCTCCGGTACTTGGGGGAAAACAGAGCGGTGATTGTACCGGGTGGGGGCGGCATCGGCAGGGGGCGGATCCGACGCCTGCCGGGAGACGGCTCTGCCCCCGTGCGCTCTCTGTAGAGCCGAGCCCATGCTCGGCTGCTTCAGGCAAGAGCAGCCGAGCATGGGCTCGGCTCTACGGATCGGTGCCGGCGCGGGTTACTGGCGACGCACCGACTGCACGACCGACAGGCGGCGCAGGCGGCGCATCACTTCGGCCAGGTGATTGCGGTCGCGCACCTGGATGTTGAACGCCAGCACCGCGGCGTTGAAGTCGCGGTCCAGGTAGTCCACGCGCTCGATGTTGGAATGGCTCTGCGCGATGGCGGCGGCCAGCTGCGCCAGCACGCCGGTGCCGTTCTCCACTTCCACCACCAGCGAGGTGTCGTAGTCGCCGGAGACGGTGGTGTCCCAGCCGATCGGCACCCAGCGCTCGGGCGACTTGCGCAGCTCGGCCAGGTTCGGGCAGTCCATGCGGTGCACCACGATGCCCTTGCCGGCGGTGTGGTAACCCATGATCTCGTCGCCGGGAATCGGCTGGCAGCAGCCGGCGAAGGTGACCACGCCACGCTCGCTGCCGTTGATCAGGATCTTTTCCTGCGAGTGGTGGCGCGAATGCGGGCCGCCACGCAGTTCGGCGTAGGCCATCAGCGCCTGCGCGGCCTGGGTCGGCATCCAGTTGCCCAGCGCGACCTCGGCCAGCAGCGCCTCCAGGCGCGGGAAACGGTGCTCGGCCAGGAACGCATCCAGGCGCCCCTTCGGCAGCCGCTCCAGCGACGAATCCATCGCCTCCAGCGCACGGTCGAGCATGCGGTGGCCCAGCTGCACGGCATCTTCGTGCTCCAGCTGCTTGAGCTGGTGGCGGATGGCGGTGCGTGCCTTGCTGGTGACCACGAATTCCAGCCACTGCGGCTTCGGCGTGGCCGAGCGTGCGGTGATGATCTCCACCGATTGCCCGGACACCAGCTTGGTGCGCAGCGGTACCAGCTTCTTGTCCACGCGCGAGGCCACGGCCATGTTGCCGACATCGGTATGCACGGCGTAGGCGAAATCGAGCGCGGTGGAATTGCGCGGCAGGGCCAGGATCTTGCCCTTCGGGGTGAACAGGTAGACCTCGTCCGGGAACAGGTCGACCTTGACGTTGTCGAGGAACTCCAGCGAGGACCCCGCAGCGCGCTGCGAGTCGATCAGCTCGACGATCCAGGCGTGCGCGCGGCTCTGCGCGCTGTTGGGCGAATCGCCACCGAACTTGTAGGTCCAGTGCGCGGCCACGCCGCGTTCGGCGATCAGGTCCATTTCCTCGGTACGGATCTGCACTTCGATCGGAGAGCCATACGGCCCGAACAGCACGGTGTGCAGCGACTGGTAACCGTTGGCCTTGGGAATGGCGATGAAGTCGCGGAAGCGGCCGTCCAGCGGCTTGAAGGTGGCGTGCACCGAACCCAGCGCGTGGTAGCAGCTGGGCACGCTGCGCACGACCAGGCGGAAGCCGAACACATCCATCACCTGGTCGAAGGATTTGTTCTCGTCGCGCATCTTGTTGTAGATGCTCCACGGGGTCTTGATGCGGCTGATCAGCCGATGCTCGATCCCCTCCTTGGCCAGGCGCTGCGACAGCTGCACTTCCACCTGCGCCATTGCTTCGCGGCGCACCACCGGCTGGCTGCGGATGTGCTTTTCGATGATGGCGTGGCGCCACGGGTACAGCGCCTTGAACCCCAGGTTCTGCAGCTCGCTCTTGACCAGGCTCATGCCCAGGCGTTGGGCGATGGGCGCGTAGATCTCCAGCGTCTCGCGCGCGATGCGGCCGCGCGCTTCGCGGCTCTGCGCGCCCAGCGTGCGCATGTTGTGCAGGCGGTCGGCCAGCTTGATCATGATCACGCGCAGGTCGCGCGACATCGCCAGCAGCATCTTGCGGAAGCTCTCGGCGGCCGCTTCCTGGCGGTCGCGGAACTTCAGCTTGTCCAGCTTGGTGACGCCGTCGACCAGTTCGGCCACAGCTTCGCCGAACTCGGCAGCCAATGCCTCACGGGTCAGCGGGGTATCTTCGATGGTGTCGTGCAGGATCGCAGCAATCAGCGCTTCCACGTCCAGGCCGAGCTCGGCCAGCACCTGGGCCACCGCCACCGGATGGGTGATATAGGGCTCGCCCGACTTGCGCGTCTGCCCAGCGTGCGCGGAGGCTCCGACTTCCCAGGCACGGCGCAACAGCGGCAGCTGTTCCGGCGGCAGGTAGTGGGCGGCGCGTTCAAGCTGGAGGACGTAGTCGGGTACGGCGGCAGCCGGGGCTGCGGCGACCTTGGCAGTGGGGCCTGGGTTCATGCCCGCAGCCTATTCCAGCGCGACGTTTACGGCAAATCCTGAATGCGAAACAGCCCGCACGGGGCGGGCTGTTTCAGCACATCCAACGATTACGTTGATCGATGCGATCAATCGTCGTTCTTGGACATGTCTTCGTCGGCGACCACTTCCGCGGCAGCCCACTCCAGCGCTTCGCGCTCGGCGCGCTCACGCTCGGCCTTCTCGACTTCGTCGATCAGCGCGTTGTCGATCTTGCGGGCGGCGATTTCGCGCAGCGCCAGCACGGTCGGCTTGTCCTCGGTCTCGCTGTTGTCCAGCGTGGCCTGCACGCCGTTGGCGAGCTGGCGGGCACGCTTGGATGCCATCATGACCAGCTCGAAACGGTTGTTAACGACTTCCAGGCAATCTTCTACGGTGATGCGGGCCATACGGGCTCCCGGCGACCGGTCGGCCGCTCAGTCGAATGAGGGAAAGGGGACGGAGTGTACTGGCAGGGGCTGGACAAAATCAAGCCAACCCCCACCCGATTCTTTTGGAATCAGTCAGTTGCGCCCGGATCGGGGGTCAGCAGGGCCTGGATCAGGCCGGCGTGGCGGACCTTCTGGGCCTCCCGGCGTAGGCGGCTGGCGGTGAAGATGGCGCACAGCTCGTCCACCGCGGTGTCGAACACCTCGTTGACAATGACGTAATCGAACTCGTTGAAGTGCAGCATCTCGTCACGGGCCGCACCCAGGCGCTGGGCGATGACTGCCTCGCTGTCCTGGCCGCGCTTGCGCATGCGGTCCTGCAGGGCCTGCTTGGACGGCGGCAGGATGAACACAGTGACCGTACCCGGCACCAGCTGGCGCACCTGCTGCGCGCCCTGCCAGTCGATCTCCAGCAGCACGTCCTGGCCAGCGGCCAGCTGCGGCTCCACCGACTGGCGGGCGGTGCCCTTCCAGTCGCCGTGCACCCAGGCATGCTCGAAGAAGTCGCCGGCGGCGATCATCTCCTCGAACTTTTCCGCAGAGACGAAATGGTAGTGCTGGCCGTTCACTTCCCCCGGGCGCATCGCACGCGAGGTGAAGGAAATCGACAGGGCGATCTGCGGGTCACGCGCCAGGGTGGCGTTGACGATGCTGCTCTTGCCGGCACCGGAGGGCGCGGCAACGATGTACAGCGTGCCGCGCGCAACGGCGTCCGACGGCTTCGACGGGGCGCTCATGCACGGAACCCAACTGGTTGATTTCGCAAAATTTTTCCTCGATGTTCCAGATCCGGCGCGGAGGATCGCGCCAGGACGGCGGGGGCTGCGCGGAACATCCTGGAACCAGGCCCGGCAGACGGCTCCCCGGGGTGCGGGCACGCAACTTTACCAGAGCGGCCCCGTTGCGCGCCCGTCCGGCAGGCGCAGGGCCTTGTGCCACATGGGCATCCGGGGGCCTGTGCTATAACCGGGCCGTACCCAACGACAGCCCGGAGGCCTGCGCCTCCCCGCCATCCCAGGAGAACGGCATGCCATCGATGAGCCGCCGCCAGTTCCTGAAAGTGACCGGGACAACCCTGGTCGGCTCCAGTCTGGCATTGATGGGCTTCGCGCCCGGCATCGCGCTCGCGGAGGTCCGGCAATACAAGCTGACCCGCGCGACCGAGACCCGCAACACCTGTACGTACTGTTCGGTGGCCTGCGGCATCCTGATGTACAGCCTCGGCGATGGCGCCAAGAACGCCGAGCCGAGCATCTTCCATATCGAGGGTGACCCGGATCATCCGGTCAACCGCGGCACGCTGTGCCCGAAGGGTGCCGGCCTGGCCGACATCATCCACAGCAAGTCGCGCCTGCTCTACCCCGAGTACCGGGCGCCGGGCTCGAACGAGTGGAAGCGGCTGAGCTGGGACGATGCGCTGGACCGCATCGCGCGGCTGATGAAGGAAGACCGCGATGCCAACTTCGTGCAGAAGAACGAAGCCGGGCAGACGGTCAACCGCTGGCTGACCACTGGCATGCTGGCGGCCTCGGCCACCAGCAATGAAACTGCGGTACTGACCCACAAGGTCGTCCGCTCCCTCGGCATGTTGGCATTCGACAACCAGGCACGTGTCTGACACGGCCCGACGGTGGCAGGTCTTGCCCCGACGCTAGGCCGTGGTGCGATGACGAATCACTGGGTCGACATCAAGAATGCCGACCTGATCCTGATCATGGGTGGCAATGCCGCCGAGGCGCATCCGTGCGGGTTCAAATGGGTGACCGAGGCCAAGGCGCACAACAAGGCCCGGCTGATCGTGGTCGATCCGCGCTTCAACCGTTCGGCCGCGGTGGCCGACGTGTACGCGCCGATCCGCACCGGTACCGACATCGTGTTCCTGGGCGGACTGATCAACTACCTGTTGACCGAGGACCGCATCCAGCACGAATACGTACTGAACTACACCGACATGTCGTTCCTGGTGAAGGACGAATTCGCCTTCAAGGACGGCCTGTATTCGGGCTACAACGAAGAGAAGCGCAGCTACGACCGTTCCAGCTGGGACTACGTGTACGGCGATGATGGCTACGTGCGCAGCGACCCGACGCTGAAGGACCCGCGCTGCGTCTACAACCTGCTCAAGCAGCACTACGCGCGCTACACCGTGGAGATGGTCGAGCGCATCTGCGGTACGCCGGCCGACAGCATCCGGCAGGTCTGGGAGATGATCGCGTCCACCGCCGGCAAGGACAAGGCGATGACCATCCTGTACGCGCTGGGCTGGACGCAGCATTCGGTGGGCGCGCAGAACGTGCGTGCCGGCACCATGGTGCAGCTGCTGCTGGGCAACATCGGCGTGGCCGGTGGTGGCATGAATGCCTTGCGCGGGCATTCCAACATCCAGGGCCTGACCGACATCGGCCTGATGTCCGACCTGCTGCCCGGCTACCTGACACTGCCCAAACAGGACGAGCAGGACTACGACGCCTACATCGCCAAGCGCACGCAGAAGCCCCTGCGCGCCAACCAGATGTCGTTCTGGCAGAACTACCCGAAGTTCCACGTCAGCCTGATGAAATCGTGGTGGGGCGATGCCGCCACCGCGGACAACAACTGGTGCTTCGACCACCTGCCCAAGCTCGACAAGCCGTACGACATGCTGCAGGCGTACGAGCTGATGAACGAGGGCAAGATCCACGGCTACATCTGCCAGGGCTTCAACCCGCTGGCCTCGGCGCCGAACAAGGGCAAGCTGATCAGCGCGTTCTCCAAGCTGAAGTTCATGGTCAGCATGGACCCGCTGGAGACCGAGACCATCGCCTTCTGGCAGAACCACGGTGCGCTGAACGACGTCGACCCGGGCACGATCCAGACCGAGGTGTTCCGCCTGCCGACCACCTCCTTCGCCGAGGAGAACGGCGCGGTGGTGAATTCCTCGCGCTGGCTGCAATGGCACTGGAAGGGTGCCAATCCGCCGGGCGAAGCGCGCAGCGACATCGAGATCATGTCCGAGCTTTTCCATCGCATCAAAGCGATGTACGAGAAGGACGGCGGTGCGTGGTGGGAGCCGGTGCGCGACCTGGCCTGGAAGTATTCCAACCCGGAACTGCCGACACCGGAAGAACTGGCGATGGAATACAACGGCAAGGCGCTGGCCGACGTGTTCGATCCGAAGGACCCGACCAAGCTGGTGCGCAAGGCCGGCGAGCAACTGGCCGCGTTCGGTGACCTGCGCGACGACGGCAGCACCTCCTCCGGCTGCTGGATCTACATCGGCGCCTGGGGCCCCACCGGCAACATGATGGCGCGGCGTGACAACAGCGACCCCACCGGCATCGGCAACACGCTGGGCTGGGCCTGGGCATGGCCGGCCAACCGCCGGGTGATGTACAACCGCGCCTCGTGCGACGTGGCCGGCCAGCCATTCGATCCACGCCGCACGCTGCTGGCCTGGAACGGGAAAAACTGGGGCAGCGTGGACGTGCCGGACTTCAAGGCCGACGAAGATCCCGCCGGTGGCATGGGCCCGTTCATCATGAACCCGGAGGGCATCGCCCGTTTCTTTGCCAAGGCCGGCATGGCCGAGGGACCGTTCCCGGAGCACTACGAGCCGTTCGATACCCCCCTGCGCAGCAATCCGCTCAGCCCCGGCCAGGCACTGACGCTGAACAACCCGGCGGCACGCGTGTTCGCCAGCGATCGCGCACAGATCGGTTCACCGGATGAGTTCCCGCATGTGGCCACCACCTACCGCCTGACCGAGCATTTCCACTTCTGGACCAAGCACGGCAAGCTCAACGCCATCATCCAGCCCGAGCAGTTCGTCGAGATCGGTGCGGCCCTGGCCGACGAGCTGGGCATCAACAATGGCAGCCGCGTGCGGGTCAGCTCCAAGCGCGGCCACATCGAGGCGGTGGCCATGGTGACCAAGCGCATCAAGGCCCTGCAGATCGATGGCCGCACCGTGCACCAGGTAGGCGTGCCGATCCACTGGGGCTTCCTCGGTGCGGCCAAGCCCGGATACATCGCCAATACGCTGACCAACGCCATCGGTGACGGCAATTCGCAGACGCCCGAATCGAAGTGCATCCTGGTCAAGGTCGAGAAGGTGTAGGAGACCCGCCATGTCACTGCAATCCCTGGACATCATCCGCCGCTCGGCCACCACCACGCCCTCGCCGGAGGCGCGTGGTGCGCACACCGGCCAGGTCGCCAAGCTGATCGATGTCAGCAAGTGCATCGGCTGCAAGGCCTGCCAGGTCGCCTGCATGGAGTGGAACGACCTGCGCGACGAGGTCGGCAGCTGCGTCGGCAGCTATGACAACCCGCCCGACCTGAGCGAACAGTCGTGGACGGTGATGAAGTTCCGCGAGTACGAGGACGAGAAGGGCAAGCTGGAGTGGCTGATCCGCAAGGAAGGCTGCATGCATTGCAGCGACCCGGGCTGCCTGAAGGCCTGCCCGTCGCCGGGCGCGATCATCCAGTATGCCAACGGCATCGTCGACTTCCAGGAAGAAAACTGCATCGGCTGCGGCTACTGCGTGACCGGTTGCCCGTTCGACGTGCCGCGCATTTCCAAGAAGGACCACAAGGCCTACAAATGCACGCTGTGTTCGGACCGGGTGGCGGTGGGCCAGGAACCGGCCTGCGTGAAGACCTGCCCGACCGGGGCGATCACCTTCGGCAGCAAGCAGGCGATGACCGAGCATGCGGCCGGGCGCGTGGAAGACCTGAAATCGCGGGGTTACGACAACGCCGGCCTGTACGATCCACAAGGCGTCGGCGGCACCCACGTGATGTACGTGCTGCAGCATGTGGACAAGCCGGAGCTGTACGCCGACCTGCCCAAGGACCCGCGCATCAGCCCGATGGTGGAAGTCTGGAAGGGCGTGGCCAAGCCACTGGGCGTGCTGGCGATCGCCGCCACGGCCTTCGCTGGCTTCCTGCATTACATCGGCATCGGCCGCAACACGGTTGACGAGGAAGAGGAAGAACACGCCGAGCGTGAAGCCGAGAAGATCGAGGAGGACCGGTCATGAGCCGCGCCCCGCGTCCCCGCCAGATCATCCGCTACCGCGCACCGACCCGCATCAACCACTGGATCGTGGCGATCTGCTTCGTACTGACCGCCCTGTCCGGGCTGGCGTTGTTCCACCCTGCCCTGTTCCCGCTGACGCAACTGTTCGGTGGTGGCCCGTGGACGCGCATCCTGCATCCGTTCATCGGCCTGGCCATGGTCATCGGCTTTGCCCTGCTGGCGCTGCGGATGTGGCGTGACAACTTCCTCAGCGCGGACGACCGTGCGTGGATGCGCGGCATGCGCGATGTGCTGCGCAACGAGGACGAGAAGCTGCCGCCGGTAGGTCGCTTCAATGCCGGCCAGAAACTGCTGTTCTGGGCCATCATCGGCTGCCTGTCGGCGCTGCTGCTGACCGGCTTCGTGATCTGGCGGCAGTACTTCAGCCACTTCTTCCCGATCGGGCTGATCCGCTTCTCGGTCCTGGCCCACGCGCTGTTCGGCTGGGTGCTGGTGTGCGCGATCGTGGTGCACATCTATGCAGCAATCTGGATCAAGGGTTCGGTGCAGGCGATGACCCAGGGCAAGGTGACCTACGGGTGGGCGTACAAGCATCACCGGCAGTGGTTCCGGGACATCCTGCGCGGGCGTCGGGAACAGGGCTAGCGGCAAAGTCCGATGGGGTCAGATCCGTTTTCCTCTGGAAAACGGATCTGACCCCGGCATGTCGAATGGCCGGCAGCACGCTGGACGCCAGCGCCGACAACGGCGAGGATGGAGGCTGGTTCTTCTGGCTGGCCCTGCATGGCGCAACGCATCCTTGAACCCGGTGAGATCGAGACGCTCGCCTCGCGCGATGTGCCGCGCATCATCCTGCCCGACACTGCCTCCCTGTTCGCGCAGCGCGCGGCGCGCCTGCGCAGCCTGGCTGCGCACAGTGCCATCGGTGGCTACCTGCAGCTGCTGGCGGCCCTGGCCGATGCACAGCAGGCGCTGCTGGAGGAGCTGACGCCACAGCAGCGCGAGGCGCTTCAGGTGCAAGCACGCGCGCAGCAGTCGAGTGCGGCCGCCGGTGCCGGCATGCCATTGCGGCCGGCCAACACGCTGCAACTGGATGGGCGCTGGCGCGACTGGCTGCGCTCGCTGTGCCGGCACTGCGCCGACGAAGCCGGGCTGCCGGCGGAAACGCGGCACGAGCTGCTTCGCGTCGCCGCGGCCGATGACAGCTGGCTGGATGCGCAGGCCCACGCCGTGCTGGAACGCGATGATGCACCCTCGGTCGACGCAGTCGCTGCACTGCTGGTGATGAACGCGTTGCAGGTGTATTGGGCGGTACTCGCCGCCAGCTTCCGCCCCACCGACCTGAAGCCGCTGGTGGACGCGCCAGGGCTGTGCCCGCTGTGCGGCACCCTGCCGGTGACCAGCGTGGTGCAGGCCCGCCCACCCTATGCGTCCTACCGCTACCTGTCGTGCTCGCTGTGCGCCTGCCAGTGGCACTACGTGCGCGTGCAGTGCAGCCAGTGTGGTGCCGCCGGCAAGGACATCGCCTACCGCGCCCTGGCTGATGCCGACGGCGATACCGGCCAGGCCGTCCGCGAGAGTGCGGTGCGCGCGGAAACCTGCGACCACTGCCACAGCTACCGCAAGATCCTGTATCTGGAAAAGGACCCGTCACTGGAACCGGTGGCTGACGACCTCGGCACACTGGCCCTGGACATTCTGCTGGGCGAGGAAGGCTACGCGCGCGCCAGCCAGAATCCACTGCTATGGCAATCCGACAGCGACTGACCGATGCCACGCACGCCCCCCATCCCGGCATCGGCCGCCGCCCTGCCCTCGCTGGACCGGCTGCTGCGCCTGCCGGCCTTGTCGCCACAGATTGAAGCCCACGGCCGCAGCCGCATCACCCAGCTGTTGCGCGCATATCTGCAGGCGCTGCGTGAGCGCATCGGTGCCGCGCAGCTCTCGGCCGGGCAGTTGCACCAGGCCATTGAAGGCCCGGCACTGGTCGCGGCGCTCGACGCTGCGCTCGCCGCCGATGCGCGGCTGGACCTGCAGCCGGTATTCAACCTGACCGGCACCGTGCTGCACACCAACCTGGGCCGTGCCCTGCTGCCCGAGGCCGCGGTGCAGTCTGTTGCGCACGCGATGCGGGCGCCGGTCGATCTGGAATTCGACATCACCCGCGGCCGTCGCGGCGACCGCGATGCACGGGTACAGGCGCTGGTCTGCGAGCTGACCGGCGCCGAAGCTGCCACCGTGGTCAACAACAACGCGGCGGCGGTCCTGCTGCTGCTCAACAGCCTGGCCAACCGCCGCGAGGTGGTGGTGTCGCGCGGCGAGCTGGTGGAGATCGGCGGTGCCTTCCGCATTCCCGATGTGATGCGCAGTGCCGGCGCACGGCTGCTGGAAGTGGGCACCACCAATCGCACTCACCCAGCCGATTTCACCCATGCCATCGGCACCCGCACTGCGCTGCTGATGGAAGTGCATGCCAGCAACTACGCGATCACCGGCTTCACCGCCAAGGTCGACACTGCCGCGATGGCGGCCATCGCGCACGACCATGGCCTGCCGCTGGTGGTGGACCTGGGCAGTGGCAGCCTGTGCGACCTGGCGGCATTCGGCCTGCCGCATGAGCCGACCGTGCAGGAAGCACTGTCGGCCGGCGCCGACCTGGTCTCGTTCAGTGGCGACAAGCTGCTGGGCGGGCCACAGGCCGGCATCATCGCTGGCCGCGCCGACCTGATCGCGCGGATCAACCGCAATCCGCTCAAGCGCGCGCTGCGCATGGACAAGATGGGCCTGGCTGCACTGGAAGCGGTACTGGCCCTGTACCGCGAACCGGAGCTGCTGGCACAACGGTTGCCGACACTGCGCACGCTCTCGCGGACGCGAGATGACATTGATGCGCAGGCTCAGCGCCTGCTGCAGCCGATGCGTTCCGCGCTGGCGACCGGCTACACGCTTGAACCGGCATCGATGCACAGCCAGATCGGCAGCGGTGCACAACCACAGGCGCAGCTCGGCAGTGCCGGCCTGCGCATCACCACCGCGCAGCGTGGCGGGCTGGATCGCCTGGCCCAGCGCCTGCGGCAGCTGCCACGGCCGGTACTGGGCCGCATCGCCGATGACGCACTGTGGCTTGACCTGCGCTGCCTGGAACCTGCGGATGAAACAGTGTTCCTGGCCCAATGGAGCGCGATGCAGGCATGATCGTCGGCACCGCCGGGCATATCGACCACGGCAAGACCCGCCTGGTACGGGCGCTGACCGGCATCGAAACCGATCGCCTGCAGGAAGAGCGTACGCGTGGGATTTCCATCGAACTGGGCTATGCCTATGTCCCGGTGGAAAACACCGGTGACGAGAATGCCGAGGCGATGCTGGGCTTCGTCGACGTGCCGGGTCATGAGCGCTTCGTGCACACGATGGTGGCCGGTGCTACCGGCATCGATGTGGCCCTGCTGGTGGTCGCCGCCGACGATGGCGTGATGCCGCAGACCCGCGAGCACCTGGCGATCCTGCAGTTGCTGGGCGTGGATCGCGGCGCGGTGGCCCTGACCAAGATCGACCGCGTGGACGCCGCGCGCCTCGCCCGGGTCGAGATCGAGATCGCCGCTCTGCTGGCCGGAACACCGCTGCAAGGTTCCCCCATATTCGCCTGCAACAGCACCTCATCCGATGATGCCGGCATCAACGCATTGCGCACCCACCTGCACGCATGGGCCGCAGGCGATGCCAACGCGCACCGGGCCGACCTGCGCAGCGAGCTGTTCCGCATGCCGGTGGACCGCGTGTTCTCGCTGGCCGGCCACGGCACGCTGGTGACCGGTGCGGTGCATGGCGGCGTGGCCACGCTTGGCGAACACCTGCAGCTGATGCCCGCCGCCACCGATGTACGCCTGCGCAGCATCCACGCCCAGAACCAGGCCAGCGAACACGCCATGGCCGGGCAGCGCTGCGCACTGAACCTGGCCGCCATCGCCCGTGACGACATCAATCGCGGCGACTGGATCGCCGATCCGCGCGCGCTGCTGGCGACCACCCGCATCGACGTGCGGCTGCGGCTTTCCCCGCTGGCCACACCATTGCGCGACTGGGCGCCGCTGCACGTCCATTGGGGCACGATGCACCGGCAGGCCCATGTGGTGCTGCTGGAGGACGATGATCACGGCAATGGCCAGCTCGTGCAGCTGGTCTTCCCGGCGCCGGTCTGCGCGATGTGTGGTGATCGCTTCATCGCCCGTGATTCCGCCGCGACCCACACGCTGGGCGGTGGCGTCGTGCTCGACCCGGACCCGCCGCAGCGGCGTCGGCGCAGCCCGGCACGGCTCGCATGGCTGCGAGCACTGGAGCAGCTGGCCGCTGGCGCCGGAATCGGTCCGCTGCTGCAACAGGCCCCCTTCGGCATTCCCATGGCCGCGCTGCAGCGCTACTGCCGGCGCGCCGCCGACCGGATCGATCTGCCTGCAGACACCCTGCGCATCGCCACCCGGGAAGACACGGTGGTCATCCTTGCCTCGCACTGGCAGGTGCTGCGCGAACAGGTGACCGCTTCGCTGCGTGACTGGCACGAGCGACGCCCCGACGAACCCGGTGTCGACAGCGGGCGCCTGCAGCGCAGCACCCTGCCCGCGCTTGCGGCGAGCCTGTGGAACGCCCTGCTGCTGGACCTGCTCGGCGACGGCACGCTGCAGCGCGTGGGTGCCTGGTGGCGCCTGCCCGGTCACGACCATGCACCGCCGGAGCGTGAACGCCTGCTGCTCGAACGTGTGCTGCCGCAACTGCATGCCGGCGGCTTCGATCCGCCGTGGGTGCGTACCCTGGCCGCCGGGATCGGCCTGGCCGAGGACGAGCTCCGGGCTGTGCTGCGCCGCGCCGCAGCACGCGGTGAACTGTTCCAGGTGGTACCGGACCTGTTCTATGCACCGGCCCGCATCGCCGAGCTGGCCGCGATCGTCGCGCAGCTGTCACAGGCCACCGGCACGGTGGATGCGGCCGCATTCCGCGATGCCATCGGCCTGGGCCGCAAGCGCAGCATCCAGATCTTGGAGTTCTTCAATCGCGTTGGCTACACTCGACGCGTCGGTGACCAGCATCGGCCGCGCGGCGACCTGCAGTGGAATGCAGCCCGCGATTGAGCCCACCGGTACCGCCGTACTTTCGGAAGGCATGCGCATCCGGGCATGCGGCTGGGCTTCAAACCCAGTAGGGGGCGTCGATCGTTCCCTGGTAGGTTCGACTCCTGCTGCCTTCCGCCATTCGTGTTTGCGCAGGAGATGTCGGCATGGCCACGCACGCGCAGTTCCCCGCCCCTTCAACGGCCGATGCCCCGCAACGACTCACCTCGCTGGCACACGGTGGTGGCTGCGGCTGCAAGATCGCGCCGGGCGTGCTGACCGAACTGCTGCGCGGTGTTCCAGCGCTTCCGGCACCGGCTGAACTGCTGGTCGGCCGCGAGAACAGCGACGACGCCGCGGTGTACCGCCTCGATGACCGCCAGGCCATCGTCGCCACCACCGATTTCTTCATGCCGATCGTCGACGACCCGTTCGACTTCGGCCGCATCGCCGCCACCAACGCGCTGTCGGACCTGTATGCGATGGGCGCGCGCCCGCTGTTCGCACTGGCCATCGTCGGCATGCCGATCAATACGCTGCCGCAGGACACCATCCGCGGCATCCTGCAGGGCGGTGAACGCGCCTGCGCCGATGCGGGCATCGTGGTTGCCGGCGGCCACAGCATCGATTCGGTGGAGCCCATCTATGGCCTGGCCGCGATCGGCGTGCTCGATCCGCAGCGGCTCAAGCGCAATGCCGACGCCCGCGCCGGCGACGTGCTGGTGCTGGGCAAGCCCTTGGGCGTGGGCGTGTATTCGTCGGCGCTGAAGAAGGAGCTGCTCGATGCCGAGGGCTACCGGCAGATGATCGAGTCGACCACCCGCCTGAACACTGTGGGCGTTCCCCTGGCCGCGCTGGACGGCGTGCATGCGATGACCGACGTCACCGGCTTCGGCCTGCTCGGGCACCTGCTGGAAGTGTGCCGCGCCAGTGGCGTCGCCGCCGAAGTGGACAGCGCGCGGATTCCACTGCTGCCACAGGCGCTGCACCTGCTGCAGCGTGGCTGCGTGACCGGCGCCTCCAACCGCAACTGGGCCTCGTATGGCACCGGGGTGCGCTTCGCCGAGGGCTTGCCGGCGCACTGGCAGCCACTGCTGACCGACCCGCAGACCAGCGGCGGCCTGCTGGTGTCGTGCGCCCCGGAAGCGGTCGATGCGGTGCTGGCCTGTTTCCACGAGGCGGGGTTCGGCCAGGCGGCGGTGGTGGGGCGATTGGGCGCGGGAACGCCGGGCATCAGCGTGCGCTGATGCGCTGAAACGACAAGGGCGCCCGAAGGCGCCCCTGCTGTACCGCCGGATGCAACATCACTCGATGTTCTGCACCTGTTCGCGGATCTGGTCGATCAGCACCTTCAGCTCCACTGCGGCATTGGAGGTGCGGCTGTCCACCGACTTCGAGCCCAACGTATTGGCTTCGCGGTTGAATTCCTGCAGCAGGAAGTCCAGGCGGCGGCCGACCGGCTCGCGCTGCTTGAGCACGCGGCGGATCTCGACGATATGGCTGCCGAGACGGTCCAGTTCTTCATCCACGTCCAGCTTCTGCAGCCACAGCACCAGCTCCTGCTCCGCGCGGCCAGGGTCGACCGGGTGCGGCAGGTCGGCCAGGCGTGCGGCCAGCTTGGCGCGCTGGCCGTCGCGAATGGCCGGAATCAGCGTGCGGACTTCGGTGGCGATGCGTTCGATGCCATCCACGCGCTCACTGATGGCGGCTGACAACTTGCCGCCTTCGCGTTCACGCGCCTCGACGAAGCCGTCCAGCACCTGGTCCAGCAGGGCCAGCGCCTCGACCTGCAGGGCCGCGGCATCAGTGGCCTCGCCGCGGGTCACGCCCGGCAGCTGCAGCAGGTCGGTGAAGCTGACCTGCAGGTTGGGGAAATCGGAGGTCAGGCGGTGGGCCAGACGGCCCAGCTGGCCCAGCAGGGCCTCGTCCACCTGCAGGTTGGCGGCCGCTTCCGGCGCGCGCAGGCGCATCACCAGATCCAGCTTGCCGCGGCTCAGCCGGGCGGCGATACGCTCGCGCAGCTGCGGTTCGAGCGCCCGCAGTTCCTCGGGCAGGCGGGTGCCGACCTCCAGGAAGCGGTGGTTGACCGAGCGCAGCTCGCAGCCCAGCGTGCCCCACGGGGTGACCCGCTCGCCGCCGGCATAGGCGGTCATGCTTCGAATCATGGATTGTGTCCGGTGCGTGCAAAGGGGGAATGGTACCCTAGCGCCCTCACCAGAGCCCCCTTGCCCGCCCCGTGAAGGCCGCGGGCGTGGCGGCGTACTCCCACGCCATTACGGAACCCGCACCATGTCCGATTCCCGCCCCAGCGGCCGCCAGCCCGACCAGCTCCGCCCGGTCGTCATCCAACGCGGCTTCACCCGCCACGCCGAAGGCTCGGTGCTGGTGTGCTTCGGTGAAACCCGTGTGCTGTGCACCGCCAGCGTCGAGAACCGCGTGCCGGGCTTCCTGCGCGGCAAGGGCGAAGGCTGGGTGACCGCCGAGTACGGCATGCTGCCGCGCGCCACCCACACCCGCAGCGACCGTGAAGCGGCACGTGGCAAGCAGGGCGGCCGCACGCTGGAGATCCAGCGCCTGATCGGCCGCAGCCTGCGCGCGTGCGTGGACCGCAATGCACTGGGCGAGCGCACCATCACCCTCGACTGCGACGTGCTGCAGGCCGATGGTGGCACCCGCACCGCCGCCATCACCGGCGCCTACGTGGCACTGGTCGATGCGGTGAACGTGCTGATGAAGCGCGGCGACATCAAGCGCAACCCGATCCTGGGCGCGGTGGCCGCAGTGTCGGTGGGCGTATACCGCGGCACCCCGGTGCTGGACCTGGACTACGCCGAAGACAGCGACTGCGACACCGACATGAACGTGGTGATGAACGACGGTGGTGGCTTCATCGAGCTGCAGGGCACCGCCGAAGGCCACGCCTTCCGGCGCGATGAACTGGACGCGCTGCTGGGCCTGGCCGAGAAGGGTGTGGCCGAGCTTCTGGCCGCGCAGCAGGCGGCGCTGTCGGCATGAACCGGCGCCTTGCCCTGACCACCCTGGTGGTGGCCGACTATGACGAAGCCATTGCCTGGTACACCGGCAAGCTCGGCTTCGCACTGCTGGAGGACATCGACCAGGGCCACAAGCGCTGGGTGGTGGTCGGCCCGACCGACGGCAGCGCCGCCGCCCTGCTGCTGGCGCGTGCCAGCGATGAGGCTCAGCGCAGCCGGATCGGCAACCAGACCGGTGGCCGCGTTGCCTTCTTCCTCAACACCGATGACTTCCACCGCGACCACGCGGCGATGCTGGCCGCCGGGGTCGAGTTCCTGGAAGCGCCGCGCGAAGAACCCTATGCAACGGTCGCGGTGTTCCGCGATCTGTATGGCAACACCTGGGACCTTCTGGAGCCCCGTCAATGAAGAAACTGGTACTGGCCAGCCACAACGCTGGCAAGCTGGTGGAGATGCAGGAGATCCTCGCCGACCTGCCGCTGCAGATCACCTCGGCCGCCGAGCTGGGCCTGGGCGATGTGGAAGAGACCGGCCTGACCTTCGTCGAGAACGCGCTGCTGAAGGCACGCGCGGCCTGCGAAGCAACCGGCCTGCCGGCGCTGGCCGATGATTCGGGCCTGATCGTCGATGCCCTCGGCGGTGCCCCGGGCCTGTACAGCGCGCGCTATGCCGGTCGCCCGACCAATGACGCGGCCAACAATGCCAAGCTGCTGGACGCCATGGCCGACGTGCCCGATGGCCAGCGCAGCGCGCGCTTTTACGCGGTGATCGTGCTGCTGCGCCACGCCACCGACCCGCAGCCGCTGATCTGCGAGGGTCGCTGGGAAGGCGAGATCATCCGCGAACTGCGCGGCAGCAACGGCTTCGGCTACAACCCGGTGTTCCTTGATACCGCCCACGGCCAGACCGCAGCGGAGATGAACACCGCGCTGAAGAACACCCTCAGCCATCGCGCCCTCGCCCTGCAGCAGCTCAAGCAGCAGCTGGCGACGCTGTACTGACGCCACCCGATCGAACCAGGGAAGCCGGCCAGCGGCCGGCACTACCGATGAAGCCCATGCCGCACGCCCACGACCACTGCAACCACCTGCCCGGCGAAGCCTGCTCCGCTGACCACGACACCCCGCCGCGGCTGGTGCCGCCACCGCTGTCGTTGTACGTGCACCTGCCGTGGTGCGTGCGCAAATGCCCGTACTGCGATTTCAATTCGCACCAGGCCAAGGGCGAACTGCCGTTCGATGCCTACATCGATGCGCTGCTGCGCGACCTGGACCAGGACCTGCCGCTGGTCTGGGGCCGGGTGGTGCACAGCGTGTTCTTCGGTGGCGGCACGCCCAGCCTGTTCCCGCCGGAGGCGATCGACCGTTTCCTGCAGCAGGCCAGCGCGCGCCTGCGCTTCGCACCCAACGCCGAAATCACCCTGGAAACCAACCCGGGCACGGCCGAGCATGGCCGTTTCGATCGTTACCGCGCGGCCGGCGTGAACCGCCTCAGCTTTGGCATCCAGAGTTTCGACGACGCCATGCTCAAGCGCCTGGGCCGCATCCACGACAGTGGTGAAGCCGAGCGCGCAGTGAAAATGGCGCAGGACGCGGGCTACGACAACTTCAACATCGACCTGATGTACGCGCTGCCGGAACAGACCCTGGCCGGGGCCGAGGCTGACCTGGAACGTGCGTTCGCGCTGCAACCGGCGCACATCTCGCACTACCAGCTGACCCTGGAACCGAACACGGTGTTCTTCGCGCGGCCGCCGCAGGGCATTCCCGATGAAGACAATGCCTGGGACATGCAGGAACACTGCCAGGCGCTGTTGGCGCAGGCCGGCTTCGGCCAGTACGAGGTCAGCGCCTACGCGCGCCCGGGCCGGCAGAGCGCGCACAACCTGAACTACTGGCGTTTCGGCGATTACCTGGGCATCGGTGCCGGCGCGCACGGCAAGATCAGCTCGGGCGCCGAGGAACATGTGCTGCGCCGCTGGAAGCTGAAGCACCCTCAGGCCTACCTGGACAGCGCCGGCACTCCGGCCTCGTTCGGTGGCGACGACGTGATCGCAGCCGAGCGCCTGCCGTTCGAGTACATGCTCAACCTGCTGCGCCTGCACGAAGGTTTCGGCCTGCGCGATTTCGAGTCGCGCACGGGGCTGCCGCGCAGCGTGCTGGACGCCCCCCTGGCCGAAGCCGTTCAGCGCGGCTGGCTGCAGGTGATCGATGGCCATGTGCAGCCGACCGAACTGGGCCGCCGATTCACCAACGACGTGGTGAGTCTGTTCCTGGAGGACTGATCCTCGCGTGACCGAGGATAGCGCCGGCCGCTGGCCGGCAATCCGGTGAAGACCGATCTGCCGGCCAGCGGCCGGCACTACCGTTCATCCGCCGGGCACGCCCCGGTGAACGGCACGCGCATTCACCCTAAAGTAGCGCCGACTGCGGCCGACACGGTAGATTCACAGGATCGATCCGCGGGAATCCGGGTACCGCTCGCCGATGTCAGCTGTCTTTTCCATCACCTCTGCCGACAAAGCCCGCCTGGCCGCCAGCGACCTGCCACCGCGCGTGCGTGAGCTGCTGGGCGCCTTGATCGGCCTGTGCCGGCAAACGCTGGCCGCGCCTCTGATCCTGACTGTCGAAGCGCTGGAGCAGACGCTGCTGCACGACGCCGACCGCGCACGCAATCCCATGCAACAGGCGGACCTGATGGCCCAGCGGAGCCAGCTGCACGCCTTCGCCGGCCACTTCGCCGACCGCATGCTCGATGCCGTGGCCGAGGCGCTGGCGGGCCTGCGTGAGCCGTCCACTGCCAGCGCGCCCCATGCCACGCCACCGCCGCTGCCGGGCATGCTCGGCCTGTCGCTGGTCGATGAGCGCGAGGTGGATCGCGACCTGCTGCTGACCGAGATGATCCGGCGCGAGACGCTGCGTTCAACCAACACGTTGAACCTGCTGGGCCAACGCCTGGGCGTGCTCGCAGCGGCGCCGGCCTTCGAGGCCGACACCCTGCCCCTGGCACCGCAGGCGCTGTGCGCGATGGTGCGCCGGATCGCCGAACAGGACGCCCTCGGCGTGGAAGTGCAGCTTGCGCTGTACCGCAGCTTCGAGCGGCAGGTACTGGAACGCCTGGGCGATGTGCTGGACCGCGCCAATGCGCTGCTGGCCCAGCACGACGTGCTGCCGGGGCTGGTCTACACCCCCTACCTGGCACGCTCGTCGAGCACCCGGCGGATCATCACCCAGTCGGTGGCGGGCGGCCGCGCAACCCAGCCTGGCAAGCGGGCCGCCGCGCCGTTGACCGGCTGGAACGGCTCCGCTCCGGCCGGTTCCTGGTCGAACCTGGTGCAGGACGCCTTCAACGACGCGGGCAGTGCGGGCCCTGCAGCCCCTGGCCTGACCACGTCCACCAGCAGTGCCTTGCACGAGTTGCTGCAGCAGGCCCGCCATGCCACGACAGCCCCTGCAGATACCGCTGCCGTGCCCAGTGCTGCGGTCGATGCGGTCCTCGCACGCCTGCAGGCCCAGTCCAGCGCTGCCACCGGCGTCGCCGACCTGCAGGCTGCGGTGGTCGCCCAGCTGCGCAGCGAGCACGGCGCGCAGGCCCAGTTGGGCAGCCACGACCGCGACAACCTCGACCTGCTGCGCCTGCTGATGCAGCAGGTACAGCAGCAGCAGCGCCCCGACCCGGTGCCCGCCGCGCTGCTGGCGCGCCTGCAGGTGCCGCTGGCGCGTGCGGCGATGGCTGACCCCGGCTTCTTCGTGCGCGACGAACACCCCGCACGCGAACTGCTCAACCAGATTGCCGAGGTCGGCGCCAACTGGCTGGGCGACGACGATGTGGACCCACAGCTGCTGCAACGCATGGCGCAGAGCGTGCAGGGCCTGCTCGGCCAGGATGCGCGCTCGCCCGAGGCCTTCGCCACCGCCAACGAAGATGTGCAGCAGCACCAGCGCGCGGCAGCCCACCGCGCCGAACTGGCCGAGCGCCGCCACGTCGAAGCCGCACGCGGCAAGGAACGGCTGGAACTGGCGCGCCGCCAGGCCAACGCACAGATCGACCAGTGCTGCGACGCACAGGAGCCGCCGCGCTTCGTGCAGACCCTGCTGCGCCAGGCCTGGGCCGATGCACTCACCCTCACCCGACTGCGCCACGGCGACGATTCACCGCAATGGCAGGAGCGCCTGCACCAGACCGAGCGCATCGCCGCGGTGACCGCGCAGGCTGTCGATGCCCCCGGCGGTACCGATGCATCGCTGGCCAGCGACGTGGAGTCCGCGCTGGTACAGGTCGGCTATCACGCCGAGGAAGCCGCCGCCGTTGCCCGCCGCCTGGCCACGCCCGGTGGCGAGGACGAAAGCACCTCGCGCACTGAGCTCAGTGCACGGCTGAAGGCGCGAGCACGGCTGGGCGAACATGCCGCCAGCGGCAGTGGCCCCGCATCGCTGGCACCGCGCAGCAGCGCCGAAGAGGCCGCCTACCAGCAGCTGGCCACCCTGCCCTTCGGCAGCTGGTTCGACATCGACAACGGTGATGGCAGCCTGCGCCGCCAGCGCCTGTCCTGGTACAGCCTGCTGACCGGCCACGCCCTGTTCGTCAATCCGCGCGGGCAGAAGATCGCCGATACCGACCTCGACACGCTTGCCCGGCAGATCAGCGCCGGACGCGCGCAGCTGGTCACCGAAGACAAGGGGCGGCTGGTCGATCGCGCATGGCAGGCCAGCCTCGGTGCGCTGCGTGCGCTGGCCGGCAGCCGTTCCAGGGAGACGCCCGCTTGAACACGCAACCGCCGCAGGACACCCGCCGCGCACCGCGCCGCCAGGTCTCGGACCTGGTGCCGGTTACCGACCAGATGCGCGAAAGCGTGGTCGGTCGGCTCGGCAACGTCTCTGAAACCGGCATGCTGATGCTGGCCAGCACGCCGCTGCGCGAGGACGCGCTGTACCAGTTCCGCTTCCCGTTGCCGATGGGCGACGGCCGCCACGAGGCCATCGACGTGGGCGTGCACCTGCTGTGGAGCGAACCTGCGCATGTGCCGGGCCAGAGCTGGACCGGCTTCCGTTTTCTCACCCTGTCGCGCGAACATCGGCAGCTGCTGCGCCAGTGGGTGGGTGAAGACAGCGACGAGGGGCCGGTTTCGACGGCCTGAGTGCCGGTTCCAGCACAGCGGTTTTCCCCGGTATGCGGCAGAATCTAGGGCCGTTTTCCGTGTCGAGCCACCGCAATGATCCAGCAAGACCCCGGCGCCCTGTATCCCGACCATCTGGCCGTGCTGTGCCGACGTGCCGAACAGGCGCTGGCCCGTGGCGGCTTCGATCACCTGGTGGTGCCCAGCGGCACCCTGCACTACCAGGTGTTCGACGATCGCGACTACCCGTACGCGGTCAATCCGCAGTTCAAGGCCTGGCTGCCGCTGACCCGCGTGCCCAACAGCTGGATCGTGTTCACCCCGGGCAAGCGCCCGGCGGTGATCTTCCACCAGCCCTTCGACTACTGGCACGTAGTACCCGACGCACCCAGCGGCTGGTGGGTGGACCACTTCGACATCCACATCATCCGCAAGCCGGAAGAGGCGCTGGCCCTGCTGCCGGCCGATCCGTCGCGCTGCGCGATCCTCGGCGAGCCGCAGAGCGCGCTGGGCAGCTACGTGCCGAACAACCCGGCACCGGTGGTGAACTACCTGGAATGGCACCGCGGCAGCAAGACGCCGTATGAAATCGCGCTGATGCGCCAGGCGCAGGTGCTGGGCGTGCGCGGCCACCGCGCCGCCGAAGCCGCGTTCCGCAACGGCGCCGACGAGTTCAGCATCCACATGGCGTACTGCCAGGCGGTGGGCCAGGACGCCAACGAGCTGCCCTACGGCAACATCGTGGCGCTGAATGAACATGCCGCCGTGCTGCATTACACCGAACTGGGCCGCAAGGCACCGCAGCCGCTGCGCAGCTTCCTGATCGATGCCGGCGCCAGTGCGCATGGCTACGCCAGCGACATCACCCGCACCTACGGCGCGCAGGGCCACGACGAATTCGCGGCGATGATCGCCGCCGTCGACGCTGCCCAGCAGCAGATGTGCGCGGCGGTCCGCCCGGGCTTCGACTACAAGCAGCTGCACGTGGACGCACACCTTTCGCTGATGGGCGTGCTGAAGGACTTCGGCGTGATCAGGGTGTCGCCGCAGACCGCGCTGGAGACCGGCGTCAGCGCCGCGTTCTTCCCGCACGGCATCGGTCACCTGATCGGCCTGCAGGTGCACGACGTGGCGGGCTTTGCGGCCAGCGATGAAGGCGGGCGTATCGAGCGCCCGACGGGCCACCCGTACCTGCGCCTGACCCGCGTACTGGAACCGGGCATGGTGGTGACCATCGAACCGGGCCTGTACTTCATCGACATGCTGTTGAACGAAGTGAAGGACGCCGGCCATGGCGATGCGATCAACTGGGACCGCGTGGACTTCTTCCGCCCGTATGGCGGCATCCGCATCGAAGACGAAGTGCTGTGCACCGACGGTGAAGCGGACAACCTGACGCGGCCGGTGTTTGCAGCGGCCAACGGCTGAGCCCCTCGTGGTTGGTCTCACAGGTAGAGTCGACTGTTAGTCGACTGGCATCATGCGTGATGCGCGCTTGGCGGGGCGGAGTGGGTTCGCGGGGGACGCCGTGAACCCATCCATGGGGGCTTGGCCGCGGCATCCATGCCGCGGACACCCCCGCGAACCCACTCCGCCCCACCTCTGGCAGTTTCCTGGGCGCGTCCAACCACGGAAAAGAGAAAGAAAAGCAAAAGCGGATCGCTTGCTGCGCTCGCTCCGTGTCGACCAAGGTCGACACCTACCAACAGCCGCGCGTCCCAACAACCGCCGTTACCAACAGCGGCGTGAACCTGTCGAAGGCGGGGCACTGTGGGCTTGCGGGGTGTGAGCCGCATGGATGCGGCGACCAAGCCCCCATGGACGGGTTTACGGCGTCCCCGCAAACCCACAATGCCCCGCCATCCCACGGAATGCCGCTCTGGCTTTGGCCGTTGCCGTTGCATTGAGCAGGTGCAGGGCTGCAAGCCCTGCAGAACACCCCTTACCCCGCCATCACCGCTTCAATCTCGTCGGCGCTGCGCGCCAGGCCTTCGGTCAGCACGCGATGGCCATCATCGGTGATCAGCACATCGTCTTCGGTGCGGATGCCGATACCGCGCCAGCGCGGCTCCACCGTCGTATCGTCCACGCCGATGTACAGCCCCGGCTCGATGGTGAACGCCATGCCCGGCTCCAGCAGGCGCGAATCGCCAGCCAGGCGGTAATCGCCCACGTCGTGCACGTCCAGCCCGATCCAGTGACCGGTCTTGTGCCGGTAGAAACGCTGGTACAGGCCTTCGGACAGGTTCTTTTCCAGCGTGCCCTTCAGCAGGCCCAGCCGCAGCAGGCCCTCGGTCAGGGTCTGCACCGCGGCCAGGTGGCCACTCTCGTACGGCACACCCGGCTTGGCCTGGGCCAGCGCCGCGGCCTGCGCATCACCCACCAGGTCATGCAGCGCGCGCTGCTCGGCACTGAAACGGCCGTTCACCGGGAAGGTGCGGGTGATGTCGCTGGCGTAGCCGCGGTACTCGGCACCGGCATCGATCAGCACCAGTTCGCCATCGCGCGAACGCGCGTTGTTGTCGCGGTAATGCAGGATGCAGCCGTTGCGGCCCGCACCGACGATGCTGCAGTACGCCGGTACCGCATCGTTGGCGCGGAATACGCGCTCCAGTTCGGCCTGCAGCTCGTACTCGTGGATACCCGCCCTGGCCGCCTTCATCGCCGCCAGATGCGCACGCACGCTGATCTGCGCGGCGTGGTGCATCAACGCCACTTCGGCGCCGGACTTGAACAGGCGCTGCTCGTGCAGCAGGTGGCCCAGCTCGAGGAACTCATGCGGCGGCTGCGCGCCGTGGCGCACCTGCGAGCGCACGCGGTTGACCCAGCCGATCAGCTTCAGGTCGAAATCCGCGTCGCGGCCAAAGTGGTAGTAGACGCGCGAACGGCCTTCCAGCAGCCCCGGCAGGATGTCATCCAGATCGTCGATCGGGTACGCATCATCCATGCCGAACTGCGCTACCGCGCCTTCCTGGCCGGCGCGGCCGCCGTCCCAGGCCTCACGTTCGGCATCGCGTTCGCGGCAGAACAGGATGGTCTCGCCATGGCGCCGGCCCGGAATCAGCACCAGCACCGCCTCCGGTTCCGGAAAACCGCTCAGGTACTGGAAATCGGAATCCTGGCGGAACGGGTAATGGGTATCGAGGCTGCGCACCTTCTCGGCCGCGGCTGGCAGTACCAGGATCGCGTCCTCACCGGCCATGTCCATCAGCTGGCGGCGGCGACGCTTGTATTCGCCGGCCGCGATGCCGGTGCGCTGCTTGATGTCCATCAGTTCAGGCGCTGCCGATGGCGCGAGGCCAGCACCACGTCACCGTGCAGCAGCAGCACCGCCACGCGGATGAATTCCTCGATCTCCGACAGGGCTTCATCGTCATCCTCGCCACCCGCTTCGAAATCCTCGCTGGAGGCACGGGCCAGGCTGGCCATGTCGGTCAGCGCTTCTTCGCCCTCTTCGGACAGGGTCGGGCGACGGCCGCCACTGCCCAGGCCGAAGCCGCCCAGGAAGGAACGGGTCCAGCTGAACATGGCATCGGCCTGCGCGGACACGTTGTCAGTGTCGGTCAGCAACAGCTCGAAGGCGAAGTCGCGGTCTTCCAGCTGCTTGATGGTGGCCTGCAGCAGTTGTCCCAGCACGCTGTCGGCGGCCACCGGCGGCAGATTGTCGTCGGCCAGCACGCGCGCCGGCCAGTCGTTGCCGGGGGCGCCGCCGGCGGCCAGCCAGCCACACAGTGCACCGTGCAGCTCGGCAGCGGTGGCGCCCAGGCCCAGCTCCTGGCTGGCGCGGGTAACGTCGTCGACGGAGGGAAGTTCGGTCATCGTGCGGCTCGTTCGGAATGTAAGGAAACCCGGCGCGCGCGTGCGCCCGTGAGACCCCGTAGTGTAGCAACCCGACGGCATACTCTCTGCGGCCGTCAGGCCTTGCTGCGACAACGCTTGACCGCCCTTACCCGGCTTGCCTATCGTGCCTGCATGGAACCCGCCGACCCCCTTGCCCAGCTGCAGGACTTCGCCGCCCGCGTGGAAGCGTTGCTTGACCGCAACCAGCGCCTGGCCGAGGAGAACCGCAGCCTGCGCCATCAGCAGGAACAACTCGTGGCCGAGCGTTCCACGCTGCTGGCCAAGAACGAGCAGGCGCGCTCGCGGGTGGAGGCAATGATCAGCCGGCTCAAATCCCTGGAGCAGCACACATGAGCGCCGAACCGGTCAGTGTCCGCATCCTCGATCGTGAATACACCGTGGGCGTCGGCGGCGACGAACGCGACAGCCTGATGGCCGCCGCGCGCCTGCTTGATGCACGCATGCGCGAGATCCGCGGCAGCAACCGCATGGCCGCCGTGGACCGCGTCGCCGTGCTGGCCGCGCTGAACCTGGCCCACGAACTGCAACTGCTGCGCGACGAGAACGCCCGCCAGGCAGTGGCCCTGCAGCAGACGCTGGCCGACCTGAACCGGCGCCTGGACCGCGCCATCGACGGCACCCCATAGAAAAAAGGGGACGGAGGGGATTAAGGCGCATTCGCCCCTTCCGTGCTGGAAACGCCTTAATCCCCTCCGTCCCCTTTTCGCGTATCTGAATTGGCACGGACTGTTGCCGACGAACGGCCTATCCAGATCCTGCATGCTGGCTATAATGGCGACGCGTTCTCTGCGGTACTCGACGGCATGTGCAAACATTCGCCTTGTCCCTTAAGAACGACACCGGGAGCGCGACAGCGCCGGGAGTGCAGGTCCGCCTTGTAGCGGGAAGCCCGATGGTTCTCCAGCGTTCCCACTTGAGCCCCCGGGTTCAAGGTCGTTTCGCATGCATCGACATTGCGGAGAATGCAATATTCCAGCAAGGGCGGCGTCTTCGGGCGTCGCCCTTGTTCTTTCCGGCACAATAACGGCTGACCCTCGCCGCTCGCTGCCATGACCGACCCGCGCCAGGCCCTGCGCCACGACCTGCGGCAACGCCGCCGCGACCTTTCCGCGGGTGAGCGCATCGCCGCCGCCGAATCGCTTGCCGATGCCCTGCTCGCCCTGCCGTTCGCCCCGCGCGAAGGCGCCGTGGCCGGCTACTGGGCGCTGGATGGCGAGATCGCCCTGCATCGCTGGCAGCTGCAACTGCCCGAAGGGCTCACCTACTGCCTGCCGGTCCTGGCCGGCGACATGCTGCGCTTCGCGCCGTGGCGGCCCGGGCAGCCGCTGACCAGCAACCGCTATGGCATCCCCGAGCCGGACGTGGCGGTGCAAGACACCCTGGAACCGGCGCAGATGGCGCTGGTGGTGACTCCCCTGGTGGGTTTCGACACACAGTGCCGGCGGCTGGGCATGGGGGGCGGCTGGTATGATCGCAGCTTCGCCTTCCGCCACGACCGGCCGGCGCCGCCCTGGCTGGTCGGTGCTGCCTTCACGGTGCAGCAGGTCGAGTCCTTGCCAGTGGCGTCGTGGGACGTACCGGTGGATGCGATCTGCACCGAAGACGGCACCCTGTTCCCCTCCGCTGCCCCCGTGAACGCATGACCGCCCGCAAGCGCTACTGGCTGATGAAGTCCGAACCGGACGCCTTCTCCATCGATGACCTGGCCAAGGTCAAGGTTGAACCCTGGAACGGGGTGCGCAACTACCAGGCGCGCAATTTCATGCGCGATGGCATGCAGGTGGGCGACGGCATCCTGTTCTACCACTCCAATACCAAGGTGCCCGGCATCGTCGGCCTGGCCACGGTCGCCAGCCCGGCCTATCCGGACGACACCCAGTTCGACCCGAAATCCGACTACCACGACCCCAAGAGCACGCGCGAGAACCCGCGCTGGATGCTGGTGGACGTGGCCTTCGACCGCAAGCTCAAGCAGGTGATCGCGCTGGACGAGATCAAGCTGCACGCCGACGAGCTCGGCGAGGGCTTCCCGCTGGTTGCCAAGGGCAACCGCCTGTCGGTGTTCCCGGTGACCGCCGCGCAGTGGAAGCTGCTGCTGTCGCTGGAAAAGAAATCCTGATTCCCTGCCTGAGAGTTCTCCCATGTCCGAAGCCAAGCGCCTGGCCGCCGAGAAAGCCATCGAGTACGTTGAAGACGGCATGATCGTCGGTGTCGGCACCGGTTCCACCGTGGCCTATTTCATCGATGCCCTGGCCCGCATCCAGCACCGCATCAAGGGCGCCGTGTCCAGCTCCGAGCAGAGCACCGCGCGCCTGAAGCAGCACGGCATCGAGGTGATCGAGCTGAACCACAGCGGCAACCTGTCGCTGTACGTGGACGGCGCCGATGAGTGCGACGCCAACAAGTGCCTGATCAAGGGCGGCGGCGCCGCGCTGACCCGCGAGAAGATCATCGCCGAGGCCAGCGAGCGCTTCATCTGCATCGTCGACCCGAGCAAGCAGGTGCCGGTGCTGGGCAAGTTCCCGCTGCCGGTGGAAGTGATCCCGATGGCGCGCAGCCTGGTCGCCCGCCAGATCCGCGACATGACCGGCGGCCAGCCGACCTGGCGCGAAGGCGTGGTCACCGACAACGGCAACCAGATCCTGGACATCCACAACCTGCAGATCACCGATCCGGAAAAGCTGGAGCGCGAGCTCAACCAGCTGCCGGGCGTGGTCTGCGTCGGCCTGTTCGCGCGCCGTCGCGCCGATGTGGTGATCGTCGGCGGCGAGCCGCCGGTCGTGCTCTGACCCTTCCGAAGGATCCTGACGATGTCGCTGTTGCGTTCGCTGCTGATGCTTCCGCTGCTGGCCCTGACCGGCTGCGCCACCGATGCGGCCCGCCATTGGGTCGAGCTGGATGGCGCCCGCTACCAGGTCGAGCTGGCCACCAATGATGAAACCCGTGCGCGCGGGCTGATGTTCCGCGACCAGATGTCGACCGACCACGGCATGCTGTTCATCCACGACCGCGAAGAAATGCAGGCGTACTGGATGAAGAACACCAAGATCGCGCTGGACATCCTGTACTTCGACAGCCAGCGCAAGCTGGTCAGCCAGCAGCGCGACGTACCGCCGTGCTCGGCCGGCGACATGTGCCCGCCCTACCCCAGCGGCGGCCCGGCGCGCTACGTGCTGGAACTCAACGCCGGCCAGGCCGAGAAGCTGCAGCTGAAGGACGGCACCCAGCTGACCTTCGGCCCGGGCATCGAGTAACAGGGTTCTGCCGGGTTGCGCCCGGCGCCCGCCGAAAAACCCGGGGTCAGATCCCTTTCGCGTGCGAAAGGGATCTGACCCCTGAATTTTTCACGCGACACCGCTTGAAACCGCCTGCGAATGACGCCAGTCTGTGGCCATGCAGGACCGGATCACACTCCCCGACTGGGATGCACTGGCCGACCTCGAAGACGAGGCGCTGCCACTGTTGCCGACCGCGCTGCTGATCGCGCGCGATGAATACCCCGATCTGCAGCCGTCGACCTACGACGCGCTGATCCAGAGCCATGTCGAGCACCTCCGTTCGGAAGTGGAGAGCATCGACAACAGCCCGCTGAAGATGGCGGCGATCAACCGCCACCTGTTCGACGAGCTGGGTTACAGCGGCGACCACGACGAGTACTACGACCCGCGCAACAGCTACCTCAACCAGGTATTCGAGCGCCGCCTGGGCAACCCGATCTCGCTGGCACTGGTGCAGATGGAAGTCGCGCGCCGGCTGGGCATTCCGCTCGACGGGGTGTCCTTCCCCGGCCACTTCCTGGTGCGCCTGCCGGTGGACGACGGCGTGCTGGTGATGGACCCGTTCAACGGTGGCCGCCCGCTGGACGTGGACGAACTGCGCGAGCGGGCCAAGTCACACCTGGGTGGGCAGATGCCCGACGATCAGGTGCTGGCGCAGATCCTCGACCCGGCTCCGGCGCGCGCGATCCTGATGCGCATGCTGCGCAACCTGCATGGCGTGTACGCCGAGGCGGGCGAGTGGGACCGCGCTGCGCGCAGTGCCGACCGCCTGCTGAAGCTGGCCCCGGAGCAGGACGACGCCCTGCGCGACCGCGGCCTGGCCTACCTGCAGCTGGAATACCTGGCCGGTGCCCGCCACGACCTGGGGCAGTACCTGAAGCGCAACCCGGAAGCCAGCGATGCGCAGTGGCTGCGCGAGAAGCTGATCGACCTCGGCGGGCCGGTGCCGCGGCTGCATTGAGGGTGCCGGTGTGTGGACCAACGGTCCACACCTGCCCTCATCAATCGACCTCGACCATCTCGAAATCGGCCTTGGTCACCCCGCAATCAGGGCAGGTCCAGGTCTCGGGAATGTCCTCCCAGCGCGTCCCCGGCGCGATGCCCTCTTCCGGCAGGCCCTCCGCTTCGCTGTAAAGGAAGCCGCAGACCACGCACATCCAGGTACGCAAGGTGGTGGGGGTGGCATCGCTCATCGGATAATCAGGGCTGGATTCACGGGCCGCCATTGTCCCATCGCGGTCCACTCACCGGTAGCCATCGATGACTTCTGCTTCCCCGGCGCCCCGCGGCGTCTACCTGATCACCCCGGACGAGCCCGATACCGCGCGCCTGCTGGCCCGCACCGCGCCGTTGCTGGCCGCCGGTGCCACCTGGCTGCAGTACCGCAACAAGACCGCCAGCGACACGCTGCGGCGGGAGCAGGCCACCGCCCTGCAGGCACTGTGCACGGAACACGGCGTGCCGCTGATCATCAACGACGACCCGGCGCTGGCCAGGGCGGTCGGCGCGGCTGGCGTGCACCTGGGCGGCACCGATGGTGACATTCCCAGCGCGCGCGCCCTGCTCGGCCCGGAGGCCATCATCGGCGCCTCCTGCTACGACCAGCTGGCCAATGCCGACAAGGCCGTGGCCGCCGGCGCCAGCTATGTGGCCTTTGGCGCCTTCTTCCCGACCACGACCAAGGTCACCACCAGCCGCGCCCATACCGACCTGCTGCGGCAAAGCGCCGCACTGGGCGTGCCGCGGGTGGCGATCGGCGGCCTGACGCCGGACAATGTCGGTCCCATCATCGACGCTGGCGCCGATCTGGTCGCCGTGGTCAGCAGCGTGTTCGCCGCCGAAGATCCGGTCGCGACCCAGCGCGCCTACCTCGCCCAGTTCGCGTAATGCCCAGGAAAGCCCCCATGAACCACGACCAGTCCCACGCCCTGTTCTCCCGCGCCCAGCACCTGCTGCCGGGTGGCGTCAATTCGCCGGTACGCGCGTTCAAGTCGGTCGGTGGCGAGCCGTTCTTCGTCGAACGTGCCAACGGCGCCTACCTGTACGACGTCGACGGCAACCGCTACATCGACTACGTCGGTTCGTGGGGCCCGATGATCGTCGGCCACAACCACCCGGCCGTGCGCCAGGCGGTGAAGAAGGCGATCGACAACGGCCTGTCGTTCGGTGCGCCGTGCGCGGCCGAAGTGACCATGGCCGAGACCATCACCCGCCTGGTGCCATCGTGCGAGATGGTGCGCATGGTCAACTCGGGTACCGAGGCCACGCTGTCGGCGATCCGCCTGGCGCGTGGCGCCACCGGCCGCAACCGCATCGTGAAGTTCGAAGGTTGCTATCACGGCCACGGCGACTCGTTCCTGGTCAAGGCCGGCAGCGGCATGCTGACCCTGGGCGTGCCGACCTCGCCGGGCGTCCCGGCCGGCCTGAGCGAACTGACCCTGACCCTGCCCTACAACGACTTCGAAGCAGCCACCGCCCTGTTCGAACAGCAGGGTGACGACATCGCCGGCCTGATCATCGAACCGGTGGTCGGCAATGCCAACTGCATCGCGCCGCGCGAGGGCTACCTGCAGCACCTGCGCGAACTGTGCACGAAGCATGGCGCACTGCTGATCTTCGACGAAGTGATGACCGGCTTCCGCGTCGCCCTCGGCGGTGCACAGGCTCACTACGGCATCACCCCGGACCTGACCACCTTCGGCAAGATCATCGGCGGCGGCATGCCGGTGGGTGCCTACGGCGGTCGCCGCGAGCTGATGCAGCAGATTGCCCCGGCCGGCCCGATCTACCAGGCTGGCACGCTGAGCGGCAATCCGGTGGCGATGGCCGCTGGCCTGGCGATGCTGGAGCTGATCCAGCAGCCGGGTTTCCACGCCGACCTCGCCGAACGCACCGCGCGCCTGTGTGCCGGCCTGGAATCGGCCGCTGCCGAAGCCGGCGTGGCAGTGACCACCACCCGCGTGGGTGCGATGTTCGGCCTGTTCTTCACCAGTGAGAAGGTGGAGACCTATGCCCAGGCCACCGCCTGTGACATCCCGGCGTTCAACCGCTTCTTCCACGCGATGCTGGAGCAGGGCGTGTTCCTGGCACCGTCGGCCTACGAGGCCGGCTTCCTGTCCAGTGCACACGACGATGCAGTGATCGAAGCCACCCTCGCCGCAGCACGCGTAGCGTTCAAGGCCGCCAAGGGCTGAGCCACGCCCTGGTAGGTGCCAACCTTGGTTGGCACAAAAAGGGGACGGAGGGGATTAAGTCGTTTTTGCCGCATGTGCCAAAAACGACTTAATCCCCTCCGTCCCCTTTTTTCAACCGAAGACGAACTTGCCCTTCATCATCGCGAAGTGGCCGGGGAACGAGCAGAAGAAGGTGTAGTCGCCTCCCTTCTGCAGGCCCTGGGTGGAGAACCGCACGCGCGTGGTCTCGCCGCCGCCGATCACCTTGGTGTGCGCCAGCACGCGCTTGTCGGCCTTCGGCAGGTAGCTGTCGGCCAGGGTCATGCGCATGCCCGCCATCGCCACCGGCTGGTAGTCGGCGGTGCGGGTCAGCACCCAGTTGTGCCCCATCGCGGTGGCGGCCAGCTTGCCGGTGTGGCGCAGGGTCAGGTCCACGGCACTGCAGTCGGCGGCGATCCTGATCTCGCGGCTGCTGAAACTCATCTGGTCGGTGCTGTCGATGCTCACCGCACACACCCGCGCCATCGCCGATGGCGCCAGCATCAGCGCACCCAGTCCCACTGCCACCACCCAAGCCTTCATCATCACATCTCCTGCGGATTCAACCGCCATTCTAGGCAGGCCTCTGCGGCCCCGGCTGCGACCGTCTGTCGCATGGCCACTCCAGGGTTTCCCGCGCATCCATCACGATGGCATGCTCGGCCGATGCGGATCGACCTGTTGCTGCTGGATGTGGATGGCGTGCTGGTGCACTACCAGCGCGCGCAGCGCGTGCTGCACCTGGCGCAGGCACTGGCGGTTCCTGCCGCAACGGTACAGGCCGCGCTGTATGACAGTGGACTGGAAGCGGCGCACGACAACGGTACGCTGGACGGCCCGGCCTATCTGGCGCGGCTGGGTGCGCTGCTGGGCAGGACCGTCGATATCCCCATCTGGATCGCCGCACGCCAGGCCGCCAGCCATCCGCAGCAGTCGGTGCTGCAGCGGCTGCAGACCTTGCAACTGCCGATGGCAGTGCTGACCAACAACGGTCCGCTGATGGTGCAGGCGCTACCCACCGTGCTGCCGGAACTGTTCCCTGCCCTGCAGGGCCGCGTGTTCTGCAGCGCGGATTTCGGCCTGCGCAAACCCGCACCGGAGGTCTTCCTGCGCACGCTTGAGGTACTCGGCGTGGCGCCTGCGCACACGCTGTTCGTCGATGATCTGTTCGCCAATGTGCGCGGCGCACGCGCTGCCGGCCTGCACGCGGAAACCGTGCGCGATGGCCGTGGGTTGGGCAAGGTGCTGAAGCGCTATCGGATTGCGTGAACCACTGCAGAGCCGAGCATAGGCTCGGCTCTATGGGGAATCCGCAGCAACGGGGTCAGAGCCCTCTCCACAGGAGAGGAATCCGACCCCAGCGCGATGAGCCGAGCATAGGCTCGGCTCTACGGGGAATCCGCAGCAACGGGGTCAGAGCCCTCTCCACAGGAGAGGAATCCGACCCCAGCGCGATGAGCCGAGCATAGGCTCGGCTCTACGGGGAATCCGCAGCAACGGGGTCAGAGCCCTCTCCACAGGAGAGGAATCCGACCCCAGCGCGATGAGCCGAGCATAGGCTCGGCTCTACGGGGAATCCGCAGCAACGGGGTCAGAGCCCTCTCCACAGGAGAGGAATCCGACCCCAGCGCGATGAGCCGAGCATAGGCTCGGCTCTACGGGGAATCCGCAGCAACGGGGTCAGAGCCCTCTCCACAGGAGAGGAATCCGACCCCAGCGCGATGGGCCGAGCATAGGCTCGGCTCTACGGGGAATCCGCAGCAACGGGGTCAGAGCCCTCTCCTCAGGAGAGGCATCCGACCCCGGCGCCAGGGCTTCAGCGCGCAGCGATGAACGCAGCAACCGCAGCGCGCAGGCGCTTCAGGCCTTCAGCCACTTCTTCGTCGGTGATGTTCAGCGAGGGCACGAAGCGCAGCACGTCCGGGCCGGCCTGCAGGGTCAGCAGGCCCTGCTCGGCGGCATGGTCGAGGATCGCCCCGGCCTGGCCGGCAAAGTCCTTGCTCAGCACCGCACCCAGCATCAGGCCGCGGCCGCGCACGTCGCTGAACACACCGAACTCGTCGTTGATGCGGGCGAAGCCGTCGCGCAGCGCCTTCGACTGGCGGCTGACGTTGGCGGCGATCTCCGCCGAGGCCAGCTTGCGCAGCGCCACGCGGGCAACCGCCGCGGCCAGCGGGTTGCCACCGAAGGTGGTGCCGTGCGCGCCGAACTGCATGGTTTCGGCCACCTTCGGGCCGGCCAGCATCGCGCCGATCGGGAAGCCGCCACCGAGTGCCTTGGCCAGGGTGACCATGTCCGGCACCACATCATCCTGCCAGTGCGCGAACAGCGTGCCGGTGCGGCCCATGCCGGCCTGGATCTCGTCCAGCACCAGCAGTGCGTTGTGCTGGTCGCACAGTTCGCGCACGCGCTTGAGGAAACCGGACTTGGCCGGCATCACCCCGCCCTCGCCCTGGATCGGCTCCAGCATCACCGCCGCCACGTCACCGGCGGCCATCGCGGTTTCCAGCTGCACTTCGTCGTTGAAATCGATGTAGCGGAAGCCACCGGGCAGCGGCTCGTAGCCTTCCTGGTACTTCGGCTGGGCAGTCGCGGTAACCGCGCCCATGGTGCGGCCATGGAAGCTGCCACGGAAGGTGATGATCACCCGCTTGTCGGCCGGGCGGCCCTGGCTGGAGGCCCACTTGCGGACCATCTTGATCGCCACTTCGTTGGCTTCGGCGCCGGAGTTGCACAGGAACACGCGCTCGGCGAAGCGGCTGGCCTTCACCAGTTCCTCGGCCAGGTGCAGCGGCGGCGCGCTGTAGAACACGTTGCTGGTGTGCCAGAGCTTGCCGGCCTGCTCGACCAGCGCGGCCACCAGGTCCGGATCGTTGTGGCCCAGCCCGCACACGGCGATGCCGGCGGCCAGGTCGATGAACTCACGGCCCTGGCTGTCCCACACGCGGGCGCCCTGGCCTCGCTCCAGTACCACCTGGCGGGGCTTGTAGACCGGCAGGTAATAGTGCGAAAGGGAGATCAGCGGATCGGTAGCGGCGGTCATGGCAGTCGGCAGGATTCAGGAATCCCCATTCTCGCGCCGGAACCCCTGCGGCACAATGCGCCCATGCGACCGTTTTCCGCCCCCCAGCTGAACCCCGCCACCGAGACCGGCTGGCGCCGTCGGTGGTTCGACATCATCTACCGCCATGACTCGCGGCCCTCGCGCAATTTCGACCTGATCCTGGTGGTGGCGATCGTCGCCAGCATCCTGGTGGTGATGATCGACAGCGTGCAGCACCTGCATGCCGAGTGGGCCACCGGCCTGTACATCGTGGAATGGGCCTTCACGATCATCTTCACCGCCGAGTACCTGCTGCGGCTGGCGGTGGTCAGACGCCCGTTGCGTTACGCGGTGAGCATCTGGGGCATCATCGACCTGCTGTCGATCCTGCCCGCCTACCTGTCGCTGTTCATCCCCGGCGCGCAGAGCCTGCTGGTGGTGCGCGCGCTGCGCATCCTGCGTGTATTCCGCATCCTCAAGCTGACCCGCTACATCGAGGAAAGCGGCGTACTGATGACGTCGCTGTGGCGCAGCCGGCGCAAGGTGCTGGTGTTCCTGTTCACGGTGATCACCATCACCATCATCGCCGGTGCGCTGATGTACGTGATCGAGGGTCCCGAACACGGCTTCACCAGCATTCCGGCCAGCATGTACTGGGCGGTGGTGACCATGGCCACGGTCGGTTTCGGCGACATCGTGCCACAGACCGTGCTCGGTCGCTTCGTCACCTCGGTGCTGATCCTGATCGGCTACAGCATCATCGCCGTGCCCACCGGCATCTACACCGCCGAACTGGCCAGCACCATGCGCGAAGCCGAGCAGGCCGCACGCCGCGACGCCCGCGGGTGCCCGCACTGTGGGCTGGAGGGGCATGAACCGGATGCACGCTACTGCCGCAAATGCGGCGGCGGGCTGCCCGATCCGTTCAACCATTGATCGGGCACCTCCGGTAGAGCCGGGCCCATGCTCGGCTGATCCCGCAAGGCAGCCGAGCATGGGCTCGGCTCTACAACAACGTGGCCGAGCATGGGCTCGGCGCTACGGTGAGCAGCTCAATCCAGGAACAGGTCCGGCAGCAGCGGCCGCGACGGGTCCACCGCGTAGCCGGACAGATCGGTGACGCCCGCCTGTGCCAGCACTTCATCGTCGATCAGGAACTGGCCGTGGAAACCGGCCGCTTCGCGCACCAGCACCGCATGCGCGGCGTCGGCCATGATCTGCGGCGTACGGCAGCCGGCCGCATCCACGCCAGGAATCATGTTGATCGCATCGGTGGCGATCACCGTGCGCGGCCACAACGCGTTCACCGCCACGCCCTGCGGGCCGAATTCCGCGGCCAGGCCGAGGGTGACGAAGCTCATGCCCATCTTCGCCAGCGTGTAGCCGGTATGCGCGCCCCACCACTTCGGTTCCAGGCTCGGCGGCGGCGCCAGGGTAAGGATGTGCGGGTTCGGCGCCTGCAGCAGGTACGGCAGGCAAGCCTGCGCACAGAGGAAGCTGCCACGCGAATTGACCTGCTGCATCAGGTCGAAGCGCTTCATCGGCGTATCCAGCGTGCCGCGCAGCCAGATCGCGCTGGCGTTGTTGATCAGGATGTCGATGCCACCGAAGGTGTCGACCGTGGCTGCAACCGCGGCCTGCACCTGCTCTTCCTCGCGGATGTCGCACTTCAGCGCCAGGCCCTGGCCACCGGCCGCCGTAACGGCCTCGGCGGCGGTGTGGATGGTGCCCGGCAGCTTCGGGTTCGGCACCGACGACTTGGCGGCGATTGCCACGTTGGCCCCGTCGCGCGCAGCGCGCAGTGCGATGGCCAGGCCGATACCGCGCGAGGCACCGGTGATGAAAAGGGTTTTGCCCTGCAGACTGCCCACGTTCCACACTCCAGCGTATGCAATGAGCCGCTAGTATGCCGCGCCGACGCGGAGTTCACCCGGCCTTGACGATACTCGGGCCTCCAGCCAACGCACGAGGTCCACGCCATGCGCCGTTCCCGCCTGCTGCTGCCTGCCCTGGGGCTTGCCCTGCTGACCGCCTGCCAGGGCCGTTCGCCGGAACCCGGCAAGGAGCCGCCTGCCGGTGACGCACCCAGCGCAGAGCAGGCCGCCGCCGACGGCAAGCTGCGCTGGAGCGAGGCAGTAGTGTGGGATGGCGACCTCAACGCCTGCCGCCAGGGCGAGAACGCCGCCACCCGCGAGTGCCTGCGCGATGCGATGCGCGCCGGTGGCGCCAGCGCCGATGCGATCAGCGCCGCCGAACAGTTGTCCACCGGCGGCGAGCTGGCCTATGTGACCGCCTGGCACGAGAACGATGGCCTGGGCGTGGCCACGGTCGAATACCCGTTCCGCGCCAACACCAACGAAGGCACCCGCCTGGTCGACGCCAGCGGCAAGCGCATCGATGTGGATGCCGTGCAGCTGGACGACACCCTGCGCGCCGACCCGGCCGTGCAGGAGCTGCTGAAGGCCAACCCGCAGGCCACACCGTTCGCGCCTGCGCAGTCGGCCGGAGCGACACCGCTGGAGGGCGGCGGCATCCGCCTGTTGTACCGCACGCCACTGCGCGACTGCCACGCCTGCCCGGATGTGGGCCAGCTGCAGATCGCCTACGACTTCGATGCCAAGCGCAACTTCATCGGCCAGCAGGTGGTGCCGGCGACGCCGTAACGTCAAAGACCTCTGTAGAGCCGAGCCATGCTCGGCTCTAGATTTCTATTCCTGGTACAGCACTTCCACGCCATCACCACGGGCAAGACGTCTCACCTGATCCAACGTATCCACTGCCATGACGGAGTACGTGATTTCCACTCCGGAGTGCAGGCGCCCCTCGGCAGTGTCCTCATCAGTCTCTACCGATATGAGCTTGCGGATTCCGGCGAATCGATAGAGGGAGGGCTTACCGTCGTCCCCCACCAAACGGCCGCTCATATCCTCATACTCAGAAGCAAGCGCTTTCGCATTGTCGAGAGCTTGCTCTTCGCTATCCGCACTGAGGAGATAGACGTTCTCATGCACCAGGAACGAGTCCTGTCCTGGGCTCTCGTAATAGAAAATGGCGTGTGCGCAGTACCACATACATCACCTCAATAGCTTTCTTGCCGCTCGCCATCACGACTGACCATCAGCAGAGGCCAACGCGCTCACGTGCTTCTCGATTCGCCAACTTGCATCACCCTGCATTCTCGACGGCCTCACAGGTTGGACGCTCCTCAATCAACCTCATCGACCTTTGATATGCGCGATATGAAAGGCGCCCTCAGTTCGCCCACGCAGGCACCGTTCACTGCCCCCGCGTGATACACCCCCTGGACCATGACAAAGTACAGGCCTTGCTCGATACCACGCACGGAGTCCTCGTACTCCGCGCCACTCAGATCAACCGCGACACATCCTATGAAGTCGATTCTGCGTAGCGCATCGGCGGAGGGACCAAGGGCATCACTGCTCCCCCCCTCATGGAGCAGGTAGCCGAATGCGGCAACGTGCCTGCCGTCATAGTCGCCCGAATTCGCAAGAAGCGCCTGCAGCGGCGTCTGGCAGTACTGCACACCATTGCGCGCCCCACTCATTCCTTGGCAAATGTCTCGAGGCTTGTCCCTGGCAAAGGCGGGAACCAGACCCGCCCCACCCGCTGCCAGCAGCAGGGCGATACCGAGTGCTCTATTCAGACCGTTGCACATTGACCACTTTCCCTTGTGATGGGCAGACCCATTTGACACCCATCAGCCACCGGCGTGTTGATGACCACAGGACTCTTCAGAGCTGAGCCGACTCTCGATCACCGATCTGACATAGGCAGCCCTCGCTTTGCCAGACCCGGAGTACTCAGCCAGGAGCTCCATCGCCTCAGACCTCATCTCAGCACCACCAGTGGCCATGAACACAGAAAATGCCGGCTCCAGGTAGCCAGGCGTCTCCCACATGAACCGTTTGCGTTCATCAAGCGGGAAATCGATGGCGTAATCCGCCCACTCGATATAGCGCTTCCAGAAAGCCGGTGCCCCACGCTGCTGATCCTGCTGATCAACCATCCGCATAAACAGGGATAGCTGTTCAGAGCACGCATCCACGACGCTTCCAGGCAGGTCCAATCCGGCGACGCGCCCGGGATCAACGGACTGCCAACAGAACACCATGAAGTCGGCGACGAATTCAGCGTCGCTTCGTTCAAGCATCATGCGCTGGTACATCGCCAGCGCTTCCGCGACGTCCACGGGCTCTTCGAGGCAGGCATTCTGCACATTGCCCTTGTCATCACCAGAATCCTTCCTCGCCACCTCATGCATAGCAGATCAAGCTCTCGATCTGCGGAGATATCAGCTCGGCACCATCCCAACGGATGATCTCCAGCTCCAGCAGACGGTCATTTGCGTCCGCATGAAGAATCGGCGTGAGTTCAGCACCATCGGCGTCCTGCATCAGCAGCTCGACGGGATACGGGTGCTGCCCTTGATACGGCGGACGCTCATATCCAGAAATGACGAATCCCACCCTAGATCCGCCAGGGCCCATTTCCACGGCCGTTGCGGAAGCCAGGTCAGCCTGAAGCTGCGAAGCAGAGATCGCAGGCAGGTGCGCCGCCACAGCTTCAATCAGCGCGCTTTCGAAATTGGAAACAGTACGCATTGGATTGCTCTTCTTCCTATTGCCAGCAACCAAACTCAGCGGCGCCATCTACCCCTCAGGGCATCAACAGAATACGACAACAGCAGAAATGCCTGAAAGACAAGAAATGGGTAAAGAGCAATTCGAGCCGCGTTGCCAACCCCTCTGTAATCGAGGATGACGTAGACCAGCGCAAAGAACAGCGCCCCTCCGATCTCATAAGCCAATAGAGAACGCGTTGATGATTTCACTTCCGCTTCTCCAGCTTTTTTGCACTGCCTCGGTCACCATCCGGACTGATGCTTGAGCAGTCCATGGCATGGGGGACTGTCCAGAACCTACGCACAACACCAGTACCACAGCCATACGGCGCTGCCAAGCAGTCACTCGTCACGACTCCCCCGCGTCCGCATTGGCATCCACGCATGGCGTGGCTCTACCGGTACGCCTGCACCTGCTTCCTCAGCAGATGCGGCGCGATCAACCGATGCACGGGCGCAACCGGCAGCATGTACACGCGCCCAAACGCATTGTGCGTATGCACCACCGTCGCCACTTCCAGCATGTCGCCCTGCCATTGCAAAGCAAGCTGCACACGCAGGTGGCGGTCATCGTCTTCCAGCACAATGGCATCGTCAGCCAGCGACTGCAGGGTGAAGATCCCCAGCCGCTGGCCGGGAACCGGATCGACGGTGTCCTGCACCGCACGCAACGAGCCCAGGTGCTTCATGCCTAAGAGCCGCATGCCGCGATTGCGCAGCGCCATCAGCCCATCGAACCAGCCGGGAATGGTCGTGGCCATGTCGCGATAGGCCTGCAAGGCCGAGCGCCCATCGCGACGGGTGGTCGCCTGGCAGGCGTGCACGAAGTCGGCGCCAGCCAGCTGTGGGCGCAGCACGCTGCCCGCACTCGGCGGGCCGGTCACCACCCGCGATGGACTCACGGCTTGGGCCCCTGCCCCTCGTTGTCTTCCCAATGCAGGATGCGGCGGGTAACGAAGCGGTAGACCGGCTTGCCGGTGGCAAACCACAGTTCGCGTACCCACGAGGTGCGCTTGAGCACGCGCTTCTCCACCGGGGTGAGCGACTCGCGGCAATACATGCGCTTGTGCTTGAGCAGGTGGCGCAGGTCCTCGCGGGCCAGCAGGCGCATCCAGCGCGAGCGCGGGTGGCCGATCACCGCCAGCTGGAAGTCGATCAATGCCGGGCGGCCATCGTCGGTGACCAGCCAGTTGGCTTCCTTGGCCAGGTCGTTGTGGGCCACGCCGCGCCGATGCAACTGTTGCAGCAGCCGCCGCGCCGAACGGAACCAGGCCAGGTCGCCGCGTGGCGGACGCTGGTACATGGCGTCGCCGGCCATGAAGCTGCGGTCGAGATGACGGCCATCCCACGCCAGCAGTTGCGTCACATCGGCCATGCCGTGGATATGGCGCAGCGCGCGCGCTTCGCGGCGGGCCAGCCACCAGGCCGGCAGCCGCAACCACAGCGGCGTGGCGCCCAGATCACGGCGTACGAAGGGGCCGTTGGGCCCTTCCACAAGGAGGATGCGACCGAAGCTGTCAGCCTTCAGGGCGTGCGGGGGCGTGTCTGGCGAATGCGGCATGTGCCCATTCTAGGCGATGGCGCCGGTTGCAAACGGTCACGAAGCGGCTGGGAACCAGTCACCTTCACGCCCCTATAATCGGGCAATGGACTCTTCATGGATCGACGCCACGCTTGCGTGGATTGCCGCTCACCCCGTACTGGCGGGTGCCGTTATCTTCCTCATCGCCTTCTGCGATGCGGTGATCATTCTTGGTGCCATCGTGCCGGCCCTGCCGCTGCTGTTCGCGGTGGGCGTGTTCATCGGCCTGGGTCAGATCTCCGGGCCGTACGCGGTGGCGGCGGCGGCGCTGGGCGCGTTCGCCGGTGATGGCATCAGCTACTGGATCGGCCGCCGCTGGGGCGACCGCCTGCGTGGCGTGTGGCCGTTCAGCCGTTACCCGCAGCTGCTCGACCGCGGCGAGAACCTGTTCCGCCGCAATGCCTTCAAGAGCATCCTGATCGCACGTTACGTGGGCGCGATCCGCCCGTTCGTGCCGGCCATCGCCGGCATGATGAAGATGCCCGCCAGCCGCTACATGCAGGCCAGTGGTATCGCCAGCATTTCCTGGGCGGTGCTGTTCCTGGCCCCGGGCTGGGTGCTCGGCGAGGCCTACGACGCGGTGGCCGCTGTGGCTGGGCGACTGGTGGTGGTGGTCGGCCTGCTGGCAGTGATCCTCGGCCTGGTCTGGGCCATCGTGCTGTACGGCTATCGCTGGTCGGCCGCGCGCATGGACAACTGGCTGGCGCGCCTGCTGGACTGGTCCAACCGCCACCCGACGCTGGGCCGCTATACCGTCGGCGTGCTGGACCCGAAGCGCCGCGAATCGGTGCCGCTGGCGATGCTGGCGCTGATGCTGCTGGTGCTGGGCTGGGGCTGGTTCGCGCTGCTGACCGTGGTGGTCGCGCACGGCGAACCGCTGGCCATCGATCTGCTGGTGCACCAGGCGATGCTGGCCCTGCGCAACCCGCTGGCCGATTACCCGATGGCCGCGCTGGCTTCACTGGGCGCCTGGCAGGTGTTGTTGCCAGCCACCGCTGCCGCGATGGGCTACCTGATCTGGCGCCGGCGCTGGATGGCCGCCGCGCACTGGCTGGCCGCCCTCGCCTTCGGCCTGGCGTTGACCATGCTGCTCGGCGCCACCGTGGATGTGGTGCGACCGGTCGATGCCAGCAGTGGCTTCGGCTTCCCGTCGGTGTCGGTGACCATGGCCACCATCACCTTCGGCTTCTTCGCAGTGCTGATCGCCCGCGAGATGCCTGGCCGTACCCGCGTCTGGCCGTACCTGGTGTCGGGCATCGTAGTCAGCCTGATCGGTTTCTCGCGCCTGTACCTGGGCGCGCATTGGCTGAGCGATGTGATCGGCGGCATGCTGTTCGGCACGTTCTGGCTGCTGGTGCTGGGCATCGCCTACCGCCGCCGCTTCAACCGCTCGTTCTGGGTGAAGCCGGTGGCGTGGCTGTTCTACGGCGTCTTCGCCGTCGCCGCGATGTGGTACGCACCGCGCCACATCCCGGTGAAGCTGGAACGCTTCGAGCCGACCCTGCCGGCCCCGCAGGCAATGGACACGCAGGCCTGGTGGCAGCATGACTGGGCGAAGCTGCCGGCGCGCCGCAACGAGTTCGACGACGACCAGCGCTGGCCGCTGGACGTGCAGGTGGCGGGCCCACTGGCGCCGCTGCAGGCGCAGCTGGAAGCACGCGGCTGGAAGCGGCAGGACCAGGCCGGCTGGCAGGAGGCGCTGCTGATGCTGGACAAGAACACCGGTGCCGAAGAACTGCCGGTGCTGCCGGCCACGCTGGAAACACGGGTGGAGGCACTGCTGATGGTGCGCCAGGGCGCGCAGCCGGATGAGCGCTATGTGCTGCGCCTGTGGCCGGCGCCGGCCCAGCTGCAACCGGGCAACACGCCGCTATGGCTGGGCAGCGCGCAGACCCTGCGCTACGAGCGCCATTTCGAGTGGATCGGCATGTGGCACCCGCTACGTGGCGTCGACCCGGCGCTGAACGCCGTGAAGGAGGCCGTGCAGGGCCTGCCGCAGCGCGAGGATGTGCACAGCGAAACCGGGTTGCCGGTGTTGCGATTGAAGACCAGCACGCCCTGACAGGTACGGGTGCGCGATCACCCACTGTAGAGCCGAGCCTGCGCTCGGCTGCTCTTCGCGCGACCCAACAAGCCGAGCATGGGCTCGGCTCTACAGTAGTAGATCCACGCCATGCGTGGATGTGGGTTCCAGTAGATCCACGCCATGCGTGGATGTGGGTTCCAGTAGATCCACGCCATGCGTGGATGTGGGTTCCAGTAGATCCACGCCATGCGTGGATGTGGGTTCCAGTAGATCCACGCCATGCGTGGATGTGGGTTCCAGTAGATCCACGCCATGCGTGGATGTGGGTTCCAGTAGATCCACGCCATGCGTGGATGTGGGTTCCAGTAGATCCACGCCATGCGTGGATGTGGGTTCCAGTAGATCCACGCCATGCGTGGATGGCTCGCTACGGCATCCAGCCCAACAACTGCTGCAGGCGCTGGTGCGGGTCGTCCATCTGCAGCAGCTGCAGGCGCTGCTGCTCGCTCAGTGGCAACAGCTCGGCCAACCGCCAGCCGACCCAGCTGGCCTGGTCCATCAACGCTGGGCTGGACGGCGCATAGGCCTCGCCAGCCTGTTCGATGATGTGCCCCAGCACCGTGGCCAGCAGCGCGTGCTGCGGTTGCAGTTCGTCGTCGGGGTCTTCATCACACCAGCGCACGTCGGCGACCAGCAGCCCGTTGTCGCGCACACGGGTCCGCTCGACATGGAAGCGGCGGGTGCCACGCAGGCGCAGCTGCAGCACGCCATCGGCGCCGACATCGAAGTCCTCGATGCGCACCTGCACGCCATAGGCGGCCGGCGTCGCCGGGGGCCCCACTTCCTGGCCGTCCAGGATCAGGCAGACACCAAAGCCCTCGCCACTACGGCCGCTGTCGCGGACCAGGTCCAGATAGCGCCGCTCGAATACCCGCAGGCCCACCGCCGCACCTGGTACCAGCGCGGTGTGCAGCGGGAACAGTGGCAGCGAACCGTCGCCGCTCATCGGGACTGCAAGGCGGCGAGGAAGCGGCGCGGCGCGCCGTCGAAGCCACCGTTGGACATGAACACCACATGGTCGCCACGGCGTGCGCTGGCCTTCAATTGCGCCAGCAATGCGTCGGTATCCGGCACCGCGTGCGCCTCACCGCGCACCGCGGCGATCACCGCAGCGGCATCCCAGGCCAGTTCCGGGCGATGCAGGAACACGACTTCATCGGCCAGCGCCAGCGACGGAGCCAGCGCCTGCGCATGCGCACCCAGCCGCATCGAGTTGCTGCGCGGTTCCATCGCGACCACGATGCGCGCATCGCCCACCTTGGCACGCAGGCCTTCCAGCGTGGTGGCGATCGCGGTCGGGTGATGGGCGAAATCGTCGTAGATGGTGATGCCATCATGGCTGCCGATCACTTCCATGCGGCGCTTGACGCTGCGGAAGCGTGCCAGCGCCGGGATCACCTCTGCAGGTGCCACGCCCACTGCATGCGCCGCGGCCAATGCGGCCAGCCCGTTGAGCACGTTGTGGCGGCCCAGCAGCGACCACTGCACATCGCCCAGCGCTTGCCCACGATGGTGCACGCGGAACGCACTGCCATCGGCGGCCAGCAGCTCGGCATGCCATTCCAGCGACGGATCGAATCCGAAACGCTCGACCGGGGTCCAGCAGCCCATCGCCAGCACTTCGGCCAGATGCTGATCCTCGCCGTTGACGATCAGGCGGCCACGCGCCGGTACCGTCCGCACCAGGTGATGGAACTGGCGCTGGATCGCCGCCACGTCCGGGAAGATGTCGGCGTGGTCGTATTCAAGATTATTGAGGATGGCCACCAGCGGCCGGTAGTGCACGAACTTGCTGCGCTTGTCGAAGAAGGCCGTGTCGTACTCATCGGCCTCGACCACGAACTCGCGGCCCTGGCCCAGGCGAGCAGAGACGCCGAAATCCTCGGCGACGCCGCCGATCAGGAAGCCCGGCGAGCGCCCGGCGCTTTCCAGCAGCCAGGTGAGGATGGTGGTGGTGGTGGTCTTGCCGTGGGTGCCGGCCACGGCCAGCGTGTCGCGGCCCGGCAGCACCTGCTCGGACAGCCACTGGGCACCGGAGATGTAGCGCTGGCCGGCGTCGAGCACGGCTTCCACCGCGGCATTGCCGCGCGACAGCGCATTGCCGATCACCACCTCATCCGTGCCGGCGGGCACGCTGTCGGCGCGATAGCCCTGGTCCAGGGTGATGCCCAGCTGCTCGAGCTGGGTGGACATCGGCGGGTAGATGGCCTGGTCGCTGCCGCTGACCGCATGGCCCAGTTCCCGCGCCAGGGCGGCCACGCCGCCCATGAAGGTACCGGCGATTGCAAGGATATGTACGCTGCTCATGACCGAGGATTGTGACCGATGACGGCTGTATAGGGCCAATGTCCGCTCCCGGGTAAGACAAGTCCTACACAGGATGTGAGAAAACTCCAATCAGCTGTCAGGGAATTCCCGATAGCGATGTTCTGTGAACCCGGACACAATTCGAACTGCCAGCCGCAGTACCCGAACCGGTCCTACTCCCCAAGAGGCCATCCCCAAGGGAGCTCATGCTGCGGGGCCCTGAGCAAGCCCTTCGCTGGCGCCTATCAAACGACACAGGCCTGATCCTCGCGGACCAGGCCTGTGTTTTTTTACGCCCGAAGGGCCGGAAGCGTGCCGGCCCGGCCGGATCAGGCCTTGATCGCCGCCAGGATGCGGGCTTCGATCTCGTCCAGCTCACCGACGCCATCGACGCGGGCCAGGGTGCCACGGCCGGCGTAGAAATCGACCACCGGGGCGGTCTGGTCGTTGTAGACCTGCAGGCGCTGGCGCACCGCTTCCGGATTGTCATCGGCGCGGCCCTGCTCCTTGGCACGACCGGCGATGCGATCGACCAGCAGCTCGGTGGCCACGTCCAGCTGCACCACGGCGTCCAGCGGCTGGCCGATCTTGGCCAGCAGGCCGTCCATCGCATTGGCCTGGGCCACATTGCGCGGGTAGCCATCCAGGATGAAGCCTTTGGCGACATCAGCCTGGGTCAGGCGCGACTCCAGCATGCCCAGCAGGATGTCGTCCGACACCAGGTTGCCGGCATCCATCACCGTCTTGGCCTGCTTGCCCAGCTCCGTGCCGGCGGCGATTTCCGCGCGCAGCATGTCACCGGTCGAAATATGGGCGATCCCCAGCTTTTCCTTCAGGCGCGTCGCCTGTGTCCCCTTGCCCGAACCGGGCGGTCCCAACAGAACCAATCGCATTGACCTGACTCCAACGTGTTGAAAACAAAGAAGGTTCGCGTCCCGGACGGTCCGGTATCGCTGCACCGCAATAGCGCCACTTTACCGCATCCGGGTAATGTCCCTGCAATGTCCCCTCCCCCGAGCAGGTAGAAGCATGCGCAACGGTACTCTCCTTTATGCCCAGTCCGGCGGTGTCACCGCCGTCATCAATGCCACAGCGGCAGCGGTGATCGAGCAGGCCCGGGCCAAGGGCATCAAGGTTCTGGCCGCCCGCAACGGCATCCTTGGCGCCCTGCGCGAGGAGCTGATCGACACCAGCAAGGAGAGCGCCGCAGCGATCCGCGCCCTCGCCCACACCCCGGGCGGCGCCTTCGGCTCGTGCCGGGTCAAGCTGAAATCGCTGGACGCCGACCGCGCCCGCTACGACCGCCTGCTGGAGGTGCTGCGCGCGCATGACGTGCGCTGGTTCCTCTACAACGGTGGCAACGATTCGGCCGATACCGCGCTGAAGGTCTCGCAGCTGGCCAAAGCCTCCGGCTACGACCTGACCTGCATCGGCGTGCCCAAGACCATCGACAACGATCTGGCGGTGACCGACACCTGCCCCGGCTTCGGCTCGGCGGCCAAGTACACCGCCGTCTCGGTGCGCGAGGCGGCCCTGGACGTAGCGGCGATGGCCGAGACCTCTACCCGCGTCTTCATCTACGAGGCGATGGGCCGCCACGCCGGCTGGCTGGCTGCGGCCGCCGGCCTGGCGGGCAACGGCGATGACGAAGCACCGCACATCATCCTGCTGCCCGAGCGCGCCTACGACGAGGCTGCGTTCCTGGCCAAGGTGAAGGCCGTGGTCGAGCGTGTCGGCTACTGCGTGGTGGTGGCGTCGGAAGGCATCGCCACCGCCGATGGCCGCTTCGTCGCCGACGCCGGCGGCGGCAAGGACTCGTTCGGTCACGCGCAGCTGGGTGGCGTGGCCGCGCACCTGGCCGGCCGGGTCAAGGACCAGCTGGGCCTGAAGGTGCATTGGGCGCTGCCCGACTACCTGCAGCGCTCGGCCCGCCACCTGGCCAGCAAGACCGACTGGGAGCAGGCACAGGCGGTTGGCAAGGCCGCCGTGCAGTTGGCACTGAAGGGCCAGAACGGCGTGATGCCGGTGATCGTGCGCAGCAGCGATGCGCCCTATCGCTGGAAGATCGAAGCAGCGCCGCTGTCGAAGATCGCCAACCACGAGAAGAAGATGCCGGCCGGCTTCATCCGCCGTGACGGTTTCGGCATCACCGCCAAGGCACGCGCCTACCTGTCGCCGCTGATCAAGGGTGAAGCGCCGCTTCCCTATGGCGCCGATGGCCTGCCGAAGTACGTCACGCTGAAGAACGTGGCGGTGAAGCAGAAGCTGCCGGCCTTCGAAGGCTGAGCTGCACCTGCGCCCTGTGTGGAGCACAGGGCGCATTGCGGCGACCACCGATGCGCCCCACAATCGGGCTCCGGCCCGGGGCAAAGGGGCCGCCGCAAGCCAGACTCGACGCTGCCCGGCCACATGGCCCGGGCCTGTGCTGCCATTTCACAAGGACTGTAACCATGAAGCACCCGATCCTGATCACCGCCCTGCTGTGCGGTGCTGCCGCGCCCGCCTTCGCTGCGACCTGCGAAAGCAACTTCCAGAAGAAGGGCAATCCCTTCGTCGGCACGACCTTCACTTCGTCGGTCACCCACCCGGACCTGACCGTGGCCAGCGCCATCGGCCAGATGCGGGTGATCGCCAAGAACGCCAACATGGATGTCCTCAGCGAGGACGTGGAAGGCGGCTCGATGCTGATCGAAGAACCGGAAACCATGGCCCACAAGCCGATTCCGATGATCATCAGCGCCACCTCTGAAGGCGGCCAGGGCACCGTCGGCATGGTGGTGAAGGTCAACAAGGGCGCCATCGCCTCGGCCGACGGCGTGCGCGAGGAAATGTGCAAGCTGCTCAACCAGATCAAGCCGGGCAAGGCTGGCGAACAGGCGGCCAAGGCCACTCCGCAGGCGTCGGTGGTGACCATTGCCGCCGACCGCTTCGGCTTCCAGCTGCGCAACCAGAACAAGGACAACCCGGCGGCGGTCGAGCCGCGCTACAAGGGCAAGACCTACGCCATCACCGGTCGCATCACCACCGTGCTGCGCAGCGGCGGCACCTACAACACCAGCTTCGACCTGCCCAGCGATGGCAGCATCGACTTTGAGCGCGTGGCCATTTCCTGCTCGTTCGCAGCCAACCAGGCCGCGTATGCGCTGGCCCTGCGCCCGCGCGAGAAGGTCACCCTGACCGGCGTGGTCGACAGTTACGACCAGATCGGCCGCGTGCTGTGGCTGAAGGACTGCCGCGGCAACTGACCACTGCCGGCTTGAGCGAAGGCCCGGATGCGCAAGCGCCCGGGCCTTTCCATTTCCGCAGCGGTTCACGTCTGGCGCACGTGCACGGCAGGAAGATGAACCCACCCGCCAGGAGGTCACCATGGCCCTGCATGTGGTTCGTCTCGGCAGCCCGCGCCAACCCGGCGAGGGGCTGCGCATCGGCACGGTGCGGCGCCCGCCGCGCGGCGTGCCACGCAGCGAGTTCGCCAGGCAGGACTGGTACGACGTCTGGTTCCCGACCCTGTCACCGAGCGCGGAGCTGGTGAAGCAGGCGCATGAAGCAAAGACCACCGCCGACTGGAATGCCTTCTTCCGCCACTACAAAGCCGAGATGAAGGCGCCTGCGGCTGCCCACGCGCTGGATCTTCTGGCCGCGATGTCGCAGCACAGCGACATCAGCGTCGGCTGCTACTGTGAGGATGAAGCGCACTGCCACCGCAGGGCATTGCGCGAGTTGCTGGTGACGCGGGGAGCAACGCTGGCCTGACTGCAGGGTTGCCGGCCAGCGGCCGGCACTACCTCGCACGACGCACTGCAGAGGATCCACGACACGCGTGGATGCACCGCGTCAATTGCAGGCCTTGCCTTCCATCTGCAGCTGCGCGGCGAACATCGTCACCTGCGGAATCTGGCCGGCCGCCGCCTGCTTCTTCGCCTCTTCCAGGTAGATGCGCGACTGGCCCTGCCCATCCAGCTCGACCTTGTTGCTCGACGGCAGGCGCCATACCCGCACTACGGCCTGCTGCGCCGGGCATGCGGCGTTGGGCACGCGGATCACATCATTGAGCTTCCAGCCTTTGTCGGCACTCGGCTGTGCCTTGGCGTAGTCGACGAAGCGCGCGCGTGGCTGGCACTGCTCGCTGGTGCGTACCGCGGAAAAGCGATACGGCTCGGCGGCCTGGCCGGTGAAGGCACCTTCCAGACGCGCGCAGGCCTCGGGGATCTGACGCAGCGTATGCACCGCGCCCACCGCCTGGGGGGCACCCACGGCGCGCTGAAGTTCCGGGGTTTCCGCAGCGAGTGCCGGCACGGCCGGTACCAGCGCGGCGAGCATCAACAGGGACAGGCGCATCGGGGATCTCCTTCAGGACTGTGCGCAGGCTTGCAGAGACTGGCTTAACGGGGTGCAAAGGCCGGTTGGCCGGGCGTGGTTTCAACTGCCCGTCGAGCATGGCTCGACTCTACAGGGAGCGGCACGCATACTGCGGGCACCAGGGAATGCTGAACACCGCCATACGTCGGACGACCACCAAGGTCGGTACGGGTTGGTTCCAGGCTGCAGCCCGTCGTCCCCCTCGTGGTGCCGTTCATCGCCACTGGATGCCTACATCCATTCTGCGGAGGGGTCTAATGCTGGAACGTCACGGGCTGTCACTGGCGCTGGGCTGCGCCATTCTCGCGATCCTGTTCGGAATCGTCTCGGCGCGCTGGATCCTGCGCCAACCCACCGGCAATGAACGCATGATCGCGATCGCCACCGCGATCCAGGAAGGTGCGCGCGCCTACCTCAACCGCCAGTACCTGACCATCGGCATTGCCGGTGTGGTGTTGTTCGTGCTGGTGGGCATCTTCCTCAGCTGGTACACCGCGATCGGGTTTGCGGTCGGCGCGGTGCTGTCCGGCGCCGCCGGCTACATCGGCATGAACGTCTCGGTGCGCGCCAACGTGCGCACGGCGGAGGCGGCGCGCCACGGCATCAGCGCGGCGATGGACGTTGCCTTCCGCGGCGGCGCGATCACCGGCATGCTGGTGGTCGGGCTGGGCCTGCTGGGCGTGGCCGGCTACTACGCACTGCTGCTGCGGATGGGCCTGCCGATGGAACAGGCGCTGCACGCCCTGGTCGGGCTGGCCTTCGGTTCCTCGCTGATCTCGATCTTCGCCCGCCTGGGCGGTGGCATCTTCACCAAGGGTGCCGACGTCGGTGCCGATCTGGTAGGCAAGGTCGAAGCCGGCATTCCCGAGGACGACCCGCGCAACCCGGCGGTGATCGCCGACAACGTCGGAGACAACGTCGGCGACTGCGCCGGCATGGCCGCCGACCTGTTCGAGACCTACGCGGTGACCGTCATCGCCACCATGCTGCTGGGCAGCCTGATGCTGGCCGAGGCGGGCGCCAATGCGGTGCTGTATCCGCTGGTGCTGGGTGGCGTATCGATCATCGCCTCGATCATCGGTGCGCTGTTCGTCAAGGTAAAGCCTGGCGGCTCGATCATGGGCGCGCTGTACAAGGGCGTGATCGTCTCCGGCGTGCTGGCCGCGATTGCGTTCTACCCGATCACCACCGGGCTGATGTCCGACAACGTGCATGGACCGATGGCGCTGTATGGCTGTGCGCTGATCGGCCTGGTCCTGACCGGCCTGATCGTGTGGATCACCGAGTACTACACCGGCACCCAGTACAAGCCGGTGCAACATGTGGCGCAGGCGTCGACCACCGGCCACGGCACCAACATCATCGCCGGCCTCGGCATCTCGATGAAGTCCACCGCGCTGCCGGTGGTGGCGGTGTGTGCGGCGATCTGGGGCGCGTTCGCGCTGGGTGGCCTGTACGGCATCGCCATCGCCGCCACGGCAATGCTGTCGATGGCCGGCATGATCGTTGCCCTCGATGCCTACGGACCGATCACCGACAACGCCGGTGGCATCGCCGAAATGGCCGAGCTGCCTTCGGAAATCCGCGACATCACCGATCCGCTGGATGCGGTGGGCAACACCACCAAGGCGGTGACCAAGGGCTATGCGATCGGATCGGCGGCGCTGGCGGCACTGGTGCTGTTCGCCGACTACACCCACAACCTGCAGGCGGCCCATCCCGGCCAGGAGTTCCGCTTCGACCTCAGCGACCACACGGTGATCATCGGCCTGCTGATCGGCGGCCTGATTCCCTACCTGTTCGGTGCGATGGCGATGGAAGCGGTCGGTCGCGCGGCGGGTGCGGTGGTGGAAGAGGTGCGACGCCAGTTCCGCGAGATTCCCGGCATCATGCAGGGTACCGGCAAGCCGCAGTACGACAAGGCGGTGGACATGCTGACCCGCTCGGCCATCCGCGAAATGATCGTGCCGTCACTGCTGCCGGTGGCGGTGCCGGTGGTGGTCGGCCTGCTGCTGGGGCCACGTGCACTCGGCGGCCTGCTGATCGGCACGATCGTCACCGGCCTGTTCGTGGCCATTTCGATGACCACCGGCGGCGGCGCCTGGGACAACGCGAAGAAGTACATCGAGGACGGCCACTTCGGTGGCAAGGGCAGCGAAGCGCACAAGGCCGCGGTGACCGGCGATACCGTCGGTGACCCGTACAAGGACACCGCTGGCCCCGCGATCAATCCGCTGATCAAGATCATCAACATCGTGGCGCTGCTGCTGGTGCCGTTGCTGTAGGTCCACGCCACGCGTGGATGGCGGCTCCAATGGGGTCAGATCCCTTTCCTGCGGAAAGGGATCCGACCCCGCCGTGGTCAACGCCCGCGCAGGAACGACACCGGCACCATTCAAGATCATCAACATCGTGGCGCTGCTGCTGGTGCCCTTGCTGCAAGGGCTTTCTGTAGAGCCGAGCCCATGCTCGGCTTGACGGGCCCACGGGATCGGAGAGCAGCCGAGCATAGGCTCGGCTCTACAACGTCAACGCCCGCGCAGGAAGAACGACACCGGCACCATCACCTCCACCGGGTCGCCGGCCACTTCGGCCGGCGGCGCCGGCACCGGGCTGGCCCGCTGCACGGTGTCCAGGGTCTCCTGGTCGAGCAGCTCGTAGCCGCTGCTGCGGCCCAGTTTCAACGCCGAGACCGCGCCATCGCGGGCCACGGCGAAGCGAACGTAGACCACACCCTGCTGGCGCAGCCGCTCGGCCTGGCGCGGGTAGCGCCGGTGCTTCTGCAGGTGCCCGAGCAGGCGCCCTTCCCAGCTTGCTTCGGCACGCGAGCGTTCACCCGCCGTGGTCTGCGGTGCGGCATAGCGTGCAGCTGCATCGGCGGCTACCTGCGGCGGAGCGCTGGTCTGCGCGACGTCGGCGTCGGCGGTGTCCGGCGCGGGCGTCGGCTCCGGCGTACGCGGCGGCGGCAGCTCACCTTGTGATTGCACCGGCGCCCTGGGTTGCTCACGCAGGGCCGGCTTCGGCGCCTGCCGCTGCTGTTGTTGCTGCAGCGGCCCGGTGGCGACGTCGCGTGGCGGCGCTGGCGGTGCCTGCGCCATCGGCGCCAGTTCCAGCATCAGTGCCGCGGGGGGTGCCATTGCAGCCTGCACGGGCGCGCGCGCTGCCCACCAGCAGGCCGCGCCGATCAACAGCGCATGCACCAGCAGCACGATTGCCAGGCTGGTCGCCCAGCGTCGCAGCCCACTCATCGTGCACCCTGCTCCAGGCCGACCAGTGCCACCTTCAGATAGCCCGCGGCGCGCAGCGCATCCAGCGTCGCCATCAGTTCGCCGTAGGGCACGCGGGTATCGGCGCGCAGGAACAGGCGTTGGGTGGTGTCACCATGGGTAGCCGCCTGCAACGCAGCAGCCAGCCCATCACGTGCCACCGCCTGCTCGCCGACGCGCAGCGACAGATCGGCCTGCACGGTCACATACACCGGCGCCGGTTCCGCCGGGGTGGCGCTGGCGCTGCTGGCCGGCAGCTGCACCGGCACCGACACGGTGGCCAACGGCGCGGCCACCATGAAGATGATCAGCAGCACCAGCATCACGTCGATGAAAGGCGTGACATTGATTTCGTGGGCTTCTTCCGCTGCATCGTCGCGGTCGGACGCGGTCCTGATCGCCATCGTCGTGCCTCAGTGCACCGCACGCAGCGGCGCTGCTGCGGTACGTGGAACGGCGCGGTCCAGATCACGCGAGACCAGCTGCTGCACGGCCGCCGACAGATCGCCGAGCAGCCCACGCAGGCCGGCCAGCACGCGGCTGAAGTGGTTGTAGACCAGTACCGCTGGAATCGCCGCGACCAGGCCAAGCGCGGTCGCCAGCAGGGCCTCGGCAATGCCGGGCGCAACCACCGCAAGGTTGGTGGTGTTGCTGTGGGCGATGCCGATGAAACTGTTCATGATGCCCCACACCGTTCCGAACAGGCCGACGAACGGCGCCACCGCGCCGATGCTGGCGAGCGCGCCGATACCCCGCCGCTGCACGCGCGCCGTGTCCAGTTCGATGCGGTCCAGGCGCGAGGCGACGCGCTCCTTGATGCCGTCGCGGCTGTCCAGATCCTGCGACAGGCGCAGTTCGGTGTGGGCCGCATCCAGCATCGCCAGCGCAGTGCCCTGCAGCACGCCAGCATCGGCGCTTCCGGAGGGCAGGCTCGGCGCCTGCAACAGCAACGCGCGTGCCGCGCGCAGCTGCCGCGCCTGACGGGCCAGCTCCCAGCCCTTGGCCAGCAGCACGGTCCATGTGGCCAGCGACGCCAGTGCGAGCATGATCATCACCCCCTTCACCACCGCATCGGCGGCCAGGTACATGCCCCACGGGGTCAGTGCGGGGGCGGCCGCAGGGGCCAGGTCAGCAGGCAGCATCGTCTCGGGTTCCATCAGTCTCGGGGGATCCCGCGCGACGGCGAGCCGTGCGCGGGTCCTGGGCGTCGTCCACTTCCACCAGTGCGGTGGGCTCCATGCGCGGTGCCGGACGGCTGAGCACATAGCCGGCGCTGACCGCGAAGAACAGGCCCACGCCCAGCAACAGGCGCCACGACGGGTGCGCGCCCCAGCAGAACAGGGCAAAGCCCACCGCCATGCCGGCGCTGGCGAACGCCTTGCCCTTGCGTGACACCGCGCCCTGTTCGCGCCATAACCGCAGCGACGGGCCATAGCGCGGATGCGCCAGCAGGCGCTGCTCGAACTTCGGCGAGCTGCGCGCGAAGCAGCCCACGGCCAGGATCAGGAAGATGGTGGTCGGCATGACCGGCAGCAGCGCACCGATCACCCCGAGGCCGACCATCAGCCAGCCCAGCACGAACCAGAGCCAGCGCATCAGCGTTGTGCCCGCAGGCGGGAGCCGTGCATCAGGCGAACTCCACTTCGACGTGGCCGTGCACGCTGCGGAACGCGGCGTCGGCCGCGTCGATCACCTGCTGCTCCTGCTCCGCACTCAGCGGCACCGCGTCCAGCGCGGCGGTGAACTCACGCCAGTGGCGCGCTGCGCCATCGGGATGCGCGGCCAGGTGACGAGCGCCGAAATCACGATCCAGGCCGAGCTTGGCCGCCATCTTGTACAGCACGGTGCCGCCCAGGTTGGAGCCTTCAGCCACGTACAGCCAACCCAACGCCGCCGGCAACGCCAGGTCCGCGGGCAGCGCGGTGATGTCCGCGCCTGGCAGGGTCTGCTCCAGGTCCTGCAGATCGCGCCCGACCTGTGCCAGGCGGCGGCGCTCACCGAGATCGGGCAGCAGTGCGTCCAGTGCAGGGTTGGCATACAGCGCATCGATGCTGCGGTGGAAGCGGTACTGCACGCGCAGGAAACGGGCGAAGTTGCTGCGGTCGGCGAAGATGTCGCCGGCCATGATGCGCTTGTCCAGGGCGCCGTGACTGTCGCGGGTGGCGGCCTTGAGGCGCAGGCTGCGGCTGTCTTCAGGGGCGATGTGTGCGTTCATGGGGGAATGCCAGGAGGGTCGTCCTGCTGTAGACGTCCACCGCGGGACTTTCCCCAAGCCCATGTGCGCCGATAATGGGCCATTCCCTTCTTCCACCGGAGCCGACGATGATCACCACCGAACCGCGCATGACCAACCTGTTCCTGCAGCTGGGCCTGGATGCCAGCGCCGAGGGCATCGCCCGTTTCATCCGCGAGCATCAGCTGGCCACCGACGTTGAAGTGGTGGAGGCACCCTACTGGAACGATGCCCAGCGCCAGTTCCTGTCCGAATCGCTGCAGGCCGATGCGGCATGGAGCACCGTAGTGGACGAGCTGAACGAGTCGCTGCACGAAGATGCGGTGAAGGCGGCGACCGGGCTGTAAGCAGGCGCCGGGCATGGGCCGGCGTGGGCGGTTGCAAGGCACAGCAGGTCCACGCCATGCGTGGATGGCTGGAGCCGATGGGGTCGGAGCCCTTCCGCAGGGAAGGGATCCGACCCCTCCGATCAGTACTTCCAGGTCAACGCCAGCCGCGCGGTTCGGCCCGGAGCCGGCATCACCCCCAGGGCCAGCGGGTCCAGGTAGTAGCGGTCGGTCAGGTTGTCCACGCCGGCTTCCACCGACCACTGGTCGTTGAAGCTCCAGCTGGCGAACAGATCCACCAGCGTGTTCGGCCGGTACAGCTGCTGGATCGCCGACAGCCCCACGTTCCAGTCCTTGTCCAGCTTGCTGATCGGGCCAGCGTTGTGGACCACGCGGGTGCCGAAGGTCAGGCGCTCGTCGAACAGGCGCGAACCCAGGGTCAGGTTGACCATGTAGCGCGGCGGGTTCTGGGTATTGGTGTACGAGCCCTCGAAGCCGCCGTCCACGCAGTCGGGCGTGTTGGCCAGCTCGTCGTTCCTGCGCTGGGCGCCGTAGGCACGCCGCTCGGCGGCGATGTCCGGCGCGCAGGTCTTGGCCTTGAAGTAATAGTGCGCGGACAGATCGGCAAACACCTTGCCGCTGTCATAGCTGGACTGGAACTCCATGCCCGAGACCTTGAACCGGTCGACGTTGCGGATCAGGCCAGCCGACAGCGTGCGGTAGTCGCGGGTGATCAGGTCGTCGATGCGGGTATCGAAATACGCCAGCTTCAACGCCAGGCGATCGCCAGCAGTGATCAGGTCATACCGGATGGTGCTGGCGCCGATTTCCCAGCTGCGCGCGCGCTCGGGCTTCAGTTCGCCGACCGGCTTGGCGGCGGTGAACAGGCCCAGCGTGGTCTCGAACAGGCTGGGCAGCTTGGTGCCTTCGGCGTACTTCACGTAGACCATGGTGTCTTCGCTGAAGCGGTAGGCCACGCTGGCGGTCGGCGAGAACGCGCTGTCGCGGCGGCGGATCGGCTGCGACCAGCTCCAGCTGACCGGCACCTCCAGGTCCTGCGGCTTGCCGGCGTCGTAGAAGTTCCAGCCCGCGATGTCCCCCACCGTGCCCTTCTTGTACGGCGAGGCCAGCAGCGAGGCCTGGGTGAAGTTGCCATTGGCATCCGGATACCAGTTCAGCAGCGCGATGCGCTTGGCACGCCACGAAGGCAGTGCCGGGTTGCCGTTGAGCAGCTCGGTGTAGCGGTACTGGCCCTGAACCTCGTAGGCATCGGGCGTGGCCAGCCGGTTGCGGTCGTGCACATCCACCCGGTTCCAGCGGCCGCCGGCCAGCAGTTCCCAGTGTTCGTCGGGCTGCCATTTCAGCGAGGCCACGGCGCTGTATTCCTTGCGCTCGGCGTTGCGCAGGAAGCGGTTGTTGACCAGGTCGTCGTGCATGATCGGGCCCGAGCTGCCCGGGGCGATGTCCTCGTCGCTGTAGGACAGGCCATAGTCGAGCGTGAACACACCGGCACCGGTGTCGAACGTCGACGTATTGCTGGCATCCAGGCCGAAGCGCTTCTGCCGCAGCGGATTGCGGTAGGCATCCTTGTAGCCGGGGTCGCCACTGAAGCTGGGCGCGTCGTACCACTCGGTACGGCGGTCGAAGTACCACGGCGTGATGCCGGTCAGGCTGTTGTACATCACGCTGTCGGTGTCGGTGTACGCAGCGTTGACGCGCAGATCGACCAGCTCACTGTCCGGATTGAAGCGGTAGCGCAGGTTGTAGCTGTCCATGTCGACGTGGCCCGGATCCCACTGCGGAATGCGGTCACGATCAACACGGATGATCTGCGAGGCCATGATCTCGCCAGCGGTGCCTTCATAGCGGCGGTAGCCGGCCTCCAGCGTCTGTGCGTCGTCGATGCGCCAGGTGCCCTTGAGCAGCGCCGACTTCGAGCGCGAGGACGTGTTGAACACCTCGGTACGCGGCGGATTCAGCGGCGCCAGCGTGCGCCGGGTCTGCGGGAAATCGTCGTAGCCGTGCCTGCCCGAGAAGTAGTTGCCGTTGTCGCGGTAGGCGTAGGCAGCGACCAGATCGAAGCGATCCCAGTGCCCGGCGCCGGCCACGTTGAAGAACTGGCTGCCGGTGGCGCTGCGATCGGTACGCGGCGCGGCACTGTAGGACGGCAGGTTGTTGGCACTGCCATTGGCCAGGCCACCGCGCACGCGCACGCCGAAGTCGCGGCCCTCGCGCAGCACGTCACCGATCTTCAGCGTCTCCATTTCGACCACGCCGCCGATGCCGCCGGAGGCGTTGGCCTGCAGGCTCGGGCCCTTGGTGATGGTCAGGCTGGAGATCAGGTCAGGGTCGAGGTAGGTGCGCTGCGACTGGCCGGCATAGCCACGGTAGGTATCCATGCTGGACTGGCCACCGTCGATGATCACCGGCACGCGGCCCTGGCCCTGGATGCCTCGGATGTTGACGTCGAAGCCGTTGCCGACGCGTGGATCACCGGCGGTGACGCCAGCCACACCCTTGACGATGTCACCGGTGGAGGTTCCGCGGAAGCGCTCCAGCTGCGTGCGGTTGAGCGTAGTGGTCGAACCCACGCTGCGGTAGCTGTCGAGCAGGCGCGCTTCATCGCTGGTCGCGCCGCTGTCGACCCGGTCGCCGGCCACGCTCAGCGTGTCGGTGACGATCACACCGCTGTCGGCCTGCACCTGCGACGCCGCTTCCAGGGTGACCGCGTCGGCGCTGACCCGGCGCACCGCCAGGCCACTGCCCAGCAGCAGCTGCTGCAACGCCTCGTTGGCCGACAGGCTGCCGCTGACCGCGCGAGAGGCTACGCCACGTGCCAGCGATGCGGGGTACACCACCTGCACGCCGGACTGGCGCATGTAGCTGCGCAGTGCGTCATCCAGCGGTTGTGCGGGAATATCGAAGCGCTGTACGGCCGCGTGGTCGCTGCTGGCGCTCTGCGCCAGTACGGACGGCGCCGTGCTGGCCAGGCCGGCGGCGAGCAACGCGATGCACAGGCGGGACGGGCGCAGCACGCGGCCCGAGCGGTGGGAGTCGAACATGGAGGAACCTGTCAGGTAATCGGTGCCGCGAACGCGGCGTCATCCGCAACACGGGCGGACACGACGACGTACGTGGCGGCGGCGGGTACGTTCGCCGGGTAAGACGGCTGGGCGCTCGGTAACCCCAAGGGAACTTGCAGTCGCGGCAGGTACCCACGGCAGGTCGGCCGGTTGCAGCGGTGGGTGCCGACCGTTGGTCGGCCAGTTGCAGCGGCAGGTGCCGACCGTTGGTCGGCCGGTTGCAGCGGTGGGTGCCGACCGTTGGTCGGCCGGTTGCAGCGGCAGGTGCCGACCGTTGGTCGGCCGGTTGCAGCGGTGGGTGCCGACCGTTGGTCGGCACACGGGAAATGCCTTGGCTCTAAAGGTGGACGATCGCGACACCGAACGGCAGGCGCGTGACCTGCAATCCGGCCGTCGCGGCCAGCGCATCCAGCGCCTGTTCCGGGCGGTCGATGCGCAACGCCGCACTGACCGCTGGCAACCGCGACAGATCACCGCGCACGAAGGTCGGCCCCGCGCGATAGCGCCCGACCCACTGCACCGCATCGGCCACGCCAGCCTGCTCCAGCAGCAGCTCGCCCTGCCGCCAGGCACCGACGCTGTCGGCGGTCACGTCAGCCAGTCGCGTGACTCCGCCATGTTCCCCGTAGACGGCACGCTGCCCCTGCTGCAGGTAGGTCCAGCCACCGTCAGCCGGGCTGGCCACACGCACCCTGCCCTGCCCGACCTGGGTTTCCACCCGGTCGTCGCCACGCGCAACGGTGAACGCGGTCGAGATGTCCTCGACCAGGCCATTGCCGGCGCGCACGCTGAAACGCCGCTGTACATCCGGGCTGACGTCGAACCAGGCGCGCCCGCGCAGCAGCTCGACCTCGCGGGCGTTCGCATTGAAGCGCACGGCAATCGCACTGTCGGCGTCCAGCACCGCACGGCTGCCATCAGGCAGCAGCACGTTCTGCACCTGATGCGTGCTGCGATGGTCGGAGGTCAGCCGCAGCCACGCCTCCGGCCATGCCACCAGCATCGCCAGCATTGCCGCTGCGGCCATCGCCCAACGCAGCCGGCGCGGGCGTCGACGATCCACGGGCGTGGCCGGCACGCGTGGCCCGATGCTGCGCCACAGCGCGCGCTCGTGTTCAAAGGCCCGGCGATGCCCCGGCTGTTGCAGCCAGCACTCGAACTCCTGCATGCGCGCATCGCTGATGTCGCCCGAGGCCAGCCACGCGATCCAGCCCCGGGCCTGTTCGGCCAGGGCATCGTCATTGGCGGCGGGCAGCATGTTCGGCGGGCTCATCGGCTGGCGGACAGGCGCATTCAAGCGCGGGCGGGGGAACTAGACCGCATCCACGGTCCAGTGATCAAGACGTTTGCGCGAAGGCCAGCCCCAAGCCGGCGCGATCATCGCCCGCTGCGCGCCCAGGCCAGGCGCTGCAGCGCGGTGCGTACGTGATTCTCCACCGTGGTCACCGACACCCCGAGGCGACGCGCGATCTCGGCCTGGGTCAGGCCCTGGAGGCGGTTGAGCCGGAAGATGGTGCGGGTCGGCTCGGGCAGGTGTCCCGCCGCGTCGAGCACGCGCTGCAGTTCGTCCTGCGCCATGGCCTGCTCCTCGGTGGAGATCACCTCGTCCGGACCCCACAGGTAGTGGTCGGCCAGCAGCCGGTTGCGGCGGGTTGATTCGCGGCCATGGTCGGTGGCCAGGTTGGCGGCCAGCCGATACAGATAGGCGCGCGGGTTGTCGATGGCCTGGCTGTCATCGACCCCACGGGCCTTGAACCAGACCGCCTGGATCACGTCTTCGGCGCCGTTGTCACCGCCCAGTATCCGTTGCACGCGACGCAGCAGCGCTGGCCGCTCGCGGATCAGCAGTTCGGTGAGGGTGGCGGCATTGGAGGACATGCGCGGAGCCGGTACGACAGACGGAGGGCGCCGCGCATGCTACTCCGTTAATGCGAATCAGTCACGTTTGCATTTCTAATCGGAGTATCACAGGCAGTCGACCAGCGCGTCATACGTGTTGCCCGTGGTGCCCGGCAGCGGCGCGTGCAGAGCGTCATGCCCGGAACCGGCCGTCTCCCACACCTCCAGCAATTGGCGCAGAGGCGTTCCGGCCGCCAGCGGCAGCTCGCAGGCATAACTCCCCAGATCGACGTCGATCCGACCGCTGGTGCGCACCCCCGTCTCACTGCCGGCAAAGGTCCAGACACAACTGCCCACCTCACCGGTAGCCGGCCGCACCGAACAGCGCAGGCGCATCGCCTGCAGGTTGTAGTACTGCCCCTCGCAGAAGGTATCGCCACAGACGTCGTCGAACCCCGCCACCAGCGTGCGTTCGGCGGCCAGGAAGCGCTCATGGCCCATACCGGGGGCGGGATAGTCGCGGGCATCCACGAACGCAGGCCCTCCCTGTGCGCTACCGGCCAGCAGCACGCCGAGCAGCATTGATCGCGGGAAAATCGGCATCAGCCCATCCCCCCCTGCGTCTGCAGGCAGGCCGGCAGCACCTCGAACAGCCCGTGGTCGAGGCCGGGCAACGGCGCGGCCAGGCCACCGGGTGCCTCCAGTGCGGCATGGAACACTTCGACCGGCACGCCCGGCTGCAGCTCCACCCGGCAGGCCCATCGCCCGTTGTCGGCCTGCACCTGGCCGTTCTCGGGCTGCACTGCCAGTTCGCTGGCCGCCACCACCCAGACGCAGCGCTGCACGGTGCCGCGGTGGGCCAGTACGGCGCAACGGAACTGCATCACGCGGTAGTTGGAATAGTCGCCCTCGCAGAGGGTATCGGCGCACAGCGCGCTGAACTCACCGGCCAGGGCCGCTTCCAGCTCGAAGGCGCGGTCCCAGTTCGCCTCCGGGCGGGGGTAGTCGATCAGGTCCACATGCGGGCCGCGCGCCAGGCACGGCAGCGAGGCAGACAGCGCGATGGCGCCACAGCACCAGGTTTTCCAGGACATGACAGGACTCCTCGGGGATGAGTCTGCAGCCTGCGCCGTGGCGCCCGATGTCCCCATCGGGATACCCCGCGCCGACGGGTGGTCCGCCACCGCGACGGCCGGTCGGCGCTGCGCCCCTGCACAGCGCCCGGCAAAGGCATAAAATGGTGAGCTATCCGTCTACATCCCCCACCTGGAGCACACCATGGGTCTGGAACTCGTCTCGCCCGGCAAGAACCCGCCGGAAGAAATCAACGTCATCATCGAGATCCCGAAGGACTCGGAGCCGGTGAAGTACGAAGTGGACAAGGAAACCGGCGCGATCTTCGTCGACCGCATCCTGTCCACGCCGATGCGCTACCCGTGCAACTACGGCTACGTGCCGAGCACCCTGTGTGGCGATGGCGATCCGGCCGACGTGCTGGTGGTCCTGCCGCTGCCGCTGGTGCCGGGCTCGGTGGTGCGCTGCCGTCCGGTCGGCGTGCTGAAGATGAGCGATGAGGCAGGCAGCGACGAGAAGATCCTGGCCGTGCCGGTCTCGAAGATCTTCAGTGGCTACGCCCACGTCGAGGACATCGCCCAGGTCTCGAGCCACTGGCTGGAGCGCATCGGCCACTTCTTCGAGCACTACAAGGACCTGGAGAAGGGCAAGTGGGTCAAGCTGGACGGTTGGGGCGGCGCCGCTGAGGCCAAGCAGATCCTGATCGAGGCGCACCAGCGCCATCTCGACAGCAAGGCCTGAGCCTGAACCGGATCGCTCCGGCGGCACCCTGCCGGAGCGATGCGGGTCACGTTTCATGATGACGGCACATCACTCTTGCTGCCGTATTAGGTAAATTGCGTCACTTCACACGTCATCGACATCCATCGTCGAGACAGCCAGGGGAATGTGTCGTGCGTATTCTGCTTGTTGGGGATGCAGCCAGCCTGCCGGCTGAGCTGACCGAATTCATTGCCGATCTTGGGGAAGACTGGCAGCCGCTAACCGCCACCGATGGCCAGACCGCGATGACTGCGGTGGCTACACAGGGCGTGGACGCGGTGATCGTCTGCCCGCAGTTGCCCGATCTCAATGCCACCACGCTGCTGGGGCAGATCCGGACACTGCGCCCGGAGACCATCCGCATCGCGCTGATCGATGCGCAGCATGGCAACCGCCCGCCGCCGGCGCGCCTGATCGGTGTCGCCCACCGTTTCCTGCCGCTGCCACTGGCACCGGAAGTGCTGCTGGAGGCGCTGACCAGCCTGGAAGAACTGCGCGAAGTGCTGGACAGCCCACGCCTGCGCGATGCCATCGGCCGTATCGAGAAACTGCCCTCGCCGCCGCACCTGTACCTGAGCCTGACCCAGGCCCTGGAACACGACGACGATGCCGACAGCGCCGATGTGGCCAAGCTGGTTGCCGCCGATCCGGCCATCGCAGCCAAGGTGCTGCAGCTGTCGAATTCGGCGTTCTTCAGCCAGGGCCGCACCATTGCCGACCTGCGCACCGCTGTCACCCGGCTGGGCCTGGCCACGCTGCGTGACCTGGTGCTGGCCAGCGAAGTGTTCTCCGCGCCGACGCTGTCGGCCGCCGAGCGCAACTCGCTGCAGCAGCGTGCACTGCTCGCCTCGCGCCTGGCGGCACGCCTGCTGCCCGAATCCAGTGCCGAACTGGGCGCGACCGCCGCACTGCTGGCCGACATCGGCCTGCTGCTGCCGGGGGTGCGCAACGAACGCAGCGAGCCCACGCTGGCCGCTGACACCCGCCCCGGCCATGCCGAGGCCGGCGCCTACCTGCTGGGCCTGTGGGGCCTGCCGATGCCGATCATCGAAGCGGTGGCATTCCACCTGCAGCCGCAGCGCGCCAATACCCGCAGCTTCTGGGTGACCGGCGCGGTGCACGTGGCCCTGGCGCTGGTCAATGGCGATCCGGTGGACGAGGACTACCTGCAGCGCGCAGGTGTGCTGAACAAACTGCCGCAATGGCGCGAACACGCCAATGCGCTGATGGGGCTGGTGCCCAGCGACGCCTGAACGCGCTGCACGATTTCCGGATGACAGAGGGCGCACCCGCAAGGTGCGCCCTTTCCACGTCAGCGCGTACCGCAGGCGTCCTGCACGCAACGCCGGTACTGCGACTCGCAGATGACCGGTGACTTGCCGCTGGCCAGGCACTGCTGGCGGAACTCTTCGCAGTAGAGCCCACCGCCGCAGACCCCGAGGCCCTGCGCGAACACCGCGCCCACCAGCGTTGCATAGATCAGTGCAGCGGCTGATGCCTGGCGCAGCAACGTGTTCTTCATATTCCTCTCCACATGCAGGCGTCCGGTATTGGACTTCCTGACTGTGTTGAATACGACAGGACGGGACCGTGACTGCGCTCACCTTCCAACAGTTTCCGGAATTCCCCTACAAAAAAAGAGGGCGGACCTTTCGGTCCGCCCTCCTTCTGTTGCTACCGCACTTCGATGGATCAGAAGCGCTGGGTGTACTTCATGTACAGGAAGCGACCCACGTCGAAGCCGCCGTAGTAGGCGAACGCCGAGTTCGGAGCCGAGTACTGCAGCGGACCCTTGTGGTCGAACACGTTGTTCGCGCCCAGGGCGATCGTCGCATCCCACGGTGCCTTCCAGCTGACCTGCAGGTCGTGGAAGGTGTTGGAACCGGTGTGACGCAGCGGATCGGTCTCGCCATTGGCCATGTGGTTCGGAGCATCGCACCAGCCATCAGCCAGCGAGATGCAGCTTTCCTTCATGCCCGAGTAGTAGCGCGCGGTGTAGTTCACACCGAAATCGCCGTACTGCCAGTTGACACCCAGGTTCGAACGCACGCGGAACAGGCCCGGCTCGCCGACGCGGCCGATCATGATGTTGTCGCCCGCGCTGTTCTGGCCCTGCTCGTCGTACTTGGCGGTGTAGCTGGTCTGCCAGTCGATGCTGAACTGACCGATGGCCAGTTCCGGCAGGCGGTACTTGACGCCCAGGTCGTAACCTTCGGTCTTCATCTTGCCGAGGTTGGCGGTGCCGTAGGTGATCGCGCTGACGTGGCCGTCGGCGGCACGGGTCACGCTCGAGCAACGCTCGGAGTTGCCCAGCACGTAGCAGTCACGCAGGATGCGGTCGACGCTGTCAGCGATGATCATGTCGCTGATTTCGTACTTGTACCAATCCAGCGACAGGTCCAGGCCCTGCACCCAACGCGGGCTCCACACCAGGCCGAAGGTGGTGCTCTTGGAGGTTTCCGGCTTCAGGTTCGGGTTGGCACCCGAGACGAACTGGTCACCCGACTGGCACGGCAGGGTCGAGCACGGCAGGTTGCCCTGGCCCAGCTGCACGTAGTTGGCCGGAGCGCCAGCGGCGGTGCACGCGGCATTGCCGGCAACGCTGCCCGGAGCCTTCACGCCGCACGGATCAATGTACGACTCGAAGCTCGAGCTCAGGCCACCGTACAGGTCGCTGATGGTCGGAGCACGGAAGCCCTGGGCGTAGGTACCACGGACCAGCAGTTCATCCAGCGGACGCCAGGTCAGGCCGAACTTGCTGTTGGTGGTGCCACCGAAGTTGCTGTAGTCCGAGTAACGGCTGGCAACGTTCAGGGTCAGTTCCTTGGCGAAGGCCATGTCGGCCAGCAGCGGCACGTTCAGTTCGAGGTAGACCTCGTTCAGATCGTACTGGCCGCGGGTCGGCTTCTGGCCCAGTCCGGTGGACTGGCCCGACTGCGCGAAGGCGTCCGGCACATAGCTGCCTTCTTCCTTGCGGTGCTCGACACCCAGGGCGAAGCCCAGGTCGCCGGCCGGCAGGGTCACGATGGAGCCCGACAGGTTGGCGGTGAAGCTGGTGGTCTTGGTGACGCCACGGGTGGTGAAGGTCGGGAACAGGAAGTCCTGCAGTTCCTGGTTCGCCAGCGAACCCTGGCCATCAACGCCGTACGGCAGCAGCGGGTTCCACGGGCGGCAGTCGCCCAGGATCGGCTTGGCCGCGGTGCCGCAGCGGGCAACGCCACCGGCATCGATGAACGACGGGCCCAGGGCCTGGGCTGCGGAGATCAGGCTCATGTCACCGCGGTTGGTCTTGATCGACTCGTTGCGGTTCCACAGTGCGCCGACATCCCAGTCGAAGGTCTTGCCGCCCAGCTCGAAGAAGCCGGTCAGGGTCGGCGCGAAGCGCAGGGTCTTCAGCTGGCTGTCAGTGGTACGCGGCACTTCCCACAGGCGACGGCGGAAGTTGACGTCCTGGCCGACCGGGTTGAAGGCGCTCGAGCCCTCCAGCGGGGTGCCGAACGAGCCGGACTGGAACGGGTAGCCGGCGATCTGCTGGAACGTCTGGCGCTCGTTGTAGAGCACGTCGGTGTTCAGGCTGATCGAATCGGTGAAGTCGTAGGTGCCGTTGATGTAGACCGACTTGCGCTTCACACCGGTCAGCAGGGTCATCTGCTCGTTGGAGTTGGCGAATTCGTCTGCAGTAATGACGTGGTAGTCATTCGGGTTCTTCGGGTTGCCGCCCGGGTTCAGGGTCTTCCAGACAGCCTGCTTGGAGTCGCTGCAATCGACCTGGGTCGGGTTGCACCAGCTGCCGTTCTGGCTGATCGGGCTCCAGGTGGCCGAGGTCGAGTTCGGACCCAGCGAGCCGTCACGGCTGTACCAGCGGTCCTTGGCCCACACCGGATCCTGCTTCGAGTACTCGGCCGACAGGGTCAGGCTGCCGCGTTCGCCGCGGGCACCGAGGGTCATCGAATAGGTTTCGGTGTCGCCGTCGCCCTTGCCGTACTGGCCGACGTAGACATTGGCTTCGCCGCCGTCGAAGTTCTTGCGGGTGATCACGTTGACCACGCCGGCGATGGCGTCGGAACCGTAGATCGAGGACGCGCCGTCCTTCAGGATTTCGATGCGCTCAACGGCCGACATCGGGATCTGGCTGAGATCCTGGTAACCGGCGGTGGTTGCGCCCAGGCGCTTGCCGTTCATCAGCACCAGGGTGCGCTGGGCGCCCAGGTTGCGGATGTCGACGTAGTAGCCGCCCACGTTCTCGCCCGAAGCCAGCGATTCCGAGCGCGAGATGGCCGGGGAGCCGGCCGAGGTCAGGTTGTTCAGCACGTCGGCGACGCTCGAGAAGCCCTGCTTTTCCAGGGATTCACGGGTCATCGTCAGGATCGGCTGCTGGGTCTCCACCGAGGCGCCGCGGATGCGCGAGCCGGTGACCGAAATGCGGTCCAGGTCGGTGGTGCCCTTTGCTTCCTGGGCGGAAGCAAAGGCCGGCGCCAGCGCCAACGCAATGCCGGCCGGCAGCAAGCCGAACCGCACTGCGGGATTACGAACGTTCATCAATCTCTCCAAGGTACGTGTTAGCAGCGTGTTAAAACACCCCAGCACGTTACGATTGCGTTGCAGCGCTGTATTTGCGCGAACCAACCGGAGACTTTGCGGATTGTGGCGGGAGCAAGCCGCCGTTCTCCCTGAAGCGTGATGCGGACTGGCCGTAGCGGGCGCGGAACGCACGCGCGAAGCTGCAGCAGTTGTCGAAGCCACTGGCGGCGGCAACCTCGCCCACCATCATGTCGGTGTCGCGCAGCAGGTCGGCGGCGCGTTCGAGGCGCAGCCGTGCCGAAAGCGACTGCGGGCTTTCCTCGTACAGGCTTTGGAAGGTCTTGGAGAGGTACCAGCTGGAGAAGTTGGTCAGCTCGGCCAGTTCACCGATGCGCACCACGCGGTGGCTGTTGCCTTCCAGATACAGGCGCGCGCGCTGCATGCGGCCGAACACCTGGCGCTTGCGGCTGCGCGAGCGGCCCGGGCAGCGCTGCACGTTGTCGGCCAGGCCACGCTGCAAGCCAGCGAGGTGCAGCAACAACGGGCGCAGGGCCTGAGCCGGCTGGCCGCTGGCCAGCGCATCGCGCCACAGGCGCAGCGCCACGCGGGCGTCACTGCGGTTCATGCGGCCACGACCGGCATACAGCCCGCAGTCGGCCATCTCGGTCAGCACGCGAAGCGCTTCGACGTTCAGGTTCAGGCCGACGCACAGCCCGTTGCGACCAGCTTGCACCAGCGGCCGCGATTCCTTCTCGAAGGCGATCCACTCGCCCTGGCGCAGCCGGAAGCGCCCTTCCTTGGCCTCGACCCACGAACTGCCACGCACCTGCATCCAGACGGTGAAGCTGGAACCGGCGGTCTGCAGGCTGCCCAGCCGGGCCACGCCCAGGCAGGTCGGCGCGACGTCGTCGAGCGAGCGGTCCAGGGAGACGGTTTGGCCGCGATCGGCCAGCGAGAGTTGACGCATGGGGGCACCACGGGTTTGCCTAGTACAGGACTCCGTTTTGCCAAATCAGGTGGCACCGCGTCAGGAAAATCCTACGAGATCGCCACGAATTCGCGACGAGATCCCGACGAAGAAATTACGAAGGCCCATTTCCCTTGAACAACAACAACTTGGAGAAGGCCGGAAACATCGCGGGCGGTCGTTCAGGCAACCGCATCACGCCGATATCAGCGCCATCGCTCACCGCCATCGCTACAAACAGGTCATCTCCGTCAGCGCTGGCGCTGAGCCCGTTGCCGGCGCTGAGCCGTTCTGCGTCCAGGCAGCGTTCCGGCTCGTCACGGCCGGGCAGGATGCGCACAAAGGTGGTGCCACACGTGGTCGAGGTACCGAGGTAGCCGATGCCGTTGTTGCCGGCCACGGTCCAGGCCCGGTATCGCCAGCGGCTGGGCCGGTCATCGCTGATCTGCTGCACGCTGGCCGACGACAACTCGGCATCGGCCGACCACAGGCCCCCCGCCGCCAGGCGGGTGAACAACACGCGACCACTGCTTCGGTCAAAACGCGCCTGCGACACCCCATCGATGCTGGCCAAGCGGCGCCAGGGCTGGGCGCTGCGATCGAACAGGCTCAACCGGGTGCGCTGGTCGGCATCGCGCTCGACCACGAACAGCTGCTCAGGCGAGGCGCCATACAGCGCCTGCAGCGGCTGTTCGGCCGGGACCGGCAAGGGTTGCAGGCGTTCATCGCGTGGCGCGATCTCGTACACCACCGTGCGCCCATGCGCATCGCGGCCGACAACCAGCAACTGGCGGCTATCGGCCGACCAGTCCGGCGCCTGCCGTGCTTCGGGCCGCAGCCCTTCGATGGGGCGCAGCGATTCCGGCCGCTGCATGTCCGCCCACCACAGGGCAAAGCTGCCGGAGCGATCCGAGGTGAACACCAGCTGGCGGCCGTCAGGCGCTGCCATCGGTTGTCCGTCGCGGCCACTGGAGGCAAACAGGCGCTCGGGGGTACCACTGCCCTGCATCGGTACCTTGAACACGCCGAACTGCGCGCGCCGGTGGACGAAGGCCAGCATGCCACCGCGTCGCGACACGGCCGGCCACTGCGCATCATCCAGGCCCGCGTCGCGCAGCGTGTGCCGTTCGACGTCCAGGTAATAGAGCCGCGCCTCGCTGTCGACCCGGCGACCGAACACGATGGTGCGGCCATCGTCCAGCCAGGCCCAGCCACGCAGCTCTGCCGCTTCGTTGGTCAACTGCTCGGGCGTACCGCCCGCGGCCGGCACCCGCCACAGATCGCCCAGCTGCGGGTTGCGCACGAACACCAGCCACTGTCCATCGGGCGAATAACGCGGTGCGTAGTCGAAGTCATCCTGGTCGACGCTGTAGGCCAGCGCGCGCCACTCGCCACTGGCCAGGTCCAGCACGCGGATGCCACGGTGGGCGTAGCGCCCGACCATGCTGCCGAACACCAGGCCACGCCCATCAGGCGTCCAGTCGAAGCTGAGCAGCTCCGTGCCATCGCAGCGGGTGGCCTGGCGCAGTGCGCCACCAGTAGCGCTGGCGATCAGCACCTGGCAGCCACCGTCGGCGGAGAACCGTGCGAAGGCGATCTCACGACCATCCGGCGACCAGTTCGGGAATCGATCGACGGCACCGGCCGGTGGCACCAGCAGCTGGCGCGCCGGGGCGTTGCCGGAGGTCTGCACCTTGATCGCGCCACCGCCGTTGCCATCTTCGTTGGCGCCCTCATAAGCCACCAGCGAACCGTCCGGTGACAGCGTGGGATAGGTTTCAAAGCCGCTGGTCGCGGTGATCAACCGATACGGACGCTGCGGACTGCCGATCACCCGCGTGCCGTTTTCCACGGCAGCCTCCACCGGTGAACTGCCGGCAGGTGGGCGGCGCAGCAGCAGCGTGGCCAGCACCAGCAAGGTGGCCAGCATCAATACGCCCAGCGCCAGCAGCACGCGACGGCGCACATGGCGCCAGCGGCGGCGCGACTGCTGCACGTGCGCCGGTGGCACGGCGGCGCCAGCGGACACCGGTTGCACATCCGCGGCTTCGTCATCAGGCACTACTGCGGCCGAGGGCTCCACATCGTCCAGCACCTGCACCGGCACGCGCAGCCGATAGCCGGTCTTGGCGATGGTTTCGATATAGGCCTGGCCGCTGTCGTCGTCGTTGCTGAACGCCTTGCGCAGCTGGGTGACGGCCTGGGTAAGCACATCATTGGTCGGCAGCGTGTCCGGCCACACCTCGGCGAACAGCTCGTCGCGGGTGACGACGCGGCCCGGCTGCCGGAGCAGCACGCGCAGCACGCCCAGCGCCTTCGGCGTCAGCCGGCGCGGGCGACGTGCACCGACGACCTCGACTTCGCGCGAGGACAGAGTGACGGTGCACTCTCCTATCCGCATCCGATCAGATACGGCCCGATCAGATACGGGTGGCTGTATTTCGCTGCTGTTCATTTTCTGCTACACAGTAGAGACAGGTCCCGGGCAGTGTTTGCCTTCGATACCGTCCCTTCCTGGGAACAGCGAAAAGCCAGACTCCGCACAAAGCATCGGCGCATACCGCAAAAACAATCGAGCGCGCGAATACTAGCCTATGCCGGTTACCTCGCCTATCGCGTGGTCGACATCAGGCTCTCTCTCGCCGACGCATTCACATAATTCGCGACACTATTCGCGCCCTCTTGGGCGCGAAATTTTTATCTGGCGTTCATTTTCACATGCGCCGCAACATGGTCAGTCCGACCAGCCGCGAAACCACCAAAGCTACGTACATCACGCCGGAAAACTGCTCCAGCATGACCAGTGCGCGTGCCTGTGGATGCAGTGGCACGACGTCGCTCAAGCCAACTCCAGACAGCAAGCTGAAGCTGAGATAAAGCAACTCCATCCAACTGCGCTGCGCACCATCGCCGGTGCCCTGGAAACTGCCCGGATACCACTGCTGGCACACAGCGAATGCGAACGCGAATGCCCATGCGAGCAAGGTGAATGTCGCGCCAGCGGCAAACAGTTCGTCGCGGGTGACCTTGTGGTCCTGGAGCATGTAGGCGATCAGGGCGCCTGCCGTATAGAAGTACAGCAGGCTCTCCAGCAACTGCGCGGTGGTCAGCAGCGCGGAGCGGTCGAGCAATGCGCCCGCCAACGAGAACACCACCGAAGGGATCGCCAGCAACAGCGCCAGCCAGGTGCCCAGCGGGCTGCGCTGCACCACCCACAGTGCCAGGCCGAGTACCGCCATGCCGAACATGCCCAGCGCCGCGCGGCCCGCGGCGGTGTCGTCCAGCGCGGGATACAGCAGCACCGCCAGCAGCTGCGCGCCCAGCAACCAGGCCGAAGGATGACGGCGGGCAATGGCCAGCCAACGCGTGGTCATGGCAACAGGCATGGTGTCCTTCCCCTGGGCGATGGGCGGAGGATAGCCGGGCGCGGCGTGATGAGTCGTAGTGGCGGCCACTGGCCGGCATGCCCCGGCCACCCGCTCAACGCAGTGCCGGCCAGCGACCGGCACTGCCCGCTACGCGTCAGCTCTGGTGATAGACCTCGGCACCAGCGGCACGGAACTCCGCCGACTTCTCCTTCATGCCGGCCTCGGCGTAGTCACGCACATCCTGGGTGATCTTCATCGAACAGAAGTGCGGGCCGCACATCGAGCAGAAGTGCGCCAGCTTGTGCGCATCCTTCGGCAGCGTCTCGTCATGGAACTCCTTGGCCTTCTCCGGATCCAGGCCAAGGTGGAACTGGTCTTCCCAGCGGAACTCGAAGCGCGCCTTGCTCAGCGCGTTGTCGCGTACCTGCGCGCCCGGATGGCCCTTAGCAAGGTCGGCCGCATGCGCGGCGATGCGGTAGGCCATGATGCCGTCGCGCACGTCCTGGCGGTTGGGCAGGCCGAGGTGCTCCTTCGGCGTCACGTAGCAGAGCATTGCCGTGCCGAACCAGCCGATCATCGCCGCACCGATCGCGCTGGTGATGTGGTCGTAGCCCGGCGCGATGTCGGTGGTCAGCGGCCCCAGCGTATAGAACGGTGCTTCACCGCATTCGCGAAGCTGCTTGTCCATGTTCTCCTTGATCAGCTGCATCGGCACATGGCCGGGGCCTTCGATCATGGTCTGCACATCGTGCTTCCAGGCGATCTTCGTCAGCTCACCCAGCGTCTCCAGCTCACCGAACTGCGCCGCGTCGTTGGCATCGGCGATGCAGCCCGGGCGCAGGCCGTCACCCAGCGAGAAGGTCACGTCGTAGGCCTTCATGATTTCGCAGATCTCTTCGAAATGCGTGTAGAGGAAGTTCTCCCTGTGGTGCGCCAGGCACCATTTGGCCATGATCGAGCCACCGCGGCTGACGATGCCGGTAACACGCTTGGCGGTGAGCGGCACATAGCGCAGCAGCACGCCGGCATGGATGGTGAAGTAGTCCACGCCCTGCTCGGCCTGCTCGATCAGCGTGTCGCGGAAGATCTCCCAGGTGAGCGCCTCGGCGCGGCCGTCGACCTTTTCCAGCGCCTGGTAGATCGGCACCGTACCAATCGCCACCGGCGAATTGCGGATGATCCACTCGCGGGTTTCGTGGATGTGCTTGCCGGTGGACAGGTCCATTACCGTATCACCGCCCCAGCGGATCGCCCACACCAGTTTCTCCACCTCCTCGGCGATGCCCGAGGAAACGGCGCTGTTGCCGATATTGGCATTGATCTTGGTGAGGAAGTTGCGGCCGATGATCATCGGCTCGCTTTCCGGATGGTTGATGTTGTTGGGCAGCACCGCGCGGCCGCGAGCGATTTCATCGCGCACGAACTCCGGTGTGATGATCTTCTGGATCGAGGCGCCGAACGCCTCGCCCGGATGCTGCTGCAGCAGGCCTGCATCGCGGATCGCTTCCAGCCGCTGGTTCTCGCGGATGGCGACGAATTCCATTTCCGGCGTGATGATGCCGCGGCGCGCATAGTGCATCTGGGTGACGTTCGCGCCTGCACGGGCACGCCGCGGCAGGCTGCGCGCGGGGAAACGCACGGCATCGAGCTTCGGGTCATGCTCACGATCGCGGCCGAACGACGAGCTCAGGCCTTCGAGCTGCTCGGTATCGCCACGTTCCTCCACCCAACCGCGACGCAGCGCCGGCAGCCCGGCAGACAGATCGATGCGCACGCCCGGATCGGTGTAGGGACCCGACGTGTCGTAGACCGTGACCGGTGCATTCTCTTCGCCACCGAACAGCGTCGGCGTGCGGGTCAACGCGATCTCGCGCATCGGCACCTGCAGGTCCGGACGCGAACCGGGCACATGGATCTTGCGCGAGCCGGGAATGGGCCGGGTCACGGATTCGGAGAGTTGCTGGGCCTGTTGCTGCAGGGCGGAGAGCTGTGCGTTCATCGGGCATCGTCCAGGAAGGTCAGGGACGAAGCGGCGGCGCACTGCGCCCGCACACGAACGGTCCTTGGGCGGAGTCCGGGCACGGCTGCATTGCAAAGCTTCCCTACGCCGGTATGAGCCGGATCAGGTTCCAAGGGACTGTCTCAACCGTGGCCACATGGCCGCGGTACCCCCGCTTCTTGCCGGGCATTAGAGCATAGACCGCCTGCCTGCGGGGTTGCCTCCGGGGCCAGGTCCGTTTTCCTGCGGAAAGCGGATCTGACCCCGATCGCCATTCGTTAACGGAACCATGACGTCGCGTTCAGTAACGTGCACGCGCATCGTGTCGCTGCGACCGATGCTTCCCTCGCCGCCCCTGCGGCCCCTGCCCGGTCCGTGCTGCATGCCGCCGGCCCCTCGCTGCAAGCTCTGCTCGCTCCCCTCAATCCCTTGATCGGAGAAGCTCCTTCATGGTGTTTCGCGTTTCCATCGCACTGGTCCTGCTGCTGGTGCTGCTTGCCGGCATCGCCCCCGGCCCCTTCAATACCGTTGTGCAATCCATGCTGGCGGAGGTCATCCGCAGTGTCGGCTGGCTGTACCTGCTGGTGGTGTTCCTGGCGCTGGTGTTCCTGATGTACCTGGCCTTCGGCCGCTTCGGCAACCTGCGCATCGGCGGCGAAGACGCCGAGCCGGAGTTCTCCCGCGCCAGCTGGATGTCGATGCTGTTCGCCGCCGGCATGGGCATCGGCCTGGTGTTCTGGGGTGCCGCCGAACCCATCTCGCATTTCAGCAAGCCGCCAGAAGGCCTTGCTCCACAAAGCATGGATGCAGCACGCGCCTCGATGCGCTATGCGTTCTTCCACTGGGGACTGCATCCGTGGGCGATCTATGCACTGATCGGCCTGGCGATGGCCTGGTTCCAGTTCAACCGCAATGGACGCGGCCTGGTCAGCGACATGCTGCAGCCGATCATCGGCCGCCACCATCGCGGCTGGATTGGCCGGGTGGTCAACATCGCCGCGGTGGTGGCCACTGCGATCGGCGTGGCCACCACGCTGGGTTTTGGCACCATCCAGATCGCCGCCGGCATCGAGCGTGTGTTCGGCGTGCAGGCTTCGGTCGCAGTACAGATGATCATCATCGCCGTTGCGTTCGTGCTGTACATGGCGTCCACCGCCAGCGGCGTGGAGCGCGGGGTGAAGTGGCTGTCCAACTTCAACCTGGCATTGGCGGCGCTGTTGGCAGTTACAGTGCTGGTGCTGGGGCCGACCGGTTTCATCTTCGATACGTTCACCACCACGCTGGGGTCCTACCTCAACCAGCTGGTGACGATGAGCCTGCGCATGTCGCCGTTCTCCGGCAGCACCTGGGTCGCGGACTGGACGATCTTCTACTGGGCGTGGTGGATCTCCTGGGCACCGTTCGTCGGATCGTTCATCGCGCGCATTTCGCGCGGTCGCAGCGTGCGCGAGTTCGTGATCGGCGTGGTACTGGCGCCGACGCTGCTGGGCTTCGTCTGGTTCGCGGTATTCGGCGGCACTGCGTTGTGGGCACAGATCTTCGGCCACGCCGATCTGCTCCAGGCGCTGGGCAACGGCTATGAGACGGTGCTGTTCACCTTGTTCGACAGCATGCCGCTGCCGCTGCTGCTGTCGTGCATCGCGCTGGTACTGCTGATGATCTTCTTCGTGACCTCGGCCGATTCGGCGGTACTGGTGCTGGCCAGCATGTCCACCGACGAGGCCGGGGATCCACCGCTGAAACGCAAGCTGGCCTGGGGCATCGCGGTGGCGTTGATCGCAGCGGCGCTGCTGCTGGCCGGTGGCCTGGATGCGCTGCAGGGCATGATCACGATTGCGGCGTTGCCGTTTGCGCTGCTGATGGTGCTGGTGATGGTGTCGCTGTATCGGGTGCTGGACCAGGAGTACACCCGTGAGCGTCGGCAGGCGCAGCGCCAGCGGCACATGATCGATGCCTGGATCGCACGCGAGATGGCCGCACAGGAGGAGACCCAGGCGGAGGCCGCTCGCGCGCACGATCAGGATTGAGGGGGTTTTGCAGCCTGCGGCTGCACCGCTTCTTTCAGGCAAGTGCAAGTGCAAGTGCAGAAGCCAAAGCGGCTCTGGGTTTCTGCTTGCTTGGCGGGGAGGGGGCAGATGGCGGAACACGCCGCAAGTACGTCCCTGTAGGCTCGGCCACGGCATCCATGCCGTGGACGGTCCCGCCATCTGCCCCCTCCCCGCCTCCGACAATTTCCCGGTGACGGCAGTAGATCCACGCCATGCGTGGATGAGGTGTATCGGAAAACAAGAAGGGGTCAGATCCGTTTTCCTTCGGAAAACGGATCTGACCCCAACCCACAGCACGCAGCTGTTGCTGTTGCCTTTGCTTTTGATCTTCTTCTTTCTGTTCCTGCGGTGGCGGCCACGGAAACTGTCAGGGGCCGGGCGGGTGGGCTGGGCGGGGGTGTCAGCCGCATGGATGCGGCTGCCAAGCCTCCAGGGACGGATTCACGGCGTCCCCCGACCAGCCCACCCGCCCGGCCAAGCCCCGTATCACTGCCATCACCGCAGAGGGGGCTCAGCCCGGTGGCCGGGAATCCTCAATACCCCGCCGCCTGCCCATCCTTGCGGCTCTCCGAAGCGCCGTAGTAAACCCCGGTCTCGGGATCCCGCATGATCGCCTGGTACCCGCCATACGGGCCGTCGGCGAACACGATGCGATGGCCCTTGCGCATCAGCGCGCGGACCGTCTCGTACGGGAAGCCGGTTTCCAGGTTCACCTCACCGCCATCGGTCATCGCCGTGGCCTGCCCGGTCGGTTCGGTCGAACCTTCATGCTGGATGCGCGGCGCATCACCGGCCTCCTGCAGGTTCATGCCGAAGTCCACCAGGTTCATCACGATCTGCGCGTGGCCCTGCGGCTGCATCGCGCCGCCCATCACGCCGAAGCTCGCATACGGCTTGCCGCCCTTGGTGATGAAGGCCGGAATGATGGTCTGGAACGGGCGCTTGCCCGGTGCGTAGCCGTTGGGATGGTTCTTCTGCAGCACGAACATTTCGCCACGATCCTGCAGGATGAAGCCCAGCCCCGGCGGTGCCATGCCACTGCCCATGCCACGGTAGTTGGACTGGATCAGCGACACCATCATGCCGTCGGCGTCGGCCACGGTCATGTAGATCGTGTCGCCCTCCTCCAGCTGCTTCGGCGTGCCCGGCTGCACTTCCTTCAACGCCTTGTCCATCGAGATCAGCGCGCGGCGCTGCGCGGCGTATTCCTTGGAGATCAGCTTCTGCACCGGTGCCGGCTGGAACGCCATGTCGGCATAGAAGCGCGCGCGGTCGGCGAAGGCCAGCTTCTTCGCTTCAACGAACAGGTGCACGTGCTCCGGTGAACCAAACGGGATCTTCGAGAAGTCGTAGCCTTCCAGTACGTTGAGGATCTGCAGCGCGGCGATGCCCTGGCTGTTCGGCGGCAGTTCCCACACGTCGTAGCCGCGGTAATTGCTGCTGACCGGCTCGACCCATTCGCCATGGTGGTCGGCCATGTCCTGATAGCTCAGGTAGCCACCGTTGGCCTTGAAGTAATCGCCGATGGTGCGGGCGATGTCTCCCTTGTAGAAGGCGTCGCGTCCGCCGTCGGCGATCTTCTGCAGCGTGCTGGCCAGGTTCGGGTTCTTCCACATCTCGCCCTTGCGCGGGGCGTGGCCGTTGATCGTGAACTGTTCCTTGAAGCCCGGGTACTGCGACAGCCTGGGAACCGAGCGGTCCCAGTAGTAGGCGATCACTTCGGCCACCGGGTGGCCCTCGCGGGCATAGCGGATGGCCGGCGCCAGGTTGTCGGCCATCGGCTTGCGGCCGAAGCGGTCGTGCAGCGCGAACCAGCCGTCGACCGCGCCAGGCACGGAGACCGGCAGCGGGCCGGTGGCCGGAATGTCCTTCAGGCCACGGCGCTGGAACTCGGCCAGGGTCAGCGACTTCGGCGAGCGGCCCGAGCCGTTGTAGCCGTAGAGCTTCTGCGTCTTCGGGTCCCAGACGATGGCGAACAGGTCGCCGCCGATGCCGTTGCCGGTCGGCTCCATCAGGCCGAGCGCGGCGTTGGCGGCAATCGCCGCGTCCACCGCCGAACCGCCGCCCTTCATCACGTCCAGCGCGATCTGGGTGGCCAGTGGCTGCGAGGTGGCGGCCATCGCATGCGGGGCGATCACCTCCGAACGGGTGGCGAAGGTGTGGCCGGTGATGCGGTCTGCGGCAAAGGACAGCGCGGGCACAGCGGCCAACACGGCGGCGAGCAGGGAACGGGCAAGGCGTCGGGACACGGTCGGGTTCCGATGGAAGGGTGGTCTCCCGATCTTCGCCGCTGCGGCCTTCACCTGGTATCCGGCAGAGGTCATGGACGGCACCGGCATCCGGACGGGCATGGACCGACGCGCGCAGCGTCGGAATGGCCCCGTTTCCGCGCAAAAGCCGCCCTGGAAGGAGTGAATTCGGGTTCACCGAAACACTTTCAGCGGCAACCATCCTTGTGCCACAAGCGATTCCACTCGATACAGCGGAAACCGACAAGAACTCCGTCGCGAGGGTTGACATCGCCGAAATGGCTGTGTTTCTCTCGATCACATGCTGCAACACAACACGCCACCGCGAACCCACATCGAAGCCGCCGACAACGGCGCCGCCTCGCTGCGTTCGATTCTTGTGCTCGTACTTATTACCCAACCAACAGGTGCGGGACGAGCCAGCGTGTAAGCAACAAACACACCGGAACTCATCAAAAACCCGCACCCGCCCCGGTGCGGGTTTTTTCATTTCAGAACCTGGTTTCAGACGCAACCACCATGAACAACGCCCAGTGCAAAACCCGGACCCACACCACCACGCCTCGTGGTGGCTGTGCCTGTGCGATGCGCGGCGCCTCCTCCACCGCTTTCCCCTGACCGGCCGGCACGTCACCTCGACGACCGGCCGTTCTTTTTTCTTCCCACCGCAAGGAACCTCCCCCATGAGCACCAACGACCTGCCCCAGACCAAGATCGCCGTCATCGGCTACGGCAGCCAGGGCCGCGCCCACGCACTGAACCTGCGCGAATCCGGCTTCGATGTGGTGGTAGGCCTGCGTCCGGGCGGCCCGACCGAGGTCAAGGCACAGGCCGATGGCTTCACCGTGAAAGCACCGGCCGACGCGGTGAAGGACGCCGACCTGGTTGCCGTACTGACGCCGGACATGGTGCAGAAGAAGCTCTACGACGACGTGCTGGCGGCGAACATGAAGCAGGGCGCGGTGCTGTTGTTCGCGCACGGCCTGAACGTGCATTTCGACATGATCAAGCCGCGCGAGGACCTGGACGTGGTGCTGGTCGCACCCAAGGGCCCGGGTGCGCTGGTGCGCCGCGAGTACGAAATCGGCCGTGGCGTGCCGTGCATCTGGGCCGTGTACCAGGACAAGAGCGGCAAGGCGGCCGAGTACGCCTTGGCCTATGCCGGCGGTCTCGGCGGTGCCCGCGCCAACCTGATCCAGACCACCTTCAAGGAAGAAACCGAGACCGATCTGTTCGGCGAGCAGGCGGTGCTGTGTGGTGGCGCCTCGGCGCTGGTGCAGGCCGGTTTCGAGACCCTGGTCGAAGCCGGTTACCAGCCGGAGATCGCCTACTACGAGGTACTGCACGAGCTGAAGCTGATCGTCGACCTGTTCTATGAAGGCGGCATCTCGCGCATGTTGGAGTTCATCTCCGAGACCGCGCAGTACGGCGACTACGTCAGCGGCCCGCGCGTGATCGACGCCGGCACCAAGGCACGCATGAAGGAAGTGCTGAAGGACATCCAGGACGGCACCTTCACCAAGAACTGGGTGGCCGAGTACGAAGCGGGCCTGCCGAACTACAACCGGTTCAAGCAGGCCGACCTGGAGCACCCGATCGAAAAGGTAGGCAAGGAACTGCGCGCCAAGATGGTCTGGTTGCAAGGACAGGCCGCGTAACCGCGCGGCCCTCCCCCACCCGCTTTGCAAGGTTCCCCCATGAACTCTTCCACACACCGCAGCGCGCCGCCCAACGGCGCGCGTTGGCTGACCCAGGCGCTGGAAGCCGAAGGCGTCCGCACGCTGTTCGGCTATCCCGGCGGCACCATCATGCCGTTCTACGACGCGCTGGTGGATTCGTCGCTGAAGCACATCCTGGTACGCCATGAGCAGGGCGCTGCCCTGGCCGCCAACGGTTTCGCCCGCGCCAGCAACCAGGTTGGCGTCTGCGTGGCCACGTCCGGCCCGGGCGCATCGAACCTGGTCACCGGCATCGCCGACGCGATGCTGGATTCGGTCCCGATGGTCTGCATCACTGGCCAGGTCGGCACGCCGCTGCTGGGCACCGACGCCTTCCAGGAACTGGATGTGTTCGGCCTGACGATGCCGATCGTCAAGCACAGCTGGCTGGTGCGCAGCGTCGATGACCTGCCGCGCGTGGTGGCCGATGCGTTCCGGATCGCCCGCGAGGGCCGTCCCGGCCCGGTGCTGATCGACCTGCCCAAGGATGTGCAGCTGGCCGATGCCAGCCATCTGCCGGCCCATGTGCCCAGCAGCGTCGAACCGCCGCCGGCGCCGGCCGAGGCCGCCATCGCCGAGGCCATCGCCGCGCTGGCGGCGGCCGAGAAGCCGGTGGTCTATGCCGGCGGTGGCATCGCGCTGGGTGATGCGGTGCAGGACCTGCGCGACTTCGTCGAGGCCAGCGCCATCCCCACCGTGATGACCCTGCGTGGACTGGGTGCACTGCCGGCCAGCCATCCGCAGTCGCTGGGCATGCTGGGCATGCACGGCACCCGCGCGGCCAACATGGCGGTGCAGGAAAGCGACCTGCTGCTGGTGCTGGGTGCACGCTTCGATGACCGCGCCACCGGCAAGCTGGCCGAGTTCGCCCCGTTCGCCCGCGTCGTCCACATCGATGCGGACGCCTACGAGATCTCCAAGCTGCGCAGTGCCGATGTCGCTGTGCCCGGCAACGTCGGTCATGCCATCCGCGCCCTGCGTGCGGCCTTCCCCTCCCCCAAGGCCCACCAGGATGCATGGCGCAAGCGCTGTGCGCAGCACCGCGATCGCTTCGCCGCACGCTACGACGCGCCGGGCCAGCACATCTACGCCCCGGCGCTGCTGAAGCGCCTGAGCGAGCTGGCCCCGGCCGATGCGGTGATCGCCTGCGATGTCGGCCAGCACCAGATGTGGGTGGCCCAGCACTGCCGCTTCAACCACCCCCGCAACCACCTGACCAGTGGCGCGCTGGGCACCATGGGCTTCGGCCTGCCGGCCGCGATGGGCGCGCAGTTCGCCTGCCCCGAACGCACCGTGGTGCTGGTGTCCGGCGACGGCAGCTTCATGATGAACGTGCAGGAGCTGGCGACCATCGCCCGCTGCCGCCTGCCGGTGAAGATCGTGCTGCTGGACAACAGTTCGCTGGGCATGGTGCGGCAATGGCAGGAGCTGTTCTTCGCCGAGCGTTACAGCGAGATCGACCTGTCCGACAACCCGGACTTCGTGGCACTGGCACAGGTGTTCGGCATCGCCGCCACCCGCATCGACGCTCGCGACGACGTTGAGGGCGGGCTGGCCGCGCTGCTGGCCGAACCGGGCCCGGCACTGCTGCATGTGGCCATCGATGCACGCGCCAACGTGTGGCCGCTGGTGCCGCCGAACACCGCCAACAGCACGATGCTGGAAAGCAACCCCGCCCATGCCCGCCAGGAGGCACCCAATGCAATACCGGCTTGACCTGGTGCTGCACCCGGCCGAAGGCGCGCTGTTGCGCGTGATCGGCATGGCCGAACGGCGCGGCTTCGCGCCGCGTGCGATCAGCGGCGCGCCGGTGGCCGCCGACGATGGCCGCTGGCACCTGCAGCTGGTGGTGGATGGCCAGCGCCCGGCGGAAACGCTGTGCCGGCAGATCGAGAAGATCTACGACTGCGTATCCGTGCAGGTCACGGCCGTGGAAGGAGTATCGCCATGAACACCCGTACCGTAGCGACCACGGTGCCGGTACGGAGGCGTCTTCTTCGTCGCCCGTACCCGCATGCGGCGCTCGCCCGCACCCCGCTGGTGGCCCATGCCGGCCGCTGACGCCAGCCAGGAAAGCGATGTCGGCGACGTAAGCGTCGCCGACGTACTGGCGGCGCAGGCCCGCCTGCGCCGCTTCCTGCCCCCCACCCCGCTGCACCATGCCGAGCGCTTCGGCACCTGGCTGAAGCTGGAGAACCTTCAGCGCACCGGTTCCTACAAGGTACGCGGTGCGTTGAACGCGCTGCTGGCTGGCCGCGAGCGCGGAGACACCCGCCCGGTGATCTGCGCTTCGGCCGGCAACCACGCCCAGGGCGTTGCGTGGGCGGCCTATCGCCTGGACGTACCGGCCATCACCGTGATGCCGCACGGCGCGCCAGCCACCAAGATCGCTGGCGTCGCCCATTGGGGTGCGACCGTGCGCCAGCACGGCACCAGCTATGACGAAGCCTATGCCTTCGCCGTCGAACTGGCGCAGCGCCACGGCTATCGCTTCCTGTCTGCGTTCGACGACGCCGATGTGATCGCCGGCCAGGGTACGGTCGGCATCGAGCTGGCCGCGCATGCCCCGGACGTGGTGATCGTGCCGATCGGCGGCGGTGGCCTGGCCTCCGGCGTTGCCCTGGCGCTGAAATCGCAGGGCGTGCGCGTGATCGGTGCGCAGGTGGAAGGCGTCGATTCGATGGCACGCGCGATCCGCGGCGACGCGCGCGAGATCGCCCCCGTCGCCTCGCTGGCCGACGGCGTGCGGGTGAAGATCCCCGGCTTCCTGACCCGCCGCCTGTGCACCTCGCTGCTGGACGACGTGGTGATCGTGCGCGAAGCCGAGCTGCGCGAAACCCTGGTGCGCCTGGCGCTGGAAGAACACATCATCGCCGAGGGCGCGGGTGCGCTGGCGCTGGCCGCCGGCCGCCGCGTGGCCGGCCGCCGCAAGTGCGCGGTGGTGTCCGGCGGCAACATCGACGCCGGTGTTCTGGCCGGCCTGCTCACCGACATCCGTCCACGCCCGCCACGCAAGCCTCGGCGACGGCGCAGCGAAACACCGCGCTCGCCCGGCAGGGCCAGCGCACCCGCCTCCCCCACCTCTTCCCCTTCCCCCCTGCAAGCCGTTGCACCCGCTGTCGAGGAGATTTCCCTGTGACCACCATCGAACGAATTACCACCCCGCGCATCCGCATCTTCGACACCACCCTGCGTGACGGCGAGCAGTCCCCCGGCTGCAGCATGAGCCCGCCGCAGAAGCTGGTGATGGCGCGTGCGCTGGACGAACTGGGCGTGGACATCATCGAGACCGGCTTCCCGGCCAGCTCGCAGTCCGACCGCGAGGCGATGGCCCTGATCGGCCGCGAACTGCGCCGGCCGGACCTGAGCCTGGCCGTGCTGTCACGCTGCCTGCAGGCCGATATCGAGACTTCGGCACGTGCACTGGAAGCGGCGGTCAACCCGCGCCTGCACGTGTTCCTGTCAACCAGCCCGCTGCACCGCGAGCACAAGCTGCGGATGACCCGCGAGCAGGTGCTGGAGTCGGTACGCAAGCATGTATCGCTGGCGCGCTCGTACATCGACGATGTCGAATTCTCGGCCGAGGATGCCACCCGCACCGAGCTGGACTACCTGATCGAAGTCTCGCGCGTGGCCATTGCCGCCGGCGCCACCACCATCAACCTGCCCGACACCGTCGGCTTCACCACGCCGGAAGAGATCCGCGCGATGTTCCAGCAGGTGATCGCCGGCGTCGCCGACATTCCCAATGCCGCCAACGTGATCTTCAGCGCGCACTGCCACAACGACCTGGGCCTGGCCGTAGCCAACTCGCTGGCCGCCATCGAAGGCGGCGCACGCCAGGTCGAGTGCACTATCAACGGTATCGGCGAGCGCGCCGGCAACTGTTCGCTGGAAGAGATCGCGATGGTGCTGAAGGTGCGCCAGGCCTTCTACGAGCAGGACAGTTCGATCAACACGCCGCGCATCGTCGGCACCTCGCAGCTGCTGCAGCGGCTGGTCGGCATGCCGGTGCAGCGCAACAAGGCCATCGTCGGCGCCAACGCCTTCGCCCACGAGTCGGGCATCCACCAGCACGGCATGCTGCGCCACCGTGGCACCTACGAAATCATGCGTCCGGAAGACGTGGGCTGGGAAGATTCGCAGATGGTGCTGGGCCGCCACAGTGGCCGCGCCGCCGTCGAGGCACGCCTGCGTGCGCTGGGCTTCTGGCTGGACGAAGACGAACTGAAGCTGGTATTCGAGCAGTTCAAGGGCCTGTGCGAACAGCAGCGCGTGGTCACCGATGCCGACCTGCAGACGCTGATGCAGGGCGGCTCCAACGCGCAGGGCTACCGCCTGGCCTCGATGACCATCAGCGACGTCGGCAGCCGCGCCAACGCGCTGGTCGAACTGTCTGACCCGGACGGCAACCGCGTGGCCGAGACCGCGCAGGGCGACGGCCCGGTCGATGCGCTGTTCGGCGCGCTGTCGGCCGCCACCGGCGTGCAGCTGATGCTGGACAGCTACCACGTGCACAGCGTCGGCATCGGCACCGATGCGCGCGGCGAAGCCAACCTGAGCGTGCGCCACGAGGGCGTGGAGTACGACGGCACCGGCACCAGCAAGGACATCATCGAAGCCTCCGCGCTGGCCTGGCTGGATGTTGCCAACCGCCTGCTGCGCCAGCGCCAGGCTACCGCCCACAGCAGCACCGACGTTCCCACCCCTGCCACCGCCTGAGGAACCCGCCATGAGCGCCTTCGACACCCCCACCCCGACCAGCGCCGCTGGCCAGCAGTGGAACGCCCAGGACTATGCGATCGATGCCGGCTTCGTGCCGCTGCTCGGCGGCGCGGTATCGCGCCTGCTCGACCCGCGCGCCGGTGAGCGCATCCTCGACCTGGGCTGTGGCGATGGCGTGCTGAGCACCGAACTGGCCCTGAGCGGCGCGCGCATCCACGGCGTGGATGCCTCGCCGGAACTGGTGATCGCCGCCCGTGCGCGCGGTGTCGATGCCCAGGTGATGGACGGCCACGCACTGTCGTTCGACAGCGCGTTCGATGCGGTGTTCAGCAACGCGGCACTGCATTGGATGGGCAATCCCGACCAGGTGCTGGAAGGCGTGCGCCGCGCCCTGCGCCCCGGTGGCCGCTTCGTCGCCGAGTTCGGCGGCCATGGCAACGTGGCCACGATCATCGCGGCGGTGCAGGCCGCACGCCTGGCCCATGGTCACGGCGCCAGCGCCTTCCGATGGTATTTCCCGACGGCCGATGCCTACGCCGACCGCCTGCGCCAGCATGGCTTCCAGGTGCAGCTGATCGAATGCACGCCGCGCCCGACCGCGCTGCCGACCGGCGTGGCCGGCTGGCTGCGGGTGTTCGCCGCGCCACTGCTGGAGGACCTGCCCGCCGACGCCCGCGCCACCGTGCGCGAGGCCGCTGCTGCGCTGCTGGCCGATCTGCCGCGCAACGCCGCCGGCCAGCCGCTGGCCGACTACGTACGGCTGCGGGTGCTCGCCCGCCGCCGCTGAGATGACCTTTTCGCTATCTTTCCTGATGTCCGCACTTTCGTACTTCTGCCAGGCACACGCATGACTTCCGCACCCCGCACCCTGTACGACAAACTGTGGGACGCCCACGTGGTGGTTCCCGAATCCGACAGCGCGCCCGCCGTGCTGTACATCGACCTGCACCTGATCCACGAGGTGACCTCGCCGCAGGCGTTCACCGAACTGCGCGAGCGCGGCCTGTCGCCGCGCCGGCCGGACCGCACCAAGGCGACGATGGATCATTCCACACCGACCCTGCCGGCCAACGCCGACGGCACGCTGCCCTACGCCAGCGCCGCCTCCGAAGCGCAGGTCGCCACCCTGGCGCGCAACTGCGCCGAGCACGGCATCGAGCTGTTCGACATGGCGTCGGACAACCGTGGCATCGTCCATGTGATCGCGCCGGAACAGGGCTTCACCCAGCCGGGCATGACCATCGTCTGCGGCGACAGCCACACCTCCACCCATGGTGCGTTCGGTTCGCTGGCGTTCGGCATCGGCACCAGCGAAGTCGGCCATGTGCTGGCCACGCAGTGCCTGCTGCAGCGCAAGGCCAAGACGTTCGCCATTACCGTCGATGGCCCGCTGGCCCCGGGCGTGGGCGCCAAGGACGTGGTCCTGCACATCATCGGCGTGATCGGCGTCAACGGCGGCACCGGCCATGTCATCGAGTTCCGCGGCAGCACCATCGAGGCGATGGACATGGAACAGCGCATGACCCTGTGCAACATGTCGATCGAGGCCGGCGCGCGTGCCGGCATGGTCGCCCCGGACCAGGTCACCTTCGACTTCGTCGCCCGCACCCCGCGCGGCCCCAAGGGCGCCGACTTCGACGCCGCCGTGGCGCGCTGGCAGCAGCTGCGCAGCGATGAAGGCGCACGCTTCGACAGTGAAGTGCACATCGATGCTGCAGACATCCGCCCGACCCTGACCTGGGGCACGCATCCGGGCACCGCCATCGCCGTGGATGCGCCGATCCCGGCTGCCAACGATGCCGCTGCGCAGAAGGGCCTGGACTATATGCACTTCCAGGCCGGCAAGGCGCTGGCCGGTACGCCGGTGGACGTGGTGTTCGTCGGTTCGTGCACCAACGGTCGCCTGAGCGACATGCGCGAAGTGGCGCAGGTGCTGCGAGGCCGTCGTGTCGCTGATCGCGTGCGCATGCTGGTGGTGCCGGGTTCCGAGATCGTCAAGCGCGAAGCCGAAGCCGAGGGCATCCATGAGATCGTGCGCGCGGCCGGTGCCGAGTGGCGCGAGCCCGGCTGCTCGATGTGCATCGCCATGAACGGCGACCTGGTCGCCCCCGGCCAGCTGGCCGTGAGCACCAGCAACCGCAACTTCGAAGGCCGCCAGGGCCCCGGTTCGCGCACCCTGCTGGCCTCGCCGATGAGCGCGGCATGGGCTGCGGTCAACGGGCGCGTTGCCGATACCCGCGAGCTGTTCGCACAGGAGGTGGCGTGATGGCCGGTTTCCGTACCCTGACCTCGGCCAGCGTGGTGCTGCGCCAGACCAACATCGATACCGACCAGATCATCCCGGCGCGGTTCCTGTCCACCACCGAGCGCGCGGGCCTGGGCCGCAATGCGTTCAACGACTGGCGCTGGCAGGCCGATGGCACGCCGGTGGCCGACTTCGCCTTCAACCAGCCGCACAACGCCGGCCGCAGCATCCTGCTGGCGGGCCGCAACTTCGGCTGCGGTTCCTCGCGCGAACATGCACCCTGGGCACTGACCGATCTGGGCCTGCACGCCATTGTCAGCAGCGAGATCGCCGACATCTTCCGCGGCAACTCGCTGAAGAACGGCCTGCTGCCGATCGTGCTGGACGAGGCGGACGTGCAGGCGCTGATGCAGCGGCCGGACGACGAGTTGACCATCGACGTGGCCACGCGCGAACTGCGCACCCCGGACGGCCGCATCTATTCCTTCCCGCTGGATGGCTTCTCGCAGACCTGCCTGCTGGAAGGTGTCGACCAGTTGGGGTATCTGTTGGGCCGTGTCCCTGAAATCGAACGCTACGAGAGTGAGCATGCACGCTGAAATTGTTGTCCTGCCCGGTGATGGCATCGGCCCGGAAGTGGCCGCCGCGGCAGTTGCCGTCCTGAAGACCGTCGCCGAACGCTTCAACCACAGCTTCACCTTCAGCGAGCACGACATCGGTGGCGTTGCCATCGACCGGCACGGTGAACCGCTGCCAGCCTCGACCCTGGCCGCCTGCCAGGCCGCCAATGCGGTGCTGCTGGGCGCGGTCGGTGGCCCGAAGTGGTCCGACCCGAATGCCAGGGTGCGTCCGGAACAGGGCCTGCTGGCGATCCGCAAGGCGCTGGGCCTGTATGCCAACCTGCGCCCGGTGCGGACCCACGACGCCGCACTGCATGCCTCGCCGATCAAGGCCGAGCTGCTGCAGGGCGTGGACTTCGTGGTGGTACGCGAACTGACCGGCGGCATCTACTTCGGCGACAAGACCCGCGACGCCGACAGCGCCAGCGACCTGTGCCGCTACACCGTGGCCGAGATCGAGCGGGTGCTGCGCACGGCCTTCCGCCTGGCCCGGCAGCGTCGTGGCAAGGTCACCTCGGTGGACAAGGCGAACGTGCTGGAAACCTCGCGCCTGTGGCGTGACGTGGCCGCACGCATCGGCCGCGAGGAATTCCCGGACGTGGCGCTGGAGCACCAGCTGGTCGATTCGATGGCCATGCACCTGCTGGCCAAGCCGCGCGAGTACGACGTGATCGTCACCGAGAACATGTTCGGCGACATCCTCACCGATGAGGCGTCGATGCTGGCCGGTTCGCTGGGCCTGCTGCCCTCGGCTTCGCTGGGCGAACCCGGTGCGGTGGGCATCTACGAGCCGATTCATGGTTCGGCACCGGATATCGCCGGCAAGGGCATCGCCAATCCGTACGCAACGATCTTCAGCGCGGCGATGCTGCTGCGCCATTCGCTGGGGCTGGAAGCAGAAGCCGCAGCGGTGGAAGCGGCGGTACACGCGGTATTGGACGACGGCGTGTTCACTGCCGATCTGGCCGCGAAAGGCCAGGCAGTGAGCACCGCCGCCGCAACGGATGCGGTGCTGGCAAAGCTGGCCTGATGACAGCCGAGCGTGGGCTCGGCTCTACCGATGCCGGGGGCCTGCAAGGCTTCCTTGTAGAGCCGAGCCATGCTCGGCTCATGCAGGAGCAGCCGAGCGTGGGCTCGGCTCTACCGATGCCGGGGGCCTGCAAGGCTTCCTTGTAGAGCCGAGCCATGCTCGGCTCATGCAGGAGCAGCCGAGCGCGGGCTCGGCTCTACCGATGCCGGGGCCTGCAAGGCTTCCTTGTAGAGCCGAGCCATGCTCGGCTCATGCAGGAGCAGCCGAGCGTGGGCTCGGCTCTACTTCGTTGTGTAGCCGCCATTGACCAGGATGGTCTGGCCGGTCATCCACCAGCCGTCGGTGACCAGGAAACGGATCCACGGCACGATGTCGGCGATATCGGTCAGGCCAGTCCGGGTGAACGCCGAAAGCGCCGCCGCAGTCTTGTGATACGCCTGCGCATCGGCACTCTCGGCCGGATAGAAGAACGGTGTGTCCATCGGACCAGGCCCGATCGCAGTCACCGAGATGCCGCGTTCGCCGAACTCCTTCGACGCCGCACGGGTGAAGTGCTCGACCGGTGCCTTGGTGCCGGCATAGCTGGAATAGAACGGCGTGAACGCGCCCAGCAGTGACGTGACCAGGGTGCAGATGCGGCCACCGTCATTGACTTGGCGGCCGGCCTCCTTCAGGAAGAAGAAGGCGGCCTTGGCGTTAACCGCGCTCATTTCGTCGTACTCCGCTTCGCTGATGTCCAGCAGCGGCTTCTTCAGTACCTTGCCGACGGTGTTGATTGCGATGTCGGGGCGCCCGACCGCTGCCACGGCATCGGCGAACAGGCGCTCCATCGCTGCCGCCGACGTCAGGTCTCCCTGCAGGGCCACCGCCTTGCTGCCGGCCGCCTGCACGGCGGCAACGGTCGCTTCCGCATCGGCCTGGGTGGCGGCACTGTTGTAGTGGATGACGATGGCGCTGGCACCCCGGCGGGCGAAGTCGCGGGCGATCAGGCCGCCCAGGTTCTTGGCGCCACCGGCGATCAGCACGGTCTTGCCCTTGAGGGAATGGTCGGTCATGGCTTCGGTCTCGGGAGGGGGCTGCCCGGGGTGGCAACCCTGCCCTGTCGACGATATCGTGCAGAAAAAGCGGATAAAGCCCGCTAAATTGACTTAACTTTCCAGAGCCAGCGAACAATGGACCGGATCGATCGCTTCCGCATCTTCACCCGGGTCGTGGAGTGCGCCAGCTTCACCCGCGCCGCCGACCAGCTTGGCCTGCCCCGCTCCACCGTCTCGGCGGCGATTGCGGAGCTGGAGCAGCGGCTCGGTACCCGCCTGCTGCAACGTTCGACCCGTCGCGTTTCCACCACCCATGATGGCGACGTGTTCCATGCCCGCTGCCTGCGCCTGATTGCAGAGGTTGAAGACGCCGAGTCGCTGTTTCGACAGGATGACGCACAGCCGGTCGGTCTGCTGAAGATCGACGTGCCCAGTCGCATCGGCCGTCGCATCATCGCCCCGGCGCTACCGGAGTTCTTCGCGCGGTACCCGCAGGTGGAAGTCGACCTGGGCATGACCGACCGCGCGGTGAACCTGATCGAAGACGGCTGCGATGCCGTGCTGCGCGTCGGCCAACTGGGCGATTCCAGCCTGGTGGCCCGCATGCTGGGCCTGCTCGACTTCGTCAACGTTGCCGCACCGGCCTACCTGCGCGGGCACGGTGTGCCGCAGCATCCTGGCGATCTGGCGCGGCACCGCGCGGTGAACTACGCCTCGCCGACCACGGCGCGGGTGGAACCGTGGGAATGGCAGGAAGGCGGCCAGCTGCGCACGCTGCCCGTGCCCGGCTGGGTGCGCGTGAACAGCGCCGAGGCGTCGATCGCCTGCTGCGTGGCGGGACTGGGGCTGCTGCAGATTCCGCGCTACGACGTGCAGGCCGAACTGCAGTCGGGGGCATTGGTGGAAGTGATGCCGCAGCACGTGGCGCAACCGCTGCCGGTAACCCTGTTGCAACCGCATCGGCAACACCGCGCGCCGCGCGTGCAGGTATTCATCGAATGGCTGCTGCCGTTGCTGCGGAACGGCCTGCAGCTGCAGTAGATCCACGCCATGCGTGGATGCATGTTGCAGTGCCAACCAAGGTTGGCGCCTACCAGCGCAAAGACCATCTACGGTAGATCCACGCCATGCGTGGATGCATGTTGCAGTGCCAACCAAGGTTGGCACCTGCCAGGGCAAAGACCATCTACGGTAGATCCACGCCATGCGTGGATGCATGCCTCAGTGCCAACCAAGGTTGGCACCTACCAGGGCAAAGACCAGCTGCAGTAGATCCACGCCATGCGTGGATGCATGTTGCAGTGCCAACCAAGGTTGGCACCTACCAGGGGCGTTGGCACCTACCGGGGACGTTGGTACCTACCAGGGCCGCTGGCATCTACCAGCGGCCGTGGCCGCAGAATCCGGGGCGTCACGCCCCGGATTCGTCCGGCTTGACCCGGAACCACGCCGCGTACAGCGCCGGCAGGAACACCAGGGTCAGCACCGTGCCGACAATCAGGCCACCCATGATCGAGATCGCCATCGAGCCGTAGAACGCACTGCGCGACAGCGGGATCATCGCCAGCACCGCCGCCAGCGCGGTCAGCACGATCGGGCGGAAACGGCGCACCGTGGCATCGATGATCGAATGCCAGCGGTCATGCCCGGCATCGATGTCCTGCTGGATCTGGTCGATCAGGATCACCGAGTTGCGCATGATCATGCCGGCCAGCGCGATCGTGCCCAGCAGCGCAACGAAGCCAAACGGCGCACGGAACAGCAGCAGGAACAGGGTCGCACCGATGATGCCCAGCGGCGCGGTGACCAGCACCATCGCCGCACGCGAGAAGCTGCGCAGCTGCAGCATCAGCAGCGTGGCCACCACCACCAGGAACAGCGGCATGCCGGCCTTGATCGAGTTCTGGCCACGTGCCGAATCCTCCACCGTGCCGCCGGTTTCCAGCAGGTAGCCGCTGGGCAGCTCGGCACGGATGCCGTCCAGCGTCGGCAGGATCTGGTGCACCACGTCCAGCGGTTGCATGCCATCGCTGATGTCGGCACGCACGGTCACCGTCGGCAGGCGGTTGCGGTGCCAGATGATGCCGTCCTCGAAACCGTACTCCATCGTCGCCACCTGCGACAGCGTGATGCTGCCGCCGTTGGCAGTCGGCATCGACAGGCTCGACAGCAGCTCCAGCTGGTTGCGCTCATCGGCCGGGCCACGCAGCAGCATCTCGATCTGGCGGTTGCCTTCGCGGTACACGCTCACCGACTGCCCAGCCAGCGAGCTGGACAGGAACTGGCTGACCTGGGCGCTGCTCACGCCCAGCGCGCGGGCACGTTCCTGGTCGATCACCAGGCGCACCACCTTGCTCGGCTCGCTCCAGTCCAGGTTGACGTTCATCACGTGCGGGTTCTCACGCACCTTGGCCTCGACCTGGCGTGCGATCGCCTGCACCTTCTCGATGTGCTCGCCGGAGATGCGCATCTGCACCGGATAGCCGACCGGCGGGCCGTTCTCCAGGCGGGTCACGCGCATCTGCACGTCCGGGAACTTCGGGATCACCTCGTGCAGCAGCCAGTCGCGGGTGCTCTCGCGCGATTTGATGTCCTTGGCCAGCACCACGAACTGGGCGAAGTTGGTCGCCGGCAGCTGCTGGTCCAGCGGCAGGTAGAAGCGCGGCGAACCGGTGCCCACGTAGGATACGTAATTGGCGATGCCCTCACGGCTGGACAGCAGTTTCTCCAGCTTCTCGGCCTGGGCCTGGGTCGAGCGCAGCGACGCGCCTTCGGCCAGCTCGATGTCCACCATCAGTTCCGGCCGGGTCGAATCCGGGAAGAACTGCTGCGGCACGAAGCGGAACATCATCAGCGAGAACACGAACAGGGCGATGGTCGCAGCGATCACCCACCAGCGGTGGCGCAGACAGGCATCGAGGAAGCGGCGGAAGCTGCGGTAGAACGGGCGCTGGTACGGATCGTGGTCGTGCCCATGCTGCGGCGGCGCGATCAGGTTGGCCAGTGCCGGGTAACGGTCGGCCCACTGCTGGCGCTTGGCGTGCCAGCGCGCGGACAGGCTGCCGGGCTTCGGTGGCTGCGGATTGAACAGGTCCGGCAGCATCTTGTCGCCCAGGTACGGGATGAACAGCACCGCTGCGATCCACGACACCACCAGCGCGATGGTCACCACCTGGAACAGCGAACGGGTGTACTCGCCGGTGCTCGAAGCGGCGGTGGCGATCGGCAGGAAGCCGGCCGCGGTGATCAACGTGCCTGTCAGCATCGGGAACGCGGTCGATTCCCAGGCGAAGCTGGCCGCACGCAGGCGGTCGTAGCCCTGCTCCATCTTGGTGGCCATCATCTCCACCGCGATGATCGCATCGTCCACCAGCAGGCCCAGCGCCAGCACCAGCGCACCCAGCGAGATCTTGTGCAGGCCGATGTCGAAGTAGTGCATGACGAAGAAGGTCATCGCCAGCACCAGCGGAATGGTCACGCCGACCACCAGGCCGGTACGCAGGCCCAGCGAGAAGAAACTGACCAGCAGCACGATCACCACCGCCTCGGTCAGCACCTGCACGAACTCGCCGACCGACTCCTCCACCGACTGCGGCTGGTCGGACACCTTGCGCAGCTGCATGCCTGCCGGCAGCGTCTTCTGCAGGCGCTCGAACTCGGCATCCAGGTTGGCACCGAGCTTGAGGATGTCACCGCCATCCTTCATGGCAACAGCCAGGCCGATCGCCTCTTCGCCCATGAAGCGCATCTTCGGCGACGCCGGATCGGCGAAGCCGCGCTTGACCTCGGCGATGTCGCCCAGGTGCACGGTACGGTCACCGGCACGGATCGGGAACTGGCGGATCGCCTCGATATCGTTGAACTGGCCGGTCACGCGCAGCTGCACGCGGTCGGTGGCGGTCTCGAAGAAGCTGGTGCCGGTGATCGCGTTCTGGTCGGCCAACGCCTGCTGCACCTGCTGCATCGACACCCCCAGCGTGGCCAGGCGGGTGTTGGACAACTCGATCCACACCTTCTCGTCCTGCAGGCCCACCAGGTCGATCTTGCCGACGTCGGGCACGCGCTGCAGTTCCAGCTGGATGCGGTCGGCGTAGTCGCGCATCACCGCGTAGTCGAAGCCCTTGCCCGTCAACGCATAGATGTTGCCGTAGGTGTCGCCGAACTCGTCGTTGAAGAACGGGCCGACGATCTCGCGCGGCAGCGTCGCGCGGATGTCGCCCACGCGCTTGCGGACCTGGTACCACAGGTCCGGGATCTGCTTGGAACGCAGGCTGTCACGGGCCATGAAGATGACCTGCGATTCGCCCGGGCGCGAGTACGAGCGGATGAACTCATACTCGCCGGTGTTCATCAGCGCCTTCTCGATCGGCTCGGTCACCTGCCGCGAGACCTGCTCGGCGGTCGCGCCCGGCCACAGCGTGCGCACCACCATCGCCTTGAAGGTGAACGGCGGGTCTTCGGACTGGCCCAGATGCTTGTACGACCAAGCACCGATCAGGGCGAAGGCGAGCATCGCGAACAGCACCAGGGGGCGGTTGGCCAGCGCCCACTCGGAAAGATTGAAGCGGCGCACCGGCTTACTCCTTGGCCTTGGCAGCGGCGGGCGGTGCGGCCGGCTTCAGCACCGGGCGATTCTGCCGATCGACCGCGATCACCGGCTGGCCGGCGCGCAGCAGATGGCCACCGGCGGCGACCACCCAGTCACCTGCGCCGACGCCGGACAGCACCGGCACCGTCTCGCTGCCGTAGGCACCGGTGGTGACCGGCGCGGCCTTCAGCGTGCTGTTGGCCGGATCGACCACCCACACGCTGGCGGCACCGTTGGCGCCACGCTGCAGCGCGCCCAGCGGCAGCTGCAGCGTGCCGTGGCGGCCAGCGCTGCTGTAGACACGCGCGCTCTGGCCCAGTTCGACGTCGGCCAGCGCATCGGCGGCCAGGCTGACGCGGGTGGCATAGGTGCGTGCCTGCGGATCGGCGGCGGCGGCGATTTCACGGATCGTGCCCGGCAGGCGCTGGCCCGGGCGGTTCCACAGTTCCACGTCGACCGGCTGGCCGACGGCGTAGTCGCGGATGGTGGCTTCGGGCAGGTCGATCAGCACCTCGCGGCCACCATCGGCGGCCAGGTTGAAGATGGTCTGCCCCGCCGACACCACCTGCCCGGCTTCAGCTTCGCGGCTGGCGATCACGCCGTCGGCCGGGGCGCGCAGCTGCGCGTAGTCGGCCTGGTTGCGCAGCACGTCGAGGTTGGCGCGGGCCGCATTGGCCTGGCCCTGCGCGGCCTTGAACGCCGCGGACTGCTGGTCCAGCTGCGAGCGGCTGACCAGTTGCTGGTCGGCCAGCACCTGGTAGCGCTTCAGGTCATCGCGGGCACGCACCAGATCGGCCTCGGCCGCGGCCAGCTGCGCCTGCGAGGCGCGGGCCTGCAGCGCGAAGTCGGCCACGTCCAGTTCGGCCAGCACGTCACCCTTCTTCACCCGTTGCCCGGCATCGACGTGGCGCTTGACCAGATTGCCGCCAACGCGGAACGACAACGGGCTTTCCTGCCGTGCACGCACCGTGCCCGGGAACGCCGCCGGCGACTGCCCGGCCTGCTCGCCGGGATGAACCACCAGCACCGGAACGGCCGCCTGAGGCGCCTGTTCCTGTCCCGAACAGGCTGCCAGCACAGCCACCCACACCATACCGCCCATCCAGCGCACGATCTTCATCGGTCAACGTCCTGAAAACGCAGGGTTGCAACAAGGGGGAGCCGCGACTGCCGGCCCAATTTAATAAACCGGTCGGTATAGTATAAATATCGAACCGCTTGGTCTAGTATTGTCGTGATGAGTTCCCACACTTCCCGCAAGCCGTCGGCCAAGCCTGCTGCCAAGGCCGCCGGACCCGGGCGCCCCAAGGATCTGGGCAAGCGCGCGGCGATCCTTGAAGCAGCCAAGGTACTGTTCATCGAACAGGGCTATACCGGCGTGAGCATGGACACCATCGCCGCTCAGGCAGGCGTCTCGAAGCTGACTGTGTACAGCCACTTCGGCGACAAGGAGACCCTGTTCTCCCAGGCCGTGCAGTCAAAGTGCATTGAAATGCTGCCCGACGCGCTGTTCGTGGCTGACGCGGATGGCCCGCTGCGCGATCAGCTGATCGGCATCGGACTGGCCTTCTTCGAGCTGATCACCTCCGACGCGGCGATCTCGATCCAGCGCATGATGATGGCGCCGGAAACGGATGAGCGCCTGCGCGAGCTGTTCTGGCAGGCCGGTCCGGAGCGTACCTGCGAGGCCCTGGCCGACTTCCTGCGCGCACGCGGTGGGCGCGGCGAACTGGACATCCCCGACTATTACCTTGCCGGCCAGCAGTTCCTGACCCTGGTCAAGGGCGAAGTGCACATGCATATGATGTGCGGCATGCCACTGTCACCGGTGGAGTGCGACCCTCTTGCCCATGTGACCGCCAGCATCGACTTCTTCCTGCGCGCCTATGCGCCGCGAGGGGCCGGGACGGCTGAATAACCAAAACTGAACGAACCGGAGGTCGCGATGACTTCCGGCACTGCGACCCCGGCCTCCCGGCAGCTGATGCTCTGGGCGCGCCGCCGGCCTCCGGCACCGGTAAAATGGCCGGCCCACTGCGCTGGATTTGAACCTCATGACGATTGATTACGCCCACGCCCGCGAACTGATGGTGGAACAGCAGATCCGTCCCTGGGACGTGCTGGACATCAAGGTGCTCGACGTTCTGGCCCGCCTGCCGCGCGAGGCCTTTGTCGCCGACGCGCACCGGGCACTGGCCTACGCCGATGTCGAACTGCCGATCGGCCATGGCCAGAAGATGATGAAGCCGGTCATCGAGGGCCGTACCCTGCAGGCACTGGACCTGCAGCCGGGTGACGAAGTGCTGGAAATCGGCACCGGCAGCGGCTTCCTGGCGGCCTGCATCGGCGCGCTGGCGCGCGACGTGCTGAGCCTGGAAATCGACCCGGAACTGGCTGCCGCCGCCCGCGCCCGCCTGGATGCCTCCGGCCTGGGCACCAATGTCCGCGTGGAAGTGGCCGATGCCCTGTCCTGGCAGACCGAACGCCGCTTTGACGTGATCTGTGTCACTGGTGCGGTCGACGTGGTGCCGTCACAGTTCGCTTCGTGGCTGCGTCCGGGTGGTCGCCTGTTCGTGATCCATGGCCGTTCGCCGGCGATGGAGGCCCTGCTGGTCAAGGCCGACGGCAGCAGCGAATCCCTGTTCGAGACCGATATCGATTACCTGCGTGGTGCCGCCCCGGCCCCCCAGTTCCACCTCTGAGTCCAAGGAAGCCGCAATGATCCGCCGATCCCTCGCTGTTGCGCTGGCCACTGCCCTGCTGCCGTTGTCCGCCCATGCCGCCGACCTGCTGCAGGTCTACGAAATGGCGCGCAACGGCGATCCGCAGCTGTCCGCTGCCGAATCGACCCGGCTGTACGACAAGGAAGGCGCCGTGCAGGCGCGTGCTGCCCTGCTGCCGCAGATCAACGGCCAGGCCACGCTGAACCGCTCGCGCACCGAGGCGGACCATGACGCCAACTCCGGCACCGTTACCAGCAAGCGCCGCAACTACACGATCGAAGGGAGCCAGACGCTGTTCAACTGGACCCAGATCAACAACCTGCGTTCGCAGCGCGAGCTGAGCAAGGCGGCGGACTTCACCCTCGATTCGGCCAACGACAGCCTGATCGTGCGCACCTCGGCGGCCTACTTCAACGTGCTGGTGGCGATCGAATCGCTGAACGCCGCACAGACCAATGAAGCGGCCGCGAAGAAGCAGTTCGACTTCGCCGACAAGCGCCTGGAAGTGGGCCTGGCGCCGATCACCGACGTGCATGAAGCACGCGCCCAGTATGACCAGGCGCGTGCCAACACCATCGTTGCGCAGAACACCCTGGCAGATAACTACCAGGCGCTGACCGAACTGACCGGCCAGCCGGTGGTCAACCTGAAGGGCCTGCCGGCGGACTTCCGTCCGGAAGTGCCGGCCAACCGTGGCAACATCGACGAGCTGGTGCACCAGGCGAGTTCGCAGAATCCAGCGCTGAAGGCGCAGGAACTGAAGGTCAGCGCCGCCGAGGCCGGTGTGCAGGCTGCCCGTGGCGGCCATTACCCGACCCTGTCGCTGGGCGGCAGCTGGGGCAAGAGCGCGACCTGGGGTGACAGCACCGGTGCCGGCTCGCTGTCGCCGGATGCGCGCACCAACAGCATCGGCCTGACCCTGAGCGTGCCGATCTTCTCCGGCGGTGCCACCCAGTCCGGCGTGCGCCAGGCGCTGGCCCAGCGTGACATCGCCCAGGACGGTTACGAACAGCAGAAGCGCGCCCTGGACCGCAACACCCGCAATGCCTACCAGACCCTGGTGCAGGGCATCAGCGAAGTGGAAGCCCGCCGCCTGGCGGTGGTCTCGGCACAGAGCGCCTACGACGCCTCGCAGGTCGGCCTGGAAGTCGGTACCCGTACCGTGCTGGACGTGATCCAGAACCAGCGCATCCTGTTCTCGGCGCAGCTGGATTACGCCAATGCCCGCTACACCTTCCTGCAGAACCGCCTGCTGCTGAGCCAGTCGCTGGGTGCGCTGGACGTGGCCGAGCTGCAGGATGTCAACCGCCTGCTGACCCAGGACGCGGGCAACCCGGCGACGACCACGCACTGAGGCGTCGCCCTGCCGGCAACGAAGAAGCCACCCGCGAGGGTGGCTTTTTTGATGGCGCGGCCCCGCGAACCGTCAACCCGGCCATGCCCGCAGGCGTTCCAGCGCCGCAAGCAGGCACAGTGCGGCCGCCAATGCGGCCAGGATCGGCATCATCAGATCGCGACCGGCTTTACCCCGCACCGCGTCGTCCTGTCGCCGCAACACCGCCAGGCACAGCGCCGCCATCACCAGCAGGGTTGCCGGACCCGGCAGCGCCGGCAGGGTGCCCAGCGGCAGCCACAGCATCACCGCTGGCAACCCGACCACCACTGCGCCCCAGCCGGTGCGGGATCGTCTCGCCGCGCCAGCTGCGCGTGGCCACATCGACCTGGCCAGCCGGGCGGCAAGCATCAGCAGCACCAGCTGCAGGGCGGCCAGGCCTGCTGCCCCGGCCAGCGGCAACAACGGCAGCATCCACCGCAGCTGCGGGTGCGCCTGCAGCGCCACCGTCAGTGGCCGGGTACTGGCCAGCGCGGAAAACTCGACCAGCCCGGCCTGCAGTGCTGCCAGCACGATCAGCAGCAACATCGCCAGCAACGAGACCAGCGCCAGCACCGCCGGTTGCCACATCGCGCCCTGGCGGCGCAGCGCAGGAAAGCCCAGTGCCAACCCCACGCTGGCAAATACGCCCAGCAGCGGCACCGCAGCCGCCAGCACACCGCCCAACCCGAAGCGATACGGCGCGGTCGCCGGTGGCAGCCACGGAATCCAGTACGCGTAGTGCACGTAACGTGCTGCCAGCGCCAGCAGCAGCACCCCCACGCCGATCTTCACCGTCAGCAGGGCACAGGCCGCCAGGGCCACATCCCGCGGCGGCAGCAACGCCAGCGCACCCAACATCAGCAGACCCACCGACGCCGTTACCTGGCCGGGCAGCCAGCCGCCGGCCTGGAGGCCCCCAGCCGCCGCCGCCGCCGCGTGCAGATGGTGGGCCATGGACTGCGCCACGCCCGCCGTGGTCGCCATCAGCTCAAGCAACAGGATCGTGCCCAGAACCATGGCCACCCGTGGCCCCCAGCTGGCGGCCAGCAGCCCGTGCAGGCCCTCGGCCGCCGGCAGTCGCAGCACCAGTTCCTGCAGGCAGCACAGCACCAGGCCCGCTGCCAGTGCGGCCAGCAGCAGGCTCAGCACGATGGCCGGGCCGGCCTGTGCCGCGGTGTGCTGGCCCACCCGAGCGATCACGCTGCCGCCCACCAGCAGCGTCAGCGCCACCACCGCCAGATGGTCCATCCCCAGCCGGGCCCCGCCGGTGCCGTCCCTGCCCCTGTCGCCGTCCATCGCAAGTTCCCTTGATATCCGCCCAAACGCGGTCGACAGCAGGCTGGCAGCCTGCATTGCCCTGCGGAATCAGAATCGGTGCGGTGTGCACCACGATGTGATGGCAGGCACGCTGCCATCGGCACGTTCGGTCCAGCAACGACAGAAAAATCGTTGCTAAGCAGAATTGATGAAGTTGTTCACGACAGTACTCCGCTGCGCCGCCGAAGCCACGCCAGCCGGATCACTCGCGCGGCGGCGGCAGGTGCGGCGCAACCAGGGCCAGCGTGCGCTGCAGCGCGCCGCGGCCATTGCTGACCAGCGTGCACCCCGCACGAGCCATGTCTTCGCGGGCCTGGGCATCGCCGAGCAGGTGCTGCAGCAGATCGCCCACCGCCTGCGCGTCCTCGCCGATCAGCAGTGCACCGGCCTCGCGCATGCGCCGGGAGATTTCCGCGAAGTTGTGCAGATGCGGGCCGGTCACCGCCGCGGTTCCCATCGCGGCGGGCTCCAGCAGGTTGTGGCCACCGATCGCCTGCAGGCTGCCGCCCACGAAGGCGACCTGGGCACAGGCGTAGAACGGCATCAGCTCGCCGAGCGTATCGATGACGAACACGTCGGTGGCGGCGTGCGGCCACTGGTCCACGCGGCGGGTCGCCACGCTCCAGCCCTGTTCGCGCGCCAGCGCTTCCACCTTCGGGAAGCGCTCGGGATGGCGCGGCGCCCACAGCAGCAGCAGATCGGGATGCTGCTGGCGCAGGCGCCGGTGCAGGTCGATCACCGCCTGCTCTTCGCCATCATGGGTACTGGCGGCGATCCATACCGGGCGGGCGGCCGCTACCCGTGCATGGAACTGTTCGACGAAGCCCTGCACATCCGGCGTGGTGATGTCGAACTTCAGGTTGCCCAGCGCCTGCACCTGGCCGGGCTCAGCCCCCAGTTGCACGAAGCGCTCGGCATCGTCCTGCGACTGCGCGGCCACGCAGGTGACGGTGCGCAGCGCGCGGCGGATCAGTGCGGCCAGCAGCCGGTAGCCGCGCAGCGAACGCGCCGACAGCCGGGCATTGAGGATGTAGACCGGAATACTGCGGTCACGGCAGCCGAACAGCATGTTCGGCCACAACTCGGTTTCCAGGATCAGCGCCAGGCTGGGCTGGAAATGGCCGAGGAAGCGGTTGACGCTGCCCGGCACGTCGTACGGCAGGTAGACATGGTCCAGTGCATCGCCCCACAGCGCACGCACGCGCTCGGAGCCGGTCGGGGTGATGGTGGTGATCACCCAGCGGATGTCCGGGCGCTGCTGGCGCAGGGCATTGACCAGTGGCGCGGCGGCATTGACCTCGCCCACCGAGACCGCGTGCAGCCACACCCTCGGCTGGCCGGTCGGCTGCGGATAGGAAGCGTAGCGTTCGTCCCAGCGCCGGAAATATTCACGGACCCGGAAGCCGCGCCAGACCAGGTGGTACACGGTGATCGGCAGCAGGATGTAGAGCACGACCGAGTACAGGCCGCGCAGGATCCATTCGACAGGGTCTTTACGCATGCGGCAAGGATACGGGAGCCCCCCGGGAAAGACACGCGGCCGCCTTGGTAGAATGGCCCCATGTCAGATGCCTCCACCGCCGTCCGCCCGTCGCTGCGCGATCCGCGCAACTGGCCGATGTTTGCCGCCATGTTCGGCGCCTTCGCCATCGCCCGCCTGCCGTGGATGCTGCAGCGCGCGCTGGGCCGGGGCGTCGGCTGGATCACCTGGCGCCTGCTGGGCAGCCGCCGCCGCGCCGCCGAGGTCAACCTTCAGCTGTGCTTCCCCGAGAAGGACGAAGCGTGGCGGCAGCGGCTGGTGCGCGACAGTTTCGACGCACTGGGCGTGGGCGTGTTCGAGTGCATCCGCGCCTGGTGGGGCAGCATCGACAGCATCCGCCCGCAGGTGCGCATCGAAGGCCTGGAACACCTGCGGCAGATGCAGGCCGAAGGCCGCGGCGTGCTGCTGGTCTCCGGCCACTTCATGACCCTGGAAATGTGCGGCCGACTGCTGTGCGACTACGTCGACCTGTCCGGCATGTACCGCAAGCACAAGAACCCGGTGTACGAGTGGGCAGTGAAGTTCGGCCGCCTGCGCTATGCCAAGGCGATGTTCGCCAACGAAGACATCCGCGCCACCGTGCGCCACCTGAAGAAGGGTGGTTTCCTCTGGTACGCGCCTGACCAGGACATGCGTGGCAAGGACACCGTGTTCGTGCCGTTCTTCGGCCACACCGCTTCGACCATCACCGCCACCCACCAGCTGGCGCGGATGACCGGCTGCGCGGTGATTCCGTACTTCCACCGCCGCGAAGGCGGGAAGTACGTGCTGAAGATCGGTGCACCGCTGGAGAATTTCCCCAGCGAAGACGTGGAAGCCGACACCACGCGGGTCAACCAGGCCATCGAGGAGATGGTGCGCGAGGCCCCCGACCAGTACCTGTGGATCCACCGCCGCTTCAAGCGCCAGCCGGGCGGCCGGAGTGATTTCTACAAGTAACGGTGGGGCGGGATGGCTTCATCTCTGATGACGCGGAGCATCCTGAAGTAGATCCACGCCATGCGTGGATGCTCTGCATCCGGGTACCGGCAACTGCAATGGCCAACGGCACCATGCGTACGGGTACTCGCCCAACGTGCTGGCCAGGCCCGCCCGGACCGGATTGGCGAGGATGTACATCGCCTTCTCATGAAGGAATTCATCGCTGCGTACGGCGTGATCGTGGTAGCCGTGCTGCCACAGCGACCCTCGCCGCTCCAATCGCCGGTTCAACAGTCTGCTGCTGCGTGATTTGAGCAGGGCCATGCACTCGGCCAGGCTTCCCCCGCGCAGCTCCATCAGCCAGTGCAGATGGTCGGGCATGACCGCCCAGGCGAGGCTGTGGCTGAAACCCTGGCGCTCTACGAAGCGCAGGGTGTCGATAAGGATCGCCACGCTTGCCGCATCGGCGAATAACGGTTCGCGGCCGAGGGTTGCTGTGGTCAATGAGTACACGTTGCCGGATCGGGAATACCGACCGTAGCGAAGTCTGGGGCTGGCCATGCCTCCAGCGTGCGCGAACTGCTGGGGCACCGATATTGGAGATGTCGCCGTGTTCAGGTCGGGAAAGCCCCATCCACGCATGGCGTGGATCTACTGATCGGCTCCAGGGTTGATACCTACCAGGCGCAGATGCGCGGTCACTTCACCGGCGGGGAATCATCTGCGTCGCGGGCCAGCAGGCTGCCGGCGAACAGGGCTGCCAGCAGCACGGTCAGGCCACCCCAGAACGCGGAATAGAACGCCAGGTGCGTATTGAGCGGAAACACGGTCACCGCCAGCGCCAGCATCGCCGGGCGGGCGCGATCACGCGCGGCCGGCGGCGCATAGCGCCAGGCCCGCCAGGCCTGCGCCACGGCCGCCAACCACAGCAGCAGGCCCAGCACGCCGGTCTCGGCAAGGATTTCCAGCACGATCTGGTGGGCGTGCAATGCCGGTTGATTGCCCCACACTGCGGGGCCCTCGTCGGCCACGCAGGCCGGATACGCATCGCGGAAGCCCCGCGCACCGACACCGTTGACCGGATGTTCCTCGATCATGCACACGGCCGCCTTCCAGATGCGCGCGCGTCCCGAAAGCGCCTCGTCAACGCCCTGCCCGTCTTCGTTCCATGCCTGTGCCGTGCGCGCAACACGCTCGCGCAGCTGCGGCACCCCCGCGGTCAGTGCGGCCGACCCCAGCGCTGCCACCAGGGCCAGCAGGAGCAGCCGCTTCCAGCCGAACTGGCGCACGCCGCTGTAGGCCAGCACCAGCACGAAGGTGATCCACGAGGCGCGCGAACCCGCCAGCAGCAGCACGCATCCCAGTGCGGCGGCGGCCAGCAACCAACCTGCACTGCCGAAACGCCGCGCCATCGGCAGCAGCAGGAACGGTGACAGGCTGGCCAGCACCTGGCCGAATTTCAGATTGCAGGGGCCGAGCGCGCCACTGAGGCGATCGGCCAGTGCGGCTTCGTCGGCCGGGCACAGCGCGTGGCCACTCACGGCCAGCTTCAGGTGCTCCAGCGACCAGAACCATGGGCTGGTGCCCGCCAGCGCCTGCACCAGCGCGTCCAGCGTCCACGCGGCGGTGATCAGTGCCAGGCCGCCGAAGGTCAGCCGCCGCCGCTCCGGTGTGGCCACCGCGATCGCCACCAGCCACATGAAGGGCAGGTAGCGCAGTCCGGCAGCGGCCTTGGTCCACGAGGCCGAAGGATCGATCGCATCGATGGCCGAGAACGCCTGCGGCAGCCAATAGCCGAGGAACAGGATCGAGGTCAGTGCCCACGCCGCCGTGCTCAACAGGTGCGGGCGGCGCTGCAGCCGGCGCATGACCATGCGCGCGGCAGCATAGAGCGCGCCCAGTCCGAGCACGGTTTCGGCGATGCCCGGCAACGGCCACATCGCCACGTACGCCAGCACCCACCAGGGCGCCCAGCGCCCGGCGCGGTCGTCGCGCACGATGACAGCGGGGTCAGCCGGCGAGATCGGCATAGAGGCGGAGGGTATCGCGCTGCATGGCCTGCAGGGTAAACGGGATGCGGGTCGGCAAGGACGGCGGCTGCGCCAGCAGGGCCAGCGCACGTTCACCCAGTGCGCGCGCATCGCCGAGCGGCACCGCACCGCTGGGCTGCAGCTGCTGCAGCAGTTCGCCGACGCCGCCGTGGTCCCAGCCCAGCACCGGGCGGCCGACCGACAGCGCCTCGACCACGGTACGGCCAAAGGCTTCCGGCTTGTCCGACAGCTGCAGCACCAGATCGCTGGCGGCGTAGGCCTGGGCGATGCGTGCGGTAGGCGTGCTGATCTGTACGGCCTCGGCCACGCCCAGCGCCGCTGCCTGACCGCGCAGCTCGGCCACGTAGGCCTCGCGCCCGGGCTCGTCGGTGCCCAGCATCCACAGCTGGGCAGGCACGCCGGCGGCACGCACATCGGCCAGCAGGCGCAACGCGTGAGCGTGGCCCTTCAGCCGGGTGCCGCGCCCGGGCAGCAGCAGCAGCGGGCCTTCAACCTTGGCCAGCCAGGGGTAGTCGGCCGCCAGCGCCAGCCGCGGGCGACGGTCGGCACGCGCTACGCGTGGGAACTGGTCGACATCGACACCCCGGGGAATGACCTGCAGTTTTTCTTCCGGCACCGTCGGGTAGTGGCGTTGCACGTAGGCACGCACGGTATTGGACACGCAGATCACGCGCTCGCCACTGGTCATCACCGCGCTGTAGCGGCTGGGCGAATTCAACCCGTGCACGGTGGTCACCCAATGCGGGCGCTGCGCGGCGGGCATGGCACGGATCGCGTACAGGCCCAGCCAGGCCGGCAGCCGCGAACGGGCGTGCACGATATCCGCGCCAACCTCGGCAAACAGCCGGCGCAGGGTCGGCAGGTGGCGCAGGGTCAGCAGCGACTTGCGGCCGATGTCCAGGGTGAGGTGCTCGGCACCGCTGTCCAGCAGCGGCTGCACCAGGCGTCCACCGGCCGATACCACCAGCGCGCGATGGCCTGCGGCAACCAGGGCCGCAGCAATTTCAAGGGTCGAGCGCTCGACGCCGCCGGAGTGCAGCGCCGGCAGCAACTGCACCACGGTCAATCGGCGCATCGAAGGGGCCGCCGCTTAGTCGGCCAGCACGAACACGGAACCGCAGTACGGGCACTGCGCTTCGCCGTTGGGTTCGTCTTCGATCGGCAGGTACACGCGCGGATGCGAGTTCCACAGCGCCATTTCCGGGGTCGGGCAGCTCAACGGCAGATCGCTGCGGTGCACGGTGTAGCGCTTCTCGGCGTTGGCGGGCGCGGTGGCGGTATGGCTCATGGCGGATGTCGGTGAACGGGTTGCGAGGCCTGTGATTCTAGCATCTGGGCCGCACCGACATTGCGCCGCAACGGGCCTTTGCGCACTCCCGCCACTGCCGCGCACCTCCGCGCCGGACGCCGGGCGGTGGCACCCACGGGGATTGGGCGGTCGTTCCGGCAGGTTCGCTCGCCGGAATCGACTCCAGCGATATTTCCCGCATTTGGATCGAACTAAATGGCACTTGTCAGCGCGCGGCGGCTGTTGCAGGATCGGGCCAGTCGCACCCCGCCCCACCCAATCCGACCCGATCGCATGGCCCGCCCCCACCGGACCGGCATCGCCTCTTCCACTGCCATCCCGGCGGGCGGAGCGATGCTGTCCGTGGTGTCCGCCGATGCGGGTTCTGCCCGCCGCCAGCCCTTCCGGGAGACCCTTGCATGACCCTGTCCGATCCGCGCCGCGCCCTGCTTCCGCTCGCCCTGGCCCTGGCCTGTGCGACCACTGCGATGCCGGTGCTGGCGCAGGGGCTGCAGACCTCGTTCGAACCGGGCGAACCTGCCCCGGCGCAGGCCGCAGGTGCGCTGCAGGTCGCGATCGGCAATGGACCCGCCGCGCCCTATACCGCCAAGCGCAACGCCGGCTACAGCGGCCTGCATGCACTGCGCTACAGCAGCGGAGGCGGCAACGCACGGCGCGAACTGTTCAGGACCGACCTGGCCATCGAAGCCGACACGACGCTGTCGTGGCTGGTGCTGCCGGAAATCGTCGGCAAGGACACGGTGGCCTCCACCTACGTCTCGCTGGACCTGCGGCTGGACGACGGCAGCCGCGTTTCGGCCGGGGCTGCGCGTGACCAGCACGGCGTAGCGATCGGCGCCCACGCGCAGGGCGAGTCGAAGACGCTGTACCCGCAGCAGTGGGCACGCAAGGCGGTGCGGCTGGGCGACGTGCCGGCACTGAAGGGCCGCCGCGTGGTGGCGATCGAACTGGAAGTGGCCAGCGCCGAGGGTGCACCCGTCTCCGGCTGGATCGATGACGTGCGCCTGGACACGGTGCCGAGGCAGCAGCCACAGCGCGTCTCCGACTGGGTGCTGACCACCCGTGGCACCCAGGCCAACGGCACCTTCTCGCGCGGCAACAATTTCCCGGCCACGGCGGTGCCGCACGGGTTCAACTTCTGGACCCCGGTGACCGATGCCGGCGCACTGAACTGGCTGTACCGCTGGAACGAGCAGAACGATGCGCAGAACCGTCCACAGCTGCAGGCGCTGGCGCTGAGCCATCAGCCCAGCCCGTGGATGGGCGACCGCCAGACCTTCCAGGTGATGCCCTCGTCCAGCCGTGGCGTGCCGGACGCCGACCGCCGCAAGCGCGCACTGTCGTTCGACCGCAGCCATGAAAGCGCGCGCCCCTACCGCTACGACGTCCGCTTCGACAATGGCATCGCCGCCGCCATCGCGCCGACCGACCATGCCGCGCTGTTCCGCTTCGACTTCCCCGAAGGTGCTGACGCCAACCTGCTGTTCGACAATGTCGATGCGCGTGGTGGCCTGACGCTGGACGCAGCCACGCAGACGCTGTCCGGCTACACCGATACGCGCAGCGGCCTGTCCAACGGCGCCAGCCGCATGTACGTGGTGGCCAGCTTCGACAGGCCATGGCGCAGCAGCGGCCACCTCGACACCGGTCGCCCGACCGGCTACATCAAGTTCGATGCCGGCAGCGACCGGCGGGTGACGATGCGCATCGCCACCTCGCTGATCTCGGTGGAGCAGGCGCGGCACAACCTGGCGCTGGAAATCGCTGCGACCGATACGCTGGAGAGCGTGGCCGGCCGCGCGCAGGATGCGTGGGACGCGCGCCTGGCCCGCTTCGACATCGGCGATGCCAGCGACGACCAGAAGACCACGCTGTACTCCAGCCTGTACCGGCTGTACCTGTATCCCAATTCCGGCCACGAGAATGCCGGCAGCGCGGCCGCGCCCGACTGGCGCTACGCCAACCAGGCCAGTGCCAGCGACGACAACACCGAGGGCAGCGCCAACCGCAGCTTCACCGGCGTGCGCGATGGCAGGGTTTTCGTCAACAACGGCTTCTGGGACACCTTCCGCACGACCTGGCCAGCCTATGCACTGTTCACGCCCGACGATGCCGGGCAGATGGTGCAGGGCTTCATCGAGCAGTACCGCGCCGGCGGCTGGATCGCGCGCTGGTCGTCGCCGGGCTACGCCGACCTGATGGTCGGTACCAGCTCGGACGTGGCCTTCGCCGATGCGTGGCTGAAGGGCATCGGCGGCTTTGATCCCGCCGAGGCCTACGCCGCCGCACTGAAGAACGCGACCGTGGTACCGCCCGACCGCCATGTCGGCCGCAAAGGCATGGACCGTTCGACCTTCCGCGGCTACGCAAGTGCGGACGTGCACGAAGGCATGTCGTGGACGATGGAAGGCGCACTCAACGACTTCGGCATCGCCAACATGGCCGATGCCCTGGCCAGGCAAGCAGCAACGCCGGCTGCACGCGAGCGCTACAGCACCGAGGCCGACTACTTCCGCTACCGCGCCGCCAGTTACGCAACGATGTTCGACCCGGCCGCTGGCTTCTTCCAGGGCCGCAATGCCGATGGCCGCTGGCGCGTGGACGCCAGGGACTACGACCCGCGCCTGTGGGGCCACGACTACACCGAGTCCAATGGCTGGACCTTCGCCTTCACCGCCGCCCACGATGGCGAAGGCCTGGCAGCGCTGTACGGTGGCCGCGACAGGCTGGCGGCGAAGCTGGATACCTTCTTTGCCACGCCGGAAACCGCGGACCCGGCGCTGGCCGGCTCCTACGGCGGCACCATCCACGAGATGACCGAGGCGCGCGACGTGCGCATGGGCATGTACGCGCACAGCAACCAGCCGGCGCACCACATCCCGTGGATGTACCTGTACGCCGGGCAGCCGTGGAAGACCCAGCAGCACGTGCGCGAGATCCTGTCGCGGCTGTATGTCGGCAGCGAGATCGGCCAGGGCTACCCGGGCGACGAGGACAACGGCGAAACCTCGGCGTGGTACGTGCTGGCCTCGCTGGGCCTGTACCCGTTGCGCATGGGCGCGCCGGAGTACGTGATCGGTTCGCCGGCGTTCCGCCACGCCCGGGTGGAACTGCAGGGCGGCGCGGTGCTGACCGTGAACGCGGCCAACAACTCGCGTGAGAACGTCTACGTGCAGTCGCTGAAGATCAACGGCAAGCCCTGGACGAAGACCTGGGTACCGCACGAGCTGATCGCCAAGGGTGCGACGCTGGACTTCGTGATGGGCCCGCAGCCATCGCGCTGGGGCAGCGGCGTGGATGACGTGCCGCGCTCGTTGACCGCGCGTGGCCAGCGGCCACAGCTACTGCACGACCTGCTCGGCAGCAGCGCGAAGGCAACACTGGCCGATGGCCGTGCCCTGCCGGCACTGGTCGATGACGATGCGTCCACCACCGTGGGCCTGGGCGGCGGCGCAACCATCGCGTTGACCGGCCTGAGCGAGGGTGCGCCGACGATGTACACGCTCACCAGCGGTGACGGCCGCATCCAGGGCGGGGAATGGACGCTGGAGGCGCGCAACGGCAACGGCCGCTGGACCGTGCTCGACCAGCGCAGCGGCGAAGCCTTCGAGTCTGCCCGCCAGACCCGCCCGTTCCGCATCGCCAAGCCCGGCCACTACGGCGAGTACCGGCTGCGCCTGGCCGCACCAGGCCGGCTGCCGCTGGCGGAGATCGAACTGTTGGCACCCAGCGCCGTACAATGAGCCCTATGCGCTACCGTCTGTTGCCTCTGGCCCTTGTTGCCCTGTCCTTCTCCAGCTTCGGCCAGACCCAGGCCTTTGATGCGCAGCTCACCCGCGATGGCGTGACGCTGAACTACCAGGACGCCCGTGGCGCCCTGACGGCGGCGCAGCGCAAGCGGGTGATCGATACGTTCTACTTCGCCTACCTGCGCGAACGTGCGGACTTCCACCCGGCCGCGCCGGCGATGGTGCGCATCGTGATCGATCCGGCCTACACCGGGATCGCCTTCGTCGGTGACAAGGACCAGGCGGCAACGATCACCATCAACCCGGGCTGGCTGGCGCAGCACCCGAACGACATCGACCTGGTCACCCATGAGGCCATGCACATCGTGCAGGGCTATCCGGGCTATGGCGACGCGCGGGTACCGGGCTGGCTGGTGGAAGGCATCGCCGACTACGCGCGCGACCGCTACGGCATGGACAATGCCGCCGCGGGCTGGGTGCTGCCGGGCAAGGTCGAGAAAGGGCAGAACTTCGACAGCGGCTACCGGGTGACCGGTGCGTTCCTGAAGTGGGCCGACAGCGAACACCCGGGCCTGGTGCTGGCACTGGACAAGGCCCTGCGCGACGGCCGCTATGCGCCGGCGCTGTGGCAGAAGCACACCGGCAAGGCATTGCCTGCACTGTGGACGCAGTACGCCAAGCCGCGTTCTGACGCGCCGCCGCCGGCCCCTGCACGCCGCGGCAAGCGGCACTGACACCCACGCACTGCACGTTCGCCGGGCATTGCCCGGCGCTACCGCATCGCCGCCTCAGCGCGACTGCACGAAACCGGCGTACAGCGCGAACAGCTGCTGGAAATATCGCCGCGTCACTCGATTGCGCATGACACCCTCGCCCATGAAAAGTTGGTCGGGCCCAGGGTGGGAAGGCCGGTCCGGACCCTTCCCACGGCCAGGCCGCGTGGGCGTATTGGGCCGCAACGGCGTTGCAGGGAAATGACCGGGTTGCGTAGCGCGTGTGGCAGGTTCGGCGGCCGTTGCGGCAAATGAAAACACCGGGCAATGCCCGGTGCTTTTCATTTGCGCCGACCTCCAACCGCGCCAGCGCCATCATTCTTCCGACCAGGAGCCCCTTCTTGTTGAAGGGGCGCGCCGAAGGCGGGGGTAGAGGAAGAATGCGTGGGCAGCGGAAGTGGGAAAGAAGGCTTACGCCTTCTTTTCCGCTTCCAGCTGCTTGCGGATCTGCGCATCGACCGCGGCAATCGCGGTCATGTTCAGGATCCGGCGCGAGGTCGCGCTGGTGGTCAGGATGTGCACCGGCTTGTTCACGCCCATCAGGATCGGGCCGATCGCCACGCCGTCGGTGAACACACGCACCAGGTTGTAGGCGATGTTGGCCGCTTCCAGGTTCGGCAGCACGAACAGGTTGGCGCGGCCCTGCAGGGTCGAGCCCGGCAGCAGCTTCTGGCGCAGCGCTTCATCCCATGCGGTATCGCCCTGCATTTCGCCATCCACGTTCAGACGCGGGTTGCGCTTGAGCAGCAGCTCGCGCACCTGGCGCATCTTCAGCGCATCCTTCGAATCATGGCTGCCGAAGTTGGAATGCGACAGCAGCGCCACCTTCGGCTCGATGCCGAACAGCTTCATGCGGTAGGCCGCCTGCAGGGTCGCTTCGCACAGCTGCTCGGCGGTCGGGTCTTCCTGCACGTGGGTATCCACGAAGAAGAACACGCCCTGCTGGTTGATCACGCCGGTCATCGCCGAGGTCGACGTGACCTTCGGCTCCAGCGGCAACACGCTGCGCACGTAGCCCAGCTTCTTGTGGAAGCGGCCGACGATGCCGGTCAGCATCGCATCGGCTTCGCCACGAGCCACCATCACCGCCGCGATCAGGGTCGGGCGCGAACGCATCAGGTTCTTCGCCGCAGCCACGGTCACGCCACGACGGCCGGTCAGGCCGTGGTAGTACTGCCAGTACTCGTTGAAGCGCGGATCGTCGTTGATGTTGGTGACTTCAACGTTCTCGCCGATCTTCAGGCGCAGGCCGAGGCGCTCGATGCGCGACTCGATCACTTCCGGGCGGCCGATCAGGATCGGGTGCGCCAGGCCGTCATCGACCACGTTCTGCACCGCCTGCAGCACCACTTCCTCTTCGCCCTCGGCGTACACCACGCGCTGCTTGTCGCTGCGCGCGCGGTCATAGACCGGCTTCATCATCAGGCTGGTGCGGTAGACGAACTGGGCCAGCTTGTCGCGGTAGGCGCCCATGTCGTCGATCGGGCGCGAGGCCACGCCCGAGTCCATCGCGGCCTGGGCCACGGCGGCCGACAGCTCCACCAGCAGGCGGCGGTCGAACGGGCGCGGGATCAGGTATTCACGGCCGAAGCTCGGGGTATCGCCGCCGTAGGCCGAGCCCATGTCGGTGGCGGCACGGCGTGCCAGTGCGGCGATGGCACGCACGCAGGCGATCTTCATTTCCTCGTTGATCGCAGTGGCGCCCACGTCCAGCGCACCACGGAACAGGTACGGGAAGCACAGCACGTTGTTGACCTGGTTCGGGTAGTCCGAACGGCCGGTGCCGATGATCGCGTCCGGACGGGCGGCGCGCGCCAGTTCCGGCATGATTTCCGGGGTCGGGTTGGCCAGCGCGAAGATCACCGGATCCGGCGCCATGGTCTTGACCATGTCGGCGGTCAGGATGCCCGGCGCCGAAAGGCCCAGGAAGATATCCGCGCCGTCGACGATCTCGGCCAGGGTGCGCTTGTCGGTGTCGCGCGCATAGCGCTGCTTTTCCGGGTCCAGGTCGGTACGGCCGGTGTGGATCACGCCCTCGCGGTCGAAGGCCAGGATGTTCTCCGGCTTCAGGCCCAGCTGCACCAGCATGTTCACGCAGGAAATGCCGGCCGCGCCCATGCCCGTGGTCGCCAGCTTCACTTCCTCGATCTTCTTGCCGGTGATCGCCATCGCATTGAGCACCGCCGCGCCGACGATGATCGCCGTGCCGTGCTGGTCGTCATGGAATACCGGGATCTTCATGCGCTCGCGCAGCTTGCGCTCGACCACGAAGCACTCCGGCGCCTTGATGTCTTCCAGGTTGATGCCGCCGAAGGTCGGCTCCAGCGAGGCGATGATGTCGACCAGCTTGTCCGGATCGGTCTCGTCGACTTCGATGTCGAACACATCGATGCCGGCGAACTTCTGGAACAGCACACCCTTGCCTTCCATCACCGGCTTGCCGGCCAGTGCGCCGATGTTGCCCAGGCCCAGCACGGCGGTGCCGTTGGAGATCACCGCCACCAGGTTGCCGCGGGCGGTCAGCTCGCTTGCCTGCTGCGGGTCGGCCTTGATCGCTTCACAGGCGTACGCCACGCCCGGCGAATACGCCAGCGACAGGTCGCGCTGGGTCAGCATGGGCTTGGTAGCGGAAACCTTGATCTTTCCCGGCGGGGACATCCGGTGGTAATCGAGGGCGGCCTGTTTGAAATCTTCGTTGGACATCGATGTGGGTTACATGAATGGGCAGAAGGGACAGGGGATGATACCCCCGTTGGAGCGTCTGGACCTGTCGCTATCCTGTCGCAGGCATGCTGCGACCGCACAATTCCATGCCGTATGCGAAGGTACCGCGACACCAGCTTCGGCGCTGCCCATGACAGCCATGGGACGCCCTGAAACGCCGCGGGGCCGTACCACTGTCGTGACCGGCCCCGCGGTACCACACACCTGGATCAGCCCTTGGCCGGCAGCGCCTCGGGCAGCGCATCGACCGGCGGCGGCAGTTCGCTTTCGCGGCCATCCAGCGCCAGCTTCAGGCGGTTGCGGTCCAGCGCGCCTTCCCAGCGCGAGACCACCACGGTGGCCACGGCATTGCCGATGAAGTTGGTCAGCGAGCGGCATTCGCTCATGAAGCGGTCCACGCCCAGGATCAGCGCCATGCCGGCCACCGGCACTTCCGGCACCACCGCCAGGGTCGCGGCCAGGGTGATGAAGCCGGCACCGGTGACACCGGCCGCGCCCTTGGAGCTGAGCATGGCGACCAGCAGCAGGGCGATCTGGTGGCCCAGGGTCAGTTCGGTGTTGGTGGCCTGGGCGATGAACAGCGCCGCCAGGGTCATGTAGATGTTGGTGCCGTCCAGGTTGAACGAATAGCCGGTCGGGACCACCAGGCCCACCACCGACTTGCTGCAGCCGGCGCGTTCCATCTTCTCCATCAGCGACGGCAGCGCCGACTCCGACGAGGAGGTGCCGAGCACCAGCAGCAGTTCGGCCTTCAGGTAGCGCGCCAGCTTGAATACCGAGAAGCCGCACAGGCGGCAGACCAGACCGAGGATCACCGCCACGAACAGGAAGGCGGTGAGGTAGAACGAGCCCACCAGCCACGCCAGGTTGATCAGCGAACCGACGCCGTACTTGCCGATGGTGAAGGCGATCGCGCCGAAGGCACCGATCGGGGCAGCCTTCATCAGGATGTGCACCAGCTTGAACACCGGGGCGACCAGCGCCTCCAGGAAGTTCAGCACCGGCTTGCCCTTCTCGCCCACCATCGCCAGTGCGATGCCGAACAGCACGGCCACGAACAACACCTGCAGGATGTTGCCATCGACGAACGCGCTGAGCAGCGTCTTCGGAATGATGTCCATCAGGAAGCCGACCAGGGTCAGGTCGTGCGACTTCTCCACGTAGCTGTGCACCGCGGTCTGGTCCAGCTCGGCCGGGTTGATGTTCATGCCGGCGCCGGGCTGCACCACGTGCGCCACGATCATGCCGACGATCAGCGCCAGCGTGGAGAAGAACAGGAAGTACGCCATCGCCTTGGCAAACACCCGGCCCACCGTGCGCAGGTGGGTCATGCTGGCGATGCCGGTGACGATGGTCAGGAAGATCACCGGCGCGATGATCATCTTCACCAGGTTGATGAAGGCATCGCCGAGCGGCTTCATCTTCTCGCCGACCAACGGTTCGTAGTGGCCGAGGATGGCGCCCAGGACGATCGCCACGATCACCTGGAAGTACAGCTGGCGATAGATCGGCAACGGCTTTGCAGGCACCGGTGCTGCGGTCGGGATGTGCATGGCGGACTCCGGAAGGGGCGTTTTCAGGCACGTACGGCCCCGGGACTGCACGGGAACCGTTACCGTGGAAACTGATCGCAGGCCCTGTGCAGCACGCACAGGGGGTGCGACCAATGGACGCCTTTGTACGCGCCAGGCACGCCGGCGCAGATAACCTATTGGTACTAGCCCCCCGGTTCAGGTGGCACAGGTGCCTACACTGGCGCCGCACCGCCCGATCCTGGGGAGGCTGGTGGCCCGGGCTGAACGGCTGGGCGTGTCTTTGCGAAAGTTCCGGTCCTTGCGGCCGTTGTTGTCCTGTCCACACGCAATCTGAGAGAGCCGCACCCAACATGCGCCCGAATCCCACCTTGCTGGCCCTGTCGCTGGCCACCCTTCCCGCCTTTGCCTCGGCCGCCGATTTCGACAACTGGCCGACCAAGTACACCTTCGGCGATGGCACCGAGCTGGCGGCCACCGCCAACATCGCCTACGACTACAACGACTTTTCCTCGGCCAGTGGCCTTGAGGACGATGACGCCGTGCGCCGCAAGGAATTCGGCGCGACGCTGAAAAAGAAGGGCGTCTACGATGCGATGGTCTACTACGACTTCCAGGCCGATACCTGGCTGGACGTGTTCGTGCGCTTCGAGAGCAAGGCGTTCTTCGGCCGTGACGTCGGCCGCTTCCGCTTCGGCTACATGAAGACTCCGGTCGGCCTCGACGCGAATACCTCTTCGCGCGCCGGCAGCTTCCTGGAAACCGCGCTGCCCGTGCAGGCCTTCTATGCAGGACGCCGTACCGGCGTGGAATGGGTGCTGGAGCGTCCGCAGTACCTGCTGCAGGCCGGCGCCTATGGCGGCAAGGACCTGCAGGGCGACAATCCCGGCACGACCCAGGCGGTGCGCGCGGTGTGGACGCCGGTGAAGGCACCGGTGATGTGATCCACCTGGGCGTGGCCTACTCGCAGGAGAATCCGCGCGGCTACAGCGATGGCCGCGATGTGCACCACGAGGCCAGCGCCCGCCTGCGCGCGCGCCCGGAAGCCGGCCTGACCGATATCCGCTACGTCGATTCCGGCGCGCTGGTCACCGCTGACCAGATCCGCCGCACCGGCCTGGAAGGCATCTGGATCCGCGGCCCGTTCTCGCTGCAGGCCGAAGCCCTGCAGGCCACCGTCACCCGCAAGGGCCTGCCCGACTACACCGGCAGCGGCCAGTACGCGATGGCCAGCTGGGTACTGACCGGCGAATCGCGCCCGTACAACGCTGGCGCGGTGGCCAACATCAAGCCGGCGCACAACTACGGCGCGGTCGAACTGGTGGCCCGCTACAGCCGCCTGGACCTGGACGACGGCAGCATCCTCGGTGGCCGCCAGCACGACCTCACCCTGGGTGCGAACTGGTACCTGACCAGCCACTTCAAGTTCCAGGCCAACTACGTGAAGGTCGACGCCAGCCGTCGTGGCGTGCACAGCACGCCGGAGATCTTCGAACTGCGCGCGCAGATGCACTTCTGACCCCTTCCACGTCAGATCCCGGCGGGCGTGCACGCCACGCCCGCCGGCCCTGCGTAGACTGCCGCCATGTACTGGCTCAGCCGCCACCGGATGCTGTTGCTGACGATCCTGGTGATGGTCGGTGGCACCGTGCTGTGCGCGGTCGCCGCCGGCCACTACGCCTGGCGGCGCGCGCTCGGCGAGGAAAGCAGCCAGGTGCAACGCCAGCTGCAGCTGTACGGCCAGGGCCTGCAACAGCGCATCGACCGCTTCGGCACCTTGCCGCAGGTACTGGCGCTGGATCCGGATCTGCTGCACGCGCTGCGCGTGCCACCCTCGCCCACCGAACGGCAGCGCCTGAACCTCAAGCTGCAACGCGCCAATGAAGTCACCCGTGCCTCGACCCTGACCCTGGTCGGCCATGATGGCGTGGCGGTGGCAGCCAGCAACTGGGACCAGCCCACCACCAACGTCGGCGAGAACTACAGCTACCGTCCCTACTACCGCCAGGCGCTGGCGCAGGGCCGTGGCCGCTTCTACGGCATCGGCATGACCACCGGCGTGCCCGGCTACTACCTCTCGCAGGCCATCGAAGAAGACGGCAAGCGGCTGGGCGTGGTGGTGATCAAGGTCGAGCTGTCCGCGCTGGAACAGGAATGGCTGAGCAGCCCGGACGTGGTGCTGGCCAGCGACGACCACGACGTGGTGTTCCTGGCCAACCGTGACAGCTGGCGCTACCGGCTGCTGCGCCCGCTGGGCGCCCATGAGCGCCGCGAGATGCTGGACGCCCGCCAGTACGCCGACCGCGCCTTGCAGCCGCTGCGCGCGCGTACCGAAGACGTGCTGGCCGACGGCGGCCGCATGGTGCGCCTGCTGGATCCGGCACTGCCGCAACCGATGCTGTGGCAAAGCCTGCCGCTTCCCGCCGAGGGCTGGAACCTGCACCTGCTGCACGACGCCAGTGCCGCCACCGGTGCCGGTCGCGCCGCAGCACTCACCGGCGGTGCCGCCTGGCTGGCGTTGGGCTTCCTGGTGCTGTTCGTGCAGCAGCGCCGGCGCCTGGCCAAGCATCGCCTGCGCAGCCGCCGCGAGCTGGAAACCCTGCTCAAGCAGCACGCGCAGGAACTGCGCACCGCACAGGATGGCCTGCTGCAGGCCGCCACCGATGCCGACAGCGGACTCAGCCGCAGCCTCGAACACCTGCCCCAGGGTGTGGTGGTGATCGACCGGGAACTGCGCCTGGTCGCATGGAATTCGCGCTATCTGGAGCTGTTCCGCTTCCCGCTGGATCTGGTGCGGGTGGGCCGGCCGATCGAGGAACTGTTCCGCTTCAACGCACGCCGTGGCCTGCTCGGTCCCGGCCCGGTGGACGAGGCCATCGAGCGCCGCCTGAACCATCTGCGCAGCGGCCGCCCGCACATGCGCGAGAGCGAGAAGGACGACGGCACGGTGCTGGAGATCCGTGGCAATCCCCTGCCCGATGGTGGCTTCGTCACCAGCTACGCCGACATCACCAGCTACAAGAACGCTGCGCGTGAACTGCGCTCGCTGGCCGATGCGCTGGAACATCGCATTGCCGAGCGCACCCACGACCTGGACGAAGCACGCCGCGAGGCCGAGCAGGCCAACCGCTACAAGACCCGCTTCGTGGCCTCGGCGGTGCACGACCTGCTGCAGCCGCTCAATGCGGCGCGCATGTTCGTTTCGGTGCTGCGCGGCAAGCTGAGTGACCCGGCGCAGCAGCAGACCAGCGACCACATCGATGCCGCGCTGGCTGCGCAGGATGCGATTCTCAACAGCCTGCTGGATATCGCCCGGCTGGAATCCGGCAGCCTGCCCACCCGCGTGCAGGCGTTCCGACTGGGGCCCCTGCTGCAGACCCTGGCGCGCGAGTTCGGCATCGCCGCGCAATCGCGTGGGCTGATGGTGGACTGGGTCGACACCGGCGCCGTGGTGGTCAGCGATGAAGCGTTGCTGCGCCGTATCCTGCAGAACTTCCTGTCCAATGCGCTGCGCTACAGCGAACGCGGCCGCGTGCTGCTCGGTTGCCGGCGCCGCGATGGCCTGCTGTGGATCGAAGTGCACGACCAGGGCCCTGGCATTCCCGATGCGCTGCAGGGCGAGATCTTCGAGGAATTCCGCCGCCTGCACGACGGCCAGCAGCGCGGTGCCGGCCTCGGCCTGGCCATCGTCGATCGCATCGGCCGCCTGCTCGGCCATCCAATCCGGCTGCGCTCGCACGTGGGCCAGGGCAGCGTGTTCGCAGTGGGCGTGCCGCTCGGCGAGGCCAGCGCGATTCCAGCCACGGCGCCCGCGCCGGTGCTGGTCCAGGAGACCGCTGCGGACAATCCCCTGCGTGGTCGGCGCGTCTGGGTGATCGACGACGATCCGCACGTGTGCGCGGCCAGCCGCGCCTTGCTGGAACGCTGGGGTTGCGAGGTGGTACTGGCCGACGGCCCGCAGGCCGCGCTGCAGCTGGCCAATACCGCGACCGTGCCGGAGCTGGTGCTGCTGGACGTGCGCATGGGTGACCACCACGGACCGGTGCTGTACGAGACGCTGGCGGAGCTGTGGCAGGCACGGCCGCCGGTGGTGCTGGTAACCGCCGAACGCGATGCGGGGTTGCGCGAGATGGCCGCCGAGCGCGGCTGGGGAATGATGGCCAAGCCGGTGAAGCCTCCGGCGCTGCGGGCACTGATGAGCCAGCTGCTGATCCGCCATCGCGGGTGATTCCAGCCAACGGCGCAGCCCCTCGTGGGTGGTCGCGCAAAGCAGTTCATCGGTGGGGCCGGGTAGATGGGCTGCGCTTGCTCGTGTAGAGCCGAGCCCATGCTCGGCTTGGCGGACCGACCGCAGAGCAGCCGAGCGTGGGCTCGGCTCTACAGAAAGCGGCCTGTCAGGCTGCCTTTGCTTTTGATCTTCTTTTTCTTCTCCGTGGGTGACAGGCCACCGCAATCTGTCAGAGGCCGGTCTTGCCGTGTGCGCAGGACGGCGCACACGAGCAAGCGGCTGCCAAGTCTCCAGGGACGGATTCACGGCGTCCCCCGCGCACCCAACCCGACCGGCCCACTCGCGGCTTCTGCTTTCAGCGACCAACCCAAACCCACCCACGAGGGGCTGCGCCGTTGGCAGGAAACTACAGCCCGGCGCCGGCGTCGCCCTCAGGCTCCAGCGCCTTCACCAGCACCGCTGCCTGCGTTCGGCTATGGCACTCGAGTTTTTTCAGGATGGCGGTGACATGCACCTTCACCGTGTTCTCGGCCAACCCCAGCGTGTAGGCGATCTGCTTGTTGAGCAGGCCATCGGCCAGGCACAGCAGCACGCGGAACTGCTGCGGGGTCAGCTGGGCCAGGCGGCTGGCCAGCAGCGCGTCCGCCTCGGAACGCTCGGCGGCCATCGCCGGAAACCACAGGCCACCATCAAGCACCGCCTGCACCGCTTCGCCAATGGTCTCGGCAGGGGCCGACTTGGGGATGAAACCGGCGGCACCGAACTGCTGGGCACGACGGATCACCCGTGGGTGGTCGTTGGACGAGAGGATCACCACCGGAATGTCCGCATGCGAGCCACGCACGTGCAGCAGTGCGGAAAAACCGTGTGCACCGGGCATGGTCAGGTCGAGCAGCACCAGGTCCACATCCGGGTGCGCGTCGAGTGCCTCGGCCAGTGCCTCGGCGCTGGCGACCTCGCGTACCTGTGCCAGCGGCAGGCTCTGCCGCAATGACTGCACCACCGCCGAACGCAGCAGCGGGTGGTCATCGGCGATCAGGATGGTGTATTCGCTCATGCCGACATTGTACGGCCAGCAAACCGCATCCGCCGGCCACGGCCCGGCGCTGCCAGGACATCAGCGCCCTGCCGGCTCGACGCTGCTGCGCCAGGCGTCGAGGAACTGGCGGCGCTTGAGCGCATCCAGGTACACCAGCAGGCCCGGGCCCAGCTGGATCGGGCGCCGGCTGCGGCCGGGCGCATCCGCGCCGCGTGCGTTGCCGGTCACGATCGGCATCAGCCGAGCCTCGCGCGAGAGCACCTGCTGGCCACGCGGCGACAACAGGTAGTCGAGGAAGCGCCGGGCTTCTTCCGGGTGCGGGCCGGTACGCGGGATCACCGCAGTACGCAGCACCACCAGCGTGTAGTCCTCGGGTTCGACGATGGCCAGCGGAGCGCCAGCATCGACCCGTGCCTGCGCGTAGGAGCCGAGCACGTTGTAGACCAGCGACAGTTGGCCACTGGCCACCTTGTCCAGCAGCACGCCGGTGCGCTCTTCGCGCACCACATCGTTGTCGCCCAGCGCACCCAGCAACGCGCCGGCAATGCTGCCGCGCTGCGCATCCTGGGTTGCCAGCAGGTAGCCGACACTGCTGCGCTCGATGTCATAGGTGCCTACCTTGCCGCGCAGCGGTGCTCCCTCGGCACGCAGCCGGTCCAGCAGCTGGCGGCGTGTGTGTGGCACCTTCGCCGCAGGCATTGCACGGGTGTTGTAGACCATCACTACCGGCTCGTAGCTGATGCCGAATGCCTCGTTGCGCCACTGCGCCCACCCCGGCAGCGCGGCGGTCTGCGCCGAACGGTGTGGCAGCGCGTGGCCATCGTTGACCAGCCTGGTCTGCAGGTCCATGCCGCTGGAGATCAGCAGGTCCGGCGATGCCGGCCCGGCACGGTCGTGCAGGTACCGTGCGTACAGGTCCTGGGTGATGATGTCTTCGTACACCACTTCGGTGCCCGGGTGCAGCCGCTGGTAATCGGCGATGACCACCGCGAACACTTCAATGTCGGTGGTGCCGTGGATGCGCAGCTGCGCGGTGGCCGCTGCATGCGCAGGAAAGCGGCGTACATCACCGGGCGCGGCCAGCACCGGCAGGGCCAGCAGCAGCGCAACGGCCATGGCGAACAGGCGGATCATGAGCTGCTCCGGGGCAGGCGGATGGTGGCGACCAGCCCGCCCTGCGGACGGTTGCTGAGGTCGATGCGGCCGCCATGGCTGTCGACCACGCGCTTGACGATGGCCAGGCCAAGCCCGGCGCCGCCGGACGGCGCGCCTTCGCCACGCGCGAAGCGCTCGAATACACGTTCGGCATCGCCAGGCGGGATACCTGCACCATGATCGGCAATGGTCAGCACGGCCTGCCCGCCCTCCACGGTCAGCGCGATCTGCAGCGGGCCCTCGCCGCCGTACTTCAGTGCGTTGTCGACCAGGTTCTTGATCGCCTCGCGCAGCAATAGTGCGTCGCCATGCACCTGCACCGGCTCGGCGGTCATCGCCAGCTGCACGCGTGGCGCCGGGCCGGCCTGCGGCAGCGCTTCATGCAGGGCCTGGTGCACGGTCTCGGCCAGGTCAACCGCCGCAAAGCGCTGCAGATGGGAACGATGGATCACGCTGGCATCGCTGAGCAGCTGGTTGAGCAGCCGGCTCATATGCGTGGCATTGCGCTCGATCGCCTGCAGGCTGCGCCGCATGTCCTCCGGATCGTCATCATCCAGCGCCAACTGCGCCTGCGCGCGCAATGCCGCCAGTGGCGTGCGCATCTGGTGTGCCGCCTCTGCCATGAACGCGCGCAGCGTCTCGTTGCTGCTCGACAGGCGTTCCATGAAGCGATTCAAGGCCGCCACCATCTGGTCCATCTCGCGCGGCACGCGGGCATCCAGCGGCTTCAGGTCGGACGGTTCGCGGCGCGACAGCTCGCGCTCCACCCGCACCAGCGGGCGAAACGCGCGATGCACGCCAAAGGCCACCAGCGCCAGCAGCAGGCCGGACAACACGCCGATCGCCAGCAGCGCGCGGTTGACCATGTCCTGCGCCAGCGCTTCGCGCGCACGCCGGGTCTGGCCAACCTGCACCTGCACCTCGCCCTGCGCCGAGGCGGCGGCGAAGCTGCGGCCGACCACCACGAAGCGCACGGTCTCGCCGCTGTAGCTGGCATCGAACAGCTGCGGCTGCGTGCCGGGCCTGCGCGGCGGCGCCGGCAGGTCACCGTAGCCGGTGATCAGCCGGCCGCGGCTGTCGGCCACCCGATAGAACACGCGGTCTTCCGGTGCCATCGCCAGCAGATCCAGCGCGGCATACGGCAGATCCACCTGCCACTGGCCATCGACCAGGGCCACCGAATCGGCAATGGACAGCGCCGAGGACACCAGCAGGTGATCGTAGGAGCGATTGGCAGCACGCTGGCCGTAATCGCGTGCGGCAAACAACAGGGCCACCGCGAACACCGCCAGCAGCACGCCGAGGTAGAGCAGCAGCGTGCGCCGCAGCGAACCCGGCGCCGCAGCCGCAGCGCGCGCGTCAGCCATCGGCGTCGGCGTCGGCATGGGTATCGCTTGCTTCCAGCAGGTAACCGACACCGCGCACCGTAGTGATACGCAAGGGTGCGCCGGCCAGCTTCCTGCGCAGGCGGCCAACATACAACTCGATGGCGTTCGGGCCGGCTTCGTCATCGAAGCCGAACAGGCCGTTGCCGATCTCGTCCTTGCCGACCACCTGGCCGAGGCGACCGACCAGGATCTCCAGCAGGCGGTATTCGCGGTTGGGCAGTTCGATCGGTTCGCCATCGAGGCTGACCCGGTGCGCAGCGTTGTCGAACTGGAAGCCGCCGATCTGCACCACTTCGCTGGCCTGGCCACGCGCACGCCGCAGCAGCACGCGGCAACGCGCTTCGAACTCGCGGAAATCGAACGGCTTGCCCAGGTAGTCGTCGGCCCCCACATCCAGCGCCTGCACGCGATCTTCGATGCCATCGCGCGCGGTCAGCATCAGCACCGGCGTGCTGTCACCGCGCTCGCGCATGCCGGCCAGCACGCGCAGGCCATCGAGCTTGGGCAGGCCGATATCCAGCACCACCAGGTCAAAGCTCTGGTAGCGCAGCACGCTGGCAGCAGCCAGGCCATCGGCCTGCCAGTCCACGGCGTGCCCGCTGCGGCGCATCCGGCGGATGATCGCATCGGCCAGATCCGGATTGTCTTCGACCAGCAGCAGGCGCATGGGCACACGTGTGGGAGGGGAAACGAATGCTACCGCATGCCGCCGCCGCGCCCGTTTTACGCTGCACCGCACCATCCGTTGACAGGACGATGACAGCTTGCCCGACCCAGACTGCGGCCGCGCACCGTCCGGTGCCCACGATTGCCGCGCGCCTGGCGCGCACCTGGGAGGGTTTGTGGAATTCACGTTTGCCTGGCGGCGTCCTGCCGCCATGATGGCGCTGGCTGCCCTGTCGGCGCCGGCCTTCGCCGAAGACGACCGTCCGGTCACCGCCACCCTCGGCGGTCGCCTGCACCTGGACTTCGCCACCTTCGACAACGACAACCGCGGCACGCCGAACAAGGACGACACCGAAATCCGCCGCGCCTGGGTGGATGTGTCCGGCAGGTTCTTCGTGGTCGACTACAAGCTGGAAGCCGACTTCTCCGGCGACCGCGTCGAGGCCAAGGACGTGTACCTGGCACGCAGCTTCGGCAAGGCCGGCAAGCTGACCGTGGGCCAGTTCAAGCAGTACTTCTCGCTGGATGACCGCACCAGCTCCAACTACGGCAGCTTCCTGGAGCGCGGCAACGCCGGCACCACGCTGGCGCCGCTGTACCGGCTGGGTGCGTCGTGGCAGGCCAATCCGGGTGATTTCACCTGGGCGGCCAGCGTCTACAGCCTGGAAAGCATCGACGCCTGGCAGGTGAAGGGCCGCGCCGCCGGTGGCCGCGTCACCTGGGCACCCTCGCCCAGCGACGGTGACGTGCTGCACCTGGGCCTGTCGCTGGCCCGCGAGGCCTACGACAACCCCGGCGCCAACGGCGTTCCGGGCCTGAAGATCCGCCCGCGCCCGGCCGGCCACCTGTCCGACGAGAGCCGCCTGACCCTGGTCGATTTCTCCGCCGGTCGCGATACCGACGTCAACAAGTGGTCGCTGGAGTACGCGCAGGTACGCGGCCCGCTGTCGTGGCAGGGCGAGTTCAGTGGCGCCACCTTCGATGACGGTGCGCAGCGCGGCGACGTGATGGCCGCCTACGGCATGCTCAGCTGGTTCGTCACCGGCGAAAGCCGTGCCTACGATCGCAAGACCGGTCGATTCGCACGGGTGAAGGACATCCGCCACAAGGCCGGCGCCTTCGAAGTGGCGCTGCGCTACGACCAGATGTGGGGCGCGCAGCACCTTGATGGCGCGCCGGACCTGCGCCGCGGCAGCACCGAAGCTTGGACGCTGGGCGGCAACTGGTACCTGCGCGACAACCTGCGCTTCATGCTCAACGTGATCGAAAGCCGCAACCGCGACCGCCTCGCCGGAGTCACGGTGGACCGCACGCGCGCGGTCACCGGACGCCTGCAGTACGACTTCTAAGCCCGGTATCCCGGGCATGCCGCCCGGGCCCCTTCCACTCCCCCACATCCTGTTTTCGCAAGGAGTCCGCAGATGATGCTGAGCATCCTCGGCTTTGGCATGGTCATTACGTTCATGTACTTGATCATGAGCAAGCGGCTGTCGCCGCTGGTGGCCCTGATCACCATCCCCATCCTGTTCGCGCTGATCGGCGGCTTCGGCGCCGGCATCGACGAAATGATGCTGGAAGGCATCAAGAAGATCGCGCCGACCGGCGTGATGCTGATGTTCGCCATCCTCTACTTCGGGGTGATGATCGACGCCGGCCTGTTCGATCCGCTGGTGCGGATCATCCTGCGCTTCGTCAAGGGCGATCCGATGAAGATCGTGCTCGGTACCGCCGTGCTGGCGATGCTGATCTCGCTCGATGGTGATGGCTCGACCACGTACATGATCACCGTCTCGGCGATGCTGCCGCTGTACCAGCGCCTCGGCATGAACGCGCTGAACATGACCTGCGTGACCATCCTCGCCGGCGGCGTGATGAACCTGACCCCGTGGGGCGGCCCGACCGCACGCGCGGCCACCGCGCTGCACGTGGATCCGGCCGATGTGTTCGTGCCGCTGATCCCGTCGATGGTGATCGCCTGCGCCGGCGTACTGCTGCTGGCCTGGTACCTGGGCCTGAAGGAACGCCGTCGCCTCGGCGTGGTGACCCTGCCCAAGGGCGGCAGCTGGATGGACAACAGCGTGTCCGACGACAGCAATCCGCTGCCGACCGTGGAAGACGCCGAGGACATCAAGCGCCCGAAGCTGCTGTGGGTCAACCTGGCCCTGACCGTGGCACTGATGACCGCGCTGATCATCGGCCTGCTGCCGATGCCGGTGCTGTTCATGGTCGGCTTCGCCATCGCCCTGGTGATCAACTACCCGAACCTGGCCGAGCAGCGCCGCCGCGTGGTCAACCATGCCGGCAACGTGCTGTCGGTGGTGTCGCTGATCTTCGCCGCAGGCATCTTCACCGGCATCCTCAACAACACCGGCATGGTCGAAGCGATGTCGCACAGCTTCCTGGCGGTGATTCCGGAGTCGTGGGGCCCGTACCTGGCGGTGATCACAGCGGTTGCGTCGATGCCGTTCACCTTCTTCATGTCCAACGACGCGTTCTACTTCGGCGTGCTGCCGATTCTCTCCGAGGCTGCCAGCAACTACGGCATCACCCCGGTGGAAATGGCGCGCGCCTCGTTGGCCGGCCAGCCGGTGCACCTGCTCAGCCCGCTGGTGCCATCCACCTACCTGCTGGTGGGCCTGGCCAAGGTCGAATTCGCCGACCACCAGAAGTTCACCCTGAAGTGGGCCATCGCCATCTCGATGCTGCTGATGGTCGGCAGCCTGCTGTTCGGCCTGTACCCGCTCGCCGCCTGACCCCTTACCAAGGAGCCTTCTGCAATGACGCTTCGAATCGCTTACGTCACCAGCGGCATGGGCAGTGTCGGTACTGCCATCTGCCAGAGCCTGGCCCGCAGTGGCCACACCGTGGTTGCCGGCTGCGCGCCGAACTCGCCGCGCAAGGCCAACTGGCTGCGCGAGCAGCGCGAACAGGGTTTCGACTTCATCGCCTCCGAAGGCAACGCCACCGACTGGGCCTCGACCAGCGCCGCGTTCGCCAAGGTCCGCGCCGAAGTCGGCGAGGTGGACGTGCTGGTCAACAACTCCGGTGGCAGCCGCGACCTGCTGTTCCGGCAGATGACGGTGGAGGACTGGAACGCGGTGATCGCCTCCAACCTCAATGCGTTGTTCAACCTGACCAAGCAGGTGGTCGATGGCATGGCCTCGCGCGGCTGGGGCCGCATCATCAACATCGGTTCGGTCAGCGCCCACAAGGGCCAGATCGGCCAGGTGAACTACGCCACCGCCAAGGCGGCGATGCATGGCTTCAGCCGGGCGCTGGCCGCGGAAGTGGCCTCGCGCGGGGTCACCGTCAACACGCTGTCGCCAGGCTATATCGCCAGCCAGGCGATCAGCAGCTTCCCGCCGGACGTACTGGATCGGCTGGCCGCCTCGGTGCCGGTGCGCCGCCTGGGGCGCCCCGAGGAAGTGGCCGGCCTGTGCGCGTGGCTGGCCTCGGATGAAGCCTCGTACGTGACCGGTGCCGACTATCCGGTCAATGGTGGCCTGTACATGGGTTGAGTCCTGCCCATGCGGGGCCATGGGGTCGGCCACGGGGTCAGATCCCTTTTGCCTGCAAAAGGGATCTGACCCCGCCTCCTGCGGCCCCCCCCTGCCATCCCTGCACCGTTCGTTGGCTTCTTGGCCATGGGGTCAGATCCCTTTTGCAGGCAAAAGGGATCTGACCCCGCCTCTTCCGGACCCCGCCTGCCATCCCTGCGCCGTTCGTTGGTTTTTCGTAAAGAAGGTTTCATGTTCCGTTCGCATAGTGGCCATGCACCGCGCACGCGTGCCGGTGACCACCCCCAATGCAACGGACCACCATGCAGACCCGACACCTGACGATCGCCGTGGCGATCGCGCTCTCCGCCGCCGCCAGCGCCCATGCCACCACCGCCGATACCGGCGCCAGCACCGATGCCGCGCTGAGCGCGCAGACGCTGGATACCGTCTCCGTGATCGGCCAGGGCGAGACCCGCCAGGTGCAGCGCATCACCGCCGTCGACAAGCAGGTGCTGCCCCCGGGTACCAGTGGCCAGAAGATCCTCGACCGCCTGCCGGGCGTATCGGTGCAGTCCAACGATGCCTTTGGTGCCAACGAGGAATCGCAGACCATCAGCCTGCGCGGCTTCGACAAGAGCCGCCTCGGCTACACGCTGGACGGCATCCCGCTGGGCGACAACAGCTACGGCAACTACAACGGCCTGAGCATCGCCCGCGCGATCATCGCCGAGAACCTGGCCGGCGCCGAGCTGTCGCAGGGCATCGGCTCGCTGGGCGTGGCGTCGACCAGCAACCTGGGTGGCACCATCCAGTACTTCTCGATGGACCCGTCCACCGAATTCGGTGGTCGCGCCAGCGTCACCGTCGGTGACAACAACCAGCGCCGCGGCTACCTGCGCGTGGACACCGGCGACCTCAATGGCTTCTCGGCCTATGTGTCCGGCGTGCACCAGGACCAGGACATGTGGGCCGCGCCGTACCAGAACCAGACCACCCGCCAGTTCAACGCAAAGGCGGTGTGGAATGTCGGCGACCACCGCTTCGGTGCGTTCGTGGCGACCTCGCGCGCCAGCCAGGCCAACTACGCCTATCTGTCCAAGGACATGCTGGCCCGCGGCCTGGGCTACGACTGGAACATCTATGCACCGGACTGGGATCGCGCCGTCGCCGCTGCGTACTGCGCGCCGGGCACCTACAACAAGGCGCGCTGCGCGTTCAGCGGCGGCGTCAACAGCATCGACGATGCGTACTACCAGAGCCGTGCGCTGCGTGACGACAACCTGTATTCGGTCGATGCCGACCTGCGCCTGGGCGAGCAGGGCCGCCTGAAGCTGCTGGCCTACCACCACGACAATCGTGGCCAGGGCCACTGGTGGGCACCGGGCCAGCCTTCCTATCCGGGCACCGACAGGATGCTGCCGATCTCGATCCGCAGCACCAACTACACGATCAACCGCGATGGCCTGACCGCCGCGCTGTCGTGGACGGTGGGCATCCACGAGCTGGAAGCCGGCCTGTGGTACGAGCAGAACGACCATAACGTGTCGCGCAACTTCTACTACATCAGCGGCCCGTTCCTGGACGACCTGTACCTGAAGAACCCGGACCGCCTGCTGTTCAACCAGGACTTCGACATCCGCACGCGCCAGTTCTACGTGCAGGACCGCATGCGCTTCCTGGACCAGCGCCTGACCGTGGACGTGGGCATCAAGAGCCCCAACACCCGCATGCGCGCCACCGCGCAGCCCGGCGTGGAAACCAGCATCGCTTCGGGCACGCTGACCGCCAAGGAATCGGTGCTGCCGCAGGTGGGCCTGGGCTTCAAGCTCAACGCCAACAATGAGCTGTTCGCCTCCTACGCCGAGAACATCGCCGCCTTCGTCGGCGGTGGCAGCGGCGGCCCGCTGCAGGTGTCGCCGGAATCGTTCGCGGCCAGCGCCGGGCTGGAGCCGGAGAAGTCCAAGAGCCTGGAAGCCGGCTTCCGTACCTTCGGAGAGAAGTACCAGGCGTCGATCGCGGCCTACAACGTCAAGTTCGACAACCGCCTGCTGTCGCTGAACCCGTGCTCGAGCATTGAAGTCGGCACGCGTCCGGAGTGCGTGACGCGCTTCATCAACGTCGGTTCGGTGAAGAGCTACGGCGCGGAGCTGACCTTCATCTTCAAGCCGATCGATGGCCTGCAGTGGTACAACGCGCTGTCCTGGAACAAGACCACCTACGAGGATGACTACCTGTCCGGCGGTGCGGTGGTGCCGGTGGCCGGCAAGATCACGGTGGATACGCCGCAGCGCATGGCCTCCAGCGAAATCAGCTGGAACCGCGATGGCTTCTTCGCCAGCCTGCGTGCCAAGTACACCGGCAAGCGCTACTACACCTACACCAACGACCAGTCGGTGCCGGGCGTGACCACCTTCGACGCCGGTGCCGGCTACGACTTCGGTCCGGGCCTGGGCCTGCGCAACGTGCGGGTGTCGTTGAACGCGACCAACCTGACCAACAAGCGCTATGCCGGCCAGCTGAGCTCGTTCGCACCGACCGATCCGAAGGGGACGCGCTATGCGATCCACGCCAGCGCACCGCGGCAGCTGTTCATGACGGTGGCGGCGGAGTTCTAAGTCGAAAGCGTTGCCCCGCGGCGTCTTGATTACCGCTGCGGGGCAGGGCCGGATGGGCCGGGGCAGGACACGCCGTAAACCCCGCTTCGCGGTCCGGCCCAGCCGCTGGCGGCTGGGCGTTCGGGCGCTTGCGAAGCAGTGCTTCGCAAGCAAAGCGCCCTCACCCATGGGGGCTCGATGGCGCCATCCATGGCGCCAACGGTCCTGCGCCGGCCCATCCGACCCTGCTCGACGGTTTCCCGCGCCACGGTGCGGAGGGCAAAGAAGAGCAAGAGCAAAGAGCCGGGCATTGCCCGGCTCTTTGCTTTTCAAGCGCAATCCCTTCGGCGCGGTGATGTGCTGCCGCCCGCGCGGGAAACTGTCTGGCGGCGGTGGGGCACCCTGGCCAGGACCGTGAGGCGCATGGATGCGCCGATCGAGCCCCCATGGATGGGTTTACGGCGTGTCCTGGCCAGGGTGCCCCACCGCCGCCCAGCGATATCAATCGAGGCGCCAGCGCATCATCCCGCCAACGCCTTTCATTCCGGCGCCAGCTGGTCCATCCGTATCCGGTTGGCGAACAGCGAGAACGCCAGCATGCCGGCCAGGCCGTTCGCCCGGCTCACCCAGTGCGGCAGCCAGCGCGGTGGCTTCAACACCCCCGCCTCGAACAGCGGCGCGAAGGCGATCGCATCGGTCAGGCTCATCTTGCCGGCAAACAACCAGCGGCAGACCTGCAGCCGGTCCTCGGCCAGCATGTGGCGGAAGAAGGTATGCACCGACACCAGGCCGCGCAGGTACACCGTGTCCTTGGTGAAGGCCAGGCCGCCACTGGGCGGTACGCCGCGGAACACGCGCTGCGCCGAAGCGAAACTCTCCTCGGCGTTCTGCCCGGCATCGCAGAAGTAGCGGAATACCTCGATGAAGTCGGCGCCTTCGCGTGCCATGGCAATCGCTTCGGTACGCAGGCTGATGCGCTTGAGGCGCTCGATGTCGATGCTGCCGGTGATCTGTTCGGCGAACGTAGCCAGCCCTTCCTGGGTTGCCGTCACCCGCGGCGAGGACAGCGCCAGGCTCGGCAACACCGGTTGTTCGCGGCCGTTCAATGCGGTCAGCGAATGCACCAGCGCTTCATGGTGGAACAACTGCGCACGATCGTAGGCACTGAAGCGCGCACTGGTGCGCAGGCGGATGCGGGTCGGGCCTGCGGCCGCTTTGGAAACCAGTTCCGGGTCGAGCTGCACCTGGATGATGCGTGATTCGAAGAAGGCGTCCAGATCGTTCTGCAGCTGCAGTTGCAGCGCGATGGCCGAGACCGGCACCTGCTCCTCCGGTGCCAGCAGTTCGTGGTCCAGCTCGGCGGCAATCTGGATGAAGTGCCGCGCCGCTTCGCGCGTGCTGGGGCCATTGCCCGGCAACGGCTGCTCGGGCGCGCCGAACAGCTGCACCGAACAGGTATCGACTGCAGCGGTGCCCAGCCCTTCCAGTAGCTGCGCGGCCAGGTCCCAGCTGTGTGCCGACTGCCGCACATAGTGTCCCAGCGGGTGGCTGTCATCGCAGCCGGCAGCGATCGCGGCCAGCGCGCGGCGCTCTTCGCTGAAGTCGAGCCGAGGGTAATCCACCTTCGGCAGGACCGGCTGGCCGCGCGCCACGCTGTCCAGGAACGGTGCCTGCAGCGTGGCCGGCCAGCTGGTCAGTCCCAGCAGGCGGATGCCTCCCACGGCCTCGACCAGGCGCGCATCGAGCGCTGCATGGTGGGCCACCTCACGGTCCAGCGTCGCGGTCGGTTCCATGCGCGGACTATAGCGCCCTGCCGTGTCCGGCGCCGTGCGCCGCCGCCCGAGCATCGGCTCGGGCGCTACAGGGAATGATTCCACCGCGAACCAAGTGTAGAGCCGAGCCCATGCTCGGCTGCCTTGTTACCGCCGGCGCGGCTTGCCTGCCGGGCGGAACTGCTGGCCCTTGCCCTTCCTGCCGCTGCGCTCCTGCGCGGTCTCGGCCTGGCGTACCGCCAGCTTGGCGGCAGCGGCAGCCACTTCTTCCTTCAGCTTGAAGTAGTTCAGCAGCCGGCTCTCTTCGATCTCGCCGGCATCGATCGCCGCACGAACAGCACAGCCCGGTTCCTGCTGATGCTTGCAGTCGTTGAAGCGGCACTGTGCCGCCAGCGCTTCGATATCGGCGAAGCCGCCTTCGGACAGCGTCTCTTCACCGGTCGGCTTCAGCTCGCGCATGCCGGGGGTGTCGATCAGGCACGCGCCCATCGGCAGCGGCATCAGCGCGCGATGGGTGGTGGTGTGGCGGCCGCGCGAATCGTTGGCACGCACCGCGTTGGTCTTCATCCGCTGCTCGCCGAGCAGGGTATTGGTCAGCGTGGATTTGCCGGCACCGGAAGAACCCACCAGCACCACCGTGCGGCCCGGGCCCAGCCACGGCTGCAGCACCGCCACGCTGTCGGCATCCAGTCCATTGATCGCATGCAGCGCGATGCCCTGCATTTCCAGCTCTTCCAGCACCGCCAGCGCATCCTCGCTGTACTCGGTCTGGTCGGCCTTGGTCAGCACCACCACCGGTTCGGCACCACCGCCGCCGACCAGCAGCAGGTAGCGTTCGATGCGCCTCGGATTGAAGTCGGCATCCAGGCCGCAGACGATGAACACCGTATCGATGTTGGCCGCGATCACCTGCTGGTGATAGTGCTCACCAGCGGCGCCACGCTTGATCGCGGTGCGGCGTGGCAACAGCGCGACAATGCGGATGCCGTCCAGCAGCACCCAGTCACCCACGGCCGGCCGCTCGTGGCTGGGGAAGCGCGGGCGCTGCCATTCCGGCAGCGACTCGGCCTTGATCGCCGCGTCCGGGCCATCGGCCACCACGTAATGGGTACGGTGCTGTTCGATCACCCGCGCCGGGCGGGCCTGCGGGTGCGCGGCCATCACGGCCTGCCAGTCGGCCTGCTGCGCCGGGCCCGGCCAGGGCCAGCCGATGGTCTGCAGGGCGATGAAATCGGGGGTCTGGGTCATCGCCGCCATTCTACCTGTGACGGCCCCCTGCCAGCCCAGCAATGACAAGCCCGGAGCCCTTGCCATGCACTGCAGCAATTCCGGTAGGATGGAATCCCCATGCCTTTTGACGGCCCAGCCCCCATGTCCACCATCTCGCCCAAGCCCCTGGCCATCCGCGAGCGCCTTTCCGAAGTGCGCTACGAGATCCGCGGAGAACTGGCGCGGCGAGCCCGGGAGCTGGAGGCGCAGGGCCGCAAGCTGATCAAGCTCAACATCGGCAATCCGGGCAACTTCGGTTTCCGCGCACCCGAGCACCTGCAGCGCGCGATTGCCGACGACATGGGCCGCACCGACCCGTACACCCACCAGCAGGGCCTGCCGGTGGCACGTGAGGCCATCGCCGGCTACTACGCCCGCCGCGGTGCGCCGGATGCACACCCGGACCGCATGTTCGTCGGCAACGGCGTCAGCGAGCTGATCGACCTGTCGCTGCGCGCACTGCTCAATCCGGGCGATGAAGTGCTGGTGCCGTCGCCGGACTATCCGCTGTGGTCGGCCTCGACCATCCTCAACGATGGCCGCCCGGTGTACTACCGCTGCGCCGCCGAGAACGGCTTCCAGCCGGACCCGAGCGAGATCGAGACGCTGGTGTCGTCACGTACCCGCGCCATCGTGCTGATCAACCCGAACAACCCCAGTGGCGCCAGTTACCCGCGCGAACTGCTGGAGCGCGTGGTCGAGATCGCGCGACGCCACAACCTGCTGCTGCTGGTCGATGAGATCTACGACCAGATCCTGTACGACGATGCGGTGTTCCAGCCGGTCGCGCCGCTGGCCGGCGACCACCCGTGCCTGACCTTCAGCGGCCTGAGCAAGGTGCACCGTGCCTGCGGCTGGCGCGTGGGCTGGGCCCACCTGAGCGGCGACGACGCACGCCTGGGCGACTTCCGCGCAGCGCTGGACCTGCTCGGCGCGCTGCGCCTGTGCGCCAACGTGCCGGGCCAGTATGCCATCGAGGCCGCGGTGAACGGCCCGGACACCATCTCCGAACTGTGCACGCCGGGTGGCCGCCTGTATGAAACCCGCCGCGCAGTGATCGAGGCCTGCGAAGCCAGCGAGCACCTGTCGCTGGTCGCACCGGCCGGCGCGCTGTATGCGTTCCCGGCCGTGGTCGGTGCCGCCGCCAAGGGCTTCGACGACCACAGCTTCGCACTGGACCTGATGAACAACGAGGGGGTGCTGGTGGTACCGGGTTCCAGCTTCAATGTGCCCTACCGCCATCATTTCCGCGTGACCCTGCTGCCGGAAGCCTCGGTGATGCGCGACGTGTTCGCCCGCATCGACCGCGTGCTGGCCCGGCGTGCCGAGGACGCGACCAAGGTCGTGCCGCTGAAGCCACGCCGTTCGGTGGCCTGAGCCGTGGCGCTGTCCTACCTGGCGCTGGGCGACTCGTACACCATCGGTGAAGCGGTTGCGGTCGAAGGCCGCTGGCCGCACCAGCTGGCCGCCGCGCTGCGTGCGCAGGGCATCGAGCTGTCTGATCCGCAGACCATTGCGACCACCGGTTGGACCACCGACGAACTCGATGCCGGCATCGACGCGGCCGCACCGCAGGGCCGGTTCGATTTCGTCAGCCTGCTGATCGGCGTCAACAACCAGTACCGCGGGCGTCCGCTGGACGAATACCGCGTCCAGTTCCAGGCCCTGCTGCAGCGTGCGATCGGCTTCGCGGGCGGTGATGCTGGCCGCGTGCTGGTGCTGTCCTTCCCCGATTGGGGTGCCACCCCGTTCGGCGCCGGCAGTGGCCGCGACCTGGCCGCGATCGAGATCGAGACCGACGAATTCAATGCCGCCGCCGAGGTGATCAGCACCCAGCAGGGCGTGGCCTTCGTCGACATCACCGACATCAGCCGCGCGCAGGGCGAAGACCCGACGATGATCGCCGAGGACGGCCTGCATCCTTCAGCACGCATGTACGCGCTGTGGAGCGCGTGCGCCCTGCCGGTCGCCGCGCATCTGCTGGGCGGCACGGACTGAGGCGATGGACGGCACGCCACGGAACGGCCCGCCCCTGCCCTGTACGCCCCTGACAGCCGCGCAGGCCCGCTTGATCGCCGAAGCGTTCCGGCCGGTGCAGGCCTGGGGCAGCCGCCGCGACTACTACTACACCCGCGGCAAACTGGGCAGCGACCCGTTGTACGACGGCGTGCTGCAGCATCTTCCCGACGACGGGCAGGCGCTGCTGGACCTGGGCTGCGGGCTGGGCCTGTTCGCCCATGTGCTGCGCCAGCGCGGCGGCAGCCAGCCCTACCTCGGCGTGGACGTGGATGCCGGCAAGATCACCCGCGCCCAGCGCGCCGCCACCGGCCTGCACGATGTGCGCTTCGACTGCCTGGACGTGCAGGCGCCACTGCCGGCGCAGGCCGGGCACGTCCTGCTGCTGGATGTGCTGCAGTACCTGGATGCGGGGCCACAACAGGCCCTGTTGCGCGCGGCCAGTGCGCGGGTCGCTCCCGGCGGCCGCCTGCTGCTGCGCACGCCACTGGCCACTGGCGATGGCCGCGACCGCACCACGCGGGTGGCGGACCGGCTGGCCTGGCTGGTCGGCTGGATGGGCACGCGGCCGCGCCACTACCCCGACCCGCAGATGCTGCAGGCGACACTGGCCGAGGCCGGATTGCAGGTGACGCCGCCTCGCCCCCTGCATGGGCGCACCCCGTTCAACAGCTGGTTGCTGGTGGCCGAACGCCCTGGAGTGTAGGGCTACAGGATGATCACCCGCCCCTGTAGAGCCGAGCCCATGCTCGGCTGCCCTGCAACGTCTGCCGGTGCTGCGCACCGCCGCCCGAGCATCACCCGCCCCTGTAGAGCCGAGCCCACGCTCGGCTGCCCTGCAACGTCTGCCGGTGCTGCGCACCGCCGCCCGAGCATCACCCGCCCTTGTAGAGCCGAGCCCATGCTCGGCTGCCCTGCAACGTCTGCCGGTGCTGCGCACCGCCACCCGAGCATCACCCGCCCCTGTAGAGCCGAGCCCATGCTCGGCTGCCCTGCAACGTCTGCCGGTGCTGCGCACCGCCACCCGAGCATCGGCTCGGGCGCTACAGAATGATCGCCAGGTCTTGTAGTTGTAGAGCCGAGCCCATGCTCGGCTGCTCCAGGCGCCCCCTTCCCGGAGTTACGGGGCCGGCAGCTCGGCCTTCAGCCCGCGCTCGTCCAGCGCCTGCAGCACGCGCTCGATGATCACCAGGTTGTGACCGTGGGCGGCCCCCTCATGCAGCAGCACGATGGCGCCCGGGCGCAGGTCCGGCAGCAGCCGGTCGAGCACGCCCTGCGCCGTGCAGCCGATACCGTCGAAGCCGCGCGCGCTCCAGCCGACCCGGACCAGGCCCAACCGCTGCAGTACCGGTGCCACGAACGGATTGGTCATGCCCACCACCGAGCGGTACCAGCGCACCGGGCGACCGCTCACCGCCTGCAGCGCATGCTGGCAGCCCTCGATCTCGGCACGCATCGCCGCCGGCCCCAGCCGCCAGAAGCGCGCCTGTGGATGGCTGTGGCTGTGGTTGCCCAGGTCGTGCCCGCGGCGCAGGATCTCCTGCACCAGCGCCGGCTGCGCCAGCGCGCGCTCGCCCACCAGGAAGAAGGTGGCGCGGGCCTGGTGGCGGTCCAGCAGGTCGAGCACCGCACGGGTTTCCGGGCCAGGACCGTCATCGATGGTCAACCAGACACTGTTGCCGGCATCCGGCAGCCGGCTCAGCACCGGCGCATAGAAGCGGCTGTTGGGCAGGAAGATCGGCACCATGAACAGTGCGTGGCTGGCCACCATCAGCGGCAGCCCCCAGTGCCAGCCGGCCAGGACCCAGGCCAGGATCACAGCCAGCTGCGACGCCACCAGCCAGGGCAGCCAGCGCCAGGGCCGGGTCGGAATGCGATGCAATGTTCCTGCGTTGCTCATCCCCCATGATGCCATGAGGGTTAGAATCGATGATTCGAATTCCCGGAACCCCGACGTCCATGTCCCTCGATCCCGCCCTGCGTTCACGCATCGATTCCATCCTCAACGCCAACCGCGTCGTGCTGTTCATGAAGGGCCAGCCGTCGATGCCGCAGTGTGGCTTCTCGGCCAAGGCCGTGGGCGCCCTGCAGGACCTCGGCGTCGAGTTCGCCCACGTCAACGTGCTGGCCGACCAGGAAATCCGTGAAGGCATCAAGGCCTATGGCGACTGGCCGACCATCCCGCAGCTGTACATCGACGGCGAACTGGTCGGCGGCAGCGACATCGTGCTGCAGATGGCCGCCAGCGGTGAACTGAGCAGCGTGCTGGGCCTGGCTGCGCCGGACCGTACCCCGCCGAGCATCACCGTCACCCCGGCTGCCGTGGAAATGCTCAAGGGCGCGCTGGCCGATGCCCCGGGTGCCGCCCTGCAGCTGTCCATCGATGCCGGTTTCCAGCCGAACTTCCAGCTGGCCCCGCACGACGAAGGCGCCATCGCCGCCGAGTCCAACGGCCTGCGCGTGCAGTTCGACCTGGCCAGCGCCCGTCGCGCCAACGGCATCACCATCGACTGGGTGGACGACATCCGCGGCAAGGGCCTGGCCATCGACAACCCGAATGCACCCAGGCCGGTGCAGGAAATCAGCGTGCGCGATGCCGACGACCTGGTGCGTGCCGGCAACATCACCCTGGTGGACGTGCGCCCGGCCGACGAGCGTGAAATCGCCGCCGTGGGCGTGCCGTTCAAGACCTTCGACGGCACCGGCCGCGCCGCGCTGGAAGCCCTGCCCAAGGACACCCCGCTGGCCTTCATGTGCCACCACGGTGGCCGCAGCGCGCAGGCCGCCGAGCAGTTCCGCGCCCTGGGCTTCACCAAGGTGTTCAACGTCACCGGCGGCATCAATGCCTGGTCGGAAGACGTCGACAACGGCGTGCCGAAGTACTGATCGGCCCTGAAAAAGGGGACGGAGGGGATTAAGTCGTTTGTGGAAAAACGACTTAATCCCCTCCGTCCCCTTTTTGTTAGCCGGCGAAGCCGCCTTCGGCCAGGTAGTCCAGTTCCTCCGGCGAGGGAATGCGCCCCAGCACGGCGTTGCGGTGCGGGAAGCGACCGAAGCGGCGGATGATGTCGCGGTGCAGCTCGGCGTACTGGAGGTATTCCTTGTCGCCCAGCACATCGAACATCGCCACCGAACGGTCCTGGTCCAGCGGATCCTCGGAGTGCTCGAACGGCAGGTAGATGAAGGCGCGCAGCTTGGGCACCAGCTGCAGGTCCAGGCCTTCCTCGATGGCGCGCATGGCGTAGTGCCGGGCCAGGCCATCGGTGGCATAGGAATGGGCGCTGCCGCGGAAGCAGTTGCGCGGGAACTGGTCCAGCAGCAGCATCAGCGCCAGTGCGCCCTCGGCACTGCCCAGCCAGTGTTCGCGCGCACGCGAAGCGGCCGCGAAATGCTCATCCAGGAACAACTGGCGGAACTGCGCGTCGAACGCATCGTCGCGGGCGAACCACTTCGCAGGGCCCGCCTCCTTCCAGAAATCCACCACTTGCGCGGCAACGTCCATCACCTACTCCCCAGGGCCGGCGCGCCGCGCCAGGCCATCATCATCATTCGTCGAAGCGCAGGTGGCGGACCGACTTGCCGTTGCGCCGGATAAGCTTAAGCGCCTCGATACCGATCTGGATATGGTTTTCCACGAACTGGGAGCTGACCTTGGCATCGGAGGCCTCGGTCTTGACCCCGTCGGGGATCATCGGCTGGTCCGAGACCAGCAGCAGCGCGCCACTGGGGATGTGGTTGGCGAAGCCGGCCGCGAACACGGTGGCGGTTTCCATGTCGATGGCCATGCAGCGCATCGCCCGCAGCCGCTCCTTGAAGGCCTCGTCGTGCTCCCAGACCCGGCGGTTGGTGGTGTAGACGGTACCGGTCCAGTAGTCGTGGCCGAGGTCGCGGATCATGGTCGAGACCGCCCGCTGCAGCGCGAAGGCCGGCAGCGCCGGGACCTCCGGTGGCAGGTAGTCGCCCGAGGTGCCCTCGCCACGGATCGCTGCAATCGGCAGCACCAGGTCACCCAGCTGGTTCTTGCGCTTCAGGCCACCGCACTTGCCCAGGAACAGCACGGCCTTGGGCATCACCGCCGACAGCAGGTCCATGATGATCGCGGCATTGGGGCTGCCCATGCCGAAGTTGATCATGGTGATGCCGTCGATGGTGGCGCTGGCCATCGGCCGGTCCAGGCCGATGACGGGGGCGCCGGTCAGCTCGGAAAAGGTGTGCAGGTAGCCCCCGAAGTTGGTCAGCAGGATGTGCTGGCCGAACTGGTCCAGGGGCACGCCGGTGTAGCGCGGCAGCCAGTTGTCGACGATTTCCTGCTTGCTCTTCATGGGCGGTCCGGTACGGCGTGGGGGCCGCCATTGTAGGCCTGCACAGGCCAGCCCACACCTGGGCCGGCAACGAAGAAGGGCGGCCCTGCGGCCGCCCTCCTGGGTCTTCCCGATGCCCGCAGGCAGAGGATCAGAAACGTACCGACCAGCGCAGGTTCGCACTGTGGTCGCGGCTTTCGTCGCCATACTGGCCGCTGTAACCCAGCTCCAGCTGCTGGCGTGCGGTCAACCAGGCCGACAGGCCGAGTTCGGCCACCACCGTTCTGTCAGCAACCGGGGCACCGCTGACCACGAAGCTGTCGCTGCCCGAGGCGAAGGCGAAGCGGGCCGCCGGGTCACGATCGCCGCTGGCGTGGCGGTAGCCCACGCCACCGCGCAGATGCAGCCAGCTGTCCTGTTGGAACGACGCCCTCAGGCCCTTGTCGAAGCGCAGGCCGGCCGTTGCCACCGTGGTGCGCAGATCGTCCACCTCGCCCTGCAATGCAGCAGCGCCGCCGCGTTCGTTGACACGCTTCATGTCCACTTCCACACGTGCCAGCTGCAGGTAAGGCTCCAGCCCCGCCTCGCGATCGCCGAAGCGGTAGCTCGCCTCGATGAACGCCTGGCGGGTGCGACCGTCGTAGCGGGCCACCAGCGTGTCGCTGTAGCCGGAGAAGCCCAGCTCGCGGGTGCTCTTCACCTCATGCTCGCTCCAGGCCAGGCCACCACGCAGGCCGAAGGCGCCCCAGTCGTGGCTGGCGTAGGCGCCCAGGTGCGTGTTGTCCACCTTGGCACGCGCGCGGCGCCCTTCCTGCTGCTTGGCATCGGTACGGCCGGTGCCGGCCAGCACACCCACCTGCCAGCCGTTGATCTCGCGGTCCACGCCCACCAGCAGGCCATTGCTGTTGGCCTCGGTGCGTGCGGTGTTGCCATTGCCGTCAAGCGTGGTGCTGCCACCGATGGCCTGGACCCACACGCCCGTGGCGGCTTCGCCGTCTGCGCCCGGAGCGCGGGTACCGACCCGACGCGACAGGGCGGCGTCACGCACGTAGCGGCTACCCTCGACCAGGGCCATCGCAGTGGCCGCATGCAGCTCGCCGCTGAGGCCATCCAGTGCAGCGCCGACCTGCTGCGGGAACAGCAACGTCAGCGGGCGTGGCAGGCCCTGGTTGACCGCCAGTCCGTCGGCCACCGTGGCGACCGCGCGCTGGTTGTCGGTACGGGCGGCACTGGCAAGCGGATTGCCACGGGTCACTTCAATGCGCGCGCCACCGGCACCATAGGCCAGGCTGAATTTCATGAACGGTGAGAACGCACTGAAGTCGGCGGTGGCGAACTGGCCACTGATTCCGCCGTCGGCACGGATGAAGTTGAACTGCTCACCCAGGTAATAGGTGCCCGCCTCCGGCAGAGCGATCAGGGTGCCTCCCAGGGTGGCGGTACCGGTGACGCGCAGCTGGTCGCTGCGCCCACCCGGTGCCAGTTCGGCCTGGTACACACCGGTGGCGGTCTGCACGTAGTTGCCGTTGATGGTCAGCGTGCCGATCGAATTGCCCGGTGCGACGATGCCGGCCACGGTGGTATCGCCCAGCTGGCCGATACCTTTCAGTGTGGCCTTCGGGCCGACGAAGGTATGGCCGCCGGTCTGCACACCGTTGAACGACAGCACGCCGCCATTGATGGCCAGGTCGGAACCTGCGAGCACGCCGCCAGCGTTTACACGGCTGTTGCCCAGGCTGGTCAACGTGCTGTCTTCCAGCCTGCCGTTCAACTCGAAGGTGCCCTGCCCGGCCACCAGGGTGCGCGCGCCGGTCTGCACACCGTTGAACGACAGCACGCCGCCGTTGATGGTCAGGTCGGAACCGGCGAGCACGCCGCCGGCATTTACACGGCTGTTGCCCAGGCTGGTCAACGTGCTGTTTTCCAGCCTGCCGTTCAACTCGAAGGTCCCCTGCCCGGCCACCAGGGTGTGCGCGCCGCGCTGCACGCCATCGAAGGTCACCGCGCCGCCATTGATGGTCAGGTCGGAGCCATCCAGCACACCACGGGCATTGATATGGCTGGTGCCGCCCAGGTTGTTCAGCGCGGTGTTCTTCAGCGTGCCGTTGAGCAGGAAGCTGCCGCCGGTCACGTCCACGGCACCGGTGAGCGTATTGACGCCATCCAGTTCCAGCACGCCCTCGCGCACCAGCGCACCGTTGAAGCTGTTGTCGCCGCTCAGCCGCAGCCAACCGGTACCACTCTTGGTCAGCTTCCCGGGGCCGCCAATGTCGTTGGTCCAGTCATCCCATGCATCGCCCTCCCACACTTTCAGGCCGCCGGCACGCTGGTTCATCACCACGTTGGTATCCACACGCAGCGATCCGTAGCCTTCGATGGCCTTGGCCAGGTTCAGCAGGCCCCAGCCGTAGATCTCGTCGATGCCTGGCGCGCCAAGATCGGTCGTCGTGGTCAGCAGCACGTCGCGCACCTGCGCGCTGTCCAGATAGGGGAAGCGCTCGAACAGCAGGCCGAGGGCGCCGGTAACGTGAGGGGCGGCCATCGACGTACCGCTCAGCATTGCGTAGCCGTAGGTGGGCACACGCTGCTGGATGTCCAGGCTGACGTTGCCATTGGCATCGATACCGATGCTGCCGGACAGGTTCGAATCATCACCGTACGCGGTCGACACGATGTCCGAACCCGGGGCAGCAAGGCACCAGTTGGCACTCAGGCCGCACTTGTTGGAACGATTGCTCAGCGTCAGGTTGGTACCGACGTTGACCACACTCAGCCAGTACGGCTCGATGTCGGCGAAGGCACGCGGCAGCGTGGCGTACATGCCGGCAATGGGGCTCTGCGCAGGCGTCGGAATGAGGGAATTGGTGTTGCCCGCCGCCCACACCTGGATCATCCCGCGCGCACGCGAACCGTCGGCGAAGGTACTCAGGTACTGGCGATCATCGGGATCGTTGTAGATCTCGTCCATGTCCGCCGCGGTCGACGGTTCCACCGTCAGGCCCCAGCTGTGGTTGATGGCCCGCACGCCCTGGGCGTTCATCTGCTCGTACATGTCCTGGAAGGCGCTGAGCTTCGGGCCGACCGCGCCCAGCGTCACCACCGCATAACCGTCCGCAGTGCGCTGCCATTCGCTGATGCTGTCGGAGAACAACCGGCCAACGGTCAGGTCCGAGCCGAAGGACACGCCCTGCATGCCGTTGCCGTCCCGGTTCGCCGCGATGGTGCCGGCAACGTGCGTGCCATGGATCTCGAACTGTATGCCCGGCTGCACGTAAGGGCCCGACTCGATGATCCTGCGGATGTTCTCGGGGACATTGGCGTTGTAGCCCACATAGCTGATCTGCACGTCATCGCCATCACTGGCGAAGCAGGCCGCCGGACCGCGCACCGCGCTGGTGTTGGTGCAACGCGTGCCATCGGCCATCAGATCTGCGATGCGGATGCTGCGGTTGTCCTTGCCGGCGAACTCCGGATGGTCCAGACCCGTGCCACTGTCGAACACGCCCAGGCGGATGCCCGTACCCGTCAATCCTCGCGCATAGGCTGCATCGGCATTGATCGCAGCCAGGCCCCAGTCGAGGTTGAATTCACTGGTACGCCAGCTCGCAGCATCACCGGGCGTGCCCATGACCGGCTCCGCGGGAGCCACGACGCTGGGAGCCAGCACCGCCACCGGAATCGCTACCGAGGGAGCGATCATTGCCGGAGCGGAGGCCGGCACCCCGCCTGACGCGGCGAACGCCGACTGCAGACTGCGCTGCAGCTGGTAGCGGGCCAGGGCATCGTCGTTGTCCTGGGCCAGCACCGGCAGCGCGGCAGCCGCCAGCAACGAACCGACAATGGCCGAAGCCAGTGGCGAAGGCAGGAAGGAACGGCGCGAAACAGTCGAACGGCAGGGCTTTGCAGCAGTCATCGGTTGCGTCCTTGATTCCATGAAAAGTGCGGGCTGGCTCCGTCTTGGAGCAGGTGCGAAAGCTGGTGATGCAGGTCAGTGAGAGACGTAATCAGCCATCGCTTCATCCAACGTTAATATTTCCTTCACAAATCCTCCATCAGAAAATCCCTACCCCCCACGCCCCTGCCCAAGGTCACTTGGCAAGCCGCATCGGCCCCGGCTAGCGTCGGTGGATTCATGTTTCGGGCGAGGGGAACTGCATGGCATCGACGTTGTTGCGCGCCGGGGTGGCACTGGCGCTGCTTTCAGTGAGCACGGCACCGGCGGCAGGCGCCTCGCGCTTCGTCGCCGACCCCTACCCCAGCACCTACCAGGCCCATCCCGATGCGCCGGTGCTGATCCAGAACGCCACCGTGCTGACCGGCACCGGCCAGCGCCTGGACAATGCCGATGTGCTGCTGCGCGAAGGCCGCATCGTCGCCGTGGGCCGCCAGCTGCAGGCCGATGCCGGTGTCACCCGCATCGATGCACAGGGCAAGTGGGTCACCCCGGGGCTGATCGACGTGCATTCGCACCTGGGCGTGTACCCCAGCCCGGGCGTCGGCGCGCACAGTGACGGCAACGAGATGACCGCGCCGGTCACCGCCAACGTCTGGGCCGAGCACTCGGTGTGGCCGCAGGACCCGGGCTTCGCCACCGCCCTGGCCGGCGGCGTGACCAGCATGCAGGTGTTGCCGGGCTCGGCCAACCTGGTCGGTGGCCGTGGCGTGACCCTGAAGAACGTACCCGCCATCACCTACCAGGCGATGAAGTTTCCCGGCGCACCGTGGGGGCTGAAAATGGCCTGCGGCGAGAACCCGAAGCGGGTCTATGGCGAAGGCAAGGGCGTGGCCCCGGCCACGCGGATGGGCAACGTGGCCGGCTACCGCGCCGCCTTCATCGATGCCGCCGACTACATCGCCAAGAACAAGCCCAAGCCGGCCAAGCGCAAGGGCTGGTTCGGCAGCGACAAGGGCGACAGCGCCGGTGATGCCGGCGGCAAGCGCGATCTCAAGCTGGACACGCTGGCCGGCGCGATCGAAGGCGATATCCGCGTGCACATCCACTGCTACCGCGCCGACGAGATGGCCACCATGCTCGACCTGGCCAAGGAATTCGGCTTCAAGGTGGCCGCCTTCCACCATGGCGTGGAGGCCTACAAGCTGGCCGACCGGCTGGCCGCCGACGGCGTCTGCGGTGCGCTGTGGGCCGACTGGTGGGGCTTCAAGATGGAGGCCTTCGACGGCATTCCGGAGAACATCGCACTGGTCGACCGGCCGAAGAACAGCTGCGCCATCGTCCATTCCGATTCACCCGAAGGCATCCAGCGCCTGAACCAGGAAGCGGCCAAGGTGATCGCCGCTGCGCGCCGCGCGCACATGCCGGAGATCACCCCCGAACACGCCATCACCTGGATGACCGCCAACGCCGCCAAGGCGCTGGGCATTGAAGGCCAGACCGGCACCCTGGAGGCCGGCAAGATGGCCGACGTGGTGGTGTGGAACGGCAATCCCTTCAGCTCGTATGCGCTGGCCGAGCAGGTCTTCATCGACGGCCGACGGCTGTACGACCGCCGCGCGCCGGCGGCGACGCCACGTTCCGATTTCCAGCTTGGCCAGGAGGTGCACTGATGGGCACGTTGAGATGGCCCGGCGCTGCCGTGGTGGCGCTGTTGTTGCTGGCAACCACGGCATCGGCGCAGGATCTGCTGGTCCGCAATGCCACCGTGCATACCGCCGGCGCGCGCGGCAGCCTGCAGCACGCCGATGTGCTGGTGCAGGGCGGAATCATCCGCGCGGTCGGCAGCGGGCTGTCCGCGCCGGCCGGGACCCGCGTGGTCGAGGCCGAAGGCCGCCCGCTGACGCCGGCGCTGTTCGGGGGCATTACCGAGATCGGCATCGAAGAGGTCTCCGGTGAAGCGAGCACGGTCGACAGCACGTTGAAGATCGGCGAACAACCGCTGCGCCCCGAATTCGATGTCACCCTGGCCTACAACCCGGCCTCGGTACTGATCCCGGTGGCGCGCCTGGACGGCATCGGCTTCACCGCTCTGGGGGCCGCCACCGGTGGCGGCTTCGTTGCAGGCCAGGGCGGTGTGATGCGGCTGGACGGCAGCACCGATCCACTCGGGCCGCGCGCGCTGTTCCTGCGCCTGGGGTCGGCTGCAGTGGAGCTGACCGGACATTCGCGTGCGGCGCAATGGATGCTGCTGCAGCAGATGGTGGACGAGGCGCGTGGCCAGGTCGCCGTGGACTCACCGCATGCGCTGCTGACGCCGGCCGGTCGCCGCACGCTGGGCAGGTACCTGGCGGGCCAGGGCCGCATCGTGGTGGAGGTGGATCGCGCGGCGGACATCCGCCAGCTGCTGCGCTGGGCCGCCCGAGAGAAGGTGAAGATCGCCATTGCCGGTGGCAGCGAAGCCTGGCAGCTGGCACCGGAGCTGGCGGCCGCGCAGGTGCCGGTGTTCGTCGACGTGCTGTCCAACCTGCCGGCCAGCTTCGACCAGATCGGCGCTACGCTGGAAAATGCGGCACGCCTGCAGCGTTCCGGCGTGGCGGTCTCGTTCGTGCAGCGTGGCGATGCCTCGCACAACGCACGCAAGATGCGCCAGCTGGCGGGCAATGCCGTGGCCAATGGCCTGCCCTGGGCCGACGGCCTGGCCGGCCTGACCCGGGTGCCGGCGCAGGCGTTCGGCGTGGCCGACCAGATCGGCAGCATCGAGCCGGGCAAGCGTGCCGACCTGGTGCTGTGGGAGGGCGACCCGCTGGACGTGGCGCACTATGCCGAGCAGGTCTGGCTGGGGGGCCGGGCGATGCCGATGCGCTCGCGCCAGACCGAGCTGCGCGACCGCTACCTGCTGCGCAACGCACAGCCCTGATCGCATTGGAGAAAACACCCATGACAACGCTGCGCTGGTACTTCGACTTCGTTTCGCCGTACTCCTACCTGCACTGGCAGAAGCTGAAGCAGCTGCCCCGGTTCGCACAGATCCAGACCGTGCCGATCGCCTTCGGTGCCGTGCTGCATCACCTGGGCAACCTCGGGCCGGCCGAGATCCCGGCCAAGCGCCGCTTCATCTACCGCCAGCTGCTGTGGACTGCGCAGGCGGAGGGCACGCCGCTGCGGTTCCCGCCGGGCCATCCGTTCAACCCGTTGTCGGCGCTGCGCCTGTGCCTGGCCGCCGGTGCCAGCGTGCAGGCGGTGGACGCGCTGTTCGACTGGATCTGGCGCGAGGGCAATGCCGGTGACAGCGCCGAAGCCCTGCGCGAGCCGGGCGCGCAGCTGGGCATCGAGGATGTCGCCAGTGCCATCGCCGACCCGGCGGTCAAGGAGCAGCTGCGGCGCAACACCGAGGCCGCCATTGCTGCCGGCGTGTTCGGCGTTCCCACGCTGGCCATCGATGACGAGCTGTTCTGGGGCAACGACGCCCATCCGCTGATGGCAGCGGTGCTGGCCGACCCGGATCTGCTGCAGCAGCCCGAATGGCGGCGCCTGGCCGAGCTTCCGGTGGCAGTGCAGCGCAGTCGCTGAACAGGGCGTGGCGCGTTTTCCTCGCGCGCCACGCCAGGTTTTGAGATAGATTTCACGTTTCCGAACCTACAACCGCCCTGGAGGGGGAGCCGCGGATGCGCATCGGAATCGTCGTCGACTCGGCCTGCGACCTGCCGCAGGACTTCATTGCCGAGCACAACATCGTGCTGCTGCCGATCACCGTACGGATCGGCGAAGCCGTGCTGGCCGATCATCGCGATGAGCAGGCCACCCTGAGCTTCCTGCATGCGCATGTGGCCGAACATGGCGCTGAAGCGGAGACCATCCCCTTCAGCGTCAACCAGATCCGCGACCTGTTCCTGCAGCAGCTGGTGATCGATTACGACCACGTGTTCTGCATGACCATCACCAAGACCCGCAGCCCGATCCACGACAACGCGCTGCAGGCCAGCTTCGCCATCCTCAACGACTACAAGCCGGTGCGGCAGGCAGCGGGCTACAACTCACCGTTCGCGCTGCGCGTGCTCGATACCCAGAACCTGTTCGCCGCCCAGGCGGTGACCGCGGTGGAGGCGGTTCGCCTGCGTGGCAGTGGTGCCAGCGTGCAGCAGATCCGCGAACGGCTGGAAGAGCTGGCCGGCAACGTGCACGGCTACATGATCACCCGCGACCTGTACTACATGCGCGCACGCGCACGGCACAAGGGTGACCGCAGTGTCGGCCTGCTCAGCGCGGCGCTGGGCAGCGCACTGGACATCAAGCCGGTGCTGCACGGTTACCGTGGCGAGACCGGGCCGGTGGCCAAGATCAAGGGATTCGACAGTGCCGTGCAGAAGCTGTTCGCGGTGGTCGGCCAGCGCGTGCGCGCCGGCCTGATGACGCCAACGGTGTGCGTCAGCTACGGCGGCGAACTGGACGAACTGCGCGCCCTGCCCGGCTATGCACAGATGCAGGAGGCCTGCGCTGGCCACGGCGTGACCGTGTACGAATCGGTGATGAGCCTGACCGGCATGGTCAACGTCGGCAAGGGCGCGGTCACCGTGGGCTTTGCCGATGGGCCGCATCGGTTTGAATGAGCGCTGGCCACGGCTGGAATCTGCACATCGATTCCACCGCGGCTGTGCGAGCCTTGCCGCACTTCAAGGAGAACTCCATGCCTGCGCAGTACCACATCAGCCTGCCCGACCCGTCCAAGGCCCGCGGCAACGACCCTGACCTGTCCTTCCATTCGCAGGGCGCCGCCGGTTTCGCCGAAGAGCTGCAGGACGCCCTGCGCAGCGGCACGCTGTTCGAGCGCTGGAAGGCCAAGCAGCCCGACCCGGACGCGGTGGAGCCGCAGTGGGGCGTGACCGATCCGGATGCCACCGTGACCGGCGAGCAGAAGGACCTGCGCATCAACCTGGTCGCCACCACCCGCATCGACAGTGACGTGTTCAAGCAGCGCCTGCGCCTGCTGGCCGGCCACCACTGGGAACTGCGCGACGTGCGTTGAGGCCCCGCTCGGGTAGATGCCAACCTTGGTTGGCAACCACGGCACTACCAGCCACCGCCCAGCGCGCGGTACAGATCCACCCGTGCGATCGCGGCGATGGCCTGGCTGTTGGCCAGTGCGGCCTGGTTGTCCAGCGCGATGCGCTGGGCGGTCAGCACATCCAGCATGTCGACCACACCGGCCTGGTACTGCCGGCGCGCCGCCCCCAGTGCGGTCTCGCTCTCGTCCACCGCCACGAGCAGCTGCACGCTGCGCTGCTGCTCGGCACTGTAGCCATCAATGGCGTCGTCCACTTCGTGCCAGGCCTGCAGCACCGTACGGCGGAACTGCAGTGACGCCTGTTGCTGCTGCAGCCTGCTCAGCGCGAGGTTGGCCTTCAGCCGCCCGCCCTGGAAGATCGGCACGCTGATCGACGGCCCGATGCTGAAACGGTGCGCGTTCCAGCCATCCAGGTCATCGAGCTGCCTGGCCTGGAAGCCGGCGTCGCCATTCAAGGTGATGCGCGGCAGGAAACTGGCCTTGGCCGCGCCGATGCCGGCCGTTGCCGCGTGCAATGCCGCTTCGGCACGACGGATGTCCGGGCGGCGCTCGGCCAGTCCGCTCGGCAGGCCCACTGCCACAGCCGGCAGCGCCGGCCAGTCACGGCGTGCATCCTGCAGCTGCGCGTCCAGCGCCTGCGGCGGCTGTGCCAGCAGGAACGCCAGCGCATTGCGCAGCTGGGATTCGCGATGCCGCAGCGGCGCGATGCGCGCCTGCAACGAGGCCACCTGCGCGGCCGCGCTGGACACCTGCAGCGTGCTGGCCACGCCCTGGCGCTGGCGTGCTTCGGTCAGCCGCTTGATGTCGTGGGCGATGCTGAGGTTGTCCCCGGTGATCGCCAGCAGTTGTCGCGTCGCACGCAGCTGCAGGTAGTCACGCGCGGTTTCCGCCAGCAGCGCGATGCGCACTGCGTGCGCATCTTCCTCGGCCATCTGCACGCGTGCGTCAGCAGCTTCCACCTGGCGGCGTACGCGGCCCCACAGATCCAGTTCCCAGCCCACACCGATACCGGCCTGGAACAACCCGTAGTCATCACGGCCGCCTTTGCCGGAAGGATCGTTCAGGCCCACCTCGCTGTTGCGCGCACGCATGCCACTGGCGCTCGCGTTGACGCCGGGCAACCGGTCGGCGGCGGAGATGCCACGCGCAGCGCGGCTCTGCTGCACGCGGTTGGCCGCCAGCTGCAGATCCAGGTTGGCCGCCAGCACCTGGCCGGCCAACTGCCCCAGCAGCGGATCGTCGAAACCCGCCCACCAGGCGGCGTCCTGATCGATGGCATTGCCGGCGACAACCTCACCCTGCCAGTGGCTGGGCAGTTCCGCCTGCGGGCGTACGAAGTCCGGGCCCATCGTGCAGGCGGCCAGGGCCAGGCACAGGCCGGCCGCAACGACGGTGCGCAACACGCTGACGGCGCTCATGCGCCCTCCCCGGCCTTGTGGCCCGGCCCGTGCTGCACGCTCTGCACGCGCGCGCGGCTGCGCAGGTCAACGCTGGCTTCCACCGACATGCCGGCACGCAGCTGGTCCAGCAACGGCTGGCCCGGCTCCAGCACGATCTTCACCGGAATCCGCTGCACCACCTTGGTGAAGTTGCCGGTGGCGTTCTCCGGTGCGACTGCTGCGAAGGTAACGCCGGTGGCCGGCGCGATGCTGTCGATGTGCCCGCGCAGCGGCCTGCCCGGAAACACGTCCACCTTCAGTTCGACCGGCTGGCCGGCCTGCATGCGGGTCATCTGCGTTTCCTGGAAGTTGGCGACCACGAAGGCGCGCTTCAGCGGCACCACCGCGGCCACCGGCGTCCCCGGGGTCAGGTAGGCACCCACGCGCACCGCGCGGCGGCCAACCATGCCGTCGATCGGCGCGCGCAGCACGGTATGCGACAGATCCAGTTCGGCGCGTGCCTGTGCCGCTTCTGCTCGCTGCACGGCCGCCTGTGCGGCCTGCACACCGGCCGCCAGGATGCCGGTGCGCTGGCGTGCGGTCGACAGCGCCGCCTGGCCCTGCTGCAGATGGGCACTGGCCACGGCCCGCTTCGACTGCGCCTGCTGCGCGCTCTGCACGGTACCGGCGCCGTCGCGGGCCAGTTCGCGGTAACGCTGCTGGTCGGCGCTGGCCAGGGTCAGTTCGGAACGGCTGACATCGACACTGGCCCTGGCCTGCTCGATCAGCGAGCCCTGCTGGGCCAGTGCGGCCTGCGCGTTGGCCAGCTGTGCACGGGCATTGGCGAGGTCGGCGCGGGCTGCCTGCAGGGCTACCTGGTAGTCGCGGTCGTCGATGCGGGCGAGCACGTCGCCGGCCTTCACCGGCTGGTTGTCCTCCACCTCCACGGCACTGACGAAGCCGGCAATCTTCGGCGCCACCAGGGTGTAGTCGGCCACCACATACGCGTTGTTGGTGCTCTGGTGGCCGCCATCGCGCAGCAGCAGCCAGGCGCCGATGGCCAGCGCCAGCACGCCCAGGCCCAGCCCGGTGTGGAGAGTGGTTCGATTGATCGTCATGAGGGAATTCCTGCGAAAGGTTCAGGCCACGGCACGTGGCGGATGGATGCGGGTGGGCATCCAGGCAACAAGGGGAATGAAGGCAAGCGCCACCAGCGCGACCACCCAGTACAGGTCGGCCGAGGTCAGTGCCTGCACCTGTGCATGCAGGCGCGCGCCCAGCTGCGGGCCCTCGGCCAGCCACGGTTGCTCGCCAAGGCGGTCGACCAGCACGGTGGAGTGGAAATGACGGCGGCCCTGGGCGACGGCATCCAGCACGCCGCTGGCAAGCACCGCAGCAAAGCCCTTGACCGTGTTGAACCACGCCGAGGCGAATGGGCCGTCCTGCGGCGGCAGGCCGGTGGTCGCCAGCATCAGCAGCGGCAGCACCGCCATCGGCTGGGCGAACACCTGCAGCAACTGCACCCACAGGAAGTTGTCGCGGATCCAGGCCACATCCAGGTGCGAGCCCAGCCAGCAGGCCAGGGCGAGCATTGCCAGGCCGGTGGCCTGCACCCAGCGGCAGTCCACCGCGCGGATATTCAGCAGCGTCGCCACCAAAGGCAGCGCGATCACCTGCGGCAATGCCACCCACAGCAACATCGGTGCAGTCTGCAGCGGCCGGTAGCCCTGCACGCTGGCCAGGAAACCGGAGGGGATCGAGATCACCGCCAGCAGCACGAACAACACGCCGCCCAGCGTCACCAGCGAGTAGCTGAGGTTGCGGTTGGCCAGCAGCTGCAGCTTGAAGAACGGCAGCGGGTGGAACCATTCATTGATCATGAACAGCACCATCAGCCCGGCACCGCCACCGATCATCAGCGTGATCATCGGCGAGTCGAACCAGTTCAGGCGCGGGCCCTGCACCAGGCCCAGCACCAGCAGCACCAGCGCGGGCAGGCCCAGCAGCAGGCCGACGCCATCGAACTGGGCGAAGCGTTCCAGCCGCAGCGGGTCCTGCGGCAGGCCCCAGCTGACCATCGCCATCGCTGCCAGGCAGTACGGCACGATCTGCCAGAACGCCCACTGCCAGCCCACCTGCTCGACCCAGAACGCGGCCAGCGGCGTGCCCATGCTCGGGCCGAAGGTCGCGGTCAGCGCGTAGCCGGCCAGTCCATACAGCTTGATGCCCGGCGGCAGGAAGCGCAGCGCCACGCTCATCAGCAGCGGCGGCAGCGCGCCGCCGCACAGGCCCTGCAGCGCACGCAGCAGCAGGAACACCTGCAGGTTCGGGGCAAGCGGGCAGAGCACGCCCAGCACCATGAAGCCACCGATCATCGCCAGCGCAAAACGACGCAGCGAGAAGGTGGCGGCACACCACGGCGCGAAGGCCATCGCGCTGACCGACATCGCGCTGTAGACGGCGACGATCCAGCTGCCGTCGTCGACGCTGAAACCCATCGCGCCACGGATGTCGGCCAAGGCGACCTTGGTGATGTTCTCGTTGAAGCCCGATACCAGCACCGCCAGCAGCACCCCACACAGGCCGACCAGAACGCGGCGGTCGAGCCCGGGGGCGGCGGCAGGACGGGGCGCTGCGGCGTTCGGGACAGTGGCGGCCGGCGTACTCATCGCCGGGCACCGATCCGTGCAGTGCACGGCATGTTGGGGGTCATTGGAATGCGCTCAGTGAAACTCCGGGGAGCGCAGTCTAGGGAGCCGGTACCGTCCAAAAAATGGCGTGACCGGCATCGCAGGCGTGCGTCGGGCGCACGCCCGGAACCTCAGCGACGGCTGTCCTCGACGCTTTCGCACATGGTCTTGATCGACCGTCGCAGCCACTGGTGGGCAGCGTCGTTGTCCAGCCGCGGATGCCAGGCCTGCACGATCGCCGCCGTGCGCACCGGAATCGGCAGCGGGAACAGGCGCAGGGGCAGGCGCATGCTGACGATCCGCTCCAGCATCACGCTCGGCATCTGCGGCAGGATCAGGTCCGATTCGGCCGCGGCGAAAATCGCACCGTGGAAGGTTGGGCTGATCAGCGCCACGCGGCGTTGCAGGCCGAGCGTGGCGAGATCATCATCGATCGGCCCGCGTGGCAGGCCACGGCGCGACACTGCGATGTGGTCGCAGGCGGCAAAGCGCTCTGCGCTGATCTCGCCATCGAACAACGGATGGTCCTCGCGCGCAGCGCCCATGAACGAGGTACTGAACAGGTTCTGCACCTTGGTGTCGGATGCGTGCTTGCCGGCGGTGCTGATGTACAGATCGATCCGGCCCTGCGCCATCGCATCGTCATCGGTATCGCCTTCGGGCACGAAACGCAGCACCGCACGCGGTGCCTGCTGGCGGAATATCTCGCGCAGGCGCCCGCCAAAGCCACCAATGAAGACATCGTTGGCGCGCACGTTGAAGGTGCGCTCCAGGGTAGCCACGTCGATCTCGCGGCCGGCATGAAAAACACGGTGGGCCTGTTCAATGACGTCGCGCACCTGCTCGCGCAGCTGCAGCGCGCGTGGCGTCGGTGCCAGTCCACGGCCGGCCCGCACCAGCACCGGGTCGCCCAGTGCCACACGGATCCGGCCCAGGGTGCGGCTCATCGCCGGCGCGCTCAGGTTCATCCGCCGCGCGGCGGCGGCCACGCTGCATTCATCGATCAGCACGTCCAGTGCCAGCAACAGGTTCAGGTCCGGCAGGGGCATGGCGGTCTCCAATGGAACAATCTTCAGCAATCCGGATGACTCTACGGCACTTGCTGTTCGTGTGGATTGCGTCTGGCGCATCCATTGACTGCCGCGCACGGCATGGGTGCGCGCGGTGACATCGGCGACCATCCCCGGCCTGCCAAGGAGACATCCATGTTCAACACCCTGCTGGTCGCCCTGGACGGCGGCCCCCAGCACGCACGCGTGCTGGACCTGGCCGCGGCCATCGCCGGCCCGCGCAGCCGCCTGCACCTGCTGTGCGTGCTCGACCCCGAATTCGCGCTGGCCGCCGATGCCAGCGAGGCCGACCGCCGCGAGTACCCGGAAGCCGCGCGGCAGCGCTCGCAGGCCGAGGCGGTGCTGGCCGAAGCCCTGGCTGAGCTGCGCGAACGCGGCGTCGATGCCATCGCACAGATTCCCTCCGGCGACCCCGGCGAAGTGATCAGCGAACAGGCACGGCGCTTGAAATGCGACCTGATCGTCATCGGCCATCGTCACCTGTCGCGGCTGGAACGCCTGTTCGAGCCTTCGATCGGGCAATGGACCATCGATCACGCGCCCTGTCCGGTGCTGGTGGAAACCCGCGACCCACGACCCTAGCCCCCAGGGCCTCACGTTCCCGGTTGTTTCCGGCTACCGCGCCTTCGGCCGCCAGTTCGGCCACGGCGAACAGGCGCTGCGGGGCGCGCTCAGCAATCCATCCTTCCGTGCGCGCTGCCCTCGTCGTCCAGCACATGGGCATGCAGGATCACCTGGTTGCGGCCAGCACGCTTGGCGGCATACAGGCCGGCATCGGCATCCGCCAGCAGCTGATCGGCGCTGGCCAGGGCCGGTGGATGCAGGTAGCCCACGCCGATGCTGATGCTGACCGATCCTTCCGGCAACGGCAGCGCTTCCACCGCCTCGCGCAGGCGCTCGGCCAGCGCCAGCACGCCCGACAGCGCGCTTCCAGGCACGATCACCGCGAATTCCTCACCGCCATAACGCGCAACGCTGTCACTGGCGCGGCCGGCACTCGTCTTCAGGACTGCGGCCACGGCCTGCAGGCAGCGGTCACCGGCGGGATGGCCGTGGCGGTCGTTGAAGACCTTGAAATGATCGATATCCAGCAGCAGCAGGCCCAGCTCGGTACCACTGCGCCGTGCACGGTTCCACTCGGCCAACAGCAGTGCATCGAACTCGCGGCGGTTGGCCACCCCGGTCAGGCCATCCTGCCGTGCCAGCTGGTCCAGCGATGCCTGGCGTTCCATCAGGTCCACCTGCAGCAGGATGCTGCGCACGCCGAAGCCCAGCGTGGCCACCACGAAACCGGTGACCGCCAGCGGCCGGGCGTGGTCGACCACCAGCGTGCCGACCACCAGCAGCAGCAGCGGCAGGATCATCGGCCCCGCCGCCTGCACCGTTCTCGCCAGCCTTGGGTGCATCACCCGCACCGGTGCGGGCGCGTGGCCCAGCGCAAGCAGGGCAAGCAACAGGAACGGCAGATCGATCAGCAGGTCGTTGTAGGCGCCGAACGCATCCCCCGAGGTGTAGTGGTTGATGTAGTACGCCACCATCAGGTAGGCCACGGCATAGATCGCCAGTGCGCGGAAGAAGGCGCGTCGCTCCGCAACGTCACCGACCAGCCAGCGCACCACCGCGAACCCGGCGATGCACAGGTTCTGGATATCGAACATGCGCTGCATGTTGGACAGGGCGTGGTCGTCGATGTCCACGCGGGCGGCGAACGACTGCGCGTGTACGAAGAACAGCACCCCCAGCAATGCTGCCATCCCCGCATCGATCAGGCTGATGCTGAGCCGCTCGCGGCGCGCCCGGGCGAGGATGAACACCAGCGGCACGCCATACAGCACATACAGGAACAGGCTCACCTGCGGGGTGACATCGGCGCGGCCGGCCCCCAGCGCATCGATCATGTTGAACGCCATGCCACCGGCCCACAGCAGCAGCGCCGCCGCGGTGGCCCGCCAGCCCAGCGCCGCCCGGTCGCGGCGCGCCCGCCACAGGCATGCGGCCGCAGCCAGCAACGGGGCACCGGTCAGGAACACGAAGGATCCCGCCCCGGCAGGGCCCGGCCACAGGGTCAGCACCAGGCCATGGCACAGCACATACAGCAGCGCCAGCACTACCGGCATGCATCCCCCGATCCACAAGGCCGTACGCCCGCACCATAGCCCCGTCCGCGCCACGGCCACGTAAAAAAAGGGGACGGAGGGGATTAAGTCGCATTCGGCGCAGCGGCAAATGCGACTTAATCCCCTCCGTCCCCTTTTTCGGGGGGTGTCAGCCGTGCAGGGCGCGGGCGTGGTGGGCGATGTGCTCGCCGATGAAGCTGCCGATGAAGTAGTAGCTGTGGTCGTAGCCGGGCTGCAGGCGCAGGGTCAGCGGATGGCCGGCGGCCGCGCAGGCTTCCTGCAGGCGCTGCGGCTGCAGCTGGGTCTGCAGGAACTCGTCCGCCTCGCCCTGGTCGACCAGCAGCGGCAGCCGTTCATTGGCCTCCGCCAGCAGCGCGCACGCGTCCCACTGCGCCCAGTCGGCCGGGTTGTCACCCAGATAAGCGGTGAACGCCTTCTGCCCCCACGGCACGTGGCTGGGCGCGACGATCGGCGAGAACGCCGACACACTGCGGTAGCGCCCCGGGTTGCGCAATGCAATCACCAGCGCACCATGGCCGCCCATCGAATGGCCACTGATGGCACGCGCGCCGGTGACGGGGAAGTTCGCTTCGATCAGCGCGGGCAGTTCCTGCGCCACATAGTCGTGCATGCGGTAGTGCTTCGCCCACGGTGCACGGGTGGCGTTGAGATAGAACCCCGCCCCCTTGCCCAGGTCGTAGCCCTCGGCATCGGCCACGTCATCACCGCGCGGGCTCGTGTCAGGCGCGACGATGATCACGCCGTGCTCGGCCGCATAGCGTTGTGCACCGGCCTTGGTGATGAAATTCTGCTCGGTGCAGGTCAGGCCGCTCAACCAGTACAGCACCGGCAGTTTCTGCGTTTCCGCCTGCGGCGGCAGGTACACGGCGAACTGCATGTCGCAGCCCAGCGTGGTCGAACGATGGCGGTAGACGTCCTGCCAGCCACCGGAACAGGCGCGGTGTTCAATACGTTCCATGGGTTCCTCCCGAGGAGCGGCAGGCACGGCAGCCTGCCGCCCGGCGTGGATCAGTAGTGGACCACCGAACGGATCGACTTGCCTTCATGCATCAGGTCGAAGGCTTCATTGATCTTGTCCAGGTCCATGGTGTGGGTGACGAACGGGGCCAGTTCGATATCGCCCTTCATCGCGTCTTCGACCATGCCCGGCAGCTGGCTGCGCCCCTTCACGCCACCGAAGGCAGTGCCCATCCACTTGCGGCCGGTCACCAGCTGGAACGGGCGGGTGGAGATCTCCTGGCCCGAACCGGCCACGCCGATCACCACGCTCTGGCCCCAGCCACGGTGCGCGCATTCCAGCGCCGCGCGCATCACGTTGACGTTGCCGATGCACTCGAAGCTGTGATCCACGCCCCAGGTGGTCATTTCAACGATGACCTGCTGGATCGGCTTGTCGAAGTCCTTCGGGTTGATGCAGTCGGTGGCACCGAATTCGCGCGCCAGTTCAAACTTGGACGGGTTGGTATCCACCGCGATGATGCGGCCGGCCTTGGCCTGGCGCGCACCCTGGATCACCGCCAGGCCGATGCCACCGAGGCCGAACACGGCCACGCTGTCGCCTTCCTGCACCTTGGCGGTGTTGTGCACCGCGCCGATGCCGGTGGTGACGCCGCAGCCGAGCAGGCAGACGTGTTCCGGGTTCGCGTCCGGGTTGATCTTCGCCAGCGAAACCTCGGCCACCACGGTGTACTCGCTGAAGGTCGAGCAGCCCATGTAGTGGTACAGCGGCTCGCCGTTGTAGCTGAAGCGGCTGGTGCCGTCGGGCATCACGCCCTTGCCCTGGGTGGCGCGCACCGACACGCACAGGTTGGTCTTGCCGCTCTTGCAGAACAGGCACTCGCCGCACTCGGCGGTGTACAGCGGAATGACGTGGTCGCCCGGCTTGACGCTGGTCACGCCCTCGCCCACTTCCACCACGACACCGGCACCCTCATGGCCCAGCACCACCGGGAACAGGCCTTCCGGATCATCGCCGGACAGGGTGAACGCATCGGTGTGGCAGACACCGGTGTGGGTGATCTTCACCAGCACTTCGCCCGCCTTCGGCGGGGCGACGTCGATCTCGACGATCTGCAGCGGCTGGCCGGGACCAAAGGCGACGGCGGCACGGGACTTCATGGTGGACTCTCCAGGATCAGGCGGGAATGGGATACAGCGTGATGGGCGCGATGTCGCGCCATCGTTCATTTCAGGTAGGAGCGGATCAACGCGCTCATGTCGCGCACGCGTTCGGCGCGTTGTTCGTCGGACGCCGCAGGCTGGCCGAACTCCTCTCGCAGATGGGCCTCCATCACCTCCGACATCAGGCCGTTGACCGCGCCACGGATGGCGGCGATCTGCTGCAGCACCGGCCCGCAGTCGGCACCGGCTTCCAGCGCGCGGTCCAGCGCATCGCACTGGCCACGGATGCGGCGTACGCGGGCCAGGACCTTCTTCTTTTCTTCGGGGGAGTGCGGCATGGCGAGGCCACCTCGGAACTATACTGGGGGATAGTATACACAGCCACTCCGGCAGCACCACCCATCGCCCCGGCCCGCTGTCAGAAACCGGGCTAAAGAACACCACCCCGCAGCCGCTAATCCGTGCCTGATGGCGAATGAGTCGCCGGCAAAGACACGGAGTTCTACTGATCATGCGTCCCCTGCTGTCCGCCTGCCTGGCCCTGGCCCTGGCATTTCCCGCACTGGCCGAGCAGGCCCCCACCGCCGCAGCCGCCCAGGTGGATCTGCAGCAACCGGCGCGCATCCGCCTGTTCAGCGCCAATGGCCAGTACCTGGCGATGCGCAAGAACCACACCCGCAGCGGCGCCGAAGCCGAAGTGGTAAGGGTGGAGAGCAAGGCCTCCAAGGGCGTGTTCAGTACGCTCGCCTCGTTGGCCACCGGCAATGAAAGCACCTCGATCGGCATGCCCGAGTCATTCGCCACCGGTTCGCTGGGCGGTATCCGCAAGCCGTTCTATCGGGAATTCGCGCTGGTGCCGGGCCAGCTGGTCAATGTGATGGCCAACTTCGAGGGCAACCGCCGCTGCGTTCCTGCTGACGAAAAGGTTCGCGACCTGCGCTTCGCGCTGCCGCCCTCGTTCCTGCTGACGCCAGAACCCGGCCTGGATTACGAAGTATCGTTCGGCACCGACGGCAGCAGCTGCGGCATGAACGCCAGGCTGCTGCTGGCCGACGGACGCTCGGTGCCGCTCCCCACCGAGTTGCAGCGGCAACGCTCGCCGAAGACGTACAAGGTGGAAGGAACACACCTGTATACCTTCCTGTTCCGCCCTGGCAGCGTGTACTACCGCCCGGTCGGCGAGGCGGAGGATCTGCAGCTGCGCACCGACGATGCCGAGCATGCCGATGCCTTCGAAACGGCGATGCGCGAGATCGCCTCCCGGCCCGGCACCCAGATGTGCATCGTGCTGCCGGACTTCTTCTACAAGAGCCCGCTGAAAGACCGGCTGGACCGTGTCCTGGACGAGCAGGGCAAGGAGTTTCCAGCCATCCTCGAACCGATCGCAGGGCTGCGCAGCACCCGCCAGCTTGAGGACCATGTGCCGACAACCTTCCTGGATGCTGCCGCGTACTGCCAGTTGGCGGGAATGATGGCGTTCCCGCCGCGCAACACGCTCGATGGCGCACCCGAGGTGGCAGCCCCGGCTCAGTCAAACACGCCCTGAGCCGCCAGCCGCGCCAGCTCATCCACCACATAGCGCACCTTCGGCCGCAGGTGGCGCGTCGGCGGCCACAGCGCGTGGATGTCGATATGGCGCTGCATGTGTTCGTCCAGCACCGAGTGCAGCGCACCGGACTCCAGGTGCCGGCGGACCAGTGAAATGGGCATCTGGCAGATGCCCAGCCCGGCGATGGCGCCTTCGATCACCGCATCGCCATCGTTGAGCTGGTAGGCCGCGTTCGGGATGAAGGTTCCCTCCACATCGTCGCTGCCGATCCGCCATGCCACCGGCTGGCCATGGCGGAAGCCGACGATGCTGCGGTGTTGTGCCAGTTCCTCCACGCTGGCCGGCACGCCGTGCGCCTGCAGGTACTCCGGCGATGCGCAGGTGACCAGGCGTTGGCGGCCCAGCCGACGCGCGACCAGATGCTCTGCGTGGTGCAGCCCGCCGAAGCGGATCAGCAGGTCGATGCCCTCTTCGACCGGATCGACGAAGTGATCGGTGAAGGTCATCGTCAGCTGCAGGTCCGGGTACTGCCGGCACAGGCGCAACAGCACCGGCAGCACCACCAGCCGCCCGAACGAGGACGGCATGTCGATGCGCAGCCGCCCGCTGGGCAGGCCGGCCGAGCCCAGGCAGGCCTCGGCCGCTGAGATTTCTTCCAGCGCCGCCGCACACGATGCGTAGTACGCCTCGCCGTCGGTGGTCAGCGCGATGCGCCGCGTGGTGCGGTGGAACAGGCGCACACCCAGCCGCGTTTCCAGCCGGGCGATGGCCTTGCCCACCGCCGAGCGCGAGATGCCCAGTGCATCGGCGGCTTCGGTGAAGCTGCCCGACCGGGCCGTGGTGACGAAGGTCACCAGGCCATTCAACGATTCCAGCGGCAGCATGCGCCCCTCCACATTGGGGACAAATAGTCCCGCACCCAGGGAGATCGAAGCGCTTTATGCGCTTGCATGTCAACTCCATCCTGTGTGCATCGCGCCGCTGGCGCTCCTCCCCCGCACCGAGATGACCGACATGACCGCCGCCCTGTTCCGCCCCTTCGATCTTTCAGGCACCGCCCTGCGCAACCGCATTGCGATGGCCCCGATGACCCGTGCCCGCAACCCCGGCACCGTGGCCAACGAGCGGACCGCCCAGTACTACCGCCAGCGGGCCAGCGCCGGCCTGATCATCAGTGAAGGCACGCCGGTTTCGCCGCAGGGCCAGGGCTACATCGACGTGCCGGGCATCTGGTCGGCCGAGCAGGTTGCCGGGTGGAAGCAGGTCACCGAGGCGGTGCACGCCGAACAGGGCGCGATCTTCGCCCAGCTGTGGCACGTCGGCCGCATGTCGCATCGTTCGCTGCAGCCCGACGGTGGACAGCCGGTCAGCGCCGGCACCCGCCCGGTCGCCAGCGCACCGAAGAACACCTCGTTCGTCTATCTGGAAGATGGCAGCCGCGGCCACGCCGATCCCACCCCTGCGCGTGCACTGCAGACTGCGGAGATTCCCGGCATCGTCGACGACTTCGTGCGCGGCGCCGGGAACGCGATCGCGGCCGGCTTCGACGGCATCGAACTGCATGCCGCCAACGGCTACCTGTTCGAGCAGTTCCTCAACCCGCTCATCAACCAGCGCGATGATCGCTACGGCGGCTCGCTGCCCAACCGTGCGCGGTTGATCCTGGAAACCGTCGATGCGATGGCCCAGCGCATCGGCGCGCACCGTATCGGCGTGCGCCTGGCGCCGAACAACCTCACCTTCGACATGCCGTTCTACCCCGACAACGAAGCCACCTATCTGTACCTGGCCGGGGAACTGGGCAAGCGCGGGCTGGCCTACGTGCATCTGAACGACAACCTGCAGCAGGGCGAATCGGTGCTGGGAGAGGCCTTCCTGCAGCAGTTCAAGCAGGCCTACGGTGGCACCGTGATGCTGGCCGGCGGCATGACCCGCGCGCGTGCCCTGCAGCTGGTCGAGGCCGGCACCATCGACCTGGCCGCGTTCGGCCAGCCGTTCATCGCCAACCCGGATCTGGTGGAGCGCCTGCAGCACGACATTGCGTTGGCCACGCCGGACCGCAGCAGCTACTACGGTGGTGGCGAAGCAGGCTATCTCGACTACCCGCGCGCGCAGTAGAACCCGCGGCACCGACACTGGTGGGTGCCGACCGTTGGTCGGCACTGCATCACCGGCACTGCATCATCGGCACTGCATCACCGGCACTGCATCACTGGTGGGTGCCGACCGTTGGTCGGCACTGCATCACCGGCACTGCATCACCCACACTGCATCACTGGTGGGTGCCGACCGTTGGTCGGCACTGCATCACCGGCACTGCATCACCGGCACTGCATCACCCATACTGCATCACTGGTGGGTGCCGACCGTTGGTCGGCACTGCATCACTGGCACTGCATCACCCACACTGCATCACTGGTGGGTGCCGACCGTTGGTCGGCACTGCATCACCGGCACTGCATCACCCACACTGCATCACTGGTGGGTGCCGACCGTTGGTCGGCACTGCATCATCGGCACTGCATCACCCACCAGAGTCACTCGCGCAGCATGTCCACGAACGCGCGCAATGCACCCGGCATCTGCCGCTGCTTCGGGTAATACAGCGCGAAGCCGGAAAACGGCTCGCTCCAGTCTTCCAGCACCGCCACCATCTGCCCCGATTCGATGTACGGCCGTGCGGTGTCTTCCAGCACGTAGGCCAGGCCGATGCCATCGATCACCGCGCGCACGATCGTGCCCTGCTCGCACAGGGTCAGCCGCCCCGGCACATCGATTTCCAGTGACTGGCCATCGCGGTCGAACTGCCACTTGTACAGATGTCCGCTGGCGAAACGGAAGCGGATGCATTCGTGCGCGGCCAGGTCGCGCGGATGCTGCGGTGCCGGGTGCCTGCGCAGGTAGTCCGGGGAGCCGACGATCAAGCCGCGCAGTGGCGGCCCCATCGGTACCGCCACCATGTCCTCGGGCACGAACTCATGCAGCCGCACGCCGGCGTCGTAGCCCTCGGCGACGATGTCGACCAGGCCGTCGTTCTCGGTCAGTTCCACCCGCACGTCCGGATGGGCGTGCAGGAAGCGCGCCAGCCGCGGCCCCAGCTGGGTCGGCACCGCGGCGCGGGTGGCATTGATGCGCAGCAGGCCGGCCGGGGCGGCACGAAACTGGTTCATCTCCTCCAGCGCATCGTGCACCTGCCCCAGGGCCGGCTGCAGGCGCTCCAGCAGGCGCTGCCCGGCCTCGGTCAGGGCCACGCTGCGGGTGGTGCGATGGAACAGGCCCACCCCAAGCCGCTCCTCCAGCGCGCGGATCGCATAGCTCACCGCCGAGGTCGACAGCGCCAGCTCGGCGCCGGCGCGGCGGAAGCTGCGGTGACGGGCGACCGCAGCGAACGCAGCCAGGTGGGAGAGATTGTCAGTGGCCACGATTGTGCAGTCTGCCTTGATGAATCATGCCGATATCCGCCCTTTTTCCTGCCGGGTACGGCGCGTATTGTAAAACGCCTTTCGACAAACCCTGCCAAGGATTCCCCATGTCCCTCGCCCGTGGTTACGCCGCCCATTCACATACCGACCCGCTGATCCCGTACGAGTTCGAACGCCGCGCGATCGGCCCGGACGATGTGCGCATCGAGATCCTCTACAGCGGCATCTGCCATTCCGACCTGCACCAGGCCCGCGACGACTGGGGTGGCTCGATCTACCCGATGGTGCCGGGCCACGAGATCATCGGCCGGGTCACCGAGGTCGGCAGCAACGTCACCCGCTTCAAGGTCGGCGACCACGCCGGCGTGGGCTGCATGGTCGACTCCTGCCGCCACTGCGACGCCTGCGAGCACGACCTGGAGCAGTACTGCGCCGAAGGTGCGACCTGGACCTACAACGGCCGTGAACGCGAAAGCGGCGCGCCGACCTATGGCGGCTACTCCGACCACGTGGTGGTCGAACAGCGCTTCGTGGTGAAGGTGTCCGACAGCCTGGACCTGAAGGCGGCCGCGCCGCTGCTGTGCGCCGGCATCACCACCTGGTCGCCGCTGCGCCACTGGAAGGTCGGCCCGGGCCAGAAGGTCGGCGTGATCGGTCTCGGTGGCCTCGGCCACATGGGCGTGAAGTTCGCCAAGGCGCTCGGCGCGCATGTGGTGATGATCACCACCACGCCGGAAAAGGGTGCCGACGCCAAGCGCCTGGGCGCCGACGAAGTGCTGGTGTCGCGTGATGCCGCGCAGATGAAGGCGCACGCCGGCAGCTTCGACTTCCTGCTCAACACCATTCCGGTCGGCCACGACACCAACCCGTACATGGGCCTGCTCAAGCGCGAGGCCACCATGTGCCTGGTCGGCGTGCTGACCGAACTGGACCCGCCGCTGACCGGCGGCAGCGTGATCTTCGGCCGCAAGCACCTGACCGGCTCGGCGATCGGTGGCATGGCCGAAACCCAGGAAATGATGGACTTCTGCGCCGAGCACGGCATCGTCAGCGACGTCGAGATGATCGACATCAAGAACGTCAACGAAGCCTGGGACCGCATGGCGAAGAACGATGTGCGCTACCGCTTCGTGATCGACATGGCAACGATGAAGAACGCGGCCTGATCCAAAGCAGATGTGAAAATGAAAAACCCCGGCCATGCGCCGGGGTTTTTCATTCTTCGCTGCGCTGCGTGCGAGAGTCGACTGACAGTCGACTCTACCCAGCCGTGGCTTACCAGCTGTAGTTCACGCCCAGCTGCGCGGCCGTGCGGTGGTAACCCGAGGCATGCTGCAGCGACAGCCCACCGAACACACCCACGCCACCGGCGAACTTCAGCGAGGCACCGGCGCTGACCTCGGCGCGGCTGCGCGGGATGCGTGCATCCACCGCGTCACCATCCATGTCCACCTGCAGGTTGGCGCGGTTGTGCAGCCAATGCGCGGCCACATACGGCTGCACTTCGGCAACACCATTACCCCAGCGGGTCACGCCGGACAGGCGCACACCGGCACGGCCAAACAGGCCGTTGGCATCCTCGATGGTCACTTCCGTGCCGTTCACTTCGGTGTGGCGGGTATCGCTCCAGCGGTTGTAGCCCACCTGCAGCTCCGGCTGCAGGTAGATGCCGCCATTGCTGGCACCGCCGATGCGGAATGCATGGCCTGCTTCCAACGTGCCCTGCCAGGCGCGGCTGCGGTAACGCTCGGCTTCCAGGCCCACGCCTTCCACGCGGTTGCGGAACTGCGCACGCTGCACGGTGGCATCCACATAGAAGCCGGCGCTGGGGTCAGCGGCGTTGCCACCTCGCCAGGTGCCATACACGCCCAGCGCCTCGCCCTTCACCTTGCCACGGGCGTAGTAGCCGGTCAGTGCACTGGTGCTGGTGCTGGTGGCGTTGCCGCTGGCCAGCATCACACCGGCGCTGAGGCCGTTGTCGCTGTGCCACACGTCGCTGCCCACGGTCAGCGACTGGCTGTTGCCGTGGATGTCCAGCTGGCGGCTGACCGCATCGAAGCCCTGCCGCGAACCGTCCACGCTCACCCAGCTGCGGCCGCCGTTCAAGCCGGCCTGGCGCTGCTGGTAGCCCATCTGGAACATCGACTGCGCCGCCTGCAGGTTGGCCAGGTAGGCGCCACCTTCCGGGCGCAGCACCGGCTCGGGGTTCCGGCCGTCCGGGTCGGGGCCTGGCAGCGGGAAGGGCTCGTCATCTTCCGGTTGCGGGCCGGGCAGCGGGAAGGCGTTTTCGTCCGGACCGGGCATCGGATGGGTATCTTCGCCCGGTTCCGGCATCGGGTCTGCATCGTCCACCGCCGGCAACTGCGAACGCAGGTACCAGTTGCCGTTGCTGCCGATGCCCTTGTGCAGGAAGTACTCGTACTGGCCACCGATGGCGCGGCCCAGCAGGGTGAACACGCCGTTGGAAGCGCCGCCCACGTTGATCAGCTCGATGCCATTGACCGTCTGCGCACCGGCACCGCCGACATTGTTGACGCGCACGTTGGCGGTGCCACTGGTATCGCCACCGATCACCAGTCTGTCGCTGGCGGCGGCATCATCGGCCAGTACGGTGTTGAACAGGATCGTGCCGCCGTTGCCGCTGAAATCACCGGCCACGTCCAGGGTCTTGTGCACGCCGCCCGTAGGCGCAGCAAAGGCCACCGCGCCAGTGCCGAGATCCAGGCGGCCCAGCATCGAGTCACCGGTGATGTTCCAGGTGGCCGCATCCAGGGCGAGACTGCTCACGTTGGTCATCGCGCCGGTGAGCGAAGCACCATTCTGCAGGCGCGCATCAATGGTGGAGCCGACAGCATTGAGCAAGTCACCTCGCAAAGTGCTGTTATCAACATTGAAGTTGACCTCTGCCGCGCCAACGGTCTCCAGCAGAATGCCATTGCCTGCTGTTACGGTAGTCCCATTACGCAGTTCAATTTCTGCGCTTGTGTAACCGAACGCATCGACAAGGATGGCAGATCCGATGTGGCTTTCCAGATGTGAGCCATCAACGGTCAATGAATGGGTGCCGGGACTGATGTTGCCGTTCTGAACCATCTTCACGGCATTCTCGGAGCCTATCGCACGACTTCCCTCGGCAAGGTGGGCCATATTGACCTCCCCGGCGGCGCCATTGATGAAATGAAGAGCAACGCCATCAGTATCGGTCGCCATAATCGAAGTATTGCGCAGCGAAGCTTGGGCCCCGCGTACAAAACCAACACCGATCCCTCCCTCTCCCGCAGTGATCGTCGAATCGCTGATATCTGCCTGAGCAAGATGGCGGAGGTCGACAGCGATCCCGCGACTACCTGCAATAATTGCCGCATTACGTACGCTTGCGTCTGAACCATTGCCCAGATACAGGCCGTAAGAAGAAGCGTCGTTGGATCTCCCAATTGTTCCGCCATCGATGCTGACAGTCGATCTGTCTGCCCAAACTGTCGTAGCTACAGACCCGGGAATCATGGCAATGGACGCCTCTTCCAGACTCCACTCTTCCGCCGCATCACCGGGCAGAACGGTGTGTGACTCTCCAGGCCCGAGATTTCTGGCCTGCAGCGGCAATGCAGTGCACAACCCCACGGCGATGGCTATCGCAACGCGGCGTCTATGGAAACGGGTTTTCATGATTGAATTCCTATGAATGGCAATGGTTGGCGAACGCATCAAGCGTGCGGACCGGCGCTCTCGGCAGTGCCGTCGATTGCCCGCACCCGGGGCATGCAAGCCCCTCTTCAAGTCATGACTGATGGTGTTGAATGCGTCACGCCAGGGCCATACAACTCGTTGCAAATCCCCTGACAAACAGTCGAACGAGTGAATTCGTTAAGCATGAGCAACACGCGTCCATGCCAGGTACAGCCATGCGATCTGCTGTAAACGCCCAGAACGCAAAAACCCCAGCAGAGCCGGGGTTCATTCTCTGGTAGTTCCGGCCGCTGGCCGGCAACCCCATGCAACTGCCGGCCAGCGGCCGGCACTACCGCAAGGCGATCAGTACGCGAACTCGCGGAACACCGGGTCCACGTCGCCGTGCCAGCGGCCATGGAACAGCGCCAGCTTGCGCTCGGCCGGGGTCAGCCCGGACTCGACGATTTCCTGCAGCACGTCCAGGAACTTGCTCTCGTCCTGGCCGTCGGCATTGCGCGCCGCGCGGCGCTTGAGGCCTTCCACCGAAATCTTCACCGCTTCGCGGGCCAGGTCGCGCACGCTGCCATTGCGGAACGGCAGGTTCATTGCATGCCTGGGCACGCCGTCACGCAGCGCATGGCGCTCGGCCAGGGTGAAGTCACGCACCAGGTCCCAGGCCGCATCCAGCGCGGTGTCGTCGTACAGCAGGCCCACCCAGAACGCCGGCAGCGCGCACAGGCGGCTCCACGGGCCACCGTCGGCGCCGCGCATTTCCAGGTACTTCTTCAGCCGCACTTCCGGGAACGCGGTGGTCATGTGGTCCGACCAGTCGCGCAGCGTCGGCAGCGCCCCCGGCAGCACCGGCAGCCGGCCCTGCATGAAATCGCGGAAGCTCTGCCCGCTGGCGTCGTGGTAGATGCCATCGCGGTAGGAGAAGTACATCGGCACGTCGAGCAGGTAGTCGACATAGCGCTCGTAACCGAAGCCGTCCTCGAACACGAAGTCGAGCATGCCGGTGCGATCGGCGTCGGTGTCGGTCCAGATGTGCGAGCGGTAGCTCAGGTAACCGTTCGGCTTGCCTTCGGTGAACGGCGAATCGGCGAACAGCGCCGTAGCAATCGGCTGCAGCGCCAGCGACACGCGGAACTTCTTCACCATGTCCGCTTCGGTGGCGTAGTCCAGGTTCACCTGCACCGTGCAGGTGCGGGTCATCATGTCCAGGCCGAGCGAGCCGACCTTGGGCATGTACGCGCGCATGATCTTGTAGCGGCCCTTCGGCATCCACGGCATCTCATCGCGCTTCCACTTCGGCTGGAAACCCATGCCGAGGAAACCCAGCTGCAGTTCGCCGGCCACCTGCGCCACTTCATTCAGATGGGTGCCGGTCTCCACGCAGGTCTGGTGGATGGTCTCCAGCGCCGCGCCGGACAGCTCCAGCTGGCCGGCCGGTTCCAGCGTCACCGAGGCACCATCGCGCAGCAGCGCGATCGTGTTGCCGTTTTCCTGCACCGGCTCCCAGCCGAAGCGGACCAGCCCGTTGAGCAGCGCCTCGATGCCGCGCTCGCCCTCGAAGGTCGGCGGGCGCAGGTCGTCCAGGCGGAACCCGAACTTCTCGTGCTCGGTACCGATGCGCCACTGCGCGCGGGGCTTCTCGCCGGAGGCGATCACCTCCACCAGCTGCGAGCGGTCGGTAATGGGTGTATCGGCGACGTGGCTGGGGCTCGACAAGGGAAAGGCTCGCTGGACGTTGGCAGGGGATGTGGGGCTGGGGGCCTTCCATCGCAAGGGCGCACTATAGCGTGGCGGCCCGTTGCGTCATGCGACGGTGACGGTTTTCTGCATCCTACCGACGCCCTCTTGACCCCCGTACACTCAGAGCCATGAGCCGTCATTCACGACACCCCGAACTGCACCGCTCCGAGCGCGTCGGCTGGCTGCGTGCCGCCGTGCTGGGGGCCAACGATGGCATCGTCTCCGTGGCCGGCCTGGTGGTCGGCGTGGCCGCCAGTGGCGCCTCTGCGGCGACCATCCTGGCCACCGGCGTGGCCGGCACCGTGGCCGGCGCGATGTCGATGGCCGCCGGCGAATATGTCTCGGTGCAGACCCAGGCCGACACCGAAGATGCCGACCTGGCAATGGAAAAGCGCGAACTGCACGAAGATCCGCACAGCGAGCTGGAAGAGCTGGCCGCGATCTACCGCCACCGCGGCCTGGAACCGGCACTGGCACGACAGGTGGCCGAACAGCTCACCGCCCACGATGCGCTGGGCGCCCATGCACGCGACGAGCTGGGCATCACCGATACCCTGCGCGCGCGCCCGCTGCAGGCGGCGCTTGCCTCGGCCGGGGCGTTCACCTGTGGTGCGGCCCTGCCGGTGCTGACCGCCCTGCTCGCACCGGTGGACAAGGTCGCGATGATGACCACGGCCAGCACCCTGCTCGGCCTGTGCCTGACCGGCGCGATGGCGGCCCAGGCCGGTGGTGCACCGCCGGTGCGCGGCGCGATCCGGGTGATGTTCTGGGGCGCGCTGGCGATGGCCGCGGCCGCAGGCGTCGGTCGCCTGCTGGGCGCCCACGTCTCGTGACCGCCATGCTGCCCCCGGCCACCGCACTGCTGGCCGAGATGGCCAGCCTGGCCGGCTGCGCACGCGCCGAAGGCTATGCGTGCATCACCGCCCGGCGCGAACATGGCGCCAGCTCGGTGGAGATTCCGCAACCGCAGTTCGCGATCCTGCTGGAAGGCCGCAAGCAGGTGCGCACCGCGCACCAGTCGCTGGCGTTCATGCCCGGCGATATCCTGCTGCTGACCCAGCGCTGCCGCATCGATGTGGTCAACACCCCCGACCCGCGCAGCGGCCGTTACCTCAGCGCCATCGTGCCGCTGTGTGCCGAAGTGCTGGCGGCGGCACGCACGCTGTGGAACGAGGAGCTTCCCGTCCCTGGCCAGGCGATGGCGCGACTGCCGTTGATCGAGCACGGCGCGGTGCTGCGCCAGTGGCGGCAATCGCTGCAGGACGGCCGTTACAGCGAAGCGCGGCTGGCCCTGGCCTCGCTGGTGCTGACCCTGTGCCGGCAGGGCCACGGCAATCTGCTGCTGCCGCAGGCACCGAGCCTGGGCGAACAGATCCGCGACCGCATCGCCGCCGAGCCCGCACACGACTGGCAATCGCGCGATGTGGAAGAACAGTTCGCGCTGAGCGGCGCGACCCTGCGCCGTCGCCTCGCCGCCGAGGACACCAGCCTGCGCCAGCTGCTCACCGAGGCCCGCCTGGCGCATGGCATGCAGCTGCTCTACACCACCGACCTGCCGTTGAAGACCGTCGCCGCACGCGCGGGCTACCGGTCTGCGGCGAGTTTCAGCAAGCGCTTCGCCGAGCGGTACGGACTGGCGCCCACAGACATTTGAGGGGGGTTCGGCAGGGCTGCGCCCTGCACCTGCCGAAGCGTTGAAGCAACAGCCGAAGCAACAGCAACAGCGGGCTATCCGTGGGATGGCGGGGCGGTGTCGGAGTGCGGGGACGCCGTAAACCCGTCCATGGGGGCTTGGCAGCCGCATCCATGCGGCTGACACCCCGCACTCCGACACCGCCCCACCTCTGACAGATCTCCGCGGCTGTTGGTAGGTGTCGACCTTGGTCGACACATCTGTCAGATATCGAATGAAATTCGGGGTCAGATCCGTTTTCCTGCGGAAAACGGATCTGACCCCAAGAGCAATTCCGACAGATCGCGGAAAACTGTCGAAGGCGGGGTGGGTCCGGTTGCGGGGGTGTCCGCGGCATGGATGCCGCGGCCAAGCCTACATGGACGTACTTGCGGCGTCCCCCGCAGCCGGACCCACCCCGCCATCCCACGGGCAGCCCGCTGTTGCTGTTGCTGTTGCTTCGGCCGTTGCTTCAACGCTTCGGCAGGTGCAGGGCGCAGCCCTGCCCACAACACCCCCTCCCTGAGCATTCCACGCAGTGGTTTGAGCGCCGCACACACATCGGCCACGGCACGCTATGCGGCAACGGAACCGTCCGTCATCCACCGAGAACCGCCATGACCCTGCGTCACCTGCCGCTGCGCGGCGCCCTGCTGCTGGCCCTGTCGTCCCTGCCGCTGGCCGCGCTTGCCGAAGCCACCTCGCCCGCCCCCGCCCAGCAGGTGCCCGGCGTCTACCACCAGCGCGTCGGTGCGCTGCAGGTCACCGCGCTGTTCGACGGCGTGGTCGCGCTGGGCCGGCAGGAAGTGGTGGACGTGCCGCCGACGCTGGTCAGCCGCCTGCTGGAAGGCCGCTACGTGCCCGAAGACAAGAAGGGCCTGCAGACCGCGATCAACGCCTTCCTGGTGCGCCAGGGCAACCACCTGACCCTGGTCGATACCGGTACCGCGCAGTGCTTCGGCCCCGGCCTGGGCCAGGTGCTGGGCAACCTGCGCGCCGCCGGCGTGGACCCGGCCGAGGTGGACGAGGTGCTGCTGACCCACGCCCACCCGGACCACCTGTGCGGGGTGCTCGACGCACAGGGCAAGCCGGCCTACCCGAATGCCACCGTATGGCTGTCCAAGGCCGATGCCGACTACTGGCTCACCCCGTCCAGCGAGGCCACCGCGCCGGAGGGCGTGCGCTTCGCCTTCCCGCTGGCGCGCAATGCGGTGGCGCCCTACCAGGCCAGCGGCCGCCTGCGCACCTTCAGCCCCGGCGACGCCCTGCCCGGCGGCGCGGTGGCGATGGACACCCATGGCCACACCCCCGGCCATGTCTCCTACCGGTTCGACAGCCAGGGCCAATCACTGCTGGTATGGGGCGATGTGCTGCACTTCCATGCGGTGCAGTTCGCGCACCCGGAGGCGGCATTCGAGGCCGATTCGGACCGCAAGGCGGCCATCGCCAGCCGTCGCGGGCTGCTGCAGCAGGCCACCGCCCACGGCTGGTGGGTGGCCGGTGCGCACCTGCCGTTCCCGGGGCTGGGCCATGTGCGCAGCGAAGGCCAGGCCTATGCCTGGGTGCCGGCGGAGTATTCGCCGTTGAAATGAGCCGATGAGCCCTTGTAGCGCCGAGCCCATGCTCGGCTACCGGGGGCGAGCCGCACTGCGTGCGGCAGCCGGGCGTGGGCTCGGCTCTACAGGAATGTCGCCGGGCGCCGCCCGGCGCACCTTGTTCTTATTCCAGCCCCAGCCAGCCGCCGATCACGCCGCGGGCTTCGTCCACGCCGGTGCGGTCTTCGCCGGAGAACACCTGCACGCTGACGCTGTCGCCGTAGGCCGAGTGCAGTTCCTTGCGCACTTTCTGCAGGGTCTGCATCTGCTGGCTGCGGCTGAGCTTGTCGGCCTTGGTCAGCAGCGCGTGCGCCGGCAGGCCACGCTGCACGGCGTAGGACAGCATCTGCCGGTCGTAATCCTTCAGCGGATGGCGGATGTCCATCACCACCACCAGCCCCTTCAGGGCCTCGCGGGTACGGAAATACTTGTCGATGAAGGCCTGCCAGTGCGCCTGCAGGTCCAGCGGCACCTTGGCGTAGCCGTAACCGGGCAGGTCGACCAGATGGGCTTCCGGGGTGATCTGGAAGAACACCAGCTGCTGGGTGCGGCCCGGGGTCTTGGAGACACGGGCCAGGGCGTTCTGGCGGGTCAGCGCGTTGAGCGCACTGGACTTGCCGGCGTTGGAGCGGCCGGCAAAGGCCACTTCGGCCCCTTCGTCGGGCGGCAGCTGCCGCACGTTATGGGCCGAAAGGTGGTAACGGGCGCGTTCGATGAGCAATGACATGCGCCTAGGATCGCATGTTGCGGCGCCGCGCGCCCGTGCCGGCGGCCTCCGCGGCCATTTTGCTGCACTGCTGCGTTGACCGTGCGCGGAAACGCCGTTGATAATCCGGGCGATGCCGGCGGCCACCGCCCGGCCCGGTCCATACGGAGCTTTAGCATGCGCCACGCTCGCGTTCTTGCCGTATCCGCCCTTGCCACTGCTGTAGTCGTTGCCGCCGCTGCGTTCGCGCAGACCACGTTGACCCCGCTACCCGACAACGGGCCGATCCGCACCGCCTCGCTGGAGGTGGATTTCAGCAAGACCCACTGGGGCGATGCCAAGGCCGGCCAGACCAAGGCGACGGCCTGCGCGGCCTGCCACGGTGCCGACGGCAATTCCACGGTGGAGATGTACCCGTCCATTGCCGGCCAGAGCGAACGCTACGTGGCCCAGCAGATGGCCCTGATCGCCAACGGCCAGCGCAGTTCCGGCGCGGCGGTGGCGATGGTGCCGTTCGTGCAGAACCTTACCCCGCAGGACATGCGCGATATCGGCGCCTACTTCGCCACGCAGAAGGCCAACGCCGGCATCGCCGACGACACGGCGGTTACCGAGGGCCCCTACAAGGGCATGAAGTTCTACGAGATCGGCCAGCAGCTGTACCGCGGCGGTGATGCCAAACGTGGCCTGCCGGCCTGCATGGCCTGCCACGGCCCCAGCGGTGCCGGCAATCCCGGCCCGGCCTACCCGCACCTCGGTGGGCAGCACGCCAGCTATGTCGCGCGCCGCCTGCAGGAATACCAGGCCGGCCAGACCAACGAGACCGACAAGGCGCACTTCCAGATCATGGCGACGGTCGCGCAGAAGCTCAGCGAGCAGGAGGTGCAGGCACTGTCGAGCTACCTGCAGGGCCTGCACAACAAGGCCGATGACGTGGCCGCTGCGGCGGCTCCGGCACAACCGGCTGCCGCCCCCTGACCACCACTGGTCGGCCCGGGCCGCCACGTCGGCCCGCGGCTGCGGTATGTTTCCTTCACGCCGGCGGCTGCGCCGGCGTTGCTTTTTTCAACGGAGATGCGTGTCGATGAGGTTGATTTCCCGCCTGCTGTTGTCCGTGCTGGTGCTGCTGCCGCTGGCAGCCGGCGCCGCCACCCCCGCCAATGCCCCGCTGGTCGAGGGCAAAGACTACGAGCGCATCGCCCAGCCGGGCCCGTTCCAGCCGCTGGCCGGCAAGATCGAGGTGGTCGAGGTGTTCGGCTACACCTGCCCGCACTGCGCCCATTTCGAGCCGCAGCTGGAAGCCTGGGCGGCCAAGCTGCCGGCCGATGTGCGCTTCACCCCGGTCCCGGCAGCCTTCGGTGGCGTCTGGGATGCCTGGGCACTGGCCTACTACGCCGCTGACGAAGTCGGCGTGGCCAAGCGCAGCCATGCCGCCGTGTTCAAGGCCCTGCACGAACAGGGTTCGCTGCCGATGCAGAACGTCTCGGCCGATGAGCTCGCCACCTTCTACAAGGCCTACGGCGTGACCCCGGACCGCTACATCCAGGCCCTGCGCGGCGATGCCGTGCAGAAGAAGGTCGATGCCGCGCGCGCGTTCGCCCAGCGCACCAAGGTTCCGGGCACCCCGGCCATCATCATCAACGGCCAGTACCTGGTGCGTGGCAACAGCTTCGACGACCAGCTGCGCATCGCCTCGGCGCTGATCGCCCAGGCCCGCGCCGCCCGCGGCCGCTGAACCCAGCCCCACCACCGACACGGCGCTGTCGCCGCCGCGTGTCATCATTTCCCTCTGGCCGGCGCCCGCCGCCGGCCCCACCTTTCCAGATGCTGGAGACGTTTCCATGAAGACCCGTTTCGCCGCCCTCGCCCTCGCAGCGCTGCTGCCGATCCTGGCCGCCTGCAAGGCCGACGACGGCAGCACCAACACCACCGCGGCCCCGGCCGAACCGGCTGCGGCCCCGGCTGCCACCACCGAACCGGCTGCTGCGCCGGCCGCGGGCAACGAAGGCACCGCTCCGGCTGCCGCCGAAGGCGACAAGGCCCCGGCCGAAGCGGCTCCGGCCGCCGCGCCGGCCCCGACCACCGCCGCGCTGACCGGCCCGGCCCCGGTGGAAGGCGCCGACTATCAGGTGATCCCGAACGGCCAGCCGTTCCAGCCGGCCGCCGGCAAGATCGAAGTGACCGAGATCTTCGGCTACGTCTGCCCGGCCTGCGCCGCGTTCCAGCCGCTGGTCGGCCCGTGGAAGGCCGGCCTGCCGAGCGACGTGAACTTCGTCTACGTGCCGGCCATGTTCGGCGGCACCTGGGATGACTACGCCCGTGCCTTCTACGCCGCGCAGACCCTGGGCGTGCAGGAGAAGACCCACGAAGCGCTGTACGCCGCCATCCACTCGCAGAAGACCCTGAAGGGCGAGCGCGGCCGTGACTCGGTGGAAGACATCGCCAAGTTCTATGCCGCCTACGGCGTGGATCCGAAGCAGTTCGCCGCCACCATGGGCAGCTTCGCGGTGAACGCCAAGACCAACTCGGCCAAGCAGTTCGCCCAGCGCAGCCAGATCAGCGGCACCCCGTCGATCATCGTCAACGGCAAGTACCTGGTGAAGGGCAAGAGCTTCCCGGACATGCTGCGCATCGCCGACCACCTGATCGCCCGCGAACGCGGTGCGGCCCAGGCTCACTGATCCAAGAGAAGCATTTCCCGGCCGTGAATTCCCCCCGTACACGGACCCTGCGCTTGCTGACGGCCAACATCCAGGCCGGCTCCAGTACCCGCCGCTACAGCGACTATGTGACCCGCAGCTGGTCGCATGCGCTGCCGGCGGGTCGCAAGCGCAGCAGCCTGGACGCGATCGCCACCCTGGCACGCGAACATGACATCGTCGGCCTGCAGGAGGCCGACCCGGGCAGCCTGCGCTCGGGCTTCACCAACCAGACCCACTACCTGGCCCAGCGCGCCGGCTTCAACTACTGGAGCCACCAGCCGAACCGGCGCATGGGCGGGGTCGCGTCCAGCGCCAATGGCCTGCTGAGCAAGCTGGAGCCGGTGGAAGTGCAGGACCACGCCCTGCCCGGCCGCATCGGCGGGCGCGGCGTGCTGCTGGCCAAGTTCGGCGACGGCACCGACGGCCTGGCGGTGGCGGTGGCCCATCTGTCATTGGGTGCGGGCTCCCGGATGTCGCAGCTGGGCTTCATCGCCGAGCTGCTGTCCGACCACCCCAACGCGGTGCTGATGGGCGACTTCAACTGCCTGGCAGAACGCCCGGAAATGCAGGTGCTGTACCAGAAGACCCGGCTGCAGCCACCGGGCTGCATCGTGCCGACCTTCCCCAGCTGGCGGCCCGACCGCGCCATCGACCACATCCTGGTCAGCAGTGGCCTGCACACCCGCACCGTGGAAGCCGTGCCGGCCGCGTTCTCCGATCACCTCGCGCTGGCGATGGCGATCGACGTCCCGGCCGACGCCCTGCGCTGAACCAAAAAGGGGACGGAGGGGATTAAGTCGTTTATGCATTAACGACTTAATCCCCTCCGTCCCCTTTTTTTCATGCGGCGATCGGCACCTTCAATCGCCGTGCGGTCATGGTGCTGCCGACCGAGGCCAGCACCGTGCAGCCGATCGCCAGCCACTGCAGCCCGTGCAGGTGTTCGTGCAGCAGCAGCATCGCCCACAGCGCGGCCACCGCCGGCTCCATGCTGATCAGGATGCCGAACGTCTCCTTCGGCAGGCGCTTGAGCGCCATCATCTCCAGCGACATCGGGATCGCGCTGGACACCAGCGCCACCACCAGGCCGGCTGCCAGGATCTTCGGATCGAGCAGCGCGGCGCCGGCATGCACCACGCCCACCGGCACCACCACCAGCGAGGCCGCCAGCAGCCCCAGCGACACCGAATGCCCGGCGTGCAGGTGGCCGGCACGCTTGCCGAACACGATGTACAGGCCCCAGCACGCCGCTGCGCCCATCGCATACAGCACGCCGGCCGGGTCCAGCGCCGGGCCGCCCCCCAGTGGCAGCAGCAGCAACAACCCCACCACCGCGCAGCCCACCCAGACGAAGTCGATCGGTCGTCGTGACGACAGCATCGCCACCGTCAGCGGCCCGGTGAACTCGATGGCCACCGCGATGCCGAACGGGATCGTGCGCAGGGCCATGTAGAACAGCAGGTTCATCAGGCCCAGAGTGAGCCCGTAGCGCAGGATGGTGATCGCATCCACGCGGCTGGTCTTCCAGCGCCATGGCCGCCAGAACAGCAGCAGCAACAGCGCCGAAAAGCCCACGCGCAGCGCGCTGGTGCCCTGGGCGCCGATCAGCGGGAACAGGTGTTTTGCGTAGGAGGTGCCGATGGCCAGCGAGGTGACCGAGCCAAGCACCGCCAGCGCCGGCAACATCGGCGCAAGTCGTGAGGTCTGCATGGGCAGAGTCTATTGCGCCGGCGCCGAGCACTTGGCTCAATTGACAGCCCGTTCGTGCAACTTCTGCTCGCCATGGCCACCGCCCCTGTGCTCGACAGCTTCGACCGCGCCATCCTCGACCTGCTGCAGCGGGACAACGCCCTGCCGCAGCGCGAAATCGCCGAGGCCGTGCACCTGTCCACCCCGGCCGTGCAGCGCCGCATCAAGCGCCTGCAGGACAGCGGCGTGATCACGGCCAATGTGGCGGTGGTCGCCGCCGCCAAGGTCGGGCGGCCACTGACCATCATCGTCGAGGTGCGCGTGGTCAGCGAGCAGCGCGAACGCGTGGCGCCGTTCAAGCGCCGCGTGCAGGACGACCCGGCAGTGCAGCAGTGCTACTCGATCACCGGCGATGGCGATTTCCTGCTGCTGCTTTCGGCGGCGTCGATGGAAGAGTACGAGGCGATCACCGAGCGGTTGTTCGGCGGCGATGACAACATCGAGCGGTTCCGTACGTCGGTCGCGCTGGGTACGTTGAAGCGGAGTTTCGAAGTGCCGCTGTCCTAGCGCAGATGCCGTCGAGCACGGCCCGACGCTACAGTCGGAGACCATGAACACATCGCCCTCCCCCGCCCGTCGCCTGCGCCGCTGGCTGCTGCGCGGCACGTGCCTGGCCATTGCTCTCGTTGCCGTGCTGACGCTGTGGAACAGCCCGTGGGCCGCCGCGCCGAAGCAGCTGTGGACACTCTCGCGGATGCCTCCGGCCAGCGAGCTGCCGGTGCCGGTGGACGGCGTCCGGCCACGCCAGATCGCCGATACCTTCGGTGCGCCGCGTGGCCGTGACCGCTCCCATGCCGGCATCGACATCTTCGCCAGGCGCGGCACCCCGGTGCGCAGTGCCACCGTCGGCGTCATCGTGGATGTCAGCGACCGCGGCCTAGGTGGCCGCCAGGTGTGGCTGATCGGGCCCGGGCGCGAACGCTACTACTACGCCCATCTGGACGGCTGGGCCGAGGGCCTTGCGCGCGGCCAGGTGGTGCAGCCCGGAGACCTGCTCGGCCATGTCGGCGACAGCGGCAACGCCAAGGGCACCCCGCCGCACCTGCACTGGGGCATCTACGGCACCGACGGCGCGCGCGATCCGCTGCCGCTGCTGCGCTGACCCGCCCGACCCCGTGAACAACGGGCCGGCTTGTTCATGATTTGTAAATAGGAATAGTTCGTATTACGATTCTTTCGTTTCCGGTGGCGCCAGGACGGCCTGCCTGCCCTATCCCTACCCCGTAGCGCCTCGCCTCCTGGATGCCGGCCGATCGCGCGTGCTCGCCCAGGACCCCCATGACCCGTTCCACCCTCCGTACCCCGCAGCCGCAACGGCTGTCCGTTGCTGTGCTTGCCGTGCTCTGCGCCGTGGCCCCGACCGCCTTCGCCGACACCGCCGCCGACCCGACCACCCTCGACAAGGTGGTGGTGAAGGGTGAACGCGCCGAAGGCTATTCGGTACGCCGCACCTCGGCCGGTACCCGCTTCGACCTCGCGCCGCGCGAGATCCCGCAGTCGGTCAGCATCATCAGCCACCAGCGCATCGAAGATCAGAAGCTGGACGACATCATCGACGTGCTGGCCAACACCACCGGCGTCACCAGCACCCAGTCCGACAGCGAACGCACCGAGTTCTACGCACGCGGGTTCTACATCGATGCGTACCAGTTCGATGGCCTGCCCACGCAGATGGTGCAGAACTGGAGCTACGGCGATTCCGGGCTGGACCTGGCGCTGTACGACCGGGTGGAAGTGGTGCGCGGCGCCACCGGCCTGCTGAGTGGCGCCGGCAATCCGTCGGCATCGGTGAACCTGATCCGCAAGCACGCCGACAGCGCCGAGCTGACCGGCAGCGTGTCGGTGAACGTCGGCAGCTGGGGCCGCACCCGCACCACCGTGGACGTGGGCAGCGCGCTGAACGCCAGCGGCACCGTGCGCGGCCGGGTGATCGGCAGCTACCTGGATACCGACGGCCAGATGGACCGCTACAACCAGCGCAAGACGCTGGGCTATGCGGTGATCGACGCCGACCTGACGCCTGACACCCAGTTGAGCGTGGGCTACGACTACCAGCAGAAGCGTGCCAACGGCGCCACCTGGGGCGGCTTCCCGATGCTGTACTCCGACGGCTCGCGCACCGGCTACGACGAATCGTTCAACGCCAGCCCGGACTGGACCTACTGGGACACCACCAGCAAGCGCGCGTTCGCCACCCTGCAGCACGCCTTCAGCAATGGCTGGAAGTTCAAGCTCGGCGCGACGCATGACGAGACCAAGGCCGACGACAAGCTGTTCTACCCCGCGTACAACGATTGGATCACCGGCGCGTCGAACTTCGACAAGACCACTGGAGCCGGTATTTCGCCCTCGGCCGGCTTCTACAACACCGAGCGCAAGGTCACCGGCGTGGATGGTTATGTCGATGGCCCGTTCCAGCTGTTCGGCCGCGAGCACCAGTTCATGGCCGGCCTGAGCTACAACAAGCGCGAGTACGCCAACTACGGCGACTACCAGGTCGGTGGCCCAGGCCGGCCCTGGGACCCGTTCGCCAGCTATCTGAACTGGACCGGCAACATCAGCGAGCCGGGCTGGGGGCCGCTCGGCCTGCAGAGCCGTGGCACGATCACCCAGAAGGCCGGTTATGCCGCCACCCGCCTGTCGCTGGCTGATCCGCTGAAGCTGATCATCGGCGCACGCTACACCGACTGGAAGAGTGAGGGCGAGGGCGCTGACCGCGCGCACAAGGTGACCACGCCGTACGCCGGCCTGGTGTTCGACATCAACGGCACGTACTCGACCTACGCCAGCTACACCGAAATCTTCCAGCCGCAGACGCTGAAGGACCGCAACGGCAGCTACCTCGATCCGGTCGACGGCAAGAGCTACGAGGTGGGCGTCAAGGGTGCCTGGTTCGACAACCGGCTGAATGCTTCGCTGGCGGTATTCCGCATCGAACAGGACAACGTCGGCCAGATCACTGGCGAGCCGGTGCCCGGCAGCCAGAACGAATTTGCCTATCGCGCCGCGCGCGGCACGGTCAGCCGTGGCTTCGAGTTCGAGCTCAACGGCGAACTGGCACCGGGCTGGAATGCCACCTTCGGCGCCTCCCGCTACGTGGCCAAGGACATCAATGGCGCCGACATCAACACCAACCTGCCGCAGACCGCACTGAAGCTGTTCACCAGCTACACGCCGCAGTCGCTGCAGGAACTCACCGTCGGTGGCGGTGCCAACTGGCAGAACCGCATCTACTACCCGGTGCCGGCCTATGGCCGTATCGAGCAGAGTGGCTACGCGCTGGTCAGTGCCTTCGTGCGCTACCGCATCTCACCGGAGTTCAGCGTGCAGGCCAACCTCAACAACCTGCTGGACAAGAAGTATCTCTCGCAGATCACCGGCTACGGTGCGTATGGCGATGGTCGCAATGGTTCGCTGACCTTTACCTGGGCGTTCTGAGCAGGCACGGGGCACGACCGCCCCGCACCTGTAGAGCCGAGCCCATGCTCGGCTCAGAGATTCAGCCGAGCGTGGGCTCGGCTCTACACCCGCAAGGCAGCGCCGGAATTGACCGGCGCTGCCACCGTCACATCAGAACCGCAGATCCGCGCGCAGGTACCAGTAACGGCCACGCGGGATGTCGTAGGTCGACGCGTCATACCCGTTCAACGAGCACGACAGGCAGATCGGCGGATCCTTGTCGAACACGTTGTTCAGGCCGGCAGTCAGCTGCAGCCCCTTCATCCAGTCGATCTTGTAGCCCACCTGCATGTCGTGGAAGGTGGTGGCCGAGAGCGTGTTGGTGCCGGCGGCCTGGTTGCTGCACACCGGGAACGCCACGGCATCACCGCAGTTCTCGGTCAGCTCGGAGATGTGCCGCACCGTCCAGTTCGCACTCCAGCGGTCCATCGTCCAGGCGATGCTGGCGTTGCTGGTCCACTCCGGAATGGAGCTGTCGGCCACTTCCACGCCCGGCTTCTGCGGCTGCTTCTGGCCGGCCGCGCCGGTGGCCTCGTAACGGCCGACGAAGGTGTTCTTCCAGGCCAGCTTGAACTGGCCGACGGAGGTCTGCGGCAACGTCCAGAACAGGTCCACGTCCCAGCCATCGGTCTTGATCGAGCCGAGGTTGGTCAGGCGGTTGTTGAAGCTGCTGACCGCACCGGTGCTGGCGCGGGTGATGCCATTGCAGTACACCGGGTCGAGCGTATCCACGCACAGGTCCAGCTGGGTCTGCGCGTTGATCGCCTGGATCGCACCGTCGATGGCATGGCGGTAGAAGGTCACTTCCACGTCGAAGCGCTCCGACCACGACGCGTTGTTGCCGAACCACGGGCTCCACACGAAGCCGGCGCTGAAGCTGCGCGAGCGCTCCGGCTCCAGCTCGCGGTTGCCGCCGGTGGTCACCGAGATCTGCGAATTGGCCTGCTGGAAGCCGGCCGGCACGCCGAGCGCGGCGCAGTTGGCGGCACTGCCGCGTGGCGGCGTACCGCCCAGGCCCACCGAGCACGGATCGAACAGCTGCAGGTCGGCGCGCGCGGCCGAACCGTACAGCTCACCGATCGACGGTGCACGGAAGCCCTCGGCATAGGTGGTGCGCAGCACGAAGTCGTCGGTCACCTGCCAGCGCAGGCCGTACTTGGGGGTGAACTCGCCACCGAAGGTGGAGTAGTCCGAATAGCGGCCCGCCAGGCTCAGGTCCAGCTTCTTGCCCAGCGGCGAGTCGGCGAAGATCGGAACGCTCAACTCCAGGTACGCTTCGTTGACATCATACGAACCGGACGTCGGCTGCGACGGCACGCCATTGTAGTGGCCGGCCACAGTCAGCGGATCGGGCTGGTACCAGCCCTTGTACTTGCGGTACTCGTAGCCGCTGGCGAACGACACCGGGCCGGCCGGCAGGGTGAACAGGTCGCTGGACAGGTTGGCGGTGAACAGGCTCAGCTCGTTCTGGCTGCGATCACGCACCACCGGCTGGATCCACTTCAGCATGTCCGGGGTGATCGAGCCGACGCCGCCGAAGATGTTCAGTGGCACGCAGCCCGGCGTTGCCGCACACACCGCCGGATCACCCAGCGCCATGTTGACGTTGTAGATGTTGTAGCTGCCGTAGTTGGTCTGTTCGGCCTTGTTCTTGCTGTACATGCCGTTGACGTCCCAGTACCAGCTGCGGTCGGCGGCATGGAAGTTGCCGACCAGGCCGGTGGCCACATAGGTCGTGTTGACCTCCTGCTTGAACACGCGTGCCCCACCCTCCACCGGGCGGCGCCCGATCAGGCTCATGTTGCCCGAGGACACCAGGTCGAAGCCGAACGGGTTGTACGGGTTCAGGCGCGAGACCACGATGTTGTCGGCCAGCGGATTGCCGGTGGCACCGTCGGGGCCGAAGAACAGCGGCTCGGGGCCGGCCTGGTTGGTCGACTCGCGGCGGTTGCCCAGCGCCTTGATGTACCACTGCACGTTGTCGGTGATGTCGAAGCGGAACTGGCCGAACAGGCCCTTGCGCTCGGACGGGGTCAACACCATGTTGTATTCGGCGAAGTTGAAACGATCGGCGCTGGTGAAGCAGTGGTAATCATCGGTGCGGTTGCAGCCGGCACTGCCGTCGTAGCGCGGGCTGCTCACGCCGGTATTGGGCACGATGTCCTGCTCGGCGCCGGTGTTGGGATCGACGAAGGCGAAGCGGCCCTGCGGAATGCCGCCGCTGCCGAAGGCCAGGCCGGTCCCCGGGATCGGGAAGCGCGACTGCTCGCGGTCGCGGGCGAACACCGGGTCCTGCTTGGTCCAGCTGGCACCGAGGAACAGGCTGTAGCGATCGCCGCTCTTGCCCCACGCCAGGTCCACGCCCTTCTGCGTGCCGTCGCCCTTGCTGTACTCACCATAGTTCAGGGTCACCTGGCCGCCATCGAAGTCGCGGCGGGTGATGATGTTGACCACGCCGGCGATGGCATCGGAGCCGTACAGCGACGATGCGCCGTCTTCCAGCACCTCGATGCGTTCGACGATGGCCAGCGGGATGGTGTTGAGGTCGGTGGCCGCACCGACGCCCGATGCGGACGACTCATTGACCCAGCGGATGCCGTCGACCAGCACCAGCACGCGCTTGGCACCGAGATGGCGCAGGTCGACCTGCGCCGAACCGGCACCCACGCCGCTGCCATCCGGCGGGAAGCCGAAGTTGCCGGACGAATTGAACTTGGCATTGAGCGCCGAACCGGAGCCGGTGAGCTGCTGCAGCACCTCGCTGATCGAGTTCAGGCCGGTGCGTTCGATGTCACCGCGGGTCAGGGTCTGGATCGGGACCTGGCCTTCGACTTCAGCGCGCTTGATGCGGGTACCGGTGACTTCCACCGCGTCGAGGTTGGTGGTGGATTGTGCAGCGGCACCCAAGGGTGCCAGGGCCATCACGCACAGCGTGACGGCAACCGCCAACGGGCGGTGGTGCAGGTGATTCATTCGCTCTCTCTCCAAAGGAATGTCGGGACATGGGCTGCCGCGCTCCCCCCTGCATGGCGGCAGCGTCTCCTTTGTAAACAAGCGGTAAAAATCACGGCGTGATGATCGACACTCTTTCACGCGGAATTGACGCAATTGACGGTCATTTGCGTGAGATGAGGGCCGTTTGGAACCGGACGGTACTGTTCACCGCCTTCCGCATCTATGCCGGTTACGACAGCACTCGCCGAGATCCGCCACAGTTCATCAAGCGGACCTGTCGGTACCGGCGCTAGTTGCCCGCCGCGTCCACGCGCAGCCCATGCTGGCTGACGGCCAGCAGCACGCGCGCCATGTCTGCGTAATCGGTGTCGTCGGAGGTCGCCAGATGCACCCAGGGGCGATGCTGCTGGGGCATCTGTTGCGCCTGTGCCAGGTACTGCTGCAAGGCGGGGCCGTCCAGCGGCTGGCCATTCCAGAACACCGCGCCCGCGGCGTCGATGCGCAGGTTGATCGGCTGGGGCGAAGACGCCGGCCAGGGTGGGCAGGAGGTGCGCTGCTGGAACGCCAGCAGGCCGGTTGCCTGCGCCATCGGCAGCGTGGTGATCACCAGTGCCAGCAGCACCAGCAGCACATCCACCAGCGGTGCCAGATTGGGGGTGGCAATCAGCGAGGCCACGCGCTGTGTTCCGTATCGCATGCCCTGTTCCCTCGCAGGAAGAGCGGCCCGCCGATGGCGGGCCGCCCGTTGCCGGGACCACCGCGCGAAACTCACCGCACGAAGGCGATGCGCTCCATGCCGGTGGCCTCGGCGGCGGCCAGTATCCGCGCCATGCCTTCGTACTCGGCCGACGGGTCGGTGGCGATGCGCAGCTCCGGCAGGTTGCCGGCATGTTCGCCGGCCTGCGCCTGCAGTCGCGCCTGCAGATCGCCGATGGCCATCGGCTGGCCATCCCAGCTGAGCTGGTTCGAGGCATCCAGGCGCAGCTCGATCGGCGGCGGCGGTTCGGGGCGATCGAGCGTGCGATCGGTGGCCTGTGGCAACTGCACGGCAATCGGCCGGGCCACGATCGGCGCGGTCACGATGAAGATGATCAACAGCACCAGCATTACATCCACCAGTGGCGTGACATTGATGTCCGCCAGCGGGCCGCTTCTTCCTGCGCTACTGAACGCCATGTGCCGCTCCCTGCAGCCGGGCCGTTCGCCCAAGGCCGACGTTACGACGCCTGCCATCACCTGCGGCAGGGGCCTGCGCGGATTCATTCAGCTGTCGTTGCCGACGCCCGGCGTGCACGCAATGCGAAACTGAATTCAGCCATTGCCCGCTATGCTGCCCGCCATGACCCGACGCTCTTCGACCGCCCTGTCCCTGCTGCCCTTGGCCACCACGCTGCTGATCGGCTGCGCCAATGCCCAGTCCCTCGACGCCCAGAACGCGCAGCTGAAGGCCGCGATCGCGGCCGCCGAACGCGGCCAGTTCGATCCTGGCCAGGCCGCCGCGCTCAGCCGCCATCCGGCCTATGGCTGGCTGGAGTACGCCAACCTGCGCCGCAACATCGACACCGTCGATACCGCGCAGGCGCAGGCCTTCCTCAAGCGCTACGACGGCCAGGCCGTGGCCAGCACGTTCCGCAGCGTGTGGCTGCCCTCGGTTGCACGCCGCCAGGACTGGCCGACCCTGCTGGCCAACTGGGCCCCCACCGACAACGCCGGCCTGCGCTGTGCGCAGCTGACCGCGCGCCAGGTGACGGGCAAGGTCGATCCGCAGTGGATCAGCGAAGCGCAGGACCTGTGGCGCAAGAACGGCAAATCGCTGCCGGATGCCTGTGACGCCGTGTTCGCCGTGCTGCAGGCCCAGGGTGGGCTGAGTGACGCCCTGCGCTGGGAACGCATCGACGCTGCCGCCGACGCCCAGCAACCGGCGGTGATGCGCAGCGCCGCACGTGGACTGCCTGCCACCGACCTGGCACTGGCCAACAATTACGCCGCCTTTGTCGACAAGCCCAATGCCGGCGCACTGAACTGGCCACGCAACGAGCGCAGCCGGCGCATTGCCACCGATGGCCTGGCCAAGCTGGCCAAGGCCGACCCGGCTGCCACCGAACAGCAGCTGCCGCAGTACGCCCAGGCCCTGGGCCTGAGTGCCGACCAGCAGGGCCAGGTGCTGTACCAGATCGCACTGTGGACAGTGGCCTCCTACCTGCCCGATTCTGCGCGCCGCCTCAACGCGGTGCCGGAATCGGCGTATGACGAGCGCCTGCACGAATGGCGCGTGCGCGAAGCGATGTCGCGTGGTGACTGGCCGGCGGCGCTGACGGCGATCCGCAAGATGGGCAGCAAGCAGCGCAGCGACCCGCGCTGGCGCTACTTCGAAGGCCGCATGCTGGAGAAGACCGGCCAGGCCCAGCAGGCGCAGCCGCTGTTCCGCGAGGCTGCGCGCGCACCGACCTTCCACGGTTTCCTCGCCGCCGACAAGCTGCAGCAGGGCTACACGCTGTGCCCGTGGAAGCCGAACGACAGTGCGCAGGCGCAGGCGGTGATCGCGCGCGACCCGGCCATCCAGCGCGCGATGGCGCTGTACCAGATCGATCGCGCCGGCTGGGCCGTGGCCGAATGGAACAGCGCGCTGTCGCGTTTCGACAACACCCAGCGCCGCCTCGCCGTACGCGTGGCGCAGGACAACGGCTGGTTCGACCGCGCCGTGTTCGCGCTCGGCAAGCAGCCGCAGGAACAGCGCCTGTACGACCTGCGCTTCCCGCTGCACCACGACGCCACCATCCGCCGCGAATCGGCACGCAACGCGATCGATCCGGCCTGGGTGGCGGCGGAGATCCGCGCCGAGAGCACCTTCACCCCGCGCGCGCGCTCGCCTGCCAATGCGATGGGCCTGATGCAGGTGCTGCCGGCCACCGGTGCCGGCGTGGCCAAGTCGATCGGCCTGACCGGCTACGGCGGTGCCGACAGCCTGTACGACCCGGACACCAACATCGCCATCGGCACCGCCTACCTGCGCCAGCTGATGAACAAGTACGACGGCCTGCCGTACGTGACCATCGCCGCCTACAACGCCGGCCCGACCCCGACCGCACGCTGGCAGGGCCAGCGCCCGGGCTTCGATCCGGACCTGTGGATCGAGACCATCAGCTACAAGGAAACCCGCGAGTACGTGGCCCGCGTGCTGGCCTTCAGCGTGATCTACGACTGGCGCCTCAACGGCGATGCGCTGCCGCTGAGCGACCGCCTGATGGGCCGCCTGGTGGACAAGCGCAAGAGTTTCAGCTGCGCGGCCAACGCCGACCAGGGCGGCGATTGATCGCGCAGCGCCTGTAGAGCCGAGCCTATGCTCGGCTGCGGTTCGTTCCACCCGCGTTGCCGCACGATGAGCCGAGCATTGGCTCGGCTCTATACGATCGCCCTGGGGAGGGGGAAACAATGAGCCTGCTGGCCTGGATCGGGATATTCGCCGCCTGGAGCCTGTTCGCCACCTGGGTGCTGCGCTGGGGTGGCGCGGCCTGGATGGAAGGCTGGAAGTCGCTGGCCTTCGTCGACAGCTGGGGCAGCCTGTGGGACGAAGCGCAGATCAAGCTGTACTTCCTGTGCCTGTGGATCGTCTACGGCCTGTGGTTCCTGGCCGGCCTGTTCGTGCCGGAGTGGCGCGGCCTGCCGTAAGGCCTGTGCACCGGTAGTGCCGGAACATCTGCGCCTGCCATGCGATCATCCCCCCATGAAGATCTATCTTGTCGGCGGCGCCGTGCGCGACCGCCTGCTGCAGCGCCCTGCCGGCGACCGCGACTGGGTGGTGGTCGGCGCCACGCCCGCGCAGATGGAAGCGCAGGGCTATACCGCCGTCGGCCGCGATTTCCCGGTGTTCCTGCATCCGAAGACCGGCGAGGAATACGCGCTGGCACGCACCGAGCGCAAATCCGGCCGTGGCTATCGCGGCTTCGTGGTCGATGCCGATCCGGCGGTGACGCTGGAGGATGACCTGCAGCGCCGCGACTTCACCATCAACGCGATTGCCTGTGATGAAGATACCGGCACGCTGGTTGATCCCTATGGTGGTGTGCACGATCTTGAGCAGCGCGTGCTGCGCCACGTCTGCCCGGCGTTCGTGGAAGACCCGCTGCGCGTGCTGCGCGCGGCGCGCTTCATGGCCCGTTTTGCACCACTGGGCTTTACCGTCGCCGAAGAGACCATGGCACTGATGCGCGAGGTTGCCGTCAGTGGCGAGCTGGACGCACTGGTGCCGGAACGCGTCTGGCAGGAACTGCGCAAGGCGCTGGTCAGTGCGCAACCCTCCGCCTTCCTGCGCACGCTGCACGATGCGCAGGCACTGGGCCCGATCCTGCCCGAACTGGAAGCGCTGTACGGTGTGCCGCAGCGTGCCGAATTCCACCCCGAAGTCGATACCGGCGTCCACCAGGAAATGGTCAGCGACATGGCGGCGAAACTGGCGCCGGGCGATGACCTGGTCGGCTTTGCCGCGCTCACCCACGACCTCGGCAAGGGCCTGACGCCGCCGGAGGAATGGCCGCGCCACATCATGCACGAGCAGCGCGGCATCAAGCCGCTGAAGGCATTGTGCGCGCGGTTGAAGATTCCCACCGAGCACCAGCAGCTGGCCGAAGCGGTCTGCCGCGAGCACTTGAACGTGCACCGCATCGACGAACTGCGCGATGCCACGGTGCTGGAACTGCTGGGCCGTTGTGATGCGCTGCGCCGGCCGGAACGCGTGGCCCGCATCGCGCTGTGCTGCGAGGCTGACAAGCGCGGCCGGCTCGGCTTCGAGGACGCCGACTACCCGCAGGGCGAGACGCTCAAGCGCCTGCACCAGGCGGCATTGTCAGTGCAGGCGCGTGATCTGGATACCACCCATCTGAAGGGCCCGGCCATCGGTGAAGCGCTGGCCAAGGCGCGGGTGAAAGCCATCGCCGCCGCCCGCTGATTCTCAACGGCCGTACCGGCCGCGCGCGGACTGTTACGGGTAGTGCCGGCCGCTGGCCGGCAACCCTGTATCGCTGGATTCAGTGCGCCATGCCGCGGGTGATCGCCGCCGCACGCTGCTTCAGCTGGGCCACGGCATCGGGAATCATCTCCATGCCCACGTCCAGGCCCGGGTTCAGCACCAGGCCAACGCCCTCACCGATGCCGGCCAGCAGCGCGTGCACCGCGATCGGCATGGCGTGGGCGAACTGCGGCAACTGCTCGTGCCACAGGCCGGCGCGCTCGGGCGCGGTGAACACCGCGAACATCGGCTCGCCGCCCTCGCTGGTCAGCACCAGCGGCGAGATGCTCTCGTCCCAGGCGCCATCTTCGCCGATGGCCTTGTCCAGCAGCACGAACGCCGTCGAGGTCAGCAGGCCGTCGAGGAACTGCGCTGCGGTCAGCGTGCCGTCCTGGGCCTGCAGCAGGCGCACCTCGAGGTCGTTGAGGGGTTCGAACGGGGTGTCGTGGTCCATGGTCGGTTCCGGTACGTGATTGCAGGGCAGACTTTAACAGGCCCGGTCCTCAACCGAGGTATCCGTGCCGCCACATCCATCCGGCCATCGCCAGCCCGGCCACCCCCACCAGCATCAACGGCAGGCCGAAGCGGTGCCGCCACGGGATCGGCACCCCGCCCAGCTGCTGGTCCATGGTGTCGGTATCCAGTACCCAGCCGTGCTCGCACCGGGTGCAGGCCAGTTCGTAGCGGCGCTGGTAGGTGAAGCCGAACAGCAGGTCGATGCGCGCCATCCTGTAGCGCAGCTGCGGCGCGAACTCGGTTTCGGTCTGGCAGCGCAGGCAGTGGTGCGCTTCGGTGGGGCCGACGATCAGCACCCGTTCCTGCTGGCCGATCAGGATCATGGCTCAGCGGCCCTGGCAGGCAGGCTGGGCCAGCAGCCAGGCCTGGGCGGCGGCTACCGTGGCGGCATCACCGTCGACGCGCTGGTCAGGCTCGATCTTCAACCCATCGCCACGATCATTGCGGTCGCGCATCACGCTGGTGGTCAGCACCAGGCGACTACCATCCGACAACGTGTGCACCACATTGCCGGTGGAGACACCCGCGGTCGGCTGGCCGAAGCTGCGCATCTGCGGGCGGCCACGCCACGACAGCACCGACGCCTCGCCCGAACTGCCGGTGCGCGGCCCGAACAGCACCGCCACCGGCGCGCCAGGCTGCCGCAGCACATGGCCGGGCTGGCCGAAGTCCAGCAGCGGCTTGCCCGCCAGCCGCACGGCGGTCGCCGTCAACGTCCAGCGCTGCGGCCCTTGCGCGGTTTCGAACGAGCCAACGTCCTCGCTGTTCACCACCGAAGTGCGCAGCAGCGGTGCCATGCCCAGCAGCATCGGCCACATGGAGCCACCACTGTTGTCCCGCAGGTCGACGATCCAGCCACAGCGCGCGCCGTTGTCCTTGCCGCGGATGACCTGCTGCCACCGCGCAGCACGCTGGATGTCCTGGCGGAATTGTTCCTGGGGCGTTGCGCCGGGTGTGGACGCATATCCCTCGATGACCACCCAGCCGATGCGCGCATCCACCGCATCGGCGGCCTTGGCCCTGTCCACGGCGGCGGCGCCGGCCTGCTGCGCACGCGCAAGGGATTCGCTCTGGCGCTGGGTCGTGGTCCACACGCCATGCTGGCCCGTGCTGAGCGCGATGGCTTCGCGCAGCAACGCCAGCCGTTGCACAGGGTCGCCCTGCACCGACTGCAGCCGTGCGCGGGTAGCGGGCCAGTCCACCCGGTCGCGATACAGCGCCTGCCGTTCAAGCAGGTCGAGCATCTCGGCCTGCGCTTCCGGCGAGGGCACCTCGATCGCCTTCGGCGTATCGGCCAGGGCGTTGGCGGCGAGCAGCGTGAGCATCAACGCGCCGATGCGACGCACTCCCTTGCGAACCTGCATGCGACGTTTCCTTGTCGTTGAGCCAGGCCGCAGCATAGCTCGCGGGGGATGCCATTCGCCATGCGCGAAATCCTGCGGGTGCATGCGCGCCGTTGTTGTAGAGCCGAGCCCATGCTCGGCTGCGCGGGTCCTGGCGCCGGTGGGACCTGTGCCGGCCAAGGTCGGCACCTACCGAAGCGGAATCGTGCGGCCTGGTGGGACCTGTGCCGACCAAGGTCGGCACCTACCGAAGCGGAATCGTGCGGCCTGGTGGGATCTGTGCCGACCAAGGTCGGCACCTACCGGATGGGTGCATGCGCGCCGTTGTTGTAGAGCCGAGCCCATGCTCGGCTGCGCGGGTCCTGGCACCGGTGGGATCTGTGCCGACCAAGGTCGGCACCTACCGAAGCGGAATCACGCGGCCTGGTGGGATCTATGCCGACCAAGGTCGGTACCTACCGGATGGGCACATCCGCGCCGTTGTTGTAGAGCCGAGCCCATGCTCGGCTGCGCGGGTCCTGGCACCGGTGGGATCCGTGCCGACCAAGGTCGGCACCTACCGAAGCGGAATCACGCGGCCCGCCGAAGCGGAATCGTGCGGCCCGTTGAATTCTGGCCGGGCATGGCCCGGCGCTACCAGTCCGCGCGCAGGCCGATGTTGCCTTCGATGATGCGGCGCTTCTCGTTGCGGTCGCCGCCCAGTTCACGGGCGTAGTCAGCCACGGCATAGGCACTGATGGTGCGGTTGAAGCGGCCGACCACGCCGACACCGGCTTCCAGCGCGCGCGAACGCTGCGTGTTGATGATCGCTTCGTCATCGAAGCGCACGCGGTCCTCGCCGGAACGGCCATGCCAGTAGTTGAGCTTGAAGTACGGCTGCCAGCCGTTGTCGGCCAGCTGGTAGTCACCGGCCAGGCGCAGGCCGATGCGGGCGGTCCAGGCGTTGTCGCTGTCGAAGCGCTCGGTCGACACCAGATCGCGCCGGTCATCCAGCGAGAGGCGTTGCCAGATCACCTGTGCCTGCGGCTCCAACCACCAGACGGACTGCCCGAACCGCAGCAGCGGTTTGCCGGCCTCCAGCGAAAGCGTGGTGCCATCGCCACGGATGCCGAAGCCCAGCCCGCGCGAGGAGCGCACGCGGCCGTCGTAGCGGCTCTGCAGGGCCACCGCGTCGAGATAGCCCCCTTCGCTGCCGGTAAGCGTCCAATACAGGCCCACGTGCTTGTCGTCCAGGCGGCTCTGGCCAACGTCCACGTTGTCCCAGCCCAGCGCCAGGCCGGTACTCCTGCCCTGTGCGCGGGTACGGCCGACGAACACGCCCACCTGATTGCGGTGGTTGCCGCTGTCCATGGCCCACACGTCCAGACCCGCCTGCACACCCATCACCTCGCCATCGAAGCCCGAACGCGCATTGCCCTTCCAATGGATCTCGCTGCTCTGCCCGACCAGCCGGCCCCAGGCCGTGCGCAGCGCGCCCTGGCTGTACAGCAGGCGCTGCTCGCCCTGGCGTTCGTGGAAGGTGCCCAGGCTGGCCCGCGACGCCTCGCGCAGCAGCGGCAGCACGCCGCTGTAGAGCGCGGTCTCCACCCGGTACAACGGCACGGTGCCGTCATCATCCGGCTCGGCCGGTTCGGCATCGGGTGTCGGCGGTGGCGTGCCGGTCCCCGGCAGGCCGCTGTCATCGGACGGCGTGGGTGGCGTCGGCGTATCCGGGGTGGGTTCCACCACCTGGTTGGAGCGCATGTACCAGTTCTGCCCGGTACCGGGGCTGACACCGCCCTTGAACAGGAAGTACTGGTGGGCACCGGCCGATACCGGCGCATACAGGGTGAACGCACCGGCCGTCGAGGTTGCACCGTTCAACGCCTGCACCACCATCACCCCGTCCACCATGCTCGCCGCGCCCGGCCCGCCCACGTTGGTCACCTTCAACGAACTGCGGCCGCTGGCTGCGCCACCGTCGACCACCAGCCGGTCCGAGGGCGCGCCATCGCCGGCAAGATAAGCATTGAGGGCGATGGTTGCGTCCTGGCCCACGTAGTTGCCCGCGACCGTGAGGGTGTTGCCGACGCCCGTGCCGCCGAGCTGCAGCAGGCCGGCATTGGCCAGGTTGCCGTTGATCCTGAAGGTGCCGGAGTTGCCCGCAGCCAGGCCCGGCGCCGCATTGGCCACCGCGATCGTGCCGGTGTTGCTGACGTTGCCGGTGACGCTGCCGTAGCCACCCAGCGTGGCCCCAGCCGCGACCTGCACCGGGCCACCGCCGCCCAGCGAAGCCGCCGCGCTGCTGCTGCTGCCGAGAACCAGTGTTCCGGCAGCGATGTTGGTGCCGCCCGCATGGCTGCTGGCGCCGTTGAGCGTCAGCGTGCCGCTGCCGAGCTTGGTCAAGGCCCCCACTCCACTGATGCCCTGTGCGAGAGTTGAATTGAAGCCTTGGGTATCGATCGCGCCGTTGTTGGCGGTGATCGACAGCGCGCGCGCCGCGTCCAGATCGAATGCTCCCCCCAGTTGCAGCGTGCCACCGTTGAACGCCAGCGGGCCCGATGCCGCGCCCAGCGCCGCATCTGCCGCCACCGACAGGACGCCCTGACTGAGGGTGGTACCCCCGGCATAGGTGTTGCCGGATGCCGGCGCCAGCGTCAGCGTGCCGGCACCGGTCTTCTCGACCGCACCGCTGCCACTGAGCGTGCCGGTATAGGTGCCGGCACTGTCCTGCTTGAAACGGACCAGGCCGTTGTCGGTGACCGACAACGGCAGGTTCCCCGCGTTGGCCTGCAGGGTTGCGCCAGCATCGACCGTGGCCACCACCGACGCGGTGCTGGTGCCGAGCGTACCGGTGAGGTCCAGCGTGCCGCTCTGCACGCGCGCGGTATCGAAGGTCCCCGTACCCGCCCAGGCCCAGGCATCGCCCGCCATGGTCAGGCTCTGGAAACCGTTGAAGGCATTGGACGCCGTACCGGTGCCCTGCAACGTCACCGTGTTGGTGCCGTTGCCACCGTTGGCGACGCCGACAATCTCCGAGCCGGTCTGCAGCACCAGCGTCACATCGCCGTTGCCGCCCTGGATGGCAGTGCCGCTTCCGCCCTCGATCCGGCCGGCGTTGGTGATGGTGGTGGCTCCATTGGTCGAGCGCACGCCGATGCCATTGCTGCTGATGATGCGGCCGCCCGCCAGATTGGTGATCGTGGCGGTGAACGATCTGCCAAGCGTGTTGGAAACCACCGCGTCGGCACTGCCACTGCTGTTGGTGGCGCCCGTGGCCAGCACCGTGCCGCTGTTGGTCAATGTGTTGTTGTTGCCCTGCATGTACACGGCGGGCGCATTGCGGCCATTGCTGGTGAGCGTGCCACTGTTGTCGATCGTGCCATTTCCACCCAGCAGGGACGCCGCCCGTGCATTGTTGCCCGAGGTGGTGACGGTGCCGGTATTGATGATCGTATTGTTGGCGGCGCCGCTGTTGCTCTGCCCCCAGGCGGCGGTCATGCCGTAGGAGTTGTTGCCGGTGGTGGTGATGCTGCCGTTGTTGACCAGCACGTTGCCGTTGCCGTTGGCGGCAATGCCGTCGTTGTAGGCACCCGTGGTGGAGATCACCCCGCTGTTGGTGTTGGTGATCGTGTTTCCATTGTTGGCCCCCAGCAGCACCGCACCACGGTTGGCCACGCCGCTGCCGTTGCCGCTCATCGACAGGTTGCCGCTGTTGCTGATGGTGCTGGCACTGTCCACCGAATACGGCGTCGGATCGGAACCCAGCACGAAACTGCCGTTGGCCGTTGCATCAAGACTGATGGAGACATTGCTGCTGCCTGTGGCCGCCACCACGGCAGGCACGCCGTCACCGGTGCAGGTCACCGCCGTATTGCTGGTTGGCGACGTCGACGAGCAACTGCCGGCAGCGGCTGCAGGCGGCGCACCCAACGCCAGCAACGGACCGGCAGCCAGAACCTGCAGCAGGGCAATGGTCAGGCGGCGAAGGCGGAGCACGGGAGGAACGGCACGGAACATACAGCACTCCTGGACAGGGGGAACAGGAACTGCGGGTATGCGGCACCGCGAAGCAACCTGCCGTGCCGGCGAGGATTTTCCGCTGAAGTTATGCACCCGTCGTGGCATGACGGATGTGAAGCCATGCCATCATCACACTGGCGTTACGTGGCTGAAATTGTTCAGCGCAGTCACTGAGTGCATCCACGCATGGCGGGGATGCACTGAACCCGCAGCGTCGATCGATTCATGCACGACACGCCGTAGATCCCCGCGATGCGTGGATGCCGTTCGCGGAGGCGGTCAGATCTTCAGGTAGATCCTGCGCCGGTCCAGCCACCACGCCACGCCCCACCAGATCGCGACGAACGCCAACGCCTGCAGCATCGACGCCAGTTCCAGCGCCTGCGGCATCGCGGTGGCCAGTTGCTGCCAGACCCAGCCCCAGGCACCGGTGGCCATCAGCACCACCGACATCACCGATGCGCCCAGATACGCGGTGATTGCATTGACACCGAAGCGCCGGCCCAGCGCCGGCCAGCCCTTCTGGTCGATCAGCACATGCCCCAGCCACAGCGCCAGCGCGGCCAGTCCGCCGGTCCACAGCACGTAGCTGGGCGTCCACAGCTGCTTGTTCAACGGCAGCATCGTAGCCAGCAGCAAGCCCAGCACGGCGGTCACCGCGCCCAGCCCGGCCAACCCGGCAGAGCGACCGCCACGCAGCAGGCCGCCGGCCAGCAGCCCGAGCACGGTGCTGGCCAACGCGCCCAGCGTGCTCAGCAGCCCTTCCGGGTCGTGGCCAAGCCCGGTATCGGCATGCCACTGGTAGATCCACGGTGCGAACAGCGTGGTATCCAGGCGGCTGGCCGGGTTGGTCCATGGCGCCAGGTCACCGATGCCCAGCAACAGCGCGGTGTACCCGACCAGCAATGCGACCAGCACGCCCGCCTGCATGCGCGGCCGCGCGTACACCGCCAGCACGCCCACCAGCGCCGCACACACCGCGATGCGTTGCAGCACGCCCCATATGCGGAAGTGATGGGTATGCAGCGCCCACCAGATCAACAGGTGCAGCAACGCACCGGCCACCAGGATGCGCAGCGCGCGCTCCAGCACGCCGCGCGCCAACGCCGGCCGCGCCGAGGCTTCCAGCGCGCGCGGTGCCACGCTGAAGGCCATCGACACGCCCACCAGGAACAGGAAGAACGGGAACACCAGATCGGTGGGCGTGCAGCCATGCCATTCCGAATGACGCAGCGGCGCGAACACCGCGCTCCAGTCGCCCGGATTGTTGACCAGCAGCATCGCCGCCACGGTGATGCCGCGCAGGGCATCGATCGAGCCCAGCCGGCGTGGCGGCGAACGGTTCATCAGGCGGCCTCGTACTGTCCGGCAATCCAGGTGCCACGTACCTGCAGCGCATCATCGAGCAGCACCAGGTCGGCCTGGTAGCCTTCGGCGATATGGCCCAGGCGGTCATCGACGTTGAGGAACTGCGCCGGATAGGTCGAGGCCATGCGCGCGGCTTCGGCCAGCGGCTGGCCGAGCAGCTGCACGGTATTGCGCACGGCAGTGGCCATGTCCAGCGCCGACCCCGCCAGCGAACCGGCGGCATTGCGCACCACGCCATCGATGGCGGTGATGGTTTCGCCATACAGCACATAGCTGGGATCGTCGGCACCGACCGGCGGCATCGCATCGGTCACCAGCAGCAGGCGACCACGCGGCTTGGCCGCCAACGCCACGCGCAGGCTGGCCGGATGCACATGCACGCCATCGACGATGATGCCGATCCAGCTGTCGCGGTCTTCCAGTGCAGCGCCCACCGCACCGGGCTCGCGGCCCTGCAGCGGCGACATCGCGTTGTACAGGTGGGTGAAGCCACGCACGCCGGCATCCAGACCCTCGCGGATCTCTTCGTAGGTGCCCGCGGTGTGGCCGGCGGCAACGATCACGCCGCGCTCGACCAGCGCACGGATGGTCTCCAGCGGCACGCGCTCCGGTGCCAGCGTCAGCAGGGTCACGCCGTTGTCCAGCGACGCGGCCAGCGCGATTTCTTCCTCGTCCGGCACACGGAACTTGCTGGCATCGTGCGTGCCCTTGCGCGCCGGCGCGATGTACGGTCCTTCCAGATGGATGCCGATCACGCCCGGCACCCCTTGTGCGATCGCCTCGCGCAGCGCCGCGATCGCTTCGCGCATCACCGCCACGTCGTCGCTGATCAGCGTCGGCAGCATCGCGGTGGTGCCGAAGCGGCGGTGCGCCTGCGCGATGGTACGCAGCGAAGCGACATCGGGCGTGTTGTTGAACAGCGCGCCGCCGCCGCCATTGACCTGGACATCGATGAAACCGGGCAGCAACCAGCCGCCGCCCAGGTCCACCTGCTCGGTCGCGTGGCCCAGCTGTGGTGCAGCGTCAGGCAGCAGCGCGCTGATGCGACCGTCCTCGATCACCACCGCCAGATCGTCGCGGAACTCATCGCCGGCGAGGATGCGGGCATTGCGCAGGACCGTTGCCATCACACCGTCTCCGTGACCTTGTTCAGGTGCGGCGGCAGGTCCGGGTTGAAGCCACGGCGCAGCGCCAGCGCATTGATCGCGCGGTAGAAACTCTGCACGGTCAGCAGGGGTGCGCACAGCGGATGCGGTGCGGCGGCCACTGGCAGGTTGCCACCGGCACCGGCCATCCACACCTGCGCGCCACGCGCGGTGAACTCATCGACCACTGCGCGGGTACCGGCGCCGGTTTCGTCCGGCTGGGCGAACGCCAGCACCGGGAATCCACGATCGACCAGCGCCATCGGGCCGTGCTTGACCTCGGCCGAACTGTAGGCCTCGGCGTGCAGGCTGCAGGTTTCCTTGAACTTCAGCGCCGCTTCCTGCGCCGCGCCCAGGCCCAGGCCACGGCCGAGCACGAACAGGTTGGTGGCATCGACCAGGCCCTCGGTCACCGCGCTCCAGTCGCACTGCCAGGCCTCACGCATCGCGTCCGGCAGCAGGTCCAGCGCCGCACGCAGGCCGCTGTCCTGCTTCCAGTACGCGGCCAGCTGCAGCAATGCGGCCAGCGAGGCCAGGTAGCTCTTGGTCGCCGCCACGCTCTTTTCGGCACCGGCATGCAGCGGAATGACCGTGTCGGCCAGCTGCGCCAGCGGCGAATCCTCGACGTTGACCAGCGCGATCACGCGCGCGCCGGCAGCCTTGGCCGCCTCGGCGTTGCGCAGCAGGTCCGGGCTCTTGCCCGACTGCGAAATGACAATGAACAGCGCACCGCGCAGCTGCAGCGGTGCGGCATAGACCGAACCCACCGACGGCGAGGCCGAGGCGACCACCAGGCCCAGCTGGGTTTCCAGCAGGTACTTGCCATAGGTGGCGGCATGGTCGGAGCTGCCGCGTGCGCAGGTGACCACGAACGGCGGCGGCGCGGCACGCAGGCTGGCAGCCAGGGTTTCCATGGTGGCGTGGTTGCGCGAGAACTGGCGGGCAACCACGTCGGCCGCTTCGGCGGCCTCGGCGAACATCAGGGTAGCGGTGGGGTCTGACAGCGACATGGCAGGCTCAGGCAGGATCGGAAGGAAGGGGGCGTGCGCCGGCCGGGCGCATCGGCGCAGTCGAACCGCGCACCACCAGCTGCGGCACGAAGCCCTGGTTGTGCAGCGGTGCCGGTGCATCGTCGTAGGCGTCGCTGCGCAGCTGCGCGATCAGCAGGCGCGCGGCGTGGCGGGCGATGTCCTCGGTGGCCTGCTTGGCGGTGGTCAGCGGCGGCCACGACTGGCGCGAGAACGGGCTGTCCTCGAAACCGGCGATGGACAGGTCGTACGGCACATTCATGCCGGCCGATTTGGCAGCGGCCAGCACGCCGGCAGCGATTTCGTCGTTGGAACCGAAGATGGCCGTGGGCGGTTCGCGCAGCGCCAGCAGGCGGCGCGCGCCGCGGAAGCCATCATCGAAGGTGTAATCGCCCTGCACCACCAGGTGCTTGTCCACGGTCATGCCGTAGTCCTTCAGCGCGGCTTCGTAACCGGCATAGCGTTCGCCCGACGACCGATGCGAGATGCCACCCCAGAGGAAGCCGATGCGCTGGTGGCCCAGCTGGATCAGGTGCTCGGTGATCTCGTAGGCGGCCTCGCGGTCGTCGACGAACACGCAGGCGCCGTCGGCCGGGTCTTCGGTGGCCGCGATGATGCGCACCAGCTTGATGCCGCGCGCAGTCAGCGCCTGGATCAGGTCGCGGCGCTCGGACATCGGCGCGGTCAGCACCAGCCCGGCCAGGCGCGAACGCTGCACCCAGTCGGCCAGTTCATCGGCCAGCAGCGGCGAACTGGAATCGCAGGGATGGATCTGCAGGCCGAAACCGGTCTCGCGGCACGCGGCCAGCACGCCGTTCTGCACGCCGATGATGTGGTACGGGTTGGGGTTGTCGTAGACCAGCCCGATCACGAAGGTGGTACCGCTGCGCAGGTTGCGCGCGGACGGATCGGGCTCGTAGTCGAGTTCGGCGATGGCACGCAGCACCCGCGCGCGGGTGGCCTGCATCACCGAAGGCTCGTTGTTGATCACCCGCGAGACCGTCTTCAGCGAGACCTTGGCCTTCTCCGCAACGTCCTTGATGGTCGCTCTGCGCATGGGTTTTCCCTGGGGTTGGCTGCCGTCCATCATCGCCGATCAGGCCTTGTCCTGCGGCAGGCCGGCGCGATGGCCGATCACCGAGTAGAACAGGATGTACAGGTAGCACGGCACCATCAGCAGCACGAACACCAGCTGGAAGTCGATGTGCTGCTTGAGCACGGCGAACAGCTGCGGAATGATCGCGCCGCCGGCGATGCCCATCACCAGCAGCGCCGAGCCGGTCTCGGTGAAGCGGCCCAGGCCACGGATCGCCAGCGGGAAGATCGCCGGCCACATCATGGCGTTGGCGAAGCCCAGCAGGGCCACGAAGGCCACCGACACATAGCCGTGGGTGGCCCAGGCGCCCAGGCAGAACACCACGCCCAGCACCGCCGAAATGGTCAGGTAGCGCGACTGCGAGACCACCTTGGGGATCAGCAGCAGGCCGACCACATAGCCGACCAGCATCGCGCCAAGGGTCAGCGAGGTGAACATCTTGGTCTGGTCCAACGGCAGGTCGAAACCATGGCCGTAGGTACCAATCGCATCACCGGCCATCACCTCCACGCCCACGTAGACGAACAGGCACAGCACGCCCAGCCACAGGTGCGGGAACTGGAAGATGCTGCGGCGCTCGGCGGCGCCGGCCGCGAGCGGCGTGGCGTTGGCTTCGGACGATTTGATTTCCGGCAGCGGCGAGAACAGCACGGCCACTGCCAGCAGCACCAGCAGGCCGGCCATGGCCAGGTAAGGCGCATGGATCTTGGCGGCAAAGTCGTTCAGCAGCTGTGCCTTGGTCGCCTCATCGGCGGCGGCCACCGTGGCCGACAGATCGCCGATGCCGTGCAGCACCACGGTGCCGATCAGCACCGGGGCCAGCATGCCGGCGATCTTGTTGCAGATGCCCATCAACGCGATGCGGCGCGCCGCCGTTTCGATCGGGCCGAGGATGGAGATGTAGGGATTGATCGCGGTCTGCAGCAGGGCCAGGCCGCTGCCGATCACGAACAGGCCGCCGAGCGCGCCCGGGTACCAGCGCTGGGTGGCGAACTCACCGAACAGCGCGGCACCACCGGCCATCACCAGCAGGCTCAGGCTCAGGCCCTTCTTCATGCCGGTGCGGCGCAGGATCCACGACGCCGGCAGGGCCAGGAAGAAGTAGGACAGGTAGAACACCATCAGCACCAGGAAGGCACCGACCTCGCTGAGTTCGAAGGCCAGCTTGACGAAGGTGATCAGCGGGCCGTTGAGCCAGGTGAAGAAGCCGATCAGGAAGAACAACACGCCGACGATGGCGATGGAGGTGGCCACGTTCGGGCGCGCGCTTGCAGCGGGGACGGCGGACATCAGGAGGGCTCCTGCGGCGACGGCCGCAGAACGCGGCGTCGGAGAGTGGCTGGGAACAACGTTGTCACATTCTTTCGGTGGACAGCGGCGGTTTGTCAACTTCCATCGGCGGCCCCGTGAACCTCGTGCTGCACTGCGCAAGGCGATTGCGGCGCGCCGCGCTGAATGCGTGACAGGCCTAGAGCCCCATGCAGCAAAGGTTCCCACGTGAATCCCGCACTCACGCCATGTAAACGTTTACTGCATGTCGCATTCGTTGCGGCGCAGCAACGAAAGTGTCACGAACTCGTTGACATCGTTGTCAGCGCGGTTACAGACTCCGCCCCAATCGCCGCGCCCGATCCTGGGGCCGGCCCCACCTGCAGCAGGAGCCCGCGTGACCGCCAGCCACCCCGCCCCGTCGCATGTCCTGTCCCGCGTCGCGCCCTCGTTCCTGGCCGCCGACGTCGGTGGCACCCATGTGCGCGTGGCCCGGGTCCAGGCCAGCGGTGACACCGCCCATCCGGTGCAGGTGCTGGAATACCGCAAGTACCGCAATGCCGACCACGCTGGCCTCAGCGCGATCCTGTCCGACTTCCTCGGCGAAGGCCCGCGGCCCACGCATTGCGTGGTTGCCAGCGCCGGCTATGCCCGCGAGGACGGCACGGTGATCACCGCCAACCTGCCGTGGCCGCTGTCGGCGCGCCAGGTGGAAGCCGACGTCGGCCTGCAGCGGGTCTACATCGTCAACGACTTCGAAGCGGTGGCCTATGCCGCCGCGCAGGTGGACGCCAGTGGCGTGCTGCACCTGTGCGGGCCGGACACCGCTGCGCGCGGCCCGACCCTGGTGGTCGGCCCCGGCACCGGCCTCGGCGCCGCGCTGTGGATCCCCACCGCGCACGGCCCGGTGGTGCTGCCCACCGAGGCCGGCCAGCCGACCCTGGCCGCCAGCACCGAACTGGAAATGGCCATCGTCCGCCACATGCAGCGCGACCGCGCCCATGTGTCGATCGAGCATGCGATCTCCGGCCCGGGCCTGATGAACCTGTACCGCGCGGTGTGTGCGCTGCAGGGGCAGGCTCCGACGCTGGCCAGCCCCGATGCGGTCACCGCCGCAGCCATGGCCGATACCGATGCGCACGCGCGCCAGGCGCTGGATGTGTTCTGCGGCCTGCTCGGCAGCACCATCGGCGACATGGCGCTGTTCTATGGCGCCCACGGTGGCGTCTACCTGGCCGGTGGCATCCTGCCGCAGATCCGCGAATACCTGCATGCCAGCACCTTCGTCGAGCGCTACCTGCAGAAGGGGCCGATGGGCGAAGCGCTGGCACGCATCCCGGTGAAGGTCGTCGAGCACGGCCAGCTGGGCGTGGTCGGCGCTGCCAGCTGGTACCTGCAGCAGTCGGCCGCCTGACACCGCAACAGGCTTCAACGCAATCGCAGCACGCAGTACGTGGCACGCCAACGCACGGGACTTCGCCGCCGCCCCGCGCATGTCATCGCAACCGTAATCGAACACCGCCGCCGGCATCCAATCGAGTGATGAGGAGAGACATCATGAATACCCGCAAGACCCTGCTTTCGGCCGCCATCGTCAGCTGCATCGCCTTCAGTGCCCACGCGCAGCAGGCCGCCCCGACCGCCACCGATCTGGACACCGTGACTGTCACGGGCATCCGTGGTTCGATGGAAAAGTCGCTGGACACCAAGCGCGAAGCCAATGCGCGCGTGGAAGTGGTCACCGCCGAGGACGTGGGCAAGCTGCCGGCGCACAACGTCGCCGACACCCTGCAGCGCCTGCCCGGCGTCAACATCAGCTCGTCCAGCGCCGATGAAGGCGGCTTCGACGAAGCCGACCGTGTCAGCCTGCGCGGCACCAGCCCGAGCCTGACCCAGACCCTGATCAACGGCCACACCGTCGGCTCGGCCGACTGGTTCGTGCTCAGCCAGGGCAACAACGTCGGCCGCAGCGTCAGCTACTCGCTGCTGCCATCGGAACTGGTCAGCTCGGTGGAAGTGAACAAGTCCTCGCAGGCCAAGCTGCAGGACGGCGGCACCACCGGTACCGTCAACATCATCACCCGCAAGCCGCTGGAGTTCTCCAAGCAGTTCACCGCTGAAGGCTCGATCGGCATGGTGCGCTCGGACCAGGCCAAGTCGAACGACCCGCAGTATTCGGCGCTGTTCAACTACAAGAACGACGAAGGCACCTTCGGCGTGATGGTGCAGGGCTTCAGCCAGAAGCGCGAACTGCGTCGCGAGGCGCAGGAAATCCCGGGCGGCTTCTTCAAGATCGGCGCCGGCGATCCGGTCGCCAAGACCAATCCGGACCTGATCGGCGTCAACGTGCCGGGCCTGCTGGGTTCTACCCTGTTCGAACAGACCCGTGAGCGCAAGGGCGGCCTGGTCTCGCTGCAGTTCAAGCCGATGGACAACCTGACCCTTGGCCTGAACGGTTTCAGCTCCGAGCTGAAGGCGAACAACTACAACCGCAACTTCATGATGTTCGGCAACAGCTTCGCCAAGTCGCAGGCGCCGGATCCGGGCTATGTGGTCAAGGATGGCGTGCTGACCAACGCCAGCTACAAGGGCGTGCCCGGCACCGACTACGCGGTGTACGACATGATCTACCGCGAGTCGAAGGCCAAGTCGAGCTATGTCACCTTCGATGCCGACTGGCAGATCAACGACAGCCTGACCGCCAAGTTCCAGGCCGGCAGCACCAAGGGCACCGGCGAGACGCCGCGCCAGTACATCGCCGAGGTCACCCTGGCCAACGGCGGCGGCGCCAGCTGGGCCACCCACGGCAATGGCTCGCCGATCGACTGGAATGTCGGCGGCGACCTCTCGCCCAACGGCGTGACCAGCTTCGGCACCTGGGGCAACCAGCAGGTCACTGCCGAAGACAAGGAGAAGTGGGCCACGCTCGACTTCAACCAGTACTTCAATGATGGCGGCGTGCTGAGCTCGATCGACTTCGGCCTGCGTTTCGCCGACCACAAGCGCGAAGCGCTGTCGCCGGAAGGTGCAACCCCGGGTGACATCTGGAGCGCGCTGAAGAACGGTGCGACGGCCAACTATCCCAGTGGCTTTGCCGGTGACATCGGCGGCACCTTCCCGCGCAACCTCTGGTACTTCACCCCGGGCGCGCTGAAGGACGCAGTGACCAACAACTCCACCTGGCTGGCCGGCAATGATGGCCCGACCGGCCGCCACAACTACGGCGCCGAGTGGAAGGTGAAGGAAAAGAACTTCGCCGGCTACGTGCAGGCCAACTTCCGCGGCGACTGGTGGAGCGGCAACGTCGGCCTGCGCTACGTCAACATCAAGCAGGACATCGACACCTACAACGCCGTCAGCAAGGCCGCCGATGCCGATGTCAGCAGCCTGTTCGGCATGTGGGAGCGCCTGGCCTTCCAGAACAAGCGCAACCGTGTCCTGCCCAGCGCCAACATCAAGTTCGACCTGGACGACACCCTGGTGCTGCGCGTCGCTGCCTCGCAGACCCAGACCCTGCCGGACTACTCGGCCCTGGGCGCCTCCTCGTACGGCTCGGACCTGAACCGGACCGGCGGCGGCGGCAACCCGAACCTCAAGCCGACCCTGTCGACCAACCTGGATGCCAACCTGGAGTGGTACTTCATGCCGCGCGGCCTGCTGTCGGTGGGTGCGTACCACATGAACCTGAAGGACTACATCGCCTTCGACGTGGTGTCGCGCCAGCTGTACAGCGAACTGACCAACCAGCTTGAGACCTACCAGATCTCCACCCCGATCAATGCCGACGGCAAGGTGACCGGCGTGGAAGTGGCCTACGAGCAGCCGATCGGCGAGTACTTCGGCATCAATGCCAACTACACCTACGCCAACGGCACCACCTCGCACACCTGGTCGGATGGTTCGCACAACCTGCTGGGCACCTCGAAGAACACCTACAACGTGGGTGCCTACTTCGAGAACGAGCGCTTCGGTGCCCGGGTCAGCTACACCCGCCGCTCCTCGTTCCTGATCAGCCTGTCGGGCACCAACCCGTACTACCAGGATGACTTCGGCACGCTGTCGGCATCGCTGAGCTACAAGGCCACCGACTGGCTGAGCATCAGCCTGGATGGCCTGAACCTCAACAACCCGACCTACAAGTACTACCAGACCGCAGCGATCCCGACCTCGTTCTACAGCAACGGTCGCCAGTACTACCTCAACTTCCGCTTCAAGTACTGATCCAGCGGCAGCAACATCGCCGAGTCGTGCACGCACGCCGGGCCTGGGTCATTCCGGGCCCGGCGTTTTTCATGTATAGCGTTCATCGCACCGTTCCAAGGAGTTGTTCCGATGGTCAAGCCTTCCCGCGCCCGGATGCGCAGCGCACTGCTGCTGGGCAGCCTGCTCGCCATGCTGCCGGCACTGCCGGTACTCGCCGCCGATCCCACGCCGGCCGCTGAAGCACCTGGCCCGCAGCTGCGTGCCGGCAGCCTGATGCTGATTCCCGCACCTGCCACAGTGATGCCCGGCCAGGGCAGCGGCATCACCGTACGCGCCGATACCGCGCTGCAGGCCGAAGGCGAGGCCGCGCAGCGGGTCGCCACCCAGTTCGCCGACCTGCTGGCCCGCAGCGGCGGCCCGCGCCTTGCACTGGCCAAGGTCAAGGCGGCAGGCAAGTCGGGCAGCATCCGCTTCGAGATCGTGCCCACCTTCCGCGACAGCGGCGAGGGCTACACGCTGGAAAGCACCGCGCAGGGCGTGGTGGTGCAGGCCGGCAACGAAACCGGCCTGTTCTATGGCGCGACCACCCTCGCCCAGCTCGCCACCGGCGGCAGCAACGGCGTGCTGCCGGCAGTGCAGATCCAGGACGCGCCGCGCTTCAGCTGGCGCGGCTTCATGCTCGATTCCGCCCGGCACTTCCAGAGCCTGGACGAGATCAAGCGCGTGCTCGACGCAATGGCCGCGCACAAGCTCAACACCTTCCATTGGCACCTGACCGACGACCAGGGCTGGCGCATGGAGATCAAGCGCTACCCGAAGCTGACTGAGGTCGGCAGCTGCCGCCTGCCGGCCGGTGATGGCGGCATCGATCCGGTCAGCGGCCAGGAGCATCCGTACTGCGGTTTCTACACGCAGGACCAGATCCGCGAGGTGATCGCCTATGCGGCCAAGCTGCATATCCAGGTGATTCCGGAAATCGACGTGCCGGGCCACGCGACCGCAGCGATCGCCGCGTATCCGGAACTGGGCTCGATCAACACCCCGCTGAAGCCGATCAGCGAATGGGGCGTGTTCCCGAACCTGTTCAACGTGGAAGACAGCACCGTTACCTTCCTCGAGAACGTGCTGGAGGAAGTGATCGACCTGTTCCCGGCCAAGTACGTGCACGTGGGCGGCGACGAGGCGGTCAAGGACCAGTGGGAGGCCTCCAGGCAGGTGCAGCAGCGCATGCGTGCGCTGGGCATCAAGAACGAGATGGCCATGCAGAGCCACATCATCAAGCGCCTGGAGACGTTCCTGGAGGAACACGACCGACGCCTGATCGGCTGGGATGAGATCCTCGAAGGTGGCCTGCCGCCGCAGGCCACGGTGATGTCGTGGCAGGGCACCGAAGGCGGCCTGGCCGCCGCCAGTGCCGGCCATGACGTGATCATGTCGCCGGTCGGCTACCTGTACCTGGACTACCTGCAGACGGCCTCGCCGAATGAACCACCGGGCCGCCCGGCCCAGGTCAACCTCGGCAAGCTCTACAACTTCGAGCCGGTGCCGGCCGAACTGGCCGCCGACAAGCGCCAGCACATCCTCGGCCTGCAGGCCAACATGTTCACCGAACACACGCGCACCTATGCACGCCTGCAGCACAACCTGTTCCCGCGCCTGGCCGCGGTGGCCGAGACCGGTTGGAGCACGCCGGAACATCGCGACTTCCGCGATTTCCTCGCACGCCTGCCGGCGCAGCTGCAGCGCTACCGCGCCTGGGGCCTGGCCTACGCGCAGACCCCGTTCGAAGTGGGCGTGGACTACACCGACAACCGCGCGGCCAACACGGTGACGGTGTCGCTGGCCAACCCGCTGGGCTACGAAGTGCGCTACAGCACCGATGGCCAGCCGGTGACCGCGCAGTCGCCGCTGTACCAGCAGCCGCTGACCGGGACACTGCCGGCCACCGTGCAGGCCGCCGCGTTCTACCAGGGCCAGATGCTGGCGGCGAAGCCGACCATCGCCGCGTTCACCGCGCAGTCGCTGCTCAGCCGTCGCAGTGATGAGCTGCTCAGCTGCGTGGGCACGAAGGGGCTGGTGCTGCGCCTGGAAGACGATGGCCCGCGCGAAGGAACGCGTGCGGTGTTCAACGTCGATATCTTCCAGCCGTGCTGGCGCTGGCCGCAGGCACAGCTGGATGGCATCGGCAGCGTGGAGGTCCGCGCGGGCCGTATTCCGTACTACTTCCAGCTGGCCCACGACGAACCCAAGCGCCGCTTCGGCAAGGCCCAGCGTGCGCACGGCGAAATGCAGGTGCGTCGTGGCGACTGCAACGGCAAGGTGGTGGCCGAAGTAGCGCTGCCGGCCAAGCCCGACGCTGATGGCTTCGTGACCCTGCGTGCAGCGCTGCCCAAGGGCACGCAGGGCACGGGTGACCTGTGCATCAACTTCACCGGCGACACGCGCCCGGCGATGTGGGTGCTCGATGAGGTCACGCTGGGGAAATGACCGTGGCTCTGCCCTCCGGTGCCGGCGCTTGCCGGCGCCGGGGGGATTCATCCACGCATGGCGTGGATCTACCTATTTCATCCACGCATGGCGTGGATCTACCTATTTCATCCACGCATGGCGTGGATCTACTGATTTCATCCACGCATCTTCTGTAGAGCCGAGCCCATGCTCGGCTTTCCCGTTGAAGAGCAGCCGAGCATGGGCTCGGCTCTACAGGAATGTCACCCGCGCCAGCGCAGCAGCAGGTCACGCCATGGCGTCAACGCCGTGCCCAGACCGGCCAGCACGCCGATGGTGTTGGCGAGCGCGTCCATCGGGTCGGCGGTGCGGTTGCTGGTCAGCGCGCCCTGTGCGAACTCGATGCCGATGCCCATCAGCACCAGGCCCACGCCCACCCACAACAGCGGGCGGCCCGGGCGGAACAGCTGCACCGCGCTGCCGGCCAGTATGAAATAGGCGAGGAAGTGCTCACCCTTGTCGCTGTTTTCCGGCAACGGAATCGGCGGTGGTGGGATCAGGCAGACCACGATCACCAGCAGCACCGCGATGACCCACAGTGCGCTCCACAGCCGCGGCCGCCGCAGCGGTTTGATCAGCGGCAGCGCTCCACTCACAGGCGCCAGCTCAGGTCACCCAGCTCGAAGGCCGGCTCGAAGTCGACGCCACGCTGCAGGCCGATCGCCTGGAAGCGCTCGCCCATCTCGGTCGGCAGGGTCAGCTTCTTCACCTGGTCGCGCAGCTGGATACGACCCACTTCATCGGTGCGTTCCTCGGCCAGCAGCAGCACCTGGTCCAGGCCGTTGCCGAGCAGGAAGCTGGCCTGGCTGCAGTAACCGGCCAGTTCAAAACCACCGTGCGCGCCGGCCTCGGCCATCGCGGTGAAATCCACCGACGCGGTGATGTCCTGCAGGCCCGGCCAGCGATGCACGTCGTTGTGCACGTGGTGGCGGTAGAACGCACGGACGGTGCCGTCGTCGCGGTCGTGCTGGTAGAACTCGCTGCGGTTGTAACCGTAATCGACGAACAACAGCGCACCGCGCTGCAGGCCGCCGGCCACCGCCTGCAGCCAGTACGGCAGCTGTGGCAGCACCTCGGAGCGGTAGCCCTCGGCGAAGGGCTTCTCCAGATAACGCTCGATATGCCGCACCGCGCCGTTGAGCAGGATGTCGGCCGGCTGCGCGCCGCGGATGAAATTGCCCTCGGCGTCCAGCTCGACGGTTTCCTCGTAGACCTCGCCGTCCCTGATCAGGAAGCGCGGGGTCGGCAGCGCGTCGATCACCTCGTTGGCGAACACCACGCCTTCCCAGTCCTCTTCGAACGGGCGGTCGACCCAGTCCACGCGCGCGGCCAGCTCGGCCGGCAGGTTCTGCTGCAGGCGCTGCTGCTGGCGCTCGCGCAGGTCCGCGCTGGGTTCAAGGATCGCGTAACGCGACGGCAGTGCGTCCAGCTCGGCCAGGCGCAGCAGCACCGCCTCGGCGAACGCACCGGTGCCGCCGCCCAGTTCCAGCATGCGCGCCTGCGCACCCAGCTGGGCGAACACCGGCGCCAGCGCATTGGCCACGCTGCCGGCGAACAGGCTGCCGAGCTCGGGCGCGGTGGTGAAGTCACCGCTGCCACCAAACTTGCTGGCGCCAGCGCTGTAATAGCCCCAGCCGGGGGTGTACAGGCACAGTTCCATGAAGCGGGAGAACGGCATCGCCCCGCCCTGCGCAAGGATTTCGGCGCGCAGGGCGGCAGCCAGCTGGTCGCTGTGGGCCAGGGCATCGGCTTCGGGCAGGGGGAAGGTGGGCTGCATGGCGTCTTCGAATGCGGTGACAATGGTGCACAGGATAGCCGAGCCTTGGAGGACCCTCGATGAGCGATACCCACCCCGTGGTCCTGATCACCGGCAGCGCGCGCCGGATCGGTGCGGCCATCGCCCGCCAGTTCCACGCCTGTGGCTGGTCGGTGGTGCTGCACGCCAACACCTCCAGCGCCGAGCTGCAGCAGGCCGCGTTCGATTTCGACAACGTGCGCCCCGGCAGCGTGCTGGCCCTGCAGGCCGACCTGCGCGACGCCGACGCCCTGCCCGACCTGGTGGAACAGGCCGTCACCCACTTCGGCCGCCTGGACGCGCTGGTCAACAACGCCTCCAACTTCTTCCCCACCCCGCTCGGCCAGGTCACCGCCGAGGCGATGGACGAGCTGTATGCGGTCAATGCACGCGCGCCGCTGCTGCTGTCACAGGCGGCGGCGCCCTACCTGCGCCGCCAGCAGGGCTGCATCGTCAACCTGACCGACCTGCACGGCACCGACCCGATGCGCGACCACATCGCCTACACCATGGCCAAGGCCGCACTGGAAATGGCCACCCGCTCGCTGGCGCTGGAGCTGGCGCCAAAGGTGCGGGTCAATGCGGTAGCCCCGGGTGCGATCCTGTGGCCGGAACAGGGCAAGGATGATTTCGCCCGTGAGGCGCTGCTGGCCCGCACGCCGCTGGCGCGGATCGGCACGGTCGAGGAGATCGCCGAGGCGGTGTACTGGCTGGTGGCCGAGGCCAGCTTCGTCACCGGCCACACCCTGCGCGTGGATGGCGGGCGCACGGTCAGTTGAGGTGTTGCCGGGATCCACGACGGGGTCAGATCCCTTTTCCCGGTGGGAAAAGGGATCTGACCCCATCACCCGAGGTCCACCACCTCGAACGCCTCGCCGAACTGCCTGTGCGCGCGCCACAGCGTGTCCAGGTCCAGCCCGCTGACCGGGTCGATGAAGCCCGGCGCAATGTCGGCCAGTGGCTTCAGCACGAAGGCATGCTTCAGCTCCGGGCGCGGAATGCGCAGGTGACCCGGGCCTTCCACCACCAGGTCGCCGTAGAACACCACGTCGATGTCCAGGGTCCGGTCGGAAAAGCGCGGCCCGCTGCGGTCGCGGCCATGCGCGTCTTCCAGCGCATGCAGCCAGTCGTCCAGTTCCTGCAGCGGCAGGTCGGTCTCGATCGCCACCGCATTGTTGAGGAAGGCCGGGCCATCGAAGCCGACCGCGGCGGTACGGTAGGCCGGCGATACCTGCAGCGCGCCGAAGCGCTCGCGCAGGGCCGCCACCGCGGCGTGGAGGTAGCGGCGGGGCTGGACATTGCTGCCCAGGCTCAGGAGCACGGTCGTCATGCGGTTCAGGTGGCAGCGATGGGGGGCGTGGACATGCCGTCGTCACGGCGGCCTGCCTACAATCCGGGACGCACATGATAGGGCACCGACATGACCTATTGCGTTGGAATCGAGGTGGACGAGGGCCTGGTCTTCGCTGCCGACACCCGGACCAATGCCTCGCTGGACGATGTGCGCGTGCATCGCAAGCTGCACGTGTTCGAGTATCCCGGCCAGGCAGCCTACGTGTTGATGGCGGCTGGCAACCTGGCCACCACCCAGCTGCTGGTGTCGCGCCTGGGGCGCGATGCCGACGAACGGCGCGCGCCGAACCTGCGCGACATGACCCACCTGTTCGAAGCCGCCGAGTATGTCGGCCAGCTGCTGGTGGACAGCCAGGTGCACAGCAGCCACAGCGAACATGGCCACGATGGGGTCAACACCCAGGCCACGCTGATCTTTGGCGGCCAGATCGCCGGCGAGCGGCCAGGGTTGTACATGATCTACCCGCTGGGCAACGCCATCGCCGCCTCTCCGGAAACCCCGTACCTGCAGATCGGTGAATCCAAGTACGGCAAGCCGATCCTCGACCGCATCCTCAGCCCGGCCACGCGCCTGGAGGACGCCGCGCGCACGGCGATCGTCTCGCTGGACTCCACCATCCGTTCCAACCTGTCGGTGGGCCTGCCGATCGACCTTGCGCTGCTGCGCGACGGAGAGCTGCGCATCGGCCAGCAGCTGCGGCTGGGCGCGGATTCAGCGCTGTATGCCGATATCCACCAGAACTGGTCACGCCGCCTGGAACAGGCGGTGGACGCCCTGCCGCGCTTCCCGTGGGAATCTTCTCTGTAGAGCCGAGCCCATGCTCGGCTGAGGCGGTCGATGCGAACAGCAGCCGAGCATGGGCTCGGCTCTACAGCGCTCGCTCGCACTCAGCCCAGCGCTTCGGCCACTGCGCGGAACACCTGCTGCATCTGCAGCGGCTTGTGCAGCACGTGTACTTCCACGCCGGCCGGGAATGCATCGGCAGGCACCGCCACCGCCGCATCCTCCAGCACCAGCGCCGGGCCGCGATAACCCAATGCGGCCATCTCGCCCAGCAGCTGGCTGGCCGGCAGCAGCTTGGAACCCGCATCGGCAATCACCAGGGCCGGCATCGCCTCCTGCTGCATCCAGCGCAGTGCCGCCGGACCATCGGAGGCCAGCTGCAGCTGATACCCCTGGCTGGACAGCGCGTTGCCGAGCAGCGACAGGCGCGTGGCCTCGCCATCGACCACCAGGATCGACTGGCCACTGCCCAGCGCCACCAGCTGCTCGATCGGCTCGCTGCCGTCGCTGGCTTCGTGCATCGGCAAGCGCAGTTCGAAGCAGGTGCCCTGCCCCGGCTGGCTGCTGACATGGATGCTGCCGCCGGCACCTTCGACGATGCGCTTGCAGGAAATAAGGCCCAGGCCAGTGCCATCGGCCTTGGTGGTGAAGAACGGATTGAACAGGTGCGACAGCGTGTCCGCATCCATGCCGATGCCTTCATCGGCCACGCAGATCTGCATCCAGTCCACGCCATCGCGCTCGCCGGCATGGCTGGCGGTCAGGCTCAGGCGGCCACCGCTGGGCATCGCCTGGATCGCATTGAGCGCCAGGTTCAACATCACCTGCTGCAGCTCGGTGTAGTTGGCGTCGACCACCAGGCCTTCGTCCTGCACCTGCAGTTCCAGGCGCACGGCATCGGGCACGTTGCTGCGCAGCAGCAGTGCCACTGCATCGAACAGGCCATCGATCTCGATGCGCTCGCTCGGCTTGCGCGAACCGCGCACGAACGACAGCATCGATTCGGCCATCTCGTGGCCACGACGGCCGCACTCGGCAATGACGTCGGCCAGATGGTGCAGCTGCGGATCCTCGGTACGGGCCTTCAGCAGGTCCGGCATGATCAGCAACGGCTGCAGGATGTTGCGCAGGTCGTGGCTGAGGCCGGCGGCAAGCAGCGACAGGCTTTCCAGGCGCTGCGCGCGCATCAGTTCGGTTTCCACGCGGGCACGCTCGACTGCGCTGCGTGCATCGCGGATCGCACGCGCCACCGCCGACGGCAGGCGCGCCGGCAGGTGCTTGATGATGTAGTCGTTGGCGCCCTTCTGCAGCGCCGCCACCGCGTTCTCCTCACCCATGGTGCCGGAGACGAAGATGAAGGGCACTTCCGGCGAGGTTTCGCGCACGATGCGCAGCGCGTCATCACCGGAAAACCCCGGCATGCTCAGGTCGGACAGCACGATGTCCGGCTGGAACGCGGCCAGTGCCTGGCGCAGTTCAGCCTCGCTCTCGACACGCTCGAAGCGGGCTTCCAGGCCCGCGTCGAGCATCTGTTCGGACATCAGCTCGGCATCTTCCGGTGAGTCTTCCACCAGCAGGATGCGCAGCGCCCCCAGGGCGGGACCGGTCAGGGGCATGGGCTCACTCGAGTTCCGGTGCCTGGTTGATCAACGCCCAGAACTTGCCCAGGGTCTGCACCGCGCCGAAGAACTGGTCCACGTCCACCGGCTTGACCACGTAGGCGTTCACGCCCATGTCCCAGCTGCGGGCCAGATCGCTTTCCTCGCGCGAGGACGACAGGATCACCACCGGCAGGCGCTTGAGTTCCTCGTGCTCACGGATCTGCCTCAGCACTTCCAGGCCATCCATGCGCGGCATCTTGATGTCCAGCAGCAGTACCGCCGGCAGGCCTTCCTCACGGTTGGCGAAGGCCCCGCGGCGCAGCAGGTAGTCCATCACTTCCACGCCGTCTTCGACGTGCACGATGGGATTGGCCAGACGTGCCTCTTCCAGGGCGTCGATCGCCATTTCGGCATCCGCCGGGCTGTCTTCGGCGAGAAGAATGGTGCGCAGAGTCGTCATGCAGAAGGACCTTGTTTGTCCGCGTCGATCGCGGGAGGCAGGTAGAAGTGGAAGGTGGCGCCGACGTCCGGTTCGGCCTCGGCCCAGATACGGCCGCCATGGCGGGTCAGCACGCGGCGCACGCTGGCCAGGCCGATGCCGGTACCCGGGTAGTCACTGGCCTTGTGCAGGCGCTGGAACACACCGAACAGCTTGCCGGCGTAGGTCATGTCAAAGCCTGCACCATTGTCGCTGACCGTGAACTGATGGCCGCCATCGGGCAGCTGCTGGTAGTCCACGCGGATCTTCGCCGGTTCGCGGTTGCCCGAGTACTTCACTGCGTTGCCGAGCAGGTTGAGCCAGACCTGGCGGATCATGTTCTCGTCGCCCACCACGATCGGCAGCGGCGCGATGCTCCACTCCACCTGGTGCGCATGGCCGCTGTTCTCGGCCTCGGCCTGCAGGTTGGAATCGAGCATGGCGCGGGTATCGGCCACCAGCGACTGCATGTCCACCGCCTGCTGACGCATCGCCGCGCGGCCCAGCCGCGAGTAGACCAGCAGGTCGTCGATCAACGCCGCCATGCGCCGGGCCGAACTGGAGATCACTTCCAGGTAGTGGCGGCTCTTGTCATCGGCCTGATCGCCGAGGTGGCGCGACAGCTTGTCGGAGAATCCGGCCACGTGACGCAGCGGTGCACGCAGGTCATGCGAGACCGAGTAGCTGAAGGCCTCCAGCTCGCGGTTGACCTCCGATACCTGCGCGACCTTGCCTTCCAGCTGGCGGTTCAGCTCTTCCACGCGCAGCTGCACTGCGCGCTGCATGGTGACGTCGCTGATGGTCAGCAGCACCACCTCGTCATCGGTGTCGGGCAGCGGCATGCGCCGCGCATTGAGCAGCATGTAGCGCACCATGCCGTCGGCGGTGCGCTGCTCATGCTCGAAGTCCCAGAGTTCGCGACCGCGCGACAGCACGTCGGCCAGGCGTTGCCGTACCACCGGGTCCTGCCAGGCGTTGTCGCCGACGGTCTGCAGCAACAGGCCATCGGCACGTTCATCCTGCAGGCCATACAGCTCTGCGAATGCCGGATTGTGCAGCTGCACGCGCAGGTCGCGGTCGAGCAGCACGATCGGTTCGCGCACGGTCTGCAGCACCGAGGCCGCGCGTGCGGCCGAGCGCAGCGATTGCCGCTCCGCATGCAGGCGACGGCCGATCTGCCGCTGCAGCAGCCACAGCACCAGGCCAAGCAGCGCCAGCTGGATCACCAGCGAACTCCACGACACCAGCTCGGTCTGCTTGCGCTGGCGCGCGGCCTGCTCGGCGCGCAGCGACAGCAGCTCCTGCTCACTGGCCTGCAGTTCTTCCACCAGCCCGCGGATGGGATAGCGCGTGCTCAGGTCCTGGACCAGCTCGCGCTGGTCGCTGTTCGGTTCGGACCGCGCCAGCTCACGGGCCACCGCCAGGCGGCCATCCAGCATCGATTCGATGCGACCAATGCGGATCAGCTGATCCGGATTGTCGCGGGTCATCCGGCCCAGTTCGGCCAGGCGCCCGGGAATCTCGTTGGCCTTGGCCATGCGCTCGCGCAGGCCGGGGGCATCCACGCCCTTGGACAGGGTCAACGCGGCCGATTCGACATCGCGCACATCGGCCTGCAGTTGCTGCAGCGCCACGCCCACGGCCTGGGTATGGTTGACCCAGGCCATCGCTTGTTCGCTGTCCTGCTGCAGTTTGCGCAGGGTCAACCACGGCACCACGATGATCGCGGCAGCGGCCAGCGCCAAGGCCGGCAACCGCCAGCGGTCCCAGATGTCGTCACTGAAAACCAGCGCCATAGTTCCTCGTCAGCTCAGCCGCGAAGCGTTGGCCGGGGCGAGCCCGGCTGCGGCGGAACCGGCAATATAGCGCAGGCGGTCACAACTCTGGGGTTTCGGGGCCGCTGGCTGAACGGGTTCGCAGACCCGACCTGCGACGCCGGGCCCAGGCCCGGCTGGGACGCAGAGGCCACCGGGCATGGCGCGGTGCCAGATGCCAGCGGGCGCCCCATGCCGGGGCGCCCGCCTGATCAAGCACCAGGCGCCGGTTCAGCGCTTGGCGGCAGCGCTGACCTTCAATGCGGCGGCATCGACGCGGGTCACGCCCTTGATGCCCTTGGCGGTGGTGACCGCCTTGTCCTTCTCGGCCTGGGTGGCCACGGCACCGCTCAGGCTGACCACGCCGTTCACGGTTTCCACCTTGATTTCAGTGCCCGGAACGTTGCTGCTGGCCAGCAGGTCAGCCTTCACCTTGGTGGTGATCCAGCTGTCGGTCACCGGCTCGTTGGACTCATGCCGGTCGGCGTGGGTCATCGCCGAGTGGTCGGTCTTGGGCGGGCTCTTCGCGGCCGGATCCTTGGCGAATGCAGCCGAGGAGGACAGCGCCAGGCCCAGCGTCAGGGTCGAAGCAACCAGCATGCGGGTGGTATTGCTCATCGTGTCGTACTCCTTCGGAATGTGCTGCCAGTCTGGACAAGCCGACGTAGAGCAGGCGTGGCGTTGCGGTCATGCCGCCGTGAATCGAAGCGTTTCCAACGGCAACGGTTCAGTTTTGGCCTTCCAGCAGCCGTCGTTTACCCTGCCCTTCCCACTGCCGGAGCCCTGCCATGCGCCCCGACCTGCACCTGGCCCTGATCGGCTACGGCCTCGCCGGCCGCGTTTTCCATGCGCCGCTGATCCAGCACACGCCCGGCCTGGCCCTGCACAGCATCGTCAGCTCGCAGCGTGACACCCTGCTGCGTACGTTCAGCGATGTGCACGTACGTGCAACGCCGCAGGACGTGTTCGACGATCCAGCGGTGGATGCGGTAGTGATCGCCACGCCGAACGAACAACACGCGCCACTGGCCCTGGCCGCGCTGGCCGCCGGCAAGCACGTGCTGGTCGACAAGCCGTTCGCGCTGGATGTGGCCGAGGCGGAAACCGTGCTGGCCGCAGCACGCGATGCCGGACGCATCGCCACCGTGTTCCAGAACCGGCGTTTCGATGCCGACTTCCTCACCCTGCAGGCGCTGCTGGCCGAAGGCACGCTGGGCGACGTGGCCGAGTGCCACGCGCATTTCGATCGTTACCGGCCGCAGGTTCGCGACCGCTGGCGCGAACAGGACGGGCCGGGCAGCGGCCTGTGGTACGACCTCGGCCCGCACCTGCTGGACCAGATGCTGGTGCTGTTCGGCTGGCCCGAGGCCATCGATGCGGATCTGGCCGTGCAGCGCGAAGGCGGCGCCGGCATCGATTACTTCCACGCCGTGCTGCACTACCCACGTCATCGCGCCATCGTGCATTCCGGCTCACTGGTGGCTGCCCCTACCCCGCACTTCAGCGTGCATGGCAGCAAGGCAAGCTGGATCAAGCAGGGCCTGGATGTGCAGGAAGCGCAGCTGCGCCGCGGTGTTGCCCCGGGCGCGCCGGGCTGGGGCATCGATCCGCGGCATGGCGAACTGCTGCGCTGCGACGCCGAGGACAACGTGCAGCGCAGTACCGTCGACAACCTGCCGGGTGACTATCGCCGGCTGTATGCACAGTTCGCCGCCGCGATGCACGGCGATGGCGAAGCGACGGTCAGCCCGCTGCAGGCACTGCAGCTGATGCGGCTGCTGCAGGCCGGCATGGACAGCGCGCGCGAAGGGCGGCGGATCGAACTGGCATGACGCCGTGGTGTTGATGGGGTTGTTGATGGGGTCAGAGCCCTTTCCTGCGGAAAGGGATCCGACCCCGATCTGCATGGGGTCGGATCCCGTTGCTGCGCAACGGGCTCTGACCCCGACGCGGTGATTACGACTTCTTGATGGCGTGGCCACCGAACTCGTTGCGCATCGCCGACAGCAGGCGGTCGGTGAACGAATTGGACTCACGCGAACGCAGGCGTTCCAGCAGCGACAGGGTGATCACCGGTGCCGGCACGTCCAGCGCGATGGCTTCGGCCACCGTCCAGCGGCCTTCGCCGGAATCCTCGACATACGGTGCGATGCCATCCAGCGAAGGATTCCGCTTGAGTGCTTCGGTGCTCAGATCCAGCAGCCACGAACGCACCACGCTGCCGTGGCGCCACACTTCCGCCACCTGCGCCAGGTCCAGCTCCATCTCCTGCTTGCGCTCCATCAGCGCGAAGCCTTCGGCATAGGCCTGCATCATTCCGTACTCGATGCCGTTGTGGACCATCTTGGTGAAGTGGCCGGCGCCGGACGGGCCGACACGCCCCCAGCCACGATCTTCGGCCGGAGCCAGCGTGCGCAGCAACGGGGCGATCTGCTCCACCACCGACGCTTCGCCACCGACCATCAGGCTGTAGCCTTCCTGCAGGCCCCACACGCCACCACTGGTGCCGCAGTCGACGTAGCCCAGATCGTCTTCGGCCAGCGCCCTGGCGCGGCGGATCGAGTCCTGGTAGTTGGAGTTGCCACCGTCGATGACGATGTCACCCTCGGCCAGGTGCGGGGTCAGCTGGCCCAGCGTCTGGTCGACGGTTTCGCCGGCCGGCACCATCAGCCACACCACGCGCGGTACCGGCAGCGCGGCAACGGCGGCGGCCAGCGAATCAACCACCTCCAGGCCGGCCTCGGCGGCGCGCTGGCGGGCAGCTTCGCCCGGGTCGTAGCCGACCACGCGGTGGCCGCCGCGATGCAGGCGCTGGGCCATGTTGGCGCCCATGCGGCCGAGGCCGATCATTGCAATATCCATTGTTTCACCTTCAGTTGGGGTCTAGGGTCAGGCTGCCTGGCCTGCCGGTAGCCGCGCAGTGGCGCAGCTGCGCCTCGCGCCAACGCCGGTAGAGCGTGGTATGCAGATTGTGCACCGCCAGGTCGATCGAAAACGGCGTTCTCGGGTTGCGGTCGAGCAGGCGGGCAATGTGGTAGCCGATGGGACGTATACCGCGCGGATGCACGTAGATCACGAACTGCTGGTAGAACGGATCGTCCAGCAGCTGGTCCATGCGCCGCAATGCATCGTGGTAGCGCGGCGCCAGCCGTGCGCGCAGCTGCGGATCACGCTCGAACAGCAACCGCTCGAAATAGCGTTGGCCTGTGCGCGGAATGTCCTGCGCCAGTTTCCACAGCTCGGCATTGCGCTGGTCATACCAGGCCAGGCCGCCGTGCAGTTCCAGCGCCCGCGCCGCGCCCTCGCCCACCTCGACCACCACGAAGTTCTCGGCCTGGTTGCTCAGGTCGTCCAGGGTGACCTTGTCGTACACATGTTCGATGAAACCGGGTACGCCCACGAACGCCTGCCGCCCCATCGCCGAAGTGCGCACCGCCTTGCCATCGGCGAAGAAGTCGCCCGCATGCGCGCCGAGCAGGATGCTGTCGGTATCGTGCAGCGCCAGGAAGGTGCCGATCGACAGTTCGTCCGCTGCGAACTGGGTGTCGAAGGCAGCATCGCCATACAGCTCGCGCTGGGTGGCCAGCTGCGCGACCTGGCGGCCGACACCGCATTCGGCACGCACGCTACCGCTGTAGAACGCCTGCAACGCATGACTGTTGCCGGCACGGGGCACGAAGCCACGACCGAAACTGCGCGTGCGTTGCCAGCCCTGGGCCGGCGCGCCCTGTAACCCGAAGCCGATCCACCCCAGCTGCGGGCCGGAGAATCGGAACCCGGGATTGCCCTGCAGGGCCGAGGTCGCACGCTGCGTGGCCGCCCCCAGTTCGAAGGCATAGGCGCAGACCGTGGCCGGGTCATCCAGCAGCCGCTGCAGCAATGCCTGTCGTGCGGCAGCGGGCAGCGCAGCCGGCCAAAGCACACGCAGGTCACCGGCCGCCTGTGACTCCGCCAGCGAGGCACGCGTGCACACAGGCCCCCCGTGCACCTGCGGCGCGCTGAGGGACGCCTCCTCGAAGCGCCACCCCAATCGCTGCAGCAGGCCCTGCGTGCAGTCCAGGGACGACGCTGCCGTCACCCACGATGGCGCCAGCAGCAGGGCCACACTCAGCCACCTGCCGCGCACGTTCAGCCCTGGTCCGTAACCGCCGGTGCGGGTTCAGGCGCCGGTGCCGGCGATGGCGAGGGCTTGCCCGCTGCGGCCGGCAGGTACTGCTGCAGGCGCTGGAAGAAGCGACGATAGAACTCGGCATCGGTGACCGTGCTGCTGGCCACCTTCACCAGCGAGTCGTCATTGCTGCCGAAGGGCAGCGATACCGAGCCCAGCGCACCAACGCCGACACTGGCCGAGGTCGGGCTCTTCTTCAGTGCGTAGCGATCCTGCACGGCACTGACGAACACCAGCGTCTGGCTGCCACGCGGGGCGCAGGAGATGCGCAGCACCAGCTGCTCATGGTCGTCCTCGCGCGGCTGGAAGTTCTTGTTGCCTTCCACCTGTGCATCATCGGACCGGGCGATGGCATAGCCCTGGCTGAGCAGCGTGCGGCGCGCCGCCTCGCAGGCTTCGCCGGGACGGCCCTCAACGGTGCGTGAGAAGGTATCGCCGGAATCGAAAGACTCGCGCAACACGGTGCTGTCGGCGGCGCGGCCACCACAGGCCGAGAGGATCAGGGCACTGGCGAACGCCACGGCAGCGCTGGAAAGACGGGAGGCCCGCATGGGTACTCCTGCGAGAACGGAAGCGCCAAGGGTAGTCCCGCCCCCGTGTGCGGCAGGTCGACATGGCCCCCCGGCGTTGCTCCCGGTTCATGCACGAAAAAGGGGACGGAGGGGATTAAGTCGTTTGTGCCACAAACGACTTAATCCCCTCCGTCCCCTTTTTATGCAGAGGGCCGGCAATGCCGGCCCCTGCGGGTGTCACATGGGGATGTGCGCTCAGTCTGCCCAACGCCCCGCGCCGGTGGACTGCGGCAGCACCTGGGCCGACAGCGGGCGGTCGTTGGCCAGCAGGTTCACCGCGTCGGCCAGGATCGAGGCCGACTCGCGCAGCAGCGGGTCCGGGCGCTTTTCGGCGGCCTTCTCGCGGGCGGCATCCTTCACGATGTCGCGCTCATTGCCGGTCAGGCCGTCGTCGCTGCTGTCGTCGGCCAGCGGATCCAGGTCCAGGCCCAGTTCCTTGCGCATCAGCTGGCGCTCCTTGCGCTGGGTGTCCTGGCGCTCACGCTCGGCGCGTCGGGTGGCCTCGTTGAGCGAGATGTACTTCTTCGCGGCCTCGGTGCGGAACTGCTGCACGTCTTCATTCCACCACTGGAACTCCTTGTCGGTCGCGATGCGCGCGTCGTGGCGGGTTTCCAGCTTCGGCAGCAGCGGCGCGAAGTTGCCGTACTGGGTGTGCGGCACGGCAGCGATGCGGGTCCACGGCAGTGCATTGTCGTAGGTGCTTTCACCGAATTCGGTGGCATCGACGCTGGCCGGGAACGCCAGGTCCGGCACCACGCCCTTGTGCTGGGTGCTGCTGCCGCTGATGCGGAAGAACTGGGCGATGGTCAGCTTGACCTGGCCGAAGCGCTGGGTTTCGCCGCTCGGCCAACGGTCAAGGTCGACGATGTTCTGCACGGTGCCCTTGCCGAAGCTGGTCTCACCGATCACCAGGCCACGACCGTAGTCCTGGATGGCACCGGCGAAGATCTCCGAGGCCGAAGCCGAACCGCGGTTGATCAGTACCGCCAGCGGGCCGTCCCACGCCACGCCCTGGTTGCGGTCGCTGTTGACGGTGACACGGCCACCGGACTCGCGCACCTGCACCACCGGGCCCTGCTCGATGAACAGGCCGGTCAGTTCGATCGCTTCATCCAGCGAACCACCACCGTTGTTGCGCAGGTCCAGCACCACGCCATCCAGCTTGTCGTTCTTGAAACCGGCCAGCAGCTTGGCCACGTCACGGGTAGCGGAGGCATAGTCGGCCGCATTACGGCGACGGCCCTCGAAGTCCTGGTAGAAGGTCGGCAGCTTGATCACGCCGATCTTGCGTGCCGGCTCACCATTGGCGGCCGGAATGGTCATGGTCTCGCCCTTGGCGGCCTGTTCGGCCAGGCGCACCTTCTGCCGGGTCAGCAGCAGGGTGTGGTGCTTGCCGTCGGCACCTTCGGCAGCCGGAATGAATTCCAGCTTGACCTGGGTGTCCTTGGCGCCACGGATCTTGGCCACCACATCGTCGATGCGCCAGCCGATCACGTCCTCGACCAGGCCGGACTTGCCCTGGCCCACACCCACGATGCGGTCACCCGGCTTCAGCGTGCCGTCCACCGCGGCCGGACCACCGGCGATGATCTCGCGGATCACCACCATATCGTCCTGGCGCTGCAGCTGCGCACCGATGCCTTCCAGCGACAGCGACATCGCCTGGTTGAAGTTCTCGGCGGTGCGCGGGGTGAAGTAATCGGTGTGCGGATCGACGGCGCTGGTATAAGCGTTCATGAAGAACTGGAAGACGTCTTCGCCCTTCAGCTCGTTGACCGACTTCTCCAGCGTCGCGTAGCGCTTGTCCAGCGTCTTGCGGATGTCGTCCGGCTTCTTGCCGGCCAGCTTCAGGCGCAGCCAGTCGTTCTTCACCGACTTGCGCCACAGCTCATCCAGCTCGGCGTTGCTGGCCGCCCACGGCACCTTCTTGCGGTCGTACTCGAAGCGCTCGTCGGTGGTGAAGTCCGGTTCCTGTTTGAGCAGCTTGCGCGCATAGGCCACACGTTCGCCGACGCGCTGCTTGTAGACCGCAAACACCTGGAACGCCGGCTCAAGCTCGCCGCCACGGATGGCCGAGGAAATATTGGCTTCGAACGGCGCGAAACGCGCCACGTCGGCCTGGGTGAAGTACTGCTTGGCGCCGTCCAGCGTCTCCAGGTAACGCTTGAACACGTCCTTGGAGGTGGCCTCGTCCAGCGCGCGCGGGCGGTAGGCATAACGGCTGTCGGACAGCAGGCCATACACCAGCTTGGAGGTGGTCACCTGATCGGCGGTGGCCGCGGCAGGCAATGCAGGCGAGTCGGCCTTGGCCGCCAACGCCAGCGGCGCGACCAGCGCCAGGGCCATCAGGAATGCGGGGGCTTTGAATTTCATTGACGTGCTCGAAGGCGCCTTGCCAAGGGGGAGACTGCAGGGTGTTCAGACACCACGACAGTGCCGAAAGTTGCCGGGTTTGTCACTCGGCCACGCTCGGTGGAAAACCAGCCTAGCGGGGCCGGTGTAGCAAATTGTGAATGCAGGCGAAGGCGTGCGGACCAACGGCCCGCATCCACCAGGGGGGGTGGCACCCATTGGCAGCGCCGGGCCATGGCCCGGCGGCAACCACTTACCGGACGCCGGCGCCCTTGGCCTGCACGTCGGCGTGGTAGGACGAGCGCACCATCGGGCCGGACGCCACGTGGCTGAAGCCCAGCTCGTAGCCGTAGTCTTCCAGCGCCTTGTAGTCCTCGGGGGTCCAGTACTTCAGCACCGGGTGGTGATGCGCGGTCGGCTGCAGGTACTGGCCGATGGTGATCATGTCCACGTCATGCGCGCGCAGGTCGCGCATGGTGGCCTTGATCTGTTCGAACTCTTCGCCCAGGCCCAGCATGATGCCGCTCTTGGTCGGCACGTCCGGGTGCTGCGCCTTGAAGTTCTTCAGCAGGTTCAGCGACCACTGGTAGTCCGCACCCGGGCGCACGTTGCGGTACAGGTCCGGCACGGTCTCGATGTTGTGGTTGAACACATCCGGCGGGTTCTGCGCCAGGATCTCCAGCGCGCGCTCCATGCGGCCCTTGCCGCGGAAGTCCGGGGTCAGCACTTCGATGCGGGTGCCCGGCGACTTCGCGCGGATGGCACTGATGCAGTCGACGAAGTGCTGGGCACCGCCATCGCGCAGGTCATCGCGGTCGACGCTGGTCACCACCACGTACTTCAGGCCCATGTCGGCCACGGTCTGGCCGAGGCTGGCCGGCTCGTTGGCATCCGGCGGCTTCGGGCGGCCGTGGGCCACGTCGCAGAACGAGCAGCGCCGGGTGCAGACCTCGCCGAGGATCATGAAGGTGGCGGTGCCATGGCCGAAGCACTCGTGGATGTTCGGGCAGCTGGCTTCCTCGCACACCGTCACCAGGCGGTTCTCGCGCAGCTTGGCCTTCAGGTTCTGCACGGCATTGCCCGAGGGAATGCGCACGCGGATCCAGGACGGCTTGCGCAACACCGGCGCATCGGCGAACTGCACCGGCGAACGGTTGATCTTGTCACCGCCCAGCTGCTTGACCCCGGCCTGCAACGGCGCGGCGGACGGGGAATCGCCCTGCACGATCTGCAGGGGAATGGAACGGGCGGTGGTTTCAGTCATGGCAGTTCCGGGGGGCGGTCAGGCGGCCGCAGAAAGATCGGGCAGTTCGGGCGTGTGCTGCAGCAGCAGGCCAAACTGGCGGGCCAGGTGGTCCAGCAGCACCGGCTTGACGGCCTCCATCCCGGAGGGACCGCCCAAGTCTAGCACCGAGGTCACCTGCAACCCCTGATAGCCACAGGGGTTGATGCGGTGGAAGGGCTCCAGGTCCATGGCCACGTTGAAGGCCAGGCCATGGAAGGTGCAGCCGCGGCGCACGCGGATGCCGAGCGCGGCGATCTTGGCGCCACCGACGTAGACGCCCGGGGCGCCCTCGCGGCGTTCGGCGCCGATGTTCCACTCGGCCAGCGTATCGATGAGGGCCTGCTCGATGCGGCACACGTAGTCGCGCACTCCGATGCCCAGCCGCGGCAGGCGCAGCAGTGGATAGACCACGATCTGGCCGGGACCGTGATAGGTCACCTGGCCGCCGCGGTCCACATGGAGCACCGGAATGTCGCCCGGCGCCAGCACATGCTCATCCTTGCCGGCCTGGCCCAGGGTGAACACCGGATCGTGCTCGACCACCCACAGCTCATCGGCATCGGCATCGCTGCGCTGGTCGGTGAAGCGCTGCATGGCGCGCCAGACCGGCTCATAGGCCTGGCGGCCGAGATCGCGGACCACCGCAGGACGCGGCGCGCGGTCTTCCGGGGCGGCTTCGGCCAGGCAACTGTCGGCTACAGCGTCCACTTCACTTCCGGGTGGTCGCGCAGCGCCTGATGGGCCAGGTCGTACTGTTCGCGGTTTTCGGCCTTGAACACCAGGCGCACCGATACGTACTTGCCGTTGGACGAATGCTTCCAGCTGATGCGTTCGTTCACCACATCGATGCCGGCAGCCAGCAGCAGGCGGGGAAGCTCATGTTCCAGGCCGCGGTTGGCCGGGCCCATGGCGCTGAGCTCGAACTGGCCGGGGAACTGGAAGCCGTGGTCGGGGTTGTCGGACTTGATTTCCATGGCCCCATTATCGGGCCGCAGGGCAACAAACCCAAGAGTATTCATCAAAGTCAAAAGCGGCACCGGCGGTCTGCTGCGTTGCAGGCGGCACTAACGGCCCCTCCCACAAGCCAAACGGCAGCTGACTGCAGCCCTCCCCTTCCGCACCGGCCGGGCGCCCTGCGGCCGCCTTCACGCAATGGTCCCGATGCGCACGCGAGTAACGAATTGTGTCGGCAGGACAATGTTGTTTTCGGAACAGACAAGTGATCCGGACGTGCTCGTTCCGACACACGGGCGCGAGTACCGTAGCGTTGCATAGAACGACAGATAACCGCCCCCTTCCCCATGAGCATTCCATCCATGCGTAGTGTCGCAGCCCTCGGGCTGACCGGCCTGCTGGCCGCTGCCCTCCCCCTTGCCGCCCAGGCGGCCGAACAATGTGGCCCGGACGCGATGCGCGACCACCCGCCGCAGATCAACTTCCGCGTCGACAACGACCTGTTCGGCGGCCGCCACCAGGACCAGGGCTATACCAACGGCGCGCAGCTGACCCTGGTCTCGCCGAACCTGGTCGACTACACCGACGACCCCTGCCTGCCGCGCATGGCGCGCTGGGTGAACCAGTACCTGGAAGGCCTGCACCCGGGCCGGTTCGAGCAGCAGAACATGATCTTCAGCATCGGCCAGGGCATCTTCACCCCGACCGACCCGACCCGCCGCGACCTGATCGAGGACGACCGCCCGTATGCCGGCGTGCTGCTGGCCAGCTTCGGCTTCAACGCACGCAGCGGCGACCGCCTGCAGACCACCCAGCTGGCGGTGGGCGTGGTCGGCCCCTGGGCACAGGGCAAGCAGGTGCAGGACGCGGTGCACAACATCCTGGGCGACAAGAAGTTCGAGGGCTGGGACAACCAGCTGCACAACGAGCCGGTGTTCATGCTGACCCATGAGCGCATGCGGCGCTGGCCGGCCGATGCCAGCGTCAATGCCGGCGGCTGGGGCTGGGATGCGATCAGCCACTACGGCGGTGCGATCGGCAACCTGGAAACCAAGGCCAACGCCGGTGGCGAAGTGCGCTTCGGCTGGAAGCTGCCCGACGACTTCGGCAGCACGCCGCTGCGCCCGGCCGGCGAGAACACCGCACCGACCCGCGGTGGCCGGCCCAGCGGCTGGTCGTGGCACCTGTTCGCGACCACCGACGCCGCCTGGGTGATCCGCGACATCACCCTGGACGGCAACACCTTCCGCAACAGCCACAGCGTGGACAAGCGCCACGTGGTCGCCCAGGGCGGCTACGGCATCGCCGTCATGCGCGGGCGCTGGAAATTCGCGGTGGCGCGCTACCACAGCACCCGCGAATTCAACGGCCAACGCCAATCGCCGGTGTTCGGCAGCTTCACCATCAGCCGCTCGCTGTAAGCTCAAAAAGGGGACGGAGGGGATTAAGTCGTTTGTGGCACGGCGGACTGTGCCACAAACGACTTAATCCCCTCCGTCCCCTTTATGGAAAAGGCCGGCATTCGCCGGCCTTTTCGTTCACCACGCCGGGGCGTGGATCATTCCGATTCCCACCACATCCAGAAGCTGTCCCACAGGCGCTTGAAGAAGCCGGCCTGCTCGACGGCGGCCACGGCCACCAGCGGTGCCTCGGCGATGACCTTGCCATCCAGGGTGACCTTCACAGTGCCGATCTGCTGGCCGGCGGTGAACGGTGCCTCCAGGGTCTTGGGCACATCGATGCTCGGCTTCAGATCGTTGTAGCGGCCGCGCGGCACGCTCACCAGCATCGGCTGGGCCACGCCCAGCTGCACCTTGTCGGTGGTGCCCTTCCACACCTTGTGCTCGGCCACGGCCTTGCCCGGTTCATACAGGCGGTGGGTCTCGAAGAAGCGGAAGCCCCAGTTCAGCAGGGCCAGGCTGTCGTCGGCACGCTGCTTCTCCGACGCCCCGCCCAGCACCACGGCGATCAGGCGCTGGTCACCACGCTGGGCCGAGCTCATCAGGCAGTAGCCGGCTTCGGAGGTGTGGCCGGTCTTGATGCCGTCCACGCTGCCATCGCGCCACAGCAGCAGGTTGCGGTTCGGCTGCTTGATGTTGCCGACCTGGAATTCCTTGATCTTGTTGTACGCGTAGGTTTCCGGGTAATCACGCACCATCGCGCGGCCCAGCAGCGCCAGGTCGTAGGCGGTGCTGTGGTGGCCTTCGGCGGTCAGGCCGTGGGCATTGACGAAGTGCGAGTCCTTCATGCCGATCTTGGCGGCGTAGCTGTTCATCAGCGACGCGAAGGCTTCTTCGCTGCCGGCCACGTGCTCGGCCAGGGCGATCGCGGCGTCATTGCCGGACTGGATCGCCATGCCCTTTTCCATGTCTTCCAGGCGTGCAGTCTGGTTGACCGGGAAGCCGCTGTAGCTGCCGTCGGTACCCGCACCGCCTTCGCGCCAGGCGCGCTCGCTCATCATCACCTGGTCATCCGCACGGACCTTGCCGTTCTTGACCTCGGCGGCGATCACGTAGGACGTCATCACCTTGGTGATGCTGGCCGGGGCCAGCTGCTCGTGGACGTTCTCGCCAGCCAGTACCTGGCCGGTGGCGTAATCCATCAGGACCCAGGCCTTGGACACGCTCGGTGCCGGGGCCGGCGGAGTGGCGACGGTGGCCGGGGCAGCAGCGGCGGCGGCAGGCGCCGGCGTGGCCGGAGTCGGCAGCGGAGTCTGGGCGGAAGCCAGGCCCACCACCAGGGTGGCGGCCAGGGCGGTGGCGGCGGAACGGAAATTCATTGGACAGCAGGCTCCAGGGGACGGCCGGGAATGGAGGGTGGAACGTAACGGCCATTGTAAGGCCGGGGGAGCATGGGCCGGCAGCACCGGCCCGGGCGGATCAATCCTTGACGATCTGCGGCGAACCCAGGCCCAGACCCGCGATGCGGCCGACAAGTTCCGCGGCACTGGCATGGTCGTTGGCGGGAACGCGCAGGCGGAACAGCGTGCGGCCACCGGCCGCGATGTCGCTGATGGTCGCGCCGACGATGCCGGCGGCGTTGAGCTGGCCCATTGCGCGGTTGGCATTGTCGCGGCTGGAGAAGCTGGCGACCTGCACCATCACCTCGCCCACCACCTGCTGCGACAGGCTGGGGGCCGCCGGTGTGGCGGTGCGCACCGCTGCCGGTGCGACGGGTCGCGGCGCGGTGCTGGCGGCGGCAACCGTTGCAGGTGCAGTGCTGCGCAGCGGCGGCGCACTCGGCGGCAGGCTGCTGACCGCCACGTCCGGCACGGTGCTGGCCACGCCCTGGGTGGTGGCCGGCTGGCCACGTGCCGGCATGCCATCGGCCGGCAGGCCCTTGACCAGGCGATCAATGTCGCTGTCGGCGGTTGCACGCGCGGTCGGCGCCGGGCGTGCACTGGCCACGGCGGTCGCGGCGGCCGCTTCAGCGGCGCGGCGTTCCCGGCGCGATGGTTTCTGCGCCATCAGGTTGCTCTCGCCCGGCTGCAGCGCGCGCACTTCCACATTGCCGGTGCCGCGCTGGGTGATGCCCAGGCGCACGGCGGCGGCATAGCTGAGGTCGACCACGCGACCATCGTGGAACGGGCCGCGATCGTTGACGCGCACGATCACCGACTCGCCGTTGTCCAGGTTGGTCACGCGGGCGAAGCTGGGCAACGGCAGCGTCTTGTGCGCGGCGGTGAACTGGTACATGTCGTAGACCTCGCGGTTGGAGGTCAGGCGGCCATGGAACTTGGCGCCGTAGTAGGAGGCGGTGCCGCGCTCGACGTAGTTGCGGGTGTCGTCAAGCACCTTGTACGACTTGCCCAGCACCACGTAGGGCGTCTTGTTGCCGATGGCCGAGCGTTCCTCGGCGGTCACTTCCGGCTCGGGAATGCAGGCAACGTTGGGAATGTAGTCCGGCGTGCTGTCACGCACGCCCGGCTTGTACAGGCCACCGGCGGTGTAGTTGCCGCGGGTGCTCAGGTCTTCCTTGGCCGCCGCGTACGGCGAACCTTCCGGGCAGTGTGCCGGGCGCGAGCCGCGCCCCTGCACCAGCGTGCCGCTGGACTTGCCACCGTGGCCGGCCGTGGCCGGCTTCTTCGGCGCGCTGCTGCAGGCAGCCAGCGCGAGGACGATCAAGCCTGGTACCAGCCATCTGATGTTCATGCCGGGGGCAGCTCCTGTCCGGCGATGGCCTGGGACAACTGGAACACGGCCATCGCGTACATCTTCGAGAGGTTGTAGCGGGTGATCGCGTAGTAGTTCTGGAAGCCCAGCCAGTACTGCTTGCCGGTACTGCCTTCAAGCGTGACCGGCGTGGCCGTGGCGCCCGGCTGCACCGCAGCGCTGGGCTGGTAGCCACGTTGCGCCAGGTCGGCCAGCGACCAGGTCGGCATCCATTCGGTCGGGTTGAATTCCTCGCGGCCCGGCGCCAGCGTGGCCGGCACGGCAACCTGGCCACCCCGCACCCAGCCGCCCTTCTTCACGAAGTAGTTGGCAATGGACGAGAACACGTCGTCGTAGCTGGTGAACAGGTCGCGACGGCCGTCGCCATTGCCGTCCACGGCGTAATCCAGATAGCTGGACGGCATGAACTGGCCCATGCCCATCGCGCCGGCATAGCTGCCCTTGAGCGTGGTGATGTCCAGCTTTTCTTCGCGGCCCAGCTCGAACAGCTTGGCCAGCTCGTCGCGGAAGAACAGCTCGCGGCGCACTTCGCGTTCCAGCTTGGCCGGGTCGCCGCTGCGCGGGTAATAGAACGCCAGCGTGTACAGCGCATCAAGCACGCGATGGCTGCCGGCATTCTTTCCGTAGCTGGTTTCCACGCCGATGATCGCCACGATCACTTCGGCCGGCACGCCGGTGCGCTGCTGCACGCGATCCAGTTCAGCGCGGTGCTGGGCCAGGAACGCGCGGCCGCCGTCGATGCGCGCCTTGCTGATGAACATCGGCCGGTATTCATTCCACGGTTTGACCCGTTCGGCCGGGCGCGACATGGCGGCGATGATCGGCTGGCGCACCTGCGCCTGGTCGAGCACGCTGCTGATCTGCTCCGGCTTCAGGCCATAGCGCTTGGCGGTATCGGCAATGAAGCGGGCCCGCGCGACCTCGAACGGCACCGGGGTGAGATCGACCGGCGGCGCGGTGGCAGCAGCGGCTTCGGGCGCGGCCTCGGCCGGGCCCTGGGCCCTGGCGGCGGGTTGGCGCGGCGTACTGCTGGCCTGGGGCGAAGACGGTGGGGACTTCGGCTGGGTCGCGCAGGCGACCAGGCCGAGGGTGAGCATGCAGGCCAGAGTGCGTCGAATCATCGTCGCAGGTTAGCAGGTCATGGATGAATTAAAACCCCTAACACCATGAATCACAACGATTTGCCCGCGTTCAGCGGGAAATGTGAAGGTGTCGTGATCAGCCTCCCCCATTCAGAGAGGTTGCCGGTTGCGTCCCCATCCCCGCAGACGCAACCGGCGACCGGATCCGGTCGGTACCTGCGCGGCTGCCGCTCCCCAGTGGCAGTTCCCCGCGCTCCCTGTACCCGTTGGATCAGTACTGCTCCCGCCCGACGCCCCCTCGCGCTGCATCGATTGACGGCGCGCCGTGCCGAACGGGCCGCCATTGTGCAGGCCGATTACGACAAGTCCATTGATCAAGATCAACGCGCTGTAAAAGTGTGAACCAGCTAACATTTTTCCCGGGAATTGGTCAGAGCGCGTGCTGCTGTGCGTCGTTGTGAGAACGATTCCACAACAGGCATTGCGCAGAGTCAGGAAGTTTCCAGCCAACGGCGCAGCCCCTCGTGGGTGGGGTTGAGTGGGTCGCTGAAAGCCGGATTGCTGAGGGCTGGCCGGGTGGGTGCCCCACCCACGGAGAAGAAAAAGAAGATCAAAAGCAAGCGCAGCCTGGCTGGCCGCCTTTTGTAGAGCCGAGCCCACGCTCGGCTGCTTTCCGGCCGGCGCGCGAAGCCGAGCATGGGCTCGGCTCTACTCGAGCAGGCGCAGCGCCGCAATCCGGCTTTCAGCGACCCACTCAACCCCACCCACGAGGGGCTGCGCCGTTGGCCGGGAACGCTATCCCCCGTGCACGGGCCGATGCCCGCGTACCGCCATCACCAACCCGATGCCGGCCAGCAACGAGACGGCCGATGTCCCGCCGTAGCTGATCAGCGGCATCGGAATGCCCACCACCGGCAACAGGCCGGAGATCATTCCACCGTTGACCAGCACGTAGACGAAGAACGCCAGCCCCAGGCTGCCGGCCAGCAGGCGCGCATGCGTGTCGCGCGCGTGCACCGCAATCCACAGGCAGCGCCCGACCACGAACAGGTACAGCGCGAACAACGTTGCCACCCCGATCCAGCCAAACTCTTCGGCCAGCACCGAGAACGCGAAGTCGGTGGTGTATTCGGGCAGGAAATCCAGCGTGGCCTGCGTGCCCTGCCCCCAACCACGCCCCTGCCAGCCGCCGGAGCCGATCGCGATACGCGATTGCAGAATGTTCCAGCCGGTGCCAAGCGGGTCCGCCGCCGGGTCGAGGAAGGTCAGCACGCGGTCCTTCTGGTATTGCCGCAACAGCCCGAACCAGGCCAGGGGTGCGGCCACCGCCAGCCCCGCCGCACCCGTCGCCACCCATCCCCAGTGCAGGCCGGCCAGCAACAACGCGAACACGCCGCTGGCAGTGACCAAGGTGGCGGTACCGAGATTGGGTTGCATCAGGATCAGCACCGCCGGCACGCCGATCAGCGCTGCGGCGGTCAGTACCGTGCGTGGCGACGGCGGCAGTGGTTGCCGGTGCAGGTACCACGCCATCATCAGCGGCAGGCTGAGCTTGAGCAGCTCGGACGGCTGAAGATAGAACACCCCCAGGTTGAGCCAGCGCTGCCCGTACTTGCCGGTGCCGATGACGTACACCGCCATCAGCGGCAGCATCGACAACGCGTACAGTGCCGGTGTCCACGCGCGCAGGCGCAGCAGCGAGACACGCGACAGCAGCCACATTGCCAGCAGCCCACCGGCAAAGCGCGCCGCCTGCCCGGCCACCGGGCCGGAGACGCTGTGCAGCACCGCCAGGCCCGCGCCCATCAGGACCAGCAATGCGATCAGCAACGGCAGATCGATCGTGCGCAACGCCTCACGGCAGCCGCCAAGCAGTCGTTTCCCTTCCACCGGGGCACGGTAGCAAGGCGCGCTTGCGTGAAGCTGTCAGGCCGCATGTGCATTTGTGGAGCCGAGCCATGCTCGACCAGGGGCCTGCATGCGCCGTGCGAAAGGCAGCCGAGCATGGCTCGGCTCTACACAAGGCCCGGGCAGCCGAGCATGGCTCGGCTCTACAGGAGAGCGCTGCCCGCGTTACCCATAGCCGCCGTGCACCGGGTTGTGGCTGCGCACCGCCATCACCAGGCCGAAGCCGGCCAGCAGCGACACCGCCGAGGTACCGCCATAGCTGATCAGCGGCATCGGCACGCCCACCACCGGCAGCAGGCCGGAAATCATCCCGCCATTCACCAGCACATAGACGAAGAACGCCAAGCCGGTGGCACCGGCCAGCAGGCGCGAATAGGAATCGCGCGACTGGCTGGCGATCCACAGGCAGCGCCCGATCACCACCAGGTACAGCGCCAGCACGGTGGCCACGCCGATCCAGCCGAACTCCTCGCTCAGCACCGAGAACGCGAAGTCGGTGGTCTGCTCGGGAATGAAGTTCAGATGCGACTGCGAGCCCTCGCCCCAGCCCTTGCCATCGAAGCCACCGGAACCGATCGCGATCTTCGACTGGATGATGTTCCAGCCTGCACCCAGCGCATCCATCTCCGGGTCGAGGAACATCATGATGCGGTCCTTCTGGTACGGCCGCAGCAGCCAGAACCAGGCCACCGGCGCGACCGCGGCCACGCCGCCCACGCCCAGCCCCACCCACCACCACGGCAGGCCTGCCAGCAGCAGGACGAACACACCGCTGGCGGCGATCAGCACGCCGGTACCGAAGTCCGGCTGCAGCATCACCAGGCCGGTGGGCACGCCGATGATGACCAGCGCGGTGAGCACGGTGCTGAAGCGCGGCGGCAGCGGCATCTTGTGCAGGTACCAGGCCACCATCATCGGCAGGCTGACCTTCAGCAGTTCAGCCGGCTGCAGGTAGAAGAACTTCAGGTCCAGCCACTGCCGGCCGTACTTGCCGGTGCCCAGCACGAACACCGCCAGCAACGGGATCATCGAGATCGCATAGATCATCGGCGTGGCCGAGCGGATACGCAGGATCGGCACCCGCGAGATACCCCACAGGGCGGCCATGCCCACCGCGAAACGCGCGCCCTGGGCCATCACCAGGCCGTCGCCGCCGGCGCTCTTCAGGGTCGCCAGGCCGATCAGCATCAACGCGCCCAGGGCCAGGCACAGCACCCAGTCCAGCGTGCTGAAGAAGCGGCGCAGCATGTCGCCGGCCCAGCGCAGGAACACTCTCATCGTGCGGGCTCCGTGGAGGTCGTGCGCGGCGTGGCGGGCAGTACGGCAGCCTGCGCACCCGGCTGCGGCGCAGGCGCAGGCGCCGGTGCCGGTGCCGGCAGCCCGATCAACACCGGATGCTCTCCCACCTGTGCAGCGGCAAGGTCGCCGGCCTGGCGCGCGCCCGCGTCTTCGTTGTCGAACGCGGTGGCACCGATGGCGGTGGTGCCGCGCTCGCTGTCCAGCGGCTCCATGCCCTCAGGCATCTTGCCCAGCAGGTAGGCGTCGAACACCTTGCGTGCGATCGGCGCGGCCGCCGAACCGCCATAGCCACCACCTTCCACCGCCACTGCAATCGCGATCACCGGGTTGTCCGCCGGCGCAAAGCCGACGAACAGCGCGCGGTGGCGCAGATGCATCGGCAAGCTCTTCGGATTCACTGCGGCGGTGCCCTTGCGGCTGATGACCTGCGCGGTACCGGTCTTGCCGGCCATCACGTACGGCGCACCGACCGCCACGCGCCAGCCGCTGCCGCCGGGCCGCATGGTCGCCATCATGCCCTCACGCACGGCCTGCAGGTTGTTGGGGTTGGGACTGACCGGCTTGGTCTCGCCGGGCGACATCGCCGCCCAGTCGCTGTCGAAACCCTCGCGCTGCTGGATCACCAGGTGCGGGGTGCGCAGCTGGCCGTCGGCCAGCGCGCTGACGCCGCGCGCCAGCTGCAGCGGGGTGACCTTCCAGTCGCCCTGGCCGATGCTGATGTTGACCGTATCGCCGGGGTACCAGGCTTCCTTGCGGCTCTTCCGCTTGTAGGCGGGCGACGGCAGGATGCCGCCGATCTCGCCGGTGAGGTCGATGCCGGTCGGCTGGCCGAAGCCGTAGTACTCCATGTAGTGGTCGAAGCGCTCGATGCCCAGGTCCAGCGCCAGCTTGTAGTAGTAGGTATTGACCGATTCGGCGATGGACTTGCGCAGGTCGGTCCAGCCGTGGCCGCCACGGTGGGCGTCACCCCAGCCGCGCGAAGTGCCCGGCAGGTAGAACATGCCGGTGGACAGCACCTTGTCTTCCGGGCGGCGCACACCCGAATCGAGGCCGGCCAGGCCGATCAGCGGCTTCAGCGTGGAACCGGGCGCGACGCCACCGAGCACCAGGCGGTTGAACTGCGGTCGCGACGGGTTTTCGTTCAACGCCTTGAAGTCGGCATGGGAAATGCCGTTGACGAACAGGTTGGGGTCGTAGGAAGGCAGGCTGACCATCGCCAGCACTTCACCGGTGCGCGGGTCCATCGCCACCGCCGAACCTTCCTGGTCGCCGAAGGCGGCGACCATGGCACGCTGCAGGTCGGCGTCGATCGACAGCCGCAGATCGGCGCCGGACTGCGCGGCAACACGGCCGATGGTACGGATCGCGCGGCCCTGCACGTTGGTCTCGACCTGCTCGTAGCCGACCTTGCCGCGCAGCTGCTGCTCGTAGTAGCGCTCCAGGCCGGACTTGCCGATGTGGGTCAGCGCGGCATTGCCTTCGCCGAGGATCTCCAGGTCCCTGTCATCGACGCGGCCGACGTAGCCGATGATGTGCGCGAACAGGTCGCCGTACGGGTAGCGCCGGGTCAGGTAGGGCTCGAGCTCGACGCCGGGGAAGCGCCAGCGGTCGACGGCGAAGCGCGCCATCTCCTCGTCGCTCATGCGCAGCTTCAGCGTGACCGGCAGGAAGCGGCGGCGCGCCTTGCGCGACTTGTTGAACGCTTCCAGCTCTTCCGGGCTGATGGTGATGATCTTCGCCAGCCCTTCCAGGGTGGCGTCCATGTCCTTGACCTTGTCCGGGGTCACGTCCAGGCGGAAGGCCGGCACGTTCTCGGCCAGCAGGCGGCCGTTGCGGTCGTAGATCATGCCGCGCCCGGGCACCACCGGCCGCGGCTTGATGCGGTTGGCTTCCGAGCGCGTAGCGTAGACGTCGTGGTCCAGCACCTGCAGCTTGAAGTACCAGCCGCCCAGGCCCAGCAGGCAGACCAGCACGCCCAGGAAACCCAGCGCCGCACGTCGGCGGAACTGTTCGGCTTCGGCGTGCGGGTTCTTGACCTGGCGGCGCGGGATCATGGCTCAGCGCCCGCGCTTGCCGAAGCGCACCGCGTCCAGCAGCACGAACACCAGCGGCCACAGGCCCATGCCCAGCAGCGGCGCCCACCAGTACGACCAGGGCAGGGTCGGCTCATCCACCACGATATGGACCAGCGCGCTGACGATGCGGTCATTGAACAGCAGTCCACCGATGGCCAGCATCTGCTGCGACATCGGGAAGAAGCGGATACGCGCGCGGAAGCGCTGCAGGATGAAGGCCAGCATGACCAGCCGCAGCGCCTGCTCGCCCAGCACGCCGCCGTACAGCAGGTCGGCAACCACGCCGCTGGCGAAGGCGATGCCCAGGCCCACGCGCTCAGGCGCCTCGATGACCCAGTACGCCAGCACCAGTGCCAGCCAATACGGGCGCAGCGGCTGCAGCAGCGCCGGCAACGGCAGCAGGCCCAGCAGCAGTGCCACCACCACGCTGGCCGGCAGCACCCACGGGTTGTCGCGCAGGCGGCTCATCGCTGGGCCTCCGGCGTGGTCGGTTGCCGGCCAGCGGCCGGCACTACCGGAGCGCTGGCTGGGGGAGAGCCCCCTTCTTGTTGAAGGGGGCGCGCCGACGGCGCGGGGTCAAGGGAGGATGCGGGGGCCGGTTGCACCGAAGGTGCAGTCGGCTGCGGTTCGCTGGCCGCAGGCAAGCGAATCGCCGCGCCCGGGCGCAGCAGCAGCACATCGCGGCCGCGGTCGAGCTGCGCCGCCGGCTTCAGTTCGCCGACCAGGAAGGCATGGGTGTCGTCCGGGCGCAGGCCGGTGATGGTGCCGACCGGGAAGCCGGCCGGGAAACGCCCGCCGAGGCCGGAGGTGACGATCTCATCGCCCACTTCCACGCCGGCGCTGAGCGGGATGTCGCGCAGTTCCAGCTTGTCGCCGCGGCCGTAGACGATCAGGCGCACACCGTTGCGGGCCACGGTGACCGGCACGGCGTGGTCGGGGTCGGTCAGCAGCAGCACGGTGGAGGTGCCGCCGGTGACGCTGATCACCTGCCCCATCAAGCCGCCGGCGTCGATCACGGCCTGGCCGACGTGCACGCCCTCGCGGCTGCCGGCGTCAAGCACCAGGCGTTGCTTCACCGGGTCCAGGTCGATGTCCAGGATCGGCGCCAGCTGCACGTCCAGGCCACTGCGCTCGGCCACGTTCAGCAGTTCGCGCAGCTGGGCGTTGTCCAGCGCGGCGGTCTGCAGGCGGGTCAGGCGCGCATTGGCCAGCAGCAACTGGTTGCGCAGTTCACGGTTCTCGGTCACCAGCTGGGAATGGCTGGCGGCCGAATCCTTGACCTGGTTGCCGAGCTTGCCGGGCAGGCCGGCCAGCGCCCACACCGGCTGCACCAGGCTGTTGGCCTGCTCGCGCAGGCGCGCCAGCCAGCCGGCCTGGTCGTCGAGCACGATCAGGGTGATGGCCAATGCGAGATAGGCCAGCAACCTCAGGGGGCTGGCGGCATCACCGGATCGGGAGGCGACGGGAGGACCGGCGTAGGGCGGCACGGCAACGATTCAACTGGCAGAAGGCGGAAGGGAAACACGCGGGCGCCCCGCCGGTGCCGGCCCGCCATCACGGCGGGCCGCACCCCGGAAGGGCGCGGCGGGCAGGAACGGCCGGGACGGCTTATTCCGGCGCAAAGAACTCGTTGCCGTGCATGTCCACCAGCTCCAGCGCACGACCGCCACCGCGGGCCACGCAGGTCAGCGGATCGTCGGCCACCTGCACGTGCAGGCCGGTTTCCTCGGAGATCAGGCGGTCCAGGTCGCGCAGCAGGGCGCCACCACCGGTCAGCACGATGCCGCGCTCGGCGACGTCGGCGCACAGTTCCGGCGGGGTCTGCTCCAGCGCCAGCTTGACCGCGCTGACGATGCCCGACAGCGGCTCGTGCAGGGCCTCGAGCACCTCGTTGGAGCTGATCTTGATCATCTTCGGCACGCCCTCGGCGAGGTTGCGGCCGGAGATTTCCATCTCGATCACTTCCGCCTGCGGGTAGGCGCAGCCCAGCTCGACCTTGATGCGCTCGGCGGTGGCTTCACCGATCAGCATGCCGTGGTTGCGGCGCACGTAGTTGGTGATGGACTCGTCGAAGCGGTCGCCGCCGATGCGGACCGAGGCCGAATAGACGATGCCGTTGAGCGAGATCACCGCCACTTCGGTGGTGCCGCCACCGATATCGATGACCATCGAGCCACGGGCTTCGGTGACCGGCATGCCGGCGCCGATCGCGGCCGCCATCGGCTCTTCGATCAGGAACACATCACGGGCACCGGCTTCCTCGGCCGATTCCTTGATCGCGCGGCGCTCGACCTGGGTCGAGCCGGCCGGCACGCAGACCAGCACGCGCGGGCTCGGGCGCAGCACGCGCGACTTGTGCACCTTCTTGATGAAGTGCTTGAGCATCGCCTCGGTATAGGTGAAGTCGGCGATGACGCCGTCCTTCATCGGGCGGATGGTGGTGATGTGGCCCGGGGTACGGCCCAGCATCTGCTTGGCTTCGGCGCCCACGGCTGCCACCGAGCGGGTGCCACCGATGGCACGGTCCTGGCGCACGGCCACGACCGACGGCTCGTTCAGCACGATTCCCTGCCCGCGCACGTAGATGAGGGTGTTGGCCGTGCCCAGGTCGATGGACAGGTCGTTGGAGAACATGCCGCGGAGTTTCTTGAACATCTGAGGAAGGAGTCCTGAGGGGTGTCGCGCCCAACGCGGGATGGCGAAAAAATGGGCAGAAATCGAGGTCGACAAGCCTAGCAACCCGCCTGCCGCCGAGCAAGGAAAAAACTAGCTGAACCCGCGTCTTCACAGGCTTTCGGCCTGATCGGGTCTCACCCGGTTCTGGCCCTGAGCGGCACCAGCGGGTAACCTTTGCGCCGTCGGGCGCCCAAGGGCGCCGTTTGCTTGCCCGCTGAACCGGGCCGGCCCACCCCAAAATTCACCGCATAGGCTTACATCGATGTCCGCTCTGATCTGTGGTTCTCTTGCCTTCGACACCATCATGGTGTTCCCGGACCAGTTCAAGAATCACATCCTGCCGGACAAGGTGCACATCCTGAACGTGTCCTTCCTGGTGCCGCGCATGCGCCGCGAGTTTGGCGGCTGCGCCGGCAACATCGCCTACAACCTGCACCTGCTGGGTGGCCAGCCGATCCCGATGGGCACCGTGGGTTCGGACTTCGGCCCGTATCGCGAATACTTCGACGGCCTGGGCATCGACCTGTCGCGCGTGCGCGTGATCGATGAGCTGTTCACTCCGCAGGCGTTCATCACCACCGACCACGACAACAACCAGATCACCGCCTTCCACCCGGGCGCGATGATGCGTTCCTACGAGAACCACGTGCGTGGCGTGCCGGGCGTGACCCTGGGCCTGGTCGGCCCGGACGGCCGCGAAGGCATGATCCAGAACGCACAGGAATTCCACGAAGACGGCATCCCGTTCATCTTCGACCCGGGCCAGGCCATGCCGCTGTTCAACGGCCCGGAGCTGCGTGCCTTCATCGATCAGGCCGACTACGTGGTGGTCAACGACTACGAGTCGAACCTGCTGCAGGAACGCACCGGCTGGGACGAGAAGGAGATCGTCAGCCGGGTGAAGGCCTACATCACCACGCGTGGCCCGAAGGGCGCGGTCATCCACACCCCGGAAAAGAGCTACGACATCCCGCCGGCGCACGAGCGCCGCGTGGTCGACCCGACCGGCTGCGGCGACGCCTTCCGCGCCGGCCTGATCTACGGCATCCAGAAGGGCTACGACTGGCTGACCATCGGCCGCATGGGCAACCTGATGGGCGCGCTGAAGGTCGAGCACCCGGGCACCCAGAACCAGCGCTTCACCTTCGATGAGTTCAACGAGCAGTTCAAGCAGCAGTTCGGTTACGCGCTGGGCGCGTAAGCCGAACTGCCCGCGCATTCCACCTTATCCCCGCGCCTTCGGCGCGCCCCCTTGAACAACAAGGGGGCTTTCCACCCGATGTGCTTATGAGAACGTCCTACGCGCTGGGCGCGTAAGCCGAACTGCCCGCGCATTCCACCTTATCCCCGCGCCTTCGGCGCGCCCCCTTGAACAACAAGGGGGCTTTCCACCCGATGTGCTTATGAGAATGTCCCACGCGCTGGGCGCGTAAGCCGAACTGCCCGCGCATTCCACCTTATCCCCGCGCCTTCGGCGCGCCCCCTTGAACAACAAGGGGGCTTTCCACCCGATGTGCTTATGAGAACGTCCTACGCGCTGGGCGCGTAAGCCGAACTGCCCGCGCATTCCACCTTATCCCCGCGCCTTCGGCGCGCCCCCTTGAACAACAAGGGGGCTTTCCACCCGATGTGCTTATGAGAACGTCCTACGCGCTGGGCGCGTAAGCCGAACTGCCCGCGCATTCCACCTTATCCCCGCGCCTTCGGCGCGCCCCCTTGAACAACAAGGGGGCTTTCCACCCGATGCGCTGCCGGGAATGCTGTTGGTGGGTGTCGACCTTGGTCGACACGCTGTTTGATTCCTGTAGAGCCGAGCCATGCCCGGCTTGCGCGCGCCAGCGCGATCTGACCGGAGAGCAGCCGAGCGTGGGCTCGGCTCTACATCATCAGGCGCCCCGCCACGCCGCCAACAGCGCGCGGCAATCGGCGAAATGCCAGTCGGCACGGCCCGGCCACGGGTTTTCCGGCAGGTTGACCAGCACGGTATGGGCGCCCGCGGCGCGGCCGCACTCCAGGTCGTAGGCGTGGTCACCGACCATCACTGCCTGCGCAGGCGCGATGCCCCAACGCCGCAGATGCTGCTGCAGGCCATCCGGCGAGGGCTTGGGCACCGCTTCATCGCGGCCGATGATATCGGCATCGTCGAACAGCGCCCCGACCCCGATCGCCTCCAGCGTCAGCTTCGCCAGCGCATGGTCGTTGCGGGTCAGGATGCCCAGCCGGCAGCCAGCCGCCGCCAGCGCACGCAGCAGCTTCACCGCGCCCGGCGCCGGCAGCGCGTCCTCGGCCAGCGCGCGCTCGTGATCCAGCAGCCACTCACGCTTGGCCTGCGCAGGTGCGTCCGGCAACGCCGCGATATGGTCGAGGATGTCCTCCTCGGCCGCGATCTCCAGTGCGCGGCGGATCGCGGCGAAATCGTGCACGGCTACGGTCAGCGTGCCGTCCATGTCGAAGACCCAGTGCCGGATCGCGGACAACGCGTGCACTGCGCTGCCCGCCGCAACCATCATTGCCACCACTGCGGCATGCGGCTGGCGTCGACGCCACCGGTTTCGAACACCGCCGTGCGCGTGCCGCCGGCCTTGACCGGGAACTCGATGCTGATCGACTTGCCCTTGCGCGCCAGCTTCCACAGCGCCTTCTGGTCGGTGATGAACATGGCAATGGCTTCATCGGTCTTCGGGCGCCAGGCCGCCATCGACACCGGCTTGCCGTCGTCCACGGTCACTTTCACCGTGCACTGCGGGCAACGGAAATCACCGGCCTGCAGCACCAGGTAGGCATGCCGCTTCCACTCCGGATGATCGCGGAACACCAGCTGCACCGGCTTGGCACCGCTGCCATCCACGTCCACCCGTTCCTTGCTGTAGATCTGTGCCGACACCTGGTTGCCCTTGCCGCCCACCGGGATCTGGTTGTACTGCCACAGCGCCTGCATGCGGCGCAGGTCGCGCGCGGCATCGCCCTTGGCCTTGACCTCGTCGAAGCCTGCGGCGATGCGCTCGGCGGCGGCGGTGTCCTTGTACTGGTCCAGCAGCGAGGCGCCATGCAGGCGTGCGCGCTCCCAGTCCTGTGCGGCCACGGCCATGTCGTACTGCCTGGCCACGTCTTCGGCCTTGGCCTCCTTCTGTGCCTGCACGGCGGCCGCGGCGGCTTCCTGCGCCTTGCGTTCTTCCTCGGGGTTGCTGCAGGCAGCCAGCGCAAGCGTACAGGCGGTGAGCAGGATCAGTCGTTTCATGGCGGAAGTCCTTCGTGTTTGCGCATTCTTGTAGAGTCGAGCCATGCTCGGCTGCTGTTGAAGAGCCAGCCGAGCATGGCTCGACTCTACAAAAAAAAGCGCCGGGCAGTGCCCGGCGCTTTTCCTTACTTGGCTTCGGCCTTGGCCAGCATGTCCTGGACCGAGGCGGTGGTGATCGGGTGGTAGCCCGGCTTGGCCTTTTCAAAGGCCTGCTTGGCCAGCTCCAGCCCCTTCGGGGTCTTCACCAGTTCTGCGTAGATCGGCATGATCAGCTTGCGACGGCCGACGCGCTCGATGAACGCGGCGGCGCCTTCATTGGCCTGCTCATAGCCACTGCGGATCGCCAGCGGGTACCAGCGCATGGCGATCTCGCCATTCGGGGTGCCGGTGAAGTGGAAGGCCTTGTCCAGCGTGGCCAGCTTGTCCAGCGGCTGGGTCGCGCCCAGGCCGTCGATGAAGCGCACCCATTCCTGCGTGCTCCAGTCGGCGATGACCTGGCTGCTGGGCACGGTGCCGGCACTGGCGAAGGCGATGCGCGCGGTATCGACGCTGCTGAAGTTGCGCGACTGCGCCTTGGCCGCGAATGCCGGGATGCCCGGCTCGTCCAGCCACGCCTTCAGTTCGGCCTCGGTCACTGCCGACGGATTCTTCGGCAGCAGGTTCTTCTTCATGTACTCGACGAACTGGTCGGTATTCGCGCTCTGGAAGGCGTGGTCATCGAACCAGCCACGCAGGAACGGATCGAAGGTCTCGCGGCCAAAGCGCTGCTCCAGGAATTCCAGGAACCACGAACCCTTGACGTAGGCGACCTGGCTGAGGGCTTCGTCGGGGTCGCGCTCGTTCAGCGGCGGCAGTGCCAGCGCCTGGTCGGCCGGGCTCATGTCCTTCACTTCGGCCAGCAGGTCGGTCTGGTCGATCTGCTTCTCCATCTCGGCCATTTCCTTACCGTACAGCGCTTCGGTGATGCGGCCCTGGACGTAGGTGGTGAAGCCTTCATTGAGCCAGATGTCCTTCCAGCTGGCGTTGGTCACCAGGTTGCCCGACCAGCTGTGCGCCAGTTCGTGGGCGACCAGCGAGACCAGCGACTTGTCACCGACGATCACGGTCGGGGTGGCGAAGGTCAGGCGCGGATTCTCCATGCCGCCGAACGGGAACGACGGCGGCAGCACCAGCATGTCGTAGCGGCCCCAGCGGTATTCGCCGTACAGCTTCTCGGCAGCGCCGATCATCTTCTCGGTGTCTTCGAATTCCTTGGCCGCCTTGTTGACCATGGTCGGTTCGGCCCAGACGCCGGAGCGGCCGGAGATCGGCTCGAACACCAGGTCGCCGGCGGCGATGGCCAGCAGGTACGACGGAATCGGCTGCGGCATCTTGAAGGTGTAATCACCGTCACGCGCGGCCTTCGGATCGTTGTCGGCGCTCATCAGCACCATCACGTCCGGGCGCGAGACCACGTGCGCGCTGTAGGTGAAGCGCACGCTCGGGGTGTCCTGCAGCGGCACCCAGGAACGGGCGTGGATGGCCTGCGACTGGCTGAACATGAAGGGCAGCTTCTTGCCCTCGGTCATCGACGGCGCCAGCCACTGCAGGCCCGAGGCGGTCGGTGCGGTGTGATAGGTCACCTCCACCTTGGCCGGCTGCGCCGGGGCCTCGATGGTCAGCTTGCTGCCGAACACCTTGTCGACCGGGGCGAGCGCGAACTGCAGCGGGCTGCGCGCGCCATCGGCAGCAACGGCCTCGACCTTGGACACGGTCAGCTCGCGGGTGTCGAGCACCAGCTGCTTGGCGTCCTTCTGCTTCCATTCCAGGGTGTAGGTGGCGGTACCGCCGATCTGCTTCTGGTCGAAGTCCAGCTTCAGATCCAGCGCGATGTCCTTGATGACGACCTTGTCCGGCTCGGCGTACGAGCTTTCGTCGTGGCTGCGGTTCTCGGCGTTCACGGGGGCGGCAGGGGCCTTTTCGGCAGTCGGGGCAGCGGCGGGCGCGGCCGCCTCCTGGGAGCAGCCGGCGGCCAGGGCCACGGCCAGCGGAAGGAGCATCAGCGGATTACGCATGAATCGGGACCGTTACGGGGATCAAACCCCAATGGTACCTCCGTCCGGCCCCGCAGGCGTTGCGCGGTGCGGGGTAATGGCCTGCCGGGCGCGCGGCGGCGCCCTGGGTAGGTGCCAACCTTGGTTGGCACGGATCCTTCATTGCTCGCGGCAGGCCGGTGCCGACCAAGGTCGGCACCCACCACGGCAAATACCGGTCAAGGTGGGCCAACCATAGTCGGCTTCTACCGGTAGGTGCCAACCCTGGTTGGCACGGATCCTTCATCGCTCGCGGCCTGCGCTGTGCCAACCAAGGTTGGCACCTACCAGGGCAGATACCGGGGTTTCCCCCGTCCAGGGCTTACAGCTTGTAGCCGGAGTGGATCGAAACGATGCCGCCGGTCAGGTTCTTGTAGTGGCAGCGCTCGAAACCGGCCTGCCCCATCATCGCCTTCAGCTCGTCCTGCGGCGGGTGCTTGCGGATGCTTTCGGCCAGGTACTGGTAGCTGTCCGAATCGTTGGCGAACAGCTTGCCCAGCTTGGGCAGGATCTTGAACGAGTGGAAGTCGTAGATCGGCTTGAACCAGTCCGCAGTGACTTCGGAGAATTCCAGCACACGGGCCTGGCCGCCCACCTTCAGCACGCGGTACATCTCGCGCAGGCCGGCGTCCTTGTCGGTCACGTTGCGCAGGCCGAAGGCGATGGTGACCAGGTCGAAGCTGTTGTCCGGGAACGGCAGGGCTTCGGCGTTGCACTGCACGTAGTCCAGGCCGAGCACCAGGCCGCGATTGGTCAGGCGGTCACGGCCGACCGACAGCATGCCGGCGTTGATGTCGCCCAGCACCACCGAACCCTCGGCGCCGACGCGCTCCTTCAGCAGGGCGGCGATGTCGCCGGTGCCGCCCGCCAGATCGAGCACGCGGTCGCCCGGCTTCACCTGCGCGGTCGCCACGTAGTAGCGCTTCCACGCCCGGTGCACGCCCAGGCTCATCAGGTCGTTCATCAGGTCGTAGTTGCGCGCGACCGAGGTGAACACCTGGCCGACCAGCTTCTGCTTGTCCTTGGCGGCGACGTCGCGGAACCCGAAATGGGTGGTACCGGCTTTATAGGGGGATTCGCTCATGGCCCCGATTATCGCACCGCCGGGGGCCAGCGGCACCCCCTGCCCGTATCATGGCGGGCCACGACTTACCGGAGCCCCGCATGATCACCACGCCCGACTACCAGGCCCTGCTGCAGACCGCCATCGCCGAAGCCCGCCAGGGGCTGGCCGAGGGCGGCGTGCCGATCGGCGCGGCGCTGTACCACAACGACGGCCGCCTGCTCGGCTGCGGCCACAACCGCCGGGTGCAGGAAGGCGATCCGTCCGTGCACGGCGAGACCGACGCCTTCCGCAAGGCCGGTCGCCAGCGCCGCTACCAGGACACCATCATGGTCACCACCCTGGCCCCGTGCTGGTACTGCTCGGGCCTGGTGCGCCAGTTCAACATCGGCACCGTGGTGGTGGGCGAATCGCGCACGTTCCAGGGTGGCATCGACTGGCTGCGCGAAAACGGCGTCAACGTGATCGATCTCGACAACCAGGAATGCGTCGATCTGCTCGGTGACTTCATCGGCCGCCACCCGGACATCTGGAACGAAGACATCGGTGAATGAGCATCGCGCAGCCTGCTGTTGAACCCGCTTAATGAACGCTTCAGTGCCGGCACGCCCTAGTGCCGGCAGCGTTTGCGGCCGTTGCCGTGAACCCGTGCACAGTCAGCTGCGCTGCGTGCATACACCGCGGTAACACCCCGCCCGGCCACCGCGCCTAGGGTGGGGTTCCCGGGGCCCCCTTTCCCCGGTGGAGCCAGCCATGTGCGCGCATGCCGTATGTCCTGCGCCCGACCCCATCCTCGATGCCATCCGTGAGCGCCTGCAGCAGCAGTTCGCGCTGCACCGGCGTGGCCCATTGTTCTGGAGCGCCTACCAGGGCCTGCAGCTGGAACTGGTCCATGGCCATCCGCGCGACCACGTGCGCCTGTGCAACGCGATGGCCAGCATGGCCGAAGCGCTGGGCGCGGTCGAGCACGCGCAACTGATAGGCAATCGCAACGCCGGCTCCACGCCGCGCTGACACGGCATGCACCGGCGCATACGCCACACTGCGATGACCCCCACTCCCATCCACCTCAACCGATTGGATCGACATGCACGCTGAAGTCCCCACCATTCCCCCGGTCATCAACGTCGACGCCGAGCTTGACCATTGGCGCCGCCAGCATGCCGACGGTGCACTGGCGCACAACTCCTTCGGCTCCTACGTGCCGTGGATCAAGTTCGCCTGCGATTCGCTGATCACCCAGCCGCGCGCCAGCAATGCGCAGCGCGACGAGATGTTCCAGACCCAGTACGCCCTGCAGATCATGCCGCGGCTGAGCGAAGCCCAGGCCCGCGAGTTCGTCGACCGTTGCTGGCAGCACGTCTACCAGACCAGCCCGGTGCGGCTGCAGGACGCTCCGCGCCTGCGCGCCTGAGGCGCGCCTGACACTGCACGGTTTCTGCACGAGGCACTGCCGATCATCCTCGTCACCTGAGTGGGACGACGACGATGAAAGCACGCAATCTGTTCAACACGATCGCCAAGAAGTCGGCAACGGCCACAGGTTCGCCGTGGACTTTCCTCGCCGCACTGGCGATCGTGGTGCTGTGGGGCATCACCGGCCCGTTGTTCAATTTCAACGACACCTGGCAGCTGGTGATCAATACCGGCACCACCATCATCACCTTCCTGATGGTGTTCCTGATCCAGCACACGCAGAACTCGGATACGGCCGCGATGCAGATCAAGCTGGACGAGCTGATCCGCGCCACGGCGGAAGCCAACAACGAACTGTTGGATCTGGAAGAGCTGGACGAGGAACGGCTGGAAGAGATCCGGCGCGAGTACGAGCAGATGGCACGCGAAGCCGGCGACGCGCTGGCACGGGTGCGCGCCTGCCATGTAGCGCGGCGCGACGACGAAGCGGTGTAGCCGTTTCGGTGTAGAGCCGAGCCCATGCTCGGCTCGTCGGTTGGAAAGCCGAGCATGGGCTCGGCTCTACAGCGGCATCCGTTGCGTCAGCCGCGCTCGTGCCAGCCGCCGCCCAGCACCTTGTACAGGGTGATGCGGTTGGACTGCTGCGCCAGTTCGGCCTGCAAACGGGTCTGCTGCGCGGTGTAGGCGGTACGCCGCGCGTCGAGCAGGGTGACGAAGCTGTCCAGGCCGGCGTCGTAGCGAGCCTGCGACAGGCGGTTGGCCTGTTCCGCCGCTTCCACCAGGCGCTGCTGTGCGCTCACCTGCTCATCCAGGCTGACATTCAGCGCCAGTGCGTCGGCGGTTTCGCGGAAACCCACCTGGATCGACTTCTCGTACTGCGCCAGGGCGATATCGCGATCCGCATTGGCGATGGCGAGGTTCGCGCGCAGCTTGCCGCCCTGGAAGATCGGCAGGGTGATCTTCGGCAGGAAGCTCCACACGCGGGTGCCACTGTCGAACAGGTTGGACAGTTCATTGGAACCGCTGCCGATGCTGCCGGTCAGCGAGATGCTCGGGAAGAACGCCGCGCGCGCCGCACCAATGTTGGCGTTGGCAGCCAGCAGCTGGTGTTCGGCAGCCATGATGTCCGGGCGCTGCAGCAGCACGTCGCTGGGCAGGCCGGCCGGCGGCGGGGCCAGTGCCAGCAGCTGCGGTTCGATGCTGTCCGGCAGCAGGGCCGGATCGAGCTGGCCACCGGCCAGCAGCGCCAGCGCATTGCGGTCCTGGGCCAGCTGGCCACGCAGGCGTGCGGCATCCGTGCGCGCGGTTTCCACCAGCGTACGGGTCTGGGTCAGCTCCAGCGCCGAACTGCCGCCGCGTTCGTGACGGGCTTCGGCCAGGCGCAGCGAATCCTCGTAGGTCTTCAGCGTCGCCTCGGCGATCTTCAGCTGCTGCGCGTCGGCACCGTAGGTCAGCCAGGCGGTGGCGGTCTCGGCCACCAGGCTCAGCTGCGCGTTGCGGCGATTGGCGGCCACGGCGAAGTACTGCTGCAGTGCGGCCTCGCTGAGGTTGCGCACGCGACCGAACAGATCCAGCTCGAACTCGGCCACGCCGACGCCAGCGCTGAACTGCTCGGTGACGCCGGCATCGGTACCGCGACGGTCCATCTGGCCGGTGACGGCCACGCCGGGCACACGATCGGCACGCTGCACGCGGTACTGGCCGCGCGCGCGTTCAACATTGAGCACGGCCACGCGCAGGTCGCGGTTGTTCTGCAGCGATTGCTCGATCACCTGCTGCAGGCGAGGATCGGTGAAGAAGTCGCGCCAGCCGACAGCGGCGACATCGGCCACCTGGCCCTGCGTGGCCTCGGCCGGCCACTGCGCCGGAATGGCAGGCGCAACGGCGGTGTTCTTCGGCGCCAGGGTGGAACAGCCGGCGAGCGTGAGCACGGCGGCGATGGAAAGGAACAGGGATGCACTTTTCATGGGGATGACTTCCATCGGTACTGCCGGAAGGCAGGAGGTAGTGCCGGCCACTGGCCGGCAACCTCGTTGGATTCACATCAAGCGATCAGCAGATGCCGGCCAGCGGCCGGCACTGCCGTTTCGGTCACGTCGAGGATTTGCGCTTGAACAGGCGCTGCACCACCACGAAGAACAGCGGTACGAAGAACACGCCGAGCACGGTGCCGACGATCATGCCACCGAGCACGCCGGTGCCGATTGCCTGCTTGGCGCCGGAGCCGGCACCGGTGGAGATCGCCAGCGGTACCACGCCCATGCCGAAGGCCAGCGAGGTCATCACGATCGGGCGCAGGCGGTCGCGCACGGCGTGCATGATCGACTCGATCAGGCTGGCCCCCTTCTCCAGGTTTTCCTTGGCGAACTCGACGATCAGGATCGCGTTCTTGCTGGTCAGGCCCACCGTGGTCAGCATCGCCACCTGGAAGTAGATGTCGCGCTCCAGGCCCTTGAAGGTGTTGGCCAGCACGGCACCGAGGATACCCAGCGGAGCCGCCAGCAGCACCGCGGTCGGCACGCTCCAGCTTTCATACATCGCGGCCAGGCACAGGAACACGATCATCAGCGACAGCGTGTACAGCAGCGGGGTCTGCGAACCGGCCTGGCGCTCCTGGTAGGACATCGCCGTCCATTCGATGCCGAAGCCCTGCGGCAGCTGCTTGGCCAGCTGTTCGATCTCGGCCATGGCATCACCGGAGGCAACACCCGGGGCCGGCTCGCCCTGGATCTCCATCGCCGACACGCCGTTGTAGCGTTCCAGGCGCGGCGAGCCGTAGTCCCAGTGCTTGGTGGCAAACGCACTGAACGGCACCATCTCGCCCTTGTCGTTCTTCACGGACCAGAGATCGAAATCCTCCGGCACCATGCGGAACGCCTGGTCGGCCTGCACGAACACACGCTTGACGCGGCCGCGATCGACGAAGTCATCGATGTACGAGCTGCCCCATGCGGCGGCCAGCGTGCCGTTGATCTGGTCGATCGACAGCCCCAGCGACGTCGCCTTGGCCGCGTCGATGTCGATGCGGAACTGCGGCGTGTCTTCCTGGCCGTTCGGGCGCACGTTGGCCAGCTTCTTGCTGCCGGCGGCGAGGCCGAGCAGCTGGTTGCGCGCGGCCACCAGGGCTTCGTGGCCCTGGCCACTGTTGTCCTTCAGGAAGAACGTGTAGCCCGAGGCGGTACCCAGCTCCGGAATGGCCGGCGGCGGGAAGGCGAAGATGAAGGCATCCTTGATCTGGCCCAGTGCCGCCATCGCGCGACCGGTGATCGGCATCACGCCATTGTTGGCGTCACGCTCGCTCCAGTCCTTCAGCTTGACGAACGCCATGCCCGCGTTCTGTCCCATGCCGGCGAAGCTGAAGCCCTGCACCGAGAACACCGAGTCCACCGCATCCTTCTCGTTCTGCAGGAAGTGGTTTTCCAATGCCTGGATCGATTCCAGCGTACGTTCCTGGGTGGCACCGACCGGAGCCTGCACCAGCGCCATCAGCACGCCCTGGTCTTCGTTGGGCAGGAACGAGCTGGGCAGGCGCACGAACAGCACGCCCATCAGCACGAACAGTGCCGCCACGATGCCCATGAAGCGCCACGGACGGTGGATGATGCCGCGTACGCCGCGCTGGTAGCTTTCGCTGGTGCGGTCGAAGCCACGGTTGAAGCCGTTGAAGAAACGACCGGCCAGGCCACGGTGGGCAACGTGATGCTCGCCCTTCTTCAGCGGCTTGAGCATGGTCGCGCACAGCGCCGGGGTCAGCACGATCGCCACCAGCACCGACAACGCCATCGCAGAGACAATCGTGGCCGAGAACTGGCGATAGATCACGCCGGTGGAGCCGCTCATGAAGGCCATCGGCACGAACACCGCCGACAGCACCAGGCCGATGCCCACCAGCGCACCGGTGATCTGGCCCATCGACTTGCGGGTCGCTTCAAGCGGCGACAGTCCTTCCTCGGACATGATGCGCTCGACGTTCTCCACCACCACGATGGCATCGTCCACCAGCAGGCCGATCGCCAGCACCATCGCGAACATGGTCAGCATGTTCACCGAGAAGCCCAGCATGGCCAGCACGCCGAAGGTACCCAGCAGCACCACGGGCACCGCGATGGTCGGGATCAGGGTGGCGCGGAAGTTCTGCAGGAACAGGTACATCACCACGAACACCAGCACGATCGCTTCGATCAGGGTCTGCACCACGCCCTTGATCGACACGCGCACGAACGGGGTGGTGTCGTACGGGATCTCGGCCTTCAAGCCGGCCGGGAAGAAGCCCTTCATGTCCTGCAGCGCGGCATCCACGCCGGCGGCGGTATCCAGCGCGTTGGCGCCGGTGGCCAGGGTGACCGCCAGGCCGCTGGCCGGCTGGCCGTTGTAGCGGGTGACGAAGTCGTAGGACTCGGCACCCAGTTCGACGCGGGCGACATCCCCCAGGCGCAGCTCGGCACCATCCTGCGCACCGCGCACGATGATGTTGCGGAACTGTTCCGGGGTCTGCAGGCGCGACTGCGCATTGATGGTGGCGTTGAGCTGCTGGCCCTTCACCGACGGCGCACCGCCGAGCTGGCCGATCGCCACCTGGGCGTTCTGCGCCTTGATCGCGGCGGTTACTTCCGGCACCGACAGGCCATAGGTGTGCAGCTTGTTCGGGTCCAGCCAGATGCGCATGGCGTACTTGCCACCGAACACCTGGATGTTGCCCACGCCCGGCACACGGCTCAGACGGTCGACGACATTGGAACCGACGTAGTCGGCGATGTCGTTGGCGTCCATGCTGCCGTTCTCGGACACGAACGCGATGACGTTCAGGAAGCCCGAGCTGGACTTGGCCACGTTGATGCCCTGCCGCTGCACTTCCTGCGGCAGCAGCGGCATGGCCAGCTGCAGCTTGTTCTGCACCTGCACCTGGGCAATGTCCGGGTTGGTGCCGCTCTCGAAGGTCAGGGTGATGGTGGCCTGGCCGTTGGACGAGCTGTTGGAGGAGAAGTAGATCAGGCCATCAAGGCCCTTCATGTTCTGCTCGATGATCTGCGTCACCGAGTCCTCGACCACCTTGGCCGATGCACCCGGATAGGTGGCGCTGATTTCCACCGCCGGCGGTGCGACGTTGGGGTACATCGAGACCGGCAGCTTGAACAGGGCCAGGCCGCCGGCGAGCATGATGATGATGGCGATCACCCACGCGAAGATGGGTCGATCGATGAAAAAGCGTGCCATGGGGTTCTCCGCTTACTTCGCGTCGCCGGCCGGAGCGGCAGGCTGGGCGGCGGCGGCCGGCTTGGCCGGTGCGTCGCCCTTCTCGGTGGCCTTGACCGGCATGCCGGGGCCGATCTTCTGCAGGCCTTCGACAATGACCTTGTCGCCGGCCTTCAGGCCGTCCTCGACCAGCCACTTGTCGCCGACCGTGCGGCTGACCTTGACCGGGCGCACTTCGACCTTGTTGTCCTTGTCGACCACCATCGCCGTGGTGTCGCCCTTCGGATCGCGGGCGATACCCTGCATCGGCACCAGCACCGCATCGCTGCGCACGCCACCGCCGATCACCGCACGCACGTACATGCCCGGCATCAGCAGGCCGTCCGGGTTGTCCACCCTCACGCGCAGGCCAAAGCTGCCGGTGGTCGGATCGACGCTGACTTCGGAGAACTCCAGCGTGCCCTTGTGCTCGAAGGTGCTGCCGTCTTCCATCAGGATGCTGACCGGCAGGGTCTGGTTGTCCTGCAGGCGGCCGGCGGCCAGTTCGCGGCGCAGCTGCAGCAGCTCGGCCGAGGACTGGGTCAGGTCGACATAGATCGGGTCCAGCTGCTGCACCGTCGCCAGCGCGTTGGCCTGGCCGGCGCTGACCAGCGCACCCTGGGTGACGCTGGACTTGCCGATGCGGCCGCTGATCGGCGCGGTGATGCGGGCGTAGCCCAGGGTGACATTGGCCGCATCCAGCGAGGCCTTGGCGGCACCGACGTCTGCTTCGGCCTGCTTCTGCGCAGCCACTGCGTTTTCCAGATCCTGCTGGCTGACCGCATCGACCTTGGCCAGCTCGGTGATGCGCTTGGCGCTCAGGCGGGCGGCGTTGGCGGTGGCCTCGGCGCGGGCCAGCTGGGCACGGGCACTGTTGGCCTGGGCGCGGTAGCTGGCGTCCTCGATCTGGTACAGCGGCTCGCCGGCCTTGACCATGCCGCCCTCGGTGAACAGGCGCTTGGCGACGATGCCGTTGACCTGCGGGCGCACCTCGGCGACCAGGAAGGCATTGGTACGGCCCGGCAGTTCGCGGGTCAGGCCCACGGTCTCGGACTTCAGCGTGACCACAGTGACGTCACCCGGGCCCTGCTCGGGGGCCTGGGGTTGGCCGCCGCAGGCAGCCACGGTCGCGGCGATCGCCAGCGACAGTGCAAAGGGTCGGATTCGGCTCAGCAACATGACGGAAAGGCTCTTGGAGGAAGGAATCTCAGAAGACGCTGATACGACGGTCCTTCCCGTGTTCCGGTGAAAGCCCCGCAGATCGCGCCCACCCGGGTGGAGTGGGAGCCGGACTGGCCTGCCACGCACACGACGGGAATGATGGGAGCGAAATATACATACATGCTTGTTTGTTTGTAAACCGGTACAATTCAGCCACGTTTCACCCGCACTCGTACCCATCCATGGCCCGCAAGACCAAAGAGGACACCCAGGCAACCCGGGAAGGCATCCTTGACGCCGCCGAAGCCTGCTTCCATGAACACGGCGTGGCCCGTACCACGCTGGAGATGATCGGTGCCCGCGCCGGCTATACCCGCGGCGCGGTCTACTGGCACTTCAAGAACAAGAGCGAGGTGCTGACCGCGATCGTCGAGCGCGTGCACCTGCCCTTCATGCAGGAACTGGAGCGCACCTCCAGCGACCAGCGCGACACCCCGGTGCACGACCTGCGCGCGGTGATGATCCACTCGTTCATCGAGCTGTCCGAGGACGAACGCCTGCGCAAGACCATGGAGATCATGCTGCGCAGCGACGCCTCGGCCGATACCAGGGTGCTGACCGAACTGCAGCAGGCCGGTTTCCGCGATGCGCTGGACCGGATGGAACGCGCCCTGCGGCGTGCCCGCGACCTGGGCCAGCTGCGCGAAGGCGCCGACCCGAAGATCGCCGCACGCATGTTGCACGCCACCGTGCTGGGCGTGCTGCACGGCGCGATGGTGGAGCCGGACCTGATGGACCTCAAGCGCGATGGCATGCTCGCACTGGACATGACCCTGGCCGCCTACGTGAAGGACGGCGTGTTCGTGCCGGGTACGGTGCCCGAGCCGTTGCCGGAGGCGTGAGCGCACAAGGGTCGGATCCCTCTCCGCCCGGAGAGGGCTCTGACCCGTTGCAGGTGGGGTCAGAGCCCTCACCCGGGCGAGGGCTCTGACCCCGCAACGAAAAAGGCCGCCTTTCGGCGGCCTTTTCGCATTCCCGGTTACAGGATGTAGCGGCTCAGGTCCGGGTCCTGCACCAGCTCGCCCAGGTGTGCATCGACGTAAGCGCTGTCGATGGCCAGGGTTTCACCATCGCGGTCCGGGGCCTCGTAGCTGAGCGAATCCAGCAGGCGCTCCAGCACGGTGTGCAGGCGGCGGGCACCGATGTTCTCCTGGCGCTCGTTCACCTGGAAGGCGATCTCGGCCAGGCGATCGATGGCGTCGGCGGTGAAGCTGACCTTGACGCCTTCGGTGGCCAGCAGCGCTTCGTACTGCTTGGTCAGCGCAGCCTTCGGCTCGGTCAGGATGCGCACGAAGTCATTCTTGCTCAGCGCCCCCAGCTCCACGCGGATCGGGAAGCGGCCCTGCAGCTCCGGGATCAGGTCGCTGGGCTTGGCCAGGTGGAACGCGCCCGAAGCGATGAACAGGATGTGGTCGGTCTTGATCGTGCCGTACTTGGTGGACACGTTGGAGCCTTCCACCAGCGGCAGCAGGTCGCGCTGCACGCCTTCGCGGGAGACATCGCCGCCAGATGAACCGGCATCGCCACGCTTGGCGACCTTGTCGATCTCGTCGATGAAGACGATGCCGTGCTGCTCGCAGGCCTCGATCGCGGCGGTGCGGATGTCGTCCTCGTTGACCAGCTTGCCGGCTTCTTCCTCGATCAGCAGCGGACGCGCGGCCTTGATGGTCAGCGTGCGCTTGTGCGCCTTGGCGCCGCCGCCGAGGTTGGCGAACATCGACTTCAGCTGCTGGCCCATTTCCTCCATGCCCGGCGGGGTCATGATGTCCATGCTGACGTTGGCGGCCAGGTCGAGTTCGATCTCGCGCTCGTCCAGCTCGCCATTGCGCAGCATCTTGCGGAACTTGATGCGGGTCTCGTTGTCCTGCGCCGACGGCTCGTTGCGCGCCACTTCCGGATCGAAGCCGATACCGCCACTACGGCGCGGCAGCAGTGCATCGAGGATGCGGTCTTCGGCGCGCTCTTCGGCCTGGGTACGCACGCGCACCTTGGCCTGTTCGCGATAGAGCTTCACTGCGGTATCGGCCAGGTCGCGGATGATCTGCTCGACATCCTTGCCGACATAGCCCACCTCGGTGAAGCGGGTGGCTTCGACCTTCACGAACGGTGCGTTGGCCAGCGTGGCCAGGCGGCGCGCGATCTCGGTCTTGCCGACGCCGGTCGGGCCGATCATCAGGATGTTCTTCGGCATCACTTCATTGCGCAGTTCGGCCGGCAGCTGCATGCGGCGCCAGCGGTTGCGCAGGGCGATGGCCACCGCGCGCTTGGCGTCGTGCTGGCCCACGATGTGCCGGTCCAGTTCCTGCACGATCTCGCGCGGGGTCATGGTGGCGGAGGAAACTTCGATCTTCGACATGGATGTGCTCACGGATTCAGATGCATGTAGAGCCGAGCCATGCTCGGCTGACGGGCAGCCCTGCCGAGCATGGCTCGGCACTACAGAAGAGCGATCACAGCTCTTCGACCACCACGTTGCGGTTGGTGTAGATGCAGATGTCGCCGGCAATGCCGATGGCTTCGCTGGCGATGGTGCGCGCGTCCAGCTGGGTGTGCGCCATCAGCGCGCGTGCCGCCGACAGGGCATAGGAGCCGCCGGAACCGATGGCAATGATGCCGTCCTCCGGCTCGATCACATCACCGGTGCCGCTGATGATCAGCGAGGTTTCCTTGTCGGCCACCGCCAGCAGGGCTTCAAGCTTGCCCAGGCGCCGCTCGGTGCGCCAATCCTTGGCCAGCTCGACTGCGGCGCGCTGCAGCTGGCCGTGCTTTTCCAGCTTGGCCTCGAACAGCTCGAACAGGGTGAAGGCATCGGCGGCGGCACCGGCGAAGCCGGCCAGCACCTGGCCATCACGGCCAAGGCGGCGCACCTTGCGCGCATTGCCCTTCATCACGGTGTGGCCCAGCGTGACCTGGCCGTCGCCGGCAATGGCCACATGCTCGCCGCGACGGACGCAGACGATGGTGGTGGCGTGGAAAACGTTGGGGTTCTGACTGGGGTCCATGCGGCCTCCGATAGCTGTTCACGGGACATGGGGACAGCGCCCGGTGCGATCAAGCCTGCGCGGATGGCTGCCGTTCAGCGCCTGGCGGCGCCCCATGGACAGGGGGCGCCCTTCCAGCGAACGCATCGCAATGCGCGCGGACCCCACCGCCCGAACGTGGAACGCCTGCCGTTCAGCGCTTCGCGTGCGATGGCCGGTCTGGATTCGGCTCGATACCCCAGGCGATGTACCAGTCGTCACCCTGCGTCTCGATCGGGTGCTGGGTACGGCCGGCGCCATTGCCGCAGGCCAGCGCGTCGGCCGCGCAGTAGCGGTCGCAACCCCAGCAGATGCGCTCGGGGTGCTTGGGATGCAGCGGAATGGGCTTTGCCATGGTGGCGGTTTCCTCGAGGCCTGCGGCCACGGTGCGCCGGTGGCGCCTGCACTACCCTGATCCAGATCAAGCGCAGGCTATTCAGCCTTGTCGTCCCTGCTGCGGCGCTTGGCGCGCGGATGCGCGGCGTCGTAGACCTTGGCCAGGTGCTGGAAATCGAGGTGGGTGTAGATCTGCGTGGTGGCGATGTCGGCATGGCCGAGCAGTTCCTGCACGCCACGCAGGTCGCCGGACGATTCCAGGATGTGGCTGGCGAAACTGTGCCGCAGCATGTGCGGATGCACGTGCTTGAACAGGCCCTGGCGCTGCGCCAGCTGGCGGATGCGGATCTGCACCGCACGCTGGCTGATCGGCCCGTTGCGGCCGGGAAACACCGGCGCGGCCGGGCCGCCGCCACTTTCCGTGCGCCATGCCTGCAGCGCTTCGCGCGCCGGCCGCCCGAACGGCACGCGACGCTGGCGATTGCCCTTGCCCAGCACATTGACCAGGCCGCTGGCGAAATCCAGGTCGCGCCAGGTCAGTGCGCAGACTTCGCTCAGGCGCAGGCCGGAAGAATAGAACAGCTCCAGCAGCGCGCGGTCACGGCGGCCGAGCTCCCCCTCGGGTTCCAGTTCGACCAGCTGCACGGCTTCGTCGGCGTCCAGCACCTGCGGCAACCGGCGCGGCGCGCGCGGCGCCTTCAGCGTCGCTGCCGGACTGACCTCGATGCGCCCGTGCTTGAGCAACCAGGCGTAGAAGCTTCGGCAGGCCGACAAGCGGCGCTGCAGGCTCTTGGCCGACAGCCCGCGGCGATGCTCATCGGCAACGAACTGGCGCACCGCATCGGCATCAAGTGCCTCCACCGCCACGCCACGCGGCTCGGCCCAGACCGACAGCGCGTCCAGGTCGCGGCGGTAGGCGTCGAGCGTATGTGCCGACATCCGCCGTTCCACCTGCAGGTGCTGCAGGAAGGCCTGTACCGCGCTCATCGCCGTCTTGACCTGCTCAGCCGGGGAAGCGCTTCAGGCCGGTGACCAGCGCATCGCCCATCATGCGCAGGAACAACGTACCCATGCCCGGGTAGAAACGGTTCGGGTCGTGGCTGCCGACGGCGATCAGGCCGACGCCCGGCAGCGGCAGCAGCGCGGTGGTCTGCACTTCCTCGCTGCGCACGCCATACAGCACGGCATTCTTTTCCGGCTGCAGGCGGCCACAGATCGGCTCGCCGTCGTTCAGGCAATCGCGGAACGGGCCCAGCTGCGGATCATCCGCGGCAATCACCTGCAACCAGTCGGCCTGTTCCAGCCCGGCCACCGGCGCATGCACCACCAGCCGCACCAGGTCGCCGGCGAAGTCTTCCTGCAGCGATGCGGCCATCGCGCGCAGGGTATCGGCGGCGTTGTCCTGTTTCATCAGCGCCAGGGTCAGCTGGTGCGTGCGCACCGCCAGGCGTTCATTGACCTGGGCGGTCGCGCCCAGGTCGGCCAACCGTCGCGCCAGCTCGCGGTTCTTCTCGCGCAGCACTTCCAGCTGGTAGCTGGCCAGCGACGCGGTCGGGCCGTCGTCGCGCGGCACCACCAACGTCAGGGCCAGATCCGGGAACTGCTTGAGGAAGCCGGGATGACGCCGCAACCAGGCAGCGACTTCATGGGCCCCGAGCTTGTCGACGGTTTCGGTCATGCCATCCACTCCCCTTCGAAGACGAATGCGGTCGGGCCAGCCATCACCACCGGCTGGCCATCGCCCGGCCATTGGATGCGCAGATCGCCACCGGGCAGGCTGATGCGGGCATCGCGCTGCAGGCGGCCGCGCTGCATCAGGGTCACCGCGGCGGCGCAGGCGCCACTACCGCAGGCCAGGGTTTCGCCGACGCCGCGCTCGAACACGCGCAGGCGCGCGTGCGCCGGGCCCATCACCTGGGCGAAGCCGACGTTCACCGAGCGCGGGAACGACGCGTGCTGCTGCAGCAGCGAACCGACCCGCTCGACCGGTGCCGCATCGATCAGGCCCACTTCGATCACCGCATGCGGGTTGCCCATCGACACGGCGGCGAAGCGTACGCTCTCGCCCTGCAACGGCAGCAGGTATTCCTCGCGCGCGTGGGCGAAGCCCACCAGCGGCACGTTGGCCGGCTCGAAGGCAGGCACACCCATCGTCACCGCGAACTGACCCTCGCCCAGCACCTTCACTTCGTGGCTGGCCAGCGGGCTGTCGATGACGAATGCATCGCCCTGCGCGCTGCCCTCGCGCACCAGCCAGGCCGCTATGCAGCGTGCGCCATTGCCGCATTGCTCGGAATTGGAACCGTCGGCATTCCAGATGCGGTACGAGGCCACCGAGCCTTCCGCACGCGGCGCCTCGATGGTCAGGATCTGGTCGCAGCCGACGCCGGTGTGGCGGTCGGCCAGGCGTGCGGCCAGTCCAGGCGTGGGCGGCGCAGTACCGTCACGCAGGTCGATCACTACGAAATCATTGCCCGCGCCGTGCATCTTGCTGAAGCGCAGGGCCCTGGAACCGGCCTTACTCATTCCCGCTGCCCGCCTTCTTCGCTGGCGCGGGTGCCGGCTGGGGGGTCGGTGCCGCCGGATCCACGGTCGTGGCCGGGGCGGCGGTTCCCTGGGTCTCCGCCGGCGTCGCCTCGGTGGCGGGCTCGGCTGCGGGTTCGACGGTTTCTTCCACCGGCACCGGCTTCTGCGGCAGTACCAGCGGACCCTTGTTGCCGCAGGCGGCGAGGAGCAGCAGCGAGGCCGCTGCCAGCGGAATCAGGATGGCGTTTCGATGGGGGATCTTCATGCCCCGAGTATAGCCATTGGCGGCTGAGCGGTTCGTGCAGGGGATCGGGTTGCCGGCCAGCGGCCGGCCCTACCGCAGGTGCTCAATCCGCAGATGGCGGCAGCGGACGCGTCCACAGCCAGATCGCCACCACGGTCATGCTGCCGATCGAGAACCACTTCACCCAGGCGATCGGCACGCACCACAGCATGATGGCGGCGCACACCGCCATGGTGATCGTGGCCATCCACTTGCCGTAGCGGCTGACCGCCCCGTGTGCCTGCCAGTTGGCGATGGCCGGGCCGAAACGCGGATGCTGCAGCAGCCAGGCATGCAGGCGCTCGGAACCGCGCGAGGCGGCCCACGCCGAGATCAGGATGAATACGGTGGTCGGCAGGCCCGGTACGAAAATACCGACGATGCCGGTGCCCAGGCTGGCGTAGGCCAGCAGCCACCACGCCCAACGGAAACGCACCACGCGCGGTGGCGTGGTGGGATCGCGGGATGCGGAGGGCTCGGGCAGGCTCATGGCCGCAAGGATAACGGTTCGGGGTGCCCGGCAACGCCCGGCACCCCTTCGCCATTACGGCTGGGCGATGCCCAGCTGCTGCAGCACGAACGCATACGACTCGGACAGCTCACGATAGCGCTGGAAGCGCCCCGACTTGCCACCGTGGCCGGCTTCCATGTTGGTGCGGAACAGGATCGGGTAGTGGCCGGTGTTGTCGTCACGCAGCTTGGCCACCCACTTGGCCGGCTCCCAGTACTGCACCTGCGAATCCCACAGGCCGGTGCCCACGAACAGCGCCGGGTATGCCTGCTGCCTGACGTTGTCGTAAGGCGAGTAGGACAGCATGTAGTCGTAGTACTGCTTCTGCTCCGGGTTGCCCCACTCGTCGTACTCGTTGGTGGTCAGCGGGATGGTGGGGTCGAGCATGGTGGTGACCACGTCGACGAACGGCACCTGCGCCACCATCACCCGGTAATCCTGCGGGGCCTGGTTGGCCACCGCGCCCATCAGCAGGCCACCGGCGCTGCCACCGGACGCGGCCACGCGATCCTTCGCTGCCCAGCCCTGTGCGACCAGGCCACGGGTGACATCGATGAAGTCGTTGAAGGTGTTCTGCTTGTGCAGCAGCTTGCCGTTCTCGTACCAGTCGCGGCCCATCTCCTGGCCGCCGCGGATGTGGGCAATGGCATACACCACGCCACGATCAAGCAGGCTCACTGCGGTCTGGTTGAAGTACGGGTCCATCGACATGCCGTAGCTGCCATAGGCGTACTGGAACAGCGCACCCTTGCCATCCTTCTGGTAGCCCTTGCGGTAGACCAGCGACACCGGCACCTTCACGCCATCGCGTGCAGTGATCCAGACACGGTCGGTCTCGTACTTCGATGCGTCATAGCCGATCACCGGCTGCTGCTTCAGCTGGCGGCGCTCGCCGGTGGCGGTGTTCAGCTCGAACACGGTGGTCGGGGTGGTCATCGAGGTGTAGACGTAGCGCAGCCACGGCGTGTCGGCCTCGGTGTTGTCGCCCAGGCCCATCGAATACGCCGGCTCATCGGCCTTCACGTAGTCGCTGCGACCGTCCTTGAACAGCAGGCGGATGCGCTCCAGGCCCTCGGAACGTTCGGCAATGGCCGTGTACGCATCGAACAGCTCGAAGCCTTCGATGAACACTGCCTCGTCATGCGCGATCCAGTCTTTCCATTGCGCACGCGAGGTGGCATCGGTCGGCGCGGTGACCAGCTTGAAGTTCTTCGCACCGTCGTTGGTGCGGATCACCCAGCGGCCGTCGTAGTGGTCGGCGTCGTACTCGACGTCACGCTGGCGCGGCGCAAGCACGGTGAAGGTGGTCGGGTCGCTGGCCGGCGCGTAGCGCTCTTCCGAGGACACGGTGCTGTGCACGCCGATGGTGATGAAGCGATCGTCGCGGGTGCGGCCGATGCCCATGTAGAAGCTGTCGTCCTTCTCTTCGTAGACGACAGTGTCGGCGCTGGCCGGGGTGCCCAGCACATGCTTCTTCACGCGCACGGTCAGCAGCGTTTCCGGATCGTTCTCGACATACAGCACGGTGCGGTTGTCGTCGGCCCAGACCAGGTCGCCGGAGCTTCCGGTGATCACATCGGGCAGCACCTTGCCGGTGGCCAGGTCCTTGAAGCGGATGGTGTACTGGCGGCGGCCGACATCATCATCGGCCCAGGCCAGCAGCTGGTTGTCCTGGCTGACTTCCATCGAGCCGACGCTGAAGTAGCCCTTGCCGGCGGCCATCGTGTTGACGTCCAGCAGGACTTCCTCGGCGGCCTCCATGCTGCCCTTGCGGCGTGCATGGATGGGGTAATCCTGGCCAGTCTCGAAGCGGCTGTAGTACCAGTAGCCGCGCTCGCGCGCCGGCACGCTGGAATCGTCCTGCTTGATGCGGCCGACGATCTCCTTGTACAGGGTGTCTTCCAGTGGCTTGAGCGGCGCCAGCAGCTGGTCGGCGTAGGCATTCTCGGCCTGCAGGTAGGCCAGCATGTCCTTGTTCTCGCGCTTGTCGTCGCGCAGCCAGTAATAGTCATCGTTGCGGGTCGCGCCGAACGGCGCCTTGACCACATGCGGATGCCGGGCGGCGTCCGGCGGAACGGGCGGAGTGGCGGCGGTAGCAGTCGTGGTCATCAGGCTGGCGAGCAACAGGCAGAGGGTGGATTTCATGAGATAAGGCTCCAGGTGCATCAATGCAATGGTCTTCGACGGGGTCAGATCCCTTTTCCCGAAAAGGGATCTGACCCCAATCGCGGCACTGCGGCAACCCTGCGGATCGTCATGGGGCGGTTCCCGTTGGGGTCAGAGCCCTTTTGCAGGCAAAAGGGATCCGACCCCGGCACGCGGCGTACCATGGCTGCATGAGCACCCTGCCCCACACGCCGGGCTACAGCCGGCGCAGCCATGAAATCGCCCCGTTCCACGTGATGTCCCTGCTGGCCCGCGCACAGGCGCTGGAGCAGGCCGGCCACGATGTGATCCATCTGGAAATCGGCGAACCCGACTTCACCACTGCCGACCCCGTCGTGCGTGCCGGCCAGGCCGCACTGGCTGCCGGCCATACCCGCTACACCGCCGCACGCGGCCTGCCGGCCCTGCGCCAGGCCATCAGTGGTTTCTACCGCAGCCACTATGGGCTGGACATCGATCCCGAACGCATCCTGGTCACCCCCGGTGGGTCCGGTGCGCTGCTGCTGGCCAGCAGCCTGCTGGTCGATCCCGGCCGCCACTGGCTGCTGGCCGACCCCGGCTATCCGTGCAATCGCCACTTCCTGCGCCTGGTGGAAGGGGGGGCGCAGCTGGTCCCGGTCGGGCCGCAGACCGCCTACCAGCTGACCCCATCACTGGTGGAACAGCACTGGAACACCGACAGTGTCGGCGCGCTGGTCGCCTCTCCGGCCAACCCCACCGGCACCGTGCTTTCCGCCGACGAACTGGCCGCACTGTCGCAGACACTGCACGCGCGGGGCGGCCACCTGGTGGTGGACGAGATCTACCACGGCCTGACCTATGGCCTGGATGCGCCCAGCGTGCTGCAGGTGGACGACAGCGCGTTCGTGCTGAACAGCTTCTCCAAGTACTTCGGCATGACCGGCTGGCGGCTGGGCTGGCTGGTGGCACCGCCGGCAGCGGTACCGGATCTGGAGAAGCTGGCGCAGAACCTGTACATCAGCGCGTCAAGCATCGCCCAGCACGCCGCGCTCGCCTGCTTCAGTGAAGAATCGATGGCGATCTTCGAACAGCGCCGCGAAGCGTTCCGCCAGCGCCGCGACTTCCTGCTGCCCGCACTGCGCGAACTCGGCTTCCGCATCGAAGTCGAGCCGCAGGGCGCGTTCTACCTGTACGCCGATGTCAGCGCGTTCACCGACGACGCGCAGGCGTTCTGCGCCCACTTCCTGGAAACCGAGCACGTGGCATTCACCCCGGGCCTGGATTTCGGCTTCCATCGCGCCAACCAGCATGTGCGGCTGGCGTACACGCAGGAAGTGCCGCGCTTGCAGGAGGCGGTGGCGCGGATCGCGCGCGGGCTGAAGAGCTGGGGCGCCTGATCACCCGGCGCGAACGGCATCCACGCATGGCGTGGATCTACTGTCCGGGCGCACGGTACATAGGTAGATCCACGCCATGCGTGGATACGTGGCCCCAAAGAAAAACGCCGCCCTGGGGCGGCGTTCTTCGTTCTGCTTACTTGCCGCCCAACCGCTCCCACAGGAAGCTGTAGGCCAGCGCCGACATGTGCGCGGCCTGCGCATTGTTGGCTGCGCCGCCGTGGCCACCTTCGATGTTCTCGTAGTAGGTCACGTCCTTGCCGGCGTCGATCATCTTCGCCGCCATCTTGCGGGCGTGGCCCGGGTGCACGCGGTCGTCGCGGGTCGAGGTGGTGAACAGCACCGGCGGGTAGTTCTTCTTCGCGTTGAACAGGTGGTACGGCGAGAAGGTCTTGATGAACTCCCAGTCGCTGGTATCCGGGTTGCCGTACTCGGCCATCCACGAGGCGCCGGCCAGCAGGTGGCTGTAGCGCTTCATGTCCAGCAGCGGCACCTGCACCACCACCGCACCGAACAGTTCCGGGTACTGGGTCAGCATGTTGCCGGTCAGCAGGCCACCGTTGCTGCCGCCCTGCACGCCCAGGTGCTTGGCCGTGGTGATCTTGCGCTTGACCAGATCGCGCGCCACCGCGGCCATGTCTTCATAGGCCTTGTGGCGGTTCTGCTTCAGCGCCGCCTGGTGCCAGCGCGGGCCGTACTCGCCGCCGCCACGGATGTTGGCGACCACGTACACGCCGCCCTTCTCCAGCCAGGCGCGGCCCATGCCACCGGAATAGCTCGGGGTCAGCGAAATCTCGAAGCCACCGTAGCCATACAGCAGGGTCGGATTGGAGCCATCGAGCTTCATCGCCCGGTCGTGCACCACGAAGTACGGCACGCGGGTGCCGTCCTTGCTGGTGGCGAAGTGCTGCTCGATCACCTTGCCCTTGGCGTCGAAGAAGGCCGGCATGGTCTTCAGCGTTTCCGGTGCCTGGCCGATCTCGGCCAGCGCCAGCGTGGTCGGGGTGAGGTAGTCGGTGGCGGTCAGCCACACCGCGTCGCTGTCACTGCTGTCCACTGCAGCCACACCCAGCGTGCCGAAGGCCGGGGCGCCAACGAAGCGGCTGGTCTGCCAGCCATCGGCGCCGGGGGTCAGCACCGACAGGCGGTTCTTGACGTCGTCCAGCACGTTCAGCACCAGGTGGCTCCTGGTCCAGGTGGCGCTGGCCAGCGAGGTGGTCGCGGTCGGGGTGAACAGCACCTCGAAGTCGCGCTTGCCGGCCAGGAAGTCGTCCAGCCTGGTCGCCAGCAGCGAACCGGATGCATAGGTCTTGCCGCCCACGGTCCACGGATCGCGCAGTTCCAGGGTCAGCCACTGCTTGTGCAGGCCCTTCTCGGCCGAATTGGGCGCGTCGATCTTGGTCAGCGTGCCATCGTCGCCACGCAGGTAGAGCTCGTTGTTGTAGAACGCCAGGGTGCGGCTGACCAGGTTACGCTCGAAGCCCGGGGTGTCATCGTGCATCGCCGCGATGTACATGTCTTCCGGCTTGCCTTCGTACACCACGCTGGCCGAGGCCATCGGCGTGCCGCGCTTCCACAGCTTGGCCACGCGCGGATAGCCGGACGTGGTCATCGTGCCGGCACCGAAATCGGTGTAGACGAACACGGTGTCGCGGTCGATCCAGTTGAGGCCACCCTTCGACTCCGGACGGAAGAAGCCGTCCTTGATCCAGGTCTTGCTGGCCAGGTCGAACTCGCGGGTGACGTCGGCGTCGGCGCCACCGCGCGACAGCGCGATCAGGCAACGGCTGTAATCCGGGCGCAGGCAGTCGGCACCGTGCCAGACCCAGTTCTCACCCTCGGCCTTGTTCAGTGCATCCAGGTCGAGCACGGTCTCCCACTGCGGCGAGGCCTTGCGGTACTCGGCCAGGGTGGTGCGCCGCCACAGGCCGCGCTCGTGCTGCTGGTCCTTCCAGAAGTTGTAGTAGTAGTCGCCGATCTTCTGCACGCCGGGAATCTTCGCATCGGAGTCGAGCACCTCGCGGATGCTGGTCTCCATCTGCTTGAAGGCCGGGGTCTGCGCCAGGCGCGCCTCGGACTTGGCGTTCTGTTCCTTGACCCAGGACAGCGGCTTGTCGCCGGTGACGTCCTCCAGCCAGGCGTAGCGATCGGTGTCTTCAGCGGCCACGGCGGTCCCCACCGAGGCAGCGGTCATCATGCCGGCCAGCAGGCAGGCGGAAGCGAGTCGAGACATTGCAGCTCCAGGCAGTCATAAGCCGTGGAACGCTAGCACGGAACGCCGCGGCCTCCCCCGTGTCGAAGGTCAGGCCGTGGCCGCCGGACTGCGCCGGCCAGGTGCGGCCGAAACCGGCCGGCGGCGCGCCTGTCCACCGGTACGCCGCGCCCGCCGCAGCCACGACAGCCGCGGCAGCGGAAAGCGCAGCAGCGCCCACCAGGCCGCGAGCGGCATGCCCAGCAGCCACATCGGCAGCCAGCCCAACCATGCGCTGCTGCCACGTGCCGCTGGCCAGACCAGGACCAGCGCCAGGCCGGCCAGCGCCAGTTGCCGCACGCCGCGCAGCAGGCGCGGGTCGGCGCGTTCGATGACGCGTTCAGTTGCAGGGCGACGGACGGAACGTGCGTTCATGGGCCTTCTCCGGTAGACAATGCAACACAGCTTGGGCAAGCCCCTTCTCACAGGATGCGACACCATTGACGGATCGCGTGCACACAGTCGACCATGCGCGTGCAAGCCCACTGGAGCCCGCTCCCGCATGACTTCGATCCGCCCGTTCTGCGCCGTGCTGCTGGCTCTGTCCCTGGCAGGTCCTGCCATGGCCGCCAGTGAGCCGCCGTCGCCCCGCGCCAGCGCCTCCGACGCGGCCGACCCGGGGGCGCCGATCGACCTGAAGCGCTTCATGGGCACCTGGTATGTGATCGGCCGCGTGCCGAACTTCATCGAACGCGGGCATGTCGCCAGCGTCAATGAGTATGAGCTGCGCGACGAGCACAAGGTCGGCATCACCTACCGCTACCGCGACGGCTTCGGCGAACCGCTGCAGGAAGTACGCGCACGTGCCAGCGTCGACCCGGACAGCGGCAACCATGGCTGGCGAACCTGGTTCTACCGCGTGGTGCCAACCCATTCGCGGGTACTGGAAGTCGCCCCCGACTATTCCTGGGCACTGATTGGTTATCCGGGCCGCGAGATGGCCTGGATCTTCGCGCGCAAGCCGGACATGGACAAAGCCCTGTACAAGGAGCTGGCCGAACGCCTGCGCGACGAGTACGGCGTGAACACCGACAAGCTCAAGCGCGTGCCGCAGCACCCGGAACAGGTCGGCAAGCTGGGCTACGAAGTTCCGAACGCGCGTTGACCGCACGTGGGACTGCCGGCCAGCGGCCGGCACTGCCCTAACGATGCCGGGCGCCGCCCGGCATTCCGTTATCTGCGGCTGTAGTGCGCGACCAGGCGGTCGCCGAGCATCTGCAGCAGCTGCACCAGCACCAGCAGCAGGACCACGGTGACCAGGGCCACATCGGTGTGCGAACGCTGGTAACCATCGCGGAAGGCCAGATCACCAAGGCCACCGGAACCGATCGCACCGCCCATCGCGGTGAAGCCGATCAGGGCCACGGTGGTCACCGTCGCACCGGCGATCAGGCCTGGACGCGCTTCCGGCAGCAGCACGCGGGTGACCAGCTGCCAGGTGGTCGCACCCATCGCCTGGGTCGCCTCGATGACGCCGCGATCCACTTCGCGCAGCGCCGTCTCGACAAGACGCGCGTAGAACGGCGCCGCGCCGATCACCAGTGGCACGATCGCGCCGCGCACGCCCAGCGAAGTTCCCATCAGGAACAGCGTCACCGGGATCAGCACGATCATCAGGATGATGAAAGGCACCGAGCGCAGCAGGTTCACCACCAGTGCCAGCACGCCATAGGCGAATGGCCGGCGCTTCATCTGCGGCGCACCGAACAGGTACAGCAGCACGCCCAGCGGCAGGCCGATGGCCAGGGTCAGCGGCAGCGAACCGAGCAGCATCAGCAGGGTGTCGAGGGTGGCCTGGCCGATGTCGGCCCACTTGCCCGCATCCAGATGGCGGAAAAAGCCCCCGGCAGTAGCGATGATCATCGACGCAGCTCCTCAACATGCACGCCGGCAGCCACGAAGGCGGCCTGCGCTGCGGACTGGTCACCGCCCACCAGGGCGACCACCAGCTGGCCATACGGGGTGTCCTTGATCCGGTCGATACGGCCGGACAGGATGTTGTAGTCGACCCCGGTCTGGCGCGCGACGCTGCCCAGCAGGGGTTCGTAGGTGTCGCCACCGAGGAAGGTCAGGCGCACGATGCGCCCTCCCACCACGTCGAAATCGCGATGCAGCGCGCCTTCGTCCACATGCTCCGATTCGCTGACGAAACGGCGCGTGGTCGGGTGCTGCGGGTGCAGGAAGACCCGGGTGACCGGGCCGGTCTCGACCATCTGGCCGGCATCGAGCACCGCAACACGGTCACAGACACGGCGGATCACATCCATCTCGTGGGTGATCAGCACGATGGTCAGGCCCAGCTCGCGGTTGATCTTCGACAGCAGCGACAGCACCGAAGCCGTGGTCTGCGGGTCGAGCGCACTGGTGGCTTCGTCACACAGCAGGATCTGCGGACGGGTCGCCAGCGCGCGGGCGATGCCGACGCGCTGCTTCTGGCCACCGGACAGCTGCGCCGGATACTTCTGCGCGTGCGCTTCCAGGCCCACGGTCTGCAGCAGCTCGGCCACGCGCGCGTCGACCTCCGCCTTCGGCGTGCCGGCCAGTTCCAGCGGGAAGGCGACATTGCCAGCCACCGTGCGCGACGACAACAGGTTGAAGTGCTGGAAGATCATGCCGATGCGCCGGCGCAGCGTGCGCAGGCCATCCGCGTCCAGCGCGGTGACATCCTCGCCGCCGATCAGCAGCCGGCCGCCACTGGGTTCTTCCAGGCGGTTGATCATGCGGATCAGGGTCGATTTGCCGGCGCCGGAATGGCCGATGATGCCGAATACCTCACCGGCCTCGATGGTCAGGTCCAGCGGCTGCAGCGCGCTGACTTCGCGGCCGGCAACGGCATAGGATTTGTGCAGGCGCTGGAACTCGATCACGGGCGTGGCTCACCGGCTGGGTGACGGAAGGGGGCGTGCAGCCTACCAGCGCAGGCGGTCGCGCGCCCGCGCCATGGGCCAGAATGTTATTCCTTTTGGTTCTAAGGCGTCCGTGATGGCGCCTTGGCTGGGGTCGGATCCCCTGCGGGGCTCTGACCCCATTCCCCGGCTCAGGGATGGTCCAGCGGCTTCGGCGGTTCCTGCCGGTTCACCCGCTCACGATGCAGCAGGTACAGGCCGGAGGCGACGATGATCGCCGCGCCCACCCAGGTATAACCATCAGGCAGCTGGCCCCAGAAGGCCAGGTCCCAGCCAATCACCCAGACCAGCCCGCTGTACTCCAGCGGCGCGATCATCGAGGCCTCGCCCAGCTGGAAGGCCTTGGTCAGCGCGATCTGGCCCAGTGCCCCGGCCAGCCCCATGCCGGCGATCAGCGGCGCATGCGCCAGCTGCAGCGGCACCCAGCCGGGAATGGACAGCAGGCCGGCGCCGATGGCCATGATCACCAGGAACCAGACCACCATCGACTGCGAGGTATCGGTCCGGGTCAGCAGGCTGACCGTGATCGCCGCCACGGCATAGGCGGTGGCGGCGGCCAGCACCATCAGGCCGGGCACCGAAATGAAACCGTCCACGCCCGGCCGCAGCACCACCAGCACACCGACCAGGCCAATGCCGATGGCGACCCAGCGCCTTGGCCCGACCCGCTCGCCCAGCAGCGGCACCGACAGTGCGGCGATCAGCAGCGGGGCGACAAAATAGATGGTGTAGGCGGTGGACAGCGGCAGGTCGCGCAGGGCGAACACGAAGCAGCCGATCATCGCCATGCCCAGCGCGCCACGCAGCAGGTGCAGCCCCCAGCGACGCGGCACCAGCGAGCGCGGCCCGGCGCTGGCCAGCACCCAGACCAGCACGAACGGCAACGAGGCCGCACCGCGCAGGAAGGTCACTTCCAGGGTGGGGTAGCTGGCCGACAGCTGCTTCATGCCAGCGTCCATCAGCGAGAAGCAGGCGACCGCAGCGACCATCCAGGCCACTGCGCGCGAGGGAGAGCGTTGCACGTTCATGGCCCATTATCGCCCGGTCGTCGCCTTGTGTAGAGCCGAGCCCATGCTCGGCTGCGTCGTTGCCCTGTGTAGAGCCGAGCCCATGCTCGGCTGCGTCGTCGCCTTGTGTAGAGCCGAGCCCATGCTCGGCTGCGTCGTTGCCTTGTGTAGAGCCGAGCCCATGCTCGGCTGCGTCGTTGCCTTGTGTAGAGCCGAGCCCATGCTCGGCTGCAGTGTGAAGAACAGCCAAGCATTGGCCCGGCTCCACACACGGCGGGCACGCGGGCGCTCGCGATAGAATGGCGGCCACTGAAACCTGCGGAGCATCGCCCATGCCTTCCTTCGACGTCGTGTCCGAAGTCGACACCCACGAGCTGACCAACGCCATCGACCAGGCCAACCGCGAACTGAGCACCCGCTTCGACTTCAAGGGCGTGGACGCCAAGTTCGAGCGCGATGGCGATGTCATCAACCAGACCGCCCCGACCGAGTTTCAGCTCAAGCAGATGAACGACATCCTGCGCGCACGCCTGGCCGCTCGCGGCATCGACGTGCTCAGCCTGGAGTTCGGCGACATTGAGACCAACCTGGCACAGGCCCGGCAGAAGATCACCGTCAAGCAGGGGATCGAGCAGAAGATCGCCAAGAAGATCGCTGCGGCGCTGAAGGAAGCCAAGTTGAAGGTGGAAAGCCAGATCAACGGCGACAAGCTGCGCGTGCAGGGCAAGAAGCGCGACGACCTGCAGGACGCCATCGCCGTGCTCAAGGCCGGCAAGTTCGAGCTGCCGCTGCAGTTCAACAACTTCCGCGATTGAGGCCTCCGCCGGGCATCGCCCGGCGCTGCCAGCGGCAGGCACGACGGCGCGTTGCCAGCGACGCGCCTACAATGGCGGCCCCGCCAGCCGACGTGCCCGCCATGACCGATTCCCACCTGCCCACCGATGACCCGATCGCTGCCACCCGCCTGTGGCTGGAGCGCATCGTCATCGGCCTGAACCTGTGCCCCTTCGCCAAGGCGGTGTATGTGAAGGACCAGGTCCGCATCGTGCTCAGCGATGCGACCACGCCGGAAGCGCTGGTCGAACAGCTGGCCGAGGAGCTGGTGCTGCTGCGCGATACGCCGGCCGAACAGATCGATACCACGCTGATCGTGCATCCACAGGTGCTGACCGACTTCCTCGACTACAACGATTTCCTCGACAACGCCGACGCGGCGATCGAGGCGCTGGACCTGCAGGGCATCCTGCAGGTGGCCAGCTTCCACCCGGACTACCAGTTCGATGGCGTGGCGGCGGACGACGCCAGCAACTACACCAATCGCGCGCCCTTCCCCACCCTGCACCTGCTGCGCGAAGACAGCGTGGCGCGCGCAGTGGATGTCTATCCGGACCCCGACGTGATCGTCGAGCGCAACATCCAGACCCTGGACCGCATCGGCGTGGACGGATGGCATCGCCGCCTGCGTGGCGAAGACCTGACGTGAGTACAGTGCCGCCGATTGCCGCATGGCCGGCCGCGCCACTGTCGGGCAAGGTGGTGCTGGTCACCGGCGGCGCCAACGGCATCGGTCGCGGTATCGCCCAGGCCGTGCTCGGCGCCGGTGGTCGCGTGCTGATCGGCGACCTGGATGAGGAGGCCGGCCAGGCCTGCCTGGACGAATGGCAGCGCGGTGATGACGCCGCGTTCCAGCGCCTGGACATCACCGATGAAGCCAGCGTGCACGACTTCGTCGCCGTCGCCCTGCAGCGTTTCGGCCGCATCGACGGGCTGGTCAACAACGCCGGGATCGCCGGCCCGCATGGCACACTGCTGCAGGACATGGACTGGGACGAGTGGCAGCGCCGGCTGTCCTCGCTGCACGGCGCCTTCCTGTGCAGCAAGCACGCGTTGCCAGCGCTGACCGCCAGCACCGCCGGTTCGATCCTCAACATCGCTTCCACCCGCGCCTGGCAATCCGAAGCACACAGCGAAGCCTATGCCGCAGCCAAGGGCGGGCTGGTGGCCTTCACCCATGCGCTGGCGATCAGCAGCGGCCCGGCGGTGCGGGTGAACAGCATCAGTCCCGGCTGGATCGGCACCACCGCCTGGCAGGCCCCTTCGCGGCGCCACGAGCCGGAGTACTCCGCCATCGACCAGGCACAGCACCCGGTCGGCCGGGTCGGCCGCCCCGAGGACATCGGCACGCTGGCGGTGTACCTGCTGTCATCACTGTCCGGTTTCAGCACCGGCCAGGATTTCATCGTCGACGGCGGCATGACCCGGAAGATGATCTACGCCGAATAAAAAAGGGGACGGAGGGGATTAAGTCGTTTTCGGCCCGATAGTACCGAAAACGACTTAATCCCCTCCGTCCCCTTTTTCGGTGCTTATGCCATGCCGGAATGGCGCAGCAGCGCATCGATCTGCGGTGCGCGGCCGCGGAAGGCCTTGAAGTTCTCCGCTGCGGGGCGGCTGCCACCGCGAGAGAGGATCTCATCGCGGAAGCGTGCACCGGTTTCAGCCAGTGCCTGCGGTGCCTCCTCGAACGCGGCATAGGCGTCGGCGCTGAGTACCTCGGCCCACTTGTAGCTGTAGTAACCGGCGGCGTAACCGCCGGCGAAGATGTGGCTGAACTGGTGCGGGAAGCGGTTCCAGACCGGCGGGTGGTTCACCGCCACTTCCGCGCGCACGCGATCGAGCAGTGCCAGCACGCTGTCCTGCGCTGGTTCGAACTGGCTGTGCAGCAGCATGTCGAACAGGCCGAACTCCAGCTGGCGCACGGTGGCCATGCCGCTGTGGAAGTTGCGCGCGGCCAACATGCGTTCGTACAGCGCGCGCGGCAGCGGCTCGCCACTGTCCACATGCGCGGTCATGGCCTGCAGGTGCTCCCATTCCCAGCAGAAGTTCTCCATGAACTGGCTGGGCAGCTCCACCGCGTCCCATTCCACGCCGTTGATGCCAGCCACACCCAGTTCGCCGATGCGGGTCAGCAGCTGGTGCAGCCCGTGGCCCATCTCATGGAACAGCGTGGTCACTTCATTGTGGCTGAAGGTCGCCGGCTTGCCGTTGGCGCCGCGGCCGAAGTTGCACACCAGGTAGACCAGCGGGGTCTGCACGCTGCCGTCGCCGCGCACACGGCGGTTGCGGCAATCGTCCATCCATGCACCGCCGCGCTTGCCCTCGCGTGCGTACAGGTCCAGGTAGAACTGGCCGACCAGCGCACCCTGCGCATCGACCAGCCGGAAGAAACGCACGTCCTCGTGCCAGACCGGCGCGCTGTCTTCCTGCACGCGCAGGCCGTACAGCTGCTCGATCACCGAGAACAGGCCACCCAGCACCTTGGGCTCGGTGAGGTATTGCTTCACTTCCTGCTCGGAGTAGCTGTAGCGCGCCTGCTTCAGGCGGTCGGCGGCGAATGCCAGGTCCCAGGCCTGCAGGCTGTCGATGCCCAGCTGTTCGCGTGCGAACTGCTCCAGCTCGGCGCGGTCCCTGGCGGCGAAAGGTCTGGCACGCGCGGCCAGGTCACGCAGGAAACCCAGCACTTCGGCCGGGTCCTGCGCCATCTTGGTCGCCACCGAATATTCGCCATACGAACCGAAGCCGAGCAGCGCGGCCAGTTCCGCGCGAAGGGCGAGGATGCGGTCGATGTTGCCGCTGTTGTCCAGTGCGTCATCGCCGAACTCGGATGCACGCTGCGCGCTGGCGCGGTACAGGATCTCGCGCAGATCGCGGTCCTCGGCCCAGGTCTGCACTGGCAGGTAGCACGGCATCTGCAGGGTCAGTTTCCAGCCGGACTTGCCGTCCTTCCCGGCTGCCGCATGCGCGGCGGCCTTCACGTCATCCGGCAGGCCCTTCAGCCGCGCTTCGTCCTCGATGATCAGCGACCACGCATCGGTAGCGTCGAGCACGTTCTGCGAGAACTTCGCCGACAGCGCCGACAGTTCTTCCTTGATCGCCGCAAAGCGCTGCTGCGCCTCGGGCGCCAGCTCGGCACCGCCCAGGCGGAAGTCACGCAGCGTATTGTCCAGCACCTTGCGCTGGGCCTCGTCGAAGCGCACGGCCTCCGGGCTTGCGGCCAGTGCCTGGTACTGGCGGTACAGCGCCAGGTTCTGGCCCAGCGCGCTGGCGAAGCGGGTCACCCGCGGCAGGTTGCTGTTGTAGGCCTCACGCAGTTCCGGGGTGTTGACCACGCCCTGCAGGTGGCCCACCAGGCCCCAGGCACGCCACAGGCGCTCGGTGGCATCGTCCAGCGGGACCACGAAGGTCTCCCAGCGCACCGGCTGCACCTGCTCGGCCGTGCGGACCGCGGCTTCGGCCTCGGCCAGCAGCACGTCCAGCGCCGGCGCCACGTGCTCGGGGCGGATCGCCTCGAAGCGCGGCAGGCCGGAAAAAACGAGCAGGGGGTTGGCAACGGTCACGGCAGATCTCCAGGGTACGGGCCCGGCAGGCGGGCAGCCTGCTAGATATGGCGCTGCCAGGCAGGGCTGACAAGGGGGCACGGCCCGGCATTCACGTCGGCCTTACGCCCGCGCACCGAAGCTTTGGCTGCGGGGGAGTCCGCAGCGGTAGGCACCGAACGAGGCCCCACATGGAAGGTCTGGCTGCAGTTGCATCCGCCCCACCGGCCCGATCGCTGGCATTGTCCGCCAGCGCCGCCGAACTGACCTGGATCGCCGCGCTGTGCGATGCCGGCGACGACGCCACGCGCCACCTGCAACAGCTGCAGGCGGTGTTGCAGCAGGGCGGCACCTTCAACGATGCCCAGGAGTGGTACCCGTTCGAAGTGGTCGAACGCGGCGCCAGCCAGTTGCAGCTGGGTCACGAGCGGGAGTTCGTGATCTGCGTGCTGCTGTGGCTGCAGGCACTGGCCCAGGGCCGCGCCAGCATCCTGGACCCCAGCCTGCACCTGGATGACCGTGCGATGGACATCGAGGCGCTGCCTGATGCACTGCGCGATGCGGTGCTGGATGCGTTCACCGCGGCGGGATACTGACCGGGCACGACACACCGCTGCACTCGCCGGGCCATGCCCGGCGGACATGCCGGCCGGCTACAGCGCTTCCAGGCTGCACCACGGAAGCTCGGGCAGCCCCTGCCCGGCCACCGCCGCGGCCAGCTGCGCATCGGCGCCGTCCACGTCGATGCCCTGCCGCACGTACCACGACGGATCGTAGTAGCTCTGCGCGTAGCGCTCGCCGCTGTCGCACAGGATGCTGACGATGCTGCCCTGATGGCCCGCCTCGCGCATCCACTGCGCGGCCTGCAACACGCCGATGAAGTTGGTCCCGGTCGAGCCGCCGACACGGCGGCCGAGCTGACGGCTGACATGGCGCATCGCGGCCAGGCTCAGCGCGTCGGGCACCTTCACCATCGCATCGACGCTGGTCGGGATGAAACTCGGCTCCACCCGTGGCCGGCCGATGCCTTCCACGCGCGAGCCGCCGCTGCAGGTCAGGCCGCGCCAGTCCTGTTCACCTGCCACCGCAGCCTTGTAGCCATCGTAGAACACCGACACTTCCGGGTCCGCGCACAGGATGCGGGTGTCATGCCGGCGGTAGCTGACATAGCGGCCCAGCGTCGCTGCGGTACCGCCGGTGCCGGGGCTGCACACGATCCATTCCGGAACCGGGCTGGGCTCTTCGGCCATCTGCTTGAAGATGGATTCGGCGATGTTGTTGTTGGCACGCCAGTCGGTGGCGCGCTCGGCATAGGTGAACTGGTCCATGAAGTGGCCACCGGTTTCGCGGGCCAGCTTTTCCGAATCACAGTTGAGATCGCAGGCACGTTCGACCAGGTGGCAGCGGCCGCCGTGGAACTCGATCGCGGCGATCTTTTCCGGCGAGGTGGTCGCCGGGATCACCGCAATGAACGGCAGGCCGAGCAGGCGCGCGAAATAGGCTTCGGACACCGCCGTCGAACCGCTGGACGCTTCGATCACCGGCCGCCCTTCGCGCAACCAGCCGTTGGTCAACGCATACAGGAACAGCGAGCGCGCCAGCCGATGCTTGAGGCTGCCGGTGGGATGGCTCGATTCATCCTTCAGGTACAGGTCGATGCCCTCGAACCCGGGCAGCGCCAGCGGGATCAGATGGGTATCGGCGGAACGGTTGAAATCGGCTTCGATCTTGCGGATGGCGGCGGCCACCCATTCACGCTGCGACATGGCGGGCAATCGTTGTCAGGACGGAACGGTGCGATCCGACCATTGTACGTCGCGGTGCCGTCAGGTGCTGGCCGGTAGAATGAAGCCATCCGGCCGGCAACGGCCCTGTCTGAAGGACCTCCCCCATGACCATCCCTGCCCTGCGCGATGTCCCCGGCGTCGCCGCCCAGGCCCCGGCCGAAACCAGCGGCTTCGTGTTCAACCACACCATGCTGCGGGTGAAGGACATCACCGCCTCGCTGGACTTCTACACCCGTGTGCTCGGTTACCAGCTGATCGACAAGCGCGATTTCCCGGAGGCCCAGTTCAGCCTGTACTTCCTGGCCTATGTGCCGTCCGGTGCGGTGGTTCCGGAAGACGACAGCCAGCGCCGCCTGTGGATGGCCGGCCTGCCGGGCGTGCTGGAGCTGACCCACAACCACGGCACCGAAACCCAGGAAGGCGCGGTCTACCACGATGGCAACAGCGACCCGCGCGGCTTCGGCCACATCTGCGTGTCGGTGCCGGACATCGAGGCGGCCTGCCAGCGCTTCGAAGACCTCGGCGTGACCTTCCAGAAGCGCCTGACCGACGGCCGCATGAAGAACCTGGCCTTCATCAAGGACCCGGACGGCTACTGGGTCGAGATCATCTCCAACTGACAAAAAAAGGGGACGGAGGGGATTAAGTCGTTTCTGGCACTATGGAGCTGGAAGCGACTTAATCCCCTCCGTCCCCTTTTTTGAGAGGTTCGTATGGAAACGATGGAACTGCACCGCGGCCGCCTGATTGACCACCTGCAGCTGGTGGTGCGTGACCTGGCCGCCAGTCGACGCTTCTACCAGGCGGTGTTCGACACCATCGGCGTGCCGCTGGGCGGTGAAGGGCCGGACTTCTTCTGGGCCGACGAACTGTTCATCTCCAGCGCCAGCAGCGAGGCCGCTGCTGGCCAGCTGACCGGCCGCCACCATCTGGCCTTCCAGGCGCGCGACAGCGCCACCGTCGATGCCTTCCACACCGCCGCGATCGCGGCCGGCGGCACCGACAACGGCGCGCCGGGCGAACGCCCCTACCATCCGGGCTACTACGGTGCCTTCGTGCTCGATCCGGATGGCAACAACATCGAAGTGGTCTACCACGGCCCGGCCCGCTACAGCGCCGACTCGGTGAAGGTCACTTTCTGATTTCACCGATGCCGTGAACGAAGAAGCCGGGCAATGCCCGGCTTCCCTGCTTCCTGCGCTGCAGCCCTCAGTGGGCGGCCATGTAGATGTCCTGAAGCACGGCCTTTTCCAGTTCCAGCTCACCCAACAGGTTCTTCACGATATCGCCCAGGCTGAGGATGCCGACCAGGCGGGCGCCTTCAGTGACCATCAGATGGCGCCGCCGCGAGTACGTCATCAACGACATGGCCTGTTTCAGCGTGGCTTCCGGCGCAATGCCCTCCAGACCAGTGGACGGCAGGCTGGAAATCACCCGGCGGCCGGCCTGCGGGCCGTCGTCGGCCAGGGTACGCACGATGTCCTTTTCGGAAATGATGCCAATCGGGGCATCGTCCTTCATCACCACCAGGGCTGCGATTTTGTTCGCGCTCATCTTGTGGGCGGCGGCACCGATCGTGTCTTCGGCATCGATGGTGATGACAGCTTCTTTCTTGGATTGCAGGAGTTCGCGGACGTTCATTCTTGTTTCCTGGTGCAGGTCACTGAAGTCAAAAAAGTGTGCTCTTCCGATACGCCCCCTCCCCGGGAACAGACCTTTCAGCGCACGTCTGGCGCACCCGGCTGCCGCTCGGAAGGAATCGGCAGACAACGTGCTGCAACGCGAACGAGGCGGGTTCAACCGCGCAACCCGTATCTCGGACGAATCGATTCTACGACTGCGACACTCGGTCACTACCGGCATCGATGGGACAGTTCGTCGTGGGAACCAACTGACGATCCAGAGAATGGCACCGTGGCTGAAACCGACGCTGAATGCGTCGAGATCCGCGCACTCAAGATCCCGCGCGCCGCGCCGACGGGCCGGACAAAATCATCCGGCCATGTTCCACTTGCAAAGTGAGCGCCCCGCCTGATCGGCGTGAAAGGAAAGCACGGCAACCGATCCGGGCAGGCCGGTTGCCGCAGCGCAGTGCGCTGCGGGCGTCCACCAGGAAAAGAATTGCGCACCCTGCCTTGACAGCCCGGCATGGCGCAGGTACTTAACGCTCATAACAGGATGTTCATGAGCCATACATATGGAATTGGACAAAAACCGGCACAACGCCGATGTGGCATCCCGCGCTTCACAAAGCGCGCTGTCGTCTCTGCTCAAGCGCTTCTGGCGGGATTTCATTGGGCACCGGAAGGCATCCGTAACGCTGGCGGCCAGCCTGATGGTCCTGTCGGTGCTGCTCCAGCTGCCTGTTCCGCTGCTGACGATGCACATCATCGATGTCGTTGTCGAAAAGCGCGCTTTCAGCATCGTCAACCAGCTGGGCATGGCGCTGGTCGCGCTCATCCTGCTTCGCCACGCATTCTCCTACATCAATGAAAGCGTCACGCTCACGCTGAAGGAATCGATCATCGTCGACGCGCAGTCGACGCTGTTCCGGCACCTGCAGTCACTCCCGCTCAAGTTCTTCACCAACAAGCACTCGACCTACCTGCAGTCGCGCCTCATGAACGATGCGCGCGCCGTCGAGGGCGCGCTGGTCAGGAACTTCGTGACCATCGCGGTCAATGCGCTGACCTTCGTCGTCGGCGCCGCAATCATCCTTTACCTGCAACCCCGCATGGGCCTGGTGCTGCTGCTCACCATCATCCCGTTCGGTTGCATTCGCCTTTTCACCAACCAGCGCATGCGCTCGCTCAGCGCGGACATGCAGGAACAGCAGGCGGCCACGTCCGCAGCGATCAGCGAGCGCCTGGCTGGAGTGGCCACCATCAAATCGCTGGGCCAGGAGAACAGCCAGGCCGAACTGATGACGCAGCGCCTGGAAACGCTCAAGGGCGTCTATGTGCGGACCAACTGGTTCGGCGTCGTCAGCGGCATCGGCACCAGCCTGGTCACGTCGCTGAGCACAGCGTTCGTGCTGTGGTACGGGCTGCATCTGGTGACACAGGGCGAGATGTCGCTCGGCCAGGTCGTCGGCATTCTTTCGCTGATGAACTTCCTGTACGCCCCGGTCAACGCACTGGTTGCCGCTAACATCGGCATCCAGCAGGCGGCCTCTGCGGTGCAGCGGATCTATGAATTCCTCGACGAGGAACCCGAGCACGCGCATGGAGAGAGCTTCAGGCTCTCCCAGGGACGCGTCGAATTCCGCGCCATCGACTTCGCTTACAAACCCGAATCCAAGGTCTTCCAGGAGTTCAGCCTGACCATCGCCGGGCGCGAAACGATCGCCCTGGTGGGCCATTCGGGGGCGGGGAAAAGCTCACTGGTCCGCCTGCTGCCACGACTCAACGAGATCCAGGCAGGACAGATCCTGATCGATGGATCCGACATCCGCAGTGTCGCGCTTCCAGATCTCCGGGCGGCCATCGGCATTGTCGAGCAGCAGGCGTTCCTGTTCACCGGAAGCATCCTGGACAACATCCGCCTCGGGCGGCCGATGGCAACGCAGGAGGAAGTGGTCGCCGCCGCACGCAATGCCAATGCCCACGACTTCATCAGCGCCCTGCCGCAAGGCTACGAGACATGCGTAGGCGAGCGTGGGCTCACCCTGTCGGGGGGCGAGTGCCAGCGAATCGCACTCGCCCGCATGTTTCTGCGTGATCCCCGGATCCTCATCCTCGACGAGGCGGTATCGGCACTCGATTCGCAATCGGAGGAAGCCATCCAGCGAAGCCTGCAGTCGCTGTGCCGGGGCCGGACAACCATCATCATCGCCCATCGCCTGTCGACCCTGATGCTGGCCGACAGGATCGTCCTGATCGAGAAGGGCATGCTGGTCGAAGAGGGAACCCACGAAGAACTCATCGCCTCGCAGGGGGCATACGCTCGCTTGTTCCAGCAGCAGTTCCAGTCGCAGCACGTCCACGGGAAAGACCCCATCGGAATGGAAACGACCTGAGAGGATCGACAATGAACATGGTGATGCTCCCCCCCCGCGTCCGCATGTGGAATCGGGATGGCTGGTACCTCTACTTCGACCCGCACAACTTCAAATGGGTGCGGGTGAACGATTCCGGTCACTTCATCCTGACCCGGCTGCAGTTGTATCGGACCACCGAGGACATCATCAGCGAGATCGTCGAGCGCTTCGGCATGACCGGGGATGTCGCGCACGCGGCCGTGCATCAGTTCGTCGACGATCTCTCCAGCGTCGGCTTCCTGCACCACGACGAGTACAACGAAGGCGAACGGCCGACCTTTGGCCCTCGTGCCTTCGCGCACACGGTGTACATGCACCTCACCAACAACTGCAACCTGAAGTGCCCGTACTGTTACAACAAGAGTGACCGGGAGTACAAGATCAAGATGGAGAAGCAGGGCAGGATCGCTTCGATCCTGACCACCGACGAGAGCAAGGCGCTGATAACCCGGCTGGTCGAGAACGGCGTCAAGCACCTGGTTTTCACCGGTGGTGAGCCGCTGATGAGGCCAGATGCCTTGGAACTGTTCGAGCATGCCCGGTCCCTGAGCAGCACGCTCAAGATCGAGGTGCTGACCAATGGCATCCTGATCAAGGATGCGGTTGCCGAGAAGCTCTGCGAATTCGTCAACATGGTGACCATCAGCCTGGATGGGCACGAACGGCACATGCATGAGCGCTACCGGGGGCGCAACACGTTCGCGCCGACCATTCGCGGCATCCGGAAGCTGGTCGAGGTCCGCAAGCGGCGCGGCAAGCCAGGCCCTCGCATCTCGCTGGTGCCCGCGCTGACCGACAAGAACATCGGGTTCATGAAGGAGATCTACGAGTTCGCGCTCGATGATCTCGGTGTGGACGGCCTCGCTCCTATCCTGTTCCAGGCCGGTGATCATCAGGAACTGAGCATCCAGCAGATCCCCACCCTGGCCGAATGGGGAGTGGCCCAGAACCGCACACGGGACTATCTGCGCGGCCGTTCACCGCAACCGGTGAAGACCGCCCCGCCATCCCCCGTCGTCCCGCGCAACCACTGTGGCGTGGGCGAAGGTGAGTTCAGTGTTGACCCGGCCGGATTCGTATACCCGTGCCAGACGATGCATTTCGACCAGTTCATCTGCGGAAACGTCAGGGAGCTGGATATCAAGGAAATCTATGACACATCGCCCGTCATGCGTCGCGTCAGGACGGCGGTGGTCGACAATCTGGATGTCTGCAGGCATTGCGACGTCAAGTACTTCTGCAATGGCGGGTGCAGGTCTACCGCCTTCAATGTCTATGGTGAGTTCGAGAAGCACAACGAACTCTACTGCAGGCATCTCGAGAAGCTTGCCGTCGACCGCATGTGGGCAAACTGCGAGTTGCCGCTCCACGCCACGGAAGGTGTCTGTGCGTAATGCCGTGAGCCCGTGTTGCGGTTAAAGGCGGGCCGTGCATGTGCACGGCTCATGGTTGTACACAACGAAGGAGAAAACAGCATGTTCAATCCTCAGGTGTTTACCGGTACGCAGGACCTGCAGGCAGCTGCAGGCGCATGTGGTTGCGGCTGCGCGTGCAGCGGCGGCGGTGCGGGTGGTGGCAGCGGCAGCGGCGATGACTCGATGCAGCAGCTGTAACACCGGCTGAAAATCCCCCCTTGAGCCAAGGCTCAAGGGGGGACCCTGACAACGCACCAGCAAATTCCTCTAGGGACATCGCATGAAACGCCATGTTCACCTGATGGGAATCGCCTTTGTCGTGGCAGCCCTGAGCGCCTCGGCAGCGCCCCATCCAGCATTCACGCCTTCGGCCGGATTCTCGATCACCGACGGCACGCTTTATCGTGGCAAGGCCGCGATCGCCAGCCATTTTTCCATCTCCAGGACCGGGATCGGATACCTCTTCGTCTATGTCCCGCAGTTCGGCCTGATCACGCTTTCGACGAGCACGTTTCCCGGCGCCCAGGCGCACGGGCGTATCGAGAAGCAGGCGCTGCGATTCGATGCCGATGGCGAGGCCTTTGTCCTGACCAGCGAGTCCCCCCTGCTGGCTTCCGGAGAAAGCGTGGCATGGGTCAGCGTGGACAGGACGTTCGCCCTGCGCGGAAAGCGTGCCGTGGTCGCCTATGGCGACGACCCGGGCATGCCGTACGACTGGCCCATGCGTGAGGTTGCACGCAAGTAGCGGAGGCAGCCGTTGACGCAGCGGGACAAGGGGAACTGTCCCTCCGCCGCACACCTGCTCATGCCTGCATCAGCGAAGTTCATCATCAGACAGGACGGATTCCATGGGATCGAATGCACTTGAAAGCATGAGCAGCCACGCGACGCAGGACATCATCGTCGAGGGCCCGCTGCTGGGCGAGCTGCGCGGAAGCGGCCGTGGAGGCCTCGCCGGTTACCTCGGCGCCGGCGGCTACGATGCCCTGGCCCAGGCGATGCGAGGGGGCGCTGCGGATGCATTGGCACGCCTGGCTGCGTCGGGCCTGCGCGGACGGGCGGGCGGCGGATTTCCCACTGCAGTGAAGTGGAAGCAGGTCCGCGACAACGGCGCGCCAGCGCGCTACTTCGTCTGCAATGCCAATACCGGCCAACTGGGCGGCGGCAAGGAATCCGCACTGATCAGGCTGAATCCGCACGCGGTCATCGAAGCGGTTGCACTTGCGGCAAGTATCGTGGGTGCACAGGTCGCCTTCATCCACCTCGGGCAGTCGCTTGAGCATGAGCAGCTGCTGCTGGAAGCTGCCGTGCAGGAGGCGCGCATGCAGCATCTCCTGGATCCTGCAGCCTGTGACATCCGTATCCAGCGGTCTGAAAGTGGCTATCTGGCGGGAGAGGAAACCGCATTGCTGGAGCTGCTCGAGGGCCGACCAGGCCGGCCGCGCGGCAAGCCAGCGATGCCCACCCGCAGCGGCTTCCAGAAGCAACCCACGGTGGTGAACAATCTCGAGACCGTTCTGCAGGCCCTGCTGGCCATCCGGCTTGGCCCCGAACAGTTCCGTGCAGTCGGCAGCCGGTATGCCAGCGGAACCACCATCTTCAGTGTTGTCGGAGATGTGGCGCGCCCGGGACTGTATGAGCTTCCGCTGGGCACTGCGCTCGGCACCCTCATCCATGAACACGCCGGTGGCATTTCCGGGAACGGCTCCCTGAAGGCAGCGCTTGTCGGTGGCACAAGTGGAACTGCGGTCGGGGTGGAACACGCCGACCTGCCACTGGACTATGACAGTCTGGCCGGCATTGGCGGCAGCCTCGGCAGCGGGGTCATCATCGTACTGTCCGATACAACGTCGATGGTGGGCGTCGCACGCGACCTCGCCAGGTTCTACCACCAGAATTCCTGTGGCAAGTGCGCTCCCTGCAAGGATGGCACGCGGCGTGCCTATCACATGCTGGACAACCTTGATCGGGTCGATGAGAGCGCGACCGATTGGCAACTGTCGTCGGTGGAGCCCGTCGGCTCCCGGAAGATCCCGATGCTGCTGGTCAACGCCGCACCCGCCAAACGCGCAAGCATCAGCTATACCGATTCGGGCATCGGGCTGGAGAAGATCCGACTGATCTGCACCTGGTACTCCACCCGGGGCGATTGCCATCACCCCACGGAGTCCTCGCGGATGCTGCAAAGCCTGCTGGATGGATTCACCGACGAGTTTGAAAGGGAACGTGCGGCACCGGTGATGGACGAAGATGCAATGCGCTCGACGATGCCGGCAAACTGACCCTTGGAAGCGGCCCAATCAACGGACGTGGCTGCCGGGCCACGTCCAGGTGCGACACCTGGAGATGATGTGTGCTTGCCTACTATGTGAATCTGGCCCTACGCAGCTTCAAGCGGAACAAGGGCCTGACGATGTTGATGATCGCGGCCATCGGTGTGGGTATCGGCGGCTCGATGACGGCACTGACGGTGTTCTCCGCCCTGTCGGGAAACCCCATCCCCGCCAAGAGCGAGCGCCTGTTCTATCCACGGCTCGATCCTCGCCCAAAGAGCGATCAGGCCGCTGATGGGGAGCCAGCCGAACAACTGACCCGATTCGATGCAGAATCCCTGCTCCGTGATCGCAAGGCTGACCGCCAGGCGGTGATGGTCGGCGGCAGTGTGGCCGTGGAGCCGGAGGCATCACATATCCGGCCATTCATCGTCGACGCCCGGTATACCTCGGCAGACTTCTTCCCCATGTTCGAGGCGCCCTTCCGGTATGGCGGAGGGTGGAGCGCCACCGAAGACCAGGGGCGCGCACAGGTTGCGGTCATCTCCAGGGCCCTGAATGAAAAACTGTTCAGCGGTGCAGACAGCACCGGCAAGAGCCTGCTGGTCGCCGGTCGCCGGTTCCAGATCATCGGTGTTCTGGACCAATGGCGGCCGATGCCGAAGTTCTACGACATGACCAACGACCGCTTCAGCGAAGTGGAGCAGGTCTTCGTGCCGTTCTGGACCGCACTTTCGCTCAAACTGGGTATCCAGGGCAGCATGAACTGCTGGGGTGACGTCAGCGCGGATCCGGAAGGCGCGCAAGCCCTCAATGCGCCATGTTCCTGGCTCCAGTACTGGGTCGAGCTTCCCACCGCTGAGCGTGCACAGGCCTATCAAAGCTACCTGCAGAGCTACTCCGAGCAACAACGGGCGGCGGGACGTTTCCAGCGCCCCAGCAACGTCAGGCTGCACAACGTCATGGAATGGCTGGACCAGCGCGGTGCGGTGCCTGCCGATGTGCGGCTGCAACTCTGGGTGGCCCTGGGCTTCCTGCTCGTATGCCTGCTCAACACGGTGGGCCTGCTGATGGCGATGTTCATGCGACGCGCGCCTGAAATCGGTGTCCGCCGCGCGTTGGGCGCTTCTCGCCGGGACATATTCCGGCAGTTCCTTGTCGAGGCCGGCACGATCGGACTGATCGGTGGTGGCGTCGGGCTGCTGCTCGCCCACATCGGCCTGTGGACGGTTCGCCATCAGTCCCACAGCTATGCATCGGAAGTGCACATGGGCATGTCGATGCTGCTTGCAACCTTCGTACTTTCGGTTTCAGCGAGTCTGGCCGCGGGCATTTTCCCTGCATGGCGAGCAATGCAGGTAAGTCCTTCGGTGCAGGCGAAGCTGCAATAGGAGAACTGCAGCGGTGCGTGCCTGCGCCACGAACCGCCTGCCACATCCAGCGGCAACGTTGCACCCTTCTGTTCCGGAGATTCCATGAGTATCGGCCCCATCCTTTCCAGCCTCAAACGCAACAAGATCCAAGCGGTGCTGATCATTCTCGAGATCGCGCTCAGCTGCGCGATCGTCTCCAACGCGACGTTCATGATCAGCCAACGGTTGGAGCGCATGGAGCGGGCGACCGGCTTGGCCGACGACCAGATCGTGAGAATCAATGTCGCGGGTATTGGCGAGAGCGAGAACCCCGGAGCGCAGGTGCGGCAGGATCTGGCGGAGTTGCGCTCGATCGCCGGGGTCAAGGCCGCCACCAGCCTGAATCATGTTCCGTTCGACAATTCCGCATGGAATGGATCGGTTCGGCTGGATCGGAACCAGCGCGGCCCCAGCCTCAATGTCGCCATGTACCTGGGCAAGGACCTGCTCGATACCCTGGGTCTGACGCTGGTGGAAGGGCGCGATTTCTCTCCCTCCGAATACGTCGACTGGGAACAGTTCAACAGCGGTGGACCGGCGCTCCGGGTGCCATCGGCCATCATCACCCGGGACGTGGCCGAGAGGCTGTTTCCCGGACAGAGCGCCATTGGCAAGGAAATCTACGCGTGGAATCCGGACAATTCTCCACACCGCATCGTCGGCGTGGTCGAACGCCTGATCCGGCCCAATGACAATGGCGGCATCGAGAATGCCGGCTTCTCGCTGTTGCTGCCGATGAAGGACCTGACGATGGGCCGGTTCGCGCTCCGGACCGATCCTTCGCAGCGCGAGGCGGTCGAGAAGGCCGCGATCGCAGCGCTGGAACGCAGCAGCAACCGTCGCGTCATCATGGAGCACGCCGCCTTCACCGAGGTCATGCGGCAGTACTACCAGAAGGATCGTGACATGGCGTGGTTGCTGGCCATACTCATGATGGGGCTGCTGGCGATCACCGCGCTGGGGCTGTTTGGAATCGCCAGTTTCTGGGTCTCGCAACGGACCCGCAGCATCGGCATCCGGCGCGCGCTCGGCGCAACCCGCAGGCAGATCCTGCGCTACTTCCAGCTGGAGAACCTGCTGTTGGTGAGCATCGGCATTGCGCTGGGCATGATTGGCGCCTACGGAATCAACCAGGTGCTGATGAGCCATTACGAGCTGGATCGCCTGCCCGCGCTCTATCTTCCCATCGGCGCGGCGCTGCTGCTGCTCATCGGCCAGTTGGCGGTGTGGTCGCCTGCGCGCCGGGCATCCTCGGTAGCACCCGCCGTGGCTACGGGTGGCTTCTGAGGCGCAACCGGCAGCGAGGACGCTGTCGCCTGCACCATGTCTTCATTGATCACCGTGCCCGGTTCCCGCCCTGGCCCTGCGCAGGCTCCAGGAAGCCTGCGCAGTTGCCGAAGCCGGTACGGCGCCTTACTCCACCGTCACGCTCTTGGCCAGGTTGCGCGGCTTGTCCACGTCGGTGCCGCGGGCCAGCGCGGTGTGGTACGCCAGCAGCTGCACCGGGATGGTGTGCACGATCGGGCTGAGCACGCCGGCATGGCGCGGCGTGCGGATCACGTGCACGCCTTCGGACTCGTTGAAGTTGCTGTCCTGGTCGGTGAACACGAACAGCTCGCCGCCACGGGCACGCACTTCCTGCATGTTCGACTTCACCTTTTCCAGCAGGCTGTCGTTGGGGGCGATCACCACCACCGGCATGTCCTCGTCGACCAGCGCCAACGGGCCGTGCTTGAGCTCGCCGGCCGGGTAGGCCTCGGCGTGGATGTAGGAGATCTCCTTGAGCTTGAGCGAGCCTTCCAGCGCGATCGGGTAATGCAGGCCACGGCCGAGGAACAGCGCGTTGGATTTGCGTGCGAAGCGCTCGGCCCAGGCAGCGATCTGCGGCTCCAGGTTCAACGCATGCTGCACGCTGCCCGGCAGGAAGCGCAGCTGCTCCAGGTAGTCCGCTTCCTGCGCGGCATCGATGCGGCCATGCAGCTTGCCCAGTACCACGGTCAGCTGGAACAGCGCGGCCAGCTGGGTGGTGAAGGCCTTGGTCGAGGCCACGCCGATCTCGGCACCGGCGCGGGTATAGCAGACCAGTTCGCTGGCGCGCGGGATCGCGCTTTCCGGCACGTTGCAGATCGACAGCGTGTGCTTGTGGCCCAGCGACTTGGCGTACTTCAGCGCCTCCATCGTATCCAGCGTTTCGCCGGACTGGGAGATGGTGACGATCAGGTGCTTCGGGTTCGCATACGCGGCGCGGTAGCGGTACTCGCTGGCGATCTCCACGCTGCACGGCAGGCCCGAAATGGCTTCGATCCAGTAACGCGCTGTCAGGCCGGCGTAGTAGCTGGTGCCGCAGGCGATGATCTGCACGCCTTCGATGCCCGACAGCACCGCTTCGGCGTTCTTGCCGAACAGCTCGGCCGGGAAGCCACCGGCGTCGATCGCCGCCTCGATGGTGTCGCCCAGCGCGCGCGGCTGCTCGTGGATTTCCTTCTGCATGAAGTGGCGGTACGGGCCCAGTTCCAGCGAAGCCAGCGACACGTCGGACAGATGCACGTCGCGTTCGATCGGCTGGTCATGCTCATCGAAGATGCGCACGCCATCGCGACGGATCTCGGCGGTGTCGCCCTCTTCCAGGAAGATCACCTTGCGGGTGGCCGAGATCACCGCCGAGACGTCGGAGGCGACGAAGTTCTCGCCCTCGCCCAGGCCGACCAGCAGCGGGCAGCCCATCCGCGCGCAGACGAAGCGCTCCGGCTCGGCGCGGCTGACCACGGCCAGCGCGTAGGCACCGGTCAGCTCCTTCACCGTGTGCTGCAAGGCCACCAGCAGGTCGTCGCCGTCCTTCAGGTGATGATGGATCAGGTGGGCGATGACTTCGGTATCGGTCTGCGATTCGAAGGTGTAGCCCATCGCGCGCAGCTTCTCGCGCTGCTCTTCATGGTTCTCGATGATGCCGTTGTGCACCAGCGCCACACCGTGGCTGATGTGCGGATGCGCGTTGGCCTCGGTGACGCCGCCATGGGTGGCCCAACGGGTGTGGCCGATGCCCAGCACCGCATTGAAGCCCTCGGCCTCGGCCGCAGTGGCCATTTCCGATACGCGCCCCGTGCGACGGACACGACGTACCTCGGGGCGCTCGGCGTGGTCGATCACCGCGATGCCCGAGGAGTCGTAACCACGGTACTCAAGCCGCTTCAGGCCCTCGATCAGTACCGGCACCACATCGCGATCGGCGATTGCACCCACGATTCCACACATGTCACGCGTTTCCTTGAAGACGATCGGCGCATTCTAGCCCGCGTGTCCGGCTTCCCCCTCCTGTCCGCTTAATGAAAGTGTCCGGAAAGGTGTCCGCGGACACCCGGACACTTGAGCAGCCCACCCAACCCATTGACCTGAAAGGAAATAAAGTTGGCACGCTACATGCTTGGTACTCACCACCACCGTCAGGCACGCACCCGATGATCCGCGACACTTCCGCACAGGACCAGATCGTTTCCTCCGCCCCGGCCGGCACCCCCCGTGCAAACTGGCAGCGCTACCGCTGGCCGGCGCTGGGTGCCATCGCGCTGCTCGCCGGCATCGGCTGGGCGGTGCATGCCTGGTCCAATGCCAGTCGCTCCTTCGACAGCAGTCGCGTGCGCATCGCCGAAGTGAAGCAGGGTGACCTGGTCCGTGACATCGCCGCCGACGGCCGGGTGATCGCCGCCAACAGCCCGATCCTGTACGCCATCTCGGCCGGTACCGTGGACCTGAAGGTGGTCGCCGGTGACGTGGTCAAGAAGGGCCAGGAACTGGCGATCATCGACAGCCCGGAACTGCGCAGCAAGCTGGCCCAGGAACAGGCCACCCTGGCCGGCCTGGAAGCCGAGGCCAGCCGTGCCGCGCTGGACGCCACCCTGGCCCGCGCCAAGTCGCGCAAGGAAACCGACCAGGCCACGATCGAACGGCAGGCGGCCGACCGCGACCTGCAGCGCTACCAGCGCGGCTACGACGGCGGTGCAGTGCCGCAGATCGATCTGGCCAAGGCCAAGGACTCGCTGAAGAAGGCCGACATCACCCTGGCCAACGCCACCACCGACGCGCGCCTGCAGAGCCAGGGCGCAGACCTGGATGCCCGCAACAAGCGCCTGCTGGCCGACCGCCAGAAGGCCGTGGTGGCCGAAGTGCAGCGCCAGGTCGATGCACTGACCCTGCGCGCACCGTTCGACGGCCAGGTCGGCCAGGTGCAGGCCGTCCAGTCCACCAACCTGGCCGCCAACGCGCCGGTACTGGGCGTGGTTGACCTGTCCAAGTTCGAGGTCGAGATCAAGGTGCCGGAGAGCTTCGCCCGCGACCTGGCGATCGGCATGCCGGCGCAGCTGACCGGTGGCAACGGCCAGCCGTTCCCGGGCGAGATCAGCGCGGTGTCGCCTGAAGTGGTCAACGGCGAGGTCAACGCCCGCGTGCGCTTCGCCAGTGCGCAGCCGGAAGGCCTGCGCCAGAGCCAGCGGATGTCGGTTCGCGTGCTGCTCGACACCCGCAGGAACGTGCTGAAGGTCGAGCGCGGCCCGTTCGTCGAACAGGGCAATGGCGTGGCCTACGTGATGGATGGCCGCACCGCGGTGCGGCGTCCGGTGGAACTGGGCGTCAGCAGCCTGGGCGAAGTGGAAATCAAGTCGGGTGTGCAGCCGGGCGACCGCATCGTGGTCTCCGGCAGCGACCTGTTCAAGGACGCCGAACGCGTCTCCGTCAACTGATACCTGATACCTGAATCCTGGAGAGAGGACACCCCATGTACATGCTCGAAATGCGTTCGGTCGCCAAGGTCTTCCGCACCGAACAGGTGGAAACCCACGCGTTGCGCTCACTGGAACTGCAGGTCAAGGAAGGCGAGTTCGTCGCCGTCACCGGCCCGTCCGGCTCCGGCAAGACCACCTTCCTCAACATCGCCGGCCTGCTGGAAACCTTCACCAGCGGCACCTACATGCTCGACGGCCAGGACGTGAGCACGCTGGGCGACGATGCGCGCAGCCGCCTGCGCAACCAGAAGATCGGCTTCATCTTCCAGGGCTTCAACCTGATCCCCGACCTGAACCTGTTCGACAACGTCGACGTGCCGCTGCGCTACCGGAAGATGAGCGCCAACGAGCGCCGCGAACGCATCGAGAAGGCGCTGACCCAGGTCGGCCTCGGTTCGCGCATGAAGCATTACCCGAATGAGCTGTCCGGCGGCCAGCAGCAGCGTGCGGCGATTGCACGTGCCCTGGCCGGCAGCCCGCGCCTGCTGCTGGCCGACGAACCGACCGGCAACCTGGATACGCAGATGGCCCGCGGCGTGATGGAACTGCTGGAGGAGATCAATGCCGCCGGCACCACCATCGTGATGGTCACCCACGACCCGGAACTGGCCGCGCGCGCGCAGCGGAACGTGCACATCGTCGACGGCCAGGTCACCGACCTGGTGCGCGAACCGGTACTGACGACCCCGCGCCACATCGTCGCCGTCAACGAGTGAGGGCACTCCCATGTTCGCCTACTACGCCCGATTGGCGGTGCGCAGCTTCCGCCGCAACAAGGTCCTGACCGCGCTGATGGTGATCGCCATCGCGCTGGGCATTGGTGCCTCGATGACCACCCTGACGGTGTTCCATGTGCTGTCCGGCGACCCGATTCCCGGCAAGAGCGACCGGCTGTTCTATGTGCAGGTCGATCCGCGCCCGCGTGGCGGCTACACCCCGGGTGAGGAGCCCGAGGAACAGATGACCCGGCGCGACGCCGAGACCCTGCTGCGCGAGAAGCGCGGCGTCCGCCAGGCAATGATGAGCGCGGGCGGCGGCACGGTGGAACCGGAGCTCAGCACGCTCAAGCCGTTCTCGGTGGATACGCGCTGGACGTCGGCTGATTTCTTCCCGATGTTCGACGTGCCGATGCAGTACGGCCGTGCCTGGAACAGCAGTGACGATGACAACCGCAGCCGCGTGGTGGTGCTGTCGAAGGCGATCAACGACAAGCTGTTCCAGGGTGCCGACAGCACCGGTCGCGAGATCCGCCTCAGCGGCCATTCACTGCGGGTGATCGGCGTGATGAAGGAGTGGAGCCCCGAACCCCACTTCTTCGATCTGACCACCGGCAAGTACGGCAAGGATGAAGACCTGCTGGTGCCGTTCTCCACTGCGATGGACCTGGAGTTCGGCAGCAACGGCAACATGAACTGCTTCGGCGAGAATCCGGATGGCAACAGCAACTCGATCAGCGCACCCTGCAGCTGGATCCAGTACTGGGTGGAGCTGGACCCGGCCAAGGTCGAGGACTACCGCAGCTACCTGGTCAACTACTCGGACCAGCAGCGCGCGGCGGGCCGCTTCGAGCGCCCCACCAACGTGCGGCTGCGCCCGGTGATGGAGTGGTTGACGTTCAAGAACGCCGTGCCCAGCGACGTGCGCCTGCAGATGTGGCTGGCATTGGGCTTCCTCGGCGTCTGCCTGGTCAACACGGTGGGCCTGCTGCTGGCCAAGTTCCTGCGCCGCAGCGGCGAGATCGGTGTGCGCCGTGCGCTCGGCGCGAGCCGTGGGCAGATCTTCCTGCAATGCCTGGTTGAAGCCGGTGCGGTCGGCGTTGCCGGCGGCGTGCTCGGCATCGGCCTGGCCCTGCTCGGCCTGTATGCGGTACGCCAGCAACCCGTGGACTACGCGGACCTGGCCCACCTGGACGGCAGCATGCTGCTGCTGGCCATCGGCCTGACCCTGTGCGCCAGCCTCGCCGCCGGTTTCCTGCCCGCCTGGCGCGCGATGCAGGTTACCCCGGCCATCCAGCTCAAGTCGCAGTAAGTACGAGTACGAGGACCTCCCATGGATATCCGCCCCATCCTCAGCACCCTGCGCCGGCACAAGACGGCCGCCGCCCTGATCGTGCTGGAAGTCGCCCTGACCTGCGCCATCGTCTGCAATGCCCTGTTCCTGGTCACCCAGCGCGTTGAACGGATCAGCCAGACCAGCGGCCTGGCCGAGAACGAACTGGTGTTCGTCCGCGTCAGCGGCATCGGCAAGCAGACCAATGGCCAGGCCCGCACCCAGGAGGACCTGTCCGCGCTGCGCGCAGTTCCCGGGGTGACCGCTGCGGCCAAGGTCAACCAGCTGCCGTTCCGCCCGAACTCCTCCAATACCAGCGTTTCGCTGAAGCAGGACCAGGAACGCCCGACCGCCTTCGTCACCATGTACATGTTCGGCGAAGGCGGACTGCCCGCGCTCGGGCTGCAGCTGACCGCCGGCCGCGACTTCCAGTCCAGTGAGTACAGCAACATCGAGGACGCGCAGAAGAACGCCGCCACCAACACCGCCTCCTCGGTGATCATCAGCCGCACGCTCGCCGACAAGCTGTACCCCAGCGAGAATGCGCTGGGCAAGACGTTCTACATGGGCAAGCAGCCACTGCACGTGGTGGGCATCGTCGCTTCATTGGCCACGCCCACCGATTACAACAACAACACCACGCTGTCGATCGTGCTGCCGGTGCGGACCGATTTCACCCAAGGCCCGTACGTCCTGCGCACCGCTCCGGAACGGCGCGAGGAGGTCCTCAAGGGTGCGATCGCCGCGCTTGAACGCAATGACCCCAACCGGCTGGTGCGCGAGAAGCTGACCTATGAGGCGCAGCGCAATGACTACTTCAAGAACGACAAGGCCATGGTCGGGCTGCTGATCACCGTGTGCATCTCGCTGCTGGTGGTCACGGCGCTGGGCATCATCGGCCTGGCCAGCTTCTGGGTGCAGCAGCGCAGCAAGCAGATCGGCATCCGCCGCGCACTCGGTGCCACCCGCGGGCAGATCCTGCGCTACTTCCAGACCGAGAACTTCCTGCTCGCCTCGCTGGGCATCGTGCTGGGCATGCTGGCGGCCTACGCGATCAACCTGGCGCTGATGAACATGTACGAGCTGCCGCGCATGCCACTGTTGTACCTGCCGCTGGGTGCGCTGCTGCTGTGGGCACTGGGCCAGATCGCGGTGTTCGGCCCTGCCCGCCGCGCCGCAGCGGTGCCGCCGGCGGTCGCCACGCGGGGCAGCTGAGGCCACGCCCCGTCCTGACCGGGCCGCGCTGCCGGCCCGGTCTTCAGGACACCCCTGAAGGCGGCCCCTGCACCGCCACGGGTTTGGCTATGCTTGGTGGGTGGCGCCGGGCTCTCCCGGCGTATGGACACGAACACGGCTCCATCGGCGCCGCCCATCCCTTTCTGCAGAACCGCTTGATGCCTTCGATCCTGATCATCGACGACAACGCCAGTGTGGGCACCGCACTGGACGTGCTGTTCTCCCTGCACGACATCGACACCCTGCAGGCGCAGAGCCCGGCCGAGGGGCTGGCCCTGCTCGAGTCGCAGCCGGTCGACCTGGTCATCCAGGACATGAATTTCAGCGAGGACACCACCTCCGGCGAGGAAGGCGAAGACCTGTTCGTACAGATCCGTGCGCGCCACCCGGACCTGCCGGTGATCCTGCTGACCGCCTGGACCCACCTGAGCAGCGCGGTGGACCTGGTCAAGGCCGGCGCCGCCGACTACCTGGCCAAGCCCTGGGACGACCGCAAGCTGCTGACCACGGTCAACAACCTGCTGGAGCTGTCCGAGGCACGGCGCGAGCTGGACCGCCGCCGCAGCCGCGAGCTGCGCCAGCGCAATGCGCTGGAAGAGAAGTACGACCTGTGCGGCGCGGTGTTCGCCGATCCGGCCAGCGAGCGTGTCATCGCCCTGGCCTGCCAGGTCGCGCGCTCCGAGCTGCCGGTGCTGATCACCGGCCCCAACGGTGCCGGCAAGGAGAAGATCGCGCAGATCATCCAGGCCAATTCACTGGTGGCCAAGGGCCCGTTCATCACGGTCAACTGCGGCGCCCTGCCCTCGGAACTGATCGAGGCCGAACTGTTCGGTGCCGAGGCCGGCGCGTATACCGGCGCCAACAAGGCACGCGAGGGCAAGTTCGAAGCCGCCGATGGCGGCACGCTGTTCCTGGATGAGATCGGCAACCTGTCGCTGGGCGGCCAGATGAAGCTGTTGCGCGTGCTGGAAACCGGTCGTTTCGAGCGCCTGGGCTCCAATCGCGAACGCCAGGTCAAGGTCCGCGTGGTCAGCGCGACCAATGCCGACCTGCCGGCGATGATCCGCGACGGCACCTTCCGCGAAGACCTGTATTACCGCCTCAATACGGTGGAACTGGTGCTGCCGCCGCTGGCCGAGCGCCCGGGCGACATCGTGCCACTGGCCGAGCGCTTCCTGGCGGCCGGCAAGCCCCTTTCCAGTGCTGCTGCCACGGCCCTGCAACGGCACCCGTGGCCGGGCAACGTGCGCGAGCTGCGCAATGTGATCCAGCGCGCCGAGCTGCTGGCGACTGGCAACCGCATCGAAGTGGCCGACCTGAACCTGCCGCGTGCCGCACCCGCGCCGCGCCCTGCCCCCAGTGCCGGCAACGATCCTGACCGTGCGCGCATCGAGGATGTGCTGGCGCGCAACCACGGCGTCATCGCCCAGGCCGCCGCCGAACTCGGCCTGAGCCGCCAGGCGCTGTACCGGCGCATGGACCGGCACGGCATCCCGCGCGAATGAAACGGCGCTCGTTCACCTTCCGCCTGTTCCTGCGCCTGCTGCCGGTGCTGGCGCTGGCCGCCGCGTTGCCGTGGCTGCTGGCGTACTGGATGGACCATGGCTGGGTGGTGACCACGGTGTCGGCGGTGATCCTGCTGGCACTGATGTGGTGGACCCTGCGCCGCGCCACCGCACCGGTGCGCTCGCTGATGCGTGCGCTGTCCGGCACCACCAGCAGCTACCGCGACGGCGAGTACAACTTCGGCGTGTACTGGCCGGGCAACGACGAACTGGGCGACCTGGTGCAGGCGCACCGCGAGCTGGGCGATGTGCTGCGCGAGCAACGGCAGGGCCTGGTGCAGCGCGAACTGCTGCTGGACACCATGGTGCAGAACACCCCGGTGGCCATGCTGCTGATTGCCTCCGGCGGCGACGGCATCGCCCGCGTGGTGTTCTCCAACCTGGCCGCGCGCAAGCTGTTGCATGGCGGCTGGAAGCTGGAAGGCCAGCGTCTGGAAGAGGTGCTGGAACAGGTGCCGGTGGAGCTGCGCGATGCCATCGCCCGTGGCGGCGACAGCCTGTTCGCGGTGCATGCCGAAGGCGAAGACGGCGATGAGGATGATGAACAGGTCTATCACCTCTCACGCCGCGCCTTCCAGCTCAACGGCCGGCCCCACGACCTGCTGCTGGTACGCCTGCTCACCGCCGAGCTGCGCCGCCAGGAAGTGCAGACGTGGAAGAAGGTGATCCGGGTGATCAGCCACGAGCTCAACAACTCGCTGGCGCCGATCGCCTCGCTGGCGCATTCCGGCGGCGTGCTGGTGCAGCGCGAGCGCTTCGACCGGCTGCCGGAAATCTTCACCACCATCGAAGACCGCGCACGCCACCTGGAAGGCTTCATCCGTGGCTATGCGCGCTTCGCCAAGCTGCCGCAGCCGCAACTGCAGACCGTGCACTGGGCGCCCTTCCTGTCCAGCATGCGCCAGCAGATCCCGTTCACCATGGAACGCGAGCCGGACGAGGAACTGAGCAGCCGCATCGACATCGCCCAGTTCGGGCAGGCGTTGCTGAACCTGCTGAAGAACGCGCATGAAGCCTGCGCCGAAGCCGATCCACCCAACGATGACGTGCAGGTGCAGCTGACGCGGCTGCCGCAATGGCTGCGCCTGGATGTGCTGGACCGGGGCAAGGGCATGAACGAGCAGGTGCTGCAGAACGCACTGATGCCGTTCTATTCGACCAAGCGCAATGGCACCGGGTTGGGTCTGGCGCTGACCCGCGAGATCGTGGAAGCGCACGGTGGGCGGGTGTCGCTGCAGAACCGCGGTGATGGCGGGTTGTGCGTATCGATCCTGTTGCCGCTGGGCTGAGCGGGCCGATCGGGTAGATCCACGCCATGCGTGGATGTGCCGACCGAGGTCGGCAACTACCAGACGCGCCGCATCGCCACCCGCAGGTGCATCGGGAACCCCAGCGCGGCCTCTTCGGCCATCACCGTGCGCAGGTCATCGTTCCACTCCGCCTCAGGCACTTCAACGAATCCTTCGCTGGCGTAGAAGGCCGCATTCCAGGGCACGTCGGACAAGGTGGTCAGCACCGCGGCTGCGTAGCCATCCGCCCTCGCCTGCGCCAATGCATGGCGCAGCAACGCGCGGCCATGGCCGCGACGCGCGTGTGCCGGGTCCACATCCATCTGCAGGACATGGAACTCACCCGCCAGTTCGCCCGCCAGCAGGTAGCCGGCAATGCCGCCGTCGGCCGCATCCACCACCCACAGCTGCCCGCGCTCAAGGCCTTCCCGCAACGTCGGCAGGTCCAGGCCATGGCCGGCAAACACCGGGTAGGCTTCGTGGCCCTTCAGCAGTTCACCGGCACGCTGCTCGATCGCCCGCAGCATGCCGAGCTCGTCGGCATGCGGGAGGCGTGGCTCAGGACTTCTTGATCGGGCGCTTCCAGCCATCGATGGTTTCCTGTCGTGCACGGGCCAACGTCAGCTTGCCGTCCGGCGCATTGCGGGTAATGACCGAGCCGGCGGCGATGGTCGCGCCTTCGCCGATCGTCAGCGGCGCTACCAGCGAGCTGTTGGAGCCGATGAACGCGTTGTCGCCGATGGTGGTGGTCGACTTGTTCACGCCGTCGTAGTTGCAGGTGATGGTGCCGGCACCGATGTTCACCCTGCTGCCGATCACCGCATCGCCCAGGTAGGTGAGGTGGTTGGCCTTGCTGCCGACGCCGAGGGTGACTTTCTTGGCCTCAACGAAGTTGCCGACGTGCACGCCATCGGCCAGCACGGTACCCGGCCGCAGGCGTGCGAACGGGCCGATCTGCGCAGCCCCTTCGGTCACCACGCCTTCCAGATCGCAGTGCGCGCGCACTTCGGTGCCGGGGCCGAGATTGACGTCCTTCAGGCGGTTGAACGGGCCCACAGTGACGCCGTCAGCGAGCACGATGTTGCCTTCCAGCACGACGTCGACATCGATCAGCACGTCGCTGCCCACGGTGACGGTGCCACGGATATCCAGCCGTGCCGGATCGCGCACGCGCGCGCCCTGTGCGCACAGCGCACGCACCGCACGTCGCTGCCAGGCGCGCTCCAGCTGCGCCAGCTGCCACGGGTCATTCGCACCCTCGGCCTCCTGGGCATCGGCGACCAGCGCCATCTCGGCCGGGGTGTACTCATGCGCGGCGAACGCGAACACGTCGGTGAGGTAGTACTCGCTCTGCGCATTGCGGTTGGACAGCTGTGACAACCAGCGGCGCAGCGCGGTCGACTCTGCGGCGATGATGCCGGTGTTGATCGTGCGCACGCGCAGCTGGTCGTCGGTGGCGTCCTTCTGCTCGACGATCGCACCTACCTTGCCTTCTGCATCGCGCAGCACGCGGCCATAGCCGGTCGGGTCATCGACGTCGGCCACCAGCACCGCCAATCGCCCCGGCTGCGCCAGCAGCTCGCGCAGGGTCTGGGCGCGGATCAGCGGCACATCGCCGTACAGCACCAGCACCTGCGCAGCATCGGGAACCTGTGGCATCGCCTGCGCAACGGCGTGCCCGGTACCCAGCTGCTGTGCCTGTTCGGCCCACTGCAGGTCGGGCTGGTCGGCGAAATGCTGCCGCACCGCCTCACCGCCGTGGCCGTAGACCACATGGATCGCGGCCGGCTGCAGCTCGCGGGCGGCATCGATCACGTGCGCCAGCATCGGTTGGCCAGCGATCGGCTGCAGCACCTTCGGCAGCACCGACTTCATGCGCTTGCCGGCGCCGGCGGCGAGGATGATGACGTGCAGGGCTTGGGTCATGGGGGCAGCAATCCGTGGTTCGTTGCCGGTGATTCTAGAGCGTGGGCCGTTAACATGGGGACCTGCCCGCCCTCACTCCGACCATGAGCCTGCTCCGCCAGGGAAGCGCCTACCTCATCATCGGCGTGCTGCAACTGCTGCTCGACTGGGCGGTGTTCGTGCTGGTCACGGCTGCTGGCCTGCCCGTGGTGCCGGGCAACCTGGCCGGGCGCCTGGCCGGCATGCTGCTGGGATTCTGGTTGAACGGGCGGATCACCTTCGCCACTGCCGACGGCGGGCAACGGCTGGGCTGGCGACGCTTTGCACGCTTCCTGCCACTGTGGCTGCTGCTCACCAGTGCCAGCACGCTGCTGGTCTCAGCCGCCGATCATGCATTGGGCCTGCAGTACGCCTGGCTGGCCAAGCCGCTGGTGGAAGGTGGACTGGCCGTGATTTCCTTCCTGCTGCTGCGGCACGTGGTGTACCGCTGATACGACGGCGGGATCGGGATCGGTAGAGTCGGCTCTACCCCGCCGCACAAACAAAAACGCCGGCACAGGGCCGGCGTTCTCGTGGGTGCAGCGCGAACCTCAGTGCTTGAGATTCTTGCGCAGGCGCTCCAGCGCCTGCAGCTGGACGACGGCTTCAGCCAGCTTCTGCTGGGCTTCGGCCACTTCCATCGCTTCGCCGCGGTTGGCCAGGATGCGCTCGGCTTCTTCCTTGGCCTTGCGGACCGAGGCTTCGTCGATGTCCTGCGCGCGGATCGCGGTGTCGGCCAGCACGGTCACCACCTGCGGCTGCACTTCCAGGATGCCGCCGGAAATGGCGAAATCCAGCTGCTCGCCGTTCGGCGTGGTCACCACCACCTTGCCCGGCTTCAGGCGGGTGATCAGCGGCGCGTGCTTGGGCGCGATGCCCAGTTCGCCCAGCTCACCGGTGGCCACGACCAGGGTCGCTTCGCCACGGAAGATTTCCTGCTCGGCGCTGACGATGTCGCAACGGATCGTGCTCATGCAAATCTCTTCGCTGTTCGCGGCGGCGCAATGCCACCGTGGGGGTCCACCGGCGCGGGCGGTTGCCCGGCGCCGGCGTCAGGTCGGGCAGGATCGCTCCCGCCCGTCCCGGATCAGGCCTTCTCGGCCATCTTCTTGGCCTTCTCGACCGCTTCTTCGATGCTGCCGACCATGTAGAACGCCTGCTCCGGCAGGTGGTCGTACTCGCCATCGACGATGGCCTTGAAGCCACGGATGGTGTCCTTCAGCGGCACGTACTTGCCCGGCGAACCGGTGAACACTTCGGCCACGTGGAACGGCTGGCTGAAGAAGCGCTCGATCTTACGGGCGCGCGACACGGCCTGCTTGTCCTCTTCGGACAGTTCGTCCATGCCCAGGATCGCGATGATGTCCTTCAGTTCCTTGTACTTCTGCAGGGTCTGCTGGACGCGCTGGGCGGTGTCGTAGTGCTCGTGGCCGATGACCAGCGGATCCATCTGGCGGCTGGTGGAGTCCAGCGGATCGACGGCCGGGTAGATACCCAGCGAGGCGATCGAACGCGACAGGGTGACGGTCGAGTCCAGGTGGGCGAAGGTGGTTGCCGGCGACGGGTCGGTCAGGTCGTCCGCGGGAACGTAGACGGCCTGGATCGAGGTGATCGAGCCATTCTTGGTCGAGGTGATGCGCTCCTGCAGGACGCCCATTTCCTCGGCCAGGGTCGGCTGGTAACCCACGGCGGACGGCATACGGCCCAGCAGTGCCGACACTTCGGTACCGGCCAGGGTGTAGCGGTAGATGTTGTCGACGAACAGCAGGACGTCCTTGCCCTTGCCGTTTTCGTCCTTCTCGTCGCGGAAGTACTCGGCCATGGTCAGGCCGGTCAGGGCGACGCGCAGACGGTTGCCCGGCGGCTCGTTCATCTGGCCGTACACCATCGCCACCTTGTCGAGGACGTTGGAGTCCTTCATTTCGTGGTAGAAGTCGTTGCCCTCACGGGTACGCTCACCCACGCCGGCGAACACGGACAGACCGCTGTGCGCCTTGGCGATGTTGTTGATCAGTTCCATCATGTTGACGGTCTTGCCGACGCCGGCGCCGCCGAACAGGCCGACCTTGCCGCCCTTGGCGAACGGGCACATCAGGTCGATGACCTTGATGCCGGTTTCCAGCAGCTCGGTGGCCGGGGACTGGTCTTCGTACGACGGGGCCGCACGGTGGATTTCCCAGCTGTCGCTGGCGGCCACCGGGCCGGCTTCGTCGATCGGGCGGCCCAGCACGTCCATGATGCGGCCCAGGGTGCCAGCGCCGACCGGCACGGAGATGCCGCGGTCGGTGTTGGTGGCAACCAGGTTGCGCTTCAGGCCGTCGGTGGAACCGAGGGCGATGGTACGCACCACGCCGTCGCCCAGCTGCTGCTGGACTTCGAGGGTGATTTCGGTGTTGTCGACCTTCAGTGCGTCGTACACCTTCGGCACCGACTCACGCGGGAATTCGACGTCGACGACCGCGCCGATGATCTGAACGATCTTGCCCTGACTCATTGCTGCATCCTCTAAATGTGTGCTTTGAACGAACGCGGTCAGACTGCTGCCGCGCCGCCGACGATTTCGGAGATTTCCTGGGTGATCGCTGCCTGGCGCGCCTTGTTGTAGACGAGCTGCAGTTCGCCGATCAGCTTGTTGGCGTTGTCGCTCGCCGCCTTCATCGCGACCATGCGTGCGGCATGCTCGGAGGCGACGTTTTCCAGCAGTGCCTGGTACACCAGCGACTCGATGTAACGCGTCATCACGTGCTCGAGCACGGTCGCGGCATCGGGTTCGTACAGGTAATCCCAGTCGTGGTGAGCGACCTGCTTCTCAGCCGGCGGCAGCGGCAGCAGCTGATCGAAGCTGGCCTTCTGCGTCATGGTGTTCACGAAGCGGTTGTAGACCAGGTACACGCGGTCGACCTTGCCTTCGGTGAAGGCGTCGAGCATCACCTTGATCACACCGATCAGCGATTCCAGCTTCGGCACGTCGCCGATGTGGGTCACGCTGCCGACCATGTTGACCTTCACGCGGCGGAAGAAGGTCGATGCCTTCTGGCCGATGGTCACCAGGTCCACTTCGGCACCCTTGTCCTGCGATGCCTTGGCTTCGCCCAGCATCTTGCGGAACAGGTTGTTGTTCAGGCCGCCGGCCAGGCCGCGATCGGAGGAGATCACGATGAAGCCGACCCGCTTGACCTGCTCGCGCTCGACCAGGAACGGATGCTGGTAATCGGTACTGGCCTGGGCCAGGTGGCCGATCACCTGCTTCATCGCCTGCGCGTACGGACGCGAGGTCTTCATCCGATCCTGCGCCTTGCGGATCTTGGAGGCCGAGACCATTTCCAGGGCGCGCGTCACCTTGCGGGTGTTCTGCACGCTCTTGATCTTGGTTTTGATTTCGCGTCCGCTTGCCATCTCTTGTTTCCCGTGGCGCGGGGCTGATGCCCCGCGTTGTTCAACCGTTTGTCATCTGGTCCAGCGGAGCCAGCGGCTCCGCTCTACAGGACCGCGATTACCAGCTGCCGGTGGTCTTGAACTCGGCGATGCCCTTCTTGAAGGCACCTTCGATGTCGTTGTCCCAACCGCCGGTGGCGTTGACCTTGCTGATCAGCTCGCCCTGGGTGTTGGCGAAGTGGGCGTGCAGGCCTTCTTCGAACGCCAGCAGCTTGTTGACCGGCACGTCGTCGAGGTAACCCTCGTTGACGGCGTAGATCGACAGCGCCTGGTTGGCGATCGACATCGGCGCGTACTGCTTCTGCTTCATCAGCTCGGTGACGCGCTGGCCGCGCTCCAGCTGCTTGCGGGTCGCTTCGTCCAGGTCCGAGGCGAACTGCGCGAACGCAGCCAGCTCGCGGTACTGGGCCAGCGAGATACGGATGCCGCCCGACAGCTTCTTGATGATCTTGGTCTGGGCCGAGCCACCGACGCGCGACACCGAGATACCGGCGTTCACGGCCGGGCGGATGCCGGCGTTGAACAGGTCGGTTTCCAGGAAGATCTGGCCGTCGGTGATCGAGATCACGTTGGTCGGAACGAAGGCGGAGACGTCGCCGGCCTGGGTTTCGATGATCGGCAGCGCGGTCAGCGAACCGGTCTTGCCGGTGACCTTGCCTTCGGTGAACTTCTCGACGTATTCCTCGGACACGCGGGCAGCGCGTTCCAGCAGGCGCGAGTGCAGGTAGAACACGTCACCCGGGTAGGCTTCGCGGCCCGGCGGACGCTTCAGCAGCAGCGAGATCTGGCGGTAGGCGACGGCCTGCTTGGACAGATCGTCGTACACGATCAGCGCGTCTTCGCCGCGGTCCATGAAGTACTCACCCATGGTGCAGCCCGAGTAGGCGCTGATGTACTGCATGGCAGCCGATTCGGAAGCGGTCGCGGCCACCACGATGGTGTGGGCCAGCGCGCCGTTCTCTTCCAGCTTGCGCACGATGTTGGCGATGGTCGAAGCCTTCTGGCCGATCGCAACGTACACGCACTTGATGCCGGTGCCCTTCTGGTTGATCACCGCATCGATCGCCATGGCGGTCTTGCCGGTCTGGCGGTCACCGATGATCAGCTCGCGCTGGCCACGGCCGATCGGGATCATCGAGTCGACCGACTTGTAACCGGTCTGCACCGGCTGGTCGACCGACTTGCGCCAGATCACGCCCGGAGCAACGCGCTCCACCGGAGCGGTCAGGTCGGTACCCAGCGGGCCCTTGCCGTCGATCGGCTCGCCAAGCGCGTTGACAACGCGGCCCAGCAGTTCCGGACCGACCGGCACTTCCAGGATGCGGCCCGTGGTCTTGGCGACGTCGCCTTCGCGCAGGTTCTCGTAGTCACCCAGGACCACGGCGCCGACCGAGTCGCGCTCCAGGTTCAGGGCCAGTGCGAAGGTGTTGTTCGGCAGTTCGATCATTTCGCCCTGCATCACGTCGGCCAGACCGAAGATGCGCACGATGCCGTCGGACACGCTGGTCACGGTGCCTTCGTTGCGCGATTCCGCGGCCAGCTTGACCTTCTCGATGCGGTTCTTGATCAGTTCGCTGATTTCGGAGGGGTTGAGCGTGGTTGCCATCGTCAAGTCCTAGTGCCGGCAGCGGGGCCGGACGTTAAATGAATTCAGTTAGCGAGCGCGGTCTGCAGACGGGCCAGCTTGCCCTTCAGCGAACCATCGATGACCACGTCGCCGGCGTCGATCACGGCGCCGCCGATCAGCGAGGCATCCACCGCGGTGGTCACTTCGACCTCGCGGTTGAAGCGCTTGCGCAGCGCGGCCTTGATCGCGTCCAGTTCACCGGCCGACAGTTCGGCGGCCGAGGTCACCGTGGCCTTGACCACGTGCTCGGCTTCGGCGCGCAGGGCGTCGAACATGCCGGAGATTTCCGGCAGCAGCGGCAGACGATGCGATTCGGCCAGGATGGCCAGGAAGCGCGAGTAGGTCTCGCCGTGGGACACCGGCGCCAGCAGGGCGACGGCGTCGTCACGACCCAGCTCCGGGTTGGCGAGCAGGGCCGCCACGCGCGGGTCGGCGGCGACGTGGGCAGAGAACGCCAGGGCGTCCGACCACGGCGCGAACGCGCCTTCGTCGCGCGCGGTCGCGAACGCGGCGCGGGCGTACGGGCGGGCAAGCGTGAGGGCCTGGCTCATCCTTAGATCTCCGAGGCCAGCTCGTCGAGCAGCGCCTTGTGGGCGTTGACGTCGATTTCGCGCTTGAGCAGCTTTTCGGCACCGGTCACGGCCAGCGCGGACACCTGCTTGCGCAGATCTTCACGGGCACGGTTGGCGGCGGCGTCGATTTCAGCCTGGGCCAGTTCCTTCTGACGGGTGGCTTCGGTGATCGCTTCGTTACGGGCAGCATCAACGATCTGGTTGGCACGCGCGTGGGCCTGGTCGATGATCTCGTTGGCCTTGGTGCGGGCTTCCTTCAGCGCTTCGTTGACCTTCTCCTGCGCCTGGGCCAGATCTTTCTGGCTGCGGTCGGCAGCAGCGAGGCCTTCAGCAATCTTCTGCTGGCGCTCTTCGATCGCGTTCATCAACGGCGGCCAGATCTTGGTCGCGATGATCCAGATCAGACCAGCGAAGGCGAGCGCCTGCGCGAGAAGGGTGAAATTGATATTCATGGTTAGCTCGATCGCTGGTTTCGGGGTGGAGGCGCCGCCGTAGCGGCGCATCCGGCCTTCATCCGAAACCGGGTGCATCAGCACCCGGTCGTCTCAAACCGCTGTATCAGCCGGCCAGAGCCTTGGTGACGGCGCCAGCAAAGGCAGCCGACAGCGGGTTGGCGAAGGCCAGCAGCAGGCCAACGGCGACCGAGATGATGAACGCGGCGTCGATCAGGCCGGCGGTGATGAACATGCGGACCTGCAGGACCGGGATCAGTTCCGGCTGGCGGGCGGCCGACTCCAGGAACTTACCAGCCATGATGGCCAGACCCAGACCGGCGCCCAGCGCGGCCAGGCCGATCATGATGCCGACGGCAAGGGCGGTGGAGCTCTGAATCTGCGCGAAGTTGGTCAGGACGGCGAAGTACATGGTTATCTCCAGGAACTTAAGTTGCTAAGGGTGATGAAACGGATGAAGGTTGAAACGCGTTGAAGCTTGAAACTCAGTGAGCGTCTTCCGACAGGCTCAGGTACACGATCGACAGCATCATGAAGATGAAGGCCTGCAGCGGGATCACCAGCAGGTGGAACAGCATCCAGCCAAGGCCGAACACACCACCTGCGATGGCACCGAAGAAACCGGCACCACCCAGCACCCAGATCAGCAGGAACACGATTTCGCCGCCGAACATGTTGCCGAACAGTCGCATCGCCAGCGAGATCGGCTTGCTCAGCCACTCGACGATGTTGAGGATCAGGTTGAACGGCATCATCCACTTGCCGAACGGTGCCGTCAGGAATTCCTTGACGAAGCCCACCAGGCCCTTGGACTTCAGCGCGAAGAACAGCATCAGGAAGAACACGCTGATGGCCATGCCGAGGGTGGCGTTGACGTCAGCGGTCGGCACCGGCTTCCAGTAGTGGATGCCTGCCCATTCCAGCGGCTTGGCGATGAAGTCGGCCGGGATCATCTTGATCAGGTTCATCATCAGGATCCAGAAGAAGATCGTGATGGCGATCGGCGTGACCAGCTTGCTCTTGCCGTGGTAGGTGTCCTTGGCCTGGCGGTCGACGAACTCCAGGCAGATTTCGACGAAGGCCTGCCACTTGCCCGGCACGCCGGCAGTGGCCTTGCGGGTCCCCAGCCAGAACGCGACAACGATCACCAGGCCCATCAGGACGGCGGTGAGGAAGGTATCGACGTGGATATGCCAGAACATACCCTCACCCTTGCCGACCGGCGCGGTCAGGTTGTGCAGGTGATGCTGGATGTAGCTGGTAGGGGTTAGAGCCTCGCCCGCCATGTGTCCGGAACCTTCAGTTAATTGAATTCTGTCAACGCCTGGCCATGGCCAGGACCTGGAACATCAAGCCGACGGCGATACCGGCCAACAGCGCCAATGCAGGCAGCTTGAAGACCAGGAACCCCACCAGCAGGACACCGAAAACCACGACCCACTTGGCTACGATCGCAATGATCAGGCGAGCCATCGCCGATCCTGCCGCCACCGCACCACCGCCCAGTGCCATCCGTGCCGCAACCCAGCCACCGGCCGAAATGGCCACACCGGACGCCAGCGCGCCGAGGGCATATTTCGGACCCACCAGCAGGAAGGCCAGGGCCAGGACAGCGACTGCGGCCAGCGGGTAGACCGCGGCGCGCAGCATCAGTCGCCGACCCGCATCAACGGAGTTCAGCACAGGACGTCCCGCGTGGTTGCAAGTGGAGGGCTGAGGCGGCTACAGCAGGGGGGCCTCATCGAGCCGCCAAATTATAGCAATGGGACAATTTGCGAGACAACCGCTGCCTGTTCATCCCGGGAAGCCGCAAGTTGCGGTAACGGTTACATTTTTGCGTGCCACCCAGGGGACAATGACGTCCGCATGATGCTGCGCTGCAGTATTGAACTTTGGTCGCAGGCGCGGAACTTTCGCCGAATGCGCCGGTCCGACCTTTCGACCTGCCTGCAGCAACCTCGTCGACGCTCCGCCCCGCAGGTCCGACGATGGCCCCGAAGCCCGGCTCCGGGGCCATCTTTTTGCATCGCCGCGACAGCACTGAACCGTACACATGCCATGGACCATACGTTCACGGATGGTGGACGGGCCTGTCCGGCACAGTGGTTTTCATTCTGATGAACCACTGCAAGGACTCTTCGATGCGCTCCGTACCCACCCTGCTCGCCCTTTCCCTGCTCGCCGCCGGTGCTTCGTTCGCCACTGCCGCCCACGCCGCCGAAGGCGATGACCGCTTCGCCATCCGCCTGGGTGCGATGAACATCGACTCGGACAACACGATCCGCGGCAAGACCAACGTGGCCGGACAGGACATTGCCCTGGACCAGGACTTCAAGCTGGGGGGCAAGGAATGGGAACCGCGCATCGACGGCATGTTCCGCATCAGCAATCGCCAGCGCCTGCTGTTCAACTACTTCAAGTACGACAAGGACCGCCGCGAGACCCTGGACCAGGGCATTTCCTTTGGCGGTGAGAACGTGCCGGCCGGCAGCTTCGTGAAGGGTGAGCTGAAGTACCAGGTGGCCAGCCTGGTGTACGACTACTCGGTCGTCGATACCGATACCTTCGACCTCGGCCTGCAGATCGGTGGTGAGTACGCCAAGGTCAGCACCAAGGGCTACGCCGACCTGGGCACCGTGTACGACGGTCAGTTCCTCAACGAGAAGGCTGACGGCATTGCGCCGGTGGTGGGTGCGCGCATGACCTTCACCCCGGGCGAGCGCTGGATGATCACGCTGCAGGGCCAGTACCTGAACACGCGCTGGGGCAGCTTCGATGACTACAAGGGTGACCTGAGCCGCGCCAACGCCATCGTTGATTACCGCTTCACCAAGAACTTCGGCGTGTTCGCCGGCTACGACTGGTTCAAGCTGGACGTGGACAAGAAGGGCAGCGACGGCACCATCGGCCTGAAGCAGGAATTCAAGGGCCCGGTGGCCGGTATCAGCTTCGTGTTCTGATCCCCCGCCCCTTCCACGGCACTCTCTCTCCTGGCGCGGCCTCCGGAATATCGGGGCCGCGTTTTTTGTGGGTTGCTGGGATGAAGAGCGGAAGCGGGTTGGTCGAGCACTGGAGGGAGAGGGGGCTGCGTGCGAATGTCCGCAAGCCGAGCCGGTACGCGGGTGGCCCGCAAGCTCGCGATGACCGCAACCGCAGACGCAGGCTGGGTCGAGCGCTGGAGGGAGAGGAGGCTGCGTGCGAATGTCCCCCGGCGCCGGCCTGCGGCCGTCACCTCCTCCTTTACTTCGCACACAGCCCCCTCTCCCTCCGCGTGTCAAGCATCCAGGCGGCCGTGGCAGAACAACCGGCCGTGGCTTCTCCGTCCGCAAGCCGAGCCGGTGCGCGGATGGCAGGCGTTTGGACAAAGTAAAGGAGGAGGCGACCGCCGCAGGCGGACGACGGGGGACATTTGTCCAGACGCCTGCCACCCGCGCAGTGGCCCGGACTCTCGCGATGACCGCAACCGCAGACGCAGGCTGGGTCGAGCGCTGGAGGGAGAGGAGGCTGCGTGCGAATGTCCCCCGGCGCCGGCCCGTGGCCGTCACCTCCTCCTTTACTTCGCACACAGCCCCCTCTCCCTCCGCGTGTCCGGCATCCAGGCGGCCTTTGCGATGGCTGTTCCACCTTCCGCAAGCCGAGCCGCTGCGCAGGTGGCAGGCGTTTGGACAAAGTAAAGGAGGAGGCGACCGCCGCAGGCGGACGACGGGGGACATTTGTCCAGACGCCTGCCACCCGCGCACCGGCCCCACCGCTCGCGGTAACGCCTAACGAAGAAACAAAAAACCCCGGCAGATGCCGGGGCTTTTCGTTCGGAACGGCGCGGGCGCCTTACTTCTTCTTCGGCATGTACAGATCGGTGATCGTGCCGTCGTAGATTTCCGAGGCCATCGCCACCGATTCGCTCAGCGTCGGGTGGGCATGGATGGTGTGGCCGATGTCCTCGGCTTCCGCCCCCATTTCGATCGCCAGGCCGATCTCGGCCAGCAGGTCACCGGCATGCACACCGACGATCGCACCACCGATGATGCGGTGGGTTTCCTCGTCGAAGATCAGCTTGGTGAAGCCCTCGGTGCGACCGATGCCGATCGCGCGGCCGCTGGCAGCCCACGGGAACTTGGCCACGCCCACCTTCAGGCCCTTGGCCTTGGCCTCGGTTTCGGTCACGCCAACCCAGGCGATTTCCGGGTTGGTGTAGGCCACCGACGGAATCACGCGGGCCACCCATTCCTTCTTGTGCCCGGCAGCCACTTCAGCGGCCAGCTTGCCCTCGTGCGTGGCCTTGTGGGCCAGCATCGGGTTGCCGACGATATCGCCGATGGCAAAGATGTGCGGCACGTTGGTGCGCATCTGGCGATCAACCGGAATGAAGCCGCGATCGGTGACCTGCACGCCAGCCTTCTCGGCATCGATCTTCTTGCCGTTCGGCGAACGGCCCACAGCCACCAGCACGCGGTCGAAGGTGCCCTGCGCCAGGGCCGGCGTCTGGCCCTCTTCGGCGGCTTCAAAGGTCACGGTGATGCCCTTGGCGTCGGCAGTGACGCCGGAAGCCTTGGTCTTCAGGTGCACTTCGATGCCCTGCTTCTTCAGCCGGTCGGCCAGCGGCTTGACCAGGTCCTTGTCGGCGCCCGGCATCAGCTGGTCCATGAACTCCACCACGGTGACCTTGCTGCCCAGCGCGCTGTACACGGTGGCCATCTCCAGGCCGATGATGCCGCCGCCGACGACCAGCAGCGAGCCCGGCACTTCGGCCAGCTCCAGCGCGTCGGTGGAATCCATCACGCGCTTGTCGTCCCACGGGAAGTTCGGCAGCTTCACCGCCTGCGAACCGGCAGCGATGATGCACTTCTGGAAGCGCAGCAGCTGGGTGCTGCCGTCGGCAGCGGTGATTTCCAGCTCGTTGGCGGATACGAACCTGCCAACACCCTGCACGTTGCGGACCTTGCGCTGCTTGGCCATGCCAGCCAGGCCCTTGGTCAGCTGGTTGACGACCTTTTCCTTGTACTCGCGCAGCTTGTCCAGGGTGATGGTCGGCTTGCCGAACTCGACGCCGAAATCGCCGGCGTGGGCGACTTCGTCGATCACCGCAGCGGCATGCAGCAGCGCCTTGGACGGAATGCAACCGACATTGAGGCAGACGCCGCCAAGGCTGGCGTAACGCTCGACCAGCACCGTGTCCAGGCCGACGTCGGCGGCGCGGAAGGCGGCGGTGTAGCCGCCCGGGCCGGAGCCCAGCACGACCATTTCGCATTCGATGTCGGCCGGCTTGCCGCTGGACAGCGCCGGCTTCGGCGCAGCCGGTTCGGCCGGGGCGCGGTGCGACGGGGTCACCGGCGGCTTGCTGGCCGGAGCAGCGGCGGCCTTGGCCGGGGCTTCGGCGCTGCCTTCAGCGTCCAGCACCACGACCACGGCGCCCTCGGACAGGGTGTCGCCCAGCTTGACCTTGATTTCCTTGACCACGCCGGCGGCCGAGGACGGCACTTCCAGGGTGGCCTTGTCCGATTCCAGGGTCACCAGACCCTGATCCTTCTTCACCGTGTCGCCGACGGCGACCAACACTTCGATCACCGGCACATCGCTGTAATCGCCGATGTCGGGAACCTTGACTTCAATCGTGGCCATGGTGGTTTTCCTCGTGCCCGCCCGGCGTGGCCGGCGGGCTGTCACTGCATCTGTTCACGCGGCCGCGCCAGGGGCTGCGGCCGCACGGTGGGGGCGAAGCGGTGCCTTACAGCAGCACGCGGCGCATGTCGGCCAGCACCTGCGACAGGTACGTGGTGAAGCGTGCGGCCAGGGCGCCGTCGATGACGCGGTGGTCGTAGCTCAGCGACAGCGGCAGCATCAGCTTCGGTGCGAATTCCTTGCCGTTCCAGACCGGCTGGATGGACGACTTGGAGACGCCGAGGATGGCCACTTCCGGTGCGTTCACAATGGGGGTGAACGCGGTGCCGCCGATGCCGCCCAGCGAGCTGATCGAGAAGCAGCCACCGCTCATGTCGGCCGGGCCCAGCTTGCCGTCGCGCGCCTTCTTGGCCAGTTCGCCGGTTTCCTGCGCGATCTGCACCACGCCCTTCTTGTCCACGTCGCGGATCACCGGCACGACCAGGCCGTTCGGCGTGTCGGCGGCGAAGCCGATGTGGAAGTACTTCTTCAGGGTCAGGTTTTCACCGCTGGCATCGAGCGAGGCGTTGAATTCCGGGAACTTCTTCAGCGCCGCGGCGCTGGCCTTGATCAGGAAGGCGAGCATGGTCAGTTTGATGCCGGCCTTCTCGTTCTCCTTGTTCAGCGCCACGCGCAGGCCTTCCAGGTCGGTGATGTCGGCCTGTTCGAACTGGGTGACGTGCGGGATCATGGCCCAGTTGCGGGCCAGGTTCGCGCCGGAGATCTTCTTGATGCGCGACAGCGGCTGGACTTCGGTCTCGCCGAACTTGCTGAAGTCGACCTTCGGCCACGGCAGCAGGTTCAGGCCACCACCGGCGGCGACAGCGCCACCGGCAGCTGCCGGCACGCCACCGCTGAGCGCGGCCTTGACGAACTTCTGCACGTCACCCTTGGTGATGCGGCCACCCTTCTCGGTGCCGTTGATCTGCAGCAGGTCCACGCCCAGCTCGCGGGCGAACACGCGCACCGCCGGGGTGGCGTACGGCACCTTGGCCGGCAGCACGCCATCGGCGTTGAACTGCACCGGCGGGCTGGCCGGGGTACCGGCCGACGGCGCGGCCGCCACCGGAGCGGCGGCGGCAACCGGAGCAGCGGCCTGCGGTGCAGCCGCCGGGGCCGGCGCAGCGGCCTTGGCCGGGGCCGGCGCGGCAGCGCCCTCGGCCTCGATGATGGCAACCACGTTGCCCTGCGACAGATTGTCGCCGACCTTGACCTTGATCTCCTTGACCACACCGGCCACCGAGGACGGCACTTCCATGGTCGCCTTGTCGCTTTCCAGCGTGACCAGGCCCTGGTCCTTCTTGACCGTGTCGCCCACGGCGACCAGCACTTCGATGACCGGAATGCCGGAGTAGTCGCCGATGTCCGGCACCAGGGCTTCAACCGCACCACCGCTGGCGGCCGGAGCGGCCGGAGCAGCAGCGGCCGGGGCTGGCGCGCTCTGGGTGGCGGCAGCCGGGGCAGCGGCCTTGGCCGGCGCCGGTGCGGCGGCGGCCGGCGCGGCGGCTTCGCCTTCAGCCACTTCGATCAGCGCCACGACCTTGCCTTCGGACAGGCTGTCGCCAACCTTGACCTTGAGTTCCTTGACCACGCCCGCCACCGAAGACGGCACTTCCATGGTCGCCTTGTCGCTTTCAAGCGTCACCAGGCCCTGGTCCTTCTTGACCGTGTCGCCGACGGCGACAAGCACCTCGATTACCGGGATATCGCTGTAGTCACCGATATCGGGGACAAGTGCTTCCTTGATTTCGGCCATGGGGATAACTCCGGCAATCTGGTGTAGGGAAACGTCTATTGTGCGGCCAGCGGGGTCCAGCGCCAACCGTTACAGGTGTTTTCAGTACGCACGCAGCCGGGACAGGCTGTTGCCCATGGGTCGCGGCCGCGACCAGTCGGTAGCGTATTGTCCGGACGATGTCCGCTTCATGTCGCCAGCGCGTCGGCCACCGGCTGCCAGGCCTGGCGCAGGCGTGGCAACGACCACGCCGCATTGGCAGGGCTGGTCGACGGCAGCGCGACCACCTTGGGTGGAGCCTCCAGCCGCGGCAGCACCCAGCGCTGGAACGCCTGCAGCGACGCACTTCCATTGCAGCCGATCAGCTTCAGCTCAGGCAGTGTGGCGATCAGCTCGGGCAGTGCATTGGCCACTTCCGTGCCACGCACGATGTCCGCATCCAGGCTGCCGCGGCGCTCACAGCGGCCGATCACATCCCACAGGCCGATACCCGCTGCATTCAACGCCTGCAGCCGCAGCGCGTAGGCCAGATCCGCGCCGAAGCCACAGATATCGGCCATCAGCGGCCAGAAGCGGTTGCGCGGATGGGCGTAGTAGCGCTGTTCCTGCAGGGACGCCACGCCGGGCATCGAGCCCAGCAGCAGTACCCGGCACTCCACGTTCACCTGCGCTTGCAGGCCAATGCACAACGTTGCTGCGCTCACATCTTCTCCAACTGCATGAATGTCGGCGGGGGCCAGAAACCCCATGAATACAGGCATTCCGCACCCGTCGCTGAACAAGGAAAACTATTTTTTAACGTGCGTCGGATTCGATTCATGTTGGGGCGACTACGGTGTGCTCGCCCCGCAACCGGGGGCCCAAAACAAGAAACATTAGGAGATACCCCCATGCGCTCCATCCGTATCCTGAGTCTCGCCCTGCTGACCTCCGCCGCCTTCGCGCCGGCCGCTTTCGCCCAGGACAGCAGCACCACCGATACCGCCTCGGGCAAGCATTTTGCCGTTGTTGGCGGCATCTCGCTGCTGCAGCCGAAGAACGACCCGATCACCGGCGTGAAGAAGACCGACGGTGGCCCGGCGCCGACCGTCAGCTTCAGCTACTACATCAACGACAACTGGGCCGTTGAGCTGTGGGGCGCCGCTGACAAGTTCGACAACAAGTTCAAGGGCCCGAACAATGCCCGCCTGGGCTCGGTCGAGCAGCAGCCGGTCGCGCTGAGCGGCCAGTACCACTTCGGCCAGGCTGACAACGTGTTCCGTCCGTTCGTGGGCGTCGGCTACTACCAGTCGAGCTTCAGCAACGAGAAGCTGGGCAACGGCGCTGACACCGACATCCGCTTCAAGGATGCCAAGGGCGTGATCGGCACCGTCGGCGTCGACATGAACATCAATTCCACCTGGTTCGCCCGTGCCGACGCCCGCTACATGCGCGCCCGCCCGGACATCAAGGTTGGCGGCGAGAAGATCGGCGAAGCCAAGATGGATCCGTGGACCGTCGGCTTCGGCATCGGCGCCCGCTTCTGATCCAGGCAGCACCGCTTCACTGATGCATCGCGACGGGCCCTTCGGGGCCCGTCGTCATTTCCGGCAGCAGCCTTCTGTCTGTAGCCGAGCCCATGCTCGGCTGCATTTTTTGTAGAGCCGAGCCCATGCTCGGCTGCATTTTTTGTAGAGTCGAGCTTGCCCGGCTGCCCGAAATGCAGCCAAGCATGGACTCGACTCTGCAGAATGGCTGGATACGGAGGCACGATGGACGACGTCGACCTGCTGGTGATCGGTGGCGGCATCAACGGCGCCGGCATCGCCCGTGACGCCAGTGGCCGCGGCCTGCGCGTGCTGCTGTGCGAACAGCACGACCTGGCCGCACACACGTCCAGTGCCAGCAGCAAACTGATCCACGGCGGCCTGCGCTACCTGGAACAGGGCGAGTTCGGGCTGGTGCGCAAGGCACTGGGCGAACGTGAGGTGGTACGCCGGCAAGCCCCCTATCTGGTCCATCCGCTGCGCTTCGTGCTGCCCTGGGAGCCGCACCTGCGCCCGCGCTGGATGCTGCGCGCGGGACTGTGGCTGTACGACCATCTGGGCCGGCGCGGCCCTGCCTTCCCAGCGTCACGCGTACTGGACCTGCACCGCGACCCGCTGCGCCACTGGCTCTCCCCGATGCTGCGGCAGGGCTTCAGCTACGCCGATGCGCAGGTCGATGACGCGCGGCTGGTGCTGCTCAACGCCCTGGATGCCGCGCAGCGGGGGGCACAGGTGCGGGTGCGCAGCCGCTGCATCGACCTGCACCCCGTGCAGGGCCGATGGCAGGCCATTCTGGAATCCACTGATGGCCGGTCGCACCATGTGACTGCGCGCGCCGTCGCCAACGCGGCGGGCCCGTGGGCCGGTGGCCTGCTGGAACGGATGCAGGCGCGCAGCGGTGGCCCCGCGCTGCGCCTGGTGCAGGGCAGCCACATCGTGCTGCGCCGGCCCTGGCCTGATGACAGCGCCTGCCTGCTGCAGCAACCCGATGGACGCGTGGTGTTCCTGCTGCCCTTCGCCCACGACCACCTGCTGGTGGGCACCACCGATACCGACTATCGCGGTGACCCGGCGCGCTGCAGCGTGCTGCCTTCGGAGGTGGCGTACCTGTGCGAAGCAGCCAATCGCTACCTGCAGGAACCCATCGCGCCGGAAGCGGTGGTCTGGGCGTTCGCCGGTGTCCGTCCGCTGCTGGCCGATCCCGACCCGCGCGCGGCAAAACTCAGCCGCGATTACCGCCTGCAGCTGCAGGCGGACCCGGCACCGGCGCTGCATGTGCTGGGCGGCAAGCTGACCACCTACCGGGTGCTGGCCGAGGAGGCGCTGGACCTGCTGCGCCCTGCGCTGCCACAGATGGGCCCGGCGTGGACAGCAAGCGGAGACCCACTGCCGGGCAGCGGGTGGGGTGACGCCGCACAGGCATGCTCGCATCTTCGGGGGCTGGCACCGTGGTTGCCTGCCGGTATCGCGCAACGCTGGGCCGCTGCCTATGGCAGCCGCAGCGCGGAACTGCTGGAGGGTGCACGGGGCATGGACGACCTTGGCGAGGATTTTGGCGGCGGCCTGCATGCCCGCGAAGTAGGCTTCCTGCGCGACCGCGAGTGGGCGTTCGACAGCGACGATGTGCTGTGGCGGCGGAGCAAGCTGGGATTGCGGCTGGATGCTGCGCAGGTGGCACGGCTGCAGGCATGGATGGAACGCCCGGCGTTGTAGAGCCGAGCCACGCCCGGCGGTTCCCGCACACAGCAGCCGGGCATGGCTCGGCTCCACATAAAGCACGGTACCTTAGCCGGACCGCTCTACCGGAGACGCTGCATGACGCCCCGCTACGTGCTGGCCATCGACCAGGGCACCACCAGTTCGCGCGCGATCCTGTTCGATCGTGCCGGCGACATCGTCGGCAGTGCGCAGCGCGAGTTCGCGCAGATCTTCCCGCAACCCGGCTGGGTCGAGCATGACCCGCGCGAGATCCTGACCAGCGTCTATGCCACGTTGACCGAGCTGCTCAGCCGCGGGCAGATCGACCCGCGGCATATCGCCGCACTGGGCATCACCAACCAGCGTGAAACCACCGTGGTCTGGGACCGTGCCACCGGCCAGCCGATCCACAACGCCATCGTCTGGCAATCGCGGCAGAGCCACGCCATCTGCGAGCGGCTGAAGTCCGAAGGGCATGAAGCGCTGATCCGCGAGCGGACCGGCCTGCTGATCGACGCCTATTTCTCTGCGACCAAGGTGCGCTGGATCCTCGACCATGTGGAAGGTGCGCAGCAGCGCGCCGAGCGTGGCGAGCTGCTGTTCGGCACCATCGACAGCTGGCTGGTGTGGAACCTCAGCGGTGGCCAGGCGCATGTGACCGACTACAGCAATGCGGCACGCACGCTGCTGTTCAACATCCACACGCTGGACTGGGATGACGACCTGCTGGCCCTGCTCGACATCCCGCGCGCGATGCTGCCGCAGGTGCGCGACTCCAGTGCGGTGTACGCGCATACCCGGCCGCAGTTCTTCTTCGACCACCCGATCCCGATCGCCGGCATCGCCGGTGACCAGCAGGCGGCTCTGTTCGGCCAGGCCTGTTTCCAGCCGGGCATGGTCAAGAACACCTATGGCACCGGCTGCTTCATGCTGATGCATACCGGTGCGCAGGCGGTGCGCTCGCGCAACGGCCTGCTGACCACCATTGCCTGGGGCCTGGACGGGCGCGTGGAGTACGCGCTGGAAGGCTCGATCTTCATCGCAGGCTCGGTGGTGCAGTGGCTGCGCGATGGACTACGCATGATCGAACGCGCCAGCGACAGCCAGGCACTGGCCGCGCAGGTGCCCGACAGCGGCGGCGCCTACCTGGTACCGGCGTTTGTCGGCCTCGGTGCACCCTATTGGCGCAGTGACGTGCGCGGTGCGATGTTCGGCTTGACCCGTGGCACCCGCAAGGCGCACTTCGTCCGCGCCGCGCTGGAAGCGATGGCCTACCAGACCCGCGATGTGCTCGATGCGATGCAGTCTGATGCGGGTATCGCGCTGACCGAGCTGCGCGCCGATGGCGGTGCGATCGGCAACGACTTCCTGGCCGGTTTCCAGGCCGACATCCTCGGTGTGCCATTGCTGCGGCCGCGGCTGACCGAGACCACCGCGCTGGGTGCGGCCTACCTGGCCGGCCTGGCGGTGGGGTTCTGGACCAGCCGCGAACAGATCGCCGCGCAGTGGGGCCTGGACCGGCGCTTCGAACCGCAGATGGAGGTGGCCCGGCGCGAGAAGCTGTATGCCGGGTGGCAGCAGGCGGTGGCAGCCACCCTCGCCTTCCACGTCGACTGACATTGTAGAGCCGAGCCATGCTCGGCTGCCGTTGGTGGAATGCCGAAAACAGCAGAGCCGAGCGTGGGCTCGGCTCTACAGGGAAGACAGTGTCGACCAAGGTCGACACCCACCATTCAAATCATCAGATCAGCCGCGATCAGAACGCCGGCAGCACCGCGCCCTTGTACTTGGTCTCGATGAAGGCCTTCACCTGCGGGCTGGTCAGGGCCTTGGCCAGCTTCTGCACGCGGGCGTCGTCCTTGTTGTCCGGGCGCGCGACCAGGAAGTTCACGTACGGCGAATCCTTGCTCTCGATCGCCAGCGCATCCCTGGTCGGGTTGAGGCCGGCGTCCAGCGCGTAGTTGGTGTTGATCAGGGCCAGATCGACCTGGTCCAGCACGCGCGGCAGCATCGCCGAGTCCAGCTCGCGGAACTTCAGGTTCTTCGGGTTGGCGATGATGTCGCGCTGGGTCGCCAGCGCGTTGGCCGGGTCCTTCAGCTCGATCACGCCGGCCTTGTGCAGCAGGATCAGCGCGCGGCTGTTGTTGCTCGGGTCATTCGGGATCACCACGTCGGCACCTTCACGCAGCTCGGCCAGCGACTTGACCTTGCGCGAGTACGCACCGAACGGCTCGATGTGCACGCCGATCACCTTCACCAGGTCGGTCTTGCGGTCGCGGTTGTAGGCGTCCAGGTACGGCTCGGTCTGGAAGTAGTTGGCGTCCACCTGCTTCTGCACGAGCTGGTCGTTGGGCTGCACGTAGTCGTTGAACACGCGCACGTCCAGGTCCACGCCTTCCTGCTTGAGGATCGGCTTGACCACCTCGAGGATCTCGGCATGCGGCACGGCCGTGGCGGCCACCACCAGCTTCTGCGAGGGCTCGCCGGAGGTGCCGCAGGCGGTCAGGGCCAACGCAGCGGCGAGCAGGGGCAGCAACAGGGTCTTCTTCATGGGGGACTGGGTTCTCGGGGGGAGTATCAGGATTTTTCGTAGTTGCTCAGGGCCAGCTCAAGCAGCGCCTTGGCCTGCTCGCGCAGCATCATCGGCTCGACGATCTCGGCATCCGAACCATAGTGCAGCACGTCCATCAGCAGTTCGCGCGAGACGCTGTACGGCACCTTCAGCTCATAGCGGCCATCGGCCAGGAACCGGCCCTGCTGCTTGGAATGCCAGTGTTCGTCGGCCACCCAGCGCGCGGCCTTGGCGCTGAACAGGATGGTCGCCCAGCCCTTCGGCGCGCCGGAGAAGATGCCGTAGCTGGCACCGAGCTGTTCGTCCAGCTCGCTGTCGGCAACATCACGGGCGGCACTGTCGATCACCCGCGCCTTGTGGATGCGGTCCACCGCGAAGCTGCGCAGGGCCTCGCGGTCATGGTCCCAGGCGTCCAGATACCAGTTGTCGCGATAATGGGTCAGGCGCTGCGGCGAGACGGTGCGCTTGGTCGGCTCGTCGGTGGAACGGGCGCGGTACTCGAATGCCAGCTGGCGGCGCTCCAGCACGGCCGAAGCTACGCTGCGGAAGCTGCCCTCGTCGAACTTGCGGCCACGGTGCGGAATCACCCGTACGCGGTCGACCGGCCAGCTGGAGACACCGGCCTGGGCCGCCAGCAGGCTCTCGATGCGTTGCTGCAACGGCGCCAGCACCGAGGACAACACGCCACCGCCGGTACGCGCCAGCAGGTGCTGCGAGGCCAGCAGGGCATGCAGCTCCTCCGAACTGAGCCATAGGCCGGGCAGCTCGAAGCGGTCGCTCTCGTCGGCCTGGTAACGGAAGCCGGCCTCGCCGTCGCCCTCGATCGGTGCCATCAGCGCATCGCGCAGGAAGGCCAGATCGCGGTAGACGGTGGCACGGGAACAACCGAGCTTGTCCTGCAGGGTCGCCACCGTCACCGGATAGCGCGCGGACTTGAGCAGACGATGCAGGGCGGTGATGCGTTCGTATCGGTCCATACCCCCGATTATGTCCGAGTCGCGGGTCTTGTGTGGGACGTTTGGGCTATCGTGGTCGCCCCCACCCCCATGGAATGCCCGATGCGCCGGTTGCCTGCCCTGTCCCTGCTGGCCTGCCTGCTGCTGGCCGCCTGCGATCGCGCGCCAGCGCCGGCCGGCACCGCGGCCCCGGTACCCGCCGCCGATCCGGCACAGGCGGTGCTGGGCGCCAGCCAGCGTTTCGCGGCCCTGCGCAGCTTTCACGCCGAGCTGGAGGTGCTGGGCGCACCGCAGCCGGTTCGCAGCGCCATGGACTTCGTCGCGCCCGACCGTTTCCGGGTGCAAACCCCGGCCGGGCCGCAGACCATCATCGGTGACACCATGTTCCTGCAGGCCGACGGTGCGATCCGCCAGGTGCCGACCCCTCCCGGCCTGCTCGAGCAGTGGCGCAACCCGCTGCCGGCCGATGCCCTGCCCGCCGATCTGAAGGCCGAAGACCTCGGCAGCCAGATGCTGGACGGGGTCGAGACCCGGCACTACCGGCTGCGCGGCCCCCAGCCCGGCGAACGCCTTGAGTACTGGGTGGATGCCCAGGGCCTGCCCCGCCAGATCGTGCGCAGCGGCAGCAGCAACGGCCGCAGCTTCCAGCTGCGCCTGCGCTATTCGCGCTTCAACGACCCTGAATTGCGTGTCGATTTGCCCTGAATAGGCGGTCGCGGCAACGTTCGCTGAAGCGCGCATTGGATCGATTCGGACCGCCATCACGCTTCCAGTATCATCACCGGCTGTTAACCGTTTCGGAGAAGCCTCGATGTCCCTGCGCGTGTCCCTGCTGATCCCCCTGCTGCTGTGTGCGCCGCTTGCATACGCGCAGGATGCCTCCGAGCTGGCGGCGATGTCCTCGCCGTGGAGCGGCAGCGGCGGCGAGCTCGGCTTTGCCTCGGCACGCGGCAACAGCAGCACCGAGAGCTTCAACGGCCGCCTGCGCCTGCGCTACACCGACGGCGACTGGGTGCACAGCATGGACCTGTTCGGCCTGCGCTCCAGCTCCAAGGTGACCGAGACCAACGACGACGGCACCACCACCCGCCGCAACAACACCACCGCCAACCGCTACACCGGCAGCGCCGGCAGCGCGCTGCAGCTGGGCGAGCACCGCCAGCTGACCGCCACGGTGCGTACCGAGCGCGACGACTTCGCCACCTACGACCGCCAGAGCTCGTTCGGTCTGGGTTACGGCACCCGCCTGTGGAACACCGAGCGCTTCTCGTTCGATGCGCAGATCGGCCCCGGTGTGCGCCGTACCCACAGCACCGAGGATGACCGCACCCGCACCGGCCTGATCGGCCGTGGCCTGTTCGACATGAAGTATTCGCTGACCGACAACACCGACCTGGTGAACACCCTGCTGGTCGAGTCCGGTTCGTACAACACCTTCGGCCAGAACGACTTCGGTGTCTCGGTGAGCATGAACGAGCACCTGGCGCTGAAGGCCGGCTGGCAGGCGCGTTACAACAGCGACGTCGCGGCGGACAAGCGCAAGACCGATACGCTGACCACGATGAACGTGGTCTACAAGTTCAAGTAAGCAGAACGGGCGCCAAGGGCGCCCGTTTCGTTCTTGTAGAGTCGAGCCATGCTCGACTTACCCGCGAAGCGCGGGGGTTTTCCGGGGAAGCGCAGCCGAGCATGGCTCGGCTCTACAGAAATTGGGGCTCAGGCGTTCAACAGCTCGCCGGCGCCGTCATCCAGCAGCTGCCGGGCCACCTGCCGGCCCAGCGCTTCCGGATCACTGGCCGGGCCCACCGCCTCGGCACGCACCGCACGACCATCGCTGGCACTGCCGACCAGCCCCTGCAGGTGCAGATCGCCGCCCTGCCACTGCGCGATCGCGGCCACCGGCACATGGCAGCTGCCATGCAGCGCGCGGTTCATTGCCCGCTCGGCTTCCACACAGGCGCGCGTGGCTGCGTCATCAAGCGTGGCGAACAGCGCCATCAGCCGCGTATTGCCACCATCGCACTCCACCGCCACCGCGCCCTGCGCCGGCGCCGGCAACCACTGCGGCGGCTGCAGCCGCGCGACGATGCGATCGCCCAGGCCCAGACGCTCCAGGCCGGCCACGGCCAGCACGATGGCGTCGTAGCCACCGTTGTCGAGCTTGGCCAGGCGGGTGTTGACGTTGCCGCGCAGGTCCAGCAGCTCCAGGTCCGGGCGCAGCGCGCGCAGCTGGGCCTGGCGGCGCAGTGACGAAGTACCGACCCGCGCGCCGATCGGCAGCGCGTCCAGCGAGGCGTACAGGTTGGAGACGAAACCGTCGGCCGGATCGTGGCGGGTCAGCATCGCCGGCAGTGCGAAGGGTTCGTCCAGCTCCATCGGCACATCCTTCAACGAGTGCACGGCGCAGTCGGCCTCACCCCGCAGCATGGCCAGCTCCAGCTCTTTCAGGAACAGGCCCTTGCCACCGATCGCAGCCAGCGAGCGGTCCAGCACCTCGTCACCGCGGGTGCTCATCGGCACCAGTTCCACATGCAGGCCGGGATGGGCCTGGCGCAGGCGGTCGGCGACGTGTTCGCTCTGCCAGAGGGCGAGCGGGCTCTTGCGGGTGGCGATGCGGACGGTTTCCATCCGGTCATTATCGCGCCTTCGGCGCGGATACGGCCAACGGCGGAGCCCCTCGTGGCTGGCGGTAGAGTCGACTGTTAGTCGACTGGCATTGTGAGCTGGCCGGGCGGGATGGACTGCGCAGGGGCCGCTGCAGGTACGTCCATGTAAGCTCGGTCGCCGCATCCATGCGGCTCACGCCCCTGCGCAGCCCACCCCGCGCGGCCTCTGACAGTTTCCGTGTGCGGCCGCCACGGAAGATCAAAAGAAAGAAGCAGAAGCAAAAGCAACAGCCGGCGGCTTCCGGGGTCAGATCCCTTTTCCGCAGGAAAAGGGATCTGACCCCTCTTTCCAAGCCGATAACACCAACGCTTTTGCCGTCCGATGCAGCGAAGACGAGAGGGTCGGGCCGGGGTGGGGTGGCGGGACCGTTGGCGCCATGGATGGCGCCATCGAGCTTACAGGGATGTACTTGCAGCGTGTCCCGCCACCCCATCCCGGCCCGACCCAGCACGTAGCAACACCGAGCCATGACCCGCTGTTGCTGTTGCTGTTGCTGTTGCTGTTGATCTGAAAGCAGTCGCGGCCGCAGGCCGCGCGGAACACTCACAGATGCCGCAATTCCTGCTTCAGCGTCGCCACGCAGCGGCGGCTGACTTCCAGCGGCTGCTTGCCATGCCGCAGCACCGCCTGCACCTGGCCACCCGAGCCTCGACGCAGTTCCACCAGCTCGTGGCGTGCCACCAGGCAGTTGCGATGGATGCGGATGAAACGGCTGGCGAACTCTTCTTCCAGCGACTTCAGCGACTCCTCGATCAGGTCCTCGCCGCGTGCGTGGTGCACCACTACGTACTTTTCCTCGGCCTGCAGGTAGTGGATATCGTCCAGCGGAATCAGGCGCAGGCTGCCACGCAGGCGCGCGCACAGCACGCTGCGTGCCTGCTGCCCGCTGTGCTCCTGCGGCTGGCCATCACGGCCGGCCAGGAACGTGCGTGCACGCGCAATCGCCGCCGCCAATCGTTCGGCGCGCACTGGCTTCATCAGGTAATCGATCGCCGCAGCCTCGAACGCCGACAGCGCATGCGCATCGTAGGCGGTGCAGAACACCACCGCCGGCCGCGGTTCGAAGCTGGCCAGGTGGCGGGCCGCTTCCAGGCCGTCCAGCCCGGACATCGCGATATCCAGCAGGACCAGGTCCGGCTGCAGCTCCGCGCAGGCGTGCAGGGCCTGCTCGCCGTTGCCAGCCTCGGCCACCACGTCCACGCCGTCCTGCGCCGCCAACAGGCTGCGCAGGCGCTCGCGCGCCAGTGGCTCGTCATCAGCGATGACTACCCTCACGATCGTTCCCTCACTGGATCGGCACTGTCACCTGGCAGGCATAGTAGCCCTCGCTCCAGCCAGCCGTCATCCGCGCAGCGCTGCCAAAGCGCCAGGCCAGCCGATGGCCGATGCTGTGCTGGGCATGGCCTGCCCCCCGCGCCAACGCCAGCCCGGGCGCCTGCGGATCCGGCGCCGGGTTGCGCACGCGGATCTGCAGCTCATTGCCCTCGCGCACCAGCTGCAGTTCGATGGTGCCGCCGTCAGGCAAGCGCGAGATACCATGCAGCACGGCGTTTTCCACCAGCGGCTGCAGTACCAGCCTGGGCAATGGCAGGTCCCATGGCAGCGGCTCGTCGCGTTGCCAACGCACCTGCAGGCGTTCGCCCAGGCGCAGCGATTCGATCGACAGGTAACGCTCGGCCAGCTCGCATTCGTCGCGCAGGGTGGAATCGCCCTCGCCTGCCCCCAGCGCCGCGCGGAACAGGTCGGACAGATCGAGTACGGCACGTTCGGCCACCGCAGGATCGCGATGCAGCAGGCTGGCGATGAGGTTCATGCTGTTGAACAGGAAGTGCGGGCGGATCCGCGCCTGCAGCGCGTCGGCCTGGGCGCGCGCATTGGCCTGCACCTGTGCGGCCCAGCGGTCGCTGACATAGAAGTAGCGCAGCGCCAGCGCGGTGATCAGCGCTGTGGTTGCTGCACTTCCAAGGGTGAAGCGCCAGAAGCTGATGCCGCTGGCGAAGCTGTCACCCAGCACCGCATACAAGGCGTGCACGATACCGGCACAGACCACCGCGATCAGGGTTGCCAGCGTAATCGCAGCGACCGCCCCCAGCATCTGCGGCAGCCTCGACAGCGCGTTCCGCAGCAGGCACAGGCTGGCGGTCACCGCCAACGCCAGCCATAGGGCGAATCCACTGGCCGACACCAGTTCACCGAAGGTCCAGTGGCGGCTGCCATCCGGGGCCAGGGCCAGCACCACCACCACCAGCTCGGCCAGGCCGAGCATCGCCGCCAGCCGCGGCAGGCGGCACAGTTCCGGCATCCACGGCGGTGTGCTGGGCGGGGACATGGCTCAGGCCGCGCCCAGGCGTTCCTGCAGCCAGTCAGCCAGTGCCTGGATCTCTTCGGCACAGACCTGGTGGGCCATCGGGTAGCTGTGCCACGCCACGTCCAGGCCCAGCGTGCGCAGCGCCTGTGCGCTGTGCGCAGCCACGGCCTGCGGGATCACCGGGTCGCCACTGCCATGGGCCATGAATACCGGCACCTGCACTGCGCCTTCAACACGCTTGGCGCTGTCGGCTTCGGGCAGATAGGTGGACAGCGCGATCAAGCCGGCCAGCGGCGCGGTACGCGACAGCGCGGCGGTCAGGATGATCGCGCCACCCTGCGAGAAGCCGGCCAGGAAGATCTTCCCGGCCGGGATGCCACGCTCGATCTCACGCGCGATCAGCGCATCCAGCTGCACCACCGATTCCTGCACGCCGGCCATGTCGGCGCGCGAACGGAAGTCCATGCCGACGATGTCGTACCAGCCGCGCATCGGCACGCCGTTGTTGATCGTGATCGGCCGCACCGGTGCGTGCGGGAACACGAAGCGCAGCGCCGGCCAATGCGGCCGCACCAGCTCCGGCACGATCGGCGCGAAATCATGGCCGTCGGCGCCGAGGCCGTGCAGCCAGATCACCGACCACTGCGGCGAGGCGCCGGTTTCCTGTTCCACCGTTTGCAGCATGATGCGGCTCCTTCAAGTTCGAGCCGCATTATGCCGCTGGCGCGGGGCAATCAGTACAGCGGCGGTTGCTCGGCCGCTTCCCGGCGCAGCTGCGCGGCGCGTACCAGCACCGGCGGCGGGATGTTCTCCTCGGGAATGTCCAGCAGCCCCAGGCGATGCAGGAAGGCACCCGGACCACGCAGCGAGGTCAACGCCACCACCGGCACCGCCAGCACCATGCCGATCACCACCGGCGCCATCCACGCGGCCAGCGATGGCGACACCGCCCAGGCCAGCACGCCCATGAAGGCGCCGAACACACCCAGGCCACCGTAGCCACGGATCAGCGCCATCCACGAGATGCCGCCGTCGTCACGCTGCTGCGCATCCCAGCCGGAATCGCGGCCGGACAGCACTTCAGCCACGCCACGCGACTGCACGTACATCACCACCGGCGCCATCAACGCGGCCAGTACGGTCTCCACCAGCATCGACACGAAGGCACGGATCGTACCGCCACAGCCACGTCGGTCGACCGGGTCCAGCAGCATCGCCAGGTAGCCGAGCACCTTGGGCAGCAGCAGCACCGCCATGGTCGCAGCGAACAGGCGCACCACCTGCTCTTCGTCCTGTGCACGCCAGTACACGCTGGGCGACAGGTGCAGCAGGGCGTTGAAATCGATGCCCTCCTGGAACAGCGGGATGGCGATGCCGATCAGCATCAGCATTGCCCACATCGGTGCGGTGAAATAGTGGCCGATGCCGATCAGCATGTGCGTGCGGCTGATCCAGTGCAGCCCGCGGCTGCCGACCACCTTGCCGTGCTGCAGGTTGCCCTGGCACCAGCGGCGGTCGCGCACCAGCAGGTCGGTCAGCGTCGGCGGGCCCTCTTCATAGCTGCCACCGAGGTAGGGCACCATGTGCGCGGCCCAGCCGCCACGACGCATCAACGCCGCTTCGACGAAGTCATGGCTGAGCACGTGGCCGCCGAACGGCTTGCGCCCCGGCAGCGCCGGCAGGCCGGCGTGGTCGGCGAAGGCACGGGTACGGATGATGGCGTTATGGCCCCAGTAATTGCTCTCGGCGCCATGCCACCAGGCCACACCGCGGGCGATCACCGGCCCGTACACGCGGCCACCGAACTGCTGCATGCGCGCGAACAGGGTGCGGCCGCCGATCACCGACGGCAGGGTCTGGATCAGTCCGACGTCGGCGTTGTGCTCCATGCCGGCCACCAGGCGCACGATGCTGTCGCCGGTCATCAGGCTGTCGGCGTCGAGGATCAGCATCTGCGGGTAGGCGCCGCCGAAGCGGCGGACCCAGTCGGCGATGTTGCCGGCCTTGCGCCCGCTGTTGTCACCACGGCGACGGTAGAACAGGCGGGTCTGCCCATCCGGCACCCGCTCGCGCAGCTCGGCGAACACCTGCTCCTCGGCAGCGGCGATGTCCTCGCGGCGGGTATCGCTGAGCACGAAGAAGTCGAAGCGGTCGAGCTGGCCGGTGGCCGCCACCGACTCGTAGATCGCCTGCAGGCCCGCCAGCAGGCGGCGCGGGTCTTCGTTGTAGGTCGGCATCAACAGCGCGGTACGGCTGTGCACGGCCGGCAACGGCTTGTCCGGGTCGATGCCGAGGCGATAGCCACGGTCGAACACCGCGGTCAGGAAGCCGGCCAGGGCGCTGGCGAACGACAGCGCGATCCAGGCAAACAGGCCGACGAACAGCACCAGCAGGCAGGCTTCGAGCACACTGATGCCGTTGGCCGACAGCACCCGCCACATCATCCGCGTGGCCACGGCGGTCATGCCGAGCGTGCCACCAAAGATGTACAGCCGGCGCAGGCCGATCAGGCGCGGCGACGTGCGATGCCGGCGGACCTTCAGTGCACCTTCGCGCAAGGTCTGTTCGGGCATCGGCAACGGAGATTCAGCGGGCAGCAGCGCCCAGCCGGCATCGAGCCGGGGCGTTTCTGCTTCCGCATGGATGGTCTGCACCCCCATCGTCGCCTACTCCGCGCCGTCGGCACGGCCGGCCATCCCGGCCGGGCTGCATGCACCAAGGTTCCCGGCGCGCTTTCCCGGCGCCCGCACTTGTCCTGGCTGTGTCGGCCTCAAGCCGCACAGTCGATGTCTGTCACTACCGGAACCCACACGATCTCCAACGGGGCGGAATCGAAAATGCGGCCCAGTCTAGGGTGCCGAATGTAAGCCGGGTGCGAAGGTCTACGCCGGGATTTATCCCCATTCAGCAAATAGCAGGCGATCGCGCCGGGGGGTGGCCAGATGTCACTGCGTTGCTCCCGGTACTGGATCGTAACAAACGCGAACGGTTATCATTTCATTAACCAGGCAGGTCACCGTCTTCCGCACGGCCGCGACCCACCCAGCTGCGCCGGTCCACGCCGCGCCCAACGACCCACGGAAGGGGTGGCTGCCTGCTGTCTGCCTGCGCCTGCTGCTTCCACAGGGTCTCCCCACCTCCCATGGAAGCCGTCATGTCCCTGTCGTCCCGTTCCCGTTCCGCGCGCCTGCCGCGCACCCGCCTGGCCAGCGCCCTGGCCATCGCCTGCCTGCTGGCCCTGCCCGGCCTGGCCGCCGCAGCGGCCAGCGCCGATGCCTCCACCAAGGACCTGGATACCGTCGTGGTCACCGCCTCGGGCAACCAGCAGTGGATCAAGGATGCCCCGGCCAGCATCAGCGTGATCAGCCGCGAGGACATCGAGCGCCAGCCGGTGCCCGACCTGGCCACCCTGCTCAGCCGCGTGCCGGGCGTGACCGGTGGCCTCAGCGCGGTCGGCGAACAGTCCAAGATCAAGCTGCGTGGCATGCCCTCCAACTACACGCTGGTGCTGGTGGACGGCAAGCGCATGGGCAGTTCGGCCTCGACCAACTATCGCCCCGACCTCGGCCGCCAGGACCTGAACTGGATCTCGCCCGACCAGATCGAACGCATCGAAGTGGTGCGTGGACCGATGTCCTCGCTGTATGGCTCCGATGCCATGGGCGGGGTGATCAACATCATCACCCGGCGCATCGGCGATGAATGGAACGGCAGCGCCACCCACAGCTATACCCGCCCAGGTGATGGCAAGCGCGGCGACACCCAGCAGATCGGTGCGACCTTCTCCGGCCCGCTGGGCGAACGCTTCGGCCTGCGCATCGGTGCCAACAGCATGCGCCGTGATTCGGACCAGTCCAATGACGGTGTCTACGGCAACGCCTATGCCGGCGAGAAGGACCGCAATGTCGATGCGCTGCTGCAGTGGAAGCTGAGCGACGCACAGGAACTGTCGCTGGAGGCGGGCCACGGCGTGCAGCAGGCCTTCATCGATGCGTCGCTGGAAAAGCAGGACGAAGGTGCCTGGGGTGCCAGTGAGCTCAAGCGCAGCTCGCTGGCGCTCAACCACGACGGCAAGTGGAGCTTCGGTACCTCCAAGCTGAGCGCGTACTGGACCGAATACAAGAACGACATTGGCGCCACCGGCCGTTCCGAGGCCACCGATACGATCATCGAAGGCAGCCTGACCACGCCATTCACGCTGGGCGTTGAGCACCAGTTCGCCGTGGGTGGCCAGTGGAAGCGCCAGGAGCTGACCAACACCGACACCATCGGCCGCGCGCCGATCGACTATGCCGGCAACGCGGTCAGCGGCTCCAGCCTGGAAGTGGATACCTGGGCGCTGTTTGTCGAGGACGAGCTGAAGCTGCACCGCACCCTGGCCCTGACCGTGGGCGCGCGCCTGGACCATCACGAGCAGTTCGGCGGCCACGTCAGCCCGCGTGCGTACCTGGTCTGGCACCCCGCTGAACAATGGACGATCCGCGGTGGCGTCTCCAAGGGCTTCCGTGCGCCCAGCCTGACCGAGAATTCGCCCAGCGCGGCCACCCAGTCCGGCGGCCGCGGCTGTACCTCGCTGATTCCGCTGGGCTACACCCGCGGCGGGTGCTACATGGCCGGCAACCCGGACCTGGATCCGGAAACCAGCACCAACCGCGAGATCGGCATCAGCTTCGACAATGACCTGATCGATGCCGGCGTGACCTACTTCCATACCGACTTCCGGAACAAGATCGAATACGCCCCGCTGGGCCGGTTCAATGGCATCTGGTGGACACGCATGAGCAACGTACAGCGCGCACGCACCAGCGGCATGGAAGGCAACCTCAACGTCCGGTTCGGCGAGCAGTGGCGCTGGCGCACCTCGGCGACCTGGATGAAGGAAGCCAGGAACCTGACCACCGGCCGCAACCTGATCGATACGCCGGAATTCTCCGGCTATTCGTCGCTGGACTGGACGCCCAGCACGGTGTTCTCCAGCAGCCTGTCGGCGCAGTACACCGGCAAGCAGACCGGCACCGCCACGACCTTCCTCAAGGCCTACACCCTGTATGACCTGACCGCTGCATGGAACGTCAACGAGGTGCTGACCCTGCGCGGTGGCATCAGCAACCTGGCCGACAAGAAGCTGTATGCGGAAGGCTCCACCGACTACTTCGTCGCCGGGCGCAGCTACTTCCTCAGCATGACCGCACGGTTCTGACCTGCGGCGCGCGCCGTGATCGCGCTGGCGACGTGCCAGCGCGATCGACGGTGTTGCGGGTTACTCGCTTTCCAGCGCGGCCGGTGCCGCATCCCGCGTGGCGGCCGTGCGCGCACGGTCCATCGCCACCGCCAGTTGCTGGCGTGCGAGCAGTTGTTGTGCCTGCACCACTTCAGGTGTCGGCAGGAGCACCGGTCCCGGTGCGTTTTCCGGTGTAGCAGGTGTGGTCATGCAACCTCCATGGACATCCCGCCGCCGCACCGGTCCAGCCGGGGCGGCAGCGGAACTGCGCACCCTATCCTAAAATCAAGGCGGGTGGGTGACGGTGCGGCGCCCTGCCACAGCCCCATACCGGCCCGCGCGTCACATTCCTGGCGCCCCAGGCTGGTTTCCTGAACCGATCGCCCCGTATCATGTAACCGTTTTCCTACAAGGACGTATCCGTCAATGAACGCAGTCGACCTCTCCCGCTTCAGCCCGAAGTGGCAGTTCCGCTTCAACTTCTTCCAGCAGCACGGCGCTCCCAAGGAGCCGGGCTTCAAGCAGGCCTGGAAGGCGCTGTCCTTCGGCGACCGCCTGAAGGTCAACATCAACTTCTTCGCCTTCTTCTTCGGCGCCATCTACCTGTTCATCCTGGGCATGTGGCGCAAGGCGCTGGTGGTGATCGGCATCAACATCGCGCTGGCCATCGTCACCCTGTTCCTGCCGGAAATCATCGCCCGCGCCCTGTTCATCGCCCTGAACTTCCTGGTCGCCTCCAGCACCAACTACAGCTACTACCTGGAGCAGGTGAAGGGCAAGGCCAGCTGGAACCCGTTCGAAGGCATGTTCTAAGCCGCCGCAGTCACCGGGCCCGGCCCGGTGCATCGGCGAGTGAATCGAAGACGCCCGGCCCTGGCCGGGCGTCTTCGTTCATGCACAGCCTCAGGCTGCGCGGCGCGAGGGCGCCTGCGACCCGGCCTGCAGGCGGAAGCGCGACACCGCCACCGCCAACTGCTCGGCCTGTTCTTCCATCGCACGCGCAGCGGCACTGGCCTCCTCCACCAGCGCGGCGTTCTGCTGGGTGGTCTCGTCCATCTGCACCACGGTCTGGTTGACCTGCTCGATGCCGGCCGACTGTTCGCGCGACGCGGCCGAGATCTCGGCCATGATCTCGTTGACCCGGCCGACCTGGCCAACGATCTCCTGCATGGTGCGGCCCGCGCCATGCACCAGCTGCGCACCGGCACCGACCTGCGCCACCGAGGCGTCGATCAGCTCCTTGATCTCCTTGGCGGCACCCGCCGAGCGCTGCGCCAGCGCGCGTACTTCACTGGCGACCACGGCGAAGCCGCGGCCCTGCTCACCGGCGCGTGCCGCCTCCACGGCTGCGTTCAAGGCCAGGATGTTGGTCTGGAAGGCAATGCCATCGATCACCGAGATGATCTCGGCGATGCGCTGTGAGGACGCTTCAATCTGCTCCATGGTGTGCACCACCTGGCTGACCACCTGGCCGCCTTCGCTGGCCACGCCGGCCGCGGAACCGGCCAGCGTGTTGGCCTGCAGCGCATGGTCGGCGTTCTGGCGCACGGTGGAGGTCAGTTCCTCCATCGAGGCAGCGGTTTCCTCCAGGTTGGCGGCCTGCTGCTCGGTGCGGCGCGACAGATCGCTGTTGCCGGCGGCGATCTCACCTGCGGCCAAGCGGATGCTCGCCGCCGACTGCTGGATCTGGCCAACGATCTGGGTCAGTTGCTGCACGGTGCTGTTGGCATCGTCGCGCATCACCGCGAACACCCCGTGGAAATCACCCTGCATGCGGGCACTGAGGTCGCCGGCGGCGATCGCGCGCAGCAGCGTCGACAGTTCAGCCAGGTTGTGGTCGCTGACCTGCATCATCGTGTTCAGGGTCTCCACCATGCGGCGGAAATCATGGTCGAAGCGCAGTGCATCACCACGCACGGCAAAATCACCGGCGGCGGCGGCAGCGGCCAGCTGCTGGATCTGCTCGTTGATCGCGGCCAGGTTGTGCTTGGTGGTCGCCATCGCGGCGGTGAATACCGCCTTCTCGCCCGGCAGCGTTTCCATGTCCACGCTCAGGTCGCCCACGGCGTAGCGCTGCATCACTTCAACCAGGCGCTGGGTGACCGCGTTGCTGGAGGCCACCAGCTGGTTGCTGTCGGCCACCATGCGGCCGTACTCGCCGGGGAACGCCGCCGCGTCCATGCGGTAGCTGAGTTCACCGGCATCGTGGCGGCGCGCCATTTCGGCCTGCGCAGCCATCACCGACTGCAGCTGGCCGCGCATGCCCTGCATCGCCTCCAGCAGGCGCCCCACTTCGTCGTTGCTGCGCGGCGGCAACGTGCTGTCCAGCTTGCCGGCGGCGACGTCGCCTGCCACGCGCACCGCTTCGGCCAGCGGGCGGATCGCCAGGCGGCGCAGCAGCACGTAGACACCGGCACTGAGGGTCAGCGCGGCGATCACGCCGACCAGCAGGGTCAGCCACAGCAGCTGGCGTGCTTCAGCCACGATCACCGCATGCGGCATCACCACGCCCAGCGCGAAGCGTTGCGGGGCGTTGCCCACGCGCAGCGGCACATACACGCGCACGTTGCCGGCTGCGTCGGGGCTGAAGGCCTCGAACGGTCGGTCGGCGGCGATGTCGGCCAGCATGCTGCGGGTCAGTGCATCGGTGCGCGGCGTGCCGATCTCGGCGGCATTGGCCGAGGCCAGCACCACACCCTTCGGCGACAGCAGTTCGACGCGGCCCGCCCCCATCGGCTTCAACGTTGCCAGGTGCTTCTGCAGCGCCGCCAGCGAGAAGTCCACGGTGAACACGCCCAGGAACCTGCCGTTCTCGATGATCGGCGTGCTCAACGTACTCATCAGCACCTGCTGCCCGGCAATGTCATAGGCATAGGGTTCGCTGACTTTCGGCAGCTTGTCGCGGCTGGGCACCATGTACCAGTCACCGGAACCGCTGGCGGTCTCGGTGTAGTCGGTCATCTGCGATTGCTGCGGCTTGCCGTCGTGCCAGGCCCAGTAGCTCATGTAGCGACCGGTGGCGTCATGCGCTTCGGTGTTGACGAACTCGGCATCCTTGCCGTCGAAGGCATCGGCCTCCCACATGGTGCTCTTGCCCAGCCATTCCGGATGGGTGCGCAGCTGCTCGCCGAGCACCGCCGCGAGGCTGGCACGATCGGGCACATCGCCACGGGCACGCTGGGCCAGCACGCTCTCGACCATGGCGTCATTGCTCGCGAAAGCAGTGCCCAGATCGGCCGAGACCTGGCGCGCTTCGGCGTTGGCCTCGCTGGCCATGGTCTGGCGCGAGGCGCTGATCAGACTGGCGCTGGCCTGTCGGTAGATCAGGAACGCGGTCAAGCCGAAACACAGCAGTGCGATCACGGCGGTGCCCAGCATCAGCTTGTGGGCGATGCTGCCCGGGCGGCGGGCAGTGGCGGAGCGGGAAGAAGGCATGGGAGGGTCCGCAAGGCAGTTCAGGACGACCGGCACCACGAGGGCACCGCGCAGGCGCGCGATCCGTCGCGCAGGCCACCGGCCGCCGGGGCGGGCCCGGCGCTGGAAGCGCACCGGGTTAGCGGCCGCCCGCCAACGAGGTTGAGGCGCCCCGCCTGCACATTCCTGAATCCGCTCAGGGTCGGCTCAGCTACCCGCCCATCGCGATACCCTCACTCGGCCACGCGGTCCTTGATCCACTGTGCGCGCGGCAGTACCTCGATGCTGCCGACGGCATACTGCTGCAGCACGTCGTCCGGCCCGAAACACGGCTGCCAGCCCAGCACGCTGCGCAGGCGGGCACTGTCGTAGACCCGGTCGATGCTCAACGGCAACGGCCAGCCACGGCGTTCGAACTCAGCCAGGAGCTGCGGCGCGCGACGGGCCAGCGCGCTGCGTGGGTGGGTGGCCAGTTCCAGGCAGTCCTCGCGACGGAACGGCGTCGGCGCACAGGCGAGGTAGCGGGCGAACCCGGCGCCTTCGTCGAGCAGCAGTGCTGCATGTGCACTGGCCACATCGCGGGCGTCGATGCCGCGATGCAGGCGGAACATCGCCATGCGTTCGGGCGGTTCCGGGAAGCACCGGCCCATGCGCAGCACGCGAACGCTGAATCCCGGCGTGGCGGCGGCTTCGGCCAGGGTCTCGGCCTGCAGCTTGGTGCGATGGTAGATCGTGCGCGGCAGCGGCTCGGTGTCTTCGTCGATCCAACGGCAGCCACCGGCCACCACGGCATGGCCGTACAGCGCCGTGGTGCTGGTCAGCACGAAGCGCCGTGCACCGGCTTCGCGTGCCGCCTGCAGCAGGTGCGCGGTTGCATCCACGTTGATCTGCTGGAACACCGCGTCCGGCACCAGGCCGACATGCGGGGCATGCAGCGCCGCGGTATGGATGACCGCGTCGACGCCCTGTACCGCGCGCGCGACGGCCTGGCGATCAGTGACATCGGCAATGATGCGCGTGGTGGCGAACGGGCTGCGGTCCAGCCCCACCACTTCGTGGGCGGCCGCCAATGCACCGAAGATCGCGCGCCCGATGCGCCCGGAACTGCCGGTCAACAGAATCTTCATTGAGTCCATTCACTCGAAGCGCCCGGGAACTACCGGGATGCTTCGATTCTAGGCATGCATTCGCGCATCTGCGATAGCACGGCCATGCAATGGTGCGTTCATCTTGACGACTTCGCAGGGGCCAGCAGTTGCCGTGCGACGAACAGCGGATCGTCGCCACCGGCCACATCAGGCTTCACACCGGTGCGTTCCCAGTTGCCGCCGGTGCGCAGGTTGATCGGTTGCCGGTCGGGAATGCTGATCTGATAGCCATCGGGAAGCAGCACAGGATCTCCGAACATATGCGCAGCGCCACCGCTGCGCGTGCCGACAATGCGTGCGCGGCCGAATGCCTGCAGCGAATAGGCGACGAACTCGGCCGCCGAAGCGGTGCGGCGGTCGATCAGCACCACCAGCGGTTTCAGGTACCCGGGCAGGCTTGCGGGCGGCAGCGGTACCGGCGTGCGTCGGCCGCGCTGGTCCAGCTGCTGCACGGCGTCGATCTTCGCGTCCAGCAGCGTGCGTACCAGCAGGTCGGCACTTCCATCGTCACCGCCTCCGTTCTGGCGCAGGTCCAGCACCAGGCCATCGGTGTCGGCCAGCAGCGTGAAGGCCGCAGCGAGCTTCGGCCGGGCCAGATCCAGCGGGTAGAAGGTACTCAGCCGCAGGTAGCCAACGTTGCCCTCCAGCACCCGCACCTCGCGCACGCCGGCGCCATTGCTGCGGGCATCGGCGCGCCAGGCCATCAACCAGTCGTCCTGGCCGGCCGCTGCGTCCACGCGTTCAACGTGGAAGTGGCCATCGAACATGTCCAGGTCCTGGTTCAGGCGTGCACTGAAGGCCGCCGGATCCGCACAGCTGCCCGCATAGCGCTGCTGCGCCGACCAGGTGCGCAGGGCATCGGCGATACGGGCGCCCTCCGACGCGTCCAGGTACTGCGCCTGCACGGCAGTGGCTGCCGCCTGCAGTACCCCGTCCTGCGCCGGGCAGGCCGCCGCCAGCAACGCACCGAGCATCCAGGAGACCGCCATCATCCACCCCCGCATTGAATATATGTAAGTGCTTATATATCATCCCGGTCATGGATCTCCAACACGCCACGCTGGGCACCCTGCTGCGTGCCCTGCTCGACCAGCTGGACCCGGCTGTGGAGCAGGCCTACCGGGACCTGCAACTGGACTACCGGCCCCGCTACACACCGGTGCTGCGCACACTGATGGCGCAGGGCCCCTGCCGGATCAAGGACCTGGCACTGGCCTGCGGGCTCAGCCATTCGGCGCTCAGCCAGACCGTGGCGGCGATGGTGCGCGACGGCTGGCTGCACGCAGCCAACGGCGACGATGGGCGCGAACGGATCCTGCAGTTGAGCCCGCACGCGCAGCGGGCGCTGCCTGCGCTGCAGGCGCAATGGCAGGCCACCGCACTGGCGGCGCGAAGCCTGGATGCCCATCTGGGGCAGTCGCTGGAACAGGTGCTGCGCGAAGCACTTGCAGCGCTGGCACAGCGGCCCTTCGCGCAGCGCCTGCAGGACGCCCGCCGGCGCTGAGGCGTTACTGCTCTGCCGCCATTTCGATTTCGCTGAGGAAGGCCCAGCTGCCGTTGGCCACGCGCAGCTCCAGCGTGCGGCACTGTGCGGCCAAGGGGGCTGCATTGCCGAGCACATACTCTTCCTCGGTCGAGCCCGTCACACCAGCCTGGGTGAACGGTGCCGACAGCGTGCCGATCATCACGGCGGCAGTTCCCGGCTCGGCACACATCACCTCCGCCAACGTCGGCGTGACGATGCCCCATGCCGGACGGGTCATCGTGTGCAGGCCGATCCAGTCCACCCGTCGGCGCTGGCCCAGGTCGATGGTGATGCTGAAGTTGCCATGCAGGCCGACCCAACCCGCATCCATCGGATTGCGAGGGTCGCCTACCCTGCGGTCGAACAGCTCATGGCCGCTGCTGTCGGGATAGCTGGCCCCCGGCGCCACGCTGTAGTGGTAGGTGGTCTGCACCGGATCGACGATGTACGAGGCACCCAATCCGTACAACCCGCGATAGGTGTTCATCATCCGCGGCGCCTCGCCGTAGCCCTGGCCAGGGCCGACCACTTCGGACATGTGGTACTGGTTGAGCCAGGCAACGCGCTTGCCAGCCGAACGCGCACTCCACAGCTGCTGGTTGATGCGCTGCACCGAAGCCGGCCGGTAGGCACCGGACAGGCCGTGGCCGGTGTCCAGGAACAGCGGGCTGCCATGGTTGAACAGCTCGATGTCGGCCCACACAGCGCTGGCGCCCAGCTGCGCCGACAACGCCTGGTAGTACTGCTCGGTGGAGTAGCCCGGTCGATCCCACTGGAACAGCTTCGCGTGCGAGGCCGCGCCGATTCCGTCCTGCCAGATCTGCACGTCGACACCGGTGGCGGCGCGGAACCGCAGCGCAGCGCTGGCCACGCTGGCCGGATCGACGCTGGAGGACGCCAGGTAGGGCGCCACCATCACCGGCCTGGACGGCGTCGCCGCTTTCAGTGTGGAGACGATCGAACGGTAGAAGGACGTACGGTCGGCGGGCACCTGCGCGGGCTCATCGGTGATGTACCAGCCGGCGAACGCCGGATGCGCCGCGTACTGCTGGGCCAGCTGCGCCATCGACTGCGCAGCATCCTGTGCGACCGCGGCGGCGTTTGATCCCTGCCAGAACGTCGCGCACTGGCCCGAACTGTAGGTGGTGCCGACCACGACCTTCATCCCGCGCGCTGCGGCGGCGTCCAGCACCACTCCCAGCTTGGCCGGGAAGCCGGCGATCCATTCGAAATCCTGCGCGCTGTTGGCGCAGCCCACGCCGGCACGCGTGGCACGGGTCTGGCCGATGATGAGCGTGTCATTGCCCAGATCCTGCAGTTCATCGAGGAACAGCGGCAGCTGCGCCGCCGGCAGCTGCTCATCGCTGGACGAGTAACCGAAGTGGACGAAACTACCGCTCAGCAGCGCACTGTCCGCATGGGCCGGCGCAGCGCAGGCCAGCAGTACGAGCCATCCGAATCTGTTCATGGTGTCCTTTCCTGTCTGGGCCGCCTTCCGGCATGCCTGCCCATCCTAGCCAAGCGGCGCTGTCCGCACAGCCGCGTAGCCGCGCCGTGAACGACAGTACGGCGCGGCGTGAAGGCGGCGACGCCGGTGCGGACACTCCCTTAGCCGGGCACCGGCAAGGATGAGCTTCCCTTTCATGCAACGGGAGCCTTCCCATGGCCGACCAGCCCCACGGCACCTCCCATCGTGGCTTCGCCTCGATGGACCAGGACAAGCAGCGCGCGATCGCAGCAAAGGGTGGACGCGCCGCGCATGCGTCCGGCAACGCACATGAGTTCAGCGCGGCCGAGGCGCGCGTGGCCGGCCGCAAGGGCGGCGAGGCGATCAGCCGCAATCGCCAGCACATGGCCGCGATCGGCCGCGAAGGCGGGCACGCTCGCCACGCCAACGCACGGCAGCAGCAACCGCAGCAAGCGCCCGAACCCACGCCAGCAACGGAGGGGCCGCAACGCCAGCAGGGCTGACCGGGGCGCGCTCAGGCGCGCCTGCGCTGCCGGAACAGCCCGAGTGCCGCCAGCAGGGCCAGCACGCCGGCGATCGCCATCGCGCAGCCGAAACCGCTGGCGATTGCGCTGCGGTACCAGGCCAGCGCCTGCGCCCTGGGCAGCAATGACGACGGTTGCAGGATCAGCACCTGCGCCTGCGCGGCCAGCGCGGGCTGTCCTGCCGCGTGCGCCGTTGCAGCGAACTGCCGCACCGCGCGCAGGCCCATCAGGCTGCCCAGCAGCGCGATGCCCAGGCTCATGCCCGCCTGGCGCAGGGCGTTCATCGTGGCCGATGCAATACCGGCGCGCTCGGCGGGTACGCAGGCCATCACCGCCATGCCGGTTGCCGGCACCGCCAGGCCCATGCCAACGCCGAGCAGCATCAGCAGTGCGTTGGCATCGCCACGCCCAGTGCCCGGCTCGAAGGTGGCGATCGCGCACAGCGCCACGCCGGTCAGTGCATACCCCGACACCAGCGCGGCATGCAGCCCGATGCGTGCCACCAGACGGCCGAACAGCAACGACACCGCGCCCATCAGCACGAACTGCGGTACCAGCTGCGAACCCGCCTGCGCCGCATCGTGGCCCTGTGCCTGCTGGAAGAACAGCGACAGGAAGAACAGGCTGGCATAGGCGGTGAATCCAAGCACGAACGAGGCCAGGTTGAGCATGCCAAAACCGGGCATCGCCAACAGGTCCAGCGGCAGCAGCGGTCGCGCCACGCGACGCTCGACCCACGCAAACAGCGCCAGGCCGGATGCCGCGATGGCGAGCGCCAGCAGGGTGGAAGGCGCCAGCAGGCCGTGCTCGCCGATCGCGATCAGGCCGTAGCTGAGCGCACCCAGCGCGACGATGCTGAGCAGCTGCCCGGCCGGGTCCAGCGCGGCATGCTGCGGATGCCGTCGCTCCGGAATGCCCCAGGCGCCCAGCACCAGTGCAAGCGCGCCCAGCGGCAGGTTGATCAGGAAGATGCTGGGCCAGCCGGCGCGCTGCACCAGTTCACCGCCCAGCAGCGGCCCCAGCACCAACGCCAGCGCACTGAACGCCGACCAGCCCCCGATCACGCGCGCACGCGTGCGCGCTTCAGGAAACGCATGGCTGAGGATCGGCATTGCACTGGGAATCAACAGGGCACCGGCCACACCCTGCACCGCCCGCCCCGCCACCAGTGCAGGCAGGCTGCCTGCGCAGGCACACAGCAGCGAGCCGGTGATGAAGGTCGCCACGCTGAGCAACCACATGCGGCGGTGGCCGTAGCGGTCACCCAGCGGCCCCGCCGACAGCATTACGGCCGACAGGGCGATGGCGTAGGCGTTGATCACCCACTGCAGCCCCGCCATGTCGGTGTGCAGTGCCTGCTGCAGCGTCGGCAGCGCGACGTTGACGATGCTGATGTCCAGCGAGGCGAGGAACGTGCCCAGATAGGCCGCCAGCACCAGGGCCGGCCGTCGGAAGCGTTGCATGTACGGATCCCGGGGAGGATGTGCGCGCATCGTAGTTGACTGACTGACCGTCGGTCAATGACTGGCGGTCAGTCATTGCAGGGGGACGGCTAGAATGATGACCGTCGCACCCGGACCCCGCCCCATGCAGATCCCCGCCGTCGCCAGGCCCCGCACCAAACCCGCTGAAACCCGCCAGGAAGAGCTGATGGACGCCGCGCAGGCGCTGTTCCTGTCAAAGGGCGTGGAAGCGACCACCATCAGCGACATCGTGGCCGCCGCCGACGTGGCCAAGGGTACCTTCTATACCTACTTCGCCTCGCGCACCGAGATCCTGCAGGCGCTGGCACAGCGCTATACGCAACAGTTCATGGCCGAGGTCGACCACGCCGTGCAGCAGCATCCTGCCGACGATGGCGTGGCGCGCCTGCGCGCCTGGATCCGCGCCAACATCGAGATCTACGCACGCACTCACGCGCTGCACGACGTCGTCTATGCCAACCATCACCACCACCAGCGCGGCAATGCCGAGCGCAACGCGATCCAGCAGCAGTTGCTCGGCATCCTGGAAGCAGGTGTGTACGCGGGCCTGTGGCAGCTGCCGGCACCGCAGGTCACGGCCTCGCTGATCTATGCCGGCGTGCACGGCGCCACCGATGACCTGATCGCTGCGCCGGCACAGGACGCGGACAGCTTCATCGGGGCGGTGGTGGCCGACTGCCTGCGCATGGTCGGCGTGTCGCCGGCCCTGAAGCGTGGCGGCACGCGCCGCTGAAGCCCTCGCCGTCGCTCAGGAATGGGCGAGGATATTCAACAGCCGGCCGAACGGGTCGCGGACAAAGAAGCGCCGCACGCCCCAGGGCTCATCGGCCGGGCCATATTCCAGCGCAATGCCGGCCGCGTGCATGCGCTCCAGCACGTCCTGCAGATTGTCCACTTCGATCGACAGGTCCGGCACCGGCGTGCCCGATCCCCCTTCACTGGCGAAGCTGACCTGCGCCAGTGCACTGCCCTGCCCGCCATGGGTGACGATCCAGCCATGGTCCATCACCACCGGCATGCCGAGCAGCTCGCCATAGAACGCAGCGGCACGGGCGGGATCGGACGTGGCGATGTTTGCGACGACACGCTTGACGGCCATGGACCACTCCATCGGGAAGAATGCGTCGAGACTGCCCGACCCTGCGCACAAACAGAAGAGCCCCGCCACGGACGGGGCTCGTCATCCGCCGAACATGGCGGGGCTTACACCGCGCCGCAGCGCTCCATGATGCATCGGTCGTATTCGTACTGGCATTCCATGGCATCACCGCCACCGGATACACATGCCTGGTAGGCCTTCCAGCAGGGCAGATCGCAGGGCTGAACCGGTCCGGCCACGGCCACCGAGCCGCTGCAGGCCATGGCGAACACAGCACCGGCAATCACTTTCCTGAAAGTACGCATCGACATCACTCCTTGATAAGCCTGGTGAGCCCAGGCCGAGCCACAGTAAAGAGATCGAATGGAGACCAGGTGAACCCACGCGTCACACACGCTTAACGCGTTCATAAAATTTCCTTCACACTACTGGGGGATATCGCCATTCCTTGGCGTTAACGGCCTTGTTGTCCGTCAACCAAGGAAGTTGTCCGATGAATCACCCGCTGTACGGCCGTTCGTCCCGCTCCCTGTCGCACCGCCCGCTGGCGCTTGCCGTCGCCAGCTCGCTGCTGCTGGCCGCCGCATTGCCGGCCATGGCCAGCGAATCACTTGATGCCTGGCAGCAGCAGCGCCAGCTGCAGGCTGCATGGGCGCAGCCGACGAACACTTCTTCCCCTGCGGTTTCCGTCGCTGAGGCGATGCCGGCTGCCACAGGCAGCTCCTCGGTTCTTGGCACCCCCGGCGACCCCGCCAGCTGGCGCACGGCCGAGTTCAACGCAGATTGGGGACTGGCGGCGACCAATGCCGACTACGCGTACGCCCGTGGCCTGACCGGCACCGGCATCCGCCTGGGCGTGTTCGACAGCGGCACCGGACTGGATCATCCGGACTTTGCGGGCAAGAATCATCGCAGCATCCATATCGCCGACCTGCTCGCCGACGGCAGCCCCTGCACCAACACCACCCGTCTTACTGGACCAGGCGCGTGCTTCTCGAGCGACGGCAATGACGTGCAGGTGACCTATGTCGGCTTCAACGCCAACGTCCCGCAGAACATCCGTGACCTGATCCGGGCCGGCAACTACGTGCAGGCCGGCATCAAGTACGAGGTGCATGGCACGCACGTTGCCGGCACCATCGCCGCGAACCGCGATGGCAATGGCATGCATGGCGTGGCGTTTGGTGCAGACCTGAGCGTCGCCCGCCTGTTCTTCAACAGTGCGAGGGAGTGGCAGCGAGTGGGCACCAGCTACTCGGTCGTCTCTCTGGGCGGCGTGGGACCCAAACCCTCCGCCGTCATCGACATGTATGCCCAGATGAACGCACAGGGCGTGCGCGCGGTGAACCACAGCTGGGGCCTTACCAATGAACCCAATGCCACGCTGATGGACCAGATCTACAACGACCCGGATGACAGGGCGTACCTGGCCACCTACGCAGACGGTTCCCGTGCCAATGGCATGATCCAGGTCTGGGCAGCAGGAAACTCACCTGCCCGAGCCGTTACCGCACCGGTATCGGCCAGCCCGATCGCCGGCATGTACGCCACCCTGCCCCGCGCCTTCGCCGACATCGAGAAGTACTGGCTCAGCGTGGTCAACGTTGGCCAGGACTTCACTCTCAGCCGGACTTCCAACAAGTGTGGCCTCAGCGCCAACTGGTGCCTCGCCGCGCCCGGCTCGGACATCAACTCCACCGTCTACGGCAGCGATTCCGCACTGGCCGCAGCGCTGGGCATTGATGCCAACGGCAATCTTTCGCTCGACGTCAGCCAGCGCGTGCCGACCTACAGCTACGGACTGCTCAGCGGCACCTCGATGGCCGCCCCGCACGTCACGGGCGCATTGGGGTTGCTGTTCGAACGATTCCCCTACCTGGACAGCGCACAGGTCCGCGACATTCTGCTCACCACGACGCGTGACCTTGGTGCACCGGGAATCGACGAGATCTACGGCTGGGGACTGATGGACCTGCGCAAGGCCATCGAAGGCTATGGCTCGCTGCGCGTGGACACCAACGTGGTGATGAACCAGAAGGCCGGCGGCCTGAAGGTCTGGGAAGGCGATGCCTGGGACAACTGGACCAATGACATCGGCGGCCCCGGCAAGCTGACCAAATCCGGCATCGGCTGGCTGCGTTTGAGCGGCAACAACAGCTTCAACGGCGCGGTACTGCAGGACGGCACGCTGGAATTGAACGGCGTCAACACGCTCACTTCGGCAGTCGAGGTGCAGGGCGGCCGGTTCCTGCTCAACGGCAGCCTGGTCTCCACCGCCCTGACCACCACCGGTGGCGTCAGCACGGTCAGCGCCAGCGGCGTGCTGAACAACAGCAACCTGGTGGTCAACGGCGGTGTGGTGTCCTTCAACGGCACGCAGACCGGCGGCACCACCACGGTCGGCGCCAACGGCCTGCTGAAGGGCGTCGGCACGCTTGGCAACACCCGCGTGGACGGCATCATCGCGCCAGGCAACTCGATCGGCACGCTGACCATCAACGGCAACTACGTGCAGGGCGCTACCGGTACCTATGCAGCCGAGCTGGCACCGGGCGGCCGCAGTGACCAGCTGCACGTGACCGGTACTGCCACCCTCGGCGGCACCCTGGTCGCGCTGCCGGAACCGGGCGTGTACTACCTCGGCGAACAGTTCAACTTCCTGCGTGCAGACGGTGGCATCAGCGGCCAGTTCGCCAAGACCGACTTCAGCGCGTTCTCGCCCTTCCTGAAGTTCAGCCTGGCCTATGGGGCCAATGGCACACGCATCGATGTCGCCCGTGGCGCCTCGCTGACCACGGCTGCCAACACGCCCAACCAGCGTGCAGTGGCAGCGGCAGCCGACCTGCTGCCGATCGCCCAGGGCCTGCCCAAGCCGCTGACCCAGCTGTTCCCGCAGCAGGTCGGTGGCGTGCTCGATGGCCTCAGCGGCGAGCTGCACCCGGCCACGGCGATCGCCCTGGTCGAGGGCAGCCGCTACGTGCGCGACGCCGCGCTGTCACGCCGTGCCGGCGCGACCGCGCCCGGTGCCGACGTGGGTGATGCGACCGGTGCATGGGTGCAGGCCATCGGTGGCAACGGCAAGCTGGACGGTGACTTCAACACCGCCCGCACCGAAGCCAACAGCAACGGCCTGCTGGTCGGCATCGACCGTGAGTTCTCCGGCTGGCAGGTTGGCGTGCTGGCCGGCACCGGCCGTACCGACGTGAAGCAGCAGGACCGCCGCGCCAAGTCGAAGATCGACAACACGCACTTCGGTGCCTATGCCAGCCACAGCTGGGGCGGTTTCGGCCTGCGCGGTGGCGTGGCGTGGAGCAAGCACGAGGTAAAGAGCACGCGTGATGTCGCCTTCGCAGGCTTCAGCGACAGCCTGAGTGCGCGCTACGACGCCCGCACCCGCCAGGCCTTCATCGAAGCCGGCTACCGCTTCGGTGGCCCGGAAGCCGGGCTGGAACCGTACCTGCAGGTCGCACGCGTGGAAGTGGATCTCAAGCGTGTCAACGAACGCGGCGGCGCAGCGGCCCTGCAGGGCAAGGTGGACGATACCGGAACCACGATCGCCACCGCTGGCGTGCGCTTCGACAAGGGGCTGAAGGCTTCGTTCCAGCAGGACAGCTGGCTGCACCTGCGCGGTGGCGTCGGCTATCGCCGTGCTTCCGGTGATCGCAGCCAGGTCGCCAACCTTGCCTTCGCCAACGGTGCTACGACCTTCGCCGTCAACGGCGCACCGATTGCCGACAACGCGGTAGTGGCCGAGCTGGGCCTGTCAGCCTGGCTGACCCCGCGACAACAGCTGGAACTGGGCTACAGCGGCCAGTTCGGCAGCGAAAGCCGCGACCACGGCGCGAACGCACGCTGGTCCGTGCGTTTCTGATTCCGCAGCAGTGTGCCCTTGAAGGGTTGGGGCGGCCTCACGGCCGCCCCTTTTTTTTCAACACACCGGGAAAGGTGGCCGGGGCAGCGCACTGCCCCGGCCGTGGCGGTTCCGGGGAGAAAACCGCCTTGAAGCATCAGGCTGCCTTCATCGCATGCTTGCGTGCACGCATGACGTTGTGGCACTCCTGCACCTCCGGCAGCAGCTGGGTCACTTCCTGGCGTACCGCCGGCGGAAGCTCGTTGTCCTTCAGCACATCCTTGAACGCGCCCAGCAGGCGGTCCTCCGATTCTTCCAGCTCGGCCACATAGCCATAGTTGGTATCACCGAAGGCTGCACGCACCTTGCCGTAGAACTGCTGCATCGAACCGACCACGGTGCCATGCTCTGCAGGCTTGCCGCCGCTGGCGGCCACCGAGCTGCTCAGCGCCGCAACGATGCGGCCCTTGACGCCGGCGATGCGGGTGAACAATGCCGACAGCTCAGCATCCTTCACCTTGGTGGCCGCTTCCTCGTAGAACGTCTTGCCATCGCGGGCGATCTCGATCAGGTCGTTGAGGCGATGCTCGATGGTGGACTGGGTGCTCATATCGTCATTTCTCCATGCTCGGAAGTGAGTGCACGATGGCAACAATGGTGCTGTTGCCTGCGACTCCACCCTGGAGGATCGGATGTGCTCCCCGGGTGAGCAGCGATTGATCCGCGCATCACTCTGCACAACTGCAGCTGTCGATTTCACTTGACGCTGCGCAGCATTCACGCCGAACAAGCGAACGCACGTGCATCGCCAGGCGCAGCCGGCCACCCCGCGATGCAGTGCCCCGCGCTGCACGGCATGAACGCCGTGCAGGACGCGCGACGATAACGCGTCCATAACGTAATTGAAGTGTAAACGGGGTGTTAGGTTCCTCCCGATTCCGCACAGCGGAGTTTCAGATCGGTTCCGACGCAGCCATGTGCGGAACCCATACAACTGGATTTGGAGAGAGCCAAATGCATCACTCGTACACCCTGCTTTCGCTGGCAGTGGGAACCGCGCTGGCCGCTGCCTGGGCACCGGCCGCGCACGCACAGACCGACGGCGACAAGACACCGAAGAACCTCGACCGCATCCAGGTCACCGGCTCGGCCATCCGCAGCGTGGACATCGAAACCCAGCAGCCGATCATCGCCATCACCCGTTCGATGATCGAGCACCAGGGCTTCACCACCATCGCCGACCTGCTGCAGAACCTGACCTCCACCGGCGCGCCGGCCATCTCCCGCGCGCGTGCGCTGGCCTCCGGCGAGAACGTCGGCGGCTACTACGCCGACATTCGCAACCTCGGTGCCACGCGCACGCTGGTACTGGTCAACGGCAAGCGATTGGGCGCAACCACCGGCGGCCTCCAGGACCTGAGCCAGATACCGATGAGCGCAGTCGAGCGCATCGACGTCCTGAAGGATGGCGCCTCCGCGCTGTACGGCTCCGATGCCATCGCCGGCGTGGTCAACATCATCACCCGCAAGGACTACGACGGCCTGGAAGTCTCGGTGCAGCACGGCCAGTTCAGCCAGGGCGACGGCAAGGACAGCACGTTCTCGCTGGTCACCGGCGCACGCGGCGAGCGCGGTGGCTACACGCTGGCCCTGGAATACCAGAAGTCCGATCCGGTGTTCGCGCGCGACCGTTCGTTCTCGAAACATGGCGGTGCCGGCCCCGGCTATCCCGGCGCGGACTGGAGCAACATCAGCCAGAACGGCTCCTGGTGCGCCCCCGCGCTCTACAGGTGCAACACCGGCGATGCCGTGTTCAAGACGCTCAACCGTGGCGGCAACCCGAAGAACCCCAACGACTACCACCCGATCACTCCAGCCGAGTTCGCCAATGGCAATGAGCAGATGCTCCTGCAGACCGGCATCGAGCGCCGCTCGTTGTTCCTCAGTACCGACTATGCGCTGACCGACCAGATCAAGTTCAGCACCGACATCGGCTACAACGAGCGCGTCACCGACCAGCAGATCGCAGGTTACCCGTACCAGTCCACCAAGTTCGGCACGCCGCTGTCGGCCGCCAGCGTGTTCAACCCGGTCGGCCGCAACGTCGAGTTCAACCGACGCCTGTGGGAGCTGCCGCGCACCACCGAAAGCAAGCTGAAGTCACTGCGCATCGCGCCCAGCCTGTCCGGCTATTTCGAGCTGGCCACCAAGACCTACGACTGGGAAGTGGGCGCCTTGTTCAACCGCAACGAAGTCACAAAAACAGGCCGTGGCGACATGAGCCTGATCGCTTCCCGGCAGGCATTGGGGGCTTCCTACCTCGATGCCAACGGCGTGGCACGGTGTGGCACGGCGGCATCGCCGGTCTCCGGCTGCCTGGCCTGGAATCCTTTGCTGCCATTCGGTGTCGCGGGGGCAGGCTCTCTCTCCGACCCCGAATTGCAGCGCTTCTTGTTCCCTACCTTCACCGATACCGGCATCACCAAGACCCGCAGCTACTTCGCCAACATCTCCGGTCCGGTGATCGACCTGCCTGCCGGTGAACTGTCGGTGGCGCTCGGCTACCAGTACCGCAAGGAAGAGGGGCGCTTCGTGCCCGACGCCTTCGCGCAGTCGCGCCAGAGCACCGCGCTGGGCGCATCGACCACCGCCGGCGACTACAGCCTCAATGAGTTCTTCGCCGAAGTGAACGTGCCGGTGCTGCGCGACCTGCCGTTCGCCAAGGAGCTGACCGTGAACCTGGCCACGCGCTATTCCGACTATAGCAACTTCGGCAGCACCACCAACTCCAAGGCGAGCTTTGCCTGGCGCCCGATCGAGGAGCTGATGGTCCGCGGCACCTTCGCCGAGGGCTTCCGTGCACCCAGCATCTCCGACCTCTACGGCGGGCTGGGTACCAGCTTCGAAACCTACGTCGATCCCTGCGGCACGGGTGCCACCAACAGCGTCAACGGCAACGCGGCGTGCAATGCGGCCGGCGTCCCGCTGGGCTACCAGCAGCTGAACCAGAGCCTCAAGCCCTGCGCCAGTTATCCGTGTGCCACCCCCGACGAGTTCACCACCGGCTCCAACCCGAAGCTGCGCCCGGAGGAATCCAAGAGCAGGACGGTGGGCGTGGTCTGGAGCCCGCGCTGGGTCGACGGGCTGGACATCAACCTGGACTGGTACAGCTACAAGATCACAAACATGATCATCCAGGACAGCGTCGACCGCATCCTGCGTGACTGCTACGTGCTCGGCAATGCGCCGCGTTGCGGCAGCATCAAGCGCGCGGGCGACGGCCATATCACCAGCATGTTCTATGGCCTGGCCAATCTCGGTGCGATGGAAACCGAAGGCTGGGACCTGGGCATCCGCTACCGGCTGCCGGAGTTCTCGTTCGGCCGTTTCACTCTCGACCTGCAGAACAGCTACGTCTCCAGGTACGACGAGCAGAACCAGAACTCGGCCGGCGAAACGATCATGATGGGCCGCATCGGCCAGCCAGGCATCTTCCGCCTGCGCTCCAACCTCGGCGTGAACTGGCAGCTGGGCAACTTCACCACACAGTACACCCTGCGCTACTACTCCGGCATGGTGGAGAGCTGCGTGCCGAATCGCCCCTGCACCCTGCCCGACCGCTATGCCTACGGCGAACCGGACGCGCAGCGCAGGGTGGGTGGCAATGCCTTCCATGACATCCAGGTCAGCTACAAGCTGCCGTGGAACGGCACCGTCGCGCTGGGTTCGAACAATGTGTTCAACCACCAGGGGCCGATCATGTTCTCCAAGCCGTCCAGCTCCTTCCCCTATTACGGTGGATTCGATATCGGTCGCACCGTGTATGTGAAGTACTCACAGCGCTTCTGACCTGAACGGGCCGTGCGCGTGGCCGGCGGAAGGGGAGTCCGCCGGCCACGCTGCACACTTCCTCCACTCAATCTCCATCGTTATTCGACGGAATCTCCAAGGTTTCCGGCAACACTGATGTCATGACGGCAAAGGAGCCAGACCGCATGGATCGCCACGCGCGCCGATGCTGCATGCCCGTCTCCAGGTTCACCACTGCATGCAATGGCACAGCCCGGTCGGTCAATGCCGGTCGGGCCGTTGCAAGGGAAGTACGAGATGACGACGGCAGTTCGCACCGGCCTGACCGACCTGGTCGCTGACGCGCAGCGCTACCTGCGCAGGGTCCTGCCAGGGCTTGCCTCGGCGGTGCATCCGGTCACGGTGGCACACGCCATTCCGCACGCGATGGCCTCGCGCTACCACATCGCCGAGCTGACCCTGTACGGTGAAACACCCGCCATGCTCGCCGTGGCCCGCGAGCCGGGCGAGCCCAGCAGCCGCGTCATCCAGGACGTGCGCAGCCTGCGCTCGGCGGCAAATGCGCTGGTGTTGTATGTCTCGCCCTACCTCACACCTACCCAGCGGCGCTTCCTGGTCGAGAACCACATCGATTTCGTGGTGCCGCACGCGCAGCTGTTCGCGCCGAGCCTGGCCATCGAGTTCCGCGACGCGCCCGACCACGAGAAGAAAGCGATCTCGCTGCTGCCTTCGGCACAGGCCGTGCTGATCCACGTGCTGTTGTCCGGGCAGCCGCGCTGGTGGTCGCCCCGCGAAATCAGTGCCAGCGCAGGGTATACCTCGATGACCGCATCGCGATTGTCCGCCGAGCTGGTGGGGCGTGGCCTGGCCGAACGCTCCACCGGCGGCCGCGAACGCTTCCTGCGCCTGGCGGGCGATCGCCGTGATGTCTGGGCCAAAGCACAGCCCTTCCTGCGCTCACCGGTGCTGAAAGAAGTCGATGTCTGCTGGGAACAGGTGGGCACCCTGCTGGCCGATGCAGGCCAGCCGGCGCCGCGTGCAGGTCTGGATGCACTGGACGCGGACAGGTCACCCGCCGTGGTGACCACCCGTGCGCTGCATATCGATGCCTGGCGCGCGCTCGCTGCGCAGCCGGTGGACGCCCACGGCTGCGCACAGCAGGCGCGGCTGCAGGTATGGGCCTATCCACCGGCATTCACCGGGGGCGGCGCAGTGGTCGACCCGCTGTCGCTGTACCTGAGCCTGCAGGGCAAGCGCGGCCACGACAGCGATGCGCTGGAACGGCGGGTCGAACAGGCACTGGCAACCGCGCAGCACGCCTGATCGCCCGTCTCAGCCTAGGCCTGCGGTTCCACCGTGGCCTGTGCCGCGCGCTTGGCGCTGAACTCAGCAAATACCACGCCCGACACCGCCAGCAGGCCGCCCCCCAGCACCCATCCGCTGAGCGACTCGCCCAGCAGCAGGACCGCCAGTGCCGCCGTCACGATCGGCACCAGGTTGAAGAAGCCCGAAACGCGTGCCGCCCCCAACCGCGAAAGACCCGTCATCCAGGTCAGAGGCGCAAGGATCGACGCGCACACAGCGGCGAAACCGATACAGCCCACGGCGGTCAGGTTGTTCACCCCACTGCCGACCAGCAGCTGCAGTGGCAGCAGGATCAGCGACGCGGCCGTGGCCTGCAGGAACAATGACTCCAGCACCGACAGCGGAATTTTCCAGCGCTGCATGAGCACGTTGTAGGCGGCAAATGCCAACGCGCCGATCAGCATGATCGCATCGCCGCGATTCAGGCCGTGCGCCGCCAGCCGTGCCAGGTCGCCCTGCGATACCACCGCCACCACACCGACCGTGGAAACCACCGCACCGGCGATGGCGGCGCCGCGTACCGGATGGCCCATGAACAGGCGTGACAGCGCCAGCGCGATCAACGGGATCAGCGCCTGGATCACGCCCATGTTGGTGGCCGAGGTGAAGTGCGCCGCATAGTACGCCAGGCACTGGTACATCACTCCGCCCAGGCAGCCCAGCACCAGGAAGCGCCCCAGATTCGCGCGCACGACCGGCAGATGGCCGCGCAGCCGTGGCCATGCGAAGGGCAGCAGGATGATCGCGGCCACCAGCCAGCGGAAGAAGCCGATGTCGATCGGCCCGACCGCGCCGGAGGCGAGCTTGGTGACAATGGTGTTGGCGCCCCACAGCAGGCAGGCGAGGATCGGGAAGAGATAGTTCAAGACGGCAGGTGTACGTGGGAGAATGACCAGCGTACGCTTGGCGCATGTCAAGGACATCCTGAAAATGCGCCACTCCGACCCGGGCTTGCGGCAGCCGATGGAGCCCATCCCCACCTTCCGCCAGCTGCCCGGCCCGATCTACTTCCGGCAGGGTGCGATGGAACCCACCGACTGGGGCACGCACAGCCATCCCTGGGGACAGTTCAACTTCGTTGCGCAGGGCGTGATGGAAATGAAGATCGAGGGCGAGTGGATGGTGTCTCCGCCGCACTATGCGCTCTGGATTCCGCCGGGCGTGGCCCATTACTCGCGCAACCGCTCGGTGCTGGCCTATCGATCAGCCTACCTGTCGCCGGCGTTGTCGCAGCGCTTGCCCGCGCGTTGCCGGGCGCTGGAGGTCACGCCCCTTCTGCGCGAACTGCTGCACGAACTGGCGCGCCAGGGCGTGACCGATCCGCAGACGCCTGCACAACGGCGCATGGCAACTGTAGTCATCGACCAGATCGTCAACGCCTCGGTGCTGCCCAGCTTCCTGCCGATCGCCAGCAGCGATGCATTGAAGCAGGTGATGGCGTACATGGAGAAGCATCTGCAGGCCGCCGAACCGGTGGCCGACATCGCACAACGGCACCACATGAGCGTGCGCAAGCTGGAGCGCATGGCGCGCAGTGAACTGGGCATGTCGCTGGGTGACTGGCGCGGGCGGGTGAAGTTCGTGCGCGCCACCGAGGCACTGTGCACACGCAAGCCGATCAGCCGCATCGCCGAGGAGCTGGGCTATTCAGCAGTCAGCGCATTCGCCGAAATGTTCAAGCGGCATGCGCACTGCACGCCGGACCAGTATCGGAAGCTGCACCGGGCCGGGTGAAGGGGCGCGTCGAGCGCTATCGATTTCCCGCCCCGTCGTTCGTCGGAACAGGAAAGGCAGGCCCTCCGGCCTGCAGGAGCGCTCCAATGCCACCGATCCTCACCGCCTTCGCCACCTCCCCCGACCGCGGCCAGGGCCTGGCGCGCGACATGCGCGTGCGCTGGGCACTGGAGGAACTGGCCGTAGCCTATGACGTACAACTGCTCACCTTCGCCGAGATGAAGCAGCCTGCGCACCTGGCACGCAATCCGTTCGGGCAGATCCCCACCTGGCAGGAGGGCGAGCGGACCCTGTTCGAATCCGGCGCCATCGTCCTGCACCTGGCCGAACAGCATCCCGGCCTGCTGCCACGCAATCCCGACGACCGCATGCGCGCGATCATGTGGGTGTTCGCCGCGCTGAACACGGTGGAGCCCCCCATCGTCGAACGCTCCATGGCCTGGGTGCTGGAGCGCGAGCAGCCGTGGTATGGGCAGCGGTTGGTGATGCTGGACGAGCGCGTACGGATGCGCCTCTCACAGCTGGCCGCGTGGTTGGGCGCGGCGGCGTGGCTGGACGGCGATTTCAGCGTGGGCGACCTGATGATGGTCTCGGTGCTGCTGCGCCTGAAGAGCAGCGGCCTGCTCGACGAGTACCCACAGGTGGCCGCCTATGTGGCCAAGGCGACGCAGCGGCCCGCCTACCAGCGTGCCTTCGCCGCGCAGCTGGCGGTATTCCAGAACGCGTAATCCTGCGCCTCCTCCCAGGTAACAAGGGGCCGGCAATCACGCCGGCCCCCTGCGTTACTTCAACCGACGCGATCTCCAGTTCAGGTAGCCCCGCCAGCCAAAGGGGGCACTGAAAAGCGCAACTGCGCCGCACGCCAGCAGTCCGTTGAACATCCAGGGGGTCAGCTCCGGGGAACCTGCCGACATGGATGGGAACACGAACCCGCATAGCAGTGCTCCCACAAAGGAAGTGCCGAATATGACGGTGGAACCCAAGCCTGGTGAAACTCGCATCGATCTTTTCCTCATCCGTTCCGGTTGCACATCACCTTGACCTCGGTCAGCCTGATCGTGCTGGTGCAGGTGACAGACTGATTGCCCGCCCCCGTCACCGGGACACCGATGTTGTTGAGCGCATTGACGAAACTTCCCATATCGGTGGCATTCCCGTTCGGGAACTCGAAGCGATGCGTGCCGCCGCCTCGCCCCTCGCTCAACGGCGTGACGCCGAGCGGAATGGAGTTACCGAACCTATCCTTGTAAAGCAGGGCGTTTGGCTCCCAGCGACGGTACTGTCAGTGCAACCTGCGCCGGCAGGCGGCCTGCACCAGCATCAGCTGCGCCACCAGAATCAGCATCGCGCAGCCCGACAGCAGCCAGGGGTCGATGTACCACTGTTCGTTGAAACTGAAGTCGCCCGCGGAAATGCGCTTCCAGCCGTTGAAGTGCTGCATCGCCGCCACCACGAATGCGAAGGCGCCCATGGTGTACGACAGCCAGGGCACCACGATGCCGCCCGGGCGCGCGAACAGCGTCAGCAGGCCCAGCACGCCGATCACCGTGCGTTGCACGCGGCAGTACGGGCAGACATAGGCCAACCCGCTCCATTCCACCGCCCAGGCCAACAGGCTGACCAGCACGGCCGCGGCTGCGGCGGTGTACAGGACTTTCGGCGTGATCGTCATGCCGCCCTCGTGTGCCATCGCGTGCTCCTTGGTTGAAAGACCCGGGCAGCGTAGCAGTGCCGCAGTCTCATCCCTTCTTGATGACGGTCCGCTTGCCGATGGTGCTGGTCTTGCCAGCGGTCGGCCTGGCCAGGCCAGGAATCAGGAAATCGGTGGCCTTGTGGCCCATCGACACCTTGGACGCCAACCAGCGCGGCATGCGCCCGCGACCGGTCCAGGTCAGGCGCTTGTATTCCGGATCGCGATACTTGGGCGCGACTTTGCCGGATTTACGGCGGGTGGGTTTGCGGGCTGGCGCAGGTGCCTCCGAGGCTTCGCCACCGAAGAGTTCTTCGAGGGTGTAACCGGCTTCCGCCGCCGCGGCCTTCAGCATCCGCCGCACCGCACTGGCCGGACGGCGGCTGGAAACAAGCTGTTTGCGCTGTTCAGCGGCAACCACCAGGGCACCCAGCTCGCGAAGGCTGAGCGATTCAATATCGATCGTCATGGCGGGAAAGGTCTACTGCGGCGTAGCGGCTGTCAAGCAGTTCCGGCGGTCGACCTACACACCGGCTTCACCGTCGGTGGGCTCCGATCGCCTGCGTCGGCCATCTCCGAGGACATCGACGTGAGCCATTCATCGCATTCACTCGCCTACCTGCTGGCGCGCATCCTGCTGATGGCGTTGTTCCTGGTCTCCGGGCTGGGCAAGCTCGGCGATCTCAGCGGTACCCAGGGCTACATGGATGCGATGGGCGTGCCCGGCATCCTGCTGTGGCCGACCATCGCCTTCGAAATCGGCAGCGGCCTGTGCATCCTGCTCGGTTTCCAGACCCGGCTGGTGTCGATCGTGCTGGTGGGTTTCAGCCTGGTCACCGCTTTCATCTTCCACCACAACTTCGCCGATCAGACCCAGCAGATCATGTTCCTGAAGAACCTGGGGCTGGCCGGCGGGTTCCTGCTGCTGGCCTGCACCGGAGCTGGGCGCTACAGCATTGATGGGCGCGGGCGGCGCGGGCAGCTGTAACGAAAACGCTGCCCCGGGTATTGCTCAGCCCTGGCTTCGCGCGCGCAGGGCATCCTGTGCCTGCAGCTCGGCCTGGGGTGACGACGGTTCCCCTATGCCGACCGCTGGCGGACGTTCCTGAAGCCGCTGCAGGGACTCCTCTACCGGCGTCGCCAGCGCCGAGGCGGTGCTCATCTGTGCACGCCGGTGGGATGGATCGGCAAGATCGCCCTGGACGACGAACACCGTCTCGCCGCGCCCGGTGGTCGACGTCGGCTCACTCAGCAGGACGTGATCGATGCGCGACAAACCGCTGTCCCTCGCCAGGCAAGCCGCGCTGGCCGCCAGGCACCCACTCTGGGCATCAAAGGGGCGCCCACGGCCGGCCTCCATGCGAAGCACCGCATCCTGTGCCTGGGCCAACAGCGGAGGCAGCGCTGCGTGCAACACGCTGTCAGCACTCCCCTGCGGGTTCGGATAGGGCAGTCCAGGTTGATTCGTCGTGGGATGGAGCGTCGGCGGCAGCATTGCTGGCGCGATCCGCTGCAGCGTGGCCGGGTCGAGATCGCCACTGCGCGGCAGCTGCTGGGCCTCCTGGTAGTTGATGACCGCCTTCTGCATCGACTAGCGATAAACACCATCTTCGGCAAGTGGCTGACCGTCCGCACCGCGATAGCCCGCCGCATTCAGGCGCTGCTGCACAACCCTGACAATATCAGCCGATTCGCCAATGCGGATGATGCCGTCGTCGACGACAGCGCGCGGCTCGATACCCGCATCGCGCCGGCCAGGATCGATCGACAATCGACCGCTGGCCAGGTCCTCCACGTAGTTTCCATACTGCTGGAAGTAACGTGTATCCACTTCCAGGTGCACATGCTTGCCCGCGTTCGGCAGGCCCATGTTGCTCTGTGTCCCAAGCGCCTGGCCGTACTGGACGGTGTCACCTGGATGGACCAGGATCGGATCCATGTGCAGCACGCGCGCAATGAGTTCGCCGCCTTTCCGGTCATAGATGTCAACCACGCCAAGCGCGGGATTCACACGATTGATATAGCCAGAGAATGGCGACGGCACGTCGACGGATCGAACACCTCGCCCCCCTGCGGCGATCCGGCTGTCTTCAAGCATGAAGTCCTTGGTCAGCAACACCTGGTCCGGGCCCAGTGCGCTGCGACTTCCGCCATCGGTACGGCGCGTTTCCAGCTCCTCGATTTCGCCGCCGACCACGCCATACGATCGGGTCCTTGGATTCTCCACTCCGACAGGCACGCCATCGACCACCCGCGCACGCGCGTTGCTTCCCGGGTGATGCGTGACCAACCCATCCAGGTCGGCTACCGGCTGGTTGCCACGCGCGGGGCTGTGCAGCTGCGTCAAGCGATACCGAGGCAGTTCAGGCTGCGGCTGCTCCGTCGGCGTCTGTTCCTGTTGCGGCATGCCACTCTCCTTGTGGTGATGGGTGCAGGGATTCGCCTGTCGTCAACGGCAGCGGCGATAGGTCTTCGTGGTTTCACCATCGGTAACGGTGAGGTTGTCACCCTTCAATACATAGATGTCTTCCAGGGATACGCCTGGCGCGACGTTGGATTCGGATGCCACCGACCATGCCAGTACGCCCGTCGACAGACGGGTGATCCTGCGAGGGGTATCCACATTCTCGAAGCCGACCAGGCGCCGTGCCTCGATACGGATGACGGTATCCGAGTCTGCACTGAGTGGCAGCCTGCACGCCTCCGGGCCGATGTCCCAGGTTCCCCTCAGCTCCTTTGGGAATACAACGGCATCTGCAGCGCCTGCAAGCAGCAGCGCCGCCGGCAGAGCCAGCACCTTCAGCAATTGCGGAACCCGTGCATTCATCATCTGCTCCATGCTCCATTGTCCTATGGGCGTGTGACCACAAATGCCCACTGCCAGCGTCCTGTTCCTCGTGGCGACCCTAGCACGGGACCCGGATCTTCACGCCGATAACGGCGGGACAGCCGCCCGGTGACGGGCTCCGCTTACCGACGAAGCTCCGCCTCCAGTGCGAGCGTGTGGTATTCCTCGCCCTGCGCATCAGCGGCTGGCAGCCTCACCATCCTCTAGCGGCCAAATACAGACCCTGTCTCCCAGGGGACTATCTGGACGTCATAGATCTCGCATTCGGTTTGGTCCATCGGTTCCCAATGGTCGCTCGCCAGCTCAAAGAAGGCATCGGACACCTCCATGGAGAACGTTACGCCTTTCTCCCGATTGCGCTGACGGACGCGATCCCGACGAACGTCACGCGGGGCATCCAGGAGATACACGACCAGGTCGTAGCCCGCCTCTCTGACCTGCGCGTAGAAATGCTCGCGACTGGCCTTCTCCACCAGGCCCAGCTCAAGTACAACGTCCCGATCCGTATCGAGAACTTCGCGGGCCGTGACCCATATCTGATCCAGGCAGCGCGCCTTCCTTGCTGCATACCATTCCATCAGGTTGGCTGCGGGACGGTCCGGGCTGTATAGCCGTACGAACCACGCGTCCAGGATGAATCCCGCGGCTTTATGAAGTTCCCGCAACCCGGCAACAAACGTGGATTTGCCCGCACCGACGGGGCCTTCGACCAGGTGAATCCTTGCCATAGTGGTTGAGCCATCCTTCATGGCGTTCAGGAGCAAACCAACCATCGGACGCTACTGGAGACCCATCGCGGTATCGTGGTTGATAGTAGAGCCGTGCAGGATATCGCCGCAGACGGCCAAGACGGCGACGATCACGTTCGCCCACACTGCTGGCAACCAAGCGCCTCTGGCCCTCGTGAATGTTCCGGAGGCACAGAAAAGCAGTTGGATTCAGCGACACTGCTTCTCGACATCTATCCCGTCGCGATGCTTCAGCAAAAACTTTTCCAGTTTTCCGATTTGCACCGGAACAGGCCCAGCCACCCCCGGTTTACCTTCAGGCTCAAGGCGTTGATAAACATCCATTCGAAAGCGTGCGACATCAGGCGCACGAGAATCAGCCCCCATCATTACGTGAGACGTCAACAGAATAGGGCCGTTAATCACAAGCAACACCGGCACACCCTTGCAATAAATTTCGAAAGAAGATGAATTAGAATCCCCCGCGTTAATTTCAACCCCCTTAACCTCAAACTGATGCGCAAACTCCAGCGCATCTTTCCGCAACGATGAAAATTCGCTTTGAGACAAGATCCTGAACGTCTTCATCTCTGACTGCACCGAAGTAGGATAGAAAACCCATACACCCGCCCCCACAATCAGGCAAGAGCAAAAGATAATAATGGCCAACACCTTCATTTTGCAGATCCATTCTGACAACTCATAACCTTTGCACTCCCCATCACCCCCATGTGCCACAACCCAAAATATGAATATTCCGCAGCATAAATCTTCCCGAAAGCCTCTCCCACAGGTTCGCTCCTATCTGATGCTGATGAGCGACTCGAAAGACTGCTGGCGACGAACAGAACCAAAGCGGCCAATATGCCGCGCACTAGGCGAAGAGCTCAATAACAGAGGTCCGGCCCGGCCCATGCGGCAGGTTCCTTGGTACTTATGTACCAGGCTCCGGTGTCTCGACCTCCGCACAGAACCTGTCAATGCCTGCCTTCACCCAAACCGACCTAGCACCGATCTTGCGCGGGCCAGGGAAGGATCCCAGCGCCATTTGGCGGTAGATGGTCGCTCGGCTCAGGCTCTTTCTGGCCATCACTACCTCGATGTTCTGGAGGTCCGCCTGCAGGACCAAAATTTTCGCTTGCTTCCGAGCCATAGCCTCCACCTGTCACAGGCCCATACGGCCAATTCCGGGCCTACCCTCGGCCTTGCCCTGAACTCTCCCCGCCCTCTCCCATGCCTTCGGCGGGTCCTTTGCTCTGGGCTTGATCTCGGCTGACGACTCGCGCGGCTGAAGCGCGTCCTTGATTCGCGCCAACTCTCTTGCCACGGCCTCAGCAAGCCGTCGGGCCTGTCGCTGCTCAGGCTTTAGTGGCCGGCCGCGTAGCGGATGGAACGGTTCACTCGACGTGGTGTTCAGCAGCCTTGCAACGACCGCACCCTGGCGTGACTCAGGGTAGAGACGGCACGGAGCTCATGGGCCAAGCTATCGGCCATTTGATACAAAAGAATGCCCCACGAAGCTGTAACCATTTCTTCTCCATGGCTTCCGACTCACGCCCACAGATTCACGCAACCAAGGCATCAACGACTGGAAATCTGAAAAATTTGAGATACGGCGCAGGCTCAACATCGAAATCAACCGAATTCAACTGCCAACTACTGGGGTCCCCCTCAAAAAGGGCGCCTAGCCGGCCGTAAAGTTTCTCGCGTAGCAGATGATCAAGACCTTCCACATCTGATGCAGCGAGCAAGCCTCCAATCGTTCGCCTCTCCCGTGGCAGAAGATTGAAAACGAAATAAACCCTATCCAGTGCGGTTTCGCTAAAATCTGCGGCCACGCATATTGCATAGAAGTAACGCCCTCCATCTTCCATCACTTGCTGCAGCTCACCGTCGTACCACTCCACAAGCAAGTCGATCTTCATTTGTAAACCTCATTGAACTTTTGAGCCACCTTCTCCGTCACTGGCTTGGGCAGTTCCACAGTATGGTGGCTCGGATTGTTCCCTGTTTGAGGTGTATTGAACGTACTCTTCGCCTCCGCTTGATCGGCGACCCGGTGTTTGATTCTATCTGCCGCACTCACCTTCTCCTGCGCTTTGACCGAAACCCCATGCGGGAACCCGGCCTTCTCTGCCTTGGCGGCTTGAGCTGCCAGCGACTCAACGCTCTCTGCGCCTTTGCCAAATCGGACAAAGAACCCTGCCGCCTTGACCCCGCTTTTTCCGCCTGGGGCACGGGACAATATGGCGCCCACGATCATCCCCTTGAAATCCCCATTCAAGGCATCCGCAACAGTTCCCAGCGGGCTTCCGATCGTGTTCAGGACCCGACTTGGCTCCCCTTTCCACGCCTGTTCAAATTCAGCTTCCGACATACATGCGCCAGTGCTGGTATAGCAGCGTCCATCCGGGTCCTTGAATTTGTAGGGATTGTTCGCAGCATAGCGATACCTATTGAACATTCCGACGGGGTCCTCGTGGGCTGCCACAGGATCTACCGACAGAAATACACCCAACTGCGGATCCATGTACCGCTGCTGCATGTAGTTCAGGCCAGTGGTCGAGTCGCTCACGTGCCCGGTGTAGCCCGGCCCGTCGGTGACCTGACCATCCACCACTGCCCCATAGGGCTCGTAGTCGTAGCGCTTGATGACTTTGCCGCTGGCGTCAGTCTCCGCCACAACCGAGCCAAGCGCATCGGTATGAAGGTAAGTAACAGTCTGCGCCCGGACATCCAGAGATGAGGAAAGCGCAATCGCAAAGACTACTGCTATCAGCAATCCATCTCTGAAGTTCACTTGATCACCCCCGGGGATTTCGGGCTGACAGGACACGGCAATCTGGTGCAGACTTCCTTTGGAGCATCTGGCGGAAGCCCTTCAAATATAGCTGGATCTCTTACGGCGCCCCCCCATTCCGTGCATTCCAACGCAGTGCAGGCACGAACAAAGTAGCTGCCAAAAGTGATTCCCTGCCCCCGGGTGTAGGTCCAGGACTTAACAAGAGAGTCACCAACGTTGTAGGTCAGTTCGAAGCCATCAGGAGCAACATCCTTGACCTCATAGAACTGAGCCCCTGGAGATCCGAGCCAGGTCACCATTTCTCCCGCATCGCCCTGGAACATGAATGCTTGCACTTTGATGCTTTTGGGAATGGATAGGCGAACACGGTGATTCAAGGCATCACTGTAAGGCCCGCACCCAGCCTCGCTGCATCCTCTGACGCGGTAACTGTATATGCTTGGCAAGCGCGCCGCGAATGAGTGGGAAATCAAAATGTCGTTACTGATCCGAGTCCAACCGCCGCCTTCACTTTCTTCCAGCTGATAGAACGTTGCATCGATGGTTTCATTCCATGTCAGCTGATAGTCGCCATTCGATTCAGCTGGTCCCGACAAAACCGGAGCAGCACCAGGGACTGGAATGGGAAGATGTCGAACGAACATGGAGGCACTCCACGCACTGCATCGGCTCGCATCACAGGAGCGGACCTGATACTGCCTTACGCCCTTTGGCACACCCGTAAGTGCATGGGAAAGGGCACTCCCCGCATACAAGGTGCTCCAACTCAGCCCACCATTGGCCGTCATACGAAGCTCATAGCGTGAGGCCTGGCCAACAGCCCCCCACGACAGGGTGTAGCTGCCGGTTTCCACGGTCGCCGGTCCCGAGAGACGCGGCACGGCAAGACCGGTGCTTTTCTCAACCTGGGCAATCAAGTGAGTCCCCAAACTGATGTACTCGATCTCCTTCATCGTGCGCTTGTTGTCCTGCCGACGCAGCACGCCATCATTTCCATAGAAGGAGAGAATGTCGCCCTCCTGGCTGCTGTAGCTGCCAACGCGGCGACCATGCGCATCATAGGCATAGGTCTCCCGACCGGCCACATCGCGCAGGCGATTGCCCAGGTCAAACCGGAATGCCTCACCATTCTTCTTGGCCAGATTTCCCTGAACGTCGTAGTCCAGGCCGATGATCGCACTGCCATCATCGCGGTTTACGTTGGTCATCCGATTACGGGCGTCATACCAGTAGTTGTGCTGCTTCACACCGCCCAGCTTGGCACTGCGCAGGTTGTCCAGCACGTCGTAGGTATAGCGGTAGATCGTGTCGCCGCCAAAGGAGGCTGAGGTCGCCTGTGTCAGGCGATCCAGCGCGTCATACTGCATCTGCTTTGACTTGGCCGGAGCAATCGCGTCGGTAATGCTGGCTACGTTTCCGTTCCTGTCGTAGACGATGCTGTTATCCAGGACTCCAGCATCTACCGCCCTTGCCGGCAGACCCCGGCCATTCTGGGCCATGCTGTGCGCGATACCATTGCCATAGGTGAATGCACGCAGAGCACCATTCGGGTAGTAGCCGACGCCCGTGGCATAAGATCCGATACGAGTGGGCTGACCCAATGCGTTGGGGGCCAGCGCGAGTTGCAGGCCACTGGGATACTGCAGACTGGCGAGCGCTCCATTGGCGTCGTATCCATATCCCATGGACCAGCTGACGCCGCCTGGCTGCTGCAGCGTCTCCCCGATGATCAGGCCCCGCTTGCTGTAGACATAGGTGTTGGTGACTGCCTTGCCAGACGGATTGCTGGTGGTTACCTGGGTGGGTAGCCCTGAGCTGTTGTACTGCCACGCCTGATCGCCACTGGCATCAGCAAACACCAGTTGCTTCAGGCGGTTCCTTGCATCGTACGTCCGATCCACCCGGCGCCCTGAGGCCTGTTCTGCGGATGTGTCGCAGTTGTCGGCTACCCCCTGCGGAAGCCCCGCCGCCGACCAGGCAAGATTTCCGGCAGCATCGTAGCCCATGGCCATGGCTCCGGTTTCCGGCTCGATGCTTTTGCACAGCTCCTGTTGCGGGTTGTACACATAGGATCGCGTGAGGGCGATACCGCCACTGGCGTCTCGCCGCCTGATCGATGTGGTCTTGCCGAATACATCACGGCCAATGTCCGTGAACACACCGCCCGGATGCTCGATGGCAACCGGCGTATCGTAGGCTGGCGTGTCATACACCCGGTGCAGGGTCGTGCTCGATTGCCCACGGGCGTCAGTTGTCCTCACGCGCATGCCGGGAAGATAGGCAGTGACCGTCGTCAGTAAGCCCAACTCGCTGTCGGACGAACTGGAGGTGACACGGCCTAGTGCATCAAATTCTGACCACTGCCCCGCGCTCGGGTTGCTGGCCGAATCCGGATACGACTGGAACGTGGTACGGCCGGCATGATCGTAAGTAAATCGCTGGTAGCGCTGGGTCGCGGTCGGGTTGCTGGCATCCTGTTCACGAGTCAGGGCCGGCCGCCACATCGCGTCGAACCAGGTCACCTTGTTCCGATTGCCGGTATTGGTCGTCAGCCGCCAGTGGCCTGCACCCAACCCATGCTCCACGGCATCTACACGCTCGAAGATCTGTGTGGTCGGGTTCCACGCCACCGTATCGCCTTGGGCGAATGCCTTGCGGATCTGCCGGCCCATCGCGTCATAGTCAAAGCTGGTCTGGTAACCCAGCTCATTGGTTACCGAGCGGATCCAGCCATTGTCGTCCACGCTGGCCGACATCGACGAACCATCCGCAAAGCCAATCGACTGCGGGATGCCCCGCTTCCAACCGTTGAGTGTCGTGCTGTTGCCACGACCATCGGCAAAGCTGGCGACGTTGCCGTCTGCATGGTAGCTCAGCGTTTGCAGAAGCTTGCCGAAGCGCCGCTGCTCGGTCGGCATCGCCTGGGCATTGTAGGAAGTCTGCACCTCGACCAGGCCGGTGTTGTTGTTGATCTGGCTGGACACCTGGCCGAGGAGCCAGGCATTGGTGTCGTTGTAGTAGCTGGTTGTGTCGGTACGACTGGCGCCTTGCGAACTGCTGCGCGTAACGTTCGCGGGGCGGCCATAACGGTCAAATGAGTTGGCCTGCCAGGTCATCGTCACGCCATCGCGCGTGACCTGACGCCGTTGCAGTGGCCTGAGCAGCGCTGAACTTCCATCATTGCCCCCAAACGCCCAACCATAGCGATCCGGGAAGGGCATCGACGGCATCTGCGCATCCGGAACATACGTCAGGTCCTCAGATTCAAGCACCACTCCCGATGCTGCCCCGGTCCGTCGACCCAGGAGTTTTCCTTCATTGAACTGATAGACAATTCCGTAGATCTCTTCGATCCAGCTCCCGTCAGGCTGGTTGATTCTCACCGCCTTGGACTGCGTGCAGGTGGTGCAATAGCGGTCGCTGCCCGTCCAATAGTCCTGATAATCTCCCTTGTCGACATAGGTCCAGCGCATGGGAGCAACGCCCGGGCCTTCAATGGTCTTCTGCACCAGTCCGAAGCCATCAAAGTGATTTGCAAGCGCAAGATACTGAGATATCTGCCCGTCGCGGGCCTCGGTGATGCAGTAGCTCGCTGGAACGCCAGCACGGTAGTTTCGCCCGTGCTGGAACGCGAAGGTGCCCACTGCTCCGGATGGATGTTTCATCTGAAGTGTGTAGGTCTTGTCGCGAAGCGGCGGACTACCGCATCCCTGGGACGGATCCTCCGGCCAGTTCTCATAGGCGATACGCATGTCGGAGAGCTGGTTGATCTCCCACCAGACGCCATCCGGCTGGGTAACCCGCTGCAGTGAGTTGCCTGCATAGCCGTAGGTCCAAGTGCGGCCATTTGCCGAGGCGCTCTGCAGGCGATTTCCTGCATAGTTCAACGTGATCGAACGCCCATCGCTGGACGAGATGCTGGTCGGATGGCCGTTGCCGTTGTAACTGATGCTGACACTGTTGCCGAAACGATCCTCGATTCGACTTGCCAACAGGTAGATCTCAAGACGCGCCTGGGCAGCGTCGCCGCCGATAGATCCCATCAGACCCACAACGCGCTCGGTGCCAATGTTAAAGGTGTACTTGATGCCCGATGTGGTCTGCAGGATGAAGCCCTCTCCTTCCAGCCCGGCGATCATCGGCGTACAGCTGACGGTATCCATTGCACTGGTGGTCCAGCTCCAGTTCTCGCCCTGGCGGCTGGCTGGCTTCAGGCTGGCAGGTGGATCGCCCATCAGCGACCGGGCGCCTTCCCCGGGGAGATTGACGGTATAACCAGACCAGATGTCTTCAATGCGGAACGGCGGCGGCGTGTAGGGCAGGAAGTTGGCGCTGCAGCGCGGAACCTTCCGCGAGCCCCGGTAGGTCCATCCATACTGGGAATCGAATACGCCGGAGATGAAGGGCACATCGATGTTCCAGTCACCGGCACCGCCATAGATCAATGGCGGCAACCCGGACTCAGGGATGGGCCTCACATTCAATCGGCGCTCAAGACGAACCGGCAGCGCGTTGTTACCCGCCAGGTCGATATCGGTCTGCCTGAAGTATCCGCTCTGGTCGTATACATTGACCGAGTCACCGAAGAGCTCTGATGTCAGTGCACCGACCTGCTCTGCCGAGCGGAGCTTCTTGTCATATTCTTGATAGGGCTGCTGAACAGCCTGCTGTGCCTGCGCGGCGAAGGTGAGTCCGAGTAAAAGAGCAAGTCCCGCACATTCGCGCGTGCGCGGGCTGACCGCGACGTTCCTTGTGTCGATCCGCATTGTCGCCCCCTGATTGTTGAGAGCGACTCTTCCACAGAAGGCCTGAATCCGTCAATTCAGAATTCATTTCATCTCAGAAACATCTGGCAGATCTGCCCAGCAGTGCTTCACGACGCTCCGCCCTTATCACTAGCCATCTCCATCGGCCTCGTGTGGCTGGTCGACCCGACCGCACCGCTTACCCCTTCTGGAGATATCCGACCAGCAGACGATCTGCCAGCCACCTTCCTGCCCATCTGCTCGTTGAGGTAGCACGCCTGCAACTGTCCGGCCGCTATCAGGTCCGCCTGAGCCATGCCTAGCTCCGTCCCTCGCAACGGCTGCCCTGGCGAAGCCAGCTGGCCAGAAATGGGTTCCACCACATTAGGGCGACGATTGTCATTCTTGGCATAGGTAGTGGCCATCATCCGGCCGCTCTTGGGCGACCAGCCCCAAAGCGTCAGCTTGGCGGAGAGTTGCTCCATCGTAAAGTCCAGGCGGAGCTAGCCTGCAGGACCAACTCATAGACGCGAAGGAATAACTGGATAGAGCCGCGCATGGCCAACACCACGTTGTGCTGAGGGATCAGCAACAACTTTTCACCTGCGGAATGAGGACCCGTGCAGGCATCCTCACCCAAGTAGCGCAACGCCAATTGATACGTGCGTGGATCTGCAAGGGCCGTATAGAACTCCATGTTCGCAGAACGACTCATCAGATCGGCAATCCTGTTCCTCGCCTCCGTTGCAGTTCGACCAATGGCCGATTGATCCCATAAAGCGCTGCCCCCCCCCCCAGCTATGGTTCATAACCTTGACGCCCTGCTCGGTAGCCTGCACGTACATGTAACTGAAGGCATCTGCTTTTGCCTGAAGGCTCAAGCCCCTGCATGGATTGCCATTAGAGGAGCAGCCTCGCGCGTGCTTCAGCGTGTCGCCAAAGAGATTGGCAGCGCCCAGATCTGCGCCGAAGCCACGCCGTGCGTGCCTTTGACGCCCCTATTGGCGGCGACTGTCCCAGCCACATGTGTGCCATGACTCTGGAGGCTAAAAGAAAACTTCGGCTTTGGGGCACCTGGCGCAGTTGGGCCACTTGCTACGCCATCGATCTCAGCGTCATCGCCCTTCTTGTAGTAGCACGAGTCCGGGCCACCCAGGATCATCTGGTCACATCTTGATCCATCACCGCGCAGGCTTGCCATGATGAAAGCGCGATGATCCTTGCCCGCAAACTCAGGATGCTCCAACGCGGTGCCGGAATCGGTTACCCCAAGCCGGACTCCCTTGCCCGTCAAGCCGCGAGCGTAAGCGTACTCGGCCTTGATGGCGGCCAGACCCCAGTCTCGATTGAACTCTTCAGTACGCCAACTGGCCGGGTCCCCGAGGGTTCCCATGATCGTTGGCGGATCGCTCGCTTGAGACGACGGAGCGCCGCTGGTGCCAGCATTCAGGGGCTTGCTGTTCGCATAACTGCTTGACCACGCGGTCTGAAGCTGCCGTTGCTGCAACCACTGCTCATAGGTTTCACTTGCATGTGCAGAAACCAAAGGAGCTACCAGTACCGCAAAGCCCAAAGCCGCCGCCAGCGGAGTTGGATTCATACGGATCGTACGCAATGAACGGCAGTACAAGGCGTTTCTCATTAGATGATTCCTTCTGCTACGAACATTGACGTCTAGCGCCTTCAACGCTCCACCCGCGATAAGCGCGATAAGCGCGATAAGCGCGATAAGCGCGATAAGCGCGATAAGCATGAGCTGCCATGGGCTAGGCATAAGTTATGGCTTGGCGATTTTCATTCGGCACCGACGACCGCCAGCCGCTACGGCGTCCAATTGTGATGTGGCGATAGCTTTAGCTTTAGCTTTAGCTTTAGCTTTAGCTTTAGCTTTGGCTTTGGCTTTGGCTTTGGCTTTGGCTTTACGGAGTAAGCGCCATGCGCTTCGAATAGCAAGACGCCTGAAGGCAATCAATCGCGACTTGCCACCGGCTTACCTACCGAACGCCCCATGAAGAGTGTTCGGGCGAGCTTCTTTTGAACGCGTGGCAACGCTTCTTCGCACGGCGATGGGCGAGGAAGCGACTGAGGAGGAAGAGCGGTTCTCGATGTACGGTCTCAAGCACCGAGGCATCAGCGACACCAAGGGCGACAGGGGTAACAGGGGTAACAGGGGCGGCAAGCAGGATGCGGCCGGGCACAAATCGCCGACGACTACGGGCCGCTACGATCACGACGTGCCAGTCGTGAGACCACCGCGCAAGCGCTGAATTGTTCCGGCAGTTTTCCCGGCGGCACAAAAAAGGCACTTGGGCGTAAGCCCAAGTGCCTGTCTTTTATGGTGGCCCACCAGCAACCACAACGCAATATCAAGTAATTGATTTTATTAATATTCAATCTACTTTTATCTACTTTAGACTCACAAAACGACTCACTTAAGCGACTGGTATCCTGCCACTGTCTCCCTACAGGCCGCCTCGGCGGCCCCACCCAGATGGCGCCTCCGGACCCAGGATCATTTGTGGATTTGCCAGAATCTGACCCCGAAGCGCCTCCCCCTTGGAGCGCACTAGGAAAGTTTGCGACTGATAGAGAGCGGCCTTGGCTGTATGACTGTATCAGGAGGGCGAGCTTCGACATGGAAGTGGAGTTCCACCTTCGAGTGCTGCCACTGAAGCGAGGTGGCACCTACGCTGACATTTGGAACTCTCTGGTCGACCGTGTTGTTCAGGACCGCCACCTTGCCACGCAGCTGGACGACGAACTCCAGATGCGCAGAGCCATGAATGTCGTGCCAGAGGTCCACGAGTTGATCGAAGCGGCGATGCTGTTCCTGCTCGAAGCGCAGATGGCTCATGATGCCAATGATGCTGGCCGTGCTTGGGCCGCTCTTGTGAGGTGCAACTACTACCTCGGGACGTGCAGCTCGCACGCAACTCAGCTTGAGCTGACTGCTCTAGGCGGGCGAATCACCGGCAGCCGAATCGTGCCATTGAGGAACATGGTGGTGGAGATGCTGAAGGCGATGCCCGACAACTCCCGTGCCACAAAGCAAGATCTGTGGGCGGAAATCCTGCCGGCCATGGAGAAATTCGGAAAGGATCATCAGGCCCGAAGCACGAACCCGCGCCAGCTACTGCAGCGTTGGACCAACCATGACCCGGCGGTCCATCCTCAGATCGCGCGAGTAGTAGAGGGAAGCCTCAACACTCGGGCTCGCCGCAAGATGCGTTAAGAGCAGAAGGGGGGATATCCCCCTCCCCCACATCCACTACATCCTGGGCCTCCCTAGCTTTCGGCTCGAGTCGCCCCCGGCCTGCCCCTTGCCAAAGGTCCGGCCCAGACCAGGCTCACTTAGGCGAACGTAGTAATCCGCCTTGGTCAGGTAGAGCAGGCTGTACTCAAGCCGCCGCCGCTTGGCCTCATCATCGTGCTCAACCATCCCTATGCCTAGGGAGTTGGTCCGTTCGTAGAACTCCTTTCGGGCATTGCAGTTCCAATAGCTCCCGTCGAAATGCGTCACTTCGTCCTGCCAGAACTCACCTATCGCCTGCGCAATCCGCACATCCTGGCGAACCAGATGCCCATTGAGGAATGCCATAAGGTGAACGTGGTAGGACTTGCTCGGGCCGAACTCCAACTTCCAGACGTACCCCATCAAGGCTGGGTAGCTTCGGCGCAACTTGCGCAAGCAAGTGGCCAAGTCGCGCTTGATACGCACGGGATCCACGTTCCGACCTGGCAGCAGTTCGCGATGTGCTGCGCTGTAACCTACGTCCAAACGAACGACGCAGAGACGAGAGTGTTGCCGATACAGGGTCTGCAGGTAGCCCAAGGCAGCCTTTGCATTCTTCCGAGCACTGCGCTCCTGCGTAGCCACCCGGCGAGTGAATTCGCTGCTCCGTGCGATCGTTCGGATGTGTTCGACCCACGCGTTTGCTGCTGCCACTTCCGGGCTTGCGCCTTCGATAACATCCGCTCGATGGCTTAGGAATTCTTCCGCCAGCAGCTCAAAGTAAGGACTAAGCTTCTGCTTGCAGAAGTGACTCTTTATGCCTCCATAGTCCATGTTGGCGCATTTCCGGAGGGCCCTGGCGATCGGGTGTATCGCTGTCCGTGCCATCCCAGCAACACGGCGGCTCCAGAACATTTCAGACCTCGACTTCACAAGCGCGCGCATCACTCGATCAACGCGGACGATCTGCTCTGGGTAGTCGCTTGAGGGACGGAAGATCCAGGCGTCGCCCTCGTGCTCAATCATCCGGTCAGCCCATTGGGCGACGATGTTCTCTTCCTTCTTGTACATACCTCTCCATAGCGACCGAAGGGTCGCGTAGACAGGGAGAGAGGTAGGAGCGAACCGGCTCCATTGATTCATTGGAGACTAGCGTCCAATGGTAAAGATATAAGTTCCGGAACTACCCCTGCCATTCCCACCCTTTAATTGATGGGGTCGGTGCGCGAACTACCCCAAGGTTCTCTGGGGTAGGACGGCGGTTGAGTCCTGTCGAGTTGGTGACTAGACGGGGACCGCACCCCGCTCAGCAATGCGGAGTTTGATCCAGTCTTCGATCTCACTTTCGACCCAGGCCACCGAGCCCGGGCCGATGCGAACTGGTCGCGGGAAGCTCGGATCGAAGCGCTTGTTGGAGCGCTGCAGCGACGCATAGATCGTAGAACGACCTTTACCGGTCCGGCGCTCCACCTCCTGCCGGCGAATGAAGCGGATGTTCTGAGCAGAGTCCATGTGGTTGTCACCTCGTTGCGGAAGGGACACCCAAGGTATGAACGATTTCAGCAAGTGTCGATTACTTAAGCTACCTAGGTACGTTAACTATCCAATGACTACGTACCCCAACTCGTGCGGCCTGCGTCCGAGTTGGTTCTGCCTGCAGGGGAAGTTGGTTCCGTTGGAACGATTGGGCTTCGGTGGGACGCCTACACCGCCTCGGAGAGCAGGCGTCCCGGGCACAGTGGTCAGCGCGGCAAATGGGCGCTAAGCACGCCTGCCATGAAGACGACCGCGAAGGCGGCCAGGTACTCGAGGGGGGAATTGGATCGTTCGATGAACACGATAGGCTCCTAGTCAGTAGGGAGCCGGCATTGCGCCGGCATAGAGGAGAGGCTGCGGCCTCTCCCTATCGTGTTATGGGTTTGAAATCAGGTTGACTGATCTCCGGGCTTCCGACCTGGCTCGTGCTGTGGCAGGGTGCAGGTAGGCACGCAGGATCAGATCCAGATGGACACCTCTGAACCCGATATCTCCCTGCAGGACGAGATCAAAGCCCTGCGCCAGCAATTGGCGGCCCTTCGTTTCGACATCCGTGGAAAAGACTGGCTCACCGTTGACGAGGCAGCCCATTACTGCGGCGTGTCGTCCCGTCAGTTTCGAAGGAACGCCCCTGATCTCGGCCTAGTGCCCAGAAACTTCATGGGCAAGCAACTCTATGAGAAGAACGAGCTGTACAAAGCAATCGAGAACTCCGGCAACTGGAAATCCCGGGGGGCACCGGGCACCTCTCTGATCCCGACCTCCCCCCAGATGGAGGAGGCCCTTGCTCGACTGAGGCGCTACGACCAGCGAAGAGGAAAGGGGTAATGGTTCCGACTGACAAGCTAATGACGCTCGCTCAGGCTGCGGAGCTTTGTGCCTGCCACCCTCGAACCCTTCGCAGGGCGATCAACGATGGACAACTCACTGCGATGCGTCTGGGGCAAAGCGCGAAGTCCGATCGTATCCATGCTGCCGATCTAGAGGCTTGGTGGCAGCGATCTCGATATATGCCCCCACCCACAACAGTCTTCCCGAAAGCCTCTCCCCCAGGATCGCTCATATCTGATACTGATGAGCGACTCGAAAGACTGCTGGCGACGAACAGAACCAAAGCGGCCAAAAAGCCGCGACCTAGGTGAAGAGCTCAATAACAGAGGTCCGGGCTGGCCCTGGCGGCAGGTTCCTTGGCCCTCATGCACCAGACTCGGGTGTCGCGACCTCCGCACAGAACCTGTCAATGTCTGCCTTCACCCAAACCGACCTAGCACCGATCTTGCGCGGGCCAGGGAAGGAGCCCAGCGCCATTCGGAGGTAGATGGTCGTGGAGAGCCATGCCGACGAGCGTAGAGAAGCGACCAACGACTACCTCGATGGTCTACGCCAAGGCCTCAAGTTCGTTATTGAGCAGATTGACGCAGCCGCAGAACGGCCCTGCGCTCCTCGGAGATAGTTCCGAAGGCCGATCTAATCCTCGGTCACTTGATCGCGCCCTGCCCTAGGGAGAATTCCCTTCGATGGCCCAAGCGCTGTCCTGGTGGCCGACCTTTGCGCCCTTCCTACATTGCCTGGCCAGTTGCCAAAGAATGGCAGCAGCGACAAATGCGTTCGCGTCCACGGCGACCCCAGCATGCTGATTAGAGGAATTCTTCAGTTCCACGACCTGCAGGAACTCTGCCAGCCAGGCAAGAGGCCTAGGCTCGCCACTGTGATCCGATGGGCCAACGAATGCGGGATCCGCTTCTTGTATGACGGAAGCGGCGGGATCTGGACGACTATGGACGCGCTCCATGAAGCGCTCGGCCTAGCCAGAGCAACGCCACATCTTGAGCCCTACGATCCTGATGACTTCTGACGGGGCCATGGCGCCTGCTGGTCGAGAGCGCCCCCGACGAGGGGGATGATGGGCGCCCAAAGTTGGGGAAATGGCGTGAGGTGCCATTGAACACCCATGCCGCCGCAGCTCTAGCCCTGCCCGACCCACTGGTGAGCGTCCACAAGGACACCGTGAGCGACTGGTTCAGGGATGATGCGACTGCAGCAGGCGTTGGAGCCTTTTAACCAACTCCGCCATTAAAAGCCGGTTGAGCTATCGTGGGAACGCTAGAGAACGCCTCTCCCAAGGAGGCGCTAGGTTATCATTGCTGCACAAGAAGAATCGGCGTCCAAGATGTCAGCACTCCACACCTCCAGCGCCAACAGCGACCGCAAGCCCCTCGTGCCGTTTCTGAAATGGCCTGGGGGCAAACGCTGGTTTATACGCAACCACTTATCTGAGCTTCCCACAAGTTTTAACCGCTATTTCGAACCATTCATGGGTTCGGCGTCGGTTTTCTTCGCACTTCAGCCTCAAGAAGCAATTCTCAGCGATCAGAATGCAGAGCTAGTTAACCTCTTCAACCAAATGAAAACGAGGCACAAGCAACTGTACAAGGCGCTTAGCGATCATGCCAAGGCCCACTCTGAACTGCACTATTACTTGGTGCGAAGTACTGTTCCCACCGATGCCCTAAGCAGAGCTGCCCGAACTCTTTACCTTAACAGATCATGCTTCAACGGTATCTACCGTGTGAACATGCAGGGTGAGTTCAATGTACCCAAAGGCTCAAAGGAGAGCGTGCTTCTCGAAACAGACGATTTCTCCGCAATTGCCCAAGCTCTGCGTGCAGCGAAAGTCGTGCGTGCGGATTTCGAAAAAATCATTGCTAAAGCAGCGGAAGGCGATTTGATCTTCGCCGACCCACCTTATACGGTTCAACATAACAATAACGGCTTTGTCAAATACAACGAAAAACTCTTCTCTTGGAGTGATCAAGAGCGACTTGCCCTCAGCCTGCGTCAAGCTCGCGAGAGAGGCGCTCACGTCGTTGCCACAAACGCGAACCACTCGTCAGTTGTGAAGCTTTTCAACGATCACGGCTTCAAGACTACGCCGCTCTCCCGATTTAGTTCTATCTCGGGAAACGGCGCATCTCGAAAACAGTACGAAGAAATAGTGATCAAGGACTAGTTTTTCGTCAGCTAGAGCGGAAGACCCCACGCACAAACGCTTTCCACTTTGGAAAGACGCGCAGAGTATTCAGCCGCCTCACCCAGCCACAAGGTGCTTGGCAGCTCCGCACCTGCGGAGAAGTCGAGCTCGGCAATAGCATCCTCAAAGTCCACCACCAGATCTTGGACTTCAAATTCTCCAGCGGGAATCACGCCAATTGCGGACAACCAACACTTGATCCAACTCTTACAGCTGCGCGCCGAGCTTTCATCATTACCAAGAGCGCGCGCCACGCTAAGAGACGCAATTCGGACCAAAAAAAGCGCTCGTGCAAGCACATTTACAACATCCTGCTGCGGCTCTGAGGCAGCGGCAAAGAGACGGTCGTCAGCACCGGGGTCTGACAAGCGTCTTAACAGAGCCGTCGCGTCCTGACCAGTGGCACCCGCCACCTTAGTAGCAATTTCCTCAAGCTGCTGCTCACGAGAAATGATCTCGTCATCCGCTCCGCCAGATGCAATAGCGTCAGTGACGGCAAGGTCAACCAAGTATCTAACGAAGGCAGCATCGAACGCGATTGCGGAGTCATCACTGAGCAGCAGCCGCCAGATTGAGCGCACAATTGATACGTGGTCAGAAGTCAGAACAGGAATTGGGAACGGCGCTTTTGAATCATAGCTAGCGGCATTCCTCGCAGTTTTCTCCGTCGCGCCAACCGCGAGGTCAAAGCCCCAGCGTTCCAGCACCCCACCTGGACGCGGCGAGGGAACAATGTCAGAAAGGCTGACCAAGGGCATAAGCTTGATCTGGTCACCGATCAGATCCTCAGCCCGGCTGCCCTTAATCCACTCCCGCCAAAGCTCCCATACGAAGGTGTGCGTGCCAGCCGCTGAGAAATTATGCCTCGTGCCAGATGAGTCGAGGTAGAAATATGCCCCCTGCTGTACGAACACGCCTTCACCCGAGAACACTGCCATTGCCGCGCGTAGCTGGGCGTAATAGGCGAAATGAATTGCGTTGTATGGTGAATTGACGAGCAGAGCATTAACGGACGCGCCGAAGTACCGCCAAGCCTCTAGCATGTGCGACACGTGGGCACCGGCGAGCTGTACGGCATCCCCACCACCCGCAACAAGCGGCTGGTGCGCGTCCGCCCCAGGCGCAAGCGCAGGATATGCAAGCGCCAGCGAGGAGGGGGAGGCCGATGCACAGACTATAGAGGCGATACTCGGACTGGCCGAATGAGGATTGGGCGGCGAGGACCTGCGCGGCGCGCCAGCTCCCCGATTGCGTCCACCAGGGGCTCCACGGCTCCGCCGACCGGAACTCATTTCGACCTCCCTGTCATCTGCTGGACTGATGCGGCCGTCTCGCTAATTTCGCGGTTATCTGCTTTAGTCAGATGCTCAATGACGTTGCCAAACAGTGCAGTGTAGCCGCTACTACCACGATAAGATGCCTGCAGCGGCTTTTGATCACTCGTCAGACCCGGTCCAGTGGAGGTACGCCAATCAAACCCAGTCCAAGTCAATTCACGGGCGAGCGTTGCACTGTACTGAGTGATTCGGGTGTGCTTCTTCAATGAATCCAGTGCATGGGACACACCATCATCGGTCATCAGCGACTCGACGTCGTCCAGCACCCAAGAGTCCAGCCCAATTTCGTCGTAACGCACTTGGAACATGGCATTGAACACGTGCAGGATCGCGCGAACACCTTGGTCTGTACCTAGCAATGAGTGCGGACCGGCAAAGGCTGCATCCAATCCTTCCGGATTGGTCCGTTGTCGAGCTGCATCAGGTAGTAATGCATAAGCTTCTCGGCACGCAACAGCCCATTCATTCTGACTGCCTTTAGCTGCTGCAGCGACATCTGACCAGATCTGAATCAAAAAGGCAGCTTGCTGGGACCTATTCCATCGCAATATGCGCTCGTCGCCCGCCTTGTCGACAGCACCAAAAAGCCCCCCGACCTTGTGATCGCTACCCCATCTTCTGATAAATGTCGCGATCAGTGATCGAATGAACGCAGCGTTTGAAACATGCCCTTCCACGCGATTTCCGAGCAGCTCAATTCTGCCCTTCCACGGACTCTTCGCATGCCTCCAAAGTGCTTCTGTAAGCTCCTGGGCGCGGTGTTCTTGATAGATCTTTAGCCCCTCCCCTCGGTCCAGCCAAAGCTGATTCCGAAGCTCCGGATACAAGTCGAACGCGAGACTCGGATTGATCTTCTTGGGTTCGACGTTGATTACCCAGAAGAGGTAGGCTTGCCAAGATGTGGTCAAACCAGAGAAGAAGACGACGGGCACATCGTAGTCAGAAAGAAGACTATCAAGGCCATCGGCAGAAAAGACTCGATGCTGGCCGTCGATGATCTCAAGAGGCTCGATGTCCGTTGAAGCAACGCTCGGTAATTCGAGATGGTATAGGCCATCCGTTTCAACGACGTTGATCGCCGCGTTCCTAGCCAGCTCGACTGCCACGCCACCTCGATAGCGGACATCGCCAGGCTTCAAGATGTTGACCAAGATTGCCGTGGGCAGCCAGCCAGGGTGGATGAGATCCGGCGTGGTCAAGGGCACATCGCCCCGAGTGGATGACGCTGGATAGCCGTACTGGATATATCGAGCGATCTTGTCAGATCTATCTCGGTCATGCCCGCGCTGATAGCCTGCAGGCGCATCCTTCATGGCGCGTTCCTCCACTCGACGACGGCTCACGCCCGCCAGCTTGCGAAGTTCGGACAGCGACACAGAACCCATGAAGAAATGATCTTCAGGCTTAGGAAGGTGGTCGGTCCAATCGGACTGGTCCCACGTATTCACCCACTGCCGAACCTTGAGAAGCGGAATCTTTGCCGTCATAGCGCCCCCTGCGCATCCTTGTCAGAACATGATGATAGCTGGTAAAGGGCGATGAGAGAGATAGACAAGCCCCCGCTTCGTGGTCGTCACGCTGCCGCGTGGCAGTCTTGATCTGTACCACATGTGTCAATCGCCAAGCCGAAATCTAACCAACACACGGCAGTTCACAGAAGAAGGAGTTCCGTAAGCGATTGAATTTATTAGCATCCATGCAATTCGAACTGCCCCTCCCCTTTAGAACAGGGGGCGGGATCAGCTCTACCACGACATCTAGTCCTGTCTGTGCCAGCCATGTACCCAATCACCTCACCCGAACCGTCGCCATACCATCTGGCGCATTCAACGCCAAGCACCCTTTTATGACCTGACAAAACTCAGTTGATGGGGTGTGTGCGGTAGGCATATTGGCTATCCACCATGACCATGGCGGAAGGCCCTACGAAGGCCACGACAAGGCCACAGGCACACGCCTCACCGACCTCCCCAGGGCACCCGTCTTCATGCAGGAGGTAGTGCCAGTTGATCCTGCCGATCAGGTCCTTCGCCAAGCCGGCGCGGGTGATCAGGTCTACATAGTCCACCTCCCCCTCTGCCGAAAGGACTTGAGGGGCATCACAAAGCAACATGGAACCACTCCTGTTAGGGACTCCAAAAACTGGACGTAGGGCCTACCTAGGCCGTTCCGCTCGCATCGCGCGCCCGCGTAAAGGCGTAGGAAAACTCCGAAGACCCGGCCGGCCCCGCGCGCGTGTGCGTACTGGTCTCGAAACTCCGGGGTCGCGGTCGGCGGGCTCGCCCGCGTAGAGATGTCCATTAATTCCAGCGCCCTCGCCGATGGACCGATCCCGACCCGATAACTCATTGATTTCCAAGCACTACACAAAGCTGTTCCGCGTGAGGACTCCTGCGTTAACACCTGACTTCCCGGAGCACAGCGGCCAGCTGACGGAGCGCCTTCCGCTCCCCGCCCTTCCAGGCGTTCCTAGCCGCCTTGGCCTTTCCTTCGACGCTGCGCGGGCCGGTTGCCTGCTCCCACGGTCGCCAAGTCCGGATTGCCTGCGCCTGCCGCTGGCGCCGCTCTGGGGTCCAGCCATTGCGCATCTGAGATCTCCTCCAATAGTTCGTTCGGCCGACTTTTTGTTCCCGCGCGCCCGGCCTCTTCCGGGACTGGCCCGGGACTTTCCGGGGCAAGGTTGTTCACCTGCTGGTGGCCACCGGCAATATTGGCCTGCTTCACGAACGCCACGGCTCTGGGGTTCTTGATCTCGGCCAAGGTCTCCAGAGTCGTCCGGCACTGGGACTGTGCCTTCAGGGCCAGCCGCATGTATGTCTCGGTCGCCCTCAGGTGACCACCCATGTTGAGGGCCGCTCGCCGACTCATCTCCAGAAATACCGCGTTGAGGGCTATGGCCTGACTGGTGAGAAGTGAGTCGGCCTGCTCGGTTCCTCCACGCTTAGCTCGCTCCACAGCCTGTTGGGTAGCCTCAATCAGTTCGCCTATCTCCGAGCCCTTAGCGAATCCGGAATGCTGAGCGAACAGGAGGGCCAAGAAGGCGTTGCTGTTGACCCCGTCTACCAGTTGCTCGGCCTGCAGCTCCTCGTCCGATTGGCCAGGGCGGCGTGTGATCTTCAGCTCGGCGATGCTTGGGTCCATCTGGCACTTCCCCTAGATGTCTCATTCAGAATGCTGGATCTATATGGATGCTGCTATACGGCCCAACGCGCGCTTCCTGGTGTCAAGCGTCTCGGATGGCGGTAGGCAGTCCCGCATATACGGGCGTCCGAAAACTGCGATTCCATTGGAACTTGGCCACCCGAAACCTAGCCAAGGGCCTATATCTACCGCTCGCTTCGTTCGGGCAGAAACGCTGCCCTGCTAGTGCCACAAGAGGAATGGTGCTACCGCCGCGATTCCGTGCAGCAGCTTTCCAAGACCGAACATAGCCAGAACACCCAATAGAGAGTAGAAACGCCCTTGGGGAAGGTTACTTATGGTTTCACACAGTTCCTTTAGTACTTTGATATCTTTCAGCAATGCGCTCTCCTTGGTCAGGACAAGGTGGGTTGCGAGAGGGGTCACCAGTTCGTGCTGGTGGCCCTTCGCCGTTCTGGGCATAGCTCCGCCAGCAGGACCGATGTCGGCCCTGGACGAAAATCGCTGCCCCTCTCTGTTGCCGCCTATTCTCCCATTGGCGGTTCGGGCGTTTGCGTCCTAACTGCCACGAATGCATCCGGGGTTAGGAGGCAGGTCCTCTTCTGTTGTACGTGTACCAATTCATCCTTCGCATCAGCCCGTGCATGTCTAAACTCGCCCCGATCCATGTAGCGGATGGGGTGCAACCTTAAACGGTGGGTGTCTCGGGATCTGCGTCGGCTTTGGCTATATAGGTCCCAAATCAGCCCGGGGTGTTTCCCCACCCACTACGTTCCGATCTGCCCAGGCTCTCCCGCTATACAGGTACTGATTCAGAACCTGGCCCGGCTCAGGCCCTTCTAGTGTCCCGAAAATCCTGCTGGCGGCTGCTGTACTACTTCGTTCCGAATTAGGCCCCGCCAGCAGCCAGCCCAGACGGGTGGTAGGATTCCGGCCAATCTGACAAGGAAGGGGAGTTCCATGAGGGGGAAGACATTTGCCGCATCTGCAGTCTTAGTCTTGGCGCTACCGTGCTCAGGATCCTCCATTGCAGGGAATGTCTCGCAGCTTCGCGATCCGTCGGTGCAAGCATTTGTATCAGTCTGCTCTCCCGCAAGAGATCAGTTTGCCGGAAAGAACATTTCGAGTGACAACGCAATCTTGGTTTCATTCTGCTTCGGGTATGTCTTTGGAGCAGCTGAAGCATCGGCGGACAACCGGATTGATTGCGCTCCTTCAAATGTCACTGTTCAGCAGAGGATCCTGATCCTTCTCAAGTGGGCCGAGAAGAATCCAGAGCTAATCAACATGGATCGAAGCTTGGGTTTGGCGCTAGCAATGGCAGAGGCCTTTCCCTGCCAGAACAAACAGGAGAAATGATGAGCAGCAAAACGAAGTTCGACCTCTCCAACGTCGGCGGCCAGCCGAAGGACTGGATGCAGCAGGAGCATGAGAAGCAAGTCGCATCAAACGCGATTGATGGATGGAAGGTATTCCTATCAGTTGGAGCGATCATTGCCTTGTTCGTCTTCGCTGCCTGGATGCTGATCTCGGTCATTTTGGGCCCGTTCCACTAGGGCTTTTGCGATCTCTTCCAGTTCTGGATCGTTCGCGGCAGCTGCCTGCTTCTGCAGGAGAATCGCCTGCGGCACTGCCGCCCCACTCGGCATGTTGGTTTGTGAGGCAAGCCACCTCACTGCGATTGGGCTGGTGAATGCGCGAGCAGTCGCATTTGCTCCAACTCCACCCGCTGCCACGCCGGCTGCAGTCCTGAAATGGCCACTGCCCAAAGCATTGAGAAGGCCAACCCAGTAAGCGATCGCGGTGACCTTGTCGCCGCTGCCAGATGGGTTCGCATAGACCTTTGCGCCCTCTTTGATGTTGTGCGCAACCCGAGCCACCTGGTTCATCGACTCCCTGAAGTTCTTGCCATAGCGACCGAACAGCACCGCCTTGGCCTCCTCGCTCAGGTCATTCCAGTTGCGCATGAAAGTGGACGAACTGAAAACGTCGCCCTCTACGTTCTGATTCCCCGGCGTGGCTAGCCCCAAGCGCTTGATCACAGCTGCGGACACGGCCTTCTGCTCGTCCTGCGGTAGCGAGTACATCACGGCGCGGAGCGTGGTTGCACCATCCCTGGTGCCCGAAGTAGCTGCCTGGTAGACCTTCTCTGGGCCTCCATGTTTGTCCAGAATGCGCTGAACCAGATCATTCCTTTCAGCGACGTTCCGGGTGTAGTTGTTAGCACGTGCTGCGGCCCGCACTGCTGCCGGTCCACTGTTCTGTGCAGCTGCAAGCATGTCCTCCGACAGGGCCCCATAGACCTTCTGGAGCTCCTGCAGATCAGTGCTAGGGTTCAGGGGCGACGAGCGCCCGATCTGCTCACCGATGTCGGTGCGGATGCGCTTGAGCGCCTCATACGTCAGGTTTCCGCCATTCGCCTGGAGATCCGCTTCGAGGTTGTTCCGAAGCCTAGACATGCTGGGCTGGATCAAATCCCCGGTTGTTGCCCGTGCACTCGGGTTGGGAGTGGTGAGCCGCTGAAGAACGCGCTGCGTGTTGAACATGGGAGTCGGCGCGGTTCCAGGGATCTGCTGATCGACCGCCCAGTACAACGCGCGTTTCACCGCGTTTGTATCGCCCTTGAAGGCATTCATGCCTCTTTCAATTGCGAGACCAGCGTTCTCTGAGCCCGGATTTGGCGAAAGATTGGAAGCCTTTGCCTTAAGTCCTGCGCCGATCCGATCAGCCTGGTCCTCGGCAAATCGACCGAATACTCCACCACTGGTTGGCCCTTTTGATAGCAGGCCTTCCATCCCCTGAACCCACCCCGGTCCCGCAGCCTGGCCAACGGAAGGCGTCGCACCAAGTGCTTGGAAGTCAGCAAGCGTGTTCTGCATGCCTTGACCAGACCGGCCCCGAACCGCACCGCGCAATGTAGCCGCGCCGCCAGCCGTCGCAACACCGGGGGCGAGTCCACCCGCAAGCCCGGCAAGGAGCTGATTGCGTTCAGATGCTCCTGATTCGCGTGCTACAGAAGATGCTCCAGATCCGGCAATGGAAGACACAGTCTGCAGACCCGGCTGGGTGGTCAGGAGATCTGCAAGGCGATTCCTGACGGGAGCCACATAGCCCGGGGTTCGTATCGCGGCATTCCTACCAAGATTGGCAAGGGCGTTGATCCCGACGCCAGCACCCATGGTGAGGCTAGTGCCCGCTAGTGCTTCAGCAACATCGCCCAGAACACGATCAGCGCCAGTCTGCGCCTTGGGTAGGCCGAGCCGATCCGCCAGCGCTTCAGCCTCTTCGCGGTAGGGGCGGGCCTCCTGCATCCCCGCAGCGCGCGCCACTGGATTGGCGACATAGTTGTTGAAGGCGTCGCCGCCAACTGCCCCTAGCAGACCGCCAGCACCCTGCAACGCCGAGCGAACGCCGAATGCGAAGTCACGCCCGCTGCCCGGCATCCAGCCATCGGCTTGGCGACCATCTGCAGTACTGTAAACACTGGAGGTCACATCCGAGAAATCAGCCCGCTCGGGTTTCCCGCCAACAACTTCGAGCTCCATTGGAGCCTGTCCAGGCCAATTCACAGTGCGCGAGGTGTCACTGTCGAACGCCTGACGAACCTGAGAATGCTCATCAGCAGGCACATGCGGAGCAACAACCTCGTTCCAGTATTGATTACGAGCCTCCTCCTGCTGCTCTGGCGCAAGGGCCTGATAGGCAGGGGAAGCGGCTACGTCAACCCATTTCTTGGCCATTGGTCAGTTCCAGAGATTGCTGTAGTTGGAAGAAGGTGACGTTGATGAAGGAGCTGCGCCTCCGTAGTGCTGTCCAGCCCCTACAGCGGGCGCTGCGCTCTGAGCCCGTTCCTCGTCCGCCAAGGACTGTTCCACCGCGGACCTCCACTTCTTGTAGTGTGTCTTTACACGTTCAATGTTGTCTCTGATCTGAGCCTCAGACTGATTGGGATCGAGGTTGGCAATCGTTGATTGCAGCGCAACCAGCTCCTGTACCGCGATGGCGCCGAGCGCACCGCCCGTGGGCGACGAATCGCGCATCTGCTGCAGCCTGTCGAAGCCGAGGTTGGCCTTGATGGTTTCCAGTTCCGCAGCCAGGTTGTAGGAGGGGCTCCCCTCAACGTCACGAGAGCGAGCGCCTACGAAGCCAGTCGAATATGGGCTCACTAGGCCGAGCGCCTTGTCCAGCGACGTTTCCACGTTCCCGGCTGCGGTCAGAGCCTGCCTGTACTGCTGGATGCGCTTCGGGCGCTGCGCTGCGTCCTTAGCCTGTGCTTCCGCCGCTGCTGTTCCGGCTGCCTGAGTGATCGCCCCCTGAGTCTTCACATCCTGCAGCTGACGCTCCTGATTGAGCTTGTTCGGGAAGTTGGCGTTCTCCACATTCGTCGTAGCCTGCGCAGTACGCGCAGCCTGATCTTCGGGACTGCGACCAACTGCAAGTGCAGGATTGATATTGTTGGACGCGCCACGGGGGAGTTGTAGGTGAATGTGATCGCCCTCATCGATGGCGTGATAGCCGAGCTGGCGAGCGCGGGAAATAAAGGCAGGCTTTTGGTTTGCAGGAACGGCATAGTCAGCCGCGGTGCCGTTGAGATGCTGGCTGTTGGGCTGGCCGCCCACCTGGGCATTACGTTCGGCGGAACGCATACCGCTGGTCATCGTCACAGTCGGGAACTCGGTCGCCAGCTGGCTGAATGCCGCGTAGTGATTGCCGCCTGCTGGGGCGGCTGCGGCCTGTGAACCAGATGCGGCTTGCGGTGCAGCACCCATGCCAACGGCTCCCCCCAATGGGACAAACTCCCCAGTGGACTCGTCGTACACCTCACGCGAGCCCGTGCGCGGATTGTTTCGGCCCATGCGCTTAAGACCGTCCGCCCCTTGGAACTCGAAGAATCCGTAACCCGCGTTGGAGGCTCGTCCTTTCAAGCCAAGCTGGATCTGGCGTGCCTCTTCCTTCTGTTCCGGCGACAGGCCTGTAGTCATCATTTCGAAGGAGCGAACATCGGTAGGCGTTTGACCGCTGATGTTTGGGGTGTTGTTCGCTACCGAGAGGACCTGCTCAACGATGGGCATCACCGTAGTGGCATCGAATTGGTCGGGGATCTCTGCGCCGAAGTTCCTTTTGAGGTAAGGAACTGCGCTGCGATAGATACCCGCCTGCATCTGAGGGCTGTTGGCGTACTGCTTCAGGGATTTCGCCAAACCAATCAGCTTCTCGTGCTGACGGTCTCCTTCAGTCTGATAGGCCTGCGCGGTCTTCGGATCAAGGGCAAACGCCCGATCGGTCGCGGACAAATCTCCCGCGATGACCTTGGGTGCCAGCTGCTGCAACTCTGCCAGCATGTTCCGCTGATTGACTGCCTTTTGGCGCTCAAGACCGTTCTGCATGCCTTGAGCGAAAGAATCATAGAAGGTGGCCATTGGATTCGGGTACTCCGTCTGTAGTCGCCTGGCTGCGAGTGGAAAGGGGCGCCTGGCGCGCCTTCATCGGCAAAAAAAGAAGGCGGCAGCTCTCGGGGGCTGCCGCCTGGACCCGCCCTTGGGGGAACATGGGGTCCTACTAGATAGGTCGGGATTTGGGTGCTTCTGACTCCCGCGTCCACCTAGGTCTAAAGCCGTCCATTCACGAATGAATTCGATCTTGGTCATTTGGATCGCTCGCCTCACCTCACCCTTAGCGTCGATGTAGGTAACGGACGCAATATTGCGTCGGTTGAACTCCCTATCGCGATCCAGTCTGTCGTAGGCCCTCAAGACAACGCTGCGGCGCTTCTGTGCCTCACTCGCAAGCGCTCCCCATGGCAGCGGCGACTCTCCGGCTGGCGCGACTCAACCATTCAAGCAGGCGCCTCTCAGCGGACTGGACCTCGGTACGAAACCGTTGTTCTTGGAGGGCCTGGTCTTTCGCCGACTCCCGATAGGACCGCTGAGGCCGACTCACCAGCAATCTCCGCGCCGCCTCCAACGCAGCCCACTCCGGATGGCCGCATGCGGTCATGTGCATACAGACCAACGGCCAGCGTCTCTCGTCACCCATGGCATACAGCATCAGCCAGGCAGCAAGTGGACCGTCCAGTTGCGCGTCCGTCAGAGCATGCAGCACCAGCCTGCCCGGCCCCGTGACAGGCGCGGCCGTAAGCGATCCCTGTGTCTTCCAGCTCCGTAGCTGGCGAGTACGATCAGCCGCGGCCGGCGCGCGCATCACCGCCATCTGGTCAAAATCCAGCACTGCTTGGCGATCCTTCGGGCTGAACCTATCCAGCGCTTGCTTACGAGCCGCCACCTGCGTTGGTAGGTACTTGGATGCGGCCTGCTCAATCGAGTGCACGCGATGGATTGGCAGGTACGCACCGTCATCCGGGCAGCACTCCTCGCTGGAGCTCCGCCTCGTCGCATGCCGGATTGCGGGCCGTGTTGGCGCCCCGAAGCCAAACGCGCCAGCGATGCTCCTCACAACCAAGTCGACTGCCTCGTTCTCCAGCAGCACCATCTCCAAGTACCGCTCATGGTCTCGAGATGCCATGGGCGGCCTCCCAGCGCGACCCGTCCGGCAGACGGACTACTCCGCCTGGCGAATCGGTTCGCGCTTCTCCATGGAGGAGTCGCGAAACGACCGCCGTGATCTGAAGCCCTAAGGCCAATGCCTTGGAGCAGGAAGAGCTCGCTCCGCTTGGTATATATCTAGAAGGGTGTACACATAGCGACCTCGAAGGGGTGTGGATAACCGCCTGACTGGCCTGCATTGCGACCTCGTAGGTCTCTATGTGGGCCAACTCAAAGCTGGATTGGCCTGCATAGCGACCACATTGGCCCACATAGCGACTACCCATTGCGATTCCTCCACAGATTCGGTGGAGTTACGGTCGCTGGCTCAAGGTGCTTTCCGGACTCGTCGACGGCGTAGTAGGACAGCGCGTACAGGCTGCACATGTTCTTGCCACCTTTGCGCGTCTCGATGATCCAGCCTGCGGCAAGGAGCTCAAGCTTGGCACCGTGCACCGTCGCTTTGCTCCTCCAACCACGGGTCGAGAGCATCGACCAAGGGATGCTCAAATCACCGTTCTTGCCAGGCCTGTATTGCCTGGCCAGCTCCAGCAGCAGCTTTACGGCATTACCGGACAGTTGGCCGAACTCCGGAGAGTCGGAAATCCTGTGCTCAAGCATTAGGAACGGCGCACCCTTCGCCCGCCCTACGAACTTCTGCCGTCGCCTTTCATTGTTCTTCTTGAGTTGCGCCTGGCCATAGCTGGCGCCGCCCTCTGGAGAACGCTGGGCGCGGTCCTGGCTTGTACTCTGCATGTGCCCCCCAAGGGCTAGGAACACGGCGTCAGCCGCGTTTGGGACGTTTGGCTCTACAGGTCGTCCCTGCATCGACGTGATGCCAGGTCTTCTTCTTGCGAATACACCTGATGGTTGAGCTATTTACGCCGTAGCGGCGTGCCCAAACCTTGGTTGGAACGATTCCCACCGTGCGCAGGACCGCTTCCACCTCTGCAACGCTGAGCTTGCACTGGGAGGAGGGGCTGCCGAACTTGGCTATGTTCCGTGCACGTTGAAGTCGGCGATTCTCCGAACCAGTCACCAATTGCAGGTTGTCCAGCCTGTTGTTCGACGAATCACCATCGAGATGGTCCACCTCCATCCCCTTGGCTACAGGACCGTGGACGGCCTCCCACACGAGCCTATGGGCATACCAGGTTGTGCAGGATCCACCTGCTCGGCGTTGAATGACCCTGATGTACCCGTCACGGCTTCTCCGGCCTACTGCCCGTCCGCAGGCGCTCCATAGCTCCCCAGTACTCGGCGAGACAAGGAGGCCGCTGGCGCAGTGCTGTAGCCTGTCAGTCGCGCTAGGAAGCATTGGGGGCCTCCCAACCGATTTCCTGAGTGCGGCACCAAGTGACTGCATGCTGCTCAAGGAGAGGCTTGCGCTCACGGTATGCCATCCCCAGCCCGATCCACACCGCGTTCTGCATCCTGAGCTCTTGCTGCAGCTTGAGCTGGTCTGTAGAAAGCGAGTCCTCGCAGACACCGCCAAAGACCCCAGTGATGCAGTGATTAACGAGTCGATGCTCGGTGGCGTAGTCGTAACCCTTCGGGTCCCGGCCCAGCCCAACCAGCGTGTCGTGCAGGATCCGGCACATCACGGTGCCTGCAACGCGCTTTGCCATTGCCGCATCCTGCCTAGTGCCATTCGAGAGGAATGCCGCCGCGAGAACGTCGGCCGCCCGCTCCTGGAACAGAATCACTCGCTCCCTGATGGCAGCCTTCACCTTGTTAGGGTTCACTGTGGCCAGCCAGAACGGGAGCCTAGACAAGGGCAATGCCTGCATCTGGCGACCTTTGCCATCGCCAGCAACCATCCCCCTTAAGGTAGACAGTTGCCGAGCCAGAACGGGGTGAGATTTCAGCTTCTCGAGCTGCTTGGACCAATCCAGACCCATGCCTTCCACGATGGGCCGCATGGCGACAAAGGGTTGTCCTTGGTGGAGACGGCCGATGAGTTCGGCACCGTGGAACTCGACGTGGACGATTCCAGTTGCCATTAGGCAGCCCTCCCCTCTTCGCAGCGTGAGTCGATCCAGCACCGCACCGCCTCCGAGTCCCAGGCAGACAAGCGGGCAGCCACTCGGATCGGTCGGGGAAACCGGCCTTCCTTCGCCATCTTGTAGATGAGAGAGCGGGACATGCCGCAAGCGGCGATCACCTCGGGCAGGCGCATTAGGGTTCGGCCCTGAGCGGCCACGCGCCCAAGCCGGATAGCATCTGAGGTCATACCGAGCTCCCCTTATGCTGAGCCCAAGCCCGGCGGGCCGTGTCCGGCACCCGGTACTCCGTGAGGGAGTAAGAGCCGTAGCTGTCACGCCTCCGAACGCTGACAGCGAGAAGGAGCCCGCGCTCGATCAAGCCCCAGGCATCCTTACGGCCCGGCTTGGTCTCGGCATGGGGGTGATCTGCGGTCCAGCCACCGAGATCCAGCAGACGTCGCTGATCTGGGCTCAGATCGGAGAAGTCGAATCCGCTCATCGCACGGCCTCCAGTCTGGAGGACAGAACGCGCTGGAGATCGACCTCAGGGATCAGGGATCGAGTTCCAATTTTGACCGAGCGGATCTCGCCCGCTTTGATCAACTCGTAGAGGGTCGTCCGACTGACGCTTAGCCGGCGGCAGGCATCAGGGATTCGGTGGAGCAGGGGGTCGAGAGCGTTCGTGGAGATGACCATTGTCCGTACCTGTTAGCTGGGTACGAACAAGTGTCCGCACCCGCCCGGCTGTGTCCGGGCGGATGTAAAACTAAGCACACAGCATCTGCACTAGAAGGGCCAAATGAGGCCCTCATTTTGTTCCGGCCGTATTGCGACACTTCTACTTTCCGGAAGATTTCTCCCCCCCTGAATTTTCCTGCATCTGCGCCGCATCCTCATTCGCAGCCTGAACTGCCAAAGCCTCTATGTTTTCCTTGGAAGCCCAGGCTCGAGCGTTCGGCAGCAGAGTCTTTCGGATGTCATCAACCTCGACTCTACGCCCGGCTGGAAACGCCGCGTCGCACATGTCCCCGTACGTGATCTTGTCCCCCGTGAGTCGACGCCAGTGATCCAGTACAAGCAGTGGCACGTAGCCACTCTGTATCCAGCGGGAATAGTCTGCTCGAGAGAACGGGCGCTTTGCCGCACGGTGACTGTCTAGCTGCCTCATCGCCGCCAGCCACTTATCAAAGTCCTGCCGGATGGTCGCATCTGGGACGCTTAGATCAATCGCGACAGCCCTATTGTTGGTCAAAGGCAGTGCTGACTTAGCGAACTCAGTGGAGTCACGGAGCGCGACAAAGAACGGTATACGACCGAATTCTTCATAGGTCTGGACCTGATCCTTAGCTTCCAGCCAGGCTTCGTAATCCGCACTTAGCTCACATTCGATGACGCGCCGGGAGCTACGAACCAAGTCCTGAGAGCCCTCCAGTTGTTCTAGACGCGCTGCCATTTGCGCGACCGTCCAATTGGTGATAGATGCAACGCTCCCAAAGGCGTAGACCTCCGGGTTGGAGGCATACTTTTCTTTCCACCACTCGTGCCCCTGCCTTCCCAGGCTCTTCTGAAGGTTGCTGAACATCTTTTCGAGCTCCACTCGATGCTCAGCGTCATCCTCTACAACAGAATGCAGGATCTCGCTGACGTCACTCACGATGGAGAGCTCAACTATGAGATTCAACCAGTCCTCGGTAGCGAAGTCCGCCAAATCGCCGTAAGCATTCAGATCGAACCAGTCGGGAATTCGGCTGGCGGATTTCGTGCGGGCCACGTAGTTCCTCCTCAATTGAAACTGCCTCTTACCGATGCCCTGCATCCATGGGTGACAATTCAAAGGCGGGATGATCAGACCTATCAGGGATCAGCGACCGGACAGGAACGTTGCGCCTTCCTGCGTACTCCTCAACACTGACAGAAGACAGGTCGGTGAGTGCTGCCTCCAGTTGGTCCATTGTGTAAACCTCTTCGACACCCTTGTCAGCGCAGATACCGCGAAGCAAGGCCCCTATCAGCGGCGATCCGCACCCAAAGAAGCCATCTAAGATTCCCCTCTGTACTTCCCCAACGCTACCGCCGTGAACCTCAGCCACGGAGCAGACAATATCGGCCAGATGGGCACTCCCGCTAGTACGCGGGTCCGCTGCAGCCGCCCTGAGAGCTTGGAGGAAGGCGATGCAGCAGACCCTCCCCACCTCCCGGCCCATCAGATGCCCACGGGCTTCCGGCATCCGCCAGTAGTCCCCGACCTTGGCATGGCTCTGGCGGTAGAAGGGCAAGCGCTGGATTGGGTTTGCACGGGTCCGATTGAATCGGACTGGTCGTCTATGCCGGGGTGTGATTGATCGATTCACGCGATCCTCCTAGTCTTCGTAACGGCTTTGGCCGCAGCCAGGATGGAGACCGCCTCACACGGCAGCGATTGGCCTTGATCCATGAGGGACAGGCAGTACACATATAGCCTTCCACCACCTCGGTCCTGTACGAAGCGAACAACGGGCTCTCCGTTGATATCTACGACATAGACGCCGTCATATCCCCATCGGGTAACACCGAGATCCACCAACAGAACGTCGCCAGCCTCCAAGGCTGGTGCGTTCAGATCATCCTTGACGGACACGTAGGCAACACTTGCCCCAGTGCGCTCGCCGGCCGAGCAGTCACCCAAAGAGACCGCCTCCATGGCCGTCGACTGATTGACGAGCCCTCCTCCGTTAGAGCTTGTTATAGCTTGGCTGATTGCCCGGCTCACAGGACCTCCTCAATCTTCTTGGCAACAGCGGTGGCCCTTTCGTTGACCAAATTGACCACAGCCCGAACCGCAGGAGGGATCGCCGACTCTCCCATCTCGCCGGAGTTGAGGAGCAGGTCGGTTACACCCTGGATATCCCATACAGCCTGCGCTGCATCGTTGAGCGCATGGCGCAGCTCAGTGAGGCGCTCTTTCATCGCTGTCGCTTCCATTAGTCGACCCTCGATGCACGGCGGAGTGCTTGGGATTGCTCCAAGAGATGATCCAGAACGGCAAGATCATCGAACGAGGGAACCGAGTCGTTCTCCATGCAAGTCTTGAAGAAGGAACGAACAAAACTGACGTAGAGGCTGGCGTCGCCAAGTGCGTGCAGTGTGTCGATGCCGGCGCAGATTTTGTACGTGGGTGCGTTGTCCTGCACTGGGATCCCCCCATACGCGGCCTCAACGGTCACTTCAGAAGCAGCCATGGATCACCTCCAGGCATGTAGCGACTGACGTAGGGGAAGCAGTGGCCAACGCCAGGGCGGCGACAAACAGCACCGTGCAAAGCTTGTATGTGTTCGCGTCGTCGTTGAGGGCGAGCCAGCGGTGGACTCGGACGAACGTGGTGGGCCGAGCAGCCCTGCTGATGATTGACGGCCGTTTTTCGGCCAAGCGCGCCCGTTCAGGCGCAACAAGTACAATGCTGCAATCCATGATCGACTCTCCAATAGTCGGTTGTGGTAGGCCGAGCTAGGGGTTCCCGCCCCTTTCTCGGCCGCTTTGTTTATGCGGTTCTACTGCCCTGATGGCCCTCCTTAAGGCCTCTGTGAGGTTTAGGCGCGCTTGGCCTTGAAGGTCAGCACGTTCGGTTCTGCAACCCGCAGTTGGTCGAGGTAGTCGGACCAAGCCTGCATCATCTTCCGGCGTTCCGGCAGGTGAGTCGCCCGGTTGTAGGCCCGCCCAAGCGGATCCTTCACGGCATGGGCCAACTGATGTTCGATGTAGTCCGGGCGATAGCCAAGCACCTCATCCAGCACCGTTCTTGCCATCGCTCTGAAGCCATGGCCAACCATCGTGTCTGAGTCGAAGCCAAGGTTTCGGAGCGCCGCGTTCATCGTGTTCTCGCTCATTGGCTTCAGCGCGCTGCGGACGCCAGGGAAGACAAATTCGCTCCGCTTCGTATACGGGTACAGCTCCCGCAGAACCTCAACGGCCTGATCGGACAGAGGGACGATGTGCGGCGTTTTGGTCTTGCTGGTGACGTAGCGCCACTCTGCTGCATCAAGGTCGATGTCAGCCCACTTCGCCTGCCTAAGCTCACCCGGGCGAACAAACACCATTGGGGCCAGCTTTAGGGCAGCTTGCGTGACGAGTGCCCCCTGGTAGCCCCACAGCGCGCGCAGGAGCCCTCCTATGACGGCAGGATCAGTCACGCTGGCAAAGTGCTTGGTCTGAGGCTGTTCAAGCGCTCCTGTGAGGTCCTGAGCGGGATTGCGGTCTGCCCGCCCCGTAGCGATGGCGTAGCGAAATACTCGCCCAGCATGCGCCCGGGCGCGATGCGCGGTTTCTACGACACCGCGCTGTTCCAACTTCCGCAGTGCAGCCAGTAGCAAGGGGGCCGTGATGTCCCCGATGGGCAAGTCCGCGAGCCCAGCAAGGTCCTTCTCGATCAGACGACGCTCACGCACGACCGATCCAGGAGAAAGGCCTTCCTTCGTCCGCTTGGCGAGCAACTCCAAGCCGATGGCTCCGAAGGTGTTTGCGGCCCGCTCTCCTTGCACCGCCTTCTCGACCCTCGCCACTTGAGCGGGATTAGCCCCGCCGCGCAGTAGCGAGCGCAGACGGTCGCGTTCGACGCGGGCAGCCTGCAGCGACATCGACGGGTACTCATCGAGCGTGACGATGCTGGCCTTTCCCAGATAGCGGTAGCGGTAGCGCCACACCTTGGCTCCCGAGGGGCGCACTTCAATGCACAAGCCGTTGGCATCAGCCACACGGAAGGGGCTGGCCTTCGGCCTGAGCGAGCGCAACTTGGTGTCGGTCAGCATGTGAGTCGAGCGCCTGTGAGTCGTCCAGGGGCGTCTAGCCCGCTGACACACAGCCTGACTCACTTTTTTTGTGGATGCAAGTGGATGCCGCTGGACGGCTATGGATGCGTCGCAGCGCTGAAATCAAGCAACTCAAGGACTTCGCGGACGTCTCTGGACTTCGCTGGACGTCAATGTGGTGGGCCCACCAGGATTCGAACCTGGAACCAAGGGATTATGAGTCCCCTGCTCTAACCGTTGAGCTATAGGCCCTATAAGGGTTTCAGGCGGTTTTGCGCGGTCGCCGTTGTAATTTCGGTGTAATCGCGTCGCCGGAAAGCTGCTTCTGTAGGGCCGCCATAGCGTCCTGCATCGAAGCCGCGTGAGTGTACCGTTCGGCCATGGCTCTTGTCTTCCAGCCGCCCATTGCCTGGATAGTTGCCGCATCGAGACCGGCATGCGCAGCGTTGGTCGCAGCCGTGTGCCGCATCGTGTGCGGGGTCACGTGCTTGGTGATGCCCGCGCGCTGCACGCATCGACCGAAAACAGCATTCATCTGATAAGCCCGGCCGCTGCCCGCGCGCTGTGACGGGAATAGGTAGGCCTCAGCCTCCATGCCTTTGATGACCTTACCGAGATACTGCGCCAGTACCTGCGGCATAGGCTGCTCGCGCCGGCCCGCCTTGTCCTTGCCGATCCACAGAATCCTGCGCTGCACGTCCACGTCGCCCGCGCGCAGGTTGAGCGCCGCACTGTGCCGCAGACCGGTGTAGAGCGTCACCATCACAAACCGATGTGCCAATGGCGACACGTCCTCCTGAGCAGCCAGCAGCAGCCGCTGCGCCTCTTCCGGCGTCAGATACACCAGCTTTCCCTGCGGCTCGCGCTGGCGGGCCAGCAGCGGCGCAGCGTTGAGGATCTTCCGGCGCCGCATGGTGTTGAGCATGTGCAGCAGTGCGGAGCGCTCACGGTTGATCGTGCCCGGGCTCGCGCCCTCGCCTTTCCGCCTGGATACATAGGCAAGCCAGTCGTCATCGGTCAGCCTGGCCACTGGCCGGCGCCCGAGGTGAGGTTTGATGTGATCGCGGAACCGGCGCTCCTTGGTATCAATGTCCTTGCCGTCATGCCGGCGCAGATAGTCCAGGTAATCGTCCGCCGCCTGCGCGACTGTCTGCGAGGCGTTGCCCTTGCTTCCCTGCACCCCATGGGACGCGCTGCGCTTGGCGGCCTTGAGCGCCGCGACAACGTCTTCGGCCTGAGTCCGGGTGTACCCCTCCGACTCCAAGCCCACCACCTGGTGATGCCGGCGCCTGGCCACCATCACGTTGACGGACCAACGCCCATCACCGTTGGCGGTGCGGGTGTAGGTGATCCCATGTTCGCTGATCGCCTGCCCGGGCTTGAGCGCGCGCTGAGCCGACCTAGTGAGTTTTAGGAAAGCAGCCATGAGGCTGATTTCACTTCGCGAAGCTCAGCAAGCTTCTTCTGCAGACCATCGGCAATCACTTCAATGTCGTCCTCGACTCTGGCCAGGTAGACCTTGTTCTGCTCCAGGTGAGCTGTGGTCATCCTGAGTTCTTCCGAGATGGACTTGATGCCCCTGTCGACCATTTCGGCGATGCCCCCTTGCGCGGCATAGTTCGGATCAACCGTCTTGTACTCGTCCATCTCCTTGTTGAGCTTGTCGATGCGCTCCTGCCATTGACGAATTTCGTGAAGCAGAAACTGGCGTTCAGAGATCCGCGCGTACAGCAGCGAAGCCTCAAGAACGGATTCAAAGCTCGCCTCCAAGCGCAGAACGACCTCGGCAGTAAAGCTCCTGCCCGCCGACTCCGCCGCCTCAGTGATCCGCCGCTTCAACTGAGCGGGAATCCTCACATTTGTTTGCTGATCGTCTTTCTTGGCCATGGCCAACGATAGCACGTAGCAAAAATGCTTGCGCATTCCATTTCATCGGCGTAGCGTCAGCTATGTAGCACTTTTGCTATGTACTCGACGAAAAGGCCAATGAGTCCCACCAATGCCCACAATCCACCCGCCGAGAAGCTCAGCACAGCCCATGCAGCTGCAAGGCTTGGACTGAGCAAGAGCACGCTTGAAAAAATGCGCTGCGAGGGCCGTGGACCGCGCTATCTGAAGGTAGGGAAGCGCTGCTTCTACCGGCCTGCCGACCTGGATGCCTATCTGGAGGCCGCTGTAGTGGAGACGGCGGATAGCCGTGCCTTTGCCCGCTGAAAACAGAACGGCCCGGGAGCGCCAACTCCCGAGCCGTCGAAGCCATCGCCGGACCCTACCAAGGAACGACCTGACTATGAAGAAGACTGTACAGCAAACCGCCATCGAATCAATCGGGCAAACCCCTGCCTCACATTCAGAAAAATCTGATGCGCCCAGGAACTGGCAGGTGTGGTCGGACCAGGACTGGCTCGAGTCGGGAGCCCCGCCTTCTATTCACAACCGTCTGAGCGGGATCGACCGCGCGCTGCAGGGAATTCGAGCGATCCACGACCTGTTGGCGTTGAACTTTGAGCGCAACACGTTTATCCGCAATCACGGCGCAGAGGAAGCGGCCTGCTGCGCCCTCTATGGCCTGACGGATACCCACGAAGAAGGGTTGTACGTCGCCATGCGCGTGCTACTCGATACCACGGAAGGTCCCCTTCGCGAGCTCCGCAACAACCACGAATACTGCTGGGGCGGTAAGGGTGGCGCCAAATGAAGGTGCACTCCCTTGCCAGTAGACGCAAAGCCGGTTGCACGCCGGCGTTAGCCTCCAACGAAGCCGGCCAGCACAATGCTGGCCAACTGCTCGTGTTTCCGCGATCGGGCATCACCAGGATTCCAGAGGAGCTCCGTCAGGCTGCGGAATGCCTCGCCCATGCGGCATTTCATGCGATGCAGCGCCGCGGCAAACCCTGCTCGATGGCTGACTGCTACCGGCGAGCCTTCGGAGCCATCCGCGATCTGATCCCCACCGTTCCCATGGAAAGTGCCCGTCAGAGCCAGATCGTTTCCCAGGAGGCCAGAACGCTCGTAGGGAGCGAAGAAGGAGCTGGCGCCGCATCTCCAACGCCAGGTGGCCTGCCCTGGCGCAAAGCATGGGGTGGACAGCGATGAATACTCGCCGCCCTAAGATCGACCCAATCGCCTGTGATTGCTGTGGCAAGCCGCTGCTGCCGGTGTTCGGCACGTTCCATCGTGTGGAGCGGGAGTTCGGCTGGGCCTCCCTGCCCTACGTGCTGTGCGGCGACTGCGCCCTGCAGCACAGGGGCAACCCGTCTGAGGCCCGCGTGCGCGAATGGATCATGACGCGTGCGGCGCGCGCTGGAACGGCCTGGCTGCACGCGGTCACCAACGTGGTTACGCCACATGGCGGCTGAGAGGAACCGCCGCAAGATCACAGGTAGGCAGTCGAGCGACACATTCGTTCGGCTGCCTCACTCGATGATGCGGCACCCGAGCTTCTTCGCCCTCAGCGGGTCGGCGATGAAGATGCTCCTGTTCCTGGCCGCCCAGTACAACGGCCGCAACAACGGTGACCTGAGCGCCACAAAAGCGATGGTAGAAGCCGCCAGCGTGTGTGCGGCGAGCAAGAGCAAGGAACTGCTGACCCAACTGGAAGACGCAGGGTTCATCGTGCAGACGCGACACGGCATCAAGAAGCAATGCCACCTGTACGCACTCACTTGGGTGGGCATCGATCGTTGCCTGGGCAAGAACCTCGAGATCGCAGCAGGTCCACCTCGAAACGACTGGCTGAAAACGCATCTTCAACGCCCCTCAGGGGTGCAAACCGAAACGCAATCTCAACACCCCTCAGGGGTCCACGTAACACCCCTAAGGGGTGCAAAAGCAGCATGAGCCAGGCGATAAACACCCCTGAGGGGTGCAAATACAGGGAAAACGCCCGTTTTTTACACCCCTCAGGGGCCCCCCTTATAGATATCTACCAAGCGGGAGCGGAGCGGACGCTTGGCGCAGTTGCTCCACCGCTCATGCCGGTAACGCTCTCTGCGCTGCCGGCACTGCACCGCACGCCCCGCGCTGTCACGGGTAACGCACTGCCTCGGCTGAAATCGCAGGCCCGGGTAACAGGCCACACGCTAGGCACAACGCTGCACGGTCCGCAGTGGAACGCCGAGCAGCTGCGGCGCGCAATTCACCTAGGGCGCGCGCTGCACGATGAAGGCGAGATTCACCACCTGGTGAGCAACGTGCACCACCACTGCAGCCGGTGGGCGTCAAAGCCCGCGATCGGCGCGCGCTGCCATCGAGCCACCAAGGCATTGATCGCTGGTGGCCGTGGCAGCAGGCGCCGCGCGGTGACAGGCCATCGGAGGAACACGTGAGCAGTCGCGACGAGAGCACGCCAATTGCTTCCAGCACGCCGGCCTGCATTGCGGAAGTCCGCCAGCGCCTGGAGCGGGAAGGCCACTATGTGACGTTCGATGGACGCGTTACGGAGGCGGTGGCGGCCGCACTAGTCCCGTGTCCGGTGAGCCGTCTAAGGCGGTGGCGACAGGAGGGCAAGGGCCCACGCTTCTTCCAGCCAGCGAAGACACCGTGGTACTACCTGGGCGACGTGCTTGCCTGGATTCAGGCCGGCGAAGGATTTCGCTAGCAACCTTCTGTCCAGCGCAGACGAAAGCTAAATCCGGAGATCTCCGGATTTGAAGCAATGTCCCACCTACCACACCGACATGTCACACCTGCATGTCACGCGTGACAGGTGTGACATGCAGGTGTGACATAAGAGCGACGCGACAAGGCCGTGAGCCAGCTGCTGTGAGAGGTGAGTCGGCAGCCCCAAGCATCGATCGCCGGCGCGGCCCAGTAGAGAACAGCAGCCGATGAGGCCGCACGCAGGGGGAAGCGGTGGCCGCGAGGCCGCACAGTGAAACCGCAGCGGTGCGCGCGCTGCAGGAACCGGAGAACCTGACGCGGTGGCTAGCCTGCAGCCTAGTGCTGTCGCTGCTGGCTAAGCCGTGGTGTGGCCACCTGTGCCCGGCACTGGCCTCTGCTGGGCCAGGCGTTGCTGGTGCTGGTGCACCAGGTGCTGCTGGTGCTGGGGTTCTTCGCGGCGAGCCCGGCACGTGCGACAGGGGATGCTGCCGATGCCGATGGCGCCGCTGGCCGGACTACAGCCTTCTGCTGTTCGGCCACAGCCTTCTACTGCTCGCTACCGGCACGGGCGTGATGATGACCGACGGCCACTGGCGCTGGGCAGCTGACGCGGTGGTGATGCCAAGGCCGTGCGCGGGACCTGCGAGCACCACCAACAGCGTTTCACGCGAGATTGTTTCACGACACGGGGCCCCTGGCCTTATCCACAGCCACCGGGGGGAATTCGGACCCCGGTAATTGACCGTTTTTCGGCCTCCCTGATGCTCCACCGCAGGCCCCCCCGAATTCGCGGTTTTTCCCGGCGGAAAGTGCATGTTTTGACCTGTACACGCTGTACATCGCCCCCACCAATCGGGCGAGGCGGTGCACAGGCTCCTCTCCCCGAGTTCGCCATCAGCAAGTGCACGTTCCTACGCATTCCGAGGCGGCTCGGCATGGCCGCTTGGGATGAAATGGAACAGTCCTCACGGCCTGCCGCCATGCCTCGAATCGAGATCGACCTCCCCCAAGTTGTCAGCGACACCCTCTGCGACGCAGCGGCTGCAGCCGGCATCCCTCCGGCCGAGCTCCTCGCGGATGCGCTGCGCTGCCTGCCTGCCTTCCAGCGGGCGCTGGCGGCCAGGCCCGAACGGCTGCCCGCATTCGCCCACTCACCCAGGAGCTAACCGTGGCCGATCAAACCCACGATGTCCCGCAAACCCTTATCAAGCTGGAACAGCTGCGGATCCGCAGCGATCTGCATAGAGCCGCACGCGACGCACTGAACGAGCGCCGGAAAGATCTTCGCGCCCATCGGCGGGAAATCGAAGAACAGATGCGGGTTGAAGCCAAAAGCTTCAGCGGCCCGCAACCCGCCATTGGGAGCGCTCCCATGCGTGGTTACGACGCCGGCGTCCGCCAGGGCGGAAGCATTAGTTTTTCGAGTACCGCCAGCACGTTGACCCTCGATGAGCACCGGGAGAAGAGGCTCGCGGTGCTGGAACGTCACTTGGCCGCGGTCGATGCCGTCGCCGCCGTCGTGGAAGCCGCACTCGCTGAAACGGAGCGGACCAGCGGCGACGTCTCGGCGTTCCTAGCCGCCGAGTCCCACCTTCAGAAAATGCTGGCCGATTGGGGCCTGAGCAGCTAACCAGGAGAAGACCATGACCGATGCCCACCCCAAACTGACGCGCTTGCGCGCGCAGATATCCAAGCTGGCCGAGGATATCGAGGGTCTGCGCGAAGGCGTGCGGCCTGAGTCAGAGGCCCTCGCAGCCGTTGACCGGCATATCCAGCAGATGGCGGAGGGCGTGAGAATCCAGCCCTTTGCATTCGCGCACACCTCTGGCGGCGGTGACCCCGTATCGATGTATCCGGAAGACAGCCACAGGTATGCCTGCAAGTTCTTCCCCGACGTCATCCGGGCCCGCCTCTACGATGAAGTCAAGGCGCTCTACCAGAGCGGCCTGACGGTCGCCGATGACGCCGCTCGCGAAAAGATGGAAGCCCAGCTGCTGGACCTGGAGCATCAGGAAGAAGCATTCATCCGCCAGGCGGCTGCCGAGGGAAAGAGCATCCCTCGTCGCGCGGACGCGAACCCTGTCGTGCTTCTGGCCGACTAGCCAGAAGGGAGGGACCAGCAGGCGGTGTCCCCAACAACACCTGCAGCCCGGGCCGGCTCTCTGCGGATCCGCATACCTCGTGCCGGTGACTGGGCACCCCTCACCTCAGTTCCATCCGATAACTGGAGCCATCAATGAACCAGCTTGACACCATTTCTCCACCAAGCAGAACCTTGGAATTCCGAGGGAAAACGTTGCACCTTACACCGTTGCGCCTGCAACAGATCGGCCCCTTCATCACGGCCAGCCGCACCCTGATCGCTCGGGTCGCGATGATGGCCGGCGCGGTTGAGGGTTCGGAGCGCGCTGCTGTCGGCGCCATTCTGCTGGACCTGCTTGAGCAGGACGGGGCCGAGATTGCCGCCGCATTGGCGGTGGCCTCGGGCCGCGATGCCGAATGGATCGCAGGGGCAACCCTGGACGAGGTCGCCGACCTGCTGGATGCGGTGGTTGGGCTTAACCGGGATTTTTTCGCCCATCGCCTGCGGCAACTTCTGCTGCAGGCCAAGCTGCAGGCGGACGCGAATACGGGCTCGCCGACATTGTCCAGCACCTGATCGCCCACGGGCATTCCCGTGCTGACGTGATGACCTACACCCTTGCACAGCTGCGGGGCTTTACTGACGCAGCTGCCCAGGACGACCGCAATCAGATCGCGGAACTCGCAGTGGCCACCCGAATGGCCATGGCCGCGCCGCCGGCGGATTGGCAGCTGTACCTGGCCGCCCTGCGCGGCCAGACCCAACCACCGCCGAAATCAGGAACCTCGACCAATGGCTGAACCATCTGCAAATCTGCGCGTCCGCATCAGTGCGGATCTGGCCGACATCAGGCAGGGCCTGGGTATGCTCACCCGCCAACTGCGCGAAGTACGCGGTGAGGCGGCACGGCCGCTGCCGTCCAAGAACAACATCACTGATCTGGGCATCTCCGCCGGCCAGACTGCGCAAGCGATGCGGCAATTGCCCGCGCAATTCACCGACATCTTCACCAGCCTGCAGGGCGGCATGCCCTTCTTCACGGTGCTGGTGCAGCAGGGCGGCCAGATCAAGGACAGCTTCGGCGGGGTGGAACCTGCCTTGAAGGGCGTCTCGTCGGCGCTGCTGGGCATGGTCAACCCGTACACCGTGGCGGCCGCTGCTGTCGGCCTTGTGGTCGTTGCCTGGTACGACGCAGAGAAGCAGGCCGAGGCGTATACCAAGGCCTTGGTGCTGTCGCGCAATGAGGCAGCCGCGACGACCCTGACACTGGTCACCATGGCCCAGAAGACCAGCGAAGCACTGCAGGTGTCCGTAGGCGCAGGTGCGGAGGCGGCGCAGGCGGTCGGATCGAACGGCAAGATCGCCGCGCAGAACCTGCAGGCAGTGGCCAATGCGGCAGTGGCCATGAAGGAGATCAGCGGGCAGGCACTGGAAGACACCATTGCCCTCTATGCAAAGCTGGCGGAAGACCCGGTCAAGGGAGCGCAGAAGCTCAACGAGCAGGTCAACTTCATGACCGTGGCTCTGTACGATCAAGTCAGGGCGTTGCAGGAGCAGGGGCGCAATCAGGATGCGGTGACGGTGATCACCCGAGCGGCCTCAGATGAAACGGCCATGGCTCTGGCCAAGGTCCGTGCCAGCCAAAATCCTGTAATCCAGGGGTTCAAGGATCTCTGGAAGGAGGCTACGAAGGCATGGTCTGCGATGCAGGCAAGCACAGGCATGGGGCCGCAGGCACTGCAAATGCAGCAACTGTTGACTGCCAATGCACAGGATGTAGCGACGATGCGGCGCGGTGTTGCAGATGGAATGAGCGACGCTTGGGTTTACCAGTACACCCAGCAAATCAGGAGCAGGAACAAGGAGATCAACGCCATATCAACGGCACTGATCAAGGAGCGCAAGGACGCGGAAGTAAAGGCTGCTGAGGATGCGAGCCTTGAATATCTGCAACGCACTGACGCCATCATTGGCTCACAGGCCAGCAAAGAGCAGAAGAAGAAAGAAGAACTCTCGAGGATCACCGTGGAGGCGGAGAAGGTTCGTCGCCAGGCTGAAGCAGCTGGCTTGCTCGAAGAGGTGAAAAAGATCGAGGAACGGCGTGCTGCAGCTGTCGCCGCGATCGAGAAGAAGTACGCCGAGAAGCCGAAAGCCGGTAGCGGCACAGGGTCGGCAGCGCGGGCCGCTGGCCTGCAAGGCTACAAGGACGACCTGGTCGCGGAACAGGCCCAGATAACCGCCAGCACACAGCTCCTGCGTGCTCAGTTCTCGGCTCGTGAGATTACTGCCTCGGAGTACTACAGCCGCATGCGTGAGCTGGTGCAGCAGGGAAACGATGCTCAAGAGCGGTCAGTCCAGCAGCAGATCGACTATCTGAAGGAGAAGTCAGTCAGCGGCAAGGAATCCATCACCGTCAACCGTCAGCTGGGTGAGCTTGAGGTCCGCCTTGCAAAACTGCGTATTGAAGGGGCGGCGTCTCTCGAGGTGCTGAAAAAGGAAGAGGAAAAATCGGCCAAGGCTCGTACCAACGCAATCAAGGCATACGAAAGTGCACTTGATGCGAGCAATGCCGCTCTGCAGCGCCAGCTGGCGACACAGGTTGAACGTGTCGGTATGGGGGATCGGCAGTACGAGATTCAGCAACGCATCAACGAGGCGCTGAATGACGAGGCTGAAAAGCTGCGGGAGCTCAGTCTCCAGCGGAATGCGGACCAGATTGATGAAGCGACGTTCGGTGCCGAAAAGCTACTGCTGCACGCCAAGACCCTCGACCGCCTGCTGCTGATCAGGGATGGGTACGAAGAACTGCGCCAAGCCGAGGGCAACTGGTTGGCCGGTGCCAGCGCGGCGTGGGCGAACTACCAACAGACCGCGAGCAACTATGCCCAGCAGATGGGCGACACCGTTGGTACTGTCATCGGCGGGTTCGAAGATGCCTGGGTGAAGTTCACCACTACAGGAAAGCTCAGCTTCTCGGACCTGACGAAGTCGGTGCTTGCCGATTTGGCCAGGATCGCAGCACGCCAAGCCATCATGGGCATCGTGAACGCGGTGGCCAGCGCTTGGGGCGGCGGTGGCGTCACTGCCGCCGGCAACCAGGCCGTCAACACCGGTACCAGCAGCATCAACAACCAGCTGTTCCAGAACATGCGGCTCGGCGGCAGCTACTCCACCGGCGGCTACACCGGGGATGGCGGCGTGAACGAGCCTGCCGGCGTCGTGCATAAGGGGGAGGTGGTCTGGTCCCAGCGGGATGTTGCGCGCGCTGGTGGCGTGGACATTGTCGAGGCCATGCGCCGCGGCCTGGCCGGCTACGCAGATGGCGGCTCACCGGGCGCCGAGCCCAGCACCAGCGCATGGACCGCCAGGCCGGGCGATTTCAATCTGACCTTCAACTCGCAATTCGAGGTCAACAACGAAGGAAGTAGTTCAGACGAAGCCGCTGCAGGGAATTCCACCACCGCCCAGCAGGTGCGGGACAGCTTCAATGCCATGGCCAACGAGTGGGCCGTTAAGCAGATGCGTTCGGGGGGTGTCCTTTGGGCGCTGAAGAACGGCGGTTAAGAGTGCGGCAACAATGATGTCCTGAAGCCATTAGCGACTGCATTTGCGCCGGACCAACCGGGGAGTGTCCGCAACGCAATGGCAGTCGCTGTGCTGTTTCTCATGCCGGCGATCGGCGACCGGAAACGCCCCTGGGTCAGGGGCGGCATCGTCAATGCACGTAGGTAGGAAGATCCTCCCTGCGTCCCTGACCGGTGGCCAGCGGACCTACCAATCAGTTCAACACCACCCTCAATGTGGGCTCCGACGACACCCCCAAAAATCTCATCAGCGATGAGAATGGCGTGTTGTATAGTTCTCGCCGCAGGCATGCGCGAGACCTCAATCAGGTCGCTTTCGGGCGGCAGCGTCTAAGACGTGGGATCCTGATTCTCGGGGCCTGCCCTATTCAAGCCCAATCCGCCCCTTGGAGCCAGTCCGCTCCCGGGGGCGGATTGTTTGCGATGATCTCCGCCGGCAGGACTTTTAAGCCGTAGCCGAATCGTGCCCCCTTGTGGCGATACATCGTTCTCCGCAGCATCTCAGCATAGCGCGGCTCGGTGAATCCATAGCCATTGGGGTTGACGCCACTCCAAACCGCCGATGCAACCGCATCCGCAATTTGAAGACCCATTCGTTTGCTGTGCTCGAAGATTGCTACGTTCTGGCAATCAACAGCTGACCAATCAATTCGGACGTCGCGCCTCTGCTGCAGCCTGGCCAAGTAGGCGCACAGCTCGGTGTAGGACATGTTGCTACGATTCGAGAAAATCAACTTCGCTTTGTGTTGGGCATCGCGCCTCGCATCCCGGCAAAGCCAGGACACTCGCTCGAGCAACAGCCTGGTCGCATAGTTGTAGAGCAGCCCTTTTTCCGAGTACGCATCACTCTGTAGGGATGGCTTGTGAACAAGCACGCTTACCGTGCGCAGCGGCGCGCCCGATATCTCCGCGAGATAAGGGAGCCGCTGCCCGTGATTGAGTTTTCGGAAGTGGAGATCTGCGCGCGCTGGCTTGCCCAGCTGAGTCCTAACACGGTCTACGAGCTTCACGGTTTCCAGGTCGGTATCCGTCCTCGTGATGGCGGCAGACAATACAAACCATCGAGAGCTACCGCGATTATTGTCCCTGAACTGGAAGCCTTCGTCTCCTGACTCATCGATGTATACGTTGAAAGCGTGCATTCGCCTGCCCGTTAGCTGATGTCATCAGTCTAAGGGCATAAATCACCCACCGGCCATGGACAAGCCTGTGGATATCTTCCCGTGGCTGGAGTAGTCACCGAAACGACGGTGATTTAAATGTGAGGCCCACGCACTTTTGCACCCCCTGACTTGTATGGGGAGGAGCAGGGACAGAGCGCAATTTTGCGCAATGCACTCGCCCCACACTTACGCAAGAACCGGCTCAACGCCGGCATTTTGCGCACAGCGCTATTGAGAGGATTCCATCCCAAAATGGAGCAGTCACAAAGAGCGCGAGAATTGCCCAAAGAAGGAGCTTATCGGCGGCTATCATGGCCGACTGCATGTCGGCGTACGGCCGTGCTCGCAGCAAGGCGTATGCACTCTCTTTGTCTCGGTAGTAGGCGTAGTCCACTCCGCCATGCCACGAGCAGGTACCTTGGCCACGACTATCCGATCCCGTTCCGTCTATACAGCGGCTACTGTGAACAAAGGTTCCGTTCCGGATTTTGAGGGACGCTTCTTGCTGCGCAGCGACAGTAGCGGCGTACTTCCTCTCTATCTCCGGCCGAGTAATCCACGTATGCCAGCCAAGCATCGCGACAGCTAGGCCCCAGAACCCAGCAGAACGCACTCTCACTGAAATCCACCCAGCCTTGGACGCCTGCACCATTAGCCCACCTTGGTGTAATTCCGGTGTAACTGTGTCGGAAAATCCGGGATATCCGGTGCAATCAGCTGAAACACCGATGCACCGGAAACACTTATAAAAGGCTTGTTTCTGAGGGAAACGGAGAGATCCGGCGGCACCGTGAAACGGGGTGAGGGTGGATTATGAGTCCCCTGCTCTAACCGTTGAGCTATAGGCCCCGCGCAGCGTCACAGTGTAGTGGAGGCCGCGCTCGATCGGCTACCCGGCAGCAGCAAGAGCCTCCGAAACGCGCTCCAACCGCCTCTCTGCTGCTTCCGCAAACCATGCCTGCCGTCGCAGGTGGGCGTGGAACATCGCCACCGTCCTCCTGGCCTCTTCCAGCCCCTTCTGATTGCCCTCGCTGAAGCCGGCAAGCAATCCGGCCTCAGACAGCGTCAGCAGCGCATACGTCGTACGACGTGCAAACCCCAGACGATCCTCACACTCCTCCTGCATCACTTCATCCCAGCCCAGCAGCGGCGGGAAATCGGTTTGCACGGGCTCAGGCATATCGTGCTTCACATCATTCATGGCGTGACTCCAGATGCATGACGAATCAATGCAGCAGGCTGTACGAGGTGCACATGACCTGCCGCGCGCTTGCATCGGCGCCGGTGATGACCGGCCCGCCTACGGGATGTGTTGAGCATCTGCACGGTCAGCGTGCGGTCGCCGCAGGAAGAATTCAAACGGCATATGCGACATCGGAAAAATCCGCCGGACATGGCCCGGTGCTACCAAAGAAAAACCCCGCACCAGGCGGGGTTTCTCTCGAAAGAAGCAGTTGCCGAGCATGGCTCGGCACTACCTGGATATCAATCGATATCCAGGAAGCTGCGCAGCTGCTCCGAGCGGCTCGGGTGACGCAGCTTGCGCAGGGCCTTCGCTTCGATCTGGCGGATGCGCTCGCGGGTCACGTCGAACTGCTTGCCGACTTCTTCCAGCGTGTGGTCGGTGTTCATGTCGATGCCGAAGCGCATGCGCAGCACCTTGGCTTCCCTCGGGGTGAGGCCGGCCAGCACGTCGCGCACGGTTTCAGACAGGTTGATGTTGGTGGTGTTCTCGATCGGGGACTCCACGTTGGTGTCCTCGATGAAGTCGCCCAGATGGGAATCCTCGTCGTCGCCGATCGGGGTTTCCATCGAGATCGGCTCCTTGGCGATCTTCATCACCTTGCGGATCTTGTCTTCCGGCATGTCCATTTCCTTGGCCAGCTCCTCCGGCGTAGCCTCGCGGCCGTACTGCTGGAGCATCTGGCGGGAAATGCGGTTCAACTTGTTGATCGTCTCGATCATATGCACCGGAATACGGATGGTGCGCGCCTGGTCGGCAATCGAGCGGGTGATCGCCTGGCGGATCCACCAGGTGGCGTAGGTCGAGAACTTGTAACCGCGACGGTACTCGAACTTGTCCACGGCCTTCATCAGGCCGATGTTGCCTTCCTGGATCAGGTCGAGGAACTGCAGGCCGCGGTTGGTGTACTTCTTGGCGATCGAGATCACCAGGCGCAGGTTGGCCTCGACCATTTCCTTCTTGGCCTTGCGCGCCTTGGCTTCGCCGTAGGCCATGGCACGGCTGATTTCCTTCAGCTCTTCCAGGTCCAGCTGGGTCAGCTTCTCGATGTCGATCGTCGCCTGCTGTTCGGCGATGATCTGGTCCTTCACTTCGCGCAGGGCCGAAGACCACTTCTGCTTGCGCTTCAGTGCGTCTTCCACCCACTCCAGGTTGGTCTGGTTGCCTTCCCAGGAGCGGATGAAGTCCTTGCGCGGCATGCGTGCGGTGACGGTGGCCAGGTTCAGCACGCGGCGCTCATGGGCCTTGATCGACGCCATGGTGTCGCGCAGTTGCTTGGTCAGCACGTCGGTCAGCGGCAGCGGCAGCTTCAGGGTGACGAACACCGCCGACATCTCTTCGCGCAGGCGCGGCAGGTTCTTCTTGTCGCCCTTGGTCGCCGCCTTCCTGAAGGCGTTGAAGGCATCGCTCAGCGCCTGCATGCGCGCAGCGACTTCCTCCGGGTCCGGGCCGGTCGGTGCGGCTTCTTCCTCGCCACCCTCGACATCATCGTCCTCGTCCTCGTCGCTTTCGGCGTCGGCATCGTCGCTGTCATCAGTGGCAGCTGCGGCCGGCGCCGGGGCTTCGTCCGTCAGGTCGTTGAAGCCGACGATCACTTCGGCCAGGCGCTTCTTGCCTTCCTTGTGGGCTTCGTAGTCGGTCAGCAGCGACTCGACCGAGACCGGGAACTGGCCCAGTGCGGCCTGGACCTGCGACAGGCCTTCCTCGATGCGCTTGGCGATGGCGATTTCGCCTTCGCGGGTCAGCAGCTCGACGGTGCCCATTTCGCGCATGTACATGCGCACCGGGTCGGTGGTACGGCCACCTTCGGTGTCGAGCGCGCTCAGCGCAGCGGCGGCTTCTTCGGCCGCGGTGTCATCGACTTCGCGGTTACCGGTGTTGCCGTCGTTGAGAAGCAGGGTTTCCACATCCGGCGCAACTTCATGGACATCAATGCCCATGCCGTTGATCATGCCGATGATGTCTTCGATCTGTTCCGGGTCGACCATGTCGTCCGGCAGATGGTCATTGACTTCGGCGTAGGTCAGGTAGCCCTGTTCCAGGCCCTTGCTGATCAGTTGCTTGATTTCGGATTGGGCAGGACGTTCGTTGGCCATGTAGTGCTCGCGCCACCGGCTAGGGAGAAATAGGGAACGTAGCATTATACCAGCCCGGGGCCCCGCCTGCCGGGCGGTGGTCCCGCAGGCTCAGGGCCTGAGAAGGAAGGTCACGGGACCGTCATTGACCAGGCTGACGACCATATGGGCACCAAACCGGCCCGTTTCCACCCCTGGTGCGTGATTTTCACGACAGATCCCGACAAAACGATTGAACCCGCGTTCAGCCTCGTCCGGCGCTGCGGCGCTGGTGAAACTCGGCCGCATGCCCGAACGGGTATCGGCGGCCAGGGTGAACTGGCTGACCAGCAGCAGGCCGCCGCCGGTGTCGCGCAGCGACCGGTTCATCTTTCCTGCCTCGTCGGCGAACACCCGGTAGCCCAGCAGGCGTTCGGCCATGCGCTGCAGCTGGGCCTCGGTGTCGCCCGGCTCCATGCCGACCAGGGCCAACAGGCCGGGGCCGATCTGTCCCACCGCTTCGTCGTCGACGTGGACGGCGGCCTGGCTGACACGCTGGATCAGGACGAGCATCGTGGGCTTCCAATGAACGGGGCCGGCCACGATAGCAGCGCCCTTGGCTAAACTGGCGCCGATGAATCCGCAACGCAAAGCCCGGCTGGTCTACCGCGCCACCACCCTGTTCGCCCGCCTGCCCTGGCCGCTGCTGCGGGGGGTTGCGCACGCCCTGGCGTGGACCTGGGTCCGTCTCAACGCCCGTGAGAGCCGCGTCACCCGGCGTAATCTGGAACTGGCCTACCCGGAACTGGACGGTCCCGCGCGCGACCGCCTGCATCGCGAACTGCTGCGCTCCACCGCGCTGCAGGCGATCGAGACCCTGCGCCTGTGGAGCCAGCAACCGGCCGACAACCTGCGCCTGCACCTGAAGCAGCGCCATGGTGAAGCCCTGTACGACGCGGCCCTGGCCAGCGGCAGGGGCGTGATCGTGGCCGCCCCGCACTTCGGCAACTGGGAGCTGCTGAACCAGTGGCTGGCCTCGCGCGGGCAGATCGCCATCGTCTACAAGCCGCCGGAAGACGAGGCCAGCGACGCCTTCCTGCAGCTGGTGCGGGGCGGCCAGAACGTGCAGCAGGTACGGGCCGAGGGCCCGGCCGTGCGCCAGTTGTTCAAGGTGCTCAAGGACGGCGGCGCCACCGGCATCCTGCCCGACCAGCAGCCCAAGGCCGGCGATGGCGTGTTCGTGCCGTTCTTCGGCGTGCAGGCGCTGACCATGACCCTGGTCAACCGGCTGGCCGAGCGCACCGGCGCCACCGTGCTGTATGGCTGGTGCGAGCGCATCGGGCCGGACATGGAGTTCGCCCTGCACATCGAGCCGACCGACCCGGCCGTGGCCGACCCGGACCCGCAGGTGGCGGCCACCGCGCTCAATGCCGGCATCGAGCGCATCGCCCGCCGCGACCCGGCGCAGTACCAGTGGACCTACAAGCGCTATACGCTGCGGCCACCGGGCAGCGGCGAGGAAGACCCGTACGCGACCGAAGAGCATCCGCACTGAGGGCTGCCCGGTCGCCTGCGACCGGCAGCCGCACCACGTTGAATACGACGCCGGCGCCCCCATAGAGACTGCGATGTCCGCCTCCCCCGGTCCTGCCATGCCTGCTGCCTCTTCCCTGTTCGGCGACCCCGCCGCGATCCGCTGCGAACGTGCGGTGGCCGAACTGCGTGCCGGTCGCCCGGTGCTGCTCCACGATGGCCAGGGCCAGCGCCTGGCGGTCATTGCACTGGACAGCGCCACCGCCAGCAGCTTCGCCACTTTCGCCAGTGCCGCACGCCAGCGCCACTACCTGTTCCTGACCGCCACCCGCGCCCGCGTGCTCGGCGTGGAGGCACCGGAAGGCGCGCGCCTGCCGCTGGCCGGCGTTGCCTTCGATGCCCTGCCCTCGCTGGGCTACCTGCGCGAGCCCGGCCCGATGCCGGACGGCTGGGCGGCCGGCGATGCCTTCGATGCCGGCGCGGTGGAGCTGGCCCGCCTGGGCCTGCTGCTGCCGGCGATGGTGGCCGTGCGCCTGGATGCAGATGACAGCACCTTCAACGGCGCTGCTGAAGTGGCGCTTTGCGATCTGGCCGAGGGCGCGGCCCACGCCACCCACGACTACGAACTGGTGGCGCGTTCGCCGGTGCCGCTGCGCGACGTGGGCATGACCACCTTCGCGGTGTTCCGCGGCGGCGTGGCCCAGCGCGACCAGGTCGCGATCATCGTCGGCGAACCAGACCTGTCGGCGGTGGTACCGGTACGCGTGCACTCCTCGTGCCTGACCGGCGACCTGTTCGGCTCACTCAAGTGCGACTGCGGCGACCAGCTGCGGCGTGGCCTGCGCAAGCTGAAGGAGCTGGGCGGCGGCGTGCTGCTGTACCTGGACCAGGAAGGCCGCGGCACCGGCATCGCTGCCAAGATGCGTGCCTACGGCTACCAGCACGACGGTTTGGACACCATCGATGCCGATGCACAGCTGGGCTTCGGTGCCGACGAGCGCCGATACGGCAGTGCGGTGGCGATGCTGCACGGACTGGGCATTTCGCGCGTGGCCCTGCTCAGCAACAACCCGACCAAGGCACAGCGCCTGCGCAACGCCGGCATCGAGGTGCTGGACTGCATTCCGGTGACCGGCGAAATCACCGCCGAGAACGAACACTACCTGCGCACCAAGGCCGATCGTGCCGGCCACATGCTGGATGTCGATGCGCTGATCCAGGCTGCCCAGTAACGCGGTCGACCTGCTACCGTCTTCGCGGTGCGGCGGCCGCCGCCACCGCCCGCCCTGCCGCCTGACGGAGCCCGCGTGACCGACGTCGCCCCTACCGCCCCGCCCACCGATGCCTGGCAGTCGCTGCCGCAACGCGCCGCCCGCCTGGCCGCACTGGAAGGCGCGTTCGGCGGCCTGTTCGTGCCGGGACTGCCACTGGCCGCGGCCGCCTGGTTCTTCGATCTGCCCGGCGGCCTGTGGACTGCCGCCCTTGGGCTGCTGATCGGCATCGCCTTCGGCGCCTGGCTCGGCCGCCGGCGTTTGACCCGCACCCGCTGGCGATTGGATGCCCAGGGGCTGGGCCTGCGCCGCGACCTGATGTGGCAGCTGGAGACCCGCATTCCCTTGTCACGCGTACAGCACCTGGACCTGCGCAGGGGCCCGTTGGAACGCCGCGCCGGCCTGGCCACGCTGATCGTGCACACCGCCGGTACCCGCATGAGCGCGGTGACCGTAAGCGGCCTGGACGAGGCGGACGCCGAGCGCCTGCGCGACACCCTCTCGCACCAGCTCGACCAGGACGCCGACGCCCTGTGAGCCTGCCGCCGCCCCTGCCCGCATCGCTGCCTGCCGGTGGCGAGGACCATCGCCTGCACCCGTGGTCATGGCTGTTCGTTCTGCTGATGCAGCTGCGCCACTACTTCCTGCCGCTGGTGGCGCTGCTGGTGTTCGGCCAACGCGGCGACCGCGACCCGATGTGGGCGCAGCTGATTCCGTTGTCGGCGATTGCCGCGCTGGTGCTGGTCTCGGTGCTGCAATACCTCAGCTACCGCTACCGCATCGGCAGCGATGCGATCACCGTGCGCAGCGGGCTGCTGGCGCGCAACCGCCGCGAGATCCCCTTCGCCCGCATCCACAACGTGGAAGTGCGGCAGAACCCGTTGCACCGGCTGTTCGGCGTGGCCGAGCTGCGCCTGGAATCGGCCGGCGGCGTGCGTCCGGAAGCCGAAATGCGGGTGCTGAAGCTGGACCAGGCGCTGGCGCTGGAACGACTGGTGCGCCAGCGTGGGCAGGCACCGCAGGCCGCCGACGTTGCCGCCGCCCCCTCGATCAGCGGGGCCGACACCGAACAGGTACTGCTGCGCCTGTCGAGCTTGGACGTGGTGCGCATGGGCCTGCTGTCCAACCGCGGTTGGGCGCTGGCGATCGCCGCCTTCGGCGTGTTGTTCCAGACCGTGCCGCGGCCGGTGATGGATGCTGCCATCCAGCGCGGTGGCCGCGAAGCCTTCGGCTATGCCAGCCACCTGCATCCCGGCGTGGCCGGCGCCTTCCTGCTGCTGGCCGCGGCCCTGCTGCTGGGCTGGCTGGCGCTGCGTGCACTGTCGGTGGTGCTGACCCTGCTGCGCTATCACGGCTTCACCCTCAGCGAGCAGGATCGCCGCCTGACCGTCTCGGCCGGCCTGCTCAGCCGCACCCGCAGCAGTGTCGCGCGTCGCCGCATCCAGGCCTGGACGCTGCGCGAAACCACCCTGCATCGCTGGTTCGGCCTGCGCCAGCTGCGCATTGACAGCGCTGCCGGCGGCCCCTCGCGCGATGGGGATCGCGCCCTGCGTGAGCTGGCGCCGCTGGCCCCGGCAATGCGCTGCGAGCAGTTGGTGCAGCATCTGCTGCCACAGCTGCAGTGGCCGCCCGTGCAGTGGCAGCCCGTTCCGCAACGCGGTTGGTGGCGGATGTGCCTGGGCGCCCTGCTGCTGGTCCCCCTGCTGGGTGCGGCTGCGTACTGGCGCTGGGGGTCATGGGGGCTGATCGTGCTGGCCTGGCTGCCGGTAGCGCTGCTGGTGGCACATCGGCAGATGGCGCGCATGGGCTGGTATCTGGATGACCACTACGTGGCCGTGCGCGGCGGTTGGTGGAAGCGCTGGTGGCGCTGGGCCGAACTGGACAAGGTGCAGGGCCTGCGCCTGTTGCGTTCACCACTGGACAAGCTGCTGGGAACCAGCAGCCTGCAGCTGGATACCGCCGGTGCGCATGGCGATGTGGCGCTCACCCTGCACTACCTGCCGCAGGCGCAGGCGCAACACGTGATGGATCAGCTGGCCGCGGCGCTGGCACGGCGCAAGCTGCGCTGGTGAGGGTGCACTGCCCATCCACGCATGGCGTGGATCTGCTGTAGAGCCGAGCCCATGCTCGGCTTGCTGCAGCCGAGCATGGGCTCGGCTCTACATCACACCCGTCAGCGCTGCGACGGCCCCCAATACCCCAGGTCCTTGCGGATCTGCAGGTCGCGCATCCAGCTGCCGAACGGTTTGCGCCGCAGCACGCCCATTTCACCGGACAGGAAATCCTCGGTGGCCGCGATCACCCGTTCGCTGGACAGGCCATCGCGGTACGGATGGATGGCATCGGCATAGCGCACGATCTCCGCCTGCAGCGTGGCGTCCGGATGCAGCGCGCGCTGCAGCATCGCCGGCAACTGCACCGGGTCGTCGAAGTCGATCATGTGCGGCTTGGGCACGCGGTTGCGGAAAGTCACCACCGGCTTGTGCTGGACAATGAACTCCGAAACGATCGACGAGGTATCGGACACCAGCACATCGGCGGCGCGCTGTGCGGCCATCACCTGCTCCGGCTCGATGAAGCGCGCATTGGCACCGGCCAGCGCGCGATAGCGTTCGAACAATTCCGCCGGGCACTTCGGGTGCAGGGTCAGCAGCCAGTAGCGATCGCCCTCGGCGATATCGGCAGCAATCTGCGCATGCAGGTGCGGGGCTGCGCTCAGGCGCTCGGTGAAGGTCGAACCGAACAGGATCACCGGGCGTCCGCCGGCGGCTTCGCGCAGCGCGGTGCTCTCGCCACCATCGTCGCGGAACAGCGGGTCCAGCTTCGGCCAGCCGGTCTCGGCCACCGCGAAGTGACCCTGCAGGGCCGCGATCTCACGGAACGGCACGGTGGTGGCCGGCCCCTGCGTGCAGTACAGGTCGAACATGCCGCGCACCCTGAAGTGGCCACGCGCACTGTCCCGCTTCTCCACGTTGAAACCATGGAACAGCTGCACCTTGGCGCCGGACAGGAAGGTCGGCACCCAGTTGGCGGCACTGAACACGGCACGCGGCCGCATTGCCAGGGCCTGTTTCAGGCCGATGTTGGGCACCCCTGGCAGGTGGCTGCCGGCCGCACCGTCCTCGAACCAGGCCGCCACCTCCTGCCCGGAGGCGTGCAAGGCCTGCACCAACGGGGCGAGAATAGGCAGCGCATAGCGCTCCGTCGCAAACAACAGGTACCCGGCCATCATGTCCTCCACGACCGCTCCCATCGAACGGCCTCGCATCTCGGCCTGCATTATCGCGTTCAACGAGGCCGGCCGCATCGGCGACTGCCTGGCATCGCTGGCCTTCTGCGACGAGATCATCGTCGTGGACTCCTACTCCAGCGATGCCACCGTGGCCATCGCCGGGGCCGCAGGCGCCCGTGTGCTGCAGCGCCCGTTCGACGGCTTCCGCAGCCAGAAGGCGTACTGCGTCGAGCAGGCCCACCATGACTGGGTGCTGTGCCTGGACGCCGATGAACGGATCAGCCCGGAACTGCGTGCGGCCATCGAACAGGCCCGCGACGGTGGGTTCAGCGGCCATGCCGGCTATCGCTTCGCACGTCTGTCGGAATACTTCGGCAAGTTCCTGCGCCATGGCAATGCCTACCCGGACCGGGTGCTGCGCCTGTTCGACCGCCGCCGTGGTGGCTGGCGCGGCAAGCGCGAGATCCACGAGGCGGCCAGCGTTGATGGCAGTGTCGGCACCCTGCGCGGCGACCTGGTCCACTATCCCTACCGCTCCTTGCAGCAGCAGCTGGCCAAGACCGAGAAGTACGCGCGGATGATGGCCGAGCACGAGTTCGCGCGCGGCAAGCGGGCCACGCTGGGCAAGCTGGTACTGGCCCCGGCGTGGCGGTTCTGGCGCGGCTTCGTGTTCCGCGGCGGCTTCCGCGACGGCTGGCACGGCCTGGTCTACGCCTATGTGCGCGCCAACTACGTGCGCCAGAAGACCATCATGCTGTGGATGCTGGGCAACGGCCAGGCCGTGGCTGACCCGCCGAATTCCTGATCACCGGGCCCTGCCCGGCGCGCCGGCGCCTCACGACCCGGTGACTGCCCGGTGGCGCGCGCCCTCGACGATCGACAGGCCGGTCAGCAGGCCGACCAGGGTCACGTAGAAACTGGCGGTCATCTGATGCGCGAACATCGACTGGGTCAGTCCGCACAACGCGTAGGTGATCACCAGCATGATGCCGGCTGCGGCCGGCCCACGGAAGGTCGACCGTCCGCTGCGGCGATGCAGGCGCACGAACAGCCAGAGCGGGATGCCATACACCGCCAGCAACAGCAGCAGGCCAGGTATGCCCTGGGTCGCAGCCCATTCGGCAACATCGTTGTGTGCATGCCCCAGGTGGCAGCGCGCCTCTGCCGGGTTCTCGCGGCAGACCGGCACGCGCTGCATCGCACTGTCGAAATGACCGATGCCCACACCCACCAGCGGGTGATCGAGGAAGGTCTCCCAGGCCACCTGCAGGCGCTCCACGCGGGCACCGGCGGAAGAATCACTGTCGCCCAGCTCCATCCGCTGCACGTCACTGTGCAGCTCGCTCAGGCGGACCTGGTGGCGCAGCTCCGGTACCGACAGCAGCAGCGTCGCAGCGATCGCCAGCATGCCGGCCAGCACCGACAGGCGCGCCGCACCAGTGCGCCAGCGCAGGCTCAGCGCCAGCGCCACCAGCAGCGCCAGCAAGGCGGCAAACACACCGCGGCTGCCGGTCAGCACGATGGTGCCGCAGCCGGCAGCCATGCCGAGGATCACCAGCGACCAGCGCCGCGACGGGCGGCAGAACACCAGCAGCACCATCAACACCATCACGATGTCGGCCAGCACGATGGCGTTGGTGGACAGCTCCGCACGCGGGGCGCCGCCCAGCACCTGCCACAGCGACATCGCGAAGGTGGCGAGCAGGCCGGCCAACGACCCGTACCAGAGCCACCGCAGGTTGGGACGCAGCGCGCAGACCCAGAGCGCGATCCATGGGATCACCACGAACCGCGAACGGTTGTCGACGTCACGCAGGCCCTGCTCGAACAGCACCACCGACAGGACGCCGAGCGCCAGCACCGCCAGCATCAGCCAGGTCAGCACTTTCACCGGCTGACCGGCCATGCCACGCGCGCGCCACAGCAGCTCCGGCGCCAGCAGGGTGCTGAGCAGCAGCAGCAGGCCATACGGCAACAGATTGACCGGTACGGTCAGCACCAGTGCCGGCAGGCAGAACAGGCCCAGCTGGGCCACCGCGTGTGCGGCCCCGTGGCGCCCACCAACGGGAACGCCCAGCGGGTCGCCGGCCACGGGGTTCAGGTTGTCCGGTGAAGCTGGCACGTCGGCAAGTATCGCTGCAATCTGCTGGAAGAACGGGACGGGCCAGCGGGGGCCGTCCCATTCTGCTGTTTTACTGCCTTTGGACCCGCTTGGGCAGACTGGACAAGCGGGAATCGTGGTGGCTAGTCATGTTCCTGCAAATGCCGTTCACGTTCCCGCTCCTCTGCGGTGACCACGCAGGGCACCTTCACCGCCGCCGCCGGCACCAGCCACCAGCGCCGCCGGTTGGCCACGCCGGCCTGTTCAGAGCGGCTGCGGTCGATGCACGAGAGCATCGCGTATTCGTGGACCAGCAGCCATCGGCGCCCGGGCGCCAGCCGCTGCCAGCGCGTGGCGGCAACCAGCTGCTCGTCCCAGTCCGTCTCGAAACCGAAGGTCGCTGCGGGGCGGTCGGCCAGCAGCAGATGCTGTTCCTTCCAGGCCACCAGCCCCAGCTCGGCATCGGGACCCAGGCGTGTACCGACCGTGCGCATCAGGCCGCGGGCGGAACTGGAATCGTTCAGCAGCGGATAGCCGACCAGGCTGTACAGCACCCAGACCATCGCCAGGGTCGACACCAGCGCAAGATGCCGACGACGGCCGCAGGCCAGCAGGCTCAATCCACCCCACACGCCCATCGCCAGGATGGTCCAGGCCAGCGCGTCGACGGCGCCGGGCGCCAGCCCGCGGCTGTGGGTCAGACGCAGCTCGAAGGCCGGGTCGCCCAGCACCGCCATCGCGCCGGCCAGGGCCAGGCCCAGTGACAGCAGGCCGGTGAACAGCCCCACCACGGCCTGCACATCGCGCCGCTTCAGCAACCCCGGCAGCAGCGGCGCCAGCACCAGGCAGAACATCGGCAGCGCCGGCAGGATGTACACATCGCGCTTGCCGGTGGGGATCGAGAAGAACAACACCACCATCAGCCACCAGGCCAGCGGCAGCAGATAGCGTGGGTCGCGGCGGAGCAGCCGGCGGCGCCAGGCCGGAATCGCCCAGGGCAGTGCCAGGAACGCCGGGATCCACATCAGCGGCATCGTCGCCAGGAAGTACCAGCCGGGCTGGTGGTGGTCCCACGAATGCGTGTAGCGCCGCGCCGTCTGCTGGAACAGGATGTCGTCCATGTAGGCCCGGTACTCGTCCGAGCCGGTGGCGAAGCCGGCCAGCAGCATCGGCGCCAGCCACAACGACACCGCCAGCAGGAAGGCCAGCGGCGCCAGCCAGAAGCGCGCGTCGCGCGCATGCAGGCTCACCCGTGGCCACTGCAGCGCCGCGGCGATCGCCGCTGGCACGATCATCAGCAGCGCCAGCATGCCCACGCCCTTGGTGATCACGCCGATACCGGCGAAGAACCAGCCCAGCCACCACCAGCGCCAGGCCGGCCCCAGCAGCAGGTGGCGCAGCAGGCCGTAGTTGGCCAGTGTGATGAACAGCAGCAGCAGGGGGTCGATCTGCGCCTTCTTCGCCTGGAAGGTGAACTGCAGCGCGAACAGCAGCGCCCAGCCGGCGTACAGCCCCACCCGCCGCGTCCACAGGCGCCGGCCCAGATCAACCACGCACCACAGCGTGCCCAGTGCCGCCAGCAGCGACGGCAGCAGGAAGGCCACGCGCCACTGCCCGACCAGGCTGTACAGCGTGGCCTGCCACCACATCAGCATCGGCGGCTTGTCCGAGTACAGCTCGGTCCCGCGGTGCGGGAACAGCCAGTGCCCGCTGTCGATCATCTGCTTGGCCACCAGCGCGAAGCGCGGTTCGTCCGACGGCCACGGATCACGAAGGCCCAGCCCGGCCCCCAGCACCAGCAGGGCCATCACCACGAACAACCACGTCTCGCGCGACGCGCGGGATTTCAGCATGGGACTCGGAACGTCAGCGGGGGTCAGGCTGTTTTTAGCAGACGCGCGTAAAAGAAACCGTCAGCATCGCTGTCACCCGGCAGTCGCTGGCGCGCAATACCCTCGCAGTCCAGGCCGAATACATCATCCAGCGGCTGTGCCACCGCGTCCGGATGCCACTTCAGGAAGGCCCGCACCTGATCGACGTTCTCGGCACGCAGGATCGAACAGGTGGCGTACAGCAGCACGCCTCCCGGGCGCAGCATCGACCAGCAGGCCTCCAGCAGGCGGGCCTGCACGCCGACCAGTGCATCGATGTCCTCGGCGCGGCGATGGAACATCACGTCCGGCTGGCGGCGGATCACGCCGGTGGCCGAACACGGGGCATCCAGCAGGATGGCGTCGAACGGAGTGCCGTCCCACCAGGCACCGGGGTCGCTGGCATCGGCCACCAGGGTCTGCGCCGCCTCGCCCACACCGGTGCGGGTGTAGGTATCGCGGGCACGCGCGAGGCGACGCGCATCGATATCCAGCGCCAGCAGGCGCAGGCTCGGGTCACGTTCCAGCAGGTGCGCCGACTTGCCACCGGGTGCCGCACAGGCGTCCAGCACACGGGCGCCGGATGCCGGTACCAGCGCGTCCGCAGCACACTGCGCCGACAGGTCCTGCACCGACAGCGCACCGTCCGCGAACCCCGGCAGCTGGTTCACCGCAACGGGCGCCGCCAGGCGCAGCGCGTCGGCGCTGAGCGGGCTGGCTTCGGCAGCAATGCCGGCCTCGGCCAGCGTGGCCAGCGCCTTGTCACGGCCACCCTGCTGGCGGTTGGCACGCAGCCACAACGGCGCCGGCTGCAGGCTGGCGGCAAAAATCGCTTCGGCCTGGGCCGGCCAGTCACGCTCGATGGCGTCGGCCAGCCACTCCGGGAAGGCCTCGCGCGCGGGCTGTTCCGGGAATCCCTCACGCTGTGCACGGCGCAGGATCGCGTTGACCAGGCCGGCCTGGCGCTCACGGCCCAGCGCGCGGGCGGCGTCGACCGTGGCCGACAGTGCCGCATGCGCCGGCAGTTCCAGTACGTCCAGCTGGGCGAAGCCCACCATCAACAGGGTGCGCAGGTCGGCGTCGCGCGCCGACAGCGGCTTCTGCATCCACGACTGCAAGGCCGCGTCATAGGTGCTGCGGCGGCGCAGGACCGCAAAACACAGCGCTTCCAGCAGGGCACGATCGCGGCTGTCGGCCAGCTTGGGCAGCGCCCAGGCCAGTTCCGCCTTCAGCGAGCGGCCACGGGTGAAGACCTGTGCCAGCACGCGTGCGGCCAGCATGCGGGTGGCTGCGCCCGGCGCCGCCTTGGCGACGGAGAAATCATTCTGCTTCGACACCGCTTATGCCCCCACGTGCAGGTCGCGGCGGGCATTGAGGTAGTCGGCGGCGGTGATTGCCTTGCCGCCTTCGCGCTGCAGCGTGCGCAGGCGCAGCGCGCCCTGGCCGCAGGCGATATCGATGCCATCGCGGCTGGCCGCCAGCACCGTACCCGGTGCCTGGCCATGCGCCAGGTCCAGGGCGACCGCGCCGTGGATGCGCACGCGCTCGCCGGCCAGCGTGGCCTCGGCGATCGGCCACGGATTGAAGGCACGCACGGTACGCGCCAGCGCATCGGCGTCCTGCCCCCAGTCCAGCCGGGCTTCGGCCTTGTCCAGCTTGTGCGCGTAGGTCACGCCCTGCCCGGGCTGCGGCCGCGCGATCGGCTTGATGCCGGCACGCAGCAGGCCCAGGCCATCCGACAGCACCTGTGCGCCCAGTTCGGCCAGCTTGTCATGCAGCTGGCCGCCGGTATCGGTGGCGGCGATCGGCAGTTCCTGGTGCAGCAGCACCGGGCCGGTATCCAGCCCCGCTTCCATCTGCATCAGGCATACGCCGGTGGTCGTGTCGCCGGCCTGGATCGCCCGCTGGATCGGCGCCGCGCCGCGCCAGCGTGGCAGCAGCGAAGCGTGCACGTTCCAGCAGCCGTGGGTCGGAATGGCCAGCACCGCCTTGGGCAGGATCAGGCCATAGGCCACCACCACCATCAGGTCCGGCTGCAGGTCGCGCAGCTGCTGCTGGGCAGCCTCGTCCTTCAGCGATTCGGGCTGGTAGACCGGGATGCCACGGGCGACGGCCTCGAGCTTGACCGGCGATGGTGCCAGGCCACGGCCTCGGCCGGCCGGGCGGTCAGGCTGGGTATAGACGGCCACGACCTCGTGGTGGCGCGCCGCGGCGCGCAGCGACGACACCGCGAATTCCGGCGTACCGGCAAAGACAATCCTCATGGCTACCCCACTTGCAGGATGGATTCGTGCAGGAAAGAAAACGGCGCCGTCGGCCGGCGCCGTACAGCCCGCGCGCGTCGCGCAGGCACGGGCCACCCGAAGGGCGGCCCGGATTGGCGATCACGCCACGTGCTTGCGCTGCTTGGCCAGCTTCTTGCGGACCATCTCGCGCTTGAGCGGCGACAGATAGTCGATGAACAGCTTGCCGTCCAGGTGGTCCATCTCGTGCTGGATGCAGGTGGCCAGCACTTCACCGGCCTCCAGCTGCTGTTCCTGGCCGTTGCGGTCCAGGTACTTCACGGTGATGGTGTCGGCGCGGGTCACGTCGGCAAAGATGCCCGGGACCGACAGGCAGCCTTCCTGGTACACCCGGCCCCCGTCCTTGGCGACGATTTCCGGGTTGATGAACACATGCGGTTCATTCTTTTCTTCGCTGACGTCGATGACCATGAAGCGCTTGTGCACGTCCACCTGGGTGGCCGCCAGGCCGATGCCCGGGGCGTCGTACATGGTCAGGAACATGTTGTCGATCAGTTCCTGGAAGGCCGGCGTGGTGACTTCGGCGGCTTCGATCAACGCAGCCTTGGTACGCAGGCGCGGATCGGGGAACTCGAGAATGGGGAGAAGGGCCATGGCTGTTTCCGGATTGGGGGCCGGCACGCCGGCATACGTCGCAGATTCTAGCTCCAACGCTTGCCTTGCGCCCCGGTTTCTGGACTATAGTGCGCGGACCTGTTGGGGAATCAGGGCTTCACACCTATGTTGCTTCGTTTTCGTACGGTCGTCGCCGCGGCGATGCTGACCGTGGCTGCCTATGCTACCGCCGTGGAAGTGAATGGCGGGCACCCGGACACCTATGTGGTCCGAAAAGGGGATACGTTGTGGGATATCGCCGCACGTTTCCTGCAGAAGCCCTGGCTGTGGCCGGAGATCTGGCAAGCCAATCCGCAGATCGCCAACCCGCACCTGATCTATCCAGGTGACGTGCTGAGCCTGGCCTATCTGGACCGGGTGACCGTGTCCCAGGCCGGCCCGCGCCAGGAAGCCCCGATCGACGCCATTCCGCTGGCCCAGGTCGAGCCGTTCCTGAAGCAGCTGAGCGTTGTCGACAGCGTCAAGCAGCTGCCCTACGTGGTCGGCCTGGAGGACAGCCGCCTGCGCGTGTCCGGCGGCGACACCGTCTACGTGCGCCTGGCCGATGCCCAGGTCGGCCAGCGCTGGGCCGTGGTACGCCCGACCGTGCGCTACGCCCAGCCCAAGCCGACCGAAGACCTGACCGCCAATGGCGACGTCACCCCGGGCAGCGGCAACCTGTGGAAGGCCTACAACGCGCCCAACGCCCGCCGTGGCGTGCTCGGTTACGAGCTGGCCCAGGTCGCTACCGGCACCATCACCCAGATCGCCGGCGGCAAGGTCGAAGCCTCCACGCTGGTGCTGGACAAGAACGTCGGCGGCCGCGAAGTGCGCGCCGGCGACCGCCTGGTACCGGTCGAGGCCAGGCCGTACGACCTGCAGTTCGTGCCCCACGTGCCCGCCGCGGGTGTCGAGGGCGTGGACGTGCGCGTGCTGGCCGTCACCGACATGTTCACCGCCGGTGGCCCGCGCGACGTGATCGCGATCTCGGCCGGCCGCGCCCAGGGCGTGGACAACGGCACCGTGTTCTCGCTGTGGCGGCCGGGCCGCCATGTGGCGCACCGCATGAAGTACCCGACCTCCTCGCGCATGGACGACTCGCTCAGCACCGGCGCGGGCCGGGTCTCGCTGCCGGACGAGTATGCCGCGCATGCGATGGTGTTCCGCACCTTCGACAACGTCAGCTACGCGCTGGTGATGCAGGGCGTGAAGCCAGTGCAGGTGGGGTACAACGCGCTGCACCCGGACGCGAAGTAGGCGTGGTCAGGACTGCCGGCCGCAGGCCGGCAGTCACCTCCGGGATACTCTGACAGCGACATGCGAAGGCGCCCTAGGGCGCCTTTGTTGTGTGCAGCCGATAGTGGGGGATGACCACGCATGCACATGAGGCGCTGCTGCGCCTGTTGATGGCGGGAGGCGCACTGGCACCACGACGGGCCCTGCTGCAGGCCACGGGCGGTGCGGAAGCCGCCATCGCGCAAGGCGCCGCGAACTGGCGCGCACACGGTTGCACGCCGGAGCAATGCTCCGCGCTGGAACGCCCCGATACCCGGGCCTGGACAACCACCCGGCGCTGGCTGGAACAGGACAACCATCACCTGCTGCCCTGCACCGATCCGGTCTTTCCGCCAGCGCTGCTGGAGGCACCCAATCCGCCGCTGGCCCTGTTCGTGGCCGGTGACCCCAGCCTGGCCTGGCGCCCCTCGGTGGCGCTGGTCGGCAGCCGCTCACCCACCCCGGGCGGGCGCGCACTGGCCGCACGCTTTGCCGGCTGCTTCGTCGAGGCGGGCCTGGCGGTGACCAGCGGCCTGGCCGCAGGTATCGATGCGGCCGCGCACCAGGCCACGCTGGAAGCCGGTGGCTGCACCGTGGCGGTGATCGGCACCGGCCCCGACCGGGCCTATCCGGACAGCCACGCCCGGCTGCAGGCGCGTATCGCCGCCGAAGGCGTGGTGCTCAGCGAGTACCTGCCGGGTACGGCTGCCCGCCCAGGCCACTTCCCCGCGCGCAACCGGCTGGTGGCCGGGCTGGCGCTGGCCACGGTGGTGGTCGAGGCCGCGCAGCGGTCGGGCGCGCTGATCACCGCGCGCCTGGCCGCCGAGGCAGGCCGCGAGGTCTGTGCCCTGCCCGGGTCGGTGCTCAACCCGCGCGCGGCCGGCTGCCACCGCCTGATCCGCGAGGGCGCGGCACTGGTCGAGCGCCCCGAGGAGGTCCTGGAACTGCTCGCCCCCGCCCTTCGCCAGCAGCTGCCGGGCTTGCAATCGCGGTTGGCCACCCCCACTGAACAGGCACCGCCGGCGCTCCTGCCGGCGCGCTGGGCCGACGACCCTGACTACCAGTGCTTGTGGCGGGCCCTGGACCACAACCCAAGCGGTATGGATTCACTGATCACGCGCTGTGGATTGACGGCGTCACAGGTGTCCTCCATGCTGCTGGCCATGGAACTGGCGGGAATCGTGGTGTGCGTACACGGCCGCTACTGTCGAACTCCCTAGTTTCTTCACCTCCACAGCGTCGCGCGACGCAGGCCGAGGGGCAATGAAAGAGAGCATCCTGGATGTACTGCTGTACCTGTTTGAACACTATTTCAGCGAAGATGCGGACCTGATCCGTGACCGCGATTCGCTCCAGAACGGCCTGATCCAGGCCGGTTTCAGTCCCACCGAGATCAACAAGGCGTTCGACTGGCTCGATGCCCTGGCCGCCCAGCGGCCGAGCGTGGCCCAGGCGCGGGTCGATGGCCCCGTGCGCATCTACCATGGCCCCGAGCTGGACAAGCTGGACGTGGAATGCCGCGGCTTCCTGCTGTACCTGGAACAGCACGGCATCCTCGACGCCGACCAGCGCGAGCTGGTGCTGGACCGGGCGATGGCGCTGGACCAGGACGAACTGGACCTGGACGACCTGAAGTGGGTCGTGCTGATGGTGCTGTTCAACCAGCCCGGCTCCGAAGCGGCCTATGCCTGGATGGAGACGCAGATGTTCATGGACGAGCCAGAACCCCTGCACTGACCGTACACTTGGGGGCATAGCGCATTCAGGAGCGTCCCCGTGAGCGAGTGGTTCCATGCAGAAGGCAACCGGCAGCAGGGCCCGCTGCCGGCGGAACAGTTGGTCGAATTGTTCCGCAGCAACCAGATCTCCCTGGACACCCTGGTCTGGCGTGACGGCCTGCCGCAATGGCAGCCGTTGCGCACCGTTGTCGATGAGCTGGGCCTGATCGTGCCGGCACTGGACGTTGCCGCGCCAGCCGTGGAACCCGAGCCCGAACCAGAACCGGTGGCGCCACCTCCGCCGCAGCCGCCGGTGCTGCCGCCGTCCACGCCCTATGCCGCGCAGACGCCGGCCGGGATCCTGCCGCCGCCGAAAAAGAAGCTCTCCGGTTGCGCCCTGACCGCGATCATCGCCGGCGGCCTGCTGCTGGTGCTGGTGCCGATCGTGGCCATCCTCGCGGCGATCGCCCTGCCCGCGTACAACGACTACACCGTGCGCGCCAAGATCGCCAGCGCGGTCACTGCCCTGCAGCCGCTGAAGCAACAGGTGCAGCACTTCGCCGACGACGAAGGCCGCTGTCCCGGTGCCAACGATGCCGGCTTCCCGGCCCCGGGTGACTTCACCCAGGCCGGTCTGTCGGCGGTGAACATCGGCCGCTTCAACAACGGCCACTGTGGCATCGAAGCAACGCTGGCCGTGCCCGGCAAGAGCCTCGATGGCGACCTGCTGTGGCTGGAATATGATCGCGACAGCGGCCGCTGGGAATGCAGCGGTGAAAGCGACGACAAGTACCTGCCGCCGTCGTGCCGGGGCTGAGCCACGCGCACGGCAGCATCTCCAAGGACGATCCAACAGGGAACATGCAATGACTGAGTGGTACTACGCCGAAGGACAGCAACGCCAGGGCCCGCTGCCGGTCCAGGACATCCGCCAGCGCTTCCAGCGCGGCGAACTGAACCTGGATACCCTGGTCTGGCGCGAAGGCATGGCCCAGTGGGCGGCACTGCGCCAGGTGGTCGACGAACTCGGCCTGCAGACGCTGGCCGACGCCAGCACGGCCACCGCCAGTGGCGGCTTCGACCTGCGCAGCGACTACGCCGCCATCGACAACGGCACAGCACCGCTGCCTGGCACAGGCGCGCTCAGCAGCTCGCCCTACAGCGCCCCGGCCGCCGCCGGTGCCGGTGGCCCGCAGCCGGTGATCGGCGGCGAGGTGGTCTACGCCGGCTTCTGGAAGCGCGTAGCGGCTTACATGATCGACTACTTCGTACTGGCCGTTCCGGGCGGCATCATCGGCGCCATCATCGGCGTGGTGCTCGGCGCCAGCATGGGCGCGGTGGGCAGTGGCGAGACCTCCATCGAAATCGTCGCGCAGCTGGCCAGCGCCCTGATCAACATGGCCATCGGCGTGGCCTACTACACCTGGTTCCATTCCTCGCAGGGCGGCGCCACGCTGGGCAAGATGGCGGTTGGCATCAAGGTCGTGCGCAGCAACGGTGACCGCCTGACCAGGGGCCGCGCCTTCGGTCGCTACTGGGCCATGCTGCTGAGCAGCTTCACCCTCGGCATCGGCTTCCTGATGGCAGCCTTCACCGAGCGCAAGCAGGGCCTGCACGACATGATCTGCGACACTCTGGTGGTCGACCGCTGGGCCTACACCGACCAGCCGCACCTGCAGCGCCATGAGCTGGGTACGGTCACCATCGTGATCCTGGTGCTGACCGGCCTGCTGTCGCTGGCGGGCCTGGTGCTGCTGGTGGCCGCGGTCGGCTTCATCGCCAAGATGGCCTCATGAACGGCCATCCTCACGTCTGGCTGCTTGACAGGGGCTGGCCGGGCGTGATTCCTCTAATAAGGTGAAACCTGAACGCCCGGCACACTACCGGGCGTTCAGCGTATTGATTTGTCCGTGGCCGCTTCACTAATGCGGCCGTTTGCTCCACCCTAGCGGCCCCTCCCCTGCGGCTCGCCCCACAGACACTGCTGCCATGCCCAAGCACCTGCTCATCGTCGAATCGCCGGCCAAGGCCAAGACGATCAACAAATACCTCGGCAAGGACTACACCGTCCTGGCCTCGTATGGGCATGTGCGTGACCTGATTCCGAAGGAAGGCGCGGTCGACCCGGACAACGGGTTCGCCATGCACTACGACGTGATCGACAAGAACGAAAAGCATGTCGATGCGATCGCCAAGGCCGCCAAGAGCGCCGACGACATCCTGCTGGCGACCGACCCGGATCGCGAGGGTGAAGCGATCAGCTGGCACATCGCCGAGATCCTGAAGGAACGCGGGCTGGTCAAGGACAAGCCGATGCAGCGCGTGGTGTTCACCGAGATCACCCCGCGCGCCATCAAGGAAGCGATCAGCCAGCCGCGCGCGATCGCCAGCGACCTGGTCGACGCCCAGCAGGCGCGCCGCGCGCTGGACTACCTGGTCGGCTTCAACCTGTCGCCGGTGCTGTGGCGCAAGGTCCAGCGCGGCCTGTCCGCCGGCCGCGTGCAGAGCCCGGCACTGCGCATGATCGTCGAGCGCGAGGAAGAGATCGAAGCCTTCATCGCACGCGAGTACTGGTCGATCGCTGCCGAGTGCGCGCACCCGTCGCAGCACTTCAACGCCAAGCTGATCAAGCTGGACGGGCAGAAGTTCGAGCAGTTCACCGTCACCGACGGCGACACCGCCGAAGCCGCCCGCCTGCGCATCCAGCAGGCCGCGCAGGGCTCGCTGCATGTCACCGACGTGGCCAGCAAGGAGCGCAAGCGCCGCCCGGCGCCGCCGTTCACCACCTCCACCCTGCAGCAGGAAGCCTCGCGCAAGCTCGGTTTCACCACCCGCAAGACCATGCAGGTGGCGCAGAAGCTGTATGAAGGCGTGGCGATTGGCGACGAAGGCACCGTCGGCCTGATTTCGTATATGCGTACCGACTCGGTGAACCTGTCGCAGGACGCGCTGGCCGAGATCCGCGATGTGATCGCCCGTGACTACGGCATCGCCTCGCTGCCGGACCAGCCCAACACCTACCAGACCAAGTCGAAGAACGCCCAGGAAGCGCACGAAGCGGTGCGCCCGACCTCGGCCCTGCGCACTCCCTCCCAGGTGGCGCGCTTCCTGACCGACGACGAGCGCCGGCTGTACGAGCTGATCTGGAAGCGTGCGGTGGCCTGCCAGATGATCCCGGCCACGCTCAACACGGTCAGCGTGGACCTGTCGGCAGGCAGCGAGCATGTGTTCCGTGCCAGCGGCACCACCGTGGTGGTGCCCGGCTTCCTGGCCGTGTACGAGGAAGGCAAGGACAACAAGAGCGCCGAGGACGAGGATGAAGGCCGCAAGCTGCCGGCGATGAAGCCCGGTGACCGCGTGCCGCTGGAACGCATCCAGGCCGAGCAGCATTTCACCCAGCCGCCGCCGCGCTTTACCGAAGCGGCGCTGGTGAAGGCGCTGGAAGAGTATGGCATCGGCCGTCCCTCGACCTACGCCTCGATCATCCAGACCCTGCTGTTCCGCAAGTACGTGGAAATGGAAGGCCGCAGCTTCCGCCCGTCCGACGTCGGCCGTGCGGTGTCCAAGTTCCTGTCCAGCCACTTCACCCGGTACGTGGACTACGACTTCACCGCCAAGCTGGAAGACGAGCTCGACGCCGTCTCGCGTGGCGAAGAAGAGTGGATCCCGCTGATGGCCCGCTTCTGGGAGCCGTTCAAGGAACTGGTGGAAGACAAGAAGGAATCGGTGGACCGTGCCGAGGCCAGTGGCGCGCGCGAGCTGGGCACCGACCCGAAGACCGGCAAGCCGGTCAGCGTGCGGCTGGGCCGCTTCGGGCCCTACGCGGCGATCGGCAGCACCGCCGAAGACGCCGAGGAGAAGCCGAAGTTCGCGTCGCTGCGCCCTGGGCAGTCGATGCACACCATCTCGCTGGAAGACGCGCTGGAACTGTTCCTGATGCCGCGTGCGCTGGGCGAGGACAACGGCGAGCCGGTCAGCGTCGGCATCGGCCGCTTCGGCCCGTTCGCCAAGCGCGGCAGCACCTATGCCTCGCTGAAGAAGGAAGACGACCCGTACACCATCGACCTGGCCCGCGCCGTGTTCCTGATCGAAGAGAAGGAAGAGATCGCGCGCAACCGGATCATCAAGGAGTTCGAGGGCAGCGACATCCAGGTGCTGAACGGCCGCTTCGGCCCGTACATCAGCGACGGCAAGATGAACGGCAAGATCCCCAAGGATCGCGAGCCGGCATCGCTGACCCTGGCTGAAGTGCAGCAGTTGATGGAAGAAACTGGCAAGCCGGTGCGCAAGGGCTTCGGTGCCAAGAAGGCCGCCGCGAAGAAGGCACCGGCCAAGAAGGCTGCAGTGAAGAAGGAAGCGGCGCCGAAGAAGGCCGCGGCCAAGAAGGCGCCGGCGAAGAAAGCGGTAAAGAAGGCTGCCGCGAAGAAGGCCCCGGCGAAAAAGGCCCCGGCGAAGAAGGCCCCGGCGAAGAAGGCCGTCAAGAAGGCCGCGAAGTAGATCCACGCCCTGCGTGGATGAGGTGGTGAGGAGTGCGGACCAACGGTCCGCACCCACCCCAACGGTGCGCACCCATCCCAACGGTGCGCACCCACCCCAACGGCCGGCACCCACCACGGATGCCGGCCAACGGCCGGCACTACCGACAGGCTTCGCTCCACCCCTTCTGCACGCAGCAGGGGGATAATGAAGGCCCACGTCGGGCCGGTCGCCGCCATGAAAGAACTCACCCTGGACTCTGCTGTCGCCACGCTCCGCGCCGGCGGCGTGATCGCCTATCCGACCGAAGCAGTCTGGGGCCTGGGCTGCGACCCCTCGCATGAGGCGGCGGTGCACATGGTGCTGCGCCTGAAGCAGCGCCCGATCGAGAAAGGAATGATCCTGGTTGCCGCCGAACTGTCGCAGCTGGAGGGCTGGGTACGCCTGCAGGCGTTGCCCGATGCCCGCCAGCGCGCGGTGCTGGCCAGCTGGCCGGGTGCCAACACCTGGATCCTGCCGGCTGGTTCGCGCGCCCAGCCCTGGATCACCGGCGAGCACAGCGGCATTGCCGTACGCATCAGCGCCCACCCGCTGGTTGCCGCACTGTGCCGCGCCTGGGGTGGCCCCCTGGTCTCCACCAGCGCCAACCTGGCCGGTGAACCACCGGCACGCAGCCGTACCGAGCTCGACCCTCGCCTGCTGCGCCTGCTCGACGGCATCCTCGATGGCGAGACCGGCGGCCTGGCCCAGCCAACCCCGATCCGCGACGCGCTCAGCGGCAACGTGCTGCGCTCCTGAACCGACGATTGCACTGCCGCGGACAATCGCGCACCCTGCCGCCATGAACCTGCTGCGCACCGCCCTGGGCCTGTGCCTGCTGCTGCCGTGGACCGCAGCGGCCGCCGAGGACGTGCGCGTGTACCGCTGTGTCGCCAGCAACGGCGCCGTGGCCCTGCAGGACAAGCCATGCAGCAGCGGCCGGCAGGAAGTGCGTGACCTGCAGCGCCCGCGCGACCCGGCACCCCGGGTGGTGCGCAGCGACGCGACACCCGCACCGCCGGACGAGGTTCCGGTGATGCGCGATCGCGAGGTCCGCCACGTCTACATCCAGCCGCCACAGCCCTTGTACGAGTGCGTGAGCGACGACGGTCGTCGCTACACCAGCGACAACAACGAGGGCAATCCGCGCTGGGTACCGTTGTGGACCAGCGTCTGGCTCCCGCACGGGCACCACGGCCCGGTCCATCCCGGCCCACGCCCGGCCTTCGGCACGCCGATCGGCCCCCCCATCGGTGAAGGAACCGGCTACCGGCCGCCAGCGGTGGGCGTTGGCGTGCAGGTTCCGGCTGGCAGCGTGCTGGTCCGCGACAGCTGCCATGCGCTGCCGCCGCAGGAGGTCTGTGCGCGCCTGCGTGACCGCCGCTGGGAACTGGACCGCCGCTACAACAGCGCGCTGCAGAGCGAACGCACCGCCATCAGCAACGAACAGCGTGGCATCGATGCGCGCCTGTCGCGGGACTGCGAACGCTGAGCGCAGCGGCGGCCGTGGCATGTACGCTGTGCGCATGAAGAATCCGATCTGGCTGGCCCTGGGCCTGTTCGCCGGCAACGCATTGGCCGACGACGGGGTGATCTACCGCTGCACCTCCAGCAACAGCGACGTACCCACCCTGCAACGCATGCCCTGCCCTGCCGGCAGCAAGCAGCAGGTCGTGCGGATTCCGGCGGCCGCCAGTGCGCCCCCTGCGCCGGCCACACCGGCACCTGTGCCGGCACCAGCCGAACCGGCGGCAGCGAGTACAGCGCCCGCTCCCGCGCCCGGCCCCCGTCGCCCCGACGAAGGACGCACGATCATGGAAGCCGGCATGGTCGAACGCGAAGGCGGCGATCTGATACTCGACAGCGCAACGCTGCCGCGCCAGGCCGATGCCGCGCCCGACCGCAATGCTCCGCCGAAGCCGCCGCTGCCACCGATCTTCCAGTGCACCGACAGCCAGGGCGGTGGCTACCTGCACGAATACGAAGCTGCCCCCGGACGCTGCGAACTGATGACCGTGCAGGGCCTGGGTGGCGCCACGCCGGTCAACGCCGCCGGCTGCGAAGTGGTGCGCGACCGCTGCGAGGAACTGCCGGACGCGCAGCGCTGCAGCAGCTGGCAGCAGCGCTTCCGCGACGCACGCGGCCGAGAGCGGTTCGCCTCGCCGGAAAACCGCGACAACGCCCGTGGGGAACGCGAACGCCTGCAGGGCGTGCTGGAGGCCAGCAACTGCCCGGTACCAGGGTGACCGCAGCCACGCAATCCGTGCGTGACGTGGATCTGCTCGACCGCGGCGGCAGGGCCGCACCTGCGCGTGGGGTGGGTCTGTTGTAGAGCCGGGCCCATGCAATGCTGCCGAGCATGGGTTCGGCTCTACAGTGGGAGCACTCAGAACCCGTAGCGCAGGAAACCGCCATCCACTGCGATGCACTCGCCGGTGACATAGCTGGCCGCTGGCAGGCACAGGAAACCCACGGCTGCGGCCACCTCCTCCGGCTCGCCGATGCGGCGCATCGGCGTACGATTGATCACTTCCTCGTAGTAGTCCGGGTCCGACAACGGACCGGACGTGCGCCGCGTGCGGATGTACCAGGGAGCCACCGCATTGACCCGGATGCCATCCTCCGCCCACTCGACGGCCAGGTTGCGGGTCATCTGGTGCATCGCGGCCTTGGTCATGCCGTAGACCACGCCACTGCGCACGTGGGTCAGGCCGGACACGCTGCCAACGTTGACGATCGACGACGAAGCGTGCCGGGCCAGCAGCGGATGCGCGTAGCGCGACAGCTCGAACGCCGAGAACAGGTTGGTCTCGAAGATCCTGCGCCATTCGTCCTCGGAATACTCCGTGGCCGCCTTGGTGACATTGCCACCGGCATTGTTGACCAGGATATGCAGGCCATCGCTGTGGTCTTCCACCCAGTCCAGGATCTGGCGGCGGTCCTCGTCATCGGAGACATCGGCAGCCAGCGCGTGCACCTGGTGCTGCGGATACACATCCAGCAGTTCGTCGCGCGCCGTCTCCAGCATGTCGATGTCGCGGCCGACGATCATCAGGTCGGCGCCGAGGCCGGCCAGCTCATGCGCGATGGCCAGGCCGATACCGGCGCTGGCGCCGGTGATCAGGGCAGTCTGGCCGTCCAGGCGCCACCGTTGCTGGGTCATGTGTCCTCCGGGGCCGCGCCCGCTGTGTTTCGATGCAGCAAGGATACGCGCTCACGGCGGAGCCCTGCCGGAGATGCGACACTGCGTACACGCTCATCATGGAGTGCCGCCATGCGCATCCTGATCCTGTCCACCTCCCTGCTGGCCACCGTGCTGCTGACCGCCTGCCAGCGCCCGCCGACACCGAACCCGGAAAAGCCACCGGAACCGCGGGCCATGGCCCGCGCGATCCAGCAGCCGCTGGACCGTGCCAAGGGCGTGCAGAAGACCGTCGATGACGCCGCTGCGAGCGAGCGCAAGGCCGAGGCTGACGCGACACAATGACCGGTGGGGTCAGAGCCCTTTGCGCTGCAGAGGGATCCGGCCCCATGAACGAAAACGCCCGGCCAAGGCCGGGCGTTCTCATTCAATACCGTTGCCGGTCAGAACCCGCAGAAACAGTACGCCAGCGCCTTCACCGGTGCGCCATTGCCCTTTTCGCGGGCCGCGTTCTCGACGAAGCGCAGCTGCGTATCCACTTCCGGCATCGTGCGTGCCAGCATCATCCGCGCCATGCCCGAATCGGACAGCATCCAGGCACCGGCGCGGCTGCCAGCGAAACCGCTGACGAACTGCGCGAACGGCGTGGCCGCCTTCTCGATGTAGCGCACGCGGTAAGCGTCGGCCTTGCCGAGCTTGGCACGGCTGGCGGCGTCGGCCACGGCATCCTTCAGGCCGCCGAAGGCATCGACCAGGCCCCGTTCCTTGGCCTGTGCACCGCTCCACACGCGGCCGCGGGCGACCTCGTCCACCGCCTCGACCGGCTTCTTGCGGGCGTCGGCGACGCGACCGGTGAAGTCGGCATAGCCCTTGTTGATCACCGTCTGGATGACCTGGCCCACGGCCGGGTCCATCGGGCGGGTGACATCGAAGGCACCCGCGAATCGGGTGGTGCCGACACCATCGGTGTGCACGCCGATCTTGTCCAGCGCGCGGCTGAAGTTCGGCACCATGCCGAAGATGCCGATCGAACCGGTGATGGTCGACGGATCGGCGTAGATGCGATCGGCATTCATGCTGATCCAGTAGCCACCGGAGGCGGCCAGGTCACCCATCGACACCACCACCGGCTTGCCGGCGGCCTGCAGCGCCACCACTTCGCGGCGGATCTGCTCGGAGGCGAACACTTCACCGCCCGGCGAATCGACGCGCAGCACCACCGCCTTCACGTTGTCGTCGTCGCGCGCAGCACGCAGCAGCGCCGAGGTCGACTCGCCACCGATGCGGCCGGCCGGCAGGTCACCACCACTGATTTCGCCGGCAGCCACCACCACGGCCACCTGCGGACGCGAGTCCACCGGGTTGCGGCGTGCGTCGAGCAGGGCCAGGTAGCGGCCGAAGTCGACGTTGCGGAAACCGCCGTCGGCATCTTCGTCGGCCACGCCGCGCTCGATCATCAGGTCCTCGAACTCCTCGCGGGTCTTCAGCGCGGTCACCAGCTTCTGCTGCAGGGCGAACTTGGCCAGGTCGCCACCGGCGGCAGCGATGCCTTCCGGCAGCGTGTCGATGCCGGCGGCCAGCTGCGCCGGATCCAGGCGGCGGGCCTTGGCGATGTCGCCCAGGTAGCGCTGCCACACGTCGTTCATCCAGAACAGATCGGCTTCCTTGGAGGCCGGCGACGCGGCGTCGAGCACGTACGGCTCGGCCGCGGACTTGTATTCGCCCACCTTGAACAGGTGCACGTCCACGCCCAGCTTGTCCTGCAGGCCGGTGCGGAAGTACTGGCGGTAGCGGCCGAGGCCTTCGAGCACGACCGACCCCATCGGGTCCAGGTAGACCTCGTCGGCCTGCGCGGCCAGCAGGTACTGCGACTGGCCCATGCTCTCGCTGTAGGCCACCAGCTGCTTGCCGGAAGCGCGCAGATCCTGCAGCGCGGCGGCCACTTCGCGCAGCGAGGCGAAGCCGGACGGCTGCAGCTTGTCCAGCTCCAGCACCACGCGCTCGATCTTCTTGTCTTCCTTGGCCGACTCGATCACCCGCAGCAGGTCGCGCAGCTGGATCTCCTCGGCACCGTTGTCACCCACCGCCTTGGCCAGCGCGCGGCTGACCGGATCGGCGCTGAACTGCTCGACCAGGCGGCCTTCCGGCGCGATCACGAGCGTCGTGCGGTCCTGCAGCGACTTGCTGGCACCGGCGCCCATGCCGGCGGCGATGACGAACATCACCAGCAGCAGGAACAGCAGGCCGAAGAACACCAGGTTGAGGATCAACCGGCGGGTGAAGTTCATGACGTCCCACAGCCCGATGAAGAAGCTGGCGACGGGATTGCGACGCGCCGGGGGCAGCGGGGGCACGGGTTGATTCATGGAACGCTCCGGATGGCTTCTAGCCGTGGTACCAGCATAGCCGGTGCCGCGTGATGCGGCATCGGACACAAGTCAGGGGATCGCCCGCCATGGGTCGGCATGGCGGGCGGGAAGGTCAGGACAACATCGACTGGCCGATGCGCAGGCTGCTGCGGCGCAGGCGCCAGCCCATCAGGATGGCCGCGGCGGTCAGGCCGACGATCAGGCCGATCCACATGCCCTGCGGGCCCATGCCCAGCCCCAAGCCGAGCCCGGCGCCGAGCGGCATGCCCAGGCCCCAGTACGCGAACATGGCGATGAACATCGGCACGCGGGTGTCCTTCAGGCCGCGCAGCGCGCCCGCCGACAGCACCTGGATGCCATCCGGGAACTGGAAGGTGGCCGCGTACAGCAGCAGGGTCGAGGCCAGGCCGGCCACCGCCAGGTCGTTGGTGTAGACACCGACGATGGCGTCGTGGCCGAACAGCAGCACCGCCGCCGACAACGTCTGCGTGCCCATGATGATCGCGTAGCCGGCCCAGGCGGCACGCCGCACGCCGAAACCGTCACCCCGGCCGACCGCATGGCCGACGCGCACGGTGGTTGCCTCGGCCACGCCCATCGGAATCATGAAGCACAGTTGCGCGACGTTGATCGCGATCTGGTGTGCAGCCGCTTCGTTGGCACCGAGGCGGCCGATCAGCAGCGCGGTGACGATGAACAGGCCGCCTTCCATCAGCACCGTGATGCCGATCGGCAGGCCGGTGCGCAGCAGCTCCCAGATGGCCTTCCAGCGCGGCCCTTCGAAATGCGAGAACAGCTGCAGATGGGCGAAGCGCTTGGTGAACCACAGGTAGGTGCCGAAGGCGATCGCCTGCAGCCACATCATCACCGCCGAGGCGATGCCCAAGCCTTCGGCACCCATTTCCGGGAAGCCGAGCTTGCCGTTGGCCAGCACATAGCCTATCGGTGCCAGCACCAGCAGGCCACCGAAGCCCAGCAGCATGGTCGGCAGCGTCCAGTGCATGCCCTCGCTGAGGTAGCGCATGCAGAAATACAGGGTCAGCGCAGGCCCGCCCCAGCGCACCGCATGCAGGAACGCGGTCGCCCCCGGCACGATGTCCGGCGCGATGCCGAATGCCGGCAGCAGCGGCGGCACCACGGTGAGGAAGGTGAACATGATCAACCCCAGCCCCAGCGCCAGCCACAGTGCCTGGCGGAACAGCGGGCCGATCTCGCGCTCGCGGCCGGCGCCATGCAGCTGCGACACCGAAGCGGTGAGCGAGATCAGGGTGCCGATCGGAATCAGCATCGGCAACCACAACAGCGCCGTACCGATGGTGACTGCGGCAAGGGTCGCCGTGGCGTGGTGGCCGGCAATCACGTTGTCGACGAAGGAGATAAGACCGGTGGACACATGGCCCAGCACGAGCGGCAGGGCGAGCAGACCGGTGGCGCCGACTTCCTTGCTGAAGCGCGGCGTGGAGGTTGCAGTAGACATAAGGTGCTTGACGCGAACTGCGGTTGCGCGCGAAGGGCACAGGCACCGGGTTGCGGGCGCCCATCTTACGCGGGCGGCGCCTGCATTCCCATGACATGGCGTGAATGCTGGGTTTCAGCAGCCCCAAACAAAAAGGGGACGGAGGGGATTAAGTCGCATCCAGCACCAACGGTCCAGAAACGACTTAATCCCCTCCGTCCCCTTTTTTACTGGCCGGCCTGGCGTTTGAGCCAGCTGTCGCGTTCGGCGGCGGGCACGGCGAGGAAGGCGCTGCGCACCGTGTCGCGTTCCTGCGGCGGCGTGCGCTGCGCGACCAGGGTCAGCTGGGCCAGCTGCGCCGGGCTGAGCTGGCGCAGCACGGCCAGCGCGGTCTCGCGCTGTTCCGGCGGCACGAACCCGAACAAGCCATGCAGCTTGGGGAACTCCAGCCCCAGTTGCGGGCCCAGCCGCCATCCGTCGCGGAACGCCTGGTCCTGCTCGCGGAACTGTTGGCGCAGGCGCTGCTGCTGATCGGCGGGCAGCGCATTGAAACGCGCAGCCGCCTGGCGGATGCGCTCGCGCTCCGCTTCCGGCAACGCGCGCCAAGCAGCGTAGTCGGCGCGGCGCTGGCGCTGCTGCTGCGCATCGAGCTGGGCGAATCCGGCAGGCGCCGGGGTTGCAGTGGCCGGTACCGGCGCAGCCGGCGAACTGCCCGGAACCGGGGGCGGCAACGGCACGCTCAGCGATTGCGGCGCGGCAGACAGCGACAACGGCAGGGCCAGCAGCAGGCTGGCGAATACGGACTTATTCATCGGCAGCAGCGGTTTCCAGCGTGGCACTGGCCGGCTCCGGCCGGCTCGGCTTGGATTGCGATTCGTCCACCGGCAGCGGACCGCCCGCGGCAGTCCACGCGTACAGGTCGGCATCGGCTACCAGCGGGTAGTCACGATCGGCCAGCATCGCTGCGTCGTCATTGGCCTGGGCCTGGGTCGTATCCGGTGTGGCGCTGACTTTGCTCGGCGGCAACGCTTCCACCGTCACCGGGCCGGCTTCGCCAACCACGCCCTCCGGCAACGGTGCATCGCTGCCGAACGAATGTCCCTGCAGGTAGCGCCAACCCAGCGCGGCGGCCAGCAACACCGCGACGGTCACCAGCAGGATCAGCGGACCGCGCCAGCGCGGCTTGGCATTTGCACGACGGCGCTTGCCGTTGGCGGCCGCGCGCTCGTCCCGCTGCGGGGCGCGCCAGCTGGAGGTCGGGGCTTCATTGTGGGCGGCAGGTGCAGCCGGTTGCTGCAGCTGCTGCAGGCGCGTGGCCGGCAGGTCACGGACACGGGCCTGTACCTGCTCGGCCAACTGGCGCCAGGCCGAGGCATCGGGCTGGCCTTGGGCATCACGCGGGCAGGCATCGGCCAGCAGGTGCTGGTAGCCGGCCTCATCCTGGTCGAGCACGCGCATGGCGATGCCCTCGTCCAGGCTGCCGCCGACCCGCAGCAGCAGCGCCAGTCGCGGCAGCGGCGGCAGCGCGCCCAGCACGGCCAACGACGGCGCCCACTGCCCGCCCACCGGCTCGCGCAGTGCCTGGCGCTGGCCCAGCAGGGTCCAGAAACGGGTCGGCCACTGCGCCATCGGCAGATCGCTGGCGACCGCCGCAAAGGCGCGCATCACTGCCACCAGGGTCTGCTCGGCTCGCGCGGCATCGCCGCACTGCAGTTCAGCGACCACCAGGGCACGGCGCTCGACGCCGCGCAGGAACGCCGACAGCGCGCCGGCCGCGGTCGAGGAAACAGGGGCGGGCACAGCCGTCATCGGTCACTCCAAAGGTCTGCCGGCATGATAGCGGCAGGCCATCGACGCCCGTAGGACTTGCGCCCACAGGCACTTCGTGCTGCAGGTTGTGCACAGCACCACGCCCCCTCCGGCGAAAACTGTGGCATCGGGCTGAATTCACTCTGTTTCAGCATTGTTTCACACTTAAATGATTGATTTTATTATCTTTTGTTGTGTGGCGATTTTTTGACCAACCCGAGGGTGAGGCCGTCGCCATCAGCCTCCTGCGTGTCCGTCGGCGGGTAACGCACAGTGTTATCCACAGAACATGTGGATAAGACTGAATCTCCAATGGACACCGATATTTAGGTGACATTTATGATTCAACAGAGGCTGGCCGCCCCCCTCTGCCCCCTGCCATTCGCGCGCGCACGGCCCGTTACACTGGCCCGATGCTTTCACCGATTCCGACCCTGCAGGTCGCCCTGCCCGTCCCCCTGCCCCGCCTGTTCGACTACCTGTCGCCGCAGGGCGATGGGCCTGCGGTCGCGGTCGGCTGCCGCCTGAAAGTGCCATTCGGCAACCGCGAGCTGGTCGGTGTGGTGGTGGGTCACGGGCAGACCGACGACGGCCAGGGACTGCGCCAGGCCCTGGCCTGGTGCGACCCGCAGCCACTTCTGCAGGGCGAGCTGTGGCAGAGCCTGCAGTGGCTGGCACGCTACACCCACGCGCCGCTGGGCGAGGTGCTGAGCACCGCCCTGCCCGGCCCGCTGCGCCATGGCGAGGCCCTGCCCGACACCCACCACTGGGGCTGGCAGCTGACTGCGGCTGGCCACGCCCAGCGCGACAAGCTGCGCGCCGGCAGCCGCCCGCGGCAATTGGCCGAACTGCTGGCCGAAGCCATCGTGGATGAGGACGTGCTGGGCGAACGCATGGAGGACTGGCGCACCGCCGCGCGCAGCCTGGCCAAGCGCGAGCTGGCCGAGCGGGTTGCGTTGAGCATAGCCCCCCAGCATGCACAGCCCCTGCCCGGCCCCACGCTCAACCCGGACCAGGCCGAGGCGGTGGCCGCGATCAACGCCGCCGAAGGCTTCCAGTCGTTCCTGCTGGATGGCGTGACCGGCAGCGGCAAGACCGAGGTCTACCTGCAGGCGATCATCCATTGCCTGGCGCAGGGCAGGCAGGCGCTGGTGCTGGTGCCGGAGATCGGCCTGACCCCGCAGACCCTGGCACGCTTCCGCGGCCGCCTCGGCATCGCCGTGCACGCCCTGCATTCGGGGTTGAATGACAACGAGCGCGCGCGCGTCTGGGCAGCGGCCTCACGCGGCGAAGCACGGGTCATCGTCGGGACGCGCTCGGCGGTGTTCACGCCGTTGCCGCAGGCCGGCCTGCTGATCGTCGACGAGGAACACGACGGCAGCTACAAGCAGCAGGACGGCATCCGCTATCACGCGCGCGATTTCGCCCTGGTCCGGGCCAAGGCACTGGGCATTCCGGTACTGCTCGGCAGTGCCACTCCCTCGCTGGAAACACTGCACAACGCCTACGCAGGGCGCTACACGCACCTGCGCCTGAAGCAGCGCGCGGGGGATGCGCGGCCACCGCGCGTGCGCATCCTCGATGTACGCAAGCGCCCGCTGCACGACGGCCTCTCGGCCGATGTGCTGGCCGGCATCGGGGAGCACCTGCAGCGTGGCCAGCAGGTGCTGGTGTTCAAGAACCGCCGCGGCTACGCACCGGTGCTGCTGTGCCACGACTGCGGCTGGACCGCGCCGTGCCAGCGCTGCGATGCGCCGATGACCGTGCATGGCGGCGGTCGTCGCCTGCAATGCCACCACTGCGGTGCGCGGCAACCGGCGCCGCTGGCCTGCCCGGCCTGCGGCAGCCTGGCGCTGCAGCCGCAGGGCATCGGCACCGAACGCCTGGAAGAACACCTCACCGCCGCCTTTGCCGACTTCCCGGTGGTACGCATCGACCGCGGCACCACCTCACGACGCGACGCGCTGGAACAGCAGCTGGCGAAACTGGGCAACCAGCCCGGCATCCTGGTCGGCACGCAGATCCTGGCCAAGGGCCACGACCTGCCCAAGCTGACCCTGGTGGTGGTGGTGGGTATCGACGAAGGTCTGTTCTCCGCCGACTTCCGCGCCAGCGAGAAACTGGCGCAGCAGCTGATCCAGGTGGCCGGCCGCGCGGGACGTGCACGTGACCCCGGCGAGGTCTGGCTACAGACCCATCACCCCGGGCACCCACTGCTGGAAACCCTGGTGAGCGGTGGCTACCACCCGTTCGCGCAGGCCGAGTTGAACCAGCGCCAGGCGGCCGGATTCCCACCGTTCGCGCATCTGGCGCTGATGCGCGCCGAAGCGCAGCAGGTGGAGCACGCCAATGCATTCCTGCTGGCGGCCCGGCAACTGCTGGGTGAGCAGGATGTGGTGGAGGCCTATGGGCCGATGCCGGCACCGATGCCACGGCGCGCCGGCTACCAGCGCACGCAGCTGCTGCTGTCGGCCCTGCAGCGACCGCCCCTGCATGGGGTGCTCGCGCAGCTGGTACCGCAGCTGTATGCGCTGCCGGAAGCACGCAAGGTGCGCTGGTCGCTGGATGTGGATCCAACGGATCTGTATTGAGGGGTCAGAGCCCACCCGTCGGGTGGGATCCGACCCCGAACTGCCCCCGAACGCAGGCGCTTACGTCAGCGGCGACATCACGCCGCGCTGGTAGGCCGGCCGCTCGCGCAGGCGCGCATACCAATCAGCCAGGTGCGGAAGCTCCGGGCGCTGGATCGGCAGTTCGAACCAGGCGTAGATCAGCGAGCCCAGCGGAATGTCACCCATCGCGAACGTATCGCCCGACAGCCATGGCTGCCGGGCCAGGGTGGCATCGGCCATCGCCAGGTAGTCACCGGCGCGGACGATGGCGGCGCTGATGCGCGCTTCGTCGCGGTCGGCCGGCGCGGTGCGCATGATGCCCCAGACCAGGTCGCTGTACAGCGGCGCCATCCGCGACGTGCTCCAGTCCATCCACTTCTCGGCCTGGGCGCGATCCATCGGGTCTTCGGCGTACAGGGTGCCCAGCGCGTAGCGGGCGCTCAGGTAGCGCACGATGGCGTTCGATTCCCACAGCGGCAGACCGTGGTCTTCGATCACCGGCACCAGACCGTTGGGATTCATCGCCTGATACTCCGGCGTCTGCGTGCCACCATGGCTGCCACCGACTTCGATGGACTCATACGGCAGGCCGATCTCCTCGGCGCACCACAGCACCTTGCGGACGTTGCTGGAGTTGCGGCGGCCCCAGATCTTCAACATGCGGGTTTTCCTTGCTGGCAATGCGAGCGGCAACGATACGCCTGATCGGGTGGAGATGTGGGTGCCGGATGCGGAATCTGGCGCTTGCGCGTTGCCGGCCAGCGGCCGGCACTAGCGTCCCTTCTTGGGCAGCGCGCGCACGTAGGATGACTTGCCGTCCTTCTTCAGCTCGAACAGGCCGATCGCTGCCAGCAGATCGCTGAGTTTCCCGTAGCCATAGTTGCGCGGATCGAACGAGGCCTGGTTGCCGATCTGGCTGCCGACCGGCCCGAGGTGCGACCAGCCATCCTCGCCCTCGGCCGAGGACACTGCACGGCGCAGCATCTTCACCAGCCGGGTGTCGCTGCGCATCTCCGCACCGCTCTTGCGCGGGCGCGCGTCATCATTGGCGACGGGCTCGTTCGGGGCTTGCTCGCTCGATGCCTGTTCGGCATCCGGCACGCTGGCATGGGTCTGGCCCAGCGCTTCCAGGTAGGTGAATTTCGAGCACGCGTTGACGAACGGTTCGGGCGTCTTCTTCTCGCCGAAGCCGTACACCTTCACGCCATCGGTCAGCAGGCGCATCACCATCGGGGTGAAGTCGGCATCGCTGGAGACAATGGCGAAGCCATCAAGGTTGCGCGCGTACAACAGGTCCATGGCATCGATCACCATCGCCATGTCCGAAGCATTCTTGCCCTTGCTGTAGGCGAACTGCTGGATCGGGCGGATCGCATATTCGTGCAGCACTGCTTCCCAGCCCTTCAGTCGCGGGCTCTTCCAGTTGCCGTAGGCACGGCGCACGTTGGCCACGCCATAGCGGGCGACTTCCGCCAGGACCTCGTCGATTTTCGAGGCCGGCGCATTGTCGGCGTCGATCAACAGGGCGATGCGCTTTTCCGGTTCGCTCATGGATTCCTCGCGGGCGGTTGCCTGAACCCGAGTATCGCCGATCCACGCGGGCGCTGACGTGACAGGCGGCCGCCGTGCGAAGATGCCAGGCGCTTCCCCCAATGCCCCCACTGGAGTGAGTCGATGAGTCGCGAACGCGTTCCCCACCTGGTCGTTGTCGGCGGCGGTTTTGCCGGTCTCTGGGCCACCCGTGCCCTGGCCCGCGAGCGCATACGCATCACCCTGGTCGACCGCCGCAACCATCACCTGTTCCAGCCGCTGCTGTATCAGGTGGCCACCGCCGGCCTGTCCGCGCCGGACATCGCCGCACCGCTGCGCCACATCCTCGGCCACCAGCGCAATGTGGAAGTGCGCCTGGGCGAAGTCGTGGCCATCGACAAGCAGGCCCGGCAGATCCGCATGGCCGACGGCAGCGCGCTGGACTACGACAGCCTGCTGCTGGCCACCGGCGCCACCCACGCTTATTTCGGCAATGACCAGTGGGCCGATGATGCGCCCGGCCTGAAGACGCTGGACGATGCCATCGCATTGCGCCGCAAGCTGCTGCTGGCGTTCGAGCGTGCCGAGGCCGAACCGGACCCGGCGAAGAAGGCGGCGTGGCTGAGTTTCGCCATCGTCGGCGGCGGCCCCACCGGCGTCGAACTGGCCGGCACGCTGGCCGAGATCGCACGCCACACGCTGCGCAACGAGTTCCGCCACATCGACCCGGCCAGCGCCAAGGTGCGGCTGGTCGAGGCTGGCCCGCGCGTGCTGTCCTCGTTCCCGGAAGTGCTTTCGCTGAAGGCGCGCCGCCAGCTGGAAAAGCTGGGCGTGGAAGTGCTGACCGGTACGCCGGTGAGCGACATCGACAGCCAGGGCTTCAGGCTCGGTGATCAGTTCGTACCGGCACGCACCGTGGTCTGGGCCGCCGGCGTGGCCGCTTCACCGCTGGCGCGCACGCTGGACGTGCCACTGGACCGCGCTGGACGCGTGCAGGTGCAACCGGACCTGACCCTGCCCGGCCATCCGGAGCTGTTCGTGGCGGGCGACCTTGCCGCACTGAGCCAGGCCGACGGCAAGCCGGTACCCGGCGTGGCACCCGCCGCCAAGCAGATGGGCAAGTACGTGGCCGAGGTGGTCCGCGCGCGCCTGCACGGCAAGCCCGAACCCGGCCCGTTCAAGTACGCCGACTACGGCAACCTGGCCACCATCGGCCGCATGGCCGCCATCGTGCACCTGGGCCGGTTGCAGCTATCCGGCGTGCTGGCCTGGTGGTTCTGGCTGGCCGCGCACGTGTTCTTCCTGATCGGCTTCCGCAACCGCATCGTGGTGCTGCTGAACTGGGCGGTGGCGTATTGGAGCTACCAGCGCAGTGCGCGCATCATCTTCGGTGACGACCGCGACGACCGGCGACCGAAGCGGTAGCGCCGTACGCAACGGGGGCGGCTCCCTTTTCTCCGCAAAGGGCTCTGCGCCCTGACGGCACCCCGCACGCATGGCGTGGATCTACCTCGGGCCGCCAGGGCCACGCGGGCGTGACCATGCCTGACAGAAGTCTTCCTTCTTCGCGGTATCGGCAATCTGCGCCGCGCTCCAATGCCGGGTAATCCAGATCGTCAGTGCAGTGCCGCTCAGCTGCCAGCGCAGCATGCCGTGCCGGGGCTGCCGCCACAGGTGGCGGCGGGCAACCCAATAGGCCTCCCGCTCCACCTCGGGCACTTTCTTCTGCATCGCGTCCTTGCCGAACAACTGCGCGGCGAAGCGCCAGGGGTTCATCGGCTGGTATCCCGTTCGCGGTTCACTGCTGCATGCTGCCACACCACTGGGTGCGCGATCGGCCGGCTTCGGCCGACCTTCCACCAGCGCCAGTCCGAGCAGGTACAGAAGGCCAGGCAGCAGTGCGATGCCGGCGACCAGCACGGCGACGGAGATCCATGCTTTGCCGGCGGCACGCATCGATTACTGCGCCTTCGGTTTCGGGTACCACAACGCGTTGACGATGACCCAGCGCTGGTCGAAGCGCCCCATGTGGAAGTAGTCGACGAACCACGGGGTTTCCAGCCGCACCGAGGCCGCGTTGCCGGTCACGTCCAGCACCGTGCAGCGGCGGTCCCATTGATCCTTCGGCGTCTTCAGCGCGCCCTGCCTTGTCAACGAGACCAGCTCCTCCTTCGACATCCGGCGCAGGCCCAGGCGTTCGTCGGGGGTATCACCGAGAACCGCACGCTTGGCCAGGTCCGGGTGCAGGGAACGGGCGACGCGCTGCGGGTCGGCCTCCAGCTGGCCATCGACGTAATCGTGGCAGGTGGCTTCGATGGCCGCGATCGTGGCCGGATCGGCAGCGGGGCTGGTTGATGCGGAGAGCGCGAACAGCAGGGCAACGGTGGACATCCAGGTCTCCAGCGCTGAGGGCTGGCCGATCATGGCATGGACATCGGCCCCCATCCACGCCTGGCGTGGATCTCTACCGGGGTGGCCCCTGCTGCGGCCACAGGCCCAGTTCGGCAACGCCCAGCTGCATGTACATGAAGGCCGCGGCTTCGTCGGACATCGGCTGCCCCTGGGGGAACGTGTCAAGCCAAGCGGTGATGCGCTCGTGCCGATCCTTCAGGGCATCGGCCATCGCCTGCTTTTCCGCGTCGGTCGCCCGCTCCTGCATCTCGTCGCGCAACACGTCATCGCCGATGCCCCACTTTTCCGCCAGCGGGATCAGATCGACCAGATCGGGAGGCACGCGGTCGCGACGCAGGTGGATCGGTTCGGGCACCGTCGGGCCAAAGGCGGCCAGCTCGGCGGCGGTGCCGATCTGCCCATGCTGCAACGGTACCGCCGACGGGGCCTCGGTGCAGGCCTGCAGTGCGGTGCAAGCGATCAATGACAGCATCCAGCAGATCTTCATCGGACGGTTCCCTGCGTCGATGGGTGCAATGAGGATGGCATGACGGGGCCGTGCCCATCTACGCATGGCGCCGATCCCCAATGTAGCGCCGGGCGGCTGCCCGGTTCCCGTTTCGGGCAGCAGGAACAGCCGCCGAGCGTGGGCTCGGCTACAGAAGGCTGGAGTCCAGCGCCTGCAGCCAGGCCAGCTTGCGTTCGCGGGGCTGCTGCTTGAGTTGCCACTCGGCCCGCGACGCGGCGGCCCGGTCCGGGTACTCGCGCACGGCCAGCACGCGCAGCGGCGGCCGGGCCCGGGTGTAGCGCGCGCCCTTGCCGGCCTGGTGGGCGGCGAAACGCGCATCCACATCGGTGCTGATGCCGGCGTAGTAGCTGCCATCGCGGCATTCGAGCAGGTACAGGAACCACGGGCGGAGGGACGGGGCCATGGCCGGATTATGCCGTGCTGCACTGCAGCGGATATACTGGCGCCCGAATGCAGGAGAGAGGCGCCGTGCTGGCGCCCGCCGAAGGCGCAGGCTCCCATGATCGCTCAGGCCGGTGGGCTGGAATCCCACCAACCATGCATTCGACTCGCCGAGCTGGAGAGAGGTCACCGGGCACGCCCGGGACGATCCGCCGAAGGGGCACGCGGCCTACGCCGCTGAACTCTCAGGCAAAAGGACAGCGGGAGCGGCACCGGTCATCGTCATCCCGTCATTGCGCAGGCAGTGGCGGTATACGCGCATGGCCGGCCCCACCGCGCCCGGAGCCTGTCCCATGCTGTTGTCCATCATCTACCTGATTGCCATTTCCGCCGAAGCCATGACCGGCGCACTGTCCGCCGGCCGCCGCCGCATGGATCTGTTCGGTGTGGTCATGATCGCCTGCGTCACCGCCCTCGGTGGCGGATCACTGCGTGACATCCTGCTCGGCCACTACCCGCTGGGCTGGGTGAAGCATCCCGAGTACCTGGGCTTCACCGTCTGCGCGGCGCTGATCGCCACCTGGGTCGCACGCTGGATGCACCACTTCCGCCGCACCTTCCTGGTGCTCGACGGCCTGGGCCTGATCGCCTTCACCCTGATCGGCTGCTCGATCGCCCGCGAAGCCGGCCATGCGATGCCGATCGTGCTGATCGCCGGCATGCTGACCGGCGCATTCGGCGGCGTGCTGCGCGACATCCTCTGCAACGAGGTGCCGCTGATCTTCCAGAAGGAGCTGTACGCGATCATCGCGCTGCTGACCGGCGCGGCCTATCTGTTGCTGCTGCATTGGGGCGTGGCCGATGCCACGGCGATCCTGTGCTGCCTCGGCGGCGGCTTCGCGTTGCGCCTGCTGGCGATCCACTACCGCTGGGAAATGCCGAAGTTCGTGTACCACGACGAAGTGCATTGAGGTTCGCGTCCGCCGGGCCCACACCACCCCGGCGATGTACCTGGCGCTGTCGCTCATGCGCAGCGCCAGGCGCATCGCCGGTGCGGACGAGCCGGTCTCCAACTCCGACCGGCCCTGATCGCGGCCGCACCCCCGCAGGCGCTGGCCACCATCCACACACGTGCCGCACCCAGGCGGCTTCCATCAGGCGGCTTCGGACACCTTCACTTCACGACGGGCGCGCACGGCTGCGGCCAGCCGCTCCAGCACCGTCACGGTGGTGTCCCAGTCGATGCAGCCATCGGTGATGCTCTGCCCGTAGACCAGCGGCTGGCCTTCCACCAGTTCCTGGCGACCACCGACCAGATGGCTTTCGATCATCACACCCACGATGCGCTGTTCACCGTCTTCCAACTGAACGGCGATGTCTTCGATCACCTGCGGCTGGTTCTCGGGGTTCTTCAGGCTGTTGGCATGGCTGGCGTCGATCATCAGGCGCGTCGGCAGCTTGGCCTTGGCCAGCACCTGGCAGGCATCTGCGACACTGCCTGCATCGTAGTTCGGCTGCTTGCCGCCACGCAGGATCACATGGCAATCCGGATTACCGGTGGTCGACACGATGGCGGTGCCGCCCTGCTTGGTGACCGACAGGAAGTGATGCGGGTTGGACGCCGCGCCCACCGCGTCAGCGGCGATTTTTACGTTGCCGTCGGTGCCGTTCTTGAAGCCGACCGGGCACGACAGCCCCGAGGCCAGCTCGCGATGCACCTGGCTTTCGGTGGTACGTGCACCGATCGCGCCCCATGCCACCAGGTCGGCGATGTACTGCGGAGAGATCACATCGAGGAACTCGACACCGGCCGGCAGGCCGAGCTTGTTGATGTCGCGCAGCAGGCCGCGGGCGATGCGCAGGCCCTTGTCGATCCTGAAGCTGCCGTCCAGATCCGGATCGTTGATCAGGCCCTTCCAGCCCACCGTGGTTCGCGGCTTCTCGAAGTACACACGCATGACGATTTCCAGTTCGCCCGCCAGCGCATCGCGCAGCGGCTTCAGGCGTTGGGCGTACTCGATGGCGGCGTTCGGGTCGTGGATCGAGCACGGGCCAACCACCACGGCCAGGCGGTCGTCACGGCCGTGCAGGATCTGGTGCAGGGCCGCGCGCGAAGCGCTGACAGTGTCGGAGGCTTCATCGTCACAGGGCAGCATCGCCAGCAGCTGGGCAGGCGGTGTCAGCGGTTCGATGGTGCGGATACGCAGGTCGTCGGTGTGCGGGGGCATCGGGGGGAGATCTCCGGAACGTTGAGGGTCCCCAGCGTGGCGGCATGAAAAAAGCCGCCAGGTTCGCTGGCGGCTTTCGGGAATGCGTCTGAAGCTTTCTTCAGGGTGAGCGCAGTCCTTCCTCCGCCAGTGGCTTCGGAAAGTAATACCAGTAAAAGCGGGTGGCGGCTGCGTTCATGGGTTGTATTGATAGCACAGCTTCTGCGCAGTGCAAAATGTTTCATCCGCAACTGGAGATGTGGTTCAGCGAAGTGCGTGCCCGCCCTGCTTACGCGGCGGCGGCCACGCAATGCCGCTCATCTGCCATGTACTTCCACATCCAGCAACAGGCCTTCGTGGATGTCGGCCCAGCGCTCCAGCACACGATCCAGCTCCTGCCTGGCCTCGTCCAGCTGCTCGGGGTTGAGCAGGGAACGCGCTGTGTAGAGATCCGAGACCAAGCGCCGCAGCGCCGCCTCAGGGATGGCCACTGACGGCCCCTCCAGCCCCGGCAACTGCAACGCCGGGCTGTCGCCCAGCGGGCCGAACAGCGTCACCTGGAGCTTGCTCTGCATGATCAACTTCCCTGCGGATGGACATGGGCAATCTCCTGTTTACCGCGTCCGGGTGACAGGCGCATGTGCCATGTCCGTTTGGATGGCCCGGGGGCGCCGGCCAGCGGCCGGTACTACCGCAGCGAGCGCATCGCGCGCTTGCGGATGTAGGCATTGGCGTCGCCACCGTGTTCGCACTGCCAGCGCGCGCATAGCCCATGCAGCCACTGCGGCTGTGTCTTGCCGGCATCATTGAGCCAGTTGCCTACCGAGTCCTGTACGTAGCGATCCGGGTCGTCGGCCAGCGCTTCAAGCAGCGGCAATGCATGTTCCGGGTGCTGCTTGAACAGCGCGACATGCGTGGCCCACACGCCGCGCGGGCGCAGTGCTTCGCAGGCGAAGCGTCGCAGCCGGGGTGATGCGTCGTGCGTCCACGGCAGCAGGATCTCAAGCGCCTGCAATGGTGCAGCCACGATATCCGTGCGCAATGCCAGCCATGCCCATTCGCGTACACCAAAGTGCGGATCATCGGCCAGTGGACGCATCGCCTGCAGCTTGGCCGCAAGGGGTGCAGTGCTGTCGCCGCCAATCAGGTAGCAGGCCCAGCCACGCACCGTGTCGGATGCATGCACCTTCCAGTGCGCAGGATCACCCTGCCCGGCTTCGCGCAGCAACCGCGCAGCCAGCGCCATGCGCTGGGTGATTCCCTTGCCTGAGGCATCCCTCATGCGTTGCAGTGCTTCCGGCGCAAGCGCAGGCGCCACCACCTGCAGCAGCGCGCTGAAATCCACTGCCAGGCATTCGGCCAGATGAGTGGCAGCGACGCTGCCGCTATTGAGTGCACGCAGCCGTTCCGCTGGAATCGGCGTGCTCATGCCGCGGATTCCCGCCCGGTGTCCGCGTGCTGCCAGACCTTGCGCAGCAGCCGCGACAACTGCTGCTGTTCATCAGCATCCAGGCCGTTGAACAGGCCACCGATCCATTGCGCATGCTGCTCGAACAGCGCCTCGGCCAAGCGCTTTCCCGGCGCGGTCAACACGATCTGCAGACGACGGCCATCTTCCGCATCAGGGCGACGCTGCAGCAGGCCTTCGCGCTGGAGGCCGTCGAGCAGGCCGCTGATGGTGGCCCGGGTCACGCCAGCACGCTCGGCCAGATCGTGTGGTGGCAGTGTGCCACCGGCCCCGTGCAGCAGGAACAGCACGATGAAGCGACCCTCGCTGAGCCCGTGCGGTGCAAGCCGGGCAGCGCAGTCGCGATCGATCGACGAGGACAACGAGAGCAGCTGGAAGCACAGGCGCAGCTGCGCGATGTTGGCGTGACCGCGCCGCTGCGCTTCTTCCAGCAGGGCACGGTGCTTGGCTTCCAACATGGCTCGCTCCCGTATGATTAGGCGCCTTATCATATGCCGAAAGAAAGCAACCAGGGCAATCAGAACGGTTGTGCACACATAAAAGACCGATCCAGACGATCAATTCGCATTCAAGTACTTGCTTTACATGACAATTCCATCACATGCCTCACCGATTTCCTAGACAAAAGGGACTTGAACTATCGATTTAACG
>NZ_NEQV01000001.1:488999-1263032 GCF_002799245.1 Stenotrophomonas maltophilia | reverse complement strand
CTCCCTGGTGAAATTAGCGCTGTGGAACCACCCGATCCCATCCCGAACTCGGAAGTGAAACGCAGCTGCGCCGATGGTAGTGTGGCTCAAGCCATGCGAGAGTAGGTCATCGCCAGGGTTTACACCCAAAACCCCGCTGCTCACGCAGCGGGGTTTTTCTTTGGGCGCAGAAAATGCGGGTTCGGTAGTCGCCAACCTTGGTTGGCGCCTACCAGGGACGGGCGGACCATCACGGGTAGTGCCGGCCGCTGGCCGGCACCCCCATGGCCCTGCATCACCCCGGCAGGTCCACGCCGTGCGTGGGCGCCAACCAAGGTTGGCGACTACCGGGGACGGGCGGACCATCACGGGTAGTGCCGGCCGCTGGCCGGCAGCCCCATGGCCCTGCATCACCCCGGCAGGTCCACGGCGTGCGTGGGCGCCAACCAGGGTCGGCGACTACCGGGGGCGGGCGGATCAGCACGGGTAGTGCCGGCCGCTGGCCGGCAACCCCATGGCCCTGCATCCCGCAAGGAACCACGGCACCCAGCAGGGCAGCTTGCGGCCACCCGCGCAGCGGGATTCCAGGCATAAAAAAGCGGCGCCCCATGGGGCGCCGCTTCAGTCGCGCATGGCGCGACGTTACTTCGCTGCGGCCGGCACCTTGTCCTTCATCATCGCGTCGCGGGCTGCCTTGAACGGGTTGCCTGCATACCAGTTCGGCCAACGATCGCCACCCGCCAGCTCCTTGCCCACGCCGTACATCAGCTGCAGGTCTTCGACGGTGCCGTCCAGCTTCCAGGTGGCCGCGTCGAACTCATCCTTCGGGCCGTGGTAACGATTGGCGCCGTAGTCCGCCGCGGCCTTGCGGCCCGCTTCCACGCCACCCTCGCGCAGGTCTTCGCCACCATCGGCGTACAGGGCCGGAACGCCCGCCTTGGCGAAGTTGAAGTGATCCGAGCGGAAGTAGAAGCCGCTCTGCACCGAGGTTTCGCCGTGCAGGGTACGGTCCTGGGCGGCGGCCAGCGGCTTGAGGATGTCCTCCAGCTCCGAGCTGCCGAAGCCGGTGACGGTCACATCCTTGGCACGGCCGGCCACCGACATCGCATCGATGTTGATCACACCGGCGATCTTGTCCAGCGGGAAGGTCGGGTGGGCGACGTAGTACTTCGAACCGAGCAGGCCGGATTCTTCCAGGGTCACCGCCAGGAACACCACCGAACGCTCCGGCTTCGGATCCTGGTGGGCCATGGCTTCGGCCACTTCGAGGATGCCGGCCACGCCGGTCGCGTTGTCGACGGCGCCGTTGTAGATGTTGTCGCCGGTCTCACCCTCATGCTTGCCCAGATGGTCCCAGTGCGCCATGTACAGCACCGCCTCGTCAGCGCGCTTGTTGCCCGGCAGCACGCCCACCACGTTGCGCGACTGCTTCTGTGCGATCTGGCTCTTCAGGTCGACCGCGGCGGTGGCCTTCAGCGGCACCGGCTTGAAGCCGCGCTTGCTGGCGTCCTTGTAGGCCTGGGCGAGGTCCAGGCCGGCACCGGCGAACAACGCCTTGGCCGCGTCGGCACTCAGCCAGCCCTGCACCGGGATCCGGGCTTCCGGGTCATCCTTGGCTGGCAGGTCGTACTGCGGGCCGGCCCAGGAATTCTTCACCACATCCCAGCCGTAGGACGCGCCGGCGGTGTCGTGCACGATCAGTGCGGCAGCCGCGCCCTTGCGCGCAGCTTCCTCGAACTTGTAGGTCCAGCGGCCGTAATAGGTCATGCGCTTGCCGTCGAACAGCTTCGCGTCATCGACATGGAAGCCCGGGTCGTTGACGAACATCACCACCGTCTTGCCCTTCCAGTCCTGGCCGGCGTAGTCGTTCCACTTCTGCTCCGGTGCATCGACGCCATAGCCGACGAACACCAGATCGCTGGCATCGACCTTCACCTCGGCCTGGCCGGTACGGGTACCGACCACCATGTCGGTGCCGAACTTCAGTTCGGTGGTCTTGCCGCCCTGGGTGATCTTCAGCACGGTCGATTCGTCAGCCGTGGTCTCGGTCATCGGCACATCCTGGAACCAGCTGTCGCCGTTGCCGGGCTGCAGGCCGATGCGCTGCATCTGGTCGCGGATGTAGTTGACCGTCAGTTCTTCGCCCTTGCTGCCCGGTGCGCGGCCTTCGAACTCATCCGAGGCCAGGGTCTTGACCATCTCGGCGAAGTCGCCGGCGTTGATCTCCGGGGAGAACTGATGGGCGGACGGCTTTGCAGCAGCGGTAGCGGTGGCCGGCGTGGCAGCCGGAGTGTCTTCGCCTTTGCAGGCACTGAGCGCGGCCGCGGCGGCCAGGCACAGGAGGAGTTTGCGGGGCATCGTCGATTCCTGGGAACAAAGGGCGGCCGCACCTCAAGCGCGACCGGTAACAGCGAGTATCACCGAACCGGAAGGTTCGGCGGGTTCAGTCGGCCGGCGCGGTTTCGGTGTCGAACGGAATCGGCTCGGCACCGGTGACCGGGCCGATGCGCGCGGTGCGGTGCACGTACAGCACCACCTCGCGTTCGAACTGAAGCGGGCCATTGACCACGGCATTGGGGCCGATGATCACGCGCGGCTTGCGGCTGGCGGTCAGCGAGACACTGAAGTTCGGCTTGCGCACATGCACACCGCCGCTGACCTGCGAACCGATACCGACGGTGATGTCACCGTTGACGGTCTCCACGTCCTTGCCGACGCGGCTCTCGACCAGGCCGATGCCGCCGTTGACGGTCTCGACGCCGCCTTCGATCTGGCTGCCGCGATCGGTGAAGATGCTGCCGTTGACGGTGCTGACGCTGCCGCTGGCGATCACTTCACGACCCAGGCGCACACCGCCATTGACCGTTTCGATCTTGCCGGTGCGGGCGCGGTCGGCGACCTTCACCCCGCCGTTGACGGTGTCGATGCTGCCGGTCTCGACGCCTTCGCCGACGCGGATGCCGCCGTTGACGGTGTCCAGCTTGCCGTAGCGTTGACCCGCTTCGGCACTGATGCTGCCGTTGACCTTGCTGATGTTCTCCTGGGCACAGACCGGCCCGGTGGCCAGCAGTACGCCCAACAGCAGCGGAATGGAAAGAGCTTTCATGGGGACCTCGATGGATGTGCGGCTGGCAGGCCGCGTGCGGAGATGTCACCATTCCCCGGTACCCCCTGCAACTGCCTGAAGTCACTGGAAAGCCCTTGCGCGACAACGCCTTCCCATCACGCCGACATCACATCGCCGCTGCCCGCGGCGGGCGCTGCCTGCTGCTGGGGCTGGCGTTGGCGCTGGCCCTGCCGCTGCCCGGCGCTGCGCAGACCACCCGCGAGACCGAGCGCAAGCTGCAGAAACTGCGCACCGAGCTGAAGGGCGTGGCGCAGGAACGGCGGCAGATCGAAGGGCAGCGTGGCCAGGCATCGCAGCAGCTGCGCGAGGCCGACGAGAAGGTGGCACGCACCGGCCGTGCGCTTGCGCAGACGGAAACCGCGCTGCGCGAGCAGGGCCGCGCCCTGGCCGAAGCCGAGCAGCGCCGCAGCAGCCTGCAGTCCAACCTGGCCCAGCAGCACCGTGAACTGGCCGGGCTGCTGCGCGCGGCGTATCAGCTCGGCAACCATGCGCCGCTGAAGCTGCTGCTGTCGCAGGACACGGTGGCCGATGCCAACCGCGCCCTGGCCTACCATCGCTACCTGCAGCGCGAGCGTGCGCAGCGCATCACCACGCTGACCGCCGACCTCAAGGAACTTGAAGCGCTGCAGGCGCAGATCGCCGAGCGCAAGCAGAAGCTGCAGGGCGCGCAGCAGGACCAGAAGCAGCAGGCTGCGGCGCTGGCGGCCGATCGCCGTGATCGTGCGCAGACCGTGGCCTCGCTGGACGAACGCTTCAAGGACCAGCGCGAGAAGGAACAGGCACTGGGCCAGGACGCCAAGGCGCTGGAAACGCTGCTGGCCAACCTGCGTGCCGCCGCCGCCCGGGCCGAAGCCGAACGGCGCGCGGCTGCACGTCGAGCCGCCGCCGAAAAGGCCGCTGCCGAGCGGGCCGCACGCCAGGCCGCCGCGCAGGGCCGCCCGCCGCCGCCAACCAAGGTTCCGCCTGCGGTGGCGTCGGCACCGGCACCGAAGGTCGGTGGCCTGGGCTGGCCGTTGTCCGGCAACCTGCTGGCCCGCTATGGCGGCAAGCTGCCCGATGGCCGCACCAGCAGCGGCGTGCTGATCGGCGCGCCGGCCGGCAGTACGGTCACGGCCGTGGCCGATGGCACCGTGGTGTTCTCCGACTGGATGACCGGCTACGGCATGATCCTGATCGTCGACCACGGCAACGGCTACATGAGTCTGTACGCGCACAACGACACCCTGCTGAAGGACGCCGGCGCGCGGGTCAGCCGCGGTGACGCGGTGGCCAAGGTCGGCAATTCCGGCGGCCAGGGCGTTACCGCGCTGTACTTCGAGCTGCGCCGTGGCGGGCAGCCGGTCAACCCGGACAGCTGGCTGCAGCGGCGCTGAATCCGGGCCCGCCGGATGCGGGCCGGATTCAACGGGAATTTAGCTGTGCTTCGCGCATAATCGACGCATGTGCCTTGGGCACGATGCCAACGTCGACAGGAGTGATCCATGCGCGCAGCCCGTACCGCCACCCTCTTGCTGGCCCTGTTGCCAGCGCTGTCCTGGGCGCAGCAGACCGCGCCCGCCCCGAACCAGGAAACCAGCGGGCAGGCAGCGAACAGCGAGGAGGCGGTGACCTCGAAGGTGCCGCTGGAGGAAATCCGCCGTTTCGTCGCCGTGTACAACGCGGTACGCGCCGCCTATGTCGACCCGGTCGATGACAAGAAGCTGATGCAGTCGGCCGTGCGTGGCCTGCTGCTCGACCTCGATCCGCACAGCACCTACTTCAACAAGGAAGACGCGCAGGCCTTCGACGAGCAGGCCAATGGTGCCTACGAGGGCATCGGCGTGGAGCTGCAGCAGCAGCCGGACAACGCCAGCATGAAGGTGATCTCGCCGATCGACGACACGCCGGCGGCCAAGGCCGGCATCCTCGCCGGTGACCTGATCATCGCCATCGATGGCAAGCCGATCAGTGCGATCGATGCCAGCGAGCCGCTGCGCGGCGCGGCGGGCAGCAAGGTGGTGCTGACCATCGTGCGCGAAGGCAAGCCGAAGCCGTTCGACGTGAGCCTGACCCGCCAGACCATCCGCGTGACCAGTGTGCGCAGCCGCCTGCTGGAGCCGGGCTATGGCTACATCCGCCTGAGCACCTTCCAGGCCGATACCGGTTCGGACTTCCAGAAGCACGTACAGCAGCTGCAGAAGCAGTCCGGTGGCCAGCTCAAGGGCCTGGTGCTGGACCTGCGCAGCAACCCGGGTGGCCTGTTGACCGCCGCCGTGCAGGTGGCCGATGACCTGCTCGACAAGGGCAACATCGTCAGCACCCGTGGCCGCATCAGCATCAGCGACGCACGTTTCGACGCGACCCCGGGCGATCTGCTGAAGGGCGCACCGGTGGTGGTACTGGCCGATGCCGGTTCGGCCAGCGCATCGGAAGTACTGGCCGGCGCGCTGCGCGACAACAAGCGTGCGCGCGTGGTCGGCAGCCGCACCTTCGGCAAGGGCTCGGTGCAGACCGTGCTGCCGCTGGACAACGGTGATTCGGTGAAGCTGACCACTGCGCGCTATTACACGCCCAGCGGCAAGTCGATCCAGGCCACCGGCATCGTGCCGGACGTTGAGCTGAAGCCCGCCGCCACGCCGGCGGAGGATGCACTGCCGGCCAGCCTGAGCGACTACAGCGAAGCGACCCTGCCGGGCCATCTGCGCGGCGACGACGAGGGCACCGAGGGCTACCACGCCGGTGCGGTGCTGCCGGGCGATGGCCCGATCAACGACGCGCTGGCCGAGCTGAAGAACCCGGGTTCGGTGGCTGCACGGTTGAAGGCCGAGGCGGCGAAAGCGGATGCGGCCAAGGCAGCGAAGGCCGCTGCGGCGAAGCCGGAAGCCAAGGCCGAACCGAAGGCTGAGGGCAAGCCGGAAGCAAAGCCGGAAGCAAAGCCGGAAGCAAAGCCGGAAGCAAAGCCCGCACCGGCGCCGGTCAAGCCCTGAGGTAGCGCCGGGCCATGCCCGGCGTCGGCCCAGGAGCGGAAGAAGGCAACAAATGCCGGCCAGCGGCCGGCACTACCGGACAGGTCAGAATCCGTGCCGCTTGCGCAGGCGGCGCGCGATCGCGGCGCGGACGTACACTCCATACAGCAGGCCGAACAGGAAGCCGCCGATGTGCGCCCACCAGGCCACCATGCCGAAGCTGGGGCCGATATGGGCGAATACGACCTGCAGCGCCGCCCATACACCGATGAGCAGGTAGGCCGGCGCGCGCACGAACTCCAGGAACAGCCCGAGCGGGATCACCACGCCCAGCCGCGCGCCCGGGAACAGGGCCAGATAGGCGCCGATCAGGGCCGACACCGCGCCGCTGGCGCCGATGATGATCTGGTCCGGGCTGCCCATGGTGTAGATCGCCACCAGGTTGGACACTGCGCCGCCCACCAGGAACAGCAGCAGCAGCCGCCACGGCCCCAGCACCCGTTCGGCGGGCAGGCCGAAGATCAGCAGGAACACCAGGTTGCCCAGCAGGTGCGACCAGTCGGCGTGCAGGAACAGCGCGGTGAACAGGCGCAGCACGCTGCCGTCCTGCAGGGTCGCCCACCAGTCCAGCGGATGGGTCAGGCCGGTGGACAGGGCGCCCCAGTCCAGCCATAAGCTGCCGCGAGCGTCGTCCGGGCGCGAGATCGACCACAGAAACGCCAGCCACAATGACGCAAACAGCACAGGCGTGGCCCAGCGCAGGGCCGCCTTCTTGCGCGACGGGAGGGAGACGAACATGGGCATAAGCCTAGCGTGCCGACGCCTGCGGCGGGGATTGTCCTGTTCAGCTTTTGAGACGAAGAAAGCGCCCTTGCTGTTATTGTTTCATTAACCGCTCTGGGTAATACTCGCATACGGCGTCGTATGTCGGGAGGGGAATCCGGCGCGCTCCGAACGGCCTCAGGGCCAGCCGGGCGCAGGCGCACTCAGAGCAACATCACCGCTTACCGGAGAGAGAACTACGATGCAAACCGCTTCCACCATTGCCCGTCTGACCCTGCTGGCCGTCGGCGTTGCCGGTGCGCTGGCCGCCGCCGATGCCAACGCCGCCGCCTTCCAGCTGAAGGAAAACAGCGCCAAGGGCCTCGGCCGCGCGTTCGCCGGCTCCACCTCCGCTGAAGGCGATGCCTCGGTGGTCGCCACCAACCCGGCGTCGATGCGCCTGCTCGAAGGCACCCAGATCCAGGGCGACGTCAGCGCCATCAGCTTCGGTGCCAAGTTCCGTGGCCAGGGCAAGTACGCCAACGGCGCTCCGATTTCCGGCGGCAACGGCGGCGACGCCGGCATGATCGCCCCGGTCCCGGCAGCCTACTTCCACCTGCCGTTCGGCGAGAACGACAACATGCACTTCGGTGCATCGCTGACCGTGCCGTTCGGCTTCAAGACCGAATACGACCGTGACTGGGTCGGCCGCTACAACGGCGTCAAGACCGAGCTGCAGGCGATCGACCTGGGCGTCGCGTTCTCCTACGACATCAACCCGTACCTGTCGTTCGGTGCTTCGGTGTTCGCCGAGCGCCTGAACGTCGACCTGACCAGCGCTGTCGATACCGGCACCGCGATCAACGCCAGCGCCCAGCAGAAGGCTGCCGCTGCCGTGCTGGCCGCCGGTGGCACCGCCGCCCAGGCCGCCGCTGCCTCGCGTCAGGCCGCCGTGGCCATGGCCCAGCAGGGCTTCGCTCCGGGCACCGCCGATGGCTATCTGCGCATCAAGGGTGACGAAGTGTCGATGGGCTACACCCTGGGCATGACCGTCAGCCCGGTGGAAGGCACCAACATCGCCTTCAGCTACCGCTCGCAGGTCAAGCACAAGATCAACGACGGCAAGGCTGACTTCACCATTCCGGGCAACGCCGCGACCTTCCTGGCCGCTGCCGCTCCGGGTACCTTCATCGACAGCAAGGGTCGTGCCTCGATCACCCTGCCGGCCAGCGCCACCGTCAGCTTCACCCACCGCGTGAACGACCAGTGGAAGATCATGGCCGACGTCTCGCGCACTGCGTGGAGCAAGTTCGACCAGGTCACCGTCGACTATGACTCCAACCAGCCGGACAGCGTGCTGCCGTTCCATTACCGCGACACCACCTTCGCGTCGATCGGTACCGAGTACCGCATGAACGAGAAGCTGACCCTGCGCGGCGGTCTCGCCTACGACCAGACCCCGACCACCGACGCTCACCGCGACGTGCGCGTGCCGGACACCACCCGCAAGTGGCTGTCGCTGGGTCTGACCTACGCGGCATCGGACAAGATGGAATACAGCGTGGGCTACACCCACCTGTTCACCAAGGATCCGAACATCACCTCGACCTCGGCCACCGCCAACACCGTGACCGGCAAGTACAAGGTCAGCGGCGACGTGCTGGCAGCTTCGATGCAGTACAAGTTCTGATTCGGGCCCCGGCCTGAAGCAGCACGAGGAAGCCCCGCGCAAGCGGGGCTTTCTTTTTATGGGGAGGGTCTGTGGGGCGTCCACGCATGGCGCGGATCGACCGGGTTGTCCACGCAGCGCGCAGATCCACGACAATGGCGCCATGAACCTGTCCGATCCGAACTTCCAGCTGGAGCTGGCCGCCAATATTGCCGTCGCCGGCTCGATCCTGCTGGCCGGCCGCAACAACGTGCACACCTGGTGGCTGGGTATCGTCGGCTGTGCGCTGTTTGCCGCGGTGTTCGAGCGCTCCCATCTGTATGCGGACATGGTGCTGCAGTTCTTCTTCATCGCCATCAGCGTGCTGGGCTGGTGGCAGTGGCTGCGCGGCGACCATGGTGCGCCGCTGCCGATCACCGCGCTGCGATCGCGGGCCTGGGCCTGGCTGCTGCCGCTGGCGGTGGTGGCCACCTTCGGCTACGGCTGGATGCTGACCCGGCTGACCAACGCCTATGCGCCCTACATTGATTCGGCGGTGCTGGTGCTGAGCGTGATCGCGCAGATCCTGATGATGCGGCGCAAGCTGGAATCGTGGTGGGTGTGGTTGCTGGTGAACACGGTCGCGGTACCGCTGTATTACAGCCGTGGCCTGCACCTGACCTCGATCCTGTATGTGGGCTTCTGGATCAACGCGCTGGTGGCGCTGCGCCATTGGCGGCATCTGATGCAGGCCGGGACCAAGGCGGCCGATGCCGCTGCCTGAGCGTGTCGAGCGTGGCCTGGTGGTGGGCAAGTTCTGCCCGCTGCACCGCGGCCATGAGCGCCTGATCGACTTCGCCGCCGCGCGTTGTCAGCAGTTGCTGGTGATCGGCTGGTCGCAGCCGGGCTTTGCCGGCTACAGCGCCGCACGTCGCGAACGCTGGCTGCGTGCGCGCTTCCCGCAGGCGAGGGTGGTGGTGCTGGATGATGCGCGGCTGGCAGCCTTGTGTGCCGAACATGGCCTGCCGCCGCGCGTGTTGCCGCAGGACAGTGACAGCGAGCAGGTGCAGCGCATGTTCACCGCCTGGCTGTGCCAGCACCTGTTGGGTGGCCCGGTGCAGGCGGTTTTCACCGGCGAGGACTACGGCGATGGCTTTGCCGGCACGCTGGCGGTCTGCTTCAACGCGCCGGTGCGACATGAGCGGCTGGAGCGCACGCGTGATGTTGGCCAGGCCAGCGGCACCCAGCTGCGTGCCGATCCGCATGCCTGTCGGCGCAGCCTTGCCGCCGAGGTGTATGCAGCCTACGTGCAGCGCGTGGCGTTCGTGGGTGGCGAGTCCACCGGAAAAACCACGCTGGCGCGGGTGATGGCCGAGCGCCTGGGCACTTCGTGGGTGCCGGAGTACGGGCGCACGCTGTGGGAAGCACAGGGGGGCGAACTGCAGCCCGGCGATCTGCTGCGCATTGCAGAAGCACAGCCGCGGCACGAGGATGCAGCGGCGCTGACGGCACAGCGCTGGCTGTTCTGCGACACCACACCGCTGGTGACCCTGGGCTACAGCGGCTGGATGTTTGGTACGGCGCCGGAGGAACTGCGGCAGGCCGCACGGCGGCCGTATGACCTGCTGTTCCTGTGCGCGCCGGATATCCCGTTCGACCAGGACGGCACGCGGGTGGGGGAGGCATTCCGTGCGCAGCAGCATGCCTGGTACGTGCGCGAGCTGCAGGCGCGGAGTGTCGGGTACGTGCTGCTGGAGGGCGACCTGGAAACGCGCATCGCGAGGGTGCAGCGCGAGCTGGCCAAGCGTGCGGACAACCGGTTCAGTGCCACCCAGCCTCTGTAGCGCCCAGCCCATGCTCGGCGTTCCTGGTGCAGTCGGGCATGGGCTCGGCGCTGCAGGCCGCAGGAGTACAAAAAACCCCGCTTTCGCGGGGTTTTTCGTTCACCGCATGACGTCGGCGATCAGTCGCCCAGGGTCAGCAGCGAGGCATTTCCGCCGGCGGCGGTGGTGTTCACCGTCACCGTCTTTTCGGTGGCGAAGCGCAGCAGGTAGTGCGGGCCGCCGGCCTTCGGACCGGTGCCGGACAGGCCCTGGCCGCCGAACGGCTGCACGCCGACCACCGCACCGATCTGGTTGCGGTTGACGTAGACGTTGCCGACGTGGACGCCGTTGCTGATGCGGTCGACGGTCTCGTCGATGCGCGAATGCACGCCCAGGGTCAGGCCGTAGCCGGTGGCGTTGATCTGGTCGATCACTGCGTCGAGCTGGTCGCCCTTCCAGCGGATCACGTGCAGGACCGGACCGAAGACTTCCTTGTGCAGCTGGCCCAGGTCCTTCAGTTCGTACGCACGCGGTGCGAAGAAGGTGCCATTGGCGGCTTCGGCGGACAGCTGGGCGGCGGCGATCAGGCGCGCTTCGCGGTCCATGCGTTCGGCGTGGTCCTGCAGGATCTTCAGCGCATCGGCGTCGATCACCGGGCCGACGTCGGTGGACAGCAGGCCCGGATTTCCGACCTTCAGTTCCTTCATCGCGCCGGCCAGCATGGTCATCACCTTGTCGGCGATGTCGTCCTGCACGAACAGCACGCGCGCGGCCGAGCAACGCTGGCCGGCAGAGGTGAAGGCCGAACCGATCGCGTCCTTGACCAGCTGTTCCGGCAGCGCGGAGGAGTCGGCGATGAAGGCGTTCTGGCCACCGGTCTCGGCGATCAGCACACCGATGGCGGCGTCACGTGCGGCCATCGCACGGTTGATCGCGCGGGCGGTGTCGGTGGAGCCGGTGAAGGCCACGCCGGCCACGCGCGGGTCGGCGGTCAGCGCGGCGCCGACGGTGGCACCGTCGCCCGGCAGGAACTGCACCACCTCGGCCGGCACGCCGGCGTCGTGCAGCAGCTTCACCGCGTAGTAGCCGATCAGGTTGGTCTGTTCGGCCGGCTTGGCGATGACGCTGTTGCCGGCGGCCAGGGCGGCAGCGACCTGGCCCAGGAAGATCGCCAGCGGGAAGTTCCACGGGCTGATGCAGACGAACACGCCGCGGCCGTGCAGCTGCAGTTCGTTGGATTCACCGGTCGGGCTGGGCAGCTTCTCGGCGTGGCTGAACTGCTCGCGTGCCTGCTTGGCGTAGTAGCGCAGGAAGTCCACGGCTTCGCGCACTTCGGCGATGCTGTCGGGCAGGCTCTTGCCGGCTTCCTTCACGCACAGCGCCATGAACTCCGGCATGCGTGCTTCCAGCTGGTCGGCGGCGTGCTCGAGGATGGCGGCGCGGCTGGCGGCCGGGGTGCGGTTCCAGGCCGGCTGCGCGGCCACGGCATTGGCCAGGGCCTTCTGCACGGTGGCGGCATCGGCGGCCAGCCACTGGCCGACCACCTCGCGGGTGTCGGCCGGGTTGGTCACCGGCTGCGCAGCGCCGGCCGGGTTGGAACCGGGCACCAGCGGGGCGGCCTGCCACGGCTTGACGGCCGCGTTGATCTGCTCGGCCAGGGCGCGCAGTTCGTTGTCGTTGGCGAGGTTGGCGCCCATGGAGTTCTTCCTGTCGTGGTTCTGGCTGCGCAGCAGGTCAACCGGCAGCGGGATCTTGGGGTGCGGAATCGATGCGAACGAAGCGACCATCTCGACCGGATCGCGGATCAGGTCGGCGATCGGCACGCGCTCGTCGGTGATGCGGTTGACGAAGCTGGAGTTGGCGCCGTTTTCCAGCAGGCGGCGCACCAGGTACGGCAGCAGGTCTTCATGCGAACCGACCGGGGCGTACACGCGGCAGGGCAGGCCCAGGCGATCAGCCGGTACCACTTCGGCGTACAGGTCGTCGCCCATGCCGTGCAGCTTCTGGTGCTCGTACACGCCACCGTTGGCGATGCTGCGCACGGCCGCGATGGTGTGCGCGTTGTGCGTGGCGAACATCGGGTAGATCGCGTCGGCATGGGTGAACAGACGCTTGGCGCATGCCAGGTAGGACACGTCGGTGTTCTGCTTGCGGGTGAACACCGGGTAGCCCGGATAGCCTTCGATCTGCGCGCGCTTGATTTCGGCGTCCCAGTAGGCGCCCTTGACCAGGCGTACCTGCAGGCGGCGGCCGGCGCGGCGTGCCATGTCGGCCAGGTGGTCGATCGTGTACGGCGTGCGCTTCTGGTAGGCCTGCACGACCACGCCGAAGCCATCCCAGCCGGCCAGCGAAGCGTCGGAGAACACCTGTTCGATGATGTCCAGCGACAGTTCCAGCCGGTCGGACTCTTCGGCGTCGACGGTGCAGCCGATGCCGTAGCTCTTGGCCAGTTGTGCCAGTTCCAGCACGCCCGGCACCAGGTCCTTCAGCACGCGCTCGCGCTTGGCGTGCTCATAGCGCGGGTACAGCGCCGACAGCTTGATGGAGATGCCCGGTGCGTTGTTGACGTCGCCATCCGGACGGCCACCACGTGCCTTGTGATCGCCGCCGATGGCGTGGATCGCACGACGGTAGTCTTCCAGGTAGCGCAGCGCGTCCTTCATGGTCAGCGCGCCTTCGCCGAGCATGTCGAAGGAGTAGCGGTAGTTCGCGTTGTCGCCCTTGTGCGAGCGCGACAGCGCTTCGCTGATGGTGCGGCCCATGACGAACTGATGGCCCATGATTTTCATCGCCTGGCGAACGGCCAGGCGCACCACCGGTTCACCGACGCGGCCGACCAGGCGCTTGAACGCGCTGGGTGCGTCGGCGCGGGTGGCGTCGTTCATCTGCACCAGCTTGCCGGTCAGCATCAGGCCCCAGGTGGAGGCGTTGACCAGCACCGAGTCGCTGCCGCCCAGGTGCTTTTCCCAGTCGGCATCGGCCAGCTTGTCGCGGATCAGCTTGTCGGCGGTGTCCTGGTCCGGAATGCGCAGCAGCGCTTCGGCCACGCACATCAGCAGCACGCCTTCCTCGCTGCCCAGGTCGTACTGGCGCATGAAGGCTTCGATCGCGCCCTGGTCCTTGGCGCGCACGCGCACGCGGCCGACCAGGTCGGCGGCCAGCGCCTGCACCCTGGCCTGCTCCTCGGCCGGCAGGCGGGCCTGCGCCAGCAGCTCGCGGACGTGGCTGGCCTCGTCCTTCAACCAGCCATCGGTGATGGCCTGGCGGAACGGGTTGGGGGGCGCCGGCAGTTCCGGCGACAGCAGCGCGCCGGGACGCGGGGCGTCGCTGGCGGCAGGGGAGGAGGAAGGTGCGTTCATGCCGGTCCGGCCAGTGGAAAACTTGGCGATTTTAATCATTTTTGCGCCTTCCGGAAGTGCCTCGCAGCCACCTTGATGAAGGGCTGATAGCCCCTAACAGTGGTGGATTCAGCGTGTTCAGCAAGCTCGACAGCATTTGTGCTGAATTCGTCATTCGTGCCGCCGACCTCATGCTGTGTTGCAGCATGGGAAAAAGTGTGAATGCACCCTTGCTACCGGCGAGAGGGCGGGGCTACCATCGAGACGTTTCCCGCGGCAGGAACGCGGTTGCGACATGATCGAGGTGCTTCCAGCTCCGGATGGGTCAGGTACGCAGCTGCGGCTGCGTCCCCCACGGGCGCTCGATGCCCGGCAGTTCGTCCTGTTGTTCACCGTGTTGACGGGTGCGATGTGGCTGGTGTCCGCCCTCGGGTGGTTGGCCGGCAATGCATTCGCCCCCCTGTTCGCGCTGCTGTACAGCCTGGTGCTGGCGGCGGCGCTGCGTGCCTTGTGGCGCAGCGGTGAACGGCAGGAGGAGATCCGGGTAGTGCCGGCGTACGTGGAGGTCATCCCCGTACCCGGTGGATCGCCGGTGTTCCGGGCCCACCCCCACTGGGTGCGCCTGCTCACCGACGATGAGAGGGTCCGGCTGGCATCCAGCGGTCGGCAGGTGGAGGTGGGGAGTTTCCTCGCGCCGGCCGAACGCCAGACGCTCGCAGAGACACTTGAAAGCTTGCTCGCCGCCAGCGATGGCGGCAACCGACGACGCTAAGGGTCTAGGCAATGAAGCAAAGCAGCAGGTGGGGCACGAAGTGCGTTGCAGCGGTCGCCGCCATGGTGGCCGGGGGACTGATTCCGGCGTTGGCCTGGGCCCAGGCGGCCGATCCCAAGCCGTGGCAGCTGAACATGGGCAAGGGGGTGACCCAGACCTCGCGCCTGGCCTGGGAATCGAACAACCTCTCGTTGATCATCTGCACGGTGATCGGCGTGATCGTGTTCGGCGCGATGGCCTACGCCATCTTCAAGTTCCGCAAATCCAAGGGCGCGGTCGCCGCTACCTTCAGCCACAACACCAAGGCCGAGGTGATCTGGACGGTGATCCCGGTGATCATCCTGATCGTGATGGCGTGGCCGGCCACGGCCAACCTGATCAAGATGTACGACACCCGCGATGCCGAAATGACGGTGAAGGTCACCGGCTACCAGTGGATGTGGAAGTACGAATATCTCGGCGAGAACGTCACCTTCACCAGCCGACTGGACCGCGAGTCCGACCGCATGCGGCAGAGTGGCAAGGTGCCGACGCGCGAAAGCCACCCGCACTACCTGCTGGACGTGGACAACCGCCTGGTGCTGCCGGTCGATACCAAGGTGCGCTTCGTCATCACCTCCGATGATGTGATCCATGCCTGGTGGGTGCCGGCGCTGGGCTGGAAGCAGGACGCCATCCCCGGTTTCATCAACGAGGCCTGGACCAGCATCGAGCAGCCCGGCGTCTATCGCGGCCAGTGCGCCGAGCTGTGCGGCAAGGACCACGGCTTCATGCCGATCGTGGTCGAGGCGGTGTCCAAGGAAGAATTCAAGCAGTGGTTGGCGCAGCGCAAGCCGGCGCCGCCCGCCGCGCCGGCAACGCCTGCGGCACCTGCCGAACCGGCTGCACCGACGGGCGAGGCACCTGCTGCGCCTGCCGCTGCTGACGCCGGCGGCGCGCCTGCCAGCGCAGCCAGCGGAGCGTGATGTAAAGCCCGCGGCCGCCAGCGGCCGTGGTGACAACCGATTCTGAGAGGTGTTTTGCAATGGCGCACTCGGCAGTTGGGCACGACGATCACCATCACCACCAGAGCTTCTTCGAGCGTTGGTTCTTCTCGACCAACCACAAGGACATCGGCACGCTTTACCTGGGTTTCAGCTTCATCATGTTCGTCATCGGCGCTTTCATGAGCGTGCTGATCCGGCTTGAGCTTGCCCAGCCCGGCATCCAGTTCATCCGGCCGGAGGTGTTCAACCAGCTGACAACGGTGCATGCGCTGGTGATGATCTTCGGTGGCGTGATGCCGGCCTTCGTCGGCCTGGCCAACTGGATGATCCCGCTGCAGATCGGCGCGCCGGACATGGCGCTGCCGCGCATGAACAACTGGTCGTTCTGGTTGCTGCCGGTGGCCTTCAGCCTGCTGCTGCTGACCTTCCTGCTGCCCGGCGGCGCACCGGCAGGCGGCTGGACGCTGTACCCGCCGCTGTCGCTGCAGGGCGGCTACAACGTCGCCTTTACCGTGTTCGCCATCCATGTGGCCGGCATCAGCTCGATCATGGGCGCGATCAACATCATCGCCACCGTGCTCAACATGCGTGCGCCGGGCATCGACCTGCTGAAGATGCCGATCTTCTGCTGGGCCTGGCTGATCACCGCATTCCTGCTGATCGCGGTGATGCCGGTGCTGGCCGGTGCGGTGACCATGCTGCTGACCGACAAGTTCTTCGGCACCAGCTTCTTCAACGCCGCCGGTGGCGGTGACCCGGTGATGTTCCAGCACATCTTCTGGTTCTTCGGCCATCCCGAGGTCTACATCATGATCCTGCCCGCCTTCGGCGTGGTCAGTGAGATCATCCCCACCTTCAGCCGCAAGCCGCTGTTCGGCTACCAGGCGATGGTGTACGCCACGGCCGCGATCGCCTTCCTGTCGTTCATCGTCTGGGCCCACCACATGTTCACCGTGGGCATGCCGCTGGGCGGCGAGATCTACTTCATGTTCGCCACCATGCTGATCTCGATTCCGACCGGGGTGAAGGTGTTCAACTGGGTCAGCACGATGTGGCGTGGCTCGTTGACGTTCGAGGCGCCGATGCTGTGGTCGGTGGCGTTCGTCATCCTGTTCACCATCGGTGGCTTCTCCGGCCTGATGCTGGCGATCGTCGCCGCCGACTTCCAGTACCACGACACCTATTTCGTGGTCGCCCACTTCCACTACGTGCTGGTGACCGGCGCGGTCTTCGCGCTGATCGCCGCGGTGTACTACTGGTGGCCGAAGTGGACCGGGCGCATGTACAGCGAGAAGTGGGCCAAGGTGCACTTCTGGTGGTCGATCGTGTTCGTCAACCTGCTGTTCTTCCCGCAGCACTTCCTCGGCCTGGCCGGCATGCCGCGCCGCATCCCCGATTACAGCGTGGCCTTCGCCGACTGGAACCTGATCAGCTCGATCGGTGCGTTCGGCATGTTCGTCACCCCGTTCATGATGGCGGCGATCCTGCTGTCCTCGCTGCGTAACGGCGAAAAGGCCGAGGCACGCAGCTGGGAGGGCGCGCGCGGCCTGGAGTGGACGCTGCCGTCGCCGGTGCCGTCGCACACCTTTACGACGCCGCCGACCATCCGGCCGGGGGATCTGGCACATGACGACATCACGCATTGAGGTGGCGCATGCATAACGAGAGCCCGCTCCCGATCGGCAGAGTCGAGCCAGGCTCGACTGGCGAGAAGCAGCCGGGCATGGCCCGGCTCCACAACAGCGAAGGCCACGGCGTCGAGCAGCAGCGCCGCCGCGCCAGGCGTACGGCGATGTGGGTCGGTGGCATCGCGGTGCTGGTCTACGTCGGCTTCATTCTCAGCGGGGTGGTCGGCCGATGAGCGAGGCGCCGGCCAGCACGCCGTCACCCAGTTCCGGGCTGCCGCGCCTGATCGGCGTGGCGGTGGCGGTGTTCCTGCTGACGTTCTCACTGGTGCCGCTGTACCGCATCGCCTGCGAGAAGGTGTTCGGCGTGCGCCTGGAGCGCGGCCCCGGTGGTGAAGCCAGTGCCGGCGCGGCAGCTGGCAAGCGCACCGTGCGGGTGGAGTTCGACGGGGGCGTCAATTCGCGCCTGCCCTGGTCGTTCCATCCCGAACAGCTGACCATGGACGTGGTACCCGGCGAGCTCAACGAGGCGCTGTACTTCGCCCGCAACGACAGCACCCAGGCCGTCGTGGGCAGCGCGGTGCCTTCGGTGGCGCCAGCGCGTGCATCGGGCTTCTTCAGCAAGACCGAGTGCTTCTGTTTCACCGCGCAGACGCTGCAGGCCGGCGAGAAGCGCGACATGCCGGTGCGCTTCATCGTCGATCCGGACCTGCCGCCGGAAATCAGGACGATCACCTTGTCCTACACCTTCTACCGCAACGACGCGTTGTCCGATCGGCTGGCTCCGGCCGCCACCTCGGATGGCGCGCACGCCGCACCCTGACCCGGATACCGACATGGCCCAGACACCGACCGACGCCAACGTGTACTTCGTACCGGCCCAGAGCAAATGGCCATTCGTGGGCTCCATCGCGATGATGGTGACCATGGTGGGCGTGGCCAGCTGGCTCAACGATGCCAGCTGGGGGCGCTGGACGTTCTACATCGGCGTCGCGATGCTGGTGCTGACACTGTTCTGGTGGTTCAGCGACGTGGTGCGCGAATCGCAGGCCGGCAACTACAACCACCAGGTCGATGGCTCGTTCCGGATGGGGATGATCTGGTTCATCTTCTCCGAAGTGATGTTCTTCGGTGCCTTCTTCGGCGCGCTGTTCTACACCCGCAATCTCGGCCTGTCGTGGCTGAGCGGCGAAGGCCGCGGGGTGATGACCAACGAGCTGCTCTGGCAGGGCTATTCCGCCGGATGGCCGACCAATGGCCCGGCGGCGATCGGTGGTGCGTTCCAGACCATCCCGGCCTGGGGCCTGCCGCTGATCAATACGCTGATCCTGCTCACCTCCGGCGTAACCCTGACCATCGCCCACCACGCGCTGAAGGCCGGCAACCGCCGTCAGCTGCTCATCTGGCTGGGCCTGACCGTGGTGCTCGGCCTGGGCTTCCTGACCCTGCAGGCAGAGGAATACCTGCACGCCTACAAGGAACTGAACCTGACGCTCGGCTCGGGCATCTATGGTTCGACATTCTTCATGCTGACCGGCTTCCACGGCGCGCATGTGCTGCTGGGCACGATCATGCTGGTCGTGATGTGGCTGCGTTCGGCCAAGGGGCACTTCACCCGCGACAACCATTTCGGTTTTGAAGCCGCCGCGTGGTACTGGCACTTCGTCGATGTGGTGTGGCTGATGCTGTTCCTGTTCGTCTACGTGCTTTGACCACGCAGGCAGCGGTGGCTTCAGCCGCCGATGCCGTGCGGCTTGATCCAGCCCATGTAGATGCTCACGATCACCAGCAGGATCAACGCTACCGACACCGAGATGCGGCGTGTCAGTGCGTTGACCGTGCGCTTGGTCTGGCCGCGGTCGACCAGCAGGTAATACAGGCCGGCGCCCAGATTCCAGACGATGACGATCAGAAACGCGATTACCAGCAGGGTCTTCAGCGAATCACTCATGCGCGGCTCGAGGGCAGGGTGGATGCGCCTATCTGACCGCGTTTGCGCGGACTTGTCATGATGCGCCAGCACACACGCGTGATTGGATGGCTGCTGGCCGTGCTGGCGATGGCCGGTTTCACTGCATTGGGGCTGTGGCAGCTGCAGCGCATGCATGCCAAACAGGCAATGTTGGATGCGCAGGGGCCAGCTGTGGCACAGGCGCTGCCGCTGGCGTTGGCCCTGGCAGCCCCCGGCGCATTGCACGGTGTGGCCGATCACGGTCGCTTCCTGCCCGGTGTCGTGCTGCTCGACAACCAGACCCGGCACGGCCGTGCCGGCGTAAAGATCTACCGCCCGTTCCGCAGTGACGAAGGCAGCGTGCTGCTGGTCGATCTGGGCTGGCGCGCGCTGCCGCCGGATCGCACGCTGCCGGACGTCCCGGCGCCGCCTTCGCCGGTGGCGGTGCGCGGGCTGCTGGCGCCGCCGCCGTCGGCGGGGCTGGTACTGGGCCCGTCGTTCTCCGGCACCGGTGAAGCCGGGCGCTGGCTGGCCAGCCGGTTGCCGGCCGAGGGCCTGGCGGCAGCGCTTGGCCTGCCCGCGCTGCCCGAGCGGGTCCTGCGACTGGACCCGGCACTGCCGTTCGGCGACGAGCGCGACCTGGACCTGCTGCCGAACACGCTGCCGCCGCAGCGCCACCTGGGCTACGCCGTGCAGTGGTTCGGGCTGGCCCTGACCGTGCTGGTGGTGGCCGTGGTGCTGGAATGGCGCAGGAGACGTCGTTGACCAGGGCTCGGTAGCTGCCGGCCTTGGTCGGCGTTCTTCCCCGACCAAGGTCGGGCACCACCGGGGCACTACACCCGCATCCCCTACCCAACCATGAGAAAATACCCCGCATGAACACTGCTACGTCCCCGCAGGCGCGCGGCTCCGGCCGCCGGACCCTGGTGCTGCTGTTTGCCGTGTTCTTCGGGGCGATGGCGCTGGCCGCGATATTGCGTTTCTCCGGCTGGCAGCCGACCGGGCATCGCAATGCCGGACAGCTGCTGAAGCCGCCCGTCGATCTGCGCCAGCAGGCACCGACCCTGGCCAGCGGCCAGCCCTACCCCTGGAACCCCGAGGCCCGCACCTGGCGCCTGCTGGTCGCCCCGCCCGGCGCCTGCGACGCGCAGTGCGTCACTTTGTCGCAGGGGCTGGGCAAGGTGTGGCAGCTGTTCGGCCATAACGCCGATAATGTCGAGATCCTGTGGCTGGGTACGCCACCGGCGTCGATCGCCTCGCTGCCCGCGCTGCGGCCGCTGGCTCCGTCGCCAGCCCTGCGCGCGGCGTTGCCGGGCGTCGACGATCCGGCGGGACTGCCGGTCTACGTGATCGATCCGAACGGCTTCGTGATCATGCGCCATGCCCCGGGCTCCGACCTCGGTGGCCTGCGCAAGGACATGGCCACGTTGCTGAAACTGAAGTGAGTCCCGTTTGATGAGCCTTTCCGCGCGTCCGGCGCTGCACCGCAATTTCCACCGCCTGGCGTGGTTCGCCATGATCATGACCGCCAGCACGATCATGTTCGGCGCCTTCGTTCGCCTGTCCGATGCCGGCCTGAGCTGCCCGGACTGGCCGACCTGCTATGGCCAGGCCACCTGGCCGCAGCATGTGGAAGAGACCATCGGCCACCCGGCGGCGGAGATCCGCCCGCTGGAAACGCACAAGGCCTGGCGTGAGCAGGTGCACCGCTTCCTGGCCGGCGCGCTGGGTATCGAGATCCTGACCCTGGCGCTGCTGGCCACGCGCAAGCGGCGATTCGGAAGCACGGCGGTGGTGACCGCCTGCGTGCTGGTGGCCGCCGGCATACCGCTGTACATGATGGGCTGGCACGGCACCGCCAGCGCGTTGGCGCTGATAGGCGAGGCGATACTGCTGATCGCCGCGTTGCGCTGGAGCAACATCGACCTGGCGCGCGCTGCGTTGCTGACCCTGGCGGTCGTGATCTTCCAGGCCCTGCTGGGCATGTGGACGGTGACCCTGCTGCTCAAGCCCATCGTGGTGATGGGCCACCTGCTGGGCGGCATGCTGATGTTCGCGCTGCTGGTGTGGATGGCGTGGCGTGCCACGCATATGCCGATCACCCTGGCCGAAGCGCCGAAGTTGAAGTGGCTGCTGCGCATCGGCGTGGCGGTGCTGGTCACCCAGATCGCGCTGGGCGGTTGGGTCAGTGCCAACTACGCGGCGCTGGCCTGCGGCGGCGGCAGCGCCTCGCTGGACAACTTCCCGCGCTGTGCCAACCAGTGGTGGCCGCAGCACAACTTCGTCGAGGGTTTCACCCTGTGGCGCGGCATCGGCGTGGACTATGAAGGCGGCGTGCTGGATGGTGCGTCGCGTATCGCGATCCAGATGGCGCACCGCATGTTCGCGGTGGTGGTGGCCGTCTACCTGGTGTGGCTGGGCGTGCGCCTGTTCCGCCTGCCGAGCATGCGCGGCTGGGCCAGCGCGCTGATCGCGCTGCTGGTGCTGCAGGTCACCCTCGGCATCCTCAATGTGAAGCTGGCACTGCCGCTGGAAGTGGCGGTGGCCCACAACGGCGTGGCCGTTGCCCTGTTGTTCGTGCTGGTCAGCCTGCTGGCCCGCCTGCGTTCCCCGGACTGATTCCATGTTTTCCAATTACCGCCAGTACTGGGACCTGACCAAGCCCAAGGTCGTCGCCCTGATCGTCTTCACTGCCCTGGTCGGCATGGTCCTGGCCATCCCCGGCGTACCCAGCTGGGAGCAGGTGCGTGCCGGCGTGCTCGGCTTCCTTGGCATCTGGCTGGCGGCCTCGGCTGCGGCTGCGATCAACCAGCTGCTGGATGCGCACATCGATGCGCAGATGGCGCGCACTTCATGGCGTCCGCTGGTGGTGGGCAAAGTCAAGCCATGGCAGGTGCTGGTGTTCGCCGGCGTGCTGATCGTGCTGTCGATGGCGATCCTGGTGCTGTGGGTGAACCTGATCACTGCGGTGCTGACCTTCGCCTCGCTGATCGGTTATGCGGTGATCTACACCGTGTACCTCAAGCGCGCGACCTCGCAGAACATCGTCATCGGTGGCCTGGCCGGCGCGATGCCGCCGATGCTGGGCTGGGCGGCGGTGACCGGCATGCAGGGCTCGTCGGACTGGGCGTACTCGTCGCTGCTGGTGCTGATCATCTTCATCTGGACGCCGCCGCACTTCTGGGCGCTGGCAATCTTCCGTCGCGAGGACTACGCCAAGGCCGAGATCCCGATGCTGCCGGTGACCCATGGCGTGGTACACACCCGCAAGCAGATCATGGTGTACTCGGTGGTGCTCGCCCTGGTCTGCCTGCTGCCGTACCTGGTGGGCATGAGCGGCGCGTTCTACCTGGGCGGCGCGATCGTACTCAACGCGGTCTTCCTCTGGTACGCCTGGCGCATGCTTAACCCGCCGGACGAACTGTTCTCGATGAAGATGTTCCATTACTCCATCGTGTACCTGATGGCGCTGTTCGCCTTCCTGCTGGTCGACCACTGGATCCTGCCCTGGCTGTGACGGGCTGAGGCATCCACGCATGGCGTGGATCTACTCCAGATCACAGGCATCAGCCGAGCATGGGCTCGGCTCTACAGTAGATCCACGCCATGCGTGGATGTTCTCCCGCAGCGGCCCAAGCGTCCAGTAGATCCACGCCATGCGTGGATGTTTTCCCGCAGCGACCCAAGCGTCCAGCAGATCCACGCCATGCGTGGATGTTTTCCCGCAGCGGCCCAAGCGTCCAGTAGATCCACGCCATGCGTGGATGTTTTCCCGCAGCGGCCCAAGCGTCCAGTAGATCCACGCCATGCGTGGATGTTTTCCCGCTCAGGTCAGGGCTTGCGCCGCGCATAACGCTGCGCGATCACGCCGCAGACGATCAGCTGGATCTGGTGATAGATCATCACCGGCAGCACGATGGCGCCGAGACTGCCGCCGGCGAACAGCACCTTGGCGATCGGCACGCCCGTGGCCAGGCTCTTTTTCGAACCGCAGAACACGATCGCGATTTCGTCCTCGCGGTTGAAGCGCAGCCGGCGGGCGATGAAGGTGATCAGCGGCATCGCGATGCCCAGCAGCACGGCGGCGACCACCGCCACCGCCAGCAGCGAGAGCAGTGGCGTTTTGCTCCACAGGCCTTCGGTCACCGCTTCGCCGAACGCGGAGTACACCACCAGCAGGATGGTGGCCTGATCGGTGTAGCGCAGCAGCGCGCGCTGCCTTTCCACCCAGCCGGCAATCCACGGCCGCAGCAGGTGGCCAGCCACGAACGGCACCAGCAGCTGCAGCATGATGCCGCCGATCGCGTGCAGCGGGTCGTGCACGCCACCGGAGGTGCCGGCCAGCGCGGTCAGCAGCAGCGGGGTGAGGAACACGCCGAGAATGCTCGACAGCGAAGCGCTGCACACCGCTGCAGGAACGTTGCCGCGGGCCATCGAGGTGAACGCGATGGACGACTGTACGGTGGAGGGCAGGGTGCACAGGAACAGCACGCCCAGGTACAGCTCCGGGGTCAGCAGCCAGCCTGACAGCGGCTTGAACATCAGCCCCAGGAGCGGGAACAGGATGAAGGTGCAGGCCAGGATGGTCAGGTGCAGCCGCCAATGCAGCATGCCGCCGATGATCGACTCACGTGGCAGGCGCGCGCCATGCAGGAAGAACAGCGCGGCGATGGCAACAGTGGTGACATCGTCGAGGACGATGGCGGCGGCGCCCTTCATCGGCAGCAGCGAGGCCAGGCCGACGGTGCACAGCAGGGCGAGGGTGAAGTTGTCCGGTCGCAGGCGCGACCACCAGCGGGTCATGGTGGGCAGGGTCCTTGGTGCGGTGGAGTCAGGGTGAAGTGGATGGCGTGGCCAGGCGCTGGCGGGTGGCGGTTTCCAGTGACTTCAGGCCGGCGCGCTGGCCGAGCTGCAGGGCCTGTTCCGGGCTGGCGTGTTCGTAACGCGCATTGACCAGGCCGAGCACCGCACCGGCGCGGTTGCCGGAGGCGCAGTGCAGCAGCACCGGCCCTTGGCTCTGCTGCAGGGCTTGATGCACGGCACGCACGTTGGCCGCATCCAGCCCCTCGGCGCCGGCCACCGGGATGCGCACGTAGCGCAGGCCCAGCGATTCGGCGACGCGGGTTTCATCGAAACCCCGGTCCTCGCCAGGCTGGCGCAGGTCGATCACGGTGCGCACGCCCTGTGCGGCCAAGGCCTGCAGCTGCGAGGCGCTGGGTTGGCCGCCGGCATACAGGCCGGGGCGGACTTCATTGAGCGGGGCATCTGCGGCCAGGGCCGCCAATGGCAGGCAGAGCGACAACAACAGCAGGCAGGTCAGGCGCAGCAGCATGGTCTTCTCCGTGAAAGCGTTCTGCCCTCTACAGGCGCAGCCCGGCGCGGGCTTTCAGCAGCTCGCGCAGTTCGTACTTGTCAGTATCGTCCAGGCCCTGCTGGCGCTGCTTTGCCAACAACTCCTCCAGACGTTGCACCAGCAGCTGTTTCTCCAGCTGGGCCACGGCATCGTGCAGTTCCTGGGTCCACATCGCGTCGTCGCCCGGCAGCGTCTGTGCAGCCAGCGTGTGCAGTGACGCCTGTTCCTCGCGCCCGTCGAAGTGTTCCAGCAGGGCGCCGGTGCTGATGTCCGGGCGCTGTTCGACCAGCCCCAGCAGCTCCAGCAGCAGCTCGACGCCGGGCAGGCGCAGGCCCTGGAAGTGATGCTTGCCGCCCAGGGTCAGGGCCAGCGAGGGCTGTTGCAGCAACACGGCGATCGCGCCGCGCACCAGGCTGCGCCTGGCCACCGGCTGGATCGTGCGTGCAGGCTGACGCTGCTGCATTGGCGCGCGTGTGGCCTGGGCGTTGCCGCCAAGGCCGGTCAGCTGCGCCAGCTGCTGCTTCATCAGGTCGCCGAAGGCGCCGTCGGGAATCTGCGCCAGCATAGGCTTGGCACGTTCGGCCAGGCGTGCCTTGCCGTCCAGCGTGCCCAGGTTGATCTCGCGGGTCAGTTCATCGAAGAAGAACTGCGACAGCGGCGTGGCCTGCTTCAGCCGTTCGTTGAAGGCTTCGGCGCCTTCCTTGCGCACGATGGTGTCCGGGTCCTCGCCATCGGGCAGGAACAGGAAGAAGGCCTGGCGGCCATCCTTCATGCGCGGCAGTACCGATTCCAGCGCCTTCCAGCCGGCGCGGCGGCCGGCGGCGTCGCCGTCGAAGCAGAAGAACACGTCCGGCGCGTTGCGGAACAGCAGCTCGGCATGGTCCGGCGTGGTCGCCGTGCCCAGCGTCGCCACCGCCTGGGTGACGCCGAACTGGAACAGCGAGACCACGTCCATGTAGCCCTCGACCACGATCAGCCGCTCGATCTTCTGGTTGGCCTGGCGCACCTGCCACAGGCCGTACAGCTCGCGGCCCTTGTGGAACAGCGCGGTCTCGGGCGAGTTGAGGTACTTGGGGCCGTCATCCTTCTCGAACACGCGGCCGCCGAAGGCGATCACCCGGCCACGGCGGTCGAAGATCGGGAACATCACCCGGTCGCGGAACTTGTCGTAGACGTGGCCGCGATCGTTCTTCGAGAACAGGCCGGCGCGGTCGAGCAGCTTCATGCGCCGCTCGTCCTTGCCCAGTGCATCGCGCAGGCCGCTGTAGCCATCCGGCGCGTAACCGATCTGGAAGCGGGCGCGGTTTTCTTCGTCCACGCCACGCCCATCGAGATAGCTGCGGGCCTTGTCGCTGCCCTGCAGGTTGTTCTGGAAGAACTTCGTGGCTGCCTCAAGCGCCGAGTACAGCTCGCGGCTGTCGTCCTGCTGCTGGGGGCTGCGCGGGTTCTCGTTGCGTGGCACTTCCATGCCCGCGCGCTTGGCCAGCTCATCCACCGCATCGAGGAACTCGAGGCGGTCGTAGTTCATCAGGAAGCTGATCGCAGTGCCGTGCGCGCCACAGCCGAAGCAGTGATAGAACTGCTTGGTGGGCGAGACGGTGAACGATGCCGAGCGCTCGTCATGGAACGGGCAGCGCGCCGCGTACTCCTTGCCCTGGCGCTTCAACGGCACGCGGCTGCCCACCACCTCGACAATGTCGGTGCGGGCGAGCAGGTCGTCGATGAAAGCGTCGGGGATACGGGCCATGGGCAACAGGGCAGGGCGCAGCCAACAGGCAGCGCATGAGGGAAGGTAGGTTCCCTAGTCTACTCGCTGGTGGCGGCCGGGCCCGCCTGTCCGGTGCTGTCGCCGGCCTTGGCCAGCTGTGCCCGTGCATACAGGCGTTCGTCGATCACCGCCGTCATCAGCGCGCCGACGAAGAACACGGCGGTGGCGTAGTAGATCCAGACCAGCGCGATCACCAGCGCGCCCATCGAGCCGTAGGCACTGCCCGGGGCGACGGTGGCGATGTAGACGCCGATGCCGTAGCGGCCCAGGGTGAACAGCACCGAAGTGATGGCGCCGCCGATGAAGGCCTGGCGCCAGGCCACGCGGCGATCGGGCAGGTAGTGGTAGAGGAAGGCGAAGGCCAGCGTGTAGAGCAGCAGCGAGGTCAGGTAGCCGATCGCCGGCAGCACCGAGGGCAGCTGCGCGAACACCACCTGCAGCGCAGTGGTGGCGGTCATCGACAGGATCAGCAGGAAGCCCAGCGCCAGCACCACGCCGAACGAGAACACGCGCTTGCGCAGCCAGGCCTTGACGCCTTCCAGGCGCTGGCCGCTGGTGTGGAAGATGCGGTTCAGCGCGTTCTGCAGCTGGGCAAACACCGCGGTGGCACCGACGAACAGCAGCAGCGTGCTCCACAGCCCGGCCAGCGACCCCATGCTGGGCTGGCTGTTGGCGTTGTGCAGCACGGTGTCGGCGACGCTGGCCACGCTGCTGCCGGCCACCGAACCGATCTGGCCGATCAGCGCCTGTTGCGCAGGCGGATACAGCGAGGCGGTCAGCCACAGCAGCAGCACCAGCAGCGGAGCCATCGACAGCAGGGCGTAGAAGGAGACCGAAGCGGCCTGGGTCAGCACGTCGATTTCGACGAAGCGCTTGGCCACCGCCATCGGGAAGCTGTCCTGCAGCCGATCGGCGTAGTGGCGAAGCCGTGCGGGGATGCCGTGGGGACGGGTGTCGGTGGGGGTGTTCGATTGCTCGACCATGGGGGTGTTGTAGCAGCCGGGGGTCGAAGGTGCGGTGAAGCGGATACATCGATGGGGTCAGATCCCTTCCGCGGCGCGAAAGGGCTCTGACCCCGTGTGCTGGCTCAGGCCAGCAGCTGCTTGACCAGCTTGGACACCAGGCCCATGTCGGCCTGGCCGGCGAGCTTGGGCTTCAGTGCGCCCATCAGCTTGCCCATATCGGCCGGGCCGGAGGCGCCGGTCTCGGCAATGGCGGCCTGGATGGCGGCCACGATCTCGGCTTCACCCATCTTGGCCGGCAGGTAGGCTTCGATGACCACGATCTCGGCGCGCTCGATCTCGGCCAGGTCTTCGCGGTTGGCGGCTTCGAACTGGCTGACCGAGTCCTTGCGCTGCTTGACCATCTTGTCGAGCACGGCGATCACGGCGGTGTCGTCCAGCTCGATGCGCTCGTCGACTTCGCGCTGCTTGATCGCGGCGTTGATCAGGCGGATCACGCCCAGCTTGTGCTTCTCGCCCGCCTTCATGGCGGCCTTCATGTCTTCGGTGAGCTGCTGCTTCATGCTCATGAGGAACCTCGTGGTGGTAGGTGGGGCGGGGCGGATGCCCGAACCCGGAAACGCAAAAAGCCGGCGACGCTCGCGCGTGCCGGCTTCGGCTCCATCGCGACAGGCAGGCCCGCCGCAATGAAGATGCGTCCGATCAGTACAGGCGCTGACGCTTGGTGACGTCGCGCGACGAGCGGCGCAGCTGACGCTTCACAGCAGCAGCAGCCTTGCGCTTGCGCTCCTGGGTCGGCTTTTCGTAGAACTCGCGCTTGCGGGTTTCGGCCAGCACACCGGCCTTTTCGCAAGTGCGCTTGAAGCGGCGAAGAGCAAACTCGAAGGGCTCGTTCTCGCGGACTTTGACGCTGGGCATGGAATCTCCGGGACACAGTAGAACCGGGTCACGCCCGGCGAGCCGCACATTATAGCGGCGAAACGACAAACTGCAAGCGGCCAACCCTGAATACGGGCCGGGGGGTCGAAAGCAGTGAGACCTGCACGTCCCCCGAGGGGGCGGCAGGGGCGTCATAATAGCAGGCATGCGAGTCCTTGGCATCGAATCTTCCTGTGATGAGACCGGCGTGGCGGTGTATGACACCGACCTGGCCGGCAGCGCGGCCCTGCGCGCCCATGCGGTCTACAGCCAGATCGCCCTGCACGCCGAGTACGGCGGTGTGGTGCCCGAGCTGGCCAGCCGCGACCACGTCCGCAAGCTGCTGCCACTGGTGCGGCAGACCCTGGCCGAGGCTGGCCTCGGCGTGGGCGACATCGACGGTGTGGCCTACACGGCCGGTCCCGGCCTGGTCGGCGCGCTGCTGGTCGGCGCGGGCGTGGCCCGCTCGCTGGCCTGGGCGCTGGAGGTGTCGGCGGTGGGCGTACACCATATGGAAGGCCACCTGCTGGCCCCGTTGATGGAAGACGACCCGCCGGAAGCGCCGTTCGTGGCGCTGCTGGTGTCCGGTGGCCACACCCAGCTGGTGGCGGTGGATGCGATCGGGCAGTACCGCCTGCTGGGCGAGACCCTGGACGATGCGGCCGGCGAGGCCTTCGACAAGACCGCCAAGCTGATGGGCCTGCCGTACCCGGGTGGCCCGCAGCTGGCCAGGCTGGCCGAGCAGGGCACGCCGGGGGCGTACCGCTTCGCGCGGCCGATGACCGACCGTCCAGGGCTGGACTTCAGCTTCTCCGGCCTGAAGACCCAGGTCCTGATGGCCTGGCGCGACAGTGACCAGAGCGAACAGACCCGCGCCGACATTGCCCGGGGCTTTGAAGATGCGGTGGTCGAGACCTTGTCGATCAAGTGCGAGCGCGCGCTGGAAGCCGCCGGGACCAATGTGATCGTGGTGGCCGGCGGCGTTGGTGCCAACAAGCGCCTGCGCGCCCGCCTGCAGCAGATGGCTGAGCGCCTGGGGGGCCGTGCCTGCTTCCCGCGGCCGGCACTGTGCACTGACAATGGCGCGATGATCGCCTTCGCCGGCGCGCTGCGCCTGCAGGCCGGCCAGCACAGCCCACCCCGGGTGGATGTGACCCCGCGCTGGGACATGGCGACCCTGCCGGCGGTCTGAGGCCCCGGCTGCCGCTCTCCGTAGAGTCGCGCCATGCTCGACTGAGCGTGCTCGAGGCTCTACGCACGCGCCGCCAACGGCGATGCCGCCAGCACCGTCGTTGCCCGCTCATGGCGCTGCAGCCACCCCAGGGTGTGCGGGCAGCGTGCATGGATCAGCCGCCCGATCGCTGCCAGGTCGGCGCCGATGTCGCGCTCCAGGATGGGCTCGTGGTGGGCGATGCGGTTGCGCAGGTGGCGGATGCGCCCAATGTCTGCGTGGATGGCTTTCCTGATCACGCTGGGATGAGCCGCAGGCGCATGACGCAGAACCCCGCTGAGTGCTGGTATCCACAGTGTGGAGTCGAAGCGACAGGTGAAAAGCTGCTGCCAGAACACCATCGGAAGCTTGGCGACGATCTCGGGTGTATCGGTCGTGTGGACGGCAACCTGTTCCAGTGCTGCGCGTGCGGAAGTACGGGACGAAGCCGGAAGCCTGCGCCGGAAGGCATCATTCCATGGCCAACGCGGGCCGTGCTGCCGGGCAAGCACGGTTGCAGCGGCGTTGCGCGTGACCACTTCGCACAGATGCACCGGCATCATCAGCGCACCGCACATCCGCATGTTCCAGAGATACAGGGAATCGGCAGTGACATCAGGGCTGCAGGCCGATGCGATTCTCTCGTAGGTAGACAAACGCTCCGCCGACAACGCGCGCCTCAGTGAATCGTATGCAGCCATCGTGATGTGCAGTGATGAAGGATGGGGTGATGTTGGCCAGAGAGGGCGGCGGCGACCATCAGGGAACGTCGTTGTTCGTGCGGCCGATTCTCTGTGTTTCGATTCGGACGAATACCCAGCCTGCTTTGTCGGCATTGGCCTTGACCGGTGATCGGGCCCTTGCCTAATCTGAGTACCTGCGCCACCGGGACTCGCGGCTGTTCAACAGCTCCCCCCGGGGACAAACGGTAGTACCAAAGGGCCCCGCTAGCAGGGCCCTTTGTCTTTTCCGGGCCCGCACCGTGCGGGACGCCCACCGTCCGTTCCGGGCAGGGTCACCGCCATGCCGTTACCATGGCCGCCTGTATTCGGCTGGTAACCGCAATGGACAAGGTTTTCATCGAAGGGCTGACGATCGACGCCCTGATCGGTATCTACGATTGGGAGCGACGGATCCGCCAGGACTTGGTGTTCGACCTGGAAATGGGCTTCGACAACCGCCGCCCTGCGGCTACCGACGACATCGCCCACACCCTGAACTACAAGGCGGTCAGCAAGCGCCTGGAGCAGTTCGTGCGCGAATCGGAGTTCGGCCTGGTCGAGACCCTTGCCGAGCGCTGTGCGCAGATCGTGCTGGACGAATTCGACGTGAAGTGGCTGCGCCTGAAGCTGAGCAAGCCCGGCGCGGTGCGCGGCGCGCGCGCGGTGGGCGTGATCATCGAACGCACGCGGGACTGACCCGGTCGTGCCGGCCGTTGGCCGACACCCACGGTAGTGCCGGCCGCTGGCCGGCAGCCTCAACAGCAATGAAGAAAGGAGACAACTGATGGTGGACGCGGTGGTGGCGGTACAGTGGCTGGAACGGCTGCAGAACACACTGGAACCCTATCCCGGCGCCTACCTGGCGTTGATGATTTCGGCCCTGCTGATCGCAGCCGGCCTGGCCAACTGGGTGACCAAGCGCATCCTGCTGCGTGGCCTGCGGCGCCTGCTGCAGCGCCTGCCGGGGGCCGAGTCCGGGCGTGGCAGCCACCTGATGCGGGTCATTTCGCGCCTGTCCAACGTGGTGCCCAGCCAGGTGATCGCCTCGGGCATCAGCCTCATCCCCGACCTGCCACCTGCCCTGGTCAACGTCATCATCAAGCTGTGCATCGTGTGGGCCGTACTGACGGTGTCGATGGCGTTCTCGCATGCGCTGGACGCGGCCAACAGCCTGTACGAGCGTAAGCCCGATGCGCGCAACAAGCCGATCAAGGGCTACCTGCAGGTGGTCAAGATCGTGGTGTTCGTGGCCGCCGGCCTGTCGATCGTCGCCACACTGCTGGGAGTGAAGCTGGGCCCGCTGGTGACCGGCCTCGGCGCGGCCACGGCGGTACTGATGCTGATCTTCCAGGACACCATCCTGTCGCTGGTGGCCAGCGTGCAGATCAGCGGCGATGGCCGCGTGCGCATCGGCGACTGGATCGAGATGCCCAGCCAGAACGCCGATGGTGATGTCATCGACATCGCGCTGCACACCGTCACCGTGCAGAACTTCGACAAGACCATCACCACCATCCCGACCAAGAAGCTGGTGACCGAGTCGTTCAAGAACTGGCGCGGCATGCAGGAGGCCGGTGGCCGCCGGATCAAGCGCGCGCTGTACCTGGACCAGCACAGCGTCGGTTTCCTGGACGAGGGCGACCTGGCCTTCCTCGGCGAGTTCGCACTGCTGCGTGACTACCTGCACGACAAGGAACAGGAACTGGGGCAGTGGAACGGGCGCCTGCGCGAGCAGGGCGTGGCCGAGGTCAACAGCCGCCGCGTGACCAACCTGGGAACGTTCCGTGCCTATGTGGAGCGCTACCTGCGCAGCCACCCGGGCATCCATACCGACATGACCCTGCTGGTACGGCAGCTGCAGCCGACCACCGAAGGCCTGCCGCTGGAGCTGTACTGCTTCACCCGCAGCACCGCCTGGGGCGAGTACGAGGCCGTGCAGTCGGACATCTTCGACCACCTGCTGGCGATCCTGCCGGCGTTCGGCCTGCGGGTGTTCCAGGCCTCCAGCGACGCGATGTTGATGGCCGGGCAGCGCCAGTTGGCTGGCTCGGAGTAAGCTGCGGTGCCCCCGGCGGGGCCATACGGACCCCGCTGGTGGCTGAAACTGAACGACGAAACCTCTCGCCAAACGCCTCGGGATCGCTAGAATGCCGGGCTTGTAAACGTTTTCATCAAGGACTGCTGGTGGCCTCCGATCGCATCGAATCCCTCATTGCCCAGATGACCGTCGAGGAAAAGGTCGGCCAGCTGGGTGTCTTCGCGGACATGGTCCGCCCGTTCGCCCCGGACGTGAACCCGGAAGCCAACGTGCGCAATGCCGACCAGGTGCTGCAGCAGGTGCGCGAGGGCAAGGTCGGCTCGCTGTTCAATGGCGTGGGCGCGGAGCTGGGCCGCCGCATCCAGCAGGTCGCCACCGAGGAAAGCCGCCTGGGCATCCCGGTGATCCTGGCCGCCGACGTCATCCACGGCATGCGTACCGTGTTCCCGATTCCGCTGGGCGAGGCCGCCAGCTTCGAGCCGGACCTGGCCGAGCGCACCGCGCGCGCCACCGCCATCGAGGCCACGGCGGCCGGCCTGCACTGGACCTATGCACCGGCCGTGGACATCGCCCGCGACCAGCGCTGGGGCCGTGGCGCCGAAGGTGCCGGTGAGGACGTGGTGCTGGGCTGTGCGTTCGCCGCCGCCCGCGTGCGCGGCTTCCAGGGCAGCGACCTGCGTGCCGCCGATTCGCTGCTGGCCACGCCCAAGCACTTCGCCGCCTACGGCGCGGTGATGGCCGGCATGGAATACAACATGGTGGACATCTCGCCGCAGACCCTGCGCGATGTGCACCTGCCGCCGTTCAAGGCTGCCTTCGACGCCGGCGCGATCACCGTGATGTCCTCGTTCAACGACATCAACGGCGTGCCGGCCAGTGCCAATGCCGAACTGCTGACCGACATCCTGCGCGGCGAATGGAAGTTCCCCGGTGTGGTGATTTCCGATTACACCGCCGACATGGAGCTGGTCGCGCACGGCTATGCCGCCGACGACCGCGATGCCACCGCCAAGGCGTTCACTGCCGGCCTGGACCTGAGCATGCAGAGCGGCTTCTATGCCGAACACCTGCCGGGCCTGATCGAGAGCGGCGAAGTGCCGATGGCGGTGCTGGATGAAGGCGTGCGCCGCATCCTGTGGCTGAAGGAAACCATCGGCCTGTTCGACGACCCGTACCGTTCGCTGGATCCGGCGCGCGAAGCGGACACCTCGCACCTCGCCGCGCACGACGCACTGTCGCGCGATGCCGCGCGCCGTTCGATCGTGCTGCTGAACAACCGCGACAACGTGCTGCCGCTGCAGAAGACCGGGCAGAAGATCGCGCTGATCGGCCCGTTCGTGCAGGACCGCGAGAACATCGAAGGCTGCTGGACCCTGTTCGGCGACAAGCAGCGCTATGTCGACCTGGAAACCGGTGTGCGTGCTGCCATCGGCGATGAAGCGCTGCTGGAGATCGTGCCGGGCTGCGAGCTGGAAGTGGCCATCCCCGGTGGCACCGAAGCGGCCGTGGCCGCCGCGCTGCGCGCCGACGTGGTGGTACTGGCGCTGGGCGAACCGCAGCGCTACAGCGGTGAAGCACAGTCGCGCGTGGAGATCACCCTGCCGCCGGCACAGCAGGCGCTGGCCGAGGCCGTGGCGATGACCGGCAAGCCGCTGGTGGTGCTGCTGCGCAATGGCCGCGCGCTGGCACTGCAGGGCGCCGTGCGCAATGCACAGGCCGTGGCGGTGACCTGGTACCTGGGCACGCAGACCGGCCATGCCGTGGCCGACGTACTGTTCGGCGACTACAGCCCGTCCGGCCGCCTGCCGGTCAGCTTCCCGCAGGTGTCCGGCCAGCAGCCGTACTTCTACAACCACCCGCGTACCGGCCGCCCGGAACTGCCGACGATGTCGGAGTTCAAGGCCCGCTGGCGCGAGATTCCGAACGAGCCGCTGTACCCGTTCGGCCACGGCATCGGCTACACCACCTTCGCCTATGGCGTGCCGCAACTGAGTGCGGCGCAGCTCGGCTGGGACGACACCCTGACCATCACCACCACGCTGACCAACAGCGGTGAGGTGGCCGGTGAGGAAGTGGTGCAGCTGTACATCCACGACCGCGTGGCCAGCCGCGTGCGCCCGGTGCGTGAGTTGAAGGACTTCCGCAAGGTGGCGCTGCAGCCGGGCGAGTCGGCCGAAGTGGTATTCACCCTGACCCGCGAGCAGCTGGCCTTCACCGGCCGCGACGGCGTGCTGCGTGCCGAGCCGGGCCAGTTCGACCTGTGGGTCTGCGCCTCTTCGGCGGCAGGCGAAGCCGTGCAGTTCGAGCTGCTGAAGGGCTGACCGAACAAAAAAGGGGACGGAGGGGATTAAGTCGTTTGTGGCGTAAACGACTTAATCCCCTCCGTCCCCTTTTTCTTGTCCTCACTGCGGTGGCGCTACCATCGGGCTTCCTGTTTCGAAGGAGTGCGCGCATGCGCCGGATGGCCTACCTGATTCCCGCCCTGCTGCTGGCGGCCTGTTCGCAGCCGGCGCCGCCGGCCGAGCCTGCGGCGGATGCTCCGCCGCCGATGGAGGCTGGCGCTGCGGCGACGCCTGCTGCCGAACCCGCCGCGCCTGCTGCGGATGTACCCGCCGAGGATGCGCGTGCGCGCATCGAGGCCGTGCTTGGCGATGCCGCTCAGTACGAAAAGGTCTTCAACGCGTTCAAGACCGCGGTGGTTGGCGGAGATCGTGCCGCGGTGGTCGAGGAAGTGCGTTTCCCGTTGAACATCAGCGGCGGGAAGAAGATCACCGGCCCCGGTGAGTTCCAGCGCAACTACGAAAAGATCATCACCCCGGCGGTGGTCAAGGCGGTGTCCGAACAGGACTTCGGCAAGGTCTTCGTCAACCAGCAGGGCGTGATGATCGGTGACGGGCAGGTCTGGCTGACCGGCGAGTGCCTGGACAAGGCCTGTGCGCGTACCGAGGTCAAGGTCGGCACCATCCAGTGAACGCGACGGCCCCGCGTGCGAGGCCGTTTGCCAGGGGCGATGCCGGCCAGCGGCCGGCACCACCGGGGCATCAGGCTTTCGGTGTCAGCTTCAACAGGCGCGCCTTGCTGCCATCTTCCAGCAGCCACAGCGCGCCATCGGGGCCCTGTTCCACTTCGCGGATGCGCTCGCCCATGTTGAAGCGCTCGGCTTCGCGCGCGCTGTCGCCGTCGAAGGCCACGCGCACCAGCGAGGTGGAGGAGAGGCCGCCGATGAAGCCGCTGCCCTTCCACTGCGGGAACAGGCTGCCGCTGTAGATCACGAAGCCGGCCGGCGAGATCACCGGCGTCCAGGTCACCTTCGGGGCGGCGAATTCCGGGCGGGTGTCGTGGTCCGGAATCGGGCGGCCGTCGTAGTGGTTGCCGTTGGAGACGATCGGGTAGCCGTAGTTGGCACCGCGCACGATCAGGTTCAATTCGTCGCCGCCGGCCGGGCCCATCTCGTGCGCCCACAGTTTGCCGTTGCCGTCGAAGGCCATGCCCAGGATGTTGCGGTGGCCCAGCGACCACACCTGCGCGGCAACCCCGCCCTGCGAGGCGAACGGGTTGTCGGCGGGCAGGCTGCCATCGTCGTTGAGGCGGATGATCTTGCCGAGATTGCCGCCCATGTCCTGGGCCGGATCGAACTTCTGCCGCTCGCTGGAGCTGATCCACAGCTTGCCGTCGGGGCCGAAGGCAAGGCGATGCCCGTAGTGGCCCTCGCCGCTGACCTTGGGGCTCTGCCGCCAGATCACCTTCAGGTCCTTGAGCTGGCCGGCACCCGTGGCGTCCAGCGCCAGCGTCGCCCGGGCGACCGCAGCGCCACGCGTGTCCAGCGTGCCTTCCTCGGCATAGCTGACGTAAACGACATGATTCCGGGCGAAGTCGGGGTGCAGGATGATGTCGCCGAAGCCACCCTGGCCACCATAGGCGACCTTCGGAACGCCGGTGATCTCGTGCTTCTGGCCGCTGGCCAGGTCCAGGTGCTGCAGCTTGCCGCGCTTTTCGGTGACCAACAGGCTGCCATCGGGCAGGAAGGTCATCGCCCACGGCTGGTCGAAGCGGCTGACTTCGGTGGCGGTGAACGGGCGCTGGTCGGTGGCGGCGGAGGCCGGTGCAGCGGTCTGGGCACCGCTGGCGGCAGGACCGGCGGCGTTGCAGGCGGAGGTGGCGAGGATCGGCACGAGGCCGAGGGCGAGCAGCAGGGGCATGCGGGTCATGGGTATCTCCAGGGCGGGGATGCGGATGGCCGGGCTGTCCCTTGTATACCACTGCAGGCGTGACCGTCGTGGCCCGAAGGTCCTGCGCCCCCTGTGCGACGGCGGTGGGATCGTCTAGGGTGGGCACGCCCGGGCAAAGCGTGCCCGTCTGTCTGCCAAGGATCTGCAATGAACACTGACATGCCCCACAAGCCGTCCACCGCCTTCATCGCCGCCTCCTGGGTGGCCCTGCTGCTGGGTGCGGCGGCCTACCTGATCGGCCTGTTCAACGCCACGATGGCGCTCAACGAGAAGGGCTACTACCTGACCCTGTTGCTGTTCGGCCTGTTCGCGGCGGTGTCGCTGCAGAAGAGCGTGCGCGACCGTGTCGAAGGCATTCCGGTGAGTGGCCTGTACTACGCGCTGTGCTGGTTCGCGCTGCTGTCGGCGCTGATGCTGCTGCTGGTTGGCCTGTGGAACGCGACGCTGGCCCCCAGCGAGAAGGGCTTCTACGGCATGGCGTATGCGCTGTCGCTGTTCGGTGCGGTGGCGGTGCAGAAGAACACCCGCGACCTGATCGCCGCGGGTGGTGGCGAGAGCAAGCGCAGCTCGATCGTGCCGCCGTTGCCGGAACAGGAGTAAGCCTGAGAGCCGAGCCCATGCTCGGCTCTCCTACGGTGTCTGTAGAGTCGAGCCATGCTCGACCCTGAGCCGAGCGTGGGCTCGGCTCTACAAAAGCTCAGCGCTAGCGCGCAAGCCGCTGGTCGACATTGATCGCTTCCTCCCAGCCTCGTCGCACCGCACCGCGAGCCTGCGCCCAATCCAGGCGGCTGCGGCCTCGTTCGCTGGCCCAGCGTGATTCGAGCTCGGCCTCGACCTGTTCATAGGCGCGGATCATGTCCTGCGCCCGTGCAGCGTGGCCGATCCGGTAGGCCGGCTCGTAGTCCTCGAAGAACAACTGATCGTCGTAGTACGGCTCGGCGGTGTAGCGCTCGCGCCAGTAGTTGGAGATGGCATCACGAGGCGTGCTGTCGTCCGGCACGCGTCCGGGGATCTGGTACTCGGGGCTCATGGATCGGGCTCCGTGGTGGATGAGCTTCGATCCTGCCCAGCGGCCGGTTAACGCACGGGGCCGACGGTGTGATCGCCAGATCAATCCGCCGGGCATGGCCCGGCGTTACCGATCACCCCGCGTCGGCATCCTTGCGCGGCAGCTTGTAGATCACCGCGCCGATGGCGAACGCGACCAGTGCAGCCGCGATGTTCTGCCAGCTGGCACTGGCAAACAGGGCCAGGCACAGCAGCAGCGCCAGCACCGGAATGAGCGGGCCACCGGGCAGTTTCAACGCGCCCGGGCGGTCGGCATAGCGCTTGGCCAGTACCAGTACCGCTGCGGCGGTACCGATGTAGGCGAACAGCCGCGTGGTCATCGACAGCAGGGCCAGCTGCACGAACGAGCCGGACAAGGCCAGGCCGAGCGCGATCAGGCCCTGGCACAGGATCGACGCGGCCGGGGTATGGAAGCGCGGATGCACCTGCGCCAGGATCTTCGGCCCGTAGCCATCGCGGGCCAAGGCGAACAGGAAGCGCGGGCCCATCATCATCGTGTTGCTGTTGGTGCCGAGGATGGAGATGGTGGCACCGATGGTGAGGATCAGGGCCAGGGCTTCGCCGCCGAAGCCGGCAGCGGCATCGGCCAGCGGTGTCGCCGAGCTGGACAGGCCGGCCAGCGTGCCCTGCGCCACCACCTGTACCGCGCCGTAGATGACGGTGACGGTGATGATCATGGTGATCAGCGCGAACGGAATGTCGCGGCGCGGATTGCGGTACTCGCCGGCAGCGGCCGGGATGTTCTCGAAGCCGGCATAGGCGTACAGCAGCAACAATGCGGCTTCGCCCATCCGCTGCAGGTCATGTGGATCCGGGCGCTGGCCGGAGTAGGCCAGCTGCGGATCGATGTAGAACGCACCGATGGCCACGAACAGCAGCAGCGGCAGCATCTTGCCGATCACCAGTACCACGCCGGTGCGTGCGGCCGAGCGCACGCCGATGATGTTGACGCCGGTGAGGAAGCCCAGCGACACCACGATCACCGCGATGCGGCCCAGGCCGGCGCCCGCCCACGGCCAGAACCGCGCGACCGCGTCGGCCAGGGCGTTGCTGAGTGCGGCGGCCGAGCTGATGCGGGTCAGCCAGATCATCCAGCCGATCTCGAACCCGGCGAAGCGGCCGAAGGCCTCGCGTGCATACAGATAGCTGCCACCGGGTTCATCGAAGTAGCTGGCGGCCTGCGCGTAGCACAGCACCAGCAATGCCACGACGATGCCGGCGGCGACCACGCCCCACAGGCTGAAGGGGCCGAGCAGGGCGACGGTGGCGGCCGGCAGCAGGTAGATGCCGCTGCCGATCACATCGTTGATCGACAGGCCGACGATCTGCCAGCGGCTGACCGCGCGCTGCAGCTGAGGTTCGTCCGGGGTGCTCAACGGGCGTCTCCGCTCAGCGCGGGCAGCTGCCACTGCACCTGCAGCCGCGTGTACTCGGTGCGCGGCAGCAGTACGAAGCGCGGCGCGTCCTGCGGTCGCAGCCAGTCCATCAGCGCCTGCATGCGTTCCTGTGGCATGGCTGTACAGCCGGCGGTGGCCTCACCGGGCGTGCGCCATAGATGGGCGAAGATGCAGCTGCCCTTGCCGGGCTGGTTGTCCGGGTTGTGGGCGATGACGAAGCCTTCCCGGTAACGCACGTCGCCCTTGTTGTGCAGGTCCAGCCGCATCGGCTCGGTGGAGCCCTTGACCGCTGCACTGCCGACCTTCTTCTCATCAACGATGCGGTTGTAGAACGGCGAGCTGGGCACGTCCATGCAGTAGTGGCTGTCCAGCATCGGCTGGTAGGGCATCGCAGTGCCGGGGCGGGTGACGGCATAACCGAACGCACTGCCGAGTGCGAACACGCCGGCGGGGCTGCGGCCATCCCCCTCCTGCTTCTGCGGGCCCTCGGCCTGTGCCGGGTGCAGGCCCAGTCCCCAGGCGCTGCCGGTACGGCCAAGTGCAACCGGGAACGCCTGCCCGTGCGTGTGCCAGCCCTTGCCGTCGCGCACATAGGCCTGCAGCTGCCCCTGGGTGCTGTCCCAGCTTTCGCTGGTGACCACGATCAGCTGGCGCGCGCCCTCCAGCGGCGTCGCGTGAACGGACACCGCCGCAGCAAGCAGCAGTGCGGTGGTGGCGAGGCGGACCAGCGATCTCATCAACAGGTGCTCCGGTCAGGAATCCAGCAGGTGGTCGATCCGCTCCAGGTTCACCGCAAGCTGCTGCTGGCGATCCGGATTGGCGTGGCAGAGCAGCACGAACAGGAAATCGAGCAGGGCGTGCATGGCGCTACGGTACAGCAGCTGCGCGACCTGCGGCGTGCGGTCGTGCGCGCAGACCGCCAGTGCCGCATCAGCATGCGCGCGTAGCGGGTTGGCGGTGTGGCGGGTGATGGAAATCACCTTGCCACCCATGTCCTGGAACTGCCGCGACAGCTGCGAAAGCTGGGGCAGATTGCCGAATTCGGAAAACACCAGCAGCGCGTCGCCGGGACGTGCGGCCGACAGGTTGGCCAGCATCAGCACCGGGTCGGTATGCGGCACCACCAGCAGGCCGAGCAGCGACAGCCGCATGGCGAACTCGCGGGCATACAGGCCGTCATCACCCAGGCCGTAGACGAACAGTTTGGGCGCGCCGTCGAGCAGCTGCACGATGCGCTCGATCTCCTCGCGCGGATTGGCCTGGCGCGTCTCCTCCTCGGCCTGCGCCTTGCTGCGGCGCAGGGCCTCGCCCAGGCGCAGGTAGTCATCGCCGCTGTCGGGGTCGCTGGGGGCCTGTTGTGGATCGGCACCGGCGCGGGCCACATCCTGGCCGATGGAGTACTTCAGGTCCGGGTAGCCCTTGAAGCCGAGCTTCTGGCTGAACTTCACCACGCTGGACTGGCTGATGCCCAGCGCGCTGGCCAGCTGCTGCGAGGAGTAGTCGCGCAGCAGGTGGGCGTTGTCGAGGATGAAGTCGGCGATGCGGCGTTCGATGGCCGACATCTGCCCACGCTCGGTGCGGATCTTCAGCAGGGGCGGCATGCGGGGTGTCCGGGCATGTGCAGGCGCGTTGCGGTTGGCAGCATAGAGAAGATTATGTGGTGGGCCAGGCGCGTGCCAGCCGCGAAGAGGTTACGGGGTAGGGCAGAAGCTGAAGCATCCACGCATGGCCTGGATCTACCCGGAGCTGCTGTTGAGTCCGCCTTCAAGCGAGCCGAGCACCGCAGGTCCGGCGAGGGCGAAGAGGCGCGGGTGTCTGAGCGCAGCGAGTTCCCGCGCCGTCCCTCGACGGGCCGAGGAGCGCAGGGAACCGGTGCGCAGCACCGGCTCGCGGCCGGCGGAGCGTTTCTTTTGGTTACTTTTCTTTTCGCGAAAAGAAAAGTAACGCCCGACCAAGCGTCAGTCACCCATGGCCCCTGTAGAGTCGAGCCATGCTCGACTGATCGGTTCAACCCAGCATCTCCAGCCCGCGTACTTCGGTGATGCCCAGCCCCGGCACGTCGCTGATGCTGATTTCCGATTCGTTGAAATGCACGCCGCCGCTGACCGGATCGAACTGGCCCAGCGACGGCCCGTCCAGGTCGACCTTGGTGATCACATCGCTCTTGGCCACGGCCAGGTGCACGGCGGCGGCCACGCTGATGCTGGACTCGATCATGCAGCCGATCATGCACGGCACACCGTAGATGCCGGCGATGTCGGCGATGCGGATCGCGTTGGAAAGGCCGCCGGTCTTCATCAGCTTGATGTTGATGATGTCGGCTGCGCGCTGCTGGATCAGGTCCATCACCTGGCTTGGGCTGAACACGCTCTCGTCGGCCATCACCGGCGTGTTGACGCGGTCCGTGACGTACTTCAGGCCGCTGATGTCGGCGGCCTTCACCGGCTGTTCCAGCAGCTCCAGTACCACGCCGGCCTCTTCCAGGGTGCGCATCGCATGCACCGCCTGCTTGGCGGTCCAGCCCTGGTTGGCATCCAGGCGAAGCAGGGCGCGGCCTTCCACCGCAGCATGGATCGCCTTGACCCGTTCAATGTCCAGGCCGATGTCCTTGCCGACCTTGATCTTCAGCGACTCGAAGCCGCGTTCGATCGCCGACAGCGAATCGGCCACCATCTTGTCGATGTAGTCCACGCTGATGGTGATGTCAGTGGTGATCACCGGGTCGCCACCACCGAGCATCTGGTACAGCGGGGCACCATGCAGCTGTGCCCACAGGTCGTACAGCGCGATCTCCACCGCGGCCTTGGCGCTGGTGTTGCGCTCCATCGCGGTCTGCACCAGCGTGCACAGATGGTTGAGGTTGACCACATCCTGGCCGATCAGGCGCGGAGCAATGAAGTGGCGGATCGCTTCGATGATCGAGCCGTGCGTATCGCCGGTGATCACTGCGGTGGCCGGGGCTTCACCGTAGCCGGTGTGGCCGGTGTCGGTGCGGATCAGCACCACCACGTCCTCCACGGTTTCCACCGTGCGCAGGGCAGTCTTGAACGGTGTCTTCAACGGCACGCGCAGCATGCCCAGTTCGATGGCGGTGATCTTCATTCAGGAGTCTTGGCCCGCAGGCGCTGGATGTTGGTGATGCGGTCGATGTAGCGGACGGTATCGCTGGCCATCATCGGCTCCAGCGGCGTGACCGAAACACCATTGAGATGGGCCTGCACGCGCGTGCCGTCGGCAGCGAACCAGCTGCCGCCCGCGGTATCGTGGATCACCCAGGTGCGGCCGTCGACGTGGCCGATGGCCATCATGACGTGGCCGGGGATGTAGACCAGATCGCCGACATGCAGGTCGGTGACGGCTCGGTCGCGCACCGCCTTGCCGTCCTTGCCGGTGAACGACAGGCGATCCAGCGCCGGGCTGACCGCCTGTGCACTGGTATTGCGCGGCAGCAGCATGCCGAAGCTGCGGTAGATCTCGGATACGAAACCGCTGCAATCGCGGGTGTCGTAGTCGTGGCCCCAGCCGTAGCGCTCACCGAGGAACTTGAAGGCCTGCTGCAGCAGCAGGCGAGGGGTCAGCGGCAGGTAGTCGGCGGCGCTGTCCTGCGAGCGCGGCAGCAGCGCCGGCACCAGCTTCAGGCGACCATCGGCTTCGCGTACCGGCAGCTGCACCACCCACGAGGCATGCGCCTGCTGGCCGTTCACCGGCTCCGAGGCGGGCCAGCCGGCCAGCACCGGCAGGCGCACGCCCATGTCCAGCTGCAGGCGCGAGACACGGGGTTCTTCCGGGGTGTAGGCGGTCTGCGCGGTGGCGCCGGTGATGATCCGGTACGGTCCCTTCGCGCCGTAGCCGAGCACCGTGGCCCTGTCGCCGCTGGCAACGGCGTCGGCTTCGATCCACGCGCTGTAGCGCTCGCTGTGCACGAACAGCCAGCGACCGTCGGCACTGCGGTGGACCACCGCGACCTTGTCACCGGGAAACAGCGCTGATTCCTGGAAGCGGTCGATATCGGTGTCACCGACGGTGCTGAAAACGCGCTCGCGGGTGGGGAAGGTGCGCAGGGCGGCACGCTTCACCACCAGCCCGTAGGCCGGTGCCATCCGCGCGGGAATCGCATCGAGGCCGAGGTTGGCTTCGATCGCGCTGCGCAGCGCCGGCGCGACAGGCTGGCCCTTGTCGTTGTAGAGGGCACGCGTGGGCCAGCTCGACAGCGCGGTGATGCTGGCCCGCACCGTCGCCGCATCAAGCTGCGCTGGCAGTGCGGCGATGTCCTGGATGTGGCTGTCCTGCGCCCGCATCCGCGCGTTCTGTGCCGCGATCTGCGCGCGGTCCAGAATCGGCGCATCGGCGTTGTCCAGGCGCGCGGCCCAGTACTGCGGGGTCAGATAGGCCTCGTGCAGGCCGATCACATAGGGCAACGGCGCCCCCGGGTCGGGCGGCGGTGCCGCCTGTGCAAAGGCCGGCGCGGCCAGCAGGCACAGGGCCAGGGACAGGCGGCGCGGCCAATGCCGGTGCCGTTCGCGGGAAGCCAGGCTCATGCGGTGCACACCCTCCTCGAATGCCTTTTGGAATATTTATTCCTTTTGGCATCGAAAGCAAGAATAAATTATTGACCGGCATCCCGGCCCGTGTTACACAGCCGTTACCACCCGCGCTGGGGAAGTGTCGCTGTGGATCCTGCCGTTCGCAAACCGCGTCTGCCTGCCGCCGCCGGCCTGTGTGCCGCGCTGCTGCTGTGGGCGTGGTCGGCAGGGGCAAAGGACCCCCGCAATGCACTCGACCTGGCGATCGACCGGGAGCGGGAATGGCAGCTGATCGACTGGGTCGACAGTGGTCAGTTCAAGAGCGTGGTCATGGCGTTTGCCGCGCAGGGCGTCTTCCCGCCGGCCGACTTCCAGTTCGAGCGCATGCGCCGCATCCGCCTGGATTTCAGCCTCGACGAAGCTGCTGCGAAGGCCGCCATACGCCGTTGGATTCCCGACCTGACCGGCGAGGAATTCGCGCGCTGGGACCAGCTTGGCCTGATCGAGCATCTCGATATCGATGGCACGCGTTGGTACTTCAAGCGCGCACCGTCGAACCTGTTCCTGCTCAGCGACGAGGCTCGTGCGCGCCGCCGCGCGGATGCACCGATGCCGCCTCCGGGCCCGAACGAAGTGCTCAACGCACACCACGCGCGCGTGGTGGCTGCGGCCGAACAGCGTGGCCGGGCTTCGGTGCTGCCGCAGCGTGTTGAATTCACCCAATCGCTGACGGTGAAGGCCGATGCCGTGCCGGCCGGTGAAACCGTGCGTGCCTGGATTCCCTACCCGCGCGAGATTCCGGGCCAGCAGGAGCAGGTGCAATGGCTGGGCAGCACACCGGGCAAGGCGCGGGTGGCACCGGCCAGCACCCAGCAGCGGACCGCCTACCTGGAGGCCAAAGCGGTGGCCGGGCAGCCGACGCGCTTTGAGATCCGTTACGCGGTCACGATCTCCGCCCGGCATACCGCGATCGATCCGGCCAAGGTTCAAGCGACGCCGGCCGATCCCGCGCTGAAACCCTATCTGTCCGAGCAGCTGCCGCATGTGCGCTTCACTCCGGCATTGAAGCTGTTCTCCGACCAGGTGCTGCAGGGTGAAACGCGTCCGTATGAAGTGGTGCGCAAGCTGTTTGCTGCGGTCGACCGCATTCCCTGGGCCGGTGCGCGCGAATACTCCACGATCAGCAACATCAGCGATTACGCGTTGCGTGCCGGCCATGCCGACTGCGGGCAGCAGACCCTGCTGCTGATCGCGCTGCTGCGCCTGAACGGCATTCCCGCGCGCTGGCAGTCGGGCATGGTGTTCTCCGACGATGGCAGTGGGTACAGCAACCTGCATGACTGGGGGCAGGTCTACCTGGCGCCGTACGGCTGGCTGCCGATGGACGTCACCACCGGCGCACTGAGCAGCGATGTACCGGCCCTGCGCGACTTCTACCTGGGTGGCCTCGATGGCTACCGCATCGCCTTCAACGATGATTTCGGCCAGCCCTTGGTGCCGGCCAAACAGCATTACCGCTCGGAAACGGTCGACTCGCAGCGTGGCGAGGCCGAGTGGGCAGGCGACAACCTGTACTTCGACCAATGGAGCTACGACTTCCAGTGGCGGGTACTGCCAGCCGGGCAACGCTAGCGCGACACATCGCATTCCACACCATTCAATTCTTGCAGGAGAGAGCAGGGGATGAAGGCTTACAACATCAAGCGGGCGGCGTTGTGCGTCGCCCTCGGGGCGTGTCTGGGCGTGATCGCGCCCAGCGCATTCGCACAGGACGGCTCGGTGGTCGGCCGGTTGGTGAGCGAGGCAGGGCAGGTGCCGGCCGGTGCCACGGTGACCGTACGCAATCCGGCAACGGGTTTCGTCCGCTCGGTGCAGGCCGAGGCCAACGGCAGCTACCGCATCCCGTTGTTGCCGGTAGGTACCTACGAGATGGAGGTCGGTTTGCCCGGTGGTGGCGCCAGTCGTGTTGGCCAGGTGACTGTCAGTCTCGGCAGCGCGACCACGGTGAATGTGCCGCTCGGCGCGGTCAGCACGCTGGGCACGGTCGAAGTGCGGGCACCGCAGGTGGTGTCGATGGTGGATGTGAAGTCCACCGAGTCTGCCACCAACATCACCCGCGAGGAACTCTCGCGCCTGCCGGTGGACCGTGACATCACCGCCGTGGCGCTGCTGGCGCCCGGTGCGGTGAAGGGCAAGGGGTCGCTGGGCGGGCAGGGCATTTCCTTCGGTGGTTCGTCGGTGGCCGAGAATACGGTCTACATCAATGGCCTGAACGTCACTGACTTCTACAACCGGGTCGGCTTTTCGTCGGTGCCGTTCTCGTTCTACCAGGAATTCCAGGTCAAGACAGGCGGCTACTCGGTGGAGTTCGGGCGCAGCACCGGCGGTGTCATCAATGCGGTGACCCGCTCGGGCAGCAATGACTTCAAGGCGGGCGCCGAGCTGGTGTTCGAGCCGCGCGCGTGGCAGTCGCAGGCGCGTGACCGCTATGACGGCAACGGCAGCCGCTACATCACCGCCAGCCGCGACGACTACAGCCGCAGCGCGCTGAACGTGTTCGCCTCCGGTGCGCTGGTGCAGGACCGGCTGTTCTTCTTCGGCATGTACGAAGCGCGCGACTACCGCCCGACATCGACCAACGACGCCGGCACGCGCTTCAACCAGGGCAAGGCCGATGATCCGTTCTGGGGCGGCAAGATCGACTGGCGCATCACCGACAACCAGATGTTCTCGCTGTTCGGTTTCTCCGATCGCAACAAGACGCTCACCGACGTCTATGCCTACGATTACGATCTTGGCAGCCGCGTGGGCGAGCGTGCCAACCAGATCATGAACACCGTGGGTGGCCGCAACTGGTCGGGCACCTACAGCTGGCAGGTCAACAACGACCTGACCATGAAGCTGATGTACGGCGAGAACAAGCGCAACCGCGTGCAGAGCTCGCTGATGGACGAGAACTGCAACCGTGTCTTCGACAACCGCACGGCCGGCCAGGGCGTGCCGCCGTCGTTGCAGGGCGACCGCAGCTGCACCAGCAGCTCGCAGCTGGAGTCGGCGCTGGACACGCGCAAGGCGGCGCGCGCGGACTTCGAATGGACGTTGGGCAACCATCTGCTGCGTTTCGGCCTGGACCGGGAAGAGAACACATCCGACTACAGCCGCGCCTACCCCGGCCCGGGCGGCTTCCGGTACGACATCTACTACCGCACCCCCGGCAGCTCGCTGAACGGTGGCGTGGTGCCGGCCAGCGGCGTGGTCGTGCGCACCCGCCGCTATGAAGTGGAAGGTGCGTTCAAGACCATCAACTCGGCCTACTACCTGGAAGACAACTGGCAGGTCACGCCGAACCTGCTGCTCAATCTCGGCCTGCGCATGGAGGCGTTCGACAACAAGGGCGGCGACGGCAACAGCTATATCAAGATCGACAACATGCTGGCCCCGCGCGCCGGCTTCTCCTGGGACGTGCGCGGCGATGGCACCACCAAGGTGTTCGGCAATCTCGGCCGCTACTTCCTGCCCGTGGCCAACGTCATCAACATCAAGCAGGCCGGCGGCTTCCTCGACGAGCGGACCTGGTACGAATTCCTCGGCTATACCGGCGCAGCCAACAACATCCCGAACCTGGGTGCGCAGATCGGCCCGGTGGACAACTCGCAGGGCGATGGCAGCGTGCCGGACCTGCGTGCGGAAGTGAACCGGGACATGGACCCGGTCTACCAGGACGAAGCCATCCTGGGCTTCCAGCAGATGATCAACGAGGCCTGGTCGGTGGGCGCCAGCGTGACCTACCGGCGCCTGCACAACGCCATCGATGACATGAACATCACCGCCACCGGGCAGTGTGGTGCCATCGGCAGCGTGTGGATCATGGGTAACCCGGGGCGCACCAACACCGTGTGGGGTGACACCGACTGCGATGGCCGCAACGATGGCTGGATCAGCATCGACACCTCGAAGGAAGGCTGGGCGCTGTATGACGACAACGGCAACTATGTCGGCCAGCGCGGCTGGGTGAAGCCCAAGCGCGACTACAAGGCACTGGAGCTGCAGGTCGACCGCGCGTGGGATGGCAAGTGGGGCTTCAATGCGTCCTATACGCTGGCCTATGGCCGCGGCAATGCCGAGGGGCCGGTCAACTCCGATACCGACTTTGCCGATGCCGGCCGCACCGAGAACTTCGACAATCCGTGGGTGAACTACAGGGGCTATGGCTACCTGGCCAATGATCGCCGCCACCAGTTCAAGTTCCGCGGCAGCTATGCGTTGACCGAAAACCTGAGCGTAGCGGCGACCCTGGGCGTGCAGTCGGGCAGTCCGATCACCCGCTTCGGTGCAGGCAATCCGTTCGATGCGACCGATTTCCACAGCTACTACGTCTGCGTATCCAACTGCCAGGCAACAGTACCGTCTGAACGGGTGTTCGTGCATTCGCCGCGCGGCGGTGATGGACGCACGCCATGGACCTACGATCTCGATGTCAGCGTTTCCTACAAGGTGCCGATTCCCACCGACCTGCGCCTGAAGCTGGCGGTGTACAACGTACTGAACCAGCAGCGCGTGGTGACCGTGGACCAGGACTACGAGCCGCAGAACGGCATCGGTTCGCCCAACCCGCTGTACCGCTACGGCACCGGCTTCCAGTCACCGCGCTATGCGCAGTTGACCGTCACATGGGCTTACTGAAGCCCGCCCGGCATGCTCGATGCTGCTTCTGCGTAGCGGCGTTGGCGGTGTTCCCGGTGGTGGCGGCGCAGACCACCGCGACCGCCTCGATCGATGCCGACATCGCGGCCGTGGTCCAGCACGAGCATCTGCCCGCGCTGGCCATGGCCGTGATCGAACAGGGGCGGGTGGTGTACCGGCACGCCGATGGTGCGCGCGGCGATGGCGGCCGCGTTGACGAGGACACGCTGTTCAAGATCGCCTCCAACAGCAAGGCGATGACCGCCGCGCTGCTGGCGCGGCTGGTGCAACAGGGCAAGCTGCGCTGGGAAGACCCGGTGCAGCGCTATCTGCCCGGCTTCCGCATGCATGACGCCTGGGTGGGCCAGCAGATGCAGGTGCGCGACCTGCTGGTCCACAACAGCGGCCTCGGCCTGGGTGCCGGTGACCTGATGCTGTGGCCGGAACCGAACACGTTCACCCGCGCCGACATCATTGCCGGACTGGCGCATCTCAAACCGGTCAGCAGTTTCCGCAGTCACTACGCCTACGACAATCTGATGTACGTGGTGGCCGGCGAAGTAGCCGCCGCAGCTGGTGGCAAACCGTATAACCAGCTGATGCGCGAGCAGGTGTTCGAGCCGCTGGGCCTGTCACGCTGTCAGGTGGGGGCGTGGTCGGTGAAGCGCGTGGGCAACGTGGCGCAGCCGCATGCCTGGGATGGCGATCGCAATGCAGTGGTGAACGCTGAGGGTGCAATCAGCCCGGACCTGCCATCGATGGCGGCCGGCGGCATCCGCTGTTCACTGCGCGACATGACACGCTGGATGCAGGTCCTGCTGGATCCCGCACTGGTGCCGGACTGGCTGGATACCGAGCAGCGCCGCACCCTGTGGACCCTGCACATGCCGATGCCGCTGGGTGAGCGCCAGCGGCGCTGGGACAACGCGCACTTCTACGGCTATGGCTATGGCTGGCGCGTGTCCGACATGGACGGGCAGTGGAAGGTGGCGCACACCGGCACGCTGTCGGGCATGTACTCATCGCTGGCCCTGCTGCCCGACCGCAGGGTGGGCGTGGTGATGCTGATCAACGGTGAAGGCGAAGACGCGCGCACCGCGCTGATGCAGGCCACGCTCAAGCGCTTCACCGCCCCCGACGATGCGCGCCCGGCGATGGAGTACCTGGCCGAACTGAAGGCTGACCAGGCCGCAGGTGCGGCATCCGGGCATCAGCGGCCGCTGACCTCCGACGCACGGCCGGCGTCGGATTCCGCTCTGCCGCACTGGCAGGGCCGCTACAGCGATCCCTGGCTGGGCGCAGCGTCGCTGTGCCCGGGCAAGGGCGGCCTGCGTTTCAGCGTGGACAAGTCGCCAAAGCTGCAGGCGGCCGTGCTGCAGCTGCAGGGGCGTTGGCTGCTGCGCTGGGATACGCTGGGCGACGAGGCGCAGGCGTGGCTGCAGCCGGGCGAAGGCCCGGCACCGACACTGGACCTGCGCGCCATCGATCCGGACATCGACTTCAGCTATGACTTCCAGGACCTGCATTTCACTCGTACTGGCGACTGCGCTGGCGGCGACCGCCAGCGCCGCTGAACCACCGCGCGTTTCACCGGCCACCGACGCGGCTGGCGCCGGCCTGGTGGAGATCCGCACGTTGTCGCCAGGCATCGACATGGACATCCGCTATGCCGGTGCCAACAACTTCACCGGTGCGCGGGTGCCGGGCTACGAGGCGCCATCGTGCTATCTGCTGGCGCCGGTGGCGAAGGCACTGGCACAGGTGGAACAGGACCTGCGCGCGCAGGGCTTCGGCCTGCGGCTCTACGACTGCTACCGGCCGGTGCGTTCGGTGCAGGCGTTCATGGCCTGGGTGAACGACCCGCGCGAGCTCTCGCGCAAGGCACTGCAGTACCCGGGCCTGGACAAACCGCGACTGCTGGCCGACGGCTACATCGCCGAGCGCTCCGGCCACAGCCGCGGTGCCACCGTCGATCTTGGCCTGCTGGATTGCCGCCGTGGCGTCTGCACGCCGCTGGACATGGGTACCGACTTCGATTTCTTCGGGCCACGCGCGCATACGCAGACGAGCGGGCTGAGTGACGCGCAGCAGGCGAACCGCCAGCAATTGCTGCAGGCGATGGCCCGGCGTGGTTTCGTCAACTACCCGCAGGAGTGGTGGCACTACACCCTGCAGCCCGAGCCGGACCCCGGCACCGCGTACGACGTCCCTGTGCGGTAGCTGGCACCCTTCATGGACTGGGGTCAGATCCGTTTTCCATAGGAAAAAGGATCTGCCCCCGACCCTCGCAACGATTTCGCGCGCGATCTCTCGTTGATGTTGCCGGCCAGTGGCCGGCACCACCGAAGGTGCAGAGCGCCCTCCTATCGATACCCTTACACTGGCTGCCTTCCCACCGCAGCCCACCCGATGAATCTTCCCCTGCACTTCGGCCTGCTCGGCACCCTGGAAGCTGGCGCCATCGCCCTGCTGGTCGGCCTGCTGGTGTACTTCCTGTGGTCGCGGTTGTGCCGGCTGCTGCACTGGACGGTGGGCCATGCGATCGGCTGGTCCTGCGTCATCTCGGTGGTGATCTCCGCCGGCATCGATGCATGGAAGCTGTTCTACATGGGCATCGTGCGGCTGGAGTCGCCGCTGTATGCGCGCCTGTTCCTGGCCACCATCCACGATCCGAACGAGCTTGGCAGCCGGGTGGTGCTGGAAATTGCCGGCGCGCTGGCCGGTGTTGCGCTGGGATGGGTGATGTTCAGTTCGCGGTCATCGACACAGAACGTCGACTGACGCAGGTTTTTCGTTGGTTGCCGGTTAAATCCGGCGGCGCTGAATGCTCATCTTATGGGCCGCTCACTTCGTGCTAACCACCGCGCTAATGCATGCAGGGTGGCGAGTGGTTAATCGTGCGTGTGGGTGCCGGTCGCGGGGCAAAATCGATTCAGAAACGCGGTGGCAGGGTAGGTGCCGTGCGGAAACAACAGGCCGCGCAACACCACCCAATAGGTAGGAGACACCCCTGATGACTATTCGCAACCGCAAGCCCCTGATCGCCCTGATCGTCGCCGCCGGCAGCGTGCTGGCCATCCCGGCGATGGCCCAGTCGGCCAAGCAGCAGGCCGCGCATGCGCAGAACGAAGCGGCGCACGCCCAGCAGGCCGCGGCCCAGGCGGGCCAGGCCGCTGACCAGGCGACCGATGCGGCCGCGGCGGCATCGGCGCAGGCCAACGGCGGTGGCCAGACCTGGGCCAGCATCGATACCGATGGCAACGGCACCATCAGCAAGGCCGAGGCGCAGGTGAACGCGGGCCTGGCCCAGGTGTTCGACCAGGCCGATACCAACAAGGACGGCGAGCTGAGCGCCGACGAGTACAAGGCCTACGTGGCCGCCCAGCAGGCCGGCGCGGGTGCCGGCGCGGCGCAGGGCCGCTGATCCAGACCTGATTCGGGAACCGGTGCATGGGGACCCGGGCGGCTGCGGCCGCCCGGGTTTTTCTCATCATCGCCACCCCTGTATCCTTGGCCGATGAACACCTCCACGCCTGCGCCGTCGCGCGCCATCGGCCTGGTCGGATTTGACGGTGACGATACGCTGTGGAAGAGCGAGGACTACTACCGCAAGGCCGAGCAGGATTACCTTGACCTGCTGTCGCGCTACGTCGACGTGCATGACACCCAGACCGCGCGCCACCTGCTGGAAGTGCAGCAGCGCCATCTGGGCACCTTCGGCTACGGCGTGAAGAGCATGACCCTGTCGATGATCGAAGCGGCCATCGACATCACCGGCCAGCGCATCGAGGCCAGGGACATCCAGCGCATTCTCGACATCGGCCACGATACCCTGCGCCACCCGGTGGAGCTGATCGACGGCGTGCGCGAAGCAGTGGCGGCCATTGCCGAGCACTACCCGGTGGTGCTGATCACCAAGGGCGACCTGTTCCATCAGGAAGCGAAGATCAAGGTCGCCAACCTGGGCGAACTGTTCCCGCGCATCGAGATCGTCTCGGAGAAGGATCCGGAAACCTACGCCCGCGTGCTGGCCGAATTCGACCTGCCGATGGAGCGCTTCGTGATGGTCGGCAACTCGCTGCGGTCGGACATCGAACCGGTGGTCACCCTCGGTGGCTGGGGCGTGCATACCCCGTACGCGGTGACCTGGGCACACGAGACCCAGCACGGCGTGGCCGACGACGAACCGCGCATGGTCACCGCCGATACCGCCCACGACTGGCCGGCCGCATTGGCGACGATCGAGGCCAAGGCCGCTGCGGCGGCCTGACAGGGGCCGGCGGCTGCGGCAGAATCGGGGCATGAATCTCCGCTTGCGCGCGCTGTTGTTGTCCCTGCTGCTGGCGCCGGCCACCGTGCTGGCCCAGCAGACCGCCGAGCGTTCGGCGGGCTACACGGTGGAAACCGGTGACCGCTGGGTCGATGCCCAGCTGCAGGACATCAACCATTACGCCGAACGCTACCCCGATGCCTTCCTGGACGAGGTGGCGCGCTACGCCGACGTGCCACGCGGCTATGTCAGCGCGCTGTTCACCACCCATGGCTGGCAGGCCGGGGATATCTATTTCGCCTGCTTCTGGGCCAAGGCCAGCGGCCAGACCTGCCGCGACAGCGTGCGTACCTTCAGCCAGGATCCGGAGGGCGGCTGGGAAGCGGTGGTGAAGCGCATGCCGGCCAAGCCGGAGAACCTGCATTACCGCGCCGTGCGCCACGCCATCGTGGCCAGTTACCAGCACTGGGACCGGCCGATCACCCTGGATGCCACCCTGAAGCGGCAGCTCAAACGCTAGTGCCGGCCGCTGGCCGGCAACTGCACTCCTGCCGGCGTCCAGAGGTTGCCGGCCAGCGGCCGGCACTAGCGGGCTGTTGTCATGTTGCTCTGCATATCGCCCCTGCCGCGCGCTCCGGCGACAATACGGGTCCGAGCTGTTCCCCGTTCCCGTAATCGAGTGACTGATGAGCGCCTCTTTCGTTTCGCCTGATGTGATCCGCCGCCTGTTCGCGCAGGCCATGTCCCGCATGTACCGCACCGAAGTGCCGCTGTACGGCACGCTGGTGGAACTGGTGGAGCGGATCAACGCACAGGTGCTGGAGCAGGACCCGGCGCTGGCCGCGCAGCTGCAGCGCAACGACGAGCGTGCGCGCCTGGATGAAGAGCGCCATGGCGCGATCCGCGTCGGCACCGTGCAGGAGCTGGCGACGCTGCGCCGCCTGTTCGCGGTGATGGGCATGCATCCGGTCGGCTACTACGACCTGTCAGTGGCCGGCGTGCCGGTGCACTCCACCGCGTTCCGCCCGCTGACCGGCGCTGCGCTGGCACAGAATCCGTTCCGCGTGTTCACCTCGCTGCTGCGCCTGGAGCTGATCGAAGACGAGGCACTGCGTGCCGAGTCGGCGAAGATCCTGGCCCGCCGCCGCATCTTCACCGACGGCGCGCTGGCCCTGATCGACCAGGCCGAACGTGCCGGTGGCCTGTCGCAGGCCGATGCCAAGCGCTTCGTCGAGGAAGCACTGGAAACCTTCCGCTGGCACGGCGATGCCACGGTCGACCTGCCGACCTACCACGCGCTGCACAACGCACACCGCCTGGTGGCTGACGTGGTCAGTTTCCGTGGCCCGCACATCAACCACCTGACCCCGCGCACGCTGGACATCGACGCTGCGCAGGCGGCGATGATCGAGCACGGCATGGCGGCCAAGGCAGTGATCGAAGGCCCGCCGCGCCGCGCCTGCCCGATCCTGCTGCGCCAGACCAGCTTCAAGGCACTGGAAGAAGCCGTGCATTTCCCGGACAGCGAGGGAGGCGATGCAGGCACCCATACCGCGCGCTTCGGCGAAATCGAGCAGCGTGGCCTTGCGCTGACCCCGAAGGGCCGCGCGCTGTACGACCAGCTGCTGGCGCAGGCGCGCGATGCGGGCGGTGCTGGCAGTACCGGCGGCGACTACGGCCAGCGCCTGCAGGCGGTGTTCGCCAGCTTCCCGGATGACCATGACACGCTGCGCCAGGAAGGACTGGGCTACTACCGTTACCAGCTGACCGACGCTGGCCGCGCCGCGCCCGACCGCGTGGCCGATCTGCCGGCCGAAGTGCTGGTGGCCGCCGGCCTGGCCACGGCCGACCCCATCGTCTACGAGGATTTCCTGCCGGTCAGCGCTGCGGGCATCTTCCAGTCGAACCTGGGGGGCGAAGAACAGCGCGCCTATGCCGCGCATGCCAACCGCGAGGCCTTCGAGCAGGCGCTGGGCGTAGCGGTGAACGACGAGTTCGAGATCTACGAGCGGCTGCAGTCCGAATCGCTGGCGGCGCTGCGCGGCTGACGCTTGCCTGGGGTCAGAGCCCTTTCCGATGGAAAGGGATCCGACCCCAACGTTGCGCATGACCGGGGTCAGATCCCTTTTCGGCAGAAAAGGGCTCTGACCCCGAACGCAATCAGCCCTTCATCGTGCCGGTATCCAGCCAACGCTGGTGCCACGACAGCGCTTCCGGCAGCAGGTGCGGGGTGTGCTTGCCGTAGCTCTCGCGGCTGGCACGGTCGAAGTAGTCCTGCAGCTGCGGACGGAAATCCGGATGCGCGCAGTTGTCGATCAGCACTTGCGCGCGCTTGCGCGGGGTCAGGCCACGCAGGTCGGCCAGGCCCTGTTCGGTCACGATCACCGACACGTCGTGCTCGGTGTGGTCGACATGGCTGGCCATCGGCACGATCGCCGAGATGGTGCCGTTCTTGGCGGTGGACGGGCTCAGGAACGCCGACAGGAAACCGTTGCGGGCAAAGTCACCGGAACCGCCGATGCCGTTCATGATCCGGGTGCCCATCACGTGCGTCGAATTGACGTTGCCGTAGATGTCCACCTCGATCATGCCGTTCATGCCGATGCAGCCGAGGCGGCGCACCAGCTCCGGATGGTTGGAGATTTCCTGCGTGCGCATGATGATGCGCTCGCGGTAGAAATCGATGTTCTCCTTGAACGTCTCGTTGGCCTGCGGGCTCAGCGCGAAGCCGGTGCACGAGGCATAGCTGAGCACGCCGTCGCGCAGCAGGTCGAGCATGCCGTCCTGGATCACTTCGGTGAACGCAGCCAGGTCGCGGAAACCGCTCTTGGCCAGGCCGGCCAGCACTGCGTTGGGAATGTTGCCCACGCCCGACTGCAGCGGCAGCAGGTTCGGCGGCAGGCGGCCCTTCTTCACTTCGTGCTGGAGGAACTCGATCAGGTGCGAAGCGATCTGTTCGCTGGTCGCATCGATCGGGCTGAACGGACTGTTGCGGTCCGGGCCGTTGGTGCGCACCACGGCCACGATCTTGTCCGGGTCGCAGCGCAGCGCGGTGTCGCCGATGCGGTCGTTGGCGTTCACCAGCGGAATCGGCTTGCGGTGCGGCGGCAGCGCGGTGCCGTAGTAGATGTCGTGCATGCCGTCGACGCCGGCCGGCTGCCATTCGTTGACCTCGACGATCACCTTCTTCGCCAGGTCCAGCCAGGTCTTGTTGTTGCCGACCGAGGTAGAGGGCACCAGCGAGCCATCTTCGCGGATGGCCGAGACTTCGATCACGGCGGTATCGATCTCGCCGTAGAAGCCGAACCACACATGCTGGGCAACGTGGCTGAGGTGGATGTCGATGTAATCCAGCTTGCCCTCGTTGATGCGGTTGCGTGCATCCGGGTCGCTCTGGAACGGCATGCGCATGGCGATGCCATCGGCCTTGGCCAGCGCGCCATCGAGTTCCGGCGCGGTGGAGGCGCCGGTCATCAGGCTGATCTGGAAGGGCTGGCCCTGGGCATGCACCGATTCGATGTGGCGGGCCAGTTCCACGGGAACGGCCTTGGGATACCCGGAGCCGGTAAAGCCGCTCATGGCCACGGTTTCACCGGGCTGGATCAGCGCGGCTGCGGCCTCGGCGGAGACCACGCGGTCACGGAGACGCGCGTTGGCGATGCGATCAACAGACATGACGACAGTGTTTCTGGGGGGAAGCCCGATTATCGGCCATCCTCATCCGTACGGGGGGTTCTACCTTTGTGGAATGGCTTTTCCCGGCAGGGGTCACCCATACCCGCCGGTTCTGTTTTGCAGTGCAGCGTGCAAAGTGCTTTCGCAGCCCGCACGATGGCCCTGCATCCCGACGTGGGGGAGGGAGCAGAGCCCGCTGGCAGTTCGCTGCAAGCGGGCTTTTTTATTGCCTGTCGCCCAGTATGAATACGGGGATGCCCATCGGGGTCGGATCCTTTTGCTACGGGCATAAGGCTCTGACCCAACTGCGGCTTTCCTGGGGTCAGAGCCCTTTGCCTATGGCAAAGGGATCCGACCCCGGCCGGTCGATACAATCAGCCCATGACCCTCGCCTCCGCTGAACTGCCCGCCCCGCTGCAGCCCATTGTCGACCGTGCCTTATCGCGTCTGGCCCAGGCGCTGCCCGAGCCCATCCCGGCAGAGCTGCAGCCGTTGCTGACCCGGCTGGCGGTGGCCAGCGACTTCGCCCTGGACACCCTGGTGCGGCAGCCAGCGCTGCTGGCGCAGCTGGCCGCGCCCGGTTGCCCGCCGATTCCCGCCCCGGTGCTCGACCCGCTGCAGCCCAGCGACTGGCCGGCGCAGTTGCGGCGCTGGCGCACCGCAATGTCCACCCGGCTGATCTGGCGCGATCTGGCCGGGCTGGACGACGTGGCGCAGACCCTGGCCGGCGCCACCACCCTGGCCGAGGACTGCCTGCGGCTGGCGCTGGACGCGCTGCAGCAGGAATTCGCCCAGCGCCACGGCGTAGTCCGTGATGGCGAAGGCCGCCAGCAGCAGCTGGTGGTGTTCGGCCTCGGCAAGCTCGGCGGTGGCGAACTCAACTTCAGTTCCGATATCGACCTGGTCTACGCCTACCCGCACGGCGGCGAATCCGACGGCGCGCGCGCGCTGGCCGCAGAAGAGTATTTCGCCCGCCTCGGCCAGCGCCTGGCCAAGCTGCTGGATGAAACCACCGTCGATGGCTTCAGCCACCGCGTCGACCTGCGCCTGCGCCCGTTCGGCAGTGCCGGCCGCGTGGCGCTGTCGTTTGCCGCGATGGATCAGTACTTCCAGCGCGAAGGCCGCGACTGGGAACGCTACGCATGGCTGAAGGCGCGCGCGGTCGCTGGCGATGTCGATGCCGGTGAAGCGTGGCTGCAGACCCTGCGCCCGTTCGTGTACCGCCGCTACCTGGATTTCACCGCACTCGATGGCCTGCGCGAAATGAAGGCGGCGATCACTGCCGAAGTCGCGCGCCGCGAGCTGCATGAAGACATCAAGCGCGGCGCCGGTGGCATCCGCGAGATCGAGTTCCTGTGCCAGGCGCTGCAGCTGATCCGCGGTGGCCGCGAGCCGGCGCTGCGTGAGCGCCGCCTGCTGGTGGCGCTGGATGCATTGGTGGCCGCCGGGCAGATCGCGCCCGGGGATGGCAGTGCGCTGCGCGAGGCCTACCTGTTCCTGCGCCGGTTGGAGAACCGCCTGCAGATGCTGCGCGACGCGCAGACCCACGTGCTGCCCAGCGACGCGCTGGACCGCGAGCGCATCGCCGTTGGCCTGGGCTATCCGGGCTGGGAGATGCTGCGCACGGCGTTGGCCGAACAGCAGCAGCGGGTCAGTACCGAATTCGCCGCACTGCTCGCGCCGCGCAAGGGCCAGGCGGCGCCCGACGCACTGGCCAGTTACTGGCGCAGCCTGCCCGAGGGCAGCAACGCAGCGTTGCTGGCCGAAGCCGGCTTCTTCGATGCCAACGGCGCCGACCAGTCATTGCGTGATTTCGCGCAGGGCACCGGCGTGAAGTCCCTGTCCGACGCGGCGCGTGCACGGCTGGACCGCGTGCTGCCGGCACTGCTGCATGCGGCCACGCGCTCGCCACAGCCCGATGCCGCGCTCAAGCGCGTGCTTGGCCTGCTGCAGGCCGTGCTGCGCCGGACCAGTTATCTCGCGCTGCTGGACGAACAACCGAGCGCGTTGGCGCGCCTGGTCGATGTGCTGGCGCGCAGCGCGCTGCTGGCCGAGCGCCTGGTGGCGTATCCGCTGTTGCTGGATGAACTGCTGGACGTGCGCGTGTCCGGGCCGATGCCCGATGCCGCCGGCATGCTGGCCGAGTGCGAGCAGGTGCTGGCGGTGGAAGATCCCGAATCCGCACTGCGCTGGCTCAACGAGACGCGGCTGGCGCTCAGCTTCCGCATGGCGATGGCCACGCTGGACGGGCGCCAGGGCGCGGTGGACAGCACACGGCAACTGGCCGAACTGGCACAGGCGGTGGTGGTCACCGTGCTGGCGATGGCCGAGGCAGACATGCGTGCCGCACACGGCGCGATTCCCGGTGGGCGCTTCGCGATCATCGGCTATGGCAGCCTGGGGGGGCTGGAGCTGGGCTTCGGTTCCGATCTGGACCTGGTGTTCCTGCACGACAACCCGGCCGGCGTGGACGCCAGCGACGGCGCACGGCCGCTGGAACCGGGGCGCTGGTATGCGCGCCTGGCGCAGAAGGTGATGGCCCTGCTCGGCGCGGTCACCGCCGCTGGCCGGTTGTACGACATCGACGTGCGCCTGCGCCCGGATGGCGGCAAGGGTTCGCTGGTGTCCTCGTTGGCCAGCTATACCGAGTACCAGCGCGAGCGTGCGTGGACCTGGGAACACCAGGCGCTGGTGCGCGCGCGTGGCGTGGCGGGTGATGCCAGCCTGCTGGCCGACTTCGAGCAGGTGCGTGCGCAGACGCTGGGCCGCGAACGCGATCCGGCCACGCTGTATGCCGATGTGCTGAAGATGCGGGGCCGCATGCGTACCGAACTGGACCGCAGCGATGCCGCGCGGTTGGACCTGAAGCAGGGTGCCGGTGGCGTGGTGGACCTGGAGTTCCTGCTGCAGACCGGCGTGCTGGCGCGCAGCGCGCAGCATGCGGCGTTGCTGCAGCCGCGCGACACGCCATCGTTGATCGATGCGCTGGCGGTTGCCGGTTTCCTGCCGGAACACACCGCGCAGGCGCTGCATGGAGCGCACGCCGCGCTGCTGGAGGTAGGCCTGGCCTGCACGCTGGACCGGCGGCCGCGGCTGGCGCCGACCACACCGGCGATTGAAGAGGCGTGCGCAGCGATCAGCGCCGCGTGCATTGCAGTGGAGTTGCCGTTCGGCTGACGGGCAGCCACCAGAGCATCGGCCAGGTGATGCCCGCTGTTGGTAGGTGCCAACCTTGGTTGGCATCCATCAGATCAATGGCCCAGGTGATGACCCGCCGTTGGTAGGTGCCGACCGTGGGTCGGCACAATCTGTCAGGGGTGATGGATTCTGCAGGAGCGTGCCGACCCGCGGTCGGCACCCACCCTGATCAGGCGCCAACCAAGGTTGGCATCCATCAGATCGATGGCTCAGGTGATGACCCGCCGTTGGTAGGTGCCGACCGTGGGTCGGCACAATCTGTCAGTGGTGATGGACTCTGCAGGAGCGTGCCGACCAACGGTCGGCACCCACCCTGATCCAGCGCCAACCTTGGTTGGCATCCATCAGATCGATGGCCCAGGTGATGACCCGCCGTTGGTAGGTGCCGACCGTGGGTCGGCACAATCTGTCAGTGGTGATGGACTCTGCAGGAGCGTGCCGACCCAAGGTCGGCACCCACCCTGATCAGGCGCCAACCAAGGTTGGCATCTACCAGGGCCTAGCGCATCTCGGCGCGCAGCGGCGCCATCTTCCACAGCAACGCGCGGAACGGGGCCAGCAGGCAGACGCCGATCGCCAGCTTCACCGCCAGGTCGCCGGCGGCCCAGCTCACCCACGGCAGGGCGGAACCGGCAAACGCGATCGACCAGAAAATGGTGGTATCCACCGTCGCACTGCAGGTCGTGGCCACCATCGGTGCGCGCCACCAGCTGCCACGGCGCAGGCGGTCGAACACGGTGATGTCCAGCAGCTGGGCCACGATGAAGGCCGAGCACGAGGCAATGGCGATGCGCGGCGTGGCCACCCAGATCGACAACAGCACCGCCACCAGGAAACCGATCCACGCCACGCGGCGCGCCGGGCCGGGGCCGAAGCGGCGGTTGATCAGGTTGCTGACCAGGAACGCGACCGGATAACTGAAGGCACCCCAGGTCAGCCAGTCGTTGATCGGGTACTGCACCAGTACGTTGGACAGCAGCACCACCGCGCCCATCGCCAGCACCGCCAGCACCAGGGCGCGCGGGGTCAGCGGGGCAAACACAGGGGCAGGACGCACGGACATGGCGAGCCGGGGGGACAAAGGGAATCGCCCATTATCCGCCCGGCCCGCAGCAAAGCCAAAACCGGTCGTTCAGCTTTACAGCGCTTCGCTCATCACATCGCCTGCGGCATAGGCGGTGGGCACGTAAGCCAGGGCCTGGCCCTGTGCGCTCTTCACGGTCCAGCCGGCGCCGGCCTCGGTGGGGTCGAAATGCACCTGCTGGCCGACCACGAAGGCGGCGGCCTGGTCCTCGTGCACCTTTGCAGGCCAGCGCAGGGTGGCGGTCTGGTCGGCCTTGTCGGGCACCTGCAGCTGCACCTGGCGCTCGCCCGCCGCCGTGGTTTCCACCTTCTTCACTTCCATCGGCGGCAGCGGCACCGCCTTGGTGCGCGCCGCCTTGGCGCTGCGCTCGCTGGCCTTGAACGGCGCCTTGGACAGTTCGGACAGGCCCGCCGATGCGGCGAGGGGCACCGAGACCACGATCAACGAGGTGATCAGGACGCTGGCCTCGCTGCTGTTCAACTGCGGCGCGGCGCCGGCATGGACGGTGGGCACCAGCAGCGCGGAGAGCAGCAGGGCAGAAGCGGGAACGCGCAGGCAACGGAACATGGAGACCTCCTGGTCAGAGTGGAAACGGCGGCTCAGCGCCGGGTATCGAAGATGTCACGCGGGCCGGTGGCCTCGGGCAGGTACTCCAGCGCACGCCCCTGGTTGTCCTTCAGCTGCCAGCCCTGGTCCGCGCCGGTGGGCTCGAAGTTCACGGTCTGGCCCACGGTGAACTGCACGGCGGGATCGCCGAGGCCGCGCGGGTACTGCATCGATGCGGTGTTCTGCGGGTCATTGGCATCGCGCAGCAGCACTTCGCGGCGGCCATCGACGGTGGTGGCGATCGCGCTCACCTCCATCTGCGGCAGCTTGATCTGCTGCGGGCGGGCCAGCGGCTGGCCGGCATCGGCGGCGTCCTGGGCTTCCTTCGCCGCAGCGGCGCGGGCCGAGTCCACCATCTGCGTGGACATCTCCAGGCTCGGCCCCTGCGGGCCCGGGTCATGGATGATCACGATGCGGCGTTCGGCGTGTGCGGCCGTCGACCAGGCCAGGCCGGTGACGATCGCCATCGACAACAGGGCGGTATGCAATGGACGCATGTCGTTCTCCTCGCGGGATTCAGGGCGTGGCGGCAGCGGCACCGGCCACCGGCACATGGGGGATCACCAGTTCCTGCTGCAGCTGGCTGTGCTGGTGCAGGAAGTCGAATACCGATTCCACCGTCACCACCGAATAGTTGCCGGAGATGCGCTCGCCGGCCGGATGGTCGGTAGTGGTGGCGTTGGCCACGAACAAGCGTGCACCCACGCGCTTGCCGAGGCCGATATGCAGCACGCTGGGCTGGTACTTCTGCTGGCGCAGCCACTGCTGCGCCTGTTCGCGCTTGACGATGGCCGGCGCGCCTCCGGTCTGCGCCATGGCCGCCGCCAGCACTTCCAGCACCCACTGGTTGGAGTTCTGGTAGTCGGTGGCGAACGGGTAGGCGACTACGTTGTACTTCGTTTCGTGCAGCGCCTTGGGCTGGATCGAGGGTGACACCAGCATCGCCCGCAGGGCCGCACGCAACGGTGCCGACGGCACGCCGATGCGCAGGTCGGTATGGCCACCGCTCTCGCCGACGAAGTTGCCCAGGCCCTCGTGGTACAGCTGCGAACTGTCGGTCTTGCAGCGGTTGAGCAGATGCATCGCGCGCCAGCGGCCGTCGTCCTCGCGCAGCAGGAACGCCAGGTGGCTGTGGCGCAGGCCATAACGGCTCAGGTCCTGGCCGCCGCGTGCGGCGACCACCACGTCCACATCGGGCAGCGCGTCCAGCCGCTCGGCGGTGGTCCAGGCCACGTCCAGCATCGCCGCCTGCGACGCAACGCTCGGGTAGCGCTCGCGGCAGGCGGTGCTGTCGGCCCAGGCCGGTGCGGCCAGCAGCAGGCTGGCGGTCAGCAACAGGGCGCCGGGCAGGCGGGAGAAACGATCCATGTCGATACCTTCAACGGCGGGCAGGCCCGCGCGCCGATCATACGCTGCTCAGCGCAGCGGGCGATCCACGCCCTTGCGCTTGAGTTCCTTGTCGCAGGCATCGCTGATCGGGGCTACCGGCAACGGCGGGCGCTGGCCCTTCGGGTCGCGCAGTGCCGGCTGTTCGCGGTACGCATCCAGCTGCTGCTGGCACTGATAGGAGATCGGGTCCAGCTCGGTGGGCGCGGTGGAACACGCGGCGAGCAGGGCCAGGGGCAGCAGGAGCAGGCTACGCATGAAGACGTTCAGTGTGATGGGGGAAGCTGGACTGTAACCGTGCAGCTGGATCGAAATGTTCAGAAATCGCTGGGCGGCCGGCACTACCCCAGTGCCAGGCGCTGTTTCACTTCTGCCGCTACCCGCGCGGTTTCGCGCAGTGGCTCGATGCGGTCGCACTGCCAGTCCAGCCAGTGCGCCTGCAACCGCCCACGCTCGCGCAGCTGCTGCTGGAAGCGCGCCAACCGGCCCTGCGCGGTATCGGCCAGTGCCACCATCACCGGCATGCGCGTGGCGCAGGCTTCCGAGAGCAGGTTCACCGAATCGGGCGAGACCACCACGCGGTTGGCCCAGCCGAGCAGGCCGCCATAGGGGTTGGTGCCGTCACCGCCATCGCCCCAGATCACGTGTGGCAGGTCGGCGAACTTCGCGCGCAGGATCTCGGCCAACGCCGGTGGCGTGCGTCGCGAGGTGGTTGCCAGCAGGCTGCCGCCCTCGCTGCGGATCTGCTCAGCCAGCGCCTGGAACACGCCGACCATCGCCGTTTCGTCCCACGGCGCCAGCGGCGTCGGGCCCCCCACCAGCAGCGCGGTGCGTGGGCCGGGCAGGGTACTGAAGCCGGCGAACGCGGCGCGGCCCCAGGCCAGCCAGTCATCGTCCACCGGGTTGAGGCTGCCGAGCAGGGTCAGCACGTTGCTGCCGCGCAGGGCGTCGTGTTCGGGCACCACCACCACATCCCAGTGGCGGGCGCCGATGCGCGGGTCGAGGATCTGCACCACCTGGCTGCCGCGCGCGCGCAGTACGCGCAGGGCACCGGCCGCCTGGCGGCCACAGCCGATCGCCAGCGCCGGGGCTTCGTTGGCCAGTGCCGCGAAGGCCTCGCCGTAGCCGTTCACATCACCCGGCAGGCGGCGCGGCGACAGCCAGCGCCAGGGTGCGCGGGGCTGCAGGACCAGCGGCCGATGGGTGCCCTGGCGCAGCGCCGAGGCCAGTGCGACCGCCTGGCGGACATTGCCTGCACGGCCGTCAGTGACCGTCCAGGGCGCGCTCGATCGTTTCACCATTGGCATTAATTCGTTTCAGCCCTGCTGGGTGTTGCAACAGTCGCGACACTCTACACTGCGGCTCGTCGTTTCGCCCCGCGCCGCCCGCGGGCACTGACTTCCTTTCGCCGCCCTGGAGATCCACCGATGTCCCACGCGCTCGACGCTGCCGCCCTCGACCAGCTGTTCCGTACTGCCCGTACCCAGAACGCCTTCCTCGACAAGCCGGTCCCGGCCAGCCTGCTGCAGGAACTGTACGACCTGGTGAAGTGGGGCCCGACTGCGGCCAACACCACGCCGGCCCGCTTCGTCTTCGTCACCTCGAAGGAAGCCAAGGAAAAGCTGGCCCCGGCCCTGTCCGAAGGCAACCTGGCCAAGACCATGGCCGCCCCGGTCACCGTCATCATCGGTTTCGACCTGGACTTCCACGAGAAGCTGCCGTACCTGTTCCCGCACACCGATGCCAAGGCCTGGTTCGACGGCCCGCAGGAAGGCCGCCACGAAGCCGCCATCCGCAACGGCAGCCTGCAGGGCGCCTACCTGATCCTGGCCGCACGCGCGCTGGGCCTGGATGCTGGCCCGATGTCGGGCTTCGATGCGGCCAAGGTGGACGAAGCGTTCTTCGCCGGCACCTCCATCAAGTCGAATTTCCTGGTCAACCTGGGTTACGGTGACCCGGCGGGCCTGTTCCCGCGTCTGCCGCGCCTGTCGTTCGACGAAGCGGCGCGCATCGCGTAAGTCGCTGTATCGGTTTCGGGCCCGCCCGCATGCGGCGGGCTCTTGCTGCACCGTGTACCCACCCTACGATCCGGAGAGTTCCTCAGATGAGCGCCACCCGTAAACTGCTGCTGCCGCTGGCCCTGACCCTGGCAATCGCCGCCTGCTCCAAGCCGGCCGACACCGCTGCCCCGGCTGCCGATGCCGCCGCCCCGGCCACCACCGAGCAGGCTGCCACCCCGGCTGCTGATGCCGCCGCCGCTGCGCCGGCCGCCGAAGCGATCAAGATCGCCTCGGGCACCTACAAGCTGGACCCGAGCCACACCGACGTGCTGGCCCAGTGGAGCCACTTCGGCTTCTCCAACCCGAGCGCGCACTTCGGCAACGTCGAAGGCACCCTGGTGTACAACGCCGAAGACGTGACCAAGTCCACCGTGGAAGTGAAGCTGCCGCTGAGCGGCCTGAACAGCTTCACCGCCAAGTTCGACGAGCACCTGAAGAGCGCCGACTTCTTCGACGCCGCCAAGTTCGCCGATGCCACCTTCAAGAGCACCAAGGTGGAAGCCGCTGGCACCAACAAGCTGACCGTTACCGGTGACCTGACCATCAAGGGCATCACCAAGCCGGTCACCCTGGACGTCACCGTCAATGGCGGCGGCGAGCACCCGATGGCCAAGGTTCCGGCCGCCGGCTTCGATGCCACCACCACCCTGAAGCGCAGCGATTTCGGCGTCGGCGCCTACGCCCCGAACGTCAGCGATGAAGTGAAGATCCGCATCACCACCGAAGCCACCGGCGAAAAGCCGGCTGCTTGATGCACCCCGCTCACTCGTCGTGAGAAGGCAGAAGGCCCGCTGAAAAGCGGGCCTTCTTTTTTGGGGGGCTGGTAGAGCCGGCCGCTGGCCGGCTGCATGCGAGGTGCGCAATGCTGATGTGGTTGCCGGCCAGCGGCCGGCACTACCCGACGGGGTAAGTGTGACCCCGAGCTGGGTGGGTGCGGACCGTTGGTCCGCACAATCCCTCCGAGGCAGGATTTCTCAACGCAACGCGCCCAGCCACGCACCGCACGCCTCGCTCGGGCTCTGCTTGGCCTTCACTGCCAGCCCGCTCACGCGCACGAAGGTCTGCGCGGCCTGCGCCACCACCTGGCGTGCGATCAGTGCCGCCTGCTTGGTCGCGGCCTGCTGCTTGCGCAGCTGCACGATGTTGATCGAGGGCCGGCCGACCGGCGCATATTTCTGGTCGCGGCGCAGTACATCAGCCACCTGCGCCACTTCGAATTCGGCCTGCAGGTAGCGGTGCTGTGCCTCCACCAGCTCACGCAGCGGTATGCGCAGTGCGGCGGTGTCGGCGAACGCGGCCAGTGCCGCATCGCAGGCGGCGTCATCGGCGAAGCGGGTACGCAGCGCATCCACGCCGGCCAGGGTCAGTTTGGCCATGTGGGCCTCGTTGCTGCAGGAAAGGAGCGCGATTGTCGCATTGCCGGAGCCCCTGTAGAGCCGAGCCCATGCTCGGCTCATCGCGCGCAGCGCGAGGGGGATCGGGAAGCAGCCGAGCGTGGGCTCGGCTCTACACAGTCAAGGGTGTGCGGACCAACGGTCCGCACCCACCCAAGGAGGTGCATGACCGCCGGTGGCCTCCTGTAGAGCCGAGCCGATGCTCGGCTCATCGCGCGCAGCGCGAGGGGGGGCGGGAAGCAGCCGAGCGTGGGCTCGGCTCTACACAGTCAAAGGCGTGCGGACCAACGGTCCGCGCCCACCAAAGGAGGTGCATGACCGCCGGTGGCCCCCTGTAGAGCCGAGCCCATGCTCGGCTCATCGCGCGCAGCGCGAGGGGGGGCGGGAAGCAGCCGAGCGTGGGCTCGGCTCTACACAGTCAAAGGTGTGCGGACCAACGGTCCGCACCCACCAGACAGGCTCTGAACCCACCAGACAGGTTCTGCACCCACCCAAACGCATGGGGAAGCTGCATGGGGTCAGAACCCTTTTCCACAGGGAAAGGGATCTGGCCCCGAGCCGGTCAATCGCCGTCGGTTTCGTCCGGATGCGCCTTCCAGTAGCCGGCCGAGCGGATCCAGTCGCGCGGCACGCCCAGGTGGCCTTCGATGAACTTGCGCATCATCCGCGCGCGACGCGATTCGGTGGCGATCCAGTAGTAAACGTCGCCTTCCGGCGCCTCGAAGTCGGTCAGCATGTCTTCCAGCAGCGTGCTGCTGGCCGCGGGGAAACCGTTGCGCTCCAGCCAGTGGATGCGCACGTTCTCGTACTGCGGCAGGTCCTGGCGTTCGGCCTCATCACCCACTTCGATGTAGGCCTGCACCTCGGCGCGCTCCGGCAGCACGTCCAGCCAACGGGCAATGGCCGGCAGCGCGGTCTCATCGCCGATCAGCACATAGGCGTCGTAGGTGTCGGCCACCACGAACGAGCCGCGCGGGCCGCCGATCACCAGCCTGTCGCCCGGCTGCGCGCGTTCGGCCCACGGCCCGGCAATGCCCTGGTCGTGCAGCACGAAGTCGATGGCCAGCTCGCCGGTTTCGTGGTCCCACCAGCGCGGGGTGTAATCGCGCGCTGGCGAGGGCTCCTTGCCATCCGGGTAGCTGCGGCCTTCGGCGGTCAGCACCGGCAGCACCATCTCGCCCGCAGCGTTGGGGAAGAACAGCTTGATGTGGTCGTCGGCGCCGGGCGAATCGAAACCGGCCAGCTCGTCGCCACCCAGCACGATGCGGCGCATGTGCGGGGTGACTTCTTCGGTGCGCAGCACGGTCAGTTCACGGAAGCGCACGTCCAGGCGCAGGCGCGTGTTGTTGTGTTCGGTCATGGGAGTACCTGCAAAGGTGTCGCGCCGGGGGCGCGGCATGGGGGAGACCTGGCTGGATTCAGTCTGGCTGGGTCGTTGAAAAGGGTGGGTTCTCGCTACCGGCAGTCCCGTTGAGCAGCGCAGACGCCCGGGTCAGCAGCGCCGCCACTTCTTCCGCCTCGCCCTCGGCCCAGCGGCCGTGGTGGTGCACCAGCGCCCGCTTGAAGTCGCGCAGGGCACAGGCCAGCGGCGGCGGCAGCGAGGCCTTGGTGATCTCGCGGGCGCGGTCGAAGGCACGCCGCTGCGCCAGCCGCACCTGGGTGCGCTGCACCTTCAGCTCGAACTCGCCGGCGGCGGTGATGCGGAAGATCCGCTTCCCGTCCACTTCCTCGGCCTCGATCCAACCGGCCTGCTCGAAGCTGGCCAGCAGCGGGTACATGGTGCCGGCGCTGGGCGTGTAGGCCTGCATGAACTGGTTGCTGATCAGCTGCATCAGCTCGTAGCCATGGCGCGGCTGCTCGCCGATCAGGGCCAGCACCAGCAGGCGCAGGTCGCCCCGGCTGAGCACCCGCGGCTGGCCGTTGCGGCGGGGTACCGCCGGATCGGTGGAACGGGCCCGGGGAGAAGGGTTTCGGCTCATTTCGATATATCGGTAAACGAGTGTGCAAACGATATATCGATATATCGAAGCCGGCAATCATCGATCCGGCCACAAGCAGGTCTGTTTTGGGCCACGCCGGGCTGCGCGCACAGCAAAAGGGGCGCCCCTTGCAGGGCGCCCCGGCGAAACCGTGGAAGGGATCAGGGCCGCCAGGCCCCTCACTCAGGGCCCACACTGGACCCGCTGCCGCCGCCCATCCAGAGGCAGATGCGACATGTTGTCGCCGGTTCAGCACCGTTGCTCGAATCGCCCCTACAGCGTTGCCGGAGTTGCCCTACAACCGTCATCGGCAGCAGTAACACTGCGTCCTGCACATGGGCGCAGCGGCCCGAAAGCGACAGCCCAAGCAGCCATCAAGGCCCGCCGCAGGGCCCTCAACGGGCCCGGCAAGCCCCTTGCGGACACTGGCCGGTTGCATCCATACGCCTGCGTAGCCAAGTGACGAAAGCCCTTGGTGCGCTACACTTTGCGGTCTAGAAATCTATACAACAGTCGCGCGCGTGCGTGCGGTTATGGGAGCGCTAATGAACTGGTTGAACGAGGTGCTGAACAACGACCCGAATCCTGTGGAAACCCAGGAGTGGATCGAGTCGTTGAAGGCCGTTATTGATGTCGAGGGCTCCGAGCGCGCGCATCAGCTGCTGGAAGGCATGGTGGAACTGACCCGTCGTTCGGGCGCCTACCTGCCGTTCTCTCCCACCACCGAGTACGTCAACACCATCGAGCCGCAGCTCGAGGCCAAGAGCCCGGGCAATGCCGAGCTGGAATGGCGCATCCGTTCGATCATCCGCTGGAACGCGATGGCCACCGTGGTGCGCGCCAACCGCAAGCCGGGTGACCTGGGCGGCCACATCGCCTCGTTCGCCTCCGGTGCCACCCTGTACGACGTGGGCTTCAACCACTTCTGGCGCGCCCCGAGCGAGAACCACCCGGGCGACCTGCTGTTCATCCAGGGCCACAGCGCCCCGGGCATCTACGCGCGTTCCTTCCTGGAAGGCCGCATCAGCGAAGAGCAGCTGGACAAGTTCCGCATGGAAGTGGACGGCGGTGGCCTGTCCTCGTACCCGCACCCGTGGCTGATGCCGGAATACTGGCAGACCCCGACCGTGTCGATGGGCCTGGGCCCGCTGGCCGCCATCTACCAGGCGCAGTTCATGCGCTACCTGGAAAACCGTGGCCTGATCGAGAAGTCCGACCGCAAGGTGTGGTGCTTCATCGGCGACGGCGAGAGCGACGAACCGGAAACCCTGGGTGCCATCGCCCTGGCCGGCCGTGAAGGCCTGGACAACCTGATCTTCGTGGTGAACTGCAACCTGCAGCGCCTGGACGGCCCGGTGCGCGGCAACGGCAAGATCATCCAGGAACTGGAAGGCGTGTTCCGTGGCGGCGGCTGGAACGTGATCAAGCTGCTGTGGGGCGGTTACTGGGATGCCCTGCTGGCCAAGGACAGCGACGGCGTCCTGAAGAAGCTGATGATGGAAACCGTCGACGGCGAATACCAGAACTGCAAGGCCTTCGGCGGCGCGTATACCCGCGAGCATTTCTTCGGCAAGTACCCGGAAACCGCTGCGATGGTCGCCGGCCTGAGCGACGACGACATCTGGCGCCTGAACCGTGGTGGCCACGACCCGCACAAGGTGTACGCCGCCTACCACCAGGCCGTGAACACCAAGGGCATGCCGACCGTCATCCTGGCCAAGACCGTGAAGGGTTACGGCATGGGCAGCGCCGGTGAGGCACTGAACCCGACCCACCAGACCAAGAAGCTGGACGACGAAGCGGTGCGCCACTTCCGCGACCGCTTCAACATTCCGGTGACCGACGCGCAGCTGGCCGACGGCCAGGTGCCGTTCTACCACCCGGGCCCGGATTCGCCGGAAGTGCAGTACCTGCAGGAACGCCGTGCCGCACTGGGCGGTTACCTGCCGCAGCGCCGCCGCAAGGCCGACAAGACCTTCGTGGCGCCGAAGCTGGAAGCCTACGACCGCCTGCTGAAGAGCAGCGGCGAGCGCAGCTACTCCACCACCATGGCCTTCGTGCAGAGCCTGAACATCACCCTGCGCGACAAGGAACTGGGCCCGCACATCGTGCCGATCGTGGCCGACGAAGCCCGTACCTTCGGCATGGAAGGCCTGTTCCGCCAGATCGGCATCTACGCGCCGTTCGGCCAGAAGTACAAGCCGGTCGACGCCGACCAGCTGATGTTCTACCGCGAAGACCAGAGTGGCCAGGTGCTGCAGCAGGGCATCAGCGAGCCGGGCGCGATCAGCTCGTGGATGGCCGCCGGTACCAGCTACTCGGTGAGCAACGTGCCGATGCTGCCGTTCTACATCTACTACAGCATGTTCGGCTTCCAGCGCGTGGGCGACATCGCCTGGCAGGCCGCCGACATGCGTACCCGCGGCTTCCTGCTGGGTGGCACCGCCGGCCGCACCACGCTGAACGGTGAAGGCCTGCAGCACGAAGATGGCTTCAGCCATCTGGTGGCCGGTGGCATCCCGAACGTGCGCAGCTACGACCCGACCTTCGGCTTTGAAGTGACGGTGGTCCTGCAGCACGGCACCAAGCGCATGATGGAAGACCAGGTGGACGAGTATTACTACGTCACCCTGATGAACGAGAACTACACCCACCCGGAAATGCCGGAAGGCGCGGCCGAAGGCATCGTCAGGGGCATGTACCTGCTGACCGACGCCGGCAAGCCGAAGAAGGGCGAGCTGCGCGTGCAGCTGCTGGGCTCGGGCACCATCCTGCGCGAAGCCATTGCCGCCGCCGAGCTGCTGGACAAGGACTTCGGCGTGACCGCCGACATCTGGAGCTGCCCGAGCTTCAACGAACTGCGTCGCGACGGTTTCGACGTGGAACGTGCCAACCGCCTGCATCCGGAAGGTGAGCAGCGCAAGGCCTACGTGACCGAGCTGCTGGAAGGCCGCCAGGGCCCGGCGATTGCCGCCACCGACTACGTGCGTGCGTATGCGGACCAGATCCGCGCGTTCGTGCCGATGTCGTACACCGTGCTGGGTACCGATGGTTTCGGCCGTTCGGATACGCGTGCGAACCTGCGCCGGTTCTTTGAAGTTGACCGCTACTACATCGCGCATGCCGCGATTGCGGCGCTGGCGAAGGAAGGGAAGATGACCGCGAAGGATGTGGCCCGGGCGATCAAGCAGTACAAGATTGATCCGGAGAAGGCTAATCCTGTTGGGGTTTGATAGTCAGGAAATCAGATCAAAGGGGCGCTCCAGAGGCAACTCTGGAGCGCTTTATAGTTGCAGGGAAGGTGTCTCGGTGGAGAGCAAAATGGAAATCAGCTGCGTGGACTTGTTCTGTGGGGCTGGCGGCCTTACGCATGGATTACGCGCTGCTGGCATTGAAGTCGAAGCAGGGGTCGATCTCGACTTGGCCTGCGAGTATCCCTACGAGATAAACAACCAAGGTTCAAAGTTTATTGCCGCGAATGTGGAGGAGCTTAAGGGGCGAGATGTAGTTGGGCTGTTTCGCCCTGGTGCATATTCACTCTTGGCGGGTTGCGCACCTTGTCAGCCGTTCTCTTCCTATAGCCAAGGTCGAGATACGACGGGCGATCGAAAGTGGGGACTTCTTAGGTCGTTTGGACGACTAGTTAGAAGTGTAAAGCCCGATTTCGTGACGATGGAGAACGTGCCTCAGTTGCCTGGGCATTCGGTATTCGACGATTTTCTTAAAGCGTTTAAAGGATATTCGGTCTGGTTTGATGTGGTGAACTGTCAAGACTATGGCGTCCCACAAAGTCGGCGAAGATTAGTTTTACTTGCGTCAAAGCATGGAAAGATTGAAATGCCTCTGCCGACTCATTCCAAACACGAACAACGCACGGTCCGAGACGCAATCGGCAATCTCCCTTCGCTCAGGGCAGGAGCAATGTGTGAGGCTGATTCCATGCATCAATCGGCTACATTGTCGAGCTTGAATCTAAAGAGAATCAGGCAGTCGGTGCCTGGAGGGACCTGGCGTGACTGGGATCAAAGTCTGCTGGCTGACTGTCATCGGCGTGATTCAGGTAAAACCTATCCGGGTGTATACGCTCGAATGGAGTGGGACAAGCCCGCGCCAACCATGACTACTCTCTGCTATGGCTATGGTAACGGCCGCTTCGGTCATCCAATAGATGATCGTGCCATTTCATTACGGGAAGCTGCATTGCTTCAGACGTTCCCTGGGTCCTACAAGTTTGCTCCCGACACAGAAAAGAACAACTTCAGGGTACTTGGGCGCCTAATTGGGAACGCAGTTCCGGTTCGACTCGGTGAAGTCATTGGCGGGGCTATTGTTAGACACGCGCGGTCGCTGGCAAATTGATCGTGATGGTTGTTGTGAGTTTATGGGAAGTTGCGCGAAAAACTGATTGATAAAGCAGTTTTGTGCAAGGGCCTGCTAGGAGCACAAGATGGATAGGAATGGAAGGCTAAAGTTCTCGGTCGACGCAGCACTTCTGAGGGAGCTCGGCGAGCGGCTAGTGGGTCAGGCGCACGTGGCTCTGGGGGAGCTGATAAAAAATTCTTACGACGCGGACTCTCGCAACTGTGAGATTCGTTTCAGCGAAGACCAGATCATCTTGTGCGACGATGGCCATGGAATGACTCCGGCTGATTTTGAGTCGTTCTGGATGAGAGTAGGCACCACACATAAGGCGACCCAGGCTGCCTCAATTGAATTGAAACGGCCTCTAACTGGATCGAAGGGTGTTGGGCGACTGGCCGTTCAGTTCCTAGCACAACACCTGAAAATTGAAACGCGCGCAAAGGGAAGGCGTGAACTACTGACGGTACGTGTCAACTGGCCTGCAGCAGTGGCCGCGAGCCAGCTTGTGGAGGCCGCAGTGGACTACGATATTGAAGATCAAAGCTCAGTTTTCTTCGCAGATGGCGCCGCGCATGGAATGCGGATCACGCTCAGTGGACTAAATCACGAATGGAATACTGGAGCGTTGCGCGCGGTTGCCAGAGAGGTTTGGGAGCTTGTCCCTCCCTTTGAGGAGCAGGACAGAAATTCCTTTAGAGTATCTGTATCTTCAAGCAATGGCGGTGAGCTAACAAGTGGATTTTCATCGCAGTTGAGAGCCGCGCTTGAGCAGTGGACGGCTCGAATTCGGGGGGAGATAGTTCGCGACTCATCTGGCTCCGCGATAGAGCGAGTTGTGGTCGATTTTTCTGATGGGCAGAGTTATTCGGAGAGTTTTCCTATAGACAACTGCTTGTTAAATAAGGCGGATTGGGAAATCAAAGTCTATAACTTGCGAGGGCGTCTCGCAAATGACGTTCCGGTTAATGAGGCGCGGATCTATCTTGAGCGTTATGGCGGCGTTCATGTTTATGATGGTCCATTCCGCCTCCCGTATTACGGCGTAAATCAGGATTGGTTGTCTCTGGAATTCGATCATTCGCATAGACGCGTCAAGTCTAAGCTATTGCCAGACGCCCTACATGTCCAGCGTGCACTCAACGACCTACCGACGCAGGGGCGTTTGTTCGGTGTTGTCAGGATTAATACCGGCATTGAGCAACGGCATTCAAGCGAGTTCGATGAGTCTTCAGTAGAGCATCTGCAGATTCAGGTGACTCGCGACAGGCTTGTGTCGAATGCAGCATATGATCAGCTGCGAGACGGCGTGCGCAGGTCGATCGACTATTACGCGACGAGGTCTATGCTTCGAAGGATTCAGTCGGCGCATGCGAATCGTCCAAGTGAACAGCCCTCAGAGCGTATATCGCGGATGTCCTCTGTTCTCAGTACATATGAGGGGGCAGTTCAGCCAGAGATCTATATATCATTAAAGCAAGAAATTGATGATTTTGTAGCTGCTAGCAGGCGTGAAGCCGAATACGTCGAGTCGATCCAGCAGCTCCTTGGGCCGCTTGCATCTGCAGGCATGGCCGCTTTGGCACTTGAGCACGAGACGAATCGCGAGCTGCTTATCCTGGATTCAATAGCCGACCAGATTGCCGGTACAAAGGGCAAGAAATTTGATCCTCAAGCTACCGCAGATTCGCTCCGCGCTTGGGTCAGAAGAGTTAAGGAGACGCGTAGTGTCTTTACGCCACTTCTCAGCAATGAGGATCGCTCGGCAGGTCATCGATTGCTTGTGGAAAAAATTGTAGAAAGAACTATAGCCTCCACTAAGGCTTTCACTGAGGCGGCCGTCATTGAGGTGGACGTCGATCGGGATCTGAGGTTTCCCGAAGGTAGCGTTGCAGAATGGAGCTCCATTCTTCAGAATTTGCTAGTTAATGCCGTTAATGCAATTCCATCAAGCCGACGGGATCTCAATATTCTGATTGAAGGTCAGTCGGAGGGCGGCCGCGCAGGTGTTCTGTGGGTTAGCGACGATGGTTCTGGTATCGATTTGAGCGCATCGGAAGCTCTGTTCGATCCGTTTAGGCGTACAGCTCAGCAATCAAATCGACTGGGTCTCGGGGGGCTGGGTTTGGGTCTAACAATCGTTCGAATGATTGCAGATAGCAGGAAGTGCAGGGTGTCATTTGTTCAGCCTAGGCCTGGATACCGCACGACGTTCGAGATGAAATGGAAGTAAAAAAGGGAGGTTTTATGCTTCGAGTGGCCATATGGGACGATCGTAAGGAAGAGTTGGAGGCGCTTTCGGCAAAGGTTGAGGCCTGCCTGAACATAGAGGGGCGGTGGGAGCTTGTTCGTTGCTCTGCCGCGGAAATTACAGAATCTGTAACGGAGATTGAGGGGTTCGTTGAAAAGTTGCAATTCTTTGGAGATAGTGCACTCGTCAAGCTTATTTCAGGATTTGACGTTCTTTGTATCGATTACGATCTGCGCACGCTAAATGGACACCAATGGCTGACGGCCGATAGTTTGGCAGGGTTTGTTAGGGTATTTACAAATTGTCCCTGTGTAATTGTTCTTAATCGCCCTCCAAGGACGGCCTTTGATCTGACAATGTTGGCGGGTTGGGATGGCCCGGCTGATTTGCAGGTACCCCAGGTTTCAATTACTCGCCCTGAATTCTGGACCGCAGACGTCAAGTCCCAAGCAGGCGCATTTAGACCCTGGTCATGGCTTCGGAAGAGAAATGCTCGGGCGCGGAGCGAAAAGAGAATTGAGGCCCTCCGTAAGGTGGATTGGAAAGAGGCGAACGTATTCGACTTTCTTGATATTTCTGATATTGCGAAGTCGCGCCTGTCTCAGCGAGCTATCGGTGCGCTTTCACCCTCCATTTCTTCTGAGCAACGCCTCACGTTACACGATTTCATTATCAGCGGGATGCGTGTTCTTCTTCCCGACAGTTGCGTGAAGCTTCAGGATGCATATGGAGGAGATGATAAAGTATATGAGGTGGCGATTCGGGCGCTGGCATTTGATTTGGCTCGCTGGTTCCGTGAGCAGCTTGTTGCTGGGCAGGACATTTATGTGGACATGCCACATCTAATCGCTAGATGTCCGTGGCTGCTCGGGCCTGATAAAATCGCTGACCTCAGCGAGTGGAATGGATCGATTAATTCGCTGGACCGAGTCTTTGAGCGTGAGCCCTGGCTTGCGGAATATCTTGTGAATCAATCCTATTGGGGCGATCGGGAGTGTTTTGATTGGCCGCGCCTCCAGTCAGATCCCCGTCTCTCCAGCGGTGCCGCAATTTTGTCCCAAATCGAGTTGCCGAGTTTTGTCTTCCAAGAGGATTCCTCATGCTTTGCTGAAGATGAAGAGTCGGAAGGTTATCTCGCTGATTTTGGTAACCTGTGGGATAGAAGGTATATCCGAAAGAATCGAGATGATGTCGATGCCAACTATGGTCCGCTCATTAGATTGGCACTTTGAGTGAGCTGAAATGGATAAACATAAGAGCCAGCATGGAAGCTTCTCGTCGCTTCTTTCTTCTCTCTTTCAACAGGGGTTGAAGTCGCCACCTCCTGTCCATGCATATAGCTGGATGACGGGTGGTAGGTTGCTCTCCACTGAAAGAGAGCTCGCCGCGATCACGAAGAGCATGAAGGGGGACTTCGGGCCTGCACTCATGCCTATAGCGTCGCCAAATGCTAATAAATTTAGTAACTGGCTAATAGCGATATGGGCCGGTTGGGATTTTGAGTCTGAAAACCCAAGTGCAAAGATTGAGGTGAGCTACGTTCAAGGATATGGCAAGGCATTTCATTTCCGATTTGAGAGCCCTCATCGAGGCAGGCATGGTTACCGGCACGCACAGTTCAGCAAAAACATATCGAACGCCGGAGTTGTGGGCACTCCTGTGAGCAATTGGGAGGTTCATGAAAGTACTCCTGCATTTCCTCTTCCTTGTGGTGATGAGGCCGGTCTATTAGTTGCGTGTGCTGTCTCCATATATGGCAGCCTCATGGATGAGGATCTCCGATCCAGAATAAGAACCATGAGCCTTAAGGATGAATTTCTCAGATCAATCGTCAATTAAGATTAATTTCATCTTCGCCCTATATGTAAGATATTTCGTGAATAACGCGGGGGCTCTTTGAGGGTGGCTGTTTGGTTGTTTGCGGGGAGGAAGTTGCCCTCCCCGCACATTAGTAAAAAATGCGATATGACGAGCGTAAACTTAATCTAAAATATATGGAATCTGCGGCGATCGTGTGCCGGTGGCATTTCTTGCGTTTATCGGCAGTGCCTAATATTTTCTGACATTTCGATCAATAAGTGTCTAAGGAAGGCCGCTTAGTCTTTGGGTCCAAGTGCACTGACAGTGATGCCACCTCAGTGAGTCTGTGCTTACTGCGAATTGTGCCGATTGTGGGGGTCGCAGTTCACGTCCTTGAAGCTCTCCGTAGGCGGATGGTCGCAGGCTTGGAGCAACCTCAATTTTCGATGAAGTGTCATCGACACTTATTAGATACAGATCGAAAAGAGTGTGAATGTCCGCTCGCAGCAGTAGACCATTACTGATCACATTGCTTGATCGGCCGGAGTACGGGCGGATATGGGCCGCTTCAAGTGCGTCAACCACATCGCATCCAGTCATTGCACATCGACCCGCATAGGCCTCTAACAGTGCCTTACGGAAGGCAGGCTGCCCGCGGCGCCGCACGATAGCTGCCAGCACACGCTGCCTCTCGTCCACCCCTTCTGTTGGGGAGAAACTGCCAGATGCCTCCGCCGCTGTGGCCTCCTGCTCCAACAGTCCCCTTGTAGGACCAGAGACCGACGTGAGCGTCTCATCAGAAAGCCCGAGGAGCTTGGCAAGTTTCGGCTCAACGTTCGCACCCACCTTCGATGCTGGAACAAGACCAGGGAGATAAGACATGCCTGCTTGATCCAGAACATGGGAGATGTTCTGCATGCGGTACTCCCAGGCCTTGGACGTACGTCCATGGCGGGCCGCCAGTTCCCGATAGACCCTCGCCTTCTCAAGGGCTGATCCATTGGCAAGACGGGCCTCCAGTTGGCGATACGCCTCAACAGCAGCAGCCAGTTCGTCTTCAGTCCACCTACTCACAGCCTTCCCCTGTCCGCGACCGCACGTAGCGACCTTGGGGAAGTGTGTCGTAAACGACACAATGAGTCGCTAATGGCTTGGGACGAAAGAGCGTAGCGCTGTCAGCGCAAACCGCAGACTGTTCAGGCCCGTCGGTACGTCTCGTATGTGGAGTTCAGTTGCAAAGACCTAGTCGGCCGGAAGTAGTCGGCTGCTCCAGCGTTGGAGTAGAGGTTGAACGCAAGGCATCTCACTGGCTCGGCCTATGAAGCCTAGGAAGAGCAACTGTGATGAGGAGTTGTCCACCAGCAGAGCGGGCTCACCTCGGCAAGTGAGCTCGAAGTACCTTGCTTCAAAGCGTCCGGCACCAAGGGCTGCATCTTCAGCCGCTAGGCTTAGGGCTTCCTAGTGCATGACAGCAAGCTCTGCAGCCGAAACCTTGGGGTAGGTCTTCAGCTCCAGATCGCCTTTTGGCAGGTGGAAGTGGGCGCGCGCTGAACCGAACAGCGCTACCAAATACAGTATTGCGTACCTCAGAGACTTCATTGGAAGTCCTGCAGATCAGGGACGAACGAACAATGGGGCCGCGACGACAGCCCGCAGCCTATTGCTTAAGATTCAAGCCCTCGGCTCTACTCCCGCACCTGCAACCGCTCACCCACCTGCGCCGTCAACGCCACACAAGCCATCTTCAACCCTTCCATCACCCGATCCCCCAGGTACTCCTCGGGCGCACCGTTCTGCCGCGTGCGCTCTGCAGCCAGCATCAGCTCGGCCACCACGCGCAGCCCGGCCAGCGCGCAATCCGCATCCGCCAGCTGCAGGCAGCGCCCAGGCAGTTGATGCCGCTCCGGCCAGGGCTGGCCATCCGCTGCCGCACCGGCGCCGATGCGGCGCAGCGTGGCGACGAAGGTGTTGGGATCGACGGACGGTTCGCGCTCGGCTTCGGCCTCGACCGGATCGAACCGCGTGTGCAGGGACCGGAAGTCCGATGTGTTCATGGCAATGCTCCGTACAGGACAGACAGCAGCGCCACCGATAAAGGTGGCGGACGATGCGTGGCTCGAAAACCGGTCTGTAGCGAAGCCGGTGGGTCCGAAGACCCCCACGCACCGCCCGCCATGGAACGCGAACGGATTGCCAGCCGGCGCCACGCAAAGGCGACGCCGGCTGACAAGCGTAAACACATCGCTACAGAACGGGTTTTCGACACCCGCGCCACCCTTTTTCGGTGGCATGCCAAGATGTACCCGCGCTGATGCGAAATGCCAAGAAACTGCAGAACCGGCGCCTACCGGTCCTGACGCTTTCGGCATTGTCGCACACGGTGTTAAGCCGGCAAGCGATTGCGCCGCAACGGTCTACAGGGGCTTGGCGCTATTGGCCCCAAGTGCAGGGATGCCCGCAGCCAGGGCCACGGCATAGGACCAATTACGACAGATTGGAGCAGCGCTTCAGCCGGGCGGCGCCTCGGCCGTGGCCGCGAAGCTCACACGCACCCGAACCCGCGCAGGCACCGCAGCCACCTCAACCACGACTGGCTCGAAGCGCCACTGGTCCACAGCGGTAAAGGCCGCACGATCAATCTGCCGCAGTCCGCTGGACCGCACCACCATCACGTTGGAAACGTGGCCCAGCGCATTCAACTGCGCAACCAGCAGCACCTCCATGGGAGCCTGCAGCCAGGTGTCCGGCGGCGTAGCGGGGGCCGTCGAGTACACAACCGCAGGCGCCCGCTGCAGCTCGAAGCTGGGGTTGTCACCGCGCTCTACGAACACTTCGGTGGAAACCTGTGGGTCTGCTGCCATGGCCATGGCAGGTGTCGCGCCCAGCAGCATCAGAACAAGGTTCAGTGCAAGGGTGGTGTTCAAACGGGGCATGCGTGGTTTCCATTCCGGGGTCATTGGCAGGAATGCCCATCCCGCCCCGGGGTTATGTGAAGCCAGTTCAGGTCCTGCCGCCCGGTGCGATGTATAAATTGCTGACAAGGGAGTGCCCGAATGTGAGGAACGGATGCGATATCTACTGAGGCCATGGATGGTACTACTGCCCCTGCTTATGGGCGGCTGTGGGTCCCAGGCACCCCAGATGTATGGTGATGGCTTCCCCGTTGCCAAGCCGATGGACCTGGTCCACGCAGGCGCGACGGTAGAGGCGCGTTTTGAGCTGCCGCCACCTTGGGAGAAGGATCCCAAACCTCGCACGTTCCTGATTGGCTTCCGTACCGGTGGGCCCGCCAAGCGCCCGGACATGAAGCCGGGAGATGTCGACTTCCTTGAAGACGCCCGGATTCCCCTGAAGGTGCAGCTGTGGAAGCTGGAGGGCGACACCGAAACGCCCATCGCGCTGCATGTATTGAATCGTGATCTGCCTGCTGTCTGGCAGGGCAGCCGATATCAACCGGCCAAGGGCGATGTGTACGAATACAGGAGCGCCGTCGGCGCGGATTCGAACAGTCTGGTCAACGCAGGAAAGTACGACATGTCACTGGCGTACAGGGAATACGAGGTGGCCCGTGCCGATGCGGGGGACCTGACGGCCGGGAAGTACCGGCTGAAGGTGACCAACCTTCAGGGCAACCCGGAAGTTGCACATCTCAACATCGAGCTTCTTGTCGCCAACTACAACGTGAAATAGGACTATGGACAGTCAATCGAATAGTGCAGCCGCATCCCAGGAAGGCAGGAAGGGCCCCTACACCGTCACGGTCTACCTCGCGGCCCCGGGCACACCTGTTGCAGGCAAGGATGGCACGACCCACTCATCTTCGGCGGGCCATGCCTACTTCATGGTTGCCGATGGTGACAAGAAAGACGGATATGGGTTCTCACCGATAAAGACGGGGATCACCGGGCCTGGGCATGTGGTCAAAGGGGAATTCGAGACCTACCAGAACCCGCGGTTTTCCCACACGCTCGAGATCACCAAGGATCAGTACGACAAACTGAAGGCGTACGGCGAGGCGAGCGTCAATCGCGATCAGGACCGCTTCAATCTCTATTACAACGGTCTGTCGAACAGCTGCGTCGATTACGTATGGACAGGCCTTGGTCAGGCCGGTCTGCGGCCTAAGCTCGAGAAGCCCGATCCCGGCTTCGAAGGGACGATGAAGGTGCTTCCGAACATCGATGCGCTGAAGAGCATTCCCAAGCCGTTCCCCGATAGCAAGCTCAATTCGACGCACGAGAATCCCCTCCCCAAGAAGCAAACCACATTGCAGAAGCTGTTGACCGAGGTGGAAGGCGAACTACCGCCGCAGGAGCGCGTGGCTGCACTGTCGCCGGAATCACAGCAACTGTTTGATCGCATGCGATCGGACTTGCCTGGGAGGGTGAGCGATGCGCAGGTGATGTCGGCGATGGTTGCCGCGCGCGAGAACGGCATTCACCGGCCGCAACAGCTGCGCGATGTGGTTTTGCAGGAAGAGAAGATCTTCGTGATGGGCACGACGCCTGGCTTCAGGGCCATGGTGGATCTGAGCCAGCCTCAACAAAGCCTTGAGGAGGGGCTGGCCCGCAGTCAGCAGATCGACACGCGAGTGACTGAGCAGACCCGTCAGGAAACGCAGCAACGTGAGGCGGCGACGCAGACGTCAGGCGGCATGCAGATGGGCTAGTGCCGCCACACAGAGGCATTACGGCTGCCCCGGCCGGGGCTCTGCACCTGCCCGCGAACCCACCTATGCGATCATCCGGCCAGGACCGCAGCACCCATCAAGGCTGAACAGGCATGGAGCAGGCAACACGCTACACCGCAACGCTTTATCTGGCCGCCCCCGGTACCCCGCTGAAAAGCGGAGGCATTTCGCCGCGCGGCCATATGTATCTGCAGGTGGCGGCGGGCGACGAGGCCCACAGCTACGGCTTCGCACCGCCGCGCCAGGCGCCGGGCGAAACCCATGCCGGCGTGCAGTACGCGCAGGTGCGCCACGACGATGCCGACGAGCATCTGCACCCGTACTACAGCCGCACCCTGGAAATCTCCGAGGAGCACTACGGCTGCCTGCGTGATTTCGCCGAGGAACCGGCCGAGTTCGAATTCGATGTGGATCGCCCGGCCACCATCAATCGCTGCAGCGATTTCGTCTGGGCGGCGCTGCATTACGCCGGCCTGCATCCGCTGCCGGCACCGCTGGACGGCGGCAGCAACCTGGGCGAGTTCGCGGTGCTGTTCAACCTGCCGGAAATCCAGTGCATTGCCGCGCCGTTCCCGGGCAGCGATCTGAATGCCGAAACCCACCATGCGATGCCCGAGCGCGAGGCCGAGCATCATCGCCAGGGCGGCCGTGCCAGCGATGAGCCGCCGCCGACGCCGATCGAAGTGGCCGGCACGCTGCTGGATCCTTCGCATCCAGACCATCGCCTGTTCTCGCAGCTGATCCAGAAAGTGGCCGAGCTGGACGCGGCGCACGGGCGCCCGTTCGATGCCGCCAGCCAGCGCATCAGTGCCAGCCTGCTGGTGCTGGCCAAGCAGAACAATCTCTCGCGCGTGGACCACGTGCTGCTCAGCCGGCCGACCCGGAACAGCCACGCCGCCGAGAGCATCTTCATCGTGCAGGGCGACCGCGATGACCCGGGCCACCGCCGCGCCAGCATCGCCACCGAGGTGGCGGCCAAGACCGATGTGGCCGATTCGCTGCGGTTGAAGGAGCAGTAATCCGCGCGCCTGCCACGCCCGCGCAGGCGCACGCCACGCCCCCCACCTGCTACCATTCCCCCGCAACCCCAGCCAGCCCACCCGCGCAGACAGATGCAGGTCGGGCCGTCGCAGTACGGCCCAGCGAGCCAGGACACCTTCCCGTGCCCATTCAAGGACGCTCGCATGTTCCGTAACCCTCTCTTCCGTTCGGCCGCGTTGGCCGTTGCCGTTTCGCTCAGCCTCGGCGCGCCTTCGGCGTTCGCCGACAACGCGCCTGCCGCCAGCGCCACCACCGCCGTGCAGCGCCAGGCTGTGGCCAAGGGCCTGTACGAGCTGGCCTACAGCCCGAAGCAGAACGCCGTGTTCGTGGCCTCTTCCGGCGGCTTCGGCGATGACGCGGGCCCGGCCCAGGTGCTGCGCCTGAACCCGTCCACGCTGGCCGTGGAAACCCGTATTCCGCTGGAGCGCAAAGCCTTTGGCGTGGTGCTGGATGACGCCCACAACCGCCTGTACGTGGGCAACACCGTGGACCTGTCGGTGACCGTGGTCGACACCGCACAGAACAAACCCGTCGGCACCATCCAGCTGATGGAGAAGAAGACCGGCAAGGACGGCAAGGCTGCCTACACCCACGACCTGCGCGAGCTGGTGGTCGACAGCGCGGCCAACCGCCTGTACGTGACCGGCCACAGCAGCCAGCCGGACGTGAGCAGCGTGCTGTTCGTGATCGACACCACCACGCTGAAGGTGATCAACACCATCGACGGCCTCGGCAATGCCAAGGCCCCGGGCCTGGCGCTGGATGCGGCCAACAAGCGCGTCTACACCAGCAACCTGCTGGCCGACCTGGTGGTGGTGGGCACCGATTCGAACAAGGTGGTGGCGCAGCACAAGATCGCCGCCGAGCAGCCGATGAACATCGCGCTGGACCCGGCCGGCAAGCGCCTGTTCGTGACCGACCAGGGCTCGGAATTCCTGCGGGGCTACCAGGCCAAGAGCAGCGGCCTGGTCAGCAAGCATCCAGGCCAGCGCGTGCTGGTGCTCGACCGCAGCACCGGCAAGGAACTGGCCAGCATCCCCACCGACGCCGGCCCGCTGGGCATCCTGCTGGACGCACCGCGCAAGCGCCTGTACGTGACCAACCGCGAAGCCGGTACGGTGACCGCCTACAACAGTGACAGCTACCAGAAGGTGGCCACCTACACGGTGCCGACCCACCCGAACAGCCTGGCGCTGGATGCGAAGAACAACGTGCTGTTCGTGAGCATCAAGAACGGCGAGAAGGATGACAAGGGCGCTGACGAGAGTGTGGCGCGGATCCAGCTGTAACGAGCAAGCATCGGCCGCGCTTGAGAGAAGCGCGGCCGATTCGTTGGGTTCTACGCAATACGATATCGATAGGCGAGAGCTTGCAGATTCGCATCTGAGATTCGCCACGGCTGCTGAATGTGCGCGGTTCCGCCGGCGCAAACGGGTACGCCGTCGTGCGAGTGCAGTTGGATGCCGTGGACGACGAACAGGCCGTTGTTCGGATGATGCTTTAGGTGGTGCTGCACTTCGTTCTTGGTGAGCACGATGTCACCCAATCCACCGGTGGTTCCCTTCACCTCGATGTAGTGAACTTGGCCTTCCTTTCTAATCTCTAGATCGTAAGGGGCGTTGGCACTCGTATCCTTGATTTCATATCCTGCGCTGCCGAAGTGCTCCTTGGCCAGTGCCATCGCCCGCAACTCCACTGCACGGCGCTGAGGCTGCGTGAGCCCAAAGCCCTGTCCAGACTTCTTGCGACCCGAGGCGGCCTCTTCGATCGCCTCGACCACTGCAATGACATCCGGTGAGGTTTGGCCGCTACGCTTCTGGGCCGGCTCGCCTCGATAGATGCTCTTCAGTAGACGCGCCATCGTGAGCATGTCGGCGCGCAGTTGGTCATCGGATGGAACGTGATCCTTGGCGTAGAAATACGAAACAGCTGTGGTGCTTTCGTAAGCCTTTGCCAGAGAACCGTTGCCCAAAGTCATTGATTTGAGCAGTCGCGGATCCGTGGTGATGTTATTCTCAAGTATCTCCAAGGCCCATCTGGTTAGGCGCTGAGTCTCGCCCGGGGAACGCTTGATAAAGTCGCCATCAATCTTCTCGGTGGAAGCATGGGAGACCGCTAGATAGACGCCGGAGCCATCCTCGCGGAACAGCCACACCACATACCAGCCCTCGGTTGCGGTAGGCGAGCGCGCTTCCGATGCAAAACGAACCCACGGAACTTGGGACTTTCTGCCGATCCCATCACGCCCAACGAGTAAAAAATCCCCCGGCTCGATATCTGATGCAAGGCGGAGTTGCTCGGCGTTCTCGCTAATCAGCTTAGGCAGCTGATGCTTGATGATCTGGCCGCGCGCCTGCATGGCAGCTGTCGGTAATGAGCTGTATTGAGGCTGCAGTTCCATCACGTTCTGCAATTCGTCCCTGATACCCACGACGCCCCCTGCGCTCTTTTCGATAGGCACAATTAATGCATGCAGGGGGATCGATCCGCAATGCGTATCAAGCTGGAGTCATTGGCGCCAAGGCTTGTCGTTTGTGAATGGTTTGGCGCAGATGTGGCCAGTAGCGCCCGCAGTTCGAGGTAAACGGGGCTACGATCGGGATAGCTTCCGATTGGACTGAATCTCGGGTAGGGCGCTGCAGTTCCGCGGGCGTCCTGGTCACGTGTGGGCCGGCTCCGAGGAGCGCCGGTGTGGTTACCCCATCCGGGGTGCAGGATTCTGCATCTCTTGCGCCTGCGCCTCGACCGGCTGCTGAACATCCAGCCCCAGCTTCTGCATCGATTGCTCCACCGGCGTCTGCGCGGCCACAGCGGTCGGCATCATCGCGCGCAGGTGCGCGGGGTTGGCCGGGTCTCCCTGCACCACGAAGATGGTGTGCCCGGCAGGGTGCTGGGCCGTGGCGTTGCTGACCAGTACGTGGTCGACCTGCTGCAGGCCCTGCTCGCGGGCGAGCACGGTCAGGCTGGCGGTCAGGCGCTCGCTGGACTGGTCGAACGGGCGGCCATGCTGGGCGTCCAGTGCGGCCACGCCCTGGCGGACCTGCTGGTTGAGGCCATGGTCGGGGTGGTTGAGGCTGATCTCTGCCATGGCGATCGAACGGTAGCGGTGGGGCGTGGTGGACACGGTCAGTATAGATCTGGCCGGTGGAGCGCGCCCGGCGGGTCAGTCCGCCGCTCGGTGGTCATAGCTGATCACCCGCTCGGCCAGCCAGCGCCCGTCCACGCGCCGCCAGACCTGGATGAAGCGGGCCTGGCCCACCCAGCGCTCCACACCGTCCTTGCCGCGCTCGTGGAAGCGGTGGTCGCCGATTTCCAGCGCCCGCTCATCGTGCAGCGGGAATACCTGCAGCGAGGGCTCCACCAGCTCGCGGCGCAGGTGCCAGCCGCCCTTGCGTGCGTTGTCGCACATGCTGGCCACGCTGCGGCGGAAGTCTTCGCGACTGCTGGCCGACTTGCCGTCCTTGTCATGGAAGAACTCCATGTCTTCGGTGGTCATCGCGGCGGCCTTGTCGGCGTCGCAGGCCTCGAAGGCCACCGCAAAGAGCTGGGTGTCGGCCTGGCGGATCTGTTCGCGCAGGTCATCGGTGGAGGGCGGTGCGGCGGCGAGGCCGGCGGCCAGCAGGGGCAGGGTGAGCAGCAACATGGCGAAACTCCCGGGGATGGTCCGCGCAGGCTGGCATGCCGGTGACCACGGCGGTACGGCGCTGCGACGAAACCGGGAAGGCGCGGTGCGAAGGCGGGAAATACCGGCGCGGTGCCCGATGACGGCGTGTGCAGGCGATGTCATGAGCGGGCGCGTTTCCCTCACGGTCGCGATAGGGCCCGGTCACTAGGCTGCAATCCTCCCCTTCCACAGGAGCTCCCATGCCTGCTTCCCGCGTCCGCCTGCATGTTGAAGACAGTGGTGGTGACGGCCGCCCGGTGATCCTGATCCACGGCTGGCCGCTGTCTGCCGATGCCTGGAAGACGCAGGTGTCGATCCTGCGTGATGCCCAGTACCGGGTGATCAGCTACGACCGGCGCGGCTTCGGCCGCTCCGACAAGCCGGCCGAGGGCTTTGACTACGACACGCTGGCGGCGGATCTGGCGGGGGTGATCGAGGAGCGTGATCTGCGCGATGTCACCCTGGTCGGCTTCTCGATGGGCGGCGGCGAGGTGGCGCGCTACGTCGCCAACCATGGGCAGGAGCGCCTGCACAGCGTGGTATTTGCCGCGGCGGTGCCGCCGTACCTGCTGCGCAGCGACGACAACCCGGATGGCCCGCTGACGCAGGACAAGGCCGATGAAATGCGCAGTGGCCTGGAGAAGGACCGCGAGGCATTCTTCGACGGCTTCACCCGCGACTTCTTCAGTGCCAATGGCAAGCTGATGGTCACCGAGGAAGAGCGCCAGGCGGCGATCGCGCTGTGCCATCAGTCCGACCAGGCGGCGGCGCTGGGCTGCATGCACGCGTTCGCGACTACCGATTTCCGCGCCGACCTGAAGAAGATCACCGTGCCGACGCTGATCCTGCATGGTGACAGCGACGCCATCGTGCCGTTCGAGGGCTCCGGCCAGCGCACCCATGAGGCCATTGCAGGCAGCGAGGTGGTGATCCTGGAAGGCGCGCCGCATGGCTGCAACACCAGCCATGCCGATCACTTCAATCTGGCGCTGCTGAACTTCCTGCGTTGAGTGACGGATTTCTCATTATTTGTGTGATTAGGTGGTTGGTTTAAATCCTGTTTGGCTGGAGTTAATGAAGCTAGGCTCGGCACGGTCGATACCGATGGCGGCATTCCATCGAGATCGAAATGGCAACGGAACTGGCTTTCAGTACGGAATTCAACGACACCATCAACGCCGAACGCGCCTACGAGCTGTACTGGGCGGACGTGATCACCGACAAGCGCGCGTTTCTGTGCACCGAGCATGAGAATGGCTGCCCGGCGACGTACACCTGCGCGAACATGGATACCGAACAGCTTCAATTGAAGCAGGTACCGCATTTCCGCATCCAGCATGAAAGCGAGCCGCACATGGACGGCTGCCACCATGTCGCTCAGCTGGAGGTACGGGGAGGCAGTGGAGACAGTCGTCCCAGCGACGTGGGGCAGCCGGCCCCCGACCGGTTCCTGCTTGCGCGCCCTGCAGGACATTTCGATGTTCGTCAGGGAACAACGACCGGGGCCGGCCCCGGTGCGGGTGGCCGAAGCAGCAGCGGCGAATCGGGTGGCACGCGCAGTCGCCGCACCCAGTTCTACTCGCTCGCCGCACTGGTGTCGCGCTGGCTCAAGGCCAGGCGTTACGACGTGGATGACACGACGATTGTCAGCGCGGGTACGCAGGAACCCATGAGCTATCGGGAACTGTTCGAGAACTTCTTCAAGAAGCGCCCTCATCTTTCCGGGAGCACGCGCGTGTACTGGAGCACGGCACGGATCCGGAAGACCGACGATGGCTTCAAGATCACTTTCTGCGAACCGGTCGTGTCCCTTGCCGGTGAAACGCTTGCGGAACCTTTGCGCCCCACGGCGATGATCTGGAACAGTGTACTGGCGGCGTCGGAGATGAAATCCCTGCACACCCGGCGGCTTCTGCGCTTTGCGGAAAGCAAGGCACGCTGCGTCGTTTTCCTCTATGGGATGCCCGCGCTGCGGGAAAAGCAGTCAGGGACCTATCTGAATTTCGACGTAAAAAGCTTGGACCTCGTCGATGTGCAGGATACCGATGTCTTCGACAGGATCCGGCGCGCCAAGGAGTGAGTGGCTGCCATCCCCGTGAGATAGCAGTGAGGCGGGTGCAGGCGCTGTACGCATGCATCCGCCGAACGCGGAGTGACGTTGGTAGGCGGACGCGATGTCGCATCCGCCAGCCGACAGGCAAGAGGCGCTTGGTTAGGATGGCTCTTTGCTGTCATGCAATGAACCGATGAACGCTGCCGCTTCCCGAATCCGCTGCATCTGTGGGCAGGGCCCGATCCTGCTGATGCTGCAGCTGGTCGCATTGCTGTCCGTCGCATTGGCCGCGGGTTTCTTTCATTACCGGGTTGGCCTGCTGCTGGAGCCGATCAACGCGGCCTGCGGTGGCCCGGATGAGCAGGCACGGTTGCAGGTGGCCGAACAGGTAATGGCGCGCGCCTGTGCATTGGATGACTGGCAGCCGCTGGGCTGGATCCCGATGGCGGGCATGGTGCTGGCGTTGCTGGGGGCGCTGGCGGTGTGTGCGAGCCGCGCGCTGTGGCTGCGCGATCAGCTGCGCACGGCGAACGTGGCATTGATGCTGCTGCACGGTGGCGCACTGGGCCTGGCCGGGTGGACGCTGCATCTGTACGAGAACGCATGGAGCAGCGTGGCGCGGCTGTCACCCGCGGCGTGCCTGATGGACCTGGTGGCGGATGGCAATACCCCGTTGGCGAAGGCGCAGCACGTGGTGTTCCACATTCTGACGCGCGAGAACGCGATGCTGCTGCGCAATCCGGATGATCTGGCACTGGTGCTGGTGGTATTGCTGCTGGCGACGATGGTGGGCGGCATCGTGTTGTGGCAGGCGATCGCGCGGTCCTGGGCGACGCCATTTGCAGGGGGCTGACCGGCATCCGGATTCAACAGGTTTCATCACCCGCGGGGCCTGCACTCGGCGGCGCGCGGCAATCGCGCTACAGTCGACGCCTCGCCACTCCAGGGAAGACCCGATGCGCTTGTTGCTGCGTGTGTTGCCGTTGCTGCTGTTGTCGCTGGCGGTGCACGCCGCCGAGGTGGATCGCCGCATCGCGGTGACCATCGACGATCTGCCGTGGGCACGGCTGGACGAGATCGTGCCGCCGGACCTGCAGGCGCGGCACGAGGCGTTGATGGCCCAGCTGCATCAGGCGGGTGTGCCGGTGGTCGGCTTCGTCAACGGGAACAAGCTTGAGGTGGACGGGCAGGTACAGCCGGCGCGGGTGCAGATGCTGCGCGACTGGCGGGATGCAGGCTATGTGCTGGGCAACCACACGTACTCGCACATGGATCTGAATGCGAAGGGCGTGGCAGCGTTCCAGCAGGATTTCCTGCGCGGCGAGACGGTGCTGCGGCCGCTGCTGGCCGAGAAGGGGCTGGTGCCGCAGTGGATGCGCCATCCCTATCTGCGTGCCGGGCGTACCGCGGACGAGCGCGTGCAGATGGATGTGTTCTTCAAGCAGCACGGCTACCGCGTAGCGCCGGTGACGGTGGACAACGGTGAGTGGGTATGGGCGTTCGCCTATGCCAACGTGATGAACGAGCAGGCAGACTCACCTGCGCGCGAGGCAACGCTGGCGCAACTGCGCAAAGGCTACGTGCCGTACATGCTGAACAAGCTGGACTACTACGAGAAACAGTCGCAGGCGCTGCTGGGTTACGCGCTGCCGCAGGTGTGGCTGATGCACGCCAACGAGCTCAATGCGGCGACGTTTGCCGAACTGGTGGCGGCCACCCAGCGCCGGGGCTATCGCTTCATTTCACTGGACGAAGCGATGCGCGACCCGGCCTATGCACGCGGCGCCGAAGGCTACAACGGGCGCTATGGCCCGAGCTGGCTGCACCGCTGGGCGATGGCGGAAAAGAAGCCGAAGGACTTCTACGCCGGCGAACCCGAGGTGCCGGCGTGGGTGATGAAACTGGCCAAGGTCGATTCGGAGTGAGGCTCAGCGCTTGACGGCCAGCACGCCGTCAAGCGCCAGTTCGGCCTTGAAACCGGCCTTTTCCAGGCGCTTGGCCACTTCACGTGGTACGTCGCGGCCGCTGGTCAGCTTGTTGGGCGCACCGGTGTAATGGAACAGGCGGCCGCCCTTGCGGATGACGCGGGCAAGATGGTCGTAGAACACCTGTGAGTACAGCTCGCCGGCAATGCCGAAGCGCGGCGGGTCGTGCAGGATTGCGTCGACACTGTGGCTGGCGACCTGTTCGATCTGCTGCGAGACGTCGCCGTGGCTGAACTGCAGGCGGCCACCGGCGGCCGCCGAGTCCGGATCGGGTGACCACGGGTTGAGCGTGCGCAGCCACATCACGTCGGCGTTCTTCTCGAACGAGCGGATCTGGCCGACACCGGCTTCCAGTGCACAGGCGGCGAAGTAGCCCAGGCCACCGCAGGTATCGAGGATGACCTTGCCGGCCGGAGCGACCAGTTCCACTTTGCGGCGCGCATCCTCGAACGGCGACAGCTTCGAGGTCGGCAGCATCTTGATGCCGTCGATCTCGAAGGTCGGTGCGCCCCATTCGGTCGGCACCAGCTTGATCAGCGAGCCGCTGTAGCGCGAGATCGGCGCGAACGCCTCGCCATCCCAGTAGTACAGCGTGCGGTCCTTCAGCTTGCCCGGCCAGGGGTAGGGCTGGCCACGGAAGTGGAAGCCGTCCGCATCCAGCGCCACGCTGTCCTGGCCGCGGCCGAGGTCGAGCGAGCCCTGCCACTCGGTGGCGCCCTTGTCGTGGGCACGGCGCAGGGTATCGGCGCTATCGCGGGTCAGCAGGGGGCCGGTGTAATGGGGCACGGCAGGTACCGGGGCGGTTCGGGGGAGGGCATGGTACCGCAGCTGTTGTAGAGCCACGCCTGTGCTCGGATCTGCAGCTGCCCTTCCGCTCAATCGCACTTCACCGCATACACCGGCCCGGCGCCGATCAGCATCAGTGCCATGTAGTCGCTGTCGCTGGCCTTGCCCTTCAGCGTCGCGCCCTTGTTGAAGTGGAAAATGCCGAAGCCGCCGGCCATGCGGATCAAGGCGCTGTCGATCTGTGCGGCATCGTCGCGGAAGTAGCGGCTGATCTCGCTGGAGGTGGCCTTGTGCAGGGCATTGGGTTCGCGCTGCCACTGCTCGCCACGGCTGAAGGAAACGAAGTACTGGCCGCCCTCCTTGTCGATGCGGAAGTCGGCGGGTTTGCGTGCGGCGGTGGCGAAGCAGCCCTGCAACGGGTCGGCGGAGAAGGGAAGCCGCGCGTCCTCGCCGCAGGCGGTGAGCAGCAGGAGGGCACCGGGCAGCAGCAGGCGGAGCGTGCGCATGGGATGTCCCTACGGGGCGGGTGCGGCTAGTGTAGGCAGCATGCGGGCGTGGCCCGTACAGAAATTCGGCAAGAGCACAGGGGTTTTCGGATGGCGCAGGGCAAGGCACCGTGGTGCGGCGTAGCCAGTTGGCTGGGGATCGCCGTGGGTTGGGGAGCAGGCACATTGGCGGCGCAGGCCGCGGTGACTGCAGGCGGCAATGGCCTGGCCGCAGGGTTGGGTGTGGGCGTGCTGGGTGCGGCGTTGGTGGGCTGCGGCCTGGCGGTGGCCTCGCGCGTGCGCGGTGAGCGCTGGCCGTGGATCGGCATCGGCGGTGCGGTGCTGAGCGCGCTGCCGCTGCTGATGTACCTGCTGCGGATGATGCTGAAGCTTTGACTGTAGGGCCGAGCCCTGCTCGGCTGATGGCCCGCGACAGCCGAGCATGGGCTCGGCTCTACAAGGGCAACGGCTGGCCGAGCATGGGCTCGGCTACAGGTTCGACCGCAGGCGGGCGGGATCAGCTGCGGTGGATCTCCACGGTCACATGCACCAGCTCTTCATGAATCGCCAGTGCATTGCGCACGGTATCGGCATCCAGAGTGACGTCGCTGGTGACCACGCTGGCGCTGACCGCGTATTTGCCGCGGCCGACCTGCCAGACGTGCAGGTCGGCCAGGCGTGCCGGCCACGGGCCCTGTTCGATCACCTCGCGTACTTCGGCCACCACCGGCGCGTCCATCTGTGCGTCGAGCAGGATGCGGCCGCTGTCGCGTAGCAGGCCGATCGCCCACACCGTCACCAGCACCGCGCCCACCAGGCCCATCACCGGGTCCAGCCAGGTGAGGCCAAGCAGCTTGCCGCCGAGCAGGGCGACGATGGCCAGCACCGAGGTGGCGGCGTCGGCCAGCACGTGCACATAGGCCGAGCGCAGGTTGAGATCGTGACCGTGCGCATGGCCGTGGTCGTGGTGGCCGTGATCGTGGTGATCGTGGTCATGCCCGTGACCATGGCCGCCATGGTCATGACCGTGGTGATGATGCGCGTGGCCCGGGCTGTCGTGCAGCCACCAGGCACACAGCAGGTTCACGCCCAGCCCGACCACAGCGATGGCGATGGCTTCGTTGTAGTGGATCGGCGCCGGTACCCACAGCCGCTCCAGCGATTGCACGGCCATCAGCGCGGCGACTCCCAGCAGGGCGATGGCACTGGTATAGCCGGCCAGGATCTCGATCTTCCAGGTGCCGAAGGCGAAGCGCGGGTCGTGCGCGTAGCGGCGCGCGCAGCGGTAGGCGAACACCGACAGGCCCAGCGCCAGTGCGTGCGAGCTCATGTGCCAGCCGTCGGCAAGCACGGCCATGGAGTTGAACCACCAGCCGCCGATGATCTCCACCAGCATCATGCTGACGGTGAGCCACATGGCGCGGCGGGTATTGCGTTCGGCCAGCGGGTTGCCGTCGTCGAAGCGGTGTTCGTGGCGACGGGCGGCGGCGAGGGCGTCCAGATGCATGGGGGACCAAAGGGGTGGAGTGGATACCCCCATAGGGTATAGGATCCCGGCATGGCCCACGTACACAAGAATCGAAAGCAGCTGCTGACCCGGGTACGCCGCATCGCGGGTCAGGTGGCGGCGTTGGAGCAGGCGCTGGACACGTCCGAGGGTGAAGCCGGTGACTGTGCCGACGTGCTGGTGCAGGTCGCCGCCGTGCGCGGTGCCGCCCACAGCCTGTTGATGGAGCTGCTGCACGAGCACCTGCAGGAACACGTGGTGGGCGCCGAAGACCCGCAGCAGCGGGCGGCCGAGGCCGAGGTGCTGGTGGAGCTGCTGCGCCGCTACGGCAAGTAGTGCCGGCCGCTGGCCGGCTACCACAGGGTGCATCCGAAGTTCATGAGGTTGCCGGCCAGCGGCCGGCACTACCCGTGCCGGTGGCGTGCGTTCCAGATGTGCGTGGCGGCCAGCAGCAGGCTGCCGGTGACGGTCATCGGTGTTTCCCAGTCATGCCAGGGCAGCGCCAGCGCGCCGGCCAGCAGCAGCCCGAGCCCGGCACCGGCAGTGGCCCAGGCCAGCACGGGCAGCGGATGACGCCGCTCGGCCCGCCACAGCGCATAGCCGGTCAGCGGCAGGGCAACGGCCACGAACAGCAGGTGTACCCATTCCGCTTCGGCCCAGGTGCCGAACAGCGGCAGCGCGGCGGCAAGCAGGGGCAGCGCCAGGCAGTGCAGCAGGCACAGGCTGGACAGGGCGACCGCGCCAGCATCGAGCAGGGCGGCAGAGGGCGACTTCATCGGGGGAGGATCCTTGCGCAACAAATGTTATACAGTAACATTTCCGTTCCACAGCCAACCCGCTCCGACATGAACACTGTTTCCCGCGCCGACCGTCGCCTTCCGGTCACCGTGCTGTCCGGCTTCCTCGGGGCCGGCAAGACCACCCTGCTCAACCAGATCCTGCGCAACCGCGAGGGCCTGCGCGTGGCGGTCATCGTCAACGACATGAGCGAGGTCAACATCGACGCGCAGCTGGTGCGCGAGGGTGGGGCCGAACTGCGCCGCACCGAAGAGACGCTGGTGGAGTTCAGCAATGGCTGCATCTGCTGCACGCTGCGCGATGACCTGCTGCAGGAAGTGCGGCGCCTGGCCGACGCCGGCCGCTATGACTACCTGTTGATCGAGTCGACCGGGATCGGCGAGCCGATGCCGGTGGCAGCCACGTTCGCCGTGCGCGACGAGCAGGGTTTCAGCCTGAGTGACATCGCGCGCCTGGACACGATGGTGACGGTGGTGGATGGCAGCGCGTTCCTCGCCGACTTCGGCTCGACCTTGCGCCTGGCCGAGCGTGGCCAGCAGGCCGGGCCGGATGACGATCGCGGCGTGGTCGACCTGCTGTGCGAGCAGGTCGAGTTCGCCGACGTGATCGTGATCAGCAAGGTCGACCAGGTGGACGATGAAGTGCTGCAGGACACGCTGGCCGTGCTGCGCGGCTTGAACCGCGACGCGAAGCTGCTGCTGTCCAGCTTCGGTGACGTGCCGCTGGCCGAGCTGCTCGATACCGGCCGCTTCGATTTCGAGCGTGCGCAACGTGCGCCGGGTTGGGTGAAGGAACTGCGTGGCGAGCACACGCCCGAAACCGAGGAGTACGGCATCGGCAGCTTCGTGTATCGCTCGCGCCGCCCGTTCCATCCCGCGCGCTTCGCGCGCGCGCTGCAGTCGGGCATGCCAGGCGTGATCCGCAGCAAGGGCTGGTTCTGGCTGGCAAACCGCATGGACTGGGTGGGCGAACTGAACACGGTGGGCGCAGCGACGCGCACGCAGGCGGCCGGCTTCTGGTACGCCGCGCGCGATCGCGTGCGCGCCGGGCTGGAGGACACCGCGCCGTTGTTGCCTCCCACGCCGCTGCCCTACAGCGACCTGGGCTGGGCGCGGCAGCAGGCCGACTGCTGGAGCGCGCCATTGCCGGGGCTGGAAGAATTCCCGGATGCGGCCGCGCATTCGGCGATGCAGCGGCTGTGGCACCCGTTGTGGGGAGACCGCCGCCAGGAGCTGGTGGTGATCGGCGTGCACATGGATGAGCGCCTGGTACGCGCGGAGCTGGATGCCTGCCTGCTCAACGAACAGGAGCTGCGGGCGGGTCCGCTGCTGTGGCATCAGCTGCCGCAGGCGTTCCCGGTGTGGAAACGCTGAGCGGACAGCACCTGTAGAGCCGAGCCTACGCTCGGCCGTCGGATCATTGCATCCACGCGTGGCGTGGATCTACAGCAGCCGAGCGTGGGCTCGGCTCTACAGGGCGTCGCGCCACTGCCAGCCATCGGCACCGACCTGCAACACCTGCGTCGGCTGCAACGCCTGCAGCAGATGCCGGTCGTGGCTGACCATCATCAGGGCACCCGGCCAGGCCGCAAGCAGTTCCTCCAGTGCCTGCAATGCGCCCAGATCCAGGGCGTTGCCCGGCTCGTCCAGCAGCAGCATCTGGGGCGCGGGATCGGCATACAGGACGCTGGCCAGCGCGCCCTTCACGCGTTCGCCATCGCTGAGGCCATGGGCTGCCCGCTGGATACGTTGTGCATCCAGCCCGAGCAGGGCAAGCCGCGTGCGCAGTTCACCAGCATCGGCCGCCGGGTTGGCGGCCTGCACGGTGTCGAGAATGCTGCACTCGCCGGACAACCCCAACAGCTGCTGGTCCAGCAGCGCCAGTGGTGCATGGCGTTGCACGGTGCCACTGCGTGCAGGCAGCTGGCCGGCCAACACGCGCAGCAGCGTGGACTTGCCACTGCCATTGTCACCGACCACGGCGATGCGCTGGCCGCGACGGATCTCCAGCTGCAGCGGGGCAGCACAGCCATGTGGCAGCACCAACGACTCTGCCTGCAGCAGGCGCGCGCTGCCACGTTCGCCTTCACCGGCAAACAGCGCCAGTTCCGGCGCAGCGTGCGCCGCCGATGCGGCTGCGCGCAGCTGGTCGGCGCTGACCTGCAGGCGCTCGGCCTGGATCTGCTGCGATCGACCGTGGCTGGCTTCGGCGCGCTGCTTCTGCCGGCCCAGCAGGATGGGCGCCTGGTTGGCCTGCTTCGCATCGCGATTGCCGCGTGCCTGGCGTTGCTGCTGGCGTTCGTGCTGCTCGCGCGCGCTGCGCTGCTGCTGCCGGTGCTGCGCGCGCGCGTGGTCGAGCTGTGCCGCGGCCGCTTCGCGTTCGGCGGCACGCGCGTCGGCGTAGTGCTGCCAGGGTCCGCCATAGCGATGCAGACCGCGCGTGTCGAGCTCGACGATCTGCTGCATGTGTGCCAACAGCTCGCGATCATGACTGATCGCCAGCAGTCCGCCGCGCCACAGTTGCAGCTGTTCGTACAACTGCTGGCGGTGGCGTGCATCGAGGTGGTTGCTGGGCTCGTCCAGGATCAGCCAGTCGGCGCCGCTGGCCCAGGCGCCGGACAGCGCCACCTGCATGGCCTGGCCGCCACTGAGGCGCGCAGCGGGTTGGGAAGGATCGAGATCGCCGGGCAGCCGCAGCGCCTGCCATTGCTGCTGCAGGCGCTCGCGCAGGTCCCAACGCTCACCGACGCAGGCGAAGTCGGCCTCGTCCACGCTGCCCGCTTCGATGCGCGCCAGCGCCGCCAGTTCTGCGCCGACGCCGGCGAGCTCACCCACGGTGCCGGACGGTGGATAGCCCGGTGTCGGCAGCAGGAACACGCGGCCGCTGCCGCGTACCTGGCCGCTGTCGGGCAACAGCCGGCCGGCCAGCAGGCGTGCGAGCACGCTCTTGCCGATGCCATTGGCACCGACCAGGCCGGTGGTGAGCGGATCGAAGGAAAACGACAGATCGGAAAACAGCGGGCGGCCGTCGGCCAGCCGATACGACACGCGATCGAGCGTGAGGGAATGTGTGGTCATGCGACCTCCATGGATGCCGGGTTCTCCCCTGCGCGCAGGGGCGGGAAGAGTCAGGCCGTCTGTTGGGAAGACGGCGGCATCAATGGCGCATTGGTCGCGAGCCTCTGGGAGGAATGAGCGGCCAGTATAGCGGCGCAGGCTGAATGGTTTGATGGCCTCTGTAGAGCCGGGCCCATGCCCGGCTGTCTTTCGCCGCGAGACGCATCCACGCATGGCGTGGATCTACGGGTTACGGCACGGTTTCCAGGCGGGCGCTGACGAAGTCGATGAACACCCGCAGCTTGGGCAGTACGTGGCGGCCCGAGGGCCACAGCAGATGGAAGATGCCGCAGGAATGCACGTGCTCGTCCAGCACGGTGAGCAGGCGACCGTCTGCCAGCGCATCGCGCACCGAGTGCACCGGCACGAAGGCCAGGCCGATATCGCGCAGCGCCAGGGCCACCCGCGCTTCGATGGTGTTGGCCACCATGTGCACCGGCAGTTCCTGCGGTGTTTCATGGTCGGGCCAGTGGATCGGCCACAGTTCCAGCTTGCCGGTGCTGGGGAAACGGTAGTGCAGCAGCGTGTGCTGCATCAGTTCCGCCGGCGTGCGCGGAATGCCGCGGCGCTGCAGGTAAGCCGGCGAGGCGACGATGCGGCGCGGGAACACGCCCAGGCGCCGTGCGTTCATGCGCGAGTCGCTGGGCTCGCCGACGCGCAGCACGGCATCGAAACCTTCCTCGATGACATCGACCAGGCGATCGCTGAAATCAAGGTCGAGGCGGATGTCCGGATACGCGGCCATGAACTCGGCCATCAACGGCAGGGTGAGGTCGCCCACCAGCGGCAGGCCGATGCGCAGCGTGCCGCGGGGCGTGGCGTGTGGCTGTGCAAGCTCGGTGCGCGCCGCATCGCGCTCGTCGAGGATGCGCCGGCAGCGCGCCAGGAACAGCTGGCCCTCGGCGGTGAGGGTGATGCTGCGCGTGCTGCGGTGGAACAGGCGCACGCCCAGTACGTGCTCCAGCCGGGCAACGCATTTGCCGGCGGCCGAGGCGGAGATGCCTTGCAGGCGCCCGGTCTCGACGAAGCTGCGGGTGTCGGCGGCGTGGACGAAGGTCTGCAGGTTGGCGAGGTTGTCCAGGACTGACATGGGCGTACGGGCAATGAAAACGGCAGGGTGGGGGCGCATGACCGCGGCGGGCGGTGCCGGCACCGCAACACTGTGGTGCGGGACGGAGTGCCGACCGTTGCGGCCTTGCAGTTCCGGCCATGATGCCGATTGCGGACTGCACGGTCCATGATGCCCGGAGCGGCAACCGGCTTTTTGCGCCGTGCTGTGCCGCCTAACGTGGCGGGCCTCTCCCCACGGATCACCGCGATGAATGCCGCTCTTTCCCTCGAACCGGCACCGACGCTGCCTTCGCTGCAGCGGCTGCTGCAGCAGGTCCACCCGCTGCGCCTGGTCGGTGCGGTGGTGCTGGTGCGCGAGCACGGCGTGCTGCGCCATGCCAGCGCGACCGGGCTGGCTGATCGCGAGTCGGCCACGCCGATGCAGCGCGACCAGCTGTTCCGGCTGTCATCGGTCAGCAAGCCGCTGCTGGCCACGGTGATCCTGCGCTTGGTGGCCGAAGGCGTGCTCGACCTCGATGCGCCGGTGCAGCGCTGGCTGCCGGATTTCCGCCCGGCGCTGGCCGATGGCCGCACGCCGCCGATCAGCCTGCGCCAGCTGCTCAGCCACAGCAGCGGGCTGGGCTACCGTTTCCTGGAGGCCGATGCAGATGGCCCCTATGCGCGCGCTGGGGTCAGCGATGGCCTGGACGCGGACCCGCTCTCGCTGGCCGAGAACGTGCGCCGCATCGCGCAGGCCCCGCTGCTGTTCGAGCCGGGCAGCCAATGGCTGTACTCGTTGGGCGTGGATGTGGCCGGTGCGGTGGCCGAAGCGGCGACCGGTGAACCGCTGCAGGCGCTGTTCAAGCGCTTGCTGGCCGCCCCCCTGGGCCTGCGTGATACCGCGTTCGCCACACGCGATGCCGCACGCTTGGCCACGCCCTATGTGAGCGACGCACCGCAGCCGCATCGCCTGCAGGAAGGGGAAGTGGTCGCGCCGTTCGAGGGAACGGTGGGCATCACGTACAGTCTTGCGCGCGCCACCGACGCCCGCCACTTCGCTTCGGCCGGTGCCGGCCTGGTCGGTACTGCCGATGAGGTGATGGCGGTACTGGAGGCCTTGCGCGATGTGCCGTCTTCGCGCCTGTTGCCGCCCGCGCTGGCGGTGGAGATGGCCACCGCGCAGGTGGGCGAGCAGGGGCCGCCGGAACCGGCCGGCTGGGGCTTCGGACTGGGCTTTGCGGTGCTGCGCGACGCCGCCGCCAGCGGCACACCGCAGCGCGAAGGCACGTGGCGCTGGGGTGGTGCTTACGGGCACAGCTGGTTCGTTGATCCGGCGCGTGGGCTGAGCGTGGTGGCGCTGACCAACACGCTGTACGAAGGCATGCATGGTGCCTTTGTCGATGACCTGCGCGATGCGGTCTATGCCGACCTGGAGGCCACGCGATGAGCGGCCATGCCGTTGATGCGGCCAGCCCGGCCGGTGACGCCACGCGCTTGCCGTGGGCGGGCCTGCTGGCCTTGGCCGGTGGCGGTTTCATCACCCTGCTGACCGAGACCCTGCCGGCCGGCGTGCTGCGGCCGATGGGCGAAAGCCTGGGCGTGAGTGATGCGGCGGTGGGCCAGCTGGTGAGCGTGTATGCAATGGGCTCGGTGATGGCCGCATTGCCGATGACCGCGTTGACCCAGCGCCTGCCGCGGCGCCCGTTGCTGCTGGCCGCCATTGCCGGCTTCGTGGTGGTCAACACGCTGACCGCGCTGAGCAGCAGTTATGCGCTGATCCTCGCTGCGCGCTTCCTGGCCGGCGTGAGCGGTGGCCTGCTGTGGTCGCTGGTGGCCGGCTACGCGGCGCGCATGGTGGTGCCATCGCTGCAGGGGCGGGCCATCGCGGTGGCGATGGTCGGTTCACCGCTGGCGCTGTCGCTGGGGGTGCCGGCCGGCACGCTGCTCGGCCAGCAGATCGGCTGGCGCTGGGCGTTCGCGTTGATGAGCGTGCTGGGCGTGGTGCTGCTGGGCTACGCGCGCTGGGCCTTGCCTGCATTGCCGGCCGCCGGTACCGGGCAGCGCACCTCGCTGGCCACGGTATGGCGCATGCCCGGTGTGCGCAGTGCGCTGCTGGTGATGGTGCTGTACGTGCTGGCGCACAACGTGCTGTACACGTACATCGAGCCGCTGGCGATCGATGCGGGTGCCGGTGCCTGGCTGGACCGGCTGCTGCTTGCGTTCGGCGTGGCGGCCATTGCCGGCATCGGGATTGCCGGCTGGGGCGTGGATCGCCACCTGCACGCCCTGGTGTGGGCGGCGGTGATCGGCTTCATCGTGCCGGTGCTGGCCTTGCTGGTATGGCCGGGCGTGGCCAGCGCACTGCTGCTGGCCACCCTCGTGTGGGGCGTGGCGTTCGGCGCGGTGCCGACCCTGTTCCAGACCGCATTGGCACGGCGCGCCGGGGCCGCTGCGGATCTGGCGCAGTCGATGCTGGTGACCGGCTGGAATCTGGCCATCGCCGCCGGTGGCGTGGCCGGTGGTGTGCTGCTGCAGGCCAGCGGCCCAAGCCAGCTGGGATGGCTGCCGTTGCTGTTGCTGGTGGTGACCGCAGCGTGGCTGCTGGCACGGCCGAAGGCGTGGGTGTAGGCGCCGATCAATGATGACGCGGTGCCGGCCAGCGGCCGGCACTACCGGGGTGCATCCCATCGACGCAGGGCGCCGATCTGCCGGGGCGAGGCGACCTCCGTTTGCCACTATTCCAGTGGCACCTGCTCGATGGGCACGCTGCGCGGGTTCTGCATGTGCTCGCGTGCAGCCCCGTACTGCTGCTGCCGCTTGTGGTGGAAGGCGATGAATTCATCGCGCGGCAGTGGCCGCGAAAACAGCCAGCCCTGGCCGAATTCCACATGCCGGCTGTGCAGGTAGGCCAGCTGTGCTTCGGTTTCCACGCCTTCGGCCACCACCCACAGGCCCAGCTCCTTGGCCATGTCGATGATGTGCGGCGTGACCGGGCTGGTGGCGCTTTCGGTGCCGATCGCATCGATGAACGATTTGTCGATCTTCAGCGCATCCAGTGGTAGCTGCTCCAGGTATTGCAGGCTGGAGAAGCCAACGCCGAAATCATCGATGGCCACGCTGTGGCCGGCGCGGCGGGCGGCGGCGAGCATGGTGCGCGCGCGGTCCAGATCGAGGAAGCCGCGTTCGGTGGCTTCCATCCAGATCTGCTGCGGCAGGATGCCGCTGCCGGCCATGTGCGTGGAAATCATCTTCAGGGCGCGGCCGCTGCTGATATCTTCGGCGGCGAGGTTGATCGCGATGTGCGCGCTGCGATCGGCTACCAGCAGCTCGCGCATGTCGCGCACCACGTTCTCGATCACCAGGTCGGTGACGTCGGCGATCATGCCGGCCTCTTCGGCCATCGGAATGAACAGGTCCGGCCGCACCTGGGTGCCATCCGGGCGTTGCCAGCGCACCAGTGCCTCGGCGCCGACGCAGATGCCGGTGTCCAGTTCGATGATGGGCTGGTAATGCAGGTACAGCTCGCGGCGGCGGATGGCGGTGGCCAGTTCACCGCGCAGCGACAGGCGGCGCCGCGACAGCCAGATCACCAGGCCGGCCCCGGCAGCGGCCAGCAGCAGTCCTACCGGCACGTACAGCCATGCCTGTTGGCGGAAGGTCGCGGCCAGCGCGGTGCGCGGTCTGGTGGCGATGGCCAGCCATTCCTCGTTGCGCGCGGCGGCGAACAGCGTGGCGTGATCCAGGCCGTGGCCGGGGTCACGCAGCAGTGCCTGCAGCAGGTCCTGATCCAGGCCCGGCTGTTTGGCCAGCAGGCGCCCATCGGGGCTGGCCAGCGCCAGCCGCACATTCGGGTCGGCGATGACATCGACGAAGCGGCGTGGATCCATCAGTGCGTCGTAGGACCCATACAGGATCGCCAGCGCCTGGCGACGCCCGCTGGCTTCCGGGCGCACATCCACCGCGATGCCCGCGCCGTCGCTGGTGACGTGGTCCGGCGTAGGCTGATCCACATCGGACAGGAAAGGGCCCCAGGAGGTGCAGCGCAGCTTGCCGTCCTTGAAGTAGCCGATCTGGTCGATCGATGGGGTGGTCATCACCAGCGTCTGCATGCGCCGGATGTGCTCGGAACTGCAGGGGACGAAGCCACCGGCCTCGGCCGATTTCAGCGCCGCCAACGCGTCCTGGTAGGACTGGTCGGAGCGGCGCAGGGCGCGATCGGCGATGTCGCGCAGGCGCTGCTGTTCGACGCTGATCGCACGGTCCCAGGTGGCGTAGGCCATGACGGCGATCGGCACCGCAGCGGCCAGCAGGGCCAGCGCGGTGCCTCCGATGATGACGCGCAGGCGGCTCATGGCCGGGGCTCCAGCGGGGCGGGCGGGGCAGGGCGCATGGTAGGGCCGGAGCTTGGGCAGGTGCGGCTATCTGAGCATGGCGCCGGGCTGGGCGGAATGGGATCAAATCGGTATTCGGTCACATTGTGGTGAAAGCGGCCTTCTTTGACGTAATGGGGCTGCCTGGTGCTGGCGCTCGGCGCCGCGGAGGACTACCGTCGAACGCTTCGCCCGCCCCATTTGCCCGCGCCCATGACCGAGCCCGCAACGCCCCCCGAGCACCTGCGCCGCAGCCTGTCCAACCGCCACCTGCAACTGATCGCCATTGGCGGTGCCATCGGCACCGGCCTGTTCATGGGGTCGGGCAAGACCATCAGCCTGGCCGGTCCCTCCATCGTCTTTGTCTACCTGATCATCGGCGCGATGCTGTTCTTCGTGATGCGCGCGATGGGCGAGCTGCTGCTGTCCAACCTGCAGTACAAATCCTTCATCGATTTCTCCACCGACCTGCTCGGCCCCTGGGCCGGGTTCTTCTGCGGATGGACCTACTGGTTCTGCTGGATCGTCACCGCCATTGCCGACGTGATCGCAATCGCCGCCTACGCACAGTTCTGGTTTCCCGGGCTTGAAGCCTGGAAACCGGCGCTGGCCTGCGTGATGCTGCTGCTGGCGTTGAACCTGGTGACGGTGAAGCTGTTCGGTGAAATGGAGTTCTGGTTCGCGCTGATCAAGATCGTGGCGATCTGCGCGCTGATCATCACCGGTGCCGGGCTGGTGGCCTGGGGCTTCACCTCACCCAGTGGCCACACGGCGTCGCTGTCGAACCTGTGGAATGACGGTGGCATGTTCCCGATGGGCCTGGTCGGCTTCTTCGCCGGGTTCCAGATTGCGGTGTTCGCCTTCGTCGGCATCGAACTGGTCGGCACAACTGCCGCCGAAACCGCTGACCCCGAACGCAACCTGCCCAAGGCGATCAACTCGATCCCGGTGCGCATCATCATCTTCTACGTGCTGGCGCTGATCGCGATCATGGCGGTCACCCCATGGCGCCAGGTGGTGCCAGACAAGAGCCCGTTCGTGCAGCTGTTCGTGCTGGCCGGCATTCCGGCCGCCGCCAGCCTGATCAACTTCGTGGTGCTGACCTCGGCGACGTCCTCGGCCAACAGCGGCATCTTCTCCACCAGTCGCATGCTGTACGGCCTGGCCGAAGAGGGCCACGCCCCGCGCGGGCTGTCGAAACTGTCGCGCGCCGCAGTGCCGGCCCGCGGGCTGCTGTTCTCGTGCCTGTGCCTGCTGGGCGGCACGCTGCTGATCTACCTGATTCCCAACCTGGTGACCGCCTTCACCCTGGTGACGACGCTGGCGACGGTGCTGTTCATCTTCGTCTGGTCGCTGATCCTGGTGGCCTACATGGCCTATCGCCGCCGCTACCCGGAGCGCCATGCTGCATCGATCTTCAAGATGCCCGGCGGCGTTGCCATGTGCTGGGCCTGCCTGGTGTTCTTCGCTGCCGTGCTGGTGCTGCTGAGCCTGCAGGGCGACACCCGCCAGGCGCTGATTGCCAGCCCGGCGTGGTTCGTGCTGCTGGGCGTGGGCTATTGGGCGCGCCGCAGGACCGGGTAGGGTCGAGCGTGTGTGGAGTGGGGGTCAGAGCCCGTTGCGAAGCCACGGGATCGGACCCCGCCTTCCCACCGGGAATCGGCTCTTGCCATTGATGTCGAGGTTGCCGCCCCCCCATTCACCCGGCATTAGCGGGCACGGCCGGATCATCCGGCCGCCATGTCCGCTCGCCGCCTCCTGCTCGCGCTGTTGCTGCTGCCCAGCCTGTGGCCCGGGCTGGCTGCCGCGCGCACCGTCTATCGCTGCGTGCAGGGCAACACTGTCAGCCTGGCCACCGCCCCGGAACCCGGCTCGCGCTGTACCGCAAAAGAGATCGACGACAACGCCATCCAGACCCCGAACCTGTGGGGCAACATGGGCGTGTTCAGCGGCGTGCTGTACGAGCGCGAGCAGGACGGGGCGCTGGTCTACTCCACGCGCAACCTGCCCGGCTCGCGGGTGTTCCTGAAGTTCACCGTGGCCACGCCGCCGGGTGAGCCGGCGCACGAAGGGTTGGGCAAGGTTGGCAAGCCGCAGCTGGCGCAGCACGCCCGGCAGTTCAAGGCCGCGGCCAAGGCCACCGGCGTCGATGATGCCTGGCTGCGTGCAATCGCCCACGCCGAAAGCAATTTCGATGCGCTGGCCGTATCCAGCAAGGGCGCGCAGGGGGTGATGCAGCTGATGCCCGATACCGCGCAGGAGTACGGGGTGAGCGATCCGTTCTCGCCGCAGCAGTCGATCGAGGGCGGCGCGCGCTACATGCGTGCGCTGCTGCGCCGCTACAACGGCGACCGACCGTTGGCGGCGGCCGCCTACAACGCGGGCATCGGTGCGGTCACCCGCTACAGGGGCGTACCCCCCTACGCCGAAACCCTGGCCTACGTGGACAAGGTGATGGCCCTGTACGCACGCTACCGCGAAGCCATGGGCATCCGCACCGAGGTGCCGGCGCGCTAGCGGGCGATGCTGGACGCGGCCGGTGCCGTTGCAGAGCCGGGCCCAAGCTCAGCGCGAGGTGAAGGGGCTGACCAGTTCGTAGCGCTCGATGCGGCCGACGCGTGCCACTTCGGCCTGTACGTCCGCACGCTGCTTGAGCGCGCGCCAAGCGGCATCGATACGCACATCGCCCGGCAGTGACGGATAGGTGCGCATGTCCTGCAGGCTGGCCAGGGTTTCACCGCGTTCGACCGGCGAGCGCAGCTGTTCGATCAGCACGGCGGCGGCACCGTCCAGATTGCCTTCCTCCAAAAGCATTTCGCGATGGAACAGGCGGGCGTCATCGCGCTGGGCCAGGATCACCGCACGCGCCGCATCGCGTGCCTTGGCATCGCCGCGCTCGCGGGCCGCAGCGAACTGCAGCAGCGCCTGCGCGGCCTTGCCGTAGCCGGCCAGGCCCGGCATGTCATTCACCGCCTGCGCAGCGTCCTGCATGCGCCCCAGCGAACTGAACACGAAGCCGACATTCATCTGGTGCTCGACACCATCCGGGCCGAGCGCGCCGATGCGCGCGGCCTGCTTTGCCGTGGTCAGTGCGTCGTCGGTGCGGCCCAGCCGGCGCAGCGCGGTGAGCCGGCTGTTGAGCAGCCAGGCCACCCATTCCGCTTCCGCGGCGGCAGGCGATTCACCGTTGCTGGCTGCGCCGGCCATGCCTTCGGTCAACGACAGCACTTCTTCGTTGCGGTCCAGCATCAGCAGGGTGGTGCTGAACTCGGCCATGCGCGCGTCCAGTGCCCGGTCGAGCAGGCCGGAGACACGCAGTTCATCGAGATGGCGTTGTGCCGCCTGGACCGGATCGAAACGCGCATCGCCGCGATCGACATAGCGGTCGAAGCGCTTGTCGCTGCGCAGGCGGATGATCTCGGCCGGGCTGTCGATGCGGGCCAGCGTGGCTGGAATGCTGTCGCCACGGCCGTTGTCGGCCTGCAGCGTGGCCAGCGCCAGCCACAGCCCGGTGGGTTCCAGGCCGCCACTCTTCCAGCCGTTGTCAAACAGCGCCTGCAGCAGGTCCATGCGCTTCTGCGGCTGGTCCCGCAGGCGGTACTGCAGGTAGTTGATGGCATGGTGATCGACCGGCAGCGGTGCGTCGGCATGCTGCAGTGCCTTCACCAGGAAGGTGGTGGCTGCGCCCGGCTGGTTGTCCGACAGTTCCACCGACACCTGGGTGAGCAGGATCTGGGCATCCTCCGGCAGGGCCTCCTGCGCCCGCTGCAGGTAGCGGCGGGCCAGTGCCGGCTTCTTCTGCATCAGTGCGGTCCAGCCGGCGACCTGCGAGGCGCGGCCACGATGCTCGGCATCGAAGTCGTCCAGCAGCGGATCCTCCATCAGCCGCTCCATGCTGATCAGCGCACCCAGCGTGTTGCCGCCGCGTGCCTGCTGGATCGCTTCATCCCAGCGCGTGGCATACGCCGCGTGTACTGCATCGGCGGTGGCGGACGGCTTCTGCGGGGCGACCGAGATCGAGGCGGAGGCGGGCGTGTTGGCCAATGCGGCCAGCAGCAGGACGGTGAGCGGGAGAAGACGGGGCATGGAGGATCTCCATCCGTGGGAACCGCATTGAACCTGCTGCAGCCAGCGAGGACAAGCACGAGGAAGGCAATTCTGGCATTCAGCCGCAGGATAGGCCGTGGCGGATCGCTCGCGCAGCGTCTATTGTCGGTGCCTCTTCAAGCAGCAGGCAGAGGCAGCGCAACGCGATGGCACGGTGGCAATGGATGGCGGCAGGGGTGGCATTGGCAACGGCGGCGGGCCTGGCTGCAACCTGGTGGGACACCCCGCTGAAAACGCTGGCCGGCCCTGCAGGCCCGGTGCCCACGCCCTTGGCCTGGACCGCGCAGATCGAGCCGCTGGCCGGCGATGGCCATCCTGGTGACCGCGACGGTGCGTCCGCGCAGGCCCGCTTCGCCGATCCGTATGCATTGCTGCGCGGCGCCGATGGCAGCATCTATTTCACCGATGCGGGTGACAACAACCGGATCCGCCGCCGCTTGCCCGATGGCCGTGTTGAAACCGTGGCCGGGCAGGGCGAGGGCCGCATCGATGGCCCGGCGCTGCAAGCCAGCTTCAATACCCCTTCGGGCATCGCCGCCGATGCGCAGGGCAACCTGTACGTGGCCGACACCGGCAACCATGCGATCCGCCGCATCGGCACCGATGGCCAGGTGAGCACGTTGGCCGGTGGCCTGCAGGGCCATGCCGATGGCCCGGCTGCGCAGGCCCGCTTCGATGCGCCGATGGGCGTTGCGGTGGACGCGCAGGGCCAGGTCTATGTGGCGGACACGTTCAATGACCGCATCCGGGTGATCGGTACCGATGGCAGCGTGCGCACCCTGGCCGGTGGTGATCGGCCGGGCCTTGCCGATGGCGTGGGCGCCGCTGCGCGCTTCGATACGCCGGTGGCGCTGGCCTTCGACGCGCAGGGCGCGTTGCTGGTGGCCGATCTGTTCAACAACGCGGTGCGCCGGGTCGGTGCCGATGGCACGGTCAGCACCCTGGTTGCCGACGGTGGCGTGATCAATGGGCCGCTGTCGCTGGCCACCACCCACGACGGTGTGCTGTACGTGGGGGATCTCGATGGCCGCATCGTGCAGGTGACGCCGCAGGGCCACCAGATCGCGCTGGTCGGCAACGGCCGCCTGCCGCGCCTGGCCCGCCCCAGCGGGTTGGCGCTGGATGCCGACGGCAGCGTGCTGGTGGCCGACGCCGCCAGCTACCGCCTGCACCGCCTGCGCCCGCTGCCGGTGGGCGAACTGCCAGCGCCGGCGCTGGTCGGCCCGGCCGCCGATGCCGCATTGCCGAAGACCGGGGGCCGTTGGCCGCTGGCTCCGCAGGACGGCTGGCACGAAGTGGTCGGCACTCTGGGTGAAGTGCGCGGCAACTTCAGCGGTGAGAGCCGGCACCATCTGCATGGCGGCTTCGACGTGCGCGGTGATGTGGGCCAGACCGTGCTGGCGATCGCCGAAGGCAAGATCAGCAGCCCGGTGGCGGCCTGGAACCTGGGCGAGAAGGCCGAGGGACTGGCCGTTGACCGCCTCAAGTACATCCACATGCGGGTGGGCCGCACCCCGCGCGATGAACCCTACGACGCGCGCTGGCAGGCACTGTATGACGAGCAGGGCAAGCTGGAGCGGATGCGTGTGCGCCGGGGCATGCGCATCCACGTCGGTGATCGCCTGGGCAGCATCAACAACCAGGCGCATGTGCACCTGGCGGTGGGCACCGGCGGTTTCGAGACCAATGCGGTGGCGCTGGGCTTCCAGGGCTACGCCGATCACTTCGCGCCGCGCATCACCGATGTAGCACTGCTGGACGACAACGACCAGCCGATGGCAGCAGGCAGCGATGGCGTGGTGATGGTGGCCCGCCAGGGCCGCGGCGTGCAGATCGTGATCGAGGCCTGGGACCAGGTCGACAACAACCTGCCGCGCCGCCGCCTGGGCATGTACCAGGTGGGTTACCAGATCCTCGATGCCGGTGGCCGGGCGCTGCAGGGCTACGAACAGCCGCGCTGGAACATCGTGTTCAACCGCATGCCGCCGCAGAAGGAGGCGGTGCGGGTGGCCTACGCCCCCGACAGCGGCATCACCGTGCACGGCAGTGCGGTGACCCGTTTCCGTTACCTGGCCACCAACACCGTGCGCGACGGCCTGATGGAAACCGGGCGCTGGCAGCCGGCGGCGCTGCCGCCGGGCGAGTACATCGTGCGCGCCAGCGTGCGCGACTACAGCGGCAACGAAGGCATCGGCCCGCGCGAGATCAGAGTACGGCTGCTGCCATAGCGGCAGCCGGGGCGCCGCAGCGTTCGCGCTCGGCGTCCATGTCTTCCAGCGGCCGCACTTCGATGCTGCCGAAGCGTGCCCAGGGGAAGTCGCGGGCGATGCGCATGGCCTCGTCGCGGTCGCGTGCCACGATCAGGTTGAAGCCGGCCAGCAGTTCGCGGGTTTCGGCGAAGGGGCCATCGAGCACGCGGCTGTGCCCATCGCGGACGCGCAGGGTCTGTGCGGTGTCGACCGGCTGCAGCTTCTGTGCGGCCAGCAGCGTGCCTTGGGCCTGCAGCTTGTCGGCGTGGGCGAGGCAGTCGCGCATCAGCGCGTTGAATTCTTCGGTGGGCAGGGCCTGCAGCAGGGCAGGCTCGATGTAGATCAGAAGCAGGTACTGCTGCATGGCACGGTCCTGGCGCGGGCGGGTGCCCATGATGGCGCAGGTTTGCACGTGGGCATGTTGCAGCGCGGGAGGCGCGCCTTCGGCGGGGGGCGGCGAACGGCGGAGCCCCTCCGTGGTGGGTTTGGGTTGGTCGCTGAAAGCTGGGTTCCTGCGGGTGGGCCGGGCGGGTGGGACTGGCGGGGACGCCGTGAATCCGTCCCTGGAGGCTTAGCCGCGCCATCCATGGCGCGGATACCCCGCCAATCCCACCCGCCCGGCCCCCGACAGATTCCGGCGGCCGATCCACCACGGGAAATCAACAACAAGAGCAAAAGCGGGTCGCTTCGCTCGCAAAGCCGAGGCCGCCAGCCAGCTGCCGTTGCTTTTGCCTTTGCTTTTGCCTTTGCTTCTGCCTTTTCTCTTGATCTTCCCGTGGTGTGCGCCGGAGGCAGGAAACTGTCCAAGGCCGGGTGGGTAGGCGGGGCGGGGGTGTCCGCGGCATGGATGCCGCGGCCAAGCCCCCAAGGGTGAGGGCGCTTTGCTTGCGAAGCACTGCTTCGCAAGCGCCCGAACGCACAGCCGCCAGCGGCTGGGCCGGGCCGCGGAGCGGGGTTCACGGCGTCCCCGCCAGCCCCACCCGCCCGGCCCACCCTCAGAAATCCAGCTCTCAGCGACCAACCCACCCCACCACGGAGGGGCTCCGCCGTTCGCCGACGCCCGCCGAAGGCGCGCTCTCCGCGGAAGAAAAAATTTCCAACAGGCGTGTCGATTCCCAGCCCCCTGGTTCGTTGTACCCAGTGAAGGGCACGCACCACGCGTCCCCACGGGAGACTGCAATGAAAGTGATGGTGATCGTGAAGGCCAACGCCGACTCCGAGGCCGGCCGCATGCCCAGCGAACAGGAACTGTCCGAAATGGGCGCCTTCAATGAACAACTCGTGGCCGCCGGCATCATGCTGGCCGGTGAAGGCCTGCATGCCACCCAGCGCGGCCGGCGCATTCACTTTGGCGGCACCGCGCCCAAGGTCGAGGCCGGCCCGTTCGGCCCCGCCAGCGAACAGATCGCCGGCTTCTGGCTGTGGGACGTGCGGTCGCTGGACGAGGCGGTTGAATGGGCCAGCCGTGCGCCGTTCGGCAGTGGTGGCACGCTCGAACTGCGTCCCTTGATCTCCGCTGAAGACTTCGGTGAAGCCTTCACCCCCGAATTACAGCAGCAGGAACAGCGTCTGCGTGCACAGCTGGAAGGTTGACCCGATGCATCTCCCTGCCGGGCATGACCCGGCGCTACCGCCCTGGACCACACAACGGAGTATTGCCATGAGACTGATTCCCTTCCTCGGCTTCAGCGGCCAGGCCCACGATGCGATGGCGTTCTATGCCAAGGCACTCGGCGGCCAGGTCACCTCGGAAATGAAGTACCGCGACATGCCGCCGTCCGATGGCATGCCTGGCTGCAACGAGATGCCGGCGCAGACCCTGGACCACGTTGCGCACAGCCAGCTGGAGATCGGCAACGCCATCGTGATGGCGGCCGACGGCCCCGGTGGCGGCGAGGGTGGCTCGACCACCATCAATGTCGATGTCGACAGCATCGAAGAAGCCGAACGTGTGTTCGCTGCATTGGCTGAAGGTGGCCAGGTGCAGATGCCGATCGCCGAAACGTTCTGGGCACACCGCTGGGGCATGCTGATCGACCGCTACGGCAAGCCGTGGATGGTCAACTGCATGAAGCAGCCCTGATCCCGTCTTTTCCATCCACCCAGGAGCTTTACCGATGAGTGCACCACAACCGCAGATGATCTTCGTCAACCTGCCCGTGCAGGATCTGAACGCATCCAAGGCCTTTTTCGCCGCGCTGGGCTACAGCTTCAACCCGACCTTCACCAATGACGATGCCGCTTGCATGGTCATCAGTGAAAGTATCTTCGTGATGCTGCTGACCCAGCCGTTCTTCAAGCAGTTCACCACCAAGCCGATTGCCGATGCGCGCAGCCAGACCGAAGTGATCACCTGCCTGTCGGCGGACAGCCGCAAGGCGGTGGACGTGATGGTCGACAAGGCCCTGGCCGCTGGCGCCAGCGAGCCGCAGCCGGCGCGCGACTACGGCTTCATGTACCAGCGTGGCTTCCAGGACCTGGACGGCCATCTATGGGAAATCGCACACATGGACGGCGAGCCGGGCTGACGGCCGCCGCAGGGAGAACCCGCATGGCTTACGTGGACGCTTACGTGCTGCCGTGCCCGCAGGACAAGGTGGCGGCCTACCGCCGCCTTGCCCGCAAGGCCGGCGCGGTGTGGAAGGATCATGGCGCACTGCAGTACATGGAGTGCGTGGCCGACGATGTGGAACCGGGAAAGCGCACGTCGTTTCCACAGGCGGTCAAGGCCAAGCCCGGCGAAACGGTGATCGTCGCCTTCGTGGTGTTCCGCTCACGCGCGGCGCGCGATCGCATCAACGCCCGGGTGATGGCCGACCCGCGGCTGGCGTCGCTGGGCCCGAAGGACATGCCATTCGATACCCAGCGCATGTTCTGGGGCGGCTTCAAGCCCATCGTCGAAGCGTGAGCCATGGCGCTTGTGCGGGCTGGGCCTGCGTGCTGTGATCGGCGCATGCCCGATCCCGCACTGACGCAGCGTCTGGAAACCCTCTGGCGGATGGAGTCGCCAGTGCTGATCGCGCGCCTGGCGCGGCTGCTCGGAGGCGATGTCGGCCGTGCCGAGGAGCTGGCCCAGGACACCTGGCTGGCCGCGCTGGAGCGTTGGCCGGAGCAGGGCATCCCGGACAATCCCGGAGCCTGGCTGATGACCACCGCGCGCAACCGTGCCATCGATGTGCTGCGCCAGCACCAGCGGGTGGCGCAGCAGCACGCGCAATGGGGCGAGGAACTGCATCCGGCGGCGCTGCCGGCACCGGATGACAGCCAGGCGCTGGAGGATGACCTGGGCGATGACCTGTTGCGGCTGATGTTCGTGGCCTGCCATCCCGTGCTGCCGGCCGATGCGCGGGTGGCGCTGACCCTGCGCCTGCTCGGTGGCCTGACCACCGTGGAGATTGCGCGTGCGTTCCTGCAGCCGGAGCCGACCATCGCCCAGCGCATCGTGCGGGCCAAGCGCACCCTGGCGCAGAAGCAGGTGCCCTATGAAGTGCCGCGCGCGGACGCGATGCCGGAGCGGTTGGGCTCGGTGCTGGAGGCGATCTATCTGGTGTTCAACGAAGGCTATGCGGCCAGCGCCGGTGATGACTGGATGCGCCCGGCGCTGTGCGAGGAGGCGTTGCGGCTGGCCCGCATCCTGGCGCATCGGTTGCCGGTACCGCCGGTACTGGGCCTGCTGGCGCTGATGGAACTGCAGGCCTCGCGCGCAGCGGCACGGGTGGACGCGCAGGGCGTGCCGGTGCTGCTGGACCAGCAGAACCGTGCGCGCTGGGACTGGCTTCAGATCGAACGCGGGCAGCAGGCCCTGGCACGTGCGCTGGCCGCGGGTGGTGGCCAGGATTCCTATGTGCTGCAGGCGCGCATCGCCGCCTGCCATGCGGCCGCGCGTCGCGCCGACGCCACCGATTGGCCGCGTATTGCGGCGCTCTATACACAGCTGCTGCATGTGCAACCTTCACCGGTGGTGGCATTGAATCGCGTGGTGGCGATCCTGCGCAGTGAAGGCCCTTTTGCCGCCTGGGCGCAACTGCAGCCGCTGCTGGTCGATCCGCGCCTGCGCGACTACGCGCCGCTGCAGGTGGTGCGTGGCGAGCTGCTGCAGGCACTGGGACGTGAGCAGGACGCGCGTGTTGCCTTTGCCGAGGCCGCGCGGCTCAGCCAGAACCAGGCAGAGCGTGGGCTGCTGCGGAAGCGGGCCGGTCTGCCCCCCGCGGAGTGAACCGACAAGCGCAGCACTTGTCGGCGGGCCCGTGAGCGGCTATGTTTCGCGCCCAGCGGACGCATGAGTGTCTGCGATCCGTGCGTATTGACCGAGGAGCGGTTGGATGTATTCAAGGATGAAGAGCGCATCGCGCGCTTTTGCGCGCCTGCTTGCCTGTGCCCTGTGCCTGGCCGTATGGCCGATGGCCGTGCAGGCAGCAGACAAATCACAGCAGGCCTATTGGGCCGGTTTTGCCTATACCGCTGACGCCGCCGCCGTGCAGGCGACCACGCCGCATGCGCATGCGGTGCTGGAGCGGCGTGGCCTGGTCCCGTTGAACCAGGTACTGGCGCAGTCGCTCAAGCGCCGCGCACCAGCCCATCTGGAGCTGATCGACCAGCCGGTGGCGATGCTCGACGGCACCACCAGCGCCACCGTACTGGCCGCTGCACTGGACCGCGAACTGGTCTCGGTCGAGCCGATCGGTGGCCAGTACAAGGTGCTGGTGGAAGTTGCGCTGCAGGCGCTGTTCTTCGACTTCCGCGAGCGCCAGGTGATTGCCTCCTATCCGCTCACCCTGCAGCGTATCGACGTGCAGGATTACCGTCCTGACAACGACGATATCGACGCGATCGTCGCCGACCTGCTGTACGGCGGCGCCGATACCAGCCTGTCGCAGGTACTCGCGGGCAGCCTGGCACAGGCCAGGCTGCCCGACGCCGCCGTGCGCCGCCTGCAGGTGGGCGGGGTGACCCTGTCCGACGCGGTGCGCGCCAAGCTGCCCGACCCGAAGTGGGAAGCGCCGCTGCGCGCCACCCTGGCCCATGAGCTGTCCAAGACGCTGTCGTCCAACACCGGCGTCGGCCTGCTGCCGCCGGCCTCGGGCCAGGCGATCGGCGGTGCGATGGCCGCCCGCTTTGCCGACGGCAAGGTCTACCAGCTGAAGATTCCCGAACCCGACTACGTCATCAACCTGCAGGTCGATGCACTGAAGAACGGCGTGATCGAGGAAACCCCGGCGATGAAGACGATGCTGTTCGGCGCCTTCTTCACCGCCAGGGTGACCGAACCGTTCTCGGGCAAGGTCTATTTCGAACAGCCGCTGCGCAAGGGTGCCACCAAGGTGGTGCCGGTCACGCAGTGGCAGGTTGACCAGTGGTCGGCCAGCTACGAAACCCTGCTGGCCGGCTTCGACGCCTTCGCCGGCGCCGCTGCCAAGCGTGCCGATTCGCGCGCCTGGCTGGACGAACAGAAGCCGGGCGGCCGCCCGTTGCAGCAGCAGACCCAAGCCCTCCAGGAGTTGATCAAGTCATGTCGTTGATGCGTACCATCCTGCTTATCCTCATTGCGCTGGTGGTGGCCTCGCCGGTCGCAGCACAGACCGCGAGTTCGCGTGGTACCGGCTCGGCCAGCTACGGCCTGCGCCTGAGTGCCGACACCCGCGCCCAGGCCCTGAACAAGGCCAAGGTCAATGCACTTGAGGCGTACATCGCCGAAACCGGTGCGGCCAAGCTGCGCCTGTTCGAAGCGCGCCGCGCCGAGTTCATCGGCGAGATCGACCGCTACGTGCTCAGCGCGGTGCAGCTGTCGGACACCGAAGACAAGAAGGCCAAGACCTACAGCGTCACCGTCCGCGCCGAGATCAACACCACCCTGCTGCAGACCAAGCTGGATGCGGGTTCGGCCGTTGCCGGCGCCACCGCCGCGCAGCGCTCGCTGCTGACGTTCCTGTTCATGGCACGCTCGCAGGACACCGTGCAGTCGTTCCAGGACAAGGAATACCGTCGCGTCGACGCCAGCAGCAGCTACAGCGAGAACACCCGTGAAGGCGACAGCTTCCGCGGCAACTCGGTCAGCACCAACGGCAGCATCAACCAGAACGGCTCGGTGTCGGTCACCAGTGGCGGCAGCACCACCGCACGTGCCGACAACATCACCTGGAAGGTGGCCAACGCCGCCGAGGTCAACACCGCGATGACCGGTGCCTTCAGTGCCGCCGGCTACGAAGTGGTTGAAGCCGAATACGTGGAAGGCGAGTCGCGCGGCCTGCTCAGCATCGAGCGCATCCGCAAGGACTTCAGCACCGGCAACGACCTGGCCCCGGCCACGCTGCGTGACACCGCCAACGGCATCCGTGCGGCCAACATTCCGTACATCGCCGTCGGCACCCTCGACGTCGGCATGCGCGACCGCGATCCGGCCAGTGGCAACACCCGCGTGTTCGTCACCGTCACCGGCAAGGTGCTGGACGTGACCGGTCGTTTCCCGCGCACGGTGTCGTCGGTCGGCCCGGTGCAGTTCTCCGGCACCGGTCCGAATGAAACCGTGGCACGTACCAATGCCCTGCAGCTGGCTGCCGAGAAGGCTGCCCAGCAGATGATCAACGAACTGAACGTCAAGGCGGTCCGCTGATCCCTGGCCGTTCCCGCCGGGCATGGCCCGGCGCCACCCCCGTGTTTCCACGTGCCGCACCGCGGCCGTCTCTCCCAAAGGACTCTCACATGATCCGCAATACCGCTCTTGTCCTGGCCATCGCGGCCGCCACCCTGTCGATGCCGGCCCATGCAGGCCTGGGCAAGCTGAAGGACCTGACGGGTGCCTCCAGCAGCACCTCCAGCAGCACTTCCAGCGCCGCTGCCCCGAACGAAGCCGCGCAGGAAGCGCTGGTGCGCCGTTTCGTCAGCTCGCAGTCGAACTCGCTGCAGGCCCAGACCTCGTTCGCCCGTGCCTTCGGCCTGGCCGAGCAGGTGCAGCTGCTGGAAGCCGAGCGCCAGGCGCTGTCGTCGGGTTCGGTCAGCGTCGATGCGATGAAGAAGTCGGTGTCGGTCAGCGAAGCCGCCCAGGCCGCGATCGACGAGCGCCAGGCCGCGCAGCCGGAGCTGAACGCTGAATCCAAGCAGCACTACGCCGAAGGCCTGGTCTCGCTGCTGTCCTCGGCGGCCGAAGCGCAGAAGCTGGGTGGCGAAGCCAGCAACTTCACCGCCGGCATGAAGAACCTGGGCGCGACCCAGATGGCCACCGTCGGCCGCAAGCTGGCCGCCGGTGCATGGGTGGCCAAGGAATCGCCGGGCTTCATCCAGGGCCTGTACGGTTCGACCAAGTCGGCCGTCACCTTCGCCAAGAAGAGCAAGGTGAAGGTGCCGTCCAACGCCGACTCGATGCTGGGCCAGCTGGACAAGATGAACTGATCCGAGGCGAATCCCCATGCGTACGACCTCCCGTTTGATCGGCCTGGGCCTGGCCACGGTGCTGCTTGCAGCCTGTGGCAAGCAGGACACCCCGGCTGCCGATGCGCCCACACCCGCCAAGGACAAGGCAACCAGTGCACTGGCCAGCAATGCGCCAGTGGAAGCAGCGCCGCTGCGTGGCACGCCGGATTTCGGCGGCACCACCCAGGTTGCGCGCGAGGCCGACGGCATCGGCAGCACCCCGGAACTGGCGGTGCTGGCGGCACTGCAGTCGGCGGTGGCGCAGGTCAATGGCGTACGCGTGGCCAGCCAGATGCAGAGCCTGCGTGCAGGCCTGCATGTGGATGTGGATGACGAACACGTCGGCGATATCCGCGCCGACGCGTTCACCCAGCAGATGATCGCCGGCTCGCAGGGCGCGGTGCTGGGCTATGAAATCCTGTCGCAGGACGAAGTGCGGCAGCTGGACGAAGAAACCATCGCCCGCGTGCGCGCCAGCGATGAAGGCTGGAGCTTCAAGGGCTCGGCGTCTGCCAGCGCCTCCGGCGAAGCCACGGCCAAGGGCGCGGGTGGCTCTGCCAGCGTCAAGGAAAGCTACGACGAGAAGGTCAGCGTCGATGCCAAGCGTGGCGCAAGCTCGTTCGATTCCGACGTGACCCATCGCAGCATGCGCAGCTACTGGAAGGTGCGCGTGCGTGCGCAGATCGCCCAGTACCGCGCTCCGGACGAGCAGGGCAAGCCGAAGATCGTGGTCGCGTTGCCGCGCACCAAGGCTGGCAGCTATGCCGTCGGCGATGGCCGCGTCAGTGCCGATGACGTGGCCGACGCGATCCGCGCGCGCCTGTCCGATACGCTGACCCAGACCCAGCGCTTCATCGTGCTGGACCGCGAGTTCGGCGACGAACTGCAGGCCGAGATCGACCACATCAACAGTGGCAACGTGCGCCTGCAGGACACCGCGCGCGTTGGCCAGCAGCTGGCGACCGACCTGATCCTGATCCCGACCATCGAGCGTTTCGAGTATCCGCGCAGCGTGCGCAACCTGCGCATGTCCGACCGCCAGGTGACCTCCTACTCTGGTGGCGGCCGCATCACCCTGCGCCTGATCAACGCCACCACCGGCCAGGTGGTGATGTCCGACAGCTTCGACCACCAGCTGGCCTCGACCGGCCCCAGCACCCTGCCGCGCGTGGTCAACGGCCGCAACATGGCCGCGGCGATGATGGAGTCGCTGTCCGGCCAGATCGGTACCACCATCGTCACCACGCTGTTCCCCGTGTCGGTGGTTTCGGTGGACGGTGACCAGGTGGTGCTGAGCCAGGGCGGTGACACCGTGCAGGCCGGCCAGCGCTGGCAGGCCGTGCGCCTGGGCGAGGAACTGAAAGACCCGCAGACCGGCCGTTCGCTGGGCCGCAGCGAACATCCGTGCTGCACCATCCGCATCGACCGCGTCGCTGCGCAGACCTCCTACGGCACCATCGAAGACGGCGTCGACGCGATGCGTGGGGGCTTCCGTCCGGGCCAGATCGAACTGCGCCAGAAGCTGGGCAGCAAGCCGGCTGCGGCGGCTGCCGGTGCGACGGCCTCGGCCGCTCCCGCCGCCCGCCCGGCCGCCAAGCCGAAGCCCAAGCCTGCTGCCGCCCCGGCCGAAGACCCGAACTGGTAATACGCTCAAGCAATACATGGATGGGGTCAGAGACCTTTCCCGCAGGGAAGGGGATCTGACCCCTTCTTGTTTCCGTCCGTGTCGACCAAGGTCGACACCTACCAAGAGGGGCGTGTCGACCAAGGTCGACACCTACCCACCCCGCCATCCCACGGAGTGTCAGCATCTGCTGTTGCTGTTGCCCTGGCTTCGGCGGGTGCAGGGCGCAGCCCTGCCGAATCCCATTACACTCCAGAAGGATTTCCCTGCTGGAGAGAGCAATGAAACGAGTGGTACTGGGCGTGCTGGCCCTGTCGGTGTCGAGCGCACTGATGGCGGCCACCCCGAAATTCGATGGCGCGCGGATCTCCGCCGACGTCAAGGAACTGGCGTCCGACGCCTACGAAGGCCGTTCGCCGGCCACCGCCGGCGAAGAGAAGACCATCGCCTACCTCAGCAAGCAGTTCGCCGACGCCGGCCTGCAGCCCGGCGGTGACCTCAAGGACGGCAAGCGCCTGTGGACCCAGGCCGTGCCGCTGCGCAAGGGTGACATCGTTGGCGCACCGCAGCTGGCGCTGCACCAGGGTGGCAAGACCGTTGCGCTGGAGCAGGGCAAGCAGATCGCCGTGCGCGCCGCCATGAACGGCGCCAGCAACGTCGACATCAGCAAGGCGCCGCTGGTGTTCCTCGGCTACGGCGTGAAGGCCCCGGAGCGCAACTGGGACGACTTCAAGGGCGTGGACCTGAAGGGCAAGATCGCCGTCGTGCTGATCAACGACCCGGACTTCGAAACCGGCCAGGGCGATTTCGACGGCAAGGGCATGACCTATTACGGCCGTTGGACCTACAAGTACGAGGAAGGCGCCCGCCAGGGTGCGCTGGGCGTGCTGATCGTGCACGAGACCGCACCGGCATCGTACGGCTGGGCCACCGTGGCCGGCTCCAACACCAACACCATGTTCGATGTGGTGCGCGACAACCCGGCAGAAAGCCACCCGCTGCTGGAAGGCTGGATCCAGCGCGACCTGGCGGTGGAGCTGTTCCGCTCGGCCGGGCAGGACTTCGAGGCGCTGAAGAAAAAGGCGCAGCAGCGCGACTTCACCCCGGTGCCGCTGACCGGCGCCAGCCTGGACGCGAAGTACGCGGTGAAGACCGAGGTGATCACCTCGCACAACGTGGCCGCACGCCTGGAAGGCAGCCGCCACCCGGACGAGACGATCATCTACAGCGCGCACTGGGACCACATCGGCGTGGGTGAGCCGGACGCGCGTGGCGACCGCATCTTCAACGGCGCGCTGGACAACGCCAGTGGTACCGCCTCGCTGATCGAGCTGGCGCGTGGCTTCGCCAAGGAAAAGCGCCCGCAGCGTTCGCTGCTGTTCCTGGCGGTCACCGCCGAGGAAAAGGGCCTGCTGGGTTCGGAGTACTACGCCACCCATCCGCTGTATCCGCTGGAAAAGACCGTGGCGGTGATCAACATGGACGGCATGGCGCCGTTCGGCCCGTCGCGTGACTTCGGCATCTACGGTGCCGCGCGCTTCGAGCTGCTGGACCAGCTGAAGGATGTGGCCAAGGGCTGGGATATCCGCTACACGCCGGACCCGAAACCGGAAGCGGGCCTGTTCTTCCGCTCCGATCACTTCCCGTTCGCCAAGCGTGGCGTGCCGGCGCTGTCCTGGTCGGCCGGCCAGGACTGGGTGGATGGTGGCGTGGCCGCAGGCAAGAAGGCCTCCGAGGACTACACCGCCAAGCGCTATCACCAGCAGGGCGATGAGTGGCAGCCGGACTGGGTGTTCGCCGGTGCTGCCCGCGACCTGGAAGTGCTGTACACGCTGGGCAACCAGCTGGCCAACTCGCGCAGCTGGCCGAACTGGAGCAAGGACGAGTCGTTCCGCGCCGTGCGTGACGCCAGCGCCGACCAGCGCAAGTAAGGGAATGCGCCGGGTTCGCCCGGCGCCTCCCGGGTAGTGCCGGCCGCTGGCCGGCACCCCTGTGATGCTTGCCGGGGTATCGGGGAGCCGGTCAGCGGCCGGCACGACCAGAACCGATTCCATCCCCGCTTTCCGGCCCTTCGTCGCAGCCCGCTTGTTTGCCCGGCGGGCCGCCCTATGCTCGGCTCACCCCCTTCCTCCAAGGCGCCGCCGTGTTCGCCAGCCTCTCTCTCCTGATCCGTCACTTGCTGGCCTGGGCCGCCGCGCTGGTTGTAGCCGGCATGGTCTGGAGCGGCATCTTCAGCGGCATGAACGATGGCCCGGGCTGGGTCTTCGGCCTGCTGGCGATGTTCCTGATGATCTCCGCGCTGGGCAGCGCGATCACCCATATACGACGGGTCTGGCTGGTCGCTGGCCGGCTCGATTCGACCACGCTGTCCGGGCGCCAGCGCCGCCAGGTGGAACTGCCGATGGATGCCGGCCAGGCCTACGCCGTGGTGGAAGCGGCGATCGCGGAGTTGCCGCGTGTCGAGGATGTGGAAAGCTCGGCCGGCAGCCTGCAGGTGCGCGCCTATGTTCGCCGGGTCGACCTCTGGAATGGTCGCCAGCCGTCGCGCTGGAACCTGCCGGCGCGGCTGGCGATCAAGCGCAACAGCGTGCTGGCCACGGTCACGCCGGGGCAGGGCACCAGCACCGTTACCCTGCTGTTCGAACCCGATGCCGGCTGGTGGGCCGACCTGCTGGCGCTGGACGAGGGCAGCAACTACGAGAACGCCGAGGCGGTCACCCGTGCGATCAGCCGCCGCGTTGCCGACCAGCGCCGTGACGAACAGGCCGCGGCCGAACAGACCCAGGTGGAAAAGGAACTGTCGGTGGCGCGCCTGAACCTGCTGCATGCGCAGGTGGAACCGCACTTCCTCTACAACACGCTGGCCAACGCGCAGGTACTGACCCGCACCGATCCGGCGCGTGCCGAGCAGATGCTCGGCCACCTCATCCAGTACCTGCGCAGCTCGTTGCCGCAGGTGGACGAATCGGTATCGACACTGGGTGTGGAGCTGGATCGCACCCGCGCCTACCTGGAAATCCTGCGCATCCGCATGGGTGCACGCCTGGCGGTGGAAGTGCAGGTCCCCAACGAGCTGCATGGCGTGCACCTGCCGGCGATGGCACTGCAGACGCTGGTGGAAAACGCGATCAAGCACGGCCTGGAACCCAAGCCCGGCGGTGGCACGATCTGGATCCTGGCGCGCGGTTTCGATGACCATGTGACGGTGACCGTGGCCGACGATGGGCTCGGCTTCGGCCAGGGCACCAGCGGTACCGGCATCGGCCTGAAGAACCTGCGCGAGCGCCTGCGCCTGACCTGCGGTGAGCAGGCCGGCGTGGCGATCGTCGCCAACTTCCCCAGCGGCGTGGCCGCGACCATGACCCTGCCGCAGTCGCACAAGGAGCGCAGCCATGCCGCTTGAAGCCCTGATCGCCGAAGATGAGGAACTGCTGCGGCAGTCACTGGTGGAGCAGCTGGGCCGGCTGTGGCCGGACCTCAAGCTGGTGGCCGAGTGCGAGGACGGTGCCAGCGCACTGGAGCAGCTGGCCGAGAAGCAGCCGGACATCGCCTTTCTCGACATCCGCATGCCCGGCATCAGCGGCATCGAGGTCGCGCGCTCGCTGTCCGAACTGAGCCCGCGCACCCAGGTGGTGTTCGTCACCGCCTACGACCAGTACGCCATCGACGCGTTCGAGCAGGGCGCGATGGATTACCTGTTGAAGCCGGTCAGCGACGAGCGCCTGCTGGCCACCCGCGAGCGCATCCTGTCGCGGCTGCCATCGACGCGACAGGACGATGCCGTGCTGGAGCGCCTGCTGCAGCGGCTGGGCCCATCGCAGGGCGCAGCGGAGCGCCCACCACTGGCCTGGATCACCGCCAGCAACGGCCGCGAGACGCAGCTGATCATGCTGGAAGACGTGGCGTACTTCCGCGCCGACAACAAGTACACCACCGTGGTCACCGCCGCCGGCGAAAGCCTGCTGCGCACCCCGTTGCGCGAACTGCTGGAAGTGCTCGATCCGCAGCACTTCCGCCAGATCCATCGTTCGACCATCGTCAACATGAAGGCGGTGGCGGCGGTGAGCCGCGACGACACCGGGCGTGGCGTGCTGCGCCTGCGCGGGCGCACGGAGACGCTGGTGGTCAGCCAGCCGTTCATGAGCCTGTTCCGCGGCATGTAGCCGCAGCAGCATCGCCCCTGTTCCGAGGAACGAACATGCCCCGACTGTTGATTGTATGCGTCGCCATGCTGGCGCTGGCCGGCTGCGAAAAATCCCGCAACACCTCGATCACCCGCACCCAGGCCAACGGCGTGGATACGCTGTACAGCAAGGGCACCGTCGTCGATGGCGAGGCACGCTTCCAGTGCATTGCCAGCCGCAGTGGCTACTGCCACTACCTGGTGCTCGATCCGGCCTGCAGCCCCGATGCCACCTGCGCCACACCGCCGCTGCGCCGGTTCGCGGTGGCAGCAGGCAGGACCGAGGCCATGCGTGGCCTGCCCAACGGCTTCCGCCAGTGCGTCAGCCAGGACCCGATAGAACAATGCCACCGTGAGTGATCACGGTGGCATTGTGGGTCCCCCCGCTTCCCTGAAGGGTCAGTAGGCAGGCTGCAGCGTCAGATCGTGATGATGCTCGGTCTCGCCCACATGGTTGAGGCGGCCGACCAGTTCGGAGTGCTGCTTCATCCGCCCGATCTCGGTCATGATGCGGATGTCCTCGTGGCGCAGTTCGCGCTTGGCGGTGACCGCCTGCTTGTAGTCCAGCACTTCCGGGTAGTGCTCGGCCAGGTCCAGCGCCTCGGCCACGTGCTCGACGCTGTCAGCCTTGGAGCTGATGCGCGCGCGGCTGTTGAAGGCCTTCATCCAGCGCTCGAAACCGGCAGTGCGGTCGAACATGTTGGCCATGAACCAGATCACGAACAGGATCGAGATCCAGGAGCCGAACACCACGACCACGCGGGTGAAGGTGATGTGGTAATCGTCGCGCCACAGGTAGTTGGTGATCAGGCCGAGGATCAGCAGCGAGGCCGCCTGCCAGCCGACGATCGAGGCGATCAGCCACTGGCACTTGGCCTGGGCCAGCACAGCCACTTCATCGCGGATCTGCTGCTCGCTGAGGCTGCGCCAGTGCGCGACCTGTTTTTCGAACGGGCTGCTGTAGAGCTCGTTGTCGCGAAGCAGTAGTCCCAAACCCTTGAACAAAGCAATCATGGCTGGCTCCTTGTGGAACGTGCGTCGATCAGCGTTGGACGGTGTGGCGGGTTCAGTTCTAGCACTTCCAGCGAGCCGTGCAATGGGCGCAACGCCAAGCGGCGTAAGGGTTTTGTCTGAACGGGTGAATTCTGCTGCGCCGCAGCATTGGAGTCGCAGCCTGCGACAGGATGTCGCAGGGTGAAACGTGCTGCGGCCGCACATGAAACCGTGGCTGAGTGCGGAGACTCGCCGCCGGACCCGTGATCGCCCAGAATCGGGGGCGACCGCGCAACCTGCGGCCGTTCTTCCGCCTTTCCTGGACCTGTGATGCCGGCTCTGCTGCAGCGACTCTCCCGCCCCGTCACCGCGCCGATCCGGCGCTGGGTACTGGAGGCCTTTCCGCGTGGCCAGAGCGGCATCGATTACGACCATCCGCAGGGCGACCCGGGCTGGTTCGGCCCGGACAGCGTCACCTGGCGGCTGCACGCCGAATTCCCCTCGATGCTGGCCGGTGGCCTGTGCGCGCTGATGCTGCAGACGCTGCACCCACGCGCGCTGGCCGGGGTCTACGACCACTCCAATTTCCGCCAGGACCTGGTGGGTCGCCTGCGCCGCACCACGGCCTTCGTTGCCGGCACCAGCTATGCGCCCACCGGCGAGGTGGAGGCGCTGGTGGCCAGGGTGCGCCGCATCCATGCGCAGATCCGCGGGCAGACCGCGCAGGGCGAGCCCTACGCCGCCGACGATCCGCAGCTGCTGACCTGGGTGCACGTGACCGAAGCGTTCGGGTTCCTGCAGGGGTTTCGTCGTTACGGGCGCGAGGTACCGGCGCACATCGCCGATCGCTATTACGACGAGTACCGCTGCGTGGCCGAGGCACTGGGCGCGGTGGACGTGCCGCGCAGCGAAGCGGAAGTGGCGGCGTACTTCTGTGCGCGGCAGCCGGAGCTGCGTGTGGATGAGCGCTCGCGCGAGGTGCTGGAAGTGCTGTCCGGCGTGCGCCTGCCGGTACCGGTGCCGGGGCTGTCGCGCGAAGTGTTCCTGGGTGCGGGCGCGGCACTGCTGCCGGACTGGGCCGAAGGCATGCTTGAACGCAGTGGCCGCCAGCGCGCACAGGCCGCAGCATCGGCGAAGCTGATGCAGGGCATGGCGCCGCTGTTCCGCCGCGCGCTGCCCGATGGCCTGGCCAGCCGCGCCTGTGCGCGCATGGGCGTGCCGGTGGAGATCCTTCGCGACTGGCCCGCCGCGCGTGGGTAGATGCCAACCTTGGTTGGCACGCTTCTGCGCGAGTGGCCCGAAATGCCCTGGTAGGTGCCAACCTTGGTTGGCACGCTTCTGCGCGAGTAGCCCGAAATGCCCTGGTAGGTGCCAACCTTGGTTGGCACGTTTCTGCGCGAGTAGCCCGAAATGCCCTGGTAGATGCCAACCTTGGTTGGCACGCTTCTGCGCGCTGCCTCATCCACGCACGGGGATTCCAGAAGCACGCCAACCCAGGTTGGCAGCTACCGGAACGTGAAACGGGCGCCTTGCGGCGCCCGTTCCGGTTACATCACCACACCTTGACCCGCTTGTCCGGGGCCAGGTAAAGCTTCTGGCCTTCCTTCACTTCGAACGCCGGGTACCACGCGTCGATGTTGCGCACGGTCAGTGCGCGGAACTGGCCCGGTGCATGCACATCGGTCAGCAGCGAGTTGCGCAGCGCCTGCTCGCGGCTCTTGCTGCGCCACGCCTGGGCGAAGCCGAGGAAGAAGCGCTGGTCCGGGGTGAAGCCTTCCAGGGTCTGGCCCGGCTTGCCCTGCAGCGACAGCTGGTAGGCGTCGTAGGCGGTGCCCAGGCCGGCCACGTCGGCGATGTTCTCGCCCAGGGTGAGCTTGCCGTTCACATGCACGCCGGGGAACGGCTCGTAGCTGCTGAACTGCGCGGCCAGTGCATCACCGGCGGCATTGAACTGCTTCAGGTCCTCGGCGGTCCACCAGTTGTGCAGCTTGCCGGTTTCGTCGAACAGCGCGCCGGCGTTGTCGAAGCCGTGGCTGATCTCGTGGCCGATCACCGCGCCGATCGCACCGTAGTTCACCGCGTCGTCGGCAGCACCGTCGAAGAACGGCGGCTGCAGGATCGCGGCCGGGAACACCAGGCGGTTTTCCAGCGGCACGTTCATCGCGTTGATGGTCTGCGGCAGCATCGCCCACTCGCTGTGGTCGACCGGCTTGCCCAGCTTGGCGATGTTGCGCTGGTACTCGAACAGCTCGGCGCGCTGTGCATTGCCCAGCGGGTCATCACGGCGGATTTCAAGGCCGGTGTAGTCGCGCCACTTCTCCGGATAACCCATGCCCACGGTCAGGCCGGTGACCTTGGCCTTGGCATGCGCCTTGGTCTGCGGCGACATCCACGACAGCGCGTCGATGCGCTTGGCGAACGCGGCGATGATGTTCTTCGCCATCTCGTCCGCGCGTTCCTTGGTCTTGGCGTCGAAGTGCTTCTCGACATAACGCTTGCCGATGGCTTCGCCGACCGCATGGTTGGCATCGTCCACCGCGCGCTTCCAGCGGTCGCTCTGCTGCGGCGTGCCGCTCAGCGCGGTGCCATGGAAGGCGAAGCGGGCATCGGCGAACTTCTTCGGCAGGTAGGCGGCGGCACGGTCCAGCGCGTGGAAGGCCAGGTAGTCCTTCCAGGCGTCCAGCGGCTCGGTGGCGACCAGCTTGGACAGGCCGGCCACGGCCTTGGGCTGCCATACGATGAAGTCCTGCTGGTTGCCCAGTGCGGCCGCATCGAGGAAGGCATTCCAGTCCATGCCCGGTGCCTTGGCATTGAAGTCGGCCTGGGTCCAGGGGTTGGCACCCTTGGTCACGTCGTTGGTTTCTTCCTGGGTGGCATGTGCCTGCGCGATCTTCGTCTCCAGCGCGAGGATGCGCTGCGCCTTGCCGGCCGGGTCGGCCACGCCGGCCAGCTGCAGCATCTGCGCGATGTAGGCCTGGTACTGCTTGCGCAGTTCGGCCATGCGGCCATCGCCCAGGTAGAAATCACGGTCGGGCATGCCCAGGCCGCCCTGCACCAGGTAAGGCGCGGTGCGGTCCGGCTGCAGCATGTCCACCGACACCCACAGGCCGAACAGGCGGTCGGTGTAGAAGTTGGTGGCATTGAGCAGGTCGACGTCGGCGCGCACGTCGCCGCCGAGGGCACGGGCCAGCCCGGCCTTGTCGGCGATCGCATCGATGGCCTTCAGCTGCGGCTGCACCGGCGCGAGGCCGTGCTGTTCGATGCCGGCTTCGTCCATGTAGGCGGCGTAGTAATCGCCGATCAGCTTGTCGTCACCGCTGGCCTGGCTGTTGCCGGCCGCCCCTTCCAGGATGGCGCGGGTATCGGCCAGGGTCTTCTCGGCAATCACATTGAAGCTGCCGAAGCGCGAGCGGTCGGCCGGAATCTCGGTGTTCTTCACCCAGGTGCCGTTGGCGAAGCCGAAGAAGTCATCGCCTGCGGCGATGCTGCGGTCCATGCCGCTGGCATCGAAGCCGAAACTGCCCAGCATCGGCTTTGCCGCAACGGGGGCGGCATCGGCCGGCGCGGTGGCACCGGCGGCCGGGTCGGCCGGGCGGTCACAGGCGGCCAGGGACAGGCTGGCAACGATGGCCAGCGCCAGGGTGGGACGGCGCAGCTTGGACATGGGCTTCTCTTGCAGCGGAAAACACCAAGTCTAATCCGCCCCGGCGCCACTGGCCGCCCTCGTGTGGCGTCCGCCCTGTGCAGGATCTGGCTGAACGCGCAGACGCGATCTTCACGCCGTCACCGGGGTGGTGCATGCTGGAACCTGGAGCCCTGCGCGGACACGGGGAGGTGGCCATGCAGGACGGGGTCAGGCGTCAAGAATGGCGTCCGCCGGCCGTTGAGGTCGGGGACGTGGAGGATTCGTTCGCGCATGAAGCCAGCCGACTGCACAAGGGAGATCAACCGATGCCCGCGCTGAAACGGGCGTTGGCCCGGCCGCTGCGCGCCATCACCTGGGGCGGTGTGCTGCTGGGCGTACTGCTGGTGACCGGCCTGACCCTCATGCTGGTCAATGACCACCACCGCCGCCTGGAAGCGGCGCAGCGGCAGAGCCGCGCGCTGGCGGTGGGCAGCGAGCGCCTGCTGGCGCTGGAACTGCGCAACCTGGAGCGGGCCATGTCCGGCATCGCCGCCGACGCCGCCGAGGTGTTCCGCACAGTGCCGGCACAGGCGCCTGCCCTGCTGGATGCCTCCATCGGCGGCGTGCTGCGGCGGCATGCCGAGCTGCACAGCATCGTCGTGCTCGACAGCTATGGGCGACCGCTGACGGCCGGCACCGGCGACCTGCAGCTGCCGCTGTGGACCGATCCGCAGCGCCGTGGCCCGGGCAGTGCGCTGTACATCGGCCCGCCGCAGCGGGCCAGCGATGGCGGCTGGGTGGTCCCGCTGGCGCTGCCGATGGCCGGTGAACGCTGGCTGCTGGCGCGGCTGCGCTGCGGTGAACTGCAACGCATCGCCGGCGGCCTCGATGTCGGCCCCAACGGCCTGGTCTCGATCAGCGATGCCGAGGGCTACATGCTGGCCCGCGTACCCGATCCGCACGGCACGGTGGGCCGCCGCTACGACCTGCCGCGCCGTGACCTGCTCGGCAAGCAGGCGGTGGTCGAGCTGGGCAGCCTGCCCGGCGCCGTCGACGGCGTGCCGCGCATCATCACCATCAGCACACTGGAACGCAGCCCGCTTGCAGTGCAGGTCGGGTTGGCCGACGAGGACGTACTGGCGCCCTGGTGGCCGTACCTGCAGGCGTCGGTGGCGATCGTACTGGCCTACATCGTGGTGTTGCTGGTGCTGCTGTACGCCGTGCGCCGCAGCACCCGCAGCCAGCAGGCGATGGCCGAGGAGCTGAAAGCCGGCCATGCCGAGCTGCGTCTTGCGCACCAGGTCGGTCGTGTCTGCACCTGGTACGTGGATGAGGACGCCGCGCTGCTGCGCTGGTCGCCGCTGGCGCGCGAGATCTTTGGCGTGCAGACCGATGCGTTGCCGGTCGCCGACTTCTTTACACGCGTGCATCGCGATGATGCGACGCGCCTGCAGCAGGCGTTTGACCAGGCCTTCGCCGGCAGCGCCGTGCTCGACCAGGTGTTCCGCCTGGTGCTGCCCGGGGGCGAGGTGCGCTGGGTGGGCGCGCGCGGTCAGCGCGTGGAAGTGGGCGACAGCGAGCGGCGCATGATCGGTGCACTGACCGACCTGAGCGAGCGCTACCAGGCGCGCGAGCAGGTGAGCGAAGTGGAACGCCGCTTCCGCCTGCTGTTCGACCGCAACCCGGCGCCGTTCTGGGTGTTCGACCCGGATACGCTGCGCTTCATCGAGGTCAACGATGCCGCGGTGCGCCAGTACGGCTACAGCCGCGACGAGTTCCTGGCGATGAGCATCCTGGACATCCGTCCGCGCGAAGGCTGGGATGAGGTGAAGGGTGCGATCGCCAAGGCCCGCGTCGGCGAGCTGCAGGACGCCACCGTGCGCCTGCATCGGCGCAAGGACGGCAGCGTGTTCGAAGTGCGCGCACACCTGTCCAGGCTTGATTTCGACGGGCAGCCCGCGTGCCTGGTGCTGGCCGAGGATGTCAGCGAACGGCTGGCCTACGAGCGTGACCTGGCCTACCAGGCACGGCACAACCCGGCTACCGGCCTGCTCAATGTGCGCGCCCTGACCGAGCAGCTGGACGAACTGGACGAGGGCTACACCATCGCCTTCGTGCAGCTGCGCGGTCTGCAGCTGGTGGCCGATACGCTGGGTCGCGAGATCGGCGATGCGGTGCTGCAGTCGATGGCGACCCGGCTGGGTGGCCTGGGCGCGCGCTGTGGCACGCTGGCGTTCCAGCCGGCGGAGGATTTCGTGTTCGCCATCGGTGCCGAGCACGACACCCAGCGCGTGCTGGACGACCTGCTGCAGATCGTGTCGGCGCCGATGCGCGGCAAGGATTCACTGCACCAGTTCGAGCCGCGCATCGGCGTGGCCGTGCACAGTGCCGGTGACGGCCACAGTGCCGAGCAGGTGATCGGCATGGCGGCGCAGGCCGCGCATGCCGCGCGCGCCGAAGGCAATGTGGTGGTCTGGTTCGATGCGGCGGTGACCACGCGCCTGGCCGACCGCCTGCGCCTGGCCGGGCGCATCCATGCCGCCATCGACAACGAATTCCAGCTGTACTTCCAGCCGATCCGGCATGCCAGCGATGGCAGCCCGGCGGCGTTGGAGGCGCTGCTGCGCTGGCCGCAGGCCGACGGCAGCTTCATCCCGCCCAACGAGTTCATCCAGCTGTGCGAGGAGACCGGGCTGATCCTGGCGCTGGGCCGCTGGGTGATCCGCGCGGCGGCGAAGGCGCAGCGCCGGCTGGTCGAAGCCGGGTGGGGCGAGCTGCCGATCGCGGTCAACGTGTCTGCGGTGCAGTTCTTCAACAGCGACCTGGTGGCCGAGTTCACCCGTGCGCAGCAGGACTTCGGCCTGGCCCGCGGCGCGCTGCACGTGGAGCTGACCGAGAGCAGCCTGATGCGCAAGCCGGCACAGGCGATGCAGACCATGCAGCGCCTGCACGAGCAGGGCATCAGCGTGTCGCTGGATGATTTCGGCACCGGCTACTCCAGCATGTCCTACCTGCAGCACCTGCCGCTGGACATCCTGAAGATCGACCGCAGCTTCGTTGCCGACGTGGAAACCAATCCACGCAATGCCTCGATCTGCCGCGCGCTGCTGTCGTTGGGCCACAGCATGGGCCTGACCATCATCGCCGAGGGCGTGGAAACGCCGGGGCAGCTGGACTGGCTGGCTGCGCACGGCTGTGACCAGGTGCAGGGCTACCTGCTGGGGCGGCCGGCGCCGCTGGAACAGATCATCGACGCGTTGGATGAAGTCCCTGCCTGAGCGGTAGTGCCGGCCGCTGGCCGGCAATCGGGCGCATTCCGGCCATGGGCGGATGCCGGCCAGCGGCCGGCACTACCGGCGGACGCGCCCTTACACCCCGGTTTCCACCAGGTGGTCGATGAAACTGCGCACCTTCGGTGCCAGGTGGCTGCGGCTGGTATAGACCGCGAAGATCCCGATCGGCGAGGCCTCCCATTCCGGCAGCACGCGCACCAGGCGGCCATCGGCCAGCGCGTCTTCCAGCAGGAAGTCGGGCTGCAGGATCACGCCCATGCCGGCGATCGCCGCTTCGCGCAGCACATCGCCGTTGTTGGCGTGCAGCAGGCTGCTCACCGCTACCTTCACCTCTCCTGCGGGCCCCTGCAGTGGCCAATGGCTGCCTGCGGCCCAGTAGCTGTAGCTCAGGCAGGCGTGCGCCTGCAGCTCCTGCGGTGTCTGTGGCGTACCGCGTGCGGCCAGGTAGGCCGGCGCGGCGCACAGGCTCACCCGCGATTCGCCCAGGCGGCGCGCGATCAGGGTGGGGCCAGGCTCGCGGGTGATGCGGATGGCCACGTCGTAGCCTTCCTCGACCATGTCCACCAGGCGGTCGGACAGGGCCAGGTCCAGTTCCACCTGCGGGAAGCGTTCGCGGTAGCTGGCCAGCAGCGGGCCGAGACGGGCGATGCCCCAGCTGACCGGTGCGTTGATGCGCAGCGTGCCCGAGGGCTCCAGCGCCTGCGCGCCGATGCTGGCCTCCAGCGCGTCGAACTCGGCCAGCAGGCGCACGCATTGGGCGTAGTAGGCGGCACCGGTGCTGGTCGGGCTGACCCGCCGTGTGGTGCGGTGGAGGAGGCGGGTGGACAAGCGCTTCTCCAGCGCGGCGACCTGGCGGGTGACGCCGGCAGTGGACATGTCCAGGGCCTGGGCGGCGGCGCTGAAGCCATTGCGCTCGACCACCGCCACGAACACGCGCATCGCTTCGAGAGTGTCCATTGTTGCGCCTTTTGAAATAAATACGGTCAATCGATCGTATTTATCGGCCCGTGAAGGCGCAATAACCTGTGTCCACTCCCTTCAAGGTGCTCCGCCATGCACGCAACGACCGCTCCTGTTTCACCGCTGGCCCCGTACGGCGCCACTCTGCTGCGCCTGGCCCTGGGCGTGCTGTTCCTGGCCCATGCGCTGGTCAAGCTGCTGGTCTTCACCCCGGCCGGTACGGCGGCGTTCTTCGAGTCGCTGGGCCTGCCCGGCGTGCTCGGCTACCTCACCATCGGCGTCGAGCTGTTGATCACCGCTGCGCTGCTGCTGGGCGTCTATGCGCGCTGGGTGGGCCTGATCGGCGTGCCGCTGCTGCTGGGCACCATCGTCACCGTGCACGGCGCCAACGGCTTCGGTTTTGCCAATGCTGGCGGCGGCTGGGAATACCCGGCGTTCTGGGCGCTGGCGCTGGTGGTGCTGTTCCTGGTCGGCGATGGCAAGTGGACCCTGCGTTCGCGCTGATCGCCGCCCGACCCTGCAACTGGAGAATTCCATGTCCCGCCTGCCTTCGCTGTACATCTCCCATGGTTCGCCGATGACCGCCCTGCATCCGGGCCAGGTCGGCGTGCGCCTGGCCGAGCTGGCGCGCGACCTGCCGGCGCCGCGCGCCATCGTGATGGCCTCGGCGCACTGGCTGGGCCGGCAGCCGCTGGTCGGCGCGCATCCACAACCGCCCACCCTCCACGACTTCGGCGGCTTCCCGCGCGCACTGTTCGAACTGCAGTACCCGGCGCCGGGTGATCCGGCGCTGGCCGAAGAGGTGGCCGGCCGCATCGCCGCTGCCGGCCTGCCGGTGGCACTCGACCCGCAGCGTGGCCTCGATCATGGCGCGTGGGTGCCGCTGCGGCTGCTGCGCCCGCAGGCCGACATCCCGGTGGTACCGGTGTCGATCCAGCCGCTGCTGGGCCCCGCGCACCAGTTCGCGCTGGGCCGCGCGCTGGCGCCGCTGCGCGAGCAGGGCGTGCTGCTGGTCGGCTCGGGCAGCATCACCCACAACCTGCACGACTGGGGCGATTACCAGGACGGCAAGGAAGCGCCGTACGTGCGGCCCTTCATCGAGTGGGTGGAGCAGCGCCTGGCCGCCGATGACCGCCAGGCCCTGCTCGATTACCGCCGGCAGGCGCCGTTCGCCGAACGCGCGCACCCCACCGACGAGCACCTGCTGCCGCTGTTCTTCGCGATGGGCGCGGCCGGGGAGGACCGCTTCGGTGCACGCCGCATCGACGCCGGTATCGATGCAGGCTTCCTCGCCATGGATCTGTACCGCTTCGACGGGGCATGAGCCGGGGCTGACGCGCGGCGGCTCCGGCCGCCGCGGTCATGGCCGCATGTGGTAGTTTTTTCCGGGTTTCCGGCGCTGGCTCCCGAGCCTCCCCGCGCGCCGCTTCCTGGAAGAAGCATGCATACCATTGAAGTCGTCCTGGCGATGCTGGTGGCCGTTGTCGCCAGCGGCTACCTGGTTCGCGTCCTCCCGTTCTCGTTGCCGCTGCCGCTGGTGCAGATCGGCCTGGGTGCGGTGATCGCCGGGGTGTTCAACCGCGGCCATGCGCTGGAGCCGGAGGTGTTCTTCCTGCTGTTCCTGCCGCCACTGCTGTTCCTTGATGGCTGGCGCATCCCCAAGCAGGGCCTGTTCCGCGACAAGGGCGCGATCCTCGAACTGGCGTTCGGCCTGGTGGTGTTTACCGTGATCGGCGCCGGCCTGCTGATCCACTGGATGATTCCGGTGATGCCGCTGGCGGTGTGCTTCGCGTTGGCGGCCATCGTGTCGCCGACCGACCCGGTGGCGGTGGGGGCGATCGCCTCCAAGGCACCGATCCCGAAGCGACTGATGCACATCCTGGAAGGCGAGTCGCTGCTCAATGATGCGTCCGGCCTGGTCTGCTTCCGTTTCGCGGTGGCGGCGGTGATGACCGGCTCCTTCTCGCTGGCCACCGCCTCGCTGACCTTCCTGTGGGTGGCGGTGGCCGGCCTCGCCGTGGGCGTGGCGGTCACCCTGGGCGTGTCCACGTTCCAGCGCTGGTTGTGGCGCCGCTTCGGCGAAGAGCCGGGTGCCGCGATGCTGGTCAACCTGCTGATCCCGTTCGCGGCCTATCTGCTGGCCGAAGAAATCCATGCCTCCGGCATCCTCGCCGCCGTGGCGGCCGGTATCGCGATGAGCTACGTCGAGCTGACCGGCCGTGTCTCCGGCAGCATGCGCGTGCAGCGTGCGGGGGTCTGGAACATGCTGCAGTTCAGCTTCAACGGCATCATGTTCGTGCTGCTGGGCGAGCAGCTGCCGGGCATCGTCGAACGCGCCACGACCACCATGAACGAATCCGGCCACCAGAGTGCGTGGTGGCTGGTGGTGTACGTCGTGGTGATCAACCTGGCGTTGATCACGTTGCGCCTGTTGTGGGTATGGCTGTCGCTGCGCTGGAACCTGCTGCGCGCGCGCCGCCGTGGCCTGGAGCGCGGCGAGGCGCCGAACTGGCGCATCGTGGTGGCGACCTCGGTGGCTGGTGTGCGCGGCGCGATCACCCTGGCCGGTGTGTTGACCCTGCCGTTGTTCCTGCCCGATGGCAGTGCGTTCCCGGCACGCGACCTGGTGATCTTCCTGGCGGCGGCCGTGATCCTGTTCTCGCTGATCGGCGCCAGCGTGGCGCTGCCGCAGCTGCTGAAGGGCCTGCAGCTGCCCGCCGATTCGGGCGAGCGCAAGGAAGAGGACCTGGCGCGCCGGCTGTCGTCGAAGGCCGCGCTGGCCGGGGTCGAGCGCATGCGCCAGCAGCTGGTGATGAACCAGAACACCGAGAACGTGCAGCTGTACAACGACGCCGCCTCGCGGGTGAGCCTGCTGTACCAGCGGCACCTGGAGAAGGACAACGACGGGCCCGACGTGGACCCGGAGAAGGTGCGGCGCATGGAGATGGGCTACCGCCAGCTGCGCAGCGCCGGCCTCAATGCCGAGCGCGAGGAGCTGTTCCGGTTGACCCGGCGCGGGGTGATCTCCGATGAGATCTCGCGGCGCCTGATCCGCAACCTGGACCTGCTGGAATCGCGCAAGCGCGAATGACGCTGTCGGGCGCCGTCGATCGGGGTCAGATCCCTTTCCGCAGGAAAGGAATCTGACCCCAGGATCCGGGAGCCGCGCTTACTCGGGCTTCGTTTCCAGGAAATATGCCTCGACCTTGCCCTTGATCTTGATGGTCATCGGGTTGCCGCGGCGGTCGCGGGCCTTGCCGGCCTGTACGCGGATCCAGCCTTCGCTGATCGAATATTCCTCGACGTTGTCGCGCTCGACATCGTTGAAACGCACGCCGACGCCGCGCTCCAGCGCCTGCGCATCATGGAAGGGGCTGGCCGGGTTGATCGCCAGGTGGTCGGGAGGGGTATCGCTCATCGCTTCATTCACAGTGACGGCCACCAAGGCCGGCTTCAGCGGCACAGGATAAACCGTAGAATGCCGGCCTGCCCCAGAGGAAGTTCCGCCATGCCCGACAACAGCGACTATTTCGACTTCGAGGAAGACATCCACGACTTCGACGAAGAAGGCTTCGAGGCGCGGGTCTGGAACCTGCTGGTGCTGATCAACCCGGGCGACGAGGAGCTGGCCCTGCAGCAGTTCAACCGCTGGCGCGAGCAGCTGTCCGAGGACGGGCAGCCGCTGGAGGCGGACAGCGATTGGCTGCCGGCACTGTTCACGGCCATCGCCTGGCAGTCCGGTTTCGAGGTCGAGCGTGACGATCTGGAATCGCTGCAGTCGGCGGTGAACGAGCTGTCGGCGCGCTTCAACCTGCAGCTGGACTGGGGCGGCGACCTGGACGACGAGGACTTCACCGAAGACCTGGACGGCGTGCAGTTGATGTCCACGGCTTTCGACCGCCTGCGCGAGCACAACTACACGCTGTGGAGCGTGGATGCCGGCAGCGATGGCTTCACCGGTGTGATGGCGCTGACCCGTGACGATGACGCGATGCTGGCGCTGTGCTCGTTGCTGAACGTGGAAATCCGCTTGGGCAGCGATCCGTTCTGATCGGGCCGGCAGCGCTGCGCATGTAGAGCCGAGCCCGCGCTCGGCTGCAGTCCGTTCTCTTGTAGAGCCGAGCCCGCGCTCGGCTGCAGTCCGTTCTCTTGTAGAGCCGAGCCCATGCTCGGCTGCAGTCCGTTCTCTTGTAGAGCCGAGCCCATGCTCGGCTGCAGTCCGCGTAGAGCAGCCGAGCATGGGCTCGGCTCTACAGGAGGCAAACGGCAGCGCGCCTACGGCCGGTACTGCGCCCGCGCGTTGGCGATCACTGCTTTGACCAGGTCGCGGTCGGTGTGCCGGGAAATCGCCCGCGCACCGAGTGCGATCGCGTGAGCGCGCAGTTCGGCGGTGACATCGTAGTGGGCGCCGCTGGCCTTGTTCTGGAAGGCCCGCGGGGGGATGCCGAGCTGCGCCGCCATCGCGTGCAGCTCGGCCAGGGTGTCGGCCATCAGGTGCGCCCAGCGCTGTCCGCGCCAGGGATGCACCGCGTCATCGACGTAGACCGTCACCGCCGTGGCCGGTTCAGGCCTGCGGCTTGCTGTCGCTGTCAGCGGCCGGGGTGGCCTCGGCAGCGGCCTCTTCGGCCACGTCGGCCTCGGCGGCTTCGCCTTCCTCGCCCTCTTCGGCGTCGACGCCTTCGAACTCGGCGACCAGCTTGTCCAGGTACTCGTCAGCGGTCTGGCCAGCGTCGGCGGCCAGGGTGTCCAGCAGCTTCTGCAGCAGTTCGGAGTACTCCAGGTTGACCTTGCGGCCTTCCTTCTCCTGCACGTTGGCCAGGTGCTTGAGCATGGCCAGCATCGGTACCGGGTTCTCGGCGTTGCCCATGGTCTGGCCGCCGATGGCCAGCAGCCACTCACGGCCCTGCAGGCCGATGGCCGCGACCACCTGGCCGTCTTCGCTGGTCAGCACGGCATGGTTCTGCACCTGCTGCTGCGCATTCAGGCGGAGGAACGGACGCTTGGCCTGCTGCTTCTTGCGCTTGTCGCGCTTGGCCTTGGAGTTCTGGGACATGGGGTGGGGTCACCTGGAAACGGAAAGACGCCCATTGTAGCGGCCGCATGCAGGTGGGGTCAGATCCCTTTCCGGTGGAAAGGGATCTGACCCCGATTCAGTGCGCGGGCCCCTGCGCGGCCTGTACGTCCGGGTCGGTGGTGGGCGCTGACAGCCCCACCTGCGGGCCGGCACCGGCCAGGGCAGCCGCTTCGGCGGCCTGGGTCATCACCACGATGCTGATGCGGCGATTGATCGGGTTCTGCGGGTCGGCCTTGTCGAACAGCACCGAGGAAGACAGGCCGACCACGCGGGTGATCTTGCTGTCCTCCAGGCCGCCGTCCACCAGTGCGCGCCGTGCGGCGTTGGCACGATCGGCACTCAGTTCCCAGTTGCCGTAGCCGCGCGCAGCCGAATAGGCGGTGATGTCGGTGTGGCCGGTCAGGCTGATCCGGTTCGGCACGTGATTCAGGTAATTGGCCAGCTCGTGCAGGATCTGCTGCGTGTACGGCTTCAGCGTGGCGCTGCCGAGGTCGAACATCGGCCGGTTCTGCTTGTCCACGATCTGGATGCGCAGGCCTTCCGGGGTCAGGTCCAGCAGCAGCTGGTCCTTGAACGGCTCCAGCGCCTGGCTCCTGCTGATGGCTTCCTGCAGTTCCTTCATCAGCGCTTCCAGCTGCTGCTTGTCGCGCTGCTGCTGGTCCACCGGCTGCGGCACCGCTTCCTTCTGGTTCTGGAAGGGATCGTTGCTGCTGCCCCGCGAGATGTCGGTGGCACCGCCCAGCTTGATCATCGAGGTGCTGGCGCCACCCGGGCCGGCCATGCCGGGTGCCGGCCTGGCGCTCTGCCCGCTCAGCGGGCTGGGGTTGCGGAAGTACTCGGAAATGGCTGCACGGTCGTTCTTGTTGGTGGTGGCCATCAGCCACAGCACCAGGAAGAACGCCATCATCGCGGTCACGAAGTCGGCATAGGCCACCTTCCACGAACCGCCGTGGTGGGCGGCGTGGCCGGCCTTCTTGACCCGACGGACGATGACGGTGGGCTTGTTCTCGGCCATGGCTTACTTGACCGTCTTCAGGTGCTGCTCGAAATCGGAGAAGGCCGGGCGCACGTTCGACGGCAGCGTCTTGCGGGCGAATTCCAGCGCGATCTTCGGGTTGTAGCCGCGCAGGCAGGCCAGCAGGGCGGTCTTCACCGATTCGTAGATGCGGCTGTCCTGTTCGGCGCGGGCCTCCATCGCGGCCGCCATCGGGCCGACGAAGCCATAGCCCAGCAGGATGCCGAGGAAGGTACCGACCAGCGCGCCGGCCACATGGCCACCGACCTCGACGATGTCCCCGCCGATCGAGCCCATGGTGATGACGATGCCCAGCACCGCCGCGACGATGCCGAAACCGGGCAGTCCGTCGGCGACCTTGGTCAGCACCTGCGACGGTGCCATCGCCTCGGCATGGTGCTTTTCCAGCTCCAGTTCCAGCAGCGGCTCCAGCTCATGCGGCTCGATGTTGCTGCCGATCATCAGGCGCAGGCAGTCGGTGATGAAGTCGATCAGGTGATGGTCGGCCTGCACCTTGGGGTAGTTGCCGAACAGTGCGCTCTCGGCCGGGCGTTCGACATGGTCTTCCAGCGCCATGAAGCCTTCGCGGCGGGCCTTGTTGAGCAGTTCATAGAGCAGGCTGAGCACATCGATGTAGTCCTGCTGCTTGTAGCGCGGCCCCTTGAACACCCCCACCATGGCCTGCAGGGTCTGCTTGACCGTCTTGGCCGGGGTACCGACCAGGAAGGCGCCGAGTGCGGCGCCGCCGATGATGACCAGCTCATAGGGCTGCCAGAGGGCACCCAGGCGGCCGTGGGCACCGAGGTAGCCCCCGATCACGCTGATGATGACGACCAGGAATCCAACGATGATGAGCATGGGGCGACGCAAGGAGAGGGGATATCTCCTTGTCGGCCCGTCGCCCGGTTTTCTGAAGAGGGAATTCTGTGAAATCGGTCAGCGGGGTGTTTCAGCCCGCCACGCCGCTTTCTGCGCCGCCACGCCGCAACGGATCGGGCCAGGGCTCGCCATTGCCAGTGAACGAAAGTGAGACGGAGTTCAGGCAGTGGCGCTCGTAGGTGGGCGGCGGACCGTCCGGGAACACGTGGCCCAGATGGCTGCCGCAGCGTGCGCAGGTGATCTCGGTGCGCACCATGCCATGGCTGGTATCGCGGATCTCGCGCACGTGCGCCGGGTCGAACGGGGCAAAGAAGCTGGGCCAGCCGGTGCCGGAATCGAACTTGGTGCTGGAGCGGAACAGCGGCAGCGCACACAGCCGGCAGCAGTAGACACCCTCGCGCTTGTTGTCGAGGAACACGCCGCAGAACGGCGCCTCGGTGCCGTGCTGCAGCAGCACGCGGCGCTCCTCGCTGCTGAGGCCGGCGATCAGCGCCTCGGTCTGGGTGGCAGTGGGGGGCGTCAGGTCGAAGGCAGTCATGGCGGCGCTCCGTGGGGTCGATGGCCTGGGGATGCCGGAACACGTGGGGGTGCCGGCGCGCGCTTGCAAGTGTGACGGCCGTTCATGGGCGGCACACAGGTGCAGGCGCAAGGTGAATGTGAGCCACGCCGGAGCGTGAAATGAAACCGACCCTTTCCCTGCTGTTGATGGCCCTGTTGCCTACGTTGGCGCTGGCCCAGGTGCCCACCGCCGACCCGACTGCCACCCGCAGTGCGACCACCGTGGCACCGCCGCCGGTGGTGCCGCCGCCACAGGCGGCCCGCCCGCAGCCGCAGGTGCTGCCGTCACCGCAGCCGGCGCAGCCGATCAGGTCCACCGGTCCGGCCCAGGTCGCGCCGTCGCCGGTACCGAAGCCGGCCGACAAGGTCTATGACCGCAACGGCCGCATCGTGCCGGGTGTGCGCCCGGCGGGCCCGAACCGCGTGTTCGATTCGCGCACCGGCCGGTATTACGACAGCGTGCCGGCCGGCGATGGCCAGCAGATCAAGCGCTGAGCCCTGGTGCCAGCCAGGGTTGGCAGCGACCGTGCGCTGTGCGGCCTGAACGCACGAAAACATCCTTCCGCCGATCACTGCTTTTTCGCCTGCGATTAACCGTTCCGGGACCACCGTGGCCGTGCGCCGGCATTCCGCCGCCGCATGTCCTTCGTCCACTGGATCGCGATCATGAAAAACCAGCAGAACCGTCATCCCGGCAAGGAGCCGCAGGGCCGCAACCCGCAGCACCAACAGCAGCAGCAACAGCAGCAGATGGAGCCGCAGCAGCCGCACAAGGGCGGCAAGCAGCAGGAGCAGCGCTCGCAGAAGCATCCGCAGCAGCGCTGACAGATCTGGGGTCAGAGCCCGCGTTGCGGGATCTGACCCCTCACAGCACCCTGATCGGGGTCGGATCCCGCATGGCGGGCTCTGACCCAACCCCTTTCCGCCCTCAGTCCGGAATCGGCAGGCTCAGCGTTTCCTTCACTTCTTCCATGACGATGTAGCTCTTCGACTCACGTACGTGCGGCAGGGTCAGCAACGTGCTGCCGAGCAGCTTGCGATAGGAGGCCATCTCGCTGATCCGCGCCTTCAGCAGGTAATCGAAGTCGCCCGACACAAGGTGGCACTCCAGCACATTGGGCAGCTTCAGGGCCGCGCGCCGGAACTCCTCGAAGATGTCCCCGGACTTGTAGGCCAGGCTGATCTCCACGAATACCAGCAGGCTGGCTTTCACCGCGGCCGGGTCGAGGTGGGCGTGGTAGCCGGTGATCACCGCTTCGCGCTCGAGCCGGCGCACGCGCTCGGTGCACGGCGTGGTCGACAGGCCGACCCGTTCACCCAGTTCGGTGAAGGAAATACGGCCCTCGGCCTGCAGGATGCGCAGGATCTTGCGGTCGATCTTGTCCAGTTCGCGGGTACGGGTGGCCATGGCCGTCAACCTCGGGGAATGAATTGCAGGAGAACATCCTGCCGGTTGATTTCAAATCAGGCAAATCAACTGGTATTGGCTGTCTATACTTCCCCAATTATGGTCCCGGCACGCTCCAGTGCAGGGAATGATCGGGTTGGAGAAGTCCCATGCGAGTCCTAGTTCTCGGCAGCGGCGTGATCGGCACCACCAGTGCCTGGTACCTGCGACAGGCCGGGTTTGAAGTCACGGTCATCGACCGCCAGCCCGGCCCGGCGCTGGAGACCAGCTTCGCCAATGCCGGCCAGCTGTCATTCGGCTACACCTCGCCATGGGCGGCGCCGGGCGTGCCGAAGAAGGCGATCGGCTGGCTGTTCGAAAAGCACGCGCCGCTGGCGATCAAGCCGGGCATGGACCTGGCCCAGTACCGCTGGCTGTGGCAGATGCTGCGCAACTGCACCCACGAGCGTTATGCGATCAACAAGGCGCGCATGGTGCGCATGTCCGAGTACAGCCGCGACTGCCTGAACGCGCTGCGTGCGGAGATCGGCATCGAATTCGAAGGCCGCGACCTGGGCACCACCCAGCTGTTCCGTACCCAGCAGCAGCTGGATGCCTCGGCGCAGGACATCGAGATCCTGGCCCAGTACGGCGTGCCGTACGAGGTACTGGACCGCGCCGGCATCATCCAGGCCGAACCGGCCCTGGCCCATGTCGACGGCCTGGTCGGCGCGCTGCGCCTGCCGCGTGACCAGACCGGCGACTGCCAGCTGTTTACCCGCCGCCTGGCGCAGATGTGCGTGGATGCCGGCGTTGAATTCCGCTTCGACCAGGACATCACCGGCCTGGAGTTCGATGGCGACCGCATCACCGGCGTGCGCATCGACGGCAAGCTGGAAACCGCCGACCGCTTCGTGGTCGCGCTCGGCAGCTACTCGCCGGCGCTGGTCGCACCGCTGGGCATGCGCCTGCCGGTGTATCCGCTGAAGGGCTACTCGCTGACCCTGCCGATCACCGACCCGGCGATGGCGCCGACCTCGACCATCCTCGATGAGAGTTACAAGGTGGCGGTGACCCGCTTCGACGACCGCATCCGTGTCGGTGGCATGGCCGAAGTGGCCGGCTTCGACCTGTCGTTGTCGCAGCGCCGCCGCGAGACGCTGGAACTGGTGGTCAGCGACCTCTACCCGAAGGGTGGTGACCTGTCGCGCGCGCAGTTCTGGACCGGCCTGCGCCCGGCCACGCCGGACGGTACGCCGGTGATCGGCGCCACGCCGTTCCGCAACCTGTACCTCAACACCGGCCACGGTACCCTGGGCTGGACCATGGCCTGCGGTTCGGGCCGTTACCTGGCCGACCTGATGAGCGGGCGCCAGCCGCAGATCAGCACCGAAGGCCTGGATATTTTCCGCTACGGCCAGTACGGTCACGCCCCGCAACATGAGAACCGCACATGCGTCCTGCCCGCGCGCTGATCGATCTGGGCGCCCTGCGCAGCAACTACCGGCTCGCCCGTGAACTGGGCGGTGGCAAGGCCCTGGCGATCATCAAGGCCGATGCCTACGGCCATGGCGCGGTGCGCTGTGCGCAAGCGCTGGAAGATGAGGCCGATGGCTTCGGCGTGGCCACCATTGAAGAGGCGCTGGAGCTGCGCCAGGCCGGCATCCGTGCGCCGATCCTGCTGCTGGAAGGCATCTTCGAGCCCAGCGACATGGCGCTGGTGGCCGAGCACGACTTCTGGTTCGCGGTGGGTTCGCCGTGGCAGCTGGAAGCGCTGGCGGCGTTCGCCAGCCCGCGCCCGCTGACGGTGTGGCTGAAGCTGGACAGCGGCATGCATCGCCTCGGGCTGGACGTAGACAGCTTCCGCGCGGCGCATGCACGCCTGTCGGCGCTGCCGCAGGTCGAGCGCATCGTGCTGATGACCCACCTGGCGCGTGCCGACGAGCTGGACAGCGAGCGCACGCACGAGCAGGCGGCGACCTTCGCGCGGGCCATCGACGGCCTGGAGGGCGAGACCAGCGTGTGCAATTCGCCGGCGCTGCTGGGCTGGCCGGATGTACGCAGCGATTGGGTACGCCCGGGCCTGATGCTGTACGGTGCCAATCCGCTGCCGGACACCTCGGAGATCACCGCGCGCCTGCGCCCGGTGATGACGATGCAGTCCAGGGTGATCGCCGAGCGCTGGATCGAGGCCGGCGAGCCGGTGGGCTATGGCGCCCGCTTCGTGTCGAAGGCACGTACGCGTGTTGGCGTGGTCGCGCTGGGCTATGCCGATGGCTATCCGCAGTTCGCGCCCAACGGCACGCCGGTGCTGATCGATGGCCAGCCCGGCGCACTGATCGGGCGCGTGTCGATGGACATGCTGACGGTGGACCTGACCGCGCACGCGCAGGCCGGCATCGGCAGCGTGGTGGAGCTGTGGGGTTCTGCGCCGACGCTGTCGGAGCTGGCGCCGCGTTGTGGCGTGAGTGCCTACCAGCTGCCCTGCGCGGTCAAGCGCGTGGCCAAGGTATACCTGTAGGGCCGAGCCTGCTGCCGCGCGCGGCCCTGGTAGCCGCCGACCTTGGTCGGCGCCGTGAATGCGTGTCGACCCAGGTCGACACCTACCGGAGGGTCGTGCTGCCCGGGATCACCGTGCTGCGGTGGCCTGCGTTGTCAGCTGCCGCTTCACCCAGTCGTCAATCAGGCGCTTCTCATAGCGCAGCGGGTCGCTGTCGCTCTTCAGCCCCAGGTTGTGCAGGTAGCCGGTGTCGCTGAGCTTGGCTTCGCCCTCATCGACGATGCGGCCATTGGCGTCCTTCAGCGTGTACTGCAGGGTGATCCGCGGCGGATAGATGTCGCGCATGATCCGGATGTCGCTGCCGCGCGGGCCGTGCCAGGGCTCGTAGTCGCCGGCGCGCTTGATGTCGACCAGCGTCACGTCCAGAGTCTGCCCGGGCTGCAGTGGCTTGGCCGCGGTGGTCTGCACGTAGCTGGCCAGCTGCTGCACCCAGTTGCCGCGCTCGGCCTCGAAGCGGTTGGTGCTCTGGCGGATTTCGGTGAATTTGGCCGGATCGTCCCACTTGACGCTGACCGGGCCATTGGCCTGCAGCGCTCGGGGCGCATCCGGATCGGTGACGGCGCGCGGTGCGGCGTTCGCGCTGCCCGCCATGAGGGCGCCTGCCAGCAGCAGGGCAGCGACCAATGGGCGGTTCATGACGGTCTCCTGCGTCCCATCAGAGGGACGATACGGGTTACGGATCGAGTGTGATCCTGCTTTCTGGCCATCGCAACGGCCGATTGCGACATACGCAAGAGCGGTTGCCGCCAATTCATTGTCGTCAACCATGACTGACGGCGCTTGACGCTGTGAATACGCCCTTTGGAAGATGCTGTGCCTCCAATCCGGCCCGTCCAGACGCCCTTGTCCACACTGCCGCCCCTAGTGGAGCGCCCACCGATGATGGTGCCGGCGCCCGAACCCGACCTGCATCATGGCGTGCTTGAGCGCATCAACGCCGGTTTCTGCGTGATCCAGGTGCTGTTCGAGGGCGACCGTGCGGTCGACTATCGTTTCATCGAGGTCAACGACGCCTTCGAGCGCCACACCGGCCTGAAGGACGCGCGCGGCCAGCGCATGAGCCTGCTCGAGCCGCACCACGAGGAAGACTGGTTCCGCATCTACGGCGAGGTCGCACGCAGCGGCCGCCCCGCCCAGTTCGAGATGGAAGCGCGAGCGCTGGGCCGTTCGTTCGCGGTCGACGCGGTGCGCGTGGGCCGGGCAGGCGAGGACAAGGTCGGCATCCTGTTCTTCGACATCACCGCGCGCAAGCAGATGGAAGTGGAGCTGGGCGAGAGCGAAGCCCGCTTCAGCGCACTGGCAGATGGATTGCCGATGCCGGTGTGGGTGCTCGACGAGCGCGGCCACGCCCGTTTCGTCAACAGCGCCTTCAGTGAGTTCTTCGGTGGCGACGAGACGCGCGTGCCGGAAGACGTCTGGCGCGGCCTGGTGCACCCGGACGATGCATCGGTATTCGAGTACGAACTGCAGGAAGCGCTGAAGGCGCAGCGCTCGATGCACGCGCTGGTGCGTGCACGCCGTGCCGATGGCCAGTGGCGCTGGCTGGAGATGAATGCACGCCCGCGCTTCTCGCGCATGGGGCGCTTCATCGGCCTGGCCGGCAGCAGCCCGGACGTGACCGAACGCCGCGAGATCGAACTGGCCCGCGAGGAACTGCTGCAGTCCTAACGTGCTGCGCGCAGTGCCGCAGAAAACATGGCGCGGCTGAAGGATGAATTCCTGGCCACGCTGTCGCATGAGCTGCGTACGCCGTTGACCACCATTCTCGGCTGGAGCGAACTGCTGCTGCAGCGCGTGGACAACACCAGCCCGCTGTACAAGGGTCTGAACGTGATCGCCAGCAGCGCCGGTGCGCAGAAGCGGCTGATCTCGGACATGCTCGACCTCAGCAGCATGCTGCTGGGCAAGGTGCAGCTGGAGGTGGAGGTGCTGGACCTGCGCTCGGTGCTGGGCGAGGCGATCGGCGCGCAGGAACTGGTGGCCGAAGGCAAGGCGCTGGATGTGCACCTGCAGCTGCCCGAGCAATCCAGCCTGGTACTGGGCGATGCCACGCGCCTGCAGCAGGTGTTCTGGAACCTGCTCTCGAACGCGATCAAGTTCACCCCGGCCGAAGGCCGCATCGACGTGCAGCTGCAGGCCGAGGACGGCCACTGGGTGATCACCGTGCGCGATACCGGAGATGGCATCGCGCCCGAATTCCTCAATCATCTGTTCAGCCGCTTCCGCCAGGCCGACGGCACCACCACCCGCCGCCATGGCGGCCTGGGCCTGGGCCTGGCGATCGTGCAGCAGCTGGTCGAGCTGCATGGCGGCACCGTCACCGCGGCCAGCGAGGGCCACGGCCACGGTGCGACGTTTACCGTGCGCCTGCCCCAGCATGTTCCCGATGCCGAACGGCGGCCGCTGCGTGAAGTGATCAGCGGGCCGATCCTGGAGCCGGTGATCGTCGAGCCGTATCCGCTGCGCGGCATGCATGTGCTGGCGGTGGAAGACCAGCCGGAAGTGCTGGAGTACCTGCGGCGCATGCTGGAAGAGCAGGGTGCCAGCGTGTCGGCAGCCAGTTCGGCCGGCGAGGCGCTGGCGTTGCTGGCCGACACCGGCCATCTGCAGTACCACGTGATGCTGACCGACATCGGCATGCCGGGCATGGATGGCTATGGCCTGGTGCGCACGCTGCGCGAGGACATGGGGGTGGATGCCATGACCCTGCCTGCGGTCGCCGTGACTGCGCTGGCACGTGCCGATGACCGGCGACGTGCGCTGGCGTCAGGCTTCCAGGAGCATGTGGCCAAGCCGTATTCGGTGGCGCAGCTGGTGGCTGCGGTGCGCAAGGTGCAGGTGCCACGCGCGGACAGCGCGCTGCACTGAGCATTCACGGCCGATCGGCGACCCTGCATGCAGGAGGTCGCCGATGTCCCGCATAGCTCCCCGCATCCATACCGACCCGGCGCAGATCGCGCGCCTGGAAGCCCTGCTGCCGCAGCTGGAAGGCGAAACGCAGGTGCAGCTCACGCTGCACGACGGCCGCCGCCTGTTGGGCACCGTCGCGGTGAAACCGACCGTGCAGCAGTACCGCAATGAGGCCGGCGATGAAGGCAGCAACGGCCAGTTGCGCCTGGACGACTACGATACGCCGGTGCAGCAGCACCACGTCTGGCTGGACGAGATCGCCAGCATCGACCGCCTGCCACCGAAGGTCTGACAACGTCATCCACGCATGGCGTGGATCTACTGATGGAATGCGCCACACCTCGCGTCACATCCACGCAATGCAGTAGATCCACGCCACGCGTGGATGAGCGCATCAAGTCCACGCCACGCGTGGCCGCCGTCCATCAATGCTCGAACAATGTCGGCGTGGCCTCGAAGCGCCGCGCGTAGGCGCGTTCCTCTGCAACCCTCGCCACCTCGTCATCGGCCAGGTCTGGTGCGCCGTACACCGCATAGGCCACGCTGCCGTCGGCGCCATGGCCGACCTGGTGCAGCCGGTAGCGCGAGTGGCCGCCGCCGGTGTCCTCGGGGTAATGCACGGGCGGATGGCTGCCTTCCAGGTCCATTTCACTGTTGTCGACCACGCCACCGACGAACAAGGCTCGCATGCAGGTTCTCCTGGGTTTCCGGGGGAGCCTCTACCCTGAACGTTTCAATGTTTCAGGCAGATCAAGGCCCCGTTCGGGTTTTGCAAAGCGGCCTGCCGGGGCCGGCCCGGCCAAGCCGGTACAATGGACGGCCCTCACGCTTGAAGTACCCGCGCCGATGGCCTCCAGCGACGACGCCCCCCTGCAGACCCTGCTCCTGCCGTTCTCCCAAGGCGCCCTGCGCTGGCCGGAGGGCCCGGTGGCCTTCCTGCGTGCCCGCGATGGCTGGCCGCTGCGCGAAGCGGCCGGCAACCGCGAGGTGCACTGCGAACAGAGCTTTGCCCCGTTCGCGCAGCCGCTGCAGCAGGCCGCCGGCTGGACCGTCAGCGGCCAGCTGGATGATGTGGCCGGCAAGGGCCGTTACCCGCTGGTGCTGGTGCTGCCGCCGCGCCAGCGTGAAGAAGCCCGTGCGCTGTTCGCCCGCGCGCTGGCGCTGGTCGCCGAAGGCGGCCGCATCGTTGCCTGCCAGTCCAACAACGAAGGCGCGCGTTCGGGTGAAGGCGACCTCAAGCAGCTGGCCGGCCTCGGTGGCTGCCTGACCAAGAACCACTGCCGCGTGTACTGGACCGCCCCGCTGCAGGGCCAGCACGATGCCGACCTGGCCAAGCGCTGGTCGGCGCTGGATGCGGTGCGCCCGATCATGGGCGGCCGCTTCCTCAGCCGCCCGGGCGTGTTCGCCTGGGACCGCATCGATCCGGCGTCGGCGCTGCTGGCCGAGCACCTGCCGGCTGACCTGGCCGGACGTGCCGCCGACCTCGGTGCCGGCTACGGCTATCTGTCGCGCGAGCTGCTGGAACGCTGCCCGAAGATCACCGCGTTGGACCTGTACGAGGCCGAGCAGCGTGCGTTGGCGCTGGCCGAACTGAACCTGGCGCCGCCGCCGCGCGCGCTGCCATTGCGCTTCCTGTGGCGTGACGTCACCGCCGGCATCGAGCCGGGCTACGACGTCATCATCAGTAATCCGCCGTTCCATACTCCGTCGCGTGCCGACCGCCCGGACATCGGCCAGCGCTTCATTGCCGTGGCCGCGCAGGCGCTGCGCCCGGGCGGGCGCCTGTACGTGGTGGCCAACCGCCACCTGCCCTACGAGCACACCCTCAACGACAGCTTCGGCGCGGTGCGCGTGGTCGCCGAGCGCGACGGCTTCAAGCTGGTTGAAGCGGTGAAGGGGAAGGGCAAGTGAAGCTGGTCAAGCACATCGCCAACCTCGGCTATGGCAGCCGCAAGCAGGTGCAGTGGATGTTCCGCGAAGGCCGCGTCACCGACGCCGACGGCGAGGTGCTGTACGCCGACGACCAGGTGCCGCACGAGGCGATCCGTGTCGATGGCGAGCCGCTGGACCCGCCGGTGGGGCTGTCGATCGCGCTGCACAAGCCGGCCGGCTACACCTGCTCGACCAAGGACACCGGTCGCCTGATCTATGACCTGCTGCCGCCGCGCTTCCGCGACCGCGATCCGGTGCTGTCCACGGTCGGCCGCCTCGACCGCGAGACCAGTGGCCTGCTGCTGCTGACCGATGATGGTGGCCTGCTGCACCGGATCATCTCGCCGAAGTCGAAACTGCCGAAGGTCTACGAAGTCGAGTTGAGCGACGACCTGCGCGGCGACGAAGTGGCGTTGTTCGCCAGCGGCACGCTGATGCTGGAGTCCGAGAAGACCCCCCTGCTGCCGGCTGAACTCGAGGTGCTGGAGGCGCGTCGCGCGCGCCTGGTGCTGCATGAAGGCCGTTACCATCAGGTACGCCGCATGTTCGCCGCCACCGGCAACCACGTGCAGGCCCTGCACCGCAGCCGCGTCGGCGGGCTGGACCTGCAGGGGCTGGACGAAGGGCAATGGCGGCAGCTCACTTCCACCGACCTGGATACGCTGTTCGCTCCATGACTACCATTGCTGCGCTGCCGTTCCTGCCCGACGCCGTCATCTTCGACATGGACGGACTGATGATCGACAGCGAGCGTGTCTCGCTGGCCTGCTGGAGCCAGGCGGCCGACGAATTCGGGCTGGGCCTGGACGAGGCGGTGTTCCTGCGCATGGTCGGCCTCGGCGACCGCGACACGCACGCGCTGCTGCATGCGCAGGGTATCGAGGACAGCGTGATCGACGCGGTGGCGGCACGTTGCCATGAGTTGTACGAAGCACGCACGCAGACCGGGCTGCCGCTGCGGCCGGGCATTCTGGAGCTGCTGGACCTGCTGAAGTCGCATGCGATCCCACGTGCGGTGGCAACCACCACGCGGCAGCCGCGGGCCAACCGCAAGCTGGCCGCTGCCGGCCTGCTGCCGTACTTCGATGCCGTGATCACCAGTGGTGACGTGGCGCGGCCGAAACCGGCGCCGGACATCTACCTGCTGGCCGCGCAGCGGCTGGGCCAGGTGCCCGAGCGGTGCCTGGCGCTGGAAGACTCGCCAGCCGGCACGCGGGCCGCACTGGCGGCCGGCATGACCGTGATCCAGGTGCCGGACCTGGTGCACCCGGATGAAGAACTGCGCGCACTGGGCCACCGCATCGTCGGCTCGCTGGTGGACGCGCACGCGCTGCTGTTGCCGTTGTTGCCGAGGTAACCGTGGGGCCGGCCGCAGGTCGGCATGCTCCAAAGCCCTGGTGAATGCCCACCACCGCTCCGGTGGCTGCCGATCACCGCCTTGGTGGGTGCCGACCGTTGGTCGGCACATCTTGCTGAGCCGAGCATGGGCTCGGCTCTACATCTTCGGGTGGGTGCCAACCACCGCCCTGGTGGGTGCCGACCGTTGGTCGGCACATCTTGCCGATTCCGCCGGGCATGGCCCGGCGCTACCCTTCCGGTAGGTGCCAACCTTGGTTGGCACTGAGCCGAGCATGGGCTCGGCTCTACATCTTCGGGAGGGTGCCGACCACCGCCCTGGTGGGTGCCGACCGTTGGTCGGCACACCTGCCGCATCACACCCGCCCGAACACCAGCGCTGCGTTGGTGCCACCGAAGCCGAAGCTGTTGGACATCACCGTATCCAGCTTCTGCTCGCGGCTCTCGCGCAGGATCGGGAAGTCCACCACCTTCGGGTCCAGCTCGCCGATGTTGGCCGAACCGGCGACGAAGCCATCGCGCATCATCAGCAGGCAGTAGATCGCCTCGTGCACGCTGGCCGCGCCCAACGAATGGCCGGACAGCGCCTTGGTCGAGGACAGCGGCGGCACCGCGTCGCCGAACACTTCGCGGATCGCGTTGAGCTCGGTGACGTCGCCCAGCGGGGTCGAGGTGCCGTGGGTGTTGAGATAGTCCAGCGGGCGATCGACGCCCTGCAACGCCATCTTCATGCAGCGCACCGCGCCTTCACCGGACGGGGCGACCATGTCGGCGCCATCGGACGTCACGCCATAGCCGATCAGCTCGGCATGGATGTGGGCACCGCGCGCGACGGCGTGGTCGTAATCTTCCAGCACCAGCATGCCGCCGCCACCGGCGATGACGAAGCCGTCGCGGTCCTTGTCATACGGGCGCGAGGCGCTGGCCGGGGTTTCGTTGAAGCTGGTCGACAGCGCACCCATCGCGTCGAACATCACGCTCATCGACCAGTGCAGGTCTTCGCCGCCACCGGCGAACATGATGTCCTGCGCACCGTGGCGGATCATGTCCGCGGCGGCGCCGATGCAGTGCGCCGAGGTCGCGCAGGCGGCCGACAGCGAGTAGCTGACCCCCTTGATCTGGTAGGCCGTGGCCAGGCAGGCCGAGACGGTCGAGCACATCGTGCGCGGCACCATGTACGGGCCGACCTTGCGTACGCCACGTTCGCGCAGCAGGTCGACGGCACCGATCTGCCATTCGCTGGAGCCGCCGCCGGAACCGGCGATCAGGCCGGTACGCAGGTTGCTGACCTGCTCGGGGCTGAGCCCGGCGTCGGCGATGGCATCGCGCATGGACAGGTAGGCGAAGGCCGCCGCGTCGCTCATGAAGCGCTTCTGCTTGCGATCGATCAAGGCGTCCAGGTCGAGGTCGACACGGCCACCGACCTGGCTGCGCAGCCCGGCTTCGGTGTGGTCGGACAGCGCGGTGATGCCGGAGCGCCCTTCGCGCAGCGCGGCCGAAACGGTATCCAGATCATTGCCGAGGCAGGACGTGATGCCCATGCCGGTGATGACAACGCGACGCATCAGAAGCTCCCGGTTTCAGTGAACAGGCCGACGCGCAGGTCGCGCGCGCTGTAGATTTCGCGATCATCCACGTACATGCGGGCGTCAGACTGGGCCATCACCAGCTTGCGGTTGATGACCCGGCTGATGTCGATCTCGTAGCGCACCAGCTTGGCGTCCGGCAGTACCTGGCCGGTGAACTTTACCTCGCCGCAGCCGAGTGCACGTCCCTTGCCGGGGGCGCCCAGCCAGGTCAGGAAGAAGCCGGTCAGCTGCCACATGGCGTCCAGGCCCAGGCAGCCGGGCATCACCGGGTCGCCGATGAAGTGGCAGCCGAAGAACCACAGGTCCGGGCGGATATCCAGCTCGGCGCGTACCATGCCCTTGCCGTGCGGTCCGCCGTCCTCGTGGATGTCGGTGATGCGGTCGAACATCAGCATCGGATCGTTGGGCAAACGGCCGGCGGCGGCGCCGAACAGTTCACCGCGTGCGCTGGCCAGCAGCTGTTCGCGGTTGAACGCGTGGAGACGGGTCATGAAGCACAATCCTGGAAGCGGGGAAACGGGAAAACAAGTTCTCGAGGATGCCCGTGGAAACGGTGCCGATCAAACATTTCAACCGTACGCAACCGTAGTGTTTTCAAGGGAATACGCGCATCCTGTTGATGTGCAAAGACCATACTTGGGCGTGTGGCCCGCCCGGCCCGCCCCCGCCTTTTCCGCCTGACATGACCCGACTGCGCAAGATCATCCACGTCGACATGGACGCGTTCTACGCGTCGGTGGAGCAGCGCGACGATCCGTCACTGCGCGGCAAGCCGGTGGTTGTGGCATGGCGCGGCGCACGCTCGGTGGTGTGCGCGGCCTCGTACGAGGCGCGCGTGTTCGGTGTGCGTTCGGCGATGCCGGCACTGCGTGCCGAACGCCTGTGTCCGGATGCGATCTTCGTGCCGCCGGATTTCGCACGTTACAAAGCGGTGTCACGCCAGGTGCGCGAGATCTTCCTGCGCCACACCGACCTGGTCGAGCCGTTGTCGCTGGACGAGGCCTACCTGGACGTGACCGAGCCGAAGAGCGGCATCGAACTGGCCACCGACATCGCCCGTACCATCCGCATGCAGATCCGTGAGGAAACCCAGCTGACGGCCTCCGCCGGGATCGCGCCGAACAAGTTCCTGGCCAAGATCGCTTCGGACTGGCGCAAGCCCGATGGCCAGTTCGTGATTCCGCCGCAGCGGGTGGATGCGTTCCTGCTGCCGCTGCCGGTGAACCGGGTCCCCGGCGTCGGCAAGGTGATGGAAGCCAAGCTGGCCGCGCGCGGCATCGTCACCTGCGGCGACCTGCGGCAGTGGGCCTTGATCGACCTGGAAGAGGCGTTCGGCAGCTTTGGCCGCAGCCTGTACAACCGTGCACGCGGCATCGACGAGCGGCCGGTGGAACCGGACCAGCAGGTGCAGTCGATCTCCTCGGAAGACACCTTCGCCGAGGACCTGCTGCTGGAAGACCTGGGCGAAGCGATCGTGCAGCTGGCGGAGAAGACCTGGAACGCCACGCGCAAGACCGAACGTGTCGGGCATACCGTGGTGCTGAAGCTGAAGACCGCGCAGTTCCGCATCCTCACCCGCAGCTTCACCCCGGAACGCCCGCCGGAATCGATGGAAGAACTGCGCGATATCGCACTGGCCCTGCGCGCCCGCGTCGATCTGCCGGCGGAGACGCGTTACCGCCTGGTCGGCGTCGGGCTCGGTGGCTTCCGCGAAAAGGAGGCGGTGGTGCAGGGGGAATTGTTCGAGAGTGAATCCAGCGACTCTCCGCACAGCTGATCAAGCCTGGGGTCAGATCCGTTTCCCGAAGGAAAACGGATCTGACCCCATCGGCATCCCGTGGGAACGGCTGCAGGACGCAGCCCTGCAAAAGACCCCCCTATCTCACGGCCACTGCATCTCGCCCTTGGCTACCTTTGCACTCAGCTCCAGCGATGCGACGCCGGCCAGCTTCGGGTAGCGCGCCTGCATCGCCTTCACCAGCGCTGCGCTGTCCTTGGCCTTTGCAGTCTCGGCATCGAACGCGCGGATGTAGTCGGCGGTGAAGCGCAACGCACTGGCATCCAGCGCCGCGCCGGGCGCGTAGTGCCCAGGCACCACTACCTTCGGCTTCAGTGCCTGCAGCCGCTGCAGGGTCTGCAGCCAGTCGCTGTGCGATTTCGGCGTCTGCGTGTCGGCCATCCACACGTGTTCACCGGCCACCACCGGAATGCCACCGACGATCGCGCGCAGCGACGGCACCCACAGCACCGTGCGGTCCGGGGTCGGGCCATCCAGGCCGATCAGCGGCAGGCGCTGGCCTTCCAGCTGCAGGGCGTCGCCGTCCAGTACCTGCGGCACCACGATGCGTGCCGGCACGTCGGCGCCCATCTTCGGTCCCCAGTACGCCAGCTTGCCGGCCTGGGTCTGCTGGATGTGGGCAACGGTCTGCGCGGTGGCGACGATGCGTGCCTGCGGGAATGCGTCCTGCAGGGTGGCCAGGCCGAAGTAGTAGTCCGGATCACCGTGGCTGATGTAGATCGTGGTCAGCTGCTTGCCGCTGGCGCGGATCAGCTCGACCAGCTTGCGTGCGTCGCTGGCGCCGAACTGCGCATCGACCAGGATGGCGTCATGACGGCCTTCGATCAGCACCGAGGACACCGAGAACATCGCCTGCGGGCCCGGGTGGAAGGTCTGCAGGTGCAGTTGGGATTTCGTCGCCGCTGCCGGCGCCGTGGTGGCCGGTGCGGCAAGCAGTGGCGCACTGGTGAAGCCGGCGGCCAGGGCGAGGGGAAGCAGCAGGGCAGCGGTACGCATGGGAAATTCCTTGTGTAGAGCCGAGCCATGCTCGGCTGCATGTCTGCGTAGAGCCGAGCGTGGGCCCGGCTCTACAGAACAGGCGTGTCGATCAGTACGCGGCGGTGATGATCTGCTTCGGGTACGCGTGTGCTTCCAGCTCGGCAACGAAGGCGGCGCCGTAGTCGGCATAGCTGATCCGGCTGTGGCCGCTGGCATCGGCGAGGAAGGCCCTGGGCTGCACGCGGTACTGGCCGCGCTCTTCGCCCGGGCCGATTTCGGCGGCCGGCGAGAAGAAGGTCCAGTCCAGGTCATCCACCGCCTGCAGGCGGTTGAACGCCTCACGGTGGGCCAGCGCGTACGGCTTGTAGGCCTCCGGGAAGTTGGGGGTATCCACCAGCTGCACGCCGGGCGCGACTTCCAGGCTGCCGGCGCCACCGACCACCACCAGGCGCGGGACACCGGCCTTGCGTGCGGCGGCGGCCAGCTGCGCGGCGACGTCGCCCACACGGCCGATGTCATCGCCCGGGCGCGGGCCGTAGGCGCTGGCCAGCACGTCGTGGCCGGCGATGGCGGCGACCAGTGCGTCCTGGTCATCCAGCGAGGCGATCACCGGATGGGCACCGGCCAGCTCGGCCGGAAGGTCCTGCGCGTTGCGCACGATGACGGTGAGTTGGTGGCCGTGGGCCAGTGCGTGGCGGGCGATCTGGCGGCCGATGTTGCCGGTGGAACCAACGAGGGCGATCTTCATGGCAGGACTCCGTGGGGCGGTGTGGGGTGGGAATGGGGCCACTCTAGGCCGCTGCAGTCGCTCGAAAAACAGCGTATAACGCGCTTGTTTGTTGCATGGATCGAGCATATGGACCGATTGACCGCCATGACCGTGTTCGTCGAGGTAGCCGAGCGCGGCAGCCTGACCGCAGCCGCCGAGGTGCTGGACATGTCGCGGGCGATGGTCAGCCGCTACCTGGCCGAGGTCGAGGGCTGGCTGGGGGCGCGCCTGCTGCACCGGACCACGCGCCGGGTCAGCCTGACCGGCCCGGGCGAGGCGGCGCTGGCGCGCTTCCGGCAGATGCTGGCGATCGGCGAAGAACTGCAGGGCGAGCTGGCCAGCAATGATCCCGAGCCGCATGGCACGTTGCGGGTGACCGCCAGCGTGTCGTTCGGGCAGAGCCACCTGGCGCGGGCGGTGGCCGGCTTCGTTGCGCGCCATCCGGCGGCGCGCATCGAGCTGTTGCTGGTCGACCGCATGGTGAACCTGGTGGAGGAGCGGGTGGACCTGGCCGTGCGCATCGCGCGCCAGATCGACCCCAGCCTGATCGCGCGGCGGCTGGCCACCTGCCGTTCGGTGCTGTGCGCAACGCCGTCGTACCTGCAGGCGCGCGGCACGCCGACCGCCCCCGAGCATCTGGCCGCGCACAATTGCCTGACCCACCACTACGTCGGCAAGAGCCTGTGGCAGCTGCACCGCGACGGCCGTTCGTTGTCGGTGGCGGTGGGCGGCAACATCAGTGCCAACGAGGCCTCGCTGCTGCTGGAGGCGGTGCGGGCCGGTGCCGGTATCGCCATGCTGCCGACCTACCAGGTGGCGCCGCTGCTGCGCAGTGGCGAGCTGATCGAACTGCTGCCCCGGTTCAGCCTGGACGAACTCGGCATTCATGCCGTGTACGCGTCACGGCGCCAGCAGCCCGCTATCATGCGGCGATTCCTGGACTACCTGGCCGAGTGTTTCGCCAGCCCGGCCTTCCAGGATCTGGATTGGCGCCCACCGGGCAAGGAGAACACATGAACCATGGACAGGCCTTGATCGACCACAACCGTGCTGCCTGGGACCGCCAGGCCAGCGAAGTGCGCGAATGGTCGCGCCCGGTGGAGAGTTCAACCATTGCCGCCGCGCGCGAAGGCCGCTGGCAGGTGCACCTGACCCCACGCGCGCTGCCGCTGGACTGGCTGGGCGATGTACGCGGCCGCCGCATCCTGTGCCTGGCCTCGGGCGGTGGCCAGCAGGCGCCGGTGCTGGCGGCGGCCGGCGCCGACGTCACCGTGTTCGACCTGTCCGACGGGCAGCTGGAACAGGATCGCAAGGTGGCCTCGCGCGACGGTCTGTCGCTGCGCACCGTGCAGGGCGACATGCGCGACCTGCACGTGTTCGCCAACGACAGCTTCGACGTGGTGTTCCATCCGATCTCCAACCTGTACGTTCCCGACGTGCGCCCGGTGTGGACCGAATGCCGCCGCGTGCTGGCGCGCGATGGGATGCTGATGGCCAGCTTCTACAACCCGGTGCTGTTCGTCGGCGCGCGTGATCCGCAGCTGGATGCGCAGGGCCTGATCCGGCCGCAGTACGCCATTCCCTATTCGGATCTGGAAGACCTGGCACCGGCCGAGCGCGAGGCGAAACTGGCCCGCGGCGACGCGCTGACCTTCGGCCACAGCCTGACTGAACTGATCGGCGGGCAGCTGGATGCCGGCTTCGTCATCGATCGTTTCATGGAAGACTGGCAACCGCAGCCGCGCTTCCTGATCGACCGTTACCTGCCCACGTTCCTCGCCACCCGCGCACGCAGGATCGGCTGAGGCGGGGCTGCAGGAAACGCGCGGCGTACAATGGACGGCCCCACGTCCTGCAGGTGCCGTCCCTTGTCGTATCCCTATCCGCTGGTCGTGTTCGACCTCGATGGCACGCTGGTCGACAGCGCGGCTGATATCGCCGAAGCCCTGAACCGCACGCTGGAGGACATCGGTGTGGCACGCGTGCCGGAAGCCACGGTGCTGGGCTGGATCGGCGACGGTGTGCGCCGCCTGGTTGAACAGGCCGTGCATGCCGCTGGTCGCGAGGTCGACCTGGCCGAGGTCATGCCGGTATTCATGGTGCACTACCGTGAGTGCCTGCTGCGCAGCCCGCGCCTGTTCGATGGCGTGGCCGAAGCACTGGCGCAGCTGCGTGCACGCAATGTGCCGCTGGCCATCTGCACCAACAAGCCCGAAGCGCTGGTGCCGCCGCTGCTGCAACATCTGGGCATCGGTGATGCGTTCGCGCTGATACTGGGCGGCGATTCGCTGCCGCAGCGCAAGCCCAGCGGTGAGCCGCTGCGGCACATCGCTGCGCACTTCGGGCTGCCGGTGGACGCCTGCCTGATGGTGGGTGATTCATTGACCGACTACCGTGCCGCCGAAGAGGCCGGCATGCCGATCGCGCTGGTGCGCTACGGCTATCCGCGCGGCCTGGACCTGGCCACCGCGCATGCGGTGGCGGTGATCGACGACCTGCGTGAGTTGCCGGGGTTGGCTGCGGGCATTCCGGTGTAGAGCCGAGCCCACGCTCGGCTGCTTCGTTGCGTGAGCCGAGCATGGGCTCGGCTCTACGTAGATCGACGCCATGCGTCGATGGCATCAGGAGGCGCCAGGCAATGCCCGGCGCGTTCCTTCACTTCGGCTGGTAACGCACGCTCAGCTGGTATTCGCGGCCGGGCTGGTTGAACCACGCCACCGTCTCGTAGCGGCGGTCGAACACGTTGGCGGCACGCGCCAGCAGCGACCACGACGGCGTCAGTGCGTACTCGGCGCGCAGGTCCAGCGTGCCGTAGCCGCCGACCTTCACCCGGTTGGCGGCGTCGTCATACCGCTTGCCCGCACCCTGCACGGTCAGGCCGGCACGGAAGTCGCCGAAGCGGCGGTCGATGTCCAGGCGCGCGGTCTGCTGCGCGCGGCGTGGCAGCCCGTTGTCGAACTGGCTGCTGCCACGGGTGCGGTTGCGCGGGTCGGTGTAGCTCAGTTGCGCGTTGATGTCGAAGCCGGCCAGCAGCACGCCACCGGTCAGTTCGGCGCCGCGGATGCGTGCCTTCTCCACCTGCTGCATCCTGAAGGTCGCTGCATCGTAGGTGATCAGGTCATCGATGCGGGTTTCGTACACGTCCAGGCCCCAATGCCAGCCCTGGCCCTGCTGTGAAACCCCCAGGTTGGCACTCTTGGACTTCTCCGGCTTCAACGTTGGCACGCCGCTCCACGGGTCGTACAGGTCACTGAAGGTCGGCGCCTTGAACGCGGTGCCGTAGCTGGCATTGACACGCAGGCCGTGGCCCAGCTCCATCGCCCAGCCGAGACTGCCGGTGGCATGGTTGCCGAACTGCTGGTTGTCGTCGTTGCGCGCGCTGGCCTGCAGCTGGTGGCGGCCAAAACGGCCCTGGTACTGCACGAACACGCCGGTGTTGCGGCGGCTGTCGACGAGATATCCGGCGCTGCTGCCATCCAGGTTGTCTTCGCTCCAGTCCACGCCGGTGCTCAGCAGCTGGCCTTCGGCCAGGCCGAAGTCACCCTGCAGCGAGGCGCTGTCGCGGTGGGTCTGTGCGCTGCCACGGGCACCGAAGTCGCCGAAGTTGTCCGACTCGTTGTCGCTGCGGCCGACATTGGCGGTGAATGCCAGGCGTTCGGACGGGGTGTAGCGCACCTTGCCGGCCAGCACCTGCTGGCGGGTTTCCGAGTAGTTGTAGTAGCCGTCGTAATGGTTCTTGCCGTCGGCACGCAGTGCGCTGCCTTCCACGTTCCACTGGTCGTTGAAGGTGTAGCCGCCGCGCAGGCTCTTGGACAGGTTGCGGTAGCCGTCGCGATCATGCTCGTCGGCAAAGCAGCCGGTGAACAGCGTTGCCGAGCCGCGGCATGCGTCGATGCCGTCGGAATGCTGGTAGGCGATGTCGGCGCCGAACCAGCCGCGTTCGGTACCGCCGCCGATACCGCCGCTGGCCTCGCGCAGGCCGTTGCTGCCGCCACCGAGCTGGAAGTGCGGGGCGAAATCACCCTGGTTGCGGCGGGTGAAGATCTGGATCACGCCGCCGATGGCGTCGGCGCCGTACAGGCTCGACTGCGGGCCACGCACGATTTCCACGCGCTCGATCTGCGCCAGCGGCAGGTCCTGGTACATGGCCAGGCCGAGGTCGGCGCTGTTGATGCGCACGCCATCGACCAGCACCACGGTGTGGCCGGAGTTGGTGCCGCGCAGGAACAGCGAGCTCTGCTTGCCGAGCCCGCCGGCATTGGTCAGGTTGATGCCGGCGCGGCCGCGCAGCAGTTCCTGCAGCGAGGTGGCCTGGCTGGATTCGATCTGCGCGCGGTCGATCACCTGCGCCGGCGCGATGCTGTCCTGCAGGGCGATCGGGGTACGGGTGGCGGTGACCAGGATCTGGTCGAGGGCAGTGGTGTCATCGGCGGCCTGCGCCAGCGCGGGCAGGGCGGCCAGCACGGCCAGGGACAGCATTCGGGACTGCAGCTTCATGGGGGACTCCAGGTGCCACGCACGCCCGCGTGGCGAAGGGGAGGAGCCGCAAAGGCAGGCATACGCCGACGCCGCAGCGCAGGCTGCGGTCATCCAGCGCCATGCCCACCGCATCGCGACCTGAGGCTTCCGGGCCGGTCTCCGGGCTTGCCGCCGGGTGGCGTGAGGCCACCGTCCAGGCGCCTTCCCATGCGCGTGGCACAGTGGCGTTGTTGCCTGGAACTGACGCGCTTACCGTTGCGGGGGCAGCGCCGGCATGGCGTGGAATCACGCGTCACCGGCTTCCCGTTTCAACCTGCCGGCCGTGGCCGCAGGTCACCTGGAAGTGCGCGCAGTCTACGGCATCGCGGGCACCGGTTGGGTCGAGCCCGCTCGACTGCCTTTAGAATGGTCCCTCGATCCCGTGGTGCCGTTGCCGATGTCCGCCCGTTTTCCGCTGTTCCCGCGTTGCCTGCACAGGACGCGCGCATGATCCTTGACCTGGTCCGCCATGCCGGCAACGGTCGCGATGAGTTCCTCGATGGCCGCAGCGATCCACCGCAGCTGGCCCGCCTGCCACAGGAACTGGTCGACGCTTATGCCGCGCAGCCGTGGGAGCGGGTGATCAGTTCGCCGCGGCTGCGCGCGCTGCACACGGCGATGGCCCTGGCCACCCCGCGTGGGCTGGACGTGGACGCGGACGAGGAATGGGAAGAGCTGGATTTCGGCGATTGGGACGGGCAGTCGCTGTTCGATCTGCCGGAGGATGCTCTGGCTGCCTTCCACGCCGATCCGCATGCGTTCCCGCCGCCGAATGGCGAAAGCTGGGGCCACTTCGAGCGGCGTATCGCGCGCGCGCTTGATCGCCTGCTCGATGATGATGATCCGGTGCCGACGCTGGTGGTCAGCCATGGTGGCCCACTGCGCATGGTGCTGTCGCAGGTCTGCGGCCTGCCGATGTCGTTGTGCTGGGCATTGCGCATCGACCACGGCACGCGCCTGCGGGTATGGCTGGAACGCGGCGAGGCCGGGCTGGTGGGCGAGCTGCTGGAGCTGCAGCAGCCCTGATCTGCTCTTGTAGAGCCGAGCCATGCTCGGCTGCACTTCGATCAGAAAGGCCAGCCGAGCGTGGGCTCGGCTCTACAGGAGGGCGCGGCTCAATCCTCGTCTGCGTGCTCGGCCACGCTGTCTTCAGCGTCATCGCCGGTGTCGAAGCGCTGCTCATGCACGGGGCCCGAGGCCGGGCCGGCGGCCTTCAGCGGATGCGCGGCGATGCGTGCTTCGTAATCCTGCACCAGCGCTTCACGCTGCGGCTCGCTCAGCTCCTGCCAGTGGCAGTCCAGCAATGCGCCTTCCAGCGAGTACAGCAGGTTCAGGCTGGGCTTGAAGCCGGCCCGCCTGACCTTGACGAAGGCGCCGACTGCGCCGATCGCAACCAGGTCTTCGCGGCTGCGCAGGCCGACCTGGCGCAGCCATGCTGCACTCTTGGGGCCGATGTTGCGCAGCTTCGGCGAGCTCATCCCAGCGCCTCGACGAACACGCGGGCGATGGCTTCCAGGCCGGCCTGGTCGTCGGCGTCGAAGCGGCCAACCCTGGGGCTGTCGATGTCGAACACGCCGATCAGTTCATCACCGCGCAGCAGCGGCACCACCAGCTCCGAACGCGAGGCCGAATCGCAGGCGATGTGGCCGGGGAAGGCATCGACGTCCTCCACGCGCTGGGTCACACGCTGGCTGGCGGCGGCACCGCACACGCCCTTGTCCAGCGGGATGCGCACGCAGGCCGGCAGGCCCTGGAACGGGCCGACCACCAGCTCCTTGCCGTCGTACAGGTAGAAGCCCACCCAGTTCAGGTCGGGCAGGGCGTGGTAGACCAGTGCAGAGAGGTTGGCCGCGTTGGCGATGCGGTCGGACTCGGCGTAGACCAGGCCACGGGCCTGTTCCAGCAGCTGGGCGTATTGTTCCGGCTTGCTGCCGGTGAGCGAGGCATTGGCGAACATGCCCGCAGTCTAGCAAGCGCGCCGGGCCGGCGATAATGCACGCTCTGCCGCCCCGTTGGAGCCCCTTGATGCCGTTGCCCGCCACGCTGCCGCCCGCCCTGTTCGTCACCGGCACCGATACCGAGATCGGCAAGACTGCGGCCAGCACCGCGCTGCTGCATGCGCTGCGCCGGCGCGGCCTGCGTGCGGTCGGCATGAAGCCGGTGGCCAGCGGCAGCGAGGATCTGGGGCAGGGCCTGCGCAACGAGGACGCGCTGGCGCTGCAGGCAGCCAGCTGGCCGGTGCCGGACTATGCCGATCTGAACCCTTATGCGCTGCGGCAGCCGCTGGCACCGGAGCTGGCGGCGGCCGAGGATGGCGTGGAGGTGCAGCTGGCGCCGATCGCGGCGGCGTTCGCGCGCCTGCGCGCACAGGCCGATATCGTGGTGGTGGAGGGCGTTGGCGGCTGGTTGGCGCCGGTCTCGGCCACGCTGGACCAGCTGGACCTGGTGCGTGCACTGCAGCTGCCGGTGCTGCTGGTGGTGGGCATGCGGCTGGGCTGCGTCAACCATGCACGGCTGACCGCGCAGTCACTGCAGGCCAGTGGGGTGGAGTGCCTGGGCTGGATCGGCAACCACATCGACCCGGCGATGCAGCGCCAGGATGAGAACTTCGCCACGCTGCGGCATCGCTTGCCGATGCCATGCTGGGGACGGCTGCCACATCTGCCGGGGGCCAGTGGTGAAGCGCTCGGCGCGCATCTGTTCGGTTGACCTGCCTTCTGTAGCCGAGCCCATGCTCGGCTCAGCGTGGGACGGTGGCGAGAAAAGCAGCCGAGCGCAGGCTCGGCTCTACAGAGGCTGGCGCGCTGCCAGCTCGCGCGCGATCGCACCCAACCGCTCCACCGCACCGATGAAACGCGCGTCCAGGGTCTGGCAGCACGACAGCCGCAGGCAGTGGCGATAGCGCGCGCCACGTGAATAGACCTGGCCGGGCATGAACACGATGTCCTCCTGCAGGGCACGCTCGAACAGCTCGCGCGTGTCCACGCCTGGCAGTTCCAGCCACAGCAGGAATCCGCCCTGTGGTTCGGTGGCGCGGGTGCCGGCCGGGAAGTGTTCGGCCACCAGCTGGCGCAGCCGTCCCACCTGTTCGCGGTACAGCCGGCGCATGCGATGCAGGTGGTGCTCGTAGCTGCCGGCTTCCAGATACGCGGCCACCGCATCGCCGAGCAGCTGCGGCTCGCCGCCGGTGGACTGGAATTTCAGCAGCGCGATACGCTCGGCGAAGCGGCCGCCATCGAGCCAGCCGATGCGGTAATCCGGCGCCAGGGTCTTGGAGAAACCACCGACCACCATCACCCAGCCGTCGCGATCGAAGGCCTTCAGCAAGGGGGCCGGCGGTTCGCAGAACTGCAGCTCGGCATACACCGCATCCTCGATCAGGGGCAGTTGCCGTGCGTTGACCAGCTCGGCCAGGCGCTGTTTGGCGGCGGTCGGCATGGTGCAGCCGAGCGGGTTGTGCACGGTCGGCATCACCACCAGTGCGGCCAGCGGCGTGTGCTCCAGCATCGCATCCAGCGCATCCACATCCAGGCCCTGCTGCGGATGGGTGGGCAGCTCGATGGCCTGCAGGCCGAGGTTGGCCAGCAAGGGATACAGATTGAAGTAGGACGGCGCCTCGATGCCTACCGCATCGCCGGGCTGGGTGACCGCACGCAACGCCAGCTGCAGGGCTTCCATCGCACCATGGGTCAGCAGCAGGCGTTCGCTGTGGGTGTGCAGCCCCATGCGCGGGCCACGCCGCACGATCTGCGCCAGCAGCCGTGGCGAGCCGTTGGGGCGGGCATAGGTCTCCACCGTCTGCTGGCCGTGGCGCAGTACCTGCGCGGTGTGACGCGCCAGCTGCGCGCCCGGATAGAACTGGCGGCCGCGCGGGCCGGCGAAGGCCAGATCGATCACGCCCGGGCGGCGCTGTGCCTCCAGTACCCGGGCCATCAGCACCTGCTGCAGCGGTGCGGTCGGAGCCGAGGGCACATCGCGCAGCGAACGCTCCGGTACCGACAACCGGGGCGCCACCTCGAAGCCGGCTTTCGGCCGCGGAATGACCAGGCCGGCATCTTCCAGCTGGCGATAGGCGGCAATCACCGTGTTCAGGCTGAGCCTGCGCTGCGAGGCCATCTGCCGCAGCGAGGGCAGGCGGCTGCCGACCGGAAGGCGACCGCCGTGGATGGCCTCGGCCAGTTCGTCGGACAGCCGCTGGTAGCGGGGAGGGATCATCGTGGTCTGGTCATCTGTATCCATCGAATATCCCGCCATCTGGTGCTGTACCCGTGATGATGGCGAGCCTAGCATGTCGTCGCCGGCCAGGCCTGATCGGGGCGTGGCCGGTATTTTCCAAGCGCACGGCTGGATGGCCGTGCGTCTTTTTTCTGTTGTGTGTAGAGCCGAGCCCATGCTCGGCGGCCTTTCCGCCAACAGCAGCCGAGCGTGGGCCCGGCGCTACAGAAGAGCAGCGCCGAGCGCCGGCCAGCCCCAGCGGAAATGCCGTCAGCGCATCGGCACCAGCGCCGCCTCGCGCCGGTACAGCACCGGGAACTGCTTGCCCAGCGCCGCCAGCTTCGGTGCGTCGTAGTAGCGGATGTAGGCCGCCTGCGGGTAATGGGTCATGTAGTTCTGGTGGTAGCTTTCGGCGGGGTAGAAGCGCTGGCCGCTGACCAGCTGGGTGACGATCGGCGCGCGGTAGCTGCCGGCCTGGCCGAGCTGGGCGATGTAGGCGCGGCTGGCAGCCTGCTGGCGTGGGTCGTCCGAGAAGATCGCCGAACGGTACTGGCTGCCCTGGTCCGGTCCCTGCCGATTGAGTTGGGTCGGGTCGTGCACCACCGAGAAGAACACCTGCATCAGCTGCCCATAGCTGACCTGGCGCGGGTCGTAGTCGATCTTCACCGCCTCGGCGTGGCCGGTGCGTCCGCTGCTGACGCGCTCGTAGCGCGCATCGGCGCCGCTGCCACCGATGTAGCCGGACACCGCATTGCTCACGCCTTTGACGTGCTGGAACACGCCCTGCACGCCCCAGAAGCAACCGCCGGCGAACACCACGCTGGCGTGGGTGGCGTCATCGCGAAACGCGGCATCGCCGCTGGGTGCCGGCAGGGCCCGGGCCTGCGCGCTGGCCTCGACCGGCGCCGCGATCGCGCCGTGATCGACCAGCAGCACGCCGGCGATCAATGCCGTGGCCACCAGCCCGGCGACACCGGCGGCGACGCCCTGTTCAAAGGAGAGTTTCATCATGTCCTCCCGTTTCAACCGAAGGTGAAGGCATAGGCCTGCACGCCCGCATCGAGGAACTCGATCTCGAAGCGATGCGGGCCGACCGTGCCGCGCTGGCGTACCAGCTGGTACAGGCGGTGCTCGTCGACCACGCCGCTGCCATCGGCATCGACATCGCTGCCGGCATCGGCGGCGGGCAGCGGCTTGCCGTCCAGCCAGACGCGGAAGCGCACCGGCGTGCCGTCGCGGGTCGGTGCCAGCACCAGGTGCAGGTCTCGTGCATGGAACTGGAAGGCGATGCGGCCACCGGCCTGCTGCAGCTGTGCGGCTTCATCGGTGACGGTCCAGCGCCCGGACAGTCCCCACTGGTTCAACGCCAGAGTGGCCGGCAGCGTGTAGTCGAACGCAGTGTCGCTGCGCTGCCCGCCGGGCGAGGCGAACTGCTCGGCGCGGGCGTGGCCCAGATAGGTTTCCGGCGAACGCAGGTTGCCCATGTCGGCCTGCACGGCGACGCCCTTCAGGTCGGCGGCAGCGGGATCGGCCGGCGGCGGCAGATTCGTCTGGCCGGCTTCGGTCAGCAGGCGACGGATCATCTGTTCCGAGCGCGCGTAGTTGCCCTCGCCGAACTGGTGGCCGCGGATGTTGCCCTGCGCGTCGACGAAGTACTGCGCCGGCCAGTAGCGGTTGTTGAACGCGCGCCAGATCGTGTACTGGTTGTCGAGTGCCACCGGGTACTCGACCTTCAGCTGCTGCACGGCCTTCATCACATTGCGTGGGTCGCGTTCGAAGGCGAACTCGGGCGTGTGCACGCCGATCACCACCAGGCCGTGGTCGCGGTAGCGGCGCTCCCATTCGTGCACGAACGGCATCGCACGCAGGCAGTTGATGCAGGAGTACGTCCAGAAATCGACCAGTACCACCTTGCCGCGCAGCTGCTGGGCCGTCAGCGGTGGGCTGTTGAGCCAGCCGGTGGCGCCGTCCAGCGCAGGCAGGGTGCCTTCCACCGGCAGCGGTGCATCGGCAGCGGCGTTGGCACCGGCCATCATCATCATCGGTGGTGCTGACGGCTGCGCGCCGGGTACTGCATCCAGCAGGCCCTGCTCGATGCGCGCGGTGCTCACCGTGGAAAGGCGGGTGAGCAGGCCGGTGTCCCAGCCCATGCCGATCGCTACCACCGCCAGCAGGGCAGCCACACCCAACACCCTGCGCAGTGCGTCGCCGAGCCCAAGCCGCGCCTGCAGTGCACGGAACACGCGACCGCCTACCCATACCGCCAGTGCCAGCGCGGTGATCGCGCCCAGCGCATACGCCAGCAGCAGCCCGCTGGTACCGGCACTGGCGCCATGCAGGGCGGCACCGGTCAGCACCAGGCCGAGGATCGGCCCGGCGCACGGCGCCCACAGCAGGCCGGTGGCGATGCCGATCAGCAGCGAGGTCCAGGCGCCGCCCTGGCCAGCGGCATCAGCGGCATCGGCACGCGCGCTCAGGCGGGCACCCACCCGCTGGAACGGTGCCAGCAGATGGTCGGCCAGTCGTGGCCACAACAGGGCGACCGCGAACAGCGCCATCAGCAGCAGGGCGATCCAGCGTCCCACCTGATTGGCCTGTGCCACCCATTGGCTGCCCACCGCGGCCAGGCTGGCGACCACGGTGAAGGTGAGTGCCATGCCCAGCAGCAGCGGCAGCGTGCTGCGCAGGAACGGACGGTCGGCACGCGCGAATACGAACGGCAACACCGGCAGGATGCAGGGGCTGAGCAGGGTCAGCGCGCCCCCCAGGTAGGCAAGCAGCAACAGCAGCATCGTCAGGCTCCGGTAGCAGGGGAAGAACCGACCGGCACCCGCCAGCCGTCGGCGGTGCCATCCGTGGCGCCGGGAACGAACACCATCGCCGCACCGTTCATGCAGTAGCGCAGGCCGGTCGGGCGCGGACCATCGTTGAACACATGGCCGAGGTGGCCGCCACAGCGGCGGCAGTGCACCTCCACCCGCAGCATCCCGAAGGTGACGTCGCGGTCTTCGCCGATGGCGTTGTGCAGCGGTGCCCAGAAGCTGGGCCAGCCGGTGCCGCTCTCGAACTTGGTGGAGGAGGAGAACAACGGCAGCGCACAACCAGCGCAGGCGAAGGTGCCCTGCCGGTGTTCCTTGTTGAGCGGGCTGCTCCACGGCCGTTCGGTGGCCTGCTGGCGCAGCACCGCGTACTGCGCCGGGGTCAGCTGCTGGCGCCACTGCGCATCGCTGTGCATGACCTCGAACTGTCGCGGCGGGCGCGCTTCAGCGGCCGCCGGCGCGGCGCGGCTGCAGGCCCCCAGGCCGAGCAGGCCGGCGGCGGTGGCAACACCGCCCAGGCCCAGCAGATGGCGGCGGGACAGGGACATGGCGGACTCCGGGAAGGGGCGACGGGGCCATGCTGCGCCCGCCCGGGTCAACGAATCCTCACGCAGGTTTCAATTTTTCGTGAGGTATCGGCGCCCGTCCCGCGCCACAATGCGGGCAGCCTCCCCCACTGGCCCCGAGCTGCCGATGTCCACCAAACGCGTGCTGATCGTTGAAGACGATGCCCACATCGCCGACCTGCTGCGCATGCATCTGGGCGATGAAGGCTACGACGTCGCCCATGCCGCCAGTGGCGATGCCGGCCTGCGCCTGCTCGAGCAGGAAGGCCCGTGGGATGCGCTGGTGCTGGACGTGATGCTGCCGGGCGTGGATGGCCTGCAGGTGTGCCAGCGGGCACGCGCGATGGCGCGCTATGTACCGATCATCATCATCAGCGCGCGCGGCAGCGAAACGCAGCGCATCGTCGGCCTGGAACTGGGTGCGGATGACTACCTGGCAAAGCCCTTCTCGATGCCGGAACTGGTGGCACGCGTGCGCGCATTGCTGCGCCGCGCCGAGGCGATGGCGCAGAGCGCACGCATCGATGCCGGTGCGATCGAGCTGGGCGGGCTGCAGCTGGACCCGGTCGCGCGTACCGCCTCGGTGGACGGCAATGTGCTGGAACTGACCCCGCGCGAGTTCGACCTGCTGCTGTTCTTCGCCCGTCATCCCGACCAGGTGTTCGCGCGCATGGAACTGCTCAACCAGGTCTGGGGCTACCAGCACGATGGCTACGAGCACACGGTCAACACCCACATCAACCGCCTGCGCAGCAAGATCGAGCCTGATCCGGCCAATCCGCGGCGGCTGCTGACGGTGTGGGGCCGCGGCTACAAGCTGGTCGACCCGGCCGGGGCGGCGGCATGATCAAGCCGAACCTGTGGCAGAAGCTGGCAGCGGTGATCGCCGCGCTGATGCTGATGTGCTGCATGGCGCTGCTGGCGCTGCAGATGCGCGCCAACACCCGCCACGAGCAGGAAGTGGTACAGCGGCTGTCGCTGGGCCTGGCCGAGCACATCGCCCAGCGCAGCGAGCTGATGGACACCAGCGGCATGCGCGATGCCGCGGTGCGCGCGCTGTTCGGCCAGCTGATGGCAGTCAACCCCAGCGTCGAGGTCTACCTGCTGGACGACCAGGGCCGCATCCTCGGCCACGATGCGCCCAGCGGGCATCTGGTGCGCACCCGGGTGGACGTGGCGCCGCTGCGCCGCCTGCTGGCGGGAGCGCCGTTGCCGATCCTGGGCGATGACCCGCGCAGCGCCGATGGCCGCAAGGTGTTCAGTGCCGCACCGTTGATCGTGCAGGGCCGGCAGGCGGGCTATGTGTACGTGGTGCTGGTCGGCGAGCACCGGCAGATGCTGGCCGACGATCTTGCCGCCGGCAGCCAGTGGAACACCACATGGTGGTCGGTGGTGCTGGTCGGTAGCCTCGGCCTGCTGGCCGGGCTGGTGGCGTTCTACTGGGTGACCCGTCCGCTGCGGCGGCTGACCCGGCGCATCCAGGCCTTCGACATCGACGCGCCCGCGCCCTTGCCGCCGCCGGAGCCGCTGCGCCCTGGCGAACGCGACGAGCTGGTGATCCTCGAACACGCGCACGCGCAGATGGCCCAGCGGCTGGGTGAGCAGTGGCAGCAGCTGCGCCAGCAGGACCTGCAGCGCCGCGAGCTGGTCGCCAACATCTCGCACGACCTGCGCACGCCGCTGTCGTCACTGCACGGCTACCTGGAAACGCTGGCGTTGAAGGACGCCACGTTGTCGGCGGACGAGCGCCGCCGCTATCTCGGCATCGCGCTGGCGCAGAGTGCCAAGGTCGGCCGGTTGGCGCGCGCGCTGTTCGAGCTGGCGCGGCTGGAGCACGGCGAAGTGCGGCTGGAGTGGGAAGTGTTCGCCCTGCCGGAGCTGCTGCAGGACGTGCTGCAGAAATTCGAGCTGGCGGCGCAGGCGCGTGGCCAGCAGCTGCACGCGGCGTTTCCACCCGGCCTGCCGCTGGTGCGCGCCGACCTGGGCCTGGTCGAGCGGGTGCTGACCAACCTGCTCGACAACGCGCTGCGGCATGCACCCGACGGTGGCCAGATCGAGGTGCGCCTGCGTGCGACCCCGGACAGCGTGGAGGTCAGCGTGGCCGATGACGGCCCCGGGGTGGCGCCGGCGCTGCGTACCCAGCTGTTCCAGGCACCGGCCGCGCTGGGAGCACGGCGCGGCGAGAACGGCGGATTGGGCCTGTTGATCGTGCAGCGCATCGTGCAGCTGCACGGCCGCCGCATCGAACTGCGCGACAGCGAGCGTGGCGCGTTGTTCGTGTTTGCCTTGCCGCGTGCGGAACCGGCGGCCTAGCAGGCCGCTTCGCACTCGACGATGCCGCCGGTTTCCAGCGGCAGGTGCAGGCGGATACAGGCACCGCCCAATTCCGAATCGGTCACCTCGACGTGGCCGCCATGCTTGTCGGCCACCACCTGCACCAGCGCCAGGCCGAGGCCGAAACCGGGGCTGCCCGGGTCCAGCCGGACGTAGGGCTGCAGCACTTGGCCGCGCAGTTCGGGCGCAATGCCGGGGCCGTCGTCCTCCACCTGCACGCACAGCCAGCCGTCATTGACCGTGCTGGCAATACGGATCTGCCGGCGTGCGTACCGCAGTGCGTTGCCGAGCAGGTTGCGCAGCGCCAGTTCCAGCATGTGCCGGTTGACGTTGACCAGGCCCACCGGTGACAGCGCCTGCTGCACCGGCATCGGCAGCGGCGCGAACTGGGCCACCACGCCGCGCACCAGCGCCGCCAGCTGCAGGCGCTGGCGGGTCAGTTGATGGCAGCGCCCCAGCGCGGCGTACTCGACGCCGGCATCGGTCAGGTGCTGCAACCGATCCACATCGGTGCGCAGTCCCCCCAGTGCATCGCGTTGCACATCATCGAGCGCGGTGTCCTCCAGGTCGGCCAGGCCGAAACGCATCCGCGCCAACGGCGTGCGTACTTCGTGCGCCACCGCCTGCGCCAGTACGCGCTGGCTTTCCAGCAGCTGCTGCAGCTGCTCGGCCATATGGTTGAAGGCATTGGCCAGCGGCCGCACCAGCGCGGTACCCGCACGCGGCGCTCGGGTATCCAGCTGGCCATCGCGCATCTGCCGCGCCGCCTGGGCCAGCTGCGAGACGTCGCGCCACAGCCGATAGACCATCACGTACATCGGCAGTGCCACCGCCACCATCAGGATCAGCAGCAGGATCGCCACGCCGGATACTTCGCTGTCCTGCCAGCCCTCGTCCGGCAGCGCTTCGTCCAGCGGCCCCAGCATCACCGCGTAGTCGCTGTCGCCGATCCGCTGCATGCTGCGCATGTGCTCCAGGTCGATCTGCACGCGGCCGTTGTTGAACGGCGGGCGTTGGCTGGCCGGCAGCTCCTTCACTGCCTCGGCCAGCGGCACCATGCGCAGCGCATAGGCGAAATCGGCGTCGAGTTCGCGTGCCAGCACCGGCCACTGGTCGCGCGGGGTTTCGGCGAAGCGATGCTGCAGCAGCGCATGCGTGCCGCGCATCTCGGCCTGCAGTCCGGCTTCGGTGCGGTCTTCCAGCAGGGCATCCCAGGCCCACAGGCCCAGCACGATCAACAACAGGTGGGCGACCAGGAAGCCGATGCCGTAGCGCAGGAAGTGGAAGGCGTGGCCGCGCATCGCCGAGGGCGTGCGCTTCATCCCCATGCCGAGCGGCTGAACAGGTAGCCGCGGCCACGGACGGTCTTGATCCGTTCCGGCTGCTCGGGGTTGTCGCCCAGCTTGCGGCGCAGGCGCGAGATGCGGGCATCGATCGAACGGTCCAGGCCGTCGAAGGCGATGCCACGCAGGCCGCGCAGCAGCGCGTCGCGGTCCAGGATCTGGCCGGCGTTGCTGGCCAGCAGGAACAGCAGGTCGAACTCGGCCGTGGTCAGTTCCAGCAGGCCACCCTGCAGGTGCACGTTGCGGGTGGACGGGTCGATGTTCAGCTCGCCGAAGCGCAGGCTGCCGTCACGCGGCTCGACCCGGCGGTGGCGGCGCAGGTGGGCGCGCAGCCGGGCCAGCAGCACCCGCGGTTCGATGGGTTTGCCGATGTAATCGTCGGCCCCCAGCTCCAGTCCCAGCACCTGGTCGATGTTGTCGGTGCGGGCGGTCAGCACGCAGATGATGCCGTCATAGTGGGGCCGGATCTGCCGACACACTTCGAAACCATCCTGGTCGGGCAGGCCGACATCGAGCAGCACCAGGGCTGGTTTTTCAGCCAGGATCCGGGCCACTGCGCGCTCGCCGCTGCGTTCATGGGCCACCTGGTAGCCATGCCGTTGCAGGTAGTCGCTGACCATCGTTCCCAGGCGGGCATCGTCTTCGACCAGTACGATATCCAGCATTTCCAAGGCCTCCGTGGGCGCAAACGTACCGCCACGGCACGAGCGCGGCGATGCTATCCCAGCCTTCGGGCCGCCCGGGTCCCGGGGGCGGGCGCCATTCAGCCGGGGTTGCTGGCGCACGGGCCGGGTCTCAGTCCCGGCAACTACTTGGCGTCCAGCATAGCCTGTTGCCGTTACAAAACGTTACCTTTGTGATACGGCTGGTGACGATCGCTGACAGCAAAGCGACTGACGCCGCGCGGCCCGGCGCCGAGCATGGAGTCTCCTCCGCTCCGCGTGCCGTCCTCATGTCGCCCGCCGCCCCCCGCTTGCCGAACCTGTCCTGCCGCTGCCATTGCGGAGGCTCCCGATGAGCGGCGTGGTCGGGGCCTGGCTGCCGCCCGCCGAGGACGAGCAGCTGCTGCAGCAGCTGGCACCGATGCTGCGCGCCCTGCAGCAGCGTGGGCGTGGCCGTATCGGCTACTGGACCGACGCAGAGGCCGGCCTCGCGCTGGGCCACTGCCGGGCGCCGACCGATACGCCGTTGCAGCCGCTGAGCTCGGACTGCGGTCGCTACGTGCTGTGCCTGGACGGCCGCCTGTACAACCGCGCTGACCTGCAGGCGCAGTTGCGCGATCTGCCACGCAGCTGCAGCGATGCGCGGCTGCTGCTGCATGCGATCGTCGAATGGGGCGTGCAGCGGGCGTTGTCGCGTATCGAGGGCGCCTTCGGTTTCAGCGTATGGGACCGGGAGTCGCGCGTGTTGTGGCTGGCCCGTGATCCGGTTGGCGAGCGGCCGCTGTATTACGGCTGGTACCAGGGCCAGTTCCTGTTCGCCTCCGAGTTGAAGGCGCTGCAGGCCTTCGCCGGTTTCGCGCCGAGCATCGACCAGGATGCCCTGAGCCTGCTGCTGCGTCACGACTATGTGCCGGCGCCGCACACCATTTACCGCGGCGTCCACAAACTGGTGGCGGGTGCGATGCTGCGCATCGATCTCAGCGACCATGCCGCGGGTTACTCCAGCCAGGCTGCCCAGGGGGGCACACGCTACTGGTGCGCACGCGATGCGATGCAGAGTGCATTGCAGGAGCCGCTGCAGCCGGCGCCGAGCCTGGAACAGGCCACCGACCAGCTCGAAGCGGTACTCCAGAAGGCCATCGCTTCACGCATGCACTCGCCATTGGCCTGTGGTGCGTTCCTGTCCGGCGGCACCGATTCCTCACTGGTGACGGCGATGATGCAGGCGCAATCCACCCTGCCGATCGAAGCATGGACGGTCGGCTTCGACGATCCCGGGCATGACGAGAGCGACTGGGCTTCGCAGGTCGCGCGCCATCTGGGTGTGCAACACCACCTGCATCGCATGGACGCGCGTCAGGGCCTGGACCTGCTGCAGCGCCTGCCGCAGGTCTGGTGCGAGCCCTTCGCCGACGCCTCGCAGCTGCCGACGTTGCTGGCCAGTGAACTGCTGGGGGCGCGCAAGCCGGTGGCGCTGACCGGTGACGGTGGCGATGAGCTGTTCTTCGGCCACCCCAGCTATGGCCGCGCGCTGCGCAATGCCCGCCTGTGCGGTGGCCTGCCGGACTGGGTACGCGACCTGGCGCGGCGCAGTGGCAACCGCATGAACGCTGAGCGTGGCCGCCTTGGTGGCTGGCGCGCCTTGGTGGCCGAGGTTGCTGCCAACGATGTGGAAGGTCATTACCTGCAGCGCGTGACACGCTGGCGGCAGCCGGCACAGGTGGTGCTGGGCGCGCGCGAGCCGGTGACGATCTTCCAGCAGCAGGACACGGCGCTGCCGGCCGAGGCGCGCATCCAGCTGTTGGATTTCCGCATGGACCTGGCCGAGGGCATCCTCGCCAAGGTTGATCGTGCGGGCATGGCGGCGGGCGTTGAAACCCGTGCGCCGCTGCTGGACATGGAGGTGGTGCGCCTGGCCTGGCGCCTGCCGCAGCACTTGAAGTACCACGACGGCGAGCACAAGCGGATCCTCAAGCACCTGCTGGCACGTTATCTGCCGGAGCCGCTGGTGTATCGCCCCAAGCGCGGCTTCGGCCCGCCGATGGCACGTTGGCTGGCGGGCCCGCTGCGCGACTGGGCCGAGGCGCTGCTGGACCCGCAGCTGCTGCGCAACCAGGGCTGCTTCGACGCGGCACGGGTGCGCGGCATCTGGGAGGCGTTCCTGCGCGGTGAGCGCAAATGGCACACGCATCTGTGGAACGTGCTGATGTTCCAGGCGTGGCACCAGCACTGGCACGGTAATCGCGGGCGTTGAGCCGTTTCAGCATGGCGTGCGGCGGATCCATTCTGCGTGGCGCCGGGCGGAGGCCCTTGCGTACGAATGTCCTCCGGCGCCGGCCTGTGGCCGTCACCTCCCCCTTTACTTCGTACGCAAGGGCCTCCGCCCGGCGTTCGAAATCTATCGGCGCCTCAACTGAAAGTCCGCGAAAGGCTGCCGGAAGTGCAGCGTCTTTGCTCAACGCAAGCCGAGCCTCGTCGGGGCGGGCAGGGGGTTGGGCAAAGTAAAGGAGGAGGTGACGGCCAATGGCCGGCGCCGGGGGACATTGGCCCAGGCCCCTGCCTGCCCCGGCGGGGCCCATCAGTTCGCGGCGAATCAGGACGAAGACACGCTCGTGGCGGATTCATTCTGCGTGGCGCCGTGCGGAGGCCCTTGCGTACGAATGTCCTCCGGCGCCGGCCTGTGGCCGTCACCTCCCCCTTTACTTCGTACGCAAGGGCCTCCGCCCGGCGTTCGGAGTTCGTCGGCGCCTCATTGAAGGCTGAGCGCGCGCCGCGCTGCACACCGCAAGCCGAGCCTCGCTGGGGCGGGCAGGGGTTTGGGCAAAGTAAAGGAGGAGGTGACGGCCAACGGCCGGCGCCGGGGGACATTGGCCCAGGCCCCTGCCTGCCCCGGCGGGGCCCATCAGCTCGCGGCGAATCAGGACGAAGACACGCTCGTGGCGGATTCATTCTGCGTGGCGCCGTGCGGAGGCCCTTGCGTACGAATGTCCTCCGGCGCCGGCCGTTGGCCGTCACCTCCCCCCTTTACTTCGTACGCAAGGGCCTCCGCCCGGCGTTCGGAGTTCGTCGGCGCCTCATTGAAGGCTGACCGCGCGCCGCGCTGCACACCGCAAGCCGAGCCTCGTCGGGGCGGGCAGGGGTTTGGGCAAAGTAAAGGAGGAGGTGACGGCCAATGGCCGGCGCCGGGGGACATTGGCCCAGGCCCCTGCCTGCCCCGGCGGGGCCCATCAGCTCGCGGCGAATCAGGACGAAGACACGCACGTGGCGGATTCATTCTGCGTGGCGTCGTGCGGAGGCCCATCAGTTCGCAGAGGGTCGAGACGAAGAAGTGCTCTGGATTCCGAACGTCAGGCAAAAAAAGACCCGGCAGAGGGAGGGATCTGCCGGGTCCGGATTGCATGGGGGGAGGGACCCATGCAATGAGCGTTGCGTCGCGTCAGTGGCTGTGGCCGTTCGCGTCCGCTGTTGATTCGTTGTAACCCTGCACCAGCTCGGACCACGCCTTGCTGGCCTGCAGGCCAAGCCCGACCACGTCCTGCTGGGCCTGGCCCAGCCGCTGCAGGTTGTCCTGCCACAGCTGTGCGCCCTTGTTGAGCATCCCGGCCGTGTCGTCGCTGCGGGCCAGTTCACCCAGCCAGCCGCCAGTCGCGGTCAGGTTGCGCTCCATCACCTTCAGCTGCACACCGAACATGCTTTCCGCGTTCTCCAACGCCAACCGGTTGGCGCGCGTTGCCGCGGCGGCGAGCTGGCGGGTGGCATCACTGAAGCGATCGCTGAAGGCGGCGGCCATGGGGCGTCAGGGAGTGGCTTGATGCAATGCAGCATACGCCCTTGATGCGGCAATGCAACAAAAATAACAAAGGCGCCCAAGGCGCCTTTGAAATACCTTCCGGATCAATGGGTTGATCAGGCAGTGGGGCCGCGGTAACGGCAACCCGAAGTGCAGGTTTCGTGCACGGTGATCTCGCTCAGCGCCGGCAGGCTGGGCTTGAGTTCGTTCCAGATCCACACCGCCAGGTTCTCGCTGGTCGGGTTCTCCAGGCCGGGGATGTCATTGAGGTAGTGATGGTCCAGGCGGTCGTAGATCGGCTGGAAAGCCGCTTTCACGTCGCCGAAGTCCATGATCCAGCCGGTCTGCGCACCCGGCTCGCCCTCGACCTTCAGTTCCACCCGGAACGAGTGGCCGTGCAGGCGCGCGCACTTGTGCCCCGGCGGCACGTTGGGGAGGCGGTGTGCCGCCTCGAGCATGAAGACTTTGAAGATTTCCATGGCGCGATTGTACGCCGCAGGCAGCCGGGCAGCCTGAGTGGATGTTGGCCTTTCGTGAAGAAAGTCTTTTCATCCGGATGAAGAGATGATAATTTCTCTTATATCCGTATGAAGAGATGTTATTGGCCGGACCCCGGCCAGGCATGGACTACTGCGGAACTTCGTCGTCCTTACCACCTCCCCCACATCGTCATGCCCAAGCACACCCTGCTCGTGGCGGCCCTGGCCGTCGCTCTGGCCGCGCCTTTGTCCGCCGCCGCCGAAACCTCCGCCGACGTCAGTGGCGAAGCCAGCACCCTGGCCGCCGTACGCGTCACCGGTTCCAACATCAAGCGCACCGATACCGAGGCTTCCAACCCGGTGCAGGTGATCGGCCGCCAGCAGCTGGAGCAGACCGGCAAGGCCACCGTGGCCGACGTGCTGCGATCGATCTCGGCCAACACCGGCAACGCCAACAACGAAACCACCAACAACGGCTGGGCTTCCGGTTCGGCCAGCATCGGCCTGCGTGGCCTCTCGCCGAAGAACACGCTGGTGCTGCTCAACGGCCGTCGCCTGGCCAATTACGGCTTCCCGGCCGGTGGCCTGTCCGACACGTTCGTTGATCTCAACGCGCTGCCGCTGGTCGCGGTCGAGCGCATCGAAGTGCTCAAGGACGGCGCCTCGGCGGTGTACGGCTCCGACGCGGTGGCCGGCGTGGTCAACATCATCACCCGGCAGAACTTCGAAGGCGCCGAGATCGGCGGCAGCTTCGGCGGTGCCGACCAGGGCGGCCTGCACGAGCAGAACCTGAAGTTCGTCGGCGGCCTCGGTGATCTCGACACCGACGGCTACAACATCCTCTTCAGCCTGCAGGGTTACAACCGTGAGCGCCTGGACCAGGACGAACGCAACCTGACCAAGAGCGGCATCTACACCGACCAGCCGGGTGGCCGCTGGAATGGCTGGTCGGCCAAGGGCGCGCGCTATCTGGTAAACGGTGTGTCGGTACCGATGCTCGATGCCAACGGCAACTGCCCGGCCGGCACCACCCGTGTTGCCAGCGCGCCGATCGACGGCCTGGCCGGTGATACCTGCGGCTTCAACCAGGCACCGTTCACCACCCTGATTCCCTCGACCAGGCGTTACCAGGCCTATGCCAACGGCACCTTCCGCCTGAACGACAACGTCGAGGCGTTCGGCGAAGTGCTGTACAGCCAGATCAAGAGCGCCGCGTGGTTCGGCAGCAGCCCGTTCTTCACCCTGGAGAGTGGCCGCTTCGCGCTGAACGCGAACAGCGGCCTGGCCGAGCCGGTGTCATCGCTGCTGCCGGCCAACAATCCCTACAACCCCTACGGCCGTGCGATCCCGATCGAATACACCTTCTTCGACCTCGGTGGCACCATCAAAACCAACCGCTCCACGGCCTATCGCGGCGTGTTCGGGCTGCGTGGCACCACCGCCAACTGGGACTGGGAAGTGGCCGCGTTCGGCGCGCGCAGCCGCGAGCGCGAGAGTGTGTCCGGCGGCTTCGCCAACCGCTGGGCGCTGGCCAACGCGCTGGCAACGGGCAGCTACAACCTGCTCGACCCGGCGGCCACGCCGCAGTCGGTGCGCGACTCGATCAACATTGCCACGCTGCGCCCGGCCGAATCCAAGCTGCAGGGCATCGATGCGAAGATCTCCGGCAGCCTGGGCCACACCTGGGCCGGCGAGATCGGCTTCGCCGCCGGTGCCGAGTGGCGCCGCGAGAAGCTCGATTCCAGCAACCCGTGGCAGATCGATGCCGGCCTGCAGGTGCGCCCGGCCATCGCCGAAGTGCATGGCCAGCGCCAGGTCAGTGCCGCCTACGCCGAAGTGAACGTGCCGCTGGCCTCCACCCTGGAGCTGTCCGCCGCCGCGCGTGCCGACCACTACGATGATTTCGGCGATGCGTTCTCGCCGAAGATCGGCCTGCGCTGGCAGCCGCTGGATATCCTGCTGGTGCGCGCATCCGCCTCGAAGGGCTTCCGTGCGCCGTCGCTGTCGGAAAACTCCAACAGCACCAGCATCGCCTACGGCAGCGTGGTCGATCCGCGTGATCCGGACGTGCCGGGCTCGCGCCAGAACCCGACTTTCTTCACCGTCGGCAACAACGAACTGAAGCCCGAGCGCACCAAGAGCGTGAACTTCGGCGTGGTGCTGTCGCCGTGGGCCAACACCAACCTGAGCGTGGACTATTACCGCATCCAGCTGGACAACCTGGTCGGCACCAACAACACCCAGACCCTGGTCAACGACAACGTGGCCGGTGCCGTGCAGCGCGACGAGCGCGGCAAGCTGCAGGCGGTCTACAACCGCTACCAGAACCTGAGCGAGCTGAAGACCTCGGGCATCGATGTCGAGCTGCGCCAGCGCATCCCGACCGCAGCACTCGGCGACTTCACCGTGTCCTCCGCCTACACCCACGTACGCGACTATCGTCGCCCGACCGTGGTCGGCGGCCCACTGGTCGACTATGCCGGCAGCAACCTGGGCGCGACCCTGCCCAAGGACAAGGCCACCACCACGCTGGACTGGAAGTACGGCGACTTCAACGCAGCGCTGACCTGGTACTACACCAGTGGCTACCGCCAGGAAGCCAGCACCGCGGCCAAGGCCGTGCAGCAGCGCGTCGGCAGCTACAGCCAGTACGACCTGTACCTGGCCTACACCGGCATCGACAAGCTGACCGTGTACGCCAAGGTGCAGAACCTGGCCGACAAGACACCGCCGTATGACGCCTCGTTCCCGGGCATCCGTGCGCCGTACGACTTCAGCCAGTACGACCTGCGCGGTCGCTACTTCACGCTGGGTTTCGATTACCGCTTCTGATCCATCCGCCGCGGCCGGTCACCTGAAGGGACCGGCCGCGCGACCGCCTGCCGTTGTGTTCCAGGGGAGTCACCGTGTCCTTGCATCGTCGTGCTGTTCTTCCGTTGCTGCTTGCCGCCGCCACCGCACTGTCCTCGCCGCAGCCGGCGCAGGCGCAGAGCGCGTACTTCTTCCCGCAGGCTACCGATGCAACCGCATTCGATGCGGCCGTGCCGACGCCGGAGCAGTTCCTCGGCTATCCGATCGGCAGCCGTTACACCCGGCATGACCAGCTGGTGGCGTACTTCCAGGAACTGGCGAAGCACTCGGACAAGATCCGGGTACAGCAGATTGGCCGCAGCTATGAAGGACGCCCGCTGCTGATCGCCACCGTCACTGCCGCCAGCAATCACGCGCGGCTGGAGCAGATCCGCCAGCAGCACGCGACCCTGGTCGATCCGGCCCAGCCACGCAGTGCAGCGGGCGACAGCCCGGTGGTGGTGTGGCTGGGCTACAGCGTGCATGGCAACGAGACCTCCAGTGCTGAAGCGGCGATGCTGACGGCCTACTACCTGGTGGCCAGCCGCAGCGCTGAAACCCAGCAGTGGCTGCAGCAGGCGGTGGTGCTGTTCGACCCGGCACAGAATCCGGACGGCCGTGATCGCGCGGCCAACTGGCACAACGCCTGGGCCTCCGACCCAGCCTCGGCGGACCCGGCCGACAAGGAGCATGTCGAACCGTTCCCGCAGGGCCGCACCAACCACTACTTCACCGATCTCAACCGCGACTGGCTTGCCCTGACCCAGCAGGACTCGCGGCCGAAGGTGGAGGTGTTTCACCAGTGGTACCCGAACGTGCAGATCGACTTCCACGAAATGGGCAAGGACAGCACCTACTACTTCGAGCCTTCGCCGAAGAGCATGCATAGTCCGCTGATTCCGGCGGCGTCGTACGAGTTCAACAAGACCCTGGCCAAGTACCACGCGCAGGCATTGGATGCGCTGGGCTCGCTGTACTACACCGGCGAAAACTTCGACAACTTCTCGCCGGTGTACGGCTCTACCTATCCGGACTTCCATGGTGCTGTCGGCGTTACCGTCGAGCAGGCCAGCTCGCGTGGCCGCGTGCAGGAATCGGTGAATGGCCTGCTGACCTTCCCGTTCACCATCCGCAACCAGGTCGCGACAGGCCTGGGCACGGTGCGTGGTGCGGTGACCGAGCGCAGTGGCCTGTTCGACCTGCAGAAGCAGTTCTTCCAGAGCGCGCTGAAGCAGGCCGCACAGCAGCCGGTGAAGAGCTTCGTGTTCGGTGATGCGCATGACCCGGCACTGACTCGTCGCCTGCTGGAACTGTTGCTGCTGCATCGCATCGAGGTGCGTGTGCTGGATCGTGCAGTCACTGTCGATGGGCAGCATTTCGATGCCGGTAGCGCCTATGTGGTGCCGGTGCAGCAGGCACAGTTCCGCCTAGTGCATTCGATCTTTGCCGAGACGCCGCCGATCAAGGGCGACGTGTTCTATGGCAGCACCAGCTATGCGATCGCGCCGGCCTATGGCGTGGCCTTCGCAGGCAGCCGCAGCCGCATCGAAGGTGGCGCACGCGTGACCGCGCCGCCGGCAGGGCAGGGCGCGGTACTGGGCGGCCAGGCCGGATTCGCGTACGCGATCGACTGGCGCGACTACAACGCCGGGCGCGCGCTGGCCGCGCTGCAGGGCAAGGGCGTGAGTGCACGTGCGGCATTCCAGCCGTTCACCACCGCCACCGCGCAGGGCGACGTCAGCTTCGCCGCCGGCAGCCTGGTCATTCCGGTCGCCGGGCAGCCGCTGCAGGGCGCGGCGCTGCTTGAGACAGTGGCATCCGCCGCGCGCGAGGCAGGCGTGCAGGTGCACGTACTGTCCAGCGGCCGCAGCCGCGAAGGCATCGACCTCGGTAGTGATGGTGTCAAAGCACTACGAAAGCCGGTGGTTGCACTGGTGATGGGCGAGGGCGTGGCTGCCACCGAGATCGGTTCGGCCTGGTTCCTGCTCGACCAGCAGCTGCACTTGCCTGCCAGCAAGCTGGACCCACAGCAGCTGGGCAAGGTGCCGCTGGACCGCTACACCACGATCGTGCTGTCCGGTGGTAGCTACACCGGCATCGATACCACGGCGGTGGCCGCACTGAAGCGCTGGGTACAGGCCGGTGGTTCGCTGGTGACCTATGGCAGTGCCTCGAAGTGGGCGATCGAACAGAAGCTGGCCGACGGCGAGAAGCTCGGCAAGGAAGAGGACGCCGCTGACGAAAGCCGCCGCGCGTTCGGCGACCAGCGCGACATCGCCGCAATCGAACGGGTCAGCGGCAACATCCTCAGCGCCGACGTGGATACCAGCCACCCGCTGGCGTTCGGCGTGCCGCGCCGGCAGCTGGCGATCAACAAGGAAAACACGGTGACGCTGCAGCCGAGCACGAACCCGTTCTCGACAGTGGTACGCATCGACACGCCACCACGGGTGAATGGTTACCTGTCCGAGCGCAACCGCGCGCGGGTGGCAGGCAGTGCCTGGTTGCTGGTGTCGGCGCAGGGGCAGGGCAACGTGGTGCTGTTCGCCGATGATCCGGCGCACCGCAAGTACTGGCACGGGACCGATCGACTGCTGATCAATGCGATCTTCTTCGGGAATCTGGTGAATCCGGCGAAAGCGCGGGGTTGAGGCTGTACGTATCGGCTGATGCACGAGTACGGTAGTGCCGGCCGCTGGCCGGCAACAAAAAGGGACGGCGCGTCAGCGCCGTCCCTCGATAGCCCCCGCGCAGCGGGAACAGCGATCAGAAGCTTGCGCGTACGCCCGCTCTGTATTCGGTCGTGTCCTTGTCGAGTTGGCCTTCCACTACAACCCCCCAGGTATCGGTGATGTTCAGCTGTCCGCCCACCACGCCGTACCAGCGGGCATCCTGTCCGTCGCCGCCATTGGCGTAGCCGCCTTTCAGCCAGCCTTCGGCGTGCTCGGTGAACCTGCCGCGCACACCCACCATGCCCACCACCTCGTTGAATCGAGAGGTCTGGCGGAAGCGTGCATCGCCGAGTTGGCGGTCCGACTTGGCCGAACGGTGGTTCCAGGCGAACTCGCTGGTGAAGTCCAGACGGTCGCTGATCGGTGCGTGGTATCCCAGGCCCAGGTACGGAACGTCGAGAGTGGTCTTTACCCGCGCAGCGCCCCCATGGTCGCTTGCGCTGACGCGCGATGCGCCTGCGATCACATGGAACTGCGGAGCAATTGCGAGCGAACCGCGTACATAGCCGCCATCTGCGGTGAAGTCAGCGGTACCGCCGGCATCAAGCTTCAGCCGGTTCCAGCCACCTTCCACATAGGTGTAGCTGAGCTCGTCGCTGGCCAACGCCTGCAGCGGCATTGCCAGCAACAGGCAGGTTGCCAGGAGCATCTTGCGCATCGTTCAAGTCCTTGTATGAGGCGGGAGCGCGGCGGGCTGCCGGTCCGTGCCGCAGCGCCGGGCCGTGCAGTCAGCGGATGAACGCAGGCTTCGATCAGAAGCTTGCGCGAACGCCCACGCGGTACTCGGCGAAGTCGTCGTAGAACTGGCCTTCGGCAACCACACCCCAGGTACGGTTGAAGCTGATCTGGCCGCCAACGGTACCTGTCCAGGTGCCGTCGAAGTTGTTGTTGCCGTCGATGTAGCCTGCCTTGATCCACGCTTCGGTGTTTGCCGAGGGCTTGCCGCGAAGGCCGACATTGCCGACGGCGGTATTGACGGACGTCCTGCTCGTGTAGGTCATTCCATCGGAGTGGACTTTGTCCTTGCCGCTGCGGCGGTTCCATGCGAGATCGGCGGTGAAGTCCAGCCGATCGCTGATCGGCATGTGGTAGCCAATGCCCAGGTGGGGTTGGTCGAACGTGGTCTTGACGCTGGAGTATGCGTAGCGGGTGGTATCGGTCACACGCGACCAGCCGCCGAACACGTTGACCTGTTCAGCGATGGCGAAGGAGCCACGTACATAGCCGCCATCGGCCTTGGGATCGTTGAGGGCATTGGAACTGATCTGCAGCTGGTTCCAGCCCCCTTCCACGTAGGTGTAGCTCATGCCGTCGCTGGCCATGGCAGTCAGTGGAGCGCTGAGCAGCATCGTGGAGGCCAGGAGAATCTTGCGCATCATGCGTGTCCTTTTCATGTAGCGATCCAGGCCGGGGCGTGCCGTGACGTGGCCCGGCTGCGACGTCATGTCGCGGGCCGAGTCTAGCCAAATTTCACGCGTTGTAGACCCTGCCCCCAGCCGCGGTGACGACGGGTATCGAGCCATTCAGGAAGTGCCGGACGCCTTGCGCGCAAAAAAAAGGGCGCAGCTTTCGCTGCGCCCCTTCGTGCATTGCAGGTCGGGTGATCAGCCGGCGCGACCGCCGCCGTTGCCACCCTGGCCGCGGCCACGGCCGCCACCATTGCCGCCACCGCCACGACGCTGGCCCTGACCGGCGCCTGCACCGGCACGCTGCTGGCCATTGCCAGCGCCTTCGCGACGGCCACCACCGGCCTTCTTCGGGCCGGCATGCGCATGGCGCGGCGCATCACCGTGCGGACGGCGTGCGTGGCTCTTGCGTGGTGCGCGCTCGCCGGTATCGTGCTCGGCCTTGCCCGGTGCACTGTTGCCCCAGCGGATCGGCGTCTGCAGCTCGAAGCCCGGCACGTCGCGGATATCCATGTCGCGGCCCAGCAGGCGGGTGATCGCACGCAGCAGCTTCACTTCGTCCTGCGCCACCAGCGAAATCGCCTGGCCGGTCGCACCGTTACGGCCGGTACGGCCGATGCGGTGCACGTAGTCCTCGGCCACCATCGGCAGGTCGAAGTTGATCACCTTCGGCAGCTCGTTGATGTCGATGCCGCGCGCGGCGATGTCGGTGGCCACCAGCACGGTCACGCGGCCGGCCTTGAAGTCACCCAGTGCACGCAGGCGCTGGCCCTGGCTCTTGTTGCCGTGGATCGCCGCAGTCTTGATGCCGGACTTTTCCAGGAATGTGGCCAGCTTGTCACTGCCGTGCTTGGTGCGGGCGAAGACCAGGGTCTGCTCGCGGCTGTCCTGCGCCAGCAGGTGCAGCAGCAGGTCACGCTTGCGGCTGCCATCGACCGGGTGCACACGGTGGGTGATGGTCTCGGCCACGGTGTTCTTCGGCGTCACCTGGATCTGTTCCGGGTTGCGCATGAACTCCAGCGCCAGCTGGCGGATGTTGTCCTCGAAGGTGGCCGAGAACAGCAGGGTCTGGCGGTTCTGCTTCGGCAGCTTGGCCAGGATGCGCTTGATCGACGGCAGGAAGCCCATGTCGAGCATGCGGTCGGCTTCGTCCAGGATCAGCACTTCGATGCCGGACAGGTCGACGCTGCGACGCTCGAGGTGGTCGATCAGGCGGCCCGGGCAGGCCACCAGCAGGTCCACGCCACGGCGCAGGATGTCCAGCTGGTTGCCCATGCCGACGCCGCCGTAGATGCAGGCGCTGGGGATGCGCAGGTACTTGCTGTAGCCACGCAGGCTGTCATGCACCTGGGTGGCCAGCTCGCGGGTCGGGGCCAGGATCAGCGCACGCGGCTTGCGCGGACCGGCGCGCACTTCCTGCGAGGCGGTGCCCAGGTGCTGCAGCAGCGGCAGGCCGAACGCGGCGGTCTTGCCGGTACCGGTCTGTGCGCCGGCCAGCAGGTCGCGACCGGCCAGCGCCAGCGGGATCGCCTGCTGCTGGATCGGGGTCGGGTTTTCGTAGCCCTGCTCGGCGAGCGCGCGCAGCAGGAAGGGCGCCAGGCCCAGCGATTCAAAAGACATTGAGATTGCTCCAAGTACAAGAAACGCCTGTCCGAACGGACAGACGGGGGCAGATCAAACTGATCGGCTGACTCGGAGCGTTCCCGTGAACCGCGCTGCGAGAATTGGGTGCAGCCGGCACGAAGCGCAGGCTGGAATGCGTGACGAACGGCGTCGGAGTGGGGGCGGGCGAAGAGGGCGGACCCTGATCGCCGGCGATCCCGGAGGGAAACGGACGGCCGCTGCAGACCCGCATAGTCTACCTTATGGTTGAGACCCGCGCAAAACGACCTGTTCAGGTAAAAGCGCCCTCACCCCTGGGGGCTTGGCCGCGGCATTCATGCCGCGGACACTCCCGCCACCGGACCCACCCCGCCTTCGACAGTCCTCCGCGATCTGTCGGAAATGCTCTTGGGGTCAGATCCGTTTTCCGCAGGAAAACGGATCTGACCCCAGAATCTCATTCGATATCTGACAGATTTCATCCACGCATGGCGTGGATCTACTAGCTGCCCGCCATCCCACGGAATGCCCGTTGTTGCTGTTGCTTCGGCCGTTGCCTTGGCTTGAAGCGGGTGCAGGGTGCAACCCTGCCGAACCCCCCACTACGGTAGGGTGGGCCGATGCGGCGCTGCAGCTTGGCGTCGCTGCATATTTGATTACACTTGAAACTTGTTTGCCCACGACTCCGGACACTCACCCATGAAGCTTGGTTCTTTGAAGGAAGGCGGCCGCGACGGCACCCTGATCGTCGTCTCGCGTGACCTGCGCCACGGCGTACGCGCCACCGGCATTGCCGCCACCCTGCAGCAGGCCCTGGAAGACTGGAGCCACATCGCGCCGCGCCTGAACGCCCTGTACGAATCGCTCAACGCCGGTGACGCTGATGGCGTGTTCGACCTCGACCCGCAGGCACTGGCCGCACCGATGCCACGCGCCTATGAATTCGTCGATGGCAGCGCCTACCTGCCGCATGTCGAGCGTGTGCGCCGCGCCCGCGGCGCCGAGGTGCCGGAAAGCTTCTACACCGACCCGCTGATGTACCAGGCCACCAGCGCGGGCTTCTACGGCCCGCGCGACGCGGTCAAGGTGGTCAGCGAGGACTACGGCATCGACCTGGAAGCAGAGATCGTGGTGATCACCGACGACGTGCCGATGGCGGCCACCCCGGAACAGGCCGCCGGCCATATCCAGCTGGTCGGCCTGGTCAACGATGTTTCGCTGCGCAACCTGATCCCGGGCGAGCTGGCCAAGGGTTTCGGCTTCCTGCAGTCCAAGCCGCGTTCGGCGCTGTCGCCGGTGTTCGTCACCCCCGATGAGCTGGGCGCCGCGTGGCAGGACAGCAAGGTGCACCTGCCGCTGCTGACCCACATCAACGGCCAGTGGTTCGGTGCGCCGGAAGCGGGCGTGGACATGCAGTTCAACTTCGCCCAGCTGGTCGCGCATGCGGCCAAGACCCGGCCGCTGGGCGCCGGCACCATCGTCGGCTCGGGCACCATCGCCAATGAAGACACCAGCAAGGGGGCATCGTGCTTCGCCGAGCAGCGTGTGGTCGAAACCCTGCGTGACGGCAAGCCGAGCACGCCGTTCATGTCCTTCGGCGATGTGGTCCGCATCGAGATGCTCGATGCCGCGGGCAACAGCATCTTCGGTGCGATCGAGCAGCGCATCGAACAGGCGGCCAAGCCCTGAGCATGGAGGCGGCGATGGACATCCCGGTCGACGACGGCATCGTGCTGTACACCTACTGGCGATCCAGCGCCGCCTACCGCGTGCGCATCGGCCTGGAGCTGAAGGGCCTGGCCTGGGAGGCCCGGCCGGTGCACCTGGTGCGCGAAGGTGGGGAGCAGCATCTGGATGCCTATCGCGCGCTCAATCCGCAGCAGCTGGTGCCGACCCTGCTGCACGAGGGCCATGCACTGACCCAGTCGCTGGCGATCGTGGAATACCTGGACGAGCGTTTCCCGCAGGTACCGCTGCTGCCGGCCGACGCCGCCGGCCGTGCGCGGGTGCGTGCACTGGCCCAGCTGGTGGCCTGCGACATCCATCCGGTCAACAACCTGCGGGTGATGCAGTACCTGGAGCGCAGCCTGCAGCTGCCGGCCGACGCCCGCACGCAGTGGACCCTGCACTGGATCGCCGAGGGCTTCGTGGCGATGGAAGCGCTGCTGGCCAACAGTGGCGACACCGGCACGTTCTGCCACGGCGACCGCCCCGGACTGGCCGACATTTGCCTGCTGCCGCAGCTGTACAACGCACACCGCTTCGGCCTGGACCTGACGCCGTACCCGACCCTGCGCCGCATCGAAGCGGCCTGCCAGGCACTGGATGCCTTCGACCGCGCACGCCCGGAAAACCAGCCCGACGCCGCTTGAAAGAAAAAGGGGACGGAGGGGATTAAGTCGTAAGTGCATATACGACTTAATCCCCTCCGTCCCCTTTTTTGTGCGGCTAGAAGCCGTGGGTGATGCTGGGCGCGCCCGCCGAGAAATCGGCGTACGGGTCGTGCTCGCCGCTGCTGCCCTCGGACAGGCGGAACTTCAGGGCCAGGCCATCGCGCGAGTCGGCGGCGCGCAGCGCTTCCTCCTGCTCGATGATGCCGGCCTTGGCCAGCCGGAACAGGCACTGGTCGAAGCTCTCCATGCCTTCTTCCAGTGAACCTTCCATCGCCGCCTTGATCTCGTGCACCTGGCCGCGACGCAACAGGTCACGGATCATCGGCGTGTTGATCAGCACCTCGGTGGCCGGCAGGCGACGGCCCTCCTTGTTCTTCACCAGGCGCTGGCTGATCACCGCGCGCAGGTTCAGCGCCAGGTTCATCAGCACGTTCTTGTGCGCGCTTTCCGGGAAGAAGTTGAGGATGCGCTCGATGGTCTGGTCGGCATTGTTGGAGTGCAGGGTAGCCAGGCACAGGTGGCCGGTTTCGGCGAAGGCGATCGCGGCCTCCATCGTTTCCGCATCCAGGATTTCGCCGATCAGGATCACGTCCGGTGCTTCACGCATCGCGTTCTTCAGCGCGTTGTGGAAAGCATGGGTGTCCAGCCCGACCTCGCGCTGGTTGACGATCGACATCTTGTGCTTGTGCAGGTACTCGATCGGGTCCTCGATGGTGAGGATGTGGCCGGTGGTGGTGCTGTTGCGGTGGTCGATCATCGACGCCAGCGAGGTGGACTTGCCGGAACCGGTGGACCCTACCACCAGCACCAGCCCGCGCGGGGTCATGATGACGTCCTTCAGCACCTGCGGCAGGTTCAGCTCCTCGATGCTCGGGATGCGGCTGCGGATTGCGCGGATGACCATGCCGACCTCGCCCCGCTGCTTGAACACGTTGACGCGGAAGCGCCCGGCATCGGGCAGGGCGATGGCCATGTTGAGCTCGAGCTCGCGCTCGAACTGCGGCACCTGGCCTTCGTCCATCAGCGAGTAGGCGATTTTCTTGACCATGCCTGGGGGCAGGCCGGTGTTGCCCAGCGGATAAAGCTTCCCCTCGATCTTGATGTAGACCGGTGCCCCGGTGGTCAGAAACATGTCCGAAGCGTTCTTTTCGGTCATCAGCTTCAGGAAGTAGCCGATATCCATTGCGAATTTTCCCCAACGAAACGGCCGACGCCCGTTGCCAGCACGGTGTCGGCTTGACGACAATGGCCGTGAACCGACAACCGGTACGGCCTCCCCAATGAAACGACTTAGCTTCGCACGAATGCGCCATGGCCTGTATGTGATGGCGTTTGCATTCGCACTGTCTGCCCCCGCCTGGGCGCAGGACGCCGCCCTGGAACTGGCGCAGGCCCGGCAGGCGGTCGACAAGGCCACCCAGGCCGATGCCGACCAGTACGCCCCGGACCTGATCGGGCTGGCCCGGCAGGGGCTGGAGCAGGCCCAGCGCGCCGCCGGCGACCGCCGCGAGCGCAAGAACGCCCCGGCGATGGCCCTGCGTGCCGCCGCCGATGCCGACCTGGCCCGCGTCCGCAGCGAGGAAGCCACCGTCACCGCGCAGCTGCAGCTGCGCCGCAACGAGGTCAACCAGCTGCAACGCCAGCTGTCGACCGGGGAGGATCGCCGGTGAAGCCGATGACCGCCGCAACCCTGGCTGCGCTGCTGGCGCTGCCGACCCTGGCCGCAGCCGCCGACAATCCGATGGTGGCGCAGCTGAGCCAGCGCCTGATGGCCATCCAGGCCAACCCCGACACCGCTGAGCTGGGCGCCTTCGAGCGCATGCAGGCGCAGCAGGCGATCGCAACCCTGGACAAGGCCAAGCGCCGCGACCAGGAGCTGGCCACCTATCTGGCCGAGCGCCGGGTGGAGATTGCCGAGACTGCGGTGCGCACCGCGATGGCCGCGCGCGAGGTCGACCGCCTGGAGCGCACCCGCAGCGACCTGCTGATCGAGGCCAGCCGCCGCGATGCCGCCCGTGCCCGTCAGGAAGCCGAGCAGCTGCGTATGCAGGCGCAGATGCAGGCCGAGGAGGCCGAGCGCCTGCGCCAGGCTGCCGAGGCCGAAACCCTGGCCCGCCAGGACGCCGAGAACGCCCTGACCAGCGTAGCCGGCAAGCAGCAGCAGCGGCTCAGCGCCGCCCAGCAGAACGCCGCCAAGCTGGCCCGCGAGGAAGCCGAGCTGGTGTCCGGGCAGAAGCTGCCGGGGTCGAAGTTCGATGGACGTGGCGAAGTCTTCACCTTCAATGGTGACGCGTTCGCCGCGGGCGCCTCCAGCCTGTCCGGCGGGGCCCGCAACCAGGCCAAGGCGCTGGCCGAGTACCTGAACATCGGCAAGAAGGGCCGCCTGCGCATCGAGGCCTACGACAACGCGAATGGCGTGGGTCAGAAGCGCGCTGAAGCGCTGCGTGATGCGCTGGTCGCGGCCGGTGTCGCCAGCAGCCGGATCCAGGTCAGCGGCAAGAAGGCGGCCTCCACCCGGGCGCGCTCGGCCGAGGTCATCATCGCCCCGTAATTGCTTGATATTGTTTGTTTTTCGTTGTGATGAGCATTCAGCCTGAACCCCGCCCCGGCGGGGTTCGGTCTTTTTGACGCAGGGGTCTTGTACCCCGCCTTGAGCAGGCGTAGGGTCAATCGTCCGGGACGCAATGCCGCGGACCGGACGATGGGAGGGCCGGGCCGATGCAAACAGGGCGCGAACCGCAGCAGATCGACGTGCGCGGGCCAGTGCCGCAGGTCGTTGCAGGCGTCCAGGTGGCCATCGACCGGCGCTCCTCCATGAACAACGCCCCGTGCCTTGCGGCCGGGGCGTTCGTGTATCTGTCGAAGGAGGTCCATCATGTTTGAAGATCAGCCCCAGAGCGAGATCGACGCCCGTCGCGCGCGTGATCCGGAGTTCAGGGCACTCCATGACCAGCACCGCAAGTTGAACAAGAAGTGCATGGACGCGGAGTTGGGTGTACTCCCGATCGATGATGTCACCCTGGGTCGCATGAAGCGTGAGAAGCTGCTGGCCAAGCAACGACTTCTGCGAATGTACGAAACACCGCTCCCAACGACGTCCCCCACGCTTTGACGCACCCCGTCGCGCCCGGAACGGCGTGACCTGGCCAACGATGGCCCCGCCGGGCGCTCCTGCCCCGGCATCGCGGCACCGCCGATGAGGCGGCCGCGCCAGGGCACCACAGGCAGTGGTGCCTTGGCCTGCAGGCACAACTCACCGATGCGGGCGGTACCGGTCTCCTCGTCGATCCGGGGCCGCCCGCATCCCTTTATGAGGCAGGCGGGCGGCATGCCCGCACCGACCTGACATTCAGCGCCATCCGTCGGATAATCATCGGTCCGGCCCTGCGTGGCGCGAATCGAAAGTCCTCCGAATGCCCATCCATTCTTCCGTCCTCGAACTCATCGGCCAGACCCCGATCGTCAAGGCCCAGCGCCTGGACACCGGCGTCTGCGAGCTCTACCTGAAGCTCGAGAGCGCCAACCCGGGCGGATCGATCAAGGATCGCATCGGCCTGTCGATGATCGAGGCGGCGGAGCAGCGCGGTGATCTGAAGCCGGGCGCGACCCTGGTCGAGGGCACGGCCGGCAACACCGGCCTGGGTCTGGCGCTGGTGGCACAGCAGAAGGGCTACAAGCTGATCCTGGTCGTTCCCGACAAGATGAGCCGGGAAAAGATCTTCAACCTGAAGGCGATGGGGGCCGAAGTGCGCCTGACCCGTTCGGACGTCGCCAAGGGCCACCCCGAGTACTACCAGGACCTGGCCAAGACCATCGCCGAGCAGACCCCGGGCGCCTACTTCATCAACCAGTTCGGCAACCCGGACAACCCGGCCGCGCATGAATTCGGTACCGGCCCGGAAATCCTCGAGCAGATGGGCGGTGACCTCGACGCCATCGTGTTCGGCTGCGGCAGCTCCGGCACCATGACCGGCCTGTCGCGCGCGTTCGCCAAGCTGTCGCCGAAGACCGAGCTGGTACTGGCCGATCCGGTCGGCTCGATCCTGGCCGAATACATCAACGACGGCGTGCTCAACGACAAGTCGGGCAGCTGGCTGGTGGAGGGCATCGGCGAGGACTTCCTGCCGTCGATCTCCGACTTCAGCCGAGTCACCAAGGCCTATGCGATCAGCGATGCCGAGAGCTTCCACACCGCACGCGAGCTGCTGGGCAAGGAAGGCATCCTGGGTGGTTCGTCCACCGGCACCCTGCTGGCCGCCGGGCTGAAGTACTGCCGCGAACAGACCACGCCGAAGAAGGTGCTGGTGCTGGTGCCGGACACCGGCAACAAGTACCTGTCGAAGATGTACAACGACTACTGGATGCTGGACAACGGCTTCCTGCAGCGCCCGCAGCACGGCGACCTGCGCGATCTGATCCTGCGCCCGTACGGCCAGCGCGACACCGTGGTGATCGGTCCGAACGATCTGCTGACCACCGCCTACCAGCGCATGAAGCTGTACGACGTGTCGCAGCTGCCGGTGATGGACGGCGAGCAGCTGGTCGGCATCGTCGACGAAAGCGACGTGCTGCTGCATGTCTACGGCGATGAAGCGCGGTTCCGCGACACCGTCGCCACCGCCATGGTCAGCAAGCTGGACCGGCTGGACGTGAAGTCGCCGATCGAGGCGTTGCTGCCAGTGTTCGATCGTGGCCAGGTGGCGATCGTGATGGACGGCGACGCCTTCCTCGGCCTGATCACCCGCATCGACCTGCTGAACTATCTGCGCCGTCGCGTGCAGTAAGCCGCTGATCGCTGCAGATAGCCGCTGAATTCCGGTTTATTTGCGTCAAAGCCTGTTAAGGCGGCGCTGATAGACTCCCGATCCTTTGACGGCGCCGCGCGTCGGCGCCATTCAGGAAACGACATGTCCAACTCCTCTTCGCCTGACCGCGCGCTGGCCCTGGCCACGCTGGCCATTCATGGCGGCCAGTCGCCCGACCCCAGCACCGGCGCGGTGATGCCGCCGATCTACGCCACCTCGACCTATGCCCAGTCCAGCCCGGGCGAGCATCAGGGCTTCGAGTACTCGCGTACCCACAATCCGACCCGCTTTGCCTATGAGCGCTGCGTGGCCTCGCTGGAAGGTGGTACCCGCGGCTTCGCCTTCGCCTCGGGCATGGCAGCCAGCTCGACCGTGATCGAGCTGTTGGACGCCGGCAGCCACGTGGTGGCGATGGACGACATCTACGGCGGCAGCTTCCGCCTGTTCGAGCGCGTGCGCCGCCGTACCGCCGGGCTGGATTTCAGCTTCGTCGACCTGACCGATCTGGCTGCATTCGAAGCCTCCATCACGTCGAAGACGAAGATGGTGTGGATCGAGACCCCGACCAACCCGATGCTGAAGATCGTCGACATCGCTGCGGTCGCCGCCATTGCCAAGCGCCATGGCCTGATCGTGGTGGTCGACAACACCTTCGCCTCGCCGATGCTGCAGCGTCCGCTGGAACTGGGCGCGGACCTGGTCCTGCATTCGGCCACCAAGTACCTCAATGGCCACTCGGACATGGTCGGTGGCATGGTCGTGGTCGGCGACGACGCCGAACTGGCCGAGCAGATGGCCTTCCTGCAGAACTCGGTGGGTGGCGTGCAGGGCCCGTTCGACAGCTTCCTGGCCCTGCGTGGCCTGAAGACCCTGCCGCTGCGCATGAAGGCGCACTGCGCCAACGCGCTGGCGCTGGCCCAATGGCTGGACAAGCACCCGGCGGTGGAGAAGGTGATCTACCCGGGCCTGCCCTCGCACCCGCAGCATGAACTGGCCGGCCGGCAGATGGCCGGCTACGGCGGCATCGTCTCGATCGTGCTCAAGGGTGGGTTCGAGGCGGCCAAGCGCTTCTGCGAGAAGACCGAGCTGTTCACCCTGGCCGAGTCGCTGGGCGGCGTGGAAAGCCTGGTGAACCATCCGGCGGTGATGACGCACGCGTCGATCCCGGTCGCGCGCCGCGAGCAGCTGGGCATCAGCGATGCGCTGGTGCGGCTGAGCGTGGGTGTGGAAGAACTGGGGGATCTGCAGGTGGATCTGGAGAGGGCGCTTCAATGACCGACCCGGTGAGCACAACGGGAGGATTGCGACCGTACGCTTCTTCAAGGCGGAACCCTCTGGTGGGCTTCGTGTCCACGCCCATCCGCCATCGCCACCTCATTTTCCGGCTCATCCAGCGGGAGATCGTCGGCCGATATCGTGGCTCATTCGCTGGCCTGGCGTGGTCATTCATCACGCCGTTGATCATGCTGGTCCTGTACACGTTCGTCTTCTCGGTCGTGTTCAAGGCGAAGTGGAAGGACTTCGATACGAGCGGCGGCTTCGCGCTGATCCTGTTTTCCGGCCTCATCGTGCACGGCCTGCTGGCCGAGTGCATCAACCGCTCCCCGGGTCTGATCACCGGCAACGCCAACTACGTCAAGAAGATGGTCTTCCCACTGGAAATCTACGCCTGGGTGACCGTCGGTTCTGCCGTCTTCCACGCAGGCATCAGCTGGTTGGTCCTGACCATCGCCCAAATCTGCATGGGTGTTCCGCTGCCCTGGACGGCGGTGCTGTTCCCGGTCGTGATGATTCCCTTGCTGTTGGGCTGCCTGGGTGTGTCCTGGTTCCTGTCGGCGCTGGGGGTCTATTTCAGGGACATCGTCCAGATCACGGGCACGCTGTCCACGCTGCTGCTGTTCCTGTCGCCGGTGTTCTATGCGCTGGATTCAATTCCGCCGAAATACAGGCCGCTGATCGAGATGAATCCGCTTACCGGCGTGCTTGAGTCGGCGCGCAAGGTCCTGATGTTCGGCGAGCTTCCGTCCATCTCGAACCTGCTGATCGGTTCCCTCATTGGCTTGGCCGTCGCCTATGTCGGCTATTTCTTCTTCCAGAAGTCGCGGGATGGATTCGCCGATGTCATCTGACCCGATCGCATTGAAGGTCGATGGTGTGTCCAAGCACTATGAGATCTACGCTTCTCCGCAGCAGCGGCTGAAGGCAGCCCTGTTCAATCAGGCAGCCAGCATGCTGGGGCGTCGGCGTGAGTCTTCAGGGCGCCGGTTCAGTGCGCTCGATGACGTCTCCTTCAGCATCCGCAAGGGTGAAACCGTCGGAATCATCGGCCGTAATGGCTCGGGCAAGTCCACGTTGCTGCAGTTGCTCAGCGGCACGCTGTCACCGAGTGCCGGGCAGATCCTGGTCGATGGCCGGGTCGCCCCTCTGCTGGAGTTGGGCGCGGGCTTCAACCCTGAATTCACCGGCCGCGAAAACGTGTTTTTCAATGGTTCGCTGCTGGGGCTGTCTGAAGATCGGCTGCGCGAGAAGTACGACTCGATCGTCGAATTCGCCGACATCGGCGAGTTCATCGATCAGCCGGTCAAAACCTATTCCAGCGGCATGTTCGTTCGCCTGGCGTTCGCTGTGATTGCCCATGTCGAGGCCGACATCCTGGTCATCGACGAGGCCCTGAGCGTCGGTGATGCCTTCTTCGTGCAGAAGTGCATGCGGTTCCTGCGCGAATTCATGAAGAATGGCACGGTGGTGTTTGTCTCCCATGACACCGCTGCCGTCATCAATCTGTGTGACCGGGTGATCTGGCTTTCGCAGGGCAAGGTCGTTGCCGACGGTTCCCCGAAAGAGGTCACGGCCAAGTACCTGGAAGACCTGTATGCGGTGGAGATGGCGGCTGCTGGCCCAGCGCCGGCAGCGATCGCTGCGGAAACCGCCGAAGGCGTGAGGCCGGCACCCGCCAATGAGCCGGGTCCGATGGCCATGGCGCCGCGTGATTTCCGCCAGGACCTGATCAACGCCAGCGCACAGCGGGTTGATGTCCGGCTGTTCGAATTCAATCGTGAGAACGGATTCGGACTGGGAGGAGCGCAGATTGAATCGGTCAGTTTCGTTGACGCCAGCAATCGGCCGCTGGCATGGGTGATCGGCGGTGAAGCGGTGCGGCTGCAGATCCGATGCCGGACCCAGGTGGCGTTGGCATCGCCCATCATCGGCTTCGAGGTCTATGATCGCCTGGGGCAGACCTTGTTCGCCGACAACACGTACGTTGCTTCGGCGGAACCCCCTCCGCTGGTTGCACCGGGCGAGGTCCTGACCGCTGCGTTTGATTTCCGCATGCCCGTGCTGCGCGAAGGTGACTACACACTTAGTGCTGCAATCGCCGATGGCAACCAGGAACGCCACGTGCAGCACCATTGGCTGCACGACGCCCTGGCCTTCCATGTACACGCAAAGGGCATCTGCCTGGGCATGTTCGGCGCCCCCATGCAGCGCGTACATCTTGCCGTGGAAGCGGAAGATGCCGTTGCCGAATGATCTTGGTGTGGGTGCCGAGCGGCATCCTGCACTCCACCGATGAGCGAGATGCCCAATGACATCGCAGACTGACGTACAAACCAACGATCTGGAGTTCACCGGCGAGCGCTTCATGCCCGAAGTGGCTGGCCAGATCGCCTTCGAGCACCTGCATCGGTATCACTTTGCCTCGCGCTTCTGTCAAGGCAAGCGGGTGCTCGATGTCGCCTGTGGCGAAGGCTATGGCAGCCGCATTCTGTCCAACGCTGCGTCGTCAGTGGTGGGTGTGGACATCTCGGCTGAGGCCGTTGCCCATGCGCAGGGCAAGTACGCACGTGGTTCGCTGGAGTTCGTGGAAGCGTCCGCTGCCTCGTTGCCGTTGCCGGATGACTCGTTCGATGTAGTTGTCAGCTTCGAAACCATCGAGCATCACGACCAGCATGAGGAAATGCTGTCCGAGATTCGTCGCGTCCTGCGTCCAGGCGGCCTGCTGGTGCTGTCGAGCCCGAACAAGCAGTACTACTCCATCGAGCCGGGATACTCCAATCCGTACCATGTAAAGGAGCTCTTCCGTGAGGAGCTGCTCGCTCTGGCTGGCCGCCATTTCAGCGCCGTCCAGATCTACTCGCAGCGCGTGGTGCATGGCTCCCTGCTCATTGCGGAGGGCAAGGCTGCCTTTGATTCAATCCTTGGGACGGGTCCGGACAGCAGCGAGAGCGAGCGGGGACTGAGCCGCCCCCTCTACGACCTCATCTTGGCCAGTGATGGAGAGCTGCCGGAAGCAGAATCCAGCTTCTATGAGATGAAGGTTCATGGGCTGGATGCTGCGACGTTCTACGGCGTCCACCTGCTCGAGCGGGTCAGCAGCGCCGATCACCAGGTGGCTGTGCTGCAGGCAAAGACCGACGACCAGTCGCACGATGAGTTTCTGCGCCAGCTGTCGCGGCAGCACGAGGCGTTGCGGGAAGTCGGCGAGCAGGTGCGGCATCTGGAAGGCCTGCTGGCGACATCGCAGCAGACCCTGCTTACCCAGTTCGCCGGCGAAGGGGCGCTTCGCGATGAACTGGCGCGCCTGGTGGCGCAGCACAATGAAGATCGCGAGCAGGTCCAGCAGCTGCAGCTGGCTGTCACCGAGCAGCGCTTGATTGGCGAGCAGCGGGAACATGAGGTCCAACTGCTGAAGGAGTCTCGCAGTTGGCGGTACACTGGCTGGCTACGCCGATTGACCGGTAGCGCACGGAGGCACCTGTAACAGATGCATCAGAATCACAACGGCGGCAAGCTCGGAGCGTTCGCCAGGCGCATCTACATGGCTGTGCCCGGCTGGAATGCCCGACTGGCACTGAAGGACTTCCTGTTCCGCAATTTCAGTTTCGCATTCGCCAATACCAACGCGTACCGCCGCTGGCGGGCACTGGGCGCTGGGCAGCGGTTGTCCGCTGAAACCTTCGCCAAATCGCCGCCGCCGGCAACCGCAACCCTGGTCGCCGAGGGCGTCAAGGTGCCGGCCGTAGCGCGTCTTTACGCTGGCGCAGTGGATGCTGCGGCGGGCGTCCGCGGCCCGGAGTACGTCGAGTTGTCGCCGGCGCTGCAACCGCCGGCAACCCTGCGCTTCAAGTCCATTGCGTTCTATCTTCCGCAGTTCCATCCGTTTGCGGAGAACGACGCTTGGTGGGGACGTGGGTTCACCGAGTGGACCAACGTCAGCAAGGCCGTGCCCCAGTTTGCCGGACATCGCCAGCCCCATCTGCCGGGCGAGCTGGGTTTCTACGATCTGCGCCTGATCGATGTGCTCAAGCGCCAGGCCGAACTGGCCAAGCTTTACGGTCTGCATGGTTTCTGCTTCCACCATTACTGGTTCTCTGGCCATCGCTTGATGGAACGGCCGGTCGATCAGCTGCTGGAGCACCCGGAAATCGACCTGCCGTTCTGCATCTGCTGGGCCAATGAAAACTGGACCCGACGTTGGGATGGTCATGAGAATGACGTTCTGATTGGACAGAACTACACGGCTGACAATGATCTGGCGTTCATCCGCGACGCCATGCCCTACCTGTCCGATGCCCGCTACATCCGCATTGATGGACGGCCGCTGCTGATCATCTACCGGCCTTCGCTGCTCCCTGACGCGCGCAGTTCGCTCGAGACCTGGCGCGCGTATGCGCGCGAGCACGGCCTGGGTGAGCTGTTCATCGCCATGGTGCAGTTCGACGTGGATGACCCGCGGACCTACGGCTTTGATGCTGCACTGGAGTTCCCGCCGCACAAGGTTGCCCGCAACCTGCCCAGCATCAACCACACCCTGGACATCGCCAATCCGCGCTACGAAGGCTACGTGGTCGACTACCGCGAGATGGCCAAGCGCTCCCGTGAGTGGCCCGCCGAGGACTACCCGCTATTCAAGGGGGTTACGCCGCGTTGGGACAATGAAGCGCGCAAGCCAGGCCGGGGCTACACCTTCGCCCACTCCTCGCCAGACGAGTACCAGCGCTGGCTTGAATCGGCCGGTGAATTCGCTCTCGCCCATCCGGTCCGTGGCGAGAGTGTTGTATTCATCAATGCGTGGAACGAATGGGCCGAAGGTGCGCACCTTGAGCCTGATCGCCACTACGGCTATGCCTTCCTGCAGGCCACGCGCAACGCAACGGCCGGCACAGGCCGTGCGCGCATCGCGCTGGTATCACATGACGCGCATCCTCATGGCGCACAGTATCTTGCGCTGAACATGGCCAGGAAGATGGCTGCCGGGCTGGACCTGGACGTGCATGTGGTCCTGCTTGAAGACGGAAGGCTGCGTTCCCAGTTCGAAGAGTGCGCCACCGTCCACCTCCTGGGTGATCGGGACGCTGCCGCCCTGGCTCTCGAGCTGCGGCAGCTGGGTATCCGCTCGGTGCTGGCCAACACTGCGGTCAGTGGTCGCATCGTCGAGGCCCTGGACCAGGCGGGCCTGACCGTGGTTTCCATGATCCACGAGCTGCCCGGAGTGATCGAGAGCTACGGACTGCAGCCGGCATTGGCGGATATCTCGCGTGTTGCCCGCCGTATCGTCGTTGCGTCCGATGCTGTCCGCGATGGATTGCAGCCGTATCTGGACGACGCAGGGCGCGGCAAGGTGACCAAGTTGCCGCAGGGGCTTTTCGCAGCCAATCGTCACCGTGGTCGCCAGGATCGCAGCGCAGCGCGCCTGGCCCTGCGCAAGCGGCTCGGCCTGGAACCGGCCACCAGGATCGTGCTGTCTGTCGGCTATGCCGATGCGCGCAAGGGTGTCGATCTGCTGGCCGAGGCATTCACCAGCGCGTTTGCGCAGCGTGCCGATGTGCACGTCGTCTGGGTCGGCCATCGTGACGAAGCCGCCTGTGAATCAGCGGCAAAGACCCTGGCGCGGCATGGCATGACCGAGCGCTTCCACTTTGTGGGCCTGGATTTCGATACGGATGATTACTACGCCGGTTCCGACGTCTATGCGCTGGCTTCGCGGGAGGATCCCTTCCCGTCAGTGGTGCTGGAAGCCTTGTCCGTAGAGCTTCCGGTGGTGGCTTTTGCCGGCACGGGTGGTGGTGCGGACCTGGTTGCAGAGCATCACAGTGGAGTGGTGGTGCCGGCCCTGGATGCCACGGCCTATGGCGCCGCGCTGGCGCAACTGATCGACGATCAGGAGCTGCAGGTGACCACGGGCCGTGCAGGACGCCGCCTGGTCAATGCCGACTTCTCATTCCGCGCCTATCTGCTCGATCTGCTCGAAATGGCGGGACATCGCATTCCGCGCGTGTCGGTCATCGTGCCGAACTACAACTACGCTCATTACCTTGAGCAGCGTCTTGCCTCGATCTATGGACAGGAGTTCCCGCTTTACGAGGTGATCATCCTTGACGACGCATCTTCCGATGGCAGCCTGGGCGAACTGGAGCGGCTGTGGCCGAAACTGGACCCTGAGCCACGGCTGGAAGCTTCTGCGGCCAACAGCGGCTCGGTGTTCCGCCAGTGGATGAAGGGGATCAGCCTGGCGCGGGGCGAGTATGTGTGGATCGCTGAAGCCGATGACCTGTCAAAGCCGGGCTTCCTGGGCTCACTGGTTGATCTGCTGGAGGCCAATCCGCGCTCGGTGCTTGCCTATTCGCAGTCCGAGCAGATTGATGAGTTCGGCGATGTCATGGCTGCCGATTACCTGGACTACACGAACGACCTTTCGCGTGAACGCTGGTGCAGCAGTTACTCTGCCCAGGGGGCAGAGGAAGTCGAGGCTGGCCTTGCCGTGAAGAACACCCTGCCCAATGTCAGCGCCGTGCTGTTCCGTCGCGAGCCGTTGTTGAGGGTGATGCAGGCCCATATCGAGGAGGTCACCCAGTTCCGCATCGCGGGAGATTGGCTGGTCTACCTGCTGCTGTTGCGCGAAGGTGGCCTGAGTTTCAATGCCGAGGCGCTGAACAAGCACCGTCGCCATGGGAACAGCGTAACGCTGGGCTCCAAGGCGCAGGGGCATCTGGACGAGATCCGCCGCCTGCACGCCCATGCCGAGCGGTTGTTCCCGCTCAGCGCTGCGACACGCGCCGCGGCTGCGGGTTATGAAGGCAAGCTCAGGGCGCAATTCGGTCTGCACGACGGTCCAGCAGTGACGGAGTGATCGCATGAAGGCACTGGTCATCGGCGGTAACGGGTTCATCGGCACCCACCTCGTGCGGGCGTTGAGCAGGCGCGGCGATACCGTCGTGGTCCTTGACCGCTTCGCACCACGCGCGGACAGGAACTTGACCGGTGTGGACTATCACATGGGTGATTTCCACGATCCGGTGTTGCTGCGGCGTGTGCTTTCAGGGGTCGACGCGGTCTACCACCTTGCCAGCTGTACCGTGCCCAGCACCGCCGATGCCGACCCGGAGTCCGACGTCCAGGGCAACCTGCTCGGCACGCTCGCCCTGCTCGCATCGATGCGCGAGCAGGGCATCCGGCGCATCTGCTATTTCTCGTCCGGTGGCACCGTGTATGGCAACCCGGAGCGGGTACCCGTGCCGGAGAGCCATGCGCTGCGGCCGATCTCTTCCTATGGCATCGTCAAGGTGGCCATCGAGCAGTACCTGGCCATGTTCCAGCGGCAGGGCTGGCTTGATCCGGTCATCATCCGGCCGTCCAACCCGTATGGTCCCGGGCAGGCACTGGGAGGAATCCAGGGCGCCGTCGCGGTTTTCCTGGGCAAGGCGCTGGCTGGCCAGCGGGTGCAGATATGGGGGGACGGCGAGATCATCCGCGACTACGTCTATATTGATGACGTGGTCGACCTGGCGATGATGGCCGTTGACTCGGGGAAGAACAGTGTTTTCAATGTCGGATCGGGCGCAGGCAGCAGCTTGAATGCCCTCTGCGATACTATTCGCAGGGTGACCGGAATCCCTGTGCAGGTGGACTACCTGCCCGGGCGGTCATTTGACGTCAAGGCTGTCGTGTTGGATGTTACGCAGGCCCGCGAACAGCTGGGCTGGTATCCGCGAATCGATCTTGAGGCTGGCGTCCGACGCACGTGGCAGGCTATCGAGGGTGCTTCCTCGTCCCTTCCCTGAGCGTACCTCTCCGGCCCTGCAGCGCAAGGAGACGGAATGTATCCCAGCTGGATGTGGTACGACTCGGTAGCATCGCTGACCACTGCGGTCCAGGATCAACTGGACGACATGCGCGAAATCGATGCGGCGATTGCGGCCAGGCCGGTGTTCGAAGGCTACTGCGTGCATTGCCGCCATGTCGTGGACATGGCGGTCAATGGCGGCGCGATGTTCGGCGACGATGTCAATCTTCGCGAGGGACTGGTTTGCCAACGCTGCGGATTGAACGCACGCTCCAGGCAGTTGTTCATCGCGGCCAGGCGCCTGTTTGCCGATGACGCGAAGCTGGCGCTGCTGGAGGCATTCAGCCCACTGGGGCGTTACTGCGCGGCGACCTGGCGGGACTGCCGTCTTTCGGAGTTCCATGATCCGGCCGCGCTGAGCGGCATGATCTACGAGTTCCCGGGCAGGGAGGGGCAGGAGGAACAGCCCCGACATGCGATCCATCAGGACATGCAGGCATTGTCGTTTGCCGATGGAGAGCTGGACGGGATCCTGCACAACGACGTTCTCGAGCACGTGCCGGATGCTTCGAAAGCACTGCGTCAATGCGGTCGCGTACTGAAAGAGGATGGCATCCTGCTGTTCAATGTCCCCTGGTTCCCCTGGCTGCCGCAGACCCTGGTACGCGGACGGCTCGACGCGGACGGTGTCCTGCACGAATTCCTGCCGACCGAAATGCACGGTGACGGGTTGCGGCCGGAAGGCGTCTACACCTTCAACAGCTTTGGTGCCGATCTCCCGGAACTGCTTCTGGATGCTGGTTTCCGTAGCGTCCAGTTTGGCCTTTCCTACGCGCCGTATGCGGGAATGGTCACCAACAACTACCGGTACGGCGACGATTTTCTTATGCTGCCGGTGGTCATCAAAGCAGTCCGCTGACAGACTGATCAGGGAGTAACAATGAAGGGATTCAACTCTGCCGACGTGAGCGGAAAGCAGCGGCTGGTGTTTCTGGACAGCCTGCGGGGACTGGCTGCGGCCTATGTCGTCATCTACCACATGGCGCTTATCCCGCAGCCCCAGCTGCTGCTGCCGCGCTGGGCCGAGACGTTCACGTTGATGGGAGGGACCGGCGTCACCCTGTTCTTCATCGTCAGCGCGTTCTCGCTCTACTACACCATGCCGCTGCGCCAGGCGGGCGGGGCTCCGTTGAAGGCGTTCTATCTACATCGCTTCCTGCGTATCGCCCCGCTGTTCTACTTCATGATCGCCGTGACCGTTCTTCGCGATGCATGGATGTTCGACAACCACCATTCCCTGCAAGGAGTGATGGCGTCGGTCCTGTTCGTGTTCAACTTCTTCCCGCTCCGTCAGGAAGGTATCGTCTGGGCGGGTTGGACCATCGGCGTGGAGATGATCTTCTACGCCGTGTTTCCGCTGATATATGCCCGCGTGCGGAATCTGTATTCGGCAGTCGCGATGGTGTTTGCCATGCTGCTGCTCTGGTACCTGACTCTGGCGGCACTGGACCTTGTGGTGTTGCCGGCGGGGTGGCGTGAGTCGATCGAGCAGTGGAGCGTATTACGGCATCTGCCGATCTTCGCGGTAGGTGGCCTGCTCTATTTCTGGTATGTCAGGCTGGATCCGGCCGATCCGGAGCGGCGGTCGAAGGGCACGATGATGCTCGTTGCCGGCGTTTTTACTTTCCTTGCACTGATTCGTGGGTGGCTGCCCAATCTGCTGGGAATGCCGTATTACCTGCAGGGCGTGGCCTATGGGTTGATCTTCGCGGGCCTGGCGCAGGCCCCCTGGCAGCTGCTGGTGAACCGGTTCACTGCATTCCTGGGCAAGATCAGCTACTCCCTCTATCTGATGCACCCTCCGGTGGTGGTCCTGCTGATGCCGGTTTACCGGTGGATCTACGCCGGCCAGCATCCGGTGACCCTTTCCTTCCTGGCCTGCACCCTGCTGACTTTCAGCATTATGTTGCCCCTGGCCTGGCTGGGTTATCGGTTCATCGAGTTGCCGGGCATCCGCCTGGGCAGGGCGCTGGAGGAGCGTTGGTGGAAGCAACCGGCCGGTCAGGCTGCGGTTGTGAGACGATAGTGGCCCGGCGGAGGATGCCGGACCGGAAGCAACAAGGACCTGCCCGGCACCATCAGATTGGGGGCATGAGCAGGAGTCACCCCGAATTTCCCTGGAGCAGTAATGTTGTACGACGCGAACAAATGGCTGGCTGGCCGTCCTTGGCTGGATCTGGACAATCCTGCGATTGATGCTTACGTGGCCAAGGTCAGCGAGCAGCTGGACTTTGACCTTCGCGAGTCGTTGAAGAACTGGCATGAGAACGGCGTCGTGTTGTTCAAGGACGTGGTCAATCGCAGCCTGATCGATGCGTTGGAGAATGACATCGAGCACCTGCGCAGGAATTTCCTCGACTTCGACCTGAACGTCGAGGTTCGCGGTGTCCAGAAGCACATTCGCGATCTCACAGCGGAAGAGCTCGATTTTTCCGGTCTGAAGTTCAACAGCATCCATACCATTTCCCGTGTCGCGGCAGAATTGAGCCTGACCCGTCACGTCGCGGTCTTCCTCCGTCATGTCTTCGGCGGGCCGGCCTGCGCGATGCAGTCGCTGACCTTCTACAAGGGCAGCCAGCAGCCGGTGCATATCGATTATCCCTATGTCCGTTGCCAGGACCCGGTTGCACACCTTGCTGCAAGCTGGATCCCGCTTGAGGACATCGATCCGGCTTCAGGCCCCCTGGCCTACTACCCCGGCTCGCACCGCGTGGACAAGTCCGGTTTCTTCGACTGGGGCAACGGGTCGGTATTGTTCGAGCCGGACAGCGTCCGCCAGCCGGATGAACTCAGTGTCTACCTTGCCGCGCAGATGAAGGAAAAGGCGATCGAGCCGATCGTGTACTGCCCGAAGAAGGGAGACGTGCTGGTATGGCATGGCAATCTGTCGCATGAAGGTACCCGCATCACCGATGACATGCTGACCCGCAAGTCCTACGTGACGCATTACACCTCGTTGCAGGCCTATCCTCCGCATCACCTGAAGCCGGGTGCGCCGAAGTCCGGATACATTTCCGATGCGCACGGCGGGTACGTCTTCGAATACTCGTGGCAGCACGATCTCAAGCAGCTTCCGAGCCGCGTCTGATCAGGTGCCGACATGAACAGAATGCAATCGCTCTGCCTCCGGTACATGGGAGTCGCTTCGGTCGCCTTGCTGGTTACTTCGTGCAAGGTCCCGGAGGGTCCCCAGGTTCCTGATCCGAATGCAGCCGAGAGCATTCTGCCGAGTATTCCCGTCCTGCAGAACGCAACGGAACTCGACACCGCGCAGGCTGCGCAGCCCAGTCAGCCGTTCAGCCTGTGCAACCTCGAGTCACTCGACAACCACCCCTTCGGTGCCGAGCCGTACTACGTTCCGGCCAACCCGGGGAACGTGATGCTCGGGGGCTGGATGGGGGGCGCGGCAGCAGGCGATCTGTCGCAGTCGCCGATGGTGGTTCTCAAGCAGGAAGGCGGCACGCGGACATGGACGGTTCCGATCACCTACAACACTCCACGGCCTGACGTTGCCGAAGACAGGGGTGTTCCTGCATTGAAGCGGGGTGGGTTCCGAGTGCTCATGGACCTGTCGGCATTGCCGCAGGGCGTGTATCACGTCCTGCTGGGGGATGGGATTCAGTTCAATTGCGACAATGGGCGCAGGCTGAAGTTCTGACCTTGCCATTCGCCTCCCGTCGCGCTGCGGCGGGAGGCCGCATGCACCGCTGTGCATTGCATGATTTCAGGAGAGTTTCATGAAGCGAACCGCTCTGCCGGGCCAGATCCTTCTGGCTTGTTCGACCGTTCTGTTGGTATGGGCGACCTGGTACAGCTGGTCGATGCCGATTGTCGATGCCTTTGGATTCCGTCAGGCGCAGACAGCGCTGTCCACCGAATGGCTCGCGCGCGGCGGCTCGTTCTTCGACTACATCACGCCTGTCGCTGGTGCTCCGTGGTCGATCCCCTTCGAGTTTCCATTGTTCCAGGGGCTTTCGGCATTGATTTCGGCGGTGACTGGCCTGGGTACTGATCGCAGTGGTCGATTGGTGTCTGTGTTGTTCCAGATTGCCTCGGTCTGGATGGTCTACCGGATCGTGCTTGAGGTCCGTGCCGAACGGGCGATGGCGACCTGCATTGCGGGCGCATTTGCTGTTTCACCGCTCGCGTTGTTCTGGGCTCGGTCGGTGATGATCGAGTCCACGGCGGTATTCTTCGGACTGCTGTTCGTGTGGGCCATCTGCCGCGTCTGGCGTGGTGGCGGACACCACTACGGGTTGCTTGCCGTCATCGCTGCCATCCTCGCTGCGCTGGTCAAGGTGACCACCTTCTATGGATTCGCGGTGTTCGTTGCGCTGGCGTTCGCGTGGGTGGTACTGCGGGAGCAGGGCTGGCGCTACGCGTGGATTTCCGCGCATGCGAGGCTGATTGGCTGGGGAGCTGCCTCGGCGGTTGCGGCGCTGGTTGTGCTGGTTGCATGGCTGGGTCATGCCGATGCGATGAAGTCCCAGACACCGCTGGGTGCATCGCTCACATCGGCCGCCCTCGGCAACTGGAACTACGGGACGTTGGCCCAACGCCTGGACCCGGCGGTATGGAAGAAGGTCTTCGTGGACAAGCGTTTCGCCGACCTGTTCGGTTCCACCTACCTGTTCCTGCTCGTGGTACTGCTTGGCCTGGTGGTGCCGCGCACGCGGGTGGCGGTGGGACTGCTTCTGGCAGCCTACGTCATCCCGTTCATGTCCTTCACCAACCTCCACTTCGTCCACGATTACTACCAGACGGCGAACCAGGTCTTTGCGACTTCCATCGTCGGTCTGCTGCTGTGGTGGCTTGGGGTGTCAGTCGCCGGTCACAGGGGTGTCATGCTGGGCAGTGCTGCGGCACTTGGTCTGTCTGCTCTCAGCATCTGGTACATGCATGGTCATTTCCTGCCCATGATGCAGGGTGCCTTCCAGCCGTCGCGCTTTTCCGAAGTGGCCCGCGTGGTCAAGGAAAACACGAACACCGACGATGTGATCATCGTCTTCGGTATGGACTGGTCGTCGGAGATGCCCTATCTGGCCAGCCGTCGCGCGGTGATGGTGCCCGACTGGGCGCCCCTGGAGCACTATGCATCCATCGCCAAGCCCGACAGCGTCCTGCTCGGTGGTGGGCGCATGGGGGCCGTGGTGGACTGTCCCAACCAGCTGGCTGGGTCGGGTGAGCGCGAGGGCTACTACCGGCAGATCCTGGGTGAATACGCCGAGGGCGGGCGGGAACTGCCTGCCGCTGATTGCAGGATCATCGTCCCACGTTGATGTGGGACGGTTACCCCGGTGAGGGGTGATTGGCTGGCGGCGGCAGGGCATCGGAACGGATGCGCTGCGGCCCGCTGCCCACCACGTCCGGAAGGACGTGGCGGGTAGCGGGAGGATCAAGGCTTCGCGGTGCAGTGCTCTACGCGATAGCGTTCGCCGAATTCGACCTTGAGCGTGCAACGAGGATAGAAGGCCGCCCAGTCGCTGCCTTCTGGCAACGGCAAGGTCGTATCGATCAGCAGCAATCCCTCACTGTCCGAAGAGGCGGTAATGGCCGCCATCCGGGCGTGGCCGGGAAGGCGATACTCCATGCTTGCGCCATGGGCCCACCACGGGATGTACAGCGTTCCGTGGTAACCGCGCAGGTAAGCCTCAAGCCGGTTCTGCTGCTGCGCGTCGGTCAATCCACTGGGCGTTGCGGGATGTACCGCCGGAAGCCAGGTTTCCCGCGCATAGAGGTAGGTGGGCTGAACCAGCAGGGCCAGCAGGAGCGCCAATACGCCGCCTGGAAGAATGGCGTGGCGTGATTCGCGGCCGGAGATGGACAGCACGGGAAGCGCGGCGCACGCAAATGCCAGCGGAATCACGTTGAAGGCGTACCGCGCCCACCCGAGCGAGAGCAGCAACCAGTAGCAGGACATGATCAACCAGGCACTGCCGACCAGCAGGGCAAGCTCTTTCGGCCGGCGATCGCGCGCCGTCAGCAACGTTGCGGTGATGCCAAGCAGGGCCAACACGGAAAGCGCGATGAAGCCGATGCTGAAACGGGAAGAGAACAGTGCCAGGCGTTCTGCCACAAGAGCAGACAAGCCCAAACCCCGCTCATCCATGCCTTGGGACTTCACGAAGTCGATGTGCTGCGTCCAGTTCTGAAGCCAGCCGTCAAGACCCCCCATGGCGTGGAATCGATAGGCTTCAAACAGCACGATCGGCAGCAGGGTGCCTGCAGCAACCAGCAACAGCGGCGCAAGCGACTCTGCCAGGCGGACGCGCCAGGGGCGCGCGGGGCCGCGGAGGAACATGGCCAATGCCAGCAAGGCTACCGGCAGAGTGAACAGTGCGGACAGCTCCTTGGTCAGGAATGACATGCCCAGCAGCAAGCCCGCACCCAACAGGTTCAGGCGTGAACGGTTTCCGTAGGCAATCAACACGAAGCTGGCCAACACCAGCGCCAGTGACTGGACCTCGCCGAAGAACGCGAACCACTGCTCATGATGCTGCGTTGTTACTGCGATGCTGGCCAGCGCCACAAGGCAGATGTAGCTCGATGCGCGCGCAATGCCGAGCCGTCGGGATATGACGGCAATGCAGAAGGACAGGACAAGTGCATTGAACAGCACCAGCATCAAGCCGGGTGCCCAGGGCTTGGCTCCAAAGACCTTGATGGCAGCCGCACCGACCAGGATCGCGCTGGGCCCCGTGCCCAGCGCCGGATGGAACAGGCGCCCACTGTGATCGACATTGCCATAATCAAGTGTCAGCAGATAGCCATCGCCGCTGGCAAGGTTCTTGGATACCACGGCGAACGAGGAGTCGTCGAAGCAGCACAAGCTTTTGTTGATCGTGGTGGTCAGCAGCTCCACATGCAGTGCCAGAAGCACCGCGATCGACAGGACGGTCAGCAGGAGGCTGGCAATGCTACGGCGTTGGCGCCCTCCCGGCATGGACAGGGAGGGGGCGTTGCCAGAAGTGAGGGTTTTCATCGAGCGGGTGAGTCTTTTGCCTTGGCGAACGACAGGTATTTATGGCCGACATAGCTCGTCACTACGGGTACGGCAACGCCGATGCCGTGAGCGAGTGTCTCGTTGTGGAAATCGATGCCCGACCACGGGAAGACGTACCGGGCAAACAGCAGGCTGATCAGGATGGTCTGTACGACGGCCGCCAGGTTGATCAGGACAAACCACAGGATCTGGTGGTGCAGACGGTTGCCGGCCTTCTCAAAAACGAAGAGCTTGTTGAGCGTGAAAGCGGTGATCATTCCCAGGCAGTAGGCCAGCACGATCGCAGGCACATAGTGCATGTACTGGCTGAAGAGGATGCGCGACCCGAAGTTGATCGCCGCGGCGGTGCCGCCGGCGATCAGGAACAACAGGAACTGGCGCGAAACTGCTGGCTGGTTCACGCTTCAGCTGCTCCGGTGCTGGCGAGGCGCGCAAGCGAACTACCCACCGCGATGCTCTCGTTGATCGAGCGATCCTCCGGATAGTAGTAAGCGGTGTCGGCCATGTAGAAGCCTTCGACGGGCGTCTTCATCGGCGGCAGCATGTCCTGGAAGCCCGGCGGGCAGATGGTCTGCGCGTACTCGTAGCGGTGGCAATGGGTCGCCTTGATCCATTCCGGCTTGAATGCCGGATTGATCATGGGCAGGTAGCTGATGACCTCGTCGATCAGCTGCTGGTTGCTCCATTGCCACTTCGGGTGGGTCTTGGGCATGTAGTACGGTGCGTACACGATGTGTTCGCCAGGTCCCTTGCCCGGGTTGAGGTTGCTGTATTCAATCAGGCCGGGAATGGTGATGCGGTCATCGCTGATGTTCATCCAGAAGTTCTCGCTGACCGGCTGCGACAGCTTCAGGATCACGCACGCCACCGGGATGTTCTCGATGGCCGCAACCTTGTCTGCAAATGCCTTCGGCAGGCCTGGAACCATCTGGGGCACGTACTGGATGGGCGCGGTGGAAACCACCGCTTCATAGGCGTGGTGGCCGTCCGGCGTACGGATGCCGGTAACCTTGCCGTCCAGGGACGTGACTTCCTCGATCGGCTGGGAAAGCAGGATGCGTCCGCCAAGACGGGTCACTTCGTTGGCCAGCCGGTCCAGCAGCACGGCCGAACCGCCTTCCAGGTAGCCCATGCTTTCATTGAACAGATTGCGGCGGGACAGGGCCACGCGCTTGATGCGGGTGCCGATCCAGGACGCGGAGAGGTCGTTCTGGTATTCGAAGAACTTCAACGCGAACGCCTTTTCCCACATCACCTTGTAGGCCTTGGGGCCGATCCAGCGGGTAATCCAGTCGCGTGCATTCTCCTTGTCCAGCGCGGTCCAGTCCTGGATGCCCTTGGTATGCATCACATGCAGGGCATAGCGCACCTTGTCCACCAGCCCCAGGTGCGGGAAGCCGAGCAGTGCGAACGGCGTGCCCCACTTGTGCAGCTTGCCCTGGTAGTAATAGCCCATCTTGGTGTCTGTCCAGTGCAGGCGGTCAGACATCTTCAGCTCGTCGAGCAGCTTGAACAGGGGATAGTCGGTCTTGCAGATGAAGTGGTAGTAGCGCTCGATACGCAGGCCGTCGAAATCGAAGTCGGCCGACATGCCGCCGATACGATCGTCGCGCTCGTAGATGTCGACCTTGTGGCCCTGCTTGAGCAGCTCCAGGGCTGCCATGAGACCCATGGGGCCACTGCCGATGATGGCGAAATTGCGCATATGAGGAGTCTTCTTCTGTTCTTGTGGATCAGCGCTGCAGCACGATGTGGCTGTAGCGCGGGTCGGTGTAGCTCTCGCGGATGGCTTCTTCAAACGGCGTCTGCTTCACGCCGAAAACCGCTTCCGTGTCGATGCCCTTGAAGTCATCGCCGGCACTGAGGGCCTTGAGCTGGTCCGCAGTAAAAGGCGGTTTGCTGCTGAACAGGCTGTAGACCTTCAGCAGGAAGCCGAAGAAGCCGATCGGGATGTGCACGATCACCGTATGCAGCTTCTTTACCCGCTTGATGGTGCGGATGATGTCCACGTAATCCACACGGGTATCGCCGACGATGTCGAAGACCTCGCCGTCCGGTTCGGTTTCGATGCACTTGGCTATGCAGCGGCAGAAGTCGCGTTCATACAGAGGCTGGCGCATGAATCGGCCATCGCCCGGGATCGGGAATACCGGCGTGCGAGCCATGAAGCGCGACAACCAGCCCAGGTGCTTGGGGTCGAACCAGCCGAACATCAGCGTCGGGCGCAGCACGCAGTGGCGCTGGCCGCTGGCGACCACCATCTCCTCCTGCTCGCGCTTGGTATTGGTGTAATCGTCCTTGGCGACCGAATTCACCACCGACGAGCTGATGTGCACCATGTAGGGCACGGCGGCGTCCCGGGTGGCCTTCAACACATGGCCGGTGGCCGTGATGTTGTTGCGGACGAACAGGTCGGTGGTCTTGCCGGTGATCTGCGCGTGCAGCTGCACCACGCAGGCGGCGCCGTTGAACTCGGTCGCCCACGCGCCAGGTTCAGCCAGGTCGGCTTTCACCACGCGGACATCCGGATGCAGGCCCTGCAGGATATCCAGGTTATGGGCATGCTTGTCGATGGCCACCAGCTGGGTGTAACCCTGCTGCTTGAGCTCGACGATCAGGTTCTGCCCGACCAGGCCGGCAGCACCGGTGATGACGATCTTGGCGTGCTTGTCGGTCATGTCAGAGCTTGATCCTGCGGAAGACGAATTCGGGAATGTTCTTGATGATCATCATGATTGCCCACCAGAAGCCGGGCAGGTAGGCCACTGCCTTGCGCTTGCCGATCGCCTTGAGGATGCCGGCGGCCACCTTGTCCGGCGTCGCCCACAGGGCGCCCTTCTTGAAGGCGGCGGTCATTGGCGTATCGACGAAACCCGGCTTGATCACCAGGACGTTGACGCCGGCCGGGCGGAGCCGCTGGCCCAGGCCGCTGAGATAGGCTGTGACCGCAGCCTTGGCGCTGCCGTACAGATAGTTGCTGGCGCGGCCACGATCACCGGCCACCGAGGAAATGACCGCCAGGCTCGCACCGGACTGCAGGCGCTGGGCCAGCGCCGCCGCGAGGGCGATGGTGGAGGTGCCGTTGGTGGCGAACTCGCGCAGCGACAGGTCCACGGAGGCATCGCAGGCCGCCTGGTCGGGCAGGGTGCCGTGGGCGATCAGGACGGTATCGATGCCGCCCAGGGCGGCCCATGCGGTGTCCAGCAGTGCGCCATGGGCCGAGACATCGTTCACGTCCAGAACACCGGTATCCACATGCTTGGCACCGCGCACGCGCAGGTCGGCGGCAATGGCGTCCAGTTTCGCGGGGCTGCGACCAACCAGGTAAAGCGCCGCAGCGCGTGTGGCGTACAGGCGCGCAACCGATTCGGCGATGGCCGACGTCGCGCCGATGATCAGGATCTTCTGCATGGTTACTCCATCACCCGGCGCCAGAAGCCGGATGAGAATCGAGGGTCGATGAAGCGGGAGAAGGCTTCCCAGGCGGGGTAGGCCTGGCGGAACAGGGCGCCGGACATGCGCGCGTCCTTGGCCGGATACACCGCGCCGCCAGCCTCGCTGACGATGCGATCGAGCCGGTCGAGCATCTTCAGCAGATCCGGTCCGTCATTGGGGAAATCCAGGGCCAGCGTTGTGCCGGGGCGCGGGAAGGACAACATGCCCGGTGAGGGGCGGTTGCCGAACTCCTTCAGCACGGCCAGGAACGAGCCACGGCCGCTGCGGGCGATTTCTGCCAGCAGCGCCGCCGTTGCATCGCGGGCGTGTTCCGGCGGAAGCACGCACTGGTGTTGCAGGAAGCCGCGCGGGCCATACATGCGGTTCCAGTGGTTGATGCCGTCCAGCGGATAGAAATAGCTCTGGTAGTGCGATACGTGGCGAGCCCGGCGAGCCGGCTGGCGCCAGTAGTACAGGGTGTTGAACGGTCGCAGGGTAAGGCCGTTGACCAGCGAGACCGGTGGCACCAGTGGCATGCTGCGCCGCGGGGCCGAACCGGGCGTGGCCGCCTGCGCATTGCCAGGGGCATGGTCACCACGAAGGAAATGGCCGCGGCCGAGGTTTGCGCCCTTGGCCAGGCAGTCGATCCAGGCCACCGTATATTCAAACCCTTCGGCGGAGTCGCGCGAAAGCTCGAAGAATTCGTTGAGATTGCCGAAACGGATCGACTCGGTTTCGATCCATGGGCCGGGTACCCGACGCAGTTGCAGCTCGGCCCAGGTGATGAAGCCGGTCAGGCCAAGCCCACCTGCGGTGGCTGCGAACAGGCCACTGCTGTCGTCTGGCGTGAGCTGCTGCCGCGAACCATCGCTGCGCAGCAGTTCAAGGCGCCGCACGTGGTGGCAGAACGTACCGGCGCGATGGTGGTTCTTGCCATGCACGTCGTTGCCGATGGCACCCCCAACAGTGGCGTAGCGGGTGCCTGGGGTGACGGGCAGGAACCAGCCGGAGGGCAGCGCGATATCCAGGATGGCGGCCAGGGTCACGCCCGCCTCGCAGCGCACGATGCCGGTGGCAGGATCGAATGCGATGAACCGGTCCAGCCCGCGGCTGGTCAGCAGCGTGGCGCCTGGATTCAGGCAGCTGTCGCCGTAGCTGCGACCGTTGCCATGGCCCAGCACGCTGCCGCCATCAGGCGGCAGCGGCAGCGCGGCATCACGGTCGAGCACCGGAAGGATCCGTTGCTCGACGCGCGGGTAGCGCCCCCAGGACTGGCCGATTGTCCCACTCATATCGCAAGCAGGACGATGAGCACGCAGAGGCCGATGACGATCTGGCTGCCGCGGTCCATGGCCGCGAACACGATCGGGTCGTCATGCATGTCGCCACGGTGGGAAACGATCCACATGCGGCTGATCCAATACAACAGGATCGGGCACAGCAGCCACAGCAGCTTCGGGTTGGTGTACAGCTCCAGGCTCTCGGGGCTGTTGATGTACAGCGCAAAGACCAGCACGCCGATATAGCCGGCGGCCGCACCCAGCGACTGCACCAGCGGCAGGTCAGCCACCGAATAGCCGCGGCCGATGGCCATTTCCTTGCCACTGGCCAGGGCCGAAGCCAGTTCGGTATAGCGCTTGAGCATGGCCAGGCTGAGGAACACGAACATCGAGAACGCCAGCAGCCAGAATGAAAGCTCGGAGTTGATCGCCACCGTGCCGCCGATGATGCGCACGGTGTAGAGCGCCGCGAGCATCACCACGTCGATCATCACGATGCGCTTGAGCTTGAGCGAATAGCTCAGGGTCATCACGTAGTAGCACAGCAATACGGCAGCGAAGGCCGGGCTGCAGACCAGTGCCAGCGCGAAACCGGCCAGGGTGATCAGGGGGGCGACCAGCAGGCCCTGCAGCAGCGGCAGCGTGCCGGCAGCAAACGGACGCTTGCGTTTGCGCGGGTGCATGCGATCAGGCGTCAGGTCCAGCAGGTCATTGAGCAGGTAGACACCTGATGCGCACAGGCCGAAGGCCAGGAAGGCCACGCCTGCATCGATGATCGAGGTGAGGTCGAAGAAGCGATGCGCCGTGAGCAGCGGCACCAGCACCAGCAGGTTCTTCAGCCACTGGTAGACACGCAGGGCCTTGACCCAGGTGAGCAGGCCGCCATTCTGCGATGGCAGATGGGCCAGCACCTCGGTCTGCCTGGCCGCTGCGCGCGCCAGTGCCGGGCCGTTGTTGACCACGAATGCACCACCGGCATGGGCCCAGACCTTCAGGTCGACGGTGCCGTTGCCCATGTAATCGAAGCCGCGCTCGCCAAAGCGCGCCGCCAGTGCCTTGCCCTTGTTGCTGCCGGACAGGTTGGTGTGGCCGTCGCTGGCCATCACTTCCTCGAACAGGCCCAGATGGTCGGCGATGGGCTGGACCAGCAGGCGGTCGGAGGCGGTGCACAGCACGCGCGGGCGCTGCGTGGTGGTGCGCAGGATCTCCAGCACGCGCTCGTCGTAGGGCAGGGTTTCGGCCGGCAGTTTCACGCGGGAGGCCAGCTGGCGCTTCACATGGGCCTTGCCCTTCAGCAGCCAGAAGGGCAGGAGAAAGACGTAAAGCGGATTGTGGGCCAGCAGGGCCAGCAGTGACTCGTACAGGATGTCCGAGCGCAACAGGGTGCCGTCGAGGTCAACGCAGAGCGGGCGATTGGAAACCGTCACAGTGCGTCGGCTCCATTCCTGGGTGCATCCAAATTTCGCATTGCAGTGTTCTTCAAGTCCCTGATAACCCGACGATGATAAGTGATCGGGGCTTCAGGGGCAGCAGTAGGGCTTCAGTGGCCTTGCCGGGGCGCTGAACCGGCAGACTCCAGCGCGATCATCGCCAGCACGCCCACCAGCACGGCCAGCCACAGGCTGACCAGGCGGATGCCGATGGCGATGGCCAGCGCCGCGTCGGTGTCGACACCGCTCGCGTTCAGCATCATTACGATGGATGCCTCGGTGGTGCCTACCCCACCGGGTACGAAGGACAGCGCGCCGACCAGCATTGCCAACGGATAGATGCCGAGCGCGAGTGGCCACGGCAGGTCAATGCCGGAGGTATGGCACAGCCACGCGAAGGCGATTGCGGTGAGCCCCCAGGCGCCCACGCCCCAGCTGGAGCTGCTGGCCAGCAGGCCAGGACGCATCAGTGGGCCCAGAGCGCCGGCACCGTCCACCAGGAAGTGACCGAGCTGGCGCAGCGGCCTTCCCGGCACCAGATCGATCACATGGCGTGAGGCACGTGCCAGCGGTGACCAGCAGGCAAATGCAACCAGCGCAGACAGGACCAGCAGAATGATCACGGTGAGCAGGCCGAACACGGGCACCAGCGTGGCAGCTCCGATTGCCAGCAGGGTGATGACCAGCAGGTCGATGGCGCGTTCGAAGATGAAAGTGCTGAGGGTGGTCCTGGCGGGGACATGCAGCCATCCGAAGTAGCGGATTCGCAGCAGTTCGCCTGCCTTGCCGGGTGAGGCGGTGAAAGCAAAGCCTGCCAGATAGGCCAGAAGCCCCTGCCTCCATTGCGGCAGCGGGAAACCCTGGGCACGCAGAATGCTGCGCCATCGCAGGTAACGCAGGAGATAACTCAGAAGTACCAGCAGGGCGCAGGCGCCGAGAGGCGCCGCCATGTCGGCGAGCCGGGACAGAATATTCCTGTCCCGATCGATGTAGCACAGAGCAGCGATATAGACCGCTGCGATGATGATGACCCAGCGGGCCGCTCGTCCCCGGCGGTCCGGCGACGCCGGTGCCGGGGACGCGCTTCCACTCATTTACAACGCCTTTTCCAGCTCCGGCAGGATCGCAAACAGATCCCCCACCAGGCCGATATCGGCAATCTCGAAGATCGGCGCATCGCCGTCCTTGTTGATCGCGACGATCGTGCCGGCATCCTTGATGCCGGTCAGGTGCTGGATGGCACCACTGATGCCGACGGCCACGTACAGTTCCGGCGCGATGATCTTGCCGGTCTGGCCGACCTGCAGGTCGCTGGGTACGTAACCGGCATCGACCGCAGCACGCGAGGCACCGACGGCGGCACCGAGCTTGTCGGCCAGCTGGAAGATGACCTTGAAGTTCTCTTCCGAGCCGACACCGCGGCCGCCTGAGACCACGCGCTTGGCGCTCTGCAGGTCCGGGCGGTCGCTGGCACCGGCGGCGAGGCCGACGAAGCGGGTATGGCTCGGCAGGGCAGCATCGACGCTGGCCGCTTCGATGGCGGCGCTGCCGCCCTGGGCGGCTTCCGGCCACGATGCGGCACGCACGGTGGCGACCACGATCTGGTCGGCCGGGGCTTCGACGGTGATGATCGCGTTGCCGGCGTAGATCGGGCGCTTGAAGGTGTGGCTGCCTTCAACGCTCATCAGGTCGGAGACCTGGTTGACGCCGAGCAGGGCGGCCACGCACGGCATCAGATCCTTGCCGAAGGTGGTCGACGGGCCGAACACGTGGGTGTAGCCCTTGGCCAGCTGCGCGATCTGCGGTGCCAGCACCTGGGCGATGGCCTGTGCGTTGGCAGCATTGGCCACGGTCAGGACCTTGGCGACGCCGGTGATCTTCGCGGCCTCGGCGGCCACTGCGGCCGGATCGGCGGCCAGCACCAGCACGTCGATGCTGGCACCGCTGATGGCGGCAGCGGCGCTGACGGTCTTGGCGGTCGCGGCGTTGAGCTTGCCGTCGTGGTGCTCGGCGATGACGAGAATCCTGCTCATTACAGCAACCCCTTCTGCTTGAGTGCGGCAACCAGTTCGGCCGCGTCCTTGACCATCACACCCTTGCTGCGCTTGGACGGCGCGGCGTACTGGGTGGTCTTGAAGGTGTCAGCGGCTTCAACGCCGAGCTCGGCCAGCTGCAGGGTCTCCAGCGGCTTGGCCTTGGCCTTCATGATGTCCGGCAGCTTGATGAAGCGCGGCTCGTTCAGGCGCAGGTCGGTGGTGACCACGGCCGGCAGGTCGACTTCCAGCGTTTCCAGGCCGGCGTCGACTTCACGGGTGACCGTGGCCTTGCCGTCGGCGATTTCAAGCTTGCTGGCGAAGGTCGCCTGCGGGCGGCCCCACAGCGTGGCCAGCATCTGGCCGGTCTGGTTGGCGTCGTCGTCGATGGCCTGCTTGCCCAGGATCACCAGGTCCGGCTGTTCCTTCTCGATCAGCTTGAGCAGGGTGCGGGCGGCGGTCAGCGGCTGGATGGCCTGGTCGGTGACCACATGCACGGCGCGGTTGGCGCCCATGGCCAGGCCGTTGCGCAGATGCGCCTGGGCGTCGGCCGGGGCGATGGTGGCGACCACCACTTCGCTGGCGATGCCCTTGTCGCGCAGGCGCAGGGCTTCTTCCAGGGCGATTTCATCGAAGGGATTGGGGGACAGCTTGACGCCGTCGGTGACCACGCCGGAACCGTCCGGCTTGACCTGAATGCGGACGTTATAGTCCACCACGCGCTTGTACGCGACGAGGATTTTCATCTGGTACGGGGTCCTTGTAGTGCCGGCCGCTGGCCGGCTCACATTTGCTGGAGATCATCCGGTCCTGCAACAGCAACCGGTTCGGGGGGTGGGATCACGATTCTAGCTGGCTTGAGGGGACCATGCGAATGCGTATGGTGATGCTGCAGCGCGGCATGGGACGGACGTAGCAAGAGCGCCATTCACGACACGCTGGCAGTCGTGAAGACGGGGGGCATGTATGCTGTGCCGCTGTGCGGGGGCGCCCAAGTGCGCCCCATGGATGACATTTCGATCAGGAGAACAGGTAGTGCCCACATGGCTTGTCACCGGCGGCGCCGGATTCATTGGCGGTAATTTCGTTCTCGAAGCCGTCGCCCGCGGCATCAAGGTCGTCAACCTCGATGTCCTTACCTACGCCGGTAACCTGAAGACCCTGTCCAGCCTGGAAGGCAACCCCAACCATGTGTTCGTGCAGGGCGACATCGGCGACCGTGATCTGGTCGCTCGCCTGCTGGCCGAACACCAGCCGGACGCGGTACTGAACTTCGCTGCCGAAAGCCACGTGGACCGCTCCATCGACGGCCCGGGCGCCTTCATCCAGACCAACGTGGTGGGCACCCTGGGCCTGCTGGAAGCGGTGCGCGACTACTGGAAGGCGCTGCCGGCCGGGCAGGGCGCGGCCTTCCGCTTCCTGCACGTGTCCACCGACGAGGTGTACGGCACCCTGGGCGAGACCGGCAAGTTCAGCGAAACCACCCCGTATGCCCCGAACTCGCCGTACTCGGCGTCGAAGGCGGCCTCGGACCACCTGGTGCGCGCGTTCCATCACACCTACGGGCTGCCGGTGCTGACCACCAACTGCTCGAACAACTACGGCCCCTACCACTTCCCCGAGAAGCTGATCCCGCTGGTGATCGCCAAGGCGCTGGCCGGCGAGCCGCTGCCGGTGTACGGCGATGGCAAGCAGGTGCGCGACTGGCTGTTCGTGTCCGACCACTGCGAGGCGATCCGCACCGTGCTGGCCAAGGGCCAGGTCGGCGAGACCTACAACGTCGGCGGCAACTCGGAAAAGCAGAACATCGAAGTGGTGCAGGCCATCTGCGCATTGCTGGACCAGCGCCGTCCGCGCGAAGACGGCCAGCCGCGCAGCAGCCAGATCACCTATGTCACCGACCGTCCTGGTCATGACCGCCGCTATGCGATCGATGCTTCCAAGCTGAAGAACGACCTGGGCTGGGAACCGGCCTACACCTTCGAGCAGGGCATCACCTTCACCGTCGACTGGTACCTGGACAACCAGGAATGGGTCAACGGCGTGCTCGACGGCAGCTACCGTCTGCAGCGCATCGGCACCGCAGCCTGAATCCAGGAGACCTCATGACCCAGCGCAAGGGCATCATCCTCGCCGGTGGTTCCGGCACCCGGCTGTATCCGATCACCAAGGGCGTCAGCAAGCAGCTGTTGCCGGTGTACGACAAGCCGATGATCTATTACCCGCTCAGCGTGCTGATGCTGGCGGGTATCCGCGAAGTGCTCATCATCAACACGCCGCACGAGCAGGCCCTGTTCCAGCAGTTGCTGGGCGACGGTTCGCAGTGGGGCATGGACATCCAGTACGCGGTGCAGCCGAGTCCGGATGGCCTGGCCCAGGCCTACCTGATCGGCCGCGACTTCGTCGCCGGCAAACCGAGCTGCCTGGTGCTGGGTGACAACATCTTCCACGGCCACGGCCTGCGCGAAGTGCTCAAGCGCGCCGACGAACGTGTGGACGGCGCCACCGTGTTCGGTTACTGGGTGAACGACCCGGAGCGCTATGGCGTGGCCGAGTTCGACAAGAGCGGCAAGGTGATCGATCTGGTCGAGAAGCCGGACAATCCGCGTTCGAACTACGCGGTTACCGGCCTGTACTTCTACGACGGCAAGGCCAGCGACTACGCCGCTGAGCTGAAGCCGTCGCCGCGTGGCGAACTGGAGATCACCGATCTCAACAAGCGCTACCTGCAGGAGGGCAATCTCCATCTGGAAGCGCTGGGCCGCGGTTATGCCTGGCTGGATACCGGTACCCATCAGTCCCTGCTTGAGGCCTCCAACTTCATCGAGACCATCCAGACCCGCCAGGGCCTGCAGGTCTGCTGCCCCGAAGAAATTGCCTTCGGCCAGGGCTGGATCAACGCCGAGCAGCTGGAGGCACTGGCTGCACCGCTGATCAAGAACGGCTACGGCCAGTACCTGCACAAGCTCGCCCTGCGTGGAGTCGTTCCGTGAAAGTGATTGAAACCAGGTTGCCTGGCTGTGTGGTCATCGAGCCAGCCGTATTCGGCGACGCCCGTGGTTATTTCTTCGAGACCTGGAACGCCGAGCGCTTCGCCGCGTTGGGCCTGCCGGACCGCTTCGTGCAGAGCAATGTCTCGACCTCGGCGCAGGGTGTCCTGCGCGGGCTGCACTACCAGTGGCCGCGCCCGCAGGGCAAGCTGGTCAGCGTGCTGGAAGGTGAGGTCTACGACGTGGCCGTGGACATCCGTCGCGGCTCGCCGACCTTCGGGCAGTGGGAAGCGGTGGTGCTGAGTGCGGAGAACAAGAAGCAGTTCTGGATTCCGGAAGGCTTCGCGCACGGCTTTGCCGTGCTGTCCGAGCGCGCGGTGTTCAGTTACCTGTGCACCGAGGTGTACCTCAAGGACTTCGATGCCGGTGTGCGCTGGAACGATGCGGACATCGCCGTGGACTGGCCGGTCAGCGCGCCGACCTTGTCGGCCAAGGACGAGAACGCGCCGTTCCTGAAGGACATTGCTGAAGACCGCCTGCCGGTCTACGTGCCATGACCGTGCTCGTGTTCGGTGGCAACGGCCAGGTCGGCCAGGAGCTGCTGCGCGCGCTGGCGCCGCTGGGCAGGGTGGTCGCGACCACCCGCAGCGGCCAGCTGCCCGACGGCAGTCCCTGCGAAACGGCCGATTTCGGCCAGCCGGACAGCCTGCCGACGCTGCTTGATCGCGTGCAACCGTCGGTGGTGGTCAATGCGGCCGCCTATACCGCCGTTGATCGCGCCGAGCAGGAAGTCGATGCCGCCTTCGCAGCCAATGCGCAGGCGCCGGGTGTGATTGCGCGCTGGTGTGCTGCACACGGCGTGCCGTTCGTGCATTACTCCACCGACTACGTGTTCGATGGCCAGGGCAGCGCGCCCTACCGCGAGGACGAACCCACCGCGCCATTGGGCGTGTACGGCACCAGCAAGCGCGATGGCGAGGATGCGGTGCGTGCGGCCGGCGGCCGTCATTTGATCTTCCGCACGGCGTGGGTGTATGCCTCGCATGGCGCGAATTTCCTGCGCACCATGCTGCGCGTGGGCGCCGAGCGCGATGCGTTGCGGGTGGTGGCTGATCAGGTCGGCACGCCGACGCCGGCCGCGCTGATCGCCGATGTCACCGCGCAGGCGCTGCAGCATCCGGGCCAGCTGTCCGGGACCTGGCACCTGACCGCCAGCGGTCAGACCAGCTGGCATGGGTTCGCCGAGGCGATCTTCGCCGAAGCGTTGGCCACCGGCGTGTTGGCCAAGGTGCCGACGGTCGAAGCGATTGCGAGCTCCGAGTATCCGACGCCGGCCAAGCGCCCGGCCTGGTCGGTGCTGGACAACCGCAAGCTGCAGCAGGATTTCGGCATCGTGCTGCCGACCTGGCAGGACGGCCTGAAGCGGGTGATGGCGGAGATCGCCTGACCTGGTAGGTGATGTGCCGACCAACGGTCGGCACCCACCCCGACCAACGGTCGGTATCCAGCCCGACCCATGGTCGGCATCCACCCGCGGGCGCGGGCTCAACTGCGCCCGTAGGTGTCCTCGAAGCGCACGATGTCATCCTCGCCCAGATAGCTGCCGGACTGCACTTCGATCAGCTCCAGCGGCAGCTTGCCGGGGTTGCGCAGGCGATGGGTCACGCCCAGCGGAATGTAGGTGCTCTGGTTTTCGCTGAGCAGGATCACTTCATCGCCACGGGTCACCTCGGCGGTGCCGCTGACCACGATCCAGTGCTCGGCGCGATGGTGGTGCATCTGCAGGCTCAGCGTGCCGCCGGGCTTGACCGTGATCCGCTTGACCTGGAAGCGCTCGCCGTTGTCGATCGAGTCGTAGGCGCCCCACGGACGATAGACCTTGCGATGCCAGGTGGCCTCGCTGCGGCCTTCGGCCTTGAGCTGCGCGACCACGGTCTTGACGTCCTGCATGCGGTCGGCCTTGCCGACCAGCACGGCGTCGTCAGTTTCCACCACCACCACATCGTCCAGCCCGACCAGCGCCACCAGGCGTTGCGCGTAGGCATAGGTGTTGCGGCAGTCGATGGCGATCACGTCGCCCTGGTGGGCATTGCCATCGCCGTCCTGCTGCGAGACATCGCGCAGCGCGGTCCACGAACCGACATCGTTCCAGCCTGCATCCAGTGGAATCACCACTGCATCGGCGGTCTTCTCCATCACCGCATAGTCGATGGAATCGGACGGAACGGCCGTGAAGGCGTCCTTGTCCAGGCGGGTGAAATCGGCATCGCGACGGGCCTGCTGCCAGGCCTGGCGGCTGCCGGCCAGCATGGTGGGCTGGAAGCGTTCCAGTTCCTGCAGGTAACGCGAGGCCTTGAACAGGAACATGCCGCTGTTCCAGTAGTACTGGCCGCTGCTGACGTAGCCGGTGGCGGTACCCAGGTCGGGCTTCTCGACGAAGCGCTCGACCGCGCGCAGGCCCTGGCCATCGGCGGCCTTGATATAGCCGTAGCCGGTTTCCGGGCCGGTCGGCACGATGCCGAAGGTCACCAGCTTGCCGGCCTCGGCAGCGGCGGCGGCGGCCTGTACGGCGCTGCGGAACGCGGTCTCGTTGGTGATCACATGATCGGAGGGCAGCACCAGCAGCAGGGCATCGGCACCGTCGCGGGTGGCCTCCAGCGCGGCCACCGCGATGGCAGGGGCGGTGTTGCGGCCGACCGGCTCAAGGATGATCGCGGCCGGCTCGGCACCGACCTGCTGCAGCTGCTCGGCGGCGACGAAGCGGTGTTCTTCGTTGGCGATCACCAGCGGTCCGCGCGCGGCGATTGGCGCCACGCGCTTCCAGGTGGCCTGCAGCATCGTCAATTCGCCCGCCAATGGCAGGAACTGCTTCGGGTACGCCTCGCGCGACAGCGGCCAAAGGCGGGTACCGGATCCACCGGACAGGATGACGGGCTGGATGCTGCTCATGCGTTCCTCGGTTACTGCTGGATGAGGCGGGAGATGTCGTCGGTGCGTGCCTGCATCAGCGCTGCATCGCCCCGGGCTTCAACATTCAGGCGCAGCAGCGGCTCGGTGTTGGAGCTGCGCAGGTTGAAGCGCCAGTCGCCGAAGTCGGCGCTGATGCCATCGGTGTGGTCCAGCGCGGGCGACTGCGCCGCGAAGTGTTCCATCACGCGCGCGACGGCGGCCTTGGCATCGGCAACCTTGAAGTTGATCTCGCCACTGCACGGGTAGGCGGCCATGCGGTCTTCGACCCAGTCGGCCAGCGAGCGCCCGCTTTCGGAGACCAGCTGGGCGATCAGCAGCCACGGGATCATGCCGGAGTCGGCATAGGCGAACTCGCGGAAGTAGTGGTGGGCGCTCATCTCGCCGCCATACACCGCGTCTTCGGCGCGCATCTTTTCCTTGATGAAGGCGTGGCCGCTCTTGCACTGCACCGGCACGCCGCCGGCCTGCTCGACCATGTCCACGGTGTTCCAGACCAGGCGCGGGTCATGCACGATCTTCCCGCCCGGGTTGCGTGCCAGGATCGCCTTGGCCAGCAGGCCGACCAGGTAGTAGCCCTCGATGAAGCGGCCGGTATGGTCGAAGAAGAAGCAACGGTCGAAGTCACCATCCCAGGCAATGCCGAAATCGGCGCCGTGTTCGCGCACCGCATCGGCGGTGGCGGCGCGGTTCTCCGGCAGCAGCGGGTTGGGAATGCCGTTGGGGAAGCTGCCATCCGGTTCGTGGCAGATGCGGATGAACTCGAACGGCAGGTGCGGTGCCAGCAGATCGACGATGGCACCGGCGCCGCCGTTGCCGGCGTTGACCACCAGCTTCAGCGGTCGCAGCTTGCCGGCATCGACGTAGCTCAGCAGGTGCTCGATGTAGGCGCTCTTGTCGTGCTGGGCGCTCTGCCCGGCACGCGGCGGTTGTGCCTCGGACGTATCGGCGGCGACCGCATCGGAAATCGCGAACAGGCCCGTATCGGAGCTGATCGGGCGCGCGTTCTCCTTGACCAGCTTCATGCCGTTGTAGTCCATCGGGTTGTGGCTGGCGGTGACCATCACGCCGCCGGCCGCACCCAGATGGTCGGTCTGGAAATAGACTTCTTCCGTGCCGCACAGGCCGATGTCGATCACTTCGCGCCCGGTACCGCGCAGGCCCGCGGCCAATGCGTCCTGCAGCGCGGGGCTGGTCAGGCGTACGTCGTGGCCCAGTACCACCGGGCCCGGCGCAAGCTGTGCCGCCAGTGCCACGCCGATGCGGCGCGCCAGCGTTTCGTTCAGTTCTTCCGGCACGCGGCCGCGGATGTCATAGGCCTTGAAGGCGGGCAGGGGCATCGATCGGATCCTTGGGGAGCTCAGCCCAAGATTGTAGTCCCAGTCCTGTATGGGAATCGTTTCCATGCCGCAACGCCACGTGACCGGTCGGCGCGCTGGCCTAGAATGGGCGCATTACATCAACGAGGTGAGGGCGTAGATGAGCAACCTGGCAACGACCGGCGGAAAGCGCGGCAAGCGCTTCGCCAGTGCGGCGGAGGCCCTGCAGGGGGTCGTCGCCGATGGCCAGACCCTGGCCGTGGGCGGCTTTGGCCTGTGTGGCATTCCCGAGGCGCTGATCGCTGCGCTGCGCGACAGTGGCGCCAAGGGCCTGACCGTGATCTCCAACAATGCCGGCGTCGATGGCTTCGGCCTGGGCCAACTGCTGGAAACGCGGCAGATCAAGAAGATGATTTCGTCCTACGTGGGCGAGAACAAGGAATTCGAACGGCAGTTCCTGGCCGGCGAGCTGGAGCTGGAGTTCAACCCGCAGGGCACCCTGGCCGAGCGCCTGCGCGCCGGTGGCGCGGGTATTCCGGCGTTCTTCACTGCCACCGGCTACGGCACGGTGGTGGCCGAGGGCAAGGAAACCCGCGAGTTCGATGGCAAGCACTATGTGATGGAGACCGCGCTGCGCGCCGACGTGGCGCTGGTCAAGGCCTGGAAGGCCGACGAGGCTGGCAACCTGGTGTTCCGCAAGACCGCACGCAACTTCAACCCGGCCTGCGCAATGGCGGGCAAGGTCTGCATCGTGGAAGTGGAAGAGGTGGTGCCGGTCGGCGCCATCGACCCGGACCAGGTGCATCTGCCGGGCATCTACGTGCACCGCATCGTGCACAACGCGCATCCTGAGAAGCGAATCGAACAGCGCACCATCCGCGCGGAGGGCAACTGACATGGCGTGGACCCGTGACGAAATGGCCGCACGCGCGGCGCGCGAGCTGACCGACGGCGCGTACGTGAACCTGGGCATCGGCCTGCCGACGCTGGTGGCCAACCACATTCCCGAAGGCGTGGATGTGTGGCTGCAGTCGGAAAACGGCCTGCTCGGTATCGGCCCGTTCCCGACCGACGCCGAAGTCGACGCCGACCTGATCAATGCCGGCAAGCAGACCGTCACTGCACGCGCGGGCGCCAGCTACTTCGGCAGCCACGACAGCTTCGCGATGATCCGCGGTGGGCACATCAACCTGGCCATCCTCGGTGCCATGCAGGTGACCGACAAGGGCGACCTGGCCAACTGGATGGTGCCCGGCAAGATGGTCAAGGGCATGGGCGGCGCGATGGACCTGGTCGCCGGCGTGCAGCGCGTGGTGGTGCTGATGGAGCACACCGCCAAGAACGGCGAGCACAAGATCCTGGCCGAATGCACGCTGCCGTTGACCGGCGTGGGCGTGGTCGACCGCATCATCACCGACCTGGCGGTGTTCGACGTGACTGACAGGGGCCTGCTGCTGGTGGAAGCTGCGCCGGGTGTCAGCGATGAGGAATTGCAGGAAAAGACCGGCGTCGCGTTCCAGCGCGGCTGATGGTACAAGGGCGGCCCAGGGCCGCCCTGTTTCCTGAGGGATCGCCATGCTGTTCCCCCACGACCTGCCCGATGCCGATGTCCTGCACGTGCCGGGCTGGCTGGCTGCGGCCGACGCAGGCCGGCTCATGGACGTGCTGCAGGCCAGCGTGCCGTGGGAGGTCCACCGCATCCGCATGTTCGGCAACTGGGTGGACTCGCCGCGGCTGAGCTGCTGGATCGGCGACCCGCAGGCCCGCTATCGCTATTCCGGTGCCGAGTTCGTGCCGCACCCATGGCCGCCCGTGCTGCAGGCCGTGCGCGAGCGCCTGGAAGCCGAGGGTCACGGCCGCTTCAACAGCGTGCTGCTGAACCGCTACCGTGGTGGCGGTGATTACATGGGCTGGCACAGTGATGACGAGCCGGAGCTGGGGCCGGCCCCGGTGATCGCTTCGCTGAGCCTGGGCGCTGAGCGCCGGTTCCTGCTGCGCCGCCGCGACGATCCGGCGCGCAAGGCCGAATTCGTGCTTGGCCATGGTGACCTGCTGCTGATGGCCGGGCAGACCCAGCGCTTCTACCAGCACGCGCTGCCGAAGATGGCGCGGGTGCAGAGCGAGCGGATCAACCTGACCTTCCGCTGGATTACCCCACGTTGACGAAGAAGGGGTCAGATCCCTTTCCTGCCGGAAAGGGATCTGACCCCTGCAACGCATCAGCGCTTGGCCGCCAGCGTGTCGTTCTGGCCGCTGGTCAACGTCCAGCCGACCACGTCCTGCGTCAGCTGCTGCAGGCCACGCTCGAAGGCCGCGGTCACCGCCGGTACGTCGGTGCTGCCGACCGGCTGGGCCTGGCGGAAGGTGCGGTCAGCCACCACGCGCTGGTCGGCGACGTGGATCAGCTTGGCGTTGACCTCGATCACCACGGTCGGCGTGGCCTGTCCCTGGTAATCCGATTCGAAGCGGCGCACGTCGGTGGACAGCTTGTAGTCGGCGCGGATGCCGGCGGTGCTGCGGGCCACGCCGCGGATGCGGCCGGAATCCTCGAAGCCGCGCAGCAGGGTGTCCTCGATCATGTCGGTGGCCGGCTGCGCCCAGCTGGCACCCTTGTAGATCTCCAGCTGCGACGGTGCCGGCCGCACATTGATGCGCGGGCTGTCGACCATGCGCGCGGCGCTGGGCTTGGCCAGCACCAGCTGCCAGCTGGCCTGCGGCCACGCCGGGTCCGCCTTGACCTGCACGGACGGCGAGTACAGCGTCACCGCGGTTTTTTCGCTGCTGCCGAGGATGGAGCAGCCGCCCAGCAGGGGGACCATCGAAGCGGCCAGCAGCAGGCGCGGAAGGGTGGTCGGGCTCATTTGGGTTCGAACTCCTTCGGTGCGTCGCGGCCCAGCAGGTAGCGCGCGGGATTGTTCTCGAGGCGGTCGCTGACCCGGCGCAGGTCGCGGACCAGGCCGCGCAGTTCGGTCAGCGTCGGGCCCAGCTGGCCGAGGCCATCGTTGGCGAAGCTGTTGATCGCGGCGCGGTTCTCGCCCAGGATCGAATCGGCGTTGCCGGCGGCCGAATCGAGCTTGGCCAGGGTGCCATCGAGCTTGTCGATGATGCCGGGCAGCTGCTGCACCAGGTTCTTGTCCAGGCGCTCGATGGTGCCGTTGGTGGTCTTCAGCGTGGTGTCCAGGCTGCGCGCGGCATCGCGCGCGCTGAGCAGCAGCGCCTGCGTGCCCTGGTCACGGTCGGCCAGGCCACCACTGATCGTCTCCAGGTTGGCCAGCGTCGCGTTGATCGAGGCCACGTTGCGGTCGCTGAGGATCTGGTCCATGCGCTCGACGATGCGGTTGGCGACGTCGGTGATGTTCTGCAGCGCCGAGGGCGTGGTCGGGATGATCGGTGCCGGATCCTTGTTGACCGTGGTCAGCGCCGGCGACTGCGGCGTGCCGCCGCTGAGCTGGATGATCGACGGGCCGGTCAGGCTGGTGATCGCCAGCTTGGCGCGGGTATCGGTCTTGACCGGCGTGTTGGAGTTCAGGCGGATGCGCGCGACCACCTGGCGCGGGTCGTCCGGCACCAGGTTCAGTTCGGTGATCGAACCGACCGCGATGCCGTTGTACTGCACCGGGCTGCCCACCGACAGGCCGGTCACCGCTTCGCGGAACACCACGCGGTATTCCTGCCACGTACGGTCGGAGGAGTACTTGGCGGCCCACAGGCCGAAGGCCAGCAGGGCCAGGCCGGTGATCAGGGTGAACGCGCCGATCAGCACGTAGTTGGCTTTGGTTTCCATGGCTCAGGCACTCTCGATCTGTTCGCCACGCGCGGCGCGCGCGCGGGGTCCGTGGAAGTATTCCTGGATCCACGGATGATCCAGTTTCTCGATTTCCGGGAGGGGCGCGTTGGCCACCACCTTGCGGTCGGCCAGCACGGCGACGCGGTCGCAGATGGCGTAAAGGGTGTCCAGGTCGTGGGTGATCAGGAACACGGTCAGCCCCAGCGCTTCCTGCAGGGTCTTGATCAGGCGGTCGAAGGCGGCCGCGCCGATCGGGTCGAGCCCGGCGGTCGGTTCATCCAGGAACAGCAACGGCGGGTCCAGCGCCAACGCCCGGGCCAGGCCGGCGCGCTTGCGCATGCCGCCGGACAGCTGCGAGGGCAGCTTGTTGATCGCATCGGCGGGCAGCCCGGCCAGCTTCACCTTCAGCAGCGCCAGCTCGTAGTGCCAGCGCTCTGGCAGCTCGCGGTGGTGTTCCTTCAGCGGCACCTGCACGTTCTCGCCCACGGTCAGCGACGAGAACAGGGCGCCGTCCTGGAACAGCACGCCGGTATTGCGTTCGATGTGCAGGCGGCTTTCGGCGTCGTCGGCACGCGCATCGCGGCCCAGCACTTCGATCCGGCCCTCGTCGGGCGTGCGCAGCCCAAGGATCGAGCGCATCAGCACCGACTTGCCGGTACCGGAGCCGCCGACCACGCCCAGGATCTCGCCGCGGCGCACGTCCAGGTCCAGGTCTTCGTGCACGGTCTGGCTGCCGAAGCGGTTGATCAGGCCCCGCACGCGGATGGCCAGCTCGTGGCCGTCGCCATCGCGCATGTCGAGGGTTTCGGGTGGGGTGGATGTGCTCATGTCACCAGTCCATGTGCATGAACCACAACGCCGCGAAGGCGTCGATGATGATCACCAGCGAGATCGTCTGCACCACGCTGGAGGTAGTGCGCTCGCCGACCGACTGCGCGGTGCCCTCGACCTTCAGTCCTTCCAGGCAGCCGATCAGGCCGATCACCAGCGCGAATACCGGCGCCTTCGACAGGCCGACCAGCATGTGCCGCACTTCCATTGTCTCGTGCATGCGCGCGATGTACATCTGCGGCGGGATGTCGAGGTCGAACGCGCCGACGGTGATGCCGCCGGCCAGGCCGGCGACCATCGCGATGAAGGTCAGCAGGGGCAGGGTGACCAGCAGCGCCAGCAGGCGTGGCAGCACCAGCAGGTCGACCGGGTCCAGCCCCAGCGTGCGCATCGCATCGATTTCCTCGCGTGCCTTCATCGCACCGATCTGTGCGGTGAACGCACTGGCCGTACGGCCGGCCAGCACGATGGCGGTCAGCAGTACCGCGAACTCGCGCAGGAAGGCGATGTTGACCAGCTCGACCACGTAGATCTCGGCACCGAAGTCGCGCAGGATGGTCGAGCCGAGGAACGCGATCACCGCGCCCACCAGGTAGGACAGCAGCGCCACCAGCGGTACCGCGTCCAGCCCGACCTGCTCCATCTGGTGCACGGTGGCGGTCAACCGGAAGCGGCGCGGTTCCTTGACCAGCCGGGCCGCCTTGACCAGGTTCTCGCCGAGGAAGCTGCACAGCGCCTTGATGTTGTGGGCGGTGGTGTGGACGCTGACGCCCAGCCGTTCCAGCGCGGCCAGCACGCCGAAATCGCGCTTGGGCTTGGGCCGGTCGTCGGCCACTTCCTCGATGGTGCACACCAGCGCCTGGTGGTCCGGGCGGAACTGCAGCGCGTCTTCGTGCAGATCGGCACGATGGGCCACGCGCAGCACCTGCAGCACGCCGGCGGAGTCGAGCTGCTCGATGCCGGTGGCATCGATGCCGGTCAACTTGTCGGGAACGCCGTGCAGGACCTCGGCCGCGGCCAGCGCGGTCTTCAGGGTCCAGGTGCCGGACAGGCGGATCAGCCCCGGGTCGTGGGCATCCTGTTCGAGCTGGGGGGCGTGGTTCGGGTTCACTTGGGCCATTCGGGTCGCAGCATAACCGGTCTGTATCGGGCTTCGCGTCGAACTCGGATGAATTTCTCCGGTGGGGCCCAGCTAGGTAATACTACGGCGCATGTCCGCAGACGCTCACACGATCCCCACGCCCCAGGCCACCTACGCGCAGCGCGTGGCCTTTGTTTCCGAGATCGCCGGACGCCTGCACAGCTATGGCACAACGGCCCAGCGCCTGGAGACGGCGGTGGTGGCACTGGCCCGCCAGCTCGATCTGGATTGTGAACCGTGGTCGAATCCCACCGGTATCATCCTCAGCTTCAGCGATCCGGCGCAGGCGATCGGCTCCAGTGACATCACCCGTGTGATCCGCCTGGCGCCCGGTGAGAACGACCTGCACAAGCTCAGCGTCGCCGACCACATCGCTGAAGAAGTGTCCAACGGGCGGATGAGCATCGCCCAGGGCCACACGGCGCTGCGCCAGTTGGACAAGGATCCGGGCCGGCGCGGCAAGCTGCGCACCATCCTGTCGTTCACCCTGGGCGCGGCGGGCGTGGCCGGCATGTGGAAGTTGCCGTGGCTGGACATCGCCACCGCCGGTGTCATCGGCTTGATGATCGGCCTGCTGGGGATGGTCACCGACCGTCGCCCGGCCACCCGTGAGGCCGCCGAGGCGCTGGCCGCGCTGCTGGCCGGCATGGTCGCCACCCTGGTGGCGTCCTTCATTGGTGCGCTCAACCTCAATACGGTGATCATCGCCTCGCTGGTGGTGCTGCTGCCCGGCATGTCGCTGACCAACGCGGTCAACGAGCTGGCCAGCCAGCACTGGGTGTCGGGTACCGCGCGCTTTGCCGGCGCGCTGACCACCATCATGAAGCTCAGCGTCGGCGCGATGATCGCGGTGACCCTGGCCGACGTGCTCGGCCTGGATCCGGTGATCCGGGCCACGCGGCCGCAGGGGCCGTGGGTGGAGTGGGGCTCGTTGCTGACCGCGGCGTTTGCCTTCGCGATGCTGTTCAAGGCCAACCGCCGCGATTACCCGTGGGTGATCGCCGCCTCGGTGGCCGGTTATGCGATCTCCAAGTTCGGCGGCCACGCCTGGGGGGCGCCCGCCGGCATCTTCCTGTCGGCAATGCTGCTGACGGCTGGTGGCAATCTGTTCGGTCGCCTGGTCGGGCGTCCGGGCGCGATCATCCGGCTCCCCGGCATCATCATGATGGTGCCCGGAAGCACCAGCCTGCGCGGCGTGCTGACCCTGGTCCAGCAGCAGGACGTGGGCGCCGGCCAGAGTGTGTTCCTCACCGTGCTTAACGTGGTGATGGCGCTGGTGGCGGGCCTGCTGTTCGGCAACCTGCTGATGCCGGCACGCAAAACCCTGTAGGTGTGGATGTGGGTGTGGACCGTTGGTCCACACACCTCTCCCGGAAATGAAAAAACGCCGGCTTTCGCCGGCGTTTTTCCTTGTATCCCGATCCGGCCTCAGGCCTTCTTGATCAGGAAATCTTCCGGCTTCTTGTTGCCCTTGGCGGTCAGTTCAGCCATCCAGCGCGGCTGCTTGCCACGGCCGGTCCAGGTTTCCTTGGGGTTGGCGGGGTTGCGGTACTTCGGGGCGACCTTGCCCAGCTTGCGGCCAGCGGTCTTCGACGGTGCCTTGGCGGCCTTGGCCACCTTGCGCGCGCGCGGAGCCGGGGCGTCGCCGAACAGTTCCTCGATGGTGTAACCCTCGGTCTTGGCCAGCTTGGTCAGCTGGGCGCGAACCTTGGTGATCGGCCGGCGCTTGGCGACGATGGTCTGCTGCTTCTTCGCGGTGCGGATCAGGGCGCCCAGCTCTCGTGCCGACAGGCCGGTCAGGTCAATGCTCATTTACGGTTACTCCGGAAACTAATGTGTGGACGGGACAAGCCAGTCCATGGCGTCGGCGGACAGAATAGAGATGAATTAATCCGAGCACAAATGCAGGCAGGACATGCCGTGGCGGCATGCCGACGCTGTCGCGGTGATTTTGACCGGATTATGTCCGCTGCAATATCCGCCCGCGCTGGCGCAGGCAAAAAAAGACCGGGGCAGGCCCCGGTCTTTCCACGTCAGCCCTGCAGTCGCTGCAGCAGGGTCGCCTTGTCCAGGCTCTCCGCGTCGCTGGCGCGGCGCGAGCGGTACTCGTAGGTGCCGGCGGCCAGGCCGCGTTCGCTGACCACCACGCGGTGCGGGATACCGATCAGTTCCATGTCGGCGAACATCGCGCCCGGGCGCAGGCCACGGTCGTCGAGTGCAGCGTCCAGGCCGGCGTCGCGCAGCTCCTGCAGCAGGTTGGCAGCGGCATCGGCCACGGCAGCATCGCCCTTCGGGTTGATCACGCACACCACGACCTGCCACGGTGCCATCGCATCCGGCCAGATGATGCCGGCATCGTCATGGTTCTGTTCGATCGCGGCAGCCACCACGCGCGAGATACCGATGCCGTAGCAGCCCATCGCCATCACCGCCGCCTTGCCGTTTTCATCCAGCACGGTGGCATCCAGCGCTTCGGCGTACTTGCGGCCGAGCTGGAACACGTGGCCGACTTCGATGCCACGGGCGATCTTCAGTTCACCGCCGTCCAGGGCACGGTCGCCCGCACGCACGTTGCGGAGGTCGGCCACTTCCGGTTCCGGCAGATCGCGGCCCCAGTTGACGCCGGCCAGGTGGAAACCGGCTTCGTTGGCGCCGACGACGAAGTCGGCCATCGCCGCCACTTCGCGATCGGCGACCACGCGGATCGCCTTGGCCGGGGCGACCGGACCGAGGAAGCCTGGCACGCTGCCCAGGTACTCGGCGATTTCCGCCTCGCTGGCGAAGCGCTGCTCGTCCAGGCCCGGCACCTTGGCCAGCTTGATCTCGTTGACCTCATGGTCGCCGCGCACCAGCACCAGCACGAACTGCTGTGCCTCGCCTTCGCCGGCGATCAGTGCCACCGACTTCACGGTGCGCTGCAGGTCGATGCCGAGCAGGGCCGCGACGTCCTCGCAGGTCTTCTGGGTGGGGGTATCCACCTTGCGCATCGTTTCGGTGGCGGCGGCGCGCGGCGCCGGATCGGCGGCGATCGCCGCTTCCATGTTGGCCGCGTAGTCCGAACCGGTGGAGAACACCAGTGCGTCCTCGCCGGAATCGGCGATCACGTGGAATTCCTGCGATGCATCGCCGCCGATCGCGCCGGAGTCGGCCTGCACCATGCGGAAGTCCAGGCCGAGGCGGGTGAAGATGCGGCTGTAGGCCGACTTCATGTTCTCGTACTCGCGCACCAGGCACTCATCGTGCAGGTGGAACGAGTAGGCGTCCTTCATCAGGAATTCGCGCGAGCGCATCACGCCGAAGCGCGGACGGATCTCGTCGCGGAACTTGGTCTGCACCTGGTAGAAGTTCACCGGCAGCTGCTTGTAGCTGGACAGCTCGCTGCGCGCGAAGTCGCAGGCGGCTTCTTCGGCGGTCGGGCTGTAGCAGAACACCTGGTCCTTGCGGTCCTTGATCTTCAGCAGCTGCGGGCCGAACTTCTGCCAGCGGCCGGTCTGCTCCCACAGTTCCTTCGGCTGGATGGTCGGGATCTGGAATTCCACGGCACCGGCCCGGTCCATTTCCTCGCGCACGATGCGCTCGACCTTGCGCAGCACGCGCAGGCCCAGCGGCGACCAGGTATACAGGCCCGATGCCAGCTTGCGGATCATGCCCGCGCGCAGCATCAGCCGATGGCTGGTCAGCTCGGCGTCGCTGGGGGTTTCCTTGGTGGTGTGCAGGTGGAACTGGGAGAGGCGCATCGTCGGCTTCGGATAACGGCAGAGACGCCTATTCTGCCAGCCCGGCCGGGGGAGGGGTATTGGCAGGGCTGCGCCCTGCACCCGCCTCAAGCAACGTCAACAGCAACAGCAAAAACGCGTTTCCTGGGAGATGGCGGGGTGGGTCCGGCGGCAGGGGACGCCGTAAACCCCCAGACCGGCCCAGCCGCTGGCGGCTGTGCGTTCGGGCGCTTGCGAAGCAGTGCTTCGCAAGCAAAGCGCCCTCACCCATGGGGGCTTGGTCGCGGCATCCATGCCGCTCACACCCCTGCCGCCGGACCCACCCCGCCTTCGACAGTTTCCCGCGACCTGTTGGACATGCCGATGGGGGTCAGATCCGTTTTCCGCGACCTGTTGGACATGCCGATGGGGGTCAGATCCGTTTTCCGCAGGAAAACGGATCTGACCCCGGATTCAATTCGAGATCTGACAGATTTCATCCACGCATGGCGTGGATCTACCACCGTCACCAGGAACCTGTCGGAGGTGGGGCGGTGTGGGCTGGCAGGACCGTTGGCGCCATGGATGGCGCCATCGAGCCCCCAGGGATGGGTTTACGGCGTGTCCTGCCAGCCCACACCGCCCCGCCAAACCCGCAGAAAACCAGAGCCGCTTTTGCATTTGACGTTGATGTGGCTTGAAGCGGGTGCAGGGCTGCAAGCCCTGCCGGCCCCCTTAACCCGCCGGTGGGCAGTACGCCTTGATGGCGGCCTCCGCCAATCCCTTCTGCGCGGTGTGCTGCTCCGGGGTCAACGGGGTATCGGGCTTGCCATCGCCATCGGTGTCCTGCATCACCTGGCCACCGCCGTCCAGCAGGGCCAGGTTGGCCCGGGCCGTGCTGCACCGCTCGGGGACCGGCGCGGCCGGGGTCCCGGTGCTGGCCGCAGCCTGCGGGGTACGGGCCTGCTCGCGGGTTTCGTACTTCTTGCCCGCCGGTGGGGTCTCCGAGTACTGGGTCACGCCCTGGGCGTCCTTCCATTTGTAGACGGGACCGGCCAGGGCGTTGGCACTGGCCAACAGCAGCAGGCATCCAAGGCAGGACAGGGCACGCATGGCAAACTCCACGGAATGGGCGTAGAACGCCGATTGCAGCATTGGCGCCGAGCACTGGCAAGTCGATTAAACTGGATTCCATGGACCCGATCACACCGCCGCCGCGTTCGCGCACGATTTACCTGCTGCCCAACCTGTTCACCACTGCCGGACTGTTCGCCGGTTTCTACGCGATCATCGCCGCGGCCAACGGGGATTTCGTCAACGCGAGCATCGCCGTGTTCGTGGCGGCGGTGATGGATGGCCTGGACGGGCGCGTGGCGCGCCTGACCGGCACCAGCAGTGAATTCGGCGTGCAGTACGACTCCCTGGCCGATCTGGTCAGCTTCGGCATGGCCCCGGCGCTGGTGATGTACCACTGGTCGCTGTCGTGGCTGAAGTTCGACGATCCGCTGCTCGGCCGCGTCGGCTGGGCCGTGGCCTTCCTGTATGCGGCCTGCGCGGCACTGCGCCTGGCCCGCTTCAACACGCAGGTGGCGGTGGTCGACAAGCGCTGGTTCGTCGGCCTGGCCAGCCCGGCCGCAGCGGGCCTGATGATGTCCTTCGTCTGGGCGTTCGCCGATGGCAACCTGGGCTGGGACGGCAACCAGCTGCGCTACGTGGCGCTGGCGGTGACGATCATCGCTGCACTGCTGATGGTCAGCCGTATCCGCTTCTGGAGCTTCAAGGGCGGCGCTGCAAAGGGCAGCCGTTCGGACCGCGTACCGTTCCTTGTGCTGGCACTGGTGCCGGTGGCCATTGCCATCGCGGTGATCGACCTGCCACGCGTGTTGTTCGCGGTCGGCATCCTGTATGCCCTGTCCGGCCCGGTGATGTGGGCCGTGCAGCGCCTGCGCAAGAAGCCCGAGGCCGCGTGAGCCAGGACCTGCCCGTGCTGTGGTCACCGGCCCAGCAGGCCTGGCTGCAGGCCATGGGCTACACCGTCTACCACGATGGCCAACTGGCCGCCGAGCTGGATGCCGCGCTGCAGTTGAGCGTGGCCGAAGCCGAGGCCAGCGTCGCCCCGCCGGAACCGGTGCGGGCCGCGGTGCCGTCGCGCGAAGACCACACCGGGCCCGCGCCTGCAGTACGCGCGGAACGCCCGGCACCGCCGCGCCGCGAAACGCCGGTCAGCGCCCCGGATACCGTGCCGGCGGCTGAGCGCCCGGTGCCCAGCGGAAATGCACGACAGCCGGTGGTACGCCTGCCGGATCGCCTGCAGATCGCGCTGCTGCGCGCGTCAGGCTGCAACCCGAACGACCCGGCTACGCAGCTGCTGATGGACAGCTGGCCGCTGGACCAGCTGCGCCACGACCCGGCCGCCAAGCGTGCGCTGTGGCCGCAGCTGCGCGCTCTGCGCAAGCGGGGCACGCCGTGAGCGCGGTGACCCGGCCCGGTCCGGTCAGCCTGCGCGCGCTGCGCGAGAGCGACCTCAATGCCGTGATGGCGATCGAGCTGCGGGGCTACCCTTTTCCCTGGACCCGCGGCATCTTCATCGACTGCCTGCGTGCTGGTTATCCCGGCCTGGCGATGGAGCGTGATGGTCTGCTGATCGGCTATGGCGTGCTCAGCATCGCCGCTGATGAAGCGCATGTGCTGAACATCTGCATCGATCCGCTGGCACAGTCGCGCGGGCTGGGCCGCCAGCTGCTGCGCGCACTGGTGCAGCTGGCGGGTGATCGTGGCGCACAGCGCGTGTTCCTGGAAGTGCGCCCGTCCAACACGCCGGCGCTGGCGCTTTATCACAGCGAAGGCTTCAACGAGATCGGCCGCCGCCCGCGCTACTACCCGGCCGCACAGGGCCGCGAGGATGCGGTGGTGATGGCGATCGAGCTGGTCCACGGCGACCTGCAGGCGATGCCGCCGCTGTAACGGAGAAGGGTTGCCGGCCAGCGGCCGGCACTACCGGCAGGTGCCAACCCTGGTTGGCACGCTCTGCTCACGCCAACCGCAATGCCAATACCCCGCCCACGATCAACGCCGCCGCCAGCCAGCGTGCGCGCGGTATCCGTTCGCGCAGCAGGAACACCGAGATCAGCAGCGCGAACAGGATCGATGATTCGCGCAGCGCCGACACCAACGCGACCGGCACCTGGGTCATCGCCCACAACGCCATCGCATAGGAGGCCGTGGTGCCGAAGCCACCGGCCAGTCCCAGCGGCCAATGCTGCCGCGCGTAGTCCAGCACCGCGCCGCGCCGGGTGTACAACGCCCACAGCGGCAGGGGAATACCCGACAGCAGGAACAGCCACAGCGTGTAGCTGAGCGCGTTGCCTGACTGGCGCGCGCCCTGCGCATCGACCAGCGTGTAGGTGGCGATCATCGCCGCAGTCAGCAGCGGCAGGCGCAGCTGGCCACCACGCGCACCCAGTGCCATGCACAGGATGCCGGTGCTCACCAGCACCACGCCCAGCCACGCAGCTGCAGGCAATGACTCACCGAGCAGGGTGCCCGCCAGTGCGACCAGGATCGGCGCGCTGCCACGCATCAAGGGGTAGGCCAGGCTCATGTCGACCTGCTGGTAACAGCGCGCGACCAGCCCGTAATAGGTCACCTGCAACAGTACCGATGCGCCGAGCCACGGCCAGCTGTGTGCGGCAGGCAGGGGCAGCAAGGGCAGCGTGGCGGCGGACAGCAGCGCGGCACTGCCGGTTACCAGGACGGTGCCGAGGAACTTGTCCGGCCCGCGCTTGACGATCGCATTCCAGCTGGCATGCAGTGCCGCAGCGGCGAGAACCAGCAGGTAGATGGAAAGCGGCATCCGCTGATGATGCCATGCCGTACAAAAGGAAACGCCGGGCGTTGCCCGGCGTTGGTGTAGCAGGTGCCAACCTTGGTTGGCACATCGCACGGGTGCGGACCACAGGGGCCGCACCCGCCAGAGAGGCCTTACAGCTTCGCGCGCTGCTCGCGCAGGCCGGCCAGCTGGGTGTTCCAGTCGGCCAGGCGCACGCGCTCCTGCTCGACCACGGCCGCTGGCACCTTGTCGGTGAACTTGGCCAGCTTGGCCTCGCTCTTTTCCTGCTCGCCTTCCACGCGCTTGATCTCCTTGTCCAGGCGCGCGCGCTCGGCATCCAGGTCGACCAGGCCTTCCAGCGGCACCAGCAGCTTCAGTTCGCCCACGATCGCGGCGGCGGCCGGCGGTGCGCTTTCGCCTTCGGCCAGCCACTGGATGCTGTCCAGCTTCAGCAGGAACGACAGCGAGGCGCTGAAGCGTTCAATGCGGGCGCGGTCCTGCTCCAGGCCGGCCTGCAGGCGCAGTGGCACCTGCTTGGACGGGGCGACGTTCAGTTCGCTGCGCACGCGACGCACCGCACTGATCACCGCCTTCAGCCATTCCACGTCGGCCTCGGCCTGGGCGAAATCACCGGCGAATTCGGCGGCGGTCGGATACGGGCGCAGCGACAGCGTGGTTTCGGCCAGGCCCAGGCGCGGGGCCAGCTGCTGCCACAGCTGTTCGGTGATGAACGGGGTGAGCGGGTGCAGCAGGCGCAGCAGCGCTTCCAGCACGTACAGCAGGGTGTGGCGGGTGCTTTCGGCATCGGCGGCGTCGCTGCCGTTCAGTGCCGGCTTGCTCAGTTCCAGGAACCAGTCGCAGAACTCGTTCCAGGCGAACTCGTACAGGCACTGCGCCAGCAGGTCGAAGCGATACGCGGCGAAATGGCCCTGCGCCTCGGCGGTGGTCGCCGCCAGGCGCGAGAGGATCCAGCGCTCGGCATCGGTGCGCGGCGTCGGCACGCCGGTGAACGCAGCGCCCTCGGTGTTCATCAGGGCAAAGCGGCTGGCGTTCCACAGCTTGTTGCAGAAGTTCTTGTAGCCCTCGGCGCGGTTCATGTCGAACTTGATGTCGCGGCCGTGGGTGGCCAGCGCGGCGATGGTGAAGCGCAGCGCATCGGCACCGTGGGCAGCAATGCCGTCCGGGAATTCCTTGCGGGTGGCCTTCTCGATCTTCTCCACCATCTTCGGCTGCATCAGGCCACCGGTGCGCTTGGCGACCAGGTCGTCGATGGTGATGCCGTCGATGATGTCCAGCGGGTCGAGCACGTTGCCCTTGCTCTTGGACATCTTCTGGCCCTGGCCGTCGCGGATCAGGCCGGTGAAGTAGACGTCCTTGAACGGGATCTTCCCGACCAGGTTGTCGGTGGCCATGATCATGCGCGCCACCCAGAAGAAGATGATGTCGAAGCCGGTGATCAGCACCGACGACGGCAGGTAGCGGTCGAAGCCGCGCTCGGCCATGGCCTGCTCGTTCGGCCAGCCCAGGGTGGAGAACGGCCACAGCTGCGAGGAGAACCAGGTCTCCAGCACGTCGCTTTCCTGGTTCAGCACCACGTCGCTGCCGAGGTTGTTGCTGGCGCGCACTTCGTCTTCGCTGCGACCGACGTAGCAGCTGCCGGTGGCGGCATCGAACCACGCCGGAATGCGGTGGCCCCACCACAGCTGGCGGCTGATGCACCAGTCCTGGATGTTGTTCATCCAGTGGCGGTAGGTGTTGATCCAGTTCGGCGGCACGAAGGAAATGCTTCCGTCTTCGACCAGTTCCAGGCCACGCTTGGCCAGGTCGTCCATCTTCACGAACCACTGGTCGGTCAGGTAAGGCTCGATCACCTGGCCGGTACGGTCGCCGCGCGGCACCTGCAGCTTGTGTGCCTTGGTCTCGACCAGGATGCCCAGGTCTTCCAGCTCGGCCAGCACGGCCTTGCGGGCGGCGTAGCGGTCCAGCCCCTGGAAGCGCTCCGGCGCGTTCTCGTTCAGCGCAGCCACCGGAGTGAACAGGTTGATCATCGGCAGGCTGTGGCGCACGCCCACTTCGTAGTCGTTGAAATCGTGCGCCGGGGTGACCTTGACCACGCCGGTACCGAAGGCACGGTCCACGTAGTCATCGGCGATCACCGGCACGCGGCGGCCGGTCAGTGGCAGCACCACGTTCTTGCCGATCAGGTGCGCATAGCGCTCGTCTTCCGGGTGCACCATCACCGCGGTATCACCCAGCAGGGTTTCCGGGCGGGTGGTGGCGACGACCAGGTAGTCGCGGGTTTCGCGCAGGGTTTCCACGCCGTCGGCATCGCGCTCGACGTGCTCGTAGCTCAGGCCCTCGTCCAGCGTGTAGGCGATCGACCACAGGAAACCGTCTTCCTCGGCGCTCTCCACTTCCAGGTCGGAAATGGCGGTCTTCAACACCGGATCCCAGTTGACCAGGCGCTGGCCACGGTAGATCAGCCCCTGCTCGTACCAGCGCACGAAGGCTTCGTTGACTGCCGCCGACGGCTGCGGGTCCATGGTGAAGGTGCTGCGCGACCAGTCGGCGGAGGTGCCGAGGCGGCGCATCTGGCGTTCGATGGTGTCGCCGGACTGCTGCTTCCACTCCCAGACCTTGCCGATGAAGCCTTCGCGGCCCAGCGAGTCGCGGGTCTCGCCCTTGCCTTCCAGCGCCAGATTGCGGCTGACCACCATTTCGGTGGCGATGCCGGCGTGGTCGGTACCGACCTGCCACAGCGTGTCGTAGCCGCGCATGCGGTGATAGCGCACCAGCGCGTCCATCAGGGTCTGCTGGAACGCGTGGCCCATGTGCAGGGTGCCGGTCACGTTCGGCGGCGGCAGCAGGATGGTGTACGGCTCGCCCGTGCCGGACGGCTTGAAGTGGCCGGCCTTCTCCCAGGCCTCGTAGAGGTCGGTCTCGAAGGACTTCGGGTCGTAGCTGGAGGCGAGTTGGGTCATGCGGGGGAACCGGTAATCAAGGCGGAAGGGAGATCAGCGCGACCCGAGGGCGCGCCGGATCTTCTGGTCGGTGTGGTACTGGCTGACCGCGTAGGCGGCCCAGATCGCGGCGGGCAACCAGCCGATCAGGGTGATCTGCAGGATCAGGCAGGCGATCCCGGCCAGCGGCCGGCCGATGGTGAAGAAAGACAGCCAGGGAAGAATCAGGGCGATCAGCAGGCGCATCAAGGGGTCCTCGCGGGACTTACATGTCGTGCTTGTTCAGGTCGTAGCCGGCGGCCTTGTACTGGCGCCAGCGCTCGCGCAGCGGTTCGCGCGCTTCCGGATCGGCCGGAACCACTTCCAGCACGCGCTCGCACTGGCCCAGCCAGGGCTCGTCGCGCAGGTTGATCACCAGCGGACGTGCCGGTGCCTCGGTGCCAGGCACGGCGATCAGTACCAGGGCCTCTTCCTCGTCCATGTCTTCCCCGGCGATCTGGTGCGGGATGTAGGCATCGTTGTCGAACGCCCACAACAGCTCGTCCAGCTCCTCGGCCTGGGCCTGGTCGCGGGCCAGCACCAGGGTGAACAGCCCGGCGTCGTTGGCCTTGCGCGCCAGCTCGCAGACCAGGCGCAGTGGCTCGGTCAGGAAGCGGGGCTTGGCGATCAGGTAGAAGTCGGCGCGGGGCATGGCAGGGTCCGGGTCAGGCAGGGGCCCGGCGTTGCCGGGCGAAGCCCCGGCCGGCGTTTGCCGGCCAGGGTCGGGTACGGCATCAGGCGCGGGCGACCTGGTCCAGCAGCCACTGGCTCAGCAGGCCAACCGGGCGGCCGGTGGCCATGCCACGCTTGCCTTCATCGCTGGCCACGCCGGCGATGTCCAGGTGGGCCCAGCGCTGGCCTTCGGCGAAGCGCGACAGGAAGCAGCCGGCGGTGATCGCGCCGGCCCAGCGGCCGCCGATGTTGTAGACGTCGGCGAAGGTCGAATCCAGCATCGGCTGGTACTCGTCCCACAGCGGCAGGCGCCAGGCGCGGTCGAACACATGCTCGCCGGCGGCCAGCAGCTCGTTGGCCAGGTCGTCGTGCTTGCTCATCAGGCCGGCGGTCTGGTGGCCGAGGGCGACCATGCAGGCACCGGTCAGGGTGGCGACGTCGACCAGCGCGGCCGGCTCGAAGCGCTGCGCGTAGGTCAGCGCGTCGCACAGGATCAGGCGGCCTTCGGCGTCGGTGTTGCCGACTTCGATGGTCTTGCCCGACATCGAGGTGATCACGTCGGACGGACGGTAGGCGTTGCCATCGATGGCGTTCTCCACCGCCGGCACCACCACCACCAGGTTCAGCGGCAGCTTGGCCTTGACCGCAGCGACGAAGGTGCCGATGACGTTGGCGCCACCGCACATGTCGTACTTCATCTCTTCGATGCCGCCCTGGGTCTTCAGGTTGACGCCACCGGTATCGAAGGTGATGCCCTTGCCGACCAGCACGTACGGCTTGGCGTCACCAGCGCCGGTCCACTTCAGCACGACCAGGCGCGGGCGGTTGGCCGAACCGCGGGCCACGGCCAGCAGCGAGCCCATGCCCAGCGCTTCCATCTGCTGCTCGTCGAGGATCTCGGCCTCGGCACCCTCGTGCTCGCCAGCGAACTTCACGCCCACGTCGGCCAGGTAGGCCGGGGTGCAGTAGTTCGGCGGCAGGTTGCCCAGCTCGCGGGCGAACTCGACACCGGCGGCGATGGCCTGGCCCTGGGCCAGGGCCTGGGCGTCCTCACCGGCTACGGCCAGCTGGGTCAGGCCGGCATCGTCGGCCTTCTTCTTGCCCAGGGTGGCGGTATAGCGGTAGGCGGCGTGATCGGCGGCGATCACCGCCTGGCGGATCGCCCAGGCGGCGTCGCGGTCCTTGATGGCCACTTCGGACAGGGTGAACAGCGCGCTGCGGGCGGCGCCGGCCTTCAGCGCGCGCACGGCGTCGCCAACGGCCTTCAGGTACTGCGGCACGCCGAAGCGGGCGGCTTCGCCGAGGCCAACCACCAGCACGCGCGGGGCGGTCACGCCCGGCAGGTCGTGCAGCAGGGTGGTGGCGCCGGTCTTGCCGGACAGGTCGCCGCGCTGGGCCAGGGCGGCCAAGCGGCCGCCACTGGCGGCGTCCAGGGCCTGCGCGGCCGGGGTCAGGGTATGGTCGGCATACGCGCCTACCACCAGGCAATCAACGGTGGCGGCGGCCGGAGCAACGTGGTTCAGGGTGAATTCGAGGGCCATTGAGCAGATTCCATTGGCGAGTCCGTACAATCGCAGGCCGTTTACGCCCAGACAGTAGACTGGGCGGCACCGCGAACGAACCCCAGAGTTTAAACCACCGCCCCATGCTGAAGCTCGACCGATACCTGCTGGGCGATTTCGTCCAGAGTTTCCTGGCTACCCTGATCGTCCTGCTGGTGGTCAGCGTGGGCGGCGTGCTGGTGGACATCCTCGGCAACATCGCCGACGGGCGCCTGCCGGCCAAGCTGCTGTTCTCCCAGCTGGGCCTGCAGTTCATCGCCTACCTGCCGCTGATCCTGCCGCTGGCGCTGATGCTGGGCCTGCTGCTGGCCATCGCCCGCCTGTACCGCGACTCGGAGATGGCGGTCATCACCGCCATCGGAGTGGGGCCCAAGCGGCTGCTGCGGCCACTGCTGATGCTGGTGGTGCCGGTGGTGCTGCTGGTCGGCACCTGCTCGCTGTGGCTGGGCCCGTGGGCCGGCCGGGTGGCCGAGCAGATGATCATCGAGGCCAACCGCAGCGTGCTGATGGCCGGCCTGGAGCCGGGCCGTTTCACGCCGCTGCCCAATGGCGGCGTGGTCTACCTGTCCTCGATCTCGCCCGACGGCACCGAGCTGGGCAAGGTGTTCATGCAGCGGCAGAAGGACGATCGCCTGGAGGTGGTGTCGGCCAACAGTGGTCGCATGTTCTTCGAGGGCACCCGCCAGCGCTTCCTGGAGCTGGATGACGGCCACCAGGTGGAAGGCCCGGTGGCCGGCGCGCTGGATTACCGGCTGGCGACCTTTGCCCGCAACGATGTGGCCCTGCCTGATGGCGCGCAGACCCGCACCGAGGATGACCCGGAACTGATGCCGACCCTGAAGCTGATCGGCGACGAGCGCCCGCAGGCGCAGGCGCAGCTGCACCGCCGCCTGGCACCGCCGCTGATCGCGCTGGCCTTCGCCCTGCTGACCGTGCCGCTGGGCCGCAGCTCGCCGCGCCAGCAGCGCTACGGCCGCATGATGCTGGCCCTGATGGCCTACATGGTGGGCACCAACCTGATGTTCATCGGCAGCGGCTGGATCGCCAACGGCAAGATTCCGGCCGCGCTTGGCCTGTGGTGGTTGACCGTGCCGCTGCTGGCGCTGGCGATCTGGATGTATGCACGTGATGGCCGCCTGGGCCGCCCGAAGGGAGCCCGCGCATGAGGCTGCGCCCGATGCGTTTCGACCTGTACCTGGGCCAGTCGGTGTTCACCACGGTACTGCTGACCTGGGCGGTGCTGGTCGGCCTGGACGTGGTGATGGCCTTCTCCGGCGAGTTCAAGGACATCGGCAAGAACGGCTACACCCTGGGCCATGCCGCCGCGTGGGTGCTGTACACGGTGCCGCGCCGCGCCTACACGATGTTCCCGACGGCCGCGGTGATCGGCGCACTGATGGGCCTGGGCCAGCTGGCCGCGACCTCGGAGCTGACCGCACTGCGTGCGCTGGGCCTGTCGCGCAAGCGTCTGAGCGTGTCGGTGGCGATCGCGCTGTCGCTGCTGACCGCGGTGATGGTGCTCAGCGCCGAGACGCTGGGCCCATGGGGCCAGGACCGTGCCGACGCATTGAAGGCCAGTGCCAAGTGGGGACGGGACATCTCCACCACCCGCTACTCGGGGCTGTGGGCGCGCGAAGGCGACACCTTCCTCAATGCCCAGAGCGGCGAGGAGCAGCTGGTGGGCGACAAGGGCACGCGGCTGATCCTGCGTGATGTGCGCCTGTACCGGATCGCTGAAGACGGCAAGATCGCCTCGTTGACCCATGCGGCCACCGCCGAGCACGACAAGGACGGCTGGGTGCTGACCGGGGTGCGCCGCGACACCTTTGGCGAGCGCTCGGCGACCCGCCAGGAGGTGGCGCGCGAGCCGTGGAGCTCGAAGCTGGATGCAGCGGCGCTGGCCACCGGCATCGCCAAGCCGCGAAACCTCAGCGTGGCCGAGCTGAGCACCAGCATTGCCTACCGCCAGCGCAACGGGCTGGATGCGCGCGACTTCGAGGATGTGTACTGGAGCCGCTGGTTCTACCCGGTGAACGTGCTGGCGCTGTGCCTGGCGGCGGTGCCGTTCGCGTTCGGGTCGCTGCGCAGCGGCGGCATGGGCAAGCGCCTGTTCCTGGGCATCCTGTTCGCGCTGGGCTTCTGGCTGCTGCAGCTGTTCTTCGGCCGCATGGCCGGCGCGCTGAAGTTCGACTACCGCATCGCCTATGCGTTGCCCCCGATCGTGATGCTGGCGGTGTCCGGACTGCTGTTCCGGCGCAAGTCGGGCTGATTGCTGTGGCGCCGGGCATGCCCCGGCTGCTTTCCGCGCTGCGCGCGTGAGTCGAGCATGGCTCGACTCTACAGAACGTGCGTCTGCTGGCGGTCGTCCCAGGCCCAGCGCGCTGGATTCTGTAGAGCCGAGCCCACGCTCGGCTGCCTTCCGCTCACAGGCCGTCAGCCGGGCATGGGCCCGGCGCTACCCAGGCGCCGCGCAGGATCGGAGTGACGGGCGGCAGATCACCGCTTGGGCATGCGTACCAGGCGGGTGCCGCTCGCGCGGTCATGCCAGGTCAGGCGTTGGCGGTCGACCCACGCCCACCAGAATCCCAGCCCGCCCAGCAGCAGTGACAGCGTTCCTATCGCAAAGCGCAGCCACAGCTGGCCGCGCCGCAACGGCGTGCCATCGCTCGATTGCAGTTTCAGCCGCCACGGCCGCATGCCCAGGGTCTGTCCGCCGCGGCGCCAGCTGGCCGTGGCGTACCCCCCCGTGATCACCCAGCACACCGTCCACAGCAGCCACTGCCAGGCACTGAATGGCGCAATGTTCTCGCGCTGCGCGTGGCCGCTGAAGGTGTAGGCGAGGGTGAACAGCGTGCCGGCCAGCATCCACAGCGCCAGCACCGGCAGCGCGTCGTAGACCATCGCCAGCACGCGCCAGGGCAGCAGCGCACGTGGGCGGGGCATTTCGGTAGCGGCCGCAGAGGCCGTGTCGGTGGCAGGGCGGGACATGCGCCGAGCATACGCAAAGCTGGCCGTGCCCGCAGTGGCCCTCGTATCCTGCACGCATGGCCCTTGTTTCCACCCCCGCCGAGCGACGCCAGCTGGTCCAGCAACTGCCCGAGCTGCGCGCCGACGACAGCCTGCGCATCCAGCGCTTCCTCGATGCGATCTGGGCCGAGAACGGCCTGGCCCGCGCCACCCTCGACAGCTACCGGCGCGACCTGGAAGGGCTGGCGCGCTGGACGGACGGACGCGACGGTGGCCTGGCTGGCATCGAGCGACCCGGGCTGTTCGATTATCTGGCCTGGCGCACCCGGCATGGCTGGTCGCCACGCAGCAATGCGCGCCTGCTGTCGGCGCTGCGGGCGTTCTTCGCCGATGGCGTGCGCCGTGGCGAACGCAGCGAGGATCCGAGCGCACTGCTGGATCCGCCCAAGCTGCCACGGCTGTTGCCCAAGGCGCTGGCCGAAAGCCAGATCGATGCGCTGCTGGCGGCGCCGGATATCGACAGCCCGCTGGGGCTGCGTGATCGCGCCATGCTGGAACTGATGTATGCCGCCGGCCTGCGCGTGAGCGAGCTGGTGCTGCTGCCGGCCACGGCGGTCAACCTGCGCCAGGGCGTGCTGCGGGTCACCGGCAAGGGCAGCAAGGAACGGCTGGTGCCGCTGGGTGAGGAATCGCAGCACTGGCTGGAGCGTTACCTGCAGCAGTCGCGCCCGCAGCTGGTCGGCAAGGGCAGGGTGCACGCCCTGGCGGACGGGCAGACCCCGTTGTTCATCGAACCGACGTTGCATGCGCTGACCCGGCAGGCGTTCTGGCACCTGGTCAAGCGCCACGCACAGGTGGCCGGCATCGACCCGGCGCGGATCAGCCCGCATGGCCTGCGTCACAGCTTCGCCACCCATCTGCTCAACCGCGGTGCCGACCTGCGCGCGCTGCAGATGCTGCTCGGCCACAGTTCACTGTCGACCACCCAGATCTACACCCTGGTGGCGCGCGAACACCTGCAGAAGCTGCACGCCCGCCACCATCCGCGCGGCTGAGTGCCGGGCTGAATCGCTGCCCGGGGCAGTACAGGGCGTCGCGGCCCGGTACCGGCGGCTGTGTCAGAATCCGGAATCTTCTTCTGCTGCGGATCGTTCCATGCTCCGATTTGCCATCGCCGCCGTGTTGGGTGCGCTCAGCCTGACTGCCTGCGCCCAGCCGGCTCCGCCTGCCGCCAAGGCGCCTGCCGCTGCGGCCAAGGCCAGCCCGTCCGCCAATGCACCGGCCGACCAGGCGGTACGTGCCGCGCTGACCGCGCTCAATCCGGGTTTCCAGGTGGATTACATCGGTGCCGCGCCATTCCCCGGCTTCCGCGAAGTAGTGGTCTCCGGCCAGCTGCTGTACGTGTCCGATGACGGTCGCTACCTGTTCCAGTCGCAGCCGTACGACACCCGCGCCAAGGGCCCGGCCAACAGTGAAGGCCTGCTCGGCTACCGTCGCGGCCTGCTGGCCAAGGCCAACCACGGCGATCGCATCGTGTTCGCCGCGCCGAACGCCAAGTACACCATCAGCGTGTTCACCGACATCGAGTGTGGCTACTGCCGCAAGCTTCACCAGGACATCGCCGAGCTCAACCGCAACGGCATCACCGTCGAGTACCTGGCGTTCCCGCGCATGGGCCTGGGCAGCAAGGATTACACCGACATGATCTCGGTCTGGTGCGCAGCGGATCGTCGCCAGGCGCTGACCAACGCCAAGCGCGGTGGCAGCGTGCCGGCCAAGAACTGCACCAACCCGGTGGCGATGCAGTACGCGCTGGGCCAGCAGCTGGGCGTGAACGGAACGCCGGCGATCTTCGCGCCGGATGGCACCCAGCTGGGCGGTTACCTGCCGCCGGCGCAGCTGCGTGCGGCGCTGGACAAATTGTCCGAGAAGCGCTGACAGCGGAACTGTAGCGTCGAGCCATGCTCGACTGCGGTTCCACATGTGGCAGCCGAGCATGGCTCGGCTCTACAGATTCGAGGCCGGGGATGCGTGTCGCATCCCCGGCTTTTTCTCCTTACTTCAGGCCATCACTGACCGCCTTGGTCAGCGTGCCCTGCGCATCGTCACCGCTGAACTCCCAGACGAACGCGCCGCCCAGGCCCTGGGTCTTCACGTAACCCATCTTGCGGGTGATGTTGGCCGGCGTGTCGAAGCTCCACAGCGTGCTGCCGTTGTAGATCCAGGTGGCACCGGCGGTGTTGTCGGTATAGCCCGGCCACGCCAGGTTCTTCAGCACCTTCCAGTCCTCGATGCCGGCTTCATACGTGCCCGGAGCGGCGCCGCTGGCGGTCTGGTACAGGCCGTTGTTGGCATTGGCCACGCCGGTCCAGCCACGCCCGTAATAGCCGATGCCCAGGTTGAGCTTGGCGGCGGGCACGCCACGGCTGATGAAGGCCTCGATGGCATCGTTGCTGTTGTACAGCTTCTGGTCGCCGGTGGACGGATCATTCGGCGAATCGAACAGCGCCGACTGGTGATTGGTCTTCGCATCCCACGCGCCGTGGAAGTCGTAGGTCATCACGTTGATGTAGTCCAGGTACGGGTGGTACGCGGCCGGATCGGTGACGCGGATCTTGTCGATGCCGGCACCCACCGCCACCGTCAGCAACAGGCCCGGACGCACCGCATCGAGCTGGCGGCGGAACTCGGCCATCAGCGCGGTGAAGTTGGCGTTGTCTTCCGGCTTGCCGCATTCGATGCCGCAGGCCACCGGGTATTCCCAGTCGATGTCGATGCCGTCGAATACGCCCAGCGCGGCACCGGCGCCACCGGCACCGTCGGTCACCGGCAGGTTGCCCTTGATGTAGGCGTCGATGCACGAGGCGACGAAGGCCTGGCGGTTTTCCGGGCGCGCCGCGCTGGAGAAGCCGCGCGACCAGGTCCAGCCACCCAGCGAGATCAGCACCTTCATGCCCGGGTACTTGGCCTTGAGTTGCTTGAGCTGGTTCCAGTTGCCGCGCAGCGGCTGGTCCCAGGTATCGGCGCTGCCGCTGACACTCTCGGCGGCACTGAAGGCCTTGGTGTAGTCGGCGAAGGCATCGCCACCGGCACCGCTGTTCGGATCCGATGGCTGGGTGATGCCCACTTCGCAGCGGTTGTTGCGCACGTTGCCGAAGGCGTAGTTGATGTGGGTCAGGCGTGCGGCGGAGCCGCTGCTGTCGATGTTCTTGACCCGGTAGTTGCGCCCGTAGATGCCCCACTGGGTGAAGTAACCGATGACCCGCTTGCCGGTGGTGCCACCGTCACCGGCCAGCGTGGTGGCGCTGATCTCGGTGCCCTGCGCTGACGCATTGCCGGCGTTGTCGCGGGCCCGTACGCGGTAGCGGTAGGTGGTCGACGCGGTCAGCCCGCCATCCACATAGCTGGCACTGGACGGCGAACCGACCAGGCTGCCGTTGCGGTACACGTCATAGCCGGCCATGCCGCTGCCACCGGTGTTGTCGGTGGAGGGACTCCAGCTGAGCGCGATGCTGTTGGCGGTACGCGTTCCGGCCGCCAGCCCACCCGGTACGCTCGGTGCGGTGGTATCGCCACCGGCGGCGTTGACGGTGATGGTGATGGTCGGGGTGCTGGTGGTGGCGTTGTTGTTGTCGGTGGCCACCGCGCGCAGGGTGTGGCTGCCGGCGCTGGCATTGGCCCAGCTGGCCGCATAGGGCGCACTGGTGGCCACGCCGAGCGTGCTGCCATCGCGGAAGAATTCGACCTTGGCGACGCTGCCGTCCGGATCACTGGCGGTGGCGGTCACGTTGATCGTGCTGCCGGCGCTGAAGGTGGCGCCGTTGGCCGGCGAGGTCAGGCTGACCACTGGCGGCTGGTTGGCGCCGCCGCCATCACAGGCGCCGAGGTTGGTGTAGTAGGGCGCACCGGCCGGATGGTCCGGCGGCGCGTTCCAGATGTCCTGGTTCGCCCGATAGAGGACGCCTCCTTTCTGCAGGGTATCGCCGGCCCGGTAGATCTTGGCCTGGTCCCACTGGGCCACGCCGGCACAGCTGGCGGCCTGCGCCAGGCCGGGCAGGGTGGCGGCGCCGGCGGCCAGGGCAAGCAGCCAGGCCAGGCGGCGGGGACGACAGCTTCGGGTCGAACGTTCGGCACTGCGCACAATCGGGTCGTACATGGGTAAGTCTCCGATCAAAGGGCGCGCGGGCCCCGATGGCGCCGCGCGTGACGCAGGTCCGGGCGTCGCCCGGGAAGGCGACGGAGGGGGCGGACGGGGTACCTGGGAGGCCGGGGAGAGAGTCCGGCGCCAGGTTGGGACAACGTTGTCATCAATCGCGTGGTCAATCCGTGAGCAAGCGCATGGTTCCGGGATTCGGGCGGAGGGCGACGCTGCGCGCGGTCGGCGGCCAGCGGCGGAGCCCCTCGTGGCTGGGGCTTTACGCGAACAGCGGGTTTCTGGAGGTTGGCCGGGTGGGTGGGCTGCGCAGGGGACGCCGTGAATACGTCCCTGTAGGCTCGGGCGCGCCATCCATGGCGCTTACGCCCCTGCGCAGCCCACCCACCCGGCCACGGACAGGTTCCTGCGCGGCCAGCCACGGAAGACAGAACAAAAAATCAAAAGCAAAAGCCGGTCGCTTCGCTCCCATCCACGCATGGCGTGGATCTACCCGTTCTCGGGACCGACAGTAGATCCACGCCATGCGTGGATGGATCCATCAGATATCGCAACAAATCCAGGGTCAGAGCCCGTTGCGAAGCAACGGGATCCGACCCCGTGCAGTTCCGGCAGATGGCGGAGATCTGTCGGAGGCGGGGTGGTGGGGGCTGGCAGGACCGTTGGCGCCATGGATGGCGCCATCGAGCCCCCAGGGATGGGTTTACGGCGTGTCCTGCTGGCCCCCACCGCCCCGCCAGCTCACGTATTGCCTGCTGTTGCTTTGGCCTTTGGGGTTGCCGGCCAGCGGCCGGCACTACCGCGGGTGCCGGGCGCCGCCCGGCCAAAGCCCTTCCCCCGCTTCCGGTACAATGTCGGGCCCGTTTCCCAACTACGGTTCCCCGGACATGATGGTCCTCGAGGGCGCGCCCGCCCTGTCGCCGTTCCGCCGCGAACGTCTTGAATCCCGCCTGCAGTCCATCGCTCCCTCCCTGCGCATCAGCGGTGCCTGGCACGTCTACTTCGTGCAGCCCGAAGGCAGCGCCTCCCCCGACTTGGCCACGCTGTGCCGCATCCTCGAAGCTGCGCCGCAGGCCGAAGCCGTGGCCGAAGGCGCGGTCAGCCGCATCGTGGTGCCGCGCCTGGGCACGCTGTCGCCGTGGTCGAGCAAGGCCACCGAGCTGGTCCGCGGTGCCGGGCAGCCGGTGAGCCGGGTCGAGCGTGGCCTGCGCATCGACGTGCAGGGCTGGCCGGCCGATGCCGCCGCCCAGCAGGCGCTGGTGAAGGCGCTGCACGACCCGATGACGCAGTCGGTGCTGGAGACCGTGGAACAGGGTCAGGCGCTGTTCTCGGCGCCGGCCCGTGGCGAACTGGAACGCGTCCCGGTGGACCAGCTGGAGGCCGCCAACCAGCGCCTCGGCCTGGCCATGGCCCAGGACGAGATCGACTACCTGCGCGAACGCTTCACCGCGCTGGGCCGCGCGCCGTCCGACGTGGAACTGATGATGTTCGCGCAGGCCAATTCCGAGCACTGCCGCCACAAGATCTTCAACGCCAGCTGGACCATCGACGGCCAGGAGCAGGACCGCTCGCTGTTCCGGATGATCAAGAACACCCACCAGCAGACCCCGCAGCACACGCTCAGCGCGTACAGCGACAACGCCGCGGTGATCGAAGGTCATCCGGCGTCGCGCTATCGCCCGGACCCGGCCAGTGGCGAATACCGCCGCGAGCCGCAGGTACCCAGCGCCTTCCAGATCAAGGTGGAAACGCACAACCACCCGACCGCGATCGCGCCGTTCCCCGGCGCGTCGACCGGCAACGGTGGCGAGATCCGCGACGAAGGCGCGACCGGCCGCGGTGGCAAGCCGAAGGCGGGCCTGTCCGGTTTCTCGGTCTCGCACCTGCGCATTCCCGAGCTGCCGCAGCCGTGGGAAGCGCCGCGCGCGCTGAACCCGCGCATGGCACCGGCGCTGGAAATCATGACCGACGGCCCGCTCGGCGGTGCTGCGTTCAACAACGAATTCGGCCGCCCGAACCTGCTCGGCTACTTCCGCAGCTTCGAGCTGCCTGAAGGCGCCGATCTGGTGCGTGCCTACGACAAGCCGATCATGCTGGCCGGTGGCCTCGGTGCGATCGATCGCGTGCAGGTCGACAAGATCCAGCTGCAGGCCGGTGACGCGGTCATCGTGCTGGGTGGCCCGGCAATGCTGATCGGCCTGGGCGGAGGTGCCGCCAGTTCGGTGGCGTCCGGCGAGAGCGCCGAGGATCTGGACTTCGCCAGCGTGCAGCGCGACAACCCGGAAATGGAGCGCCGCTGCCAGGAGGTCATCGACCGCTGCGTGGCGATGGGTACCGACAATCCGATCAAGTTCTTCCACGACGTCGGTGCCGGTGGCCTGTCCAATGCCATCCCCGAACTGCTGCACGACTCCAAGGTCGGCGGTGTCATCGACCTGGGCAAGGTGCCCACCGATGATCCGTCGCTGTCGCCGATGCAGCTGTGGTGCAACGAGTCGCAGGAACGCTACGTGCTGGGCGTGGCCCAGGAGCGCCTGGCCGAGTTCGCCGCGCTGTGCGCGCGCGAGCGCTGCCCGTTCGCTGCCGTTGGCGTGGCCACCGCCGAGGAACACCTGGTGGTGGCCTACGGTGCCGTGCCGGGCCACACCCCGGCCGATGCACCGATCGACCTGCCGATGGATGTGCTGTTCGGCAAGCCGCCGAAGATGCACCGCGACACCGCGCACCCGCCGGCACCGCGCTGGCCGGCGCTGAAGACCGGTGGCCTGGACCTGCAGGAAGCCGGCCTGCGCGTGCTCGCGCACCCGACCGTCGCCTCGAAGAACTTCCTGGTCACCATCGGTGACCGCAGCGTCGGCGGCCTGACCGCGCGCGAACAGATGGTTGGCCCGTGGCAGCTGCCGGTGGCCGACGTGGCGATCACCCTGGCCGACTTCGATGGCGTGGCCGGCGAAGCGATGTCGATCGGCGAGCGCACCCCGCTGGCCCTGCTCGATGCTGCTGCTTCGGCACGCATGGCGGTAGGCGAAGCGCTGACCAACCTGTGCGCGGCCCCGGTCGATGCGCTGGATGAAATCAAGCTGTCCGCGAACTGGATGGCTGCGGCCGGCCACCCGGGCGAAGACGCGCTGCTGTACGACGCGGTGAAGGCGGTGGGCATGCAACTGTGCCCGCAGCTGGACATCAGCATCCCGGTGGGCAAGGACTCGCTGTCGATGCAGGCGCAGTGGCACGACCAGGGCGAAGCGCACAAGAGCGTGTCGCCGGTGTCGCTGGTGATCTCGGCGTTCGCGCCGGTCGCCGACGTGCGCCAGCAGCTGACCCCGCTGCTCGATCGCGACGTGGACAGCGAGCTGTGGCTGATCGGCCTCGGTGCCGGCAAGCAGCGCCTGGGTGGTTCGATCCTGGCCCAGGTGCATGCCGACCACGGCGACCTGCCGGCCTTCGCCGGTGCCGCCCCGGACCTGGATGACCCGCAGCGCCTGCGTGGCTTCTTCGAGCTGATCCGCGATGCGCGCCAGTCCGGCCTGCTGCTGGCCTACCACGACCGCAGCGACGGCGGTGCCTTCGCCGCGCTGTGCGAGATGGCCTTCACCTCGCGGCTGGGCCTGGACATCACCCTCGATGCCTGGGGCGATGATCCGTTCCGCAGCCTGTTCAATGAAGAACTGGGCGCAGTGGTGCAGATCGCGCGTGAAGACCGTGCCGCGTTTGCCGACCTGGTCGAACGCCATGCACTGACCGAATGCGCGCAGCGCATCGCCAAGCCGACCACCGCACCGGTGGTGCGCGTGTCGCTGGCCGGCGAAAACCTGGCCGAATGGCGCTGGGAAGCGCTGTTCGACGCCTGGTGGTCGGTCACCCACGCGATGCAGAAGCGCCGCGACAACCCGGCCAATGCCGATGCCGAGCGTGACGTCGCCCGTGCCTTCAACGCACCGGGCCTGAAGCCCAGGCTCAGCTTCGACCTCAACGAAGACGTGGCAGCGCCGTTCATCAGCACCGGTGCGCGCCCGCGCGTAGCGGTACTGCGCGAGCAGGGCGTCAACGGCCAGATCGAAATGGCCAACGCCTTCGAACGTGCCGGCTTCCGCGCCTTCGACGTGCACATGAGCGACCTGATCGAAGGCCGCGTGGCCCTGCAGGATTTCACCGGCCTGGTGGCCTGTGGTGGCTTCAGTTATGGCGACGTGCTCGGTGCCGGCCGTGGCTGGGCAACCTCGATCCTGGAGCGTAGCGCACTGCGTGATGCCTTCGCCGCGTTCTTCGCGCGCGAAGACAGCTTCGCGCTGGGCGTGTGCAACGGCTGCCAGATGATGAGCCAGCTGAAGAACATCATTCCGGGTGCCGAGCACTGGCCGCAGTTCCGCCGTAACGCCAGCGAGCAGTTCGAAGCCCGCACCGCGCTGCTGGAAGTGGTGGAATCTCCGTCGATACTGCTGCGCGGCATGGCCGGCTCGCGCCTGCAGGTGGCCGTGGCGCATGGTGAAGGGCAGGCCGTGTTCGACAATGCGGTCGACCAGGCCGCCGCCCGTGTCTCGCTGCGCTACATCGATGGCAGTGGCGCGGTCGCCAGCCAGTACCCGCTGAACCCGAACGGTTCGCCGGACGGCATCACCGGCCTGACCAGCAGCGACGGCCGCGTCACCATCATGATGCCGCACCCGGAACGCACCCCGCGCGCGCTCAACCTGAGCTGGGCACCGGCCGAATGGCAGGGTGATTCGCCGTGGATGCGCATGTTCCGCAACGCACGGGTGTGGTGCGGCTGATCGCATCGTTCCGCGCAGGCCGCAATGCCACCGCGTATGGAGAAACCCGCCGCTTTGCCGGCGGGTTTTTCTTTGCGCGCGTGAAACCCCTGTCGCGCCCGCTAGTTACATCGGTTTTCATGCGCCAGTCTTTCGTCACGCATATCTAACAAAATACTTTCATAAACACGTGAAATGGTGAACTGCTTCACGGCAATAGGATTTGTCGTGTCAAAGTCTTGACGATCTGCAAAGTTGCCGTTAACACTTGAACCCCGTTTCAGAACCATTCATTCCGCAGTAACCGCTCGGCGCACGCGCTCGGTTTTCTGTCGCTGCGCGCCGTTCGGCAATACCCCGCAGTAAATCACGCGAATAAACGCCCCCAGGGGACGTTGGGCCAGAAGGCCCGGCGGTGGCGTTGCTTTGCCCAAAACCAGTCCAATCAGGAGCCGTACCGATGAATCGGATTTATCGCAAGGTCTGGAACAAAGCATTGGGTCAGTTGGTGGTGGCCTCGGAACTGGCCTCCTCCGACAGCAGCGGTGGTGTTGTCGACCAGCGCCGCGATACGACACAGGCCACGCCCGCCCTGTTGGCGGTGGCACTGGGCCTGGTATTGGGATTGGGCATGAGCGGCTCCGCGGCTGCACAGTCGGTGCAGATCGGCGGCAGCGCCACCTGCGTCGCATTCAGCGGCAAGCTGCTGGAAAAGTGCCTGATCGAAGGCTCGGCCAGCGCCAAGGGCAGCAATGCGGTGGCGATCGGCAGCAACAGCAGCGCCACTGCCGCCAACAGCGTGGCACTGGGCGCCGGCTCCAAGGCCACCCGCGCCAACACGGTGTCCGTCGGCGATGCCGGCAAGGAACGGCAGATCACCAACGTTGCTGCAGGCACCCAGGCCACCGACGCGGTGAACAAGTCGCAGCTGGATGCGCAGGCGCGCGCCACGCAGGCCGCGCTGGCGGATGTCGCCGCAGATGGAAACCGCTATTTCAAGGCCGATGGCGCGGGTGATGACAGCGACGCGGCGAAGATCGACGGGCAGGGGGCGGTTGCAGTGGGCGCCGGTGCACAGTCGTTGGCCAATGCCACGACCGCCATCGGTACTCAGGCGATTGCCGCTGGCATCGGTGCCAGCGCGTTCGGCCAGGGTGCTTTGGCGATCGGTGATGCCAGCGTGGTGGTTGGCCAGAGCGCGGCCGCGTTTGGCCTCGGCGATACCGCCGTCGGTGCCAGCGCCTATGCCGCCAGCGAAAATGGCGCAGCCACTGCACTGGGGGCGTTGTCCGAAGCAACCGCCGATGGCGCCACTGCCGTGGGTGGCGGTGCCGTGGCGATGGGCCCGGGCAGTACCGCACTGGGTCGCGGCGCTACCGCCGCAAACGAAGCCTCGATCGCGGTGGGGGCGTTCAGCACCGCCGTGGGTGAATACAGCACCGCGCTGGGCTCCAATTCGGCGGCGGTCGCCACCGGCAGCGTGGCGCTCGGCGCCGGCTCGCTGGCCGACCGTGTTGATACGGTGTCGGTCGGTGCCGCCGCGTATGGGCTGACCCGGCAGATCACCAGCGTCGCTGCGGGCACTGAAGATACCGACGCGGTCAATGTCGGCCAGTTGAAGGGCGTTGCCGCCGTGGCCGATGCCACCGCCAAGCGTTTCCAGGCCAACGGCAGCAGCAACAGCGATGCCGGCGCACTGGCCGAAGGTGACGAGGCACTGGCGGCCGGCGAGGCGGCCAATGCGATCGGCAACGGCGCGACCGCCGTGGGCGCCGGTGCCAATGCCATTGCCCAGAACGCCACTGCGGTCGGCAACAACGCGTTGGCGTCGGGCCAGAACAGCGCAGCGTTCGGCAACAACGCGCAGGCCAATGGCCCAGGCAGCGTTGCCGTGGGTGGTGCCGCGGTCGATGCGGATGGCAACCCGCTGATCACCAGTGGCGGCGTGCCGGTGGAAACCGGCGCCACCAGTGCCGGCGTCGGCGGTACCGCGGTGGGCGCGAGTGCCGATGCCGGAGGTTTCGCGGCGTCGGCCTATGGCGTCGGCGCATATGCGGCCGGCGCGCAATCGTCCGCGTTCGGTGCGGTCGCCAACGCCATCGGTGACTACTCCACTGCGCTGGGTACGCAGAGCAACGCCACCGGTACCAGCAGCGTGGCCATCGGTGGCCCGGCCGACCTGATTCCGGGCCTGGGGTTCTTCGTGCAGACCCAGGCCAGTGGTGAAGCGGCCACTGCGGTCGGTGCCGGCGCCATCGCCAGCGGTGATCGTGCGGTGGCCAACGGCAGCCTGACCGAAGCCTCCGGTGCGGAATCCACCGCCGTCGGCTACTTCGCCTATGCCCCCGGCGAGAATGCCAGCGCGTTCGGCGCGCAGACCTGGGCCAGCGGCGCGCAGAGCACCGCCGTCGGCTACTACGCCACCGCACGCGGTGCCAACAGCGTTGCACTGGGCGCGAACTCCGAAGCCGTCCGCGCCAACAGCGTGGCGGTCGGCAGCGCCGGCAACGAACGGCAGATCACCAGCGTTGCCGCTGGCAGTGAAGCCACCGACGCAGTGAACAAGGCGCAGCTGGACGCCGTGGCCAGCACCGCCGACAGCACCGCGCGCTTCTTCCAGGCACAGCCGGAAGAAGGCAGTGATGCCGGTGCGTTGGCCGAGGGCGAAGGGGCGGTGGCGGCCGGTTCGTCAAGCAACGCGATCGGCGCCGGCGCGGTTGCGCATGGTGCAGCGGCTTCGGCCATCGGTGACGATGCCGTGGCGGTGGGCCGCAACAGCAACGCCAGCGGAAATGGCGGAGTTGCCATTGGCGGCCTCGGCCAGGCCTACGACGAGTACAACCAGCCGATCATCGGTGCAGACGGCACGGCGCAGCAGGTGGGGACCACCGCGGTCGCCGACGCTACCGCGGTCGGCAGCGGTGCACAGGCCACCGGTGCCGCCAGCAGCGCGTTCGGCAATGCCGCCAAGGCCAGCGGAGACAACAGCTTCGCGGCCGGCGGCAAGTCGCGTGCGACCGGCGGCTACGCGGTCGCGGTCGGCGACAGCGCCTTCGCCAGCAGTGACGACAGCACCGCCGTGGGCGGCTACAGCTGGGCTACGGCCAGCGGCGCCAGCGCCTTCGGTTCCGGTGCCTGGGCGACGGCCACCAACGCTTCGGCATTCGGCAATGCCGCGTGGGCCAGCGGAAGTGGCGCGACCTCCATCGGCTACAACAGCTGGGCCAATGGCGCCAGCTCCACTGCGGTCGGCCGTGGTGCCTTCGGCTATGGCGACAACAGCGTGGCGCTGGGCTTCCAGGCGCTGGGCAACAGCCTCAACAGCATCGCCATCGGCACCAACACGGTGGCCGGTGGTGAAAGCGCGATCGCCCTCGGTGCCGGCAGCAACGCCAGCGCCAACAACGCCGTCGCACTGGGTGCCGGCTCAGTCGCCAACCGCGCCCGCAGCGTTTCGGTCGGCAGCACCGGCAACGAGCGCCAGGTAACCAACGTCGCTGCCGGTACCCAGGCAACCGATGCAGTGAACAAGGCGCAGCTGGATGCCGTGGCGGGCGCAGCAGCCACCACCAGCCGCTTCTTCCAGGCCAGCGGCAACGGTGATGATGTGGCCGGTGCACTGGTCGACGGTGACAACGCGCTGGCCGCTGGTGATGCGGCCAACGCCATCGGCAACGGTGCCACCGCACTCGGCAGTGGCGCCAACGCTCTGGCCAGCAATGCGCAGGCGCTGGGCTTCAACGCCCTGGCCAGCGCCGCCAACGCCAGCGCGGTCGGTGCCAACGCGCAGGCTACCGGTGAATACGCCACCGCGCAGGGTGCGGAAAGCGAGGCCAGCGGCGAGCAGAGCGCGGCGTTCGGCGCAGCCAGCATCGCCAGTGGCGCCGGCAGTACCGCCAGCGGTGCACTGTCCGATGCCTCCGGCGAGGAGGCCGTGGCGGTGGGTTACTTCAGCAATGCCAGTGGCAGCGGCTCCACCGCGGTCGGCAGCGAAAGCGTCGCCAGTGGCACCGCGTCGGCAGCATTCGGCATCGGTGCCGAAGCGACGGGCGGTTACAGCACCGCCATCGGTGGCTATGCGCAGGCTTCGGCGTTCAACGCCACCGCCTTCGGCAATTTCGCCAATGCCTCCGGTTCCAACAGCGTGGCGCTGGGTGGTGATTCGGAAGCCTCCGGTGCCTACAGCACGGCTACCGGCCAGGGCAGCCTGGCCACCGGCACCAACAGCGTTGCCGTCGGCGGTTCGCTGTTCGGCGTGCTGGCCACCGAAGCGTCGGGCAACTACTCCACCGCCGTCGGTGGCGGCGCATGGTCCGGTGGCATCAACAGCACCGCGCTGGGCAACGCCGCTGAATCGCGCGCTGCCAACAGCGTGGCGCTGGGTGCCGATTCGATCGCGGACCGTGACAACACCGTGTCGGTAGGCGGTGGCGGCAACACCCGCCAGATCACCAACGTGGCCGATGGCACGCAGGGCACCGACGCAGTCAACAGAAACCAGCTCGATGCGGTTGCCGCAGCTGCGGCGAAGACCAGCAGGCAGTTCCAGGCCAGTGGCAACGCCGATGGTGAAACCGGCGCGCTGGTCGAGGGCGACAACGCGCTGGCAGCCGGTGATGCGGCCAATGCCATCGGCAACGGTGCCACCGCACTCGGTAGCGGCGCCAATGCACTGGCGGCCAACGCCACGGCGGTCGGCATCGATGCGCTGGCCACCGGCAACAATGCTGCAGCACTGGGCAGTACCGCACAGGCCACCGGCGAAGACAGCCTGGCGCTTGGTAGCGGCGCCAGCGCCAGCGAGCTTGGCGCCAGCGCGGTGGGTGCGCGTGCGCAGGCCAGCGGTGCGTACAGCACCGCAACCGGTACCGAGTCCAACGCCAGCGGTACGCAGGCACTGGCCAGCGGCTTCCGCAGTGCCGCCTCGGCCGATGGCACCACCGCCGTAGGTGGCTATGCCGAAGCCAGCGGCCGCCTCGGTACCGCCCTCGGCTACGGCTCGGCGGCCAGTGGCGCCAACACCACCGCAGTGGGCTTCGGTGCCGCTGCAGCCGGTGCCGGTGCCGTGGCAGTGGGTCAGTCCAGCGAGGCCAGTGGCGAGGAGAGCGTGGCCATCGGTGGCAGCACCTTCTTCGGCCTGATCCCTTCGCGTGCCAGCGGCACCGGTGCCGCGGCATTCGGTGCCGGTGCATGGGCGACCGAAGACTACGCGACCGCGATCGGCTGGAATTCGTGGGCGGCCGGCGGCAGCGCCACCGCACTGGGCGCCAATGCCACCGCCAACGGCAGCAACAGCGTCGCCCTCGGTGCCGGCTCCAAGGCCGACCGTGACAACACCGTGGCCGTCGGCAAGGCCGGTGGCGAACGCCAGGTGACCCATGTCGCAGCCGGCAGCGAGGCCACTGATGCGGTGAACAAGGGCCAGCTGGATGCGGTAGCCAGCGTCGCCGACAAGACCAGCCGGCAGTTCCAGGCCAGCGGCAATGCCGATGGCGAGGCGGGTGCCCTGGTGGACGGTGACAACGCACTGGCTGCCGGCAACGCGGCCAACGCCATCGGCAACGGCGCCACCGCGCTGGGCAGCGGCGCCAACGCCATGGCCGTCAACGCCACCGCGGTCGGCGTCGATGCCCTGGCCACCGGCAACAACGCGGCGGCACTGGGCAACAACGCACAGGCCAGTGGTGTCGACAGCGTGGCGGTGGGCAGCGGTGCCAGCGCCAGCGAACTCGGTGCCAGCGCCAGCGGCGCCGGTGCCCAGGCCAAGGGCGCCTACAGCACCGCCAGTGGTGCACAGGCCACGGCCAGCGGTACGCAGTCGCAGGCAAGCGGCTTCCGCGCCAACGCCTCGGCCGATGGCGCCTCGGCGCTGGGCAGCTACGCCGAAGCCAGTGGTCGCCTGGGTACTGCGGTGGGCTACGGCAGCAAGGCCACTGGAGCGAATGCCACCGCGGTGGGTGTCAGTGCCAATGCTTCGGCGGCCGGCAGCATCGCACTGGGCGCAGGCTCGGTGGCCGATCGTGCCAATACCGTGTCGGTCGGCAGTGCCAGCAGTGATCGTCAGATCACCCGTGTCGCTGCTGGTACCGAGCGCACCGATGCGGTCAATCGTGGACAGCTTGATGCGGTCGCGGCGACCGCCGACGGCACGGCGCGTTACGTCAAGGCCACCGGCGCGGGCACCGCCAGTGCCAGCGGCAGTGACGCCAGCGCGATCGGTTCGGCTGCCTCCGCCAGCGGCGCACGCAGCAATGCGCTGGGTGCCAACGCGATGGCCATCGGCAATGGTGCACTTGCACTGGGTACCAGCGCCGGTGCGTCCGGTGCGAATTCGGTAGCGCTGGGTGCGGGCTCGCGCGCGTTGGATGCCAACGTGGTGTCGGTGGGCGGTGGCAATGGCACCGATGGCCCGGCAACGCGGCGGATCGTCAATGTCGCCGACGGCCGCATCGGCGCCGGCAGCACCGATGCGGTCACCGGCTCCCAGCTCAATGTCACCAACCAGCGGGTGGGCGCGGTGGAAACCCGCGTCGGTGATTTCGACTCGCGCATCGCTACGGTCGAGACCACGGCGGCCAGCGCGGTCGGCTATGACGACGCCAGCCGTGATCGCCTGACCCTGTCCGGTTTCCAGGGCACCACCATCGACAACGTCGGTGCGGGCAGCATCGCCGCCGGCAGTCGCCAGGCGATCAATGGCGGGCAGCTGTTCCAGTCGCTCAGTGATGCCGCCAGCTTCCTCGGCGGTGGCGCCAGCGTCGGCATGCAGGGTGTGTTCGTGGCGCCGAACTACGTGATCCAGGGCGCGACGTACAGCAACGTTGGAGATGCGCTGGGCGCGCTGGACCGCAAGGTCAGCGAGATCGACCGCCGCAGTGCCGGTGGAACGCGTGCCGGCACGTCCAGCCTGCGCGCGATGAGTGCATCGCTGGATGACACCTCGGCCAGCCTTGCCGACGCAACCGCAGCTGCCGATGCCGCACCGGCCGCGGCAACTGCGGGCAACGCACGCGTGCAGGGCACGCCGACGGTCGCTGCGGCAGGGGCGGGCATTCCGGTCGGCACCCCGGCGACGGGCATCAACGCCGTTGCCATGGGCGACGGTGCCGTGGCCAGCGGCGCTTCGTCCACGGCCATCGGCCAGGGCGCGACTGCCACAGCAGCGAATGCCGTGGCGCTGGGCCAGGGCTCGGTTGCCGATCGTGCCAATACGGTGTCGGTGGGCAGCGAAGGCAACGAGCGCCAGGTCACCAACGTCGCCGCCGGCACCACCGCTACCGACGCCGTCAACAAGGGCCAGCTGGACCGTGGCATGGCGACGGCGAACAGCTATACCGACAGCCGCGTCAAGGCCGTCGCCGACAGCTTCGATGTGTTCAAGGGCGAGATCGATGGACGCCTGCGCCACATGGATCGCCGCATCGACCGCCAGGGCGCGATGAGCGCGGCGATGCTCAACATGGCCACCAGTGCCGCCGGCATCCGCACCCAGAACCGGGTCGGCGTCGGCATCGGTTTCCAGGGCGGCGAATCGGCGCTGTCGCTGGGTTACCAGCGTGCGATCAGCGATCGCGCCACGGTCACCTTCGGCGGTGCCTTCAGCAGCGACGACAGTTCGGTCGGCGTCGGTGCCGGCTTCGGCTGGTAAGCCACTCCATTGCGCCGGCGGCCACCCACGCCGGCGCCGCACCTGCAATGAGGGCCTGGGGGGAGGTCACGGCAATCCCGGCTGGGCCGGCCGGGAGTCGTCAAGGAATGATGGCCGCAGTGTTGGTTCGATCCATGACCCAGAAGAGGAATTCGACGTGATCAAGAAGCAGAACCTTCGCATCAATGTGCTTGCCGCCGCCGTGCTGTCGATGACCGCGGTCGGTGCCGTCCACGCCGCCGGGTTGCCGACCCGTGAGCCGGTGCGCCAGGCCAGCACCGCCGAGCCGGGCGCACAGCGCATCATCGTCAAGTACCGTACCGGCACCGCTGCGGCGAGCGACCGTTCGGCCAAGCTGTCCACCGTGCAGTCTGCGCTGACCCGCGCCAGCCTGTCCGGTGGCACCACCCGCGCCAGCACGCTCGGCCCGCAGGTCGTGCGCAGGCTGGGCGTCGGTGCCGACCTGATCCGCCTGCAGGGCCGCCTGGCGCCTGCCGAACTGCAGCGCGTGCTGAAGGAGCTGCAGGCCGACCCGGCGGTGCAGTACGCCGAGGCGGACGTGAAGCTGCGCCGCACCGAGCTGCGCGCCGGTGACGTGCAGCCCGCGCTGGTGCCCAACGACCCGCTGTACCAGCAGTACCAGTGGCACTACTACAACGCCACCGGCGGCATCAACGCCCCGTCGGCGTGGGATGTCTCCAAGGGCGAGGGCATCGTGGTGGCGGTGATCGACACCGGCATCCTGCCGCAGCACCCCGACCTGGTCGGCAACCTGCTGGAAGGCTACGACTTCATCAGCGATGCGGAGACCTCGCGGCGCCCGACCAATGATCGCGTGCCGGGTGCACAGGACTACGGTGACTGGGTCGAGAACGACAACGAGTGCTACACCGGCTCGGTGGCCGAGGACAGCTCCTGGCACGGCACCCACGTGGCCGGCACTGTCGCCGAGCAGACCAACAACGGCGTCGGCATGGCCGGTGTCGCGCACAAGGCCAAGGTGCTGCCGGTGCGCGTGCTGGGCAAGTGCGGTGGCTATCTCTCCGACATCGCCGACGCGGTGATCTGGGCATCCGGTGGCACCGTGACCGGCATCCCGGCCAACACCAACCCGGCCGAAATCATCAACATGAGCCTGGGCGGCAGCGGTGCCTGTGGCAGCACCTACCAAGACGCGATCAACGGCGCGATCTCGCGTGGCACCACGGTGGTGGTGGCGGCCGGCAATGAAACCGACAACGCCTCCAAGTACCGTCCGGCCAGCTGCGAAGGCGTGGTGACCGTGGGTGCCACCCGCATCACCGGCGGCATCACCTACTACTCCAACTACGGCACCCGCGTGGACCTGTCAGGTCCGGGCGGTGGCGGCAGCGTCGACGGCAACCCGGGCGGCTACATCTGGCAGACCGGCTCCAACGCCGCCACCACGCCGGAATCGGGTACGCCCAGCTACATGGGCCTGGGCGGCACCTCGATGGCGTCGCCGCACGTCGCCGCCGTCGCTGCACTGGTGCAGAGCGCGCTGATTGCCAAGGGCAAGGATCCGCTGACCCCGGCCGCGATGCGTACCCTGCTGAAGGAAACCGCGCGCCCGTTCCCGGTCGCGATCCCGGCCGCCACTCCGATCGGCACCGGCATCGTCGATGCCAAGGCCGCGCTGGCCAAGGCACTGGAAGAGCCCTGCACCGAGAACTGCGGGCCGGTGGCCACGCCGCTGACCAACAAGGCCGCCATCGGTGGCCTGAACGGCGCCGCCGGCAGCAGCACGCTGTACAGCTTCGAAGCCGTCGCCGGCAAGCAGCTCAGCGTGATCACCTACGGTGGCACCGGCAACGTCTCGGTCTATCTGGCCAAGGGCCGTGAGCCGAGCGCCACCGACAACGACGCGCGCTCGACGCGTCCGGGCACCTCGGAAACGGTGCGGGTGACGGCACCGACCGCGGGCACCTACTACATCAAGGTGGTGGGTGAAGCGGCTTACAACGGTGTGAGCATTCTCGCCACGCAGTAAGCCCCTCGTGTCGTAGTTGAATGGCCGAAGCCCGTCATCCTGTGTGACGGGCTTCGTCTTTTTACGAAAGGTGGCCGCGAGGCGGCGGAGAACACGGCTTAACTGCTAAAGTCGGGCCGATTGACAGGAGAGTCACGTGAACGCGCTCGCTGCAACCGTTACCGACGACGCCGAAGGCCGCATCCTGGATGCGCTGCTGGCGCGCGGCCGGCTCAAGGAAGGAGACCTGGCACGCGCGCGGCCCTTGCATGCCGAGGCCGGTGGCAGCCTGCTGGGCCTGCTGGTGCGCCTGGGCCTGGTGTCTGAACGCGACCAGGCGCAGGCCAGCGCCGAGGTGCTGGGCCTGCCGCTGCTGGAGGGCCGGCAGGTACCTGAAGCCCCGCCGCAGGCGCTGGCCGAGGGACTGCCGCTGTCGCTGCGCTTCCTGAAACAGTTCCATGTGTGCCCGCTGGAGTTGAATGAACACGGGGTGCGGCTGTGGCTGGCCGATGCCCATGACGCCTATCCACAGCAGGCTGTGCAGTTGGCGCTGGGGGTTCCGGTGACACCGGTGCTGGGCATGCGCGCGGAGATCGATGACCTGGTCGAGCGCTGGTTCGGCCAGGGCCGCAGCGCGATGGGCGCGATCGTGGAAACCGCGGATGGCGAGGGTGGTGCGGTCGACGATATCGAGCACCTGCGTGACCTGGCTTCGGAAGCGCCGGTGATCCGCCTGGTCAACCTGGTGATCCAGCGTGCGGTGGAGCTGCGTGCTTCGGATATCCATGTTGAACCGTTCGAGAGCCGGTTGAAGGTCCGCTACCGCGTCGATGGCGTGCTGGTGGAGGGCGAAAGCCCGCCGGCCAACCTCACCGCAGCGGTGATCAGCCGCATCAAGATCATGGCCCGGCTCAACATCGCCGAGCGCCGCCTGCCGCAGGACGGCCGCATCATGCTGCGCGTGCAGGGCAAGGAGCTGGACCTGCGCGTGAGCACCGTGCCGACCGCACATGGCGAAAGCGTGGTGATGCGCCTGCTGGACCGCGAAACGGTGGTGTTCGATTTCCACCGGCTCGGCTTCACCGACGCCTTCCTGCCGCAGTTCCGCAAAGTGCTGGAACAGCCGCATGGCATCCTGCTGGTCACCGGTCCGACCGGCTCGGGCAAGACCACCACGCTGTACACCGCGCTGAGCCAGCTCAACACCGCCGACGTCAAGATCATCACGGTCGAGGACCCGGTCGAATACCAGATCGAGGGCATCAACCAGATCCAGGCCAAGCCACAGATCGGCCTGGACTTCGCCAACGCGCTGCGCAGCATCGTCCGCCAGGATCCGGACATCATCATGATCGGCGAAATGCGCGACCTGGAAACCGCGCGCATCGCCATCCAGTCGGCGCTGACCGGCCACCTGGTGCTGTCCACCCTGCACACCAACAATGCAGCCGGTGGCATCACCCGGTTGCTCGACATGGGCGTGGAAGACTACCTGCTCACCTCCACCATCAACGGCATCCTGGCCCAGCGCCTGGTACGCCGGCTGGAGCCGACCCATGCCGAGCGCTACGAAGCCTCGCCGGAAGAGATCGAGCGGTTCGAGCTGCGCCGCCTGCAGCCGGAAGGGCCGATCCACCTGTACCGCCCGAAGCCCTCGGCGCTGGCGCCGACCGGCTACCTGGGGCGCACCACCATCATGGAATTCCTGGTGATGAACGATGCGCTGCGGCGTGCGGTGATGCGTCGCGATGGCATGGGCGAGATCGAGCGCATCGCCCGCGAAGCCGGCATGCGCACCATGTACGAAGATGGCCTGTCCAAGGCGTTGAGCGGACAGACCACCATCGAGGAAGTGCTGCGCGTGACCGAGGAAAGCTGATGCGCCCAGGACGCCGGGGCTGACATGCCGAACTATCGCTACAAGGCGCTCAACCCGCACGGCGAGGTCTTCGACGGGCAGATGGAAGCGGCCAGCGAGGCCGAGCTGATCGCGCGCCTGCAGGACCAGGGCCACCTGCCGATGGAGACGCAGCTGGCCGATGCCGGCGCGATCGGCGGCAGCAGCTGGCGCAACCTGCTGCAGCAGCGCCCGTTGCAGGGCGCCGCATTACTGCAGTTCACCCAGCAGCTGGCGACCCTGCTCGGTGCCGGCCAGCCGCTGGACCGCGCGCTGTCGATCCTGCTGGGGTTGCCCGAGGACGAACGATCGCGCCGCGCGATCACCGACATCCGCGACGTGGTGCGCGGTGGTGCGCCGCTGTCCACCGCGCTGGAACGCCAGCATGGGCTGTTCTCGCGCCTGTACGTGAACATGGTGCGCGCCGGCGAAGCCGGTGGCAGCCTGCATGAAACCCTGCAACGCCTGGCCGACTACCTCGAGCGCAGCCGCGCGCTGCAGGGCAAGGTCATCAACGCACTGGTCTACCCGGCGATCCTGCTGGTGGTGGTGGGCGGCGCGCTGTTGTTCCTGCTCGGCTACGTGGTGCCGCAGTTCGCGCAGATGTACGAGAGCCTGGACGTGGCGCTGCCGTGGTTCACCAACGCGGTGCTGCAGCTGGGCCTGTTTGTGCGCGACTGGTGGGTGCTGCTGCTGGTGGTGCCGGCGCTGGTGGCGCTGTTCTTCGAGCGCAAGGCGCGGCAACCGGCGTTCCGGCTGGCGCTGGATGGCTGGCTGCTGCAGCGGCGTGGCATCGGTCGCCTCGTCGGCGAGCTGGAGACCGCGCGGCTGGCGCGTACGCTGGGTACGCTGCTGCGCAATGGCGTGCCGCTGCTGGGTGCGCTGGGCATCGCCCGCAACGTGCTGGGCAACCGCGCACTGGCCGCTGACGTGGAAGCGGCCGCCGATGAAGTGAAGAACGGTGCCGGCCTGTCGCTGGCACTGTCGCGCGGCAAGCGGTTCCCGCGCCTGGCCCTGCAGATGATCCAGGTCGGTGAAGAATCCGGCGCGCTCGATACCATGCTGTTGAAGGCCGCCGACACCTTCGAACAGGACAGTGCCCGGCGCATCGACCGCATGCTGGCGGCGATGGTGCCGGCGATCACCCTGATACTGGCCTCGGTGGTTGGCGCGGTGATCGTGGCCGTGCTGGTGCCGCTGTACGACCTGACCAATGCCATCGGTTGACGATGGCACTCCCCGCAACCCCGACACTCCGCAACTGAAAGGACCGTCCATGATTGCCAGTCGCCGACCGATCCGCCTTTCCTTCACCGCCGCGCGCAACCAGTCGGGCATGAGCCTGCTGGAGATCATCATCGTCATCGTGCTGATCGGCGCGGTGCTGACCCTGGTCGCCAGCCGCGTGCTGGGCGGCGCCGACCGTGGCAAGGCCAACATCGCCAAGGCGCAGGTGCAGACCGTCGCGTCCAAGATCGACAACTACCAGATCGACACCGGCAAGCTGCCGGGCACGCTCAATGACCTGGTGACCGCACCGGCCGGCGTGGGCGGCTGGCTCGGCCCCTATGCCAAGCCGGCCGACCTGAACGACCCGTGGGGCCACGCGCTGGAATACCGTGCGCCCGGCGAAGGCCAGCCGTATGAGCTGGTCAGCCTGGGCAAGGACGGCAAGGCTGGTGGCAGCAGCGTCGACGCTGATATCCGCTACCAGCCGTAACCGCGCATGACGTACTTCCTGCCGCGCCGGTTGCCCCATCCGCGCCTGCATGGCAGGCGCGCGGCGGGACTGTCGCTGCTGGAAATGCTGCTGGTGATCGCACTGATCGCGGCGATTGGCCTGATCACGGCCGCCGGGCTGTCGCGCGGTTTCGCCGGCATGCAGCTGCGCAGCGCGGGCAAGGACATCGCCAACCAGCTGCGCATGGTGCGTGCGCAGGCGATCGCCCGCGGTGAACCGCAGCGCTTCGTGATCGAACCGGCACGGCGGCGCTGGGAGGGTGCCAACCAGCGCCACGGTGAGGTCCCGGCACAGCTGCAGGTACAGTTCGAAGGTGCCGCACAGCTGGCCACCGCGCCGGGGCAGGGGGTGATCGAATTCCACCCCGATGGCGGCTCCAGCGGTGGCCGCATCCGGTTGCAGCGCGACGGTGCCGAATGGCGCGTCGACGTCGGCTGGCTCACCGGCGAGGTCCGCTCCGGCCCCTGGCGGGCGCAATGAGGCGGCGCGCGCGTGGCTTCACCCTGCTGGAAGTGATCATCGCCTTCGCCCTGCTGGGCCTGGCGCTGACCTTGCTGCTGGGCAGCCTGTCCGGCGGCGCGAAACAGGTACGTGATGCCGAGCTGCGCACGCGCGCGGTGCTGCATGCACAGTCGTTGCTGGCCGAGGCCGGCGTCGACGCACCGCTGCAGGTGGGCAGCCAGCAGGGTGACTGGGAACAGGGGCGCTATCACTGGGAACTGCAGGTTCAGCCGTGGGTGGAGCCACGTGCCGGCAACATCGTGCAGGCAACCTCACCGGGGACCCCGTGGCTGGCGGAGTTGCAATTGCAGGTGCGCTGGGGCGACAGCGAGCGCGAGCAGCTGCGCTGGCGCAGCCTGCGGCTGTTGCCGCCCGACCTGGAGAATGCGCGATGAGGCGCCCTGCCGCAGGTTTCACCCTGGTCGAAGTGATGCTGGCCACCGTGCTGCTGGCCGGTGGCCTGGCATTGGCCTTTGCCAGCGTGCGCTCGGCGATGGCGATCAGCCAGCGCGGCGAGCAGATCGCCGCCGAGAGCGAACGCATGCGCGCGGTCGAGTCCTTGCTGCGCAGGCAGTTGGCGGGTGCATTGCGCACCCCGCTGGAGGTCCCGGACCCTACCCGCGAACCGGTCTTCTTCCAGGGGGAGGAGCAACGCATGTTGTTCGCCGCTGACCTGCCCGGATACCTCGGCCGTGGCGGACCCTACCTGCATGCGCTGCAGGTGGACGGGCGCGATGGCCAACAGCGCCTGCTGCTGGACCTGGTGCTGCTGCAGGAAGGCGAGCGCATCGCCGAGAATCCGCCGCGCCCGCCCGAGGTGCTGGTGGAGAACCTGAAGTCGGTGCAGCTGCGCTATCGCGGCATCGATGCCAGCACCGGGCAGGTGACCGACTGGATGCCGCACTGGGATGACACCCGCCGCCTGCCGATGCTGGTGGAGATCCGGATCGTGCCTGCCCGGGGCACGCCGTGGCCGCCGCTGGTGGTGGCGCCGCGTGCCGGTGGCAGTGGAGGTGCGCGATGACCCGGCAGGGTGGGGCGGCCTTGGTGCTGGTGCTGTGGCTGATCGCGTTGATGACGGCGCTGGTCGGCGCGTTCGCGCTGAGCGCACGGGTCGAACACCTGCAGCAGCGCGTGCTGGATGACGATGCACGCGGGCAGGAGCGTGCGCGCGCCGGCCTCGAATATGCCCTGCTGCGCCTGTCGGCCGATCCGCAACGCGCGCCCTGGCGCGCCGATGGCCGCACCTATCGCTGGCAGTTCGACGACGCCAGCATCGAGATCAAGGTGCTGGACGAGAACGGCAAGATCAACCTGAACCTGGCCGATGCCGCGCTGCTGGCCGCCTTCCTCAAGGCGCTGGGGGAAGACGATGCGCAGGCCCGGCAGTTGGCCGGGGCCATCATCGACTGGCGTGACGAGGACAGCCTGCTGCAGCCGGGCGGTGGCGCTGAAGCGCAGGACTACGCTGCAGCCGGATTGCCCTACGGCCCACGCAACAAGCGGTTCGAGACCCTGGGCGAGCTGCAGCGGGTGCTGGGCATGCGCGGCCCGCTGTACCGGGCGATGCTGCCGCACCTGACCCTGTACAGCCGCCAGGCACGGCCGGATCCGCAGTTCGCCAGCGCGCCGGTGCTGACCGCGCTGGGGCTGGATGCGGACATGGTGATGGCGCAGCGCGCACAGCAGGAGCGTGATGCAGATTCCGCTGGTGGTACGACAACGCTTGCCAGCAGCAGCGGCACCTATAGTATCGAGTCCGGTGCCATCGACAGCAGTGGACGCAGGTCGGTGTTGCAGGCAGTGGTACGCAGTGGCTCGGGCGGGGTTCCCGGGCGGACCTACACAGTGCTTCGCTGGGAGCAGGGAATGACAGCAAGATGACGGCATGGCAGGACAGTCTGCGGCAGGTGCAGGGCCGGATCGGTCCGGGCGCCGGCCGTTTCCTGCGCTGGTGGCGGCAGTCGCTGCTGGCCTGGGTGCCGGTGCGCTGGCAATGGGCATTGGGCTGGGGCCAGGCACGCCTGCTGCTGCAGCTTGAGGGCGACCAGCTGCAGGTCTGGCGTGAAGCCGGTGACCGCCGCGAAGCGGTGGCGCGCCTGCCATGGCCGCTGTCGCCGGTCGAACTGGACCGCGTGCTGGAGCCGCGCCTGCGCAGCCTGCCCCGGGTGTGGCTGCTGCCCGCGGCGGACGTCCTGCGGCGCACCCTGCGCCTGCCCGCTGCAGCGGCCGACCGCCTGCGTGCCGTGGTCGGTTTCGAAATCGACCGGCAGACCCCGTTCGAATCCTCCCAGGTCAGCTATGACGTGCGTGAACTCGGCGCGGGCGGCGAAGGGCAGCTGCAGGTCGAACTGGTGGCGTGGCCACTGCGGCAACTGGAAGCATGGCGCACCGGTGTGGGCCAATGGGCCGACGCGCTGGCGGGTGTCGACGCCATCGATGCGCAGGGCAACGTACTGCAGGTGAACCTGCTGCCGCCCGCGCAGCGCCAGCTGCGGCCGGATCCGATGCGGCGCTGGAACCTGCTGCTGGCAGTGGCTGCCATGGTGATGCTGGTACTGGCCGCCGTGCAGCTGCTCGACAACCGCCAGGCCGCCGCCGACGAACTGCGTGCGCAGGTCGAGCGCAGCGCGCGCAGTGCGCGTGGCGTGGCCAGCGAACGCGCGCAGCTGCAGGCGCTGATCGATGGCGCCGCATTCCTGGAGAAGCAGCGCAGCCAGCGCGCCACCACGGTAGAGATCTGGAACGAACTGACCCGGCGCCTGCCGGAAGGCACCTACCTGGAAAAGCTGGCGATCGAGAACAACAACCTGCAGCTGATCGGCCTGAGCCGCGAGGCATCGCAGCTGGTGCAGCTGCTGCAGGACGCACCGCAGTGGCGCAAGGTCAACCTGACCGGGGTGCTGCAGGCTGATGGCGCGGCCAGTGGCCGCGACCGCTTCACCATGACCGCTGAACTGCAGCCGCTGCCGGCCGCAGCACCGACCCAGGAGGCGGCCGATGCCGATGCCAAGCGCACGCCGTGACCGCTGGCTGGCGCTGGCACTGCTGCTGGCAGTGCTGGGCCTGGCCTATCTGTTGCTGGTGCACCCCTGGTTCACCCAGCCGCTGCGCGCGATCGATGCCGATGTCGCCGCCCTGCGCGAACGCGAGTCGCGCGTGCAGGCGCAGCTGCAGCAGCAGCCGCAGATCGAACAGCGCCTGCGTGCCACCCGCGAGGCACTGCAGCAGCGGCCGGGCTTCCTGCGCGAAGCCACTGCCGAAGCCGCCGCCGCTGCATTGGGTACCCGGCTGCAGGATGCGGTGGCGATGGCCAGCCCCGGCAACCGCAGCTGCACCATCAGCAACCGCACGCCGCTGACCGACAACCGCCGTGACGCCGAGTTCGTGCGTGTCGCCATGCAGGTGCGCCTGCGCTGCGGTGTGGCCGAACTGGCCACCGTGCTGCACAGCCTGGAAACCGGCAGCCCACGCCTGTTCGTCGACAACCTCAACCTGATCGCGCAGCGCTTCCAGCAATCGCCGAACGAATCGGGGCTGGGCCTGGATGTGTCCTTCGAGCTGGCCGGCTACCTGCTGCCAGGCGCCGCCGCCGACGGCTCGGTTCCGGCACCCGCTGCGGCACCTGCACCTGCACCGCCGGCTTCGCCGGCAGAGGCCACGCCTGCACCTCATCCGGTGCCCCCGTCCGAAGGACAGGAGGTGGCCGATGAAGCTTGAGCAGATCAGCCTGCGTACCGGCTTCCTGCTGGCGCTGGCCGGCTGGGCGGCTGCCGTCTGGCTGGCCACCGGCTTCGGGCTGGGCAGCCATCTGCCGGGTGCCGGTGGTGATGCCGACGCCGCGCCATCGCTGCCTTCGCTGCCGCCGCTGGCTGCTGAGCGCATGGCCAGCGCCGACAGCTACAGCGCGATCGGAGAGCGCCCGCTGTTCGCCGAAGACCGCAGGCCACGGCCCTATCTGCTGGGGGGCAGCGAACCGGCTGCCAGCGCCGCGTTGCGCCTGACCGGCGTGCTGCTGACCGGCGATTTCGGCATGGCCACGTTCACCACGGAACAGAACCGCTCGCTGCGCCTGCGACTCAACGGCGAAGCCGTGGATGGCTGGCAGCTGGTGGCGCTGCAGCCGCGCCAGGCGACGGTGATCGGCCCCGGTGGCAACCAGGTCCTGGAACTGGCCGTGTTCAACGGCCAGGGGGGTGAGCCGCCGACGGTGCTGCGCGGTGCAAACGGTGCACCGCCTGCAGGTGCGATCGTTGTGCCGCCGCCAGCAGGCGCTCCGCCCGCGCCGTCACCGGCTGCGGCAACCACACCGCCGTCGCCCGCGGCCAGTGCGCAAGCACCCGCGGCGGCAGCTGCAAAAACACCACCGGCCAACAACAACGGTCCCAGCGAAGCGCAGATGCAGGCCATCCGCGAACGCATCCAGGCCCGCCGCCGCCAGCTGCAACAACAGCAGCAACAACCGTCGCCGCCCCCGGGCGATGGCACCAACCGATAGAGTGAATGCATGAACCTGCGTTTTCTTCCCTGGTCCTTTGCCCTCGCGCTGCTGGTCGGCTGCAGTACGGTGTCCGCGCCGCACGTGCAGCGCAACGGCAACCTGTCGCCCAGTGCCGATGCCGGGCAGGCGGCCGACGTCGCCGCCGATGCCGCCCGTGAAAGCCAGGGGGCGCCGCAGGCGGTGATCCGCCGCGGCACTGGCACGATGATCAACCGCGAGGCCGCACGCGCACCGGCGCCGGCACTGCACGGCGCCAGCACCGGCGAGGCGACCTTCAATTTCGAAGGCGAATCGCTGCATGCGGTGGTCAAGGCCATCCTCGGCGACATGCTGGGCCAGAACTACGTGATCGCGCCGGGCGTGCAGGGCACGGTCACCCTGGCCACGCCCAAGCCGGTTTCGCCGGCACAGGCGCTGAACCTGCTGGAGATGGTGCTGGGCTGGAACAACGCGCGCATGGTCTACAGCGGTGGGCGCTACAACATCGTCGCCGCCGACCAGGCGCTGGCCGGCACGGTTGCGCCGAGCACCGCGCCGGCCGCCAGTGCGCGCGGCTTTGAAGTCCGCGTGATCCCGCTGCAGTTCATCTCCGCCACCGAGATGAAGAAGGTGCTGGAGCCGTACGCGCGGCCCAACGCCATCGTCAACGTGGACAGCGGCCGCAACGTGATCACCCTCGGCGGTACCCGCGCCGAACTGGAAAACTACCTGCGCACCGTCGAGATCTTCGACGTCGACTGGTTGTCGGGCATGTCGGTGGGTGTGTTCCCGATCCAGTCGGGCAAGGCCGAACAGGTCGCGGCCGACCTGGAAAAGGTGTTCGGTGAAGAGAGCAAGACTCCCAGTGCCGGCATGTTCCGTTTCCTGCCGCTGGAGAATGCCAACGCCGTGTTGGTGATCACTCCGCAGGTACGCTACCTGGACCAGATCCAGCAGTGGCTGGATCGCATCGACACCGCGGGCGGCAGCGCCCGCCTGTTCTCCTACGAGCTGCGCTACATCAAGGCACGCGACCTGGCCGAGCGCCTCAGCGAGGCCTTTGCCAGCAGCGGCAACCGTGGCGGCTCCAGCCCGGCCTCGCTGGCGCCGGGCGCCATCCCGTCGCAGCTTGGCGGTGACGGCGATCGTGGCATGGACAACAGCAGCAGCAACCTGGGGTCGACGCTGGGTGGGAGCAGTGGCAGTGGCAGCAGCAATGGCAGCCTGAACCTGCCGCAGCGCCAGCCCGGCAACGTCAGTGTCAGCCTGGAAGTGGAAGGCGACCGCGTCGGCGTGTCTGCGGTGGAGGAAACCAACACCCTGCTGGTGCGTTCGACCCCGCAGGCCTGGCGCTCCATCCGCGAGGTGATCGAGAAGCTGGATGTGATGCCGCTGCAGGTGCATATCGAGGCACAGGTGGCCGAAGTCGCGCTGACCGGCGACCTGAAGTACGGCGTGAACTGGTTCTTCGACAACGCCGTGGCCGGTCGCGCACTGACCGGCGCATTGGCAGGCCTGACCCTGCCGCCGGCAGCGGCCGGTTCGTGGAGTACCTTCGCCGGCGGGATCACCGGCAACGATGGCGTGGGCTGGGCGTTCACCGGCCACAACGCCGCCGCCGTGGTCAGCGCGCTGGACAAGGTGACCGACCTGCGCCTGCTGCAGACGCCGTCGGTGTTCGTGCGCAACAACGCAGAGGCCACGCTCAACGTCGGCGACAAGGTGCCGATCAACACCACCACGGTGAACACCGGCGTGGGCACCAGCACCTACAGCTCGGTGCAGTACATCGACACCGGCGTGATCCTGAAGGTGCGCCCACGGGTGACCCGTGATGGCACCGTGTTCCTGGACATCGTGCAGGAGGTCAGCAGCGCCTCGGACGTGCCGGATACCTGCAACCCGAACGAGCGCAACTGCAACCCGCGCATCTCGACCAAGAAGCTGTCCACTGAAGCAGCGGTGCAGAGCGGCGATACCATCATGCTGGCGGGCCTGATCACCGATTCGGCCACCGATGGCAGCAGCGGCATCCCGGGCCTGAGCAAGATCCCGGTGGTTGGCGCGCTGTTCGGGCAGAAGACCCGCACCAGCCGCCGTTCGGAAGTGATCGTGCTGCTGACCCCGACCATCGTCCGCAACAGCCAGGAATCGCGCAACCTGACCGACGAGTACAGCAAGCGCTTCCGTGCGATGGAGCCGCTGAACCAGCCGCGCGCGAAGAAGTAAGGGGTTTGCGGCCGGGCGGCGCCCGGCACCCGCAGAGGCCGGAGCTGGAGCAACAGCAACAGCAACAGCAACAGCGGGTTTACTGGGGGAGGGCAGGGCGGTGTGGGTTGGCAGGACCGCCCCACCTCTGACAGATTCCCGCGGCTGTTGGTAGGTGTCGACCTTGGTCGACACGCTGGATCCACGCTATGCGTGGATGAATCTCTGCCAGATTTCGAAATCAGAAAATGGGGTCAGATCCGTTTTCCTTTGGAAAACGGATCTGACCCCCATCGGCATGTCCAACAGATCGCGGAGATCTGTCGAAGGCGGGGTGGGTCCGGTTGCGGGGGCGTGAGCCGCATGGATGCGGCGACCGAGCTTACATGGACGTACTTGCAGCGTCCCCCGCAACCGGACCCACCCCGCCAACCCCCAGGAACCCAGCTTTTGCTTCGGCTGTTGCTGTTGCCCTGGCCTGAGGCGGGTGCCGGGTGCAACCCGGCCGATACCCTCCCGGTGCTACGCTGTGGCCACCGACAACCACGGAGGCGGGATGGGGGCGATCGTGTTGTTGCCGCTGTGCGTGGATGATGCCGCGCTCGACCGCTGCCTGGCCGCGCTGGATGCCGGCACCGCACCGGGCACCGCGGTCTGGTTGGCCGATGACGCGCAGACCGGGCCGCGTGCGCAGGCCGTGGTCGAGCACTGGTTGGCGCATACGCCGCTGCAGGCCGAGTACACCCGGCGCGCGCGGCCACTGGGCGAAGTCGCTCATCTGGACGAGATGCTCCGCGCCTGCGACGGCCTGGACGTGGCCGTGCTGGCGCCGGACAGCGTGCCATCACCCGGCTGGTTGCAGCAGTTGCAGGATGCCTTCGCCCGCGATGCCGCCATCGCCACCGCGACCCCCTGGTGCAATGCCGGCGAGACCGCAGCGTGGCCACGGCTGGGCGAGATCAACCCCGAGCCCCATGATCCGGCCCTGCTGGCGCACACCTGCGCCACGTTGCCGACGCTGCACCCGGAGCTGCCATCGGCGGTCACCCATGCGGTGCTGGTGCGTGGCAACGCGCGTCGTCGTGCCGGCGGCCTGGACGTGGACAGCTACGCGGGCTGGAACGCTGCGCTGGTCGACCTCAGCCTGCGCATGGCCGGGCTGGGGTGGCGCAATGTGTTGTGCGAGACCGCCTTCGTCAGCCGGGCAGGGGAGGCGGTCAGCCGCGATGGCGATCTGGAGGCGCTCGCCGCACGCTGGCCAGGCTGGGTGCCACGGCTGGCCGATTTCCTGATGCACGATCCGCTGCACGGGCTGCGCGCCGATCTGCAGCAGCGCATGCGTCAGGCGATAATGCCGCGGGAGCAGGGCGACCTGTTCGTCCCGTCCGCGCCGGAGCCAACCGCTTGAATGTTGCCATTGCCGCCATCGTCGTCACCTACCAGAGTGGCAGCACCATCGACGCCTGCCTCTCGCGCCTGCGCCAGGCGCAGGATGTGGCCGAGATCCGGGTGATCGACAATGGTTCGCTGGATGGCACCCTGGACATCGTGCAGCGCCATGCCAGCCATGATCCACGAGTGCGCTTCGTCGGCAACCCGGACAATCCCGGTTTCGCCGCCGCCAACAACCAGGGCGTGGCCGACTCGCACAGCCCGTGGCTGGCCTTCATCAACCCGGACCTGATGGTCGAGCCGGGCACGCTGGCCGAACTGCGCTCCCGTGCCGAAGCGCTGGGCGACTGCCTGCTGGGCGTCGAACAGGTGGACGAGCATGGCCATGCCGACGAGGCGGTTCGCCGCCGCGATCCGGATTTCCTGATGATGCTGCGTTCGCCCGGCAAGGGCTCGAAGCTGGCGGTTCCGCGCGCGCCGCACCAGGCGCTGCAGCGGGTTCCTGCGCTGTCCGGCGCACTGCTGATGATGCCGCGTGCGCTGTTCGACCGTGTGGGGGGCTGGGACGCGGGCTACCGCCTGCACGCCGAGGACCTGGACCTGTGCCGGCGCGCGCGCGAGGCCGGTGCGGTGGTGGCGATCGCCAACGACCTGCAGGTCACCCATGTGCGCGGTGTCTCCAGCCGCTCGCGGCCGTTCTTCGTGGAATGGCACAAGCACAGGGGCCTGTGGCGCTATTTCCAGAAGTTCGAGGCCGGGCAGCGTTCGCTGCCGGTGCGGGCGGCGGTGTGGGCCGCGATCTGGGCACATGCGCTGATGCTGGTGCCGCGCCTGCTGCGCAGGTCCTTGTAGAGCGGCGCCCATGCTCGGCCCAGGCCGCGCAGCCACGCGTGGCTGCAGGCACCCCGGTTCACCCTGCCGGGCGCATAATCCGCCCCATGCCTATCATCCAGTCCCTGCTCGACACCGACCTGTACAAGTTCACCATGATGCAGGCGGTGCTCCACCAGCATCCCGGCGCCCAGGTGCAGTACCGGTTCAAGTGCCGCACGCCCGGTATCGACCTGGCAAGCTACATCGACCAGATCGACGAAGAAATCGACCACCTGTGCAACCTGCGTTTCAGCGACGCGGAGCTGGACTACATGCGTGGCCTGCGCTTCGTGAAGCCGGACTTCGCCGATTTCCTCGGCCTGTTCCATCTCGACCGCAAGTACATCCAGCTGCGCGCATCGAAGACCGTGCCCGGCGAGATCGAACTGGACATCACCGGCCCGTGGCTGCACACCATCCTGTTCGAAGTGCCGCTGCTGGCGATCATCAACGAAGTCTGGTTCCGCAACACCACCACGGCCGACTTCGCCGAAGGCGAGCGCCGCCTGCAGGCCAAGGCCGCGCTGCTGCGCGATACCCCCGGCTTCGAGCAATGCCGCATCGCTGACTACGGCAGCCGTCGCCGCTACTCGCGTGACTGGCATGCGCGGCTGCTGCCGCTGCTGCGCGATGCGCTCGGCCCGCAGCTGGTCGGCACCAGCAACGTGCACTTCGCGCGCCTGTACGGCATGACCCCGCACGGCACCATGGCCCATGAGTACCTGCAGGCGTTCCAGGCCCTCGGCCCGCGGTTGCGTGATTCGCAGGTGGCGGCACTGGAATCGTGGGCGCGCGAGTACCGCGGCGACCTCGGCATCGCGTTGTCCGATGTGGTCGGCCTGGACGCGTTCCTGCGCGACTTCGACATGTATTTCTGCAAGCTGTTCGACGGCGTGCGCCATGACTCCGGCGATCCGTTCGACTGGGGTGACCGCATGCTGGCGCATTTCCAGCAGCGCCGGGTCGATCCGCGCAGCAAGGTGCTGGTGTTCAGCGATGGGCTCGACATCGCCAAGGTGATGCGCCTGTACGACTACTTCCGTGGCCGCTGCCAGGTCGCGTTCGGTGTCGGCACCCACCTGACCAATGATCTGGGCCCGACACCGCTCAACATCGTCATCAAGATGGTCCGCTGCAACGGCCAGCCGGTGGCCAAGCTCAGCGATTCGCCGGGCAAGAGCATGTGCGACGACCCGGGTTACCTGGCCTATCTGCGCCAGGTCTTCGAGCTGCCGCCGGCGTAAACACGTCGGCCTGCAGCAGGCAGGCTTACAGGTAGTCGACCACTACCAGGTAGGCACCCTGCAGCGGCTGCTGCTTGGCGGCCTGCACGCTGTAGCGCTCGGAGAAGGCGATATCGCCGGCGCGCATCGCGCTGGCCGACACCGACAGCTTCTGGCCCTGGCGCTTGCCATCGCGCAGCGTCGCGGCCTGGCCATCGGCCAGTGCCGTCACGGCCACCGTCGAGCCCTTGGCCGACGGCGGGCAGGCCGCCAGGCTCAGCTCACCCTGGGACAGGTTCGTCGTGCAGCCCGGCTCGGCGATGCGACCGCTGAAACGGATGCTGCCGCTGCTGGCCTGGGCCAGCGCACTGACGGACATCAGGGCCACGCACAGCAGAATGGAGTTCCTCATGACACGTTCTCTGGTTCGGTGTGTCCTAGTTAGCGACAGGATCGATCAACCTTTAATAGGACGATTCTGAATCTGCTAGGGCCATCACCAAGAAAGAGTGATGCGCATCAAGGAAGGTGATTTTCCCTTGAAAAAAGCATGTTTCCGCGAATGCCGAATGCGCCACTCAATGCGACATCAGCAGTCGTCTCTGGCCTGATTGCACCCCCGTCAATTCCCCCACGCACCCGTGGACCGGCTTTCGCCTACCACGTCACATTTAGGGCGTCAATAAATTGTCGTTCAGAAAAATAATGAGACTTTCATCACAGTTGTGCATATACTTGCGTCACGGATTCAGGGGAAGGTATGTCCGAGTCCGGCCACAGGTGAGACGCAAGGATGGGTCTTGTTAGCCCGGCAGTGCTCCTTGCTTCCTCCTCTACTTCTCATCTCTTCAGTAGGGTTAGGTAAAAGCGAATGCACAAGATCAATCTCATTGCCGCTCTGATGCTGGCCGCCGCTCCGCTGGCCGCCAACGCCGCCAACGCCGCCGACGGCACCATCACCTTCAATGGCAAGGTGACCGACAAGACCTGCACCATCTCGACCCCGGGCGGCAAGGACTTCGCCGTCAACCTGCCGACCGTGTCCAAGAACACCCTGGCCACTGCCGGTGCCGTTGCGGGCCGTACCCCGTTCGCCATCAACCTGACCAAGTGCAGCGCCGGCAACGTCGCCACCTACTTCGAGCCGGGTTCGACCGTCGACTTCAACAGCGGCCGTCTGGTCAACCAGGCTTCGGCCAACGCTGCCAACAACGTGCAGCTGCAGCTGCTGGGCTCGAACAACCAGTTCCTGCCGATCAAGGCTGCTGGCGCTGGCCAGGCCCAGACCAACTCGCAGTGGGTCACCGTCGGCACCGACGGCTCGGCCGACCTGAACTACTACGCTGAGTACTACGCCACTGCCGCCGCCACCCCGGGCGACGTCACCAGCAGCGTCAAGTACACGATCATCTACAACTGATCGTCGTCGTACCCGCATTGGCCGGCGTACGCGCCGGCCAGTGCTCCGCGGCCCCTGGCCACACCCCTCGAGCGTAGTACTTCCGATGAAAGCAATCTTTCCCCGGGCGCTGCTGCTGGCAGCGTTCACGCTGCCCTTCTGCCAGAACGCACTGGCCGGCGTGGTGGTCAATGGCACGCGGGTGATCTACCCGGCACAGGCGCGCGAAGTCACCGTGCAGGTCGACAACGTGGGCGATTCGCCCGCACTGGTCCAGGCCTGGATCGACAGTGGCGACGCCAACCAGACCGCCGATACCAGCGATGCTCCGTTCGTGCTGACGCCGCCGATCGCGCGCGTCGAGCCGGGCCGCAGCCAGGCGCTGCGCCTGATCTTCTCCGGCGCACAGCTGCCGACCGATCGCGAGACGGTGTTCTGGCTCAACGTGCTGGACGTACCGCCGTCGCCGGACAACGCCGACAGCGGCGAACAGAATTACCTGCAGGTCGCGTTCCGTTCGCGCCTGAAGCTTTTCTACCGGCCGCAGGGCCTGAAGGGCGTCGCCAACGACGCACCGGCAGCGCTGCGCTGGACCCGCAATGGCGACCGCCTGCGGGTGGAAAACCCCAGCCCCTTCCACGTCACGCTGGCCGAAGTGCATGCCGTGACCGGCAGCAGTGAAAAGGCCGTCGAGGACAAGGGCGCGATGGTTGCGCCGAAGCAGAGCCTGGAGTTCGCCGCACCGGCGGGCACCAACCAGGTGCGCTTCATCACCATCAACGATTACGGCGGCCGGGTCGAGCATACCGTCCGCCTCGGCAGCACCGGGAGCTGAACGCGCCGCGCGGGCCAGGGGCCTGCGCATCCCGCCACCGCCGCCGTGCGGCGAATTGAAGGAATGTCAGTGTGATCGGAAACAGATTGACATTGTCGATCCATCAGGCGCTTTGCCTGTTGGTTGTTGGCGCAGCCTGCCCAGGATGGGCGCTGGCTGCACCGGCCAATCTCGGCGAACAGGCGCTGATGGCGCAGAGTGGTGCGGCCAATGCGCGTGCACCGGAATCGGCCCAGTTCAATTCCAGCTTCCTGTCGGGCCAGGCCAAGCAGGTCGACCTGGCGGCCTTCAGCAACGGCAACCCGATGGTGGCCGGCAGCTACCGTGTCGATGTCTACGTCAACGGTGCCTGGCAGGGCCGTCGTGACCTGCAGTTCAAGGCCGATGCGCAGGGCCATGTCGACGCCTGCCTGCCGCTGCCGATGCTGGAAGAAATGGGCGTGGACAGCGAGGCCGTGCTGCTGCAGCAGGACCCGACGCTGCCGACCGACAAGACCAGCTGCGTGCCGGTGCAGCAGCGCATGGCCAATGCCTATGGTGTCTATGACAGTGGCAACCTGCGCTACGACCTCAGCATCCCGCAGGTGTTCCTGCGTCGTGAGGCGCGCGGCTACGTCAACCCGGCGCTGTGGGACCGCGGCATCAATGCCGGCTTCGTCGGCTACAGCTTCAATGCCATCGACAGCAACAGCCGTGTCGAAGGTGGCCAGCGCAACCGCAGTGCCTACCTCGGCCTCAATGCCGGCCTGAACCTGGGCGGCTGGCAGTTCCGCCACGACTCCAACCTGACCTGGTCCGAGGGCGACGGCCGCCATTGGCAGAGCATCGCCACCTACGCACAGCGCGGCATCCCGCAGGTGCGCGGCATGCTGACCATCGGTGAGGCCTACACCACCGGCGAGCTGTTCGACTCGATCGGTTACCGCGGTGCCAGCCTGGCCAGCGACGATCGCATGCTGCCTGATTCGCTGCGCGGTTACGCGCCGGTCGTGCGCGGCATCGCCGAGACCAACGCGCGCATCGAAGTGCGCCAGAACCAGCAGCTGATCTACTCCTCCACCGTCTCGCCGGGCAGCTTCGTCATCGACGACCTGTACCCGACCGGCTACGGCGGCGACCTGGAAGTGAGCGTGATCGAGGCCGATGGCCGCCGTCGTGAATTCAAGGTGCCGTTCGGCTCGGTGCCGCAGATGCTGCGCGAGGGCGTGTCGCGCTACTCGCTGACCGCCGGCCAGGTGCGCAACAAGCTGCTGGCCGACGAACCCTGGCTGGTGCAGGGCACCTACCAGCGCGGCATCGGCAACCAGCTGACCCTGTACGGCGGCAGCGCGCTGAGCGACGGCTACCTGTCGCTGCTGTACGGTGTCGGCCTGTCCACGCGGGTCGGTGCCTTCGCTGCCGACGTCACCCATGCACGTACCTCCTTCGACCACTACGGCAGCCACACCGGCGCCAGTGTGCGGCTGAGCTACAGCAACATGATCGGCGAGACCGGCACCAACCTGACCCTGGCCGCCTACCGCTACTCGACTGAAGGCTTCTACAGCCTGCAGGACGCGCTGTATGGCCGTGACTCGGACAAGCGCGGCATCGATCCGACCACCCGTGGTCGCCAGCGCAGCCAGTTCCAGGTGACCCTGAACCAGCCGCTGGGCCGCCGCGGTGGTGCGCTGTACGTGACCGGTTCGGTGCGTGACTTCTATGACCGTCCCGGCACCTCCAAGCAGTACCAGGTGGGCTACAACAACGCCTGGCGTTCGGTGAACTACGGCTTCTCGGCGCTGCGCACCGAAGAAGGCGTGCTCGGCCGTTCCGACACCCAGTACCTGCTGTCGATGAGCGTGCCGCTGGGCCGTGGTACCCACCCGGTGTCGTTCAGCGCCGATCTCGGCGTGCGCGACCGCGGTGGCTACGACAACAGCCGCGTCGGCATCACCGGTTCGGCCGGCGTCGACAACAACTTCAGCTACGGCGCAGCCCTGTCCGATTCCCGCGAGGGTGGCACTACCGCGATCGGCAATGCCGAATACCGCAGCCGCTACTCCGCGCTGAACGCCACCTACAGCCACTCGCGTGATTTCCGCCAGGCCTCGGTCGGCGCCAACGGCAGCGTGGTCGTGCATCCGGGCGGCTTCACCTTCACCCCGCAGCGTGGCGACACCATGGTGCTGATCGAAGCACCGGGCGCGCGCGATGCGATCGTCAGCAACGCTCCGGGCCTGCGTGTCGATGGCCGCGGCTACGCGGTGGTGCCGTACGTGTCGCCGTACCGCCTCAACACCGTCACCCTCGACCCGCAGGGCATGGCCCACGACGTCGAGCTGGAAAGCACCAGCCAGTCGATCGCACCGTTCGCCGGTGCCATCAGCTACCTGCGTTTCGACACCCGCAAGGGCAATGCGCTGCTGATCCAGGTGCGCAACCCGGATGGCCGCAGCATGCCGTTCGGCGCGCAGGTCAAGGATGAGCAGGGCCAGCCGGTCGGCATGGTCAGCCAGGGTGGCCGCCTGTACGTGCGCAGTGAAAAGAACCAGGGCCGCCTGCTGGTGGAGTGGGGCGCCGGCGCCGACCAGCGCTGCACCATCGATTACCAGGTTCCGGCGGGCGCCGATGCGTCCAAGACCGGCTTCATCCCGCTGGAGGCAGCATGCCGATGATTTCTTCCCGTCGCCGCAAGGCACTGACAGTCGTTGCGATGCTGGGCGGCGCGCTGCTGGCACAGCAGGCCAGTGCCGCGTGCCGCATCCAGTCCAGCTGGTTCACCGCGCAGGACGTGACCATGGACATGGGCCAGATCGTGATCCTGCCCAGCACGCCGGTCGGTGGCGTGATCAAGGAGATCAGCGAGTCGATCACCCAGCAGAACAGCGTTGCGCGCTGCGACTGGTCCGGTGGCCGTTCCATCGGTGAGTACGTCAACGCAGCGCAGCGGCGGCCGGTTGCCGGTTTCTCCAATGTGTATGAAACCGATGTTGCCGGCGTGGGCATCCGCCTGTTCCGCGATTCCGGCGCCATCCAGACCTACTACCCGCACTCCATCAACTTTGCCGGCAACGCCACCATCTCGCTGATTGGCGGCACCTTCCGCATCCAGCTGATCAAGACCGCCGCGCAGACCGGTTCGGGCGTGATCGCGCCGAACGGCCGCTTCACCACGTACTACTTCGACGGTGATGGTGCCAGTCGCCCGGTACTGACCTCGACCTTCAAGGGCTCGGGCACCACCGTGGTCAGCCCGACCTGCGAAGTGCAGGCCGGCAGCCGCAACATCGCCGTCGACTTCGGCAGCGTGCCCAACACCACCTTCACCGGTGTCGGTTCGCGCGCGGTCGATCGCGATTTCGAGATCCGGCTGAACTGCCAGGGCAGCAACGTCGCCGCCTACCAGAGCAAGATCGGCATCCGCCTGGATGCCGACCAGGACAGCTCGAACATGCCGGGCGTGCTGAAGCTCAGCGCAGCCAGCAACAGTGCGACCCGCATCGGCATCCAGATGGTCCAGCGCGATGGCACCACCGAGCGTGAAGTGCGCTTCGGCCAGACCATCAACGTCGGCACCACCGCGCCGGGGACCAGCGTCATGGCGCTGCCGCTGCGCGCGCGCTATGTGCAGACCCAGGCCGGCACGGTCGGCGCGGGTGTCGCGAACGGCCAGGCCACGTTCACCATCCAGTACGAGTAAGGCCGCCCAGGCGGCTGTCCCTGCTGCGTTCCACCGCAACGTCGCCGGTTCCACGGGCGGCGTTGACTGCGTCTTGATCTTCCAACGATGAAGATCAATGCCACGACGCACGTACCGTCAACTGAGTGTGATGTACGTCGCGAATTTGGAGTTCCCTCATGAGGTGACCGTCTCCTGCCTGCGGGTATTGGACGGGAACGCCGAAAGGATCCAGACGTGGCCACTGCTGCTTGTCTCCCCCCGCGCCGGCCTTCGGGAGCGCCCCGGTGAAGGTCCTGTCGGTGTTTGGCACCCGACCGGAAGCGATCAAGATGGGGCCGCTGGTGCGGGCATTGGCACAGGCCGCGGACATCGAATCGGTGGTCTGCATCACCGGGCAGCACCGGGCGATGCTCGACCAGGTGATGTCGCTGTTCGAGATCACGGCCGACCATGACCTTGATGTCATGGTGCCGAACCAGACCCTCAATGGCCTGTGTTCCAAGCTGTTCGAGCGGCTTGACGCGCTCTACACGCAGGTCCGCCCCGACTACGTGCTGGTGCACGGCGATACCACCACGGCGATGACCGCCGCCCTGGCCGCGTTCCACCACCGCATCCCGATCGGCCATGTCGAGGCCGGCCTGCGCACCGGCGACATCAACCGGCCGTGGCCGGAGGAGATGAACCGGCGGGTGATCGACGTGGTCGGCCATCAGCTGTATGCGCCCACCCCCGGCTCGCGCGCCAACCTGGGCCGCGAGCATCTGGGCGGGCAGATCCTGGTCACCGGCAACACCGTCATCGATGCCCTGCAGCAGACCGTGCAGCGCCTGGATGCCGATCCGGCACTGCGTGCCCGGGCCGACCAACCCTTCCACATGCTCGACCCCGGGCGCCGCCTGCTGCTGGTCACCGGCCACCGCCGCGAGAGCTTCGGCCAGGGCTTCGAGGACATCTGCCGTGCGCTGGCCGAGCTGGCCCGGCGGCCGGACCTGCAGGTGCTGTATCCGGTGCACCTCAATCCGAACGTGCAGGGACCGGTCAACGCCCACCTCGGCAACCTCGACAATGTGCACCTGGTGCCGCCGCAGGACTACCTGCGTTTCGTGCGCCTGATGCAGCGTGCCGATGCCATCCTCACCGACTCCGGTGGTGTGCAGGAAGAAGCGCCGGCCCTGGCCAAACCGGTGCTGGTGATGCGCGACGTCACCGAACGCCCGGAGGCGGTCGAGGCCGGTGTGGTGACGCTGGTCGGCACCACGCCCTCGCGCATCGTCGAGGGCGTCAACGCAGCATTGGCACAGCCCCCGCAGCCGACCCGCTTCGACCCTGATGCCAGCCCCTACGGTGATGGCCGCGCCAGCGCCCGCATCGTCGCAGCCCTGCGCGGCACGCCCCTTCCCGAGTTCTCGCCCGGTCTCCGCAGTGGCGGTGCCGTCCACCCCCATCCGCATGAAGTGACGCCATGACCCAGACCGGCCGCTCTTCCCTGTTTGTTTCCGCCGCCGCGTTCGTCCTGTCGGGCGGGGTCGGCAGTGCCCATGCCGCCGACAGCGTCGCCGGCCAGTTCGCCGAATGGAGTGGCGACAGCACGGTCAACCGGCAGATGACCCTGCGCGAACTCGGCTTCCGCCAGCCGCTGGTGTTGAGCGGGCAGGAGAGCCAGCGCGAGGTCTACCTGCCGGTGCCGGCCGGCGTTGCCACCCGTGATGCGCAGCTGCAGCTCGATGGGCGCTACGTGCGCGGCCACGCCGGGCGTACCTCGGGCCTGTGGTCGGTCGATGGCGATCCCATCGCCGCGCGTTCGATCACCGATGCCCAGGGCGATGCCAGCCAGCTGCTGGCCATCGATGGCGAACCCCGCCAGAACGGGTTCGTGCGGGTCGGTGTCGGCTGGTGGTCGATCGTGTCCGACTACCAGTGTGCCGACCAGAGTGCACCGGCCAACGTGCTGCGGCTGTCGCCAGACTCGCGCTTCAGCTACCGCTTCGACGGCCGCGCCGTGGATACCGTGGCCAAGGCGTGGGGGGCGTTGCCACCGCAGGTGCGCCTGCTGGTGGACGGCAAGGCGCTGCAGGCGCCCGCCTACGACGCGGCCTGGCGCATCGGTACCGCATTGCAGGCCGGTGGCAAGCAGGTACAGGTGGTGGCGCTGCCCAAGGTGGGTGACAGCGTCGACCTGGCCGGCATCAGCATCCCGGCCAGCCTGCAGGGCGTGCCGGCCTATGCCGCGCTGGCTCAGGGCGAGCGTGCGCATGCGATCAAGGATCTGGCCGAAGTGGGTGCGCTGCTGTCGTTGCGTGACAGCGGGCCGTTGGCTGCCGACGTGATGATCGGCAGCGATGCTCTGCGATCCGGCGTACGTGCGGCGCTGGATGCGCTGGCCGCACAGGTCGGCGCGGCTGGCGCTGATGCGGGCGCAGCGTTTGCCGCGTGGCGCGGCACCGACATGGGCGGCCTGGAGAAGCCCGCCGCCAACGCGTCGGTCAGCGTGGTGGCCGTTGCCGGTCGTCCGACGCTGGTGGTCGACCCGACGGCAGCGGGCAAGGTTGCTGGGTTGTTCGCCGAACAGTGGCGGAGCTATGCGCTGGGCCGCAGCCTGCAGGTCAGCGCAGCGGGCACGCCCAGGCTGGACGGTGACCAGGTGCTGCTGAGCCGGCTCGGCAACATCGCCGGCACGATGGATGTGGTCACCCGCGCCGATCGCAGCGCCAGCTTCGATCTCGGCGCGCTGTCGGCCGATGGCCGCCTGCCCGAGCAGGTGGTGATCGATGTTTCGGCGGCCCCCAATGCTGCCGGCCAGGGCGCGGTGGCCACGATCTACTTCAACGACTATCTGCTGGGTGGCAAGGTGCTGTCGGCCAACGGCCAGCCGCAACGGCTGGTGGCCAAGGTACCGGCCTACGCGCTGTCGGCGCGCAACGAGATCCGGGTCAGCTTCCTGCGCCAGCCGGCACGCCCCTACTGCCACGATCCAGCCACCGGCTATCCGGTATCGATCCTGCCCAGCAGCCACCTGACCCTGGCCAAGCGTTCGCTGGGCAGTGATTTCGTCGGTGCCAGCAGCCAGCTGTCACGTGGCAACCAGGTGTTCGTGCCCGGCGCCTGGCTGCAGGATGCGCCGGCATCGCTGGGCAAGGTCATCGCGGTGGCCAGCGCAGTGGGCGCCTCGCCGGAGGCGTCGGAGCTGAAGGTGGTCGATGCCGGTGCCGCGGTCAGCCCGGGCGCACCGTGGCTGGCCTTCGGCGTGGCGCCGGCCGGTGTCGATGTGGCCGGCCTGAAGGACGGCCACCTGCTGATCGGTGGCAAGCCGCAGCCGCTGCTGGATGTCAGCGGCCTGGATCGCGCCGCCGTGGTGCAGGTGGGGTCGTCCGGCGGCCAGCTCGGCGTGCTGTACAGCGACCTGGGCGCTCAGGCGCCGTCGTTCGGCGCGCCGTTCCGGCTGCTGCGGGGCGATCTTGCCGTGCTCGACGGCAGTGATGCCGTGCACGAATTCGACCGCCAGGATCCCTATGGCACGCGTATCGCGCAGGACGGCAATCCGCAATCGAAGTGGGAACGGCACATGGTCTGGCTGCTGCTGCTGGTCGGCGTGATCGTATTCGCGCTGCTGGCCGCCCGCGTCACCCAGGTGCGCCGCCGCAAGTCCGCCAACGCAGGGCATTGATCCACCGTGGACGGTCTGTTCTGGAACATCCAGCTGGCCAACTACTACGCCGCCCTGGAAACCACGGCGGCGGCGGTTGCCGTGCTGATCCTGATCTCCAGCCTCGATGACCTGTTCATCGATGTCTGGTACTGGGTGCGCGAGAGCTGGCGCACGCTCACCATCAAGCGCCGCGATGCGTACCGGCCGTTGACCCAGGAAGACCTGCTGCAGCGGCCGGAACAGCCGCTGGCGATCATGGTGCCGGCGTGGATGGAGTACGACGTCATCGCGCAGATGGTGGAGAACATGATCAATGTGCTCGACTACCGCGAGTACGTCGTGTTTGTCGGCACCTATCCCAACGACCAGCAGACCATCGACGAAGTCGAGCGCATGCGGCGCCGCTACAAGCGCCTGCGCCGCGTGGAGGTACCGCACGACGGGCCGACCAGCAAGGCCGACTGCCTGAACTGGCTGATCCTGGCGATCTTCGATTACGAGAAGCGCCACGACATCGAGTTCGCCGGTGTGATCCTGCACGACAGCGAAGACGTGCTGCACCCGATGGAACTGCGCTTCTACAACTACCTGCTGCCGCGCAAGGACATGATCCAGTTGCCGGTCACTTCGCTGGACCGCGAGTGGTACGAACTGGTTGCCGGTGTCTACATGGACGAGTTCGCCGAATGGCACGCCAAGGACCTGGTGGTGCGCGAGAGCGTATCCGGCATGGTGCCGTCGGCTGGCGTCGGTACCTGCTTCTCGCGGCGCGCGTTGCTGGCGTTGAGTGCGCAGACCGGCAACCAGCCTTTCAACACCGACAGCCTCACCGAGGATTACGATGTTGGTGCGCGGCTGGCGGCGATGGGCATGCAGTCGATCTTCGCCCGCTTTCCGGTGCAGTTCCGCGTGCGCCGTCCCTCGTGGTTCGGCTGGGGGCCCGTGCGCGAGCGCACCCAGCAGATGGCACTGTGCGTGCGCGAGTACTTCCCCGACAATTTCCGCGCCTCGTACCGGCAGAAGGCACGCTGGGTACTGGGCATCGGCCTGCAGAGCTGGGAGTCGCTGGGCTGGCGTGGCTCGCTGGCCACCAAGTACCTGCTGGCGCGCGACCGCAAGGGCATCATCACCTCGTTCGTCAGCATCATCGCCTACATCATTTTCCTGCAGCTGCTGCTGTTCTGGCTGTTGAAGATGACCGGGGTATGGACGATGCAGTTCCCCAGCGTGTTCCAGGCCGGTACCTGGCAGATGAATGTCGCGCTGCTGACCACTGCGGCGCTGGCGACCCGCGTCGTGCAGCGTTTCTACTTCGTCAACCGGTTGTACGGCTGGGAGCATGCGCTGATGTCGATCCCGCGCATGGTGGTCGGCAACATGATCAATTTCATGGCCACCGCCCGTGCGTGGAAGGTGTTCCTGGCCTACCTGCTGTTCGGCAAGCGCATGGTCTGGGACAAGACCATGCACGACTTCCCGGATGCGGCACAGCTGGTGCAGACCCGCAAACAGCTGGGCGAGCTGTTGACCACCTGGCAGGCAGTGGAACCGGAGCGGCTGCAGCAGGCGCTGGAGCAGCAGCATGCCGGGCGGCAGCAGCCGCTGGGCCGCATCCTGCTCACACAGGGTTGGCTGGACGATGAGACCCTGGCCGAGGCGATCGCCTTCCAGGGTGACCTGCAGCGCGCGGTGATCGATGTGGACTACCTGCGGGCCTGCCAGTTCCCGGTCAGTACCGATGCCTGCGTGCAGTGGCGCATGCTGCCGCTGCCGCCGCGCCAGGAAGGGACACTGCGGCTGGCCGTGGCCAGCCCATTGCCCGAAGACGCGTTGGCGCTGCTGAAGCAGGAAACCCACAGCCAGCACATCGAACAGAGCATTGCCCGCGAAAGCGAAATCAACGCCGGCCTGCGCCTGATCGGCGGTGACCGGCACTGGCAGCTGGACGACGTGCCCCTGCTTGGCGACCTGCTGGTGGAAATGCGCCTGATCGACCACGCGCGCTTCGAGATCGCACTGGACGAGTACAAGCCGCAGCGCGATGGCCGCATCGGCGATTACCTGGTCAAGCAGGGCATCACCACCGAAGACGCCGTGGCCCAGGCCATGCAGGAGCAGCGCCGGCGTGCGGCCGCGCTGCAGTCGCCGCCTCCCGGAGCCATGCCGGCATGAAGACCACGCTGCTGTCCACCGTCATTGCCGTGGCACTGGCCGCGGCGGCCGCGCCGGTGCTGGCACAGGCCGATGCCGCACTGCCGCTGTCCGGTGCTGCCTACCGCATTGCCGAGCAGGCGTTCTCCGCCTATGAGCGTGGCGACTACCGCGCGGCTTACCAGCAGTCCACTGAAGCGATCCGGCTGCGCCCGGATGTGGTGCGGCTGCGCCTGCTGCAGATCTATGCGTTGCAGAAACTGGGCCGGGGGGCCGAGGCACAGCAACAGGCGCGTCGTGCACTGGATGCGGGGTTGAAGGATCCGGCCCTGCCGGCGCTGGCTGCTGCCACCGCTGCACGCAGCACCTCCACGGATGGCAGCAGTGCGCGCGCTGCATCTCCCTCGCGTCCGGTCGGCAGTGCCGCAGACCGCAGCCGGCAGCAGGCCTACGCGCTGGCCACCGGGGCCTACGCCGCCTATGACGCCGGACGCATGGGAGAGGCGGCCAGCAAGGCCGAGCAGGCCTTCCGGCAGCAGCCGAATCAGGGCGCCTGGGCGTTGCTGTGGGTGGCTGCGCTGGAGGCGCAGCAGCAGCCCGAACAGGCCGACGCTGCCATTGCCACCGCGCTGCAGCTGGGCGCGCCGAATGGCGAGGCGCTGCGTACCCGGCGTGTGGCGCTGAACCACCAGCGCGCGCTGCTGCAGGCCCAGCAGGCATATCGATCGCTGTCCACGCAGGACGATGCTGCTGCCGTCGCGCAGGCGCGTGCCGCCGTCGAGCTCGCACCGGAGGTCGCCTCGTATCGGTTGCTGCTGATCACCGCGCAGCTGCAACAGGGGCAGTTGGCCGACGCCGAGCGCAGTGCCGACCAGGCCTTGCAGGCTGACGGCCAGGATCTCAACGCGCGGGTGATGCGCGGCTATCTGCGCCAGCGGCAAGGCAATACCGTGCTCGCCAACGAGGACTTCGACGCCGCGCTCGCCACGCCAGGAGCAACAACGCAGCAGCGCAACGTGCGCCTGCTGGCGGTGGATGCGGCCCTGGCCGCCGGCGATCGCGCCCGTGCGGCTGCACTGATGGTGCCGCTGCAGGGGGAGGCGCCTGCAGGTGGGAGCGACGCACGGGCACAGCAGCTGCTGCAGCAGGGCATCGAGCAGCGCACCAGGGCGATCGGTTCCAGTCACGAGCTTCCGCGGATGACTGCGCAGGCCTATCCGGCGCCGTTCCAGTACTGCGAGCCTGGTGACAGCGGCAACGTCTGCGAGCTGATGCCGGCGGACCTGCAGGGTGACGGAGGCGCTGCACAACGCGCCTATGCAGCCTACGCGCGGCAGGACTATGCCGAGGCCATTGGCGCAGCGCGCCAGGCGCTGCAGGCCGCACCGGACGACACGCAGCTGCAGGAGCTGCTGACCACCACGCTGGCGGCGGGCAACCGCAGCCAGCAGGATGAAGCGCGGCAGCGCCTGGATACGGCACTGGCACAGCATCCTGCCGACGCCGGGCTGCTGATGCAGCGTGGCTACCTCAACCAGAAGGCGCGCGAACCGGCGCGCGCGCTGGCCGATTTCCGTGCCGCCGAGGCGACCGGCAATGCACCGAAGAGCGTCGTGCTCGACCAGGCGTACGCGAGTGCGGCCAACGGCGATCATCCACAGGCGGTGACGCTGCTGCGCAGCGCCATTGATCGCGCCGATGCCGGTGAGCTGCCGCTGGATGAGCACCAGCGCTACAACGTGCGTGATGCCATCGCCAACTACTCGCGCGAGTGGGGCGTGATCGCCTCGGCCGGTTTCCGTGGCGCGCGCCAGGCGGCGACCAATGTCGGCGGCGCGGCGATCAGTACGCCGGGCGATTCGGTGTTCAGCACGCTGGAAGCGTTCTGGCGGCCCCCGGCTTTCAACGACCAGCACGGCACGCTGGAGCTCTACGTGCGACTGCTCAACACCCTGTACGACCAGGGCGGCACCTACGAATCGATCCGCGCGGTGGATCCATGCACCGGCGAATCGACCCCGGACGCACGCGCACGCGCCGAGCGTCTCAGCCATTCGCGTTCAACCACTGGCTGGCCGTCCACCATCGCCTCGTTCGGCATGCGCTACGCCTTCGGCCAGACCGGCCTGAGCGCCGGCATCGAGCGCCGCCAGTTTCTCGGCAGCGCCACCCGCTCGGGCGATGTCTATCCTGCATCGGCGGCTGTGCAGTGCAGCCTGCAGCTGGCCCTGAACCCACCACTGGAAACCAGCACACTGGCCCGCTACCGCTTGGCCAGCGGTTCCGGTGGCTGGATGTCCTACCTGACCTACGGCTATTACCACGGCACCGACCTGCGCACCGATGTGAACCAGTGGTGGATGGTCAGCGGCTACGCGCAGGGCGGCTACACCTGGGATGACAACAGCGCGCATTTCACCCTGGACGCAGTCGATGCCAGCGGCACGCCGGTGCGGCGGATCGGCGATGCGAACGGGCGCCTGCACCGCGAACAGTGGTTCGCTGCCGGTGAACTGCGCGCCGGCCGCAGCTTCCGCTTTGGTGCCGGACAGACCCACTGGGTGGTCACGCCGTACGTGGTGGTGGGGGCGGACTGGCTGGACCAGCGCTCGCGCGTGCGCGACATCCGTTACCCGCTGTTCCCGGCGCAGTCGTTCGCGCTCAACGATACGCAGCGCAGCTGGTCACTCGGCGCGGGGCCGGGCGTGGGCGTGCGCTACTGGTTCCGCGAGGATCACTACAATACGCCGCGCTCCTACCTGGACCTGACCGTGCAGTACCGCTTCGCGATCGGTGGCGGTGATACGCAGCGTGCCAAGGGCCTGTTCGCCACCGCCATCCTCTACTACTGAGGCAGGCCCCAGCGTCGCCGCAGCGCCGCGGCCTGCGGCGTGTCCTGGCTCAGCCACGGCTCCAGCGCATAGACCAGTACATGCTGTGCGCCGCTGCCGTGCGCCCACGCCAGCTGCCGTTGGATACGTGCGGCATCGGCGGTTTCGCCCTTGAATCCGCTGCCATCAGCAGCGCCGCCGGGCAGCTCACGGAACAGCTCGACGATCGCATCGAAGCCGATGCCGTGTGCGTGGAAATGATCGAGCAACGGCTGAAGCTGCTGCACATTGCCGGCACCGGCCACTCCCACGCCGTCCTGCACCATGGGTCGCACGGCCGCGTGTGCACGTACTGCCTGCCACAGCGTGACCAGGTTGCCATCGGTCTGCAGGCGGCTGAAGTAACAGGAGATCGCGCAGTCACCGCCGCGCGCGCTGGCGGCCTGCACCAGCCCGTGCAGCCACTGCGCCAGCCATTGCTGGCGGGCCGGATCGGCCCAGTGGTACTGCTCCAGTTCGTAGGGCAGGTACCAGCCCCCGAAGGCCGGCTGCTGTGCCCAGGGGGCCTGTGCCAACCAGCTGCGTGCATGCGCCAGGCTGTCGGCCAGGAATGCCTGCAGCGTGGCATCGTCGGCACCGATGGCCTGCCACCAGCGTTGCTGGAAGGGCAGGCCGACGCGGATGCGGAGGTTGTTCTCGCTGGCCGCGGTGAACAGTTGCTGCAGGCTGCTGTCGGGCAGTGACCAGTCGCCCTCGCTGCCACCGAGGATGCCGGTCCATTGCAGCACCAGCTGCCGGCAGCCCAGCACATGTGCCAGCTTCAACGAGCGCTGCCAGTCGGCCAGGCCCCACTGCAGATGGCTGCGCCATGGCTGCAGGAAGGTGCCATCGATCTGCACCGGCAGCGAGCAGCCGGGCAGGGTGGCGAGCGCACCGGCCAACGGCGCCAGCATCGCCGCACGCAGCAGCCGGCGGCGCAACGGCGAAGACGGATCTGCGGGAAGGTCGGGCCGAACCATGCCCGCATCATCCCAGAGCACCGTGCGTGGCAGGTGAATCGCCACCCGGTAGTGCCGGCCGCTGGCCGGCATCGCCTGCCGATTATTCCAGCGCGTAGCGCAGGGTGAACAGCACCGCCACCAGCCACACCGCCGGATGCACTTCGCGCCAGCGGCCGGTGCCCGCCTTCAGCGCGGCATAGGCGATGAAGCCGAACGCCAGGCCGTTGGCGATGGAGTAGGTGAACGGCATCGCCAGCGCGCACAGTGCGGCCGGCACCGATTCGGTCAGGTCGCTCCAGTCCACTTCCACCAGTTCGCGCAGCATCAGGCCGGCCACGAACAGCAGCGCAGGTGCGGTGGCATAGCTGGGTACCATCGCCGCCAGCGGCGAGAACAGCAGCGCGGCCAGGAACAGTGCCGATACCACCAGCGCGGTCAGGCCGGTACGGCCGCCTACCTGCACGCCCGAGGCGCTTTCAGCGAACGCGGTGGTGCTGCTGGTGCCGAGCATCGAACCGGCCACGATCGCGGTGCTGTCGGCCAGCAGGGCACGGCCAAAACGCTTCTGCGCGCCCGGCAGCTTCAGCAGGCCGGCACGACCGACCACGCCGTACAGGGTGCCGGTGGCATCGAACACTTCCACCAGCACGAACACCAGCACCACTTGCAGCAGCACCGCGATCGGCGCACCACCGTCATGGTGCAGCAGGCCCGGCAGGTCCAGCTGCAGGAAGGTGGGGGCCAGGCTCGGCGGCAGCGAGACCAGGCCCTGGTACTGCACGTCGCCCAATGCCCAGCCAGCGCCGGTCACTGCCAGGATGCCGATCAGGATCGCACCGCGGATGCGGCGCGCTTCCAGCACCGCGATCAGCAGGAAGCCGGCCAATGCCAGCAGTGGCGGCGCCGTGTTCAACGGGCCCAGCGCCACCAGCGTGTCTTCATTGCCGACGATCACGCCGGACTTCTGCAGCGCGATGATCGCCAGGAACAGGCCGATGCCGGCCACGATCGCCGAGCGCAGCGACGAAGGAATGCCCGACACCAGCCATGCCCGCACGCCGGTCAGCGACAGCACCAGGAACACCAGTCCGGAGATGAACACCGCACCCAGTGCCTGCTGCCACGGCAGCCCGGCGGCGCCGACCACGGTGAAAGCGAAGAACGCGTTCAGGCCCATGCCCGGTGCCATGCCGACCGGGAAGTTGGCGGCCAGCGCCATCACCGCCGAACCCAGCGCAGCAGCCAGGCAGGTAGCCACGAACACCGCACCCGCATCCATGCCGGTGGTGCCGAGGATCTCGGGGTTCACGAAGACGATGTAGGACATCGTCAGGAAGGTGGTGACACCGGCCAGCAGCTCGGTACGCACGGTGGTGCCGTGCTGCTGCAGCTGGAACAGGCGCTCGAACAGGGACATGGGGGATCTCACAACAATAATTGGAGTCACCACCAACGGTGGTGACCCACCAGAAGAAGAAAGGCCGCGCGAGCGCGGCCTTTCCTGTTGCCTTACTTCAGTGCCTTGAAGCGCAGGCGCTTCGGCGCAGCGTCGTCGCCCATGCGGCGGCGCTTGTCTTCTTCGTACTCGCGGTAGTTGCCCTGGAAGAACTCCACGTGCGAGTCGCCTTCGAACGCCAGGATGTGGGTCGCGATGCGATCCAGGAACCAGCGGTCATGCGAGATGACGAAGGTGTTGCCCGGGAACTCCAGCAGCGCATCTTCCAGCGCACGCAGGGTTTCGATGTCCAGGTCGTTGGACGGTTCGTCGAGCAGCAGCACGTTGCCACCCTGCAGCAGGGTCTTGGCCATGTGCAGGCGGCCACGCTCACCACCGGACAGCGAACCGACCATCTTCTGCTGGTCCTGGCCCTTGAAGTTGAAGCGGCCGATGTAGGCGCGCGACTGGATCTCGATGCCGTTGATGTTGAGGATGTCCAGGCCGCCAGCGATTTCCTGGAAGACGTTGTGGTTGCCTTCCAGCGCGTCGCGGCTCTGGTCCACGTAGGACAGCTTCACGGTCGGGCCGACCACGATCTCGCCGGTGTCCGGCTTTTCCTGGCCGGTGATCATCTTGAACAGGGTCGACTTACCGGCACCGTTCGGGCCGATGATGCCGACGATGGCGCCGGCCGGCACCAGGAAGTTCAGGTTGTCGAACAGCAGGCGGTCGCCGAACTTCTTGGAGACGTTCTTGAACTCCATCACCGCATTGCCCAGGCGCTCGCCCGGCGGGATGAAGATTTCGTTGGTCTCGTTGCGCTTCTGGTAATCGACCGACTGCAGCTCTTCCAGGCGGGCCAGACGGGCCTTGCCCTTGGTGCGGCCGCCCTTGGCGTTCTGGCGCGACCACTCCAGTTCCTTCTGGATCGCCTTCTGGCGGGCCTTTTCCTGGTTGTCTTCCTGCTTCAGGCGCTCATCCTTCTGGGTCAGCCAGTCGGTGTAGTTGCCCTTCCACGGAATGCCGCGGCCGCGGTCCAGTTCCAGGATCCACTCGGCGGCGTTGTCCAGGAAGTAGCGATCGTGGGTGACCGCCACCACGGTGCCGGTGTAGCGCGCCAGGAACTGTTCCAGCCATTCCACCGACTCGGCGTCGAGGTGGTTGGTCGGTTCGTCGAGCAGCAGCATGTCCGGCTTCTGCAGCAGCAGGCGGCACAGCGCCACGCGGCGCTTCTCACCACCGGACAGCTTGCCGACGATGGCATCCCACGGCGGCAGGCGCAGCGCATCGGCGGCCACGTCCAGCTGGTTTTCCAGGGTGTGCGCGTCGCCAGCGGCCAGGATCGCCTCCAGGCGCTCCTGTTCCTTGGCCAGCGCGTCGAAGTCGGCGCCTTCCTCGGCGTAGGCCAGGTACACCGCGTCCAGCGCGGCCTGCGCCTGCAGCACTTCGCCCACGCCTTCCTCGACCGCTTCACGCACGGTCTTGGTCGGGTCCAGTTCCGGCTCCTGCGCCAGGTAGCCGACCTTGATACCGGCCTGCGGGCGGGCTTCGCCCTCGAAATCGGTGTCCACGCCGGCCATGATCTTCAGCACGGTGGACTTGCCGGCGCCGTTCAGGCCCAGCAGGCCGATCTTCGCGCCCGGGAAGAAGGACAGCGAGATGTCCTTGATGATCTGCCGCTTGGGCGGGACCACCTTGGACACGCGGTTCATGGTGTAGATGTATTGCGAGGACATGAGGTCTCCGTAGGCGCGGCCCTGCGCCCGACCCGTCACGGGAACATCCCGTTGCGGCAGCGGGCACAGACTGAAAAGGAATACCGCCAATTATAGCCGGAACCGGTTCGCGGCCGCGCCGTGCAGGCGCCGCCGGGCTGGCCGTGGCCTGAATACCTCGTCACAGTCCTGCAGCGGGAAGCGTTTCCAGCCGGAGACCGTTCAGATCAGGTGCGCAATATGGGCTCACCAACCACCCATGCAGAGGTCTGACATGCGCATCAATCGAGTAATGGCCGGCGCCGTGGCCTCTGTGCTGGCGCTCGGCGCCGTGGCCCCGGCCTTCGCCGACAACGATCACCGTGACCGCCGCGAATGGCGCCAGGATCGCCGTGACTGGGAGCGCGACCGCCGCGAGGCCCGGCGCGACTACCGCCAGGACCGCCGTGAATGGCACCGCGACCATGACCGCTACTACCGCCCGGCACCGCCGCGCGTGGTCTATCGCCCGGCCTATGGCCCCGGCTACGGCTGGCAGGTCGGCCACCGCTATCGCGACTACTACCGCGGCCCGGTCTATGTCGTGAACGACTATCCGCGCTACCACCTGCGCCGCCCGCCGTATGGGCACCAGTGGATCCGCGATGACCGCGGCAACATGCTGCTGGTCGCCATCGCCACCGGCGTGATCGCCCAGTACGTGCTCAGCAGCCGCTGAGGATCGCGGCCGGGGCCGGATCCCTCTGCAACGGCAAGGGTTCCGACCCCGCAACGCCAGTCGAAACCATACGGGGCCGGATTCCTTCGGGAATGCCGGCCCCGTCTGTTTCGGCCCCAGCAGGCCGGTGCGGGGCTACAATCGAGGGCTGAGTCGTACCCCTTTCCCTGCCTGCTGGAGTACCCGATGTTCCCGCGTGACGTCCGCATCGAATCCTACGATCCCGAACTGGCCAAGGCCATCGCCGCTGAGACCCAGCGCCAGGAAGACCACGTCGAGCTGATCGCCAGCGAGAACTACACCAGCCCGGCGGTGATGGAAGCCCAGGGCAGCCAGCTGACCAACAAGTATGCCGAAGGCTACCCGGGCAAGCGCTACTACGGTGGCTGCGAATACGTGGACATCGCCGAGCAGCTGGCGATCGACCGCCTCAAGCAGCTGTTCGGCGCGGGCTCCACAGACGATATGTACGCCAACGTGCAGCCGCACAGCGGCTCGCAGGCCAACCAGGCCGTGTACTTCGCCCTGCTGCAGCCGGGTGACACCATCCTCGGCATGAGCCTGGCCCATGGCGGCCACCTCACCCACGGTGCCAAGGTCAACGCCTCGGGCAAGCTGTTCAACGCCGTGCAGTACGGCGTGAACGACCAGGGCCTGATCGATTATGACGAAGTCGAGCGGCTGGCCCTGGAGCACAAGCCGAAGATGGTCGTGGCCGGCTTCTCGGCCTACTCGCAGGTGATCGACTGGGCGCGCTTCCGCGCCATCGCCGACAAGGTCGGTGCCTACCTGTTCGTCGACATGGCCCATGTCGCAGGCCTGGTTGCCGCTGGCGTCTACCCGAGCCCGCTGGAGCACGCGCACGTGGTCACCTCGACCACCCACAAGACCCTGCGCGGCCCGCGCGGCGGCATCATCGTCGCCAAGGGCGCCGACGAAGATCTGGTCAAGAAGCTGCAGTCGATCGTGTTCCCGGGCATCCAGGGCGGTCCGCTGATGCACGTCATCGCCGGCAAGGCCGTGGCCTTCAAGGAAGCGCTGGAACCGGGCTTCAAGGCCTATCAGCAGCAGGTGGTGAAGAACGCCCAGGCGATGGCCAACACGCTGATCGCGCGCGGCTACAAGATCGTCTCCGGCGGCACCCAGAACCACCTGATGCTGGTCGACATGATCGGCAAGGACGTGTCCGGCAAGGACGCGGAAGCCGCGCTGGGCAAGGCCCACATCACCGTCAACAAGAACTCGGTGCCGAACGACCCGCGCTCGCCGTTCGTGACCTCGGGCCTGCGCCTGGGTACCCCGGCAGTGACCACCCGCGGCTACGTCGAACAGGATTGCGTGGACCTGGCCAACTGGATCGCCGACGTGCTCGACGCGCCGAGCGATGATGCCGTCATCGCCCGCGTGCGCGACGCGGTCAGCGCGCAGTGCCGCAAGTACCCGGTCTACGGCTGATCGGGTAGTGGGGTCGGATCCCTTCCCATGAGGAAGGGATCGGGCCCCGCCATCAGCAACCCTGCAATCCCGCGCATGGATGAGCGCCGCCTCAAGTACCTGTACACCGCGCTGGCGGTGGTATTCGGCCTGCCCAGTCTGGCGATGGGGGGCATGGTCGCCGCGATGTTCCTGCTGCTCGGCCTGCAGTCTTTCGGCCGCAACAGCGACCCCAACCTGGTGCTGCTGTCGTGGGGCCTGGCCGGTGTTGCCGGCTGCCCGGCGTGGCTGTGGCTCAGCGCCGGCTATCTGCTGCAGGGCCGGGCAGGCCTGCAGGTGCGCACGATGTGGTGGTGGCTGTTGCTGATGGGTGGCCTGGCCGCATTACCCGTCCTTGGGTTGGCCGCCTGGGCCGGATTCCAGGAGGGCCATACCGCGTTGGAGCTGCTGCTGCTGGGCCCGTCGATGCTGGTACCGGCCGCGATGCTGGTGTGGCTCAAGCGCCGCGCATGACGCGGCTCATCGAAGGAAATCGAACGCATGGATGAGCGTCATCACAAACGCTGGATGGCCATTGCCGGCCTGCTGGTGGGCCTGCCCACCGTGGCGGCAGGCGGCACGGGGGCCGTGCTGGGGTTGATGGTCGTACTGGACGGCAAGTACCTGTCGGGCGATGAGCACACGCTGCTGCTGTTGTGGTCGTCGGCCGGAATCATCGGCCTGCTGTCGTGGTTGTGGCTGAGCGGCCTGTTCCTGTGGCGCGGCCTTGCCGGCCTGCGCCGGTCACCCATTGTCGCCTGGGGCGGCCTGGCGCTGGGAGTGCTGGCCGCGTTGGGCGTGGTCGCCGCCACTCTGTACTTCACCTTCAGGCGGGGAGAAATCTCGACATTGGGCTTCCTCGGGTTCGGCCCGCCTCTGTTGGTGATGGCGGGGCATCTGGCATGGCTGCGCTGGGCACGCGCAGCCTCGACACCGCCCGCTCCCGGTTGAGAAGGTCGTGCCGAGCGCACTGGACGCGCTGGTTGGCTGGAATGCAGGGGCTTCCGCGCAGACAGCATTTGCTGCTGCGCCCCTTCTCAGGTACCTTTGCGACGCTGCCATGAACGTGGCGATTAGATTGCCTCTGAGCCAGGCGTTCCATGCATTGCCCCTTCTGCCAACATGCCGATACCCGGGTCATCGACTCGCGCGTCTCTGAAGACGGCGCGACGATCCGTCGTCGGCGTGAATGCGAAGCCTGTGGCGAGCGCTTCAGCACCATGGAAACGGTCGAGCTGAAGCTGCCTGCGATCGTCAAGAGCGATGGCACCCGCGAGGCGTTCGACCAGCGCAAGGTCCGTGCTGGCTTCGACCGCGCGCTGCAGAAGCGTGCAGTGGCCGAAGACAAGATCGAAGCGGCGGTGCGTGCGGTGGTTCACCAGCTGCGCATCAGCGGCGAGCGCGAAGTGCCCTCGATCAAGGTCGGCGAGTTCGTGATGAACGAACTGCGCAAGCTCGATCATGTCGGCTATGTGCGCTTCGCTTCGGTCTACCGCAGCTTCGAGGACGTGGCCGATTTCCGCGAGGAGATCGAGAAGCTCGAGCGTGACCTGCCGTCCAGTACCGAACAGCTGCAGCTGCTGGGCGATGTGATTGCCCTGACCAAGAAGAAGAAGGGCTGACCGCGCTTGCCCGGGTAGATGCCAACCCTGGTTGGCGCTTGCCCCGGTAGATGCCAACCTTGGTTCGCGCTTGCCCCGGTAGATGCCAACCTTGGTTGGCGCTGGTAGCTGCCGCCGAACGTGGGCCCGGCTCTACCCACAGGGGTACCATGGCGGCATGAGCACTCCGTTCTCCGTCCTTGACCACCTGCACATGGCCAACGCACTGCGCCTGGCCGAGCGTGCTGCCTATACCACCCGTCCCAACCCGATGGTCGGCTGCGTCATCGCCCATGGCGAACGCGTGGTCGGGCAGGGCTGGCACCAGCGCGCCGGCGGTCCGCACGCTGAAGTGTTCGCGCTGCGCGAGGCCGGCAGCGAGGCCCGCGGCGCCACTGCCTACGTCACCCTGGAACCCTGCGCGCACTACGGGCGCACGCCGCCGTGTGCACTGGCACTGATCGAAGCGGGCGTGTCACGCGTGGTCGCGGCGATGCGTGATCCCTTCCCGAAGGTCGATGGCGGTGGCTTTGATCTGCTGCGCAATGCCGGCATCGAGGTCGCCGAAGGGCTGATGGCGGCGCAGGCACGCGAGCTCAACAAGGGCTTCCTGTCGCGTGTGGAGCGCAATCGCCCGTGGCTGCGGGTAAAGCTGGCCGCCAGTCTCGATGGCCGTACCGCGATGGCCGATGGCAGCTCCAAATGGATCACCGGGCCGGCCGCGCGCGAGGATGTGCAGCACTGGCGGGCACGCGCCGGTGCGATCCTGACCGGCGCCGACACGGTACTGGCCGACGACCCGATGCTGACCGTGCGCCTGGCCGATACCGAGGTGATGCCGCCGCTGCGCGTGGTGCTCGATTCGCGCCTGCGTTCGCTCGAATGCAGCCGCGTGCGCGAGGGTGGGGCGCCGACGCTGTACCTGCACGATGCGGCGGTGAGCGCACCGGATGCGGCCGACGCCGGATTTGCCAGCGTGCCCAGCGCAGAAGGGCGGTTGGAGCTTGGCGCGGTGCTGGCGCTGCTGGCCGAGCGCGGCATCAACGAAGTGCACACCGAAGCCGGCGCAACACTGGCCGGCGCGCTGCTGCGTGGTGGCTGGGTGGACGAACTGCTGCTCTATCAGGCGCCCACGCTGCTGGGCGACAACGGCCGCCCGCTGCTGGCCGGGCTCGGCATCGATGCGATGGACCAGCAGCGCAGACTGCGCGTGGTTGATCAGCGCCAGGTGGGCGAGGACATCAGGCTGCTGTTGCGCCCGTGAGGGAACCACACAGAGAAGGGCCACCTCTGTGCCGCCAGGCGCCTTCGTCGTCTTCTGCGCTGACCGGGCACTGGCCCCTGCGCTGTTGCTTGCAGCGTACAGGCGGGCCGCGGCAGTACGCGCCCACTGCCTCTGCCTGCCGTTGCCTCGCCTTCCACCGCAGCGGTGGCTGCGTCTGCATGCAGGTCAATCAGCATCATCCGGCAGGTGCTCGTTCCATTCGAAGAAGGGCAGGAAGGCGTCGGCCACCAGCGCCATCAGCGGGCCCGGGTCGCGCACGCGCCATGCACTGTGGCTGCCGCTGCGCTGGAAGGTCAGTGTGCCGCTGCGCACGCAGTCGGGTGCGTTGTGCATCGCCGTCGTGTAGGCCGCCGCCAGGGGGGCGGACATCTGCGGTGGATGCGGCCCGTTGAAGGGCACGCGGTGCTGGCGATAGAGCGGGAGCAGGCCCGACAGATCCGGCAGGTGGCAGTGGTAGGCCACCTCGGCGATGTCGCCATCGCGGCCCTGTGGCCAACTCACGCCATCGGCCTTGCACTGTGCCGAAACCTGTCGCTTGCGCACGGCCTGCGCAGCCGCCGGCCAATCCGCGAGCTCGGGTGCTTCATCCAGTTGGCTTGCAGCAGCCAACGCAGCAACGAAGGCCGGCGCGTCATCCCTCTCCAGCTGCGCGGCCAGCGCCCGCTGCGCACGGGTATCGCCATGCACGATCACCTGTGCATGCAGATCGAACAACCGTGCCGGCGATGCCGCTTCGGCACCGGCCAGCGCACTGCAAGGGGCCAGCAGCAGCGCGGCCAGCCCCAGGCGTTTCAGTGGAACCCCCTCAGGCGCACTCGTCGGTCCACATCATCTCGGCGATCGGGCGCAGTGCCTTGCACTCCTGCGTCATGTCCTCGGCCGACTTCACCTGTGCCTTGGCCTTGAGTTCCTCGGCCATCGCATCCACGCCGCTGATCTGGTCGGGTGCGATCTTCGCCACGCAGGCGCGGTGCTGTTGCAGCAGCAGGTCGCAGCCCGGCACGCCGGTCACCTTGGGTGCGTTGGCCGCCTGCGCGTCCTGCATCCAGTCCTCGAACGGTGCCAGCGCGCCGGTCACGGTGCCCACCAGATCGTCGAAGTTGCCGCTGTACCAGTAGCCGTTGTCCTTGGCCGGGTACAGGGTGAAGGTGCCGCTGACCGGGACGCGCGTGCCACTCTGCAGCGCCTGGGTGTAGGCGTCGGTGAACTGCTTGCGCGAGGCCGGGCTGGCGTCGGACGCAAGGCTGGCGGCGAACAGCGGGCGCACCTTGCCCAGGTCGGGCACCTGGCAGCTGAAGGTGATGCGCGCCAGCTTCTGGTCTTCGACGTACTCGTTGTCTTCGATCACGCTCTGCGTCGCACGGCACTTCGAATCGCGCAGCGCCTTGGCATACAGCGCTTCAGTGGCGGCCGCATCGGCCTTCGCGCCGGTGCTGGCAAGCACGACCTGCCACGGTTCGGCCAGTGCCTTGGCCAAGGCACCCGGCGCAGGGGTCACGGCGTCCTGGCCCTCGAAGGCGGGCTTCAGCGCATCGTTGAGGGCGCGGGTCGCCGTGGCGTCGTCTTCCAGCAGGACGCGCGCATACAGGTCGAACGCCTGTTCGGGCGTCAGCGTGGCCGGGGCGGCGCTGGCCAACAGCGGGGCGCCCAGCAGGGCACTGGCCAGCAGGGTACGCAAGGGAGTCTTCATGACGGTGTTTCCTGTTCCAGAGGCGCGCAAGCCTAGCGCATCTTTGCGCAGGCCCGATGGCGCCATGTGATCACATGCCGGTGCGCGCGGGGCAAAAAAACGGGCCCCTTGCGGGGCCCGTTCGATCGCACGACGAGGATCGGGCAATCAGAAGCTGGCGCGGACGCCGGCCGAGTACTGGGTGACGTCGCGGTAGCCGGAGATCTCGCCCACCAGGCCCCAGGTCTTGGTGAAGTTGATCTGGCCGCCAACGGTGCCGACCCAGGTGCCCTTGAAGTCGCTGCCGCCGTCCATGTAGCCGGCCTTGGCCCAGGCTTCGGTCATGCGCGACGGCTTGCCGCGGATACCCATGGTGACGCGGCCCACGTTGATGTCATTCTTCAGGCGATCCACCTGGCGGCCGTTGAACGACATCTTGAACTCTTCGTCCAGGCGCACCCATGCAGCATCAGCGGTGAAATCCACGCGATCGGTCCACGGCATGTGATAGCCGATGCCCAGTTCCGGCGACTGCACCTTCTGCTTGATGCGCACCGCGATGTCGTAATAGTTGTGGTTGTAGGTCTTGGTGACGGCGGTGTAGCCGCCAAACACGTGCACCTGCTCGGCAATGGCCACCGAACCACGAATGTAGCCGCCGTCCAGCCTGGGCTTCGAGCCGCCACCATGGTCCAGCTGCAGCTGCGTCCAGCCGCCTTCAACGTAGGTGTAGCTCAGGGCTTCGGCCGAAGCCGAGAACGGGGCGGCGGCCAGCAGGGCGGCCACGATCAGGATCTTGCGCATGGAAATTCCTGTGAGTTTCAGTCCATTGGCGGGCCTGCCCTCCGGGCGACCCGTGGCGACCTCATGTCGTCCGGCGGTCGAGTTTAATGAAATTTTCACGGAATGCGAGAGACGGCCATCACAGGCTGGGCCGGCGTGGTCGGGCTCGGGGTCGGACCCGTTTTCCATGGGAAAACGGCTCTGCCCCCTGTGCTGCCGTGGCACGGGCTGATGGGGTCAGAGCCCTTTCCTGCGGAAAGGGATCCGACCCCGTTCAGCACGGGCTGGTACACTGGGCACGCCGGTTCGCCGGTACACAAACGTCTTCAGGGCGGGGTGCAACTCCCCACCGGCGGTAGGTGCGCAAGCACGAGCCCGCGAGCGCCCCGGCCCACGGCCGGGGGTCAGCAGATCCGGTCCGATGCCGGAGCCGACGGTCATAGTCCGGATGAAAGAAGACGGTGCCACAGGGCTGATGCTCTGTGTGCGCCTGTTTGCCTTGCGGCGTTTTTCGCTCACTTTTCGCGGAGAACGTTACTTGTTTACTGGAATCATCGAAGGCGTCGGCCGTCTGGCCGCACGCGAATCCATCGGCGGCGATGTCCGCTTCACCTTCAATGTCGGGAATCTGCCGTTCGACAACGTGCAGATGGGCGAGAGCATCGCCATCAACGGCGTCTGCCTCACCGTCATCGCGTTCGACGCCAGCAGCTTCCAGGCCGATGCCTCCACCGAGACCCTGGGCCTGACCACGCTGGGCCAGCTGGAAGAAGGGGCGGTCATCAACCTGGAGCGCGCCATGCGCCCGACCGACCGGCTTGGCGGCCATCTGGTCAGCGGCCACGTCGACGGCCTCGGCCAGGTGCTGTCCATCCATGAAGACGCACGTGCCCAGCGCTGGCGTTTCGCCGCGCCGGCCCCGCTGCGTCGCTACATCGCCAAGAAGGGCTCGATCTGCGTGGACGGCGTCAGCCTCACCGTCAACGAAGTGGATGGCGAAGGCTTTGAAGTCGCCCTGATCCCGCACACCGTGGCCAACACCGCCTTCTCCGCTTCGGGCGTGGGCAGCGCGGTCAATCTTGAAATCGATCTGGTCGCCCGCTACGTCGAGCGCCTGATCGGCGTGCCGGCCAGCGGTCAGCAACCGCAGGGAGATGCAGCATGAATTTCGCCCCGATTCCGGAAATCCTGGAAGAGATCCGCCTGGGCCGCATGGTGGTCATCGTCGATGACGAAGACCGCGAGAACGAAGGCGACCTGATCATGGCCGCCGAGCTGGTCAAGCCGTCGGACATCAACTTCATGGTCACCCATGGCCGTGGCCTGGTGTGCCTGCCGCTGACCCGCACCCGCGCCGCCGACCTCGGCCTGGCGCCGATGGTGCAGGCCAATACCGCGCAGTTCCAGACCAACTTCACGGTCAGCATCGAGGCCGCCGAGGGCGTCACCACCGGCATCTCGGCGCACGACCGCGCGCACACCATCCGCACCGCGGTGAAGCCCAACGCCAAGCCGTCGGACCTGCACCAGCCAGGCCACATCTTCCCGCTGATCGCCCAGCCGGGCGGCGTGCTGACCCGCGCCGGCCATACCGAAGCCGGCGTCGACCTGGCCATGCTGGCCGGGCTGGAGCCGGCCGGCGTGCTGGTGGAGATCCTGAACCCGGATGGCAGCATGGCGCGCCGCCCGGAGCTGGAAGTGTTCGCGCGCGAACACGGCCTGAAGATGGGCTCCATCGCCGACCTGATCGCCTACCGCCTGGCCACCGAAAAGACCGTCGAGCGTGTCGACGAGCGCGAGATCGACACCGAATTCGGCCCGTTCAAGCTGGTGACCTACCGCGACCGCATTGCCCACGACCTGCATTTCGCCCTGGTCCGCGGCACCCCGGATGCGGCAACCCCGACCCTGGTGCGCGTGCAGGTGGAAAACCCGCTGGCCGACCTGCTGCACTGGCGCCGTGACGACTTCGGCGTGGCGGCCACCGATGCCCTGCGTGCGATCGATGCCGAGGGCGCGGGCGTGATGGTGGTGCTGTCGGCCCCGCGCGATGGTGAAGCCCTGCTGGCCCGCCTGCGCCAGCAGCCGGCGCCGGTGGTGCCGGGCAAGGACAAGGATGTGGGCCAGTGGCGCCGCAACGGTGCCGGCGCGCAGATCCTGTCCGACCTGGGCCTGGGCAAGCTGCGCGTGCTGGGCACCCCGCGCCGCCAGATCGGCCTGGCCGGTTACGGCCTGGAAGTGGTGGAGACGGTCACCCCGTAACCCCCTTGGCGTGCCGACCAACGGTCGGCACCCACCGTCTGCCCTCTGGTGGGTGCCGACCGTTGGTCGGCACATCCCCATGCCCCGCCAGCCACGGCCGGGGCCCATCCACGCTAGAATTACCCCCTTATCGAGTCCCCCAAGCCGCATATGAGCCACTACGAAGGCGATCTTCGCACTCCCGAATCGGCGCGCTTCGCCATCCTGGCCAGCCGCTGGAACGCCCGCATCACCGACGCGCTGGTCGCAGGCGCCCGCCTGAGCCTGGCCGGCAACGGCATCACCGAAGCCAACATCGACGTGATCCGCGTGCCGGGTGCCTGGGAACTGCCGCTGGTGGCCGCGCGCCTGGCCGCCGCCCATGAACACGCCGCCATCCTCACCCTGGGCTGCGTGATCCGTGGTGACACCCGCCACTACGAGCATGTGGCCGACCGCTGCGCAGAAGGCCTGATGCGCGTGCAGCTGGACTTCGGCGTGCCGGTGCTGAATGGCGTGCTGGCGGTGGAACGTGCGGAAGACGCCGAGGCCCGCGCAGGCGGCAGCCACGGCAACAAGGGCGAGGAAGTCGCACTCGCCGCATTGGAAATGGTCAACCTTCTGGAGCAGCTGCCATGAACAAGAACACCCAGGGCAAGCCCTCCGGTAAACCCGTCCGCCGTGATGGCGTCGATCCGGTGCTGCGCTCGCGCGCCCGCCGTCGTGCCGTGCAGGCCATCTACGCCTGGCAGATCTCCGGCGGCAACGCACAGTCGCTGATCGCCCAGTTCGCCCACGAGCAGGCCCGCGAAATCGCCGACCTGGCGTACTTCGAGGCGCTGCTGCATGGCGTGCTCGACAACCGTCGTGACATCGACGAAGCGCTCGGCCCGTACCTGGACCGGGGCATTGAAGAAGTGGACGCGATCGAGCGCGCGGTGCTGCGCCTGGCCGCCTACGAGCTGCGCTACCGCCTGGACGTGCCGTACCGCGTGGTGATCAACGAAGCCATCGAATCGGCCAAGCGCTTCGGTTCCGAACACGGTCACACCTACGTCAACGGCGTGCTGGATCGTGCCGCCGTGGAATGGCGCAAGGTCGAATCGGGTCACTGACCCGGTTTCTGTAGAGCCGAGCCATGCTCGGCTCACCGTGCAGCGCACGGTTGCATCCGGCATCGCGGCGCGTGATCCAACTGCAGCCGAGCATGGCTCGGCTCTACATAAAAGCAGAACGCCCCCATGTCCCTGGCCGAATTCGCCCTCATCGACCGCATCCGCGCCCGCACCCTCGAGCGCGACGACATCCTGCTCGGCATCGGTGACGACGCCGCGCTGCTGCAACCGCGTGCCAACGAACAATTGGTGGTCACCGCCGACACGCTCAACAGCGGCGTGCACTTCCCGGCGGAAACCCCGGCCTTCGACATCGGCTGGAAGACCCTGGCGGTCAACCTCTCCGATCTGGCCGCGATGGGCGCACGCCCGGCCTGGTGCACGCTGGCGTTGTCGTTGCCGGAAGCCACGGAAGACTGGATCGAGTCCTTCGCCGATGGCTTCTTCGCCCTGGCCGACCAGCACGATATCGCGCTGATCGGCGGCGACACCACGCGTGGTCCGCTGTCGCTTTCGGTCACCGCGCTGGGCCAGGTCGGCCGTGGCCAGGCACTGCGCCGCGACCGCGCACAGGTGGGTGATGACATCTGGGTCAGCGGCACGCTGGGTGATGCCGCCGGTGCACTGCGCCTGTGGCAGCAGAATGCGTTGGCCGTGGCCACCGCCACCCTGCTGGCCGACTACGAAAGCCTGCGTCTGCGCCTGCTGCGTCCGACCCCGCGTGTCACTCTCGGCCTGCGTCTGCGTGCCTTCGCGCACGCGGCGGTGGACGTGTCCGACGGCCTGCTGGCCGACCTCGGCCACATCGCAACGCGCAGTGCGGTGGCCGCACATGTCGATGCCGACCTGCTGCCGATCTCGCCTGCGTTGCGCGAGCTGCTCGGCCGCGAGGGCGCCCGCGACTGTGCACTGCGTGGTGGCGACGACTACGAGCTGTGTTTCACCGCCGCCGCCGACCAGCGCGATGCACTGCACTACCTGGCCGAGTCGCTGGACCTGCCGCTCACCCGCATCGGTCGTATTGCCGAAGGACAGGGCGTGCACGTGGATGGCGAAGCCGCCGACGGCGGTTACCAGCACTTCGCCTGATCGATGATGCCGGGCATGGCCCGGCGCTACCGTATCGATGTGCGGATGCTGGATGACACCGACGTTGTAGAGCCGAGCCGACGCTCGGCTGCTCAGCGTTCCGCTCGCGGGAAGCCGGCGCATCGCGCGGCGAGCCGAGCATGGCTCGGCTCTACAGGTAGGCGCGCGGCCTACGCCGCCGGCAGCACCTTGCCCGGGTTGAGGATGCCGTCCGGATCCAGCGCGGCCTTGATCGCGCGCATTGCTGCCAGGGTTGCCGGGGTAAATGCCTGTGCCATGAAATCGCGCTTGGCCAGGCCGATGCCATGCTCACCTGACAGCGTGCCGCCCAGCGCCAGGGTCAGTTCGAAGATCTTCGGCAGCGCCGCATGCGCGCGTGCGTTCTCGTCGGCGTCGTCGGGGTGGTAGAGAATGTTGACGTGCAGGTTGCCGTTGCCGGCATGGCCGAAGGTGACGATGGTCAACGTGTACTCGTGCGCCAACGCCTGCACGCCGGCCACCAGCTCCGGAATGCGCGACACCGGTACCACCACATCCTCGTTGATCTTGCCCGGGGCAACACTGCGCAATGCCGGCGACAGCGCTTTGCGTGCGGCCCACAGCTGGTCGCGTGCACGGCCTTCCATCGCCACGTCCAGTTCGATCATGCCGTCACCTTCGGCCGCGGTGGCCAGCGCCTGCAGCAGGTAGGGCAGGGTGTCGTGGTCGCCATCGGCTTCGACCAGCAGCATCGCACCGGCCTGCGGCACGTCGGCGCCATTGAGGCGCAGCAGCTGCAGGCTGCGCGCGTCCATGAACTCCAGGCGCGTGGGCACCACCGGCTGTGACATCAGCCGCGATACCGCAGCCGCCGCGGCATCGGCATCGCGATAAAGCACGCGCAGCCCGGCCTGGCTGACCGGCAGTGGGGTCAGCTTCAAGGTTGCTTCCACGATCAGCGCCAGCGTGCCTTCGCTGCCCACCAGCAGATGCGTGAGGTCGTAGCCGGTGGCATCCTTGGTGTACGCGCCACCACAGCGGATCACCTCGCCGCTGCCGGTCACTGCCACCAGGCCCAGTACGTTGTCGCGGCTGGTGCCGTACTTCACCGCGCGTGGGCCGCCCGCATTGCAGGCGAGGTTGCCGCCGATGCTGCAGATCTCGGCGCTGGAAGGATCCGGTGCCCAGAACAGCCCATGCGGTGCCAGTGCCTGCTGCAACGTTCCATTGAGCACGCCCGGCTGCACGACTGCGCAGCGGTCGCCTGCACGGATCTCGACGATGCGGTCCATGCGGGTGAATGACAGCACGATGCTGCCTGGCAATGGCACCGCTGCACCGGTGGTGCCGGTGCCGGCGCCACGCGCGACCAGCGCCACACGGTGCGCACGGCAGGTCCGCACCAGTGCCTGCACCTGCTCGACATTGGCCGGTAGCGCGACGGCTGCAGGGCGTTGATGGCGCCACGAGTTGTCCTGCGCGTTGGCTTCCAGTGCGCGGTCATCCATGCGCCAGCCCTCCGGGCCCAGCAGAGTGGACAGTTCGGCAACCAGGGCAGCAGGCAGGGCAGTACTCATGACGGGTCTCGTGGGGCAGCAGGAGCGGGTTGGATCAGTTTCCAGGCTACAACGGCGCCGGCCAGCGGCAGCCATACCCAGCGCAGTTCGGAGAGCAGGGTGGCCACGCCGCGCGCGCTGAAGAATTGTGGGGCGAAGGGGGAAACGCGGATCGGTCGCCACGGCGCGAAGAAGCGGTGTTCGCTCCATGGCCAGGCCAGCGCGACGCCGAGGCCGCCGGAGGTCATCGCATCCAGCAGCGGATGGCTGGCGGCACAGACGAAGACGAACGCCCCCGCCTGTACGGTGGATGCCCACGTTGCCGCCTGTGCGGTGGGCAACGACCTCGCCGCCTGTGCGGTAGGTGCCAACCTTGGTTGGCATACCTGCGCCGACCAAGGTCGGCGACTACCAGGGCGGCTCTGCGCCGACCAAGGCCGGCGACTACCGGGGCGGCTCTGCGCCGACCAAGGCCGGCGGCCAGCAAGAAATGCCAGCAACGCCGCCAGCATGGCCAGCACGCAGGCAAACAGCAACGAATGGCTGGCGCCGCGATGGCCGAAGGCATCGGCATAGGGAACGTGCAGAGCGAAGGCCAGTACATCGGCATCGGGCAGCATGGCGGCGATCACGCCGGCCGCAAGCAGGCGCGGCGGGATGCGGCCACGATCAGCGGCGCACCACAGCGCCAGCGGCACAGCGGCATGGGTGATGATCGAAGGCATCAGTCACGGGCCATGATGGTGCCGGCCAGGCTGCGCTCTGGCAGGTGCCAACCTTGGTTGGCACGGAAGTGCCGACCAAGGTCGGCCTCTACCAGAGCGGACGGTACCCATCAGCAGTCGTCCAGCCGGAACGCGTCGCGCAGCCAGTGCAGCTGGGGTGGTTCACCCGTGGCTTCCACCACATCGAAGCGGCACGGCGCATTGGCCAGCGCCGGGTTGTCCTGCAGGTACAGCTGTGCAGCATGCGCCAGGCGCCGGCATTTGCGCGCATCGACCGAAGCGGCGCCGCCACCGAAATCGGATCGCGCGCGATAGCGCACTTCCACGAACACCACGGTACCGGCATCCTCCATCACCAGATCCAGTTCACCGCCGCGATAGCGCACGTTGCGCGCACGCGGCTGCAGCCCAGCCTGTTGCAGGTGCTGCTCGGCGGCGGCTTCCACCGCCGAGCCACGTTGGCTGCGCTCAGCGACCACCGACGATCGGCATCGGCCGGCCGCCATTGAACGTCGACCATGCCGGTTGGCGCAGGATGTTGCCGTTGCTGTCCAGGAACAGGGTGCCGGTGGCACCGTCCAGGCCGCCCTCGTTGGACAGCTTGTCCAGATAGGCGGTGATCTTCCAGGCATCGGCACCGAAGGCGAACAGGCGGCCGGCCGCACCGCGTGCGCTCGGCAGGGTGCTGGCCACCTGGCTGGCCGACGGCAGGCCGGACACGCTGCGCACGTTCCAGGCTTCGTTCGGGTAGACGATGCCGTCCAGCGCGACGTCTTCTTCCACCTTGCCGCTGCCGACGGTCAGCTGCGAGGTGCCGACGCGGGTGGCGCCACCGGCGCCGGCCAGCGCCAGCTGCGGTGCCAGCAGGCGCGCCTGCGGCGCGCGCACGGCGAGGAACACGGCATCGACCTGGCCGGCATTGCGCACCTGGGCGCCGATGTCGCCCACCGCATCGTTGACGCCTACGGTCGCCACCACCTGGCCACCGCGCTGCGCGAAGCGCTGTGCGAAGGCGGCAGCGGAACGGCGGCCGGTATCGTCGGCGCTGTTGATGACCAGCGCACGGTTGCGCTCGCGGCCACGCAGGTATTCGGCGGCGACGATGCCGTCGTCCTCCGGTGCCAGCGAGAAGCCGGCGCTGCCGGCCGGCGGTGCGTCCTTGCCGCGGTTCAGGGCCAGCACCGGCACCTGCAGCTGCTGGCGGCCGTACACCGCATCCACTTCGTCGCGGCCCAGCGGGCCGACCACGAAGTCGGCACCGGAGGCGACGGCCTTGTCGTAGGCGGCCAGAGCACCGGCCGGGGTGCCGGCGGTGTCGAAGAAGTTGATGTCCGGGCGGCGGCGGCTTTCACCGTAGTAGGCGCTCAACAGGCCATCGCGCACCGGCTGCGCGGCGGTGGCCAGGCGGCCGCTGAGCGGCAGCAGCACGGCCAGCTTGGCGGGCGGTCGGTAACCGTCGCTCATTGCCGGCGGGCGCTTGCTGGTATCGAACTGGGCCGCGCCATCCCGGTCGAACGGGCGCGGCAGCGGCAGGCCACGCGCGATCAGTGCGCGGCCTGCGAAGTTGTACAGCGGGTCGTTGGCCGGCAGGGCGGCGGCACGGCTGCGCAGGGTGGCATCGTCGAGGGTGCCGAGCAGGCTGGAGATGGCGGCCTGGTTCTCGCTGCGCGCGCTGCCGGTCAGGCTGGCATGGGCGCGGGCACGCTCGGTGGCGGCACCAAAGGCATCGCCGGTGCCCTGCAGGGCATTGGCGCGGGCCACATACCAGCGCGTACGCAGCGCCGGCAGCACGTTGTCGCCATGGTCCTTCAGCAGGGCCAGTGCCTGCGCCGGCTGCTTGTCGGCCAGGGCCAGCTCGGCACCGGTCAACTGGTAGCGCTGCAGGCTGGCGCCGGACAGCTGGCGTGCGGTGAGTTGGCCGAGCAGGCTGCGCGCGCGGGCACTGTCACCGGCGAGGTGCCAGGCCCAGGCTGCGTCGGCCAGGGCGTTGCTGCGGGCACCGCCGCGCAGGGTCGCGGCCAGGCCTTCCAGTTGCAGCGCGGCGTCGCGCGGCTTGCCCTGTTCGATCAGCGCCAGCGCCTGGCTCTGGGCCGGCGAATCGGGCGTGCTGGTCAGGCTGGTGGTGGCACAACCGGCCAGCAGCATCAGCGACAACGACAGGGCGGAGATCCGTGCGGCGGGCTTGTTCATGATCGGGTCCATGCGATGAGGGCAGCGGCCTTGGCCGGGTACACGCTACGATTCTACCCTTGCCCCGTGAGTACCGCTGAAATGAGTGTCCCAACCCTGTACGTCGTCGCCACCCCGATCGGCAACCTGGCCGATCTGAGCCCGCGCGCACAGGAGGTGCTGCGTTCGGTGGCGGCCATCTGTGCCGAAGACACCCGCCGCAGCGGCCAGCTGCTGTCCCATTTCGGCATCCAGCAACCGCTGGTGGCCCTGCACGAACACAATGAGGACGCCCTGGCGCAGCGCCTGGTCTCGCGTCTGCAGGCCGGCGAGTCGCTGGCGCTGGTCAGCGACGCCGGCACCCCGCTGGTCAGTGATCCCGGTTTCCGCCTGGTGCGTGCCGCGCGCGCGGCGGGTATCAAGGTCAGCCCCATTCCCGGCGCCTGCGCCGCCATCGCCGCGTTGAGCGTGGCCGGGCTGCCCAGTGACCGTTTCAGTTTCGAGGGCTTTCTGCCGGCCAAGGCCAGCGGCCGCCGCGACCGCCTGCAGACGCTGGCCGGTGAAGTGCGCACGATGGTGTTCTACGAATCCTCGCACCGCATCGCCGAGTCGCTGGCCGACATGGCGGCGATCTTCGGCGGCGAGCGCCCGGCGGTGCTTGCCCGCGAGTTGACCAAGCTGTTCGAGACCGTGCTCGATGGCGACCTGGCGGGCTTGCTGGCCAAGGTCGAGGCTGACGACAACCAGCGCAAGGGCGAGTTCGTGGTGATGGTGCAGGGTGCCGGCGATGACGAGGAAGCACAGTTGGCGCACGGCCGCCGCGTGTACGCCACGCTGAGCGAACATCTGCCGCCGTCGACCGCCGCAAAACTGGCTGCCGAGCTGACCGGGGCACCGCGCAAGGCGCTGTACGGCAGTTGATGGATGAACCGCACGCCGCGATCAGCACGGCAGGAAGGGCGTGCGTACGCTAGAATATGCGCTGGCGGAGCCGGCCAGACAGTCGCGTCATCCCTTCGGGGGTGCCGAGGAAAGTCCGGGCTCCATAGGGCAAGGTGCCAGGTAACGCCTGGGCGGCGCAAGCCGACGGAAAGTGCAACAGAAAGATACCGCCTACGTCTTCTTCGGAAGGCCGGTAAGGGTGAAATGGTGCGGTAAGAGCGCACCGCGAGTCTGGCAACAGACCGGCACGGCAAACCCCACCTGGAGCAAGACCAAATAGGGATCCTTTGGCGCGGCCCGCGTTGGATCCGGGTAGGTTGCTTGAGCGTTGCGGTGACGTAACGCCTAGAGGAATGACTGTCCACGACAGAACCCGGCTTATCGGCCGGCTCCGCCTCCTTCTTCCATCCACGCATGGCGTGGATCTACTGATGCCCTGCGTGGCGTCGGTCGGCCAGGATTGCGGGGTCAGAGCCCTTTCCTGCGAAAAGGGATCCGACCCCGTCCCGGTCAGCGGTATTGCCCGGCGGAAATGAACTGCGAGAAGCGCTCGCACCACACCACCACCGTGGTGTAGTCGTCCACGTCCACATTCGCGGGCACCTCCACCAGGAAGCGCTTGAAGGTCTTCACCTCGCCGATGCGCTGGGCCTGCGCCTTGACCTTCAGGAAGTCGGCCTTGTTGTCGACGAAATCGCGGACCAGGTAGACCTTGTAATCCGGGCCCGGCCCCATGTTGCCGTCGAAGGCGACATGGGTGGCGCTGACGCTGACCTTGCCTTCGGCCCAGTGCACCGCGTCGCTGCCTTTGAGGTCGCGGCGGAAGGTGGTGCGGTAGGTGGCCTCGTTCATGGCGGCCTGCACCTGCGCGACCGGCGGATCATCGGGGGCGATCAGGATCGGCAGGAGGTAGACGCCCAGGCCGAAGCCAAGGCCGAGGGTGAGCAGGTGGGTGGCGAGCAGGATGAGGATGCGGCGCATGGGGCCTCCTTGGGGTTGCGGTCGATTGCGCGGTGCGATGCCGGGCGCGACCACCCTGGGAGGTCAGGGGCGACATTTATAGACACAGCGCCAAATACAAAAAGGGCACAGTCGGGTCACTGCGATGCTGAAGCCCCTGTGGTGCGGGCGGATTGAGGTCGCGGCTGGAAGCTGAACGACGTTTCAGGCCCGCTGCGATGACGACTGTTGTCGCGTCGAAGGCGACAAGCCTGCGGGTAGTGCCGGCCGCTGGCGGGCAACCTCGTGTCATGTCCAGGCATCACGTAGCTGCCGGCCAGCGGCTGGCACTACCGCGTCAGAAAATGACGTGGCTCTGTCCGCTGGGGGCACCCTGCGGGCCGAAGCGGCGTTCGTGGATCTCGCCGTGGCCGTCGGCGTCGATCAGCAGCACGGTGCTGGCGCGGGTGCCATAGTCGTCGCCGCGGATGAAGGCCGGGCTCAGCCAGCGCTCGCGTTCCAGGCCGATGCCGGTGTCGGGCAGGTCGCTGTCGGCGGGGCGGTGTTCGTCAGCGAGGGCATTCCAGAGAGGGGTCAGGTCCGCGGTCGGATCCCTTTCGCGTTGCGACAGGGATCTGGCCCCGTCTTCCTCCAGCCAGGCCGAGAGCGCAGCCATCAGCCTGCGGGTCTTCGGCCAGGGTGCGTCCAGCGCGCCGTTGGACATGCCGTGTACGCCCCGGCCCAGGCTCTGCCGTTCAGCGGGATGGTTGCCCAGGTACTCCAGGCTTTCGCCATCGGCCAGCAACAGGTTGAACGGGGCGTAGGCGCCGGCCACGGTCGCCAAGCGGTCGATGTGCACAGCGGCCGGGTCGCGGCCGCGCAGGAAGTCGGCCACCAGCGCGCCCCGCGACGGGCCGGTCTGGGCCGCCAGCGGGTCGCGGACGTTGGTGACCACCGCCATCCGGCCCGAGGCGCCGACACCCGCCCAGCCGCCGCCGGAGCGCAGGTCGCGTCCACCGATGACGGACGTCTCATCCTGCCAGGGGGCCAGCGCCGCCGTCGGGCGGGCGTGGAACTCATCACGGTTGCCGGTCATCACCAGCCGCCAGCGCGGGTGGTGCATCCAGCCAAGAGCGAGCAGGCACATGGCCTCATTGTGCATGGTTTGCGCAGTCCGGTGCCGTTTCCGGCCCGTTCCGGATGAATGCGCGACCGATGTTTCACGCCCCGTCCACGCCCCTGAACTTCCGTTCAATCTCAAAAATTGAGACGGATCAGCAACTTGTGGATAAGCCTTGAACAATTCTCTAAAGGTTGTTGCAAGCCATTGATGCGGCTGGCGATTTCCCTGCTGAAAAGTTGTTGACAACCCTCGGCCCGCTGCTAAGGTGGGCATCAGAGGGAAATCCGGGTGTTTTGTGGGTTTTCGTGGTTCAATGTTTCACCGGGCGAAGGACAAGGTGCAGGCGTCGTGTTCCAGGGCGAGACGGCCATCACAGTTGACGACAAAGGGCGCATGGCGGTTCCCACCGCTTACCGCGACCTCGTCGCGCGCGCCAGCAACAACCGTCTCGTGCTGACCTACAACCCGTTCGAAGCCGGCTGCCTGTGGCTGTACGCAGAGTCGGAATGGGAGCGGGTCCGCGACGATGTGATGTCCAAGCCCAACACCCAGCGCGTCGTGCGCCTGTTGCAGCAGAAGCTGGTCGGCTCGGCCGCCCATCTGGAACTGGACGGCAACGGTCGCATCAGCATCCCCGCCAGCCACCGCGGTGCGGTGGGCATTGAGAAGAAGGCGGTATTGCTCGGTATGGGCGACAAGTTCGAATTGTGGAGCGAGCAGGCGCATCGGGCCTTGATCCAGCAGACGTTGTCTGACGAGGATCTGGGTGATGGGTTGCTCGACCTGAAGTTGTGAGCCGGGGTGCCCGGATGCGCCCAGAAGCGCAGACCGGTCACCTTCCGGTGTCGCAGTCGCCGGCGGTGCACCTGCCGGTCCTGTACACCCAGGTCCTTGAAGGCCTGAGGGTGATCGAAAACGGACGTTATCTGGATGGCACGTTCGGTCGTGGCGGTCATGCACGTGGCGTGCTTACCCAGCTCGGTCCCGAGGGGCGCCTGCTGGTCATGGACAAGGATCCGGAAGCCATCGCCGTTGCCGAGCGCGATTTCGCGCCGGACCCGCGCGTGTCCATCTTCCGTGGCAGCTTCGCCCAGCTGCTGCAGTGGGATGCGACGGCTGAAGGCCTGGACGGCGTGCTGTTCGACCTCGGCGTGTCGTCGCCGCAGCTGGATGTGGCCGAACGCGGCTTCAGCTTCGGCAAGGACGGCCCGCTGGACATGCGCATGGACCCGGACAGCGGTGAAAGCGCCGCGCAGTGGATCAACCGCGTCGAAGACCGCGAGATTGCCGACGTGCTGTGGACCTATGGCGAAGAGCGCCAGAGCCGGCGCATCGCCCGCGCCATCGTGGCCCGCCGTGAGAAGCAGCCATTTACCCGCACCGCCGAACTGGCCGAACTGATCGCCTCGGTGATGCCGCGCGGCAAGGACAAGATCCACCCGGCCACGCGCAGCTTCCAGGCCATCCGCATCCACATCAACCGCGAGCTGGCCGATCTGGAAGCCGGGCTCGATGCGGCGGTGGAACGGCTCAAGCCCGGTGGCCGCCTGGCGGTGATCAGCTTCCACTCGCTGGAAGACCGCATCGTCAAGCAGTACATGAACCGCCTGGCCAAGGCGCCGCCGGCCAACCGCCGCCTGCCCGAGGCCGTTGCGTTCGTGCCGACGCTGGACCTGATCGGCGGTGCGATCAAGGCCACCGACGAAGAGCTGGCCGCCAACCCGCGTGCCCGCAGCGCCGTGCTGCGCGTGGCACAGAAGCGGGAGGCCGACGCATGAGCCGGCTGCTGCTGATCATCCTGCTGGCCTGCACCGTGGCCTCGGCGATCGGCGTCGTGTTCGTGCGTCACCGTCATCGGCAGACGTTCATCGAACTGTCGCGTGCCGAGCGCACGCGTGATGACATCAACCTTGAATTCGGCCGCCTGCAGCTGGAGCAGGCGACCCTGGCCGAGGCCAACCGCGTGGACCGCATTGCCCGCGAGAAGCTCGGCATGAAGTTCCCAGAGGCCGGCGACATCGTCGTGGTGCGCCCATGAGCAAGACCGGCCGCAACCGCCCGCGCAATGCCTTCAACCTGCGCCAGCGCCTGCGCTGGGTCGCGCTGGCGCTCGGCCTGTGCTCGGTGTCGCTGGTCGGTCGTGCGGCCTACGTGCAGATCATCAACAGCGATTTCTACCAGCGCCAGGGCGAGGCCCGCTACCTGCGCGAGCTGCCGATCAAGACGTCGCGAGGCATGATCACCGACCGCAACGGCGAGCCGCTGGCGGTGTCCACGCCGGTTGCCTCGATCTGGGTCAACCCGCAGGACCTGCTGCGCTCGCCCGAGCGTATTCCCGAGCTGGCCCAGGCGGTCGGCATGTCGGTGGATGAGCTGAGCAGCCGCCTGTCGCAGAAGTCGGACAAGGAATTCATGTACCTGCGCCGCCGGATCAATCCGGACGAAGCGGAGAAGGTGGTCGCGCTGAAGATTCCGGGCGTGGCCGCGCAGCGCGAGTTCCGTCGCTTCTACCCGCAGGGTGAGGCGATGGCGCACGTGCTGGGCTTCACCAACATCGACGACCGCGGCCAGGAAGGCCTGGAACTGGCGTTCGACGAATGGCTGCGCGGCAAGGCCGGTGCCAAGCGGGTGATCCGCAACCGCAAGGGCGAGACGGTCGAGAGCGACCTGCTGCGCGCCGCCGAACCGGGCAAGGACCTGACCCTCAGCATCGACCGCCGCATCCAGTACCTGGCCTTCAAGGAGCTGCGCAACGCGCTGGTGGCCAACAAGGCGGCGGGCGGTTCGATGGTGATCATGGATGTGACCACCGGCGAGATCCTGGCCATGGTCAACCTGCCGACCTACAACCCGAACTCGCTGACCGGCGCGATCCCCGATACGCGCCGCAACCGCGCGGTGACCGACCTGGTCGAGCCGGGTTCGACGATGAAGCCGCTGACCATCGCCACCGCGCTGCAGGCCGGTGCGGTGACCAAGGACACCGTCATCGACACCAACCCGGGCTACATGACCCTGGGCCGCTTCACCATCCGCGACGTGCCGCGCAACAACGGCGTGCTGAACGTGACCGGCGTGATCACCCGCAGTTCGAACGTGGGTGCCGCCAAGGTCGCGGCCAAGATGCCGGACCAGACCTTCTATGACGGCGTGCGCCGCTTCGGCTATGGCTCGGCGCCGCACAGCGGTTTCCCGGGTGAGTCGGCCGGTGTGGTGATGCGTCCGGCACGCTGGTCGGGCACCACCAAGACCACCATGTCCTATGGCTACGGCCTGTCGGTCACGCCGCTGCAGATTGCCACCGCGTACTCGGCGCTGGCCAACGGCGGCCGCCTGATCGCGCCGACCTTCGTCAAGGGCCAGCGCAACGAAGGCCAGCAGATCATCGACGAGAACGTCGCCAGGCAGGTGGTGGCGATGATGGAAACGGTGGTCACCCAGGGCGGCGCGAAGCAGGCGGCGGTACTGGGCTACCGCGTGGCCGGCAAGACCGGTACTGCGCGCAAGGCCGGCCCCGGCGGTTACGAGCGCGGCCATTACAACGCGCTGTTCGCTGGCGTGGTGCCGGCCACCAATCCGCGTTTCGCCACCGTCATCGTCATCAACGACCCGCAGGCCGGCAAGTTCTACGGCGGCCTGGTGTCGGCGCCGGTCTACCACAACGTGATGGAAGGCACCCTGCGCCTGATGGACGTGCCGCTGGACGACCTGCAGTCGTGGCTGGCCGCACAGCAGTCCGGCAAGGTCGGCCATTCGGCCTCGATCCTGCCCGCGCCGCCGGCCGAGACCGCACTGCCGGTCGATGCCGCTGCTGAATTCGATGCTGCGCTGCCGAGCGCACAAGCTTTGACGCCGCCCGCTACGGGAGGCACGCAATGAGTCCTTCGATGTTGCTTTCGCAGTTGCTTCCGGACGTTGCCCTTGCAGGGCACGACCCCGTTCTGACCGGCCTGGTGCTGGACAGCCGTGCCGTGCGCCCCGGCAATGCCTTCGTCGCCATCGCCGGTTTCGGCGCGCATGGCCTGGGCTTTGTCGAGCAGGCCCGCGCCGCCGGTGCCAGCGCCATCCTGTTCGAACCGCCGGCACCTGCCGAACTGCCAGCACCGGGCGATGCCATCGCCGTGCCGGACCTGCGCGCGCGCATGGGTGCGATGGCCGACCAGTTCCATGGCGCGCCGTCGCGGGCGATGGCGATGGTGGGCGTGACCGGCACCAACGGCAAGACATCCACCGTGCAGCTGCTGGCCCAGGCCTGGCACCTGCTCGGAACGCCCAGTGGCAGTATCGGCACGTTGGGCGCCGGACTTTATGGTTCGGTCGAGCCGACCGGCTTCACCACGCCGCTGGTACTGCAGATGCATGCGTTGCTGGCGCAGCTGCGCGATGCCGGTGCGCGCGCGGTGGCGATGGAAGTCAGCTCGCACGCGCTGGACCAGGGCCGCGTGGACGCCGTGCACTACGACGTGGCGGTGTTCACCAACCTCACCCGCGACCATCTGGATTACCACGGTGACATGGCCAGCTACGGCGCGGCCAAGGCGCGGCTGTTCCACCGCCCGGGCCTGAAGGCCGCGGTGATCAATCTTGACGACGCCTTCGGTCGCCAGCTGTTCGCTGGCCTGCCGGCCGGGGTGCAGGCGATCGGCCTGAGCTCGCGCGGTGCCAGCGACGCCAGCGTGCGCGCCGAGGCGCTGCAGCTGGATGGACGCGGTATCGCTTTCGAGCTGGTCATCGACGGCCAGCGCGCGGCGGTGCAGTCGCCGCTGCTGGGCCGCTTCAACGTGGACAACCTGCTGGCCGTGGCCGGTACCCTGCATGCGCAGGGCCAGCCGCTGCCGCGTATCGCCGAGGTGCTGTCGGCGCTGCAGCCGATCCGTGGCCGCATGAACCGCCTGGGCGGCGAAGACGGCCTGCCGACCGTGGTGGTCGACTACGCGCATACCCCGGACGCGCTGGAACAGGCGCTGGACAGCCTGCATGGCCACCTGCACGGGGCGCTGTTCTGCGTGTTCGGCTGCGGTGGCGAGCGCGATACCGGCAAGCGCCCGCAGATGGCGGCGATTGCCGAGCGCCTGGCCAACCAGGTCATCGTCACCGATGACAACCCGCGTGGCGAAGATGGCGACGTGATCGTCGCCGACATCCTGGCCGGCTTCCAGAATGCCGATGCCGTGACCGTGCAGCGCAGCCGCGCGCGTGCGATCGGCCTGGCAGTGAAGCGTGCCGGCGCCGGCGACATCATCCTGATCGCTGGCAAGGGCCATGAGCCCTACCAGGAGGTCAATGGCGTGCGCCATGACTTCGACGACACCGAAGTGGCTGCCGCTGCACTGGCGGCCAAGGCCGGTGTGCTGGCCGCTCAGGCCGGGGAGGGCATCGCATGAAGCGCACCCTGCTTTCGCTGATCGCACACTGGGCCGGTGGCGAGATCCACGGCGACGACGTGGCCATCGATGCGGTCAGCAATGACACCCGCAACCTCGGCCCGGGCAGCCTGTACGTGGCGCTGCGCGGCGAGCGTTTCGACGGCCATGACTTTGCCGCCGACGCACAGGCACGCGGTGCCAGTGCGCTGCTGGTCGAGCGCCTGCTGCCGATCGAACTGCCGCAGGTACTGGTGGCCGACAGCGAACTGGCACTGGCGAAGATCGCCACCGGCATGCAGCGCGACCGCGGCACCGAGGTGTTCGCGATCACCGGCAGCAATGGCAAGACCAGCGTGAAGAGCCTGCTGCTGGCCATCCTGCAGCAGGTGGCCCGGCACGCGCACAAGGTGGTCTATGCCAACCCGGGCAACCGCAACAACGAGATCGGCCTGCCGCTGGCAGTGATCGATGCGCCGGAAGATGCCGACTACGCCGTCTACGAGATGGGCGCGGGCAAGCCGGGCGATATCGCCTACCTGACCGACATCGCCCGCCCGCGTTATGCACTGGTCAACAACATCGCCCCGGCACACCTGGAACGCATGGGCAGCCTGCTTGGCGTGGCGGTGACCAAGGGCGCGATCTATGCCGCGCTGCCGGCCGATGGCGTGGCGGTGATCAACGCCGACGATGCCTATGGCCGCTGGTTCGAACAGCACTTCATCGGCACCCCGGCGCGCTGCCGTGTGCTGCGTTATGGCCTGGAACACTCGGCGGACGTGACCGCGCGTGATATCCGCGCCGGTGCGCAGGGCAGCCAGTTCACCCTGGTCGCACCGACCGGCGAAGCCCGCGTGGTGCTGGGCCTGCCGGGCCGACACAACGTCAGCAATGCGCTGGCCGCCGCCAGCCTGGCCCTGGCCGCCGGTGTCGATCTGGCGCTGATTGCGTCCGGCCTGGCCGAAGCGCAGCCGGTACCGGGCCGCCAGATTGCCCATCAGCTGCGCAACGGCGCGGTGCTGGTGGATGACAGCTACAACGCCAACCCCGGTTCGCTGGCCGCTGCCATCGATGCCCTGGCCGCCGCGCCGGAAGAGGGGTGGCTGGTGCTGGGCGACATGCGCGAGCTGGGCCCGGATGCGCAGGCGCTGCATGCGCAGGCCGGCCTGCGCGCGCGCGCCGCAGGCTTGAAGCGTCTGTACGCGCTGGGCCCGCTCAGCACCGCCGCTGCGGCTGCCTTCGGCGAAGGTGGCCGCCATTTCGCCACCCATGATGCGCTGTCGAAGGCGCTGCAGGACGAGTTGCACGCTGGTGTGCGCTGCCTGGTCAAGGGTTCCCGTGGCAGTGCCATGGACCTGATCGTCAAAGCGCTGCTGGCGCAAGGAGAGGAATCCCCGCATGTTGTATGAACTGGCTCGATGGTTGCAGCAGTTGGAGAGCCTGTTCGGGCTGTTCAACTACCAGACGTTCCGCGCCATCCTTGCCGCGCTGACGGCCCTGTTCCTGTCGCTGTGGCTCGGCCCGGCGATGATCCGCAAGCTTGCCCAGTTCAAGGGCGGCCAGCCGATCCGCACGGACGGCCCGCAGACCCACTTCTCCAAGGCCGGCACGCCGACCATGGGTGGTTCGCTGATCCTGCTCACCGTCACGCTGTCGGTGCTGATGTGGGCCGATCTGCGCAACCGCTACGTGTGGCTGGTGCTGGCAGTGATGCTGTGCTTCGGCGCCATCGGCTGGTATGACGACTGGATCAAGATCGTCCGCCGTGACCCGAACGGACTGAAGTCGCGCTGGAAGTACCTGCTGCAGTCGATCTTCGGCCTGGCTGCGGGCCTGTTCCTGTTCTACACGGCCGACGTGCCGGCGGCGCTGACCTTCTACATCCCGATGTTCAAGTCGGTGGCATTGCCCCTGGCCGGCATCGGCTTCGTGGCCATCGCCTATTTCTGGATTGTCGGATTCTCCAATGCGGTGAACCTGACCGACGGCCTGGATGGCCTGGCGATCATGCCGACCGTGCTGGTGGCCTGCGCACTGGGCGTGTTCGCCTATGCCTCGGGCAACGTGGTGTTCGCCAACTACCTGCAGATTCCGCAGATCCCGGGCGCCGGCGAGCTGGTCATCATCTGCGCGGCGATTGCCGGCGCGGGCCTTGGCTTCCTGTGGTTCAACACCTATCCGGCCATGGTCTTCATGGGCGACATCGGCGCGCTGTCGCTGGGCGCGGTGCTGGGCACCATCGCAGTGATCACCCGCCAGGAGCTGGTGCTGGTGATCATGGGCGGCGTGTTCGTCATCGAAACGCTGTCGGTGATGATCCAGGTCGCTTCGTTCAAGCTGACCGGCAAGCGCGTGTTCCGCATGGCGCCGATCCACCACCATTTCGAACTGAAGGGCTGGCCGGAGCCGCGCGTGATCGTGCGCTTCTGGATCATCTCCGTCGTGCTCGTGCTGATCGGCCTGGCCACGTTGAAGGTGCGCTGAGATGAACGACCTGTCCCGCCAGGCAACACGCCTTGAAGCCATCGAAGGCAGCTACGACAAGTGGCTGCTGGGCGCGATCATCGCGCTCACCGGTGTCGGCGTGGTGATGGTGGCGTCCAGCTCGATCGCACTGATGAGCAGCCCGTTCTACTACCTCAACCGCCACCTGATCTTCCTGGCGGTGGGTATCGTGCTGGCGGTCATCGCCGCCCGCACCGAGCTGAAGTCCATCGAGCAGTACAACCAGATGCTGTTGCTGGGCTGCTTCGTGCTGCTGCTGGCGGTGTTCATGCCGGGCCTGGGCAGCACGGTCAACGGTGCACGCCGCTGGATCAACCTGGGCGTGTCCAAGTTCCAGACGGTCGAGGCGGTGAAGGTGCTGTACATCGTCTGGCTGTCCAGCTACCTGGTGCGCTTCCGCGACGAGGTCAATGCGACCTGGCCGGCGATGCTCAAGCCGCTGGGCGTGGCCGGTGCGCTGGTGGTGCTGCTGCTGCTGCAGCCGGACTTCGGTTCTTCGACCCTGCTGCTGGCGATCACCGCCGGCATGCTGGTGCTGGGCGGGGTGAACATGCCGCGCATGTCGATGCCGGTGATCATCGGCCTGGTCGGCATGAGCGCACTGGCGATCATCGAGCCGTACCGCATGCGCCGCATCACCTCCTTCCTGGACCCGTGGGCCGACCAGCAGGGCGACGGCTACCAGCTGTCCAATGCGCTGATGGCGGTGGGCCGTGGCGAATGGACCGGCGTCGGCCTCGGCAATTCGGTGCAGAAGCTGTACTACCTGCCGGAAGCGCATACCGACTTCATCTTCTCGGTCACCGCCGAGGAATTCGGCTTCCTGGGTACCTGCGTGATCGTGGCGCTGTACGCGCTGCTGGTGGGCCGCACCTTCTGGCTGGGCATGCGCTGCGTGGAAATGAAGCGCCACTTCTCCGGCTACATCGCCTTCGGCATCGGCCTGTGGATCAGCATGCAGACCTTCGTCTCGATCGGCGTGAACCTGGGCATCCTGCCGACCAAGGGCCTGACCCTGCCGCTGATCTCCTCCGGCGGTTCGTCGGTGCTGATGACCTGCGTGGCGATGGGCCTGCTGCTGCGCGTGTCCTATGAACTCAAGCGCGCCGAGCGCCGCCAGGCCGTGCGCATCGGTGGCTCCGAAGACGCCGCTGCCGAGCCGATGGACGAGCCCGCCGCTGCGGTGGCCGCCAGCGTGCCGATGAGCGCCGAACCAGCCGCATCGGCGCCCGCATCCGCTGCAGCGAACGCCGCACGCGGCACCAGCCGCCTGCAGTCGCGCATCGAACCGACCTTCGGGAGGCTGTCATGAGTGCAGCCACCGAGAATGGACGTCCGGTGATGATCCTGGCCGGTGGCACCGGCGGCCACATCTTCCCCGGCCTGGCCGTGGCCCGCGTGCTGCGCGAGCGCGGCGTGCCGGTGACCTGGATGGGCGCCGACGGCGCGATGGAAACCCGCCTGGTGCCGCAGCACGACATCGCCATCGACACGCTGGCCATCACCGGCCTGCGCGGCAAGGGCAAGCTGGCCCTGCTGGCTGCGCCGTGGCGGCTGATGCGTGCGCTGCGCGCGGCTGGGCTGATCATCCGCAAGCGCCAGCCGCGCGCGGTGGTCGCCTTCGGTGGCTTCGCCTCCGGCCCCGGTGGCATGGCCACGCGCCTGCATGGCCTGCCGCTGATCGTGCATGAGCAGAACCGTGCGCCGGGCCTGACCAACCGCATCCTGTCGCGCTATGCGCGCCGCCTGTTGACCGGTTTTCCGGGCACCTTCGCCAAGCGCGAGGAGTTCGTCGGCAACCCGGTGCGTGCGGAGATCGCCGCCATTGCCCCGCCGGAACAGCGCTTCGCCGACCGTCACGGCCCGCTGCGCGTGCTGGTGGTGGGGGGCAGCCAGGGTGCGCGTGCTCTCAACACCGGCGTGCCGCAGGCGATTGCTGCGCTGGGTTCGGGCGTGCCGGTGCAGGTGCGCCACCAGAGCGGCGAGAAGATGCATGCCGAAGCGGTCGAGGCGTATGCCAAGGCCGGCGTCCAGGCTGAAATCACCCCGTTCATCGCCGACATGGCCGAGGCCTTCGCCTGGGCCGATCTGGTCGTGTGCCGTTCCGGCGCGTCCACGCTGGCCGAGCTGTGCGCGGTCGGTGTCGGCAGCGTGCTGGTGCCATTCCCCGCCGCCGTCGACGATCACCAGACCCGCAATGCGGAGTACCTGGTCGAGCGCGGCGCGGCGATTTTGCTGAAGCAGGACGGAACGCTGGCCGACGGCATTGCCGCACTGCTGCGCGATCTGTCCGAAAATCCCGCCCGCCGCATGCAGATGGCGCAAGCCGCGCGTGCCCTGGCCAAGGTTGATGCCGCCGAGCGCATCGCCGATATCATTCTCGAGGAAGCTGTATGAAGAAGGCATGCCACCGCGCCTGCCCTGCGCGAGGCCGCGCATGATCCGTCGCCTGCACGACACCAACGACCTGGTGCGCGCGTTCCCGCGCGTGCATTTCGTCGGCATCGGCGGCACCGGCATGAGCGGTATCGCCGAAGTGATGCTGACGCTGGGCTATGAAGTGTCCGGTTCGGACAACGCTGACAACGTGGCAACCCGTCGCCTGGCCAGCCTGGGCGCGCGCATCATGCGCGGCCACTCTGCAGCCAACGTGCTGGGCACCGACTGCGTGGTGGTCTCCAGTGCCATCCGCGAAGACAACCCGGAACTGATGGAAGCGCGCAGCCAGCGCATTCCGATCATGCCGCGCGCGGCGATGCTGGCCGAGCTGATGCGCTTCCGCCGCGGCATTGCCGTGGCCGGTACCCACGGAAAGACCACCACCACCAGCCTGACCGCGGCGGTACTGAGCGAAGGTGGCCTGGACCCGACGTTCGTGATCGGTGGCCAGCTGCTGGCCGCCGGTGCCAACGCCAAGCTGGGGGGTGGGCAGTGGCTGGTGGCCGAGGCTGACGAAAGCGACGGCAGCTTCCTGCGCCTGAACCCGCTGATGTCGATCATCACGAACATCGATGCCGACCACCTGGAGAACTACGGCAACGATTTCGCCCGCGTGCAGGCGGCGTTCGCCGAGTTCCTGCAGCGCCTGCCGTTCTACGGCCTGGCGGTGCTGTGCATCGATGATCCGGAAGTGGCCGCGCTGGCCGCCAAGACCCCGCGCCACGTGATGAGCTACGGCCTGAGCCCGCAGGCCGACGTGCGCGCCGAGAACGTGGTGCAGGAAGGTTCGCGCATGCGCTTCACCCTGCGCCTGCCGCAGGGCACCAGCCAGGAAGTGGTACTGGCGCTGCCGGGCAGGCACAACGTGCTCAACGCGCTGGCCGCCGCTGCGGTGGGCTGGCAGCTGGGCGTGGCACCGGATGCGATCGCACGCGCGCTGGAAGGATTCGCCGGTGTCGGCCGCCGCTTCAATGATCTGGGCGAAGTGACCACCGCCAGTGGTGCCAAGGTCCGCATCATCGACGACTACGGCCATCACCCGAGCGAGCTGGAAGCGGTGTTCGCCGCCGCCCGCGGTGGCTGGGCCGACAAGCGCCTGGTGGTGGCCTTCCAGCCGCATCGCTACAGCCGTACCCGTGACCAGTTCGACAAGTTTGCCGCGGTGCTGTCCAGTGTCGATGCGCTGGTGCTGAGCGAGGTCTATCCGGCCGGCGAGGAGCCGATTGCCGGTGCCGATTCGCATGCGCTGGCCCGTGCCATCCGCGCGCGCGGCCGCAGCGAGCCGGTGGTGGTGGGCAAGGCCGCCGAGCTGGCCAGCGTGCTGCCGGATGTGCTCCAGGACGGTGACCTGCTGCTGATGATGGGCGCCGGTGACATCGGCGCCGTCGCTACCCATATCGCGGTGGAAGGCTTCAAGGCGGAGGACCAGGCGTGAGCGCGCTGACCTTCCCGCCGCTGCGCGTGACCGACCCGGCCGTGTTCGGCCGTGTCGCGGTGCTGCTCGGCGGCAGTTCCAGCGAACGCGAGGTGTCGCTGGATTCGGGCCGCAACGTGCTCGAAGCCCTGCAGTCGCGTGGCATCGATGCGTTCGCTGTCGATGGCATTCCGGCGCTGGCCAGCGCGCTCGCCGCCGGTGGCATCGACCGCGTGTTCAACATCCTGCACGGCCACAACGGTGGCGGTGAGGATGGCATCGTGCAGGGCCTGATGGATGCCTTCGGCGTGCCGTACACCGGCTCGGACGTACTGGGTTCCGCGCTGAGCATGGACAAGATCCGCACCAAGCAGGTGTGGCTGTCGCTGGGCCTGCCGACCCCGCAGTACAGGAAGGTCGACGCCGCCACGGTGCATGCGCTGGCCGCCGAGCTGGGCCTGCCGGTGGTGGTGAAGCCGGCCAACGAAGGCTCCAGCGTGGGTATCAGCCGGGTCACCGACGAGGCGGGCCTGGACGATGCCGTGGCCCTGGCCGCGCGCTACGACGGTCAGCTGCTGATGGAACAGATGGTGGTGGGCGATGAGCTGACCGTGGCCATCCTCGGCGATGTTGCACTGCCCTCGATCCGCATCGTGCCCAAGGGCCAGTGGTACGACTACAACGCCAAGTACATCGCCGAGGATACCCAGTACCTGTGCCCGGGCCTGGACGGCGGCGACGAAGAAGAGATCCGGCGCATCGCGCTGGCCGCGTTCCGCGCCGCCGGCTGCCGTGGCTGGGGCCGCGTGGACGTGATGCGTGATCGTGCCAGCGGCCGTTTCTTCCTGCTGGAAGTGAACACCGCGCCGGGCATGACCAGCCATTCGCTGGTGCCCAAGGCTGCCCGCCAGGCCGGCATCGGTTTCGAGGAACTGGTGTGGCGTGTGCTGGAACAGACCCTGGAGGCCCCGCACGCATGAACGCGGTGCTGCGCATCTTCGTCTGGCTGTTGGCGCTGTCGGTGGTTGCACTGCCGGTGGTGGCCGTGGTCAATGGCTGGGTCGGCGCCGAGCGCTGGCCGCTGGCGAAGCTGCGCGTGCATGGTGAGTTCAAGCGTGTGCCGGCCGAACAGCTGCAGCAGGTGCTGCTGCCGTACGCGCGCGCCGGCTTCTTCGCGGTCAAGCTGCAGGATGCGCAGGACGCACTGGAAAAGCTGCCGTGGGTGGAGAGCGCACAGGTACGCAAGCAGTGGCCGGATGTGCTGGAAGTGACCCTGGTCGAGCACAAACCATTCGCACGCTGGGGCAGCGACCGCCTGGTCTCCGAGCAGGGCAAGCTGTTCCCCACGCCGAAGAAGCTGTCCGACCTGGCATTGCCCGAACTGGATGGCCCGGACAGCCAGACCGAAGAAGTGATGAAGCTGTACAGCGACTCGCGTGCATTGTTCGCACCGGCCGGCGTCGATGTGCGCCGGGTGACGATGGATGCACGCGGCAGCTGGTCGCTGGTGCTGAGCAACGGCACCGAAGTGGTGGTCGGCCGCGATGACGCGCGCTCGCGCATGCAGCGTTTCGTGCAGGTGCTGCCGCAGCTGAGCAGCCAGGCCGCGCCGATCGAGCGCGCCGACCTCCGTTACACCAATGGTTTCACGCTGAGCTGGGGTACCCCGGCCACGCCGGCGAAAACGCCGGCGACCCCGGCCAGAAGGACGCAGGAAAGGACATGAATCGCAAGGGTGACAAATCGCTGATCGTTGGCCTGGACATCGGCACCTCCAAGGTGGTGGCGCTGGTGGGCGAGTATTCGCCGGGCAACCCGATCGAAGTGATCGGCATCGGCTCGCACGAATCGCGTGGGCTGAAGCGTGGCGTGGTGGTGGATATCGAATCGACCGTGCAGTCGATCCAGCGCGCGGTGGAAGAAGCCGAGCTGATGGCCGGCTGCGAGATCCGCTCGGTGTACGCCTCGATATCCGGCAACCACGTGCAGTGCAAGAACTCGCCGGGCATCGTGCCGATCCGCGACGGTGAAGTGACCTGGGGTGACCTGGATCGCGTGCTCGACGCGGCCAAGGCGGTGGCGATCCCGGCCGACCAGAAGATCCTGCACGCGATCCCGCGCGAGTACGTGCTGGACGATTCGCAGGAAGGCATCCGCAACCCGGTCGGCATGACCGGCGTGCGCCTGGAAGTGCATGCACACCTGGTGGTATGCGCGCAGTCGGCGGCGGCCAACATCAGCAAGTGCGTGCAGCGCTGCGGCCTGCAGGTGGACGATCTGGTGCTGTCCTCGCTGGCCTCCAGCGTGGCGGTGCTGACCGCCGATGAGCGCGAGCTGGGTGTGGTGCTGGTCGACATGGGTGCCGGTACCACCGACATCGCCGTGTTCGTGCAGGGCGCGATCTGCCACACCGCCTCGCTGCCGATCGCCGGCGACCACGTGACCAACGACATCGCGCACATGCTGCGCACGCCGACCCCGGAAGCCGAGCAGATCAAGGTGCGCTATGCCTGCGCCCTGGCCCAGCTGGCCACGGCCGAGGAAAGCATCCAGGTGCCATCGGTGGGCGACCGCCCGCCGCGGCGCATGCCACGCCACTCGCTGGCGCAGGCCGTGCAGGGCCGTTACGAGGAAATCTTCGAGATGGTGCAGGCCGAACTGCGCCGCTCCGGCTTCGAGGAACTGGTGCGCGCCGGCATGGTGCTGACCGGTGGCGCTTCGAAGATGGAAGGCGTGGTCGAACTGGCCGAGGAAATGCTGCAGATGCCGGTGCGCGTGGGCATCCCGCAGCACGTCACCGGCCTGGGCGAAGTGGTCGGCAACCCGGTGCACGCCACTGGCGTGGGCCTGCTGCTGATGGGCAGCCAGATCGAGCACCCGCGGCGGCCGTCGCTGCCGACCGGGCGCGCTGGAAGCATGTTCAAGAAGCTCAAGACCTGGTTCCGCGGCGAGTTCTGACGCGGATCCCGCAATGCCGGGCCTGGCCCGGGCGCAACACCCGCAGTACCCGCATCACAACGCAACACCGGCAACACACAACCCACACAGCCGCAACGTCGGCATGCAGCAGGACGGCAGGACGCCCGAATGCCCATGCCAGCCAAAGCGGATACAACGAGGACACGGACATGGCGCATTTTGAACTGATCGAAAAGATGGCACCCAATGCGGTGATCAAGGTGGTTGGCGTGGGCGGCGGCGGCGGCAATGCCGTGGCGCACATGGTCAACTCGGCGGTGGACGGCGTGGAATTCATCACCGCCAACACCGACTCGCAGGCCATCAAGAATTGTGGTGCCAAGCTGCAGCTGCAGCTGGGTACCAACGTGACCAAGGGCCTGGGCGCAGGCGCGAACCCGGAAGTCGGCCGCCAGGCCGCACTGGAAGACCGTGAGCGCATCATGGACGCGCTGCAGGGCGCGGACATGGTGTTCATCACCGCCGGTATGGGCGGCGGCACCGGCACCGGCGCTGCGCCGGTGGTGGCACAGCTGGCCAAGGAAATGGGGATCCTGACCGTGGCCGTGGTCACCAAGCCGTTCCCGTTCGAAGGCCGTCGCCGCATGCAGGTGGCGCTGAAGGGCATCGAGGAACTGAGCCAGCACTGCGACTCGCTGATCACCATCCCGAACGAGAAGCTGATCACCGTGCTGGGTCGCAACGCGACCATGATCCAGGCCTTCCGCGCTGCCAACGACGTGCTGCAGGGCGCCGTGCAGGGCATCGCCGACCTGATCGTGCGTCCGGGCCTGATCAACGTCGACTTCGCCGACGTGCGCACCGTCATGTCCGAAATGGGCCTGGCAATGATGGGCACCGGTACCGCCCGTGGCGATGACCGCGCCCAGGCCGCTGCCGAATCGGCGATCCAGAACCCGCTGCTGGACGATGTGAACCTGGCCGGTGCCAACGGCATCCTGGTCAACATCACCGCCGGCGCCGACTTCACCATGGCCGAGTTCGACGAGATCGGCCGCACCATCGATGGCTTCGCTTCCGAAGACGCCACCGTGGTGGTCGGCACCGTGCTGGATCCGGACATGCAGGACGAAGTGCGCGTGACCGTGGTGGCCACGGGCCTGAACCGCGTCTCGGCCAGCAAGACCCAGCGTCCGGGCGAGCGTGCGCCGATCAAGCTGGTCCGCAATGCCACCACCGGCCAGCCGGAGTTTGGCGAGTTCGACAACGGTGGCGATGCCGTGTCCAAGGCGGTGGGTGGCATGGGCCTGGGCCTGCGTCGCGCCAGCAGCGATACCGCGGCGGCCTCCGCACCGTCGGCCCCGGCGGCTTCGGCCCCGGCAGCCGCCGAACTGCCGAACGATTACCTGGACATCCCGGCCTTCCTGCGCCGCCAGGCGGACTAAGCGGGGCGGCCCGGGGTTGTCCTCCCCGGGTTGTGCCACCATGTCCTGAAAATGCGGGCGCCGGGCCAGGATGGGCCCGGCCGCCCTGCTTCACGCGCTTCCCAGCGGCGTGCCGGTGCGTCCTGCCGGTGGCTGTGACTGGCGTTTCAGCCAGGGTAGGGGAGTGCGCGTGTTAATCTAATATGTCACTTCCGGTCCATCCCCCATGATCCAGCAACGCACCCTCAAGAACACGATCCGCGCCACCGGCGTTGGCCTGCACAGCGGTGACAAGGTCTACATGACCCTGCGCCCGGCACCGGTCAACCATGGCATCGTGTTCCGCCGCGTGGACCTGGACCCGGTCGTGGAAGTGCCGGCCAAGGCCGAACTGGTCACCGAGGTGACCCTGTGCACCGGCCTGACCTGCAACGACGCCAAGATCCAGACCGTCGAACACCTGATGTCGGCACTGGCCGGCCTGGGTGTGGACAACATCATCGTCGAACTGTCCTCGGCCGAGCTGCCGATCATGGACGGTTCGGCTGGCCCGTTCGTGTTCCTGCTGCAGTCGGCAGGCATCGTGGAACAGGATGCGCCCAAGCGCTTCATCCGCGTGCTGAAGACCGTGGAAGTGACCGAGGGCGACAAGGTGGCCCGCTTCACCCCGTACGAGGGTTACAAGCTGGGCTTCACCATCCAGTTCGACCACCCGATGATCCCGGCCAAGCAGTCGCGCCAGGAAATCGAGTTCTCGACGCTGGCCTACACCAAGGAAATCTCCCGCGCGCGCACCTTCGGCTTCATGCGCGACCTGGAATACATGCGTGAGCGCAACCTGGGCCTGGGCGGCTCGATGGACAACGCCATCGTGCTGGACGAGTTCCGCGTGCTCAATGAAGACGGCTTGCGTTACGCCGACGAATTCGTGCGCCACAAGATCCTTGACGCCATTGGCGACCTCTACCTGGCCGGTGGCCAGGTGCTGGGCGCCTATGAAGGCTTCAAGTCCGGCCACGCGCTCAACAACAAGCTGGTGCGGGCCCTGATGGCCGACGCCAGCGCCTGGGAATGGGTCAGCTTCGACTCACCGGCCACCCCGGACCCGGTGGAGTACGCCACCCCGGCCTACGCCTGATTTCGTAGGTTGTTGAATTTCAAGATAAAAGCGCCGCCTGCAAGGGCGGCGTTGTTGTTTTCGGCGCCGGCGACGCATTCAGCGCGCTTGAAGCAGGTCAAGGCCGGTTCCAGGTCACGGTTTTGTGAACCTGTTGGATCGGAAGCCTGAATTTAACGAAGTTTTAACTTCAATCTAACGACAGGCCCCCGGATGGCAGCTAGGATGCGACCCGGCCCCCGAAATGTTTCACGCCGTGGTGACACGTGCGACGGGGAGCGGAGCCGGATGCTCCGTTGCCATCAGGACCGTTTCTTCGGCTTCGAGGGAATGTCCTGCAGGCAAGCCAAGGCGTCGCGTAGCCCTTTGTGCGTGGCGGCTGAAACTGCGTGGGGGCCATTCCGGTTGTCGATCGCTGGGGAGCGTGAGGGAGTGGTGGACGCAGTCTTGATGGTCACCCTGGTGGCCTTCAGCCCGATGGAACGGGCCGCGTCGAGCAACTGGGCTTCGGCAAGCCGCAATTTGGCATGCCAGACCGGGGACTCGACGAGAAAAACGAGGTGTTCCCCGTCCACATTGGCCAGCCGGCAACGGCTGCGCAGAGGTGGCGGCAACTGGGGGCGCAACTGACGGTCCAGCGCGTCGAGCCACAAGGCACGCCGCAGCGGGTTCCCGCTTTTGTCCGCCATCACCGCATCCAGGGCCGGTTTCGGCACTGACGCGGGGCGAACGCTGGATTTCGGCTCAGACATGAAAACTCACTGATGGCATTCAAAAAGATCGTAATCAAAACGCGTGAAGGACAGGCCAAGGCGTCGCCGATCGCGCGTTTGCGGTTCTATTTCGAGGACCGCCCCCGTGCCCTGCTGGGCAGCGTGCTCGGGGTAGGCTGCATTATCGGCCTTGCCGGCGGCATTGGCGCCAGTGCGCTGAATGATTCGCGCCTGCAGGCCAAGGTCGACCGCCAGGATGCGGAGCTGGCCAAGGTCAAGCGCGATGCGCAGACCCAGGTCAACGCGCTGGCGGCCCGCCTCGGCGAGCTGCAGGCACAGGCCACCCGCCTCAACGCCCTCGGCGAACGGCTGACCCAGATGGGCAAGCTGGAAGACGGCGAGTTCGACTTCAACGAGACCCCCGGCCTCGGTGACGGCGACGCAGGTGGCCCGACCAGCGACATCCCGGTCAAGGACGTCAACGCCGACTTACAGGTGCTGGAGCAGCGCTTTGCTGCTTCAGGCCGCCAGCTGTCGGTGATGGAATCGCTGATGTTCGACCACCAGCTGCAGCAGAACGCCGTGCCCTCGCGCATGCCGATCCGCAACAGCTACGTGACCTCCGGTTTCGGTACCCGTGCCGACCCGTTCGGCCGCGGCGCCGCCACCCACAAGGGCATGGACTTCCACGCCAAGGTTGGCGACCCGGTGATGGCCGTGGCCGAAGGCGTGGTCAGCTTCTCCGGCGTGAAGGGCGGCTACGGCAACGTGGTCGACGTCGACCACGGCAATGGCTATGTCACCCGCTACGCGCACAATTCGCGCCTGGTGGTGAAGGTCGGTGACCTGGTCCGTGCTGGCCAGGAAGTGGCCAAGGCCGGTTCCACCGGTCGTTCGACCGGTGCCCACGTGCACTTCGAGGTGTGGGAGAACGGCAACGTGGTCAACCCGCGCAAGTTCCTCGGCGACGGCGGCAACACGCCGGTCGGCCGGGTCAGCCGCGGCTGAACCCCGGTCCGGGGTCAGAGCCCTTTCGCTGTGGCGAAAGGGATCCGACCCCGATCCCGCACGGGGTCGGATCCCTTCCGCAGCGCGGAAGGGCTCTGACCCCATCGCCCAAGGGTTGAAACCTCAGCCGGCCGTCCCAAGCTACAATGGGTGTTGCCATCGACAGGGCGCCAGGCGCCCTGTTTCGTTTGCGACGGACGGATCCCAAGGGGGAGGCCGGGCGTCGTGTCCATCCAACCCGGTTCCTTCAATGATCAACAGCCTGCTTACCCGCGTATTTGGCAGTCGTAACGAACGACAGCTGCGCCAGCTCAACCGCATCGTCGCCAAGATCAATGCGCTGGAGCCGGAGATCGAGAAGCTTTCCGACGAGCAGCTTCAGGCCAAGACGCCGGAGTTCAAGCAGCGCATCGCTGGCGGCGAAGCCCTGGACAAGGTGCTGCCGGAAGCGTTCGCGGTCTGCCGCGAAGCCGGTCGCCGCGTGCTGGGCATGCGCCACTACGACGTGCAGCTGATCGGCGGCATGGTGCTTCACCTGGGCAAGATCGCAGAAATGCGCACCGGTGAAGGCAAGACCCTGGTGGCGACCCTGCCGGTGTACCTCAACGCGCTGGAAGGCAAGGGCGTGCACGTGGTCACCGTGAACGACTACCTGGCGCGCCGCGACGCCGCGCAGATGGGCAAGCTGTACAACTGGCTGGGCCTGAGCGTGGGCGTGGTGTACCCGGGCATGCCGCACAGCGACAAGCGCGAAGCCTACGCTGCCGATATCACCTACGGCACCAACAACGAATTCGGTTTCGACTACCTGCGCGACAACATGGCGCTGTCCAAGGCCGACCGCTACCAGCGCGGCCTGCACTACGCCATCGTCGACGAAGTCGACTCCATCCTGATCGACGAAGCGCGTACCCCGCTGATCATCTCCGGCCCGGCCGATGATTCCCCGGAGCTGTACATCCGCGTCAACCGTGTCGTGCCGCACCTGGTCAAGCAGGAAGTGGAAGACGGCGAGGGCGATTTCTGGGTCGACGAGAAGGGCAAGCAGGTGCACCTGTCCGAGGCAGGCATGGAGCACGCCGAGCAGCTGCTGGTCGACGCCGGCATCCTCGATGGCGAGACCGAAGGCCTGTACGCGGCGCAGAACCTGACCGTGGTCCACCACCTCAACGCCGCACTGCGCGCGCACGCGATCTACCAGCGTGACGTGGACTACATCGTGCGCGACGGCGAAGTGGTCATCGTCGATGAATTCACCGGCCGCACCCTGGCCGGCCGCCGCTGGTCCGACGGCCTGCACCAGGCGGTGGAAGCGAAGGAAGGCGTGCCGGTGCAGCGCGAGAACCAGACGCTGGCGAGCATCACCTTCCAGAACCTGTTCCGCATGTACAAGAAGCTGTCCGGCATGACCGGTACGGCCGATACCGAGGCGTTCGAATTCCAGAGCATCTATGGCCTGGAAGTGGTGGTGATCCCGACCAACCGCCCGACCATCCGCAAGGACAGCCCGGACCAGGTGTTCCTCAACCGCAAGGGCAAGTTCAATGCGGTGCTGGCCGACATCGAGGAGTGCGCCAAGCGCGGCCAGCCGGTGCTGGTGGGTACCACCTCGATCGAAACCTCGGAAATGCTGTCCGAGCACCTGAGCAAGGCCGGCGTGAAGCACGAAGTGCTCAACGCCAAGCAGCATGACCGCGAAGCGACCATCGTCGCCAACGCTGGCCGCCCGGCGGCGGTGACCATCGCCACCAACATGGCCGGCCGTGGTACCGACATCGTGCTGGGCGGCTCGCTGGAAGCGGAGATCCACGCCCTGGGCGAGGACGCGACCGACGAGCAGAAGGCAGCGGTCAAGGCCGAATGGCAGAAGCGCCACGATGCAGTGAAGGCCGCGGGCGGCCTGCACATCGTCGGCACCGAGCGCCACGAATCGCGTCGTATCGACAACCAGCTGCGTGGCCGTTCGGGCCGCCAGGGTGATCCGGGTTCGTCCCGCTTCTACCTGTCGCTGGAAGACAACCTGATGCGCATCTTCGCCTCCGACTGGGTGCAGAAGGCCATGCGCATGATGGGCATGAAGGAAGACGACGTCATCGAGGACCGCCTGGTCAGCCGCCAGATCGAAAAGGCGCAGCGCAAGGTCGAGGCCCACAACTTCGACATCCGCAAGAACCTGCTGGACTTCGACGACGTCAACAACGATCAGCGCAAGGTGATCTACGCCCAGCGCGACGAGCTGCTGGACGCCGAGTCGGTGAAGGGCAACGTCGACGGCATCCGCGACGACGTGATCTTCGACATCGTTGCGCGCTTCGTGCCGCCGAACTCGATCGACGAGCAGTGGGACCTGCGTGGCCTGGAAGCGACCCTGGAGTCGGACTTCGGCCTGCAGATGTCGCTGACCGATCTGGTCAAGGAGCACGAGGAACTGGACGCCGAAGCCATCGCCGCCAAGGTCCAGGAGCGCGTCAACCAGCACTTCGCCGAGAAGGAAGCCGGCCTGGGCGAAGAGACCATGCGCGCGCTGGAGAAGCACGTGATGCTGACCGTGCTGGACCAGAGCTGGAAGGAGCACCTGGCGCGCATGGATTACCTGCGCCAGGGCATCTACCTGCGTGGTTACGCGCAGAAGCAGCCGAAGCAGGAATACAAGAAGGAAGCCTTCGAGCTGTTCTCGGACATGCTGGAGAACGTCAAGCGCGAAGTGGTGACCCTGCTGGCCCGCGTGCGTATCCGCAGCGACGAGGAAGTGCAGGCCCTGGAAGCCGCCGAGCGCCAGCAGGTGCAGGCCCGCCTGAGCCAGTCGCAGTTCCAGCACCAGGATGCCGGCGGCTACAGCGCCGACGAGGAAGCCGCGCAGGTTGAGGCCGCCCGCCAGGGTGTGGCCACGCTGCAGCGCGACGAGCCGAAGATCGGCCGCAATGATCCGTGCCCGTGCGGCAGTGGCAAGAAGTACAAGCACTGCCACGGCCAGCTGAGCTGACCCCGGAAGGCCCCGCGCAAGCGGGGCCTTCTGCTTTGCAGCAGGCGATCCGGCCCGGATTCGTCATTGCGCTGGTTGCCCTGTTCTGGGCATGCTGCCCCCATGGTTTCCCCCACCCGATCGATCCACGTCGTGGCCGCCGTCATCACCGACGCCCGTGGCCGCGTGCTGCTCAACCGCCGTACCGAGAACCGCGACATGGCCGGCCTGTGGGAATTCCCCGGCGGCAAGCGTGAATCCGGCGAGACCTCCGAGCAGGCGCTGGTGCGTGAACTGCGCGAAGAGCTGGGCATCGAGGCCGATGTCGGGCCCTGGCTGATGGATGTGCCGCAGCGCTATCCGGACAAGCACCTGACCCTGGAAGTGCGCCATGTGCGCAGCTGGAAGGGCACACCGCGCGGGCGCGAAGGCCAGGCGATCACCTGGGTGGCGCAGGACAAGCTGGGCCGCTATTCGATGCCGCCGGCCGACCTGCCGGTGGTGGCCGCACTGCGCCAACCGGACCGCTACCTGATCACGCCGGCACCGGCCGACAATGCCGGTGGCGTGCAGCGGTGGCATGAGCAGCTGCAGCAGGCGGTGGCGGCGGGGCAGCAGCGCATCCAGCTGCGCCTGCCGCCGGAGCATCCGCAGCGGCAGGCCATGATCGAACAGGCCGTGCGTGCGCATCGTCGTGGCGTGCAGTGGCTGCTGAACCGCGATATCGCGTTGGCACGCTCACTGGGCGTGGGCGTGCACCTGGGCGGCGAGCAGCTGCTGGCCCTGCAGGAGCGGCCCTTGCCGGAAGGACAGCTGGTCGCCGCGTCCTGCCACGATCTGGAGCAGCTGCAGGCGGCGCAGCGGCTGGGCTGCGACTTTGCGGTGCTCGGCCCGGTGCACGCCACGGCCAGCCATCCCGAGGCGCCGCCGCTGGGCTGGGAGGCCTTCGCCGCACTGCGCGCGCAGGTATCGCTGCCGATCTACGCGCTGGGCGGGATGGCCGCTGGCCATATCGCCGAAGCCCGCCGCCATGGCGGGCAGGGTGTCGCTGCGATCCGTGGGCTGTGGCCGGCGTGAGCCGGCATGCGCGGTCAGATCCCTGCGCAGCAGGGCTCTGACCCCATCGCGGCAATCCGGGGTCGGGGCCCTTTCCGCTGGAAAGGGATCCGACCCCTCCCGATCACAGCGTGATCCAGAAACACCCGTATTGCCGCCGCAACCCCAGCACTGTCGAAGCGCGCGACACGCTGCCGGGCAAGGTCTGCTCCAGGCGCAGGCCGACCGGATGACGCACAGCCGGCGGCTCAGGGTCGGACCCCTGCGCCGCAGGGCTCTGACCCTCCTCCTGCGAGGACGCGAGCCCCTGTGACGGATACACCGGTACCACGTCCACCAGTGGCCGTCGCGCCAGCGATTCCAACTGGCCGAGGATGCGCTGCGCGCCGGCATCGGAGACCGCGCCCCACAGGTACAGCGAGGACAGCCGGTTCACATCGTTGCTGAGGATGCCGGTGCGCAATGCGTCCACCAGCTCGCTCAGGCGTCGTGGGCAGCGCGCCCCCAGGGTGTCGCGCGGCACGGTGCTGCCGGTGGGTGCGGGTGGCGGCAATCGCGATCGGGCGCCGACGCTGTCGCAGGGACGGTCGGTGTACACGCTCTGTCCCTGCGCATCGGTGCAGCGGTTCAAGCGTGGGGACTGCGCATGGACAACGCTCGATGCCGGGTACAACGACAGCAGCAACAGCAGGAAGGAAAGCCGGTTCATCGACGCAGGGTAGCGCCGATCGCGCTGGCATGGCGTGCTTTCAGCCGTGCAGCAGTTTCAATACCGACGTGGTCGGCTTGGCCAGGTTCAAGGTGTAGAAGTGCAGGCCCGGCGCGCCACCCTCGACCAGGCGCTGGCACAGCTTGGCCACCACTTCGGTGCCGAACGCCCGCACCGATTCGGCGTCATCGCCGTAGGCCTGCATCTTGCGGCTGATCCAGCGCGGGATTTCCGCACCGCACTGCTCGGAGAAGCGGCGCAGCTGGCTGAAGTTGGCGATCGGCATGATGCCGGGCGTGATCGGTACCTGCACGCCGAGCCGGTGCACGGCATCGACGAAGTGGAAGTACGCATCCGGGTTGTAGAAGTACTGGGTGATCGCCGCGTCGGCGCCGGCATCGATCTTGGCCTTGAAGTGCCTGAGGTCGGCCAGTGCATCGGAGGCCTGTGGATGGGTCTCCGGGTAGGCACCCACTTCGATGCGGAAGGCGTCGCCATGTTCGGCACGGATGAAGTCGATCAGCTCGGCGGCGTAACGCATGTCGCCGGGAAACCCCATGCCGGAGGGCAGGTCGCCGCGCAGCGCCACCAGGCGATGGCAGCCGATGGCGCGGTACAGCTTGAGCAGTTCGCGGATTTCCTGCCGGGTGCCGCCGACACAGGACAGATGCGGTGCAGCCTCGAAGCCATGGTGCTGGTTGAGGTGGCGCACGGTCTCGGAGGTATAGCTCAGTGTCGAGCCACCGGCGCCGAAGGTACAGGACACGTACTCGGGGCCGTAGTCCTTCAGCCTGGCCGCGGCGCGGTCCAGCTGGCTGCGCTGTTCGTCGGTCTTGGGCGGATAGAACTCGAAGCTGATGGCAGTCATGGCACGGGCGGTGGCGGCGGGTGCGGATCAGTATATCGCTTCATCAAGATGGATGTGCGATTGCGGCGTGAGGGCAGGTCATCCGTGGTGCGCGACCGTTCGCCCTGCTGACCGGCCGTTGCTCCGGAATCTCAACCGGGGGCGCTGCACCGGCAGCACGCTGTTCCCATCCCGGCACCACCCACCCGATGAAGGAGCAGACGATGAAGATCTTCCTGGCACTCTGGTACGCGATGAAGGCCCTGGCCCGGCTGGCGATGATCGGCATGGCGATGGCCGTGCTGGGCTCCGGTTCCGCGCATGCCGCCACTGACACGGCCGCCGGCAAGGTGCAGGTCGAGGTGGTCGGCAAGGGTCGACCGCTGCTGATGATCCCCGGCCTCAACAGCAGCGCCGAGGTCTGGCGCGCCACCTGCCTGGCGCTGAAGGATGTGCAGTGCCACCTGGTGCAGTTGCCGGGGTTTGCCGGTGCTGCGCCCGCCGATCCGCGCCCGGCGGATTTCCTGTCGGCGATGCGCGACCAGCTGCTGGCATACGTGCATGACCAGCATCTGGGCCCAGTGGCGGTGATCGGCCACAGCCTGGGGGGCGTGCTGGCGCTGCAGATGGCGGTGAAGGAACCGCAGGCGCTGGGACCGCTGGTGATCGTCGATTCGTTGCCGTTCTATGCCGGCATGCAGAACCCGCAGGCCACCGCACAGAGCGTGCAGCCGATGGCTGAACAGATGCGCACTGCGATGCTGGCTGCAGACCCGGCGAGCTACCAGGCGCAGGCCGAAGCGGCGCTGGCCCCGCTGACCAACAGCACCGCGCGCCTGCCCGAACTCAAGCGCTGGGGCCACGACAGCGATCGTGCCACCACCGCCGATGCGATGTACTCGCTGCTGGTGACCGACCTGCGCAGCGAGGTGGCCGGCATCCACTCGCCTACGCTGGTCCTGGGCGCCTGGGCGTCCTATCAGGCCTTCGGCGCGACCGAGGACTCTGCCCGTTCGATCTTCCAGGCGCAGTACGCTGCGCTGCCTGGTGTGCGCATCGAACTGAGCGCGACCGGCCACCACTTCCTGATGTGGGATGATCCGCAATGGCTGCGTGGGCAGGTGCAGGCGTTCCTCGACAGCCACCGCTGATCCTTCCGTTCCCGCCGGCCATTGCCATGCCCGAATCGACCTCCACGCTGCGCTTCTGGTTGATCAACACCCTCGGCTGGGCGCTGTTCTGCGTGATCAGCCTGGCCATGACCGGCGCGTTCGGTGGTGGCAGCAGCAGTGGAAGCGCGCTCATCAGCGTCGGCCTCGGCGTGCTGCTGTATGGCATCAGCGGCAGCGTGCGCGCGCTGGCCTTGCGGCGCCACTGGTGGCGGCTGGACCTGGGCGCGCTGGTGCTGCGGCTGGCGCTGGCGGTGCTGCTGGGCGCAGCACTGGCGCAACTGCTGCTGACGGCGGTGCTGCAGCCGGCGCTGGCGCTGGGATGGGTGGATTTTGGTGGCCGATCGGGTGATTTCCGCCCGGTCGCACGCCTGCTCTACTGGCTCAACACCGTGCTGATGCTGGGGCTATGGACCGCGATGTGGGCCGGCCTGCACGGCATGCGCAGTGCGCGCCAGGCCGAACTGGCCCGCCTGCGTGCCGAAGCCGAACGCAATGCGCTGGAACGTGATGCACTGCGTGCGCGGCTCAACCCGCATTTCATGTTCAATGCGCTGAACAATCTGCGCGCGCTGATCCTGGAGGATCCCGAACGTGCGCGTGACATGGTCACGCGGCTGTCGCGCACCCTGCGCCAGGCGCTGGCGCACAATCGCAGCGAACGGGTTACGTTGGCCGAGGAACTGGCGATGGTGGATGACTACCTGGCCATCGAGGCGATCCACTTCGAACAGCGCCTGCAGGTGCGGTGGCACATCGATGACGGGGCCTCGCAGGCGCAGCTGCCGGCGATGGCGCTGCAGCTGCTGGTCGAGAATGCGATCAGGCATGGCATCGCCAGTCGCCCGGGCGGTGGCGAGGTGCGGATCCATGCCACGCTGACCAATGATGTGCTGCGGTTGCAGGTGGACAATCCACTTGCGGCCGGCAGCGAACCCACCCACGGCCATGGCGTCGGCCTGGCCTACCTGCGCGCGCAGCTGGGCACGCGTGGCCGGTTCGTGCTGCAACCGGCCGGTGACCGCATGCAGGCCCTGCTGGAGATTCCGCAATGAATGGCGTGCTGCGCGTGTTGATCGTCGATGATGCGCGGCTGGCGCGGCAGGAGCTGCGTACGCTGCTGTCGGCGCTGCCCTGGGTGCAGTGCGTGGGCGAGGCAGACGATGTGCCCGCCGCGCGCGAGGCGATCGCTGCGCTGGCGCCGGACCTGGTGCTGCTGGATGTGCAGATGCCTTCCGGCAGTGGCTTTGATGTGCTGGACGGCCTGGAGACGGTGCCGGCGGTGGTGTTCGTTACCGCCTACGACACCTACGCGGTGCGCGCGTTCCAGGCCAATGCGCTGGACTATCTGGTGAAGCCGGTGGAGGCACCGCGCCTGCTGGAAGCATTGGAGCGGGCACGCGAGCGCGAAGGGGGGGCGAGCGGGGCGCCTGAACTGCGAAACACGCTGGGCGCGCAGGACCAGGTGTTCGTGCGCGAGGGTGAACGCTGCTGGTTCGTGGCGGTTTCCGAGATCCGCCGGCTGGTGGTGGATGGCAACTACACGCGGCTGTGGTTCCGCGACCAGAACGCCCTGTTGACCCGTAGCCTGAGCGCGCTGGAAGCCCGCCTGCCGCAGGATCTTTTCTTCCGCGCCAACCGCAACACGCTGGTCAACCTGCGCCGTATCCGTGGGGTATCGCCCAGCATCGGCGACGGCTACGACCTGACGCTGGATGATGGCAGCGAGGTGGAAGTGTCGCGGCGGCAGGCGCGGGAGCTGCGTGAGCGGATGGCGTTGTAGGCGCTGCCAACGGTTACCCTGTGCGGTAGAACTCCTGATCACGCCACGCCATGTCCATTGTCCTCACCGATTTCGCCCGTCCTCGCCTGTTCCCGCGCGTGCCGCGCGGCAACACCATCCAGGACTGCACTGCCGAACAGTTCGAGGCGCACCTCAACGCGCACGCACCGCTTAAGGTACTCGACGGCTACGCCCCGTTCTGCAAGTTGTTCGTCTATGAGAACTGGACCAGCACGCGTTGCCTGACGGTGCCGGTCACCGAGGCCAACCGCCATCTGCTGCGCAGCGGCTACGAAGCACGCAACCGCGAGGAACTGCCGGTGCTGGTGCGCTGGTTCGAGGGTGTGGAGTCGCCGCGCGCGAACTACCTGGTAGTGATCCTGTACAGCGCCGGGCAGTTGGCGAAGGAAGGCTCGCCGATCGAGGCCGACTGGGGCATCGTGGGTTGCATCTATACCGCCGAGCCGGAGGAAGTGCCGATGGCGCCGATCACCATGATGCGCAATGCGCTGGGCGTGGAGGAGGGTGGCTCGGGCGTGCCGCTGGACCGCGAGGCCTACCGGCGTTCGGTCGAGTTCTGGGAGAACAACGCCAACTGGCGGCCGTAGCCGGCCCGGGTCGGATCCCCGCATCGCGGGGCGCTGACCCGCGTGCGCAGGCCGACACGCAGGAGCTGGACCGGCGCAGCACGGCAGTGGCGCCACGCCCTGCGTGGCGGCATCGATCAACCGGCCTTCCACTCCCACCACGGGTAGTGGTATTCGCGCTCGGTGGCGCTCCAGGGCTGCGTGCACGACGTGCACGTCACCCGGTAACACTCGCCCCAGCCATCCTCGGCCTCGCCTCGTCCGAGCAGCTGCACATGGCCCTGTTCCAGCAGCGGTGCGGGGTTGAAGAACACATAGGATGCGTAGAGTGCGCACAGGCAACCCTCCCGCGCGCGCCAGTAGCGCAGCCGCTGCAGGGCCGCCTTGAGGTGCGCCTGGTTGCTGATCAGCATGCCGCCCAGCGCGATGCGCTGGCAGCTGCGTTCGACCAGGTCCACCTGTGCAGCCAATGCATCCAGCGACGCGGGAGTGAACAGGCGGGCAACCATGCGTGCGGCATCAGTAATGCGCTTCGCGTCGCGCGACAGCAGGTCCTGCAGCAGGACATCGGCCTGCGCATCCTCGAGTCGTGGCGATGGCGCTGCAGACCATGGCCAACGCATCAGCGTGCCTTGCCGATGGCAGCGAAGTGGCCGGTGGTGAGGCGCAGCAGATCGGCCGGTGCCAGTTCCACTTCCAGCCCGCGTCGTCCGGCGCTGACATGCAGCGTGGGCAATGCCTGCGCGCTGGCATCCAGGAACGTGCGCAGGCGCTTCTTCTGCCCCAGCGGACTGATGCCACCGACCAGGTAGCCGGTCGCGCGCTGTGCCGCATCGGCGGCCGCCATTTCGCATTTCTTGCAGCCGGCCGCGTCGGCCAGGGCCTTCAGGTCCAGCTGGCCAGCCACCGGTACGATCGCCACCAGCAGCTCGTGCGTTTCGGTGCTGGCCAGCAGGGTCTTGAACACCTGGGCCGGGTCGAGGCCGAGCTTGTCGACCGCTTCGCCGCCATACGATTCGGCGTGGGTGTCGTGCACATAGCTGCGCACGGTGTGGGCGATCTTCTCGCGCTTGAGCAGGTTGATGGCCGGGGTCATGGACGCATCGTAGCGCGGGGTGGAGGCGTTGCCTTGACCGAGACTATTGGCCCCCGCTCTGGTGGGGGATATCCACGCATGGCGTGGATCTACTGGGGGACGGACGATCAGTAGATCCACGCCATGCGTGGATGCGTGATGTTCGGCCGTGCGCAAACGCAGAACGGGCACCCGAAGGTGCCCGTCCATGTGCATCCGTGGCTGGGGTCAGAGCCCTTCCCTGCGGAAAGGGATCCGACCCCGTGCACGTTCTGTCTGCATCCGTTGCTGGGGGCAGAGCCCTTTCCTCTGGAAAGGGATCCGACCCCGTGCACGGCATCAGTAGCGGTAGTGGTCCGGCTTGAACGGGCCTTCCACCGGCACGCCGATGTAGTCGGCCTGTTCCTGGCTCAGGGTGGTCAGCTTCACGCCGATCTTCTCCAGGTGCAGGCGTGCCACTTCTTCGTCCAGCTTCTTCGGCAGCAGGTAGACCTTCTTCTCGTAGCTGTCCTTGTTCGCCCACAGATCGATCTGTGCCAGGGTCTGGTTGGCGAAGCTGTTGGACATCACGAAGCTCGGGTGGCCGGTGGCGCAGCCCAGGTTGACCAGGCGGCCTTCGGCCAGCAGGAAGATCGCATTCCCGTTCGGGAAGATGTACTTGTCCACCTGCGGCTTGATGTTGACGTGCTTGATGCCGGCGAAGGACACCAGTGCGTCGACCTGGATCTCGTTGTCGAAGTGGCCGATGTTGCAGACGATGGCCTGGTCCTTCATCGCGCTCAGGTGCTCGATGCGGATGATGTCCTTGTTGCCGGTGGTGGTGACGTACAGGTCGGCACGGCCCAGCGTCGATTCGATGGTGTTGACTTCATAGCCTTCCATCGCCGCCTGCAGGGCGCAGATCGGGTCGATCTCGGTGACGATCACGCGCGCGCCGTAGGCACGCAGCGAAGCGGCGCAGCCCTTGCCGACGTCGCCGTAGCCGCAGACCACGGCCACCTTGCCGGCCAGCATCACGTCCATCGCGCGCTTCAGGCCGTCGGCCAGCGACTCGCGGCAGCCGTACAGGTTGTCGAACTTGCTCTTGGTGACCGAGTCGTTGACGTTGATCGCCGGGATCAGCAGGGTGCCGGCCTGGGCCAGCTGGTACAGGCGGTGCACACCGGTGGTGGTCTCTTCGGAGACGCCCTTCCAGTCCTTGACCACGCGGCCCCAGTAACCCGGGCGTTCCTTGGCGACGCGCTTGAGCAGGTTCTTGATGACCTGTTCCTCGTGCGAAGAGGAGGCGGTGTTGACCCAGTCGCTGCCGTTTTCCAGCTCGTAGCCCTTGTGGATCAGCAGGGTCACGTCACCACCGTCGTCGACCACCAGTTCCGGGCCGGTCAGGGTGCCGTCGGCCAGGGTGAAGGTCAGCGCGTCCAGGGTGCAGTCCCAGTACTCTTCCAGGGTCTCGCCCTTCCATGCGAACACCGGAGTGCCGGTGGCGGCGATGGCGGCCGCAGCGTGGTCCTGGGTCGAGAAGATGTTGCACGAGGCCCAGCGCACGTCGGCGCCGATGTCCTTCAGGGTCTCGATCAGCACGGCGGTCTGGATGGTCATGTGCAGCGAGCCGGTCACGCGCACGCCCTTCAGCGGCAGCTCGGCCTGGTACTTGCGGCGGATCGACATCAGGCCCGGCATTTCGTGCTCGGCGATGTCCAGTTCCTTGCGGCCCCAGTCGGCCAGCGTGATATCGCGGATCTTGTAATCACCTTCGGTGGAGAAGGTCTTGGCAACAGCGTTCATTCGTGTGCTCCGGTTGTGGGCGAGCGGGTGCTCGCATCTAGCCGGGCGCCGTTGTTACAAAGCCACCTCACCGAGCCTGGCCGGGCCTCTTGGGATCCGGTCGCAGCGCCCCTCGGCAGGGGAGACCCCCATTATATCGCGGCCCCGGCATGACATCCGGATGACCCAACCATCGGCAGGTGGGCGGGCGTGCACGGCCTGTTAAGGTCGGTGTTTTCACGCATCACACAGGTGGAACGATGAGCATGCACGCGCGCCGTACGCGGCGCTGGACCGGCCTGGTCCTGTCGATGGGGCTGCTGGCGGTGGCCCCGCTGGCCTGGGCGGTGGCCGCGCAGCCTGCGGCCGCGCAGGCCCAGGGCGTCAACGGCTACGAACTGCCCTCGGCGGCCCTGCAGGCGGTGGTCGATGCGCCGCGCGCGCCGGCGTTGTACCTGTCGCCACGCCGCGATGTGGCCGCGTTGATGCAGATGCCGTCGCTGCCGTCGATCCAGGTGGTGGCGCAGCCGGAACTGAAGCTGGCCGGCCTGCGCATCAACCCGCGCACGTTCTCCGACAGCCGCTTCAGCTTCGGCGAGAAGCTGTGGCTGATGAACGTTGCCGACGGCAAGGAGCGGCAGATCAGCGGCCTGCCGGGCACGCTGTCGATCGCCAGCCTGATGTGGTCGCCGGACCAGAAGTGGCTCGCCTTCAACCAGGTCGACGCCGCCAGTGGCGCCAATGAGCTGTGGCTGGTGGACGTGGTCGGCGGCAGCGCCCGCCGCCTGGTCGCCGGTCTGAACACGGTGATCGGCAGTGGCTACCAGTGGCTGCCGGACAGCCGCGGGCTGGTGGTGTTCACGCGCCCGGCCAACCTCGGCGCCGCCCCGGCCGCCGACGGCATCCCGACCGGCCCTGCCGTGCAGCAGACCAGCCAGGGCGGCGGCGTCGTGTCGATCCGTACCTACCAGGACCTGCTGAAGAACGAAGCCGACGCACGCCAGTTCGACTACTACGCCACCACCCAGCCGGTGGAAGTCAGCCTGGACGGCAGCACCCGCGCGATCGGCGCGGCCGGCATCTTCATGGGCTTCTCGGTGTCGCCCGACGGCCGCTTCGTGCTGCGCCAACCGGTGCAGCGTCCGTATTCCTACGTGGTGCCGGTGAGCAGCTTCCCGCGCCGCATCGAAGTGATCGACCGTGCCAGCGGCAAGCTGGTGCACACCGTGGCGGTGCGACCGCTGGTGGAAGGCCTGCCGACCGGCAACGACGCCGAAGTGACCGGCGTGCGCGATATCGGCTGGCGTGGTGATGCCGAAGCGACCCTGGTCTGGGCCGAAGCGCAGGATGGTGGCGACCCGAACAAGGATGCCAAGGTGCGCGACGCGGTGCTGATGCAGGCCGCGCCGTTCGACAGGCCGCCGGTGACGCTGGCCCAGCTTGGCAGCCGGCTGGCCGGCATCAGCTGGGGCCGTGGTGACCTGGCCCTGCTGACTGAATCGTGGTGGAAGACCCGCAAGACCAGGACCTGGCTGATCGCCCCGGACAACGCCAGCGCCGAACCGCGCCTGCTGTGGGATCGCGATGCGCAGGACCGCTACGCCGATCCGGGCCGGCCGATGCTGGCCAGTGACGAGCGGGGCCGTGCGCTGCTGCAGACCAGCCCCGATGGCAGCAGCCTGTACCTGGCTGGCGCCGGCGCTTCGCCGGAAGGCGACCGTCCGTTCGTGGACCGCTTCGACATCGCCACGGGCAAGGCGACGCGCCTGTTCCACTCGCAGGCACCGAGCTATTCGCTGCCGGTGGCATTGCTGGACAACCAGGGCAGTTCGTTGCTGCTGAGTCGCGAGAGTCCGGACGAGCCGGCCAACTTCTACGTGCAGTCGCTGGCTGATGCGACCACCGCGCCGCGCGCATTGACCCACTTCGCCCATCCGCTGCCGCAGCTGAAGGGCGTGCAGAAGGAGCAGATCCGCTACAAGCGCAAGGACGGCGTCGACCTGACCGCGACCCTGCTGCTGCCGCCGGGCTACGACCCCAAGCGCGATGGCCCGCGCCCGCTGCTGATGTGGGCCTACCCGGGCGAGTTCAAGAGCGCGGCTGCGGCCAGCCAGGTGACCGATTCGCCTTACCGCTTCAATGCGGTCAGCTACTGGGGCCCGCAGGCGTTCCTGGCCAAGGGCTACGTGGTGCTGGCCAGCCCGTCGATGCCGATCATCGGCGAGGGCGACAAGGAGCCGAACGACACCTATATCGAACAGCTGGTGGCCAACGCGCAGGCGGCCGTGGATGAAGTGGTGCGCCGTGGCGTGACCGATCGCGATCACATCGCCATCGGTGGCCACTCCTATGGTGCGTTCATGACGGCCAACCTGCTGGCACACACCCGCCTGTTCAAGGCCGGCATCGCGCGCAGCGGTGCCTACAACCGCACGCTCACTCCGTTCGGCTTCCAGGCCGAAGAGCGCAACTACTGGCAGGCACAGGACGTCTACCAGAAGATGGCGCCGTTCAACTACGCCGACAAGATCAAGGATCCGATCCTGTTCATCCACGGCGTGGACGACAACAACTCCGGTACCTTCCCGATCCAGAGCGAGCGCATGTTCGCCGCGGTGAAGGGCCTGGGGGGTACCGCGCGGCTGGTGATGCTGCCGAACGAATCGCACGCCTACCGCGCACGCGAATCGATCATGACCATGTTGGCCGAAAGCGAGCGCTGGCTGGAGCAGACCATCGGCCCGGCTGATCAGGGCAAGGCGAAGAAGAAGCGCTGACGCGCACACAAGGGCGGCCCCTGCAACGGGGGCCGCCTGCGCGGCTGCGCCGCCGCCCGAGCATGGGCTCGGGCGCTACACGGTGTCACGCGCAATGACGGCTGTAGAGCCGAGCCCACGCTCGGCTGCTTCTGCTGCGGATACGTGCAGATGAAACCATTTCCGCATCGCAGCATCGTGCGTAATCTGGTTTAGGCTTGGGGTCTGGATCCGTTGACCGAGGCCTGTGCGTCGCCGATGAACGAGTACCGCAGCAGCATCGAGTTCGCTTCTCCCGATCTTCCGCTTCGCGATGACGTGCGCCGGCTCGGCGCACTGGTCGGCGACCTGCTGGTCGAGCAGGTCTCGGCCGCTTTCCTCGATGATGTCGAGGATGTGCGCACCCGCGCCATCGCCCGCCGCGAGAACCAGGCGCCGCTGTCGGAGCTGGCTGGAGGGCTGGCCGGGCGCACGCCCCAGCAGGCCGAGACCATGGTGCGGGCCTTCAGCACCTACTTCCAGGTGGTCAACATCGCCGAGCGCGTGCATCGCATTCGCCGCCGCCGCGACTACCAGCGCGCCGGTACCGCAGGGGCGCAGCCCGACGGCCTGCAGGATGCGCTGCAGCACCTGAAGGCGCAGGGCGTGGGCCTGGACGAGCTGGCGCAATGGCTGCCCCGCATCGACATCGAACCGGTGTTCACCGCGCACCCGACCGAAGCCGTGCGCCGCGCGCTGCTGGAAAAAGAGCAGCTGATGGTGGCCAGCCTGGTCGACAACCTCGACGGGCAGCGCACGCCGGGGGAAGCTGCCGCCGATGCCGCACGTTTCCGCATGGCGCTGACCGCCTCGTGGCAGACCACCGATTCCTCGCCGGTGCGGCCCACCGTCGATGACGAGCGCGAGCACGTCGGCTTCTATCTGGTGCAGGTGCTGTACCGGGTGATACCGGTGCTGTATGAATCGCTGCAGCAGGCGCTGCGCGATACCTACGGCGAAGAGCTGCCACTGCCGCGCCTGCTGCGCTTTGGTACGTGGGTGGGCGGGGACATGGACGGCAACCCGAACGTGGATGCCCATACCATCCGCAATACGCTGGATGCGCAGCGGCAGGCGGTACTCGCGCGCTACCAGAAGGAGTTGCTGCAGCTGGCCAGCCTGCTCAGCCAGTCCACCGAGCGGGTGGGCGTGAGCGATGTGTTGCAGGCGCGCGTGGCGCACTACCAGCAGCTGCTGCCGCAGGTGCAGTCGCGCCCGCGCCATGCCGACATGCCCTATCGCCTGCTCAACGACCGCATGCGCGCACGCCTGCAGGCGACGCTGGAAGACGGCGAGGGTGCCTATGCCGGCCCCGATGAACTGATCGACGACCTGCAGCTGATCCTCGACAGCCTGCGCGCGAACCGCGGCGAACATGCCGGTGGCTTCGCCGTGCAGCGCCTGCTGTGGCGGGTGAAGACGTTCGGCTTCCACCTGGCGCGGTTGGACGTGCGGCAGGAATCAAGCGTGCATGCGCGCGCGCTGGCCGCCGTGCTGGGCGGCGACGCGGTGTGGGACGGTCTGGATGCATTGGGTCGCGCGCGCCTGCTGGCACCGCATGCCAGCGGTGAAGCGTCGTTGCCGAAGGGCGATGACGAAGGCAACCGGCGGCTGGACGCGGTGTTCGCTGCACTGGCCGATGCCCGTGCGCGCCACGGCGGTGATGCACTGGGCAGCTACATCATCTCGATGGCACACGACCGCAGCGACGTGCTGGCAGTGCTGGCGCTGGCGCGCCGTGGCGGCCTGGTCGAAGCGAGCGGGTCGGTACCGTTGGACATCGCACCACTGTTTGAAACCGTGGATGACCTCAGGCGCGGTACCGCGACCCTGCGTGACCTGCTGGCCGACCCGGTATACCGCACCCATCTGCAGGCGCGTGCCGATGTGCAGATGGTGATGCTGGGCTATTCGGACAGCAGCAAGGACGGTGGCATCGCCGCCTCGCGCTGGGGCCTGCAACGAGCGCAGGTGGAACTGCTGGAGGTAGCAGCCGAGGCAGGCATCCGGCTGACCTTCTTCCATGGACGTGGTGGCTCGATCAGCCGTGGCGGTGGCAAGACCACGCATGCGGTCGACGCATCGCCGCGCGGCAGCATTGATGGCCGCCTGCGGGTGACCGAGCAGGGCGAAGTGATCCACCGCAAGTACGGGATCCGCGCGCTGGCCCTGCGTTCGCTGGAGCAGGCCACCGGTGCGGTGCTGCGCGCCAGCCTGCGCCCGCGCGCCGCCGAGCCCCGCGAGGATGACTGGCGGCCGGTGATGGACGCGGTCGCATCTGCCAGCAGCGAGGTGTATCGCGCCTTCGTTGGCCAGGCCGGTTTCATGGACTATTTCCGCACCGCCACGCCGATCGACGTGATCGAACGGATGACGTTGGGCTCGCGGCCGTCGCGCCGGCTCGGCCAGGACGCCGCGCTGGGCAACCTGCGTGCGATTCCCTGGGTGTTCGCCTGGAGCCAGGCGCGTGCGGTCATTCCCGGCTGGTACGGCGTGGGCAGTGGCCTGCAGGCGGCGGTGGATGCCGGCCATGAGCAGACCCTGCGTGATATGGCGCGGGACTGGCCGTTTTTCCGCACATTCCTGGACGACATCGCGATGGTGCTGTCCAAGGGTGACATCACCATCGCCGAGCAGTTCTCGCTGTTGTCCGGCGAACTGCACGGGCGCTTCTTCCCGCAGGTGCAGCGCGAACTGGAACTCACCCGGCACTGGCTGCTGGCGTTGATGGACCAGCAGACGCTGTTGGACCACGATGCGCGGCTGGCGCTGTCGATCCGCCTGCGCAATCCCTACGTCGATCCGATCAGCGTGCTGCAGGTGGACCTGCTGCAGCGCTGGCGGGCCAGCGGGCGCGAGGATGAGGACCTGCTGCGGGCGTTGGTGGCGTGCGTGAACGGTGTTTCGCAGGGCGTGCAGAACACCGGGTGAAATGCATCCGCCGGGCATGGCCCGGCGAATTCGAAATGGTAGTGCCGGCCGCTGGCCGGCAACCTCACTCTTCCGGCGACGGCGGGTTCGACGCCAGCAGTTCCAGATGGCGCTGTTCCATTTCCTGGCGCAGCTGGCGGCGGATCTGCGCCGCAGCCTGGCGGCGCTTCTCGTCCGACGTAGCCGGCTGCAATGGCGGGACCGGCGTCGGACGGCCTTCCTCATCCACTGCCACCATCGTGAAGAAGCAGCTGTTGGCGTGGCGCACGCTGCGTTTGAGGATGTCCTCGGCCACCACCTTGATGCCGATCTCCATCGACGAGGTACCGGTGTAGTTCACCGAGGCCAGGAAGGTGACCAGCTCGCCCACGGCGATGGGCTGGCGGAACATCACCTGGTCCACTGAAAGGGTGACCACATAGCTGCCGGCGTAACGGCTGGCGCAGGCGTAGGCCACCTGGTCGAGCAGTCGCAGGACCGCGCCGCCGTGGACCTTGCCGGAGAAATTGGCCATCTCCGGCGACATCAGCACGGTCATGGACAGCTGGTGGGTTTTCAGTTCGGTCGACATGGGGCGATTGTATCGGCGTGGCGTAGCTCTTGTAGAGCCGAGCCCATGCTCGGCTGCTCTTGGCGCAGGCAAAAGAAAGCCGAGCATGGGCTCGGCTCTACCGAAAGCAGAAGGGCCGCGTGAGCGGCCCTTCGTGTTTCTTACTTCAGCTTCGCATCGGCGCGCAGGGCGGCGGCGCGATCGGTCTTCTCCCAGGAGAAGGCCGTGGCGTTGACGGTCTCGCCTTCGCCGTTGAGGTAGCTGAACTCCTTCGGCTTGCGGCCGAAGTGGCCATAGGCCGCAGTCTGCTGGTACATCGGGTGCACCAGGTCCAGCATCTTGATGATGCCGTACGGGCGCAGGTCGAAGTGCTTGCGGATCAGCTTCTCGATCTTGTCGTCGCTGATCTTGCCGGTGCCGAAGGTGGTGACCGAGATCGAGGTCGGCTCGGCCACGCCGATGGCGTAGGAGACCTGCACTTCGCAACGGTCGGCCAGGCCAGCGGCAACCACGTTCTTGGCGACGTAGCGGGCCGCGTAGGCTGCCGAACGGTCGACCTTGGACGGGTCCTTGCCGGAGAAGGCGCCACCACCGTGACGGGCCCAGCCGCCGTAGGTGTCGACGATGATCTTGCGGCCGGTCAGGCCGCAATCGCCCACCGGGCCGCCGATCTCGAACTTGCCGGTCGGGTTGATGTGGAACTTGGTGCCCTTGTGCAGCCACTTGGCCGGCAGCACCGGCTTGATGATCTCTTCGCGGACGGCCTCGATGAGGTCCTTCTGCTTGATGCCCGGGGCGTGCTGGGTCGACAGGACCACGGCGTCGATGGCCGAGACCACGCCATTTTCATAGCGCAGGGTGACCTGGCTCTTGGCGTCCGGGCGCAGCCACGACAGCGGCGAGTTCTTCTTCTTGCGGATCTTGGCCTGCTGCTCGACCAGGCGGTGCGACAGGTGGATCGCGGCCGGCATGTAGCTGTCGGTCTCGTTGGTGGCATAGCCGAACATCAGGCCCTGGTCGCCAGCGCCCATTTCTTCCGGCTTCTTGCGATCCACGCCCTGGGCGATGTGCGGCGACTGCTTGCCGATCAGGTTCAGCACGCCGCAGGTGGCGCCGTCGAAGCCGACGTCGGAGCTGTCGTAGCCGATGTCCGTGATGACCTTGCGGGTCAGTGCTTCCAGGTCGATCCAGGCGCTGGTGGTGATTTCACCGGCCACGATGGCAACACCGGTCTTGACCATGGTCTCGCAGGCAACGCGTGCGCGCTGGTCCTGGGTCAGGATCGCGTCCAGCACCGCATCGGAGATCTGGTCGGCAACCTTGTCCGGATGGCCTTCGGAGACCGACTCGGAGGTGAAGAGATAGCTGGACATCAGGCGTAATATCCCTTGATTCGGATGGAAAGATGGGCGCGAATGATACACGGGGTGCGCCGCCTGTGCATTGTGAACCTGCACCGGTTGCCGGTGGTTAAGCCCGTGTAGGCCTGGAGGGGCCGTCCCTGCAGGATTGGGGCCCAGCCTCGAGGCCCAGTGTTCCACCAGCGTGACAACGGACGGCGCCTGCCGGCCCCGACCGCGCAGGCAGCGACGCCGCCCGCCAGGCCGCCCCGTCGTCATCGTTCTGCCCCGAAACCGCCATCTGGCTGCCGCCTGCCGGGCGCAGGCTGTCGGCCAAACCGGCCGCCGGGCATCAGTGGATCCGCCATGCAGGAACTCGAACAGCGTCTCCAGCAACGTTTCCCCGATTGGTTCCATGGCCGTCGCGGCCAGCTGGCGCGGCCGTTGCTGCGCAGTGTCGGCCGCTGGTCGCGGCTGGACCAGATCGAGGCCTTCCTGCAGCGCAGCGCAGGCCTGCGTGGCTTCGGCTTCGTCGCCGCCGGCCTGGAATTCATCGACGGCCAGTACCAGGTGGACGCCGCTGCGCTGGCGAAGATCCCAGCCACCGGCCGCCTGCTGATCGTTGCCAACCATCCGTCCGGGGCACTGGACGCCCTGGCCCTGCTGGACGCGGTTGGCCGTATCCGCCGCGATGTGCGGATCGTGGCCAACGACCTGCTGGGGGCGATCGCGCCACTGCAGGACCTGCTGTTGCCGGTACGCATCCTGGGCGGCAAGGCGCAGCGCGGCAGCCTGCACGCGGTGGAGGAGGCGTTGGCCGCCGAGCAGTGCGTGATCGTGTTCCCGGCCGGCGAGGTCTCGCGGCTGTCGCTGCGGGGCATCCGCGATGGCCGCTGGCAGCGCGGATTCGTCCGCTTTGCCCGTGCTGCCGGCGCGCCGGTGCTGCCGGTGCGGGTGGAAGCACGCAACTCGGCGCTGTTCTATGGTGCCTCGACCCTGTTCAAGCCGGCCGGTACCGCACTGCTGGCGCGCGAGATGTTCACCCGTCGTGGCCGCCCGCTGCGGCTGAGCATCGGTGAGCCGATGCAGCTGGGCAAGGGCGGCGACCCGGGCGCACAGCTGCTGGCCGTGCGCCGCGCGCTGTACGCGCTGGGCCGCAATGGCGCGGGCGGCAGCGGCGCTGCCTTCGCAGGCCCCGAGCCGCTGGCGGCCCCCGTGCCACCTTCGCAGGTCGCCGCCGGCATTGCTGCGGCGACCCAGCTGGGCCAGACCGCCGATGGCAAGCAGATCCTGCTGGCGACCTGTACGGCCGATTCACCGCTGCTGCTGGAACTGGGCCGCCTGCGCGAGCTGACCTTCCGCCAGGTGGGCGAGGGCACCGGTCGCAGCCGCGACCTGGACGACTACGACCCGCGGTACGAGCACATCGTGATCTGGGACGCGGCCGCGCAGCGCATCGCCGGTGCCTACCGCATCATGCGCGGTGCCCAGGCACTGGCCCGGCACGGCCTGTCCGGGCTCTACAGCGCGTCGCTGTTCCGCTATTCCGACGATGCGATCACCCACATCGCCGAGGGCCTGGAACTGGGCCGCAGCTTCGTGGTGCCCGACTACTGGGGCAGCCGCAGCCTGGACTACCTGTGGCAGGGCATTGGTGCCTACCTGCAGTGCCGGCCGGGCATCCGCTACCTGTTCGGCGCCGTGTCGATCAGCGCGGCGCTGCCGCGTGACGCACGCGAGCAGCTGGTGGCGTACTACCAGCGCTACTACAGTGGTACCGCCGGCCTGGCCGAATCGAACCGCCCCTTCCAGTACTTCGCTGCGCCGCCGAGTTTCGGCGAGCTGGATGCAGGCGCAGCCTTCGATGTGCTCAAGGCCAACCTGGCCGCACTCGGCACCGGGGTGCCGACGCTGTACCGCCAGTACACCGATCTGTGCGAACCCGGCGGCGCACGTTTCCTCGCTTTCGGCGTCGACCCGGACTTCAGTGATTCGATCGACGGCCTGATCGAAGTGGACCTGTGCGCGATCCGGCCGAACAAGCGCAAACGCTATCTGCGCGACGCGGGGACGCCGGCATGAGCACGCTGGCGAACCTGTCGCCGCACCGGCGCGCAGTGTTCGTCTCCGACGTGCACCTGGGCTCACGTCATTGCCATGCCACCGAGCTGGCGCGGTTCCTCTCGCAGCTGCGCTGCGAACGGCTGTACCTGGTGGGCGACATCATCGACCTGTGGTGGATGGCGCATCGCCGCGCCAACTGGCGGCAGTCGCACAGTGAAGTCATCCAGGCCCTGCACGCGCTGCGTCGTGCAGGGACCGAGATCATCTACATCCCCGGCAACCACGATGCATCGCTGCGCCACGTGTGCGGGGTGATGCTGCCGGCCATGCAGGTGCGCCGCCGTGCCATCCACGTGACCGCCAATGGCCGCCGGCTGCTGGTCGCACACGGCGACGAGTACGACGGCGTGACCCATTTCGGCGGCCTGCAGGAGAAATTCGGCGACTGGCTGTACTACCGCATCCTCACCGGCAACCAGGCCTTGAATGCCGTGCGGCGCCGGCTGGGCATGCGCTACTGGTCGCTGTCGGAGTTCCTGAAGAAGCGCAGCGGCGCCGCCGAACGCTACATCGAGCGCTTCGTGCAGGCCGGGCTGGACGACGTGCGCCGGCGCGGCCTGGACGGCATCGTCTGCGGCCACATCCACCGCGCGGCGCTGGTCGAACGCGATGGCCTGGTCTACGCCAACGACGGCGACTGGGTGGAGAGCCTGACCGCACTGGCCGAAGACCATGATGGCGCGCTGCGCCTGCTCGACCACAACGGCCAGACCCTGGTGGAACTGCCGGGCGCGCGCTTGTCGCAAGCGGCATAGCCCGCGTCTGTAGAGTCGAGCCATGCTCGACTGTCGTATACGACGGATCTGACCGAAGAACAGTCGAGCATGGCTCGACCCTGCAAGGGCGCGAGCGGCCCGGCTCTACATACACCGCGCGCAAGCCGCTAGCATCGGCCCATGGATTCCCTGACCCAGATCGTGCTCGGCGGCGCCGTCGCTGCTGCCATCGCTCCGCCCGGCCATCGCCGCGCGGCCCTGCTGGCCGGTGCCGCGCTTGGTACCCTGCCGGATCTCGATGCCCTGTGGCTCGGCTTCACCGCCGCCGATCCGGTGGCGAACATGATCGAGCACCGCAGCTTCAGCCACTCGCTGCTGGTGCTGCCCTGGGTGGCGGCGCTGATCTGGTGGCTGTTCAAGCGTTTCGGCAACGGTCGGGTCGCACAGTTACCGGTGCGCTGGTTCTGGGCGATCCAGCTGGCGCTGCTCACCCATCCGGTGCTGGATGCGTTCACCGTGTATGGCACCCAGCTGTGGTGGCCGCTGCGCCCGCATCCGACCATGGGCTCCAGCGTGTTCATCATCGACCCGGGCTATACGGTGTGGCTGCTGCTGGGCTGCGTGCTGGCCTGGTTCGGCCGCGCCCGGCCATGGGCGGGCAAGGTGCTGGGCATGGCCCTGCTGCTCAGCAGTGGCTACCTGGGCTGGGGCCTGATCGCCAAGGCGCAGGTCGACCGTGCCGCGCAGCAGAGCCTGGCTGCGATGGGCCTGGGCGATGCCCCCCGCTTCTCGGTACCGATGCCGTTCAACACCCTGCTGTGGCGCGTGGTGGCGATGACGCCCAGCGGCTATGTGATGGGTGACCGCTCGCTGGTGGCCGACCATGGGCCGATGCGGTTCGAAGGCCATGCGTCCAACGTGCAGGCATTGCGCGAAGCGGGGGCCATCCCGGCGGTGCAGCAGCTGCAGTGGTTCAACCGTGGCTTCATGCGTACGCAGGTCGTGGATGGCCGGCTGGTGCTGAGCGACCTGCGCATGGGGCTGGAACCCGACTACACCTTCAACTTCGTCGTCGCCGAGCAGGCCGACGGGCAGTGGCGGGCGATCGTTCCCGAGCAGGTGCGGGTGGATTACAGCAGTCCCGCCGCGCGCGCCGACGCCGGTCGCCGGCTGGCCGCGATGTGGCAGCGGATCTGGCAGGAACCGGCAGCGGCGCCAGGTACGGCCGACCACACCGCCGTGCATTGATCCGTGGATCCGCGCCATGCGTGGATGGCGCGGGCAGGAGGGGACGCGCCGCGTCGCCTCAATACACCGTGGCGCGGCCCTGCACGAACGAATAGAAGAACACCGCGTTCGGGTCGTTCTGCACCAGGCGGAATTCGCGGCGCATGCCTTCCACGGTTTCCTCGTCCACCGAGCCCGCCTGCAGCAGCTGGTCGGCCGCCGACAGCAGCAGCTGCTCCCAGAACGCGATCATCGTCTTGCGACGCGCCGGTTCGCGGTTGTCCAGGTGGATGGTCTTGATCTCGGTATGCACGTCGCGGAAGCCACCGGCCAGCAGCAGGTTGCCCAGCTTGGCGCCGACGAACGGGTCACCCCCGTGGTCGTACTGGAAGTCGTTGAAGGCCATCCAGTAGCGCCAGATGTGCGGCGAATACGGGTCGAGCAGGAACGAGGCATTCATCACTTCGGTGATGTAGACCGGCGAACCCGGTGCCAGCACGCGGCGTACTTCGCTCAGTACACGGGCAGGGGAGGGGACGTGTTCCAGCACCCAGCACAGGAACGCCGCATCGAAACTGCGCGCCTCGAATGGCAGCTCACCCGCGTCGGCCTGCTGCAGGGTGTAGCGGTCGCTGCACCACGGCGTACGCGCCAGGTTCTCGCGTGCGGTGGCCAGCTGCGTTTCGCTCAGGTCCACGCCGGTCACATGCAGCTCGGGGAAGCGACGCAGCAGGATCTCGGTCTGTGCGCCCACGCCGCTGCCGACTTCCAGCAGGCGCCGCGCGCCGCTGTAGTCGATCTGGCCGAAGATGCTCGATTCCAGCAGCCGGGCCTGGGTCATCAGGCGCTGCTGCTCGGTGCCGGAAAAACCGTGCAGATAGGTCGGAGAAGAGATCGGCGGCGTCATGGTGGACTCTTGTGGCGTCGAGCTTGAGGGCGATCAAGCGGCGGAAGGCAGCGCCGGTTCGCCGGCGATCAGGCGGTCGAAGTATTCGGTGGTCAAGGCAATCTGGCTCTGCGGGTCCTCGGCGCGGTTGACCACCGCGCGGAAGGCGGCATTCTCCGGCCGGTCCTTGGCATACCAGCCCAGGTGCTTGCGCGCGATGCGCACGCCCTGCGGCTCGCCGTAGAACGCATGCAGCGCATGCAGGTGGCCGAGCAGGATGTCGCGCACTTCCGCCAGCGAAGGCGGTGGAAGTTCCTCGCCGGTGGCCAGGTAGTGCGCCACCTCACGGAAGATCCACGGCCGGCCCTGCGCGGAGCGCCCGATCATCACCGCGTCCACGCCGGTTTCCTGCAGAACGTAGGCGGCCTTCCGTGGCGAGTCGATATCGCCGTTGGCGATCACCGGAATGCGCAGCGCGGCCTTGATCTCGCCGATCGTGGCGTACTCGGCCTGGCCGGTGTAGTGCTGGTCGCGGGTACGGCCGTGCACGGCCAGTGCGGCGATACCGCTGTCTTCGGCGATGCGTGCGATCACCGGGCCATTGCGGTGGTCGCAGTCCCAACCGGTGCGGATCTTCAGCGTGACCGGCACGTCCACCGCGTTGACCACGGCTTCGAGGATGCGCGCCACCAGCTGCTCGTCGCGCATCAGTGCCGAACCGGCCCAGGCGTTGCACACCTTCTTGGCCGGGCAGCCCATGTTGATGTCGATGATCTGGGCGCCATGGTCGACGTTGTAGCGCGCGGCCTCGGCCAGCTGCTGCGGCTCGGTGCCGGCGATCTGCACGCTGATGGGGGCCGGTTCGCCGTCATGGTCCATGCGATGGATCGACTTGCGCGTGTTCCAGAAGCGCGGGTCGCTGATGGTCATTTCGGAGGCGGCCAGCCCCGCACCCAGCCGTTTGCACAGCAGGCGGAAGGGCTTGTCGGTGACGCCGGCCATGGGCGCCAGCACGACGTTGGGGGCAATGGTGTACGGGCCGATCTGCATGCGCCCATTGTAGGGCGCGGGCGGCGCCAAGGCCGTGCCGGGCGCGGTCCGGTTCAGGCCGATCGGCACCGACCTCATGCCGTACCGGCATCAGCAGATGCTTGACGGTTGCTTCCACCGCCCCCAGGGGCGGGCGATGGTGGGCGGCTAGCCCAGGCTCTGCCAGGCCTGGTGGGTACCCAGCGCGAAGGCCAGCCCCAGGCCCAGGCAGGCCAGCGAACTGGCCACCCAGAAGCATGTGCCGTTGTAGCCGGGGCGGAACAGCGCCAGGCCGAAGCCCATCGCGGCGCGCAGCAGCAGCAACGTGGCGATGGCGGGCAGTACCAGGCGGCTGGCTGGCAGCAGCGGATGCCAGCCCGCGGCGGCCAGTGCATACAGCGTCCAGGCCACCAGCACGGCGGTGATGCCGGCGGTCAGCAGCGGTGGCCACCAGTGCCCCGCCTGCGCCAGCCGCACCATGCGCTGGCCAGCACCGAAGTACCTGTACCAGGGGGCGCCGAAGGCGATGCAGCCGATATGCAACAGGGCCGAAAGGGCACTGCCGGCAGCCGCGACCAGCAACCAGGGGAATCCGTCCATGTCCTGCCCGTGCAAGGAAGCTGCGCGGATGGTGGGCGAGGGGGCAGGGTGTGGGCAATGCGACAGGCGGTCGCGGGGGCTGGCGGCGGATCAGCTGCCGGCCACGCCGCGCCGCGATGAGGGGCAACAAAAAAGCCCGGGTGTCTGCACACCCGGGCTTGTTCATCCACGCATGGCGTGGAACTACCTGGCTTCCGCGTCGGCCGGGGTGAAGCGCGGCATCGCCGCCGCGGCGCCTTCCTTCTCGGTCGAACGACCGGCGAACTGGTTGGCGAAGCGCACATGGCGGGCGAACGGGGCATCGGCCACCTGCGCCAGCGACGCGGCCAGCGCACCGTTGAAGGCGTCACCGGCACCGGTGGTGTCGATGGCCTGCACCTGTTCGGCACCCACACGGTAGTACGGCTGGGTGTCGCCGCGCAGGTTCTCGTCGGCGTGCGAGACGAACACGCCCACCGAACCGAGGGTCACCACCACGGTGCCGTTGCCGACCAGCTTGCGGCACAGCGCGTGCAGGCTGGCGCCATCCAGTGCGGCGACATCGTTGGCATCCACGCGCTCACCGACATGACGGCCGAGCAGGGCGGCGAACTCGGTCTCGTTCGGGGTGATCACATCGGCCAGCTTGAGCAGGCCGATGGTCGAGGGCGCGTCGGCCGGTGCGGTGTTGAGCACGGTGGTGACACCGGCTTCGCGGGCCGTTGCCAGCGCCGCTTCGATGGTCTGCACCGGCGATTCCAGCTGCACCAGCACCACCTTGGCGCTGGTCAGCAGGGCCTGCTGCTGCTGCAGGAAATCGGTGCTCAGCGCGGCATTGGCGCCCGGGCCGATCACGATGGTGTTGCGGCCGCGGGCGTCCACATAGATGCCCGCGGTGCCGGTCGGCTCGGTGCTGGCTTCGGCGATCAGCCCGAAGCCATCCTGTGCAGCCAGCTCGCGTGCGGTGGCGCCACCGGCGTCATCGCCCAACGCGCACACGAAGTGGGTGTCGGCACCGGCGCGGCAGGCCGCCACGGCCTGGTTGAAGCCCTTGCCACCCGGGCCGGTGCTGTAGCGGCCGGCAATGGTCGCACCCGGTGCCGGCAGCGACTCGCACCGCCACACGTGATCGACATTGAAGGAACCGACGACAACGACACTGCTGCTCATAGGGAATCTTTTCTCAACCAAGGGTTCAACTGAAGTGCGTCAGCACGCCGGCGATGGTCGCCGTCATGAAGGTGGCAATGGTACCGCCCAACACCGCGCGCAGGCCGAACTTGGCCAGATCGTGGCGACGTTCCGGAGCCAGGCCGCCGATACCGCCGATCTGGATCGCGATCGAGCTGAAGTTGGCAAAGCCGCACAGCGCGTAGGTGGCGATCAGGCGACCTTCTTCGGACAGGCTCACGCCCGCCACCTGGCCGTTCACGATCTGCGACAGCTCGGTGTAGGCCACGAACTCGTTGATCACGACCTTCTGGCCGATCAGCGAGCCGACGGTGGTGGCATCGGCCCACGGGGTGCCGATCACCCAGGCGATCGGGGCCAGCACGTAACCGAAGATGGTCGACAGGTTGGTCGGCTTGCCGATGGCAGCGGCCAGGCCGGTCACATCGCCGATCCAGGTCAGCGGGGCGTTCAGCAGCGCGATCAGGGCGATGAAGGCCAGCAGCATCGCGCCGATGTTCAGCGCCAGCTTCAGGCCGTCGCCGGCACCGGCGGCGGCCGCGTCGATGATGTTGCTGGAGGTCTTTTCGACTTCCATCTTCACCGTGCCGCGGGTCAGCGGGGTGCCGGTTTCCGGAATCAGCAGCTTGGCCACGACCAGGGTGGCCGGTGCGGCCATGATGCTCGCCGCCAGCAGATGCTTGGCGTAGAAGGCCTGCTGCGCCGGGTCGCCACCGCCGAGCATGCCGACATAGGCGGCCAGCACGCCACCGGCGATGTGCGCCATGCCGCCGATCATCATGGTCAGCAGCTCGGACTGGGTCATCTTGGCGATGTACGGGCGCACGGTCAGCGGCGCCTCGGTCTGGCCGATGAAGACGCTGGCGCAGACGCTGGTGGTTTCCGCACCGGACACGCGCATCACCTTGGTGATCGCCAACGCCATCACGCGCACGATCGCCTGCATGACGTTGAGGTGGTACATCACGCCCATCAGCGCCGAGAAGAAGATGATGGTCGGCAGCACCTGGAAGGCGAAGATGAAACCGTAGTTCTTGGTGTCCATCAACGAGCCGAAGATGAAGCCCGAACCCTCGTTGACGAAGCTGAGGACCTTGACGAAGCCCTTGCCCAGCGCATCGAACACGTCGCGGCCGCCCGGCACCAGGATCACCAGCGCCGCGAACGCGATCTGCAGGGTGATACCGGTGGCAACCAGCTTCCAGTCAACCGCACGCTTATTGTTGGAAAACAACCAGGTGATGCCGATCAGCACCGCCAACCCGAACAGGCCGAAGCCGATCCTGCCCAAACCTTCGACCATGTGAGTGACTCCCCTGGGGCGTCGCGAAAAACGGGAAGCCTAGTGCAGGGCAGGGGCCGGGGCAAGAAAAAGCAGCGTGCGCGCACCCATCTGTACCGATCAGGCCAGCAACGGCAAGGGCTTGCGGCCGGCGGCGGCAGGTAGAATGGGGCTCGATCCCGGCCCGGATGCGGGCCCGCAGCAGGAGATTCGCATGCAATACCGTCGCCTGGGCTCCACCGGCCTGCCGATTTCCGCCCTGTCCTTCGGCGCCTGGGTGACCTTCGGTGACCAGATCCCGCGCGACGAGGCCCGCAATCTGGTGGCTGCCGCCTGGGACCACGGCGTCAACTTCTTCGACAACGCCGAGGGCTATGCCAATGGCCGCGCCGAACAGGTGATGGGCGATGTGATCGCCGACCTGCGCCTGCCGCGCGATGGCATCTGCGTGTCCAGCAAGGTGTTCTTCGGCAGCGCCAAGGACCCGCGGCCGACCCAGCGCGGGCTGTCGCGCAAGCATGTGACCGACGCCTGCCATGCTGCGCTCAAGCGCCTGCGGGTGGACTACCTGGACCTTTATTACTGCCACCGCCCGGATCCGGACGCGCCGATCGCCGAGACCGTGCATGCCATGGACACCCTGGTGCGGCAGGGCAAGATCCTCTACTGGGGTACCTCGGAGTGGTCGGCGCTGCAGATCCAGCAGGCGCTGGACATCGCTGAAGCGCGCAACCTGCAGGGCCCGTCGATGGAGCAGCCGCAGTACAACCTGCTGCACCGCGAGCGTGTCGAGGTCGAGTACGCACCGTTGTATGCCGGTGCCGGCCTGGGCACCACCATCTTCTCGCCGCTGGCCTCGGGCCTGCTCAGCGGCAAGTACGACCAGGGCATTCCGGCCGATGCGCGACTGGGCCGCGAGGGCATGGAATGGCTGCAGGCGCTGGTGCTGGGGGACGACACCGAGGCCCGCCTGACCCAGGTGCGGCGTTTCAGCGAGGTGGCGCGCGCGCTGGGGCATGCCCCGGCCACGCTGGCCATCGCCTGGTGCCTGCGCAACCCGAACGTCTCCAGCGTGATCCTCGGCGCCAGCCGGGTCAGCCAGCTGCTGCAGAACCTGCAGGCACTGGACGTGCTGGAGCAGGTCGACGCGGCCGGCTGGGCCCAGGTCGAAGCCGTCTTTGCCTGACGACAGCCCTGTGTAGAGTCGAGCCCTGCTCGACGCCAGACGTAGAAGCGCAGTCGAGCATGGCTCGACTCTACAAGAGCGCGGCACCCCTTCTGATTGATGGTAGCTATCGAATTCTCAAATTCGATCATTAATCTCATCAATGAAATTGAGAATGGTTGTTGATTGTCAACTGAGAATCATTATCATTTAACTCGTCCCTCGCACGAGTCCAGATGCTCATGAATGCTCAACCTGTACTGCTGCGCCCCGAAACGCTGACCCTCCGCGATCGTCCGGTCCGTGTCGTTCCGCCGGAAGAGGTCATCGACAGCGAAGCCCTGCTCAAGGGCCGTCGTGAAATCCTGATCCAGCACGGCGACCGCTTCTATCGCCTGCGGCACACCAGCAACGACAAGCTGATCCTGACCAAGTAATCGCGGCCTGGTCGCCCGCCCCCCTCCCTCCTGCCGGCAACGCCGACAGGGTGGGCGACCCGTCCGCTCCCGCTCTCTCCCCCTCGGTCTACCGCGTGCATCTTCCGGGTGTGCCGGTAACCGGGGGTTCCCCTGCCTGACCGAACGAACCCGATGACCCGCCCTACCGCCCTTTGCCTTGCCGTCTGGATGGCCCTGCCGCTGTCCGCCCATGCTGCCGCCGCGGCCACCGCCGCGCCCGATGCGCGCGAATTCGACCGCGTGCAGGTCACCGCAACCCGCACCGAACGGGCGGTGAGCGATGTGGCGGCCACCGTCGACGTCATCGACCGCGAGCAGATGGACCGGCACCTGGTGCAGGACATCAAGGATCTGCTGCGCTATGAGCCGGGCCTGTCGGTCAGCCGCAGCGCTGCGCGCTTCGGCCTTGGCAGCATCCGCATCCGTGGCCTGGACGGCAACCGCGTGCGGGTGCAGACCGATGGCATCGCCATGCCGACCAGCTTCAACATCGGCTCGTTCTCCAACGCCAACCGCAATTTCACCGATCTGGATACGCTCAAGCGCGTGGAGATCGTGCGCGGCCCGGCCAGCTCGCTGTACGGTTCCGACGCGCTCGGTGGTGTGGTCGCCTTCGTCACCAAGGATCCGGCCGATTACCTGAAGGATGGCAAGGACAGCTACGTCGGCCTGAAGTTCGGCTACGACGGTGAGTGGAAAGGCCTGCTCGGCGGCGTGACCAGCGCGTTCGGCGGCGAACACTGGAGCGGCATGGTCAACATCAACCATCGCCAGGGCCAGGAAACCGGCAACAAGGGCGATGTGCGCAGCCTCGACAACACCCGCACCGCGCCCAACCCGCAGGACCGCGATGGTCGCAGTGGCCTGGCCAAGCTGGTCTATGCACCGAGCGAGGATCAACGCTTCCGCCTGACCGTGGAAGGCAACGAAGACAACACCGATACCAACGTGCTGTCCTCGATCGACCACACCACCACCACCGGCATGAAGGCACGCGATACGCAGAACCGCACCCGCGTGTCGTTCGCCCATGAAATGGATGCGCTGGACAAGGGCTTCGCCGACAGCCTGCATTGGCAGCTGTACACCCAGCACAGCGAAACCACCCAGATCACCGATGAGGACCGTGCCAACCGCAGCCGCCGCCACCGCGAGTTCAATTTCGACCAGCGCGTGTACGGCCTGCAGGCACAGTTCAACAAGGCGTTCAGCACCGGCAGCGTGGAACACGCGCTGACCTACGGCTTCGAGGGCGCGCACACCGAAATCCGCCAGAAGCGCGACGGCTACCAGTTGCTGGCCAATGGCCAGACCAGCACCACCATCCTGCCCGACGCCTTCCCGGTACGCGATTTCCCGATCAGCAAGACCACCGAGCTGGGCCTGTACGCACAGGATGAAATGCGCATGGCCAACGGCAAGCTGTCGCTGGTGCCGGGCGTGCGCGTGGATCGCTACGAACTGAAGCCGGAGGTGGACAGCATCTTCGCTGAAGACAACCCAGGCGTTGCGGTGTCCAAGCTGACCAAGACCAGCGTCTCGCCCAAGCTCGGCATGGTCTATCGCTTCACCGACGAATGGTCGCTGTTCGCCGGCTATTCGCATGGCTTCCGCTCGCCGCCGTACAACGACGTCAACCTGGGCTTCACCAACTTCGCCTTCGGTTACACCGCCATTCCCAATCCGGACCTGAAGCCGGAGACCAGTGACGGCATGGAGCTGGGCCTGCGCTTCCTGTCGCCGGCGGCCTACGTCAGCGTCAGCGGCTACTACAACGAGTACAAGGACTTCATCGAGTCGCAGTCGCTGGTTGGTACCAACGCTCAGGGCCTGATGGTGTTCCAGTCGCGCAACATCGCCGATGCACGCATCTACGGTGCCGAGCTGAAGGCCGGCGTCGACTTCGGCCAGATCAGCCCGGCGCTGCAGGGCTGGGCACTGCGCAGTTCGGTGGCCTGGTCGCGCGGCGACAACAAGACCGAGGATACGCCGCTGGATTCGGTCGACCCGCTGCGTGGCACCGTCGGCCTGATGTACGACACCGATACCTGGGGCGTCGAACTGGCCGGCACCTTCGTCAAGCGCAAGGACCGCGTCGCCGCGGCCACCGTGTACCGCCCGGCGGGCTACGGCGTGGCCGACCTGATGGCGCACTGGAACTTCGCCCCGGGCGCGACCTTCAACGTCGGCGTGTTCAACCTGGGCGACAAGCGCTACATCGATTGGTCCAACGTGGGTTCGACGCTGTCGCCGACCAGCCGCGTGCTGGATCGCTACACCAGCCCGGGCCGCACCCTTTCCGCCAGCCTCGCCGTTTCCTGGTGACCTCATGAGTCGAGCCTTGTCCGCACGCAGGAATGACGCCATCGCCGCGCAGGGCCGCGCGGCCTGGCCGACGCCGGCACAGCTGGCCACGCTCGGCACCGTGTTGTGCCTGTACCGCGCCGACGGAAACGAGCTCGGTGGCTGGCGCCAGGCGGTCCGCGTGCATGCCTGCCAGGGCGTGGACAGCGAGGGCGTGCGCGAAAGCCTGTGTTTCCTTGATGCCCGCGGCCGCTGCGTGTGGCGCCTGTACCTGCTGCCGGACAGCGATTTCCTGGCCTGGGACCGCCTGGTCGCCACGTTGCCGCCGGGCCCGGAGCATGACAGCGACGGCAGTGTCGGCGAACGCCTGTGGCGGCGCCTGGCCGGGCACCTTGGTGGTGACCGCTGGCGCCTGTGCGCGCTGCGCCTGCACGCGGCCGATGAAGGCCGCACCCTGGCCGCCAGCCTGTCCACGCTGTCCTCGCTGGGTGCGGCCACCGCGCGTCGCATCGCGCGGCTGGAAGGTGCCGAAGGCGAGCTGGCGATCGACGATTGCTGCTGCGCCGACGCCGCCCGACGTCCTGCGCCGCGTGCGCCCAGCGACCTGCCGTTGGTGCGCCTGTGACCCGATCCTGATGGATCGCCTGCCGGCCACGGATGGCCTCTCCTTGAACCTGCAACCCCGAAGGAAGACCCGATGAAGTACCCGACAGCCAGCGTGATGCTGCTGCTTGCCATCAGTGGCGCAGCCAGCGCGCAGCCCTCCGACATCGCCCGCGACCACGCCAGCATCCTGGCCATGCAGGGCGAGTACACGGTGGACTTCGCCTTCGATGAGACCGTGCTGCTGAAGCCCGGCTACGAGCGCGCGCCGGCGATGCGCAGCGGCGGCAACGAAGTGGTCATCGTGGTCGAGGACACCCCGAAGCGTATCGTGCTGCAGCACCTGCTGCTGGACGAGAAGAGCGGTCATGTCACCAAGCACTGGCGCCAGGACTGGGTCTATGAAGCACCGAACCGCTTCGAGTTCAGTGCCGACCAGACCTGGCAGGTGCGCACGATTGCCGCAGCCACCAACCAGGGTGCCTGGACCCAGTGCGTGTATGAAGTGAGCGACGCACCGCGCTACTGCGGCACCGGCACCTGGACCTACACCAACAACGTGCCGACCTGGACCAGCGACATCAGCTGGCGTCCGCTGCCGCGCCGTGAGTACACCAAGCGCAGCGACTACAACGCGCTGGCAGTGGTCAACCGCCACACCCTCACGCCCAATGGCTGGACCCACGAGCAGTTCAACACCAAGGTGCAGCGCAACGCCGACGGCAGCCAGGTGGAGATCGCCCGCGAGTTCGGTTTCAACGACTACGTGAAAACCACCGAGATCGACTTCACCCCGGCCCGCGACTACTGGAAGGCCACCGCGGGTTACTGGGCCAAGGTGCGCCAGCGCTGGGACGGCTTCCTCGGCCAGGCCCCGGGCGTGCACCTGAAGACCAAGCTCGACGGCATGGCGATGATCATTCCGCTGTTCACCCAGGCCGAAGAGATCCAGTCCGGCAAGAAGGTGAAGGACAAGCAGATCGACGAAGTGTTCGCCAAGTACGTGGAAAAGGCGCCGAAGGAGGGTTGATCGGCGCCGCGGTCCTGGCAGGTGCCGGGCTTGCCCGGCACGCTCTCGGTGTTGATCGCACGCGCCATGCGTGGCCGCGCTGCACTCAGGACGCCGGCCCACCCAGGGGGGTCAGGTCCAGCCCCGCGTCCTGGAAAGCACGCAGGGTAGCCTGCAGGCTTGCCTCGTCATCGCGCGTGCGTACGCCCATGATGGCTTCGCTGCAGCGCGCGCGATCCGTGCTGCACGCTTCCCGGTCGGGCAGCAGCAGCGTGGTCTGTGCGACGAGGATCGCCATGTGCGCCACTTCCTTTCTCGGCCTTGGTTGGCCCTGGTAGAACCGGTCGAACTCCGCACGCAGGTCGGCCAGGACCTCGGCATCGCTGCGCGTGCGCGCCACGCCTGCCGGAACCAGGTAGGTCTGGCGGCCATCGTGGAAGGCGCGCACCTCATCCCCCAGCACGGTTTCCAGCACGAAGGCCTGTACCGGGTCCGGGACATGGCCACGCGCAGTGCGCGCAGATGCGGGCAGCATCGCCGCCAGCAGCGGCACGCCGACCAGAAGGACGCGCAGGCAGAAGCCGCGCTTCATTCCTATTCCTTGAACATCAGGAACGCCGCTGCGACGATCAGCCCGAACGCGGCATAGTGGTTCCACTTCAGCGGCTGGCCCAGGTAGAACGCGGAAAACACCGCGAATACCAGCAGCGTGATCACTTCCTGCATGCCCTTCAGCTGCGGCGCCGAGTACACCGCGCTGCCCAGCCGGTTGCCCGGCACCTGCAGGCAGTATTCGAAGAACGCGATGCCCCAGCTGACCAGGATCACCGTCATCAACGGCGCGCTCTTGTACTTCAGGTGCCCGTACCAGGCGAAGGTCATGAAGATGTTGCTGCCAAGCAGCAGCAACACCGGGTACAGGTAGGCAGTGAACGACATGCCGGGCATCCGGGCGATCTCGTGGGAATGGGGCGCGCAGCATACAACCGCGCCCGCCCCGCGATTTCACAACGGTGTCAGGCCTCGCGCAACGCCAGGGCCGGCGGCGTGTGCAGGATGCGCCGCGTGCCCCACCAACCGGCCAGCAGGCTCAAGCCGATGCCGACCACGCCGCCGATCAGCAGGCCCGGCCACGGCGGCAGCAACGGCAGCTCGAACACCTTCTGCGAGACCGCTACGCCGATGGCAGCGGCTGCGCCCACCGCCAGCAGCGCGGCCAGCGCACCCAGCGCACCGAACTCGACCAGCACCGCGCCGCGCAGCTGGCGCCGGGTCGCGCCCAGCGTGCGCAGCACCGCGCTGTCGTAGCGGCGCTCGCCGGCGGTGGCCTGCAGCGCGGCCAGCAGCACCAGCACGCCGGCCAGCAGGCTGAACACCATCACCAGCTGTACCGCCTGTGCCACCCGTTCCATCACATCGCGCACCTGCGAGATCACCGCGTCCACGTCCAGCAGCGACAGGTTCGGCTGCGCGCGGACCAGCTCGCCCAGGCCGGCCGCCTTGCCGGCCGGCAGATGGAACGCCGACAGCAGGTTGTGCGGGGTGTCACCCACCGCATTCGGGTTCAGCAGCACGAAGAAGTTCGGCCGGAAGGTGTTCCAGTCGGCCTTGCGCACACTGGTCACGGTGAACGCGCGTTCCTGCTCGCCCACTGCAATCGTGATGTGGTCGCCAGGATGCACACCGTAGCGCCTGGCCCAGCCGGTTTCGATCGACGCTTCCGCTGCGGTGCTGTCCGCCTTCCAGAACGTGCCCTCGATCAGCGTATTGGCCGGAGGGAAGCTGCTGCGCCAGCTGAAGTTCAACGGCCGGTTCTCGTCGTCGTCTTCGCGTTGGCCCTGCGCCTGCTGGCCATCCTGCTCATCCGTCCTGTCCACGCGCAGCGGCGGCTTGCCGTTGATCGCGATCAGGCGGCCGGTGGCCATCGGTTCGATGCTGGCGTCGTCGGCACCCAATCCGCGCAGCGCGGCCAGCACGCTGTCGCGCTGTTCGGGCTGGATGTTGATCAGGAAGTAATTGGGCGTGTCCGCGGGCAACCGTTCGCGCCACTGCTGCAGCAGGCCGGGTCCGGTCACCGCCAGCAGTAACAGCGCGCACAGCGACAGCGACAGCCCGACAAGCTGCATCACCGCCAGCAGCCGGCGCCGGGTCAGCGCAGCCAGGCCCAGCCGCCAGTGGCCGTGCAGGCGGTGCTGCAGGCCGCGCAGCAGCTGCAGCAGCACGTAGCCGACCACGCCGGCCGCCACCGCCAGCGCGGCCAGGCCGCCCAGCACCCACAGCGCCAGCTTCAGGTCGCCGGTGACCTGTACCGCCAGCAGCAGACTGGCCGCCAACGCCGCCACATAGGCCAGCAGTGAAGCCGGCGGCAGGGCGGCGAAGGAGCGGTTGAGCACCCGCATCGGCGGTACCCCGCGCAGGCGCAGCAGTGGCGGCAGGCCGAAGCCGAACAGCAGCAACAGGCCGATGCCGGCGCCGGTCAGCGCCGGCATCGCTTCCGGCAGCGGCAGGCGCTGCGGTACCAGGCTGCCCAGTACCTGCACCAGGCCTTCCTGCGCGGCCATGCCCAGGCCGATGCCGAGCGCACAGGCCGGCACCGCCAGCATCAGCAGCTGCAGCGCCAGGCCAAGCAGGATGTCGCGCTGGCGCGCGCCAAGGCAGCGCAGGATCGCCACCTGGTCGATGCGGCGCAGCGCGAAGCGGTTGGCCGCCAGCGCCGTGGCCACACCGGCCAGCAGCACCGCCAGCAGCGCGCTCAGGCCGAGGAAGCGCCCGGCCAGGTCGAACGCCTGGCGCACGCCGCGCTGGGTATCGTCCACGCTCAGCAGGCGCAGGCCTTTCACCTGTGGCAGCAGCCATTGCCGAAGCGTGGCGATCTGGTCTGCCGCTCCAGCGAACATCAGCCGGTAGTTGATGCGGCTGCCGGGGCCGAGCAGTCCCGTGCCTTCCACGTCGGCGCGGTTGACCAGCAGGGTGGGGGAGAGCGTTAGCAGGTCGCCACCGGCGTCCGGCTCGGACTCGATGATGCCGGCGATGCGCAGCGTGCCGGCGCCGAATTCGAGGTCGTCGCCGGCCTTCAGCCCCAGCCCCTGCAGCAGGCGCGGGTCGGCATAGGCCTGGCCCTGGGGAGGCATGCCGGCATCGGTGATGAACGCACCGCCGGGCGTGGCCCGTACCCGCAGCGCGCCGCGCAGCGGATAGCCCGCCTGCACGGCCTTGATGCTGGCCATCTGGCTGGCATCGCCGTTGAACAGCACGCTGCCGAAGCTGGCGATACGGGTGTATGCCAGTCCACGCCGGCGTGCCTCGTCGGCGAACGCCTGCGGCGGGTCATCGCGCCCGGCGATGCCGAGGTCGCCACCGAGCATTTCCGCCGCGCTGCCGGTCAACGCCAGGTTGACCCGGTTCACCAGCGTGCCCACCGCGGTCATCACCGCCACGCCCAGCACCAGCGCAGCGAACACGGTCAGCAGGTCGCCGGCCAGCGCTTCGCGGCGCAGCGCGCGCCACGCGTGCCGCAGCAGGTTCATGCCTGTGCCCCATGCTCGACCGGCAGCAGGCGACCGTTGTCGATGCGGTGGATGTACTGGCAGCGCTGGGCCAGCCGCAGGTCGTGGGTGACCAGCACCAGGGTGGTGCCGCTGCCGGCATTGAGTTCAAACAGCAGGTCGCTGATGTGCTGGCCGGTGGCATGGTCCAGCGAGCCGGTCGGCTCGTCGGCGAACAGGATGCGCGGGCGGGTGACGAAGGCACGTGCCAGCGCCACGCGCTGCTGCTCGCCGCCGGACAGCTGGCGCGGGTAGTGGCGGGCCCGATGAGCGAGGCCGACCTGTTCCAGCACCTCATCGACGCGTGCGCGGTCCTCGCGTCCGGCCAGTTCCAGCGGCAGCGCGACATTTTCCGCAGCGGTCAGCGCCGGCAGCAGGTGGAAGCTCTGGAACACGAAGCCGACCTCACGCGCGCGCAGCTGGGCCCGTGCTTCTTCGTCCAGGCGGCCCAGATCCTGGCCGGCCAGTTCGATGCGGCCGCGGCTGGGCAGGTCCAGCCCGGCCAGCAGGCCGAGCAGGGTGGTCTTGCCGGAACCGGAGGCGCCGACGATGGCCACGCTGGTGCCTTCATGGACGGTCAGGGTGATGTTGTCCAGTATGTGGACTTCACCCTCCGGGCCCTGCACGGACTTGCCGACCTGGTCGACGGCGATGGCAACGGACGCGCTGCGGGGGGACAGGCTGTCGATGAGGAGACTCCAATGCGCAAGAAGGGATGGAGCCGGCGAGCCGGCGCGATGATGGTGCTGCTGCTGGGGTTGGTGCTGCTGCCCGGGCTGGCCTGTGCCAAAGGTCCGGCCGGCACCGTGCTGGTACTCGGCGACAGCCTCAGTGCTGCCCACAATATCCCTGCCGACGCCGGCTGGGTCAGCCTGCTGCAGCAGCGGGTCAGCCAGCAGTCGAAAACCCCGGCGCGCATCGTCAACGCCAGCATGAGCGGGGAAACCACCGCTGGCGCACTGACCCGCCTGCCGGGCCTGCTGGCGCGGGAGAAGCCGACCGTGGTGGTGATCGCGCTGGGCGGCAACGATGCGCTGCGCGGGCTGACCCCGGCGCAGGTGCAGGGCAATCTGGAAAAAATGGTGCAGGCCAGCCAGAAGGCCGGTGCCAAGGTGCTGCTGCTGGGCATCGACGTTCCGCCCAACTACGGACCGGCCTACCGCCAGCGCCTGGCAGCGGCCTACAAGGCATTGGCCACGCAGTACAAAGTGCCGCTGCTGCCGTTCCTGCTGGAAGGCGTGGCCCTGCAGCCGGGCATGATGCAGGCCGATGGCCTGCACCCCACGGCGCAGGCGCAGCCGAAGGTGCTGGACAACGTCTGGCCACTGCTCAGGCCGCTGCTCTGAACGGTTTTGATTTCCTCTTGACGGAACTTCACATCACGTCCACCGTCGATCCGGCATGTTTCACAAAGCTGAAGTTAGAGGGAATCACATGCGTCAGACGAAGGAGACTTCCGGCTTGGTGCTGGTGGTCGAAGACAACCGCAATATCTCCGAGATGATCGGGGAGTACCTGGAAGGTCGCGGCTTCGAAGTCGACTATGCACAGGACGGCCTGGATGGCTACCGCCTCGCGGCGGAGAACAGCTATGACGTCGTGGTGCTCGACCTCATGTTGCCGCGCCTGGATGGCATCGAAGTATGCCGTCGCCTGCGCAACGATGCGCGCAAGTCCACACCGGTGCTGATGCTCACGGCACGCGACACCCTGGACGACAAGCTCACCGGCCTGGGTTTCGGTGCCGATGACTACCTGACCAAGCCGTTCGCGATCCAGGAGCTGGAAGCCCGCCTGCGCGCGCTGATCCGTCGCGAACGCCGCCAGGTCGGTTCGGAAGTGCTGAAGGTCGCCGACCTGGTGCTCGATCCGGTCAGCATGCGTGCCACCCGTGCCGGCACCGAGCTGCAGCTGTCGCCGATCGGCCTGCGCCTGCTGACCATCCTGATGCGCGAATCGCCGCGCGTGGTCACCCGCCAGGAGATCGAACGCGAGATCTGGGGCAACGGCCTGCCGGATTCGGACACCCTGCGCAGTCATCTGTACAACCTGCGCAAGATCATCGACAAGCCGTTCGACCGTCCGCTGCTGCACACCGTGCAGAGCGCCGGCTACCGCATTGCCGATATCGCCCAGCCGATGGCCTGATCGGGGCCCGTGCCGGTGCAGCTGCAGGCGCGGCCGGGCAACCGCCATGCACAGGGCAGGGGATGACCGGCCGGCGTTGCCGCCGGTCATCGCCCGTGCACGACTACGGCGCAGTGCGCTGCCTATAATCGCAGCGCTCTGACCGGGACCCCGCAATGCCGCACGGCCTGCCGCGCAAGATCCGTATCGCCTTCATCCTGCAGGCAGTTCTGGCCAGCCTGGGCATCCTGCTCGGTGCCTGGCTGGTCTCGCTGGTGATCAAGCACAGCCTGGTCGGCGCGGCCCTGCGCGAGGAAGCGGCGTACTACTGGACACTGCACGAGGCGTCGCCGGTGCAGCCCCCCCCCAACACCCAGAACATCCGCGGCTACCTGCTGGAAAATGGGCAGTCGGCACTGTCATTGCCTGCCAACCTGCGCACCCTGGAGCCCGGCTTCCACGAGCTGCCCAAGGACGACCAGCTGGTGCTGGTCGATGTGCGCCCCGCCGGTCGCCTGTACCTGGTGTTCCTGCGTTCGCGCGCGGAGATGCTGGCGTTCTGGTTCGGCATCGTGCCGGTGCTGCTGACCCTGCTGGCGGTGTATGGCGCCAGTTGGGTCACCTACCGTGCCTCCAAGCGCCTGGTGTCGCCGGTGAACTGGCTGGCGCGGCGCGTCTCGCGCTGGGACCCGGGCCATCCCGAGGCCGCCGATCTGGAGCCGAACAAGCTGCCGGCGGACATGCAGGGCGAGACCCGGCAGCTGGCGGCCGCACTGCATTCGCTGGCCAACCGGGTCAGCGCGCACGTGGCCCGCGAGCGCAACTTCACCCGTGATGCCAGCCATGAGCTGCGCACGCCGTTGACCGTCATCCGCGTGGCCAGTGACATGGCCCTGGGCGATGAAACCCTGCAACCACGCCTGCGCCGCAGCCTGCAGCGCATCCAGCGTGCCGGCCGTGACATGGAAGCGGTGATCGATGCGTTCCTGATCCTGGCCCGCGAGGCCGACGTCGAACCGCAGATCGAGCTGTTCGACGTCAACGACATCGTCCGCTACGAGGTGGACAATGCCAACGAGCTGCTGGGCAACCGGCCGGTATCGGTGCATCTGCACAGCGAAGGCCCGGTGCAGCTGCACGCACCGCCGCGGGTGCTGCAGGTGGTGGTCAGCAACCTGGTGCGCAACGCCTGCAGTTACACCGACGAAGGGCGTATCGACGTGCAGGTGCTCGATGACCGGGTGGTGGTGCGCGATACCGGCATCGGCATGTCCGCCGAGGCGCTGTCGCGCGCGTTTGAACCGTTCTACCGCGCCGAGCCGAGTCGCCCGCAGGGCACCGGGCTGGGCCTGTCGATCGTGCGCCGGCTGTGCGACCGTTTCGGCTGGAAGGTCAGCCTGGCCAGCGAGCCGGGGCAGGGGACCGAAGCCACAGTGATCTTCCGCTGACGCGGCACCTGCTGCCCGGTAGATGCCGACCTTGGTCGGCGCTTTCAACAGGATTCACGCCGGTGCCCCGTGCCAACCAAGGTTGGCAACTACCGGAGCGCGTGCGCGATGCACGCCGATGCCCCATGCCAACCAAGGTTGGCAACTACCGGAACACGTGCACTATCGGGGTAGATGCCGACCTTGGTCGGCGCACGCCTTCCTCAGTTGCAGTTGACCTTCGGTGCCAGCGCCCTGGTCCAGATCGCGTAGCCGGCCGGGGTCATGTGCAGCATGTCCTCGCGGAACAGCGTCGCGTCCGGCTGGCCATCGGCGCCGAGCATCGGCGTGTGGACGTCGGTGAAGCCGGTGTTGGGCAGCTTGGCCAGCGCGGCCTTGATCAGCGTATTGGCTTCGTTGATCGCCGGCAGCAGGTGCGCGCGCGACGGGCTCGGCTTGATCGACAGGTACTCCACCCTGGTCTTCGGCAGGTCGCGGTGCACGCGCTGCACGAAGGCGACCACATCATCGCGCACCTGCACGGCGCTGCGACCGCTGTTGAGGTCGTTGTCACCGGCGTAGAAGAACACCTTGCACGGCGCATAGGGCACCACGATGCGGTCGGCATACCAGGTGCTGTCGCGCACTTCCGAACCACCGAAGCCGCGGTTGAAGACCGGCTGGCCGGGGAAGTCCGCCGCCAGGCTCTCCCACATGCGGATCGAGGAACTGCCGATGAACTCGATGCCACCGCGCGGCGGCGGGTTGGACTGGTCGGCGCTGGCGAAGCGGGCCATGTCGCCGGCCCAGGCCACGTTGGAAACCTGTCCGGGCACCTGCGGCGGCTTGGCCGGGCCCAGGGCCTGGGCAAGCGGTGCGGCAGTCAGCAGGCCCAGCATCAGCAGGCAGTTACGGCGACGGGACATCAGGCGCTCCAGCAGGCAAGGGGGCATCCATCATAGGAGCACGGCCCGGCCCGGTGCTTGCCCCTGGCAGGCCGTTCAGCGGGCCGGCGCGGGGTGCGGTTGGCGGCCTTGTGGCAAAATGGCGGCCATCTGCCTATTCCTGTGCACCCATGATTCCCTGCCGTGCGTCTGAGCGGTCGCTGCGCCGCGCCCCTGTTGCTGGATGTTCCACCTGTGGCTGATCAGTTCGGACACATGCCCCGCGGCCCGCGCCGCATCTTCCAGGCCGCCCGCTGGTCCTGGCAGGGCCTGCGCGCTGCCTGGCTGCACGAGTCCTCGTTCCGGCTGGAGGTATACCTGCTGGTGATGCTGACGCCGGTCGCGATCTGGCTGGGCCAGACCCCGGTCGAACGCGCGCTGCTGATCGGCTCGATGCTGCTGGTGCTGGCGATGGAGCTGGCCAACTCCGCTATTGAAGCGGTGATCGAACGCTACGGCAGCGAGATCCATGAGCTGGCCGGCCGCGCCAAGGACATGGGCTCGGCGGCGGTGTTCGTGCTGATGATGAACGTGCTGCTGTGCTGGGCGCTGGTCGTTGTTCCGCACGCGCTGGCCGGCAGCTACGGCTGATACCCCATTCCCCCACTGCCTTGAAGAGTTTCCATGTCCTTTGAGTTCCTCGCCGACCCCAATGCCTGGGTGACCCTGTTCACGCTCAGCGCGCTGGAAATCGTGCTCGGCATCGACAACCTGGTATTCATTTCCATCGCGGTCAGCAAGCTGCCGGAAGAGCGTCGCCCGTTCGCACGCAAGCTCGGCATCGCGGTGGCCTGCATCACCCGCATCGGCCTGCTGGTGTCGCTGGCCTACCTGGCGCACATGGCGGCCAACCTGTTCACCGTGGCCGGCATGGGCATTTCCATCCGCGACCTGGTGCTGATCGTCGGTGGCCTGTTCCTGATCATCAAGGGCTGCATGGAGATCAAGGAACTGATCAGCGGTGGCGAGGACGAAGACCCCAGCACCACCAAGGCTTCGGCCGTGTTCGGCTACGTGATCGCCCAGATCGCGGTGATCGACATCGTGTTCTCGCTGGACTCGGTGATCACTGCCGTCGGCATCGCCGACCACATCCCGGTGATGGTTGCCGCCATCCTGCTGTCGGTGCTGGTGATGCTGCTGGCCGCCAACCCGCTGGGCCGCTTCATCGATGCCAACCCGACCGTGAAGATGCTGGCCCTGGCCTTCATCCTGATGATTGGTGCGGTGCTGATCCTGGACGGCCTGGACGTGCACGTGCCCAAGCCCTACATCTACGCCGCAATGGGCTTCTCGGTGCTGGTGGAGTGGCTGAACCTGCTGATGCGCCGCCGCGCCCGCGATCACAACGTGCCGGGCGCCGGCAACTGGTAAGCCGATCACAGGCAAGCGCGTCACCCAGAACCCCCGGCATGCCGGGGGTTCTGTGTTGTGGAGCAGGCGTCGGCCTTGAGGGCCTTGTAGAGCCGAGCTCATGCCCGGCGGTTTCCTGCCGGTCAGCCGGGCCTCGGCCCGGTCCGGCAACGGCAGTGCGGCTTTTGCACCTGCAGCGGCGTTCCGGCCTTTACTTGTGAATCAGGGTCAACAGTGTTTTCCCGGGGCGAGGCTTAATCCGCCACCGCAAAGCGCGCAGGCTACGCACTCCCGATTCCCGCCCCCAGGAAACCCCCATGAATTCCAGAGCCGCCTTGCTGGCGCTTGCCGTCGGCGCTTTCGCCATCGGAACCACCGAATTTGCCCCGATGGGCCTGCTGCCGGTCATCGCCGACGGCGTGGGGGTTGGCATCCCCACCGCCGGCATGCTGATCACCGCCTATGCCGTGGGCGTGATGCTGGGTGCGCCGGTGATGACCCTGCTGATGGGCCGTTTCGGCAAGCGCACCGCGCTGATGCTGCTGATGTCGATCTTCGTGGTCGGCAATCTGTTGTCCGCGCTGGCACCCAACTACGGGCTGCTGCTGCTGTCGCGGCTGGTCACCAGCCTCAACCACGGCGCCTTCTTCGGCATCGGTGCCGTGGTCGCCGCCAGCCTGGTGCCGAAGGAAAAGCAGGCTGCTGCCGTGGCCACCATGTTCATGGGCCTGACCATCGCCAACATCGGCGGCGTGCCGCTGGCGACCTGGGTGGGCCAGCAGCTGGGTTGGCGCCTCTCTTTCGCCGGTACCGCGGTGCTGGGCCTGATCGCGATCACCGCGCTGGGCTTCGCGCTGCCGGCGTCCGCGCCGGGGCCGCGCCCGGACGTGCGCCGCGAACTGAAGGCGATCCTGCAACCGCAGGTGCTGCTGGCGATGGCTACCACGGTGCTCGGTGCCGGCGCGATGTTCACCCTCTATACCTACGTCGCACCGGTGCTGACTGAACTGACCGGTGCCTCCAACGCCTTCATCGCGATGTCGCTGGCGCTGATCGGCATCGGCTTCACCCTCGGCAACGGCATCGGTGGGCGTATGGCCGACTGGTCGCTGGATGGCGCCACCCGCATCCTGCTGGCTGTCCTGGCGGTGCTGATGTTCGTGCTGCCGCTGGCCTTCATGAGCCATGCCACCGCGGCGCTCGGTGTACTGCTGTTCGGCGCGGCGACCTTCGCCCTGGTGCCGCCGCTGCAGATCCGGGTGATGCAGGTGGCCAGCGAGGCGCCGGGCCTGGCGTCGTCGATCAATGTGGGTGCATTCAACCTGGGCAATGCGGTGGGTGCAGCGCTGGGCGGGGCGGTGATCAGTTCGGGCCTGGGCTACGCCGCGATTCCGGTGGCCGGTGGCCTGCTGGCGGCGTCGGGCCTGCTGCTGGCATGGCTGGGGCGTGCCCGTGCGCCGGTGGCTGAAGCCTGCTGAGAGGGGAGGGGTTCCGGCAGGGCTTGCAGCCCTGCACCCGCAGAGGCCACTGCAACAGCAACAGCGGGCATTCCGTGGGATGGCGGGGCGGGTCAGTTTGCGGGGGACGCCGCAAGTACGTCCGTGTAGGCTCGGTCGCGCCATCCATGGCGCTCACGCCCCCGCAAACTGACCCACCCCGCCTTCGACAGTTTCCCGCGGTCTGTCAGAACGTCGTCCCGCTCTGGTAGGTGTCGACCTTGGTCGACACGAATGCCTGAAGAATGGGCTGACGTATTCACGGCGGCCCCCAGCCAACCCACCCTCCCGGCCGCCCAGGCTGGCTGGTTGGACCACACCACGGAGGGGGCAGCGCCCGATGGCCGACACTTTCCACACGCTCATTAACACCGGCCATGGCATGCTCGGCGCCAAGCCCACCCGGAACCTCCGCCATGCGCCTGTTCACCCGTGTCCTGCCCCTGATGCTGCTGGCCTCCCTGCTGTCAGGCTGTGGCTACAACGCCATCCAGCAGAAGGATGAAGCGGTCAAGGCCAGCTGGTCGGAGGTCATCAACCAGTACAAGCGCCGCGCCGACCTGGTGCCCAATCTGGTGCAGACCGTGAAGGGCTTCGCCAGCCAGGAAGAGCGCGTGCTGACCGAAGTGACCAACGCCCGTTCGCGGGTTGGCCAGATCAACGTCAACGCCGATGACGAAGCCTCGCTCAAGCAGTTCCAGCAGGCCCAGGGCGAACTGGGCAGTGCGCTGTCGCGGCTGCTGGTGGTCAGCGAGAACTATCCGCAGCTGAAGTCCGACCAGAACTTCCGCGACCTGCAGGCCCAGCTGGAAGGCACCGAGAACCGCGTCACCGTCGCCCGCGGCCGCTACATCCAGCAGGTGCAGGACTACAACACCTTCATCCGCTCGTTCCCGCAGGTGATCACCGCCAAGCTCTTCGGCTACAAGACCAAGCCGAACTTCACCGTCGACAACGAAGCGCAGATCTCCAACGCGCCGGCGGTCGATTTCGGCAACGCGCCGCCGCAGCAGCCGGCACCGCAGCCGGGCCACTGATCCATGCGCCTGGCCACTGCGCTGCTGGCCCTGCTGCTGTGGCTGCCGCTGGCGTCGCACGCGCAGCAGTTGGCGCCGATTCCTGCGCTGGATTCGCCGGTGGTCGATACCACCGGCACGCTGGATGCCACGCAGAAGCAGGCGCTGGTGCAGCAGGCCGTCGAGCTGCAGCAGCGCAAGGGCAGCCAGCTGCAGGTGCTGGTGGTGCCCACAACCCAGCCGGAGGACATCGCGCCGTACACCACGCGGGTCTTCGACCAATGGCAGATCGGCCGCAAGGGCGTGGATGACGGCGTGCTGCTGGTGGTGGCCAAGGACGACCGGCGCGTGCGCATTGAACCGGGCTACGGTCTTGAAGGCGCCATCCCCGATGCCATCGCCAACCGGGTCATCCAGGAATACCTGGTCCCGCGTTTCCGCAGCGGCGACTACGCCGGCGGCATCACCGATGCCACGGCGGTGCTGGTCAAGCTGATCGACGGCGAAACGCTGCCGGCACCGGTCAGCGGCCACCGCGGGCGGGAGCCTGGTGGTGGCGGTGACAGCTGGTTCCTGGCGTTGTTCATCGGTGTGTTCGCCGGCAGCATCCTGCGCGGCGTGTTCTCGCGCGTGCCGCGGCCGCTGCGTGGCCTGCTTGGCGGCGCCGGTGCCGCGCTGGCGGCGTTCCTGTTCACCTCAACACTGCTGGCCAGTGGCCTGGCCGGCATCGTGGGCCTGATCGTGGCGATGCTCTCCGGTCATCCGGGCCGCTTTGCCGGCGGTGGTGGCTGGGGCGGCGGCAGCTGGGGCGGGGGAGGCGGCTTTGGCGGCGGTGGTGGCTTCGGCGGTGGTGGCGGCTGGGGCGGCGGCGGTGGCCGTTCCGGTGGCGGTGGCGCTTCGGGGGGCTGGTGATGATCCAACGTCTATGTCGGCATGTGTTTTCGCCGTCGGTACGGCGCGCGTTCCCGCCGGCCACGCTGCAGGCGATCACCGAGGCGATCGCCACCGGTGAGCAGCGCCATGGCGGCCAGGTGATGTTCGCGGTCGAGGCTGACCTGCCGCTGGCTGCGCTGTGGCACAAGGTCACCCCGCGCCAGGCCGCCGAGCATGCCTTCGCCCGCCTGCGCACCTGGGATACCACCCATAACAACGGCGTACTGATCTATCTGCTGCTGGCCGACCACGCCATCGAGATCGTTGCCGACCGTGGCCTGCGTGGCCGGGTCAGCCCGGCGCAGTGGCAGCGGGTCTGCACCCACCTGCGCGAGGGGCTGCGCGGTGCGAACCCGGTCGAGGCACTGCGCGGCGCCATCGAAGAGGTCTCGACCCTGGTGGAGGGGCACTTTCCGGCCTCGATGCGGTCAGACGATGACGGCCTGCCCAACACGCCCCAGCTCCTTGGTTGAGCCGGGGCGGCACTGGCCCGAGAATAGGCGTTCAACCGCAAGGCACCTTCCATGATCTATTTCCACGACATCGACCCCATCGCCCTCTCGCTGGGGCCGATCAAGGTGCATTGGTACGGCATCATGTACCTGCTCGGCTTCACTGCGGCCTGGCTGCTGGGCCGCAGGCGCATCGCCGACGGGCGCCTGCCGGGCGTCGATGCCAACGGCTTCTCCGACCTGCTGTTCTACGCCATGCTCGGCGTGGTGCTGGGCGGGCGCATCGGCTACATGCTGTTCTACGCGCTGGGCGATTTCCTGCACAACCCGCTGCTGCTGTTCAAGGTGTGGGACGGCGGCATGAGCTTCCACGGTGGCCTGCTGGGCGTGATCGCCGCCTGCTGGTGGTGGTCGCGCAAGCACAAGCTGCATTTCTTCGACACCATGGATTTCATGGCGCCATTGGTGCCGCTGGGCCTGGGTTTCGGCCGAATCGGCAACTTCATCGGTGCCGAGCTGTGGGGCAAGTACACCGACGGTACCTGGGGCGTGGTGTTCCCGTCCGGTCTGCCGGCGCCGCTGAACCAGCTCGACCACGCGACGCTGCAGGCGCAGTTCGCCACGGGCGCGCTGAACCAGTTCGCCCGCCATCCCTCGCAGCTGTATGAAGCGTTCCTGGAAGGCCTGGTGATGTTCGTGGTGCTGTGGACGGTGTCGGCCAAGCCGCGTCATCGCTATCTGGTCGGTGGCCTGTTCGCGCTGATGTACGGCCTGTTCCGCTTTGCCGTCGAGTTCGTGCGCATGCCCGACAATGGCGTCTACGTGGCCTTCGACTGGCTGACCCGCGGCCAGATCCTCAGCCTGCCGCTGATCGCCTTCGGCCTGGTGCTGCTGGTGATGTCCCGTCGTGCACCGGTGCTGCAGCCGCAGTTGCCGGTGGCCGCCGAGGGCAAGGCATGAAGCCCTACCTGGACCTGCTGTCGCATGTGCTCGAACACGGAGCCGAGAAGAGCGACCGTACCGGCACCGGCACCCGCAGCGTGTTCGGCTGGCAGATGCGCTTCAACCTGGCCGACGGCTTCCCGCTGGTCACCACCAAGAAGCTGCACCTGCGCTCGATCATCCATGAGCTGCTGTGGTTCCTGAAGGGCGATACCAACATCGGCTACCTGAAAGACAACCAGGTGCGGATCTGGGACGAGTGGGCCGACGAGAACGGCGACCTCGGCCCGGTCTACGGCAAGCAGTGGCGCAGCTGGGCCACTGCCGACGGCCGCGAGATCGACCAGATGCAGTGGCTGGTGGACGAGATCAAGCGCAACCCCGATTCGCGCCGGCTGGTGGTCAGCGCCTGGAACGTGGGCGAGCTTTCGCAGATGGCGCTGATGCCGTGCCACAACCTGTTCCAGTTCTACGTGGTGGACGGCAAGCTCAGCTGCCAGCTGTACCAGCGCAGCGGCGACATCTTCCTCGGCGTGCCGTTCAACATCGCCAGCTACGCGTTGCTGACCCACATGGTGGCGCAGGCCACCGGCCTGGGCGTGGGCGACTTCGTGCATACGCTGGGTGACGCGCATCTGTACTCAAACCACTTCGAGCAGGCGCGCGAACAGCTGTCGCGCGCGCCGCGTGCGCTGCCGAAGCTGTGGTTGAACCCGGAGGTGACCGACCTGTTCGGCTTCCAGTTCGACGATATCCGCATCGATGGATATGATCCGCACCCGGCCATCAAGGCGCCGGTAGCGGTGTGAGATCTCTCAAGGACGAATTCATGGCAACACGCTTTTCCGCTTTTTCGACGCTGCTGATGCTGGCTTCCGCCAGTGGCCTCGCCCACGCCGGCACGGTCCAGGGACCGGCGGGTAGCCTTGAGCTTCCCGACGGGATTGAAACATCGGTGGCGCCGGCCAACCGGGAACATCCCAACCTGAAGGTGAGTGCGGTTGTCACGTTGCTTCCGGCAGCGCCGGAGACCCGCGGACCGATTTCGCTGACCATGACCTGCGCGCCGGTGTTCGGTGCGCTGGGCTCGGCGAAGGGCATGGAACGGTTGGCGGCGGTAACCAACCAGATGGACAAGTCGCTGAAGCCCGAAAAGGCCGGCGAGTGGATCACGCTGGATTCCCTGCCGGCCTATCGCTTCGAGGCTGTGCGCGGGGATGCTACGCGGCTGACGCAGTGGCTGGTCCTGGGCTCGACGTCGTTTGCCTGGGTCAAGTTTGATCGGCCGCAGGACACGCCGATCGACCCGCAGGTGCTGGATGCTGTCGCTGGCATGAAGATCCTGTGCGGCGCTGACGCTACGGCCGCTGCAGCCCGGGAAGGATGATGCTGAAGCTCTCGATGATCGTGGCGCTGGACCGCAACCGTGGCATCGGCCAGGGCAATGCCATGCCCTGGCACCTGCCGGACGACTTCAAGCATTTCAAGGCGCTGACGCTGGGCAAGCCGATCCTGATGGGGCGCAAGACCGCCGAATCGATCGGCCGCGTGCTGCCGGGGCGGACCAACCTGGTACTGACCCGCAGCGGCCAGGTGCCGTTCGAGGGCATGCGTGCGGTGGCGTCGCTGGACGAGGCGAAGACGATTGCCGAAGCCGAAGGGGCCAGCGAGCTGTGCATCATCGGCGGCGGCGAGATCTTCCGGCAGCTGCTCGACCAGGCCAGTGACCTGTACCTGACCTGGGTGGATGCCGAAGTCCCCGCCGATACCCATTTCCCCGAGCTGGACGCGCAGGACTGGCAGGAAGCCAGCAGCGAGCCGCACCCGGCCGACGCGCGCCATGCCTACGCGTTCCGCTTCGTGCATTACACGCGCCGCTGAGGGCGGTTTGCTGTAGAGCCGAGCCATGCTCGGCTACAGAACCGGCGGTTGTAACGTTGACGGCATCCGGTAATGCCCGATGATCGCGTGCTGGAACAGCAGGTTCTCTTCGCGCGTGCCACGCGCGATGTTGTGCAGCACCAGCGGTGTGCCATTGGCCAGGCGCCGGTCAGAGACGATGCCCACATGCAGCAGGCCGTTGCCGTTGAGCTTCCAGGCAACGATGTCGCCGGCCGCGTAGCCGGTGGCGAGGGCCGAGATCGGTTGCTGCCAGCCCTGCCGTTCGAACCAGCGCATCAGGTTCGGTACGCGGCGATGATCGATGTTGCGATCCGGCCGAGACAGGCCCCAGATCGCGGGATAGGCGCTGAAGTTGCCGCGCATGTCTTCATGCACGCGCGCCTGCAGGTCAATGCCCTGGCTGCGCAGTGCGCGCACCACCACGTCGGTGCACACGCCGCGATCGAGCGGGACGTCGCCGCCGGGATAGGCCAGGACCCGGTAGGCCGGATCGTAACGGGTGGTGACGCCGATCTGCGCGCGCGCTGCGGCCACCAGTGGCGGCGAAGGCGTTTGTGGGGATGCCGACGCGTGAGCGGCGTCGGCGGCAGCGTCGGGAGCCTGGGACGGACCGGGCTGGCAGCCGCTGGCGCTGGCCAGCGCCAGCAGCAGCACCGTCCATGGTGCCCAGCCGCGTCGCGTCATGCCTGTGGCGGCGTGCTGTTGTTGCTGCCGCCTGTGCCGCCAGCACCGCCGCCTCGACGACGACGTCGGCGCGGGCCCCGGTTACCCGGGTTGGCAGCAGCGGCGTTGCCGGCGCCCTGTTCCTTGCCCTGTGCCGCAGCGGCGGGGCGCTCGTGTGCCGGTCGCGCCGGTGGGCGGGCGTTGGGCACCGGTGCCGGTACATCGCGGCCCGGCACCTGCACCACGCGCAGTTCGTCGGTATCGAGCTGGATCGCGGTCAGCTTGCCGCCCCACACCGCGCCGGTGTCGATGGCGTGCACGCCCTGGGTGATGGTCAGGCCCAGCGCCGACCAGTGGCCGCAGACGACCTTGAGGTCGCGCTCGACCCGGCCCGGCACTTCGAACCAGGGATACAGCCCCTGTTCCTGCGTGCCCGGCGTGCCCTTGTCCTCGATGCCGATGCGCCCACGCGGGGTGCAGTAGCGCATGCGGGTGAGCACGTTGATGATCGCGCGCGAACGGTCGTAGCCGGACAGGTTCGGGGCCCAGCTCGGCTTGTCGCCATACATGTTGCGGAACAGCTTGCGGTAGCCGGCGCCGTGCAGCTGCACCTCGACCTCGGCGGCGTGCTTTTCGGCCATCTGCGTGGTCCACTTCGGCGCCAGGCCGGCGTGCACCATCATCCAGCCCAGCTCGCGGTCCACGTGCACCAGCTTCTGCAGCCGCAGCCAGTCCAGCAGTTCGTCGCGGTCCTCGGCCTGCACGATGCGCAGCAGGTCCGGGTTGACCTTGCGCTGTTCCTCTTCGGTGCGTGCACCGACGGCCAGCAGCGAAAGATCATGGTTGCCCAGCACCACCACGCTGTGCTCGCGCAGCGAATGCACCAGCCGCAGCGTTTCCAGCGACTGGCCGCCGCGGTTGACCAGGTCGCCGCAGAACCACAGGGTGTCCTGCGCCGGGTCGAAGCGGATCTTCTCCAGCAATCGCTGGGTGACGTCATAGCAGCCCTGCAGGTCGCCGATCGCCCACACACTCATCGTTCGGCCTCCGTGTCAGTGCAGGGTACGCGGGACGGCCAGCACGAACGGTGCGACCGGCGCGGCAAATTCGGTGCCATCGTCGGCGACCATGTCGTAGTGCCCCTGCATGGTCCCGTGATCGGTCCCCAGCATGACACCGGACGTGTAACGGAAGTCTTCACCGGGGCGCAGCCGCGGCTGCTCGCCGATCACTCCGTCGCCATCGACATGCTCGACACGGCCATTGGCATCGGTGATGCGCCAGTGGCGTGCGACCAGGCGTGCAGCGACCCGCCCCTGGTTGTGGATGCGGATCGTGTAGGCGAACGCAAAGCGACCGTCTTCCGGCGCGGATTGATCGTCGAGGAAGCGCGGCGCGACTTCGACGGAAATGGCGTATACGTCAGCGTCTTCCATACCGGCAGTGTAATCAGGAGGCATTGGCCAAGGCGATGAATTCGGCCACGTCCAGCTGTTCGGCGCGGGCATCGGGACGCACGCCGGCGGCGATGAACTGCTCGGCGGACACCACGTTGTTCAGGGCATTGCGCAGGGTCTTGCGGCGCTGCCCGAAGGCGGCCTTGACCACGTCGGCGAAGCGCCTGTGGTCGTTGATGTTGATCGTGGCCGGGTCACGCGGCACCAGCCGCACCACGGCCGAATCCACCTTCGGCGGCGGCCGGAACGCGCCCGGCGGCACCACGAACAGCGAGGTCACCTGGCAGTAAGCCTGCAGCATCACGCTGAGGCGGCCATAGACCTTGCTGCCGGGGCCGGCCGCCATGCGGTCGACCACTTCCTTCTGCAGCATGAAGTGCATGTCGCGGATGACCGCAGCATGCTCCAGTGCATGGAACAGGATCGGCGAGGAGATGTTGTAGGGCAGGTTGCCGACCAGGCGGATCGGCTGGCCGTCGGCCAGCTCGGTGAAGTCCACGCGCAGCACGTCGCGATGGACGATGGTCAGCTCGCCCAGCGGCTCGGCGGCGGCGGTCAGCGGTGCGATCAGGTCGCGGTCGAACTCGATCACCGTCAGCTTCGGGTGCACGCGCAGCAGCGGCAGGGTGATGGCGCCCTGGCCCGGGCCGATCTCGACCAGGCGGTCGCCGTCTTTCGGATTGACCGCCATCACGATCTTGTCGATGTAGTGGCGGTCGGCCAGGAAATGCTGGCCAAGCTGCTTCTTGGCCGGGGCGGTGAACACCGGGCCGGAGGGGGAATGCGGGGAATTCATGCGCTCAGTGTACGTTGCCGCGCAAGCTGCGCACACAGCGCCGTTGCTGCCTGCAGGCTGGAGGGATCGGCGATGCCGCGGCCGGCAAGGTCCAGCGCGGTGCCATGGTCCACCGCCACGCGCGGGTAGGGCAGGCCCAGGGTCAGGTTTACGGCCTGCTCGAAGCCGGAATACTTCAGTACCGGCAAGCCCTGGTCGTGGTACATCGCCAGTACGGTGTCGAAGCCGGCCAGCTTGGCTGGCAGGAAGGCGGTGTCGGCCGGCAGCGGCCCGACCAGGTCCATGCCCTCCGCGCGCAGGCGCTGCAGCAGCGGGATGACCAGGTCCAGTTCCTCGCGGCCCAGGTGGCCCTCTTCGCCGGCGTGCGGGTTCAGGCCGAGCACGGCGATGCGCGGCGCGGGCAGGCCGAAATCGCGGCGCAGTGCCGCATGCACGGTGCGCAGCGTGTGCTCCAGGCCGGGTGCGGTGATGGCATCGGCCACCTCGCGCAGCGGCAGGTGGGTGGTGGCCAGGGCCACGCGCACGATGTGGTTGGCCAGCATCATCACCACCTTCACTCCGGCCTGGTCGGCCAGCAGTTCAGTGGTGCCGCTGTAGGCAATGCCGCCTTCGTTGATGACCGCCTTGTGCACCGGGCCGGTCACCACGCCGTGCAGTTCGCCGGACAGGCAGGCCTGGCCGGCGCCGAGCAGGGCGCCGATGACCGCGCCGGCATTGGCTGGATCCGCCTGGCCGAAGCGGCTGGGCGCAGCATTGCGGACGTCGCGCAGGCGCAGATCGCCGGGAACGCGTGCTTCGGCGTCCTCGGGCAGCAGTTGCAGGGGCAGGTTCAGCGCGGCCGCGGCCGCGCACAGGGTGTCCGGGTCGGCAAAAGCCAGCAGCCGGCAATCTTCACGCGGCTGCTGGACGAGGCGGACACACAGTTCCGGGCCGATCCCGGCGGGCTCGCCCGGTACCAGAGCGAGCTCGGGGCGCATCGGTCAGGACTGCGGTGGGGTGGCGGTGTTTTCCGCGCGGTCGCCACTGCGGAAGCTGACGTAGGCTTCGCCACGCAGTTCCTGCAGGAAGCGGTTGTACTCGTCTTCCAGCTTGCGGCGGCCGATGGTCTCGCGGACCTGGGCACGCTGGTTGTCGGTGGTCACGTCGGTCTGGCGGGTCGCCACGCGCTGCACGATGTGCCAGCCGGCGTCGGTGCGGAACGGCTGGCTGACGCCGCCGTCCTGCAGACCTTCCACCTGCTGGCCGAAGGCCGGACCGAACGCGTCGGCCGGGAACCAGCCCAGATCACCGCCCTGGCCCTTGCTGTTGTTGTCCTCGGAGGACTCCTTGGCAACGGTCTGGAACTCGGCGCCACCGGCAATGCGGGCACGCAGGGTATCGATCTTGGCCTTGGCGGCGGCGTCGGTCTGGTGGTCGTCCACGCGCACCAGGATGTGGCGGCCGTGGAACTCGGTGACCGTGTGCTCGCCGGTGGCGGCGGCGGAGCTGGAGTCACGCACTTCCACCAGCTTCAGCAGCTGGAAGCCACTCGGGCCGCGGATCGGGCCAACCACTTCGCCGGGCTTCATCTTTTCCATCAGCTGGGCGAACGCGGTGGGGATTTCATCCAGGCTGCGCCAGCCCAGGTCGCCGCCTTCCAGTGCGTTCGGGCTGTCCGAATAGCGCACGGCCGCAGCGTTGAAGTCCAGCTCGCCCTTGTCCAGCAGGGTCTTCACGCCATCGGCCTTCTTCTGGCCGGTGGCGATCTGGTCGGCGTTGGCGCCGTCGGGCAGGGCGATCAGGATGTGCGCCAGATGGTACTGGTTGCCCACCGTGGCCTGCTGCTTCAGCGCGGCGTCGACTTCACCCTCGCTGACGCTGATGCGGCTCTGCGCGAAGCTCTGGCGCAGGCGTTGCACGGTGATCTCGTCACGCACCGAGGCACGGAAATCGTTGAAGTCGATACCGTCATGGGCCAGGCGCTGGCGCAGGGCGTCCAGGTTTGAACCATTCTGCTGGGCGATGGAATTCATCGCCTGGTTCAGTTCCTGGTCGCTGACACGGATGCCGCTGCCCTGGGCGCGAGCCACCTGCAGCTTGACCAGCACCAGGCGTTCAAGCACCTGGCGGCTGAGCACATCTTCCGGCGGCAGCTGGTTTTCGCGGCCGGCGTACTGCGCCTTGATGTTGGCGATCGCACGCTGGAGCTCGCTCTGCAGGATCACGTCCTCATCGACGACGGCGGCGATGCGGTCAAGCGGCTGCGCCTCCTGGGCAAGCACCTGCAGGGGGGCGGACACGCTGGAAACCGCAAGCAGCGAGGCAAGAAGAACGGGGAAGCGCTTGGTCATGGGATCAGATTCGGATCGTAGTCATCCCGGGTCGCCCCGGTGTTGCTCGGCGGCACGAGATAGAGGTCGTCGCGGTTGTAGCCGAGGATAGCACGGCGCAGGGTACGGTCCGTGTCCTGGCCGAGGGAGCTCAGGCCCTTGAGTACGAACTCGAGCTGGATGGCGTTGTTCATCTCGCCTTCGCGGTTGCGGACGTAGCGGCGGCCCACCACGCGCACGGCCAGGCAGCAGCTGTCCCACTGGACGCCGGCGATGATTTCCAGCGGCTCCTTGTCCTGCAGCGAGTAGTAGTAGCGGCCGACCAGGCTCCAGCGCGCATTCAGCGGATACAGGAACGACAGGTCGGCCTGCTCCAGCAGGGTCCGGTCATGCTTGTTGGCCGTGGCCGGGGCACCGGAGTTGATGCGGTAACGATAGCTGAGGTTGATCACGCCATCGTTGGGCATCAGGTAGCGGGCACGGACGCTGGCCAGATCCTCGCGCTTGTACTTCGGGTCCCACTGGTAGGTGGCGCCCAGGGTCCAGCGGTCGTTGATCATGTAGTTGCCGTCGGCGATCCACGCCGACTTGCCCTTTTCCACCGGCGCGCCGCCCGGGGTGACGGTCACCCGCGACTCGTCGAAGTACTGGATCTGGCCGATGGAGGCCGAGAACCGTTCCTTGCCGGTGGTCTGGTCGATGAAGCGGGTGCTCAACGCCATGGTCAGCTGGTTGGCGTCGTTCTGGCGATCGGCGCCGGTATAGCGGGAGTCGCGGAACAGCTGGCCCCAGCTGAAGGTGAAGTCGCGGGTGTCGAAGATCGGCAGCTCGTCCTGGTCGCGGTAGGGCGTGCGCAGGTAGAACAGGCGCGGCTCCAGGGTCTGCAGGAAGGACTTGCCGCCGATGCGGGTCTCGCGATCGAAGAACAGGCCGGCGTCGATGCTGCCGATCGGCAGGCTGCGGCTGGGCGATTTATTGCCGCGCAGCTGCTCCGGCGTCGCCGTGGCCGGGTCGATGCCCTGCGATACCAGCACGCTGCGGCGGACGCTGTCGGCCAGGCCCTGGTCCAGGTCGTAGCCGGTGTAGCGGTAGGCCAGGGTCGGGGTGATGTACCAGGCCGCGCCGCTGATCGGCAATGACACGTATGGCTTCACGTCCAGGCGCGAGCCGCCGTACATGCGCAGGGTCTGGCCATTGCGCGTGTACTGCAGGTCCGGGCCGGCGCTGGCGTCGTACTTGTAGTTGATGTCGTCGTGGGTGAAGCGCACGGCTTCGGCGTAGATGCCGGTTTCCAGCCACGGCAGGACCGGTTTGTCCCAGTTGAAGTACAGGCGCGGCTGGCGGTTGTACGGCAGCGCGCTTTCATTGAGCGTGTAGTCGGTCAGCTGCCAGCGGTCGGCCATGATGCCGGCCGTCCAGTTCTTGCCGGTGCCGTACAGGCCCACGGTGCTCTGCAGGTTCGAGGCGGTCACACCGACCAGGCGGTTGGCGAAGTCTTCGACGTAGCGCTCGTCGCTGACCCAGGCCAGATTGGCGCGGGCCTGCCAGTGGCTGTCCACATTGTGGTAACCGCTGAACATCACCCGGCCGCGGTCGCGGTCGCGCAGCTTGTCGTTGGGGATGTAAGCGGTCAGCAGCTCGCCACGGCCACCGTTGTAGAGATAGCGGAACTCGTTGTCGAGCATCAGGCCGCGCCGGCTCATGTAGCGCGGCATCAGCGTGTCGTCGTAGTTCGGTGCCAGGTTCAGGTAGATCGGCTGGGTGTAGTCGAAGCCGTTGCGCCCGGACATGCCCAGCTGCGGGAACAGCAGGCCGGTCTTGCGCCGGTCATCGATCGGGAACTTGAAGTACGGTGCCCACAGTACCGGCACCTTGCCGATGCGCAGCACGGCGTTGCGGGCGGTGCCGAAGCCTTCGTCGTTGTCCACCTCGATCTGCGGTGCCGACAGCTTCCACACCGGCTGCGACGGGTCGCAGGTGGTGTAGGTGGAGCGGTGCATCTGGCCGACCGCGCCCTGCAGGTCGACCGACTCGGCATCGCCGTTGCCGCGGCGCGACACCAGCTGGTACTGGATGTCGGTGATCTTGTGGGTGTCGCTTTCCTGGTTGCCCTCGGCGCGCTTGGCGACCATGCGGATCGAGGAATCCTGGTAGCGGACATTGCCGTCGGCGATGTAGTTGCCGGTCTCGGTATCGAAGCTGAGCTTGTCGGTGCCGACGAACTGGTCGCCCCGGCGCAGGGCCACGTTGCCTTCGTACTGCGGCACGGTGGTGGTGCCCAGCAGCTGGTCACCCTCGATGTCGGTCGGCTGCTGCTCGCGCGCGGCGCTGGCGGCGGCCTTGTCCTGCCCCGGGACCGGGGTAGGGGCATCGGTGAACGCGGGAATCACGTCGGTAGCCGGGCACAGGCCCCAGTTGAGCGGCTTTTCATCGGCCATTGCCGGCAGGCAGATGGCGATGCTCAGAGGCAGGGGAAGCAGGCGGAGGGCTCGGCGCACGCGGTTCGGATTCGGGCGAAAACGGACGGTAGCTTGCCCCATCCCTTGCATAGGGGCAATGAAGGGCGTCGGATCCTGCCGGTTCGGGTTCATCCGGAGATGCTGTCCCGAGGGGGCGGCATCAGGGCCCGGACATGGGCCACGCTGCACTCGGCAAGGGCCTGCAGGTCATAGCCGCCTTCCAGCATCGAGACCACCCGGCCGGCCGCATGGCGGCGCGCCAGCGCATGCAGTTCACCGGTGATCCAGGCGAAATCGTCGGTTTCCAGCATCAGGTCGGCCTGCGGGTCGCGCAGGTGGGCATCGAAGCCGGCCGAGATCAGCAGCAGCTGCGGGCGGAAGTCGTCGATGGCCGGCAGCATCTCGTCGGCCCATACATTGCGGAAGCGGAACCCGCCACTGCCGGGGGGCAGCAGGATGTTCATCAGGTTGCCCGCACCGCGGTCGCGGCGCAGGCCCGAATTGGGGAACAGGCCGGCCTGGTGGGTGCTGTAGTAGGAGACCCGGGCGTCGTGCTGGAAGATGTCCTGGGTGCCGTTGCCATGGTGGACATCGAAATCGACCACCGCGATCCGCTCCAGCCCATGGCGGTCGCGGGCATAGGCTGCGGCAATGGCGATGTTGTTGAGCAGGCAGAAGCCCATCGCGGTGCTGCTGGTGGCATGGTGGCCCGGTGGCCGCACCGCGCAGAACGCCAGCGGGTCCTCGCCCAGCATCACTGCATCGACAGCGGCCACACCGGCACCGGCTGCATGCACGGCGGCACTGGCCGAGCCCGGCGAGGTCCAGGTGTCCATGTCCAGCTGGCGCAGCGGCGCGGTCTGCGGCTGCAGCACGAAGTCGAGCAGGGCGCTGTCGTGGACCCGGGTCAGTTCCCCGAACTTGGCCGGCGGCGCCTCGCGCCAGTCCAGCTGGCCGGGGAAGGCGGCGTGCAGGGCGTCCAGTACGTACTGCAGGCGCTGCGGGCACTCTGGATGGCCCGGGCCGGGGTCATGCAGCAGGCAGGACGGATGGGTGAAGACCAGCATCGTGCCGACTCAGCGCTGACGCTGCTGTGGCTGCCACAGCGCTTCGCCATGGCCATCGGCGCGGGCCAGTACCCGGGCCAGCACGAACAACAGGTCCGACAGCCGGTTGAGGTACTGCAGCGCCTCGCTGCGCACGGCTTCGTGGCGGGCCAGGGTGACCGTCTCGCGCTCGGCGCGGCGGACGATGGTGCGGGCCAGGTGGCAGCGCGCGGCGGCCTCGCCACCGGCCGGCAGGATGAACTCCTTCAACATCGGCAGGCTGGCGTTGTAGTGGTCCAGCTGCTGTTCCAGTGCCGAGACATCGGCGGCGTGGATCGCGGCGTGGCCGGGGATGCACAGCTCGGCGCCCAGGTCGAACAGCTGGTGCTGGAGATGCACCACCAGCGCGCGGACATCCTCGGGCAGCGCCGTGGCCAGCAGCAGGCCGAGCGCGGCATTGGCTTCATCGACGGTGCCGTAGGACGCCACGCGGGCATCGTCCTTGGCTACGCGCTGGCCGTCGCCAAGGCCGGTACTGCCGTCGTCGCCGGTGCGGGTATAGATGCGCGAGAGGCGATGGCCCATGGTGCGGCTCAGTGGCGGATGTCGCGGCGGGCCTGCTGGAGCTTCAGCACCTGCTCCACGGCCAGCTGCAGCGCCGCCGCCAGTGCCACGTAGATCGCAGTGGTACGCAGGTATGGCCCGAACCACTGGGTGTAGTTCTGTGCCCAGCCGGCCAGCGTCGGCTCGGCCACGTTGCGGCTGGTCCAGTAGAAGCCGCCCTGCGCCAGCAGATGGCAGACCGCCACCGAGGCCACCAGCAGCAGCGCACCCTTGGCCAGCACCGGCCAGCGCGCGGCCTGGTAGTTGCGGCCCAGCAGCATGCCGCCGGCCCACAGCGAGAAATACGCCGGCAGCAGCAGCCAGTAGCCCGGCGACACGCAGTAGTGCTGCCAGAAATCCAGGCCACTGCTGCGGATCACGATCCAGTCCACCAGCACCGCGAACACCATCAGCAGCGGGAACGCCCAGCGTGTCCAGGCGGCCAGGTAGAAGCCACCGATGAAGAACACCGCCCAGGAGGCATCGGGGATCGCCGCGAAGTGGTTGACCCGGGTCGTCGCCAGCACCAGCACGAGTACGGACAGGACGAAGGCACGGTTGGCGGTGGCGGACATGGCAGCGGGCCCGGAGCGGATTCAGGTTTCATTCTAGCCCGCCGCGCCGGTTGGCGCAGGCCGGGGGGTGTTGGGTGATCGGGCGGAGCGAGCGCGTATCATGAACACCATGAGTGAACGACATGACGTGCTGATCGTCGGTGGTGGCCTGGTCGGTGCCAGCCTGGCCATCGCCCTGGACCGCTTGGGCCGCGATGTGGGCCTGCTCGAGGCCAGCCCGGCCGGCGAGCTGCCGGCGGTGTTCGACCAGCGCAACCTCAGTTTCGCCGCTGCCACCGTCAACGCGCTGACCGCGTTGGGGGTCATGCAGAAGCTGGCGATGGCGCCGGGGCCGATCCGTCGCATCCACGTCAGCCGTGCCGGCGATTTCGGCCGCGTGCAGCTGGAGGCGTCCGACTACGACCGGCCGTGGTTCGGCCAGGTGGTGGTTGCGCGGGACTTCGGCCAGGCGCTGGAGGCGCGCTTGCAGGAACTGCCGCGGCTGCAGCGCTACCGGCCGATGCGGTTCCTGGGCCTGGGCGAGGTGGTCGATGGCTACCGCCAGGTGCGGGTGGCCGACGAGACCGGCGAGCGCGTGCTGCTGGCACGGCTGGTGGTGGGTGCCGATGGCACGACCAGCGGCGTGCGAGGCGCGTTGGGCATCGAGGTCGACCGGCATGATTTCCAGCAGACCCTGTTCGTGGCCCGCGTGCGCAGCCAGCGCGCGCCGGATGGCACGGCCTGGGAGCGCTTCACCGATACCGGCCCGACCGCCCTGCTGCCGCGTGGTGATCGCCACTTCGGCACCGTGCATGGCGTGGCCCGGGACCAGGCCGATGCGGTGATGGCGCTGGACGATGTGGCCTGGCTGCAACGCCTGCAGGATGCGATCGGCTGGCGTGCCGGTCGCCTGCTCGAATCCGGCCCGCGCAGCGCTTACCCGCTCATCCAGGTGCTGGCGCGCGCGTTGGCCGGTGAACGCACGGTGCTGCTCGGCAATGCCGCGCAGACCATCCATCCGCTGGGCGCGCAGGGCTTCAACCTGGGCCTGCGCGATGCGCTGACCCTGGCCGAACTGCTGGAAGATGCGCACGGGGATGCCGGCAGTGATGCACTGCTGCAGGCCTATGTCGCGCGCCGCGAGGAGGACCGCCGGCAGACGGTGGCGTTCTCCGGGGGGCTGGCACGCCTGACCAGCAACCCGGCGCCGCTGATGCGGCCGCTGCGCAGTCTCGGCCTGGTTGCCGCGCAGCGCGCGTCGGTGCAATCGATGCTGGTCGGCGGCGCGATGGGCTTCCGCGGCGAAGTGCCGCGCCTGTGCCGTGGAGAAGCTGCATGAGCCGGCGTGCGCGTCTGGACGTGGCCATCGTCGGGGGCGGCGTGGTCGGTGCCGCCTGTGCGCTGGCGTTGGCCGATGCCGGTCTGTCGGTTGCGCTGGTGGAGGGCCGCGAGCCCGCGCCGTGGCAGGCCGCACAGCCGGACCTGCGCGTGTTCGCCTTCGCCGCTGACAACGTGCAGCTGTTGAACCGCCTGGGCGTGTGGCCGGCCATCGCGCAGGCCCGCGCCTGGCCGTACCGGCGCATGCAGGTGTGGGATGCGGCGGGTGGCGAGGATCTGCTGTTCGACGCCGATCGCTTCGGTCGGCGCGAGCTGGGCTACATCGTCGAGAACGGCCTGCTGCAGGATCGCCTGTGGTCGGCATTGCCGGCGGCGGGTGTGCAGCTGCACTGCCCGGCACGGGTGGAGGCGCTGGAGCAGGACGAAGACGGCGTGCGCCTGCGCCTGGATGACGGTCGTCGCCTGGAAGCGGCGTTGGCGGTGGCCGCCGACGGCGCCGAATCGACCCTGCGCCAGCTGGCCGGAATCGAGGTCGAGCGCCATGACTACCACCAGCGTGGCGTGGTGGCCTACGTGGACAGCGATCTTCCCAACCAGGCCACGGCCTGGCAGCGCTTCCTGCCGGGCGGGCCACTGGCGTTGCTGCCGGTGGCCGAGCGCCGCAGCTCGATCGTCTGGACCCTGCCCGAGGATGAGGCGGCACGTGTGCTGGCGCTGGACGAGGCCACGTTCAACCGGGAACTGACCCGCGCCTTCGCTGCGCGCCTGGGTGAACTGCGGCTGGCATCACCGCGTGCGGCATTCCCGCTGCGCCGTCAGCTGGCCCGTCACTATGTCGCCGGCCGCGTGCTGGCGCTGGGTGATGCCGCGCATGTGGTGCATCCGCTGGCCGGGCAGGGCGTCAACCTGGGGCTGCGCGATGTCGCCGCCCTGCAGCAGTGGCTGGCGCCATCGGCAGAGCGCCGTGGCCAGCCGCGGCTGTCGCCGCAGCGCCTGCAGCGCTGGGCACGCGAGCGACGCAGCGACAACCACGTCGCCGCCTACAGCTTCGATGCGATCAACCGCCTGTTCTCCAACGACGAAATGCACCTGACCCTGGCCCGCGGCCGCGCGCTGGGCTGCGTCGGCAAATGGCCGCCGCTGGTGCAGGCCTTCTGGAAGCGCGCCGCCGGCGTCTAGCGCAAAAAGGGGACGGAGGGGATTAAGTCGTTTGCCGCCCCTTTTGTCGCATCCTGCGCTGGCGGATGCCACGCCGGGCGCGACAGCCGCCGGATGATTGAAAAATGGATGTAGGGCCGTCTACTGAGGGATAGCGTGTGTTGCCCTTCGCCAAGCGAACCCTTCCATGTTTCCTGCCGCCGCATCCCATCCGGTTGTACCGATACGCGCTTCGCGCGAGGCCTGGCGGCAGAGCGCTGCTGCCGCAGAAGAGGGCCTGGAACGATTGCGAGGCGATCGCGTGGCTTTGCATCACGCCTTGCAGGAAGTCAGGCGGGCGAGCCATCAGTTTGGTGCCAGGCTGCCGGCCATCCGTGCCGACTTCGTGCGGGATACGCGATCACTGTCGCAGGCGCTGGATTCCATCTGGAACCTGGAAGGCGACAGGATGTTGCGGCTGAAGGGGGAACGGATCAAGCCACTGCAGAGCGGCAGCGCCTGGAAGAATCTCCTGGGGCATGGTGAGGCCAAGCGGACCGCGCAGGCCGAGGCGCTGGCACGGCGTTACGCTGGAGCGGCTACCCGGAATGATCTGATCGCCCTACGGGATCGCGTGATGGCCGATGATGCTGTCGCGATCCAGAAGTGCCTTGATGAAGATGACAGGATGCTGGGACGAGCCGTCCGGCAGGCCATGATTTTCGCTGATCCGCCGGAGAGGCGCCACAGACCGGATCAAGCATGCGTGCCATTGATGCCGGACATTGGAGAGAGCCCGCATTCAATGGCGGAGGGGCCTGGGCAGTCATCGCCACCGGCAGTGCAGGGTTGCCTTGAACTCCTCTGCCATCACGTCAGCGACGCCCATCAGCATTGGTCGAGCATCCGCCAGCGGGAACTGACTGTGGAGCGGGACAACGCACACGCTGCGCTGCGCGAGTTGGACCGGAAAGAGCGGGTCCAGCACCGTGCGCCCTTGGTGGCCGCACTTGTGCCTCAGGACAAGGAGCGTCGCTCGAGCCGCGTCAATCGGCTGCAGGCGGACCTGCAACAGCGCCTGGATGGGGAAAGTTTCGCCATGGTGTGGGCGAGCCGGCGGGGGCGCGAGGCGGTCCAGGGAATGTGCCGGGGGCTGTGCTCCAGAACGAGGGCCCTGACCATCAAGGAGCAGATCGTGCGCACCCAGGGTAGAGACACATTCAGGCATGACGAAGGGAGGATCCGTGCCGGAATCAACTTGATGCTTTATGCGGAAATGCTCCATCCCGGCACGGTCAATGAAATCGCCGAAATCAATCGTGAACTTGCATTGATCCGTTACTCGCAAGGCGTTGAACCTGAAACAACCTACTATCAGGCAACCTGCACGACCGAGGAACTGGAACGTCTGGGTACGATGATCGCGACGGGGGCTCCGGTGCGCCCGCAGGCGTTCTTCTCCACTGCGCCCAGTGTTGAGGATGCCGGTAACAGCACGGCCGTTGAGGGGGCCGGATCGCAGGCTGTGTGGTTCAGGATCAGTGGCTTCTCGGGCATGTCCCTGCACAGCCGGTACGTAGATGACCGGGTGCGTGGGGAAAAGATCTACACGCATCGCTGCCTGTTCACTGTCGCTTCGGTGATCAGCCACGATGGCAGATACGTTGTTGGACTGCAGGAGGTACCCGCCTCGCCGCAGCAGCTTTTGCGGGCGGCGCCGTTGATCCTGTAAGCGTCAGGAAGGGGGGCAGGAATCACGACGTTTGTGCCACAAACGACTTAATCCCCTCCGTCCCCTTTTTCAATCAACCAGCCATCCAGCCAGGTCGGCGCGGTCCAGCTTGCCGCGATGCCTGCGGTCCAGTGAATTGAATTCATCGGCCAGCGCCGGGTTGGCCTGTGCTTCCTGGCGGCTGATGAACCCATCGCCGTTCACGTCGAGGTCGCTGAAGCGGATGCGGTACTGGCCGACCACGCTGCTCGGTTCCAGCGAACGCACGGTGACGGCGGCTTCGCCAGCCGGCTGCGGAATCTCGACGCTGCCGGTGACCTGGCCGGCGCCCAGCGGCTGTTGGCGGATGGCGCCGCCGGTCGGGCCCAGCGGCTGGCTCTGCGCCGGAGTGGACGGGCCGTGCTGGGCCATGGCCGGTACCGAGGCCAGCAGGGTGGCCAACAGCACGGCGGAACGCGGAATGTTCATGGCAGGCTCCTTGCCAGAGGGTACCGGGAGCGTACTCCCGGCAACCTGTGCCGCCGATGACGGATCAACGCAGCGGTGAGGCCAGTACGGTGATCTCTTCACGATCGTGATAGAGCTGCTTGGCGCGTACCACCAGCGGCTTGCCGGCCTGGTCCTGGAACAGGTCCAGGCACAGCCGGGTCTCGTCCCAGCGCTTCTTCATCGGCAGCTTCAGATTGAAGATCGCGTGCCTGCACCAGCCTTCGCGGAACCAGGTGGCCATCCGCTCGGCCACGCGGCGTGGCTGTTCGACCATGTCGCAGACCATCCAGTCCAGCGGCTGTTCCGGGTGCCAGTGGAAGCCATCGGCGCGCAGATGCTCGACCAGCCCGGTGTCCAGTACGTGCTGGCGCAGCGGGCCATTGTCGATGCTCAGCACGTGCATGTGCTGGCGGGTCAGTACCCAGGTCCAGCCGCCGGGTGCGGCGCCGAGGTCGGCCGCGCGCATGCCGGGCCTAGCCAGCGCCTCGCGTTCTTCCGGGGTCAGCAGGGTCAGCAGCGCCTCGTCCAGCTTCAGCGCCGAACGCGAAGGCGCTTCGGGCAGCAGCTTCAGGCGTGGAATACCCAGCGCCCAAGGCGCACTGTCGGCCGGGTCGGCCACGCAGACGAAGGCATGGGTGCCGTCGACGAACACCACATGCAGGCGCGGCAGGCGGTTGTTCGGCTTGTCGCTGAGCTTGCCGGCCTTGCGCAGCGCCGGGCGCAGCGCATTGCCGAAGGCACGCGCCAGGCCGGACAACGGCTTCCCGGCGTCCGAATCGGGGTGCTCCACCCACAGGTCGCCGAAGCGCGGCGCATCGGCCAGCACCTCCAGCATCGGGGTGATGCGGTCGCTCGGATCCAGCTGCGGCAGCTCGGCCAGCACCACCAGCTTCTGCCGCGCGAAGATCAGCTCGCGCCAGCGCAGGCGCGGCGCCAGCGCGGCGGCCTCGTCGCACATGAAAAGCACGTAGCCGTCATTGCGCTGGGTGCGCGCATAGCCGGCAAAACCGGCTTCACCGGCACGGAACTGCAGCTCGCCGGCCAGCTCGGGTTCGAAGCCCTGCCGGCACAGGCACAGCAGGCCGATGCCGGCCTCAGTAACGGGCGCCATCACTTTCCCCATAGGCACGCAGCACGCTGCGCGCGGCGTCGCGGTTCAGGCCCTGCACCACCTCGATGCCACGCTTGTTGAGTTCGCCCACCCAGTCGGCCGGCAGCGGGCCTTCGTCGAACGGGGTCAGTTCCTCGACGTCGGCCGAGTTGGCACCGATCAGCAGGCGGTCGATGCCGGCCCACACGGTGGCGCCGTAGCACTGGCAGCACGGCTGCGAACTGGTGGCCAGGGTGACCGGCGACAGCACCGCGTTCAGGCGCGGGGTCTGCAGGCGCTGCTGGGCCAGCATGTAGGCCATGTTCTCGGCGTGGGCCAGCGAGGTCGCGTGCGGCATCACCCGGTTCACGCCGGCGGCGATGACCTTGTCGTCCGGGCCGAACACCACCGCACCGAACGGGCCGCCACTGGCGTGCTCGACGTTCAGCCGCGACAGCTCGATCGCCAGCGCGACCTTGGCCTCGTCGCCCGGATATCGACGATCCAGGTCGATCTGGTCGTGGATCCAGGCGGGAAGGGTCAGGTGGACTTGCGCGTACAGCATCGCGGGGGTGCCTCGTAGGGAGTGGAAGAAAGTGCGGTTGCCAGGGAAACCGGCGCGCAGTGTAGCCGCACCGGCCTGTATCGGGTGTGGCGGCGGATCAGGCCGGCGCGCCGGTGCGGATCACCACGTACTGTTTGCGGAACTCCAGCCCGGCCTGCGGCCAGCGGGCGGCATAGGCGCGCAGCAGGGGCAGGGCGGCAGCGAAGTCGTGGCCATTGACCCGGCAATCGGCTTCGCACAGGCCATCGGCATCGCGCGAGGCGAACAGGCGGATGGCCAGGAACGGGCGTGCCTTCAGCAGGTCGTCGAAGGCTTCCATGCTGCGGGTGAACAGGCAGCAGGGGCAGGAACCATGGTCGTCTTCGCTGCAGGTGGACGCATCCACCTCGTGCGCGCGGTAGTGCGCCAACGGTCCCAGCACCACGGTGCGCTGGTGTTCTTCGCCCTCGTCGCCGCCCGGATAGGTTAGGCCCATCATCGGCAGGCCCTGTGCGCCTTCGGCACCGATCGCGGTCTGCAAGGTCACCAGGTCCACCCGTGCCCAGGCCTGGAAGCCGGACAGCAGTGATGCCTGTTCATCGGCACCGTTGGCGTGCTGGTACTCGAACAGGCCATCGGCGAACAGCACCGGATGCTGGCTTTCGATGACGGTCGAGGTCTGCCAGCCGCCATTGTCGCGCGCATGCGCGGCCATCGCGTGCGGGGTCAGGCGCAGGCCGCTGTCCAGCATCAGCGCGCTGCCGTCGATGCGGCTGGCGGTGCCGGCGTCCTGCAGGGCCTGTTGCAGCAGTGGGAGGAGGGCGGTGGCGCTCGTGGTCATGTCAGGCCTGTGGATGGATGGGGCGGAACATCCAGGCGGGGCCTGGGGCTAGCGGTCGAGTGCGTCGAGTTCGGCGCGATATCGCTGCGCGTCGGACTGCTGCTGCGGATCGTTGCCGTGGTCGCGCAGCCAGGCTTCCAGCTCGCGGCGATAGTCGGCGCGGAAATCGGCATTGCCCGGGCTGAAATGCAGCTTGCGTGCCGCTACCTCCACGCGCTCGCGCGCGCTGGCCCGGGCCTGGGCGATGCCATGGGGTGATTCGTTGGTGAGGATGACGAAATTGCGCGGGAAGCCCGGCGTGTACTTCACCACGAATGGCTGGTCGCGTGCCGGGATGCGGATGGCGTTTTCCAGCGGCCACAGCGAGGCGGTGTTGGTATGGAACACCACCTCCACATCACGGCCCTCGGCGGTGCGCAGTACCGCTTCGTAGCGCCAGATGTACTGTTCGTTGAGCGTGGAATTGGTTTCCTCGGCCTTCACGATCACCGCTTCACCGCGCTCGCCCACCGCATTGAGGAAGGTGGCGTTGAGGAAGCTGCCGAGGAAGATGTTGAGCATCGCCAGCGGGAACACCACGATGGCGTAGACCGGTGAACGCCGCCACCACGAGACCAGCCCGGCCAGCACCATCGCTGCAAAGAACGTCAGCAGCGGATGCTGCGAGATGAACCAGAGCAGGGCGGACAGGGCGGTGATCATCGTCGGGTTCGTGCGGGCGCCATCCCGGCGCCCGCGCAGGTCCTCAGGCCGACCAGGTGTCGCGCAGGGTCACGCTGCGGTTGAACACCGGCTTGGCTTCGGTATGGTCGCGGCGGTCGGCGACGAAGTAGCCGGTGCGCTCGAACTGGAACGACTGCTCCGGGGCGGCGCTGGCCGCCGCCGGCTCGACATAGCCGGTGACGGTGCGGCGCGATTCCGGGTTGAGGTAATCGCGGTAGGTCTTGCCTTCCGATTCGTCGTCCGGGTTCGGTACCGAGAACAGGCGGTCGTACAGGCGGATCTCGGCCGGCACGCCGTGTACGGCGCTGACCCAGTGGATGGTGCCCTTGACCTTGCGGTTGGCGCCTTCCATGCCCGGACGCGATTCCGGATCCAGCCAGCCGCGCAGCTCGGTGATGGTGCCGTCGGCATCCTTGATCACTTCGTCGCAGCGGATGATGCCGGCGCCGCGCAGGCGCACTTCGCCACCCGGCACCAGGCGCTTCCAGCCCTTCGGCGGCACTTCGGCGAAGTCCTCGCGGTCGATCCACACTTCGCGTGCGAACGGCACTTCGCGGCTGCCGAGGCTCTCGTCCTTCGGGTGGTTGCTGAAGGTCAGCTGTTCTTCGTGGCCTTCCGGCAGGTTGGCCAGCACCAGCTTGACCGGGTCGACCACCGCCATGCGGCGCGGTGCAGCGCTGTCCAGGTCTTCGCGCAGCGCGCCTTCCAGCACGCTGAAGTCGATCAGCGAATTCTGCTTGCTGATGCCCACGCGCTCGGCGAACAGGCGCATCGCGGCCGGGGTGTAGCCACGGCGGCGCAGGCCCTGCAGGGTCGGCATGCGCGGGTCTTCCCAGCCGTCCACCAGCTGTTCGGTGACCAGCGCCATCAGCTTGCGCTTGCTCATCACCGTGTAGTTGATGTTCAGGCGCGAGAACTCGATCTGGCGCGGCTTGGCCGCTTCGCGCGGCAGGCCGGCATCGACCAGCGGCTGGGTCAGCGCATCGTCATGGGCGAAATCGACGTTGTCCACGCACCAGTCGTACAGCGGGCGGTGGTCTTCGAACTCCAGCGTGCACAGCGAATGGGTGATGCCCTCGATCGAATCACCCAGCGCATGGGCGAAGTCGTACATCGGGTAGATCGGCCACGCGTTGCCGGTGTTCTGGTGCTCGACGTGCTTGATGCGGTACAGGGCCGGGTCGCGCAGGTTGATGTTGCCGCTGGCCATGTCGATCTTCGCACGCAGCGTGCGCGCGCCATCCGGGAACTCACCGGCACGCATGCGGCGGAACAGGTCGAGGTTTTCCTCGACGCTGCGGTCGCGCCACGGCGACGGACGGCCCGGCTCGGTCAGGGTGCCGCGGTAGGCGCGCACTTCCTCGGCCGACAGGTCGCAGACATAGGCCTTGCCCTGTTCGATCAGCTTCTCGGCGGCCAGGTAATAGGTCTGGAAATAGTCCGAGGCGTGGCGCAGCTCGTTCCAGCTGAAGCCCAGCCAGCGCACGTCGTCCTGGATCGCGGCCACGTATTCCGGATCTTCCTTGGCCGGGTTGGTGTCATCGAAGCGCAGGTTGCAGACGCCGCTGAACTCGCCGGCGATGCCGAAGTTCAGGCAGATCGACTTGGCATGGCCGATGTGCAGGTAGCCGTTCGGCTCCGGCGGGAAGCGGGTCTTGATCGCCTGGTGCTTTCCGCTGGCCAGGTCCTCGCGCACGATCTGGCGGATGAAATCGCGCTTTTCGTGGCTGTCGGCGGGGGTCTCGGGGCTGGCGGGGGTGTGCTCGGACATGAGTCGGCGAAAAGAAAGGCAGAAAGATTGCCAGTCTAACGCTTACCGGGAAGGGTTGCCCGGTGGCATCTGGGGGTGCCGGCCGGCGGTCGGCACTGCCAGCCCATCTTCCGGCAGCGCCGGCCGCTGGCCGGCGGAACGGTCATCCGGCGTCACCGCCACCATTCATCCCCCGGGCGTATGCTGGACCCCTGCCCCAAGGAGCCGCCGCATGCACATCGTGTACAAGGCCGACAACCTGTTCGACGCCCATCTGGTCAAGCATGCGCTGGAAAACGCCGGCATCCCCGCCTTCGTGTTCGGCGAGCAGCTGCTGGGGGGCATGGGCGAGCTGCCGTTGTTCGGCGTACTGCGGGTCGGCATCCCCGATGCGGCGCGGCCGCAGGCGGAGGACATCATCGCCGCGCTGGACTTGGGCCAGGCCGCGGACGACCCCATTTCCGATGCAGACGATATGGCCGGACTGCCGGCGTAGGAGCGCATCATGTTGGGAATTGGCCAGGGCATCCTCGGCATCGGGGCCTTCAAGCAGCGCCTGCCGCGCCCGGAAGAGGCGCTGCCGGGACGCGAGCAGCCGCTGCCGCTGCACAGCAACCAGCACTTCGTGAACAGCCATCCGCTGAAGGACCGTTTCGCGGGCCTGCAGCAGATCCGCTTCGCGCTGGGCTGCTTCTGGGGCGCCGAGCGCAAGTTCTGGACCGAACCGGGCGTGTACAGCACCTCGGTCGGCTATGCCGGCGGCATCACCCCGAACCCGACCTATGAAGAGGTCTGCTCTGGCCTGACCGGCCATACCGAGGTGGTGCAGGTGGTGTTCGACCCGGCAGTGGTGAGCCTGGAGCGGCTGCTGCAGCTGTTCTGGGAAAGCCACGACCCGACCCAGGGCATGCGCCAGGGCAACGACACCGGCACCCAGTACCGCTCGGCGATCCACGCCACCGACGAGGCGCAGTACGCCGCTGCGCTGGCCAGCCGCGAGGCCTACCAGGCGCAGCTGGATGCGGCCGGCTACGGCCCGATCACCACCGAGATCGTGTACCCGGCACCGGAGTACTACTACGCCGAGGACTACCACCAGCAGTATCTGGCGAAGAACCCGAACGGCTACTGCGGTATCGGCGGCACCGGGGTGAGCTGCCCGATCGGCCTGGATGTGGAGGCGCCGCGCTGACGCGCGGAGGTCCGCCTGCGGCGGGCAACATCAACATCAACATCCAAAGCGGCTCTGGGTTGCTGATGGTTTGGCGGGACGGGGACGGCTGGCAGGACACGCCGTAAACCCCGCTTTGCGGTCCGGCCCAGCCGCTGGCGGCTGTGCGTTCGGGCGCTTGCGAAGCCGTGCTTCGCAAGCAAAGCGCCCTCACCCATGGGGGCTCGATGGCGCCATCCATGGCGCCAACGGTCCTGCCAGCCGCCCCCGTCCCACCTTCGACAGTTTCCCGGCGACGGTGGGCAGGAGCATTGGGTTACTGACGAACTGATGGAAAAGAAAAAGGACGCGGCTTTCGCCGCGTCCTTTTTCTTTTCTGCTTCTGCTTCCTGTAGAGCCGAGCCATGCTCGGCTGCGAGCAAGCGAAGCGCGCGACCCGCGTTTGCTCTTCTTTCTTTCTTCCGTGGCGGGCGGCCACCGGAAACTGTCAGAGGGCGGGCGGGTTGGGTTCGCGGGAGTGTCCGCCGCATGGATGCGGCGGCCAAGCCTCCAGGGATGGATTCACGGCGTCTCCCGCGAACCCAACCCGCCCGACCCAGCGCGGCTTTTGCTTCATGCCTTTCGCGACCAACCGACCCGCCACGAGGGGCTCAGCCGTTGGCCGGAATCACAGTTCCGAACGAATGCGCTCGCGCAGCGCCTGCAGATCCTTGGCAAACGCATCGATACCGGTCGCCAGCTTCTCGGTGGCCATCGGATCGGCGGCCAGATCTGCTGCGAACTTCGCCGCATCGATCGGCGTCACCGCCACGCCATCGGCCGCACCGGCCACCAGCTTGCGCGGCAGCTCGCCGTGGTCGGCGTCCAGCTTCTCCAGCAGGTCCGGCGAAATGGTCAGGCGGTCGCAGCCGGCCAGCGCTTCGATCTGCGCAGTGGAACGGAACGAAGCGCCCATCACCACGGTCGGCGAACCGCGGCGCTTGAACTCGGCATACACGCCGCGCACGAACTTCACGCCCGGGTCTTCGTCGATGGTGGCCGGGGCCTGGCCATTGGCCACGTACCAGTCGAGGATACGGCCGACGAACGGCGAGATCAGGAACGCGCCGGCTTCGCTGCAGGCCAGGGCCTGGGTCGGGTTGAAGATCAGGGTCAGGTTGCAGTCGATGCCTTCGGCCTGCAGGATGCGCGCGGCTTCCACGCCTTCCCAGGTCGCGGCGATCTTGATCAGGATCTTCTCGCGCGGCACGCCGGCATCGGCGTACATCTGGATGAACTGGCGGGCCTTGGCCACGGTGGCAGCGGTGTCGTGGGCCTGGTCGGCATCCACTTCGGTGGACACGCGGCCCGGCACCAGCGTGCTCAGCAGCGCGCCGACGCCGATGGTCAGGCGGTCGGCCACGGCGTGCACCACGGCTTCGCGGTCGCCGGCCTGCTGGCGGCCCCAAGCCAGTTCACGTTCGATCAGCTCGGCGTAGACCGGCAGGTCCAGCGCCTTCTTCACCAGGGTCGGGTTGGTGGTGCAGTCCACCGGCTGCAGGCGCTTGATCGCCTCGTAGTCACCGGTATCGGCAACGACCACGGACAGTTCGCGCAGCTGGGACAGTTTGGACGGGGTACTCATTACGGCTCCTGGTGCAGGGGGATCGAATCGCGCGCGGTGCGCAGCGGTAATCAGGGGCGGTCGTTGTGGACCGCGGTCACGCGCAGGCGCAGCTTGCGGCCGCCGGGCGCATTCCAGTCGATGCTCTGGCCGATGGCCAGGCCGAGCAGGGCACTGCCGACCGGGGCCAGCACGGAGACCTTGCCTTCGTCGACGTTGGCTTCGCGGGGGAAGACCAGGGTCAGGACGTGCTTTTCGCCCGACACTTCATCTTCGCACTCCACGCGCGAATGCATCATGACGATGCCTTCGGGAATCTGGTCCGGTGCCAGCACGGTGGCCCGGTTGAGTTCTTCAGCAAGCGCGAGCGCGGCAGGCGTCTGGCTCAGCGCAGGGGATTCGAGCATGGCGTCCAGGCGGTCCATGTCGAAGGTGGAGACGGTGATCGACGGCGGCAGGCCGCTGGCGGTGTTCATGGTGAAGCTCCTTGGTTGAAAGCCATGCAAAAGGCGGCACCTGCTGGCGCCGCCTGTCTGTATTGTGGGGACAAATGCGACCGGAATCGACTCCTGCCGATTCCAGGCCGGTACTGTGGGGGCTCAGCCGTTCAGCGCCGGGCCGGGCAGGGCTGCCGTATCGGCGGCGGCGTTCACCGCCTCCAGGGTGAACAGCGCCTGCGGCAGGCGCTTGAACTGATCGGCCAGCTCCATCAGGAAGTCGTTCATGGCCGAGCTGCGGCGCCAGATCATGGCGATGCGGCGGCTGGGACGGCCTTCGCCGGTGAAATCGAGCAGGCGGATGTTGTTCGAGCGCGGGACCGGCGGCTGCACCGACAGGCTGGGCAGCAGGGTGATGCCGACGTCGGCGGCGACCATCTGCCGCAGGGTTTCCAGGCTGGTGGCGCGGAACTCGGATTTCTCGTTGGCGCCGAACAGGCGGCAGACTTCCAGTGCCTGGTCGCGCAGGCAATGCCCGTCCTCCAGTAGCAGCAGCTTCTGCGTGGCCAGTTCCTGCACGTCCAGGTGTTCGCGACGTGCCAGCGGGTGGCGCCCGGATACGGCCAGCAGGAACGGTTCCTCGAACAGGAACTCGGCATGCAGCTGGTCGTCGATCACCGGCAGGGCCAGCAACGCCGCATCGAGCTTGCCTTCGCGCAGGCGGTCCAGCAGCACATCGCTCTTTTCCTCGACCAGCAGCAGTTCCAGCTCCGGGAAGCGATCGCGGATGCGCGGGATCACGTGCGGCAGCAGGTACGGGCCCAGGGTCGGGAAGATCCCCAGGCGCACCGTACCGGCTTCCGGATCGCGGCTGCGCCGCGCCGCTTCCTTCAGCTGTTCCACTTCGGACACGATCACCCGGGCCCGTGCCGCCGCTTCCTGGCCGGCGGGCGTCAGCATCACCTTGCGCGGCGCGCGTTCCACCAGCGGCAGGCCCAGCTCTTCTTCCAGCTTGCGGATCTGCGTGGACAGCGTGGGCTGGCTGACAAAGCAGGAGGCGGCAGCCCGGCCGAAATGCTTGTGGTCGGCCAGGGCTACCAGGTACTTCAGATCACGTAGGTTCATCCTTACACCCCAGGGGTAACGGACCGGCTGACGGCATGGTTACCCGACAGGCAGACAATGTTCCCGGTGATCTGGGAACGGTGGATCAGGCAGCTTCAGCAACGGCACCGCTGCTGTTGCTCACCGACGAGCGGATCAGATGGTCGAACGCGCTCAGTGCGGCGGTCGAGCCGGCGCCCATGGCGATGATGATCTGCTTGTAGGGCACCGTCGTGCAATCGCCAGCGGCGAACACACCCGGCAGGTTGGTCTGGCCGCGGTCGTCGATGACGACCTCGCCGCGCGGCGACAGCGCCACCACATCCTTCAGCCACTCGGTGTTGGGCAGCAGGCCGATCTGCACGAAGATGCCTTCCAGCTCGACGCGGTGGGCGTCGCCGCCGACACGGTCCTTGTAGACCAGGCCGGTGACGCGGCTGCCGTCGCCCAGCACTTCGGTGGTCTGGGCGCTGGTCAACACGGTGACGTTGGCCAGGCTGCGCAACTTCTTCTGCAGCACTTCGTCGGCGCGCAGGCTGGAATCGAACTCCAGCAGGGTTACATGCGACACGATGCCGGCCAGGTCGATGGCCGCTTCCACGCCGGAGTTGCCACCGCCGATCACGGCCACGCGCTTGCCCTTGAACAGCGGGCCGTCACAGTGCGGGCAGTAGGCCACGCCCTTGTTGCGGTACTGGTCCTCACCCGGCACGTTCATCTGCCGCCAGCGCGCGCCGGTGGACAGGATCACCGAACGCGACTTCAGCACCGCGCCGTTCTCCAGCTGCACCTGCACCAGGCCGTCTTCACCGGCCGGCACCAGCGCGCTGGCGCGCTGCAGGTTCATGATGTCCACCTCGTACTCGCGCACGTGCTGCTCCAGCGCCGTAGCCAGCTTCGGGCCCTCGGTCTCCTTCACCGAAATGAAGTTCTCGATCGCCATGGTATCCAGCACCTGGCCGCCGAAACGCTCTGCGGCGATGCCGGTGCGGATGCCCTTGCGTGCGGCATAGATCGCCGCTGCAGCGCCGGCCGGGCCACCGCCCACCACCAGCACGTCGAAGGCGTCCTTGGCGGCGATCTTCTCGGCATCGCGCTTGCCGGCATTGGTGTCCAGCTTGGCCACGATCTGCTCGAGGGTCATGCGGCCCTGGTCGAACACTTCACCGTTGAGGTACACGGTCGGCACCGACATGATCTCGCGCTTCTCGACTTCATCCTGGAACAGCGCACCGTCGATGGCCACATGCTGGATGCGCGGGTTGAGCACCGCGGCCAGGTTCAGGGCCTGCACCACGTCCGGGCAGTTCTGGCACGACAGCGAGAAGTAGGTTTCGAACCTGTATTCGCCTTCCAGATTCTGCACCTGCTCGATCAGCTCGGCGGTGGCCTTGGACGGGTGGCCGCCGACCTGCAGCAGCGCCAGCACCAGCGAGGTGAACTCGTGGCCCATCGGCAGGCCGGCGAAGGTCAGGTGGATGTCCTGGCCCGGGGTGCCCAGGTCGAAGGACGGCACGCGGCCCTGGCCATCGCGCAGGACCTGCAGCGAGATCTTGTCCGACAGGCTGTCCAGGGTCTGCAGCAGCTCCAGCATTTCCTGCGACTTGGCGCCATCGTCGGCGTGCGCGGTGATCTGGATCGGGCGGGTCACGCGCTCCAGATAGGTCTTCAGCTGCGACTGCAGGTTGGCGTCCAACATCGGGTCTTCTCCTGGCTTCAGGCAAACAGGGGGCGTGGCACCGCTGTAGAAGGTAGCGGACCAGCAGGGGGTAGGGGTGAACCCAAGACAGCGATCGTGGAAGGGGCTGGCTGGCCAAAGCGAGCGGGCGTTGGCTGTCTTGGGTTCACCCCCACGCCGGCGGGGGGACCGGCACGGGGATGAAGGGCGAGCCGTGGCGTGGGGCCATGGCAGGCCGGTACTGCTTTAGATCTTGCCGACCAGGTCCAGCGACGGGGTCAGGGTCTTCTCGCCTTCCTTCCACTTGGCCGGGCACACCTGGTTCGGGTTGGCGGCGGTGAACTGGGCAGCCTTCAGCTTGCGCAGGGTCTCGGCGACGTCACGGGCGATCTCGTTGGAGTGGATCTCCAGGGTCTTGATCACGCCTTCCGGGTTGATGATGAAGGTGCCGCGCAGGGCCAGGCCTTCTTCTTCAATGTGCACGCCGAAGGCGCGGGTCAGCTGGTGGGTCGGGTCGCCGACCAGCGGGAACTGGGCCTTGCCGACGGCCGGCGAGGTTTCGTGCCACACCTTGTGCGAGAAGTGGGTATCGGTGGTGACGATGTAGACCTCGGCGCCGGCCTTCTTGAACTCGGCGTAATGGTCAGCCGCGTCCTCGATCTCGGTCGGGCAGTTGAAGGTGAAGGCGGCCGGCATGAAGATCAGGACGGACCACTGGCCCTTCAGGCTGTTGTCGGAAACCTTGATGAACTCGCCATTGTGGTAAGCGTTGGCTTCGAACGGCTGGATCTGGGTGTTGATGAGGGACATCATTTTTCCTCTGGTGAAGGGGAGTGGGTGAATCGACAGGAGCTAGGTTACCGATTCGCTCGCGATAAGAACAATCCATTGATTGCATCTATTTGATAGACGCAGACTATCAAAGGCCGATGAGCGGGCACTGAACTTCGCCGCTCTCATCCTGCAACTGACTGTGTGACAAGGAAAATCTCCCAGGACCGCTGAGTGGGGCCGATAGCCCCTCCTTATGCCCTGTGACGGAACCTGAACGGATCCCGGCTTTTGCAGAGCCAAGCCCATGCTCGCCTGCGCCTGCAGCAGCCGCGCCTGGGCTCGGCTCTACAATTGCGGCATGCCCTTCAAAACAGAACCCACCCTGCGCCAGATCGTGGCCGAGGCCAGCGCCCGCCTGGGCGGCATCGAAGCCCGCCACGAGGCCGAGCTGCTGCTGCTGCATGTGCTGGACCGTCCGCGCAGCTGGCTGTTCGCCCATGCCACCGATCCGCTGGCCGCCGCCGACCAGGCCGCCTTCGAGGCGTTGCTGGCCCGTCGCGTGGCCGGGGAGCCGGTCGCCTACCTGACCGACCGCCGCGGATTCTGGACGCTGGACCTGGAGGTCGACCCGGCCACGCTGATCCCGCGCCCGGAAACCGAGCTGCTGGTCGAGCTGGCGCTGCAGCGATTGCCATCAGGCCAGGCGCTGCAGCTGGCCGACCTGGGCACTGGCAGCGGCGCGATCGCCTTGGCGCTGGCCAGCGAACGGCCACAGGCACAGGTGCTGGCCACCGATGCCAGCCAGGGTGCGCTGGCCGTGGCCGCGCGCAATGCCGCCCGCCATGAACTGGGCAATGTCCGTTTCGCCGAGGGCGGGTACGACTGGTATGCACCGCTGCAGGGCATGCGCTTCGACCTGATTGCCAGCAATCCGCCCTATATCGCCAGCGACGACCCGCACCTGGAACAGGGCGACCTGCGCTTCGAACCGGCTACCGCACTGGCCTCCGGCGTGGACGGCCTGGATGACATCCGCCGTATCGTCGACGGTGGCCAGGCCCACCTGCGGCCCGGGGGCTGGCTGCTGATCGAGCACGGTTGGGACCAGGGTGCGGCGATCCGTGCGCTGTTCGAGACGGCAGGCTTTGCCGAAGTGCAGACCGTGCAGGACCTGGAGCAGCGCGACCGGATCACCCTGGGCCGGCGTCCGGCCTAGAATGGAGGTTCTCCTGCCCCGGCAGGGCATCACCCTGGAGCTGCAAGCATGCGTACGCTGTACCCCGCCATCACCCCCTACGACGTCGGCACCCTGAAGGTCGACGACCGCCACACGCTGTACTTCGAACAGTGCGGCAATCCGGACGGCAAGCCGGTGGTGATGCTGCACGGTGGCCCGGGCGGTGGCTGCAGCGACAAGATGCGCCAGTTCCACGACCCGTCCAAGTACCGCATCATCCTGTTCGACCAGCGCGGTGCTGGTCGTTCCACCCCGCACGCGGACCTGGTGGACAACACCACCTGGGACCTCGTCGCCGACATCGAAAAGCTGCGCGAACACCTCAAGGTCGATCGCTGGCAGGTGTTCGGTGGCAGCTGGGGTTCGACCCTGGCGCTGGCCTATGCCGAAACCCACCCGCAGCGCGTGACCGAGCTGGTCCTGCGCGGCATCTTCATGTTGCGCCGCTGGGAGCTGGAATGGTTCTACCAGGAAGGCGCCAACCGCCTGTTCCCGGATGCGTGGGAGCATTACCTCAAGCCGATCCCGTCGGTGGAGCGTCATGACCTGATCTCGGCCTTCCACCGCCGCCTGACCAGCGATGATGAAACCACCCGCCTGGAAGCGGCCAAGGCGTGGGCGGTGTGGGAAGGCGCGACCAGCTTCCTGCACGTGGACGATGATTTCATCAACAGCCACGAAGATCCGCACTTTGCGTTGGCATTTGCCCGCATCGAGAACCACTACTTCGTCAACGGTGGCTTCTTCGAAGTGGAAGACCAGCTGCTGCGTGACGCGCACCGCATCGCCGACATTCCGGGCGTGATCGTGCACGGCCGTTACGATGTGGTCTGCCCGCTGGCCAACGCCTGGGACCTGACCAAGGTGTGGCCGAAGGCGAAGCTGGAAATCACCCCGGCGTCGGGTCACTCCGCGTTCGAAGCCGAGAACATCGACGCGCTGGTGCGCGCCACCGATAGTTTCGCCTGATCGTCAGTGCCGGCCGCTGGCTGGCGAGGGGTCAGAGCCCTTTCCCACGGAAAGGGCTCTGACCCCGGTGTGGAACCCGATCCACGCATGGCGTGGATCTACCACTGCCCGGCCAACAGCGCTTCGGCCAACACCTGCAGCTTCGGCGAATGCTGGCGCGACGGGGGGTAGATCAGCGACAGCGCGCGGTTGCGTCCCTCAAACGGCTGCAGCACGCGCTGCAGGCGGCCGTCAGCCAACGCATCGGCCACCGCGAAATCCATCACCTGCACGATGCCGATACCGGCGATGGCCGCTTCCACCAGCGGATCGCCGCTGTCGAACACCATCCGCGCGGGCGGGGTGAATTCATGAAGCTGGCCGTCCTGCAGGAACTGCCAGTCCACCAGCCGGCCGCTGCGCAGGTTGCGCACCGCCAGGCAGGCGTGGCCCTGCAACGCAGCCACAGCGTCCGGTGCGCCACAGCGGGCCAGGTAGTCCGGGCTGGCGACCGTCACCCAGCGCAAGGGGCGCAGCGGGCGCGCGACGATGCGCTGGTCGGCGATGACGCCGGTGCGCAGCGCGGCGTCGAAGCCTTCCTCGACCAGATCGACCAGGCGATCGCTGAGCACGGCCTCCACCTGCAGCTGCGGGTGCCGTTGCAGCAATGGCCCCAGCAGGGGTACCAGCACTTTGCGCCCGAACATCGAGGGCGCGCTGATCTTCAGGGTGCCCGCGGGCGTGCAGGGACGATCGGCCAACTGGCGTTCGGCATCCTCGAAACCACACAGCAGGGGCGCCACCTGATCGACGAACTGGCGGCCATCCGGAGTCAGCGCCACGTTGCGGGTGTTCCGCTGCAGCAGCTTCACCCCCAGCGTGGCCTCCAGCCGGCTGATCGCGCGCGACAGGCCAGACTGGCTCAGGCCCAGCTGCCCGGCGGCGACGGTGAAACTGCGGGCTTCGGCCACCTGCACCAGCATGCGCACCGCATTGAGGTCCATCGACGTTCCATTCATGCTGAAAATCATGACAGATATGGCGATCAGGGGGTTTATTGATGGCTCTGCATCAATGAGACTGCGCTCCCCCTCTGCACCAGACCGCCGATGCCTCCCCTCAAACACCCGCGCTGGGCGCTGGCCCTGCTGGCCACCGCCCAGCTGATCATTGCCCTGGATGCCACCATCATCTTCGTTGCCCTGCATGACATGGGGCGCGCGCTGCAGATCAACGCGCAGCAGCTGCAGTGGGTGGTCAGTGCCTACACCGTCGCCTTCGGCGGCAGCCTGCTGCTGGGGGGCCGTGCCGCCGACCTGATCGGCCGCCGCCGCTTCTACCGGCTGGGCATGCTGCTGTTCGCACTGGCATCGCTGCTCGGCGCGCTGGCGCCGAACGCCACCCTGCTGATCATCGCGCGTGCGGCGCAGGGCATCGGCGCGGCCCTGTTGTTCCCGGCCACGCTGGCGCTGATCAACACGCTGTACGCGGAAGGTCCGGTGCGCAACCGCGCGCTGGCGATCTGGAGCATGGCCAGCGCGGTGGGCCTGGCGCTGGGCACGTTGCTCGGCGGCGTATTGACCCAGGCATTCGGCTGGCCGGCGGTGCTGGCGGTGATCGTGCCGCTGGCCACTGCATGCGCGGTCGCTGCGGGTGCGTGGTTGCCGGCCGATGGCCCGCGCGCGCAGGGCCGCGCGTTCGATCTGGCCGGCTGCATCACCGTCACTCTCGGCGGCAGCCTGCTGGTGACCACCCTGGTGCAGGGCCCGGAATGGGGCTGGACCGCACCGGCCACGCTGGGCTGCCTGCTGCTGTCGGTGCTGCTGCTGGTGGCGTTCGTGCAGATCGAACAACGCAGCCGCGATCCGCTGATGCAGTTCGCGCTGCTGCGCCTGCCCGGACTGCGCGCGGCACTGGGCCTGACCTTCGCCTTCATGAGCAGCTATGGGGTGCAGTACTACTTCATGGCGCTGTACTTCCAGGACGGCTACGGCTGGAGCCCGCTGCAGGCCGGCCTGGCGTTCCTGCCCGCCACCGCGGTGTGCACGGTCGGCATCCAGCTGGCCGAGTGGACGCTGCAGCGCTGGAGCGCGCGCAGGGTGCTGGTGGTCGGGCAGCTGGCCGGTGCCGTCGGCATTGCCGGAGTGGCGGCGGCACTGCCGCACGCAGCGAACTTCTGGCCGCTGCTGCCCGGCGTGGTGGTGCTGAGCATTGGCCAGGGCATGACCTGGACCTCGATGTGGATCGTGGCCGGGCAGGGCGTTCCCTCCGCGCAGCAGGGCGTGGCGTCGGGCATGGCGGCCACCGCGCAGCAGATCGGCGGCGCGTTGGGCCTGGCGGTGCTGGTGATGGTGGCCAATGCCGATGCAGGGGCCGCCGGTTCGCCGAGTGCGCTGGCCGGGCTGGTGCGCGCCGAATACGGCGCGGCGTTGTTCGCCCTGTTCGGTGTGGTTATCGCGCTGGGCCTGCGCCCGGCGGACCCGGCAGCGAGCGCCTGCCTGGCCAACGACGCATGATCGAAAGGCCAGGCAGCGGCGCGCGACTCCCCATGGGGCCACGCCCTGCAAGGATGGCTTGGCCGCCATCGGCGCAACGCCTATTGCAGTAGTGCCGGCCGCTGGCCGGCAAGCTCAGGGGCGTCGGATCATTGCAGCTGCCGGCCAGCGGCCGGCACTACCGGTCTCCCATGGGTCCACGCCCTGCATGGATGGGGTCATCCCAATGCCAGCAACGGCGGCTGCAACGCGCTGAAGATCCGTGCCAGACGTTCCGCCCAGGCCTGCTGCCCTGCGGTATCGGCGATCAGGTCCTGGCGGATCTCCAGTTCCACATGCACCAGCCCGCGGCCTTCACCGTGCACCGGTACCGCGTAGTCGCTGGTACTGCTGACCGAATACGGTTCGTTGTCACCCACCACCAGGTCGCGTTCGTCGCGCAGTGCCTGCAGCAGGGCATGGGCGAAGCGCGTGTCCTGGTGGTAAAGCACGCCGGCATGCCACGGCCGCTGCATCCCGTTCATCGCCGGGGTGAAGCTGTGCATCATCACCAGCAGGGTGGGGCGGCCGGCATCGCGGCGCGCATCCAGTTCCGCGTCGATGCGCGCATGGTAGGGCGCGTGGATCGCATCGATGCGCTGTTGGCGCTGCGCCGCCGACAGTCCGGCATTGCCCGGGACCACGGTGTGGTCGCTCACTTCCGGAATCAGCGTCGGCGAGGCCAGTGGGCGGTTGCAGTCGATCAGCAGCCGCGAGTAGGTCTGTTCGATCGCCCAGGCATCCAACCGATCAGACAATGCGCGGGTGGTGCCGGCGATGCCGATGTCCCAGCCGATATGGCGGTCCAGCTCGGCCTGGGCCAGGCCGAGCCCGGCCAGCGCATGCGGCACCTGCTGGCCGGCGTGATCGGCCAGCAGCAGGTACGGCGAAGCGCCCTGCGGCCGGTGGACGGTGTAGATCGCCGGGTCGTCGGCGCCCAGCAACGCAGGCAGCGCGTGCAGGTCGGCGTCAGCCACGCGGACGTCCGTCCAGATGATGCTCGATCATCCACAGTCCGGCCCAGAGCTTGGCATCCAGCTCGTAGCCTTCGCCCATCTTCTGCACCAGCCAGGCAGCAGCCTCGCCGCGTGGAATCTCGTGCACGGTGATGTCCTCGCTGTCATCGCCGCCACCTTCGCCGATCCGGCGCAGGCCGGTGGCGCGCACGAAGGCGATCTTCTCGCTGCTGGCGCCGGAAGACGTCGGGCCGATCATCAGCACTTCTGCATGGTCGGCGGTCCAGCCGGTTTCTTCTTCCAGCTCGCGTACGGCCGAGACCTCAATCGACTCGCCGGCATCGATGTCGCCGACCAGGCCGGCCGGCATCTCGATGGTGGGGGCCTGCAGCGGTACGCGGAACTGTTCAACGAACAGCACCTTGTCCTCCGGGGTAACGGCGATGATGATCGCGGCCAGGCCACCGGCGTGGGTGCGTTCGCTGTATTCCCAGGTGCCGCGCACCAGCATGCGCTGGTACTTGCCTTCGTAGACGACGCGCGGGGCTTCGGTATTGCGCTGGCTCATGCGGGCTCGCTATGGATGGGAAGAGGGTCGGCCACGCCGGCGGCATCGAACAGCCGGCGGCGGGTCATCGGGCCGAAGCGCAGGGTCTGGCACAGGCCACCGAGCAGCTCTGGATCGGCTGACTGGCGCAGCAGCCCGGGTTGGCTGCCCTCCAGAGGCGCGTCCAACGCGATGGTGGTCAGCTGGCGCCACAGCTGGGCGTGCTCGCGCTGCTCGCGCAGCCTCACCGCCATCTGCGCAGCGCCACGCAGGCGCAGGAACGGCACTTCGTCCAGGCGTTCGTACAGCGCATCCATGCTGCCGAAGTGGGCCAGCAGCACGGCGGCGGACTTGCTGCCGACACCACTGACACCGGGAATGTTGTCCACCGCATCGCCGCACAGCGCCAGGTAGTCGGCGATCTGGTGCGCGTGCACGCCATGCCGCGCCTTTACTCCGGCCACGTCCCAGCGTTGGTTGCGGGCGTAGTCCCACTGCTCGTCGTGGTCGGCCAGCAGCTGCGACAGGTCCTTGTCGGCGGAAATGATCACCCCGCGATGGCTGCCACGGTGCACGTGCAGGGCGCTGCCGATCAGGTCGTCGGCCTCGTATTCGTGGTGGGCCAGGACGGCAAGGCCCAACGCCGCGCACAGGGCCTTGCAGTGCACGAACTGGCGCTTGAGCGCCTCCGGGGCCGGATCACGGTTGGCCTTGTAGGCCGGATACAGCCGGTGGCGGAAGCCGCTGTCGAGCGCTTCGTCGAAGGCGATGGCAATGTGCCGCGGGCGCTCGCGCTCCAGCAGGTCCAGCAGGAAACGGGCGAAGCCGTGCACCGCATTGGTTGGCCAGCCCTGCGCGTCCTGGAACTGGTCCGGCAGCGAGTGCCAGGCGCGGAACACGTAGATGCTGGCGTCGACCAGGTACAGCGACGGCGGTGGAGCCGGCAGGGTCATGCCGGCGGCGTCCAGTCGCGCAGCAGGGCCGCCGGGTCGGGGCGCTCGCGCTCGGGGACGGCAGCCTTGGGCGTGCCGATGTGGATGAAGCCAGCGATGCCTTCGCCTTCTGCCAGGCCCAGGTGCGCCTGTACGACCGGGTCGAACGCCATCCAGGCAGTCAGCCACTGCGCGCCGAAGCCCAGCGCCTGCGCGGCCTGCAGCAGGGCAAAGCAGACGCAGCCTGCGGTCATCAGCTGTTCCTGTTCGGGCACCTTCGGGTCCGGGCGCGGGCTGGCCACTACCACGATCACCAGTGGTGCATGGCTGAAACGCTGGCGGTCCTTCTCGAACACGGCCTCGCCCGCATGCGGGTCGCGCTGGCGGCTGCGTTCGGCCAGGAAGTCTCCCAGAGTGTGACGTGCATCGCCGGCGATTTTCAGGAAGCGGAACGGCACGCGCTTGCCGTGGTCGGGCACGCGCACCGCCGAGGCCAGCATCCGCTGCAGGGTGGCCGGGTCCGGCCCGGGCTCGCCCAGTTGCCGCGAGGGCACCGAGCGGCGGGCATCCAGGGCGAGCAGGGCAGCGGGGTCGGGCATGGAGTCTGAACCGGTCATCACGGGTGTTTGATTATAGTCGGGGCGGTCAATGACGCCGTCTGTGTCGCGTCCGGTCCCTGAATACCAAACTGTGATGAACATCATGCCACTGGCGGGAAACGGACAGCCGCTTCCCCTCGCCTCGTGGGCCTTGCACGGCTTACGATATCTGTCTTGCCGGGCCGCCGGTCATGAGGTTTGAAGTGAGGACTGTTTCACTGTCCGCGACGGGCTGGCCGGCCTACCATCGACGTACCGGTACATGGGGTGTGCCGGTCGTCGCGATGTCCATGCTGTCTGTCGTACCAGAGAAGGTGGGGAGCCTTCCCGAATGATGAGCGTGCCCACACCGATGGGATCGCCGGGCCGTGACCCGGCCCAGCTCCAGCTTGCCCGGGACATGGTCCTGCCCGCGCTGTGCCAGGCCTTCGGGGCCGCACTGGCGCGTTTCGACGATGCCCTGTTCGACCGCGCCGGCAATGCCGGCTCGTCGCAGTTGCTGTTCCTTGACGCGATGCGCGAACTGCGCCGCCGCCGTGAGGACATCGCTGCGGCCTTCGCCGGCCACCTGCAGCAGGCCTGGGCCGCATTGGCGGCCGGTGAGCCGCTGTCAGCCGAGGCGACCCTGTCCGGGCCGGCCGAGGATGGCCTGAGCCTGCTGGCTGAACACGTACTGGAATCGCGATTGGCGGTGCGCAACTTTGCCACCGTGCTGCTGCGCGATTTCAAGCCGGTGCTGGCGCGGCTGGACCGCCGCCTGGGCCGCTTGATCGGTGGCGCGGAACTGGACGCCGACCACAATCCGATCAGCCCCGAACATCTGGGCGTGGCCATCCACGAGGCCTTTGCCGGCTGTGAACTGGCGCCGGAAGTGCATCTGGTGCTGATCAAGCTGTGCGAGCGCGACCTGCGCGCACCGGTCGGCCGCATCTACGAAAAGCTGGACGAGCAGCTGGCCGCAGCCGGCGTGATGTCGCAGATGGGGGCGCCGCAGCGTCCGCTGGCGGCGGCGCCGGATCCGCGCATGGCCGGGATGCTGGATGATCTGGTCGAACAGCGCCAGGGTGCAGGCTTCGATCCCGGGTTCAGCGATGACGAGCAGGCCGCACCGGCCTGGGCGCAGCGCTTTGCCGCGCGCTGGTCCGAACGCCGTGGCCACATGCAGCAGCATCTGGGCGGCGAAGACGGCGGCAGCGGCGAGGCCTACGCGGGCCAGCAGGGCATGCTGCTGGAAGCGCTGCACGAACTGCTGCAGCAGACCCGCCACGTGCGCGAGGACGCGACGTCGGCCGCACAGGTGGCGATTGGCCAGCAGCGTCCGCTCAGCCAGCGCGAAATGATGTCGGTGCTGTCGCTGCTGCAGGCCACGCCCAGCGCGACGCTGCGTGCAGCCATCGGCGAGGACGGCGAATCGCTGGCGCAGCGGCTGAAGAGCGAAGTGCTGTCCAGCGCCACCCAGCTCGGCGTGGACCCAGGCCAGACCCGCCTGGACCCGCAGGACGAGGATGCGATCGACCTGGTCGGCATGCTGTTCGACGTGATGCTGGATGAGCGTGAACTGGAAGGCCGCTCGCGCGAACTCATCGGCCGCCTGGTGGTGCCCTTCGTCAAGGTCGCCATGCTCGACCGCCGCATGTTCGTGCAGAAGACCCATCCGGCGCGCAAGCTGCTCAACTCGCTGGCCGAGGCCTGCGAGGGCAACACCGGCGAGAGCCAGGCCGAGCGCATGCTGATGGCCAAGGTCGAGGAGATCATCGAGCGCCTGGTGGCCGAGTTCAACGAGAACCTGGCGATCTTCCTGACCCTGGAAGAAGAATTCCGCGAGTTCCTGGTGCAGCATCGCCGCCGCGTGGAAATCGCCGAGCGACGGGCTGCGGAAACGCAGCGCGGGCAGGAAAAGCTGGAAATGGCCCGCAGCCGGGCCAGTGCGGAACTGGACCGCCGCATCGGCGACGCCACCCTGCCGCCGGCCATTGCCGAGTTCCTGCGCCAGCCGTGGCAGCACCATCTGACCCTGGCGCTGCTGCGCGAAGGCGAAGAAGGCGCGTCGGTGGCCGAGGCATTGAGCCTTGGCGACGGCCTGCTGGAGGAAGTGGCCGAGGCCCGCCGCCAGATCGTCGGCAAGCCGTGGCTGCAGGCCTGGCAGCCGGTGCTGGCCAAGGTGTTTGCCAGCGTCGGCGTGCACGGCGATGCGGCCACCGGAGCGATCGACGCCTTGCATGACACGCTGCAGGGCATCGCCGAGTCGCGGCCGGAACTGCAGCGCGCGCTGCCCGAGCTGCCGCAGGTCGCGCTGCCGGCACCGCCGGTGGCCGAATCGCCCGCGGTGGAGCTGGGTGGCCAGATCGACACCGATGATTTCGACAACGCCGATGCCGACCGCTTCCGCCGCATGGAAATCGGCAACTGGCTGGACTTCGTCGACAAGGACGGCAAGGTGCAGGCCGGCAAGCTGTCCTGGGTCAGCCCGATTTCCTCGCGCCTGCTGTTCGTCAACCGTCGCGGTGTGCGCTTCTGCGTGGCCTCGCCGGAAGAGCTGGCGGTGATGGTGCGGCTGGGCCGGCTGCGTGCCCACGTTGACGATGGTGCCTTCGACAGCGCCATGCAGGGCGTGATCGACCGCCTCGACCCGGGCAGCGCCACCCTGCACTGAGCGCTGGCCGCCTGCTAGGATCGGGAAAACTCACCGATCAGCGGGGACCTGCATGGCCGTGGCGTTGCTGGGGATCAAGGAGACCGCGCCGGGTGAACGGCGCGTGGCGTTGACGCCGGAAACCGCGCGCAAGCTCGGTGCCTTGGGCATTGTCGTCTGGTACGAGGCTGGCGCCGGCCTGGCCGCCGGCTTCACCGATGCCGCCTATGACGAGGCCGGCGCACGTGTCTTCGACGCGGGCCGCTGGGCGGAGATCGATATCCTGCTGTGCGTGCAGGCGCCCCCTGCTGCCGTGCTGGAGCAGCTCAAGCACGGTGCCAGCGTGGTTGGCCTGCTGGCCCCGGCCAACGATCCGGCGCTGGCCGCACTGGCGGCCGATGATCGCCTGCAGCTGTTCCCGCTGCAGCAGTTGCCGCGTACCACCCGTGCGCAGGCGATGGATGTACTCAGTTCGCAGGCCGGCATGGCCGGTTACAAGGCGGCGCTGATCGCCGCCGAACGCGCGCCGCGCTTCTTCCCGATGCTGACCACCGCCGCCGGCACCGTGCGGCCGGCCAAGGTGCTGGTGATCGGTGCCGGCGTGGCAGGCCTGCAGGCCATCGCCACAGCACGCCGTCTCGGTGCCCAGGTGGAAGGTTTCGATGTGCGCCCGGAAACCCGCGAGCAGATCCAGTCACTGGGCGCGCGCTTCCTCGACCTTGGGGTCAGCGCGGCGGGCGAGGGCGGCTATGCGCGGGCGCTGACCGATGAGGAGCGCGCCGAGCAGCAGCGTCGGCTGGCCGACCACCTGCGCAGCGTGGATGTGGTGATCTGCACGGCGGCGGTACCCGGCCGCCCGGCACCGACCATCGTGACCGCGGCGATGGTGGAGGGCATGGCCACCGGCAGCGTGATCGTCGATCTGGCCGCCGAGAGCGGCGGCAACTGCGGGTTGACCCAGCCGGGGCAATGCATCGAACACCAGGGCGTGACCATCGATGGCCCGCTGGGCCTGGCCAGCCGCGGCGCGACCCAGGCCAGCGAGATGTATGCCCGCAACCTGCTCAACTTCGTCGCCCTGTTCGTGCGCGACGGGGCGTTGGCGTTCGACTGGGAAGACGAGCTGCTGGCGAAGACCCGCTGGCAGGCGTGACCCTGACGAGAATGCTGTAGAGCCGAGCCTATGCTCGGCTCGCGCGCAGCCGGGATGCTAGCGATCTGGTCGGCATGCAGCTGGGCATGAGAGCAGCCGAGCATGGGCTCGGCTCTACAAAGGGTAGCCCCTGACTGGCGGAGGCCTTACCGCGGCTTCGCCGGTGGCGGGTTGTCGCGTACCCAGTCCCGGCGCTGTTCCGGCGTCATCTGCGACCAGCGCTCGCGCAGGGCGTCACGCTGTGCCGGCGGCATGTTGCGCATCTGCCCGAACAGGGCCCGCGCCTGCTCGCGCTGTTCCGGGCTCATGTGCTCGAAGCGGCGCAGGCCGCGGCGGGCTTTGTCACGCTCCTCCGGGCTCATCGATTGCCAGCGCTGGCCGTGTGACAGCATGCGCTGGCGCTGGCCGGCATCGGCGCTGTTCCAGCGGTCGCGCAGCGGCGCCAGCAGCGATTCGCGCTGGGATTCGCTCAGCTGCTCCCACGCGGGCAATGGGGCGGTCGCCGCGGGGCGAGTGGCAGGGGCGGGCGCGGCACTCTGCGCCAGCGCCGGGACGGCCGGCAGCAGCGACAGGCTCAACAGCAGCGGCAGGGTAGGCAGTCGGAACATGATTTACTCCATCGCCAGGTCGGTATCGCCCAGCCACAGGTACAAGTCGGGATTTTCGTCGTACAGCGGGCTGTTGTCTTCCACCGAGGCAATCACGGGTGCCGGCGACGGGCCTGCAAGCGTGCCATGGCCAGTGAACTGCAGGCCGATACCCAGGGCCACCACCAGCGAACAGGTGCTGGCCAGCCACCAGCGCCAGCGCCCGCGATGGGCGGCCGTGGCGCCGTGGCGGGCCTGGCGCAGCCGTGCCAGCGTGGCCGGCGACAGCGACTGCAGCGACTGCGCATGCAGGCCGCGCAGGGTGTCATCGGAAGGCAGGGAGCGGTTCACGGGTGGGTCTCCAGGTAGTCCTGCAGCGCCTGCCGGGCGCGTGCCAGATGGGTTTTTACCGCGCCTTCGCTGCAGCCCATGGCGCGGGCGGTGGTCGCCCCGTCCAGGTCCTGCAGCACGCGCAGGGTGAAGGCTTCGCGCTGGCGGGCGGGCAGGCTGCGCAACGCGTCCACCAGCTGCTGGTACTGCTGGCGTTGCTCATGCGCCTGTGCCGGGTCCGGGCCGGGGTCGGCCCAGTCGATCTCGCCGCCCTCGGCGTCCTGGTTGTCGCGCCAGAACGGCAGGCGGAAGCGGCGCCGGCGCTGCACGTCGATCACCCGGCGGCGCAGGATGCTCCAGAACAGGGGCGCCCATTCGGCCGCCGGCTTGTCGGCGTAATCCAGCATGCGCAGCAGCGCGTCCTGCACGGCGTCCATGGCGTCTTCGCGCTGGCGCAGGCCGGCCTCGGCGAAGCGGAACGCACGCGGGCCGACGCTGGCCAGGAACGCCTCCAGCGATGCCGGCAGGGCATCGGTCTCGGCGCTCGGGGGGACGGGGCTGCTCACCAGCACAGGGTACGGTTCCTCGCTCGGGGTCACCATCGACAACGCGTGAGCGCCGCCGCGGTTGACGCCGGGTGCGCGCGGGTTCAGCCCGTGGTTATGATGGGGCGACGAAGACAGAGCGGGAGCGTTGCCAGTGAGTGACGGGTTCGTGGCGCTGTACATCTTCATGCTGGCGGCCATCGCCGGCCACGTGATCATTTCGCGGGTGCCGGTGATCCTGCACACCCCGCTGATGTCGGGCTCCAACTTCATCCACGGCATCGTGCTGATCGGTGCGATGGTGGTGCTGGGGCATGCACAGACGCCGCTGGAGAAGGCGCTGGGCTTCCTTGCCGTGGTGCTCGGTGCCGGCAACGCCGCCGGTGGCTACGTGGTCACCGCGCGCATGCTGGAAATGTTCAAGCCGAGCGCGCCCAAGGGCGGCAAGGACGAACCGAAGGAGCCGCAGGCTTGAACATCAGCACCGTCGAACTGCTCGATTGGCTGGTCAAGGCCAGCTACCTCGCCGCCGCCACGCTGTTCCTGCTGGGCCTGCAGCGCATGGCCTCGCCGCTGACCGCGCGCAGCGGCATCCGCTGGGCCGGGCTGGGCATGCTGCTGGCCACGGTGGCGACCTTCTTCCTGCCTGAACTGCACAACGTGCCGCTGATCCTGGTGGCACTGCTGCTGGGTGCGGGCCTGGCCTGGTGGTCGGCCGGCAGGGTTGCCATCACCGACATGCCGCAGATGGTGGCGCTGTACAACGGCATGGGCGGTGGCTCGGCGGCGGCGATCGGCGCGGTGGAGCTGCTGCGCTATGCCTTCCTTGCCAACCGCGATACCAGCCACTGGAGTGCGCAGGCGCTGGCCGACCTGGCCGCGCGCCAGCCGTCGGGCATGGTGCTGCTGCTGGCGGTGGTCGGTGCGGCGATCGGTGCGGTGTCACTGTCCGGTTCGGTGATCGCCTGGGCCAAGCTGGATGGACGCCTGGACAAGCGCGTGACCTGGCCCGGCCAGCAGGTGATGAACCTGCTGGTGGCGCTGGCCGTGGTGGTGCTGGCGATCATCGCGGCCAGCACGCTCAACACCTGGGCGATCGTCGCCTTTTTCGTGCTGGCGCTGGCACTGGGCGTGCTGATGACGTTGCCGATCGGTGGCGCCGACATGCCGGTGGTGATCTCGCTGTACAACGCGTTCACCGGCCTGGCGGTGTCGTTCGAGGGCTACGTGCTGGGCAACGAGGCGTTGATCATCGCCGGCATGATGGTCGGCGCGGCGGGCATCCTGCTGACCCGGCTGATGGCCAAGGCGATGAACCGGCCGATCCGCAACGTGCTGTTCTCCAACTTCGGCAGTGGCGCCGGTGGTGAAGCGCAGGCGATTACAGGCGCGCAGAAGCCGATCGAAGCCTCGGACGTCGCCGCGATGATGGCCTATGCCGAACGCGTGGTGATCGTGCCCGGTTACGGCATGGCGGTGGCCCAGGCCCAGCACAAGATCTGGGAGCTGGCACAGCGGCTGGGCCAGCGCGGGGTGAAGGTGAAGTTCGCCATCCACCCGGTCGCCGGGCGCATGCCCGGGCACATGAACGTGCTGCTGGCCGAAGCCGGCGTGCCCTATGACCTGATCGCCGACATGGACGACATCAACCCGGAGTTCGCCAACACCGACGTGGTGCTGGTGATCGGTGCCAACGACGTGGTCAATCCGGTGGCACGCACCGATCCGGCCAGCCCGATCTATGGCATGCCGGTGCTGGACGTGGTCAATGCGCGCAACGTGGTGGTGATCAAGCGCGGCAAGGGCACCGGCTTTGCCGGTATCGAGAATGCGCTGTTCTACGCTGACAACACCCGCATGCTGTATGGCGACGGCGCCGAAGCGGCCGCATCGCTGGTGAGCGAGCTGAAGGCACTCGACGGCGGGCATTGAGGGCTCGGGGGCGGATTCCTTTCCGCAGGAAAGGGCTCTGACCCCACTTTCCGGGGCCCCCACCCACGCACGGCGTGGATCTGCGCGCTCAGCGCGCCAGCCAGGCGCCCAAGGCCACGGCCAGGGCCAGCCACAGCCATTCCATCGCGCCATTGGCGAGGGTGATCAGGGTCCAGGCCAGGTGCGGGCCCATCCGCGTGGTGGCGTCCCACAGGTCCAGGCCGATCGAGCCCCCCATCCAGGCGCTGGCAATGGCCCAGTTGGCCACGGCGGCCACCAGCAGGGTGCCGAGCACGACCAGGGCGACGCGCAGCCGGCCCGGGCCCAGCGTGCCCAGGCGCAGCATGAACACCAGTTCCAGGGCGGTCAGTACCGCCATCCAGCCGACCTGTCGGCCGGTGATCAGCGCCAGCACCATCCAGGCGAGGGGAGCAACAAGCAGACCCAGCAACAGCATGAGGGGCCAGAGCCAGGTCACGGTCCTGGCACGCGCGGCATTGGAGGACATCGAAGCTCCCTGAAGATCACCTACAGGATACTGTGGTTTGCCGCAGTGCACCGGCGGTGCCGGGGCGGCTGGGCTAGAATGCCGTCTTGCGTGGCTGTGGCCACGGCCCCATATCGGTCCCCATGTATTCCCGTAGCAGCGAACCTGTCCACTTCGAACGCGATTGCGAGGCCGTGATGGTCCCGCAGGGCGACACCGTGACCCTGCCCGCCGGCAGCTATGGGTACATCACCCAGGCGCTGGGCGGCAGTTATTCGGTGTTCGTCGAGGGCAACCTGTTCCGCATCGCCGGCAAGGACGGCGACGCCATCGGCAAGGAGGCTCCGGCACCGCTCGAGCTGCCGGCCGACGCCACCGATGAACAGGTGGAACAGCTGGTGTGGCAGCAGCTGCGCACCTGCTTCGACCCGGAAATTCCGGTGAACATCGTCGAGCTGGGCCTGGTCTATGAAGTCGAGATCAAGCACCTGGACGAAGGCAAGCGCGAGATCGACGTGAAGATGACCCTGACCGCACCGGGCTGCGGCATGGGCGAGATCCTGATCGACGACGTGCGCAGCAAGCTTGAAATGATCCCGACGGTGGCCGAGGCCGACGTCGACCTGGTGTTCGACCCGCCGTGGAACCAGCACATGATGTCCGAGGCGGCGCGGCTCGAGACCGGCATGCTTTGACCCAGGGCCCGCAGTGACGCGGGCCCGGCACTACCCGCAACCAGAACAGGAATCCTCCGGTGTCCCAGTCCATTCCCAGCTTCGCCGTCACCCGTTCGGACCACCCGCGCAGCGCTGAAGAGCGCGCCAAGATCCTGGAGAAGCCGGGCTTCGGCCTGCACTTCACCGATCACATGGTGGAAGTGCGCTGGGACAAGGATGCCGGCTGGCACAACGCCAACGTGCGTGCCTACGGCCCGCTGCAGCTGGACCCGGCCGCCGCCGTGCTGCACTACGGCCAGGAAATCTTCGAAGGCATCAAGGCCTACCGCCACGCCGACGGTTCGATCTGGACCTTCCGCCCGGATGCCAATGGCCGTCGCCTGCAGCGTTCGGCGCAGCGCCTGGCGCTGCCGGAACTGCCGGTGGAGATCTTCGTCGAATCGCTGAAGCAGCTGATCGCCGTCGACAGTGACTGGGTGCCGTCGGCCGACGAGTCGAGCCTGTACTTCCGTCCGTTCATGATCGGCGACGAAGCCTTCCTCGGCGTGCGCGGCGCACACAAGGCCGGCTACTACGTCATTGCCAGCCCGGCCGGCCCGTACTTCGCCAAGGGTGTCGCCCCGGTGTCGATCTGGCTGTCGACCGAGTACGCACGTGCGGCCAAGGGTGGCACCGGTGCCGCCAAGTGCGGTGGCAATTACGCCGCCTCGCTGCTGCCGCAGCAGAAGGCGCAGGCGCAGGGCTGCTCGCAGGTGCTGTTCCTGGACCCGGTCGAAGGCAAGTACCTGGAAGAACTGGGTGGCATGAACGTGTTCCTGGTCTACAAGGACGGCACGCTGGTCACTCCGGAACTGTCGGGCAGCATCCTCGAGGGCATCACCCGCGAGAGCATCCTGCAGCTGGCCCGCGACCGTGGCATGAAGGTCGAAGAGCGCAAGGTCAGCATCGACGAGTGGAAGGACGGTGTTGCCTCCGGTGCGATCAGCGAAGTGTTTGCCTGTGGCACCGCCGCGGTGGTCACCCCGATCGGCCAGCTGAAGGGCGAGGGCTTCTCGGTCGGCGACATCAACGCGCCGGCCGGCGAAGTGACCATGTCGCTGCGCAAGGAGCTGACCGACATCCAGTACGGCCGCCTGCCGGACCGCCACAACTGGCTGGTCAAGCTGGGCTGATCGCCTGCACTGAACTGTAGAGCCGGGCCCGCGCCCGGCTGCTTTTCTGGAAAGCCCGTCCTCGCGACGGGCTTTCTGCGTTATGGGCCTGGGGGTCAGATCCTTTTCTGGAGGAAAAGGGATCTGACCCCGCCGTCGGTGGACGCCGATGTCGGCAAAGTCATCGCAGGACACGTGACGACCCAGTCAGGTGTGTGCAGGACGCGAGAAAGTTCCTTCACCTTCACAAACCCTCGACCCGAAAAGTCTCAGATCAGACATTTCATCTTGCTGAAAAGACGCTGAAAATATTGTGGTGTCCGGTTCTGGCCATTAGCGTCATCTGCACGGCGGATCGATAGGGGGATCCGCTGACTCTCCGGACTTCGAACCTCGCCAACGCAAGCCAGCCCAGGGTTCGGGCCGGTGCTTCTGCCGATTCCGGCATTCACACCACTAGAAAGGGAAATACGATGTCCCAGGTAACGCAACCGCGTGTGCGTCGAGTGTGGGTGGTCCTTGGTGCGTCCGTACTGTCATCGCTGCTGCTGGCCACGCCTGCGCTGGCCGGTGACGTCCAGCTCAGCGGCCTGCAGTCTGCGCCGACGCACCAGCGCTTCATCGTGAAGTACCGCGACGGTAGTGCTCCGGTGGCCAACACCACGGCACTGGCCTCTTCGCTGAAGAGTGCCGCCGCCGGCCTGGCCAGCAGCCAGGGCCGCGCGCTGGGCCTGCAGGAGGTCCGCAAGCTGGCCATCGGCCCGACCCTGGTCAGGACCGACCGTCCGCTCGACCAGGCCGAATCCGAGCTGCTGATGCGCAAGCTCGCCGCCGATCCGAACGTCGAATACGTCGAAGTCGACCAGATCATGCGTGCGACGTTGACCCCGAACGACACCCGCTTCAGCGAACAGTGGGGCTTCGGCACCTCCAACGCGTCGATCAACGTGCAGCCGGCCTGGGACAAGGCCACCGGCACCGGCGTGGTGGTGGCCGTGATCGATACCGGCATCACCAACCATCCCGATCTCAATGCCAACATCCTGCCCGGCTATGACTTCATCAGCGACGCGGCGATGGCGCGCGATGGCGGTGGCCGCGACAGCAACCCGAACGACGAAGGCGACTGGTACGGCGCCAACGAGTGCGGCTCGGGCATCCCGGCCTCCAACTCCAGCTGGCACGGCACCCACGTCGCCGGCACCGTGGCGGCGGTGACCAACAACAGCACCGGCGTGGCCGGTACTGCGTTCAATGCCAAGGTCGTCCCGGTGCGCGTGCTCGGCAAGTGCGGCGGTTACACCTCCGACATCGCCGATGCGATCGTGTGGGCCTCGGGCGGTACCGTCAGTGGCGTGCCGGCCAATGCCAACCCGGCCGAAGTCATCAACATGTCGCTGGGTGGCGGCGGCACCTGCTCGGCCACCTACCAGAATGCGATCAACGGTGCGGTCAGCCGTGGTACCACCGTGGTGGTCGCCGCCGGCAACAGCAACACCAACGTGTCCTCGTCGGTGCCGGCCAACTGCGCGAACGTGATCGCGGTGGCGGCCACGACCTCGGCCGGTGCGCGTGCCAGCTTCTCCAACTATGGTGCCGGCATCGATATTTCCGGCCCGGGCCAGAGCATCCTGTCCACCCTCAACACCGGCACCACCACGCCGGGCAGCGCGACCTACGCGTCCTACAACGGCACCTCGATGGCGGCGCCGCATGTGGCCGGTGTGGTTGCACTGATGCAGTCGGTGGCGCCGAGCCCGCTGAGCCCCGCACAGGTGGAAAGCATCATCAAGAGCACCGCACGTCCGCTGCCGGGTGCCTGCTCGGGTGGCTGCGGCGCCGGCATCATCGACGCCAATGCGGCGGTGGCTGCGGCGATCAATGGCGGTGGCCCGAACCCGGGCGGCAATGTGCTGCAGAACAACGTGCCGGTGACCGGCCTGGGCGCCGCAACCGGTGCCGAGCTGAACTACACCGTCGCCGTGCCGGCCGGCAGCACCCAGCTGCGCGTGGCGATCAGTGGCGGCAGCGGTGATGCCGACCTGTACGTGCGCCAGGGCAGTGCCCCGACCGATACCACCTACACCTGCCGTCCGTACCTGAGCGGCAACAGCGAGACCTGCACCATCAACAGCCCTGCCGCCGGAACCTGGTATGTGCGGGTGAAGGCCTACAGCACCTTCTCGGGCCTGACCCTCAACGCCCAGTACTGAGCCCAAGACCCTCTCCAAGGGCACGCCCTGGCTTCGGCCGGGGCGTTTTTGTTTCTGTAGAGCCGAGCCTGCGCTCGGCTGCCCCGGCTTCGGACATTTGTGCCGCGCTCGCGCGCGGTTGCCGAGCATGGCTCGGCACTACAAGGGCCGCGCTGCGGATTCGGGTAGGTGCCGACCTTGGTCGGCACGCTTTTCCTCAGACCGACTCGAAGCGGTTCGCGGCCACGTTCTTGCGCACGTGCTGCGGGTCGAAAATCCGCCCGTTCATCGCAATGTACACGCCGCTCGGCAGCGACTGGACCGCGCCGATCGCACAGCCGATGTTGAACTCGGCATCCGAGCCGCGGAAGCGCGCCGGGCTCAGCGCGCCGGTCATCACGATGGTCTTGTCCGGGATCGTTGCCAGCACCTTGCCGGTCTGCACCATCGAATCGGTGCCGTGGGTCACCAGCACGTGCCGGGTCGGCTGCGCAGCGATGGTGGCGCGGATCAGCTCGCGGTCCTCATCGTTGATGTGCAGCGAATCCTTGCGCAGGATCGGAATCACGTTGAAGCGGAACGTCACGCCCAGCTCGCGCAGGATCATGCCGATCTGCGGATCGCCGATCTGGTAGTCCGACTTGTCGTCGAAGTAGATCTTGTCGATCGTGCCACCGGTGGTGACGACCAGGAGCTCTTCCATCATGTGCATGCGCGAAACCAGGACAGGTACTGCGGCGCGGGGCCAGGAATGCAGATGATACGGCCCAGCGGGCGCAGCGTCAGCGTCGCTTGCCGAAGCGGGCGCGCAGGCCGGGCAGACTGGCGCTGAAGATCACCAGCAGCGCCAGCGCGATCTCGATCAGCGCCAGCCAGCGCGTTTCCGGGTGGCTCCAGGCGCTCATCACGCCGTGGCTGAACCAGCCCAGCGCCAGCACCGAGGCCCAGAATCCGGCCTTGCGCCAGCCCAGGCGCACGGCGATGGCCAGCACCAGCGGTGGTGCGGTGAACACCAGTTGGGTCGCCAGCCAGTGCTTGTCGTTGATGAACCAACCCGCGAACAGGGCGGCCAGCCCCATCAGGGCCAGCAGCAGGACCGTGCGCGGCGCGCGGTTCATCGCGCCAACCGCTGCGCGATGTCGGCCACCCGGCGCCCCAGCGCGCGCGCCAGCACCGCTTCGTCGTCGGTCGGCTGCGGGTCGTCGGCGGCACCGGCCACATGGCTGGCGCCGTAGGGGGTACCGCCACTGGTGGTATGGCTCAGCGCCGGCTCGGTGAACGGGATGCCGACGATCACGCAGCCATGGTGCAGCAGCGGCACCTGCATCGACAGCAGGGTCGATTCCTGCCCGCCGTGCATCGAGGCGGTCGAGGTGAACACGCCGGCCGGCTTGCCGGACAGGGTGCCGTTGACCCATTCGGCGCCCAGCCCATCCAGGAAGTGCTTCACCGGTGCGGCCATGTTGCCGAAGCGGGTTGGGCTGCCGAGCAGCAGGCCCTGGCATTCGACCAGGTCCTGCACGCTTACGTAGGGGGCGCCATCGTCGGGCACCGGCGGCTGCGCGGTCTGGGTCACTGCGGCCACCGGCGGCACCGTGCGCAGGCGCGCGGCCATGCCCGGCACTTCGCCGATGCCCCGCGCGATCTGGCGCGCCAGCCGTGCCACCGAACCGCCCCGGCTGTAGTACAGCACCAGAATCTCGCCCATCGTGCCCGCTTCTCCTCGTCGTGTGGCCACCAGTATGGCTATCCTGCGAGCATTCCGCATCGGGTACCCTTTCGCCGATGGAACCTTTGGATACGCTCAACCTGTGGATGGAGCGCGCGCGGGATCGCGCACGGGCCATCAGTTTCGGCCGCTTCCTGTGGCATCGCTTCCTCGACGACCGCCTGTTCCAGGCAGCGGCGGCGCTGGCGTACACCACGGTGTTCGCGCTGGTGCCGCTGGCCATCGTGGTATTCGGTGTGCTGTCGGCCTTCCCCGTCTTCGACCGCTGGAGCGATCAGCTCAGCGACTACGTGTTTTCCAACTTCGTGCCCTCCGCTGCGCGTGCGGCCGAGGGCTACCTGCGGCAGTTCTCGGCCAGTGCCGGCCAGCTGACGGCAGCCGGCTTCATCGCACTGGTGGCATCACTGCTGATCACGCTCAACAGCGTGGAAGAGACCTTCAACCAGATCTGGCGGGTCGGCTCGACCCGGCCCAAGCTGACCCGCTTCCTGGTCTACTGGACCGTACTGACCCTGGGCGCGATGCTCGCCGCCGCATCGCTGGCTGTATCGGCCAGGGTGTTCGCGATGCCGTTGTTCGGTACCCAGGAAGGCCGCTGGTTGGCCGAACTGGCGCTGCGGCTGGCCCCGATCCTGATCGAGTTCGTCTGCATCACGCTGATGTTCCGGGTGGTGCCGCACCACACGGTGAAATGGCGGCATGCAGTACCCGGCGCGATCCTGGCCGCGGTCATCCTTGAACTGGTGAAGTGGGGCATCGGCGCTTATCTGGGCAGCTTCCAGTCCTACCAGAAGCTGTACGGCACGGTGGCCTTCGTGCCGATCCTGCTGCTGTGGATCTACCTGTGCTGGGTGGCGGTGCTGCTGGGTGCGTCACTGGCCTCATCGATGGCCGCCTTCCGCTACCAGCCGGTTGAACTGCGCCTGCCGCAGGGGTACGAGTTCTACGGGCTGCTGCGCCTGCTCGGTCGCTTCCACTATGCCCGTGCCAAGGGCAAGGGCCTGGCCGACGATGAAATCCTGCGGCTGGAACCGTTGCTGACCGACTCCCTGCTGCAGGATCTGGCCTGCAACCTGCAGGAGATCGGCCTGCTGCGCCGCGATGAGCGCGGCGAGTGGCTGCTGGCGCGTGACCTGGACCAGGTCAGCCTGGCCGATCTGTACGAATGCACCCAACTGCGCATTCCGGTGGCCGAGCAGCACCTGCCATACCGCGATGACAGCCTGGGCCGTGCCGCACTGGCGGCGCTGGACGATCTGCGACTGCCCCTGCGCGAACGCCTGAAGCGCAAGGTCAGTGATATCTATACCGAATCTGGAGACCTGCCATGACCCGCAAGACGCCGTTGCCGCTGCTGCTCCCGTTGACCCTGCTGCTGGCCCTGGCGGCCTGCAAGCCGGCCCAGGAGCCGGCGCCGGCCAGCAGCCAGCCGCCGGCGCAGGCACCGACGCCGAGTGCACCTGCACCGGTCGAGGAGACGCCGGCCGAGCGCACCACCGCCGAGTTCCCGACGCTGAAGATGAAGACGGTGGATGGCAGCGACTACGACCTGGCCGCGCACCGTGGCAAGTGGGTGGTGGTGAATTTCTGGGCCACCTGGTGCGCACCGTGCCGCAAGGAGATGCCTGAGCTGTCGGCGCTGCATGCGATGCGCAGCAACATCGAGGTGGTCGGCCTGGCCTATGAGGACATCGAAGTGCCGGAGATGCAGTCGTTCCTGACCAAGCACCCGGTCACCTATCCGATCGTGATCGTGGACCCGTTCGATCCGCCGGCGGACTTCGCCACCCCCCGTGGCCTGCCGTTGACGCATCTGCTGGATCCGCAGGGCAAGCTGGCACACACCTTCCTGGGCCCGGTGACTGCCGCCGACATCGAAAAGCAGATCGCGGCTGCCAAGTAGGGGGGCTCGGCAGGGCTGCACCCCGCACTCCGACACCGCCCCACCTCTGACATATTCCTGCGATCTGGTAGATCCACGCCATGCGTGGATGAATTTCCATTGAAATCGAATATCTCGATATCGGAACGCTCTGAGCCGAGCATGGCTCGGCTCTACAGAAGGCGGGCAGATCGCAGAAATCTGTCGAAGGCGGGGTGGGTCCGGTTGCGGGGGCGTGAGCGCCATGGATGGCGCGACCGAGCCTCCATGGATGGATTCACGGCGTCCCCCGCAACCGGACCCATCCCGCCTACCCACAGGAAACCCGCTCCTGCTTCGGCTGTTGCTGTTGCCTTGGATCGTAGCGGGTGCAGGGCCGCAGGCCCTGCCGAACACCCCTAATCCTCGACCGGGAACTCTTCGATCGGCTTCAGCACATCGTAGTGCTCGCGATGCAGCTTGCCTTTCAGCTTCGGCAACTCCGGCAGCGGCGCATCCACCCGCGTGTCCGGCAACCGGTCCAGCAGGTTGCGCACCAGCGTCAGCCGGCCCAGCCGCTGGTCGTTGAAATCCACCAGCGTCCACGGTGCCGCTTCGCGATGGGTCGCGCGCAGCATCGCCTCGCGGGCTTCGGTGTAGGCGCTGTACTTGCTGCGCGATTTCAGGTCGACCGGGGAGAGCTTCCAGCCCTTCAGGGGATCGAGGTGGCGTTCGGCGAAGCGCTTTTCCTGCTGCTCCTGGTCCACGCACAGCCAGTACTTGAACAGCAGGATGCCATCATCCACCAGCAGCTGTTCGAACACCGGTGCCTGGCGCAGGAACTGCTGGTACTCGGTCTCGCTGCAATAGCCCATCACCCGTTCGACACCGGCGCGGTTGTACCAGCTGCGGTCCATCAGCACGATCTCGCCGGCGGCGGGAAGATGCGAGGCGTAACGCTGGAAGTACCACTGCGTGGCTTCACGGTCGGTGGGCTTGGGCAACGCCACCACCCGGCATTGGCGCGGGTTGAGATGCTGGCTGATGGCCTGGATCGCGCCGCCCTTGCCTGCCGTATCCCGGCCTTCGAACAGCACCAGCAGCCGTTGCCCGCTGTGCTGCACCCAACGCGCCATTGCGGTCAGTTCCAGCTGCAGCGGCAGCAGCAGTTCGTCGTAATCCTTGCGCTTGAGCTTGGCCATCGTCACACCACGCGGGGAGGAAGCCCGAGCGTAACGCAGGGGTCGCTCAGGTGTTGTCGACGCCCTGCCAGCCCTGTTCGCCGGCCAGCCGCTGCAGCAGCGCCGACAGGTCGCGGGCAAACCCGGCCATGTCGAACAGTCCGCTGTGGTCGCGCGCCTGCACCAGCTCGGCACGCAGCGCGGCCAGTGCCGCAGGGTCATTGCCCAGCGCGCTGGCGGTGGCGATGAACGCCGCATCGTCGGCGACATTCATCCGTGCCAGCCCCAGATGGTGATTGAGGCTGCCGGCCACGCGCGCGGCGAAGGTGTCGCCCGGGCAGGTCAGTACCGGGCAGCCGGCCCACAGCGCGTCGGAAGCGGTGGTGTGCGCGTTGTAGGGATGGGTGTCGAGGAACAGGTCGGCCAGCTGGTACCGCGCCAGGTACTGCGGATGCGGCAGTTTGGCCATGAATACCAGTCGTGCCGGGTCCAGGCCGGCGGCCTGCGCGGCGGTGCGCAGGCGAGCGTCTGCCTTGCCGGGGCCGGACAGCAGCCACAGCACGCTGCCGGGCACGGCCTGCAGCACTGCGAAGGCGCGGCCCATGCTGCGCGGGTTGAGCTTGTAGCTGTTGTTGAAGCAGCAGAACACCACGCCGTGCCCGGGTAGGCCGCACTCGGCACGGGACGGGGCCGGCTCCAGCGCGCGGGTGTTGTCCGAGGGCTGGAAGGCACGTGGCAGGCGCAGGACGCGTTCGCTGAAGTGGGGTTCCAGCGATGGCGGCAGCACGAATTCGTCGGCGACCACGGCATCCAGCCAACGCGCGCCGGATGTGCCGGGATAGGCCAGCCAGTTCAGCTGCAGCGGGGCAGGGCGCATTGCCAGCACCTCGGGCGTGCCACCGCCGCCCCAGCCGCGCAGGTCGAACAGCAGGTCAATGCCCTGTGCGCGGATGCGGGCCGCGATGTCGGCATGCCGTAGTGCGGCCACATCGTGCAACCGGGTTGTGGCCTGCAGGCGTTCGCGGATGCGGCTGCCATCGGCGCGGTTCAGCGCGAACAGGTGCAGCTGCAGCGCCGGGTCATGACGCAGGTGTTCGAACAGGGCCACGGTCAGCAGCCCGGTGGGGTGGGCGCCGAAGCCATTGGAGAGGAAGCCGACGCGCAACGGGCCATGCCCGCGAACCTTCACTGCAGGAAGGGGGCGCACCGCCGAGGCCACGACTGCGGCGCGCGCACGTGCGCAGGCCAACTGCTCGGCAGCGCTGGCGTCTTCGCTGAGGAAGGCGAACGGTTCCACTGCGCCTTGCCCGGCGGCGAGCGCCGCGCGTACCTGCGTGGCCAGCGTGTCCACGTCCTGCCAGTCGCACAGGCGGCGCTGCCAGGCCAGGCGCTGCGCGGCGATGTAGGGTTCGCCCGGCATCAGCGCATGCGCGCGGCGATAGGCCGCTGCAGCGCCTTCGGCATCGTCGGCATCTTCCAGGGCATGGCCCAGCCACAGCGCGATGCCCGGGTGCTGCGGGGCCAGTGCCGAGGCCTGGCCGAGCAGCTTCGCGGCGTCGGCATGCGCGCCGGCCATCCAGGCCACGCGACCCAGCCGTGCCAGGGCTTCGGGGTGATTCGGGCGCAGCTGCAGCGCACGCCGTGCGGCCTGCTCGCCGGCGGCGATGTCGCCGGCTTCCAGTTCCAGGTCGGCCAGCATCACCCAGGCGACGAAATCGCCGGGCTGGCGTGCGATCGCCTGCTGCAGGTGCTGCCGCTGCTGCCAGGCCGACATCGCGCTCAGCCCGCCGACAGCTGGGCCAGGGCGTCGACCTGGTGTTCGTGGCTGAGCCGCTGCAGCAGCGGGTCGAGGTCGCCGGCCAGGATGTTGGGCAGGTCGTACAGGGTCAGGCCTTCCACGCGGTGGTCGGTGATCCGGCCCTGCGGGAAGTTGTAGGTGCGGATGCGCTGGCTGCGGTCGCCGCTGCCGACCTGCAGGCGCCGCGATTCGGCCTGCGCCGCGTCCTGGCGCTGGCGCTCGGCATCGAGCAGCTGCGCCTTCAGGCGCTTCATCGCCTTGTCGCGGTTGGCGTGCTGGCTGCGCTCGGTCTGACACTCCACCACGACGCCGGTCGGCACGTGGGTGATGCGGATGGCCGATTCGGTCTTGTTGACGTGCTGGCCGCCGGCACCGGACGAGCGGAAGGTATCCACCTTCAGGTCGGCCGGGTTGATGACGATGTCATCGACTTCGTCGGCCTCGGGAATGATCGCCACGGTGGCCGCCGAGGTGTGGATGCGGCCCTGCGATTCGGTGGCCGGTACACGCTGCACGCGATGCGTGCCCGATTCGAACTTCAGGCGCGAGAACGCACCACGACCGACCACGCGTGCCACCACTTCCTTGTAGCCGCCATGCTCACCGGGGTTGTCCGATTCGATCTCGACCTTCCAGCCCTGGCGCTCGGCATAGCGGGCGTACATGCGGAACAGATCGCCGGCAAAGATCGCGGCTTCGTCGCCGCCGGTACCGGCGCGTACCTCCAGGAACAGGTTGCCTTCGTCGCGCGGATCGCGTGGGACCAGTAGCAGGGCCAGTTCTTCTTCCAGCTCCTGCAGGCGCGCCTGCGCCGCGGCGATTTCCTCATCGGCCAGTTCGCGCAGGTCGGGGTCGGCGCGCATGCCTTCGGCGGCGGCCAGGTCGGCCTTGGCACGGGCTTCATCGGCGAGTGCAGCAGCGACCGGTTCAAGTTGGGCGAATTCGCGCGAAAGGTCGCGGAAACGGGTGTTGTCGGCGACCACATCGGGTTCGGCGAGCAGGCGTTCCAGTTCTTCGCGGCGCTCGGCCAGCGCTTCCAGCTTACGGCGCAGGGTCGGCGTCATCGGGTCTCACGGGTGGGTGGCGGTAACCCGGCGTGGCCGGGAACAGGCGCTCGGCGGCGCGGGTCAGGTCGGCATCGCCACTCAGCGCGGCGGCGCGCAGTGCGGCGGTCGGCGGATGCAGCAGGCGGTTGGTCAGGCCATGGGCCAGCAGTTCCAGCACTTCGTCGGCGGGCTTGCCGTTGGCCAGCTGCTGTCGCGCGCGCTCCAGCAGCTCGGCGCGGGTGGCTTCGCCGAACGCGCGCAGCTGCCGCAGCGGTGCCTGGTGGGCACTGGCCTGCTGGGTCTCGACGAAGCGCGATACCTGCAGGTCGATGATCGCCTCGGCCTCGGCGGCGGCCTCGCGGCGGCCACGGCGGTTGTCTTCCACCGCGCGTTCCAGGTCGTCGACGGTATACAGGAAGGCATCGTTGAGCGTGCCGACCTCGGCTTCGATGTCGCGTGGAACGGCCAGGTCGAACAGCAGCATCGGCTTGTGCCGGCGTGCACGAAGGGCCTTGGCCACCATCTCGCGATGGATCACCGGCTCGCGCGCGGCGGTGGCCGAAAACACCACGTCGGCCTCGCCGAGGTGGCGGTCCAGCTCGGTCAGCGGCAGGGCCACGCCGCCATGGCGGCTGGCCAGTTCCTGCGCATGGGCGAGGGTACGGTTGGCGATCAGCAGCCGCCGCACCTTGCCTTCACTCAGGTGGCGCGCGGCCAGCTCGATGGTCTCGCCGGCACCGACCAGCAGCACGGTGGAGTCATCCAGGCGTGCGAACGCGTTCTGCGCCAGGCGCACCGCAGCCGAGGCCACCGACACCGGATTGGCACCGACCTGGGTATCGGTACGCGCACGCTTGGCCACCGAGAAGGTCTGCTGGAACAGGCGGTCCAGGCGCTGGCCGAGCAGGCCATGGTCGCGTGCGGTCGACCAGGCGTCCTTCACCTGGCCGAGAATCTGCGGTTCGCCCAGCACCATCGAGTCCAGCCCGGTGGCGACCCGGAACAGGTGGCGTACGGCCTCGGCGTCGGCATGCTGGTACAGATAGCCCTGCAGGTCGCCTGCCTGGCTGTGCAGCCACTGGTCCAGCGCCTGTGCCGACTCAGCCACGGCGTACAACTCGGTGCGGTTGCAGGTGGACAGCAGGACCGCCTCGGCGATCTGCGGGGTATCGCGCAGCGAGCCGAGCGCACGCGGCAACGCCTCACCGGCGAAGGCCGCGCGCTCGCGCAGCTCCACCGGTGCGGTCTGGTGATTCAGTCCGAGCACCCACAGGGTCATTGTTCAGTTGCTTGCGATAAGCTGCTGGCCATTGGACGACATTTTAAGGCCCCGATGCCGACGATGCCCGCATTGATTCGCATCCCCAGTGTTCTGCTGCTGTCCCTGGCCTGTGCCCAGGCCCTGGCGGCGGTGCCGGCCAAGGCCCCCGTACGGGCCGCGGCCACTGAGGAACTGGCGCTGGAACCGGTGATGGCCGGTGAATTCGCCCTACAGGCTGGCAAGCTGGCCGAGGCTGCGCGCTGGTACCTGCAGGCCGCGCAGCAGACCGACGGTGATGCCGGCCTGGCCGAGCGCGCGACCCGTATTTCCATGCTCGCCAATGATGACGCCAGCGCCGCCAAGGGCCTGGCCCTGTGGCAGCAGCGCGCCCCGCGCTCGTTGACCATGCGCAGCGCCGCCGGTGCGCTGGCCATGCGCCAGGGCGATGTGAAGGCCGCCCGCAGCGAGCTGCAGGCCTTGCTGGCCGACCCCGACGAGCGCGGCTGGAAGTTCGCCCTGGCCGCGCTGATCGGCGGTGGCCGCGACCCGGCGGTGCCGGCGCAGGTGCTCGGCGAGCTGGTCGATGCCAATGCGATTCCACCGAAGATCGAGGCCTGGCAGGAGTTCGGCCGTCTCGCCCTGCGCATGGACAAGCCCGAACTGGCGCGGCGCATGATCGATGAAGTGGTCAAGCGCTTCCCCGAAGAGCCGCGCGTGGCATTGCTGCGTGCCAGCCAGCTGCAGCAGGCTGGCGAGACCGACAAGGCGTTGTCGCTGCTGCACGATGTCGAGCCGAAGACCCGCCAGGACCCCGAGCTGCGCAATGCGGTGGCCATCGCCTACGACAGCCTGGGGCAGCCGGCTGCGGCCGAGCGCGTACTGGCGTTCGGCCCGCAGGATGTGCAGACCTGGGGCATGCGCGCCTCGCTGCTGGCCAAGCAGGGCGACAAGGCGGCGCTGTCCAACCTGTACAACGAACTGTCGCGGCAGGCGGCCAAGCCGGACCCGGCGCAGCGCCTGTTGCTGGGCAAGATCGCCGAATACCTGAAGCGCTATCCCGAGGCGGTGCAGTGGTACCACAGCGTGCCCGGCGGCGATGAGTTGAGCGAGGCACGCCTGCGTGCGGCCAATGCCCAGGCCCTGGCCGGGCGCCTGCCGCAGGCACTGGATGAAGTGCATGCGATCCAGTCCGACGCGGTGGTTGATGATGATGTGCGCCGTGACGCCTATCTGCTGGAGGCCGAGCTGCGCCAGCGCGGTGAAGACAGCGCTGGCGAACTGGATGCATTGGCCCGCGGCCTGGCCGCCTACCCGGATGACAATGGCCTGCTGTACGCCCGTGCGCTCACCTGGGAGCGCCGCGACGATATTCCGCGCGCCGAGGCCGACCTGCGCAAGATCCTGGTGACCGACCCGGAAAACGTGCCGGCCCTGAACGCGCTGGGCTACACCCTGGCCGACCGCACCGGCCGCTTGCAGGAGGCGCTGGAGCTGATCGACCGCGCCCGCGTGGCCGAGCCGGACAACGCGGCCATCGTCGACAGCTATGGCTGGGTGCTGTATCGCCTGGGCCGCAAGGAGGAAGCGCTGGTGCAGCTGCGCCGGGCCTGGACCCTGGCCAAGGATCCGGAGATCGCCGCCCATGTCGGCGAAGTGCTGTGGGTGCTGGGCAAGCATGACGAGGCTCGCCACTTCTTCGACGAAGCAGCCAAGCTCGACCCTGAAAACCGCGCGCTGCTGCGCGCCCGCGAGAAATTCAATCCATGAGTGTTTCCCTGATCCGGCCGCTGCTGTTGGCGGCCGCGACCCTGGCGGTGACCGCCTGTACCAGCGTGGGCACGCAGAAGACCCCGCCACCGGCGGTGGTCGAGACGGTCTCGGCCGAAGCGGCGCAGGCCGAAGCGGCGCGCGTGGCGGCGCTGCATGCACAGCCGGACTGGGCCTTCCAGGGGCGGGTGGCGGTCAGCAAGGGCAAGGACGGCGGCAGTGGTCGCATCGACTGGAAGCAGGAAGGCCGCCGCTATCAGGTGGAGCTGAGCGCGCCGGTGACCCGGCAGAGCTGGAAGCTGACCGGCGATACCCATTCCGAAGCCGGGCGCCTGGAGGGGCTGGCCGGTGGCACCCGCGACGGCGAGGATGCCCAGCAGCTGCTGCTGGAGGCGACCGGCTGGGACATTCCGGTCAACCAGCTGCCGGAGTGGATCCGCGGGCTGGTGGCCGGTGACGCCGCCGGCCCCGAGACGGTCGAACGCGACGGGGAAGGCCGGCCGCGCCGCATGCAGCAGATGGGCTGGCAGGTGCAGTACCTGGACTGGTATCCGGCCGATGCCGGCCGGCCGGCGCTGCCGCGCCGGATCGAGGCCAGCAATGGTGACGCCAAGGTGCGCCTGCTGGTGGACCAGTGGGGGCAGGGCACCCCATGAGTGGGGTGGTCGACGACGCGGGCTGGTCGTGGTGGCCGGCCCCGGCCAAGCTGAACCTGTTCCTGCACATCACTGGCCGCCGCGCCGACGGCTACCACGAGCTGCAGACCGTATTCCGCCTGCTGGACTGGGGTGACCGCATCGGCCTGCGCCTGCGTGAAGACGGCCAGGTGCATCGGCAGGGCGAGGGTCTGGCCGGTGTGGCCGAGGCGGATGACCTGGCGGTGCGTGCCGCGCGCCTGCTCAAGGAAGTGGCGAATATCGCGCAAGGTGCGGACATCATCGTTGAAAAGCATGTGTCTGCCGGCGGTGGCTTCGGCGGAGGTTCGTCCGATGCCGCCACCGTGCTGGTGGTGCTGAACCGGCTCTGGCGGGCGGGTCTGGACGAGGACGCCCTGGCCGCGCTGGGCCTGCGCCTGGGCGCCGACGTGCCGGTGTTCGTGCGAGGCCGCAATGCCTGGGCCGAAGGGGTGGGCGAGCGCCTGCAGCCGATCACGCTGGCGCCGGCCTGGTATGTGGTGGTTGAACCGGGTGTTCATGTTCCCACGCCGGTCCTCTTTGCAGACCCGGATTTGACGCGCGACAGCCCAGTGGCGAAAATAGAGGACTTCGCTTCCGGGACCCTGGTCGGGAACGCGTTCGAACCGGTGCTGCGCCGCCGCGAGCCTGCCGTCAAGGCGGCGCTTGCCGCGTTGAGCGACATCGGCGCGGCGCGGCTGACCGGTTCGGGAAGTGGTTGTTTCGTCGAGTTCGCGTCGCAGTCTGCTGCAGAGCAGGGACGGTCGAAATTGCCGAAGGAGTTGCGGGCAAGGGTGGCAGCGGGCGTTGCGCGTTCGCCACTGCTGGATGCACTCGAGCAACACTGATTTATCAATGCAGGGGCGTCGCCAAGAGGCCCAAGGCACCAGGTTTTGATCCTGGCATTCGTAGGTTCGAATCCTACCGCCCCTGCCAATAGCGGCTGTGTCCGCGCCTTTCAGCGCATCGCCTGCGCGGGACGTGGAAACAACCGCGGTGTTGTCAGCAGCAAGGGTCCATCGGGTCCTTGCCGACCCCGGATCCCCGCCACTCGTCCCCGCCCGAGACAATCATGATGCAAGAGTCCCCGAACCTGCTGGTCTTTTCCGGCAACGCCAACAAACGTCTGGCGCAGAACATCTGCAAGGAACTGGGGGTCCGCCCGGGCAAGGCGCTGGTCTCGCACTTCTCCGATGGTGAAGTGCAGGTGGAAATCGAAGAAAACGTCCGCAAGCAGGACGTGTTCGTGATCCAGCCGACCTGTGCGCCGAGCGCGGAGAACCTGATGGAACTGCTGGTGCTGATCGACGCGCTCAAGCGCGCATCGGTGGCCAGCGTGACCGCCGTGGTGCCGTACTTCGGCTACTCGCGCCAGGATCGCCGCATGCGTTCCTCGCGCGTGCCGATCACCGCCAAGCTGGCGGCCAAGATGTTCAGCACCGCTGGCGCTGATCGCGTGCTGACCGTCGACCTGCACGCCGACCAGATCCAGGGCTTCTTCGATATTCCGGTCGACAACGTGTACGCCTCTCCGCTGCTGCTGGCCGACATCTGGCGCGCCTACGGCACCGAGAACCTGATCGTCGTCTCGCCGGACGTGGGCGGCGTGGTCCGCGCCCGTGCGGTGGCCAAGCGCCTGGATGACGCCGATCTGGCGATCATCGACAAGCGCCGCCCGCGCGCCAACGTCTCCACCGTGATGAACATCATCGGTGACGTCGAAGGCAAGACCTGCGTGATGGTCGATGACATCGTCGATACCGCCGGCACCCTGTGCGCCGCCGCGGCTGCCCTCAAGGCACGTGGTGCGCTGAAGGTCGCCGCCTACTGCACCCACGCGGTGCTGTCGGGCCCGGCGGTGGACAACATCACCAATTCCCAGCTCGACGAGCTGGTGGTGACCGACACCATCCCGCTGAAGGACGCCGCGCGGGTGTGCAGCAAGATCCGCCAGCTGAGCGTGGCGGAAATGCTGGCCGAAACGATGCGCCGCATCGCCTTCGGCGAATCGGTCAGCTCGCTGTACGTCGACTGAGTTTTTCGCCCCTGCCGGCAACGGTGGGGGCATACCCCGGATGCTTCTGGTCGCGGAAGCATCTTCAACCGCCAAGCCGCAAGGCGAGGCAACAACCTGAGTAGTCGAAAATGTCGAAGACCCATGAAATCAAGGTCACCAAGCGTGAACTGCAGCGTAAGGGTGCGAGCCGCCGCCTGCGTCACGCTGGTGTGATCCCGGCCATCGTGTACGGCGGCAACGCCGAGCCGGTCGCCATCAGCCTGGACCACAACGAAATCTGGCTGGCCCAGCAGAACGAGTGGTTCTATGCCTCGATCCTGGACCTGAACCTGGATGGCCAGGTGCAGAAGGTCCTGCTGCGTGACATGCAGCGCCACCCGTACAAGCAGCTGATCATGCACCTGGACTTCCAGCGCGTGAACGAGAACGAAGCCCTGACCGCTTCGGTCCCGCTGCACTTCATCAACGAAGACACCTCGCCGGCCGGCAAGGCTGCCGACGTCGTGGTCACCCACGAACTGAAGGAAGTGACCATCACCTGCCTGCCGAAGGACCTGCCGGAGTCGATCGAAGTCGACCTGGGCGAGCTGAAGGCCGGTGACGTGGTGTACCTGTCCAACATCAAGCTGCCGAAGGGCGTGGAAATCCCGGCCCTGGCGCTGGGCAAGGACCACGACGACGCCATCGTCACCGCCAAGGCCGGCAAGGCTGACGCGGCCGACGAAGAAGCGGCTGCCGAGTAATACCAAGCGGCGCCTGCCTCCGGGCAGGCGCCGTGCTGGAAGGAACCATGGCAGGATTGCGACTGATCGTCGGTCTGGGCAACCCCGGATCGGAACACGCCCGGACCCGGCACAACGCCGGGTTTCATTTCGTTGAGGCCCTGGCTGAAAAGGCCGGTGCGCGATGGAATGTCGACAGCAAGCTGTTCGGTGAGACCGCCAAGGTCGAGATTGCCGGCCAGACGGTGTGGCTGCTCAAGCCCGCTACCTTCATGAACCTCAGCGGCAAATCGGTCACCGCCGCACAGCGGTTCTGGAAGATCGAGCCGGAAGAAACCCTGCTGGCCCACGACGAGCTGGACCTGCCGCCCGGTGCGGTGCGGCTGAAGTTCGACGGTGGCCATGGTGGCCAGAACGGCCTGCGCGACACCATGCGCCTGCTGGGCCACGGCAGGTTTCACCGCCTGCGCGTGGGCATCGGCCATCCCGGCCACAAGGACCGCGTGGTGGGTTGGGTGCTCGGCCGCCCGTCGAAGGACGACGACGTGCTGATCGCGCGTGCCATCGATGATGCGATCGACGTGCTGCCGCTGGCAGTGCAGGGCGATTTCAACGAAGCGATGAAGCGCCTGCACACCCCGAAGTAACCGGTTCGGTAGGTACCGGCCGTTGGTCGGTACGGAGAATGATTGGAAAAGCAGCGACCACGTCGCTGTTTCCCCAATCACTTTCACCCCAGAGAGCTGTCACCCATGGGTATCAAATGCGGCATCGTCGGCCTGCCCAACGTCGGCAAGTCGACCCTGTTCAATGCGCTGACCAAGGCGGGTATCGCCGCGGCGAACTTCCCGTTCTGCACCATCGAGCCGAACGTCGGCATCGTGCCGGTGCCGGATCCGCGCCTGAACGAGCTGGCAGCGATCATCAATCCGCAGAAGGTCATCCCGACCGCGGTCGAGTTCGTCGACATCGCCGGCCTGGTCGCCGGTGCCGCCAGCGGTGAAGGCCTGGGCAACAAGTTCCTGGCGCACATCCGCGAAGTCGATGCGATCACCCACGTGGTGCGCTGCTTCGAGAATGCCGACGTCATCCACGTCAACAACAAGGTTGACCCGATCTCGGACATCGAAACCATCGATACCGAGCTGGCGCTGGCCGACCTGGACAGCGTCGAGAAGGCGCTGAACCGTGCCGAGCGCGCGGCGAAGGGCGGCGACAAGGACGCCATGGCGCGCAAGCCGGTACTGGCCAAGCTGCAGGCCGCGCTGTCGGATGGCAGGTCCGGTCGCTCGGTTGGCCTGGACGAGGAAGAGAAGGCGCTGGTGCGCGACCTGTTCCTGCTGACCCTGAAGCCGGTGATGTACATCGCCAACGTGCTCGAAGACGGTTTCGAGAACAACCCGCACCTGGATGCCGTGCGCGCGCATGCTGCCGCCGAAGGCGCGCAGGTGGTGCCGGTGTCGGCCGCGATCGAAGAAGAGCTGTCCCAGCTTGATGACGAAGACCGCGATACCTTCCTGGCCGACCTGGGCCTGAGCGAGCCGGGCCTGAACCGCGTGATCAACGCGGCCTACAGCCTGCTCGGCCTGCAGACCTATTTCACCGCAGGCGTCAAGGAAGTCCGCGCGTGGACCGTGCGCAAGGGCGCCACCGCCCCGCAGGCTGCCGCGGTCATCCACACCGACTTCGAGAAGGGCTTCATCCGCGCCGAAACCATCGCGTATGACGACTTCATCAAGTACAAGGGCGAAGCCGGCGCCAAGGAAGCCGGCCGCCTGCGACTGGAAGGCAAGGAATACCGTGTGCAGGAAGGCGACGTCCTGCACTTCCGCTTCAACGTCTGATCCCGCGGCAGCTGATCGACTTCGGACGCCCCGCCTTGTGCGGGGCGTTCGCGTTTGCGGCGATGGACAAGAACACCATATTGCGAAACGCCTGCGGCGTGATGTTCGCCGGCAGTGGATGTGGAAAACCCACGAACTGCGTGTAGAGCCGAGCCCACGCTCGGCTGCGAAGGGCGTGAGCCGAGCATGGGTTCGGCTCTACAAGAGCTCGATCGTGTCGCGTGGACAAATGTTCGCCACGTTTCAAAACGCTTGCGGTGTGATGCTCGCGGGCAGTGGATGTGGAAAACCCACGAACTGCGTGTAGAGCCGAGCCCACGCTCGGCTGCGATGGGCTTGAGCCGAGCATGGGCTCGGCTCTACAAGAGCTCGATCGTGTCGCGTGGACAAATGTTCGCCACGTTCCAAAACGCTTGCGGTGTGATGCTCGCGGGCAGTGGATGTGGAAAACCGACGAACCTGCTGTAGAGCCGAGCCCACGCTCGGCTGCGATGGGCTTGAGCCGAGCATGGGCTCGGCTCTACAAGAGCTCGATCGTGCAGCGTGGACAAATCTTCACCACGTTTCGAAACGCCTGCGGTGTGATGCTCGCAGTCACTTGTCCACAGCAAACTCCCATCGCTTTCCACGCCGGATGTGGAAAACCGACGAACTGGGTGTAGAGCCGAGCCCATGCTCGGCTGCGACGGGCGTGAGCCGAGCATGGGCTCGGCTCAACAAGGCTCGATCGTGCCGCGTGGACAAATGTTCGCCACGTTTCGAAACCGTTGCTGCGCGCGGTTCGTGGGCACTTGTCCACACCAAACCCCCATCGCTTTCCACGTGGCGTGTGGAAAAAAGTGCCCGGCACTCCCTTGCCGGGCACTTCCCGCATCACCAGTTGTACGACACACCCAGCTGGGCACCGACGTCGCGGAAGCCCATGCCGCCGCGCTGCCGGCTCAATTCACCCCAGCCGCGCCAGCCGCCGGACAGGTCCACCTGCACGCCGGCCTTGGCTTCGTAGATGTCGCGCGGCAGTTGCCGCTGCAGCCGCTCGCCGTCCATCGCCAGGCCCGCGCCATTGCCGCCGGACCACCAGTTCACCGCCACGTAGGGGTGCACCTGGCCCTGCGCCGGGCTCAAGCCACGGCTGTACAGGCGCAGGCCGAGGCGGGTGCTGGTCTCGCCGCCACCGCGGTCCTCGACCACCGTGCCGTTGGCCTCGACCACGCGGTCGCTGTCATAGCGGCTGTGCACCACCTGCAGCTGTGGTTCCAGGTAGATGCCGCGCTGCACGGTGCGCCGCAGCGGCAGCACGTAGCCGGCCTCGGCCGACGCACTCCAGTTGCGCGCGTCATAGCGCTCCTTCTGCAGGCCTTCGCCCTGCACGCTGTTGCGGAAACGGCCGTACTGCAGCCAACCATCCACGTAGGCGCCGCCGTCCATGCGCGCATCCTGCAGCCAGGTGGCATAGGCGCCCACGCTGGTGCCGGTGACCACGCCACGCGCGGTATAGCCGGTTACCTGCGAGCGGCTGTCATTGCGCGCGCGGCCGTGGCCGAGCATTGCGCCCGCCTGCAGTTCGCCCCTGCCACCCACCTCGAAGCGGCGTCCGACGCCGACCAGCACGCTGCTGATCTGCCCATCGACCTGTACCTGGCGGTTGCGGTCGTGGCTGTCGGGCTGCGCGCTGCGAAGGTGCATCCACGCCACGGCATCGCTGCTGGCACCGGCCTCGGCGGCGGGATCTCCGGCGCGGTCGTGCAGGCTGTGCCGGAACATGCCCAGCGCGGCGCTGCGGTTGGCCAGGTAGGCCGCCGGTTCCGGGCGTTCCACCTGCGGGCGCGGCGGATCGATCGGCGGCTCCGGCGGCAACGGCGGATCGATCGGTGGCTCCGGCGGCAACGGCGGGTCGATCGGCGGCCCCGGCGGTCCCGGCGGGTCGACCGGCGGTTCCGGCGGCTGCGGCGGATCAACCGGGGGTTCCGGCGGATCGACCGGCGGTACGTATTCCGAACGCAGGTACCAGTTGCCATCATCCGGAGTCGACACGCCGCCCTTGAACAGGAAGTAGTCGTAGGCACCAGCGACTGCGCGCCCCTGCAGGCTGAACTGGGCATCCGACTGGCCAGCCACGGTGATCAGGCGGATGCCCTCCTGGGTCAGTGCACCGGCACCGCCGGCATTGCGCACGCTCACGTTGGCAGTGCCGCTGCTGTTGCCGTTGATCACCAGCTGGTCGCCCAGCGAAGTGTCATCGCCCAGCGCGCGGTTGAAGATCCACTGGCCACCGTTGCCCACGTAGTCGCCGCTGACAGTGACGGTCTTGAAGCCACCCGCCGCCGGTGCATCGAACGCGATGGTGCCGGCGTGCTCGAGCGCGCCGACGCTGGAACTGGCACGCACGTTCCACTGGCTGCTGCCATCCAGCGCCAGCTGTGCGACCTGGTAGCCGGAGTCATTGCGCAGGGCACCGCTGAACGTGGTGCCGTTGCCCAGCACCATGTGCACGTCAGCCGTCGCGCTGTCGACCACCACGTCGCCGCGCAGGGTGCTGGCGTCGGCGCTGAAATCGACACGGCTGGTCGCCACGCTGCTGCCATCGGTGAATACCGTGTCGCTGACCCGCAGCAGGCGGCCGCTGCCGTCGCCTGCGGTGACGTCGCTGCCGTTGACGGTCAACGCATGGTTGCTGCCCTGCAGCCAGAAGGCGGCGCCGCTGGCGGTCTCGATGTGGCTGTCGTTGAAGGTGGCACGGTTCCAGTACGGACCGAACGCGGTCAGGTAGGAGCGGTAGCCACCGCTGTTGCTGCCGGTCATGCGGATGTCCAGGCGGTCGGCCTGGGTCAGCCGCGCGGTGTTCATGTGCACGATGCCGAACACGTTCTCGCCGTCGCTGCGGATCGCAACGGTGTCGAGCAGTGCGCTGGCGGTGGAGCCACCGATGAACACACCGCCGCCGCCGTTGCCGCGTACCTCGATCACGTTGCCGGTGGCTTCGATGCGGCTGGCGGTACTGCCGGTGGAACCGGTCACGCGCACGCCATAGGTCGCATCGCCGTGCGTGGTGATCCGGCCGCCCTGCACGGTGGCGACGCCGCCAGCGATCTCAACGCCGTAGCCGTAGGTGTCGGTCCAGGTATCGACGCTGCTGTCGGTCAGCTGCAGGCGCGACTCATCGCTGGCCAGCCAGAACCCGGAGTAGCCGTCGCGAACATCGAATGCGGCGTCACGGGCGGTCAGCTGGCCCCAGTTGTTGATGTTCACGCCATAGCCGCCGACGGTGTAGAAGCTGCCGCCGTTGATCACCGCGCTGGAATAGGTCTTGCTGATGCTGCTGCCGAGCAGGCGCATGCTGCCACCCACCGAGTGCGCCTCCACGTTCTCCAGCAGCACGCTGCCACCACTGCCGATATCGAACCAGCCGCCGTCCATGTAGGTGTCGTACAGCTCGGCGCGGCTGCCCGCGCCATCGACGGCGACACCGGCGAGGATGCCGCCGGGGGCGAGGGTGATCCGGCTGTTGCGGATCGTCAGCAGGCCGGCGCTGTCGGCGCGCAGGCGGGCACCGCTGTCGGCGCTCATCTGCAGGCTGTCCAGGTGCGTCTCGCTTCCATTACCGGAGGCCCCAACCAGAGTGCCGACGCCGCCGGTCATCGCGATGCGTCCGCCGGTGTAGCGGACCACGCCACCGTTGTAGGCCTGCACGCTGCCGAATCCGCTGCCGTTGCGCGTGGCATCGATGGCGACATCGCGCGCATCGATCACGCTGCCGGCACCATTGGCATACAGCGCGTAGAAACCCGCACCGGTGGCCGGTGCGATGGACAGCGTGGCGCCGCGCAGCTGCACCTGGCCGCCATTGGCGGCAGATACGGCACTGCCATTGCCGGTCACGTTGATGCGGCTGCCGTCGATCAGTGCGTTGCTGCCTGCACCGGTGACACTCAGCGCGAAGCTGCCTGCGCCATGGGTGAGGACATCGTCGGCACCGAGCTGCAGGCTGTTGCCATCGCTGACCTGCAGGGGCCCGGTCAGATCGGCGGCATGGACCGGCAGTGCCGCCCACAGGGCGGTCGCCAGCAGGCTGGGGAGGAGGGGGGCAGGCGCGAGGCGCGCGCGCGCGGACGCACGGCGGCGCCGGGTGGGGGAGGCGTACATGCTGTTGGACTTCCTGTGGCAGGGCGCAGCACGGCTGCGCGAACTGGCGCGGCAGGGCCGCGTCGCTGCGGAAGCCACATGCGATGGCAGCTGCAGGCGCCATCGGGCTTCCGTCCCCCATGGCGACGCGGTTGCTGCCGGCAGGCGCACCATGGCGGGATGCGTCCAGCCTAGAAATCGGCACCGTCCTATGGAATCAGGCGTTTCCTAAAGCCATTGCCGGCCCTGGTACCGGGCCGGCAGGATTCAGCCTGGAGTGGGCCTCAGGCGAACAACGAGGCCTGCAGGCAGTACTCGATCAGCGCCTGGTCACTGTCCACGCCGAGCTTGCGCATCGCGCTGATCTTCTGCGTGCTGACCGTCTTTGCGCTGCGTTGCAGCTGGCGTGCGATGTCGCCCACGCTCATGCCGCCGGTGAACAGCCGGATCACTTCCAGCTCGCGCGGCGACAGGCGCGCACGGACCGCATCGGCATCGGCCGGTTCGCTCGCGGCTACCGGCAGCAGGCCCGGGGGCCGGTAGACGCGGTCGGCCAGCACCACGCGCAGGGCCTGTACCAGGCTGCCCAATCCATGGCTCTTGAGCACCACACCGCCGGCGCCGGCGGCATACATCGCCGCGACCAGCGACGGATTGGACACCATCGTCAGCACAAGCAGGCGCGTCTCCGGGAAGCTTCGGCGCAGGAACGAGATCAGCTTGATGCCGTCGCCGAAGCGGTCGCCGCCCGGCATGCTGTAGTCGGTGATCACCGCCTGTGGCCGGGTCCGGGTCATCAGCTCGATCAGCGTAGCCGGATCGGCCGCTTCGCCGACGACGTCCAGGTCCAGCTCCCCGGCCAGTACGTCGCGGATGCCGGCAAGCACGATCGGGTGGTCGTCGGCGATGAGGATCCGTGTGGTCATGGCAGGGTCGGGTCGTCAGGTAGGAAAGGGGGTGCCGCGCCGAGCAGCGGATGCAGCAACTGTTCGAGGCGTCGCTGGAAGCCGGCAAGCGCAGCCGCCTGGGTGGCCAGGTCATCGCCGCCAGCAAGGCCGTGTTCGATCTGCAGGCCGCTGTCCACCAGCGCGGGTGCGCCGACGATGACCAATGCGCCACGGATGCGATGCAGCACCTGCACCACGCGTGCAGGGTCGGCGGCGGCAATCGACCGGCGCAGGCTGTCCAGGTCGGCCTGCATGGTCTGCACGAACAATGCCTGCATTTTTGCGGGAACCTGCAGCGGCGGATCATCATCGCGCGTATCGGCGGGCCCGCGGCCCTGCGGCGGCGCGGCAACCGCTGCATCGCTCTGGGTGATCCGGGTCAGCAGGCGCTGCAGGGCTTCCAGCGTGATCGGCTTGACCAGTACGCCCTGCATGCCCGATTCCTGGCAGCGTTGGCGTTCGGCTGGATCGGCATTGGCGGTGGCACCGTGGATCGGCACGCTGACACCGCGGGCCCGCAGGGCACGGGCCAGGCCATAGCCATCCATCCCGGGCATGTTCAGGTCGGTCAGCACCAGCGCGAACGCGCCCTGCTGCCAGTAGCCCAGCGCCTCATTGCCATCGCTGGCGACCACGGCGCGGCAGCCGAGCTGTTCCAGCTGGTCGCGCAGGATCGCCTGGTTGATCGGGTTGTCCTCGGCCACCAGCACCTGCAGGCCGAAACGGCGCGTCGTCGGCAGGCGCCCTTCGGCGCTCGCCGCCAGCGGCTGGCCACTGGCCGCGGCCAAAGCGAGCACGATCGCGTCGAACCGGTGCAGGCCAACCTGCCAGAAGCCATCGATGTGCCGGGGCCGCACGCCTCCTTCGCGGCAGGCGACCACGTGCGCGCCATCGGCCGCGTCCGGCAGCGAGCCGTCCAGGACCAGGTCGAGCAGCACGAAGGTCGGGGGCGAGCCCGCCGCGCTGTCCTCCCGGTATACGCTGGCCTGTGCACCACGCTGCTGCAGGCGTTCGCACAGCGATTGCACCAGCTCGCGCACACTGCCCCGCACCTGTACCTGCAGGCCCGCAGGCAGCTGCGGCGCAGGGGATTGCTGCGGATCCGCCGGCGCCGCCGGCAGCGGCAGTTCGACGCTGAAGCTGCTGCCCAGGCCGCTCTCGCTGACCACGCGCAGCTGTCCCTCCATCAACGCCACAAGATGCGCGCAGATGGCCAGGCCCAGGCCTGTGCCCCGCATCGCATCGGTGCCCGGGTTGGCCTGGAAGAACGGCTCGAACAGGTGCGCCTGGTGTTCGCTGGCAATGCCGATACCGGTATCGGCCACCTGCCACTGCAGCCAGCAGCGTTGCTCCTGCCAGCGCGCCGAAACGCGTACCACCACGCGCCCGCTGTCAGTGAACTTCAGTGCGTTGCTGATCAGGTTGTTGAGTACCTGGCGGATCCGCGCGGCATCACCGCACACCATCGGGGGCACGTCGGCATCGATGCAGGCGTAGAACTGCAGCCCCTTGTTGGCGGCCGCGGCAGCATACGAGTCGAGCGCATCCTCGGTCAGCCGCACCGGATCGAACGGGCTGGGCTCCAGGCTCAGTTGCCCGGCCTCGGCCTTGCTGACATCGAGGATGTCGCTGATCAGCTGCATCAGGGTCGAGGACGAACGCTGGATCGTCGCCAGATAGTCCTGCTGCCGCGCATCCAGTGGCGTGAGTCCGAGCAGTTCGAGGGTGCCGAGCACGCCGTACAACGGCGTGCGGATTTCATGGCTCATGGTGGCCAGGAACTGGCTCTTGGCCCGGTTGGCCTGGTCGGCGGCGCGGCGCGCCTGCTGCAGCACCTGTTCGGCTTCGTGCTGGCTGCTCAGATCGATGAACAGGCACAGCACCGCCGGCTCGCCGCGATAGCGCGCCGGCGTCGCCGTCACCAGCAGGTGGCGGCCTTCGGGGGTGGTGTAGGCCAGCCCATCACCGAGCGTGGTGCCTCCAGCGGCCAGCACGCTGCGCCGCCAGGGGCCATGCCAGCCTCCGGTGTGATGGTCTTCGCCCAGCCAGCGGCGGGCGAGGGTGTTGTCCAGCAGCACATTGCCATCGGTACGGCGCAGCAGGCACAACCCGATCGGCGCGTTGTCCAGGATGGTGCGGCTGAAGGCTTCGCTTTCGAGCAGGCGCGCGTGGTTGCTGCGCAGCGGCTCGATGACCGAACGCCGGTACGCGCGCAGCACCAGCGTGCCACCCAACGCCAGCAGCAGGGCCACCACGGTCGCGCCGAGCAGGGGCCCCTGTGGGTGCTGGAATACCTGCCGCCAGCTGACGTGGTACACCGCCAGCCAGCCGCGCTCGCTGCGCATGCGGAACTGCAGGCCTTGCAGGCCTGCCTGCCAGGAGGTGCCAGCGTCGCTGGCGTCCGCGGCATCGCCCAGCAGGCGCTGGCCATCGGCATCGAACAACGACAAGCGCTGGAATACCGGAACACCCAGCACCTGCCGGTAGTCATCGACACGCGCCGGATCGAGCAGGCAGGCCAGCGCGGCCTGTGAATTCCCGCCGTCCTCCCCCCACAGGCGTGCATCCTGCGGGGCGTGGGCGATGGCCAGCAGCCAGGTCTGGCGGTCGCGCCACGGCACGCCTACCCAGACGATGCCGCCGCGCTGCAGCGCGGGCCGCGTACCCAGAACCCGGTGGATATCGGCGATCGCCGGGCGCAGGTGGTGCGGGCTGTTCTGGCTCGCATCGGCACCCGCGATCTGTACCGGTGCCAGCAGCCCGCGTGTGCCCTGGCCATCGACCAGCAGGCATTGTGGTGGTGGGTAGCGCGAGGCCGACCAGAAGGTGCCGTAGAAGCGCAGGAAACGGTCGCCCAGCTCGGTCGGTGGCGAAAGACTGGCGCCCTCGCTTCCGATCACCGCGAAGTTGGCGAACAACGGCCCGCGTTGCAGCTCCACGCTGGCATCGGCAACCGGCTGCCCGCGTGCGCCGACATCATGCAGCCGCCACTGGCGCAGGAAACGCTCCTGCTCGCGCAGCGTGCCGTCCAGGCGGCGGAAGTGGTACTCGATCTTGCTGCGCTCTTCGTTCAACAGCTGCGTGCCGGCCGACAGCAGCAGTCCGGCCTGCAGGGTCGCCAGCACCACCACGCCGATCAGCAGGGCGTGGACGCGCAGCGAGCGGCGAGCGAGTCGGCGTACAGGAGCGGCCTCGGCCGGCATGGCAGGTCTCGGAGCAGGGGGCGGGCAGCGACACCGGTGGCGGTGGCGCAAAGTCTGCCGCCACTGCACAGACAGGATCGTCAATGCCACTTGATGGTTTCGTGAAGCCGCCGTGGAATCCGTGTCAGCGCGGGGCCGCCCGCGGTCTTTCATCCAGTTGCGGTGCTTCCTCGTCCAGCAGGCGGGTGAACTCGTCCGACGGCAGCGCCTGCGAGATCAGGAAACCCTGCACCTGGCTGCACCCCAGCTGCCGCAGTGCGGCCAGGTCGGCATCGCTTTCCACGCCTTCGGCCACGATGGTCAGGCCCAGCTGGTTGGCCAGCGCGATCACCGTCGACAGGGTCAGGTGCAGGGCCGGGTCACGGGCGCAGCCGCTGACCAGCGCGCGGTCGATCTTGACCTCGGTGAAGGGGGTGTTGACCAGGTTGTGGACCGAGCTCAGGCCCTGCCCGAAATCATCCTGGGCCAGGCCGAAGCCCTTCATGCGCAGGCGGCAGGCACCGGCATAGAAGTCGCTGACGTGCCGCGTGGTGCTGTTCTCCATCAGTTCGAAGCACAACTCGCCGGGTGTGCCGCCGTGGGCCAGGGTCAGCGCCAGCAGCTCATCGGGCAGGTCCGACTGCTCCAGCAGGTGAGGCGGCAGGTTGATCGACACCGGCACCCGGAAGCCCTGCTTGCGCCAACGTGCCTGTGCGCTGATGCTGGCCTTGAGCATCATCCGCAACAGGTCGCCCTCCAGCCCGTAGCGGCAGATCGCCGGCAGGAAACTGCCGGCGGCCAACGTACCCAGTCGTGGATGGCGCCAGCGCACCAGTGCTTCGGCCGCCACCACCCGCCCGGACTGCAGTGACTTCTTCGGTTGGAACCACGCCGTCAGGCTGCCATCGGCCATGGCCTGGCGCAGCTGCGATGCATCCGGTTCGGGGGCGGCCGCCGCACGCGAGGGGGCCTCGTCGCTGGCCGGACGCGCCTGCGCCAGGGCCTCGAACAGCGCGTCCACGTCGGCGGCCGCCACCGGCTTGGGCAGCAGGCCGACCACATCCAGCCCCAGCGATTCGGCCATCAGCCGTGCCGAGGTCATCATCCGGCGCGGTGCCGCGCTGACCACGGCAAGGCGCGGCGGGCGCGGCTGCGCCGCCAGTGCCTGGATGAACTGGATGCCGTCCTGCCCGGGCATCAGCAGGTCACTGACCACCAGGTCGTAGGGCTGGCAGGCGCACAGCGCGATGGCGGCATCCACGTCTTCGCAGGCATCCACCTGGACGCCGGCGTGGCTGCCGAACAGATTGGCCAGAAAACCACGCTGGAACGGCTGGTCTTCCAGGATCAGGACACGCTGGGTCATGCGGGGTCTCCTTGGCGCAGGGCGGTGAGCGCCTTGCGCAGGCGGGCGATGTCGATGGGTTTGCTCAGGTAGCCCTGCATGCCACTGGCCAGGCAGCGCTCGCGCTCTTCGGCGGTGGCATTGGCGGTGGCGCCGATCACCGGCACCAGGTTGCCGTCATCGCGCAGCTGGCGGGCCAGCGCGTGGCCGTCCATGCGCGGCATGTTGATGTCGGTCACCACCAGGTCGAAGGACTGCTCGCGGCATCGCTGCAGGGCTTCCACGCCGTCCTGTGCCAGCTCCACGTCGCAGCCGAGGGTGCGCAGCTGCTCGGCCAGGATCACCCGGTTGATCGGATTGTCTTCGACGGCCAGCACGCGCAGGCCCAGAGGCATCGGCGGTGCCACGCGCGTGGTCTCCGGCTGCGCCGCGCGCTGCTGCTGCACGCTGGCCAGCGCATTGCCGATCGCGGTCATGCCATGCAGGGTCACCACCAGGCTGCCATCGGCGGCGAGGATGGGCTGGTCACCGCCCTCGATCGATGCCACCACGCGCGGACCCGTCCAGGCCAGCGGCATGCCGGCTTCGCCATCCATCAGGATCGCGCCGTCATGGTCCAGCAGCGTGGGGTCGCCAAGCAGGGGCTGCGCGTTGGCACCCCAGCGACACAGCCAGCCACAGGCACTGTCGACCAGCTCGCGGTCGCGGCCGCGTACCAGGATCGGCGGTTCCGGCAGCAACGCAGGGCCATCCTCGGCAGCGGCCAGCACCGGCAAGGGCAGGCGGACGCTGAAGCTGCTGCCCAGGCCGGGCTCGCTTACCACCTGCAGCTCACCGCTCATCAGGCGCACCAGGCGGTCGCTGATGGACAGGCCCAGTCCGGTGCCCTGCGCGCTGGCCGCACCGCGGACCTGGCGGAACGGTTCGAACAGCCGCGCCTGTTCCTCCGCAGCGATGCCCACGCCGGTATCGGTCACCTGCCAGGCCAGCACGCTCGATTCACCTTCGCGCTGCACCTGGCGCACGCGCAGTACCACCCGGCCATGCTCGGTGAACTTGATCGCGTTGCTGAGCAGGTTGCCCAGCACCTGGCGGATGCGGTCGGCATCACCGAGCACCCGCGTCGGCAGGCGCGGATCGGTACAGACCAGGATCTGCAGGCCCTTGCAGGTGGCCGATGCGGCGAAGCTGCGCAGCACGCTTTCGGTCAGCTCGCGTGGAGAGAATGCCGCCGGCTCCAGGCTGAGCTGCCCTGACTCGATCTTGGAAACATCCAGCACGTCGCTGATCAACTGCAGCAGCACCGACGAGGAACTCTCGATGGTGCGCAGGTACTGCGACTGCCGGGCGTCCAGCGAGGTGTGGCCCAGCAGCTCCAGCGTACCCAGCACGCCGTACAGCGGCGTGCGGATCTCATGGCTCATGGTGGCCAGGAACGCGCTCTTGGCCTGGTTGGCCGCATCGGCGGCCTGGCGTGCCGACGACAGGGCGGCCTGTGCCTGGCGGTGCCGGGAAATGTCGTGGAAAACGCATAGCAGGACGTCGTCGCCCTGGTAGCGGCAGGCCGCGTGCAGTACCTGCAGCTGGCGCCCGTCGCGGGTGGTGAACTCCAGTCCGCGCCCGCGCTCGCCGGCATGTCCACGCCAGGGCGCCTGCCAGTCGCTGTGCTCGCCCTCTTCGCCGAGCCAGTCGCGCAGCAGCTGGTTGGAGAGCAGCAGCGCGCGGTCGCTGCGGCGCAGGACGCAGATGCCGACCGGCGCCATGTCGATCACCGTCGAACTGAAATCCAGGTTCTCCAGCAGGCGGCGGTGCTGTTGCAGGGCCGGCTGGATCAGCTGCAGGTCCACGCGGTGCCGCAGCAGGCGCAGCGCGACGCCGGCCAGCAGCAGCAACAGCACGCAGGCCAGCAGGGGCACCGCCAGGTCGCCCAGCAGCAGCTGCGGCGGCAGGTGGTAGACCAACCGCCAGCCATCAGTGCCGACCCCCTTCACCAGCGCGACGCCGCGCGGAAGCCCGCCGCTCCACAACGTGCCGAAGCTGTCGTCCTGGCGCTGCCGCAGGGTCTTCCAGCCCGCACCATCCAGCCGTGGGGCCTGGCTGGACAAGGCCGGCTGTCCCGCACGGTCGAGCAGCGCATAACCGCCAATGCCCTGTCCGTCGATCATGCTCGCCGCCGCCGCACCATCAAGCAGCAGTACCAGCCACTGCGTCGGATGGGGGCCCTCCTGTACCGGCTGCGCCAGTGCAACGCCCTTCTCGCCCGGGCGCAGCCAGTACACCGGGTCTGCGCCCTCAAGGCTGCCGCTGCGTGCCTGCAGCGCACGCAGCGATGGCAGGTGCGCCAGGTCCACGTCGACCTCGCCTCCGGCCAGCCAATGCGCGCCGTGCGCATCGACCAGCAGCAGGTGCGTCTGCAGTGCCTGCAGCGTGTGCTCGGCGCGCGCCGACAACAGCAGCCGTTGGCCGGGCTGGCCGCCGGGTCCATCCAGCGGTACCTGGCGCATGCCTTCGCTGTCCGCGGCAGGTGCATCCGGGTTGCCGGCCAGCACCGAATCGCCCAGGTACCGCAGCAGCGCTTCGCGCTGATCGAAATAGATCTGGGCCCTGTAGGCCGCTGCATTCATTTCGCGGCGATGGGTCGAGATGTCCTCGGTGAATGCCGTGAGCAGGTAGAACCCGGCCGCAGCGGCCAGGCAGATGAAGACGCACACGGTCAGGCAGCGCAGCAACACCGACGCGGTGGTCGATGGCACGGCCTGCTGCAGCGAAGGGCGGGGGAAGCGGAACATGCAGCGATGCTAGGGAGCGGTACCCACGGCGCGGAATCAGCTGTTTCCTAAAATCCGCCGCCGGCCCGCCGGGCTGAAGCCTGCACGCGGGTACCGTTCAGGCGGCGGAAAAAAGAACCCCCGCCGAAGCGGGGGTCTCCTGTATGGGCGTTGGCCGGGCACTTACAGCGCGCTGCCACCGAACTTGTGGGTGTACTGCAGGTTGATCGTGCGGCCGACGCTGTCGAACCAGGACACGTCGTAGTACGGGTAGGCGGTGTAGGTACGGTCCTTCGGCGGCATCTTGTTGAACACGTTGACCACCGACAGCGACAGGCGCGAGTGGTCGTCGAAGCGGTACTGCAGCGAGGCGTTGTAGCGATACGTCGCCTTCACGTACGGGCTGTCGCCGCTGTCCCAGTCGAACACCTGGTCGTAGCTGTCCGAGGTCGGCAGCTTGCCCAGGCGCGAGCCGTACACCGTTGCCGACCACGCATCCTTCTCCCAGGTCACGCTCAGGCTGGTCTTGGTGCGCGGAATGTCGAAGCCACTGTTGACCGCGAACTGGTCTTCGGTGCGGTCGCCGGGGTAGCGCTGGAAATCATGCTTCTTCACCCAGGTGTGGGTGCCGTTGAAGATGAAATCGCCGATGCCCGTCTGCAGGCGGTAACGCAGGCCGACGTCGATGCCGGAGGTGGACTCGCGGGCGACGTTGATCGGCTCCACGCGCACGCCATACAGGCGCCCGTCGTTGCTGCGGGTGATGCGGGCGAGCGCATCCACGCAGGTCGGCGAGGTGATGTCGGCGCTGCCCAGGCGGCAGTTGGCTTCGTTGGCCAGGATCGTGCGCACGTCCATGTCCTGCACCTGGTTGCGCATGTCGATGTCGAACCAGTCCACCGACAGATCCAGGCCGACCGCCGGCGACCAGACGAAACCGGCACTCCACGACGTGCTGGTTTCCGGGTCGAGCTGGCGGTTGCCGGTGCGGCTGCGGATCAGGTTGCGTTCGTAGTCGGCGCAGTCGGTGGCGCCGTCGGCGCGGCAGCTGTACAGGTCTTCGGCGGTGGTTTCATCGTTGCCCGGGCCGGCGAACACGTAGTGCAGGTCCGGCGCACGGAACGCGGTGCCATACGAACCGCGGACCAGCAGGGTGTCGATCGGGCGCCATTCCAGGCCACCGCTCCAGGTCGCCTTGCCGATGGTGTTGCCGGAATAGCGGTACTGGTCGTAGCGGCCGGCCACGCTCAGGTTGACCGTCTCGTGCAGCGGCATGCGCAGCTCCGCAGCGGTCGCCCAGCGGTTGCGCGAGCCCTTGCCGTCCGAGTCCTTCCAGCTGTAGTAGTAGTACCCGGTCGCCAGCGGATCGGGGTTCAGCGAGTAGGCCTGCTGGCCCACTTCCACGGTCGCGGCAAATCCGGCATCACCACCAGGCAGGGCGAACAGCGCCGCGTTGGTCAGGGTGAAGGCGGCGGTCTCCGTGCGCGACTTCGGGGTGTAGGTCGTACGCGCGGCGATCGAGTCGTACTCGGCGCGGGTCAATGGCCGGTACAGGCGTGACGGGTCGGCGTTGTAGATCGGGAAACCGTCGTCATCCACGCCCAGCTGCGGGCCGAGGAACAGGTCATTGGCCTTGGCGGCAATGATCTGTGCCCAGCTGATCCGCGACTGGTACTGCGAATGGCTCAATGCCGCTTCGTAATCCCAGTTGCCGGTCAGGTTGCCCTTGAAGCCGGTGGTCACGCTGAAGGTCTTCTGCGTGCTGCGCACCATGGCATTGCGCAGGCCGCCCATTTCCTCGGGCGAGAACTGGCGCTGCCAGAACTCGATCTCGCCGGTGGCTTCATTGTTGAAGTAACCCGACTCATCGCCGTTGGCGTCCATGCGGCCCCACTTGGTGACGTCGCGCATCAGCGACATCGTGTGGTAGCCCAGCTGCACGTCGGCGAACCACTGCTGGCCATTGTCGAAGTCGTAGCTCAGCGACGCGTACCCGTTGGCACCGCGGCGCTTGCTGAGGATGGTGCCGTAGCCGATCGAGCTGTCGCTGCCGCAGTAGTAGCCGTACTTCGGGCGGTAGGCGCGGTAGGTGCTGCCCTGGTTCTGGCCGGACAGCGCTTCGCAGGTAGCGGCGCCCGGGTCCAGGTAGTCATCGTTGTAGTCGGTGCGCAGATAGGCACGGCGCGCGATGCGTGAACCCTCGGTGGGGCCATCCTGGGTCGAGTCCTGGATGTCGCGGTCATAGGCCCACAGCGGGGTCTGCGACTGCAGCTCGACGCTGTACACGGCGTTGAAGTTGCCACGGCTGAAACCACTGGCCAGGCTCATGTCGAACGACTCGCCACCGCCTTCGGTGGTGGTGCCCATGCGCATGTCGATGGTGGTGCCGTCGGCCTTCTTCTTCAGGATGAAGTTGACCACGCCGGCGATCGCGTCGGAACCATAGATGGCCGAGGCGCTGCCGGTCAGCACTTCGATGCGCTCGATCATCCCCAGCGGGATGTTGGAGACATCGGTGAAATTGCTGCGGCCCTTGAAAGGCATCGGGAAGTCGGCGATACGGCGGCCATTGACCAGCACCAGCGTGTGGTTCGGGCCCAGCCCGCGCAGGTCCACCTGCTGGGCGCCCGGCGAGAAGTCGGCACCACTGGAAGACTGCTGGCTCTGCGTCTCACCGCCGTTCTGGGTCATCGCGCGCAGCACGTCCGGCACGCTGGTGAAGCCACTGGAGCGGATCTGTTCGGCGTTGATCACCGTGATCGGGGCGGGGCCTTCCACCTGGGCGCGCGGAATGCGCGAACCGGTGACCTGCACCGCGTCCAGTTGTTGTACCGAAGAGGAAGCCGGAGCCTGGGCAGCCGCGGAAGCAGCCACACCCATCAACGCCAGCTGGATCGACCACGCCATCGCCATTCTACGCATGAGGAATTCTCGGAAATGAAGCCGGCCCGCAGAGGAGGGGCCCTGTCCCCCATTCAGATTTCCGGAATGGGCGCGCGCATTTAACGCCTTTTTTATGTCCTTGACTACTGGGTCCCTATCTGGCAAAGAGTGAAAACGCTTGCAAGTCGATTTTGTTCAGGGAGATCAAGATGCGACGCCTCCACCGCACCCTGCGTAGCCCCTTTGCCTGGCTGGCGCTGCTGGTGCTGGCCTGGCCACTGGCCACGCCCGCGCAGGACCTGCAGGGTCCCGGCTTCGCCTACTACGAAGTCGGCGATCTGGAGGCTCCGCGCCCCGGACCGCGGGCGCCCGCGATGATGCTGATGGGCGGTGGCGAATGGGTGCCGGACGCCTTCCAGTGGTGGCTGAAGCAGGCCGGCAATGGCCGTGTGCTGATCCTGCGTGCCTCTGGCGGTGACGAGCTGCAGGACCGCCTGTACCGCGAAATCGGCGGCGCCACCGCAGTGCAGACCCTGGTCTTCGACAGCCGTCGCGGTGCCGATGATCCGGCGGTGCTGCGGGTGGTCGCCGCGGCGGATGCCATCTTCATTGCCGGTGGCGACCAGTCACGCTACATCCGCTTCTGGAAGGGCACCGCTCTCAACCGCGCGCTCAACGCCCATGTGCGCGCCGGCAAGCCGATCGCCGGTACCAGCGCGGGCCTGGCCATCCTCGGCGGCTATGCCTATGGCGCCATGGATGGCGGCAGCATCACCTCGGCCGGTGCGCTGGCCGACCCGATGGGCAGCGCGGTCACCATGGACAGTGGATTCCTGCAGATGCCCTACCTGCAGCGCGTGGTCACCGACACCCATTTCGACAAGCGTGACCGGCTCGGTCGCCTGATCGTGTTCGTGGCGCGCGCCGCGCAGGACAGCGGCGACCCCGACATCGTCGGCATTGGCGTCGATGAGGACACTGCCCTGTGCGTGGAGCCCGATGGCCAGGCCCAGGTCTACAGCGCCGATGGCGAAGGCAAGGTCTGGGTGGTCAGCCCCGGCCGTGATGCCGACCGGCTGGTGGAGGGCGAGCCGCTGCGCTTCCATGCCGTTCCGGTGACCGTGGTCGCCAGCGGCAGCCGCATGCGCCTGGATGACTTCCAGGCCGAGGCCGATTACCAGGCGATGGCCGACATCAGTGACGGCGAGATCGAGTTCACGCTTCGGTAGTGCCAGCCGCTGGCCGGCAACTCACCTTCCCTGATGCGCCCCTTGCCGGCCCGCGGCCGGCACCAACATGCAATCCATTCCTTACGCCCTGCTGGAGACCTACCCGATGAAACTGCGCCTGGCGCTGTCCGCGCTGCTGTCCCTGCCATTGCTTGCCCAGGCCGCACCGGCTACGTCGCCACTGCTGGTCATCCATGGAGGGGCCGGCGTCGAGCGCAAGGATCTGTCGCCGGCCGAAGAGAAGGCCGCGCGCGATGCGTTGCGTGCCGCGCTGTTGAAGGGCCATGCCGAACTGGCGGCCGGTCGCCCGGCGCTTGCAGCGGTCACTGCGGCCATCACCGTGCTGGAGGATGATCCGACCTTCAACGCCGGCAAGGGCGCGGTGTTCACCCATGACGGCCACAACGAGCTGGATGCCGCGCTGATGGACGGCGCCACCCAGGCGGCAGGCGCAGTGGCCGGCGTGCAGCGGGTGCGCAATCCGATCCTGCTGGCGCAGACCGTGATGCAGAAGTCCAGGCACGTGATGATGGTGGGGCAGGGCGCCGAAGCGTTTGCGGTGGAGCAGGGCATGACCCTGGTGGATCCGTCGTACTTCCGTACAGAGAAGCGCTGGCAGCAGCTGCAGCGCGCGCTGAAGGAAGAAGCCAGTGGCCAGGTGCATGCCGACCTGGAGACCGCAAAGCACTTCGGTACCGTAGGTGCGGTCGCATTGGATGCACAGGGGCACCTGGCCGCCGGTACCTCCACCGGCGGCATGACCAACAAGCGTTATGGCCGGGTGGGTGACTCGCCGATCATCGGCGCGGGCACCTGGGCCGATGCGCGTTGTGCGGTGTCCGGCACCGGCTGGGGCGAGTACTACATCCGTACTGCCGCCGCACACGAGATCTGTGCCCGCATGCGCTACCAGGGACAGAGCCCGGAGCAGGCGGGCAAGGGCGTGATCAACGAGACGATTCCGCAGATGGGCGGCGACGGCGGTGCGATCGTGCTTGCCGCAGACGGCAAAATGGCCGCGCCGTTCAACACCCAGGGCATGTATCGGGGCTGGATCGGCGCCGACGGCGTTCCCCATGTCGCAATTTTCGCCAACGAGACCCTGCCGGTCCCCGGGCAATAACCTTGCGTATCAATGGGTTTGCGACAACGTGTGAAAAAGATGGAAAAAAGCGTTGACAGCCCCCCGTCCCATCAGCAGAATAAGCGGCTCACCACCACACACCGCAACGCTTCGGCGGCAACGGAATGGGGTGGTAAGGAGGGATACCCAAGCGGCCAACGGGGGCAGACTGTAAATCTGCTGGCTTACGCCTTCGGTGGTTCGAATCCACCTCCCTCCACCAGTTTCACGTTGTGACATTCCCGGCGCGGGAGTAGTTCAATGGTAGAACCTCAGCCTTCCAAGCTGATGGTGCGGGTTCGATTCCCGTCTCCCGCTCCATTGAATGAACTTTGAATCTTATCGAGTTCATGTCATAATGCAAAACTCGGCTCACGTAGCTCAGTCGGTAGAGCACTTCCTTGGTAAGGAAGAGGTCGAAGGTTCGATTCCTTTCGTGAGCACCATCTTAAGCATCACCTCTCAGACGAATTCGAGATAAGCAGCCATGGCCAAGGGTAAGTTCGAGCGCACCAAGCCGCACGTCAATGTCGGCACCATCGGTCACGTCGACCACGGCAAGACCACGCTGACCGCCGCACTGACCAAGATCGGTGCCGAGCGCTTCGGTGGCGAGTTCAAGGACTACTCCTCGATCGACGCCGCGCCGGAAGAAAAGGCTCGTGGCATCACGATCTCGACCGCGCACGTCGAATACGAATCCCCGGTCCGTCACTACGCCCACGTCGATTGCCCGGGCCATGCTGACTACGTCAAGAACATGATCACCGGTGCTGCCCAGATGGACGGCGCGATCCTGGTGTGCTCGGCCGCTGACGGCCCGATGCCGCAGACCCGCGAGCACATCCTGCTGTCGCGTCAGGTCGGCGTGCCGTACATCGTCGTGTTCCTGAACAAGGCCGACATGGTTGACGACGCCGAGCTGCTCGAGCTGGTCGAAATGGAAGTGCGCGAGCTGCTGAGCAAGTACGACTTCCCGGGCGACGATACCCCGATCATCGCCGGTTCGGCCCGTCTGGCGCTGGAAGGCGACCAGAGCGACATCGGCGTGCCGGCCATCCTGAAGCTGGTCGACGCCCTGGACAGCTGGATTCCGGAGCCGGAGCGCGCGATTGACAAGCCGTTCCTGATGCCGGTGGAAGACGTGTTCTCGATCTCGGGCCGCGGCACCGTGGTGACCGGTCGTATCGAGCGCGGCGTGATCAAGGTTGGCGACGAAATCGAAATCGTCGGCATCCGTCCGGTGCAGAAGACCACCGTGACCGGCGTTGAAATGTTCCGCAAGCTGCTGGACCAGGGTCAGGCAGGCGACAACGCTGGCCTGCTGCTGCGCGGCACCAAGCGTGACGACGTCGAGCGTGGCCAGGTCCTGGCCAAGCCGGGTTCGATCAAGCCGCACACCAAGTTCGAAGGCGAAGTGTACGTCCTGTCGAAGGACGAAGGCGGCCGCCACACCCCGTTCTTCAACGGCTACCGTCCGCAGTTCTACTTCCGCACCACCGACATCACCGGCGCAGCTGCTCTGCCGGAAGGCGTCGAAATGGTGATGCCGGGTGACAACGTCAAGATGGTCGTCACCCTGATCAACCCGGTGGCAATGGACGAAGGCCTGCGCTTCGCCATCCGCGAAGGTGGCCGTACCGTCGGCGCCGGCGTGGTCTCGAAGATCATCGAGTAAGCCTGCAGTACCGGTGGTTGCATAGCACCGCCGGTTACGCGAATGGCGGGCCGGGAACCTCGGTCCGCCTTCGCCGTCTAAGGGAAGGCAAGTTTTCAACGTACGCCAGTAGCTCAATTGGCAGAGCAGCGGTCTCCAAAACCGCAGGTTGGGGGTTCGAGTCCCTCCTGGCGTGCCATCTGCCCACCTTATCCAGCGGCCTGGGCCGCTAAAGCAGACACAGCCGGATGAATAGCAAGATCGAACACTCCAAGGACAACTCCGCCCACGGTGGAGATATCGTCAAGTATGTCGCCGCATCGCTGCTGGTGCTGGCCGGTCTGTTCGTCTGGTTCTGGTTCTCCGCCGACTCCGGTCGCGCTGCCCAGCTGGGCGCGTGGGCGGGTCAGCTGCGTGCGTTGGCGGTCGTGGTCGGTCTGGTTGGCGGTATCGGCGTGTTCATGCTGACCGGCAAGGGGCGCGACACCCGCGAATTCCTCTCCGAGTCGCGCTTCGAACTGCGCAAGGTGGTCTGGCCGACGCGCCAGGAAGCCATCCGCATGACGTGGGTCGTGATCGTCGTGGTGCTCATCCTCAGCCTGCTGCTGGGTGGCTTCGACTTCCTGATCCAGAAACTGACTCAGTGGTTCCTGAGCCGCTAAGGAGAATTGCATGAAGCGTTGGTACGTCGTTCACGCCTATTCGGGCTTCGAGAAGTCGGTGGCGCAGGCTCTGCGCGATCGCATCGTCCGTGACGGCATGGAAGAGCGCTTCGGCGACGTCCTGGTCCCGACCGAAGAAGTGGTCGAGATGCGCGCTGGCCAGAAGCGCCGCTCCGAGCGCAAGTTCTTCCCGGGTTACGTGCTGGTCCAGATCGAGACCCACGAAGAAGCCGGTATTCCGCGCATCGACAACGAAAGCTGGCACCTGGTCAAGGAAACCCCGCGCGTGATGGGCTTCATCGGCGGTACTGCCGATCGTCCGCTGCCGATCGCCGATTCCGAGGCCGAAGCCATCCTGAATCGCGTTCAGGAAGGTGTCGAGAAGCCGCGCCCGAAGGTGCTGTTCGAGCCGGGCCAGATGGTCCGCGTCACCGACGGCCCGTTCAACGATTTCAATGGCGTCGTCGAAGAAGTCAACTACGAGAAGAGCCGTCTGCGCGTCTCGGTGCTGATCTTCGGTCGTGCCACTCCGGTCGAGCTCGAGTTCGGCCAGGTCGAAAAGGCCGTCTGACCTGTCTGCGGGGTCGAGCAGGCTCGACCGCTGCAGAACCAGAAACCGGGCCTGGCCCGGTTTCGTTCGTTTACCTGCTGCTTCAGGCATGTGAAGAAAAAACCTGTTATAGTGCGCGGCTCCCCGCTGGGAAAGCCGGCAGGATGAGGCCGCCGCAAGGTGGCCTTCAGCATGATTTCAAAACGCGATGCCGGGACGCGTGATTCCCGGTCCGATGGGGAGCCTGTTGTCGAAAGGCGCTAGCACCCGGAGAGCACTCACATGGCAAAGAAAGTTGTCGGTTACATCAAGCTGCAGGTGAAGGCCGGTCAGGCCAACCCCTCGCCGCCGGTCGGTCCTGCGCTGGGTCAGCGTGGTCTGAACATCATGGAATTCTGCAAGGCGTTCAATGCTGCCACGCAGAAGCTCGAGCCGGGTCTGCCGGTTCCGGTGATCATCACGGCCTACTCGGACCGTACGTTCACCTTCATCACCAAGAGCACCCCGGCTACCACCCTGCTGAAGAAGGCCGCTGGCATCTCGTCGGGCTCCAAGCGCCCGAACACCGAGAAGGTCGGCAAGGTCACCCGTAAGCAGCTGGAAGAGATCGCCAAGGCGAAGGAACCGGATCTGACTGCCGCCGACCTGGACGCCGCCGTGCGTACCATCGCTGGCTCTGCCCGTTCCATGGGCCTCGTGGTGGAGGGTTAATAAGATGGCACAGACCAAGCGTGAGAAGGCCATCAAGGCCGCCGTCGTTCCGGGCAAGGCGTACGCCTTCGAGGACGCGATCAACATCCTGAAGAGCGCCACCAAGGCCAAGTTCGTCGAGTCGATCGACGTTGCCGTGCGCCTGGGCGTCGATGCGAAGAAGTCCGACCAGCAGGTCCGTGGCTCCACCGTGCTGCCGGCTGGTACCGGCAAGTCGGTCCGCGTCGCCGTGTTCGCTCCGGCCGGTGCCAAGGCTGACGAAGCCCTGGCCGCTGGCGCCGAAGCCGTCGGCATGGATGACCTGGCCGAGAAGATGCAGGCCGGCGATCTGAACTACGACGTCGTCATCGCGACCCCGGACGCCATGCGCGTCGTCGGCAAGCTGGGCACCGTGCTGGGCCCGCGCGGCCTGATGCCGAACCCGAAGGTCGGCACCGTTTCCCCGAACCCGGGTGAAGCCGTGAAGAACGCCAAGTCGGGTCAGGTCCGTTACCGCACCGACAAGGCCGGCATCATCCACTGCACCATCGGCAAGGCCGACTTCGCCGAAGACGCGCTGAAGTCGAACCTGACCGCGCTGCTGCTGGACCTGATCAAGGCCAAGCCGGCCACCTCGAAGGGCACCTACCTGCAGAAGGTTTCGGTCAGCTCGACGATGGGCCCGGGCGTCACCGTCGACCAGTCGTCGCTGACCCTGAAGTAATTGTTTCAAGCGGTCACGGTGCCCCTGGTGCCGTGACCGTGACATTTGAAGGCATCGCTGGCAGTGCATCGCCCGCGGTAGCCGTCAAAGACCGCAGGCGCGGTCGTGGCAATACCGGCGACGGGCACGGAAGCTCGATCTGGCAAGGAGTCGCCGCCGGAGCAGTCATGAGCGCTTAATCGATTCCCCGGAATCACCCTGCGTAGATGGTGCCCTTCTGGAGTTTTTCTGGTTCACGCACGTCTGGGGTTTCCCAGGTTGGCCCACTCCAGGTCTAGAACGGCCCACCCCCGGAACATCATCCCGATGTTCCCGGCGTCCAGGACGGATGCCGCACAGGACCGCACACGGCAGGAGCCGTAAGCGGAGTTCAATAGGAGGAGTGCAATGGCTCTCAATCTGTCCCAGAAGCAAGAAGTAGTCGCCGAGCTGGCAGACGTCGCCGCCAAGGCCCACTCCTTGATCGCAGCCGAATACGCTGGCACCACGGTCGCCCAGATGACCGCGATGCGCAAGCAGGCTCGTGAAACCGGTGTTTTCTTGAAGGTTGTCAAGAACACCCTGGCTTCGCGCGCCGTTGAAGGCACCGAGTTCGCAGTCGCACAGGACCAGATGGTTGGTCCGCTGCTGTACGCGTTCTCGCTCGAGGAGCCCGGCGCTGCCGGTCGCCTGATCAAGGAAGCCGCCAAGGGCAACGACAAGCTGAAGGCTAAGGTCGTCGCCATCGGTGGTGAAGTGTTCCCGGCGAGCCACGTCGACGTGCTGGCATCGCTGCCGACCCGCGACCAGGCCCTGGCCATGCTGGCCCGCGTCCTGACCGAGCCGGTCACGATGTTTGCCCGCGCCATCAAGGCCGTTGGCGAGAAGCAGGGTGGTGGCGATGTCGCCGCTGACGCTGCCGAGCCGGCCGCCGAGACCGCCTGAGTTTCGACTTACCGTGGTTCCTGACGGAACCTCAACCCAGAAAATCATCCAAAGGTATTAATCATGTCCCTTACCAACGAACAGATCGTCGACGCCATCGCCGAGAAGTCCCTGATGGAAGTGATGGAGCTGGTCAAGGCCATCGAAGAGAAGTTCGGCGTCTCCGCCGCTGCTCCGGTTGCCGTTGCTGGCCCGGCCGGCCCGGCCGCTCCGGTCGAAGAGCAGACCGAATTCGTCGTCACCCTGAAGACCGCCGGCGAGAAGAAGGTCGAAGTCATCAAGGCCGTCCGCGCCATCACCGGCCTGGGCCTGAAGGAAGCTAAGGACCTGGCCGAAGCCGGTGGCGTCCTGAAGGACAACGCTTCGAAGGACGAAGCCGAGAAGATGAAGAAGGACCTGGAAGCTGCTGGCGCGACTGTCGAAGTCAAGTAAGCAGTTACCTTGCATCGTCACCGATTCACGGCGATGCAGCCAAGGCTGGGGGCGTAAGCCCCCGGCCTTTGGTCGTTGTTGCGAAGGCGGTAGGGTCGACGGTTGGTCGGCTGTTTCAAAAGCGGAAAAAAGCCCAACACGGGCTGCGGTCAAACCCCGGCAGGCCAGCGCACGGCGCGGCAGCGGGGGCAAGTATGCAGACGAGTTGGCAGTTGGAAGTAGCGGGAGAAGGCGTGCTGGTGCCGGCAATACCAGCGACTTCCAACTGACAATTTCAAGTTTCCTTCAGGGTCGTGGACGCACGGCCCGCACAACAAGGTGGAAGACCTCATGACGTCCTATTCGTTCACCGAAAAAAAGCGTATCCGCAAGGATTTCGGCAAGCAGCGCTCGATTCTCGAAGTGCCGTTCCTGCTCGCCATCCAGGTGGATTCCTATCGTGAATTCCTGCAGGAAAACGTCGATCCGGCCAAGCGCACGGACCACGGCCTGCATGCCGCGCTGAAGTCGGTCTTCCCGATCGCCAGCTACAGCGGCAATGCCGCCCTGGAATACGTCGGCTACAAGCTGGGCGAACCGGTCTTCGACGAGCGTGAGTGCCGCCAGCGCGGCATGAGCTATGGCGCCCCGCTGCGCGTGACCGTGCGCCTGGTGATCTACGACCGTGAGTCGTCGACCAAGGCCATCAAGTACGTGAAGGAGCAGGAGGTCTATCTGGGCGAAATCCCGCTGATGACCGAGAACGGCACCTTCATCGTCAACGGCACCGAGCGCGTCATCGTTTCGCAGCTGCACCGCTCGCCGGGCGTGTTCTTCGACCACGACCGTGGCAAGACCCACAGCTCGGGCAAGCTGCTGTACAGCGCCCGCATCATTCCTTACCGCGGCTCCTGGCTGGACTTCGAGTTCGATCCGAAGGACGCGCTGTTCACCCGTATCGACCGCCGCCGCAAGCTGCCGGTGTCGATCCTGCTGCGCGCGCTTGGCTACAGCAACGAAGAGATGCTGGCCGAGTTCTTCGAGATCAACACCTTCCACATCAACCCGGATGAAGGCGTCCAGCTGGAGCTGGTGCCGGAGCGCCTGCGCGGCGAAACCCTGGGCTTCGACCTCGCCGACGGCGACAAGGTCATCGTGGAAGCCGGCAAGCGCATCACCGCGCGTCACATCAAGCAGCTGGAAGCCTCGGGCATCGCCGCCCTGGCCGTGCCGGACGACTACATCGTCGGCCGCATCCTGTCGCACGACGTGGTCGATGCCTCGACCGGCGAACTGCTGGCCCAGGCCAACGACGAGATCAGCGACGAGCAGCTGCAGAACTTCCGCAAGGCCGGCGTCGACGCGGTGGGCACCCTGTGGGTGAACGACCTGGATCGTGGCCCGTACCTGTCCAACACCCTGCGCATCGATCCGACCAAGACCCAGCTGGAAGCCCTGGTCGAAATCTACCGCATGATGCGTCCGGGCGAGCCGCCGACCAAGGATGCCGCGCAGAACCTGTTCCACAACCTGTTCTTCACCTTCGAGCGCTACGACCTGTCCGCGGTCGGTCGCATGAAGTTCAACCGTCGCGTGGGCCGCAAGGAAACCACCGGCGAAGCCGTGCTGTACGACAGCAAGTACTTCGGTGAGCGCAACGACGAAGAGTCCAAGCGCCTGGTCGCTGCCCACGGCGACAGCTCCGACATCCTGGACGTGATCAAGGTCCTGACCGAGATCCGCAACGGTCGCGGCGTGGTCGACGACATCGATCACCTGGGCAACCGCCGCGTGCGTTCGGTCGGCGAAATGGCCGAGAACGTGTTCCGCGTCGGCCTGGTCCGCGTCGAGCGCGCGGTCAAGGAGCGCCTGTCGATGGCCGAGTCGGAAGGCCTGACCCCGCAGGAGCTGATCAACGCCAAGCCGGTCGCCGCTGCCATCAAGGAGTTCTTCGGCTCCTCGCAGCTGTCGCAGTTCATGGACCAGAACAACCCGCTGTCGGAAGTGACGCACAAGCGTCGCGTCTCGGCCCTGGGCCCGGGCGGTCTGACCCGTGAGCGCGCCGGCTTCGAAGTGCGCGACGTGCACCCGACCCATTACGGCCGCGTCTGCACCATTGAAACTCCGGAAGGCCCGAACATCGGCCTGATCAACTCGCTGGCCGTGTACGCCCGCACCAACAAGTACGGTTTCCTCGAGACCCCGTACCGCAAGGTCGTGGACGGCAAGGTCTTCGACGAAGTCGAGTTCCTGTCGGCCATCGAAGAGAACGAGTACGTCATCGCCCAGGCCAACGCCCTGACCGATGCCAACAGCGTGCTGACCGAGCAGTTCGTTCCCTGCCGCTTCCAGGGCGAATCGCTGCTGAAGCCGCCGGCGGAAGTCCACTTCATGGACGTCTCGCCGATGCAGACCGTGTCGATCGCGGCCGCACTGGTTCCGTTCCTGGAGCACGATGACGCGAACCGCGCACTGATGGGCGCCAACATGCAGCGTCAGGCCGTGCCGACCCTGCGTGCGCAGAAGCCGCTGGTCGGTACCGGCATCGAGCGCGCCGTGGCGCGTGACTCCGGTGTGACCGTCAACGCCCGTCGTGGTGGCGAGATCGTGCAGATCGACGCCGCGCGCATCGTGGTCAAGGTGGTCGAGGAAGAGATCGTCGGTGCCACCGACGCCGGCGTCGACATCTACAACCTGGTCAAGTACACCCGTTCGAACCAGAACACCTGCATCAACCAGCGTCCGCTGGTCCAGGTGGGTGACGTCATCGCCCGCGGCGACGTGCTGGCCGACGGTCCGTCCACCGACATCGGCGAACTGGCCCTGGGCCAGAACATGCTGATCGCGTTCATGCCGTGGAACGGCTACAACTTCGAAGACTCCATCCTGCTCTCCGAGCGCGTGGTGGAAGAGGATCGCTACACCACGATCCACATCGAAGAGCTGACCTGCGTCGCGCGTGACACCAAGCTGGGGCCGGAGGAAATCTCCGCCGACATCCCGAATGTCTCCGAGCAGGCGCTGAACCGCCTGGACGAGAGCGGCGTGGTGTACATCGGTGCCGAAGTGCGCGCCGGCGACATCATGGTCGGCAAGGTCACCCCGAAGGGCGAAAGCCAGCTGACCCCGGAAGAGAAGCTGCTGCGCGCGATCTTCGGCGAGAAGGCTTCGGACGTTAAGGACAGCTCGCTGCGCGTTCCGCCGGGCATGGACGGCACCGTCATCGACGTGCAGGTCTTCACCCGCGACGGCATCGAGAAGGACAAGCGCGCCCGCCAGATCGAAGAGTCTGAAATCAAGCGCGTCAAGAAGGACTTCGACGACCAGTTCCGCATCCTGGAAGCCGCCATCTACATGCGTCTGCGTTCGCAGATCGTGGGCAAGGTGGTCAACGGTGGCGCTGGCCTGAAGAAGGGCGACGTCATCAGCGACGCGTTCCTGGACGGTCTGAAGAAGGCCGACTGGTTCGCCCTGCGCATGAAGGACGAAGACGCTTCGGAAGCCATTGAACGCGCCCAGAAGCAGATCCAGGCGCACGAGAAGGAATTCGAGCGTCGCTTCGCCGACAAGCGCGGCAAGATCACCGCAGGCGACGACCTCGCCCCGGGCGTGCTGAAGATGGTCAAGGTGTTCCTGGCCGTGAAGCGCCGCATCCAGCCGGGCGACAAGATGGCAGGCCGCCACGGCAACAAGGGTGTGGTGTCCAACGTGGTGCCGGTCGAGGACATGCCGTACATGGCCTCGGGCGAAACCGTGGACATCGTGCTGAACCCGCTGGGCGTGCCGTCGCGTATGAACATCGGCCAGATCCTGGAAGTGCACCTGGGCTGGGCTGCCAAGGGTCTGGGTCGCAAGATCCAGGCGATGATGGAAGCCCAGGCTGCGGTCGCCGACCTGCGCAAGTTCCTGGACGACATCTACAACCACGACGACACCAACGTGGCCAACCGTGTCGACCTGTCGCAGTTCAGCGACGAGGAACTGCTGCGCCTGGCCCGCAACCTGACCGACGGCGTGCCGATGGCCACCCCGGTGTTCGACGGCGCCACCGAAGCGGAAATCAAGCGCATGCTGGAACTGGCCGACCTGCCGAGCAGTGGCCAGACCCAGCTGTATGACGGCCGCACCGGTGAAGCGTTCGATCGCCACACCACCGTTGGTTACATGCACTACCTGAAGCTGAACCACCTGGTCGACGACAAGATGCACGCCCGTTCGACCGGTCCGTACTCGCTCGTCACCCAGCAGCCGCTGGGCGGCAAGGCGCAGTTCGGCGGCCAGCGCTTCGGTGAAATGGAAGTCTGGGCGCTGGAAGCCTACGGCGCGGCCTACACCCTGCAGGAAATGCTGACGGTGAAGTCCGATGACGTGCAGGGCCGCAACCAGATGTACAAGAACATCGTCGACGGTGAGCACGAGATGGTCGCGGGCATGCCGGAATCCTTCAACGTGCTCGTGAAGGAAATCCGCTCGCTGGCCATCAACATGGAACTGGAAGACAACTGATCCATGCCGGCGCGGCGGCCTCCGCCGCCGCGCCGCTGGCAGTCAACTGAAAGCCCATCGACACAGCATTCCTCCTTCTGGAGAACACCATGAAAGACCTGCTCAACCTCTTCAACCAGCAGCGCCAGACGCTGGACTTCGACGCGATCAAGATCGCGCTGGCCTCGCCGGACCTGATCCGTTCGTGGTCCTTCGGCGAAGTGAAGAAGCCGGAAACCATCAACTACCGTACCTTCAAGCCGGAACGCGACGGCCTGTTCTGCGCCGCCATCTTCGGCCCGGTGAAGGACTACGAGTGCCTGTGCGGCAAGTACAAGCGCATGAAGCACCGCGGCGTGGTCTGCGAAAAGTGCGGCACCGAAGTGACCCTGGCCAAGGTGCGCCGTGAGCGCATGGGCCACATCGACCTGGCCTCGCCGGTCGCGCACATCTGGTTCCTGAAGTCGCTGCCGTCGCGCATCGGCCTGATGCTGGACATGACCCTGCGCGACATCGAGCGCGTGCTGTACTTCGAAGCGTACGTGGTGACCGAGCCGGGCCTGACCGCCCTGGAGCGCCGCCAGCTGCTGACCGAAGAGCAGTACCTGCAGGCCCGCCAGGAGCACGGTGACGACTTCGACGCCGCCATGGGCGCCGAGGCGGTCTACGAACTGCTGCGCACGATCGACCTGCAGTCGGAGATGACCCGCCTGCGCGAGGAAATCGCCGCCACCGGTTCGGAAACCAAGCTCAAGCGCCTCACCAAGCGCATCAAGCTGATCGAAGCCTTCCTGGAATCGGGCAACCGTCCGGAATGGATGGTCATGACCGTGCTGCCGGTGCTGCCGCCGGACCTGCGTCCGCTGGTCCCGCTGGACGGCGGCCGCTTCGCGACCTCCGACCTGAACGACCTGTACCGCCGCGTCATCAACCGTAACAACCGCCTGCGCCGCCTGCTCGAACTGAGCGCGCCGGACATCATCGTGCGCAATGAAAAGCGCATGCTGCAGGAATCGGTCGATGCGCTGCTGGACAACGGCCGTCGCGGCCGTGCCATCACCGGCACCAACAAGCGCCCGCTGAAGTCGCTGGCCGACATGATCAAGGGCAAGCAGGGCCGCTTCCGCCAGAACCTGCTCGGCAAGCGCGTCGACTACTCGGGCCGTTCGGTCATCGTGGTCGGTCCGTACCTGCGCCTGCACCAGTGCGGCCTGCCGAAGAAGATGGCGCTTGAGCTGTTCAAGCCGTTCGTCTTCGCCAAGCTGCAGCGCCGTGGCCTGGCCACCACCATCAAGGCCGCCAAGAAGCTGGTCGAGCGCGAAGAAGCCGAAGTCTGGGACATCCTGGAAGAGGTCATCCGCGAGCATCCGGTGATGCTGAACCGTGCGCCGACCCTGCACCGTCTGGGCATCCAGGCGTTCGAGCCGGTGCTGATCGAAGGCAAGGCCATCCAGCTGCACCCGCTGGTCTGCACCGCGTTCAACGCCGACTTCGACGGTGACCAGATGGCCGTCCACGTGCCGCTCTCGCTGGAAGCCCAGCTGGAAGCGCGTGCGCTGATGATGTCGACCAACAACATCCTGTCGCCGGCCAACGGCGAGCCGATCATCGTGCCGTCGCAGGACGTCGTGCTGGGTCTGTACTACATGACTCGCTCGCTGGAAAACAAGAAGGGCGAGGGCATGGCCTTCGCCAACATCGCCGAAGTCAAGCGCGCCTACGACAACCGCGTGGTGGAACTGCACGCGCGCGTCAAGGTCCGCATCACCGAAGTGGTGACCGACGAAGACGGCAACAAGCAGCCGAAGACCTCGATCGTGGACACCACGATCGGTCGCGCCCTGCTGGCTGAAATCCTGCCGGAAGGCCTGCCGTTCGCGCTGGCCAACACCGAGCTGACCAAGAAGAACATCAGCCGCCTGATCAACTCCAGCTACCGCCAGCTGGGCCTGAAGGACACGGTCGTGTTCGCCGACAAGCTGATGTACACCGGCTTCGCCTACGCGACCCGCGCCGGCGTCTCGATCGGCATCGACGACATGCTGATCCCGGACGAGAAGAAGGGCATCCTCACCGAGGCCGAAGCCGAAGTGCTGGAAATCCAGGAGCAGTACCAGTCGGGTCTGGTCACCGCCGGCGAGCGCTACAACAAGGTGGTCGACATCTGGTCGCGCACCAACGAGCGCATCGCCAAGGCGATGATGGACACCATCGGTACCGAGAAGGTGGTCAATGCCAAGGGTGAGACCATCGACCAGAAGTCGATGAACTCGCTGTACATCATGGCCGACTCCGGTGCGCGAGGCAGCCAGGCGCAGATCCGTCAGCTGGCCGGCATGCGTGGCCTGATGGCCCGCCCGGACGGCTCGATCATCGAGACGCCCATCAAGGCGAACTTCCGCGAAGGCCTGAACGTGCAGGAGTACTTCAACTCCACCCACGGTGCCCGTAAGGGTCTGGCCGATACCGCGCTGAAGACCGCGAACTCGGGTTACCTGACCCGTCGTCTGGTCGACGTCGCGCAGGACGTGGTGATCACCGAAGTGGATTGTGGTACCACCGAAGGCCTGATCATGACTCCGATCGTGGAAGGCGGCGACGTGGTCGAGCCGCTGAAGGACCGCGTGCTGGGTCGTGTGGTTGCCGAGGACGTGTTCCTGCCGGGCAACGACGAAGATCCGATCGTCACCCGCAACACCCTGCTGGACGAAGCCTGGGTCGCCAAGCTGGAAGACGCCGGCGTGCAGAGCATCAAGGTGCGTTCGACGATCTCGTGCGAATCGGCCTTCGGTGTCTGCGGTCGCTGCTACGGCCGCGATCTGGCCCGTGGCCACCTGGTCAACATCGGTGAAGCGGTCGGCGTCATCGCCGCCCAGTCCATCGGTGAGCCGGGTACCCAGCTGACCATGCGTACGTTCCACATCGGTGGTGCGGCGTCGCGAGCTGCTGCGGTCGACAACATCACCGTCAAGACCACCGGCTCGGTCAAGTTCAGCAACCTCAAGTCCGTCGAGCACGCCAACGGCTCGCTGGTGGCAGTGTCGCGCTCGGGCGAAATCTCGGTGCTCGATGCCCACGGCCGTGAGCGTGAGCGTTACAAGCTGCCGTACGGTGCGACCATCACGTCCAAGGACGGTGATGCGATCAAGGCTGGCCAGACCGTGGCCAACTGGGATCCGCATAACCACCCGATCGTGTCGGAAGTGGCCGGCTTCATCCGCTTCATCGACTTCGTCGACGGCATCACCGTCATCGAGAAGACCGACGAGCTGACCGGCCTGGCGTCGCGCGAAATCACCGATCCGAAGCGTCGCGGTACCCAGGCCAAGGACCTGCGCCCGATCGTGCGCATCGTCGACGCCAAGGGCAACGACCTGTCGATCCCGGGCACCGACCTGCCGGCGCAGTACCTGCTGCCGCCGCGTTCGATCGTCAACCTGCAGGATGGCGCCCCGGTGGGCGTGGGCGACGTCGTCGCCAAGATCCCGCAGGAAGCGTCGAAGACCCGCGACATCACCGGTGGTCTGCCGCGCGTGGCCGACCTGTTCGAAGCGCGCAAGCCGAAGGATCCGGCGGTGCTGGCCGAGCGTTCGGGCATCATCAGCTTCGGCAAGGACACCAAGGGCAAGCAGCGCCTGATCATCAAGGACACCGATGGTTCGGAGCACGAAGAGCTGATCCCGAAGTACCGCCAGGTCATCGTGTTCGAAGGCGAGCATGTCACCAAGGGTGAAACCATCGTGGACGGCGAGCCGAGCCCGCAGGACATCCTGCGCCTGCTGGGTGTCGAGCCGCTGGCGGCCTACCTGGTCAAGGAAATCCAGGACGTGTACCGCCTGCAGGGCGTGAAGATCAACGACAAGCACATCGAGGTGATCACCCGCCAGATGCTGCGCAAGGTCGAGATCACCGACCAGGGCAGCAGCAAGTTCCTGAACGGTGAACAGGTGGAGCGCCAGCGCGTTATCGAGGAGAATGCGCGCCTGTCGACCCGCAACGAGCTGCCGGCGCACTTCGATCCGGTCCTGCTGGGTATCACCAAGGCATCGCTGGCGACCGAATCGTTCATCTCGGCCGCGTCGTTCCAGGAAACCACCCGCGTGCTGACCGAAGCGGCTGTCCGCGGCACCAAGGACAACCTGCGCGGCCTGAAGGAAAACGTCATCGTGGGTCGCCTGATCCCGGCCGGTACGGGTCTGTCGTACCACAGCAGCCGCCGCCGTGGCGCTTCGGGTCTCACCGACTCGGAGATGCAGGCCCTGACCGGTACCCCGGCTGCGGTCGAGGCCCCGGCTGTTGAAGTCGAGGCTGAACAGGCGTCTGGCGAAGAATGAGGTATCTGGTCCGGCCGCGAGGCCGGACCACCCTGTCGGTGCATCGATGGGGTAGGGAAAGGGCAGGGGGAATCGTCCGCGATTCCTCCCGGCCAACCTGAACGGGGTACATGGAGGCCCCCCAGTAACGTTCCAGGATCAGGAACGGGCTTGACAGGAGGCGTTTGACTGCTTTCCTGACGGGTTGCTACAATCGTCTGTCTCAGCAGGCCAAAATTTCGGCCTGCTTTAACATTTCCGCATCTCTGGTCGGATTTTCCGGCCACCAATCAGAAGAACCTACTGATGGCGACGATCAACCAGCTGGTCCGCAAGCCGCGGCAAGCGACCACCTACAAGAGTGCCTCGCCGGCGCTCGACAAGTGCCCGCAGCGCCGTGGCGTCTGCACCCGTGTCTACACCACCACTCCGAAGAAGCCGAACTCGGCTCTGCGCAAGGTTGCCAAGGTCCGCCTGACCAACCAGGAAGAAGTGATTTCCTACATCGGTGGTGAAGGCCACAACCTGCAGGAGCACTCCGTGGTCCTGATCCGCGGCGGTCGCGTCAAGGACCTGCCGGGTGTGCGTTACCACACCGTTCGTGGCTCGCTCGACGCCGCCGGCGTTGCCAAGCGTCGCCAGGCCCGTTCCAAGTACGGCGCCAAGCGTCCGAAGGCATAAGGAGAGAGCACTATGTCGCGTAAGGGTAATACTCCGCAGCGTTCCGTCCTGCCCGATCCGAAGCACGGAAGCGAAACCATCGCCCGCTTCATCAACATGGTCATGCAGAGCGGCAAGAAGTCCGTCGCCGAAAAGATCGTGTACGGCGCCATGGACGTGATCACCGAGAAGAACAGCAGCGCCAACGCCATTGAACTGGTGCAGAAGGCTCTGGACAACGTCGCTCCGGCGGTCGAAGTCAAGTCGCGCCGCGTCGGTGGTGCCACCTACCAGGTGCCGGTCGAAGTGCGTTCGTCGCGCAAGATGGCCCTGGCCATGCGCTGGCTGATCGACTCCGCGCGCAAGCGTGGCGAGAACACCATGCCGAAGAAGCTGGCTGCTGAACTGATCGACGCCTCGGAAAACCGTGGCGGCGCCATCAAGAAGCGCGAAGAAACCCACCGCATGGCCGAAGCCAACAAGGCATTCGCCCACTACCGCTGGTGAGTTTGACGGCCTTGTAAAACAGGCAGGGCAGCACCACTTCGGTGCGTGCTGCCTCGCGGTCCCGGAAGGACTGCGCCAATCCGAAGGCCGCCGAAAGGCGGCGTTCGGCCATCCGAAATCCAAGAAATCTGAGAGGCTCCCGTGGCCCGTTCCACTCCCATCGAGCGTTACCGTAACTTCGGCATCATGGCTCACATTGATGCCGGCAAGACCACCACGTCCGAGCGCATCCTGTTCTACACCGGCAAGAGCCACAAGATCGGTGAAGTGCACGACGGCGCCGCCACCATGGACTGGATGGAGCAGGAGCAGGAGCGTGGCATCACGATCCAGTCCGCTGCCACCACCGCGTTCTGGAAGGGCATGGACAAGTCCCTGCCGGAGCATCGCTTCAACATCATCGACACCCCCGGGCACGTCGACTTCACCATCGAAGTGGAGCGCTCGCTGCGCGTGCTCGACGGTGCGGTGTTCGTGCTGTGTGCCGTTGGTGGCGTGCAGCCGCAGTCGGAAACCGTGTGGCGCCAGGCCAACCGCTACAAGGTGCCGCGCATCGCGTTCGTCAACAAGATGGACCGCACCGGCGCCAACTTCTACAAGGTCCGTGATCAGCTGAAGGCCAAGCTGGGCGCCGTTGCCGTGCCGATGCAGCTGCCGATCGGCGCTGAAGAAGGCTTCAAGGGCGTCGTCGACCTGCTGAAGATGAAGGCCATCCATTGGGATGAAGCCTCGCAGGGCATGAAGTTCGAGTACGGCGACATCCCGGCCGACCTGCAGGAAAAGGCTGAAGAAGCCCGTACCTTCATGATCGAAGCCGCGGCTGAAGCCAACGAAGAGCTGATGGAGAAGTACCTGGGCGGCGAAGAGCTGGCCGAGGCTGAAATCATCAACGCGCTGCGTACCCGTACCCTGGCCACCGAGATCGTGCCGATGTACTGCGGCTCGGCGTTCAAGAACAAGGGCGTGCAGGCCATGCTGGACGGCGTGATCCAGCTGCTGCCGTCGCCGGTCGACGTTCCGGACGTGACCGGTACCGACGTGGACGATGAAAACATCGCCATGACCCGCAAGTCCGACGACAAGGCTCCGTTCTCGTCGCTGGCCTTCAAGATCATCACCGACCCGTTCGTCGGCGCGCTGACCTTCTTCCGTGTCTACTCGGGCACCCTGAACGGTGGTGACACCGTGCTGAACTCGGTGAAGGGCAAGAAGGAGCGCATCGGCCGCATCCTGCAGATGCACTCGAACAACCGCGAGGAAATCAAGGAAGTTCTGGCAGGTGACATCGCTGCTGCCGTGGGCCTGAAGGACACCACCACCGGTGACACCCTGTGTGCGGTCGACAAGCCGATCATCCTGGAGCGCATGACGTTCCCGGAGCCGGTGATCTCGATGGCCGTCGAGCCGAAGACCAAGTCGGACCAGGAAAAGATGGGTCTGGCACTGGGTCGCCTGGCGCAGGAAGATCCGTCGTTCCGCGTCAAGACCGACGAAGAATCCGGCCAGACCATCATCTCGGGCATGGGCGAGCTGCACCTGGACATCATCGTCGACCGCCTGAAGCGCGAGTTCAACGTTGAAGCCAACGTCGGCGCACCGCAGGTGGCCTACCGCGAAACCATCACCCTGGCTGACGTCAAGTCGGACTACAAGCACGCCAAGCAGTCCGGTGGTAAGGGTCAGTACGGTCACGTCGTGATCGAGCTGTCGCCGCTGACCGCTGAAGACCGTGCCGACGCCAAGCTTGCTCCGGCGATCAAGGACGACTTCCTGTTCATCAACGACATCACCGGTGGCGTGATTCCGAAGGAATTCATCCCGTCGATCGAAAAGGGCCTGCGCGAAACCATCACCAGCGGTCCGCTGGCTGGCTTCCCGGTCGTGGACGTCAAGGTGAAGCTGGTGTTCGGTTCGTACCACGACGTCGACTCCTCGGAAATGGCGTTCAAGCTGGCTTCGTCGATGGCCTTCAAGCAGGGCTTCGCCAAGGCCAAGCCGGTGCTGCTGGAGCCGATCATGAAGGTCGAGATCGTGACCCCGGAGGACTACCAGGGTGACGTGATGGGCGACGTGAGCCGTCGTCGCGGCGTGCTGCAGGGTTCCGACACCACGGGTGACGGTTCGGCCAGCATCATCAACGCGATGATCCCGCTGGGTGAAATGTTCGGCTACGCCACGGCTCTGCGTTCGCAGACCCAGGGCCGCGCCACCTTCACCATGGAATTCGACCATTACGAGCCGGCGCCGAACAACATCGCCGAAGCCGTCATGAAGAAGGGCTGAGCTCCGCTCAGCCTCTCCTGAAAACTACTTACATAATCAAGGTATAGAACAATGGCAAAGGGTAAGTTCGAGCGCACCAAGCCGCACGTCAACGTCGGCACCATCGGTCACGTCGATCACGGCAAGACCACGCTGACCGCCGCACTGACCAAGATCGGTGCCGAGCGCTTCGGTGGCGAGTTCAAGGACTACTCCTCGATCGACGCCGCGCCGGAAGAAAAGGCTCGTGGCATCACGATCTCGACCGCGCACGTCGAATACGAATCCCCGGTCCGTCACTACGCCCACGTCGATTGCCCGGGCCATGCTGACTACGTCAAGAACATGATCACCGGTGCTGCCCAGATGGACGGCGCGATCCTGGTGTGCTCGGCCGCTGACGGTCCGATGCCGCAGACCCGCGAGCACATCCTGCTGTCGCGTCAGGTCGGCGTGCCGTACATCGTCGTGTTCCTGAACAAGGCCGACATGGTTGACGACGCCGAGCTGCTCGAGCTGGTCGAAATGGAAGTGCGCGAGCTGCTGAGCAAGTACGACTTCCCGGGCGACGACACCCCGATCATCGCCGGTTCGGCCCGCTTGGCGCTGGAAGGCGACCAGAGCGACATCGGCGTGCCGGCCATCCTGAAGCTGGTCGACGCCCTGGACAGCTGGATTCCGGAGCCGGAGCGCGCGATCGACAAGCCGTTCCTGATGCCGGTGGAAGACGTGTTCTCGATCTCGGGCCGCGGCACCGTGGTGACCGGTCGTATCGAGCGCGGCGTGATCAAGGTTGGCGACGAAATCGAAATCGTCGGCATCCGTCCGGTGCAGAAGACCACCGTGACCGGCGTTGAAATGTTCCGCAAGCTGCTGGACCAGGGTCAGGCAGGCGACAACGCTGGCCTGCTGCTGCGCGGCACCAAGCGTGACGACGTCGAGCGTGGCCAGGTCCTGGCCAAGCCGGGTTCGATCAAGCCGCACACCAAGTTCGAAGGCGAAGTGTACGTCCTGTCGAAGGACGAAGGCGGCCGCCACACCCCGTTCTTCAACGGCTACCGTCCGCAGTTCTACTTCCGCACCACCGACATCACCGGCGCAGCTGCTCTGCCGGAAGGCGTCGAAATGGTGATGCCGGGTGACAACGTCAAGATGGTCGTCACCCTGATCAACCCGGTGGCAATGGACGAAGGCCTGCGCTTCGCCATCCGCGAAGGTGGCCGTACCGTCGGCGCCGGCGTGGTCTCGAAGATCATCGAGTAATCTGGTAGTATCTGCGCCCCGATGTTGCCTGGGTAGGGCATCGGGGCGTATCAAATGGGAAAGCAGGCATAGGATGTGCCTTGTGTTCCCCGGACCAGGAAGGGTCAATGCCATTCAGGCGGCGTCAACAGGCGACTGTTGACAGCTGCCTTGCGTGCCATTATGCTTCTACGTCTGGGCAGGCCGGGTAACTGGTCTGCCTACGTTTTTGAGGTCTATGGATTGACCTTGGCGGCCTGCAGGAGTGCGGGCCGTCCGTATTCAGGAATTTCATGGGACAAAGCAACCCAGAGGCTTTGTCTGTCGCTCTTTTAACGAAGGAACCTACCGCCATGGCGGACCAAAAGATCCGGATCCGGCTGAAAGCGTTCGATCATCGTCTGATCGACCGTTCGGCCAGCGAGATCGTTGAAACGGCAAAGCGGACCGGCGCGCAAGTGCGTGGCCCGATCCCGCTGCCGACCAAGATCGAGCGTTACACCGTTCTCGTTTCCCCGCACGTCGACAAGGACGCGCGTGACCAGTACGAGACCCGCACGCACAAGCGCGTGCTCGATATCGTTGACCCGAATGACAAGACCGTGGACGCGCTGATGAAGCTCGAACTGGCTGCCGGCGTCGACGTTCAGATCAAGCTGACCTGAGGACTACGACCATGACGAAGAAGTATTCGTTGGGCTTCGTGGGCCGCAAGGCTGGCATGAGCCGCGTGTTCACTGAAGATGGCCGCTCCATCCCGGTGACCCTGATCGAAGCAACCCCGAACCGCATCGCGCAGATCAAGACCGTCGAAACCGACGGCTACAGCGCCGTGCAGGTGACCGTCGGCGCGCGTCGCGCTGCCCTGGTCAACAAGCCGGAAGCCGGCCACTTCGCCAAGGCGAAGGTGGAAGCGGGTCGTGGCCTGTGGGAATTCCGCGTTGAAGACGCGCAGCTCGGCGATTTCGCCGTTGGCGGCGAAGTCAAGGCGGACATCTTCGAAGTCGGCCAGATCGTCGACGTCCAGGGTGTCACCAAGGGTAAGGGCTTCCAGGGCACCATCAAGCGCCACAACTTCCGTATGGGCGATGCAACCCACGGTAACTCGCTGTCGCATCGCGCGCCGGGTTCGCTGGGCCAGCGCCAGACCCCGGGTCGCGTTTTCCCGGGCAAGAAGATGTCGGGCCATATGGGCGCAGTGCAGCAGAGCACCCAGAACCTGGAAGTGGTCAAGGTCGACGTCGAGCGCGGTCTGATCGCGGTTCGCGGCGCCGTTCCGGGCGCGGCGGGTGGCGACGTGATCGTCCGTCCGGCGAGCAAGGCATAAGGAGAGATGACGATGGAACTCGTTATCACGGGTAGCAACAACAAGGTCTCGGTCTCCGACGCCGTGTTCGGTCGCGATTTCAGCGAAGATCTGGTCCACCAGGTCGTCGTTGCTTACCGCAACGCCGGTCGCGCCGGCACCAAGGCGCAGAAGACTCGCTCTGAAGTGGCTGGTACCACCAAGAAGTCGAAGAAGCAGAAGGGCGGCGGCGCGCGTCATGGCGCACTGACGGCTCCGATCTTCGTCGGCGGCGGTGTCACCTTCGCGGCCAAGCCGCGCAGCTTCGAGCAGAAGGTCAATCGCAAGCAGTACCGTGCCGCCATGTGCGCGATCCTGTCCGAGCTGAACCGTCAGGGCCGTCTGACCATCGTGGAGTCCTTCGATGTCGAAGTGACCAACACGAAGGGTCTGATCGCCAAGCTGGCCGGCCTGGAAGTGGGCAAGCGCCCGCTGATCGTCACCGAAGAAGCGTCCGAGCACCTGTACCTGTCCGCCCGCAATCTGCCGTACGTGCAGGTGCGTGACGTCCAGGGTCTGGATCCGGTCTCGCTGGTTGGTGCCGACACGGTCGTCATCACCGCTGACGCGGTCAAGAAGGTCGAGGAGTGGCTGGCATGAACAGCAACGAAAAAATCTTCAGCGTGCTGCGTGCCCCGCGTGTCTCTGAAAAGACCGCGCGCCTGCAGGAACTCTCCAATCAGTATGTCTTCGAAGTTTCGAACGAAGCCACCAAGGCCGATGTAAAGGCCGCGGTTGAGCAGCTGTTCGACGTCAAGGTCGAAGCCGTCAACGTGGTCAACGTCAAGGGCAAGAACAAGTCCTTCCGTAACCGTGCTGGCCGCCGCGGCGATTGGCGCAAGGCGTACGTTCGTCTGGCCGACGGCCAGTCGATCGATGTAACGGCCAAGGCCTGAGGTACATCCCATGCCATTGATGAAATTCAAGCCCACCTCCCCCGGCCGCCGTTCGGCCGTGCGCGTGGTCACCCCCGACCTGCACAAGGGTGCTCCGCACGCCGCACTGGTCGAGTCGCAGAGCCGCTCGGGTGGTCGTAACCACCATGGCCGCATCACCGTGCGTCACGTCGGTGGTGGTGCCAAGCAGCACTACCGCATCATCGACTTCAAGCGCAACAAGCTGGGCATCCCGGCGCGCGTGGAACGCATCGAATACGATCCGAACCGCACCGCCCACATCGCCCTGCTGTGCTACGTCGACGGTGAGCGTCGCTACATCATCGCCCCGAAGGGCCTGAAGGCTGGTGATCAGGTGATCGCTGGTTCGGATGCCCCGATCAAGGCTGGCAACACCCTGCCGCTGCGCAACATCCCGGTCGGCACCACCATCCACTGCATCGAACTGAAGCCGGGCAAGGGCGCTCAGATCGCTCGCGCCGCCGGTGCGGCCGTGCAGCTGGTGGCTCGTGAAGGCATCTACGCCACCCTGCGCCTGCGCTCGGGTGAAATGCGTAAGGTTCCGGTCGAGTGCTGCGCCACCATCGGCGAAGTCGGCAACGACGAGCACAGCCTGGAAAAGCTGGGCAAGGCCGGTGCCAAGCGTTGGCGCGGCGTCCGCCCGACCGTTCGTGGTGCTGCCATGAACCCGGTTGACCACCCGCACGGTGGTGGTGAGGCGAAGGCCGGCCAGGGTAATCCGCATCCGGTCACCCCGTGGGGTGTCCCGACCAAGGGTTACAAGACGCGCCATAACAAGCGCACTCAGCAGTTCATCGTCCGCGATCGTAGGGGCTAATCGACCATGGCACGTTCACTCAAGAAGGGCCCGTTCGTCGATCACCACCTCGTCAAGAAGGTGGAGGCCGCTGCGGGCAGCAAGAAGCCGATCAAGACCTGGTCGCGCCGTTCGATGATCCTGCCTGACATGGTAGGCGTCACCATTGCCGTGCATAACGGCAAGAACCACATCCCGGTTCTCGTCAACGAGAACATGGTCGGCCACAAGCTCGGCGAATTTGCCATCACCCGGACCTTCAAGGGTCACGGTGGTGACAAGAAGTCGGGCAAGTAAGGAGAGATGACAATGGAAGCGAAAGCCATCCTGCGCACTGCGCGCATCTCCCCGCAGAAGGCTCGTCTGGTCGCTGACCAGGTGCGCGGTCTGCCGGCCGAGCGTGCGGTCAACCTGCTGAAGTTCTCGGACAAGAAGGCTGCCCACCTGATCAAGAAGGTGGTGGAGTCGGCAATTGCCAACGCCGAGAACAACCAGGGCGCCGACGTCGACGAGCTGAAGGTTCAGACCATCATGGTTGATGAAGGTCCGACCCTGAAGCGTTTCATGGCGCGGGCGAAAGGCCGCGGTACCCGCATCCTCAAGCGCACCAGCCACATCACTGTGGTTGTGGGCGCCGCCAAGTAAGCGGATAAGGAAAAGACCATGGGTCATAAAGTTCATCCGATTGGTATCCGCCTCGGCATTTCCAAGGACTGGAACTCCAAGTGGTACGCCAACAAGGCCGAGTTCGCTGGTTACCTGGCAGCCGACCTGAAAGTGCGCGAAATGCTGCGCAAGAAGCTGGCTCAGGCCGGCATCAGCAAGATCCTGATCGAGCGTCCGGCCAAGACCGCTCGCGTGACGATCCACACCGCCCGTCCGGGCGTGGTGATCGGCAAGCGCGGTGAGGACATCGAGAAGCTGCGCAAGGAAGTGAGCGAGATGATGGGCGTCCCGGCGCACATCAACGTCACCGAAGTGCGCAAGCCGGAACTGGACGCGCAGCTCGTTGCCGAGTCGATCGCCCAGCAGCTGGAGCGTCGCATCATGTTCCGCCGTGCAATGAAGCGCTCGGTCGGCAACGCGATGCGCCTGGGTGCCCTGGGCATCAAGGTCAACGTCGGTGGCCGCCTCAACGGTGCAGAAATCGCCCGTTCGGAGTGGTACCGCGAAGGCCGCGTGCCGCTGCACACCCTGCGTGCCGACATCGACTATGGCTTCGCTGAAGCCAAGACGACCTACGGCATCATCGGCATCAAGGTCTGGATCTACAAGGGCGAAGTCTTCGATTTCTCCCAGGTTGGCCAGGAAAAGCAGGACGACACCCCGTCGCGCAACGATCGTCATGATCGCGGCGATCGCGGTGACCGTCAGCGCCCGGCCCGTGAAGCGAGGTAACGACAATGTTGCAACCCAAGCGAACCAAGTACCGCAAGGTACACAAGGGCCGTAACGATGGCCTGAGCTGGAGCGCCAACGCTGTCAGCTTCGGCGAGTACGGCCTGAAGGCAACCGCCCACGGTCAGCTGACCGCGCGTCAGATCGAAGCGGCCCGCCGCTCGATCAGCCGCTACGTCAAGCGCGGTGGCAAGATGTGGATCCGCGTGTTCCCCGACAAGCCCATCACCAAGAAGCCCATCGAAGTTCGAATGGGTTCGGGTAAGGGCAACGTGGAATACTGGGTGGCCCAGATCCAGCCCGGCCGCATGATCTATGAAATCGAGGGTGTTTCCGAGGAGGTGGCACGCGAGGCGTTCCGCCTGGCCGCCGCGAAGCTCTCGGTCACCACCACTTTCGTGACCCGGACGGTGCGCTGATGGATATCAAAACTCTCCGTGAAAAGTCGGCTGACGAACTCAAGGCCCACCTGATCGACCTGCGTAAGGAACAGTTCTCTGTCCGTATGCAGCAGGTCACCGGCCAGCTGCCGAAGACCCACGACATCCGCCGGGTCCGTCGCGAGATTGCTCGCGTCAAGACCCTGCTCGGCAGCACGAAGTAAGGATGGCCGCTATGAGCGACAATACTGAAAACAAGACGCTGCGCACGGTCGAAGGCCGTGTCGTCAGCAACAAGATGGACAAGACGGTTACCGTCCTGGTTGAGCGTCAGGTCAAGCACGCGCTGTACGGCAAGTACATCAAGCGCTCGACCAAGCTGCACGCCCACGATGCCGACAACGCCTGCAAGGAAGGCGATGTCGTCCGCGTGACCGAGATTGCTCCGATGTCCAAGACCAAGAACTGGCGCGTGGTGGAAGTCATCACGCGTGCGGCTGAATAAGGAGTCTGAATCATGATCCAGATGCAGAGCTACCTTGACGTCGCGGACAATTCGGGTGCCAAGCAGGTGATGTGCTTCAAGGTGCTGGGTGGTTCCAAGCGCCGTTACGCCGGTATCGGCGACATCATCAAGGTCACCGTGAAGGATGCAATTCCGCGCGGCAAGGTCAAGAAGGGTGAAGTGTATGACGCCGTCGTGGTGCGTACCCGTAAGGGTGTGCGTCGCGCCGACGGTTCGCTGATCCGCTTCGACGGCAACGCTGCCGTCCTGCTGAACAACAAGCAGGAGCCGATCGGTACCCGTATCTTCGGGCCGGTGACCCGTGAACTTCGTTCGGAGAAGTTCATGAAGATCGTCTCGCTCGCTCCCGAAGTGCTGTGAGCGACAGGAGATAATCATGGCTAACCGTATCAAGAAGGGCGACCAGGTTGTCGTCAACGCTGGCAAGGACAAGGGCAAGCAGGGCGAAGTCGTCCGCGTCGACGGCGATCGTGTGGTCGTCGCCAACGTGAACATCGTCAAGCGCCACACCAAGCCGAACCCGCAGGCAGGTGTTGCCGGCGGCGTGGTCGAGCGCGAAGCTTCGATCCATATCTCCAACGTGAACGTCCTGAACCCGGCTTCGGGCAAGGGTGAACGCGTTGGCTTCAAGGTGCTGGAGGATGGACGCAAACTGCGTGTGTTCCGCTCCAGCGGTGAGGCGCTCGACGCCTGAGGAATGAGAAGATGAGTTCCCGTCTCGAAAAGTTCTACAAGGACGAAGTGGTGCCGGCGCTGATGAAGCAGTTCGGCTACACCAATCCGATGGAAGTGCCGAAGCTGGTCAAGGTCACCCTGAACATGGGTGTCGGCGAAGCGGCCACCAACAAGAAGATCCTGGAAAACGCCGTCGGCGACATGACCAAGATTTCCGGCCAGAAGCCGGTTGTCACCAAGTCGCGTGTGTCGGTCGCGTCGTTCAAGATCCGCGATGGTTGGCCGATCGGCTGCAAGACCACGCTGCGTCGCCACAAGATGTACGAGTTCCTGGACCGCCTGATCAACATCTCGCTGCCGCGCGTGCGCGACTTCCGTGGTGTTTCCGGTCGTTCCTTCGACGGTCGCGGCAACTTCAACATGGGTGTGAAGGAGCAGATCATCTTCCCGGAAATCGACTTCGACGCTGTCGACGCGATCCGCGGTATGGATATCGCCATCACCACCACTGCGAAGACCGACGCGGAAGCGAAGGCGCTGCTGGCGGCGTTCAAGTTCCCGTTCCGTAACTGATCTGTCGAGGAAACCGAAATGGCAAAGACCTCCATGGTCAACCGCGACATCAAGCGGGAAAAGCTGGCCAAGAAGTACGCTGAAAAGCGTGCGGCTCTGAAGAAGATCGTGTCCTCCGTGGATGCGACCTACGAAGAGAAGATCGACGCCGCAACCAAGCTGGCCAAGCTGCCGCGCGATTCGTCGCCGAGCCGCCAGCGCAACCGTTGCGAGCTGTCGGGTCGTCCGCGTGGCGTCTACAGCAAGTTCGGCCTTGGCCGCAACAAGCTGCGCGAAGCCACCATGCGTGGCGACGTCCCGGGTCTGCGCAAGGCCAGCTGGTAATCCCAGCCGGCCCTGCGATCAGGAGCCCCTTCGGGGGCTGCTGAACCGGGGAGGGGAGGCGTTCAGCTTCCTTTCTGCGAAAAAACCCGAAGAGCCCGACGCAAGTCGGGCTCTTTTGGCGTATACTCCCGCGTCTTGCCCTGCGCAAACGGGGTTGTAGGAGTGGGCCCTTGGCCCGCTGCATCAAGGGACCTGGCCCGTTTCCAGGAGACAACAGATTTTCGCGAAAGCGGATATCGGTGCACTCAAAGGTACTCATATGAGCATGACTGATCCCATCGCCGACCTGCTGGTCCGCATCAAGAATGCGGCCGCGGTTGGCAAGCAGACGGTGAAAGCCCCGTCGTCCAAGATCAAGGTTGCGATCGCCCAGGTCCTGAAGGACGAGGGTTACATCACCGACCTGCGCGTGACCCAGCTGGAAAACAACAAGTCCGAGCTGGAAATCGTGCTGAAGTATTTCGAAGGCAAGCCGGTCATCGCGACCCTGAAGCGCTTCTCGCGTTCGGGCCTGCGCCAGTACCGCGGCAAGAGCGAGCTGCCGAAGGTCATGAACGGCCTGGGTATCTCCATCATTTCCACCTCCAAGGGCATCATGACTGATGCGCAGGCGCGCCAGCTGGGCGTCGGCGGCGAAGTCCTGTGCTTCGTGGCCTAAGGCGAGAGGAGTAAGAATATGTCCCGCGTAGCCAAGAAGCCCGTCACCCTGGGTAAGGTCGAACTGAACGTCCAGTCGGAAAGCATCACCGTCAAGGGCCCGAAGGGCACCCTGTCGCTGGTCAAGCCGGCCGGTATTGCCATCAACGTCGACAACGGCGTTGCCACCCTGAGCACCGAGAGCGCCGACCTGGTCGCACTGACCGGTACCGTGCGTGCGATCCTGGCCAACATGGTCAAGGGCGTGTCCGAAGGCTTCGAGCGCAAGCTCGAGCTGGTCGGCGTGGGTTACCGCGCTGCCATGCAGGGCAAGGACCTGAGCCTGTCGCTCGGTTTCTCGCACCCGGTCGTGTTCGTGGCGCCGGAAGGCATCACCATCACCACCCCGACCCAGACCGAGATCCTGGTGCAGGGCGCTGACAAGCAGGTCGTCGGTGAAGTCGCCGCCAAGATCCGTGCGTTCCGCAAGCCGGAACCGTACAAGGGCAAGGGCGTGAAGTACTCCGACGAAGTCATCATCCGTAAGGAAGCCAAGAAGGCCTAATTAGGCTCTTCCGCTTTCAAGGGAAAAACATCATGAACAAGAACATCGCCCGCCTGCGTCGCGCCAAGTCGACCCGCGCCCACATCCGTGAGCTCGGCGTCGCCCGCCTGTCGGTGCTGCGCACCGGCCAGCACCTGTACGCCCAGGTCTTCACCGCTGACGGTTCCAAGGTGCTGGCTGCTGCCAACACCACCCAGACCGACGTCATGGAAGGCCTGAAGAACGGCAAGAACGCCGATGCCGCTGCCAAGGTTGGCCGCATCGTCGCTGAGCGCGCCAAGGCCGCCGGCGTCGAGAAGGTTGCCTTCGATCGTTCGGGCTACCGCTACCACGGCCGCATCAAGGCCCTGGCAGAAGCCGCCCGCGAAGCCGGTCTGCAGTTCTAAGGGATCAGGGCAGGGGGCCGATGGCCTCCTGCCCGCCTGCTCGCCAGCCTGAGTGAGGCTGGACGGCGCCGCTCTTCTGCAGCGGCCCACCGGAACGACGTGTTACTTCACAACCATAAGCGGCCTTGAGCCGTACATACCCAAACAACCAAGGAATCAACATGGCAGAAGAGCGTCAGCAGCGGGGTCGCGATCGCGACCGTAACCGCGAAGAGAAGATCGACGACGGCATGATCGAAAAGCTGGTCGCGGTCAACCGCGTCAGCAAGACCGTCAAGGGTGGCCGCCAGTTCACCTTCACCGCCCTGACCGTTGTCGGCGACGGCGAAGGCAAGGTCGGTTTCGGTTATGGCAAGGCCCGCGAAGTGCCGGTCGCCATCCAGAAGTCGATGGAACAGGCCCGCAAGAACCTGGTCAGCGTTGACCTGAACAACGGCACCCTGTGGCACACCATCAAGGATGGTCACGGCGCAGCCCGCGTGTTCATGCAGCCGGCTTCGGAAGGTACCGGCGTCATCGCCGGCGGTGCCATGCGCGCCGTGCTGGAAGCCGTTGGCGTGAAGAACGTGCTGGCCAAGGCCACCGGTTCGCGCAACCCGATCAACCTGGTGCGTGCCACCGTGAAGGGCCTGACTGCTGCGCAGTCGCCGGCTCGCATCGCGGCCAAGCGCGGCAAGAAGGTGGAGGAACTCAACCATGGCTAATGAGTCCAACAAGACTGTGAAGGTGCGCCTGGTGCGCGGCCTGCGTGGTACTCAGTCGCGTCACCGCCTGTCGGTGCGTGCTCTGGGTCTGAACAAGCTCAACGATGTGCGTGAACTGAAGGACAGCCCGCAGGTTCGCGGCCTGATCAACACCGTTCACTACCTCGTCAAGGTTGAGGAGTAATCGATCATGACTCTGCGTCTCAATGAACTGAGCCCGGCACCGGGCGCCCGCACCGAGCGCACCCGCGTCGGTCGCGGTATCGGCTCGGGCCTGGGCAAGACTGCCGGCCGCGGCCACAAGGGTTCGTTCGCCCGTAAGGGTGGCGGCAAGATCAAGGCTGGCTTCGAAGGCGGCCAGACCCCCATGCAGCGTCGTCTGCCGAAGATCGGCTTCCGTTCGCCGATCGCCAAGGACACCGCTGAAGTGCTGCTGTACGCGCTGGACAAGCTGCCGGCCGGTGAGATCGACTTCGCCGCCCTGCGTGCTGCCAAGCTGGTCCCGAGCACTGCCAAGAAGGCCAAGGTCGTCGTCAAGGGCGAAGTGACCAAGGCGTTCACCCTGAAGGGTATTGCTGCCACGGCCGGTGCCAAGGCCGCGATCGAAGCTGCCGGCGGCAGCGTAACGGAGTAAGAAAATCATGGCGCAAGCTGGCATCGGTAACCTCGCGGGCGGAATGGGCAAGTTCACTGAACTTCGCCAACGTTTGCTGTTCGTCGTCGGGGCTTTGATCGTCTATCGCATCGGCTGCTACGTGCCGGTGCCGGGCGTCAATCCCGATGCCATGCTTGCCATGATGCAAACGCAGGGCGGCGGCATCGTGGACATGTTCAACATGTTCTCGGGCGGCGCCCTGCACCGTTTCAGCATCTTCGCGCTGAACGTGATGCCGTACATCTCGGCATCGATCGTGATGCAGCTGGCCGTGCACATCTTCCCCGCCCTGAAGGCGATGCAGAAGGAAGGTGAGTCCGGTCGCCGCAAGATCACCCAGTATTCGCGCATCGGCGCCGTGCTGCTGGCAGTGGTGCAGGGCGGCTCGATCGCGCTGGCCCTGCAGGGCCAGCTCTCGCCGTCGGGCGCTCCGGTCGTGTATGCGCCGGGCATGGGCTTCGTGCTCACTGCCGTGGTCGCACTGACCGCTGGCACCATGTTCCTGATGTGGGTCGGTGAGCAGGTCACCGAGCGCGGCATCGGCAACGGCGTGTCGCTGATCATCTTCGCCGGTATCGTCGCCGGCCTGCCGGGTGCGGTCATCCACACCTTCGACGCTTACCGCGACGGCAACATCCAGTTCATCCAGCTGCTGCTGATCGCCATCGTCGTGCTCGCCTTCACCTTCTTCGTGGTGTTCGTCGAGCGTGGCCAGCGCCGGATCACGGTCAACTACGCGCGCCGCCAGGGCGGTCGCAACGCGTACATGAACCAGACCTCGTTCCTGCCGCTGAAGCTGAACATGGCCGGCGTCATCCCGGCGATCTTCGCCTCGAGCCTGCTGGCCTTCCCGGCCACCCTGGCCATGTGGTCCGGCCAGGCTGCCAACCAGAGCAGCTTCGGCCAGGTCCTGCAGAAGGTCGCTAATGCCCTGGGCCCGGGCGAGCCGCTGCACATGATCGTGTTCGCTGCGCTGATCACCGGTTTCGCGTTCTTCTATACCGCGCTGGTGTTCAACTCGCAGGAAACCGCCGACAACCTGAAGAAGTCGGGCGCGCTGATTCCGGGCATCCGTCCGGGCAAGGCCACCGCCGACTACATCGACGGCGTGCTGACCCGCCTGACCGCGGCCGGCTCGGCTTACCTGGTGATCGTCTGCCTGCTGCCGGAACTGATGCGCACGCAGCTGAATGCCTCGTTCTACTTCGGTGGTACTTCGCTGCTGATCGTGGTGGTGGTGGTGATGGACTTCATCGCCCAGGTGCAGGCGCACCTGATGTCCCACCAGTACGAGAGCCTGCTGAAGAAGGCCAACCTGAAGGGCGGCAACCGCGGCGGTTTTGCCCGCGGCTGACAGGCCTGTTATACTTTCGTCTTCCTGACGTGATGGTCCCTCCGCTTCGCGGACTTCGGCCACACAAACGAAGGGCGGCCCCCGCAGCGGTTCCGGGTGGGGGTGTGATGAGGTGGTCCCGCGCTGGAGTAGCGCGGGCGGTCCCGGGGGAAACCCCAGGCCCAACCCCATCCGGCGCCGGAGCCTGGGCACACTCCCCAGGCCGGGTTCATGAAACCAATGGTTTCACGGGCTTCCATGTAAACCGGAACCTTGTTAGTATCGCTAGTTCACTTTTTTGATCCATCCTGCCGGATTGGCGTGCCCGAGGCGCGCTGTCGGCCATCACTCAGCTGGAGAACCGCGTCATGGCGCGTATTGCAGGCGTCAACCTGCCAGCCCAGAAGCACGTCTGGGTCGGGTTGCAAAGCATTTACGGCATCGGCCGTACCCGTTCGAAGAAGGTCTGCGAAGTCGCAGGCGTTGCTTCGACCACCAAGATCCGCGATCTGTCGGAGCCGGAAATCGAGCGCCTGCGCGCCGAAGTCGGCAAGTACATCGTGGAAGGCGATCTGCGCCGTGAAATCGGCATCGCGATCAAGCGCCTGATGGACCTGGGCTGCTACCGCGGCCTGCGTCACCGTCGCGGTCTGCCGCTGCGTGGCCAGCGCACCCGTACCAACGCCCGCACCCGCAAGGGCCCGCGCAAGGCGATCAGGAAGTAAGGGACCTATAAATGGCTAAGCCCGCTGCTAAGACCAAGAAGAAGATCAAGCGCGTCGTCACCGACGGCGTTGCCCACGTCCACGCTTCGTTCAACAACACCATCGTCACCATCACCGACCGTCAGGGCAACGCTCTGTCGTGGGCAACCTCCGGTGGCGCTGGCTTCCGCGGTTCGCGCAAGTCGACCCCGTTCGCTGCCCAGGTGGCTGCTGAAAAGGCCGGTCGTGCTGCGCTGGACTACGGCGTGAAGTCGCTGGAAGTCCGCATCAAGGGCCCGGGTCCGGGCCGTGAGTCGGCCGTGCGTTCGTTGAACAACGTCGGCTACAAGATCACCAACATCATCGACGTGACGCCTATCCCGCACAACGGGTGCCGTCCGCCGAAGAAGCGTCGCGTCTAAAGGGAGCGATAAGAAATGGCTCGTTATATCGGTCCTACCTGTAAGCTCGCCCGTCGCGAAGGCGCCGACCTGTCCCTGAAGAGCCCGGCGCGTGCGCTGGACTCCAAGTGCAAGCTGGAGCAGAAGCCCGGCCAGCACGGCGCCACTGCCCGCAAGGGCAAGCTGTCCGACTACGCCACCCAGCTGCGTGAAAAGCAGAAGGTCAAGCGTATCTACGGCCTGCTGGAGCGTCAGTTCCGCAACTACTACAAGAAGGCCTCGACCAAGAAGGGCAACACCGGCGAGAACCTGCTGCAGCTGCTGGAAACCCGCCTGGACAACGTCGTCTACCGCATGGGCTTCGCCGTGACCCGTCCGGCTGCCCGTCAGCTGGTGTCGCACCGCGGCGTCACCGTGAATGGCAAGTCGGTCAACCTGGCTTCGTACCAGGTCAAGGCTGGCGACGCCATCGCCCTGTCCGAAAAGGCTGCCAAGCAGCTGCGCGTCCAGGAAGCCCTGACCGTCGCCGCCCAGCATGACCTGAGCCCGTCGTGGGTTGAAGTGGATTCCGGCAAGTTCACCGGCATCTTCAAGGCTGTTCCGGATCGTTCGGATCTGCCTGCGGACATCAACGAAGCGCTGATCGTCGAGCTGTATTCGAAGTAATTCACATTGGAGAGCCCCCGGCGACGGCCGGGGGTTCACTAGGAGAACCCGCAACATGACGGTTACCGCCAACCAGGTTCTGCGTCCTCGCGGTCCGCAGATCGAACGCCTTACCGACACCCGTGCAAAGGTCGTTATCGAACCTTTGGAGCGGGGTTACGGGCATACGCTGGGCAACGCCCTGCGTCGCGTGCTGCTGTCGTCCATCCCGGGCTTCGCCATCACGGAAGTCGAAATCGACGGCGTGTTGCATGAGTACACCACGGTCGAAGGTCTGCAGGAGGACGTGCTCGAAGTCCTGCTGAACCTCAAGGACGTGGCCATCCGTATGCACTCCGGCGACAGCGCCACCCTGTCCCTGTCCAAGCAGGGCCCGGGCGTTGTCACCGCTGCCGATATCAAGGTCGACCACAATGTGGAGATCCTGAACGGCGACCATGTGATCTGCCACCTGACCAAGGATACGGCGATCAACATGCGTCTGAAGATCGAACGTGGTTTCGGCTACCAGCCGGCTGCCGCGCGTCGTCGTCCGGACGAAGAAACCCGTGCCATCGGCCGCCTGGTCCTGGATGCCTCGTTCTCGCCGGTCCGCCGTGTCGCCTATGCCGTGGAAGCGGCGCGTGTCGAACAGCGCACCGACCTGGACAAGCTGGTCATCGATATCGAGACCAACGGCACCATCGACGCCGAGGAAGCCGTGCGCACCGCCGCCGACATCCTCAGCGACCAGCTGTCGGTGTTCGGTGACTTCACCCACCGCGACCGCGGTGCGGCCAAGCCGGCCAACAACGGCGTGGATCCGGTGCTGCTGCGCCCGATCGACGATCTGGAGCTGACCGTGCGTTCGGCCAACTGCCTGAAGGCTGAAAGCATCTACTACATCGGCGATCTGATCCAGAAGACCGAAGTGGAGCTGCTGAAGACCCCGAATCTGGGCAAGAAGTCGCTCACCGAGATCAAGGAAGTGCTGGCTCAGCGCGGCCTGTCGCTCGGCATGAAGCTGGAGAACTGGCCGCCGGCCGGCGTCGCCAGCCACGGCATGCTGGGCTGATATCGGTAATGCCTGAAGGCTCCACCGTTCGCGGTGGGGCCTTCAACGCAACACAACATGCCACGACGAACCGCAGGTTCGCGGGGCAGGTCGTCCAGGACGGGCGACCAGGACCAACCGCAGTCCGCGCAGCAACGCCAGGATGGCGACAACGATCCGCACAGCCTCATCATTAACCAAGGAATATCACCATGCGTCACCAGAAGTCTGGCCGTAAGTTCAGCCGCACCAGCGCCCACCGCGAAGCGATGTTCAAGAACATGGCCGCCTCGCTGTTCAAGCACGAGCTGATCAAGACCACCCTGCCGAAGGCCAAGGAACTGCGCCGCGTTGCCGAGCCGCTGATCACCCTGGCCAAGGTCGACTCCGTCGCCAACCGCCGTCTGGCCTTCGCCCGTCTGCGCGACAACGAAGCCGTGGGCAACCTGTTCACCATCCTGGGCCCGCGCTACGCGAACCGTCCGGGCGGCTACCTGCGCCTGCTGAAGTGCGGTTTCCGCGCCGGCGACAACGCGCCGATGGCCTACGTCGAGCTGGTTGACCGTCCGGTCGTGGCCGAGGAAGTGGCCGAGTAATCGGACCGCTCCAACGCGACACAGCGAAAGCCCGGCCTCTGCCGGGCTTTTGCGTTTCCAGGGGTCAGATCCCGTGCCGCAGGCACGGGCTCTGACCCCCCAACGCTGGGCGCTGGGTCAGAGCCCTTTGCATTCGCAAAGGGATCTGACCCGCACCGTTCCGACAGGCGTCACCTGTGGCGGTTCGAATGGCGCGCACTCTCGGTTACGCTTGGCGCCTTGATCCATTCGAGCGTTGACGATGAATCCACTGCGCTGGCCCTTCCGCGCCCAGTTTTTGCTGGGCTTCCTGATCTGCGCGGGCCTGCTCGGCTACGCGATCTTCCTGCAGCTGAAGATGGGCCTGGAGCCGTGTCCGCTGTGCATCTTCCAGCGCCTGGCATTCGCCGCGCTGGGCCTGCTGTTCCTGATCGGTGCACTGCACGGGCCCTCCAACCGCCCTGGCCGCGCGACCTACGGCGTGCTCGCCTTCATTGCTGCGGCAGTCGGTGTAGGCATCGCTGCGCGCCACGTCTATGTGCAGATGCTGCCGCCGGAGATGGGCGCTACCTGCGGCCCGCCGCTGAGCTTCCTGCGCGAGACCATGGGGCCGCTGGAAGTGTTCCGCACGGTGCTGACCGGTACCGGCAACTGCGGCAACATCGACTGGACGTTCCTGGGCCTGACCATGCCGATGTGGTCGGGCGTGTGGTTCGTGCTGCTGGCCCTGTGGGCGCTGGTGGTGTCGCTGCGCAAGGTCAGGCGCTGAAGCGCAGCCACGCATGGCGTGGCTCTACTGGGTAGTGCCGGCCGCTGGCCGGCAACCCTTGGGCTGGGGCAGCCCCGTGCGGATGCCGGCCAGCGGCCGGCACTACCTCAGAAGTCCTGCTGCAGGCTCAGGTAGGCGCCGCGGCGGGGCCCCCATTGCGGCGCGAAGACGCCGACACCGCCGCCATCGCGCAGCTGGTAGCTGCGGTCCAGGGCGTTGATCAGGGCCAGCTGCACATGCAGCGGATGGCCACTGTCGGCATTGAAGTCATGCCCGGCGCTGAGGTTCACCTGCAGGTAGGACGGCAGTTCACCGCCGTTGGGTACGCCCTCGATGTCCGAACGCAGGCCACTGCCGAACACGTAGTTGGCACCGACCCGGTTGTGGCCGGCGAAGGCGTAGCTGAAGCCGCCCGAAGAGGTCAGCTTCTGGTCGTGGTCGAGGTGGATCCAATGGTTGGCCACGTAGGCCAGTGCGTCCGGATCGAGGTTGTACTGGCTGGTGATGACCTGGGTGCCGATGGCCTTGTTGTACGCCGCGTTGAGGTAGGCGCTGAACGGACCATTGCTGTAGTCGGCACTGAACTCCAGGCCACGGATATGGCCGCGGCGGTAATTGAACGTCGAGTAGATGTAGGCGGCGCCGAACTGGCCTTCGTCCTGCAGGCGCGCAACGCGGCGGTCGTACGCGTCCAGGCCCAGTGTGAGGTGTTCGCCCAGCTGCTGCGAGACGCCGATGTCGTAGTAGTCGCTGCGCTCGGCCAGTGGCGTGTTGTTGCCGCCGCTCGGCTGCTGGTTGGTGGTGCCGTCGTACAGGGCGATATCGCTGCTCGCGATCAGCTCACTGGCCGGTGGCGTGAAGTAGCGCGAATAGCCGGCATGCACGGTGGTGCTGTCGCTGGCATTCCAGACCACCCCCACGCGGGGGCTGAGCTGGCCCTCGGTGTGGCCGAAGGCCTTGTAGCGATCACCGCGGAGGCCGTAGTTGACGGTCCAGTCGTCGCCGATCTTCCATTCATCCTGTACGTACAACGCCAGCGTGCTGGCATGGAAGGCGCTGCGGTCGGGAATCAGCAGCGGCGTGGTGCTGGACTGCTGGCCGGCGTCATCGACCGGGAACACCCAGCTGCTGTTGCTGGCGCGCGCGTTCTCGTAGTTCCCGTACAGGCCATAGCGCAGCGTGTGGTCGTTGCCCAGCGGAGTGGAGAAATCGGCCTGCAGCGTGTTGGCCCGGTTGCTGCGCTGCACCTGCGAGGCGACGCCACTGAACACCAGGTCACCGATGACGTCCGGATTGAACGCCACATCGCTGTAGCGCTGCCCGGCGGACAGCTGGTAGGCGGTGTTGCCCAGCGTGCCCTGCAGCACCAGCATGCCGAAGCGGGTGGTCTCGCGCTGGGTCTCATCCAGCTGGCTGGAGTCGAAGGTGGTGGTGTCCAGGTAACCGAACTGCGGGGTCTGCCCGGGGTTGACCGGGATCTGGAAGCGATTGTTGGCGAAGCCGGCAAACACGCTCAGGCGGGTGTTCTCGTTGACCAGGTAGGTCAGGTCGGCGAAGGCCTTGCCCTGGTGGGTGTCGTCGTGCAGCGGCTTGCGCGAAGGGGTCGGGTTCTCCAGGCCAACCTCGTTCTGGTCGTAGTTGCCGGTCAGGAACCAGCTCCAGCGTCCCTGGTTGCCCCACCATGAGGCATTCGGATTGATCTTGCCGAACGAGCCTGCGGTCAGCCCGGCGCTGCCGCCATTGCCGAGCTCGGCACCACTGCGGGTGGTGATGTCGACCACTGCAGCGGTGCGCTCGCCGAACTGCGCCGGCAGCGCGCCATCCATCAGGCGGATGCTCTTGATGGTGCGGGCATCCAGCGTCTGGCCGAAGCCCGAGATCGATTCGGGCAGCAGCACGCCGTTGATGCGGTACTGCAGATTGGCGTGGTCGCCGCGCACGTGCACGCCGCCGTAGGAATCCTGGACCACGCCCGGGGCCTGCAGCAGTACCTGGCTGAGCGGCGCGGAGGCACCCAGCGGTTGTTTCTGGATGTCCTCGGCGGTGATCTGGTACTGGCTGCTGCCGATGTCCGGCGATAGCGCATTGCGGGCCTGGTCGAGCTGGGCGCTGACGGTGACCGTGTCGAGGTCCTTCACCGGGGCGGCATCAGCCGCCAGGGCGAGGGAGGGCAGGCTGGCCAGGGTCAGGGCGAAGGTGATGCCGGTAGCGAGCAGGGAGGGCTTCATGGCAGATAGGCTGTGGAAGGGGCCGATGGGGAGTGTTACTTCGTAACAGTGCGTGGCGAATCATGCGCCTGTCCGGGCGGCCGCGGGCATGCGGGTTGTGGCCGTTCGCGATGTCCTTTTCCCGGCGTTCAGTCATGTGCAGATGGCGCCCAGCCCTTTGCGCCAGCGGTCGGCTCTGCGACCATGACCGTCCCCCACCTCCGGAAGTCTGCAATGAGCCTGTCCGCCGTTTCGCCTGTCCCCGATCCTGCCGCGACCGCTGCTGGCGCTGCCTGGTCGCCGGAGAGCTGGCGTGGCAAGACCGCGCTGCAGATGCCGTCCTACCCGGACCCGGTGGCGCTGGACGCCGCCCTGCACGACCTGAAGCGGCTGCCGCCGCTGGTCACGTCGTGGGAGATCCTGGCGCTGAAGCAGCAGCTGGCCGACGCGCAGGAAGGCAAGCGCTTCCTGTTGCAGGGCGGCGATTGCGCCGAGAACTTCAGCGACTGCGAATCGGGCACCATCTCCAACCGGCTGAAGGTGCTGCTGCAGATGAGCCTGGTGCTGGTGCACGGCCTGCGCCAGCCGGTGATCCGCGTTGGGCGCTTTGCCGGCCAGTACGCCAAGCCGCGTTCGGCCGACACCGAGACCCGCGACGGCGTGACCCTGCCCAGCTACCGCGGTGACGTGATCAATGCACCGGCGTTCACCGAGGCAGCACGCCTGCCGGACCCGAAGCGGATGCTGCAGGCGCACGCGCACTCGGCGATGACCATGAACTTCGTGCGTGCGCTGATCGATGGTGGCTTCGCCGACCTGCACCACCCCGAATACTGGAACCTGGAGTGGGTGCGGCATTCGCCGCTGGCCGCCGAGTACCAGAAGATGGTGGCGTCGATCGGTGATGCGGTGCACTTCATGGAAACCCTCGCCGGGGCCCGCGTGCACAACCTCAACCGCATCGACTTCTACACGTCGCACGAAGCACTGCTGCTGCCCTATGAGCAGGCGTTGACCCGGCAGGTGCCGCGCCAGCAGGGCTGGTTGAACCTGAGCACGCATTACCCGTGGATCGGCATGCGCACCGCCGCGCTCGACGGCGCGCACGTGGAATACCTGCGCGGTGTGCGCAATCCGGTTGCGATCAAGGTGGGCCCGTCGGTGACGCCGGACCAGCTGCTGCGCCTGATCGATGTGCTCAACCCGGATGACGAGCCGGGCCGGCTGAGCTTCATCCACCGCATGGGTGCAGCGCAGATCGCCGAGAAGCTGCCGCCGCTGCTGGACGCGGTCAAGCGCGATGGTCGTCGGGTGCTGTGGGTGTGCGATGCGATGCATGGCAATACCGAAAGCACCGCCAACGGTTTCAAGACACGTCGCTTCGACAACGTGCGCGGCGAAGTGGAGATGTCGTTTGATCTGCATGCAGCCGCAGGCACGCGCCTGGGCGGTGTGCACCTGGAACTGACCGGCGAAGACGTGACCGAATGCACCGGTGGCGCGCGCGAACTGACCGAGCGTGACCTGGAGCGCGCGTATCGTTCGACGGTGGACCCGCGGTTGAACTACGAGCAGTCGCTGGAGATCGCGATGGCGATCGTGCGCAAGCAGGAACAAGTGCGGTAAGGGTTGTTCGGCAGGGCTTGCAGCCCGGCCTCTGACAGATTCCGGCGGCTGTTGGTAGGTGTCGACCTTGGTCGACCCGGTAGATCCACGCCATGCGTGGATGCTTTTGGATTCCAATTCGAAATATTCGATTCCGATGGAGATTCATCCACGCATGGCGTGGATCTACTGCAGATCGCGGAGATCTGTCGAAGGCGGGGTGGGTCCGGTTGCGGGGGCGTGAGCCGCATGGATGCGGCGATCGAGCCTCCATGGACGGATTCACGGCGTCCCCCGCAACCGGACCCACCCCGCCATCCCACAGGAAACCCGCTTCTGCTTCGGCTGTTGCTGTTGCTGTTGCCGTTGCTTCGGCTCGTAGCAGGTGCAGGGCTGCAAGCCCTGCCGACCAACACCCTCCTTACGAACGACTGACGTGACGCTCATGCGCCATGCGCGAGGCTGTCCGCTGCTGTTCGAGTGGAGGTGGCAACGGTGCACTGGGAAAGCGCACAGGCGTATGCATGGCCATTGGGAGTGACGGTGCTGGTGGGCGGCATCGGCGCGTGGTTGATCCTGTGGATCTACCATCGGCTGAAGGGGCGTGACCGCCGGCGCGCGCGCATCGGTCGTGTGCTCGGGTTGCCGATGGCCACTGCATGGCCGCTGCTGCTGCTGATCCCTGCATTGCAGGCCACGCCGTTGCGGGATCCGTTGCTGGGCAACCTGCAGCACGTACTGCACATCGCGCTGACCGCGTGCTTCATCTGGCTGTTGGTGCGCGCGGTGGCAGCGGGTGAGCGCGCGATCCTGCGCAGCCATCCCATCGATGTCGCCGACAATCTTGAAGCGCGTCGCATCCAGACCCAGACGCGGGTGCTCAGCCGCGTGCTGATGGGCGGCATCATCGTGCTCGGCGCGTCGCTGGTGCTGCTGACCTTCCCGATGGTGCAGAAGATCGGCACCGCGCTGCTGGCCTCGGCGGGCCTGATCGGCCTGGTGGCCGGTATCGCCGCCAAGCCGGTGTTCGGCAACCTGATCGCCGGCCTGCAGATCGCGCTGACGCAGCCGATCCGGCTGGATGACGTGGTGATCGTCGAAGGCGAGTGGGGACGCATCGAGGAGATCGGCAGCAGCTATGTGGTGGTGCGCATCTGGGATGAGCGGCGGATGGTGGTACCGCTGACCTGGTTCATCGAGAACCCCTTCCAGAACTGGACGCGGCGCAGTGCCGACCTGCTCGGCACGGCGTTCCTGTGGTTGGACTATCGTGCGCCGATCGCGGCGATACGCACCGAGCTGGAGCGCATCTGCCGTGGTGAAGCGCTGTGGGATGGCCGGGTCTGCGTGACCCAGGTGACCGAGACCAGCGAGCGCGCGATCCAGGTGCGCCTGCTGGTCAGTGCGCGCAGTTCCGGCGATGCCTTCGACCTGCGCTGCCTGGTGCGCGAACGCATGCTCGATTTCCTCGCGCGCGAGCATCCGCAGGCGCTGCCGCAGGTGCGTGCGCGGCTGCAGCACGAGGATGAGCAGGACATGCCGCGCGGTCCGCGCGCGCGCACCGCCGACGTGCGTTCGCCGGGGGCGGAGGATGGTGAGGCGGCCATCGTGGCGGTGGAGCCGGACCCACCCCTGTAGAGCCGAGCCCATGCTCGGCTCGCCTTGGCGGTTGGCGTTGGAAATGCAGCCGAGCGTGGGCTCGGCTCTACAGCGGCGTCGCCGGCCAGCGGCCGGCACTACCGGATCACGGCTCGCCGGCGTCGATCAGGGTGTCGGTGTCGAAGCGCGGTGGTCGCCGCGCGCGGGTGCGCTGTTCGTAGGCGTAGGCCATTTCGATCAGCTTCGGTTCGCTCCAGGCGGTGCCCATGAACAGCAGGCCGACCGGCAGGCCATCGATCTGGCCCATCGGCACGCTGAGGCTGGGGTAGCCGGCCACGGCGGCGGCGCTGTAGCTCTCGCCGGGGAAATCGTCGCCTTCGCTGCGGATCGGCCACGCCACCCCGGTGGTGGGGGCGACCAGGGCGTCGAGCTGGTGGGCGGCGAGGGCGGCGTCGATGCCTTCCGGACCGGCCAGCCGGCGCGCATCGCTGCGCGCGCGGATATAGGCGGCGTCGGCCAGGCCAGCGGTCGCGTCGGCCTCCACCAGCAGTTCCTGGCCGAACAGGCCCAGCTCCTGCTTGCTGTGCGCCTGGTTGAAGGCAATCAGATCGGCCACGCTGCGCAGGGGGGCATGGTGGGTGCTGAAGTAACGCTCCAGTCCGGCCTTGAACTCGTACAGCAGTACCGTGCGTTCGGCCTCGGCCCAGGCGCCCTGGTTGGGCAGTTCCACCGGCACCACGATGGCACCCGCCCGACGCAGCTCGGTGGCGGCCTGTTCGATCAGCGGCGGCATGCCGCGGTACTTCAGCAGCGGTGTCTGCAGCAGGCCGATGCGCTTGCCGCGCAGGCCCTGCGGATCCAGCCGCGCGGTGTAGTCGTATACCGCGCGGCCGGGCATGGTCGCAGTGGCCGGGTCGGCATCGTCGCGGCCGGCGATCGCGGTCAGTACGGCCGCCGCGTCGGCGACGCTGCGGGTCATCGGCCCTGCGGTGTCCTGGCTGAAGGAGATCGGGATGATGCCGTCGCGGCTGACCAGGCCGACGGTCGGCTTGAGACCGACGATGCCATTGATCGCTGCGGGGCAGACGATGCTGCCGTCGGTTTCCGTGCCGATCGCTACGCTGGCCAGGTTGGCGGCGACCGCCACCGCGCTGCCGCTGCTGGAACCGCAGGGCGAGTGGCTGAGGCGATAGGGATTGCGGGTCTGGCCACCGCGCGCGCTCCAGCCGGACACGGAATCGTTGCCGCGGAAATTGGCCCATTCGCTGAGATTGGTCTTGCCCAGCACCACGGCGCCGGCTTCGCGCAGCCGCCGTACCAGATAGGCGTCGTCCGGGCGGAACCCCTGCAGTGCCAGCGAGCCGGCGCTGGTGGCCATCGGCGCGGCGTTGATGTTGTCCTTCAGCAGCACCGGGATGCCGTGCAGCGGGCCGCGCAGGCGTCCATCACGGCGCTCGCGGTCGCGTTCAGCGGCTTCCTTCAGGGCATCGGGGTTGAGCTCGATCACCGCGCGCAGGCGTGGCCCGGCGCGATCCAGGGCGGCGATACGCTGCAGGTACGCCTGGATCAGGGTGGCGCTGTCCAGCTCGCCGGCGGTCATCCGCGCCTGCAGGTCGGCGACATCGGTTTCGGCGTACGGGAACGGCACGTTGCGGCTCGCGGGTTCGGCCGCATGCGCGCTGGACGTGGCCGGGCCGCAGCCAGCCGAAAGCAGCGCAGGCAGCGCGGCAAGCAGGCAGGTCAGCAGAGGCGGCAAGGACGGGCGCATGGGGCGGCTTGGTCGGCTCCAATCCCCAGTGTAGCCGGTGCTCAGCGGTGGCGCTTGCGCAGGTCGCGGGCGAGGACGTAGACCACGATCAGGTTGATCGCCAGGATCGTCCACGACGGCCAGCCGGGGTGGCGGATGATCGCGAAGATGTCGAAGGGCAGGTACAGGGAGGCGGTCAGGCAGCCGAGCCAGGAGGCCCAGGCCTTGGCCCGCCACAGGCCCCAGGCTTCGACCAGGTGCAGCAGGCCGTAGCCGATCATCCCCGCCGCGGCCAGGTGCACCGCGTCGGGGCTGATCATGTGCAGCAGCGAGGGCAGGGTGCCATGGTCCGGATCCAGGCTGAATCGCCGGATCAGGACCATGATGCCGTGCCGCAGCGGCTGCGGTCCGAGCACTTCCAGCCCGGTGGCGGCCAACAGCGCCAGCATCGCCTTGCTCGCTTCGAGCAGGGCGATGACGTGGAGACCCGGATGCCGGTGCGGATCCGGGTTGTAGCCGCTCTGGTTCACGAGGTGCTGGCTCAGCCGCCGCGCGAAGCCTTCTTGCGATCGCTTTCGGTCAGGAACTTCTTGCGCAGACGGATCTCCTTCGGGGTGATCTCGACCAGCTCGTCGTCTTCGATGAAGTCCAGGGCCTGTTCCAGCGAGTACTTGATCGCCGGGGTCAGCTGGATCGCATCGTCCTTGCCCGAAGCGCGCATGTTGGTCAGCGGCTTGGTCTTGATCGCGTTGACGGTCAGGTCGTTGTCCTTGGAGTGGATACCGACCAGCTGGCCTTCATACACGTTGTCGCCTTCAGCAGCGAAGAGCTTGCCGCGCTCCTGCAGCGGGCCCAGCGAGTAGGCCGGGGTGGTACCCGGGGCGTTCGCGATCATCACACCGTTGATGCGCTTGGCGATGGCGCCCTGTTCCTTCGGGCCGTAATGGTCGAACACGTGGAACAGCAGGCCCGAACCCTGGGTCAGGGTCTTGAACTCGTTCTGGAAACCGATCAGGCCACGGGCCGGGATCTGGTACTCCAGACGCACACGGCCCTTGCCGTCCGGTTCCATGTTCTTCAGCTGGCCCTTGCGGGTGCCGAGCTTTTCCATCACGCCGCCCTGGTGCACTTCTTCGATGTCCACCACCAGCTGCTCGATCGGCTCCATCATCTGGCCGTCGATTTCCTTGATGATCACTTCCGGGCGCGACACGGCCAGCTCGTAGCCTTCACGACGCATGTTCTCGATCAGCACCGACAGGTGCAGTTCGCCACGGCCGGAGACCAGGAACTTGTCGGCGTCTTCCAGCTGCTCGACCTTCAGGGCCACGTTGTGGACCTGTTCGCGGTCCAGGCGGTCCTTGATCTGGCGGCTGGTCAGGAACTTGCCACCGGACAGGTCCTTGTTGCCGGCGAACGGCGAGTTGTTGACCTGGAAGGTCATCGAGATGGTCGGCTCGTCGACGGTCAGTGCCGGCAGCGCTTCCGGGTTTTCCGGGTGGCACAGGGTGTCGGAGATGGTCAGCTCCGGAATACCGGAGATGGCCACGATGTCACCGGCTTCGGCAGTGTCCTGCTCGATGCGTTCCAGGCCCAGGAAGCCCAGCACCTGGGCGACCTTGCCGTTGCGCTTCTTGCCTTCACGGTCGATGACGGCGACCTGCATGTTCTTCTTCAGGGTGCCGCGCTGGATGCGGCCGATGCCGATCACGCCCACGAAGTTGTTGTAGTCCAGCTGGCTGATGCGCATCTGGAACGGGCCTTCCGGGTCCACTTCCGGCTTCGGCGCGTGCTGCATGATCGCTTCGTACAGCGGGGTCATGTCGCCGTCGCGCACGGTGTCTTCCAGGCCGGCGTAGCCGTTCAGGGCCGAGGCGTAGACGATCGGGAAGTCCAGCTGCTCATTGGTGGCGCCGAGCTTGTCGAACAGGTCGAAGACCTGGTCGATCACCCACTCCGGACGCGAACCCGGGCGGTCGACCTTGTTGACCACGACGATCGGCTTGAAGCCCATCGCGAAGGCCTTCTGGGTCACGAAGCGGGTCTGCGGCATCGGGCCGTCCATCGCATCGACCAGGATCAGCACGGTGTCGACCATCGACAGGACGCGCTCGACCTCACCGCCGAAGTCGGCGTGGCCGGGGGTGTCGACGATGTTGATCCGGTTCTTGATGCCGGTCTTCTTGTCTTCCCAGGTGATGGCGGTGTTCTTGGCCAGGATGGTGATGCCGCGTTCCTTTTCCTGGTCGTTGCTGTCCATCACGCGCTCGGCGAGGACGGTGCGCTCGGACAGGGTGCCGGACTGCTTCAGCAGCTGGTCGACCAGGGTGGTCTTGCCATGGTCGACGTGGGCGACGATGGCGATGTTGCGAAGATTTTCGATGGACATACGAAAGGGGGCCAGTCGGCGCCGGATTTGGAAAAAGAAGTCCAACATTATACGTCTAACTTGACGATTCGCGAAAAGGTGGATTTCACGCCGGTCAGGGGGCCCCATTCAGCTGGCTGTCCGGCGCCTCGGCCGAGGCCGCCAGCGCCGGTGGCCGGGGGGCCTTCCAGTGGCTGAAGCCAGGCTCTCCACCGATGGTCGAAGGCGCCGCCGCCACGAGGCAGGTGTAAACTAGGTGGCTAGACGCATTCCCCTTTGCATCAAGGATCTTCATGTCCCTCATCGCCACTTTCGACACCACCCAGGGCCCGATCAAGGTCGAGCTGTTCGCCGACAAGGCGCCGCTGACCGTGGCCAACTTCGTGAACCTGGTCAAGCACGGCTTCTATGACGGCCTGATCTTCCACCGCGTGATCGCCGACTTCATGATCCAGGGCGGCTGCCCGCAGGGTCGTGGCACCGGCGGCCCGGGCTACAAGTTCGAAGACGAGAAGAATGGCGTGAAGCACGAGGTCGGCTCGCTGTCGATGGCCAACGCCGGCCCGAACACCAACGGCAGCCAGTTCTTCATCACCCACATCAAGACCGATTGGCTGGACGGCCGCCACACCGTCTTCGGCAAGGTCCTGGAAGGCCAGGCCATCGTCGATTCGGTCAAGCAGGGCGATGTGATCCATTCGATCACCCTGGAAGGCGACGTCGACGCCGTGCTGGCCGCCCAGGCCGAGCGCGTGGCGGAGTGGAACAAGCACCTCGCCGCCTGATCCCCCTTCGAAACGGCCACCCTCGGGTGGCCGTTTCCCCGTTCCCCGCCGCCCGCCCGGCCTGCGTGGCCATGCCCGCGGCGTCCCATCAAACGCTTGCAAGCAAGAGGAAACCCCCATGAAAGCACCCGTTCGTGTTGCCGTGACCGGCGCCGCCGGCCAGATCGGTTATGCCCTGCTGTTCCGCATCGCCTCCGGCGAAATGCTGGGCAAGGACCAGCCGGTCATCCTGCAGCTGCTGGAACTGCCGGTCGACAAGGCCCAGGCCGCCCTGAAGGGCGTGATGATGGAGCTGGAAGACTGCGCCTTCCCGCTGCTGGCCGGCATGGTCGGCACCGATGACGCCGAAGTCGCGTTCAAGGACGCCGACATCGCCCTGCTGGTTGGCGCACGTCCGCGCGGCCCGGGCATGGAGCGCAAGGACCTGCTGCTGGAAAACGCCAAGATCTTCACCGCCCAGGGCGCGGCGCTGAACAAGGTCGCCAGCCGTGACGTGAAGGTGCTGGTGGTCGGCAACCCGGCCAACACCAATGCCTACATCGCCATGAAGTCGGCCCCGGACCTGAAGCCGGAAAACTTCACCGCCATGCTGCGCCTGGACCACAACCGCGCGCTGAGCCAGCTGTCGACCAAGCTCGGCAAGCCGGTTGGTGGCATGGAAAAGCTGGTCGTGTGGGGCAACCACAGCCCGACCATGTACCCGGACTACCGTTTCGCCACCGCCGATGGTGCGTCGATCGCCGATGCGATCAACGACCAGGAATGGAACGCCAACACCTTCATCCCGACCGTGGGCAAGCGCGGCGCGGCGATCATCGAAGCCCGTGGCTCGTCCTCGGCTGCTTCGGCCGCCAACGCTGCCATCGACCACGTGCGTGACTGGGTGCTGGGCAGCAACGGCAAGTGGGTCACCATGGGCGTGCCGTCCGACGGTTCCTACGGCATTCCGGAAGGCGTGATCTTCGGTTTCGCGGTGACCACCGAGAACGGCAAGTACACCCTGGTCAAGGATCTGCCGATCGACGACTTCAGCCAGAAGTACATCGACAAGACCCTGGCCGAGCTGGAAGAAGAGCGCGCCGGCGTCGCCCACCTGCTGGGCTGATGCAGGCGGTACCGGCCCCGGCCGGTACGTCTTCCATCAAGGCAGGTGCCGGCCACTGGTCGGTACGCAGAAGACGGGGAAGCTTCGGCTTCCCCGTTTTCATTTGGAATTCCTGGAACCACATGATCCATCTGCACTACATCGACGACGCGCTGCTGGTGGCCGAGAAGCCCGCCGGCCTGCTGTCCGTGCCCGGCCGCAGTGCCGAGAACCAGGACTGCGTGGTGGCGCGGTTGCAGGCGGTGTATGCCGATGCGCTGACCGTGCACCGCCTGGACCAGGTCACCTCTGGCCTGCTGCTGCATGCGCGTGGCAAGGAGATGCAGGTGGCGCTGTCGATGCAGTTCGAGAAGCGCCAGGTGGGCAAGCGCTATGATGCCGTCGTGCAGGGGCTGCTTGAAGGTGATGCGGGTGAAGTGGACCTGCCGTTGATCGTCGACTGGCCGAACCGGCCGAAGCAGATGATCGACCACCAACGCGGCAAGCCGGCGCTGACGCGCTGGCGCGTGCTGTCGCGTGACATCGCGGCGCAACGTACGCGCGTTGAACTGGAACCGGTCACGGGCCGCAGCCACCAGTTGCGCCTGCACATGGCCAGCCTCGGCCATCCCATCGTCGGTGACGTGCTGTATGACGCCGCACCGGCACAACGGGTGCATCTGCATGCGCGCAGCCTGCGGTTCACGCATCCGCTGACGGGCGAGGCGCTCGCGTTCGAGTCCGCCACTCCCTTCTAGGGGTTCGGCAGGGCTTGCAGCCCCGCCCTCGACAGATTTCTGCGGCTGTTGGTAACTGCGGCCATTGTTCCGCGCGGCTGTTGGTAGGTGTCGACCTTGGTCGACACATCTGTCAGATATCGAATGAAATTCGGGGTCAGATCCGTTTTCCGCAGGAAAACGGATCTGACCCCATAAGCCGTTCCGACAGATCGCGGGAACCTGTCGAAGGCGGGGTGGGTCCGGTTGCGACGTCCCCCGCAACCGGACCCCCCCCGCCATCCCTCGGCAGCCCAGCTTTTGACGTTGACGTTGACGTTGATTCTGCAGGTGCAGGGCTGCAAGCCCTGCAGAACAAACCCACCCCCCTACCAAGGTAGGGCGGCCCGCGCGCCAGCCCCGGACTATGCTCGAACCCATGACTTTGTCTGGGAGGGCTGCGTCATGAACTACGAGGAAACCTACCGTCGCTCGATCGACGAGCCGGAGGCCTTCTGGGGCGAGGAAGCCAAGCGCATCCATTGGCACAAGCCGCCGCAGAAGGTGCTCGATTACAGCACCCCGCCGTTCCGGCGCTGGTTCGTCGGTGGTGAAACCAATCTCTGCTACAACGCCGTCGATCGCCACCTGGCCGAGCGCGCCGACCAGCTCGCGCTGGTGGCCATTTCCACCGAGACCAGCAGTACCCGCGAGATCACCTACCGCCAGCTGTATCGCGAAGTGAACGATTTCGCCGCCGTGCTCAAGCATCTCGGCGTTGGTCATGGCGATCGCGTGGTGATCTACATGCCGAACATGGCCGAAGCCGTGTTCGCGATGCTGGCCTGCGCGCGCATCGGCGCGGTGCACTCGGTGGTGTTCGGTGGCTTTGCCGCGCACAACCTGGCGCTGCGCATCGACGACGCCAAGCCCAAGCTGCTGATCGCGGCCGATGCCGGCATGCGCGGTGGCAAGCTGATTCCATACAAGCCGATGGTCGACGCGGCCTGCGCTGAAGCAGCTTCGCCGCCACCGCATGTGCTGATCGTGTCACGCGGACTGGATGCCGCCGAACCTCGCGTGCCGGGCCGCGATGTGGAGTACGCCAAACTGCGAGCGCAGGTGGGTGAAGTCGATGTGCCGGTGCAATGGCTGGAAGCGAGCGAACCGAGCTACCTGCTGTACACCTCCGGCACCACCGGCAAGCCGAAGGGCGTGCAGCGCGACGTGGGGGGCTACGCGGTGGCGATGGCCCAGTCGATGGAGACCGTGTTCGACTGCAGGCCGGGGCAGGTGATGTTCTCCACCTCCGATGTCGGCTGGGCGGTGGGCCATTCCTACAACGTGTACGGCCCGTTGATCGGCGGCTGCACTTCACTGCTGTACGAAGGGCTGCCGACGAATCCGGACCCGGGCATCTGGTGGGCGCTGTGCGAGCAGTACAACGTGCGCACCATGTTCTCTTCACCCACCGCGATCCGGGTGCTGAAAAAGCACGATGCGGACTTCATCCATCGCCACGACCTGCGTGCGCTGAAGTACCTGTTCCTGGCCGGTGAGCCGCTGGACGAACCAACTGCGCACTGGATCAGCGAAGCGCTGGGCAAGCCGATCATCGACAACTACTGGCAGACCGAAACCGGCTGGCCGGCACTGACCCTGCTGCCGGGCCTGGAGATGAAACCGGTGCGCTTCGGTTCGCCGGGCTTCCCCAACCTCGGTTACCGGATGAAGGTGATCGACGAGAACACCGGCGAGGAAGTGGCACCGGGGCAGAAAGGTGTGCTGGTGGTATCGCCGCCGTTGCCGCCGGGCTGCATGAGCACGGTGTGGAACGACGACAACCGTTTCCTGCAGAGCTACTTCAGCCACTTCAAGGAATTGCTGTACAGCTCGCTGGACTGGGCGATCCGCGACGACGATGGCTACACCTTCATCCTCGGCCGCACCGACGATGTGATCAACGTGGCCGGGCACCGCCTGGGCACACGCGAGATCGAGGAGGCCATTTCCAGTCACCCGCGGGTGGCCGAGGCCGCCGTGATCGGGGTCAAGGATGAGTTGAAGGGGCAGGTGCCGCTGGTGTTCGTCACCCTCAAGCAGGGGCTGGATGGCGAGGATCCGGCGCCGGTGGTGGCCGAGATGATGGCCACGGTGACCACCTCGCTCGGCGCGGTGGCGCGCCCGGCGCACGTGCACGTGGTCAACGCACTGCCCAAGACCCGTTCGGGCAAGCTGCTGCGGCGCTCGTTGCAGGCGTTGGCCGAACAGCGCGATCCGGGTGACCTGTCGACGCTGGACGACCCCAGCGCGCTGGAGGAGATCCGCCGGGCGCTGGGCCGCTGATCGGCTTCTGCAGCCGAGCCCATGCTCGGCTCTGCATGCTTTGCCAAAGCAGCCGAGCATGGGCTCGGCTCTAAAGAAGAGGACGTTGCTGCACCGCAGCTTCCTCCCTGCAACCGGTGCGCTAAGCTCGGCCCCAGGGGAGCGTGCCCGCCAGGGCGCGCCGGCATGGCGCATCGAGGGAGGGGGAGGCAATGGCATTGCTGCACGCCAAGACGGCTGCTGGCCGTCAGGAAATCGAAGACCGTGGCCGGCGCCTGCCGGCGGCTCTGCGTTCGATCCTGCTGATGGTCGACGGCCATCGCGATGACACCGAACTGCGCGGCCTGTTCGAAGGCCTGCGCGCACCACCCGATGCACTGGAGCAGCTGGCCGCGCAGGGCCTGATCGAAGTGATCGGCGGAAGCGCAGAGGTGGCGCCGGTGCATGGCATCAGCACTGGGCGCGAGCAGGACCCGGCGCTGTACCAGCAGTTGTACGACGCAATGAGCGAGGCGGTGCGCCGCCATCTGGGGCTGAAGGGCTACTTCATGCAGTTGAAGATCGAACGCTGCACCGATGCGCTGGCGCTGGAACGCCTGTGCCCGGAACTGCTGGCGGCGGTGGCCAAGGCGCGCAGCCCGGCGCTGGCCCAGCGCTGGTGGCAGGAAACCCGGTCGGCGGTGGCGAACGCTGGCAATGAGGTCGTGCAGGCCTGAGCCACCGCGTAAAGTGATCGGTTCACTTCCCCACAAGGAGTCCCGCGTGCAGGACGACCACGACGACACCGACACCCCTGGCTGGGACGCGATCAATGCGGCGCTGGCGCCGCTGTATGCCGGGCAGGAGCCGCGTCACTATGGCACCGCGCTTCCCTACACGCTCGGGGGCCAGGATCCGCTGGATGGCATCAGCGTGTACTGGGCAGATGCGCCGGTACCGCATTGGCACTACATCACCTACGGCTTCTCCGAGCTGTACGCCAAGGAGAGCAGTGATGCCGCCGCCAGCGGCTATGGTTTCGAGCTGACCTTCCGTCTCGCTGCCGAAGCCGGTGAGCACGCCGGCAGCACGCCGCCAGTGTGGCCGATGAACCTGCTGCAGAACCTGGCGCGCTATGTGTTCGGCAGTGGCAACGTGTTCGAGGATGGCCACCACCTCAACGCCAACGGCCCGATCGCGCTGGAGACCGGCACGCGGCTGTGCCATCTGGCCTTCATTGCCGACCCGCAGTTGCCGGCGCGCGACACCGCCAATGGCAACCTGCAGTTCCTGCAGCTGGTCGGGCTGACCGATGAGGAGATGGAGGCGGTCAAGCGCTGGTCGACACGCGGCGTGCTGCAGGCACTGCAGCCGGCGATGCCGCTGTGGATCAGCGACCTGCACCGCGGCAACCTGCTGGAGGATCCGGCGCTGTCTGCACAGGTGAAGGCCGGCAGCGAGCAGGAGGGCTCCAGCACCGGCATGTTGTTCATCGAGACGCTGGACTGGCGGCAGGAGGCGGGCGTCACCACGCTGGTGCTCGGCGCCGGCCAGGTGGCCAGCGTGTGCGAGCTGCTGCCGCTGCGCCTGCGGCACGGCAAATCGCTGGAACTGGCCAGCCGCGAGCGGCAGTGGGAATTCATTCCGGCCGCGCGCGGTGAAACCGGCAAGCTATCGGCCGACAGCGCGCGCTGGGCATTGGACGAGACGGGCCTGCAGGCGCTGGCAGGGGTGCGCGCGGAGCGCGGGGTCTACCCGTTGGCGGGGGCGCTGCGCATCGAGGTGGTACCGACCTACCTGCGCGATGCCAAGGGTGAAGTGATCCGCCAGATCGGCTGACCAGGCCGATGGAGCCGGTGGGGCCAGAGCCGCCTGCCGTGCAGGCGGATCCGGCCCCGCCGTTCAGGGCGTCAGGCCAGGCCTTCAGCCTTCAGTGCGGCCTGCACGCCGGCATCGGCGTCCATGCGCGCCTTGTAGGCGGCCAGGTTGTCCAGGCCGGACAGGTCGACCTTGGTGCCAGCGGCCCAGCGCAGGGTGATGTAGAAGTACGGGTCGGCGAAGCTGCGGAAGCCGGCCAGCCAGGGCTTGTCGGCCAGCTGCTTGTCGGCGGTCTCGAACAGGCCGCGCAGGCGCTTGTGCGCGGCAGCGCGGATCGCGTCGAACTGGCCTTCGTCGGCAATGAACTTGCCCGGCGAGAACAGCGGCGAGAAGGCCGGATGCACGTCGGAATTGACGAAGGCCAGCCAGCGGGTGGCTTCGGCGCGCTGGCGCGGACTGCCATCGCCGCCGAGGCCGGCCTGCGGGAAACTGTCGGCGATGTAGCCCATGATCGCGGCGTTCTGCAGCAGCACGAAGTCGCCGTCGACCAGCGCGGGAACGGCGCCGGCCGGATTGATCTTGAGGAATTCCGGACCCTTCAGGGTGTCCTTGTTCAGCAGTTCAACCTCGAACGGCTGGCCGGTCCACTGCAGGGCGATGTGGTCGGCGGTGGAACAGGCACCGGGCTTGCTGTACAGCTTCATGGGAACTCCAGGTGATGCGGGCGGGAAACGCCCACTATCCCAGAGCCTGCCGGCGGGCGGCAACGCTGCCGCCAGCACGGATCGTTACGACTGCCGCGGTTTGAGATTCTGCACCTTATAGAAGGTGTGATCGCCGATGGTGGCCACCTGGTAGGCATTGCGCCAGTTCGGGCTGGCGATGGACAGCGCAGCGAAGTGGCTGGCACCGGGCACGATCTCGCGGCGCTCGCCGGCCGGCAGCGCCCAGTTGCGCTCGGCGTCGAAGGCCACGTTCATCGCCTCGCTCCAGGCTGCGTCGTTGCCCAGCTGGGTGCCGGGGGAGACGATGGTCGGCGCGAACTGCTTGCGTGCGGTGACCACCTGGCACATCGAGTCGCCCCACAGGCCACTGTCGAGACGGCGCAGTGCAACCTCGGCGACGGCCTGCTGGCCGCGCAGGGTCTGGTCGCGGGCTTCCAGGTATACGGTGGTGCTCAAACACAGTGAATCAGCGGCCGGCTGTGGCAACAACTGCGACAGCCAGAGAATCCAGGCCAGTTTCATATAACTCCTTGCTCCGTATGGGCCGCACTCTCCGGTTCCGGCCGCGGGGCGACAGGAAGCGGGGTACGACTTGGCGTCATGGGGAGGCGGCCATCGGGGCCGCCCCGTGGGCAGCCCCAAAAGAAACGATCAGTACCGATCGTGGGGGCTGCGCCGGCTCACCGGAAACTGGCTGGTGAGCGGAAAGATGGCGCAAGGTAGGGGGGGATAGCCGAACGCATCGTGAACCGCCCGGCTTGACATTCAGGTTCAACGGGGGTGACGGAAATCACATTCCGCCCCCCATTCAGGCGCTCATCAGAGCGCAGCGGCGACCCGGCTGCCCTGGTCGATGGCGCGTTTTGCATCGAGTTCGGCGGCCACATCGGCACCACCGATCAGCTGCGCGTTGATGCCGGCTGCCTGCAGTTCAGCCTGCAGCACGCGGTTCGGTTCCTGCCCGGCGCAGATCACCACATGGTCGACCGGCAACAGCTGTTCGCTGCCGTCCACGCGGATGCGCAGGCCCTCGTCGTCCACACCGAGGTACTCGACGCCACCGAGCATGCGCACGCCCTTGGCCTTCAGCGTGGCGCGATGGATCCAGCCGGTGGTCTTGCCCAGTCGCGCGCCCGGCTTGCCCGGGCTGCGCTGCAGCAGCCACAGCCGGCGCGGCGACGCCTCAACCTCGGGCCTGGCCAGCGAGCCACGGGCCTGGAAGCTGCTGTCCACGCCCCATTCGGCCATCCAGCGCTGCGGGTCGAGGGAGGGTGACTCCCCCGCGTGGCTGAGGAATTCGCCGACATCGAAGCCGATGCCCCCGGCGCCGATGATCGCCGCATTGGTGCCCACTTCGACCCGGCCCAGCAGCACGTCCAGGTAGCTGACCACCTTGGCGTGGTCGGCACCTGGGAAATCGACCTTGCGCGGGGTGATGCCGGTGGCCAGCACCACCTCGTCGAAGCCGGCCAGCTGGGTGGCATCGGCACGGGTGCCCAGGCGCAGCTGCACGCCGGTCTCAGCCAGCTTGTGGCGGAAATAGCGCAGGGTCTCGTGGAACTCTTCCTTGCCCGGGATGCGCTTGGCCACGTTGAACTGGCCGCCGATTTCGTCGCCGGCATCGAACAGGGTGACCTGGTGGCCACGTTCGGCGGCCACCGTGGCGCAGGCCAGACCCGCCGGGCCGGCACCGACCACGGCCACCTTCTTCGGTGCGGCGGTGGGGCGATAGACCAGCTCGGTCTCGTGTGCGGCGCGCGGATTGACCAGGCAGCTGGCCAGCTTGTTCTCGAACACATGGTCCAGGCAGGCCTGGTTGCAGGCGATGCAGGTGTTGATCGCCTCGGCGCGGCCGGCACGGGCCTTGTTCGGCCACTGCGGGTCGGCCAGCAGCGGGCGGGCCAGCGACACCATGTCGGCGCCGCCATCGGCGAGGATGCGCTCGGCGACGTCGGGCATGTTGATGCGGTTGGTCGCCACCAGCGGCACCTTCACATGCGGCTTGAGCTTGGCGGTGACGCCGGCGAACGCGGCGCGCGGCACCGAGGTGGCAATGGTCGGGATGCGCGCTTCATGCCAGCCGATGCCGGAGTTGATGATCGTCGCACCGGCCGCCTCGATCGCCTGAGCCTGCTGCACGATCTCGTCCCAGTTGCTGCCGTCTTCCACCAGATCGACCAGCGACAGGCGGTAGATGATGATGAAGTCGGGGCCACAGGCCTCGCGGATACGGCGCACGATCTCGACCGCGAAGCGCATGCGCTGGCGTGCGTCACCGCCCCAGGCATCAGTGCGCTTGTTGGTGCGCGGGGCGATGAACTCGTTGATGAGGTAGCCCTCCGAGCCCATTACTTCCACGCCGTCGTAGCCGGCTTCGCGGGCCAGCTTCGCGCTGCGTGCGTAGTCGGCGATATGGCGTTCGACGCCGCCGGCTGACAACGCACGCGGGGTAAACGGGTTGATCGGTGCCTTCAGCTTCGACGGTGCCACCGACAAGGGGTGGTAGGCATAGCGGCCGGCATGCAGCAGCTGCAGGCAGATCTTCGCGCCGTGCTGGTGCGCGGCAGCGGTGAGCTGGCGGTGCGGCCGTACTTCCCAGGGCCAGGACAGCTTGCCGCCGAATGGCTTCAGCCAGCCGACCACGTTCGGTGCGAAGCCGCCGGTGACGATCAGGCCGACGCCGCCCTCGGCGCGCTCGGCGAAGTAGGCCGCCAGCCGCGGGAAGTCGCGGGCGCGATCTTCCAGGCCGGTGTGCATCGAGCCCATCAATACGCGGTTGCGCAGCTGGGTGAAGCCCAGGTCCAGCGGGGCGAACAGATGGGGATAGGCGCTTTCGTTGGCTGGCGACATGGTCGATACGCTTGCGTACGGAAGCGCGAAGCGTGCCGCGAAACGGCGGCCGGGGCAAGGGCCGCCTGGTGGGTAGTGCCGGCCGCTGGCCGGCATTCCAGCCAGCTCAGGGTGATTGCGGTTGCCGGCCAGCGGCGGGTACGACCGGGGGGCGGCCAATCCCGAACCAGCCCAGCGTCATCCCGCACAGCGGGCCGATCAGCAGCGCGAAGGCGAGGGTGCCGAGGCCGACATTGCCGCCCAGCCACCAGCCCAGCAGCAATACGCTGCCTTCGATCAGGCTGCGCACTTTCCAGATCGGCCAGCCCGTGCGGGCATGCAGGCCGGTCATCAGGCCATCGCGGGGCCCCGGACCGAGGCGGGCGCCGATGTACAGGCCGGTGGCCAGCGCGACCAGCAGCATGCCGGCACAGAACATCGCCAGCTGCCAGCCGAGGCCGACGGCCGGTGGCAGCAGCCACAGCCCGAACTGCGCGGAGGGGCCGATCAGCATCACGTTGAGCACGGTGCCGACGCCTGGCTTCTGCCGCAGCGGCCACCACAGCAACAGCACCAGTGCACCGATGACATTGGTCGCCAGTCCGAACGACAGCGGGCTCTGCGCGGCGATGCCCTGCGACAGCACATCCCAGGGCGCCACGCCGATGGCGGCACGGATCATCAGCGAGGCGCCGAAGCCGTACAGGAACAGGCCGGTGATCAGTTGCAGCAGGCGCAGGGGCAGGGCGGTGGGCATGGCAGTCCTGGGGGAGTGGGGGATCTGTTTCCACCGTATCCCTGTTTCTGTCGCATCCATAGATACAGATGCCGGCCAATCCGCTCGCACAGGCGGGATCCGCAGAGCCGAGCCCACGCTCGGCTGTTTTGCTTTACGCCGCCAGCCGAGCCCGTGCTCGGCTCTCCATGACGCCTCAGTCGTCCCAGCCCGCCAGCGCCAGCTTGCCCACGGTGCGCCCGCTGGCCAGGCGCTGATGCGCGATGTCCAGGTTGGCCGCATTGATCGTGCCCAGCGTCTCACTGAGAGTGCCACGCAGCTGGCCGGCATCGATCATGCTGGCGGCACGGCTGAGGATGCGGTGCTGCTCGATGCGGTCGGCGGTGGCGAAGCGCGAGCGCGCGAACATGAATTCCCAGTGGATGCCGATGCACTTGGCCTTGTAGGGATCGCCGATGCGCAGCGCGCCACGCGGCTCGACGATCAGGCCGACATGTCCCTGCGGTGCCAGCAGCTGGCCCAGCTCATCCCAGTAGTGGTCGGTGTCGGCCAGATTGAGCGCAACCTGCACCGCATCGATGCCCAGTGCCTGCAACTGGGGCTGCAGCGGCTGCCGATGGTCGATCACGTGCGTGGCCCCCATCTGCCGGCACCAGCCGATCGAGGCCTCGCGCGAGGCGGTGGCGATCACCTCGAAACCGGCATGGCGGGCCAGCTGGATCGCCATCGAGCCGACGCCACCGGCGCCACCGATCACCAGCAGGTGCTGGCCGACATGGCGGCGGTCATCCAGCTGCAGTGGCATGCGCTGGAACAGCAGTTCCCAGGCGGTGAGGGTGGTCAGCGGCAGCGCGGCTGCTTCAGCGAAATCGAGGGTGGTCGGCTTGCGCGCGACCAGGCGCTCGTCCACCCACTGGTACTGGGCGTTGCAGCCCGGTCGGGTGACGTCGCCGGCGAAGTAGACCTCGTCACCGGAGGCGAACAGGATGGCCTCGTCACCGATGGCTTCGACCACGCCGGCTGCGTCCCAGCCGAGCACCCGGGGAACCTCCAGGGTGGCCGGATCGGTGGCGGCGCGCTGCTTGCCGTCGACGGGGTTGACCGACACCGCTTCGATCCGGACCAGCAGGTCGCGGCCGCGAGGAGGCAGCGGCGGCGGCAGCAGGACATCACGCAGGGCAGGTGCGTATTCACGACTCAGGGCGACGGCTTTCATCACGGCTCCGGCTGGGTTCGTGATCCCATCATAAGGTTCCTCACGTTTCCGCAAACGTGCTGAACCGTGTGATGCAACGCGTTGCGCAGTATGTCGTTTTTCGCGCTTAAACCCCGTCAAACCCTTGCAGCGTGTGGGTCTTGCGGATTTTCATCATCCTGTATAGGGTTTCAACGTCGGACCGGTGGCCGGTCGGGCGCAACACTTCACATGTTACGGGACTGTTAACATGGCCTTCACCCGCCTGAGCATAATGTTCGCGGCGGTGGCGTGCTGAATCGGCTGTCGTACATCGACGCACTAGTGCTGGCCCATGCCTCTACCGGTTTCATACCCCCGAAATAGGAGCTGTACTCAATGAACAAGAAGATCCTTACTGCCGCGCTGCTGGGCGGCCTGGCTTTTGCCCAGGCAGCTTCGGCGCAGGAGTTCGATGACCGCTGGTACCTGACCGGTTCGGCCGGCTTCAACTTCCAGGACAGCGACCGTCTGACCAATGACGCTCCGTTCGTGACCCTGGGCCTGGGCAAGTTCATCAGCCCGAACTGGTCGCTGGACGGTGAGCTGAACTACCAGAACCCGAACTTCGACAGCAACCAGGACCTGAACTGGTCGCAGTACGGCGTCTCGCTGGACCTGCGTCGCCACTTCATCAAGGAAGGCCGCGGCTGGAACCCGTACATCGTTGGTGGCCTGGGCTACCAGAAGTCGGAAGAGCAGTACGCTGCCCTGGACAACAACGGTCCGCGCAAGCGTAAGGACGGCAACGTTGCCGCCAAGCTGGGCGTCGGCCTGCAGACCACCTTCGAGAAGCGTGTTGCTGTCCGCGCCGAAGTGGCCTACCGCGCTGACTTCGACGACCAGAGCATCGCCGCCAAGAACGAAAGCTGGTTCGGCGACGTGCTGGCTTCGGTCGGCGTCGTGATCCCGCTGGGCCCGGCTCCGGTCGCGGCTGCTCCGGCTCCGGCTCCGGTTGCCCCGAGCTGCGCCGACCTGGATGACGACGGTGACGGCGTCAACAACTGCGACGACAAGTGCCCGAACTCGCAGCCGGGTCAGACCATCGGTCCGGACGGCTGCCCGGTTCCGGTCTCCATCGACCTGAAGGGCGTCAACTTCGACTTCGACAAGTCGAACCTGCGTCCGGACGCCGTGGCGATCCTGGGCGAAGCCACCGAGATCCTGAAGCGTTACCCGGATCTGCGCGTTGAAGTTGCCGGTCACACCGACTCGAAGGGTACCGACGCTTACAACCAGAAGCTGTCGGAGCGTCGTGCTACCGCCGTGTACAACTACCTGACCAAGAACGGCGTCGACGCCGGTCGCCTGATCGGTCCGGTTGGCTACGGCAAGAGCCGTCCGATTGCTCCGAACACCAACCCGGATGGTTCGGACAACCCGGAAGGTCGCGCCAAGAACCGTCGTACCGAGCTGAACGTCCAGAACTAAGTTCTGACGCTCTGCCTGTAAGACACAGCAGGACCCGGCTTCGGCCGGGTCTTGTTGTTTCTGCGGCCGGGAACCCGGCTTTTCATGCGCGAGGACAACCGTTCGTCGGGATTTTGTCCGTAAAACCAATGAGTTGCCGTATTCATTGAAAGTGGCGCTTGAAAGCTGACGCGGCATTGCTAAACTCGCCGCGTCACTTCCTTCCGTGGATGTCCCTCATGCTGCGCTCTGCATCGGCCGCCGTCCTGGCGCTGGCCCTGGTTCCCGCCGCCCACGCTGCGGTCGATTGCTCGGTCAACACCAGCGCATCGCCGCTGCCGCTGCCGGCCACGACCATCGCACCGGTGGCTGACGAGCTGTACATCCGTGGCAACCAGCTGGGCATGCCGGCCGGCGTGCTGAGCAGCAACTACGATCCGTCGCAGTCGCTGGACCAGGTGCTGCAGCGCCTGCGCATTGATGGCTGCCAGAACATCGCCAAGGCGATCCCGAGCGCGCCGGCGGTGAAGCCGAACGATCCGGCGGCCTACAAGCCGCAGACCGAGTTCGACAACACGCCGTGGCGCTTCGACATGAGCCAGAACGGCAAGCGCATGACCGCCGAAGAATTCGATGCCTGGATGAAGGCGCGCGGTGTGCGCGTGGTCAAGGCGCGTCCGGCTCCGGCCGCCATTCCGGCTCCGGCCGAAGCACCGGCTGAGACCAAGCCGGTCGACAAGAAGTAAGCATCGCGGGGAGCAGAGGCTTGCGCACGCGCCGCCCACCTGCCGCCCCCGCTGCCCGCTCCCACGCATCGCGTGGGCGTGCGGCTCCGAATGCCTCCAGTGGCGTGCGCCATGGCCTGGCGCGCGTGCTGTCCAAGGCCGGTGTGTGCTCGCGCAGCGAGGCCGCGCGCTGGATTGCCGAGGGCCGTGTAAGCGTGTCTGGCCGCATTGTTCGCGATCCCGAGTTCCCGATCGCCAGCCCGCACCCGCCGATCGAGGTCGATGGCCAGCCGATGGGGGCGCCGCAGCGCCTGTACCTGATGCTCAACAAGCCGCGTGGCGTGGTGACCACGGCGCAGGACGAGCGTGGCCGCGACACCGTGTATCGCTGCTTTGATGGTGCCGGCCTGCCGTGGATCGCGCCGGTCGGGCGCCTGGACAAGGCCAGCGAAGGGCTGTTGCTGTTCAGCAACGATCCGCAATGGGCAGCGCGCCTGACCGACCCTCAGACCGGGCCGGACAAGACCTACCACGTGCAGGTGGATGGCCTGCCCGATGACGCCACCCTGGCGGCACTGCAGGCCGGCGTGGAGGACGAGGGCGAGTTCCTCGCCGCGCAGGCCGTGCGCGTGCTGCGCAGCGGCGACAAGACCGCATGGCTGGAGGTCGTCCTCGACGAGGGCCGCAACCGCCATATCCGCCGCCTTTTGGCGGCCTTCGACCTGCAGGTGCTGCGCCTGGTCCGGGTCGCGATCGGTGGGCTGGTGCTCGGCGATCTCGGCAAGGGCCAGTGGCGGGTTCTGGAGGTCAGCGACCAGCAGCGGCTGGGGGCCGCTGCACCGGGCTGATCACCGCCCGCGGCCGGCGGCTGCCGGCCACCGTTCCAGGCGTAGGGGGCGCCTGGCTGTCGAAATTCCCGAACGGAGCCTGCCATGTACCACCCGACCCTCAATCAAACCCTGCGCTGCGCAGGCCTGCTGCTGCCGATGGTGCTGCTGACCGCCTGTGGCGGCCACAAGAAGATGGCCAAGGCGGAAACGCCTGCCGAGACCCCGGTGGTGGAAGTGAAGACCCCGGAGCTGGATGGTCGCGGCAGTTACCGCTTCCTGATGAGCAACGGCGACAAGAAGATGACCGCCGATGAGTTCGATGCCTGGATGAAGGCCAACGGCATCCGCGTTGCCAAGGGCAACGCCCAGGACGCTGCTGCCAAGCCGGTGGTGGTGGCCAGCAAGGACGAGCCGAAGGGCAAGAAGAAAAAGAAGTGACGCCTGTGGGCGCCGACCCTGGTCGGCGCGCCATCAAGCCCCGGTAGGTGCCGACCTTGGTCGGCACGCTTTGACCGGTGGGGTCAGAGCCCTTTCCGCAGGAAAGGGATCCGACCCCGGTGCGATCAGGCCTTGATCACGCCCAGCTCGACGCCGATGCGGGTGAAGGCGTCGATCGCGCGGTCCAGGTGCTCGCGGCTGTGCGCGGCGCTGATCTGGGTGCGGATGCGGGCCTGGCCCTTGGGCACCACCGGGAAGAAGAAGCCGATGGCGTAGATGCCCTCTTCGAGCAGGCGCTCGGCGAACTTCTGCGCCAGCGGCGCGTCATACAGCATCACCGGGCTGATCGGATGCACGCCCGGCTTCACGTCGAAACCGGCGGCGGTCATCTTTTCGCGGAAGTAGGCGGTGTTCCCGGCCAGGGTGCTGCGCAGGTCGTCGGCGGCAGCCAGCATTTCGAATGCCTTGATGCCGGCGGCCACGACGTGCGGCGGCAGCGAGTTGGAGAACAGGTACGGGCGCGAGCGCTGGCGCAGCAGTTCGATCACTTCAGCGCTGGCGCAGGTGAAGCCGCCCAGTGCGCCGCCCATGGCCTTGCCCAGGGTGCCGGTGATGATGTCGATCTTCTCCAGCACACCCTTGACCTCGGCCGAGCCGCGGCCGGTGGCGCCGAGGAAGCCGGTGGCGTGGCACTCATCGATGTGCACCAGGGCGTTGTACTTCTTCGCCAGCGCGGTGATCTCGTCCAGCGGCGCGATGAACCCGTCCATCGAGAACACGCCGTCGGTGGTGATCAGCTTGGTCTTGCAGCCGGCGGCATCGGCAGCCTGCAGCTGGGCTTCCAGGTCGGCCATGTCACAGTTGGCATAGCGGAAGCGCTTGGCCTTGCACAGGCGCACGCCGTCGATGATCGAGGCGTGGTTCAGCGCATCGGAAATGATCGCGTCGTTCTCGCCGAGCAGTGGCTCGAACAGGCCGCCGTTGGCGTCGAAACAGGCCGCGTACAGGATGGTGTCCTGCTTGCCGAAGAAGTCGGCGATCTGCTTCTCCAGCTGCTTGTGCAGGTCCTGGGTGCCGCAGATGAAGCGCACCGAGGCCATGCCGAAGCCGTGGGTATCCAGTGCGTCCTTGGCGGCCTGGATCAGGTCCGGATGGTCGGCCAGGCCCAGGTAGTTGTTGGCACAGAAATTCAGCACCTTGCGGCCATCGTCGAGGGTGATCTCGGCCGACTGCGGGCTGGTGATGATCCGCTCGGACTTGAACAGGCCCTGGGCGCGGATGGCGTCCAGTTCCTCGGCGTAGTGGCGGGTCAGGGCGGAGGAGGCGTCGGTCATGGCGTGGGCACGGCTCTGAACGGGAAACCGCTGATTCTACCGGGCATCGCCGCTTGCCAACCGGCCCGGATGGGGCATCGCCACGGCCGGCACATGTTGCATCGCAATAGCAAATTGGTTAAGAATTCGTGAACCGGAGCTGTCCCGTTCCGGCTGAAACGCCCGCTCCCCGCCTTCCACGCCACCGCCCCCACCGGAGACGCTCATGAAGCATGCCCGTGCCTGCCTCGCCATTGCCGCCGCCCTGACCCTTGCGCCGTTCGCGGCCAGTGCCCAGGACAACGAATCGCCGTACAGCTGGAACGTCACCGCGGTGTCGGACTACCTGTTCCGTGGCGTGTCGCAGACCGACGAGAAGCCGACCCTGCAGGCAGGCTTCACCTACACCTCGCCGGTGGGCCTGTACGCCGGTGTCTGGGGTTCGGGCGTGGACTTCGGTCCGGGCGACCCGAACACCGAGATCGACTACCAGATCGGCTATGGCGTGGACGTCACCCCGCGTGTCAACTTCGACGTGCTGCTGAACCGCTACACCTACATCGGTGGCAGCGACCAGAACTACAACGAGCTGGTCACCACGACCACGCTGGATGAGACCTACAAGCTGACCGTGGCCTACACCAATGACCAGTGGAACAGCGGCACCGACGGCTGGTACTACGGTGTCGGCGGCCAGTGGGGCCTGCCGCAGGAATTCACCCTCAACGCCAATGTCGGCCGCAGCCGCTTCGAGAAGGGCCTGGCCAAGAACTACACCGACTGGAACGTCGGCGTCAGCCGCCAGTTCGGCCTGTTCAACGTCGGCCTGGGCTACTACGGCACCGACAGCAACGGTCGCGAAAACTCCGGCAAGCTGGCCCACAGCCGCGTGCTGCTGACCGTGGCCGTAGGCAAATAACTTTTGCTTCGGTAGGTGCCAGGCTTGCCTGGCACGCTTTAGGAAAAAGGCGCCCATCGGGCGCCTTTTTCAATTCCGCGGTGTTCTCGATCCCATCTGGGGAAGAGCCCCCTTGTTGTTCAAGCGGGCGCGCCGCAGGGAATCGCAGGAGCGATTCCCAACGTCGCGAAGCGGCGGCCCGCAGGGTGCCCGCCATGGACGGCGGGCATAACGGCGCGGGGATAAGGAAACATGCGGGGAATTGACCCTTCGGGTCAATTCCAGCTGAGCACGACCTTGCCGGCCTTGCCTTCTTCCATCAGGTCGAAGCCCTTCTGGAAGTCGTCGATCGGCAGCTGGTGGGTCATCACCTTGCCGAGCGGGAAACCGGACAGCACCAGCTGGGTCATCTTGTACCAGGTCTCGTACATCTTGCGGCCATAGATGCCCTGCACGGTCAGGCCCTTGAAGATGATCTTGTCCCAGTCGCAGCCGGCGCCCTTGGGCATGATGCCCAGCATGGCGATCTTGCCACCGTGGTACATGCAGTCGAGCATGTCATTGAACGCGCGCGGGTTGCCGCTCATTTCCAGGCCCACGTCGAAGCCCTCCATGTGCAGTTCCTTCATCACGTCCTTCAGCGACTGGTTGGCGACGTTGACCACGCGGGTGGCGCCCATGTCGGCGGCCAGCTTCAGGCGGAAGTCGTTGACGTCGGTCACCACCACGTTGCGCGCACCGATGTGCTTGCAGATGCCGGCGGCGATGATGCCGATCGGGCCCGCGCCGGTGATCAGCACGTCTTCACCGATCACGTCGAATTCCAGTGCGCAGTGCGCAGCGTTGCCGTACGGGTCGAAGAAGGCGGCCAGTTCCGACGGGATCTGGTCCGGAATCGGCCACAGGTTGCTGGCCGGCATCACCATGTATTCGGCAAAGGCACCGTTGACGTTGACGCCGATGCCGACAGTGTTCGGGCACAGGTGCGGGCGGCCGCCACGGCAATTGCGGCAATGACCGCAGACGATATGGCCTTCGGCCGAGACGCGCTGGCCGATCTCGTAGCCGGTCACGCCCGGGCCGATTCCGGCAATGCGGCCGACAAATTCATGGCCGATGGTCAGGCCCGGCTTGATCGTGCGCTGGCTCCACTCGTCCCACAGGTAGATGTGCAGGTCGGTACCGCAGATCGCGGTCTTCTCCAGCTTGATCAGGACCTCGTTCGGGCCCGGGGTCGGAACCGGAACTTCTTCCAGCCAGATGCCCTTGGCCGCTTCGCGCTTGACCAGGGCCTTCATCGTTTGCTGCGCCATCGGGGTGGAACTCATCAGGGGGAAAGCGCGGATTATAGGGTGCCGCGCGGATTTCCCATGTTGCGCTGCGGGTGCAGTGGTGGAACGAAAGCTGGGCGCAGGCGGGCGTTTCGAACGGCGGCGCGCGGTGGAGACGTTGCGCTCGCCAGGCCATGCCCGGCGGATGCGTGGGTGCCAACCGAGGTTGGCAGCTACCGGGGCATCGGGGCCCGGCCCATGACTTCCGGGGTTCGGGCCGGGGCAGGGCAGCGGGCTACAATCGAGGGTTCCACTACCAGGGGCCGCTCCATGCGCTCGAACCTGCTTGCATTCTCCATCGTCGCCAGCCTTGGGCTGGTCCAGGTCGCCCATGCCGCAGAAGGCATGTGGGTGCCGCAGCAGCTGCCGGAAATCGCCGGGCCGCTGCAGAAGGCCGGCCTGAAGCTGTCCCCGGAACAGCTGGCCAACCTGACCGGCGACCCGATGGGCGCGGTGGTTGCGCTGGGTGGCTGCACCGCCAGCTTCGTCTCGCCGCAGGGTCTGGTGGTCACCAACCACCACTGCGCTTATGGCGCCATCCAGCTGAATTCGACCGCGCAGAAGAACCTGATCAAGGACGGCTTCAACGCGCCGACCCTGAAGGATGAACTGAGCGCCGGCCCGAACGCCCGCGTGTTCGTGCTCGACCAGATCACCGACGTCACCGCCCAGGCCAAGGCCGCCATTGCCGGCGCCGGCAACGACCCGCTGGCCCGCAGCCGCGCGCTGGACGCCTTCGACAAGGCCCAGGTCGCCGCCTGTGAAGCCGATGCCGGCTTCCGCTGCCGCCTGTACAGCTTCTCCGGCGGCAACACCTACCGCCTGTTCCGCAACATGGAAATCAAGGACGTGCGCCTGGTCTACGCGCCCCCGGGCAGCGTCGGCAAGTTCGGCGGCGACGTCGACAACTGGATGTGGCCGCGCCACACCGGCGATTTCTCGTTCTACCGCGCCTACGTCGGCAAGGACGGCAAGCCGGCCGCCTTCGCCGCCGACAACGTGCCGTACCAGCCCAAGCACTTCCTGAAGTTCGCCGACCAGCCGCTGGGCGCCGACGACTTCGTGATGGTGGCCGGCTACCCGGGCCGCACCAACCGCTATGCCCTGGCCGGCGAGTTCAACGAAACCGCCAGCTTCACCTACCCGACCATCGCCAAGCACTACAACGCGGTGCTGAAGATGATCGCCGACGCCGGCAAGGCCGACGCCGACGTCAAGGTGAAGTACGCGGCCACCGCCGCCAGCATGAACAACGTGGCCAAGAACTACCTGGGCCAGCTGGAAGGCTTCAAGCGCATCGACGCCGCCGGCCAGAAGCAGGCCGAAGAAGCCGCCGTGCTGGCATGGCTGAAGAAGCAGGGCGCTGCCGGCAAGCCGGCCCTGGCGGCACACGCGCAGCTGCTCAAGCATCTGGATACCAGCAGGTCGACCCGCGAACGCGACCTGTTCGTGGGCCAGTTCAACAACACCTCGGCCGTTGCCGCGGCGATCACCCTGTACCGCCTGTCGATCGAGCGCAGCAAGCCCGATGCCGAGCGCGAAGCCGGTTACCAGGAGCGTGACCTGACCACCATCGAAGGTGGCCTGAAGCAGATGGATCGTCGTTACGTGGCGAAGATGGACCAGCAGCTGCAGGCCTACTGGCTGGACCAGTACGTGGCCCTGCCGGCCGCGCAGCGCGACAACGAAGTACTGAACAAGTGGCTGGCCGGCAGCGATGCCGCTGCGGTGAAGTCGCTGGTGGCCAAGCTGGGCGGCACCGGACTGGGCAGCCTGGACAACCGCCTGAAGTGGTTCAAGGCCGACCGTGCCGCATTTGAAGCCAGCAGCGATCCGGCCATCCAGTACGCCGTGGCGGTCATGCCGGCACTGTTGAAGCAGGAAGAGCAGAAGAAGATCCGCGAAGGCGAATCGCTGACCGCCCGCCCGCTGTATCTGCAGGCCGTGGCCGACTACAAGAAGAGCCAGGGTGAGTTCGTCTATCCGGACGCCAACCTGTCGCTGCGCATCACCTTCGGCAACGTCATGGGCTATGGCAAGGATGGCGTGAAGTACACCCCGTTCACCACCCTGGAAGGCGTGGTGGCCAAGGAAACCGGTGAAGATCCGTTCGATTCGCCGAAGGCGCTGCTCGATGCGGTCAAGGCCAAGCGTTACGGCGGCCTGGAAGACAAGCGCATTGGTTCGGTGCCGGTGAACTTCCTGTCCAACCTGGACATCACCGGCGGCAATTCGGGTTCGCCGGTGCTGGACGCCAATGGCAAGCTGGTCGGCCTGGCGTTCGACGGCAACTGGGAATCGGTCAGCTCCAACTGGGTGTTCGATCCGGTGATGACCCGCATGATCGCCGTCGACAGCCGCTACGTGCAGTGGATCATGCAGGAAGTGGCGCCGGCGCCGCAGCTGCTGAAGGAACTGAACCTGGCCAAGTAAGGTTCGCGGTCCCAGGCGGTTCATCCACGCATGGCGTGGATCTACTGCTTGTACCGGACGGGGGTGCCGGCCGCTGGCCGGCAACCTCGCGCCGATGGCCGGAAATTCCGAAACCCCGCGACTTCGGTCGCGGGGTTTTTTCATGCCCGGCCCGGCCGGGTACGCCGAACAGGTATCATCCCTGTTCCGCGTACTTCACAGGATGTGAACGAAACGCGGAAACCTCCTCCCCCCAGGACCCCTTGCACGCATGCGCATCCTGCTTGCCCGCCACGGCGAAACGCCGTGGAACGCCGAAGGCCGCTACCAGGGCCAGATCGACATCCCGCTTTCGCCGATCGGTGAAGCCCAGGCCCAGGCACTGGGTGCCCGGCTGGCCTCGGTGGACATCACCCGTGCCGTCGCCTCGCCGCTGTCGCGCGCGCAGCGCACCGCGCAGCTGGCGCTTGGCGCCGCCCGTGCCGACATGCTGCTGACCGAGCCGGAGCTGCAGGAAATCGCCCACGGCGAATGGGAAGGCCTGCTGGCCAGCGAAATCAACGAGAAGGATCCGTCGCGCCTGCAGGCCTGGCGCGAGGAGCCGGATACCGTGCTGATGCCCGGCGGCGAATCGCTGCGCCTGGTGCTGGAGCGCAGCTGGCGCGGCCTGGCCCGTGCCACCGAAGGCCTCGGCGAGCACGACACGCTGCTGGTGGTGGCCCATGACGCGGTGAACCGCGTGATCCTGTGCAAGGTGCTGGGCCTGCCGATTTCCCGCCTGTGGACCTTCCGCCAGGCGCCGACCACGCTCAACCTGCTCGAAGGCGCCGACCTGGACAGCCTGGAAGTGGTGCGCCTGAACGACTGTGCCCACCACACGCCGTTCTTCGGCGAAGCCAAGCACCGCGCACTCTGATCCATCCCCTCGCATCAACTGCTTCTGCTGGAACCGCTGCCGTGACGAACACCCCGACCACCCTGGCCGACTGGCTGGACTACATTGAACGCCAGCACCCGGCGACCATCGATATGGGCCTGGAGCGCGTGCGCGCCGTGGCCACGGCGATGGGCCTGGGTACGCCGGCCCAGCGCACCATCGTGGTCGGTGGCACCAATGGCAAGGGCTCCACCGTGGCCTTCATCGAGGCCATCGGCCGTGCTGCCGGTTGGAAGGTCGGCGCCTACACGTCGCCGCACCTGCTGCGCTACAACGAGCGCGTGCGCATCGATGGCCAGGACGTGGACGATGCGGCGCTGGTCGCTGCGTTCAATGCGGTCGAGGCCGCGCGTGGCGAGACCACGCTGACCTATTTCGAGTACGGCACGCTGGCCGCGCTGCAGCTGTTCGCCGATGCCGGGCTGGACCTGGCGGTACTGGAAGTGGGCCTGGGCGGTCGACTGGATGCGGTCAACATCATCGATGCCGACGTGGCGGTGATCACTACCGTGGACATCGACCATGCCGAGTGGCTGGGCGAGGACCGCGAAGCGATCGGCGCCGAGAAGGCCGGCATCATCCGTGGCTGGAAGCCGGTGATCCTGGGCGAGACCGATCCGCCGTCGAGCGTGCTCGCGCGTGCCTACCTGGTGGGTGCCAATGCGATCCGTGGTGGCAGCGATTATTTCTACGAGCCGATCGATGCCCAGCGTTGGCGCTGGCGCGACGTCGGCCTGCGCATGGAACTGCCGGCACCGGCGCTGGCCGGCCCGATCCAGCTGGCCAATGCCGGTGCCGCCATCGCCGCGCTGCGCGCGCTGGACAAGCCGGTGCCGCGTGCGGCGTGGGCTGCGGGTATTGCCGCGGCGCGCATCTCTGGCCGCCTGCAGGCGTTCGAGCGTGACGGTGTGCAGGTCCGCGTCGACGTCGGGCACAACCCACAGGCGGCGGGCCAGCTGGCGCGCGCGCTGAAGGCCGAAGCGTCGGCCGGACGTACCCTGGCCGTGTACGCGGCGCTGCAGGACAAGGACGCGGTGGGCGTGGTGCAGGCATTGCAGGAGGTGGTCGGCGAGTGGACGCTGGCCGGCCTGGACGGCCCGCGCGGGCAGAGCGCCGCCCAGCTGCAGGCACGCCTGGCCGGGACCGTCGCCGCCAGTGCGCAGCTGGCCGACTCCGTCGAACAGGCACTGGCGCAGGTACTGGCCCAGGCCGGGCGCGGCGACCGCGTACTGGTGTTCGGCTCCTTCCATACTGCCGCCGCGGCCCTGCAATGGTTGCAGGTCCGCGCCTGATCCACGTTCAGCCAATGCCGACGCCGTCCGGTCCGGCACCCGTATAATCGACCGCAACCTCCGGACAGTTGCCGCCTCACGTGGATACGCCTCTGAAACAGCGTCTGATTGGTGCCATCGTGCTGGTCGCACTGGCCGTGATTTTCCTGCCGATGCTGGTCAAGGGACCTGCACCTGACAGTGGTGTGGCCTCGGTGCCGATCGCCGCGCCGGATGCACCGGCCGACGGCCAGTTCGAAACCCGTGAGCTGCCCCTGGTTGCTCCGGCCGGCGGAGCCACCGGCCTGCAGAGCGGGCAGGCCAAGCCGCTGCAGGAGGCGGCCGCGCCAGCCACGCCGCCGACCGTGGACACCTCCCCGGCGGTTGCCGCCGGCAACTACGCGGTCACTTTCGGCGCATACGGCAGCAAGGCCGACGCCGATGCGGTGATCGCCTACCTGCAGCGCTCCCAGCTGCCGGGCTTCGCCGAAACGACCACCATCAGCGGGCGCCAGGCATGGCGTGTGCGCGTCGGGCCGTATGCCGACCGTGCCCAGGCCGAGGCCGCCCGTCTGCAGGCGGTGAAGATCCGCGCCGATGTGAAGGCCGAAGTCATTACCCTGGATGCGGCGACGGGCAGCAGTGCGGCGGTCGCCGCCACGCCAGCGCCGGCGGCCAGCGTCCCGACGGCGGCCACCACACCGTCGGCCACCAGCAACCCGGTGCGCAGCGAAAGCCTGCCGCCGAGCTCGCCGACCGCGGCCACCACGCCGGCCGCCAAGCCAGCGCCGAAGCCCGAGGCCCCGAAGCCGGAAGCCAAGCCCGAGCCGAAGCCGGAGGCCACCGCCAGCAAGCCGGCGACGGCGCCGGCCACGCCGGCCGCACCGGCGGCCAGTGGCGTCGGCTTCGCCGTGCAGCTGGGTGCGTTCGGCCAGGCCAATGATGCCAACGCACTGCGCGACAAGGTCCGGGCTGCCGGCTTCAGTGCCTTCGTCGAGCAGGTGCGCACCGAAAAGGGCACCCTGCATCGCGTCCGCGTCGGACCGGTGGCCAACCGGGCTGACGCCGAGCAGCTGAAGGCGCAGGTCGCTGCCAAGGTCGGCGTTGCCGGTATGGTCCGACCGCACCCATGACCAACGCGCAGGCCCGTTGCCAGCGCCGCCGAAGGAGCGGGGCGCCATGATCGACGTGGTGCTGCTGATCGTGATCGCCGCCTCGACCCTGCTCGGGATGCTGCGTGGCTTTGTTGGAATCGTCATCGGCACGCTGTCGTGGTTGCTGGCCGCGTGGGCGGCCTTCGCCTTCGGCAACGATGCGGCGCGCTGGTGGGCGGCCCCGGCCGCGCCTGGCGGCGAGCACTTCGTCGGCGGCTACCTGGGCGTGGGCATCGGCGTGATGATCGTGGTCGCGGTGATCGGCATGGTCATCAAGGCGATGATCCACCGCAGCATGCTGACCAGCCTGGACCGCTTGCTGGGCGGTGTACTGGGAGCCGTGCGTGGCGGCCTGATCGCCGCGATCCTGGTGCTGCTGGCCGGCTTCACCCCGCTGACCGCCGAACCCTCCTGGAAGCGCTCGGCGGTCCGCCCGGTACTGAACCCCGCCGTGGCCTGGATGAACGGGAAGCTGCCGCACTGGCAGGTGCCGGGCGCCGATCTGCTGCCCAAGACCTTGCCGACCGACATGCTGTCCCCATCTGCATTGATGGAGTTGGGGAAGAACGCAGGCGCCGATTTGGGAAAGCCGGGCGCGGCAGGCGATAATGGCATCCTCAACCAGGTAGTGGCGGGCGGCGGATGGCTGCGGCCCGCGAAAGCGGAACAGGGCGACGCATACGATCCGGCCGAAGTGCGCCCGGACGCCCCAGCACTGCCAGACAGTATCGAGCCGGGCGATCCGGCCAATGTCGACCGCAGGCGCGGCGACCACCGCGGCCAGGTACGGCCACCTTCCTTGTAACTGGGCACAGCCCAGCGGAGACCTCGCACCATGTGTGGCATCGTCGGAATCGTCGGCAACCAGAACGTCGCCGGGCAGTTGTATGACGGCTTGACCGTTCTCCAGCACCGTGGCCAGGACGCGGCAGGCATCGCGACCGCCAGTGGCAGCCGCCTGCGCGTGCAGAAGGCCACCGGCCTGGTCCGCGATGTCTTCGACGCCCGCACCATGTCGACCCTGGAAGGCAGCGTCGGCATCGCGCACGTGCGCTACCCGACGGCAGGTTCGGAAGGCATGGACGAAGCGCAGCCGTTCTACGTGAACTCGCCGTACGGCATCGCGCTGGCCCACAACGGCAACCTGATCAACACCGAGGCGCTGCGCCAGCAGGTGTTCGAACAGGATCGCCGCAACGTCAACACCGATTCGGACAGCGAAGTGCTGCTGAACGTGTTCGCCTACGAACTGGAACAGCAGCGCCAGCTCAGCCCGGAAGCCGCGATCCGCGCGGTGGCCGGCGTGCACCGCCGCTGCAAGGGCGGCTATGCGGTGGTCAGCGTGGTGCTGGGCCTGGGCCTGGTTGCCTTCCGCGACCCGCATGGCATCCGCCCGCTGGTACTGGGCAAGCGCAGCCATGCCGAAGGCGATGAGTACATCGTGGCGTCCGAGTCGGCCGCGCTGGACGTGCTGGGCTTCCAGCGCGTGCGTGACGTGCAGCCGGGTGAAGCGCTGGTGATCACCGCGCGCGGCGAGCTGTTCTCGGAGATCTGCGCCGAGCCGGCCGAGCACACCCCGTGCATCTTCGAGTACGTGTACTTCGCGCGCCCGGACTCGATGATCGACAACGTCTCGGTGCACAAGGCGCGCATGCGCATGGGCATCAAGCTGGGCGAGAAGATCCTGCGCCTGCGCCCGGACCACGACATCGACACCATCATCCCGATCCCGGATACCTCGCGCGATGCCGCGCTGGAGATCTCCAACGTGCTGGGGGTGAAGTACCGCGAAGGCTTCATCAAGAACCGCTACATCGGCCGCACCTTCATCATGCCGGGCCAGGGCGAACGCGTGAAGTCGGTGCGCCGCAAGCTCAACCCGATCCACCTGGAGTTCCGCAACCGCGTGGTGCTGCTGGTGGACGATTCGATCGTGCGAGGCACCACCAGCCAGCAGATCGTGCAGATGGCCCGTGATGCGGGCGCGCGCAAGGTCTACCTGGCCAGCGCTGCGCCGCCGGTGCGCTACCCGAACATCTACGGCATCGACATGCCGGCGGCCGAAGAGCTGGTCGCGCACAACCGCACGGTGGAAGAGATCGAGGCCCACCTGGGCTGCGACTGGCTGATCTACCAGGACCTGGAAGACATGGAAGCGGCGGTGAGCGAGGGCAACCCGGCGCTGCGCAGCTTCGATTCGTCCTGCTTCAACGGCCACTACCCGACGGGTATCGAGCCGGGCTACTTCGAGCGCATCCAGCAGCTGCGTTCGGACGACGCCAAGCACAAGCGCCGCGCCTGAGGCACAGGCGTGGTTGCGGTGCTCGACGTTGAAGGTGACCTGCTGCGCGCCGCGCAGCAGTGCCTGGCCGAAGCCGACCCGCTGCGCAAGGTCGCGCTGACCCAGGCGTATGCCGCCGCGTTCCGTGCCGGTCGCCTGAAGGTGGCCGCCGATGCGCCGCCGCCGGAATCGATCCGCATGCCCGGCCGGCCGGCACGGCTGGTGCTGGTGCATCCGCGCGAAGTGCCGCGGCGCGGACTGGGTGGCGTGGAAGGGCGAGCGGCCTTCATCCACGCCATCGCCCACATCGAACTCAATGCGATCGACCTGGCCTGGGATGCGGTGTACCGCTTCCGCGGCCTGCCGCCGGCGTTCCATGCCGACTGGGTCAGCTGTGCCGACGATGAATCGCGGCACTTCATGCTGCTGCGCGAGCGCCTGCAGGCGCATGGCCACGACTACGCCGATTTCCCCGCGCACAACGGCCTGTGGGAAATGTGCGAAAAGACCGCGCATGATGGCCTGGCACGCATGGCGCTGGTACCGCGCGTGCTGGAGGCGCGCGGCCTGGACGTCACCCCAGGCATGATCGAAAAGCTGCGCAATGTCGGTGATGGCGAAACCGCCGATGTGCTGGAAGTGATCCTGCGCGAGGAAGTGGCGCATGTTGCCGCCGGCTCGCGCTGGTACCGCTGGTACTGCGACCGGGCTGGTGTCGAACCGCGCGCGCGATTCAAGGAGCTGCTGGTGGAATACGCCGGTGGCTACCTGCACGGGCCATTCAACATCGAAGCGCGCCTGCTGGCCGGCTTTGACGCGGACGAACTCGCCAACCTGGTCGAACAGGCCGGTTGAGAAAAAGGGGACGGAGGGAATTAAGTCGTTTTGGCACAAACGACTTAATTCCCTCCGTCCCCTTTTTTCATGCGTTGGGTAGCACCACGCGCTTGCCATCCACCGTGGGCCGGTTGATGTAGAACAGGCCGGGGCCCGGTCGATACGGCAGCTCGCTGACGCCGGCGTCGGCGGCATAGGTCAGCGCAGTGTCGCCCAGCGCGTCGAAATTCCAGTGTGCCGACTGCATCAGGTAGCGCCGCCGCAACAGCGCCTCCTGGGTCTGGGTCAGCGCTTGTCCGGCCACCAGCCGCCGTGCGATCGGCTGCAGGGCGGCGGGTAGTTCCCAGCCAGGAACTTCGGCGGCGTTGGCGTGCCATTGCACGCCGGCATCGATGGCGTGCTGCTGCATCACTTGAAGCGCGATCAGCTGGTAGCGCCAATCGATGCGCCGGCGCAGCACGACGGCGGCGGTCACATACAGCACCGGCGAGAGCAGCACGCTGCGGCTGCCGGCGCGGCGCTGTTGCTGCCACTGGTGCCAGACATCCACCCAGACTTCCTTCTCGTCAACGCCCAGCTGTTGCCGCCAGCGCTCGGCGTCAGCCTGTGCTTCGGCATAGGCCGTGGTCGCCTGCAGGACCGCCAGGGGTGGCGTCTGGTAGTCGGCCACGGTCGGGCGGCGCAGCAACTGCCGGCGCGGGCGACTGAGCAGCTTGGGCCCTTCTTCGAGCTGGTTGTAGCCGCCGCCGATGTTGGCGTGCACGCCCGGCAGCGCAATCTCGGGGAAGGGCGGCGATACGCTGGTGAGCGGATAGTGCTGGCGGTGCTCGTCGCGTGCGCTCAGTTGCACCACCTGCCTGGCAACGCCGGCCTGCAGCGCGAGGCGGGGATGTTCGTCGGCGCGGCCACCGTTGACCGCAACCACGGTGTCGAACAGCCCGATGAAGCGCAATACCGGATCGGCAGGGGCAAAGTCCGTTGTGCAGGACAGGCCGGCGGCCTGCAACAGCTGCCGCCAGCGCGTGCCATCCCAGGCCCGCAACTGGTTGGCGACATCACGCGCGGCGGCTGCACCCCGTGAAAAGCCGAACAGATCCAGCTGCACGCGCCGCAGGGGTTGGCGCCAGCGCAATGCGAGCACGCCCAGTGCAGCCGGCAGCAGCACCTGCAGCGCACGCTGCACTTTGGCGCGCACGCCGCTGGCACCGATGCCGAATGCCAGTCCGATCAGGTCGTCGTCGGCGTCATCGCGGGTGCCGACACCTTCCACGTAGATCGACAGAGAGGGCGTGGCCGACGTGCCGGTGCGGCTGTCCGGATACAGCTGCTGCAGGCGGGCGATGTTGGTCAGGCCGTTGTCGTAGCTGCTGGTGAGCCGGCTCTGGTAGGTCGAATCGTCATCCGCACGCAGTTGCGGCGGGCGCGGCTGCGGCAGCTGTGGCCGACCACGCGCCAGGTTGTGTGCGTTGTTGCGGGTGCCATCGAAGAACAGGCCGATCCGCAGCAAGTCGACATCTTCGTCCGTGTTCCGCGATCGCGCCATGTGCATTCCCCGTCGTGGCTGCGTCACGGTAGCGCGAAAACGGTGTATTGGCGAAGTGTAGCGACGCTTTTGACCTGACTGAACGCAGATGCGGTCGATCACAAATCCTGAATTTCACTCCTCTCGCCTATTGAATTCACACGACCTGCGCAGGCCATATGGCCAAACCCGGCAAACCGGGTCGTGCTGCATCAACGCTGTTCACATCACTCAAGGAGCGACGCAATGTTGTCCAGATCGATTGGCAAAGCGGCAGGTGGCCTGGTGTTGGGTTTCTCGGTGGCAGCGTCCGCGCATGCGGCATCGTTGTTCCAGCCGGTGACGGTCATCAGCCGCGCATCGGCAAGCAGTGAGCCCGCACTGGGCAAGCTGCTGGCCACCCCGTCCACGGCGACGGTGCAGGAAGTGCGTGTCGATGCAGCGGCCACTGCGCAACCGCAGCTGGAATTCGAACTGCTCGGCCAGCGCGTGCAGGCGGTGCGCAGCAAGGTCGAAGCGCTGCCCGATGGCGGCAGCATCTGGTACGGCCAGTTCCGTTCGCCCTCGGACAAGCTGACCGCGGCATCCTCCACCGGCCAGGACGATCCCGGCAATTCGCTGATCCTGGTGCGCTCGGGCAATACCATCACCGGCTCGATCCGCAAGGATGGAAAGCTGTACCGCCTGCGCCCGCTGGGCAATCGCCACGTGCTGGTGGAAGTGGATGAGTCGCGGATGCCCGCCGACCATCCGGCCGACTACAACCAGCTGCCGAAGATTCCGATGGGCGACAACGATCGCATCGGTATCGCACAGGCTTCGTCCGGCACGCCAGCCACCATCCGCGTGCTGGTGGTGGCGACCAATGCCGCCGTCACCGCCTATGGCGGCAACATGCAGTCGCTGGTGCAGCTGGCAGTGGCCGAGTCGAACCAGGGCTACGTCAACAGCAACGTCGGCATCACCATGCAGCTGGCCGGTTACGAGACCACCAGCTACACCGAGTCGGGCAGCTTCGATACCGACCTGGCGCGCTTCCGTGGCACCAGCGATGGTTACATGGACAGCATCCATACCAGCCGCAACAACACCGCAGCCGACGTGGGCGTGCTGCTGATCAACAACACCGCCTACTGCGGCCTGGCGTCGGGCATTGGCTCGACCGCGTCGACTGCGTTCGCTGCGGTGTACTGGGATTGCGCAACCGGCTACTACTCGTTCGCGCACGAGATCGGGCACCTGCAGAGCGCACGGCATGACATCGCCACCGACTCGAGCACCTCACCCTATGCCTACGGCCATGGCTATCGCTACGAGCCGGCCACCGGCACCGGTTGGCGCACGATCATGGCCTACAACTGCACCCGCAGCTGCCCGAGGCTGAACTACTGGTCCAACCCGAACATCAGCTACAACGGCATCCCGATGGGCAATGCCAGTACCGCCGACAACCAGCGCGTGCTGGTCAACACCAAGCACACGATCGCGGCGTTCCGCTGATGCCAGGCGCCGGCCAAGGTCGGCGTCTACCCGGGCATGTGCACCTGCTCTGGTAGATGCCAACCTTGGTTGGCACCCTGCGATCCATCATTCGCGCGCGAGGGTATCCAGCGACCAGCCGTTGGCATCCACGCGCAGCACCGAACCCTGTTCGTACCAGTCGCCGAGCACGATGCGGGTGCGGTCGCGCCCACCGGCCTGCAACGTATGGATGGCCGGGCGGTGCGTGTGGCCATGGATCATGGTGTCCACGCCGTGGCGCACGAAGGTGGCATCGACTTCGGACGGGGCGACGTCGGTGACGGTCTCGAACTGCGCGCGATCGCCCTGCTTCATTTCCGACTGGCGGGCCTGGCTGGCCTCGCGCGCCTTCTGCGCGAAGGCGATGCGTGCGGCCAGCGGCTGCGACAGGAACTGCGCCTGGAACACCGGGTCGCGCGTCTGTGCACGGAACTGCTGGTAGGGAATGTCATCGGTGCACAGCAGGTCACCGTGCTGCAGCAGCACCGGGCGGCCGTACAGCTCGACCACGCACGGGTCGGGCAGGATGCGCAGGCCGGCGCGGCACGCGTAATCCTCGCCGAGCAGGAAGTCGCGGTTGCCGCGGATGAAGTACACCGGCACGCCGCTGTCGGACAGCACCTTCAACGCATCTGCCACCGCGTCGGCGGCAGGCGAGGGGGTGTCGTCGCCGATCCAGGCCTCGAACAGGTCGCCGAGGATGTACAGCGCATCAGCGCCGGGCGCCTGCTCGCGCAGGAAGCGCAGGAACAGGTCGGTGATCTCCGGACGGCTGGGGTCCAGGTGCAGGTCGGAAATGAACAGCGTGGTCATGCCTGCATTCTAGGCCATCAACGACGGCGGTAGCGCCGCGGGCATCGTGGGTTCAGATCCCTTTTCCGGCGGAAAAGGGATCTGACCCCCGGGGCTACACCGGCAGCGGCAGCCAGGTCAGGCTGGCCGAAGCCAGCAGGACGGCGATGCCCGTGGCGGCAAGCACGTCGGAAGGATAGTGCAGGCCCAGCACCACCCGCGACAGCGCGACACCGAGGGTGAACGGCACCAGCAGCGGCGCCAGCCAGGGGTAGTAGGCCAGCGCGACGATGGTGAACGACACCGCGTGCAGGGTGTGCCCGGAGGGGAAGCTGAATTCGTCCAGCGGTGCCACCCAGGCGCGGATGCGCAGATCGGCCGCGTAGGGCCGCGGGCGCCGGGTCCAGCGCTTGAGGCCCTTGTACAGCAGCAGTGCGGCCAGGCCGGTGGCGGCCATGTGCACCGAGGCGCGCAGGCCATCGAAGCCGTCCAGCACCACCAGCGCGCCCATCAGCACATACCAGAACACGCCATCGCCGAGCCGGCTGATGGCCGAGAACAGGCGGCGCACGCGCCGGCGTCGGCAGTAGTGGTTCGCGCGCCGGCACAACCGTGCCTCGCGCCCCGCCAGCAGTTCAAGCGGCGTGGTGCGCATGGCCGCTCCTCCGCGACTGCGCAAGCTCGGCCAGCAACGCGTCGAACTCGGCCACCACCTGCTGTGGATGCAGTCGTTTCATTGCGCGTGCGGCATTGCCGCCCAGTTCGCGGCGTTGCGCGTCATCGGCGGCCAGTTGCACGGCAGCCTCGATGAACTGCTCGTCGCTGTCCACCGCCGCGCCGTTCTCGCCGTTGCGCAGGTACTCGCGTGCGGCGCCGTAGTCGAAGGCCACGGTGGCCACACCGCTGGCCATGCTTTCCAGAGTCACGTTGCCGAAGGTCTCGCTGCGGCTGGGGAACAGGAACAGATCGCCGCTGGCGAAGTGCCGGGCCAGGGCATCGCCGCGCTGGATGCCACAGAAGATGAAGTCGGGGTTTTCATGTGCCAGTTTTTCGCGGGCCGGGCCATCTCCCACCCACACGAATCGTGCCTTGGGCCGGATCTGCTGCAGCCGGCGGAATGCCTTCACTGCCAGGCCGAGGTTTTTCTCGGCAGCAATGCGGCCGACATAGATCGCCACCAGGCCGTTGCCATCCACGCCCCACTCCTCGCGCAGCGCGGGATCACGCCGGCCCGGATCGAACTGCTGGCTGTCCACCGCGCGGGCCAGCAGGCGCACGCGCTCGAAGCCCTGTTCGCCGAGGAACTGCTGCAGCTCGCGGGTCGGCACCAGGGTGGCGTCAGCCTGGTTGTGGAAACGGCGCATCCAGCGCATGGCCGCAGCCTGCAGCCACGCCACGCCATAGTCGGGCAGGTATTCGTCGAAGCGGGTGTGGAAGCCGCTGGCGACCGGGATGCCGAGGCGGCGCGCGGTGCGCAGTGCCGACCAGCCGAGCGGACCTTCGGTGGCGATGTAGACCGCATCCGGGCGCTGCTTCTGCCAGTGGCGGCCCAGCCGGATCGGCGCCGGCAGGCCGAAGCGCAGGCCGGGGTAGCGGGGCAGGGCGGCGCCGGGAACCAGCAGCGTGCCGGGTGCCGAATCCAGCGCCTCGGTGGACTGGCGGGGGCGGACAAGGTCGATCTCGTGTCCGGCTGCACGCAGACCCTGTTCCAGCCCCTGTACGGTGAGGGCGACGCCGTTCACTTCCGGCGGATAGGTCTCGGTGACGATGGCATAGCGCATGGCGGGCCTCCCGGTTTCCGGCATGCTCGGGCCTGGCGATGTAGCCGACATGACCGCTTTGCGACCAACAGATGACGGCGGCTCTGGTCGCCGTATGGAAAGGTCGCCCACAAAAAAACCACGGCCCCGAAGGGCCGTGGTCGTCGTGCTTCACGTCACAGCGCGATGGATCAGAAGCGCTGCTGGTACTTCATGTAGACGAAGCGGCCGATGTCGTAGCCACCGTAGTACGAGAAGGCCGAGTTCGGCTTGGTGTACATGATCGGGCCGGTCTTCTCGAAGACGTTGTTGGCGCCGACCGAGACGGTGGCATCCCACGGCAGCGAATAACGGAACTGCACGTCGTGGAAGGTGACCGAACCACGCTCGTTGTAGTTGCGTGCGCCCTTGTACCACGGGGCATACACGCCCGGATCGGAGCACTCGTCCGGATAGGCACGGATATCCACGCACTGTTCCTTCACGCCGGAGTAGTAGCGCGCGGTCCAGCTGACGCCGAAGTTGCCCAGGTCCCAGCCCACCACCAGGTTCGAACGGACGCGGAAGTTGCTGCCGATGCCGTTGGAGACGGTCGGCACCACCGCGCTGTCGTTGGTCGAGCGGTAGATGCTCTTGCTGACATAGGTGGTGGCCCAGCCGGCGTTGAACTTGCCGACGCTGGTTTCCAGGCGGTAGTTCAGGTCCAGGTCGTAGCCTTCGGTTTCCATGAAGCCGGCGTTGCGGCTGCCGAACTGCAGGGTGTCGACGATGCCGGCGGTCGGGCCGGTCGACTTGTCACGGGTGAAGCGCTGGCAGCGTGCATCGATGCCCTGCTCGTAGCAGTCGATCAGGATCTGGGTCGGGCTGTCGGCAACGATGGTGTTTTCGATGCGGATCTTCCACCAGTCCAGCGAGGCGTTGAAGTTCTTGATGAAGCTCGGGCTCCAGACCAGGCCCAGGGTCTTGCTGGTCGAGGTTTCCGGGGTCAGGTTCGGGTTGGAGCCGGACACGAACGGCACCGGCGTGGCATCGACGGAGGTGGCAACCGGCTGGTTGCCCTGGCGCAGCTGGCGGAAGGTCGCGGCATTGGCGATGTCACGCGCACAGCGGGCACGCACCTCGGCGCTGGTGCGCGAGGAGCCGAACTGCACGTCGCACGGATCGCTGAACTGGGCGAAGGTCTGCGAGCCACCACCGTACAGGTCGCTGATGGTCGGGGCACGGAAGCCCTCGGCCCAGGTGCCGCGGACCAGCAGCTGGTCGAACGGCTTCCACTTGAAGCCGAACTTGCTGTTGAGCGTGTTGCCGAAGGTGTCGTAGTCGGAGAAGCGGGTAGCACCGTTGAAGGTCAGTTCCTTCGCACCCGGCAGGTCCGCCAGCACCGGCACGTTGATTTCCAGGTACGCCTCGTTGACCTTGTAGCCGCCACCGGTCGGGCCAGCGGCCAGGTTGGTGGTGGCACCGGTCTGCGCCAGCGGATCCGGACGGTACTCACCGGTTTCCTTGCGGCTTTCCACACCGAACGCGAAGCCCAGGTCGCCGGCCGGCAGGGTCACGATGGAGCCGGCGATGTTGGCGAAGAAGTTCTTGCTGGTGGTCTTGCCGGTGGTGACTTCCGGCGGGAACAGCCAGGCCTGCAGATCAGCATTGCCATCGATGCCGTTCGGATCGATCGTGCCGTACGGCACCAGCGGGTTCCACGGCTTGCACACGTCATAGGAGATCGGTGCAGCAGCGGTGCCGCACTGGACCTTGCCGGTGGCGGCATTGTAGAACGACGGGCCGACGCCGCCGGCGACGCGGGACTTGTGCAGGTTGCCGGTGGCGATGGTTTCCAGCTCGTTGCGGTTGTACTGGTAGCCCGCTTCCCAATCGAAGAATCGGCTGCCGATCTCGAACGAACCGTCGAACGACGCCACCGCACGGTAGGTCTTCAGCTCGCTGGTGGTCACGCGCGGCACTTCCCAGGTGCGGCGGTTCCAGGCCACGGCGGTCGGGGTGGCGTAGCCGTGCTGGCGGCCGAACGGGTTGAAGTAGCTGTCGATCGACATCGAACCCACGCCTGCAGTGCTGGACTGCAGCGGGTAGCCGGCGATCTGGCGCACGGCCTTGCGCTTGTTGTAGCCCAGCTCGGTGCGGAAGTTGACGTTGTCGGTGATCTTGAAGCGGCCGTCGAAGTACACCGAATCACGCTTGAGCGGGAAGTTCAGGTGCATCTGGTCGTTGGCGTTGCTGACGTCACCGGTGAACGCCGACGGATCGGTGATGTGGTAGTTGGCCGGGTTGGTCGGGTCGGCACCACGGTTGAGCGAGTAGTTGCAGCCGTCCTTCGCGTTGGTGCAGCCCGGGCGACCCTTCAGGCCGGTGAACTGGCCCCACTGGCTGATGGTGGTCCAGTTGGTCAGGTTGTCGGCATGGCGGTCGGTCAGGCCGTAGGCGCTGAAGCCGCGGTCCTTGGCCCACACCGCCTTTTCTTCGGCGTGTTCGGCAGCGACGGTCAGCGAGATGCGGTCATTGCTCCAGCCCGCCACCACGTCGAAGCGGTCGCGTGCGCCGTCGCCCTGGCTGAACTGGCCGTGGTAGACGTTGGCGGTCACACCGGTGACATTCGAGCGGGTGATGATGTTGACCACACCGGACATGGCATCGGAACCATAGATGGCCGACGCGCCATCCTTCAGCACTTCGATGCGCTCCACCGCCGAGACCGGGATCGTGGAGATGTCCTGGTAACCGGAGGTGCTGATGCCCAGGCGCTTGCCGTTGATCAGCACCAGCGTGCGCTGGGTGCCCAGGTTGCGCATGTCGATGTACGAACCACCCGCGTTCTCACCGGCGGTCAGCGCGTTGGCGCGGCTGATCGCCGGGCTGCCCATCGCGGTGACGTTCTGCAGGATGTCGGCGACCGAGCTGAAGCCCTGCTGCTCGATGGCCGTACGGGTGATCGCGAACACCGGCTGGGCGGTTTCCACGTCCACCTGGCGGATGCGCGAGCCGGTGATCTCGATGCGGTCGAGGTTGGTGGGAGTGGCGCTGCTGCCGTCCTGGGCAAACGCGGGCAGGGCAGCCAGCGTTGCGGTGGTAGCCAGGGCATAGCGGATGGCCTGCCCCAGTGCGGTGGTGCGTGAAGTCATGGCGAGCTCTCTCTCTCAGGTCGTGCAAAGGACGCCAAAGTGGGCGTCGAAGGAGCCAGCAGGGTCGATGACCGAGCCGGTGACCCGATAGTAGTCTCGTTAGTTAATGCTCTGTAAAGGGTTCGTATCCATTTATGTCACAAGCTGGCGCGAACCTTCACGAAACGTGAACAAAAGCAGGCGCTTACGTGAGGGTGGCGATCGCCCGTAGCGCGCGGTTGTGTTGCGAAGCAGCACAAAAAACCGCCAGACTGCGCAAAGTGGAAGCGCGAAGCGTGTCACCCCTGTTGTCCAGTGGACAACAGGGGACAGCGTATTCAGGCCACGAACGGACGGAACTGGATGCCCAGCCCGGCGATCCCATCGGTCTCGCCGATCAGGTCGGCGCGCAGCAGCGGGCGGGCATCGATGAAGGCCTGCGGCACGATCAGCGACAGCCGGTTGTAGTCGGCGGTCAGTTCCAGCGCCGGCAGCGGGTCGTCTTCGTGGGCGCGGTTGAGCAGCACCGCCAGGCGCAGCAGGGCCGCCAGCCGGCGCGCAGTCACCAGCAGGCGCTCGGGCAGGGCATCGAAGGCGGTCTTGGTCACGCTGCGGCGGTGGCTGCGCACCAGGGCCGCCAGCATCTGCTGCTCCTGGCGCGAGAAGCCGGCGATATCCGAGTGTTCCAGCACATAGCTGCCATGCACGTGATAGCCGCTGTGCGCGATCATCAGGCCCAGTTCGTGCAGGCGCGCGGCCCAGCCGAGCATGCGCGCATCGTCGGCATCGAGCCTCCAGCGTTCCTGCACCTGCTCCAGCAGTGACAGGGCGGTCTCCTGCACGCGCTCGGCCTGTACGGTATCGATACCGTAGCGCTGGCTGAGTGCAGCCACCGATTCATCGCGCAGGTCGTTCTCGCCGGCGCGGCCGACGATGTCATACAGGATGCCTTCGCGCATCGCCGCCTTGCTGACCAGCAGCTTCTGCAGGCCCAGCGCCTGGAACGCCGCTTCCAGCACCAGGATGCCGCCGGCGATGATCGGGCGGCGGTCGCTGGACAGGCCCGGCAACTGGATGTCGTCGATCTTCTTGGCCTTCAGCAGTTCATCGCGCAGCTGCGGCAGGGCCTCGGCGGTGATCGCGCCCTTGCTCAGCTTCATCGTTGCGCAGATCTCGCTGATCGCCTTGTGCGTGCCCGAAGAACCCAGCGCTTCCTGCCAGCCCAGCGCACGGTATTTGCTGGCGAAGGGCTGGAACTCGCGGCCGATCTCGGCCAGCGCGTCCTTCCAGCGCTTCTTGCTCAGCTTGCCGCCGGGGAAAAAACGCCGCGTGCTGGCAATGCAGCCGGCCTGCAGGCTTTCGCGCTCCAGGGTCTGCATGCCCATGCCGATGATGAATTCGGTGGAGCCGCCGCCGATGTCGATCACCAGCCGGCGCTGGCCGGGCTTGGGCGGCTGCGCGTGGGCCACGCCAAGGTAGATCAGGCGGGCTTCTTCGCGTCCGCTGACCACTTCGATGGCATGCCCCAGTGCGGTTTCGGCCGGGACCAGGAACGACTGCGGCGAGCGCAGCTGGCGGACGGTGTTGGTGGCCAGCGCGCGCACCCGGTGCGGCGGCACATTGCGGATGCGCTGGCCGAAGCGCGCCAGGCATTCCAGTGCGCGCTGGCGGGCCGCTGCGGAGAGGCCACCCTTGCCATCCAGTCCATCGGCCATGCGCACGGTCTCGCGCAGGCGGTCGATCACCCGCAGCTGGCCGAGCGTATAGCGCGCGATGACCATGTGGAAACTGTTGGAGCCAAGGTCGATGGCGGCCAGCAGGTCGCCATCCTGCAATGCGGGCGGAGTCGTGGTGGTATGCGGCATGGACGAATGTTAGCCGAAGGCCGGGTCGCGGCGTCACCGCGCGATCTTCACAAGGGGAGTGGGGTCAGAGCCCTTTTCCGCAGGAAAGGGGACCTGACCCCGTACACCGGATCAGAGCCCCTGCATCAACGCCATCTGTGCCGAATGCGGTGCTTCGTCATGGGCCGGTGCGCGCTTGTGGTACACACCGTCCGCATCCAGTTCCCAGGCGTTGAGATTGTCGTCCAGGTAGTTCTGCAGCACCTCGCGGTACACCCGCTTGGCCAGTTCCGGGTCCAGGATCGGGAAGCAGGTTTCCACCCGGCGCAGCAGGTTGCGTTCCAGCCAGTCGGCGCTGGCACAGTACAGCTCGGGTGCGCCGTCGTTGCCGAACCAGTAGACGCGGCTGTGCTCCAGGAAGCGGCCGACGATCGAACGCACGCGGATGTTGTCCGAGATGCCCGGCACGCCCGGACGCAGGGTGCAGGCGCCGCGGATGATCAGGTCGATCTGCACGCCGGCCTGCGACGCGGCGTACAGCGCGCGCACCACCTGCGGTTCGTTCAGTGCGTTCATCTTGGCGATGATCCGCGCCGGGCGGCCGGCAGCTGCGATGCGCGTCTCGCGCTCGATGCGGCCGAGGATGCCGGTGTGCAGGGTGAAGGGCGACTGCAGCAGGCGCTTGAGCTTCATCTTCGACGCCAGCCCGGACAGTTGCTGGAACAGCAGGTGCACGTCGTTGCCGATGTCCGCATCGGCGGTGATCAGACTGATGTCGGTGTACGCGCGGGCAGTGCCGCTGTGATAGTTGCCGGTGCCCAGGTGCACATAGCGGCGCAGCTTGCGGCCCTCGCGGCGCACGATCAGCAGCATCTTGGCGTGGGTCTTGTAACCGACCACGCCGTACACCACCTGCACGCCGGCTTCCTGCAGCCGATCGGCCAGGCCCAGGTTGGCCTCTTCGTCGAAGCGCGCGCGCAGCTCCACCACCACCGTCACATCCTTGCCGTTGCGCGCGGCCTGGATCAGCGCGTCGACAATCAGCGAATCCTTGCCGGTGCGGTACAGGGTCTGCTTGATCGCCAGCACGTTGGGGTCGATCGCCGCTTGCCGGATCAGCTCCAGCACCGCGGTGAAGGCATCGAACGGGTGGTGCAGCAGCAGGTCCTGGCGTGCCGCCGTCTCGAAGATGCCGTCGCTGTCGCGCAGCGTGCGCGGGGTCATCGGCGGGTACTTCAGGTCCGGCTGCGCGATCAGGTCGTACAGCTGGATGATGCGGTTGAGGTTGACCGGGCCATCGATACGGTACACCGCGTTCTCGGTCAGGCCGAAATTCTGCAGCAGGGTACGCACGATCTCGCGCGGCATGTCGTGGGCGATCTCCAGGCGTACCGCCGGCCGGTAGCCGCGGTCGACCAGCTCGTCGCGCAGTGCCAGCGCCAGGTTCTCCACTTCCTCCTCGTCCACCACCAGCTCGGAGTTGCGGGTGACGCGGAACTGGTAGGCGCCCTGGACTTCCAGGCCCGGGAACAGCTCATCGACGAAGGCGGACAGTACCGAAGACAGGAACACGAAGTTCTGCGGCCCGCCAAGCTTTTCCGGCAGCTGGATGATGCGTGGCAGCGAACGCGGTGCACGCACGATGGCCAGGTGGCCGGTGCGGCCGAATGCATCGGTGCCCTTCAGCACCACCACGATGTTCAGCGACTTGTTGAGGATCTTGGGGAACGGATGCACCGGGTCCAGGCCCAGCGGCGACAGCACCGGCATGATCTCGTTGCGGAAATACGCGCGCAGCCAGCGCTTCTGGCGGTCGGTCCAGGAATGGCGGCCGAGCACGCCGATGCCGGCGTCCATCAGTGCCGGGCGCAGCGTCTGGTTCCAGCAGCGGTACTGCTGGTCCACCAGTTCCGCTGCGCGGTCATGGATGGAGGTGAGTACGGTCTGCGGGCTCATGCCGTCCGGCGTCGGCGGCAGGCCGAATTCCTGCGCATGGCGCACGGCGGCGGCGCGGATCTCGAAGAACTCGTCGAGGTTGGTGCAGGAGATGCACATGAAGCGCAGGCGTTCCAGCAGCGGCACCTGCGGGTCCATGGCCTGCGCCAGCACGCGGAAATTGAAATCCAGCTGCGACAGTTCGCGGTTGATGTACAGCGCCGGGTCGCGCAACGGATCGTTGTCCGGGCTCACGGGGAGGGGGAGGGATCCGAGGCTGCTCATGGCGTCATTCTTCGATGGAGGTCAGGGGGGCGGACTCGCGCGGGCGCACGTGGTCGGCATCGAAATGGCAGGAGAACACCGAGCCCTTGCCGACTTCGCTTTCAATCTCCAGCCGTGCGTGGTGCAGGCCGAGGATGTGCTTGACGATGGACAGGCCCAGTCCGGTGCCGCCGCTTTCGCGCGAGCGGCTGCTGGAAACACGGTAGAAGCGTTCCGTCAGGCGTGGCAGGTGGGTGGCCGGGATGCCGTAGCCGGAATCGCGCACCGCCAGCACCGCACCGTCGCCCTCGCGGCGGAACTCCACCGCGATGCGGCCACCGGCCGGGGTGTAGCGCACCGCGTTGGTGACCAGGTTGGAGAAGGCGCTGTGCAGTTCCTTGGTCGAACCCTGCAGGTCGACACCGGCGAGGTCGTCGATGCTGATCTGGTGACGGCCCTGGCTGTGCGCCTCGGCCTCGCGGCGCAGGGTCGCCAGCATCGGCTGCATGGCCACGGTCTCTTCCTCGCTGTGTTCCTGCGATTCCAGGCGCGACAGCGTCAGCAGATCTTCCACCAGCTGGGCCATGCGCTGGCTCTGCTTGCGCATTTCTTCCAGCATCGGCCCGGTTCCCGGGAAATCCTCCGGGTCCATCATGTCCAGGTAGCCGTGGACCACGGTGAGCGGTGTGCGCAGCTCGTGGGAAACGTTGGCGACGAAGTCGCGGCGCACCTGTTCCAGGCGCAGCAGCTTGCTGACGTCACGGGCGATCAGCAGCCAGTAATCCGACGAATAGGGAATCAGGCGCAGGTTCAGGCGGATCGCCGGATCGACCGGTGAGGGCACATCCAGGATGGGTTCGGCATTGCGGCCACCGGCCAGCCAGTGGGCCAGCGGCATTGGCTGCAGGCGTTCGACCAGGGCCTCGCCCAGGTCGCCGGGATGGTGCAGGCCGAGCAGGGCGGTGGCTGCTTCGTTGAACCACTGCACGCGCTGGCTGTTGCGGTCCAGCACGACCACTGCGTCGGGCAATGCGGCGGCGGCGGCGCGGTAGCTGCGCAGCATGTCCAGCAGGCGGCGCTTGCGCACGCGCATTTCCACCTGGTTGCGGTACAGCAGGCGGTCCAGTTCGTTCCAGACGCCGGTGCCTTCCTCGGCGGTGTCCCAGCGCTGGCGTGCGGTCAGGCGGCGCAGCACGGTACGCAGGCGCCAGTAATGCCAGGCCAGGGTGGCCAGCGCGCCCAGCGCGATGCACAACCACAGATGGCCCGTGAACCACCCCACCAGTCCGGCGAACAGCAGTACCGCGGCAACGGTGGCCAGGGTCTTCAACCAGGCAGAGCGGATGTGGCGGGGCATTGCGATCTCGTCGTTGAGGTGCGGCGGTTCACTGGGGTGAACCGAGGGTTATAGCAGAGTTGCCGGCACCGGCACCCGCAGGTGCGCGGTGCCGGCACGACGAGACTCAGGTGGCAGTGGAGAAGCGGTAGCCGGCGCCGCGCACGGTCTGCACCATGTTCTCGGCGTTGAACGGCTCCAGCGTCTTGCGCAGGCGGCGGATGTGCACGTCGATGGTGCGTTCCTCCACGTACACGCTGCCGCCCCACACATGGTCCAGCAGCTGGGCACGGGTATAGACGCGCTCCGGGTGGGTCATGAAGAAGTGCAGCAGGCGGTATTCGGTCGGGCCGATCGGCACCGGCTGGTCGTTGGCGAACACGCGATGGGCGGCGCCGTCGATGCGGATCGGGCCGACCGCCACGCTTCCGTCTTCATCATCTTCGCGGGCGCGGCGCATGACCGCACGGATGCGGGCCAGCAGTTCGCGCGCCGAGAACGGCTTGACCACATAGTCATCGACACCGGCTTCGAGGCCACCGACGCGATCGTTCTCTTCGCCGCGGGCGGTCAGCATGATGATCGGCACTTCGCGGGTCAGCGTTTCCTTGCGCCAGCGGCGGGCCAGGTCCAGGCCGCTGGTGCCGGGCAGCATCCAGTCCAGCAGGATCAGGTCCGGAACGCGGTCGGCGATCGCGGTCTGGGCCTCCCGGGCATCGCCGGCGTGGACCGGTTCGTAATCGCCCTTGCGGAGGGCGAAGGCGACCATTTCACGGATCGCGGGCTCGTCATCGACGATCAGGATGCGTTTCTGCACGAGGACACCGTAGGGCTCGGTTACTGGAGTGGTGCCAGTAGACTACGGTTTGATGACATGTTTGTGACTACCCGGCCGGAACCGGTCTGGATTGCCATCGGCCGGTCATGCGGCGCTCAGCGGCGGTCCAGGTCCGGGTCCTGCACACCCTGGCGGCGCAGTTCCAATACGGTCGGGGTGATCGATTCGATGCGGGCGTCGACCCGCGCGCGGCCGATGTAATCCAGCGCCGGGTTGCGCTTGAGCGCCTGCAGCTGCATCAGCGCCTGTTCCGGCCGGCCGCTGAGGAAGGCGGCCTCGGCATAGGCCTCGCTGGCACGCACGCTGTCACCGGCCAGCTCGCTGGCGCGGGCGAAACGCTGCTGGAAGACCGGATCGTTACCACTTTGCGACAGCAGCGGGCGCAGCATCGCCTGCGCGCGCTGGCCGGCCTCGCGGTTGCCCTGTTCGTTCAGGATCTCGGCATAGGTCAGTGCCACCGGGCGGCTGTTGGGGTGTTCGCGCAGCAGCTGCTCGAAGCGGCTGTTGGCCTGGGCCGTCTGGCCCGCCCGCGACTCCGCTTCGCCCAGGCCCAGCGCCAGCCACAGGTTGCCAGGGTGGGCCTGAAGCAGGCTGGCCAGCGTCTGCCGGGCCTGGCCGGCACCGGCACGACCACCGCGCATCACCGCCAGCGCCTGGCCATAGCGCTGTGCATCGTTGAGACCGTCCTTCTGCCGCTTGGCCAGGTCGGCATACTCGCGTTCCAGCTCGGGGGGGGAGTCCGCGCTGAGCACGCGCAGGCGCTCACGCGCCCAGTCGAAGTCACCGCTGGCGCCACGGTTGAGCTGGCCGATCGGAAAGCGCAGCACACTGCTGGGCAGCAGCGGGTTGTTGCCGCGCAGCAGCGGCTCGCCCAGGCTGGGATCGGCCGGGTCCACCCGTTCCCTGCGCTCGCCGGTGGGGGTGCTGGTGGTCAGCAGCACCGTATCCTTCTTCATCTGCTCGGCGCGGGACTTGGCCTCGCTGATACGGGTGATGTTGACCGGGTGGGTGCGCAGGAACTCGGGAACGCTGTAGCCACCATCGTTGCCGCGCATGGCCGCCGACATCCGTTCGAAGAAGCCGGCCATGGCATCCACGTCGTAGCCGCTGCGCGACAGGGTGCGGATGCCGAGGCGGTCGGCCTCGGACTCGTTGGAACGGGTGTAGTTGATCTGTCGTTGCTGCATCAGGCCCATGCCCGAGCTGATCGCGGCCATCGTCGCGTTGCCGGACGACGTGCTGTTGCTGGCCTGGGCCGCTACTACCGCCGCCAGCATGCCCAGCAGGATCGGGATCTGGTCACGCTGGGCGCGCTCGACACCGCGCAGCACATGCTGCTGGGTGACGTGGGCGATTTCGTGGGACAGCACCGCAGCGACCTCGTCCTCGCGCTCGGCGGTCAGCACCAGTCCGGCATTGACCCCGATGTAGCCGCCCAGCGTGGCGAAGGCGTTGATCTGGCGGTCGTTCATCACGAAGAAGGTGTACGGCTGCCGCGGCTGGTCACTGTTGGAGCCGAGCCGGGTACCCATGGTCTGCAGCCAGTCGTTGACCAGCGGATCGTCCAGCAGGTAGCCGTAGTTGCGCAGCTCACGCAGCATCATCGCGCCGTACTCGGCCTGGCGGGCCGGGGTCAGCAGCTCGCCGGCCGAGGAGCCGATGTCGGGCAGCTTCTCCTGGGCCTGGGCCAGCGGCATGGCCAGGGCCAGGGTGACGGCGGTAGTCAGCAGCAGGGCTCGCAAGCAGAAGGTCCTCGGGCGGGGCGCGCCAAGCGTGGCAGGGCGGGGGGCAACCATTCGTTAATCCACAGTGTTGCGGCCGTGGCGTGGAAATTCCAGCGCACCGGTACCATATGTAGACCGTCGATCCATCGTGGAGTTTCCCGTGACAGCCCAGACCGCCGGCGGTACCCCCGCCATCACCATCTATTCCACCGCCGTCTGCCCGTACTGCGTGGCCGCCAAGAACTTCCTGAAGAGCAAGGGCCAGCAGTGGACCGAGGTCCGCATCGACCTGGACCCGGCCGAGCGCGAGAAGATGATGGCGCTGACCCGCCGCACCAGCGTGCCGCAGATCTTCGTCGGCGATGTCCATGTCGGCGGCTACGACGACATGATGGCCCTGCACCGTGAAGGCAAGCTCGAGCCGCTGCTGGCCGGGCAGGGCCAGGCATGAGCACCGCCGACGACGGCAGCAAGGACCGCATCGCCGAGTTCACCGAGTTCCGCAAGCGCATGAACGAGCGCATCCTGGGGGAACCGAACCAGGTGGTGCGCCGCTTCTTCGCGCTGGATACGCAGACCTACCAGGCCGGCGCGCTGGACGTGAAGACCAAGGAGCTGCTGGGCCTGGTGGCCTCGATGGTGCTGCGCTGCGACGACTGCATCAGCTACCACGTGGCCCAGTGCAAGGACGCCGGCGTGACCCGCGAGGAGTTCTTCGAGACCTTCTCGGTCGGCCTGGTGGTTGGTGGTTCCATCGTGATCCCGCACCTGCGCCGCGCGGTCGACTTCCTCGACCAGCTTGAAGGCGGCGGCGCCGCCCCGGCAGCGCACGAGCACTGAGTGCTCCGGTAGTGCCGGCCGCTGGCCGGCATCGCCTGAACCCGACCTGGCCGGGGTTGCCGGCCAGCGGCCGGCACTACCGCCAGGCCTTCCCCGCGATCTCCCTGACCAAGAGCCCCCTTGTTGTTCAAGGGGGCGCGCCGGTAGGCGCGGGGATAAGGTGGAATGCGCGGGCAAGCCGCAGAGCGGTTTGCAGGGGCGCGCCGACAGGCGGGGGTAGAGGAGAAATGCGCGGGCAGCTATGTCTTGGCCGGGGCTGGGACCAACGTCTACTTGGGTAGCCGCCCCCGGCTAAGGCATAATTGCTGGTGAAACTTCCTTTGCGCCGGCGTTTCCGGGCACGTCCGGACGGCGTTTTTCCCCCTGTTCGGAACATCGATCAATGACGCAGAAAATTACGGTCATCCGCGGCGACGGCATTGGCCCGGAAATCATGGACGCCACCCTGTTCGTGCTCGACCAGCTCAAGACTGGCCTGGAGTACGAAGACGCCGACGCCGGCCTGGTGGCCCTGGAAAAGCACGGCGACCTGATGCCGGCGGTGACCCTGGAATCGATCGCGCGCAACAAGGTCGCGCTGAAGAGCCCGCTGACCACCCCGGTCGGTGGTGGCTTCACCTCGATCAACGTCAGCCTGCGCCGCCACTTCGACCTGTACGCCAACGTGCGTCCGGCCCACACCTTCCCGAACACCAAGTCGCGTTTCGACAACGTCGACCTGATCACCGTTCGTGAGAACACCGAAGGTGCCTACCTGGCTGAAGGCCAGGAGGTATCGGCTGACGGCGAGACCGCCTTCTCCGGCACCCGCATCACCCGCAAGGGCTCCGAGCGCATCGTGCGCTACGCCTTCGAGCTGGCCAAGAGCACCGGCCGCAAGAAGGTCACTGCCGTGCACAAGGCCAACATCATCAAGTCGACCTCGGGCCTGTTCCTGAATGTCGCCCGTGAAGTGGCCGCGCAGTACCCGGAGATCGAGTTCCAGGAAATGATCGTCGACAACTGCTGCATGCAGCTGGTGATGCGTCCGGAACAGTTCGATGTGATCGTCACCACCAACCTGTTCGGTGACATCATCTCCGACCTGTGCGCCGGCCTGGTCGGCGGCCTGGGCCTGGCCCCGGGTGCCAACATCGGCAAGGACGCGGCGATCTTCGAAGCCGTGCACGGCACCGCGCCGGACATCGCCGGCCAGGGCAAGGCCAATCCGTGTGCGTTGCTGCTGGCAGCCGCGCAGATGCTGGACCATGTCGGCCAGCCGGAAAACGCCGAGCGCCTGCGCAAGGCCATCGTGGCGACCATGGAAGCCAAGGATTCGCTGACCGGCGACCTGGGCGGCACCGGCACCACCATGAGCTTTGCCCAGGCCATCGCCAGCCGCCTGTAAGCGGCCGGCCGACCTCGGTTGGATCCACAGCGGGGCGCCTTCGGGCGCCCTGTTGCGTTTACGTTCGGGTAAATCCACCGCATGCGTGGATGACGAGCCCTGGTGGTGCGTAGCCTTCCTGGGGTGGCTCTACCAGGCATGGTCTGTGCGTACATCGCACAGATAATGTGCCGATACATGGCTGGTTCGTGCGCCATCCGCTCCGCATCCTGTGCTCCCCACCCGCCGCACAGGATCCCGCACATGAATCTCACCGCCCTTGGCGTGGCCAGCCTGATCGGCATGGCCGTCGCTACCCCCGCCGCCGCCGAGCCGGCCCATCCCACCATCCGCCACATGGCCGGCGCGCCGGTCGCGACCTCGCTGGATGCGGCGAAGACCGCCGTGCTGGTGATCGACTTCCAGAACGAGTACTTCGATGCCAAGGCCGCACCGGGCTTTGCCGGTGGCCGCATGGTCATCCCCGATGGCGTGGCTGCGCTGCGCCAGGCCCAGCGCGTGGTGCAGTTCGCCGATACCCACGGCATCCGCGTGATCCATGTGCAGCATGTGCTGCCGGCCGGCGCCCCCCTGTTCGCGCAGGGCAGCGTCAATGCCGCCTTCCATCGCGACCTGCAGCCGCGCCAGGGCGAGACCGTGGTGCAGAAGGACAACGTCAGTGTGTTCGCTGGCGCCTCCGCCGCAGTGCTCGACCAGGTGCTGAAGAACGCCGGCGTCGACACCCTGATCGTCACCGGCCTGCAGACCCATGCCTGCGTGGCCGGTGCCGCGCGTGACGCAGCGGCCGCGCCGCGTGGCTACCGGGTGATCGTGTCGTCCGATGCCAGCGCCAGCCGTGACCTGGATCTGGCCGGCGGCCAGCGCATCGGCCATCGTGCGCTGCATGAAGCTTCTCTGGCCCAGATCGAGGACACCTTCGGCGATGTCATGACCACTGACGCGATCCTGGCACTGCCGGTGCGCAAGGTCGGCGACGGCGCTTGATAAGCTGGCGGGGCCCGCATGCCGTGGGCCCCGCCATGTGGAGCTGCCCGACGATGGATCACTTCGCCGCCCTGCGTGCGCTGCGCGCCATCGTTGATGCGGGCAGCTTCACTGCGGCCGCCGAACGCCTGGGTACCACCCACTCGGCGATGTCGCGGCAACTGCGGCAGCTGGAAGAACACCTGCAGGTGCGCCTGCTTGATCGCAACAGCCGCCGGCTGTCATTGACCGAGGCCGGGCGCGATTACTACCGTGAGGCGGCAACGCTGCTGGACCGCCTGCAGGAAGCGGACGACCGTGCCCGCGCCGGGCAGGCGCAACCCAGTGGCAGCGTGCGGATCAGCGTGCCGCAGGTGGTGGCCAGCCAGGAGCTGCCGCACTGGCTGCCCTCGTTCCTGCAGCGTTACCCGCAGGTCACGCTGGACCTGTCGGCGGATGATCAGCTGGTCGATGTGGTGGGCGGTGGTTTCGACCTGGCATTGCGCATTGCGGCTTCATTGCCGGACAGCCAGCTGGTCGCGCGCGAACTGGCCAGCTGCCCGCGCATCCTGGTCGCCGCACCAGCCTACCTGGCACGTCACGGCCTGCCCCGGCAGGCAACGGATCTCGAACAGCACACGCTGCTGGGTTTCAGTCCAACGGCGTCAATGCCGCCCTGGCAGCTGCAGGGGCCGCGCGGCGCAATGGTGAGCGTCGAAGCCGGGCAGCGCCTGCGCGTGGATGCCACGCCCGCGCTGTACGCTGCCGTGCTGGCCGGAATGGGCATCAGCCTGTTCACCGCGTTGACCGTGCAGGAGGACCTGCGCGCGGGTCGCCTGATCCGCGTGCTGCCGGCCTGGCATGCCGGCCAGCGACGCTACTTCGCGCTGTATCCGCATGCACGTGCGCTGGCGCCCAAGGTGCGTGCGCTGGTCGAGCACCTTGCGGCGCACTACGCTGCACAGGTGGGCGCGGCAGGGTAGTCGCGCGGCTGGAACCGAGGTGGTGATGGAGTCGGTGTATCTGCTGGTCGCGCTTGGTGCGATCGTTGCCGGATTCGTGCAGGGCCTGTCCGGTTTCGCCTTCGGAATGGTGGCGATGTCGTTCTGGGCATGGGGACTGGAGCCGCGACTGGCTGCCACGTTGTCGGTGTTCGGCGCGCTGGTCGGCCAGCTGGTGGCCGTGTTCACCGTGCGGCGCGGATTCAATCTGCGTCTGCTGCTGCCGTTCGTGCTGGGTGGACTGGCGGGCATTCCGCTGGGCGTGATGGTGCTGCCGCAGCTGGACATGGACTGGTTCAAGGCGCTGCTGGGCGGTTTCCTGGCGCTGTGGTGCCCGGTGATGCTGATGGCGCGATCATTGCCGCCGATCCGCGTGGGCGGCCGTATCGGTGACGCGATCGCTGGCATGGCTGGTGGCGTGCTCAGCGGCATCGGTGGTTTCGCCGGACCGGTGCCGACGTTGTGGAGCACGCTGCGAGGCTTCGGCAAGGATGAGCAGCGTGCAGTCATCCAGAACTTCAATCTGGCGATGCTGGCGGTGACCATGGCCACCTATGTTGGCAGCGGCCTGGTGAGCCGGCAGATGCTGCCGTACTTCGCCATCGTGGCACCGGCCATGCTGGTGCCGACCCTGCTGGGTGCGCGCGTCTACATCGGCATCAGCGAGGCGCGTTTCCGGCAGATCGTACTGAGCCTGTTGACCGCCTCGGGCATCGCGCTGCTGGCGTCGTCGCTGCCGGTGCTGCTGGCGCGCCCAGTCGCGGGCTGAGGTTCAGGCCGGGCGGAACATGCGGAAGCGCTGTTCGGCGCCGATGCGGAAGTAATCGGCAGGCCCGCCGCCGCGCAGGATCGGGGCGGCAGCCGCGGTGTCGTAGATGCCATCGACCAGCAACCGCGCATCGATATGCACGGCGACCACCTCGCCCAGCACCAGCCAGCCGTTGGTGTCCTGTCCGGCGGCGTCGCGCAGGCGCAAGATCTGGGTGCAGCGGCATTCCATGCTCACCGGGCTCTGTGCCACACGCGGCGGCGCCACTTGCGTGGATGCCAGCGGCGTCAGGCCGGCGAGGGCGAACTCGTCGACATCCGGTGCGACCGCACGGCAGCTTTCGTTCATGGCCTCTGCCAGGTCGAAGGTGGCCAGGTTCCAGACGAACTCGCCGGTGGCTTCGATGTTGCGCAGCGAGTCTTTGCGGCCCTGGCTGGAGAATCCGATGATCGGCGGGGTGTAGTTGAAGGCGTTGAAGAAACTGTAGGGCGCCAGGTTCAACGCGCCCTGCGCGTCGTGGCTGGAAATCCAGCCGATCGGGCGCGGGCCGATGATGGCGTTGAACGGGTCGTGCGGCAGGCGGTGGCCCTCTGCCGGGCGGTAGCTGTGGAAGGTGTCGGGCATGGCGGTCTTGTTGCGTAGGGTCGGGCAGCTGCGGCCCGAAAAAAGCCGCGACCCTTGCGGGCCGCGGCCTGTCGTTTACGGCGTGGCTGGACTCAGCGCTGCTGGATCTTCGACAGCAGGCGCAGGAATTCCACATACAGCCAGACCAGGGTCACCATCAGGCCGAACGCGCCATACCACTCCATGTACTTCGGCGCGCGCTGGGCCACGCCGGTTTCGATGAAGTCGAAGTCCAGCACCAGGTTCAGCGCAGCCACCACCACCACGAACAGGCTGAACGCGATGCCCAGCCAGCTGGAGTCGTGGATGACCGGCACATTGATGTTGAAGAAGCCCAGCACGAACGAGGCCAGGTAGAGCAGGGCGATGCCGCCGGTGGCGGCGACCACGCCCATCTTGAAGTTTTCGGTGGCCTTGATCACGCCGCTGCGGTACGCGAACAGCAGCGCGGCCAGGGTGCCGAAGGTCAGCAGCACGGCCTGGAACACGATGCCCGGGTACTTCATGTTGAACAGGGCCGACACGGCGCCCAGGAACAGGCCTTCGACCAGCGCGTACATCGGCGCGGTGACCGGCGACCATTCCTTCTTGAAGATGGTGATCAGCGCCAGCACCAGGCCGCCGATGGCACCGCCGATGGCGTACAGGCCCGCGCTGCCGGAAATCTGGCCGTACTCGTCGACCGACTGGCTCCAGGCGAACGCCGCGGTCAGCACGGTCAACAGCAGCAGGATGCCGGTCTTGTTGGCGGTGCCGTTGAGGGTCATCACCTGGTCGGGGCTGGTCACCACCGAACCGCTGGCGAGGTCGAGGAAGGTCGACTCGGAAAGAGCCGGGTTGCCGCTGCGCATGCGAGTTCTCCGTGCGAATGAGGGTCAGGACGGCCATCCGGCCGATGACCGCGAGCATAGCCGATGAGCACGTACGGCGCCGTGGCAGGCGTCAGGCTCGAGAGTCCGCGTTGACAGTTCGCGACCGGCTTGGCGACAATGACCAACTCCCCGGGCCTGGCCCGAGGGGATTGCAAGACCGGGGTATAGCGCAGTCTGGTAGCGCGCCTGCTTTGGGAGCAGGATGTCGGGGGTTCGAATCCCTCTACCCCGACCAATCCCACATCACGTCGGATTGGACACCGTTCCGGTTCGGGCGCCCGTAGCTCAACTGGATAGAGCACCGGCCTTCTAAGCCGGCGGTTACAGGTTCGATTCCTGTCGGGCGCGCCATCTCATCTTCTGGATTTCCTGCGGCTGCCGGACCTTGCCTGGCCCAGTGCTGCGTTGGCGCGCATTCAATCTGGCCCGTCGTGGCCAAGGCATAGTCGGCCTGCCCCATGCAGGGGTGCCCGCCATGAGCCATCCCTCCATGAACGTTGCGCGATCGTGCTGGCTGCTGCTGGCGATGGGCCTGATGCCAAGTGCGCAGGCCGCTGCCGAGCCTGTCATTGCGGTCTACCGCGGCGAGGCCGGTTGTCCGGGGTGCTCGGAAGCGGTCGAGCAGGCCATCCACCGTTCACGTCCGGACTATCGCGTGGTCTTTCTGGGCCCGGACGAGGCCGTCGACGTCGATTCGCTCGCCGCGTCGCGCTACCGGGCCTATGTGCAGCCGGGTGGCGGCCAGGACATCGAGGCCGCGATGGAGGCCGTGGGCGAGGATGGAGCAGCGGCCATCCGCCGTTTCGTCGACGCCGGGGGAGCCTACATCGGCCTGTGCATGGGCGCCTATCTGGCGGGCGCATCGCACTTCGGCCTGCTTGCGCAGGACCTCGACGCCGAGGCGGGAAGGCCGGGATTCCCGGTGAAGGATGAGGACGATGCCGTGGTTCCGGTCATCTGGAACGGGCGTCGCGAGACGGTGTACTTCCAGGATGGCCCCTACCTGCATGCCGCGCCACGCGGTCAGGGGTTCAAGGTGATTTCCCGCTACGCCAATGGCGACATCGCCGCGGCGTCGTATCGCCGTGGGAAGGGCGTGGTGGTGCTGTCCGGCCCGCATCCGGAAGCATCAGCGCAGTGGTTCGGGGCGGCAGGCATCCCGCGTTCGCAGATGCCGTCGACCGATCTGTTCAAGGATCTGCTGGATGCCGCCCGACCATGAACTGGCGGTGCGACGGCGGTGGAGCGGGGTGGAACACGGCCCTGCACATCAATGTGAAGAAATGCTTGCAATTCCTTCGCGACTCCCGGAAAATGCCGGACTCGCTTCGGGGGACGGACTTCTGGTTCGACCCGGTCGCAACGCACAAAGGTTCCATCGCTGGCGGTATCGGCGGGGAGCGAAAGTTTCAGTGGTGGCTGTAGCTCAGTTGGTTAGAGTACCGGATTGTGATTCCGGTGGTCGGGGGTTCGAATCCCCTCAGCCACCCCACTGATTCAACCGCATCGGCGCAGCCGAAACGGTATTGCAATAAACAGAAAGCACGCTACAATGTGCGTCTGAGTTTCACGGGCCGTTAGCTCAGTTGGTAGAGCAGTTGACTCTTAATCAATAGGTCCAAGGTTCGAATCCTTGACGGCCCACCAAGACAGAAGCCACCTGGTACGCCAGGTGGCTTTTTTCTTATAAGTGTGACCCCTTCGATTTGAGGGATCGCACGTAGCGGTACCCGCGCATGGCGTGGATCTGCTGCGGTGCTGGAACAGCGGTACTTGATTCAACGTCGTTGAAAAAAGTGCTTGCACCCACCGCTCGGATCAAGCCATAATTCGCGCCCCGATTTCGGGCTGTTAGCTCAGTTGGTAGAGCAGTTGACTCTTAATCAATAGGTCCAAGGTTCGAATCCTTGACAGCCCACCAGACAAAAGCCACTTGGTTCGCCAAGTGGCTTTTTTCTTGCCTGTGCGCCGGGTGATGCGCCGGGTGATGCGCCTGCGGATGCCATGGCGCTGCCCGGAGTGGAGCCCCCTTGAGTCAAGGGGGCGCGGCGAAGCCGCGGGGATGTGGGGGCTGATGAAGTGGGGCCCGCGCTTTGCCATGCAAAGCGTGGGGCTGCGGCGCGAATGCGCGGCAGCTTCCCCTTGGTTCGCCAAGTGGCTTTTTTCTTGCCTGTGCGCCGGGTGATGCGCCTGCGGATGCCATGGCGCTGCCCGGAGTGGAGCCCCCTTGAGTCAAGGGGGCGCGGCGAAGCCGCGGGGATGTGGGGGCTGATGAAGTGGGGCCCGCGCTTTGCCCGGCAAAGCGTGGGGCTGCGGCGCGAATGCGCGGCAGCTTCCCCTTGGTTCGCCAAGTGGCTTTTTTCTTGCCTGTGTGTCGCTTATGGCCTTCCTCCTTGCATGGCGTGGATCCACTGAAGCGGTGCTGAAATCAGCGGCATATGCGTCATCAGTGTTTTCAATGCTGTGCGCTGCTTCTCACCGCATCGCGTCCTGCATCGCACCCAATGGTTCCTCCGCGCCGATGGCGCACGCATGAAGGACGATCCTGATGGGTGATATCAATCGATGGGTTCCAATGGGACTGGTTCCGCTCGCGCTGGTGGTGCTCGCTGCCTGCAGTCAGCCGGGCGACCCGGCGCAGACCGTGCAGCGCGACGCGGAAGCCCAACGCGATCCTGCGCGTCCGGTCAGTGAGGCGGCGCCGATGCAGCCGGCGGTGCCGGCTGAGGGCGTGACCCGGGCCGAGGCGGTGCAGTTGCGCAGGACCAGCGACGGCGGTGTTGAACTCCGCAAAGTGGACGCACTGTCCGGGCAGGGCGCCGAAGCGGTCGCCACCGAAGCGCAGCAGCACTGATCCATGGCCATCCCTGGCGGCGGGGTGCCCGGGATGGCGGATTCAGCTTTGTGCAGGCCTTTCGCTTCCTGCCATCGCCTGCGACAATGAACGCCTGTGCCGGCCACGCGAAAGTGGCGGAATTGGTAGACGCCCTGGATTTAGGTTCCAGTGCCGCAAGGCGTGGGGGTTCGAGTCCCCCCTTTCGCACCAGTGCCGGCCTGTCCCCGCCCTGATCGGGCCATCGGCGCCCCCTTGACCGGCACGCGCTGGCAGTGCAGGCCGAATTGGGCGAAACTAAAGGGCTGCGGCAAGCAGGCGCGTCCCAGACGTCGTGTCCTTACAACCGTTTCATCCCAATCATCGAGCCGGGGGCCTGGGCCACCGGTGGCAGGAGTCAACATGCAAGCTTCGATCGAATCCACCGGCAACCTGGAACGCCGCCTGAGCTTCTCGCTGCCGGAAGAGCGTCTGCAGAGCCACATCGTCGGCCGCCTGGGCGAAATTGCCCGTACCACCCGCATCAAGGGTTTCCGTCCGGGCAAGGTGCCGGCCAAGGTGATCGAGCAGCGCTTCGGCGCGCAGGTCCGTGGTGAGGCGCTGGACGGCCTGCTGCGCGAAACCTTCGATGCCGCCGTGCGTGAGCACGATCTGCGCATCGTCGGCAGCCCGCGCATCGACAAGGGTGACGAAGGCGAGTTCTCCTTCGTGGCCACCGTGGAAGTGGTGCCGGACTTCGGCGATATCGACGTCAGCAAGCTGACCGTCGTGCGCCACAGCGCCGAGATCACCGATGCCGACATCGACCAGATGATCGAGAACCTGCAGAACCAGCGCCGTACCTGGGCCCCGGTCAGCCGTGGCGCGCAGGACGGTGACCTGGTCGCGGTGGAAACCTGGTCGCAGGCCGGCGAAGAGCGCCTGCCGGCCGAGGGCACCGAGAAGGGTTCGATCGTGCTCGGCCAGGGCATGATGTTCGACACCATCGAAAAGGGCCTGGTCGGCCTGGCCAAGGGTGAAGAGAAGACCCTGGACGTCGAGTTCCCGGCTGACTGGCGCGTGCCGGTGCTGGCGGGCAAGACCGTGCAGGTCACCGTCAAGGTTGCCGAAGTGTCCGAGCCGGTCGTGCCGGCGGTCGACGAAGCCTTCATCAAGAGCTTCGGCGTGAAGGGTGGCGACGTCGAGCAGTTCCGCAGCGACATCCGCGCCAACCTGGAGCGCGAGCTGAAGGGCGCCCTGATGAACCGCCTGCGCCGCGAAGTGGGCGAGCAGCTGATCGCGGCCTACGCGTCGGTCGAAATGCCGCCGCGCCTGGTCGAGAACGAAGCCCGCGCCATGCTGGCCCAGCAGGTCGAGCAGATCCGCCGCAACGGCCAGAACGTCGGCGAGATCCCGGCCGACGCCCATGAAGGCTTCAAGGATGCCGCCGCCAAGCGCGTGCTGGTCGGCCTGCTGGTCGGTGAAGTGGCCCGCATCAACGACCTGCGCCTGGAAGCCAAGCGCCTGAACGAAACGATGCGTCTGATCGCTTCGACCTACGAAGAGCCGGAGCAGGTCATTGAGATGTACCGCAACGACCCCCAGCTGATGTCTGGCCTGCAGAACCGTGTGATGGAAGAGCAGGTGATCGACTGGATCGCCGAGCGTGCCCAGCACACCGAAGAGAAGCTGTCGTTCCAGGACGCGATCCGCCAGTAAGCCCGGGCGGATCACCGGATGCCCCGCGCCTTTGCCGGCGCGGGGTTGTTGCCCCCCAAGATAGGTACCTCACGTAATGGACAACCGAACCAAAGCCCTGAACCTGGTTCCGATGGTGGTCGAACAGACCAGCCGCGGCGAGCGTGCCTACGACATCTATTCGCGCCTGTTGAAGGAGCGCCTGATCTTCCTCGTGGGCCCGATCGACGATCACATGGCCAACGTGGTGGTGGCGCAGTTGCTGTTCCTGGAGTCGGAAAACCCGGAAAAGGACATCAACATCTACATCAACTCGCCGGGTGGCGTGGTTACCGCCGGCATGGCGATCTACGACACCATGCAGTACATCAAGCCGAATGTGAGCACCACCTGCATCGGCCAGGCCGCCTCGATGGGCGCCCTGCTGCTGGCCGCGGGCGAAGCCGGCAAGCGCTATGCGCTGCCGAACTCGCGCGTGATGATCCATCAGCCGCTGGGCGGCTACCAGGGCCAGGCCACGGACATCGACATCCACGCGCGTGAGATCCTGACCCTGCGTTCGCGCCTGAACGAGGTGCTGGCCAAGCACACCGGCCAGTCGCTGGAGACGATCGCCCGCGACACCGAGCGCGACAACTTCAAGAGTGCCTTCGAGGCGCAGGCCTACGGTCTGGTCGACCAGGTCCTGGAGCGTCGTCCGGATGAGTCGATCCAGGCTGGCTGACCGGCCTTCACGGGGCCAGGGAGGCCCCGTTCCTGCAGGGTCGGGTGGGACTGGTGTCCCCTCGGCCCTGTGCTATTCTCGAATCGAACCCCCGTTCAGCGGGTGGGGTAACTGGGTAAGCGAAGCATGAGCGAAGACCGCCAAGGTCGTTCCACGGACACCGGCAAGATCCTCTACTGCTCTTTCTGCGGCAAGAGCCAGCATGAAGTGCGCAAGCTGATTGCGGGTCCGAGCGTGTTCATCTGCGATGAGTGCGTGGAGCTGTGCAACGACATCATCCGTGAGGAACTTGAGGAAAAGGCGCAGTCGGCGCGCAGTTCGCTGCCCAAGCCGCGCGAGATCCTCGAGGTCCTCGACCAGTACGTGATCGGCCAGAACCGTGCCAAGCGCACCCTGGCCGTGGCCGTGTACAACCACTACAAGCGCATCGAGAGCCGGCAGAAGAACGACGACGTCGAACTGGCGAAGTCGAACATCCTGCTGGTCGGCCCGACCGGTTCGGGCAAGACGCTGCTGGCCGAGACCCTGGCCCGCCTGCTCAACGTGCCGTTCACCATGGCCGACGCCACCACGCTGACCGAAGCCGGTTACGTGGGCGAGGACGTGGAGAACATCATCCAGAAGCTGCTGCAGAAGTGCGACTACGACGTCGAGAAGGCACAGCAGGGCATCGTCTACATCGATGAAATCGACAAGATCTCGCGCAAGAGCGAGAACCCGTCGATCACCCGCGATGTGTCCGGCGAAGGCGTACAGCAGGCCCTGCTGAAGCTGATCGAAGGCACCGTGGCCAGCGTTCCGCCGCAGGGCGGCCGCAAGCACCCGCAGCAGGAATTCCTGCAGGTGGACACCAAGAACATCCTGTTCATCTGCGGTGGCGCGTTCGCCGGGCTGGACAAGGTGATCCAGGCCCGCTCCACCGACGTCGGCAGCATCGGCTTCGGCGCCAAGGTGAAGAGCACCGAGCGCAAGCAGGAAGTGGGCAAGGTGCTGGCGGAAGTCGAGCCGGAAGACCTGATCAAGTTCGGCCTGATCCCCGAGTTCGTCGGCCGCCTGCCGGTGGTGGCGACCCTGGAAGAGCTGGACGAGCCGGCCCTGATCAGGATCCTGACCGAGCCGAAGAACGCCATCACCAAGCAGTTCAAGAAGCTGTTCGAGATGGAGAACGTCGAGCTGGAGTTCCGTCCGGACGCGTTGTCGGCCATCGCCAGGAAGGCGCTCAAGCGCAAGACCGGCGCCCGTGGCCTGCGCACCATCGTCGAATCGGTCCTGCTGGACACCATGTACGACCTGCCGTCGCAGGAAAACGTCAGCAAGGTGGTGGTGGACGAATCGGTGATCGAGCACAAGTCCGAGCCGTACCTGATCTACCAGACCCCGGCGGCCCCTGAACAGAAGGCCGCAGGCGCCGAGTGATCCTTCCAGGTTGTTGATTGGAAAGGATTTTCAAGGAATGCCTTGCATCTGAAAGCCGATGGCCCCATAACGGGGCCATCGGCTTTTTTGTCTCCGGAAGATGCCCTCCCGGAGGCGGTTTTCCCCCTTCCCTGGAGCCCCCATGGCCCGTTCCCCAAGTGAAACCCTCGACCTGCCGGTCCTGCCGCTGCGCGACGTAGTGGTGTTCCCGCACATGGTCATCCCGCTGTTCGTCGGCCGTGACAAGTCCATGCACGCGCTTGAACAGGCAATGGAGGCGGACAAGCGCATCCTGCTGCTGGCGCAGAAGTCGGCCGAGACCGATGACCCGCATGCGGCCGACCTCTACCAGGTCGGTACGCTGGCACAGGTGCTGCAGCTGCTGAAGCTGCCCGACGGCACCATCAAGGTGCTGGTCGAAGGCCTGTCGCGCGTGCAGGTCACCCATGTCGACGAGCGCAACGGCTCGCTGCACGGCCAGGCGGTGGAGATCGATGCCACCGACGCGCGCGAGGCCCGCGAGGTCGAGGCGATCGCCCGCTCGCTGATGTCGCTGTTCGAGCAGTACGTGAAGACCAACCGCAAGCTGCCGCCGGAGCTGCTGCAGACGCTGTCGGGCATCGATGAGCCGGCACGCCTGGCCGATACCATCGCTGCGCACATCAGCGTACGCCTGGCCGACAAGCAGCGCCTGCTGGAAACCCTGGCCGTCGGTGACCGCCTGGAGATGCTGGTCGGCCTGGTCGACGGCGAGATCGACGTGCAGCAGATGGAGAAGCGCATCCGCGGCCGCGTGAAGTCGCAGATGGAGAAGAGCCAGCGCGAGTACTACCTCAACGAACAGATGAAGGCCATCCAGAAGGAACTGGGTGACCTGGACGATGCACCGGGCGAGCTGGAAGAGCTGGCCCGCAAGATCGCCGAAGCCGGCATGCCCAAGCCCGTTGAAGCCAAGGCACGCAACGAACTGAACAAGCTCAAGCAGATGTCGCCGATGTCGGCCGAAGCCGCCGTCGTGCGCAACTACCTGGAGTGGTTGCTGGGCGTGCCGTGGAAGAAGCGCAGCAAGGTGCGCAAGGACCTGAAGGCCGCGCAGGACACCCTCGATGCCGATCACTACGGCCTGGAGAAGGTCAAGGAGCGCATCCTTGAATACCTGGCGGTGCAGTCGCGCGTGAAGCAGATGAAGGGGCCGATCCTGTGCCTGGTCGGGCCGCCGGGCGTGGGCAAGACTTCGCTGGGCCAGTCCATCGCCAAGGCCACCAACCGCAAGTTCGTGCGCATGTCGCTGGGCGGCGTGCGCGACGAGGCCGAAATCCGTGGCCACCGCCGTACCTACGTCGGTTCGATGCCGGGCCGCATCGTGCAGAACCTCAACAAGGTCGGCAGCAAGAACCCGCTGTTCGTGCTCGACGAGATCGACAAGATGTCGATGGACTTCCGTGGTGATCCGTCCTCGGCGCTGCTGGAAGTGCTCGATCCGGAGCAGAACAACGCGTTCAACGACCACTACCTGGAAGTGGACCTGGACCTGTCCGAAGTGATGTTCGTGGCGACCTCGAACTCGCTCAACATTCCCGGCCCGCTGCTGGACCGCATGGAGGTGATCCGCATCCCCGGCTATACCGAGGACGAGAAGCTCAACATCGCGACCCGTTACCTGGTGCCGAAGCAGATCAAGGCCAACGGCCTGCAGCCGGAAGAGCTGGAGATCGGCAGTGATGCGATCCAGGACATCGTGCGCTACTACACGCGCGAATCGGGCGTGCGCAACCTGGAACGCGAGATCGCCAAGATCTGCCGCAAGGTGGTGAAGGAGATCGCGCTGGCCGGCCCGCAGCCGGCGGCGAAGGTGAAGAAGGGTGCGAAGAAGAAGGCACTGGTGAGCGTGTCCGGCAAGAACCTGGACAAGTACCTGGGCGTGCGTCGCTTCGACTTCGGCCGTGCCGAGGAAGAGAACGAGATCGGCCTGGTCACCGGCCTGGCCTGGACCGAAGTCGGTGGCGATCTGCTGCAGATCGAATCGACGCTGGTGCCGGGCAAGGGCCAGCTGATCCTGACCGGCCAGCTCGGCAACGTGATGAAGGAATCGGCTTCGGCGGCGCTGTCGGTGGTGCGTTCGCGCGCGGTCGGCTTCGGCATCGACAGCGACTTCCTGCAGAAGCACGACGTGCACCTGCACGTGCCCGATGGCGCCACGCCGAAGGACGGCCCGAGTGCTGGCGCGGCGATGGTCACCTCGCTGGTGTCGATGTTGACCAAGGTGCCGGTGCGCGCCGATGTGGCGATGACCGGTGAGATCACCCTGCGTGGTCGCGTCACTGCCATCGGTGGCCTGAAGGAGAAACTGCTGGCCGCACTGCGCGGCGGCATCCGCACGGTCATCATTCCGGAAGAGAACCGCAAGGACCTGGCCGACATCCCGGCCAACGTCACCCGTGATCTGAAGATCGTGCCGGTGAAGTACATCGAAGAAGTCCTGGACCTGGCGCTGGAGCGTCCGTTGGCACCGAAGAAGGCGCGCAAGAGTGCGCAACGTGTCACGGTGCGCAGCAAGGCCAAACCGAGTGGAAACGCGCGCGTCAAGCATTGACGCGCGCTGTCCAATGGCCTGAAACCCGCGTCGTTGCTGGCTTTCCAGCTTGCGTGGGGGTAGGGCCGCTGGTATAAAAGCAGCACTCGCGAATGAGTGATCGCAGTCTGGCGATCGCTGAATTCGGCGAACCGTTTCCACATGGCGGCCGCATGCAGAGCGCGTGCGGTTGCTTCCCTGTCGAATAAGCGGAACCCACCGCCAAAGGAGTTGTAGAGAATGAACAAGACCGAATTGATCGATGCCGTTGCTGAAGCTGCAGACCTGACCAAGGCCGAGTCCAGCCGCGCTGTCGATGCCGTCGTTGCTGCCGTCACCAAGGCGCTGAAGGACGGCGATGCGGTCACCCTGGTTGGCTTCGGTACCTTCCAGGTCCGCGACCGTGCTGCCCGCACCGGCCGCAACCCGAAGACCGGCGACACCATCAAGATCGCTGCTTCGAAGAATCCGTCGTTCAAGGCTGGTAAGGCCCTGAAGGATGCTGTAAACTAAGCGGCTCGCTGGGGTGCTTAGCTCAGCGGTAGAGCGTCTCCTTTACACGGAGAGGGTCGGGGGTTCGAAACCCTCAGCACCCACCACAGCACCGCGGTAAAAGTTTGAGTGTGGAGCGGTAGTTCAGCTGGTTAGAATGCTGGCCTGTCACGCCGGAGGTCGCGGGTTCGAGTCCCGTCCGCTCCGCCATTCAACGAGGCCTCCGGCCAAAAGCTGGAGGCTTTGTTTTCTCCCCGGTCCAGGCCGGCTGAAAGCAGAAAAGGTAACAACGCGGAGCGGTAGTTCAGCTGGTTAGAATGCTGGCCTGTCACGCCGGAGGTCGCGGGTTCGAGTCCCGTCCGCTCCGCCATTACATCGAGGCCCCCGGCCGAAAGCTGGGGGCCTTGTCTTCTCACCGACAGGTTCGGGAAGACAAAAAGGTTTTTGCAAGAACGGAGCGGTAGTTCAGCTGGTTAGAATGCTGGCCTGTCACGCCGGAGGTCGCGGGTTCGAGTCCCGTCCGCTCCGCCATTGCAGAATTCTTAAGTCCCTGTGAAAAAACTTTGAAAAAAGTGTTCATCGGGCTGGGTTTCCAGGAAGTCTTCGGATATACTGGGCGCCTGCAAAGTTCAAGCGCGGAGCGGTAGTTCAGCTGGTTAGAATGCTGGCCTGTCACGCCGGAGGTCGCGGGTTCGAGTCCCGTCCGCTCCGCCAACTTTAAAAGCCCTCGGCGCAAGCCGGGGGCTTTTTCTTTGCGCCGTGATGAAGATGGCCGATGCACTGATGGCGCAGGGTTGTGGAGGCGGGCGCAGGCCACGCCGGTGCTGCTTTTGGTCCCTGCGGCGAAGCGGGTTACACTGCCGGGCTCGCCAATCAGGCCTTGTGATTCCTCACCATGCTGCAGAAACTCCGCGACAAGACCTCAGGCTGGATCGTCACTGTGATCCTGGGGCTGCTGATGATTCCGTTCCTGTTCGTGATCGACAACAGCTACCTCGGTGGCGTTGGCGCACAGAACGTGGCCAAGGTTTCCGCGCCGCCGACCTGGTGGCGTTCGGCGCCGTCGTGGTGGCCGGTGCGCATGCTGTGGCAGCACCACGAGATCAGCTCGCAGGATTTCCGCACGCGTTTCGAGCAGGAGCGCATGCGTGAGCGCCAGCAGCAGGGCGACAATTTCGACCCGCGCGCGTTCGAGAGCACCGAGAACAAGATGGCCGTGCTCGATCAGCTGATCGACGAGCAGGTCGTGCGCCTGGTCGGTGAACAGGCAGGCGTGGTGATCGGCGACGGCGCGGTGCGCGAGTACATCGCGACCATGCCGGCGTTCCTCGATTCGAACGGCAAGTTCAACGAGAACAACTATCGCCTGGCCCTGGCCGGCGGCAACCCGCCGCGTACGCCGACCCAGTTCCAGGAACTGGTGCGTGAGAGCCTGCAGCAGTCGGTGATCCCGTCGGGCCTGCAGAGCTCCGGCTTTGTCACCCAGGCCGAGACCGAGCGCCTGCTGAAGCTGCTGGGCGAAACCCGCGACGTCGAGCTGGCCGCGTTGCCGGCGGTACCGGCCGATACCGCGCCGGTGACCGATGAGCAGATCAAGAAGTGGTACGACAGCCACGGCAAGGATTTCCGCCAGGCCGAGAGCGTGTCGCTGGAATACGTCGAGATCAATGGCGCGAACCTGCCGGCACCGACTGCGGCCGATGAAGCAACCCTGCGCAAGCGCTATGAAGAGGAGAAGGCGAAGTTCACCTCGCCGGAGCAGCGCCAGGCCTCGCACATCCTGATCACCGGTGACGGTGCCGAAGCCAAGGCGAACAGGATCGCTGCCGAAGCCAAGGCCGCCGGTGCCGATTTCGGCGCGCTGGCCAAGGCCAATTCGGAAGATCCGGGCTCCAAGGACCAGGGCGGTGACCTGGGCTGGGTCGAGCGCGGTGCGATGGTGAAGCCGTTCGAGGACGCGCTGTTTGCGGCCAAGGCCGGTGACGTGATCGGCCCGGTGAAGACCGAGTTCGGTTACCACATCATCAAGGTGGCCGCTGTGCGCGGTGGCCAAGGCAAGTCGTTCGAGGAAGTGCGTGACACGCTGGCCGCCGAGCAGCTGAAGGCCGACGGTGAGCGCGGCTTCAACGAGCTGGCCGGCCGCCTGGTCGATGCCATCAACAAGAGCCCGAGCGACCTGGCCGCTGCGGCCAAGGAAGTGAACCTGCCGCTGCAGACGCTGGGCCCGATCACCCGCGCGACCGCCAGTGGCATCGCCGCTGACCCGGCCGTGCTGCGTGCTGCCTTCTCCGATGTGCTGGTGCAGGACGGTACCGCCAGTGACCCGATTGCCCTGGGCGGCGCGACCAACCACAGCGTGGTCATCCGTGTGGCTGCGCACACCCCGGAACAGGCCATGCCGCTGGACAAGGCCCGTGAGCAGGTGATCGCCGCGATCCGCGCCGATCGCCAGCGCCAGGCCAGTGACAAGGCGGCCGACGCCATCCTGGCCAAGCTGAAGGCGGGCGCGACCCTGCAGTCGCTGGCCGCCAGCGAGAAGCTGCAGCTGAGCCCGATGCCGGGCCTGCCGCGCAGCCAGCCGGTGCCGACCCCGGAAATCAACCGCGCGATCTTCAGTGCGCCGGTGCCGGCCGAAGGCAAGCCGAGCTATGGCAAGGTCGACGTCAATGGCCACGCGCTGCTGTTCGCGGTGAACAAGGTCAATCCGGGCGACATCAAGGAAGTGACTGCAGAGCAGCAGAAGCAGCTGAAGGAACAGCTGAGCCAGATCGACGGCATGGCCGCGGCCAAGGCCTACATCGAGGCGATGCGCAAGAAGTTCGTGGTCCAGACCACCGAAGCGAACCTGTAAGCCTTCTGGCGGACAGGAACGGAAAGGCCCGGCATTGCCGGGCCTTTTTGTTTGGGCGCGCGCCCCGGCATTTTTCTGTAGAGCCGAGCCCACGCTCGGCTGCCCGCCAAACCCAGCCGAGCATGGGCTCGGCTCTACAGATGGGTAGCCGAGCATGGGCTCGGCTCTACAGATGGGTAGCCGAGCATGGGCTCGGCTCTACAGATGGGCAGCCGAGCATGGGCTCGGCTCTACCGTTTTCAATCTTCGACGCGCAGCACGGCGCCCGGCTTCAGCACGCTGCTGCCGCTCAGGCCGTTCAGTGACAGCAGGGCCTTGACCGGCATGCCGTAGCGACGGGCGATGGTCCAGGCCGACTCGCCATCACGCACGGTGTGGCGGCGGCTGCGCGGACGATCGGCAATCGCGGCGACGGTCTTGGCGACCTGCGGCGTTGGCGCGGCGGTGGCAACCGGCACGGCGCTGGCGACCAGCGCGGTGGCGGTGTCCGCCACGGTCGCATTGGTGGCCGAGACCGGCGCCAGCACGCGGGTGGCGCCCGACGAGGCGCGGCCACCGCCCGCCAGGGCGGGGTTGAGGCGGGCGATCCTGGCCGGGTCCAGGGCGCGCTGTGCGGCCCACTGCTGGACGCTGGTGCCGGCGGGCAGGGTGTGGTCCTTCAGCACCGGCACGGTGCGGTCCAGCGAGGCCATCACGCCCGGCTGGTCTTCCACGTCTTCCAGCACGCAGGCCAGGGCATGCAGCTTCTCGACGTAGGCATGGGTGACCGGCGACAGGCCGGGCAGCGCCGACGGCTTGGCATTCTGCGCGTTCATGCCGGCCTTGCGCATGGACTGCAGCACGCGGTACTCACCGGCGTTGTAGGCCATGGTGGCCAGGCGCCAGTCGCCGCCGAACATGCCGTGCAGGGTCTTCAGGTAGCGCACTGCGGCCTGGGTGGAGTCGACCGCCGACAGGCGGCCATCGTAGCCGTTGGCCATGGGTACGCGGTGGTTGCGCGCGGTGGTGGCGATGAACTGCCACAGGCCGGTCGGGCCGCTGCCGTTGCGGGCGTTGGGCCGATAGCCGCTTTCCACGAACGGAATCAGCGCGAATTCGGTAGGCAGGTTGGCCTTGCGCAGCTCTTCGACCACGTAGCCGAACAGCACCAGCGCATCGTCATCCTGGTTGGCCAGGCGCGACGGGGCGTGGGCGAACTGCTTCTGCCAGCGCGGGCTGGTGGCCTCGGCGTCGCAGGTGGGCTCGGCCAGGCCGTCGCGGAAGCTGGAGAAGATCTCCTGGCCATTGCGGACCGACGCGGCCGGCAACGCGGCCGGATCCAGCGGCAGGGCCGCAGCGGCAGTCAGGTTCTGGCTGATGCCGGCGCCCAGCGACTGGGCACCAGCGGTTCCGGCCAGCCCCAGGACCAGGCCCAGGGCCAGCGGCAGACTTCGGCGCATCATGCGCGGAAGCCGTCTTTCCAGTGCCGGAGGCCGGCCATGACGTCGACGTCGTCAACGACGTCGCGGCCCAGGTGCGCCGACACTGCTGCGCGGATCGGCGCAGTGTGCACACGCAGGAACGGATTGCAGTCGAATTCGTTGGCCAGGGTTACCGGCAGGGTGGAACGGTCATCGCGGCGCATGGCCAAAGCCTCCTCTTGGCGCTGCCACAAAGCAGCGTTGGCGGGGTCGACATGCCGCGCGAAGACGGCATTTGACACGGTGTACTCGTGGGCGCAACAAAGCAGCAGTTGCGCGGGCAAGGTACCCAGCTTGCGCATCGATGCCAGAAGCTGGGACGGCGTACCTTCGAACAGGCGTCCACAGCCCAGGCTGAACAACGAATCTCCGCTGAAAAGATGTTCAGCAGTGTGAAACGCGATGTGGCTGCGGGTATGCCCGGGCACGGATAGTACGTGGAACGTCCGGCCCAGTGCCTGAACGCGTTCACCTTCGCTGACCCGTCCGGTTGCCGTGGGGATGCGCTCCTCAACCGGCGCGATGACCCGTACGCCGGGAAAGCGTGCCTGCAGCGCGGGCACGCCACCGATGTGGTCATCGTGATGATGGGTGAGCAGGATCGTGTCCACGCGCAGGCCCTGGTCGGCCAGCGCAAGCACCGGCGCGGCATCGCCGGGATCGACGACCACGGCGGCACCATCGTCGTCGATCAACGTCCAGATGTAGTTGTCCGCAAATGCGGGCAGGGCAGTCAGTCGCATAGAATTGGACCATGCCCGCGCTGCAGAGCACCCGTCAAGCGAGCCAGACCCCGTGGTTCGACAGTGAACCGGCGGAAGCCTTGCGCGTGCTGGAGCGGCAGTTGCTGCTGCCGCAGCTGTCGGTGCTGCCGACGCAGCCCTGGCTGTGGATCGCACCGAGTGCGGCCTGGCTGGACGATGCGCAGCCGGGCGGGCGCGGTCTGCGCCTGTTCCGGCAAGGGCAGGGCTATGCCGGCGATACCCGCTGCGCACTGCCGCTGCCGCTGGCCAACGAGAGCGTCAACGCGGTTGTGCTGCAGCATGTCACCACGGGCGATGCCGACCAGCTGCTGGACGAGTGCGAGCGCGTGCTGATGCCGGGTGGTCACCTGTGGCTGAGCAGCCTCAACCCGTTCAGCCCTTACCGCACGCACTGGCGCCAGCACGGACTGGTGGTGCGCACGCCACAGCGGATCCGCCTGCTGCTCGGCCGCCACGGGCTGGAGTGCGACGATATGCGTTACCTCGGCCCGCTCTGGCGCGGCGCCGGCAGCCGCCGCCCGGGCGGTTGGGCGCCGCTGCGCGCAGCCTGCCTGTTCCATGCTGAAAAGCGCACGCTGGCCCTGCCCGGGCCGAAACCGTTGCCGGTGCGTTGGCACGGCACCGTTGCTACCTGATCTGGAGTTGTATTGAAAACCATCGAAATCCACACCGACGGTTCCTGCCTTGGCAATCCCGGCCCCGGCGGCTGGGCTGCACTGCTGCGCTACAAGGGCCACGAGCGTGAGCTGAGCGGCGGCGAAGCGCACACCACCAACAACCGGATGGAGCTGATGGCAGCCATTTCCGGCCTGGAGACGCTGACCGAGCCCTGCAACATCGTGCTCTACACCGATTCGCAGTATGTCCGGCAGGGCCTGACCCAGTGGATGCCCGGCTGGATCCGCAAGAACTGGAAGACCGCCGGCGGCGACCCGGTGAAGAACCGCGAGCTGTGGGAGCGCCTGCATGCCGCCACGCTGCGGCACCAGATCGACTGGCGCTGGGTGAAGGGCCACTCCGGCGACCCGGACAACGAGCGGGTGGATACCCTGGCGCGCAATGCGGCCATCCAGATCCGTGACTCGAGCCCGGTAAACTGAGCCCATGCGTCAGATCATCCTCGATACCGAAACCACCGGCCTGGAATGGAAGAAGGGCAACCGCATCGTCGAAATCGGCTGCGTGGAGCTGTTCAAGCGCCGCCCGACCGGCAACAACTACCACCAGTACATCAAGCCGGACTGCGAGTTCGAGCAGGGTGCGCAGGAAGTCACCGGCCTGACCCTGGAGTTCCTGGCTGACAAGCCGGACTTCGCGCAGATCGCCGATGAGTTCCTGGCCTTCATCGATGGCGCCGAACTGATCATCCACAACGCGGCGTTCGATCTGGGCTTCCTCGACAACGAGCTGTCGCTGCTGGGCCCGCAGTACGGAAAGATCACCGATCGCTGCACGGTGATCGATACCCTGGTGATGGCGCGGGAGCGCTTCCCGGGCCAGCGCAATTCGCTGGATGCACTGTGCAAGCGTCTGGGCGTGGACAACTCGCACCGCGCGCTGCATGGCGGCCTGCTTGATGCGCAGATCCTGGGCGACGTCTACATCGCGCTGACCTCGGGCCAGGAAGAGATCGGCTTCGGCCTGGGTGATGACGATGGCGGTGGCGCCGGTGCGGCGCTGCAGGCCTTCGATACCAGCAAGCTGCTGCCGCGCCCGCGCGTGGTGGCGACGCCGTCGGAGCTGGAAGCACATGCCGCACGGCTGGAGCGGCTGCGCAAGAAGGCCGGCCACGCACTGTGGGATGGCCCCAAGGTGGAAGAAGCCGCCAGCGCGTAATGCATCGGGGAAGTGCCGGCCGCTGGCCGGCAGTGCCGTATCCACGCATGGCGTGGATCTACCGGTCAGTGGCAGCGCACCAGGATCACGCTGATGTTGTCGCGGCCACCGCCGTCGAGCGCGGCGGCGACCAGCGTGTCCACGCATTCCTGCGCGCTGGCGTCCTCGAAGGCAAGGGTGCGGGCGATACCGCGGTCGTCCACTTCCTCGGTCAGGCCGTCACTGCACAGCAGCAACTGCATGCCCGGGCGCAGTTCACCGCTGGTGGTGGCCACGTTCAGATGCGCCGGATCGGTCACGCCCAGTGCCTGGGTGACCACGTTGCGATGCGGATGCGCACGCGCCTGTTCGGCGGTCAGGTTGCCCTGCGCGACCAGTTCCTGCACCACACTGTGGTCCTGGCTGAGCTGCGCCAGCTGGCCATCACGCCACAGATAGGCACGGCTGTCGCCGACCCAGGCCACTTCATAGCGATTGCCCTGCACACGTGCTGCGACCACGGTGGTGCCCATCGGCAGGGTGTCGTTGCGCCGGCGCGAGGCGCGGATGATCTCTTCGTCGGCGGTGCGGATGGCGTGGGCCAGCGGCGCGCCACGGCGGATCTCGCGCACGATGGTTTCGCGCGCCAGCGCGCTGGCCACCTCGCCACAGGCGTGGCCGCCCATGCCATCGGCCACCAGCCACAGGGCCAGCTCGCTGTCACCGTAGTAGGTGTCTTCGTTGAGCTCGCGGCGCAGGCCGGGGTGGGTGAGATGTCCGAATTCGATCATGGTGTGCGGGGGCGGGGTATTGCTGGGGAGACAGGCATCATCAGGGGGCTGCAGGCATCCGGCAAGGCATGCACTCAGGAAATTTTCACTTCATTGACCGGAATGACTTGTCGTCGGCCTTACTTCCTCGTATGATGCGCGTCCCCGGTCCGCCGGGGACCACCCGGAGAGGTGGCAGAGTGGTTGAATGTACCTGACTCGAAATCAGGCAGGCGTTTATAGCGCCTCGGGGGTTCGAATCCCCCCCTCTCCGCCAGATAAAAGAAAAAGGGCTGCCGAAAGGCAGCCCTTTTTCTTTTATCTGGCGCGGGACGCGACGCGCGTTTCACGCGTCGCCCTACACGTTGCCGGCCTCTCCCCGCCCTTGTCGGGGCAGCCCCTCAACCGAGGGGCTTGTTGCTCCAGATGCATCAGTAGATCCACGCCATGCGTGGATGCATAGCGGGAGTTACGCCGTAGCGGCCATGTCCTGTTCGGGCAGCCTGCGGAACACCAGGCTGGCGTTGGTGCCGCCAAAGCCGAACGAGTTCGACAGCGCGTAATCGATGCGGCGGTGTCGCGGCACCTTCGCGGTGAGGTCGAGCCCGGCACAGGCATCCGATGCGGTGTCCAGGTTGCGGGTGGGCGGAGCCACCTGGTCGCGCAGTGCGAGGATCGAGAGAATGGCTTCGACGCTGCCGGCGGCGCCCAGCAGGTGGCCCATCGAGGACTTGGTTGAAGAGATCGACATCGTACCTGTGGTGGCGTGCGCACCAAACACGCTCCTGATGGCGGCAATCTCGGCCAGATCGCCAGCCATGGTCGAGGTCGCATGGGCATTCAGATAGTCGATGCGCTCCGGGGCGATGCCGGCGCGGCGCAGGGCGGCCTGCATGGCACGGGCGGCGCCATTGCCGTCTTCCGGCGGCGACACGATGTGGTAGCCATCGCCGGACATCCCATAACCCACGATCTCGGCATGGATGCGGGCGCCACGCCGACGCGCGTGCTCATACTCCTCCAGCACCAGGATGCCGCTGCCTTCGCCCATGACGAAACCATCGCGATCCCTGTCCCAGGGCCGCGATGCCTGCTCCGGTGTGTCATTGAACGCCGTTGACAGTGCGCGCGCCGCGCAGAAGCCGCCGATGCCGAGTTCGCACACGGCCGCCTCGGTACCGCCGGCGATCATGACGTCGGCATCGTCCAGCGCGATCATCCGCGCGGCATCGCCAATGGCATGGGCCCCCGACGCACAGGCGGTCACGGCGGCATGCGCAGGGCCACGGAAGCCGTACTGGATGGCGATATGCCCGCCGGCCAGGTTGATCAGCGTGGAGGGGATGAAGAACGGGGAGATGCGCCGCGCGGAGGTTCGCTCAAGCACGCGCGCGGTGGCTTCGATACCGGGCAGGCCGCCGATGCCGGCGCCGACCATGACGCCGGTGCGGTCGCGCTGCGCGTTGTCCTGCGGCAACCAGCCCGCATCGTGGATGGCTTCATGCGCAGCAGCCAGCGCATAGACGATGAAGTCGTCCATCTTCTTCAGTTCTTTGCTGTCGGCCCAGTCGGCCGGATCGAAGCCGCCGCTCGCGCGGTTGCCGTGCGGCAGCAGTCCGGCGACGCGGCAGGGCAGCTGTGCGGCGTCGAAACGATCGATCGGGCGCACGCCGCTGTGGCCGTCCAGCAGGTTGCGCCAGCTGGTCGCCACGGTCATGCCCAGTGGCGTGATCATGCCGATGCCGGTGACCACGACGCGGCGATAGCCCAGCGGATACGGGGGAGAAAGAGAGGAGGTGTTCATGGCGGCAGGCACGGTGGGGTTCATTCGGGCAGGGGGACGTCTTTCCAGAGCGCTTCGACCTGCGCGGCGCGTTGCCTGACCTGTTCGGAGGCCACCGGGCCCGGCTGCAGCAGGACGCGATCGACGGTGATCGGCGTACGGGTGTGGCGGTCGACCACCATCGATTGCAGCGGCGCACCGCTAGCGCGGTCGATCTGCGAAACGGCGGTCCCCTCAGGGGTGAGGTGGCGACTGCCCCAGTCGAACAGCACCACCAGCACCGGGAACAGCTCCTGGCCTTTGCTGGTCAGCACGTACTCATGGCGCGGTGGGCGTTCGCTGTACGCCTGCTTCTGCAGCAGGCCGTTGTCGACCAGGTGCTTCAGGCGGCGCGCGAGGGTGTTGGCAGGGATGCCCAGGCTCTGCTGGAAGTCGTCGAAGCGCCGGCAGCCCTGGAAGGCGTCGCGCAGGATCAGCAGGCTCCAGGATTCGCCAATGCAGTCCAGTGCCCGTGCCGTCGGGCATTCCATCGTGGCGAAGCTGGTCGTTCTCATACGGGCAGCGTAAACGAGTAACTTCAAATATGGAAGTTACTAGTGGATGCTGCACGTTGCCGGTTCAGGCGGTGGTGCGGCACATGCACCCGCCAGCGATCGCGCAGGCGCGGGTTACCATGTGCGCATCACCTGCTGGAGCTTTCCCCGATGACCGCTGAAATCCTCGTCCCCGTTTCTTTCGGCGAGCTGCTGGACAAGATCTCGATCCTGCAGATCAAGTCCGAGCGCATCAGTGACGAGGGCAAGCTGGCCAATGTGCGCAGGGAGCTGTCGGCGCTGGAGCAGACCTGGATGGCACACCCGGCGGCGGTGAAGGATGTCGCCAAGCTGCGTGCCGAGCTGAAGGCGGTCAACGAGCAGCTGTGGGACATCGAGGACGACATCCGGCTGAAGGAGAAGGCGCAGGCGTTCGACCAGGGCTTCATCGACCTGGCGCGCAGCGTCTACCTGCGCAACGACGAACGCGCGCGCATCAAGAAGGCGATCAACCTGGCGCTGGGCTCGGCGTACGTGGAAGAGAAGTCCTATCAGGATTACGCGCAGCGCGCGTAATCCGCTCCTGTAGAGCCGAGCCCATGCTCGGCTGCTTCCACCGCAGCCGGGCATGGCCCGGCGCGGCAGGGATCACCCCAGGTGGTCGGCGACGTAGCGTTCGAAGGCGGCGATACCGTCTTCGACGGTGATCAGTTCCATCACATCGTCGAACTCGATCTTGGTGCCCCACTTCAGGTCGGCGGCCTGCTTGGCCAGGTACTTGCGTGCCGCATCGTCATAGCGGTCCACGCAGTAGCGGCGGTCCGAGTACGGGCCACTGCGGTGCGGATTGCTGGCCGCATGCAGGCCCAGCACCTTGGTGCCCATGGCATTGGCGATGTGCATCGGGCCGGAATCGGGCGTCATCACCAGGTTGGCGCGGGCCAGCAGGGCGGGCAGCTGCTTCAGCGTGTCCTTGCCGACCAGGTCCAGTGCCGGCGTGTGCAGCTGCGCCTGGATGGCGTCGGCCATGCTGCGTTCCAGCTCGCTGCGGCCACCGCACAGCACCACCTGCCAGCCGCGCTGCACGGCGTGGTTGGCCACTGCGGCGTAGCGGTCGGCGTACCAGTTGCGGCGCACGTGGCTGGAACAGGGCGAGATCATCAGCACCGGGCGGCCATCGTCCTGCCACTGCGCGGCGGCCCACTCGAAGGCGGACGGCGGCACGGCCAGGTCCCAGCTGACCCCGGTCTGGCGCAGGCCCAGCGGTTCGCAGAAGCTGCCGATCGCATCCAGTACATGGATGCCGGGGCGGTCGGGGATGCGCTCGTTGATGAAGAGCCCATGCAGGTCCTTGGAGCGGCTGCGGTCGTAGCCGATGCGGCGCTCGGCTGGAATGAACGCCGACAGCAGGTTGGCGCGGAACGCGACCTGCATCTGCAGCAGCGCTTCGAAGCGCCCCGGCGGCAGCTGCCTGCGCAGTTCCTTGACCCCGGCCATGCCGCTCTTCTTGTCGTAGGCATGGAAGGTGACGCCGGGCAGGCCATCGAGCAGCTTGTGGCCGGCTTTGTCGATGATCCAGTGGATCGGCGTGTCCGGGCGCGCGGCCTGCAGGGTGCGCACGAGGGGCACCACGTGGGTGACATCGCCAAGTGCGGACAGGCGCAGGAGGCACAAGGATGAGGACGCTGATGCCATGTGTTGTTAGACTCAATGAAATGGTCGCATTCGACGCCAATGAAGCGCTGACGCCATGCCGCGAGGGTCGCGGCATCGGGGCCATTCTGTTCGACCGCGAGCGGCTGCGGCAAGCCGAGATCGGCCTGTTCTCGCCCCAGCACTGGGGCAGCAAGGCCCGGCCGGTGGGCGAGGGCGGCCGCGGCAGCGCCTGGTTCGTCGATGCGCCGTTCGGTGCCAGCGTGCTCCGCCACTACCTGCGCGGCGGCATGGCGGCCCGTATCAGCCACGACCAGTACCTGTGGCGCGGCTCGGACCGGACCCGCAGCTTCGCTGAATTCCGCCTGATGCGCGCGCTGCGCGAGAAAAAACTGCCGGTGCCACGGCCTATCGCTGCGTTCTACATGCGCGAGGGCCTGCGCTACCGGGCAGCGATCCTGATGGAGCGGATCGAGGGCGTACGCTCGCTGGCCGACCGCGCACTGGTCGCTGGCCGGGGCGCCCCCTGGGAAGAGACCGGGCGGCTGATCGCCCGCTTCCACCGTGCCGGGCTGGACCATGCCGACCTCAACGCGCACAACATCCTGTTCGATGGCAGTGGCCATGGCTGGCTGATCGACTTCGACCGCGGGGTGATCCGCATCCCGGCCACCGGTTGGCGCGAACGCAATCTCAAGCGGCTGCTGCGCTCGCTGGTCAAGCTGCGCGGCGAGCGCAGCGTGGAAGATGTGCAGAAGGACTACGCGCGGCTGCGCCGCGCCTATGACATGGCCTGGAACCGGGGCACCTGATGGATTGGTCGTTGCGTTTCCTCGGCGTCGGCAATGCGTCGGCGGTCGAGCTGGGATCGCCGATGTCGGTGATCGAGCGGGATGGACGTCCGTGGCTGACCATCGATTGTGGCGGTGAAGGCCTGACCGCGTTCAAGGCGCATTACGGGCACCTGCCGCAGGCGCTGTTCGTCACCCATGTGCACCTGGACCACGTCGCCGGCTTCGAGCGCCTGTTCGTGGACACCTTCTTCAATGCGCACCGGCGCGGCAAGGTGCGCCTGTACGTGCCCGCCACGGTGGTGCCGCTGCTGCACCGGCGCATCGGGGATTACCCGAACGTGCTGGCCGAGGGCGGTGCGAACTTCTGGGATGCCTTCCAGCTGATCGTGGTGGGCGAGGCCTTCTGGCACGAGGGCGTGCGCCTGGAAGTGTTTCCGGTGCGCCACCACTGGCCGGAGACCGCCTATGGCCTGCGCCTGCAGGGCGCGCTGACCTGGAGCGGCGATACACGACCGATTCCGGAGATGCTGGCCCGCTTCGCCAATGACAACGAGCTGATCGCCCACGACTGTGGCCTGCACGGCAACCCGTCGCACACCGGCGTGGACGATCTGGAGCGTGACTACAGCGCCGAGCTGCAGTCCCGGATGATGCTCTACCACTACGCCAGCGTGGCCGATGGCGTGGCGCTGGCCGCACGCGGCCACCGCGTCGCGCAGCCGGGGCAGTGCGTGCCGCTGGCTGTCCCGACCGCACCGCACGTGCTGGTACAGGACCCGCCGTGAGCGGAACCGGCCGGCCTGCCGACGCGGCGCTGGCCGCCGAACTGGAGGCGCTGGAGCGCGCGCTGCACGCCCCCCAGGTGCGGACTGACCGTGGGCGCCTTGCCGCATTGCTGGACGAGGATTTCACCGAGATCGGCAGTTCCGGGCGGTGCCATGGACGCCAGGCCGCGCTGGAGGAGATCCCGCTGGAGCGCGCGGCGGTGCTGATCGAGTCCGATCAGTACGCGGTGCGGCTGTTGGCCGAGGATCTGGCCCAGGTGCGCTATCGCAGCCGCCATCACGTCGATGGGCAGGCGCAGCGCTGGGTGCTGCGCAGTTCGCTGTGGCGCCGGCACGGGTACGGATGGCGCATGGTGTTCCACCAGGGCACGCCCGAGGCAGGGTAGCGCCGGGCCATGCCCGGCGAAGAATGGGAAGCCGGGGTCAGATCCCTTTGCCATGCAAAGGGATCTGACCCCAGTGCAGAAAAGGCGGTGGCCCCGCCGGCTGACCTCGGCGCCCGCGTCGATCGATACCGTTGCTGCCTTCCGGCCCTGGCGGAGTTTTCGACCTAGCGTCGCGAGGGGCCGACGGGGCCACCATAGAGACGTTGGCCGCCCGGTGGGCGGCCAGTTCACGGATCAGGGGAAGCAGCGCGCGATGCGCCGGAGACCACAGCCGGACTGCACATCGGCTCGCCGATGGCAGACGCGTATTCTAGCGCAGGCGGGTACATCGACGCCAGCTTCGCGCACTGAATCGGCTGTAACCCGTTCCCGGCTGCGGCGGCCGGGGCCGGCCCCCGTTGCTAGAATGCCGGCCAGGAGGAACGACCTCCCCCGCATCGGGAATCAAAGACCAGGACGGCCTGGCCCTACCAAGAGGAGGGCCGTCATGGCCTGGATCTATCTGTTGTTTGCCGGCCTGCTGGAAATCGTCTGGGCCGTGTCCATGAAGCAGTCCGAAGGCTTCACCAAGCTCACCCCCACCGTGGTCACCCTCATCGGCATGATCGCCAGCTTCTGGCTGCTGGCGGTGGCCATGCGCAGCCTGCCGCTGGGCACCGCCTATACGATCTGGACCGGCATCGGTGCGGTCGGTGCGTTCGTGGTTGGCATCGTGTTCCTCGGCGAGCAGGTCAGCCCGATGCGCATCGGTGCAGCGGTGTTGATCGTTTCCGGCCTGGTGCTGATGAAACTCTCCAGCAGCTGAATGCATTTACTTATGGCGGGGAAGGGAATCTCCGCTTTCTGCAGGTATATGCATTTTCGGCAAAACCATTTTGTTTGCCGGATTTATTTGACGTACGTCATAAAAATAACGAGCGTGATTCACATGCTGCTGGCGCCATCGGTCGCACAGTGCCGCCATTCGTCATGCGAAATCGGGGAGTTTTCGCCTTGACGGACACGCTGGCGTGCCTGTTCCGGGTGCGGTCGCGTGAAGATGTGAGGATTTCCAGAAGTTAATGCCGCCAGGCCTTGCTCCCGTGCCGGGAGCCGGGATGGGCAGCATCGTCTTCAAAAAAACTGCCTGCAGTGCCATCCGGTCTTTTCATGGAGATTTACCGATGAACCGCATTTACCGTCTGGTTTTTAATCGCGCCCTCGGCGTAATGCAGGTTGCTTCGGAGGTCGCCCAGAATCCCGGCGGAGGAGCGGTCAGCGCGGCGCGGGTGCCGCGTTTGAGAGCGCACCAGCTGGCGGTGGCGCTGGCGGCCACGCTGGCCAGTGGATCGGCATTCGCGGCGTGCAACACGGTGACTACAACGGTTACCTGCGATCCCGGCACCACCATCAACAACTACAGCAACAACGCTTCAGGCATCACGCTGGATGTGCTGGCAGGGGCGACGCTGCGCACGCCTCCCCTTGTCGGCGGCGGCAACGCGGCAACGTTGAGCGGTGACAACGTCACGGTCAACAACAGTGGCACGATCGATCCCAGCTCGATTGTCCTGGCGTCGCCTGGCCTGGTCATCGGCAATGGTGCGGCCGGAAACAGCAGCATCATCGTCAACAACAACTCTGGCGGCCAGATCAAGGGTGTCGTCAACCTTGCAACCTTGCTGGGCTTCGGTGGCCAGGCGCTGGTTGCACAGAACGTCAACGGCACCACCACCATCAACAACAGCGGCTTGATCAGCATGTCGTTGATTGGCCTGGGCAGTGTCTCCGATGCAACTTCGGTGGTGACCTACGGTGGCGCCGCCGCCAACGTAACCAACAGCGGAACCATCGATGGGCGCGTTGGCCTGGGCGCGTCCGGCGGCAATACATTCATCAATTCGGGGGCTGTCAACGGCAGTGTCCACCTGGGTGATTCGACCGGTGGCAATACCTTTACCGCGGTGGCGGGTTCCAGCGTCTCTGCAGGTGGTGGCGTCGCCGCTGCCGGTACGATAACCGGCGTTACCGGAGTCAAGGTTGCGGCTGCAGGCACGGTCGATGCAGGCGCCGGTACCGGTGCCGCCAACAACACGCTGGTGCTGCAGAACAGCGCCAGCGGCCCCGGGTCAGGCACCGGCGGGGCGGTGACCACGCTGGGTTGGAACCAGTACCTCAACTTCCAGAAGCTGACCGTCAACAGCGGTACCTGGAACCTGCAGGGTGCGTGGGCGGGCGCGGGGACGACCACGCTCAATGATGGCCTGGTCAACTTCAACAACGCGGCTGCGTTCGGCAGCGGCCTTTTCAGCGCCAACGGTGGTGCGATTGCCGCCAGCAGCGCAGGCCTCACACTGGGCAACAACTTCGGCCTGGGTGGAAACCTGCAGCTGTCGGGGACCAATGCATTCGGCCTGAGTGGTGTGCTTTCCGGCGCGGGTGGGCTGACGGTCAACAACACCGGCATCGTCACTCTCGGGGGCGCAAACCTGTTCTCCGGCGGCGTCAACCTCAATGCCGGCGGCCTGGTTCTGGGTAATGCCGGTGCACTGGGCGTCGGCAACCTGACCGTAGGTGGCAGCGCTTCGCTGGATACGACGGCCGGCTTCAACCTGGGCAACAATCTGGTGATCAATGGAGGGGGCTCGCTGAACCTGCTGGGCAACAACCCGCTGACATTGAGCGGCTCGATTTCCGGTGCCGGCAACGTGACCAAGAATGGTGCCGGCACGCTCACGTTGAACGGTACCAATTCGCTGACCGGCAACTTCAGCCTGGCCGGCGGAGCATTGGCGCTGGGCGCGGGTGGCAGCCTGTCGCCGACCGGTGCGATCACGCTGGGCGTTGGCACCAGCCTGGATCTTTCAGCGGCGGCCAACCAGACCATCGGCTCGCTGGCCGGCCTCGGCGGCTCGGTCAATCTCGGCAGCCGCACGCTGACGCTGGGCGGACTGGGCAATACCAGCTACAGCGGAACGTTTGCTGCAGGCACCGGTGGCCTGATCAAGCTCGGCACCGGGGTGCAGACCCTGTCGGGCGTCAACGCCCTCAGTGGCGGTATTGCGCTCAACGCCGGCGGCCTGTTGCTGGGCAATGCGGCTGCGCTGGGCGGCGGTACGCTCTCTGTCGGTGGCAACGCCTCCCTCGACGGCACCACGGCGCTGGCGCTGGCCAATGCAGTCAACCTCGGTTCGGGCGCCAGCCTGGATCTGCTGGGTGGCCAGCCGCTCACCTTCAACGGCGTGATCGGCGGCGCGGGTGGCTTGATCAAGAATGGTGCGTCCTCGTTGACACTCAACGGTGCCAATACCTTCGGTGGTGGCCTGACGCTCAACGCCGGCAGCCTGGTACTGGGCAACGGGGGCGCATTGGGAACCGGCGCACTGAATGTCAACGGTGCGGTGACCCTCGGCTCCACTGCTGCGATGACCGTGGGCAATGGCATCACGCTTGGTGCGGGGGGCTCGCTCAATGTGCTGGGCTCGAACGCGCTGACACTGGGCGGCGTCATCGGCGGAACCGGCAGCCTGGTCAAGAACGGTGCCGCCACGCTGACGCTGGGCGGTGCAAACACCTTCACCGGCGGGCTGGCGGTGAATGCCGGCAGGGTGGCATTGGCCAGTGGTGGCAGCCTGGCGGCAACCGGCGCGGTGACGCTGGCCGCTGCTGGCAGCGAACTGGATATCTCGCTGGGTGGCAACCAGACCATCGGTGCGTTGTCCGGCGTGGCTGGCAGCAGCCTCGCGCTGGGCAGCAGCACGCTGACCTTCGGTGATTCCACCAACCAGACCTTCGCCGGCGTGATCGGCGGCACCGGTGGCCTGATCAAGCAGGGCAGCGGCGTGCAGACGCTGACCGGCGCCAACACCTTCAGCGGTGGGTTGAATCTTGCGGCAGGTGGGCTGGTGCTGGGCAACGCAGGTGCGCTGGGAACGGGTGCGCTGACGGTCAGTGGCAACGGTTCACTGGACACTACTGCAGCGCTGAACCTGGGCAATGCGATCACTCTCGGCGCTGCGCTGACGTTGCCGGGCAGCCAGAACCTGACCCTGTCCGGTGACATCAGCGGCACCGGCAGCCTGGTCAAGAACGGTGCGTCGACATTGACCTTGAACGGCTCCAACACGTTCAGTGGTGGCTTGAACGCAAATGCGGGCAGCCTGCTGCTGGGCAACAGCGGCGCACTCGGCACGGGGGCGCTGGGCATTGGCGGCAATGTCTCGCTCGATGGCAGCGCAGCGCTGAACCTGGGCAACGACGTCGCACTGGGTGCGGGTGCCGCGTTGTCGCTGCCGGGCTCGCAGGCGATCACGCTGGGTGGGGTGGTGTCGGGCGCGGGCAGGCTGGTGAAGAACGGTGCCAGCACCCTGACCCTCAATGGCGCCAACAGCTTCGGTGGCGGGCTGACCGTCAACGGCGGTGGCTTGCTGCTGGGGAACGCTGGCGCACTGGGCACCGGTGCCCTCTCGGTGGGAGCCAATGCAACGCTGGACAGTTCGGTGGCGCTGAACCTCGCCAACAGCGTCAACCTCGGGGCAGGCGCAGTGCTGGATCTGCTGGGCAGCCAGGACGTGTCGCTTGCCGGTGTCATCGGCGGCACCGGCGGCCTGGTCAAGAACGGTGCGGCGACACTGGCATTGAATGGGGCCAATACCTTCAGCGGGGGTGTCGGCCTCAACGCGGGCGTACTGCAGCTTGGCAATGCGCAGGCATTGGGTACCGGGCAGCTGGACGTGGGCGGAAACGCTTCGCTGGATGCAACATCGGCACTGGCTGTAAGCAACAACATCAGCCTCGCTGCCGGTGCCAACCTCTCCGTGCTGGGCAGCAATGATCTGACGCTGGCCGGGCCGCTGTTCGGTGCCGGTGGGCTGATCAAGGACGGCGCGGCGCGCCTCACCCTGTCCGGCGCCAACGTCTACGCCGGTGGCACCACCGTCAATGCCGGCACGCTGGCGCTGGGCGCGGGCGGCAGCCTGGCCGCAGCCGGTGCGGTGAATCTTGCCGGTGCCGGCGCGACGCTGGACATTTCGACAGCCGGGGCGGCGCAGACCATCGGCGCGTTGAACGGCGTGGCAGGCAGCCAGCTGGCACTTGGGGCGCAGTCGCTCACCTTTGGCGGCGCCAGCAATGGCAGCTTTGCCGGCGTGATCGGTGGCACCGGCGGCCTGATCAAGACCGGTACGGGCGTGCAGACGCTGTCCGGTGCCAATACCTTCAGTGGTGGCCTTGCGCTCAATGCCGGTGGCCTGATTCTCGGCAACGCCGGCGCGCTGGGTACGGGTGCGCTGGGCATCGGCGGCACCACCACGCTGGACAGCACCGTGGCGCTGAACCTGGCCAACGCGGTGAACTTCGGTGCCGGTACGCAGCTGACGCTGGGCGGCAGCAACGATGTCACCCTGGGTGGCGTGGTGGCCGGCAGTGGCAGCCTGATCAAGAATGGTGCGGGCCTGCTGACCCTCAACAACACCAATACCTTCGGCGGTGGCCTGACCTTGAACGGTGGTGGCCTGGTGGTCGGCGCCGATGGTGCGCTGGGTACTGGCTCGCTGGCCGTGAATGCCAGCACCACGCTGGATGCGGGCGCTGCAGTGACGCTCGGCAATGCGGTCACGCTGGCCTCGGGTGTCGCACTGACATTGCCGGGCAGCAACGCGTTGACGGTGTCGGGCGTGATAGGTGGCAACGGCAGCCTGATCAAGGATGGCGCCACCACGCTGACGCTGTCCGGTGCCAATACCTATACCGGCGGCACCACCATCAACGCCGGCACGCTGGCGCTGGGCGCGGGCGGCAGCCTTGCTGCAGCGGGTGATGTCACGGTGGGTGCGGGCGCTGGCTTCGATATCTCCGGTGCCGGTGGCAGCCAGACCATCGGCGCACTCAATGGCGTGGGTGGAAGCACGCTGACGCTGGGCGGGAATTCACTGACCTTCGGTACGGCCGGCAACGCCGCGTTCGACGGCGTGATCAGTGGCGGCGGCGGGCTGATCAAAGTGGGCGCGGGCGTACAGACGTTGTCCGGTGCCAACACCTTTGGCGGCGGCGTGACGCTCAATGCGGGCGGGCTGGTGCTCGGCAATGACGCGGCGCTGGGCACGGGGGCGCTGACCGTCGGTGGTGCCGCCACGCTGGATACCACCGGCCTGGCAACGCTGGCCAACAACATCGCGCTCAATGCCGGGCTGACCGTGCTCGGCAACAATGCGCTGACCCTCAACGGCGTCCTTTCCGGGGCCGGCAGCCTGACCAAGAATGGCGGCGCAACGCTGACCTTGAATGGCATCAACACCTATACCGGTGGCACCAACATCAACGCCGGCACACTGGCGCTGGGGGCCGGTGCCAGTCTGGCAGCGAGCGGGACAGTGAACCTTGCCACCGGTGCCACGCTGGATCTGTCTGCCGGCAGCGGTACGCAGGTGTTCGGCACCCTGGTCGGCAACGGTACGGTGAACCTCGGTGCCAACTCGATCGAAGTCGGCGGCGCCACCGATGGCACCTTCAGTGGTTCGATCGCAGGCACGGGCGGCCTGACCAAGATCGGTGCGGGCATCGAGACGCTGACCGGTACCAACACCTACACCGGCGGCACCTTCATCAATGCAGGCACGCTGGCGATTGGTCCGGGCGGCAGCCTGGCAGCAACGGGCGCGGTGACGCTGGGTGCTGCAGGTACCGGCTTCGATATCTCCACCGCGGGGGCCGGCCAGACCATTGGCTCGTTGAACGGCGTGGCGGGCTCGACGGTGAGCCTGGGGGCACAGACGCTGACACTCGGTGGGGTTGGCAACAGCCTCTTCGATGGCGCGATTTCCGGCACCGGTGGCCTGGTCAAGAATGGTGCCGGCATCCTCACTCTGGGCGGCGCCAATCTGTTCAGTGGTGGCGTTGCACTCAACGGTGGTGGCCTGGTGGTCGGCAACAACGCGGCGCTCGGCAGCGGTGCGCTGACGGTCGGAAGCAGCGCAACACTGGATGCATCGACCGGCGCCAGCCTGGCCAACAACATCGGGCTGGCAGCGGGTGCCAACCTCGATCTGCTCGGCAGCCAGGCGCTGACACTGGGCGGCGTGATTTCCGGCACCGGCGGGCTGATCAAGGACGGTGCGGCGACCGTGACCCTGAGCGGTGCCAACACCTACACCGGTGGTACCACCATCAACAGCGGCACGCTGGCGATCGGTGCCGGTGGCAGCCTCGCCGCGACCGGCGCGGTGAACCTGGCCGGCACCGGCACGCTCGACATCTCCGCGGGCAACCAGACCATCGGTTCGCTGGCCGGCGTGGCCGGCAGCACGGTGGCGCTGGGGGGCAGCACGCTGACCCTGGGCGGCACGGTGGACAGCACCTTCAACGGTGTGATCGGCGGCAGTGGCGGCCTGATCAAGAACGGTGCGGGCGTGCAGACGCTCAATGGCGCGAGCACCTTCAACGGGGGCGTGGCGCTCAACGCCGGTGGCCTGGTGGTCGGCAACAATGCCGCGCTGGGCACCGGTGCGGTGACGGTGGGAGGCGCTGCTACGCTCGATTCGAACACGGCGGTCATCCTCGCCAACAACTTCATCCTCAACAATGCGTTGACCGTCCTCGGCAGCAACAACCTCACCCTCAACGGCAGCCTGAGCGGCACCGGCAGCCTGACCAAGGAGGGTGCCGCGACGCTGACCTTGAACGGCACCAACACCTACACCGGTGGCACCTACATCAACGCCGGTACGTTGGCACTGGGCGCAGGCGCGAGCCTGCACGCCAGTGGCATCGTCAACCTGGCCTCGGGTGCGACCTTCGATCTGTCGGCGGGCAGCGGCACGCAGCAGTTCGGTACCCTGGTCGGCAACGGTACGGTGAATCTGGGCGCCAACACGCTGACGATCGGAGACGCCACCAATGGCACGTTCAGTGGTTCGGTGGCCGGTTCCGGTGGCCTGATCAAGGAGGGCTCGGGTACCCAGACGCTGACCGGCACCAACACTTTCACTGGTGGTACCACCATCAACGCCGGCACGCTGGCGATCGGGGCCGGTGGCAGCCTGGCTGCGACCGGCGCAGTGAACCTGGCCAACGCCGGTACCGCCTTCGACATCAGCGCGGCCGGCGCGCAGGCGATCGGTTCGCTGGCCGGTGTGGCGGGTTCGGATGTGTCCCTGGGCGGTAACACGTTGACCCTTGGCGGCGTCGGCAACGCCACGTTCGACGGTGTCATTGGTGGTACCGGCGCGTTGATCAAGGACGGAGCGGGCACCCAGGCGCTGGGGGGCGCGAATACCTTCAGCGGGGGCGTCACCCTCAATGCCGGCGGATTGCTGGTCGGCAACAGCGCGGCTCTGGGCAGCGGTGCGCTGACCGTCGCAGGCAACGGCTCGCTGGATGCCAATGCGGCGGTGACCCTGGCCAACAATGTCGCGCTCGGCGCCGGTGCGGCGCTCGATTTGCTGGGCAGCAACGACCTGACCCTGGCCGGCGCGGTTTCCGGTGCCGGCGGCCTGACCAAGGATGGCGCGGCGACGCTGACCCTGGGCGGTGCCAGCACCTATGCCGGCACCACCACCATCAACAGCGGTACGCTGGCGGTGGCGGCCGGTGGCAGCCTGTCCGGTGCCAGCACGGTCAACCTGGCCGGTGCCGGTACGCTGGATATCAGCGCCGGCGGCAGCCAGAGCATCGGCGGCCTGGCCGGCGTGACCGGGTCCAGCGTGGTGCTGGGCGGTGCAACCCTGACTACCGGCGGCAACAACGGCAGCACCACATTCGGCGGTGTGCTCAGTGGCACCGGTGGCCTGGTGCAGAGCGGTACCGGCACGCTGACGCTGAGCGGCGACAACACCTATACCGGCGGCACCACCATCAACGGTGGCAGCACGCTGCAGATCGGCAACGGTGGCAGCACCGGTTCGGTGCTGGGCGACATCACCAACAACGGCAGCCTGGTCTACAACCTGGCGACGACGGCAACCGTGGGCGCGGTGGTCAGTGGCAGCGGCGGCCTGACCCAGGCCGGCAGCGGCACGCTGGTGCTGACCGGCAACAACACCTACACCGGTGGTACCACCATCAATGCCGGTGGCACGCTGCAGGTGGGCAATGGTGGTGCGACCGGCGCGATCATTGGCGACATCACCAACAACGGCGCGCTGGTCTCCAACGTAGCCGGCAATACCACGCTGGCTGGCACGATCAGCGGCGCTGGTGGCCTGACCCAGGCTGGCAGTGGCACGCTGACCCTGACCGGCAACAACACCTACACCGGAGGGACCACCATCAATGCCGGTGGCACGCTGCAGGTGGGCAATGGCGGTGCGACCGGTGCAATCACCGGTAATGTCGCCAACAACGGCAGCCTGGTCTTCGACGTCGCGGGCAATACCACCGTCGGTGGCGCGATCAGTGGCAGTGGTGGCCTGACCCAGGCCGGCAGCGGTGTGCTCACCCTGGTCGGCAACAACAGCTACACCGGCGGTACCACCATCAATGCCGGTGGCACGCTGCAGGTGGGCAATGGCGGTGCGACCGGCTCCCTCGCCGGCGACATCACCAACAATGGTGCGTTGATTTCCAACGTGGCCGGCAACACTGCGCTGGGGGGTACCATCAGTGGCAGTGGCGGCCTGACCCAGGCCGGCAGCGGTACGCTGCTGCTGACCGGCACGAACACCTACACCGGTGGAACCACCATCAATGCCGGCGGCACGCTGCAGCTGGGCAATGGCGGTGCGACGGGCTCGATCGTCGGCGATGTCACCAACAACGGCACGCTGCTGTCCAACGTGGCGGGCAACACCACGCTGGGCGGCACCATCAGCGGCAGTGGCGGCCTGACCCAGGCCGGCAGCGGTACGCTGACCCTGACCGGCAACAACACCTATACCGGCCCGACCACCATCAACGCCGGTGGCACCCTGCAGGTGGGCAATGGCGGCGCCACCGGCGCGATCGGCGGCAGCGTCACCAACAACGGCAGCCTGGTATTCAACGTGGGTGGCAACACCACCGTCGGCGGTGCCATCAGCGGCAGCGGCGGCCTGACCCAGGCGGGTGCCGGTACCGTGACCCTGACCGGCAACAACACCTATACCGGGGGTACCACCATCAACGCCGGCGGCACGCTGCAGGTCGGCAATGGTGGTGCGAGTGGTGCGATCACCGGAAACGTCAGCAACAACGGCAGCCTGGTGTTCAACGTGGGCGGCAACACCACGGTGGGCGGCACCATCAGCGGCAGCGGCGGCCTGACCCAGGCCGGTACCGGCATCGTGACCCTGACCGGCAACAACACCTACACCGGCGGCACCACCATCAATGCCGGCGGCACCGTGCAGGTTGGCAACGGTGGGGCCAGCGGCTCGATCACCGGCAACATCACCAACAACGGTGGCCTGGTGATCAACACCGGTGGCACCACCACACTCGGCGGCAGCATCACCGGCGGCGGCAGCATCGTGCAGGCCGGCCCGGGCACTCTGAATCTGGGCGGCAACAGTGGTGGCTTCAACGGCACCGGCCAGGTCACCGGCGGCGGCTTGAATGTCACCGGCACGATCGGCGGCCAGTGGAACATCGGCAGCGGTACGACCCTGTCCGGCACCGGCACCATCGGGGGTGCCGGTGGTGGCGTGACGGTGTCCAGCGGCGGCGTGCTGTCGCCGGGCAATGGCCCGGGCAACGGCAGCGGCGCAGGCAACGGCACCGGCACGATCACCGTGGGCGGCAACCTGACCCTGTCGCCGGGCAGCACGCTGGGCATCGATCTGGGTGCCACCGGCAGCGACACGGTGCAGGTGGGTGGCAGCGCCAACGTGGGTGGCAGCACGGTGCAGGTGAACACCATTTCGCCGAGCACCAGCTACCAGCAGGGCCAGCAGTACACCGTGGTCAATGCGGGCGGTGGGGTGAGCGGGCAGTTCGCCTCGGCGACCTCGCCGTCGGCCTTCCTGACCATCACCCCGGTCTACACCGCCAACACCGCCAACCTGAAGATCGACGTGGCGCAGACCGCAGCGTTCACCACGGTGGCCAACAGCCGCAACCAGTACAACACCGCGGCCGCGCTGGACAGCCTGCCGCAGAGTGGTTCGGCGCTGGGCCTGTACAACACGGTGCTGATGTATGACGCGGCCACCGCACGCAGCGCGTTCGACCAGCTGTCCGGTGAAGTGCATGCGGCCAGCCGTGCGGTGCTGCTGTACGACAACTACCTGGAAGAGGGCATCCGCCAGCGCCTGGGCAGTGAACTGCCGACCGTGCGTGGCGAGCGCGCCTCGGCCTGGCTGGCCGGCAGCGGCAAGGTGTTCAAGCAGGATGGCGATGGCAACGGTGATGAGATCCGTTCCAACCGCAACGCGCTGATGGCGGGTGTGGACTGGCAGCTGGGTGAACACGTGGTGCTGGGTGCAGCGGCAGGCAATGAACGGCTCGACACGCGCCTGTACGATCGCAGCTCGCGCGCACGGCTGCGTGGCAACACCTTCGGCCTGTATGCGCAGGGCGAGTGGAACAACGGCTTTGCGGTCGGTGGCAGCGTGTCGCGCGGTGACTACCGCACGCGCACCACGCGTGAAGTGCCGCTGCTGGGCCAGACCCTGTACAGCCGCCAGGATTCGGACGTGACCATTGCCCAGGTCGAAGGCAGCTGGACCTGGACCCATGGCAGGACCCAACTGCAGCCGTACGTGCAGTTCACCCGGCACTGGGTCGACAGCGATCGTGCGGTGGAGCAGGGCGGCAGCGCCGCGCTGGTGCTGGAAGGCGGCAAGGACACGCTCAATGTCAGCACCGTCGGCGTGCGGGGCCGCTGGGATGTGGGCAGTGGCGAGCGCTTCCCGGCGCAGCTGACGGTTGGCCTGGGTTGGCAGCACGCGTCGGGTGATACCGATGTGGCCAGCCGCAACCGCTTCGCGGTCGGTGGTGATGCCTTCGACGTCTACAGCGCGGTGATGGCACGCAATGCGCTGGTCAGCCAGCTCGGCGTGGCGGTCGGCCTCGGTCGCAACAGCCAACTGTCGATGTTCGTGCAGGGCCAGCATGGTGATGGCCGCCGCGATGTGGGCGGGCAGATCAACCTGCGGGTAGGTTTCTAAGGGGAGTGGGCCAGGGGTAGATCCACGCGCTGCGTGGATCTACCGCCGCGGCGGGAGTGGGCGATGCCGTTCCAGGGCGGCGCCGGTGACGCCGTGGCCATCGGCCATGGCGGGCGCATGGCTGGCCCTGTCGCGCAGGCCGCTCAGTTCACCGCATCCTGCTTGCGCCGACGCAACCCGGCGGGCGGGTCGAACAGGCTCGAAGGCACTTCATCGAATGAGACCTCGGTGACACGCAGGCCGCGCTCGGTACGCTGGTTGCCGGTGCGTCCGCGGTAGCCCAGCAGCAGGCCGGTGCGGGTATCGATCCACAACGTGCCGGAGGTGGTGCCATCGGGGCCCCGCGCGTTGTCATAGCGCCAGCCGGCAGCGAGGCGGCCCAGGATGAACTCGCCGGGTGCTGGTGAGCAGCGCCCGCCGATCGTATGGCATGGGGCGGCGGGGTCGTACCAGTAGGGCCCGCTGGAGTCGGCCACCGGCAGCGTGTAGTTGCCACGTTCGCTTACCAGCCATGCCCGACCGCGCTGGCCCTGGGTCGTCAGCCATGCGTCGGGTGCATTGCTGCCGCGGAAATCAATGCGGATGGCCGGCCCGCGCAAGCGGATCTCGACTTCGACCTCGCCGCCAGCAGCGCTGGGGCCGAGCGGACCCAGGCCATAGGCACGCGCCAGCAGTCGCGCCTGCGGAGGTTCGCTGTCTGCAGTGTCCGTGGCCTGGGCAGCGGCGGTCCAGGTCGTTGCCATCAGCAGGCCGGCCAGCAGTACACGCATGTCAACGCGCCAGGTTGTTGCTGTCATGCACGGGGCTCTGCATGCGGACGATGGCATAGGATTCGATCGGCATGCGGCGGTGGCCGGTGATCGGATCCTCGATCAGCATCGAAGCGGGCCGGAAGCTGTCACCTTCGCTGACCAGGTCTGACAGACCGGCGATTACCCGGTCTGCGAAGGGGACGATCAGGGGCATCGGATAGGTGACCTTGATCTTGAGAATGTTGGCGTCCTGGACGCTGACGCGGCTGCTGCCGACGCGTGCATCGCGGAACGCAAGATTGTCGTTCGGCAAGGCGTAGCGCCCATCGAACTGGCGTTCGCGGAACTCGTTGTATGCCGAGCGGCTGGGCGAGATGACCTCGATCTTCGGCGACAGCAAGGGGTTCTTCCACAGCAGGGCGACTTTGGCGCGTGCGGCGACGGCACCCGCCGCATCCGGTGAGGTTGCGTACAGGGGAGCCATCGCCATTTCCAGCGCGCTGCGCATCTCTGAATGATTGACGCCACTGACCGCGCCGGCACGCGCGGCCTGCAGCGTGGCGAAATCCAGCAGCGACTTGGCGCGATAGATCAGGACGAACTGGAAGATGACCAGGATGAGGAAGATGAAGGCCGGGACCACGATGCAGAATTCAATCAGCGACTGGCCGCGCTGACGGCGGATGGATGTGCGGATGTACTTCATTGCAATGCCCTCGTGGGTGACGGTGTCGCCGGCGGGGAAGGGCACCATTGGAACGCCTCGCCCAGCACCGGAGCGATATGCCTGAGGCTGTCCACCGGCATTTCCAGCGTGGAGTAGGCACCGCGGCACCAGGCGCCTCGCCACGGACGCACGGCTTCGCGCCAGCCAACGGCCCGGTGATCGCGGTCCAGGAACAACAGGTCGAGCGGGTAGCCCATCGCCAGCGTGTGCACACTCGAGCACGGGGTTATCAGCAGGCCCTGCCCGGGCTGGAGCGGGGCGCGCAACAGCAGGCCGCGCAGCCGCTGGTGCCAGCGATCGGCATGCCAGACGCAGCTGAGCAATTGCTGGTGGCCGCGGATCAGGGCGCCGGTTCTCATGCGTGCGGCCTCACAGGATTCCCTGCTGCTTCATCTGCAGGAAGATGAAGTAGGCCAGGACGACGAAGATCAGCGGGAAGAAGAACAACACGAGCGGAAGCATCATCTTTACCGGCGCTTCCAGGGCCAGCTTCTCGGCGCGAAGGAAGCGCTCTTCGCGGCGTTGCATGGCCTGCGAGCGCAGTGTGTCGCTCAGGCTGGCACCCACCCGGTCCGCCTGGATCAAGGCGCTGGTGAAGCTGGTCAACTGGGAAATGTCGGCGCGATCGGACATGCGTCGCAGTGCTTCGGCGCGCGGGAGGCCCGCGCGCAGATCACGCAGCATGCGCGAGAACTCCTGTGACAGCGGTCCGGGTGGCCCCTTGTCGACGGACTGTTCGATCGCACCGGTGATGTTCAGGCCGGCTTCGACGGCCATGGTGATGAAGTCGAGGAAGATGGGCAGGTCGCGGATCACGTGCTTGGAGCGCGCCTTCCGCCTTTCACCCAGCCACAGCGTGGGATACATCCAGCCGAAGGGGGCGCCGAACGCCAGGGCCATCAGTACGGAGCCGAATCCGAATCTGCCCAGCAGGATGATGGTGAACAGCAGGAAGGTACTGGCCACGGCGGCGGAAACGATGCGGGCGCCATACAGCTCTTCCGGTGACAGCACGAAGTCCTGGCCGGCCGACTGCAGGCTGCGGTGCGCCCGCTCCAGCTGCGCCGAGGACAGGCGCGGCCCGGCCAGGCGCGTAGCGACCGTGATCAATGGCCACAGGATGCGGAGCAGCAGCGGCAGCGGATCCTGATAGTTGCGCTGGTCCACCTCGACCGACTGCACCAGTCCGCGCAGCGCGAATGCAAGCAGCCCTACAGCGGCAGCGGCAAGCAGTGCGACCAGGATGAGCAGGGTGTTCATATGTCGATCGTCATGATTTTGCGGCACATGCGGTAGCCGAGGTACTCCAGTACCCCGATCAGGCCCATGACGCACCAGCCGATGAAGGTATGGAACATGGGGTTCATCGTTTCCGGATAGAACAGCACGAGGAAGCCGACAAGGCCGGCCGGGAGCATCGCCATGACAATGCCCTGCAGGCGCCCCTGCGCGGTCAGCGCCTTGACCTTGCCCTCCATGATGAGCTTGCGCCGCAGTGTCTCGGCGAGCGTGGAGAGGCTCTCGGCGAGATTGCCACCGACCTCGCGCGAAATGCTGACGGCAGCTACGAACAGCTTCACGTCGGCGATGGGCACGCGGGCGGCGAAGTTGTCCAGCGCTTCTTCGGTGCGCACCCCCATGTGCTGCTCGCGCAGCACCAGTGCCAGTTCCTGCGCCAGCGGAGGCAGGCCATCATGGGCCAGTGCTTCCAGGGCGGGGTTGAAGCCGACGCCGGCCTTGAGGCTGCCGGCCAGCATCAGCAGGCCGTCAGGCAATTGCTGCTGGATCTGGTCAAGGCGGCGCTGCTTCAACCACAGGTAGATCTTGCGTGGCGCTACGGCCAGCAGGATCAGGGCCAGGATCGGCAGCAGCAGGTTGCCCCCGGTGACGATCCACAGCAACACGGGAACCGCCAGCAGCATCAGGACATTGGTCCTGAACAGGACGCGCGGATCGATGAACAGGAACATGTCGGCCAGATTGACCCGCGCCTGGTCCATGAAGTTGGCGCGGTACCGGTCCATGAAGCCTGTGCTGGCGCGCGCCAGCAGCAGTACCGAGCCCGTCACGCAGGCAAAAGACAGCAGGGCGATCAGCAGGATGTCACTCATTCCGCCGTCCCCCGCTGCGGAAGATGTCCAGGTCGACCGAGACGCCACGCTCGGCAAGCTCTTCATAGAACTCCGGCACTGCACCGGTCGCGACGAACTCACCCACCACCTTGCCATCGCGTCCGGCGCTGGAGCGTGCCTTGAACAGGAAGACATCCTGCAGCTGGATGGTTCCGCTTTCCATGCCGGTCAGCTCGGTGATGTGGCTGACCTTGCGCGAGCCGCAGGGGAAGCGCTTCTGGTGCACGATCAGATCCACCGCCGACGAGATCTGTTCGCGCACCACGGTCATCGGCAGTTCCATGCCGGACATCATGACCATCACTTCCAGGCGCGACAGCGCCTCGCGTGGATTGTTGGCATGGGCGGTGGTCAGCGATCCTTCGTGGCCGGTGTTCATGGCCTGCAGCATGTCCAGTGCTTCGCCGCCGCGGCACTCGCCGACCACGATGCGGTCCGGGCGCATGCGCAGCGCGTTGCGCACCAGGTCGCGGATGGAAATGTGGCCCTTGCCTTCCATGTTGGGAGGACGTGCTTCCAGGGCGACCAGGTTGGGCTGGACCAGCTTCAGTTCGGCCGCGTCCTCGATGGTGACGATGCGATCGGTATCGGGAATGAAGTTGGAAAGGATGTTGAGCAGGGTCGTCTTGCCGGAGCCGGTGCCGCCGGTAACGACGATGTTGCGCCGTTCGCGCACCGCAACGATCAGGAACTCCAGCATCGGCTGGCTGAGGGAACCGAATGTGAGCAGGTCCTTGCCTTCCAGCTTGCGCTTGGCGAACTTTCGGATACTGATGCTTGGGCCACGCAGGGCTACCGGCGGGATGATGGCGTTGACGCGGGAGCCATCCTTCAGCCGCGCATCGACCATCGGCGAGCTTTCGTCGATGCGACGACCGAGCGGCGTCACGATGCGCTCGATGGCCGAGAGCACCGCGCGGTCACTGGTGAAGACAATGGGGGACCTTTCGATCCGGCCTGCGCGTTCAATGAAGATCTGGTCGTGCGCGTTGACCATGATTTCCGTCACCGTCGCATCGTCGATCAGGTCTTCCAGCGGGCCCAGGCCAATGGCCTCATCGAGCACTTCCTTGGCCAGCCTGCGCGGGTTGATCGTCTTGGGGAGCTCGGAGAACTCCCGTTGCATCACTTCATCGATCAGCTTGATCGTGGCGTTGCGCAATGACTCATCGTCCATGCTCCGGACATCCAGCCGGCGCAGGTCCATCTGCTTGACCAGGGAGGCATGCAGCTTTGCACGGTAGACGGCCATGTCCGGCGGCAGCTGCTCCGGCCGCGCCAGCTGGCGCTCGTTGGATGCCTGCGCAGGTGCAGGTGATGGCGCCGGTGCCGGCGCGGACTCCACCAGCGTGTCGTTGGCCGCACCCGCATTGAAACTACCGGCGTCGGCGGTGGGTTCGGCCGGCGGGTCGTCGTCCACCACCTGCAGCAGGTAGTCGCCGATCTGCACGCGGTCACGGCTGGTGAGCGGGCCACGGCTGCCTTTCACCTGCTCGCCATTGACCAGTACCGGTGAGCGGCCTCCGAGGCTCTCGATGAAGATGCCTTGATCCTCGCGCTTCAGCGCCGCGTGGCGTTGGGCGATGCTCCAACCCTGCAGGACCACCAGGTTGCCGTCGCCGCGGCCGATCCCGCATTCGCGGTGCAGGCAACGGACACGGCGCTGGTCGCGGTTGGGTGTGTCGATGAGGATGTTGAACATGCGCCGGCTCCGGTTACTGCACGAAATTCTTGTTCCGGCGCGGCATGGCCTGCTGGCCGCGCTCCTGGATCTGCCGCGCACGCTCCAGGCCATCGAGGTTTTCCTGCGAGCTCGGCGTCACTACGCGCGGGGTGACGAACATCACCAGCTCGGTGCGATTGCCGCGGAAGCCATCGGAACGGAACAGTTTCCCGAGGATCGGGATATCGCCCAGCAACGGCAGGCGCTTGGCATCCTGCTGCGCGCTGGAGTCGATCAGTCCGGAGATCACGATGGTTTCCCCCGCGTGGACATTGATTTCCGACTCGGTGCGGCGGGTGGTGAAGCCCGGCACGCCCTGCACCGTCACCGTCGGATCAACGCGGCTGACCTCAGCCAGGATGCGGGTGGAAATGTCCTGGTTGAAGTTGACCAGTGGCTCGATGTCGAGCTTGATGCCGTATTCCTTGTAGTCAACCGTGACCTGGCCGAAGCCCTGCGGAACCGGGATCGGCACCTCGCCGCCGGCCAGGAACTTCGCCTGCCCGCCGCTGCGGGCACTGAGTTGAGGCGAGGCAAGCAGGAACGCCTTGCCCTTGTTCATCATCAGGTTGATCGCCGAGCCGATCTGCGTGGCGATGCCGAAGAAGGCCTGGGTTCCCTGCAGCTTGTTCGGCAGCAGCACCCCGTTGGCCGGGCTCTGCTCGGGGTTTATGCGGTAGTAGTTGTTGTTGGTGAAATCCTTGACGATGCCCGCCACCGGGCCACGGATGACGTTGTCCCACTGGATGCCGAGCTCTTCCAGCGCATTGCTGTCGAACTCCATGATCTTCACGTCCATCTGCACCATCGGGCGCATGCCGACCGGGTCGGCGGTAGTGAAGTTCAGTACCGTCGGATAGATCTTCTGGATCGCATCGATGCGGCTGCCGATGCCCGGATTGATGTCCTGGCCGGTGATGACCACGCGGTCGGCGACGGCATGCACATTGATCTTTTCCACATCGGCCAGCAGGGTGCGGATGGTTTCGGCCAGGCTGACGGCATCGTTCTCGGAGATGTCCACCTGCACCTGCAGCTGCTTGCCGTTCTGCAGCCACAGGTGAACCGTGGTGGAGCCTGCCTTCATGCCCATCATGATCAGGTCACGCGGGCCGACGTTGGTGACCTCGAGCATCTCGCCACTACCGACGGCCACGCGCTTGAGGCCGCTGGGCAGCGTGTAGACGGCGGCCTGGCCGGCATAGATCCGGGCGCGGGTGGGCAGCGGGACGGCAGGCATGGCCGATGCGCTGGTGCGATAGGCGGGATCGGGAACCGGAGCGGGGAAGGTGGTTTGCCCACCGGGCACCGGTGCATGGTTGGCATTGGCCTGCGGTTGCGCCTGGACGGCAGGACGCGGTGCGGCCATGACCGGTACCGGGGTCAGCTGGGTGCCGGTGGTCTGTGCCATGGCCAGCAAAGGTGCGGTGACAACAGCGATGGCCGCGGTGGCGGCGATGAGGCTGCGGATTCCATTATTGCTGCGCATTCGTCGATCCTTTGCCCCCAATGATGAATTGCACGCCGGCACGACCCTGCGTGCCGTTGCCGAGCAGTTCCTTCTGCGTCATGCCACTGAGGCCGAACGCACCACGATCCTCCACCTGGCGAAGCATCACCCGCATCGAGCCGGCCTTGGCGGCGACGGTGAGTCGCTGCGCCTGCGCCGGCGTCAGTTCCAGGGTGATGTTCGAATAGCCCTGCTGATCTTCCGAGGCCGGCGTTTCGCCGACGCGGTTGCCGGTTGCCAGCACGTTGATGTCCTCAAGCAAGGGCAGCACCCGGGCACCGGTTTGTTCCTGCTCGACGGTCAGCAGGATGTCGACATGATCACCGGGGGCGATCATGCCGGAGATGGAGTTCGTTTCGTCCACCTGGAGGGTGTAGCCCACGTTGCCCTTGGCGATCACGCGCGAGAACTGGTCGTACAGCGGCACCAGTGCGCTGGCACCCAGCGGTGCACCTTCGCGGATCGGTGCGCGCAGCATGCGGCCGCTGTATTCGGACACGTTGTCCGGCGTGATCGCATCGGCGGGCGGCAGGTCGGCGGGGACTTCGCGCACCGCAAGGTCGGCAACGGTAACGATGCTGCCCGGTTCCATGTCGGTCTTGGGCACGGCCACCGGCACCATTTCCACGGGTGGGGCGGCACGCTCGTTCACTGCCTTCTGCACGTAGCGCACGGCGACCAGGGCCGCGACCAGGCCAAGGGCGAGGGCGATGATGATGAAGACGACGTTGCGGTTGGCTTTCAGCGGGAGCGCCTTCATACGACTCCCATCGACAGCATGTAGGTGAAGCCCTGGTAAGCCTTGCGCAGTGAATCGATCAGCTCGAGCACGATGTTCGGCTCGGCGACCAGGACCAGGACACCGACAGAAGCGACCACGGCGTACTCGATCAGTGCGGCCCCGCGCTGGCGGCGTGGGGACGGTGGAATGCGTTTTCTCATGGCAGTGGTCTCAGTGCTGCGACTGGTTGACGACAATCGAGGTTCCCTGCTCGTGTCGGTTGAAGGTCATGGTCATTTCCTGGCTGCCCTTGCTGTAGCGGACAACGCACTGCAGCGCGATCATCGAACACCCTGCGGGCCCGGAACTGCGGCTCCAGCCGTCCGCGGGCAGGCGGCTGGCGTAGAAGGCATCGGTCTGGAACGGAGACAGCGTGCTTTCCATGGACAGGCTGCGCCCGGGCGTGTCCAGGTAGGTGATGTCGTTGATCACCTGCGTCCCGGACGGCTTGGGGAAATCGGCGCCGGCTGCAGCATCGGGCTTGCGCTTGAGCAGGCGTGTAATGCCGATCTGCGCCTGGCTGCCACTGCCCTTGGCCGATACCTCGATGGTCACGTAGTGCTCGCCGTGCGCATGCCCGATCACCGTCTTGCCGCCGACCTCGTTGATCACGGTCTGGCCGGGCCATTCGCGGTTGTAATAGGCGACGATGGACGACACCGGCAATGTGGAGGTGAAGCGCGAGATCCGCATGGGCAGGCCGTTGTAGAGCATGTCCTTGGCCACCCACTCGCTCTGCGCGCCTTCGGGCTCTGGAATGTCGGGCCAGGACGCGGCCAGTGCCGGCCAGGCGAGCAGCAGTGCGGCCAATGCCGCCAGGATGTCAACGCGACGGCGCATAGGCAGGCAACTTGTCGACAGGCACCACGTCGGGTGCGATGTAGCCGGGATCAAGCCTGCTCAGCGTCCCGATCATCGGGATGCCGGAGAGGCCGTCAAATGCCTTGGCGATACCCGCCATGTGCTGGGACGGCACCAACGGCTTGACCTGCGCGATCACCGAGCGTGACGAGTTGACCTTGAGCCCGGAGCCGGCGGCATTCCAGGGGTCGGCCAGCACCACATGGGTGGCCTGCAGCTTCAGGCCCAGCGAATCGAAAGGTTCCAGGTAGGCGGCAGCGCTGCCATTGGCACTTTTCAGATCCTGCACGTCCAACCGCAGCTGGGCCTGGGTCAGGCCGTTGCGGTTGGGCGGGAACGAACCAAACATCGAGGTCACGTCGCCGATCTTCTTCATCATGCCGCCCGCCGACGTGCTGGTGTAGGAGACCAGGGCGAGGTCGCCGCGCCGCACCAGCGGCTGGTTGGAGAAGGTGTTCATCAGCACGTCGCCGACGGCTGCATCGCGTGCACCGGTCTGCGGCTGGCTGACGATGGGATCGTTGGCACGCCCGAAGTAGCGGTCGACGGCAAGATCGCGCTGGCGGCCGCTGGCCGGCAGTCTGTAGTCCGGCGATACGGTGGCTTCCCAGGCGATCGCGCGCGCGGCCTGCTGGGTGGCCTGGCGGGCGTGGATGTACTTGGCCAGGATCGGGATCAGCAGGAAGATCGGCACCAGCACGGCGCAGAGCACTGCGACTTCGGTGAGACTCTGGCCGCGCTGGCGACGCGCGCCGCTAAATGGGCGTTCCCTGTCCATGGCTACCTCAGCAGGTCATCGTTGGGAGGACGGTTGGCGCGGTACCTCGAGGTCGCCGCGTTCAAAGGGTTGGCCCACCGTCATGCGCTGCGTGGTCAGGCGGGTGCCATTGCCGTCCAGGGGCTCCTGCTCCAGGACAATGGCGTAGCGGCTTGGCCGGTAGTCGTTCAGCGCGCCGGGAGTGAAGCCCCAGCTGGCACCGGCCGACCACACGCACTGGCTGAACCGTCCGTTCTCGTCCTTCCACGCGTTGCACGGTTGGCCGGCGACCCTGCGGTTGCCCGCGCGCTGGAAGCCCGGGGAGGCGGTGCCTTCGTCGGCTTCGGCGGCAAAGCGGGTGAGCCCGTCGCTGTCGGCAGGTGATTGGCTGCGCTCTCCCGTTGCCAGATCGACCTGCTCCAGGCCGGAGGCACTCTGGGTTTCCTGCAGGCCGGTGGCTTCCAGCCGGAACTGGCAGCTGGTCGACGGGCCATCGTTGAGCAGGCGCCACTCGCGCGTACGGAACACTTCCTCATTGCTGGAAAGCCAGACTTCGTAACGGACGGTTCCCAGGCGGGCGACGTCGGCGTCATCCAGTGCGCGGGTCGGCAACCCGGCCGCCTGGCAGTCGCTCAGTGCCTGCTGGTAGCTGGTGCGTGCAGCATTGCGGCCATCCACCAGAGTTTCGGCAATCTGGTCAAGATGGATGCCCGGCATGTTCCTGGCAGCGGCCGGCTCGCCGTTGTCCGCCGCGCTGCCACACCCGCTGATCAGCAGTGTGGCGATCGACAGGTGCAGGCGATTGAAAACAGCAAACGTCATGGCATCAGGGCTCCGGCTGCCGCCAGGGCAGCCTTGGTGGTGGCATCGGTCTTGACCAGTCGTGCCTGCCAGTAAGGACTGAACAGATTTCCGGTTTCGCGCTTGCGGTCATCGCGGCTGAACATGCGCAGCTGCACCGGACGGTCGAAGAACACCTGCGCGGAGGAGAGTGCGGCGATCTTGTTGTTGGCCATCTTGTCCGGCAGTTCCATCTGCGAGCCGGCCGGAGCGCCGATGCCGGCGCCGGAGGTGGTACGCGCGCTGGCGCCGCTGGTCTCGGCATAGATGGTGAAGACCGGGCCGACCTTGTCGCGGTCGCGATCATTGTCGGCGTAGGGCTGCAGTGCCTGCCCGGCCTTGACGTCGTGATAGTCGCGCAGGCCGTTGTAGCCGGTGAAGAAGGCCTTGCGATGCTGGCCGTTGGCGAAGCGGACGTTGGCATCCTGGCTGCGGTCGACGATCCACGCCGCGCCACGATTGCGGCGCACCGCTTCGCCGTACGGGCGGTAGCGGCGGCGATCCCAGTCCGAGTACCAGCCGTTGCCGTTGCCGAAGCCATTGAGGAAGCGCTGGTTGCGATAGCTTTCCACAGCCTGCGCGCCGCCCCAGCCGACCGGGATGTCGATATCGGGAAGCGGCCACGGCAGCGGAAGCTCGACGGCCATGGTGTCCAGCGCTGCCCATCGGTTGTAGTCGACCATGTCGGTGCCGCCGGACTGCACCAGGAAACCGAGGAAGTCATCGCTGCGGCTCTTGCTGAAGCCATCACGCGATTGCATCACCACATTGCGGAAGCGATCAGCGCCCTGGCGCTGCGTGGCCGAGCCACCGTTGGCGGTGCGGGGAATGCTGTAACGCTGCAGCAGCCGGTTCTCGGCCGTGGCCAGTTGCGTGCCGAGCACCGCGGTTCCGATGGTGCCCAGCTGTGCCTGCGGTGAGTTCCGCTGCAGCACATCCTTGGCGATGGTGTAGCTGTCCAGCCGCGATACGCCTTCGATGACGAGCTGCACCGAGGCAGCGAACATCATGTTGAGCTTGTCGATGGCGATGATGGCTGCCTGCGCCACAGGCTGGAACGCCTGGCGGGTGACCTTGAGAATGCGTTCGGCGACCTTGAAGGCGGTTGCCAGTGCCTTGAACACCACGCCGATGTAGGGAATGGCGGAGAGCACATCCAGCGTGGTGCGGATGACGATCGAGGTGGTGTGCATCTGGTTCAGCCACGAATAGAGGCTGATCGTCTGTGCCACGGCCACTTCGTTGGCTACCCGGGCGCGGTTCATGTAGGCCGCATAGTTCAGTGCGCGCGCCTGCTGGATCGCAACGCTGTAGGCGGCTGCGTCCGCCGCGTTGACCAGCTCGACCTTCTTGTTCACCACCTGCCCTGTGTTGAACAGCAGGACAATCCCGATGCACAGAACCAGGATGAGTGCCAGCCCGAGAACCATTGCTTGGCCGGCGACCGTTCGGTGGCTGGAAACGCCCCGGGCCGCACGGCTTCGTGCCAAAGCCAATGCGCTGCGCATAACGAATTCCTGGGCCGGAGGCCATGGCTGCCCGTCGCGCGTCGCGTGCGGTGCGCGCAGGGAAATTATGCTGGGAGGGCCCTGGCGGCGTTACGCCGCCAGGGCAGGGGTATTACTTGTTGTTGTACGCGTCCATGCCCTTGGTCTTGTCAGCTTCCTGCTGGGCGCTGTTGGACTGGTTCTTCGCGCGATTGATCGACTGCGTCGCGCTCTGGCCGGACAGTTCTTTCGACATGCCCGCCACCTGGCTGCGAACCGTGCCTCCGAAGAAGGTAACGGCCGCGATCGCGGCAATGGCGATCAGTGCGGTGATGATGATGTACTCGGTCATGCCCTGACCGGCCTGCTTACGGGAAAAACGGATGTGACGACGGCTGCGTTCCATGTATTTCCTCCTTGATGGCAGGAATCCTCCGGGCGTGCGGAATATTCGGCGTGTCCGCTGGGGGATCCTGATTAATGGCAGGGCGAGGTAAAGACAGGAAGCTCACACCCTGGTTCGTCGAAAATTTGTCGCTTGTTCGAGAACGGGGCCAAGCCTATCGACAGAAAATTGACGACACAAGTCAGGTTTTCCCGATATGCAATGAAATATTTGAAAATGTGACTCGTATTGCAGATTAACAATTACCTGCACATAATCACGTCAAATTTGAGCTAGATGCGCCCATTTTGGTTGATGAAATTAACACTCAACTGACACATTTGTGTCACGCAGGTGGTCCGGCGTGTCGGAATATTGGCGCGATCACAGTGATGCGTGCGGGGTCTGCTCCGTATTTGAATCGGATCAGCAATCCGAATGCATTTACTCCGCGGGATCCGCAATGAAACGGATGACCCTGTGTCGTGGAAAAGAAAAAAGCACATGCAGGGCATGTGCTTTTTCCGGATTGCGACAGCGCAGCACCGTCGTCGCGATATCAGCGCTTGACCAGCTCCACGCGACGATTGGCGCGACGCCCATCTTCGGTTGAATTGTCGGCGACCGGCTGGCTCTGGCCGTAGCCTTTGGCCGTCAGTCGATCGGCTGCGATGCCGCTGCCGACAAGGCGATTGCGTACCGACTCCGCGCGCGCTTGCGAGAGTGTCTGGTTATGCGATTGGCTGCCGCTGTTGTCGGTGTGCCCTTCCACGGAAAGACGAAGTTGCTGGTCGGCCTTCAACAGGTTGGTGACCTGCGCGATCTGCGGCTCCGAATCGGGCAGGATCTCGGCGGCGTCGGTTGCGAAGTTCACCTGGATGGATACCTTTCCACTGCTGTCCAGTGCCTGCTTCAGCGTATCGGCTTCAATGACCTTTGCGGTGATCTGCACTGGCTTTGTCTCTGCGACGAGCAGGCTGCCGGAGTTTCCACCCGAGCCCAGGTGAACCCAGATATCGCGATCTTCGCGATGGATGACATAGGTTTCTGCGGGTTCGTTGTAGATATCGCCGATGCCGCCGACATAGGTGGTCGCCGCCTTGCTGTTGCCGATGTCGCGCGATGCATCGGCAGGAATGGTGCCGGAGAAAATACGCTTGCCACCCAGGGTCTCGACCAGGCTCTGCACGTTGCGGCTTAGTTCCAGCTGCGAGTACGGGTGATCACTGTTGCTCTGCAGTACCGAAGAATGAACCTTGCCTTCAATCCATTCCACGCGATCGCCGGTCCAGAACGGCACGCGATCGAATTCGCTGTCCACGACGTCCTGGCTGGCGTAGCCCTGCGGCAGGCCGAGATAGGGGAAGCTGCCGATGGTCGCCTGCGAAACGGGCAGCTCCGCTACATTGAAAGCACTGGCTTTCTGGCTTCCACCCGTGGCCGAGGCGGCCTGGGGGGAGGGCTCTGCTGCGGCGCCGGAAGGCGCGGCCGATGAAGCGCCGCCCTCTGCGGGAGCTTCGCCAGAGCGCTTGCAGGCGCCCAGTGCCAGCACCAGGCTGGCAGCCAACAGGCTCGCGCGCACCGTGGACATCGTTGATCCGTGCTTCTGCATCATGAACGCACCTGCTTCATCAATTCGCTGCAGACTTCGCTGGTGGGCTTGTACTGGCCCTTCTTCCAGGCATCGGTGATCTTCTTCTGCGTCTGCGCTTCGGCAGTGTCATAGGCCTGGTCGAAGCCTGCTTCGGCACCGAATACGGTTTTTGCCTGCGCCTTGTGGCTTGCGCGCAGCTTGGCGGCCTGTTCCGGGGTTGCACCGCACGCCAGGGCATTGCCTGCATGCGTGCCACCCAGTGCGCCGAACTGCGCCGCGCCGCCGCCCTGTGCGACTGCGCTGCCACTGCCGATCAGCAAGGCGGAGGTGATCACTAGCTTCGTCATGAAATACCGCATGTTGATGTTCCTCATCCGGCCCGTTAGCGGGCATCAATCCCCTGTGGCCCGAGCATAGCAACAGGCAGTGAGTGCCAGCGTGTCGTTGCATCGCCACGGCATGGCCCGCGCTCAGGGCGTGGACAGGAGAGCGGTGTGCCGTGGCGTGGATCCACTGATGGATCTGGAGCAACAAGCCCCTCTGTTGAGGGGCTGCCCCGGCAGGGGCGGGGAGAGGCCGGCAAGGGGAGGGGCCCGAACGTTGCGCAGCAACGTTTGGGGCGGAGCGCGCGCAGCGCACTTCGCGTCGCCAGCCAGGGGCTTCTGCGAGATGAGGTCGGCCGGGCATCCACGCGTGGCGTGGATCCACTGATGGATCTGGAGCAACAAGCCCCTCTGTTGAGGGGCTGCCCCGACAGGGGCGGGGAGAGGCCGGCAAGGGGAGGGGCCCGAACGTTGCGCAGCAACGTTTGGGGCGAAGCGCGCGCAGCGCACTTCGCGTCCCCCGCCAGATAACTGAAAAAGGCTGCCCGAAGGCAGCCTTTTTCAGTTATCTGGCGGAGAGAGGGGGATTGTCGGGTGCATCCATGCACCCGATCCCGGTGCGCGTTGCGCCCCGGGACCCGCCTTCGGCGGTCCGGTTCTGCTCCTGCAGAACCGTCGAACCCCGGCAGGGCTTCTCTCGCCCGATGCTCTCCGCCAGCCAAATAAAAAAGCCGCCCAGAGGGCGGCTTCTTCATTTGTCTGGCGGAGAGAGGGGGATTCGAACCCCCGAAGCGCGGTTTAGACGCTTACACACTTTCCAGGCGTGCTCCTTCAACCACTCGGACACCTCTCCGGATCCCTGCCATCGGCAAACGCCTCAGCAGGGGCGCAGATTCTAGCGGGCGGCGCGGCCGGACACAAGCACCCTGATCGGGGGGCGCATCCATGGGCATTGTTGGCGAGGGGGCTGGACAGGCATGGCACAATGGAACATCCGATGGAAAACGGTGGCCTGATGTCCTATCTCGTCCTTGCCCGCAAGTGGCGTCCGAAGCGTTTTGCCGAGCTGGTGGGCCAGGAGCATGTGGTCCGTGCGCTCAGCAACGCGCTGGACAGTGGCCGGGTCCACCACGCGTTCCTGTTCACCGGTACCCGCGGCGTGGGCAAGACCACCATCGCGCGCATCTTCGCCAAGTCGCTGAACTGCGAGCAGGGCACCAGCGCCGACCCGTGCGGCCAGTGTGCGGCCTGCCTGGACATCGACGCAGGCCGCTACATCGACCTGCTGGAGATCGACGCCGCGTCCAACACCGGCGTGGACGACGTGCGCGAGGTGATCGAGAACGCGCAGTACATGCCCTCGCGCGGCAAGTACAAGGTCTACCTGATCGACGAAGTGCACATGCTGTCCAAGGCGGCGTTCAACGCACTGCTGAAGACGCTGGAAGAACCGCCGGAGCACGTGAAGTTCCTGCTGGCCACCACCGATCCGCAGAAGCTGCCGGTCACCGTGCTCAGCCGCTGCCTGCAGTTCAACCTCAAGCGCCTGGACGAAGACCAGATCCAGGGCCAGATGACCCGCATCCTGGCAGCGGAAGAGATCGAGGCCGACGCCAGCGCCATCGTGCAGCTGGCCAAGGCCGCTGACGGCAGCCTGCGCGATGGCCTGTCGCTGCTGGACCAGGCGATCGCCTATGCCGGCGGCGCGCTGCGCGAGGACGTGGTGCGCACCATGCTGGGCACCGTGGACCGCACCCAGGTGGCGGCGATGCTGGATGCGCTGGCCGAGGGCGATGGCCCGCGCCTGCTGCAGGTGGTGGCGGCGCTGGCTGAATTCTCGCCGGACTGGGGTGGCGTGCTGGAAGCGCTGGCCGAAGGGCTGCACCGTATCCAGGTGCAGCAGCTGGTGCCGGGTGCTGCCGCCGCGGAAGGGCTGGATACCACCGCATTCGCCGAGTGCCTGCGCCCGGAAGTGGTGCAGCTCTGGTACCAGATGGCCTTGAATGGCCGCCGCGACCTGCCGCTGGCCCCAAGCCCGCGCGCGGGCTTTGAAATGACGGTGCTGCGCATGCTGGCGTTCCGTCCGGCCGCAGCGGTACCGGCGGTGCCGAAGGCAGTCGACGGTGCGGTGGGCGGCGCGCCGGGCGGCAACGCTGCCGGTGGTGGCGCCGGTGCCGGTACCCATGAAGCGACGCCGGCCGCTGCTGCTTCGGCCAGCCCGGCCGTGGCGGCGCAGGTGGCCGCTCCGGTGCAGGCTGCGCCGCGCGAACCTGAACCCGAACCCGAGCCGGCCCCGCAACCCGAGCCGGATCCGACGCCTGAGCCCGAGCCGGTTCCGGTGGAAGAGCCCGTGTCGCCGCCGCCGGTGAAGGCCGAGGCCGAGACGCCGGCGTCTGCCATCGCTGCACAGGCAGGCGACGATGTGCCACCGTGGGCCACCGACGAAGCCGAGGCGCGTGACGAGGCCCTGGCGGCCGAGATGGCTGGCCCGGACGCCGCCATGGTCGCGCCCTGGCATGAACCGCCGGCTCCCGCCGTGCCCCCTGCTGAGCCTGCGCCGCCGGAGCGCCCGTTCCGCGCCGAAGGCATTGCCATTGCGCCGGCCGAACCGGCCCCGGCGCCCGCTGCCTCGCCGCAGGAAGGTGTCAGCGAGCTGGCCACTGCCGAAGACTGGCTGGACCTGGTCGCCAACAGTGGCCTCAGCGGCCCCTCGCGGCAGCTGGCTGCCAATGCCGCCTTCATCAGCTGCCAGCACGGGACCTTGAAACTGGGCCTTTCGCCCGGATTTGAATACCTGCGGTCGGAGCGTGCGCTGGCTGCCCTGGGCGAGATGCTGCAGAAAGCCCTGGGCCAGGCGCCGAAGATCGTGGTCGAGACCGTGGAAACCGAACACGTTCCGGCCGAGACCCTGCATCAGCGTGCCGACCGCCAGCGTGGCGAGCGGCAGCAGGTGGCAGAGGCCGTTTTCATGGACGACCCGGAAGTGCAGGTGCTGATCCAGCAGCACGGCGCCCGGGTTGTTTCCGATTCCATCCGTTCTTTTGACGAGTAAGACACCATGCGCGGAAACATCGCCCAACTGATGCAGCAGGCCCAGAAGATGCAGGAGAACCTGCAGAAGGCCCAGGAAGAAATCGCCAAGATCGAAGTGACCGGCAGTGCCGGTGGTGGCATGGTCAGCGTGACCCTGACCGGCGCCAAGGAGTGTCGCAAGGTGCGCATCGACCCGTCGCTGGCCAGCGACCCGGAGATGCTGGAAGACCTGATCGCCGCCGCCTTCAACGATGCCTCGAACAAGATCGATGCCGAGTCGAAGTCGAGGATGGGTTCGGCCACCGCCGGCATGCAGCTGCCGCCGGGCATGAAGCTGCCGTTCTGACCTTCAGTGTGGCACCTGCGCAGGCCGGTGCCACAGAACCTGTAGCCGTCGAGCTTGCTCGACGCCATGAAGCATGCCGCCGTGTCCGCACCCCTGCTTGAACAATTGATCGACGCACTGCGGGTGCTGCCTGGCGTAGGCCAGAAGACGGCGCAGCGCATGGCCTACCACCTGCTTGAGCGCGAGCGCGAAGGTGGCCAGCGCCTGGCCGAAACGCTGGCCCTGGCGGTGGAACGTATCGGCCACTGCGCGCAATGCCGCGACTTCAGCGAAACCGAGCTGTGCCCGACCTGCGCCAACAGCAGCCGCGAGCGCAGCCAGCTGTGCGTGGTCGAATCGCCGGCCGACCGCCTGGCCATCGAAAACGCCACCGGCTTCCGCGGTGTCTACTTCGTGCTGCAGGGCCGACTGTCGCCGCTCGATGGCATCGGCCCGCGCGAGCTGGGCCTGGAGCAGCTGGAGCAGCGGCTGGCCGAAGGGGAGGTGCAGGAGCTGATCATCGCCACCAGCGCCACCGTCGAAGGCGAAGCCACCGCGCATTACCTTGCGCAGCTGGCGCGTGCGCGCAAGGTGCAGCCCAGCCGGCTGGCGCAGGGCCTGCCGCTCGGCGGCGAGCTCGAATACGTTGATCGCGGCACGCTGTCGCACGCGTTCGGAACGCGCAGCGAATTCCGCGATTGAGTGCCACCCGGGCATCGCCCGGCGCGGCCGGCCTACAATGCGGAAGACACTCCCGCCGAGGCCGACCATGAGCAACGAAACCCTCTTCAGCAAGATCATCCGTCGCGAGATCCCGGCCACCATCGTCTACGAGGACGACGAGGTGCTGGGCTTCAAGGACATCGCACCGCAGGCGCCGGTGCACGTACTGTTCATTCCGAAGAACGAGATCATCCCGACCCTGGATGACCTGCAGCCATCGCAGGCGCACCTGATCGGCAAGCTGGCCTTGGCCGCCGCCGAGTACGCGCGCCGCGAGGGTTTCGCGCAGGACGGCTACCGCATCGTGATGAACTGCCGCGAGCATGCCGGGCAGACCGTGTTCCACATCCACATGCACCTGTTGGCGGGTGCGCCGCTGGGGCATTTCGGTACGCCGGGGCGGTGATGCGTGCATCCGCGCGGCGCGCGGATGCAGACCATGGAAAAGGCCGCCCTCGGGCGGCCTTTTTCATCACGCGTGGCGGCTGGCGATCACCACCAGCCCCAGCGGCCATAGCCGCCCCAATAAGGGCCATACGGGCCCGGGCCCCACGGGCCATAGGGGTAGGGCACCACATCGACCTGGCGCTGTTCCGGCCACAGGTAGATCACATCGGCCGACAGCTTCGGCAGGCGATAGTCGTACTCGCCGATGCGGGTGTTCTGGTAGCCGTCGATCTTGCCGATGAAGGTCACGTCGCGGCCGGCTTCAAACACCGCCGGGTCGTAGAAACCGGCGCGGCAGGCAATGAAGCGGCCGTCGCTGGCGTCGGACGAGGTGGTGTTCGGGCGGCCACTGGCATTGAGCGGGCGCGAGATCATCTGGAAGCAGGTCTCGCCCTGGCCGGGCTTGGTTTCGATGATGCGGCCGCCCCAACGGACCGGCGTGCCGACCTGCTGGGTGGCGACCGAGTCGCGCGGGGAGACCAGGCTGAACTGTCCCTGCAGCGGCTTGGGGGCCGTGGCGCAGGCCGACAGGGCCAGCGTGGCCACAGCGGTGAGGAGGAACTTGGTGTTCATGGGGAGGCTCCGGAAGTCGGGCGATGCCTGCGCAGGTCCCGCAATAATGAAGCGAGGTCGGTGCAAGTTCCAGCGTAACGCGCGTCGGCGAAACGCTGGCTGAGCGCGAGCAGGGCCGGGTCGGGGCGCTGGGCGTGCACCCGTCGTGACCAGTCGCGTGCGGTCTCGTGGGGCGCGCGGGCCAGGCCAAGGCGCGCATAACGCTGCCCGAGCCGATGCCAGGCGCGCAGCAGCGGGTCGCGCTCGCGCTCGCCGCGGGCCAGCAGCCAGGCCATCCACGCCAGGGCCAGCAGGGCCGCGACCACGAAGCCGGCTACCAACTGCGCCGGCCCCAGGTCATCCAGCCCGAACGGCTTGAGCAGTTGCTGCTGGCGGCGTGCGTCGAAGGACAGCACCAGGTCGTTCCAGCCGCGGCGCAGCCAGTCACCCATCTGCCCCAGCTGCAGCCAGCGCTGCTGCAGCGGGGTATCCGTGCCGCCCTGCAGGCGGTCGTCCAGCGTGTCCAGGATGCGTTCCGGTGCCACGGCCGCGGTCGGGTCGACCCGGACCCAGCCGCGTTGCGGTAGCCAGACTTCGGCCCAGGCGTGGGCATCCATGCGCCGTACCACCCAGTAGTCGCCGATGCGGTTGCGGGTGCCGCCTGCGAAGCCGGTCACCACCCGGGCCGGAATGCCGGCGTTGCGCATCAGCACCACGAAGGCCGAGCTGAAGTGCTGGCAGAAGCCGGCCTTGTAGTTGAACAGGAAGTCGTCGACCGGATCGCGCCCCGCCACCGGCGTTTCCAGCGTGTAGGAGAAGTCGCGGGTGATCCACTGCAGCGCACGGCGGACGACAGCCTCGTCATCGTTGCCAGCCTCCTGCCGCCATTGCCGTGCGAGCTGGGCGGTGCGTGGATTGAAGCCGGGCGGAAGCTGCAACGCGGCGCGGCGCAGAGAGGGCGACAGATCGGTATCGAACCGTTGCGGAGGCGCCGAATGCATCCGCCAGCGGCTGAGCGCGGACAGCGTACGGTCGCTGCGCAGGCTCATGTCGGCATCGAAGCTGCTGCCCTCCGGCGCGCGGCTGGGCAGGTCCAGTGCCACCAGCAGGCGACGGTCGGTGGGCTCGTAGTCGATCTGGTAGTCCCATCCCTGTGCGGCGGCTTCGACCACGGGGGCGGGGCGCCGGGCCGCCGTGCGATCGCGGGTCCAGCGGTGGCCGTCGAACGACGTCAGCACCGGGCCGCGCCAATAGCGCTGCGCGGGCTCGGGTACCGCGCCGAAAAACTGGACGCGCAGCGCCGGGGTGTCGTCGGCCATCAGGTCCAGCCATTGGTCCGGCGCCATGCTGTCAGCCAGGCCGGGCGTACCCACCGCTCGCTCGGGTACGCCCCACAACGGCGTGGACAAGCGCGGGAACAACCAGAAGCAGGCCAGGGCCAGCGGGAGGCCGATGCCAAGCAGGCGGCTGACACCACGCAGTTGCCCGCGCAGCGGCAGGCGCGGGCTGTGGCCTTCGTCCTGGGCCAGGCGCTGCAGGGCAATCAGAGCGACAACCGCGGCCAGCGCCGCCAGTGCGGTGGTCAGCGGCCCCTGGTCGAGCAGGAAGGCCGCGAAGGGCGAGAACAGCGCGAAGCCCAGCAGGCTGCGCGCATCGCGCAGGTTGCGCAGCTCGCTGGATTTGATCGCCAGCATCGCCGCCAGCAGTGCACAACCGGTATCGCGGCCTGGCCGCACCATGCCCATCTGCCAGACGATGGTGGCGAGCATGGCCAGCACCAGCAGCAGGCGCACCGGCATCGGCAGCACCCGCCGCCACGACAGTGCAGCGGTCAGCACGGCGGCGATCGCGATCACGCTGGCCAGCACCGGCGGCAGCTGCAGCAATAGTGGCAGCAGCGCCAGCGCTGCGCTGGCCAGGGTCCAGCTGCGGGCGTTGCGGTCGAGCAGGATGGCGGGCTCAGTCATGGGGCATCAATGCCAGTGCGCGCAGGCACAGGTGGCGGTGGCTGGCGCCCTGGCCGGGCCCGAACGGTGGATGGGCCGGAAGCAGCAGCGTATAGCGGCGGCCTTCGCGCTCGGCGATGTCGACCCAGCGTGCCAGCCGCGCGATGCGTGCTTCATGGCCCAGCGGTGCCAGCGTTCGCCAGTCCAGCACCACTTCGATGCCGATCGGCTTCTCGTATTCGCGCACCAGCAGGCTGTCGCGGCGTGCCGAGTGTTTCCAGGCAATGCTGCGCGGGGCGTCGCCGGCACGATAGGGGCGCAGCTGGTGCAGCTCATCGCCACTGGCATGGGCGCGGGTGTGCAGTGGATCACTGCCACTTTCCGGAAGTGGCGGTGCCAGTGCCTCGGCAAGTGGATAGACCAGCAGCGGCTGCTCCGGCCACACCCACGACCATGCCCGCACCAGCCCCAGCGGCTGCGTGCTCGACAGGCGGATGCGGGGCAGTTCCAGCCAGCCGCGGCGCTCGCTGGGAACATCCAGCTCCACTTCGCCGCGGCCGTGTGCGGGCAGTGCAACCCAGGCCTCGCTTCCGCCCAGCTGCAGGTGCAGCCCATGGCGCGCGCGCGGGTCGCGCAGCGAAAGATCCACGCGCAGGCGCAGGGGATGCCCGGCCGGTACCGGTTCGGCGGAGATTGCATCGATCTGTATGCCGGACAGCTGCAGGTGCGCGGCGATGGCGCTGGCGATCGCCGCTGCGGCCAGCAGCAGGGCCAGCAGCAGGGCCGGGTTGTTGTTGTAGTTCAATGCGCCCAGCAGCATCGCCGACAGCAGGGTGGCAACGAACAGGCCGAAGCGGGTCGGCAGTACGTAGATGCGATGGCGGTCCAGTCGCTGCGGCAAGGCTTCGGGCCTGCGTGGGCGTGCCAGCAGCTGCATGCGTGCCCAGCGCGTGGCCACCTTCAGTCCACCGCGACGGTCTGCAGGATTGCCCGCGCCAGCGCGGGCCCGGAGCTGGATTCGGCCTCCGCCACCAGGCGATGGCCGGCCACCGCCACGAACAGGGTCTGCACGTCTTCGGGCACCACATGCCCGCGGCCGAGCAGCAGCGCATGCGCCTTTGCGGCACGAAGCAGGGCCAGTCCGGCACGCGGTGACAGGCCCACGCGTACGCCGGCATGCTGGCGGCTACGGGTCAGCAGTGCCTGCACGTAGTCGATCAGCGCATCGCTGGCATGCACCTGGCCAACCGCTTCGCGCAGCGCGCGCACCTGGGTGTCGTCCAGCTTTGGCACGGCGCGTGCGATCAGGTCACGGCGGTCGCTGCCACGCAGCAGCTCGCGCTCGGCCTGTGCGCTGGGGTAGCCCATCGCCAGGCGCAGCAGGAAACGATCCAGCTGCGAATCCGGCAGCGGGAAGGTGCCGGACAGGTCGACCGGGTTCTGCGTGGCGATCACGAAGAACGGGTCGGGCAGCGGATGCGTCTGTCCGTCCAGGGTGACCTGCTGCTCGGCCATCGCTTCCAGCAGCGCACTCTGCGTGCGCGGCGGTGCGCGGTTGATCTCATCGGCCAGCAGTACGTGGGTGAACACCGGTCCCGGGTGGAACTGGAACTGGCGGCTGCCGGCCTCGTACACCGACACGCCCAGTACATCGGCCGGCAACAGATCGGAGGTGAACTGCACACGCTGGAAGCTGAGGCCGAGGCTGCTGGCCAATGCATGCGCCAACGTGGTCTTGCCCAGCCCGGGCAGATCCTCGATGAGCAGATGGCCGCCGGAAAGCAGGGCGACAAAGGCCAGCCTGACTTCCGGCACCTTGCCCAGCACCAGTGCGTTCACCTGATCCTGTGCCTCCCGCAGGGCGTGGCGCAGTTGATCGGTTAGCATGCTGGGATTGGGGGACGAGGCTGGCATGATCGTCTCAGGTCTGGAATCCATTCGATTATCCATAGAGCAATGCAAGGCGAACAGCGCGCGCGGACAATTTTTCTCTGGTTGTGGACGCTGATCACAGCGGCCAAGCTGGTGGTGGCCGCACGCCTGCCGCTGTTCGTCGATGAGGCGTTCTATTGGCAGGAAGGCCAGCACCTGGCCGCTGCCTATTCCGATCTGCCGGGGCTGACGGCGTGGCTTGCACGCCTGGGCGTGGAGATCGGTGGCCATCACGTACTCGCATTGCGCCTGCCGTTCCTGGCCATCGGTGCGCTGCTGCCGCTGCTGGTGGTGCGCACCGCCACGCGCTGGTTCGGCAACGTGGCCGGTTGGCAGGCAGGCAGCCTCACCCTGCTGATGCCGCTGTCGGCCACGCTGGGCCTGCTGGCGGTGCCGGATGTGCCGATGGCACTGGCCGCGGTGATCTGCCTGCATGCAGGTGCGCGCCTGCTGCACAGCGTGGATGCGTCGTCGGCGATGAAGCTGGCGCTGGGCCTGCTGATCGGTGCGCTCAGCCACTACCGTTTCATTGGTGTCATCGGTGTCGGCTTCATTGCGCTGCTGGCCTTGCCGCAGGGCCGCCGCATGCTGGCCGACCCGCGCGTATGGGTGGCGCTGGCGGTGGGCGTATTGGCCTGGCTGCCGTTGCTGGCGTGGAATGCGGACAACCATGATGCCGGCCTGAAGTTCCAGGTGGTCGAGCGCCACCCGTGGACCTTCGAGTGGGAGGGGCTGTGGTTCCTGGTGATCCAGCCGATGCTGGTGACGCCGATCCTGTGCATCGCGATGTGGAAGGTCGCGCTGGCGGGTACCCGCAGCGGTGGTGGTGCGCGGGTGCAGTGGCGCTATTTCGGCCTGGTGGGCGGGGTGTCGACGCTGGGCATCTTCCTGCTGGGCTTCTTCACCGATGTCGAGCGGATCAGTTTCCATTGGCCGCTGCCGGGCTACCTGGCGCTGCTGGTGGCCGTGCCGGTGGTGCTCAACGGCTGGCCGCGCTGGGTGCGCCGTACCGGCTGGTGGCTGGCGGCCGCAGGCACCGTACTGGCCTTCGGCTACTACCTGATGGCGTCCACGCCGGCACTGCGCGAGCAGATGGCCGGCAGCAAGTACTACCCGCGCAACTTTGCCGGCTGGCAGCCACTGGCTGTGGCGGTGCGCGACGAACTGCGGCAGATGCCGCCGGGCACGCGCGTTCTGGCGGGCAACTTCAAGGTCGGTGCCGAACTGGGCTTCCAGTTGGGCAACGGTGATATCGAGGTGTTGCCGCATCCGCTCAACGACAAGCATGGGCGGACCGCGCAGCTGGCGCAGTGGGACCTGCTGCACGAGGGCCCGCGCAGTACACCGATGCTGCTGGTGTTGTCACCCAGCGATCAGCGCTACCGCGATCTGCTGGCGCGCTATCACACCCTCTGCGAGCAGGTCGGGCCGCTGCCGGCGCCGCGCGTGGTCAGCAGCGATCATGGTTTCCAGCGGTTCCTGCTGTTCCGGCTGCCGGTGCAGCGTGCGCAGGGGCCGTGCGTGACGCCGGCGATGGCCTGGCTTGATGCGCCGTCCAATGGTGAGGTGGTCTCTGGAACGCTCGCCATCAAGGGGTGGGCATTCAAGGACGGCGTCGGGTTGGCGCGCATCGAAATGCAGGTCGACGGCCGTCCGATCGGTGATGCCCGATACGGGCGCGCGTTCGACATCCGCCAGACATGGCCGGACAGCACCGATCCGCAGCATCCGGCCGTGGGCTTCGACGCATCGCTGGATACCACCACGCTGGCGCCGGGCCGGCACTGGCTCGGCCTGCGCCTGCACGGGCGCGACGGCAGTGTGGAGGAGTGGCAGGAACAGCCGTTCGAGGTTCGTTGAAGCCCCTGGCCATGTAGATGTAGAGCCGAGCCGATGCTCGGCTCCATCGTTTCAGGGCACCACGAAGCCCGCCTGGCGCAGCAGGCCGCAGAGCGCGATCAACGGCAGGCCGACCAGCGCGGTCGGGTCGCGGTTGTCGATCGCCTCGAACAGGCTGATGCCCAGGCCCTCGCACTTGAAGCTGCCGGCGCAGTCCAGTGGCTGCTCGGCGGCGACGTAGCGGCTGATCTCCTGCGGGTTCAGCGTGCGGAAGCGTACTTCGGTCAGATCCTGGGCGGCGAGGGATTCTCCATCCCGCCTGAGACTGATCGCGGTGTGAAAGCGCACCGTCTGCCCGGACATCGCCGTCAGCTGCGCACAGGCGGCCTCGACGGTGACTGGCTTGCCCAGCGGCTGCCCGTTCAGGTCGGCTACCTGGTCCGAGCCGATCACCCAGGCGCCCGGGTAGCGGGCGGCCACGTCGGCCGCCTTGGCGGCGGCCAGGCGCGTGGCCAGGGCCAGCGGGGGCTCGGCGCCCAGAGGGGTTTCATCCACGTCCGGGCGTGCGCAGTCGAAGGGCAGGCCCAGCCGTTCCAGCAGTTCGCGGCGGTAGCGGGAGGTGGAGGCCAGGACCAGTGACATGTGACAATACCGGGGCAGGGCGCGGCAGTCTGGCCCGTCCACGGCGCCAGCGGCAAGTCCTGTATGGCGGGCATTTGACAGCGGGCAACGCGATCCTTAGTATTCAGCGGCTTATGTCCGCGAACGTGCCCGAAACGCTGGATGCCTGGCGGATGGTTGTAGCGCGAAGGCGCTTCGACGGCCAGGTCTCCCTGGCTGAATTGACCCGCCTGCAGGGGTTGGTCGCAGATACCGACGGCGAGTGTGTCTACTCGCTTGAATTCGGTCGCGACGACGTCTTGCGGGTATCCTATGTGGAACTGACCATCGACACCGCGTTGCCGCTGACCTGTCAGCGCAGCATGCAGCGATTCCTGTTGCCGGTGAAGATGACCCAGAGGCTTGGCCTGATCCGCGACGAGGACGAGGAATCGTCCCTGCCGGAGGAATACGAGGCGTTGCTGGTGCCGGAAGACGGCCAGCTGCGTCCGTTGGATCTGGTCGAGGACGAGCTGGTGCTGGCGGTGCCTGTGGTGCCGCTGTCGCCCGACGGTGAGGCAGTCGACAAGGACTGGGCACCGAGCGAAGAAGAAACGAAGAAGGCCAACCCGTTTGCGGCGTTGGCAGCACTGAAGAAACAATAGCAGCCGGATTGTCGTCGGCGGCTGCGGCGAAAGCGAAAGTGTGCTGGGCGCTGGCGTCCTGCGCGACGATACGACGAAGCAAATCGAACCGAGTTTGGAGCAATCCCATGGCTGTGCAGAAATCCCGTGTCACCCCGTCCCGCCGCGGCATGCGTCGTGCCCATGACGCCCTGAGCGCCAAGCAGCTGTCGACCGACCCGACCACCGGCGAAGTGCACCTGCGTCACCACATCACTGCCGATGGTTTCTACCGCGGCAAGAAGGTCATCCAGACCAAGACCTCGGCCGTCGAAGAAGATTGATGTGCCGGGAAGGCCGCTGCCTCCGGGCGGCGGCCTTTGCCTTCTTTCCCGGGCGTGCCGGTGATCGGCGGCCCGCGCAACAGGAAACATGATGAGCAAGCGGATCTATTCGAGGATCGCGGGCACCGGTAGCTATTTGCCGGAAAAAGTCCTGACCAATGCCGACCTGGAAAAAATGGTCGAAACCTCGGATGAGTGGATCCAGTCGCGCACCGGAATTCGTGAACGGCACATCGCGGCCGAAGGCGAAACCACCAGCGACCTTGGCTACAACGCCGCCCTGCGCGCGCTTGAAGCCGCAGGCATCAATGCCTCGCAGCTCGACATGATCGTGGTCGGCACGACCACTCCTGACCTCATTTTCCCGTCCACCGCGTGCCTGATCCAGGCCAAGCTCGGTGTGGCCGGGTGCCCCGCCTTCGACGTCAACGCGGCCTGTTCCGGCTTCGTGTTCGCGCTGGGCGTGGCCGACAAGTTCATCCGCTCCGGCGACTGCAAGCACGTGCTGGTGATCGGCACCGAAACGTTGACCCGCATGGTCGACTGGAACGATCGCACCACCTGCGTGCTGTTCGGCGATGGCGCCGGCGCTGTCGTGCTCAAGGCCGACGAAGACACCGGCATCCTCAGCACCCACCTGCATGCCGACGGCAGCAAGAAGGAGCTGCTGTGGAACCCGGTCGGCGTTTCGACCGGCTTCAAGGACGGCGCCAACGGTGGTGGCACCATCAACATGAAGGGCAACGACGTGTTCAAGTACGCCGTCAAGGCGCTGGACTCGGTCGTGGACGAGACCCTGGCTGCCAACGGCCTGGACAAGTCCGACCTGGATTGGCTGATCCCGCATCAGGCCAACCTGCGCATCATCGAAGCCACCGCCAAGCGCCTGGACATGTCGATGGACCAGGTGGTGGTGACCGTCGACAAGCACGGCAACACCTCGTCCGGTTCGGTGCCGCTGGCACTGGACGCCGCCGTGCGTTCGGGCAAGGTCGAGCGCGGCCAGCTGTTGCTGCTGGAAGCCTTTGGCGGCGGCTTCACCTGGGGTTCGGCCCTGCTGCGCTATTGATAGCGCTAGTTACGACAATGTGAAGCTTTGTCGTTACGGCCCCCCTGGGGCCGTAACGCGTTTAAGGAGGACCTGTCATGGTTGAGCCCATCGTCATCGAAGGGCAACGTGCCTGGCTGAAGCAGTACGGCAAAGGAAGCCGGGCCATGGCCCTGGGCCTGCTCAATTTTGTTGCCCGCCGTTTCCATCTGGATGCCCTGCGCCCGCCACCGCATCGCGGCGGCGATGCGGCGCGCAGAACCGAAGCCCGTCGCCTGAGGGAGTTGCAGGCACAGGGTGTGAACGTGCCTGATGTCCTGGGCACCGGCCATGCCGCGCTGGTAATTGGCGACAACGGCAGCTCGTTCAATACCTGTCTGCGCGAAGCCGACGAGGCCGGTCGCGATCGGCTGGTGATGGCGGCGATGCAGGCCATTGCCGAGGCGCATGCCCGCGGCGCCTATTTCGGCCAGCCGCTGCCGCGCAATCTCACCTGGGATGGGCAGCAGGTCGGCTTCATCGATTTCGAGGAAGATCCGCTGGAAGTGATGGATCTGCCCGAAGCGCAGGCCCGCGACTGGCTGATGTTCGGCTATGGCGTGGCCAAGTACTACGCCGATCGCCCCGAACACCTGCAGGCGATGATGGCCGAAGCGATGGGCGAAGCGCAGGCGCCGGTGCGCGAGCACGTGCATGCGGTCAGTGGCCGCCTGCGCAGCCTGGCCAGGGTCTGCATGAAGCTGGGCCGCTCAGCGCGTGCGCTGGCCCATTCGATCTTCATCACCCACGGCGCCAGCACCACCGGCGTGCTGGTGCTGGTGGGCCTGTGCGTGGATTTCCTCGCCGACGGCCACCTGGACGTGCTGGAGCTGTTCTGCTGATGGCAGATCGGGGTCAGATCCCTTTTCCTGCGGAAAAGGGATCTGACCCCGGATCTCCAGCGCGTTGCGACAGCCATTCACCATACGCGTGCATACGCGCACGTACAGACGACACGGCATGTTCCCCCTTATCATGGCCCGCTTCGATTGCAACAAGCGGATGACCGCGTGACCGTATCCACCCTCGCTTTTGTCTTCCCCGGCCAGGGCTCGCAGTCTGTGGGCATGGTGGCCGAGCTGGCTGAACTGCACCCGCAGGTGCGTGAAGCCTTCACCGAGGCATCCGATGGTGCCGGCGTCGACCTGTGGGCGCTGTCCCAGGGTGGCCCGGAGGAAATGCTCAACCGCACCGAATACACCCAGCCGGCCCTGCTGGCCGCAAGCATCGGCGTGTGGCGCGCCTGGAACGCCGTGGGCGGTCCGCGCCCGTCGGTGCTGGCCGGCCACAGCCTGGGCGAGTACACCGCCCTGGTTGCCGCTGGCGCGCTGAGCCTGCATGACGGTGCGCACCTGGTGCGCCTGCGCGGCCAGCTGATGCAGGAAGCGGCACCGGCCGGTGTCGGCGCCATGGCCGCCGTGCTCGGCGCCGAAGACCAGCTGGTGCTGGACGTCTGCGCCGAAGCCGCGGGCAGCCAGGTGGTGGTGCCGGCCAACTTCAATTCGCCGGGCCAGATCGTGATCGGTGGCGACGCCGACGCAGTCGACCGCGCGCTGACGCTTTTGGCCGAGAAGGGCGTGCGCAAGGCGGTCAAGCTGGCCGTCAGCGTGCCCTCGCACACTCCGCTCATGCGCGAAGCCGCCAACCGTCTGGCCGAAGTGATGGCCGGCCTGTCCTGGCAGGCGCCGCAGCTGCCGGTGGTGCAGAACGTCGACGCCCAGATTCACAGCGGCATCGACGCGATCCGCACTGCGCTGGTCCAGCAGCTGTACCAGCCGGTGCAGTGGACCGGTTGCGTGCAGGCGCTGGCCGCCCGTGGCATCACCCAGGTCGCCGAGTGCGGCCCGGGCAAGGTGCTGACCGGCCTGGTCAAGCGCATCGACAAGGCCATCGACGGCCGTCCGCTGGCCACTCCGGGTGACTTCGAAGCCGCCCGCGAGGCGTGGTCGGCCTGATTTCCCTGTTCCTGCCGACCGTACCGGTGGCCGCTGCAAGCGGCACGGGTGCGGCGGCCGCCCCAGCCTGAGGAAAACATCATGAGCAAGCCCCTGCAGGGTGAAATCGCACTGGTCACCGGCGCCAGCCGTGGCATTGGTGCCGCCATCGCCGATCTGCTGGCCGCCCAGGGCGCCACCGTCATCGGTACCGCCACCACCGAATCCGGCGCTGCCGCGATCGGTGAGCGCCTGGCCGCCCACGGCGGTCACGGCCGCGCGCTGAACGTCACCGACGCCGCCGCGCTGGACAGCGTGCTCGATGGCATCGCCAAGGAGTTCGGCCCGATCTCGATCCTGGTCAACAATGCCGGCATCACCCGCGACAACCTGCTGATGCGCATGAAGGACGAGGACTGGGCGTCGATCATCGACACCAACCTGACCAGCGTGTTCCGCACCAGCAAGGCAGTGATGCGCGGCATGATGAAGGCGCGCAAGGGCCGCATCATCAACATCGCATCGGTGGTGGGCGTGACCGGCAATGCCGGCCAGGCCAACTACGCCGCGGCCAAGGCCGGCATCATCGGCTTCAGCAAGTCGCTGGCCAAGGAAATCGGTTCGCGCGGTGTCACGGTCAATGTTGTCGCACCTGGCTTCATCGACACCGACATGACCAAGGCGTTGCCGGAAGAAGCGCGCACCGCGCTGATCAACGACATCGCCCTCGAACGCCTGGGTTCGCCGGAGGACATCGCCCATGCGGTGGCCTTCCTGGCCGGCCCGGCTGCCGGTTACATCACCGGCGAAACCCTCCATGTGAACGGTGGCATGTACATGCCGTAAGCAAGGGGCGCAGGGATTGCGCCGCAAGTGATTGATCTGCGAAGGTTTTTGCTGCAATGCAAGGCCGCGCCGGTTTCCACTACACTATCCCACGGCCATCGCCATTGATGGCGACCACTTTTGAACCACAACTCCATCTGGAGCGAGATCCCATGAGCACCATCGAAGAACGCGTCAAGAAAATCGTCGTCGAACAGCTTGGCGTCAAGGAAGAAGAAGTCACCAACAGCGCATCGTTCGTCGATGACCTGGGCGCTGACTCGCTGGACACCGTTGAGCTGGTGATGGCCCTGGAAGAAGAATTCGAGTGCGAGATCCCGGACGAAGAAGCCGAGAAGATCAGCACCGTGCAGGCCGCCATCGACTACATCAAGGCCCACGTCAAGGCCTGATGTCAGACGGCAGTGCGCGCGCGGGCCCATGCTCGCCGCGCACCGCACCCCATGGGGCCGCTGTTGCGGCCCCGTGTGTTTGAGCACCACACCGAAGCAAACCGAGTTGCCCGTTGAAATCATCCGGGTCAGGAGAATCAGCAATGAAGCGTCGCGTCGTCGTAACCGGCCTGGGTATCGTCTCGCCGTTGGGCAATGATCTGGCCAGCAGCTGGGAAGGCATCACCCATGGTCGTTCGGGCATCGGTCCGCTGACCAACGTTTCTGATGCCTACCTGGATCGGTTCACCACCAAGATTGCAGGTGAGGTCAAGGGGTTTGACATCACCGCCGACAATGAACTGTTCGGCAAGTTCCGGGTCAGCGGCAAGGATGCCAAGAAGATGGACCCGTTCATCCATTACGGCCTCGGTGCCTCGTTCATGGCCCTGCACGACTCGGGCCTTGAGATCACCGAAGCCAATGCCGATCGCATGGGCGCCATCGTCGGCGCCGGCATCGGCGGCCTGCTGGGCATCGAAGAGCAGACCATCGAGTTCCACGAGGGCAAGAAGATCTCGCCCTTCTACGTGCCCAAGACCATCATCAACATGCTGCCGGGCCAGCTGAGCATCATCACCGGCCTGAAGGGCCCGTCGTTCTCGGCGGTGTCGGCGTGCGCGACCTCGAACCACTCGATCGGTACCGCGATGCGCATGATCCAGTACGGCGATGCCGACGTGATGGTGGTCGGTGGTGCCGAGCGCGGCTCGTCGCCGACCGCACTGGGCGGCTTCTGCGCGATGAAGGCCATGAGCACCCGCAACGATGCCCCGGAACAGGCCTCGCGCCCGTGGGACAAGGACCGTGACGGCTTCGTGCTGGGCGACGGCGCCGGCATCCTGATCCTGGAAGAGTACGAGCACGCCAAGGCGCGTGGCGCGAAGATCTACTGCGAACTGGCCGGCTTCGGCGCCAGCTCCGACGCGTACCACATGACCGCACCGAGCGAGAACGGCGAAGGCGCCGCCCGCTGCATGGTCATGGCCATGAAGGACGCCGGCGTCACCCCGGAACAGGTCGGTTACCTCAACGCGCACGGCACCTCCACGCCGCTGGGCGACCTGGGCGAGACCATGGCGATGAAGACCGCCTTCGGCGACCACGCCTACAAGATGATGGTCAGCTCCACCAAGTCGATGACCGGCCACCTGCTCGGCGCTGCCGGCGGCGTGGAAGCGATTTTCTCGGTGATGGCGCTGCAGGACAACGTCATTCCGCCGACCATCAACCTGCAGCAGCCGGGCGAAGGCTGCGACCTGGACTACGTGCCCAACGAAGCGCGCCAGGCCAAGGTCGATGTGGTGATGTCCAATGGCTTCGGCTTCGGCGGCACCAACGGCACGCTGATCTTCAAGCGCGTCTGACCGAGTTGTAGAGTCGAGCCATACTCGACTCCGCGTTCTACGGAGCCGCCGCAAGGCGGCTTCCGTGCATCTGAACCCCGAACTGGCTGCCATGACCCACGCACCGCTGATCCACCCGCTGCCGCACCCGATCGATCTGCTGGCCCTGCAGCAGCACGACCCGGCGCGCTTCCCGCTGCTGATGGAATCCACCGCCTCGGGTACCGCCCAGGGCCGCTGGAGCCTGCTGTTGGCCGCGCAGGGCGATTGCCTGCGGCTGGATGCCGATGGCCAGGTGCGCGACCAGCACGACGCGGTACATGCCGGCAGCTTCCTGCAGGTGCTGGACCGTGCCTGGCAGTGCGAGCGCCTGCCGCATGACGGCAGCCACAGCCTGCCGTTCCGTGGCGGCTGGGCGTTGATGCTGGATTACGAAGTGGCCAGCCAGATCGAGCCGGTGCTGCCGGCGCGTGCGCGCGAGGACGGCCGCCCGACCGCGCTGGCGCTGCGCTGCCCGGCTGCGGTGCTGCACGACCACCACAGCGATGCCAGCTTCGTCATCGCCGAGGCCGGCCAGCAGGCGTTGCTGGAGGCGCTGGTGGCACTGGCCGCGGCCGCGCTGCCCGAAGCCGGGCAGGGCTGGCAGCCGCCGCAGGCGGTGGGCGAGGATGCGCCGCAGCGCTTCACCGACGGCGTACGCCGGGTGATCGAGTACCTGCGTGCCGGCGACGTGTTCCAGGTGAACCTGTCGCGGCGCTGGAGCGCGCAGTTCGCCGCGCCGGTCAGCCCGCAAGCGCTGTACGCGCAGCTGCGCCGTGCCAACCCGGCACCGTTCGCCGGCCTGTTCAGCGCGCACGGCCGCCACGTGGTCAGTTCCTCGCCGGAGCGGCTCGTGTCGGTGCATGCCGGTCACGCGCAGACCCGTCCGATTGCCGGCACGCGTCCGCGCTTCGAGGGGGACGATGATGCCGCGCGCATCCAGGAGCTGGTCGGCCATCCCAAGGAGCGAGCCGAACACGTGATGCTGATCGACCTGGAACGCAACGACCTGGGCCGCATCTGCCTGCCCGGCACCGTGGTGGTCGATGAGTTGATGACCGTGGAGAGCTACGCCCATGTGCATCACATCGTCAGCAATGTCAGTGGTCACCTGCGCCCGGAAATCACCCCCGGCGAGGTGATCGCCGCCACGTTCCCCGGCGGCACCATCACCGGCTGCCCCAAGGTGCGCTGCATGCAGATCATCAGCGAGCTGGAGCAGGTGCCGCGCGGTGCCTATACCGGCGCGTTCGGCTGGCTGAACCGCGATGGCGACCTGGACCTGAACATCCTGATCCGCACCGCCGAAGTGGATGGCCACGAGGTGAGCTTCCGCACCGGCGCCGGCATCGTGGTTGATTCGGACCCGGACAAGGAACTGGACGAAACCCGCGCCAAGGCCCGCGGCCTGCTGCGCGCGCTCGGCCAGCAGGGCTGATCGACCTTCTGGTAGTGCCGGCCGCTGGCCGGCAACCTCATGTCCCCATGGTGGGTGCCGGCCGTGGGTCGGCACGGGGGGTGTCCCCGGTCATGACCCCAATCCACCGGCACGGTATCCTGCACGACGGAATCGAGTTCAGAGGTAGTCCATGGCGGGAGCCAAGCGCGGGTGTCTGTTCGTGGTAACGCTGGTGGTGGTGCTGGCCGCCGTCGTGGCCGGTGCGGGCGCGTGGTTCTTCTACCAGCAGACCCGGTTTGCCGATGCCCCGATCACCCCGACCGCCCAGAGCATGGTCATCGCCAGTGGCGATGGCATGAACAGCGTGCTGCGCAAGCTGCGCGATGCCGGTGTGGACGAGGGCCAGGACGCGCAATGGCAGCTGCTGGCGCGCCAGCTCGATGCGGCCGGCAAGCTGAAGGTGGGCGAGTACGCGCTCAGTGGTGACCTGACCCCGCGCGAGCTGCTGCTGCGCATGCGCGCCGGCAAGGTGCTGCAGCACCGCGTCACCATCGTGGAGGGTTGGAACATCCGCCAGCTGCGTGCCGCGCTGAAGCGCGCCGAGCCGCTGCTGCACACCATCGACAACCTCGATGACGCGGCATTGATGCAGCGTCTCGGCTTCGGTGGCCAGCATCCGGAAGGCCGTTTCCTGCCGGAGACCTACATCTACCAGCGTGGCGACAGCGATCTGGATGTGCTCAAGCGCGCCCACGCCGCGATGGAAAAGGCGCTGGACGAAGCCTGGGAAAGCCGCGCGCCGGACCTGCCGATCAATACGCCCTACGAACTGCTGACGATGGCGTCGATCATCGAGAAGGAAACCGCGCTGGCCAGCGAGCGCCCGCAGATTGCCGGCGTGTTCATGCGCCGCCTGAAGATCGGCATGCGCCTGCAGACCGACCCGACCGTGATCTACGGCATCGGTGCCGCGTATGACGGCAACATCCGCCGCCGCGACCTGACCACCGATACGCCCTACAACACCTATACCCGTGCCGGCCTGACCCCGACCCCGATCGCCATGCCCAGCCGCGATGCGCTGATGGCGGCCGCGCAGCCACTGCCGGGCGACGCGCTGTACTTCGTCGCCGTCGGCGATGGCAGTGGCGCGCACGTGTTCTCGCCCAGCCTGGACCAGCACAACGCTGCGGTAGCCCGCTACCTGCAGCAGCTGCGCCAGCAACGTACCCAGGAGACCCCGGCGCAATGAGTCCCGCGCTGCTTCGCCACCCGCGTTTCGTCAGCCTGGAAGGCGGCGAGGGCGCGGGCAAGACCACCGCCATCAATGCCATCCGTGAGTGCCTGCGCAGCCACGGCCACGAGGTGGTGCTGACCCGCGAGCCGGGCGGTACGCCGCTGGCCGAGCGCATCCGCGGCCTGGTGTTGAAGCCCGATGCCGAGATTGCGGCCGAACCGCTCAGCGCCGAAGCCGAGCTGCTGCTGGTATTCGCCGCACGCGCGCAGCATGTGCGCCAGGTGATCCGGCCGGCGCTGCAGCGCGGCGCCTATGTGCTGAGCGATCGCTTCACCGATTCCAGCTACGCCTACCAGGGCGGTGGCCGTGGCCTGGACCCGCAGTGGATTGCCGACCTGGAGCGCCGTGCGGTCGGCCTGCTGCCGGGCCTGACCCTGTTGCTGGACGTGGACGTAGCCGTGGGCCGTGCGCGCGCCAATGGCCGTGACCTGTGGCCGGACCGCATCGAGAGCGAGCAGGATGATTTCTTCCAGCGTGTGCGCGCCGTGTTCCGCAGCCGCGCGCAGCAGGACCCGCAGCGCTTCGCCCTGATCGATGCCGGCCAGGCGCAGGCGCACGTGGCGGCCGACGTGGTCGCACGCGTCGAGCGCTGGCTGCAGGACGGGGAGGGCGCATGAGCATGTTCTCGCCGTGGCAGCAGCGCGCATTCGAGCAGACGGCCGCCGCGCTCGATGCCGACCGGCTCGGCCATGGCCTGCTGATCTGCGGCCCGGCCGGGCTGGGCAAGCGCGAGGTGGCGTTGGCCTTGGCCGACCACGTGCTGGCGCGCGGCGATGCCACGCATGCCACGCGCACGCGCCAGCTTATTGCCGCCGGTACCCATCCGGACCTGCAGCTGGTCGGCTTCATTCCGAACAAGAGCGGCGACAAGCTGCGCACCGAGATCGTCATCGAGCAGGTGCGCGAGATCACCAACAAGCTGGCACTGACCCCGCAGTACGGCGTGGCCCAGGTGGTGATCGTCGACCCCGCCGATGCGATCAACCGCTCGGCCGCCAATGCGCTGCTGAAGACCCTGGAAGAGCCGCAGCCCGGCCGCTACCTGTGGCTGATCAGCAGCGACCCGGCGCGCCTGCCGCAGACCATCCGCAGCCGCTGCCAGCGCCTGGAATTCAAGTTGCCGCCGCAGCACGAGGCGCTGGCCTGGCTGCAGCAGCAGGGCCACAGCGAGGCATCGGCGCGCGAAGCGCTGGACGCGGCGCGCGGCCATCCGGGCCAGGCCGACAACTGGCTGCGCGAAGACGGCCTGAGCCTGCGCCGCGAAGTGGGCCGTGAGCTGGAGCAGCTGGCCGCCGGCAAGACCGGCGCGGTGGAGCTGGCGCAGAAGTGGTGTGGCGATGACAACGCGGCGCTGCGCCTGCGCTTTGCTGCCGATCTGGCGCTGGCCCAGGCCAGCACCGATGCCTTGACCACGCCGGAGCGATTGCACAAGCTTGCAGCCTGGTTCGACGCTGCCAACCGCACCCGCGACCTGTTGCGCACCACGGTGCGTGCAGACCTTGCGGTGGTCGAGTTGCTGCTGGCCTGGAACAAGGTGAACGAGCGGCCTGCCGCAAGGGGAAATCGATGAGTGCCAGCAACGCCCGCCAGGGCATCCTGTCCCTGGCCGTGAAGGACAAAGCCGCGCTGTACAGCGCGTACATGCCGTTCGTGAAGAACGGCGGCATTTTCGTGCCCACGCCCAAGCGCTACTTCCTGGGTGACGAGGTGTTCCTGCTGCTGACCCTGCCCGATTCCAGCGAGCGCCTGCCAGTGGCCGGCAAGGTGATCTGGGTGACCCCGGCCGGCGCGCAGGGCAACCGTACCGCCGGCATCGGCGTGCAGCTGGCCGACGGCGCCGAAGGCGAGGGCGTGCGCCACAAGATCGAGACCCTGCTGGCCGGCCTGACCAGCTCGGACAAGCCGACCCATACGATGTGAGGGGCGCCGCGGGGCCTCTTTGTAGAGCCGAGCCATGCTCGGCTGCTTGCCCCCGAAAACATCCGTGAACACGAATGTGAAAAACGGTTGACGGCCTCTGAAAAGCCCCTATAATGAGCGGCTCAGCAACACACCGGGCGGTTAGCTCAGCGGTAGAGCATTGCCTTCACACGGCAAGGGTCACAGGTTCGATCCCTGTACCGCCCACCATTTAAAATCAGTGTGTTACAAGAAAACCGGCGAAAGCCGGTTTTTTGTTCTCCTGCAACGCTCCTGCAAACCGCAATTCGCCGACTTCCCGGTGATTTACCGATTGAGCGATGCCCGCAGAGCGCTGCTGCCGGATGCCCGCACGCCCTGCGTCGTGACGGCCTCCAAACGATCTAACCGATCCACCACCTGCGCGAGCAGAGCATTGCTCTGCTGCACCGCCGCCGTGGTCGAGGCCTGAGCTTGCTCCTGCCCCGTCGTCGGTGTGCCGCAGGCGATCTGTACGTTGATCGGGCTGTTGATCTGCATCGTTGCCTCGCTGCACCACGCGCGGCAAGGTAAGTGCACCCCGCTCAGGTTGCATCTCGATTGGCGATCTGGACATCTATCCAAGCCTCAATGTCGCTTTCGAGCCATACGACCACCATGCCACCCAGGCGAACCGGCGCAGAGAACGTTCCCCGCTCTATCCACTTGTAGATTGTGCTCTTGCGCAGGCTTGTCCGTTCCTCAACCTCTGCCCGCCGCAGTAGACGCTGCGGTCGTGCTCCGGTATCGGGTGAGCTATCCACCTGAGCCGGTGCCGGCTGGGGCTGGGCGCTCTCCTGCTTGGCGATCGCCGCCAGGGCAAGCGTTGTGAGGTCCTCGGTGAGGATGTCGACTATTTCACTGATGGCGAACTGCAAGCGGGTAGCACGATCGATGGTCATTTCTCTTCCGGTAGAGCGGTCCAAATGGCGGTCGCGGAGGTGTGGCCTGGCGCTGCGAAAGGCGGTGGAAGATTCTCTTCCGTTGCCGACCAGGCCTCCGCCGAAAGGATCCGGAGCCAGGGGCCCGAGTACAAGTCGAGCTATGCGCTTTCGGGTTCAGGGGAGAGAGTGCGAAGGCTGGACCTGATCTGCTGGCGACCCGCTCGAAGTCAGCACTGCCATCGGCAGGGGCGCAGGAAGGATCCTCGGTCGACCTACGCCGATTGACGATGTCGCCAGCTATTCCCGGGGCGGTACCGGTCACCTCCCGCCGGCGTGACGAACTGCGCAGAGACCGTTATCCCGTTGGATTACCTCACCCTCGCTCACTGGCTACATGGCTAGAATCGGTGCTTCATCCAGGTGAGGGCTGCTGCAATGTCTACGAAGGAATCTCTGCTGCTCGAAAAGACCTTCAATGATGCCGATGGCACCATGAGGCGCGTGTACTACACGCTCACCCAGCCCGATCACTTGAAGCCCATCGATCGATCATTGCCGGCGGCGCACGCCACTGCTAGCCGCACGGCGAAGCTGTTGTCCCTGTTGATCGAAAAGCTCGAAGAAGAGGGCAGGCTTACAGCGGATGAGCTGGACGAGATGCTGCTGAAAGCCGTGCTCTAGGAGATACCGCCCCCTACCGGCGCATAGCGTGGTGGGGGCAGTTCCTCCAAGGAATCAGGCGGCACCGGTGGCCTTCTGCCGGCACAAGAAACGGCCAGCGACTGTCGTTGTGTTGTAGACACTCTCCGGCTGGAGCGACGGAGCAGCGTTAGCCGCCGTTCTTCAGCAGCCAAAGCACTCCGTTGGGGCGCATCTGCTTGACCGCCCATTCGCCGGCCATTGCATTGAAACTGTCCCGGACCTGCTGCTCGGTAGGTTTGTTTCCGCCGGCATCCCGGTCGGAGCTGCTGCCCTCGCTATTGACCTCGAATTTCGAGTTGAAGGTTAGATTGAAACCGTCCGGCCCGGCGGCCAACGCCCTGGTACTGGGATCGATGCCCGGTGAGCCGCCACTTGCGTAGCCGGTCAAGCCGCGGCGCATGGCCTCGACAATTTCCACGCCACCAGCGCGCGCGACGTCCCGTTGGGACCACACCACCTCGCCCTTATGCACGACGCCGGCCGGCTCGTTCACCCCCCCATCGCCCGTGTAGCCGCCGGTGGAGTAGCCACCGCCCAGCTTCATGTTCTGGAACAGCTGGTTATTGATGCTGCTGGTGCCGAAGTTGCTCAGATTGTTGCCAAACCCACCGATCGAACCAGAACCGGTCCCGTTCCCGGTGTAAGTGCCACCTCCGCCCCCCCAAGCGCTGGCCACCGCGTTGACAATGCCCATGATTGCCTGGCGCGCTGCGATCCTTGCCAGGTCGGCCAGCACCGACTTCGTCAGGTCCGAGAAGCTGAGCTTCCCCGTGGTGGTGAACTTCACCCAGGCGTCTTCGAAGCCGCCAATGACGGTGCCAACCACATCACCCATCTGTTGGGCTACGTTGCTGGCCTGCTGCTGATAGTTCGCCCACGCCGCGCTCGCGCCAGACAGCCAGTCGCCCTCGGCCTGCCGCAGTTCGTCGTACCCGTCCTTGATCAGCTGCAGTCGGTCCAGCGTCTTGGCATGCAGCACCGCCTTCTCTTCATCGAACGTCACCTGATCGATCTGGTCGGCATTGCGCTGCAGGCTAAGCTCCCTGAGCTTTTCGGCCTCATCCGCCAGGGCGTCATTGATCCGCTGCTGGATTTCATACTCGCGGTCGCCCATCCCCACACGCTGCGCCTGGGTGGCCAATTGTCGCGCGAGCGCGTCGTTGCTGGCCTCGAGGGCGCTGGCGTAGGCCTTGACCGCATTTTCACGTGCCTTGGTAACCCCCTCTTCCTCTTTCTTGAGGATTTCCAATGCCGTCGCGCCTTCGATGCGTAGCTTGGCAAGTCGTGCTTCCAGCTCGCCGATCTGGCGATTAACGCCGATGGCATCCTTTCCGCTCACGGCCTGCTTCTGCAGGAACGAGATCTGCTGCTCCAGCGACTTCGCCTGGGCGTCAGTGCCCTTCTGCACCTGCTCCCGCATGCGGCTGTAGTACTCGGCAGCGGTGATTTCACGTGCTGCGAACTGAGCCCTGAGCAGCTGGGTGCCAGCCGTGATCTGTGCCTGTTCCTCGATCAGATCGTCCTTGTAGCCCTGCAGGCCGGCTGAGCGTGTTGCAGACCCGGTGCCGCCGCCGGCCTTCGGCTTCTTGGCATATTTCTTCTCGACCGCGGCTACGGCTGCAGCACGCCGCTCTTCGATCTTGTTCACCTCTTCTACCAAGCCAGCAGCCTCGGCCTGGCGGCGAACTTTCTCTGCCTCTATGGTGATCCTAGCGATCTCTGCTTTCTTCTTCTCCTCTTTGCTGGCCTGTGATTCGGCGATAGCGTCAGCTCGTTGGAGGTAGTCAAGGCTTGCATCTTCCGCCGCTTTCACCTCGGCGTCCTTTCGTTCCTTGATCAGGTCGGTGGCTATTTCGGTGATTTGCTTACTGCGAACTTTGATGCGCTGGGTGTACTGGAAAACCCATGCATCGCTCATCCCATCTGCAACACCCCGCTTCATTGTTGCGACGTCCTGAGCATTGGCTGCGACCAGCTGCTGCATTTGCAGCGCCTGCGGTCCCATGCCTGTGCTGGCCTGCATGGCTGACCAGGCCTTCGTAGCCTCCTTCCAAAGATCCTTGAATCCCTGGATTACAGGATTCTGGCTGGCACGGACCTTGGCCAGAGCCATCGCCGTCTCGTCTGAAGCCGCCCGGGTAATCACCGTCACCGCGTCCTGGTTGCGCCCCTGCTCCTGCAAAGCCCTTACCTGCTCGTACAGAGCGACGGTCATGAAGTTGACCTGCTCGTTGAGCTTCTGCGCTCCCTTGAGCGGGTCTTCCGCCAACTTCGCGTAGAGGGAGATGGTGTCTTCCATCGCCTGCCCGCTGACCTCCTTCATGGCCACGGCCGCGTTGGCGACGGCCTGCAGGTTTTGCGCCGCGATCTTGCCGTTCGCACCGACCGCTTGCGCTGCTTCCGCGCCTGCGCCTATGGAAACCTGCAGCGCGTCGCTGGTCTTCTGAGCCATCGAGACCAGTGTCAAGGTTGTCGCGGCTGCCTCATTGCGCGACAGCACGAGCGCCCTGGTATAGGCCTCAGCCTGCTTCTCTGCGTCGTACCAGGCGACCACCACCAACCCCACGGCTGCTGCCGCAACGGTGTACGGGTTGACCATGCCCAGCAGCGCCGACGAGACACCCTTCAAGGCCGGCTCTACACCACCGAAGCTGTCCTTGATCTGGCCACCCTGCTGCACCAGCACCGTGAAGAAGGGCATGCCGCCCTGCAGGCTGGTGAATATGTCGGTGAACTGTGCCGGCAGCTGGCGCATCGCCTGCGCGGTCTGGCCGGCCGAGATGCCCAGATCAGTGATGTTGTTCTTGGTCGGCAGCGGCCGGGTTGCCTCGCTGCGCACCTCACGTAGTTGGCGGGTGAGCGTACCCAGGCCTTGCCTGATGTCAGCCAGATCCGCACTGATGCGGACGCGTAGATTTGCAGATGGTTCAGCCATTGGTTGAGGTTCCTGATTTCGGCGATGGTTGGGTCTGGCCGCGCAGGGCGGCCAAGTACAGCTGCCAATCCGCCGGCGGCGCAGCCATGGCCGTCCGAGTGGCGACTGCAAGCTCCGCGATGCGATCGCGGTCGTCCCGAGCAGCTGCAGCCGTAAAGCCCCGCACTTGGGCCAGGGTGTAGGTCATCACGTCAGCACGAGAGTGCCCATGAGCGATCAGGTACTGGACGAGGTCGGCGAGTCCGTATTCGCGTCCACCTGTTGCTTGGCCTGCACCAGAAGTTGCCGCAGGCGATGGGCGAAAAAATCCCGGTTAAGCCCAACCACGGCATCCACCAGGTCGGCGATCTCGTCCAGGGTGGCGCCTGCGATCCATTCGGCATCGCGGCCCGTGGCCACAGCTAATGCGGCGGCGATCTCGGCCCCGTCCTGTTCGAGCAGGTCCAGCAGGATGGCGCCGACAGCAGCGCGCTCCGAGCCCTCAACCGCGCCAGCCATCATCGCCACCCGAGCGATCAGGGTGCGGATGGCCGTGATGAAGGGGCCGATCTGTTGCAGGCGCAACGGCGTGACGTGCAGCTGTTCCCCTCGGAATTCCAGGTTTCTGCTTGGTGGGGAAATGGTGTCAAGCTGGTTCATGTATGGCTCCAGTTATCGGATGGGACTGTGGTGAGCGGGGCCCAGTCACCGGCACGAGGTATGCGGATCCGCAAAGAGCCGGCCTGGGCTGCAGGTGTTGTTTGGGACACCGCCTGCTGGTCCCTCCCTTCTGGCTAGTCGGCCAGCAGCACGACAGGGTTTGCGTCCGCGCGGCGAGGGATGCTCTTTCCCTCGGCAGCCGCCTGGCGAATGAATGCTTCTTCCTGGTGCTCCAGGTCCAGCAGCTGGGCTTCCATCTCTTCGCGAGCGGCGTCATCGGCGACCGTCAGGCCTCTCTGATAGATCGCCTTGACTTCATCGTAGAGGCGGGCCCGGATGACGTCGGGGAAGAACTTGCAGGCATACCTGTGGCTGTCTTCCGGATACATCGATACGGGGTCACCGCCGCCAGAGGTGTGCGCGAACGCAAAGGGCTGGATTCTCACGCTCTCCGCCATTTTCTGGATATGCTGGTCAACGGCTGCGAGGGCCTCTGACTCAGGCCGCACGCCTTCGCGCATACCCTCGATATCCTCGGCCAGCTTGGATATCTGTGCGCGCAAGCGCGTCAGTTTGGGGGGGGCATCGATCATGGTCTTCTCCTGGTTAGCTGCTCAGGCCCCAATCGGCCAGCGTTTTCTGGAGGTGGGACTCGGCGGCTCGGAACGCCGAGACGTCGCCGCTGGTCCGCTCCGTTTCAGCGAGTGCGGCTTCCACGACGACGGCGACGGCATCGACCGCGGCCAAGTGACGTTGCAGCACCGCGAGCCTCCTCTCCCGGTGCTGATCGAGGGTCAATTTGCTCGCGGTACTCGAAAAACTACTGCTTCCGCCCTGGCGGACGCCGGCGTCGTAACCACGCATGGGAACGCTCTCGATGGCGGGTTGCGGGCCGCTGAAGCTTCCAGCTTCAACCCGCATCTGTTCTTCGATTTCCCGCCGATGGGCGCGAAGATCATTCCGGCGCTCGTTCAGTGCATCGCGTGCGGCTCTATGCAGATCGCTGCGGATCCGCAGTTGTTCCAGCTTGATAAGGGTTTGCGGGACATCGTGGATTTGATCGGCCACGGTTAGCTCCTGGGTGAGTTGGCGAATGCGGGCAGCCGTTCGGGCCTGGCCGCCAGCGCCCGCTGGAAGGCAGGCAGGCAGCGCAGCGCATCCGCGAGGAGCTCGGCCGGAGGGATGCCGGCTGCAGCCGCTGCGTCGCAGAGGGTGTCGCTGACAACTTGGGGGAGGTCGATCTCGATTCGAGGCATGGCGGCAGGCCGTGAGGACCGTTCCATTTCATCCCAAGCGGCCATGCCGAGCCGCCTCGGAATGCGTAGCAACGCGCACTTGCTGTTGGCGAATTGGGTAAAGCGCGCCTGTGCATCGCCTCAATCGATCGATGGTTGGGTATGCACAGGTCGCACGGGCAGGAAATGCGCCTTTTCCTCGGGGAAACGCCGCTTCCGGCGAGCCTGTGGTGGAGCATCCCTAGGGGCCGAAACACTGTCGTTTACCGGGGTCCGAATTCCCCCCGGTGGCTGTGGATAAGCCCAGGGGCCCCGCCCGTTCATCTTTCTGTGGATAACCTGTGAACATTCGTCAATTTCGTTCAGTTTCGCCTTCGCGCCCCGGCGTGAAACGCCACTCGTGAAACATCATGGCCGGCGGTCGATATTCGCGGGTGCCGGCTTGCCCTGCACCTGGTTGATGGCGTCGAACTGCGTTTCGTACTGCAGAAGGCAACGCTTACGGCCGTTGCTCACATCGAATACAGCAGACGGCGTCGTCTCCTTCACCCACTTGCACCGCTTACGCAGCTGGGCGTCGATCGGTACGTAGGTGGCCACCGGAACCGTGATGACGACAACCGGCGGCGGGTTCGGCTTGGTAGGTGCGGGCTGGCACGCGGCCAGCACCGAGACCGCCAGCAGGAGTGGAAACCTAATGGCGCGATCCTCCTGCCGAGAGTGATGGGTGATTCCAGGGCGCGATCCTCTTGCACGAACGCAGCGGCGATCTTCAGTACCAGGTCCACTGCCATGCACCACAGGTGCAACGCCGAGCAGGCGGCGCAACTGCTGCGCCAGTGCCATCGCCGGCGGCATCGGCAGCATGTCGCGTCGCGTCTGTGCTGTGGCGATCAGCGGCTAATGTCACGCCTGCATGTCACACCTGTCACGCGTGACATGCAGGTGTGACATTGCTTCACCATGGTCACCTGAGGGACGCTGCTAGCTGTTGGCGCTGGTGCTCGATAGCGATACCAGGCTTGGGCGAATGGAAGGCGATTCCATTCCTAAATCCGGAGATCCCCGGATTTAGCCTTCGTCCACGCAACAGACGCCGCTCGCTAGCGCAATCCTTCGCCCTGCTGTATCCAGGCGAGCACGTCGCCCAGGTAGTACCACGGTGTCTTCGCCGGCTGGTAGAAGCGTGGACCCTTGCCCTCCTGTCGCCACCGCCGTAGACGACTCGCCGGGCATGGAATGATTGATGCTGCGGTCTGCTCCGTAATGCGCCCATCGATCGTCACGTAGTGGCCCTCAGCCTCCAGGCGTTGGCGGACCTCCACAATGCAGGCCGGCGTGCCGGAACCAATGCTCGTGCTCTCGTCGCGACTGCTCACGTGTTCCTCCGAAGGTCTGCCACCGCGCGGCGCCTGTTGCCACGGTCACCGCCGATCAATGCCCTGATGGATCGATGGCAGCGCGCGCCGGTCGCGGGCTTTGATGCCCACCGGCTGCGGTGGTGGTGCACGTTGCTCACCCGCTGGTGATTCTCGCTGACACCGCACAGCGCGCGCCCTGGGTGAATTGCGCGCCGCAGTTGCTCGCCGTTCCACTGCGCTGCGTTCAGCCGCGCGCCCAACGTGTGGTCTGTTGCCCATGCCTGCGTTTTCAGCCGAGGCAGTGCGCTACCCGTAACAGCGCGGGTCGTGCGGTGAAGTGCCGACAGCGCGGAGAGCGTTACCGGCAAGAGCGGTGGAGCGACAGCGCCAAGCGTCCGCTGCGCTCCCGCTTGGTAGATATCTATAAGGGGGGCCCCTGAGGGGTGTAAAAAGCGGGCTATTTGCCTGCATTTGCACCCCTCAGGGGTGTTTATCATCTGGCTCATGCTGCTTTTGCACCCCTTAGGGGTGTTGGGTGGTCCCCTGAGGGGTGTTGAGAGTGCGATTCTGTTTGCACCCCTGAGGGGTGTTGAAGATGCGTTTTGCGCCAATCGTTGCGTGGTGGGCCCGCAGCGATCTCTAGGTTCTTGCCGGGGCAGCGATCAATACCTATCCAAGTGAGCGCGTACAGATGGCATTGCTTCTTGATCCCGTGCCGCGTCTGCACGATGAACCCTGCCTCTTCCAGCTGGCCCAGCAGATCCTTGCTCTTGCTCGCCGCGCAGACGCTGGCGGCCTCTACCATCGCTTTAGTAGCGCTCAGATCACCGTTGTTGCGGCCGTTGTACTGGGCGGCCAGAAACAGGAGCATCTTCATCGCCGCGCCGCTGAGCGCGAAGAAGCTCGGGTGCCTCATCATCGAGTGGGGCAGCCGAACGAATGTGTCGCTCGACTGCCTACCAGTGATCTTGCGGCGGTTCCTCTCAGCCGCCATTTGGCGTAACCACGTTGGTGACTGCGCACAGCCAGTCCGTTCCAGCGCGCGCCGCGCGCGTCATGATCCATTCGCGCACGCGGGCCTCAGACGGGTTGCCCCTGTGCTGCAGGGCGCAGTCGCCGCACAGCACGTAGGGCAGGGATGCCAGACCGAAATCCCGCTCTACCCGGCTGTACGTGCCGAATACCGGCAGCAGCGCTTTTCCGCAGCAATCGCACGCGATAGGTTCAATGGGTCGTGCCATTTCGCTCCCCCTGGCCAAACGCGTCGCGGTAGCGGCGCAAGTAGCGGTAGGCCGTGGCCTGGGACATCCCAAAACGATTCATCAGGTCGTTCGGTGTGGCCGGCGTGCGCCGGCTTTGCATCCACGACACGAAGACGAAGGCGAACTCAATGTTGCCCGCCAATGCGGGCTGCTGGTTCTGGAATGAAGGCCGGTTCATGATTCGATTCCCTCCGCTCGGATCATCTCCAGGTCGCGGCGGGCGCTCAGAGCGGCGTCGTGTCCCGAAGTTGGAACGATGGTGGTCAAATTACGGACAGCGTCGATGGATCGCCGGTAGCAGCCGCCTAGCGTGGTGGGTCTGCCGCGGCGCTGCATCTCATGGAACGCCGATCGCGCCAGGCATTCAGCAGCCCGACGGAGATCCTCTGGAATCCAGTTGCCCGATTGCGGAAACACGAGCAGTTGGCCAACCTTCTGCTGGCCGGCTTCGTCGGTGGATAACGCCGGCGTGTAACCGGCTTTGCGCCTACTGGCAAGGGAGTGCACCTTCACCTGGCGCCCCCCTTGCCGCCCCAGCAGCGGCCGGCGTTATCGCGGAGCTCGCCAATGGGAACATCCGCAGTATCAAGTAGCACGCGCATGGCAACGTACAGCCCTTCCTCGTGGCTATCCGTAAGGCCAGAGAAGGCGCAGAACGCTTCGGCGCCGTGATAGCGAATAGAGTTGTTGCGCTGAAAGTTCAGGGCCAAGAGGTCGTGGATCGCCCGGACACCCTGCAGCGCGCGGTCCACCCGCATCAAGCGGTTTTGAACCGACGGTGGGGCGCCCGATTCTAGCCAGTGCTCGTCCGACCAAACCATCCAATTGTGGGGCGCGTCAGATTTTTCTGAATGCGCGTCAGGGGTTTGCCCGATTGATTCGGGCGCTGGTTGCTGTACAGTCTTATTCATGGTCAGGTCGTTCCTTGGTAGGGTACGGACATGGCTTTCACGGCTCACTCCGGCTGCAACCGGGTGGGCCGTTTCACTTTCTACGGTCGCGGACATGGCCAGCCCTCAAGCGGCGGCGCCGCCTGACGCCTCCTTCTCGCGCGCCTCGATGAATTCGCGCAGCGCGCGGGTCGACACCATGCGCCGGCGACCGACTTTGAAGGTGCTGATCTGGCCGAGAGTGATGGCGCGATAGATGGCGTTCCGATTGAGGCCGGTGACTGCGCATGCCTCGTCCACGGTGTAACTGAGGCGCTCTCCCTGGGACTGTTTGGTTTGATGGGTCATTGCGGGGTTTTCCTACATGTAGTCGCGGGATGCCACTACGGTAGGTGCATACTGCATGTGCCACTATTTCAGTGTCAACCCCTTTGACTCTGTTTCAGTGGCATAATTTCCGTATGAGCCAGTCAGACCCAATCAAGAGCCAGCTCCGCATTCCGGCAACCCTGCATCAGCGCCTAGTCGACGCCACCGCAGAGACGGGGCGCTCAATGAACGCGGAGATCGTTCACAGGTTAGAGCGGTCGTTTGTGCCAGACCGGCCGAAGCTCACTGGCACGCTCGGACTGCGTGCTGAACTGGCCAAGCAAAGGGAAATCCACCAGGCAACGATTGAGATGCTGTCGCGATCCGTTGAGCTTCTTAACGTAATCAAGAGGGAAGGCCGGGACGCGCCGTATCCTGGCAAAGCTGACGGCAAGTCGGTTGATGAGGCCATCAAGCAGTCCGAGAGAACACAGAAGGTTTTTCAGGACGCGATTGATAGCGCTGAGCTCCTGCTTATGGAGCTAGCGGTCGCCTTAGCAAACGGAATTGAGGTCGACGTTGAAGCGTTCCGGGAGCGCGCGCTCAGTACCGGTGCCATTTATCCATAGCCTGACGAGGAGCCTGAACCTCGCAGGCTGCTGATGTTCCTTCAACGCTCAAACCTGAGCTTGCCCTGAGCAACGGGTTGAGCATCGCTCAGAGGAATTGCACCTGCGCCAGCTTGTCGCGCGCAGCGCCTTGCACCAGGTGCCCGTAGTGCTTCTCGATCATCGCCAGCGACGTGCCGGCGAGCTTGGCCACCGTCAGTAGGTCCATGCCTCCGACAATGGCATCGGTGATCCAGCAGTGGCGCAGCGTGTAGAGGGTCACACCTGCAGATAATCCAGCGCGCGCAGCGGCATCACGAACCAGCTCGCTCCAGTCGGTGGGCGTCCACACCTTCTTCCCGTCCTGGGTGAACAAGTGCGCCTTGGGCAGCTTCCCCTTGGCCAGCCGGTCGAACAGCTCAGTGGCAGCGGGGGAGAGCGGAATCTTGCGGTCGTGATCCTTGCTCCGGAACCTGACACTGGCCGTGCGGCCGTCATAGTCTGAGCGCAGGCACAGCGACGGGTCGCCCGGCCTGCAGCCCGTCAGCGCCACACACTCGATCAGGTCGCGCACTGGCCCCTCAGCGGCCTCCAGCAGCGCGCGGCGCTGCTCCCGCTCCAGGTACAGGCCCCGGCGCTGCCCGGCGTCCTTGAGCGGCTTCACGGCGTTCCACTCGAAGGCGAGGTCAGGGGAGACCTTGCGTCGGGCCACGGCGTGATTCAGTGCGGCCACCAGAGTCGTGCGGATGCGGTTGATGCTGGACCGCGCCAAGGGCTTCGCCACTGGTGGCCGGCCGCGCTTCACTGGCAGCGGCGGGAGGTCGCCTTTCTCCACGCGATCGCGCCAGGCCTCAATGTGATCCTGGTGGAGATCCTTGAGCCGCACCTTGCCCAGCTTGTCGCCATAGAGGCAGCGTTCAAACCGGCGCTTGGCGTCATCCGACGCAGTTTTGCGTCCGTCCTTCTCCAAGGCGGTCACGTAGTCGCGGCAGGCATCGGCCACCGTGAGTTCGCTCTTGGGCGTCACTACGGCCGCCGGCGCGCCGTGCTTGTCGATCTCGGCGGAGAGCCGGCGGGCGGCCTCGCGTGCACCCTCCAGCGTCGTGGCGGGGTAGTTGGCGAAGGCCTTCTCCTGGCCGCGGCCCCATACCATCGCCCACGACTTGGCGCCGGCGGCGGACACGCGAAGCACCAGGCCGGGCACCGTCGCGTCACGCAGGCGGTAGGCCCTGCCTGTGGCCTTCGCTGCGTCTACCGTTTTCCGCGTCAGCGCCTCTCTCGTTACTCTCGGCATCACGTTGCTCCTGCAAATCTCCTGCAAAAAGTAGTGTGCGGCCAAATCCATCGGGACGCAATGACACGGTCAATCAATGAGTTACGGGTCAAGCCCTTGTGCCGCAAGGTCCTAGGCTATCCTTCACACGGCAAGGGTCACAGGTTCGATCCCTGTACCGCCCACCATGTTGCAGAACGAAAAAAGCCTCCAGCGATGGGGGCTTTTTTGTTGCCTCGCATATCAGCGAGGCCTTGCGCCCGCCGGCTCCAGGGCATCACCCAGCCCATCCTGCGCAGCGCGCGCGATCTGGCGCGCGGCAACGATCAATCCGTCCCGATGGAGGTCACCGAGTTGATCCTGTGGATCGCCATCCAGTCGCGCACGCTCGGCGGCATGCAGGAGATCCAGTACGGCATTCAATGCGGCCAGTGAGCGGTCGAGTGAACCGAAGCCTGCGGCGCTGAGTGTCTGCGGGGTACACGCGCGCCCGGCCTGGTCATCACCGGTGCGGATGGCATTGAGGCAAGAAAGGAAGGTTGGTCGGGAGGGGGGGAGCTGTCGCTCTTCCAGAGCGCATTCGATTTCGCGTGCGAGGTCTGCGGGCACGTCGGCGGCGATATCGCCGATCAGGGCATGCAGGCGGGGATGGATGGCGGTGCGGTTGGTCATGGCGAAACCCTCACTGGCATAGGGCCACCTTCCGGAGCGAAGGTGGCGGACGGTGCGGGTTGGCGTACCGGGAACGAACACACCTACTTGAGAAACGCCCGGCGGATCTGTCGATCCCCACGCACCGGCCGCCATTGGGGGCAGTCGGTGCATTCTCTGGGCTGCGGTGAACTTCGCAACCGTGTAGGTGTGTTTGTTTATTCGAGACGCCAATCCCGGCCCGGGCCATCTGCCCCGGCGCGGCGATCATCAAGCCGGGTAGTCACATCGGTCTGTAAGGAAAGTTCTCAACTGTCCCTAGGCGCGCCAGACGTTTCCCGTTGTGTGCCGTCCAACACCTGCGAGTAGTGCCGCCCATCACTGATGGCGCATATCGCCGCCCCTTCCGACCGTGCACATGACGACTTCGGAGGCGTGCCGCCAAGGCAATCACGTCACCCCGCGCAGCAGAGGCGGGAACATGCCACGGATGGAAGCAGAGGGTTCCATCCATGCGCTGTCCCGCCGCCCCGGGCAGGCGTAGTCTCAGCCCGTTGCCGTGCCCATCCTCACTGGAGTGCCACCATGCCGCTTGCCCGTGTCGATCTTCGCAAAGGTAAATCCGCCGACTACCTGCAACGCGTCGGCGAAACCATCTACCAGGCCATGCGCGCGGTGGGTGTGCCGGAGAATGATCGTTTCCAGATCTTCCAGCAGCACGAGCCAGGCACGCTGATCTACGACCCCGGCTACCTGGGCGTGGACCGCACCGATGACTTCATCTGCATCCAGATCACCTGGAACGAAGGGCGCACGCTGGAGCAGAAAAAGGCGCTGTACGCCGGCATCGCCGATGGCCTGCACGCGGCAGTGGGCATCCGCCGCGAGGATGTGTTCATCAACCTGGTGGAAGTGAAGAAGGAGAACTGGTCGTTCGGGAATGGCCAGGCGCAGTACGTGAGTTGATGCGGGTGCGGTATCTGCGCCTGGCACGGTCCGGTCAGGCCATGCGCGGTGATGCCTGCTGTTGTGCCTGTTGTTCGTCCTGCGCCAGGCGGCTGGCGTCGCGGTATTGCTGCTGCACAGTGGCCTGCTGATACAGCGTATCCACGTCGCCCTGCTGGGTATCAAGCAGGGACAGGCGCTGGCGGTTGGCGGCCGGGTCCGGTGATGCGGTGTCGCCACTGCGATGGAGGAACACGTAGCCAGGTGCTTCGGCGGTGCTGTTTGAACTGAAGGCCACCTGCAACGTGTCTTTCTCGCTGAAGCCGGCCTGCACTGCTGCGCGTGTCAGATGGCCGGCCAGCTGTTCGTGTTCCTGCCCGGCGGGCAGCCCCTGCTGTTCGCCAGCCTGGGCGAGTGCGGTTCGCACGTTCTGGTCCAGGGCATGCAGGCTGTGCCCTGGTGTGCGTGCGTCCGCAGCCAGGCGCTCGCCCAAGGAGCCATTGATGCCATCGGTTTCGCTGAGCAGACGCTGCTTCAAGGTGCGCTCGGGCAGGGGATGGGTGGTGGTGCGATTGAGTTCGCTGTTGGGAAAGGGCGGCTCAATGCTGTCCACGCCATGGATGTTGCGCAGCGGGCGGTAACCGTCCTTGCCCTGTGACGGGATACCCAGCGGAATGCGTACATCAGGCAGCAACTGGCCGGCGGGACCGCCGATGCTGTTCATGTCCAGGCTGTGCTTGCGCTGGATGCCGGCATGATTCAATGCGCCCCAGGTGAAGTCCACGCAGTTATGGCGCACGTCGGCGTAGTGCTTGCTGAAGCCGTGCTTCACTGGGTCATCGCCGAATGCTCTGAGTTTGTTGTACTGGGCTTCGGTGATTTCCAGAGAACGCGTGTAATGCGGGTTCTTGTAGGTTTTTGCATCGTTGTCCACGATGTCGCCTGGTCCGTTCATGCTGCCGTGCTCGATCGGTGCAAAGCCGTAGCTCGCCGGATCTTTTCCCGGTGCTCGCAGGACGTAGAACATATGCCCCGGCCCGGATGTCTGCGCGGAACCATCCGGATTGCGCAGCGGTTGCTGCGTTACGGGGTCGAGAAGCGGTGTTCCCGGCGCCGCAATGACGATATCGACGACGTAGCGTGGCTTGTCCATGTGCGTGGTGATCCTCCTGGAGGGTGTACGAAGGCGTTGTGCTACTTGGCGAGCGGACGCGATTCGTGAATCAGTATCCTGGCGCTTGCGCCACGAAGTGGTGTGATGTATTCAACCGTGCTGATCTGAACCCGATAGCGGCTATGCGCCTGCAACGGCAGCAACGCGACATGCAACCGGTATGCGCCATCGCTGCCCCGTTGGGTCTGGGCATAGTTCAGCCCCGCGTCACGATGCCAGTCTGGCAGCGGCTGGCCAGACTGCGACTGTGCGATCTGGTAGGCGTCGGGGCTTGCCAGCGACTGCCAGGTGCCACCGGACCATTGCTGAAGTCCAACGCGCAAAGGAATGTGCAGGTCGCGCGGAGAGGCGGCATCTGGCGAGGGGGAGACATGCTGCAGATCCAGCTCCACCGCATACGTACGGTAGCTGGCAAAGTTGCGTGCCGTGGTTTCGAACTCGAACTGCACCTGCTGGCCGGGCGTGTCTACCGCGATCGGTTTCGAGAGTTCCAGCGGCTCCGGTGGCACAGGCGGTCCCTTGTCGGCGCAGGCGGCAAGCAGCAGCGTGGTCAGGCCGAGCAGGCTGGCATGCAACTGCTGTTTGATGCGGATTGTCATGCAGTTTCCTCTGGCTCCTTGCCGTAGCCCCTGAACCCTAGCGCTGGCGATGCGGGGCCTGCAAGCACCGGGACCGCGGTGCGGTGCATTCACACGTCGCCGCTGGAGGCGAGCCCCTGCGTCACCGTGTCGCAGGGGGTAAACCCTGAACGAGGTCCAAGGTTGGCTGCGGGCCCGTAGAATGGCCGGGTGCGTCAATCTGTCCTCCACCGCCGGTTCCAGGCCCTGGCATGGCTTGCCATGCTGCTGGTGCTGCTTGCCCCGCTGGTGAGCCGTTTCCTGGCACATGGCCACGTTGCGGCTGCCGCGCCAGTGGTAGCGATGGACCACGCAATGCACGCAGAGCACGCGCAGCATGCGATGGAAGGGCACCATGACCACCACGCGATGGCGATGCAGCACGGCGAGGCCGCGAAGAAGCCGCCTGCCGATCCCCACGCCGATCATGAAATGGGCGTGGATTGCGATTACTGCCTGATCGCCGCACGGCTGATCACCCTGCTGGTGGCGGCATTGCTGCTGCTGGCGCCGATGGCAGCAGTGTGCCGCGCGCTGCGCGGTGCGGTGCAGGCGCTGCCGCAGCGGATCAGCGGCACATTGGGAGCGCGTGGGCCGCCGGCCCTGATGGCCGTCTGAGCCCTGCGCGTGCGCCTTTGGATTGATTTTTCCGAGCTGCCAGGCATGGCCTGGCACTACTGCGTGCGCGCTTCCCGAACTCCCTGAGCTGCCCTGCCATTGCGGGGTGGCCTTGCATGCCGTGAAAAAATGAAAACGAACCCCAATCCCGCGCGCCTGCGCCGGGCGTCGCTGCCTGTCCTGTGCGCGCTGCTCCTGCATGCCGCGCCCCTGCTTGCCGCCGACGCGGCACCCCCGACCACGCTGGAGACCGTGCGCGTGGTCGATACCCGCAGCGGCGAACTGTCATCCACCGCCACTGCCGGCTCTGCGTTGGGCCTGAGCGTGCTGCAGACACCGGCCAGCCTGACGGTGATTTCGCGAGAGCAGCTGGAACAGCGTGGCGACACCCAGCTCAACGATGCGATCAGCCGTGCTGGTGCGATCAGTGCGATGCCGCACCCGGGCAACGGACTGAGCGCGCTCTCCAGTCGCGGCTTCACCGATGGTGCGTCGGTGATGCGGCTGTACGACGGGCTGCGCCAGTACGGTGGCGTGGGCATCACCTTCCCGTTCGACACGTGGTCCATCGAGCGCATCGAAGTGCTGCGCGGCCCGGCCTCGGTGATCCACGGTGACGGTGCGATTGGAGGCGTGATCAACATCGTGCCGAAGAAGCCCTCGCGCGGCGCGATCGAGAACGAGATCAGCGTGACCGTGGGCAGCGAGGACACCGCACGGCTGGGCTTCGGCAGTGGCGGCGCGCTGACACCAGCGTTGGCTTACCGGCTGGACGTAAGTGGCAACTACAGCGGCGGCTGGGTCGACCGTGGGCGCAACAGTGACGCGACCTTCTCCGGTGCGTTGCTGTGGCAGCCACGCTCGGACCTGCAGTTGACCCTCACCCATGCGCAGGGTTACCAGCAGCCGATGCGCTACTTCGGCACGCCACTGGTCGAGGGCCGCCAGCTGGACGCACTGCGCCACCGCAACTACAACGTGGACGACAGCGAGATCCGCTTCCGCGACCGCTGGACCCAGCTCGATGCGCTGTGGACGCCGACCGCGAACGTGGAATGGCGCACGCGCCTCTACCAGATCGACAGCCAGCGCGACTGGCGCAATGCCGAGGCCTATGTCTACAACCCCCGTACCGGGTTGGTCGACCGCTCGGGCAACACCCAGATCACCCACAACCAGGACCAGAGCGGGTTGACCTCGACGCTGCGCGTGCAAGGAAATGTAGGCGGCCTGGCCAACAACTTTGCCGTGGGCCTGGATGCCAACCGTGCGCATTTCAAGCACACCAACAACACCTATGCCGGCAGCTCGGGCCCGGTCGATCCGTTCGATCCGGTGCCGGGCCAGTTCGTCAGCGACGCGCCGAACCTGCCGCGCTACCGTAACCGTGCCGAGCAATACGCGCTGTTCGTGGAAGACCGGTTGGCGCTGAGCGAGCGCTGGTCGGTACTGGGTGGGCTGCGCCACGATCGCGCGCGTATCGACCGCACCGATCTGATCAGCGGCCAGAATGCATTCTCGAAGACCTACAGCAGCACCGGCTGGCGTGCGGGTACGGTGTTCGCGCTGCGCCCGACGCTGAGCCTGTATGCGCAGTATTCGCAGGCGGCCGATCCGGTCAGTGGCCTGCTGATGATCAGTCCGGCCAATGGTGCATTCGATCTGGCCAAGGGGCGGCAGGTCGAAGTGGGCCTGAAGCAGGCCTTCGACGGTGGCGAGTGGACGCTGGCCGCGTATCGCATCCGCAAGACCGGCCTGCTCAGCCGTGATCCGCTGGTGCCCGATCGCCGGGTACAGGTGGGTGCGCAGACCTCCAGGGGCATCGAGGCGTCGCTGAACTGGGCTTTTGCGCCGCAGTGGTCGCTCGATGCCAACGCGACGGTGCTGAAGGCCGAATTCGAGGACTTCCTGGAAACCAGCGGTTCACCGGCGGTGCTGGTCTCGCGCGATGGCAACGTGCCGCCGAACGTGGCCGAGCGCCTGGCCAATGTGTGGCTGAGCTGGCAGTTCCTTCCCGATTGGAATGCGGCCGCAGGCGTGCGTTATGTCGGCAAGCGCTACGCCGATACTGCCAACACCCTGGAGCTGCCCGGCTACAGCACCACCGACCTGGCGCTGACCTGGCAGGCGGCACCGCGCACGCGGCTGTCGGCGCGGCTGTTCAATGTGTTCGACAAGGCGTACTACGCCACCGCGTACTACACCAGTACGCAATGGCTGCTGGGGCCGGATCGGCGCGTCGAGTTCACCGTCGACCATCGGTTCTGAGGGGGGCTGGCCATGTCGTTGCGATCCACCGCCAGGCGTTGGACCTATCTGGTGCATCGATGGCTGGGCATCGGCGGATGCCTGCTGATGCTGCTGTGGTTTGTCAGCGGCATGGTGATGTTGTTCATCGGCTATCCGAAGCTGACACCCGGGGAGCGGCTGGCGGCGTTGCCGGTGCTGGAGGACGCAGGCGGTTGGCGGGGACTGTCGGCGTTGCCGGCGGCACTGCAGGACGAACCGGAAACCGTGGCACTGACCACGCTGCGGGGTGAGCCGGCCTATGTGGTGCGCAGTGGCAGCAACGTGGGCGCCTGGTCGGCATGGACCGGCCAGGCCCTGCTGCCGGTGTCGGCGCAGCGCGCCGAGGCGTCGGCGGCGCAGTTTGCCGGCGGCCAGGCCTTCGTGGGCGCGACGCGCGTGGATGAGGACCGCTGGACGCATTCGCGCGCGCTGGACGCGCATCGGCCGCTGTACCGGGTGGAGGTGGGGGGCACGCAGCCGGGTGACCTGTATGTGTCTTCGCACACTGGCGAAGTGGTGCTGGACGCGCCACATGTGCAGCAGCGCTGGAACTATGTGGGCGCTTGGCTGCACTGGCTGTACTTCCTGCGCATGCAGTCGGTGGACCCGGTGTGGACGTGGCTGGTGATCGTCTTGTCCGCACTGTGCACGCTGGCGGCGGTCAGCGGCATCGTGGTGGGGGTGTGGCGCTGGCGTTTCCGTGGGCACTATCGTTCCGGTGCGAAGACGCCGTACGTCGAGCCGTGGATGCGCTGGCACCATCTGATCGGGTTGCTGGCTGCGGCCTTCGTGTTTACGTGGATCTTCAGCGGCCTGATGTCGATGAATCCATTGGGCGTCTTCAACAGCACGCGTGAAGCGATCGATGGTGGGCGCTACCGTGGCGGCGCGGTGGCGGTGGACGTTGCGCTGGGTGAGCCGGCGAGGCTTCTGGCCGTGGCCGACGCTGATGGCTTCCGGCCGGTGGAAATCCAGTGGCGACGGATCGGTGGCGAGCTGTTCGCGGTGCTGCTGGATGGGAAGGGCGGCACCCGCATCGTGTCCGGCACCCATGGGCACCTGCAGGTTGCGCGGCTGCTGCCGGCCGCGTGGCTGCAGCAGAAAGCGCGCGCGCTGTCCGAGGCGCCCATGCACGGTTTCGTGGTCCGGCATGCAGCGGATGCCTACTTCTATCCGCGTGCGCCGGAGGCCATGAATGGTGCGGCGGTACGCCGCTTCCCGGTGGCGGTGGTGGACTTTGGCGATGCCGAGGCGACGCGCGTCTACCTTGACCTGGCTACTGGCGATCCGTTGCTGACGATGGGGCATCGCGAGCGGGTGGGGCGCTGGTTGTTCTACTTCCTGCACAGCTGGGACCTGCCGGCGATGCTGCGCCAGGAAGGTGTCCGGCTGGGTGTGTTGCTGCTGCTGAGCGCTGCTGGCACAGCGCTGTGTGCGACGGCCACGGTGATCGGCTATCGGCGGTTGCGGATGAAGCTGCGGCGTCGACGGCGCTGATTCACCGGGCTAGACGCGCAGCCAACGCGTGGACACTGCAACCAGCAACAGGGCCACGGCCACGCCGATGAACGCGGCGATCAGGCCGAAATGATTGGCGGCGAAGCCAATCAGCGCTGGCCCGGCGAGGATGCCGGCAAAGCCCAGCGTGGATACCGCGGTGATCGCCAATGCGCCGGGCATGCGGGTCTGGTGGCCGGCCAGCGAGAACAGCGCCGGTGCGATGTTGGCGCAGCCGAGGCCGACCAGCACATAGCCGATCAGCGATGCCTGCCACGGCGTGACCAGGGTCAGCACCAGCACGCCAGCGGCGGCGAGCAGGGCACCGAACACGATCGCGCGCTGGCGGCCCGCGCGCGCCACCAGTGCATCGCCGAACAGGCGCGCGACGGTCATGGTCAAGGTGAAGGTTACATAGCCAACACCGGCGAGGCTGGCATCGACACGACGCACGTCGCTGAGGAACACCGCGCTCCAGTCCAGCATCGCGCCTTCGCCGAGGAAGGCGACGAACGCCAGTACGCCGATGAACAGCACGATGCCATGAGGCATGGCCAGCATCGGTGTGTCATGTGGCATGCGTTCGCTGTGCCAGTACGACGCCGACGCCAGCATCACCAGCAGCATGGCGCCGACGCCGATCAGCACGGATGCCAGCGGAGACAGCTGCACGGAGAGCAGCACGGTCATTGTCGCCGCGCCGAGGAAGCCGCCGATGCTGAAGAAGGCATGGAAGCCGGACATCATCACCCGCCGTGCTTCACGCTCGACGATGACGGCCTGCACGTTCATGGTGCAGTCCATCGCGCCCACGGCGGCACCGAACACGAACAGCACCAGCCCCAGTGTCCAGGCCGAACCGGCCAGGGCCAGGCCGGGCACGGTCAGGCAGATCAGCAGGCTGCTGGCCACCATCACCCGGCGGCAGCCCAGGCGTGCGGCCAGCACGCCGGACAATGGCATCGCCAGCAGCGAACCGGCACCGAGGCAGAGCAGCACCAGGCCCAATGTGGCGTCGTTGATCTCCGTGCGCGCCTTGGCAAACGGCACCAGTGTGGCCCACAGCGCGGTGGCGAAACCGGGAATGAAGAACGCAGCGCGGGTCGCGTGCTGTTCGGCACGCGCGCGGTTGGCAAGGGACATGAGCGGTACGGTCAGGGAGGGGTGGGGTGCACCGCGATACCGGCGGCGCGGAAGCGTGCCGCCAATGCCGGCGGTGCCGTGGTGGTCAGCACCAGGTCGTCGATCTCGTCGAGGCTGGCGATCTGCCAGTTGCCACGGGCACCGAGCTTTTCGGTGGTGGCGGCGACGATGACACGGCTGCTGCAGGCCACCATCGCGCGCTTCAGAGTGGCTTCTTCCGCATCCATCGCCCACACGCCGGTGTCGCCGTCCACCGCGCAGGGGCCTGGCAGGTACACGTCGGCCCGCAGGCGCTGCACCTGGGCCAGTGCTTCGGCGCCGACCGCACCGCCACCGCTGGCCAGGCGGCCGCCGATCAGTTGCACCGAGGTGCCTTCAAGCACGCTGGCGGCCGTGGCGATCTGCGGTGCGTTGGTGATCACCGTCAAGCCGAGGGCGGCAGGCAACTGCTGGGCGATGGCCAGGTTGGTCGACCCGGCATCGAGCAGTACCACCTGGCCCGGTTGCAGCAGCGCGCAGACGCGTGCGGCCAGTTCGGCCTTGTCGCCGCGGTCGCGGGTCAGGCGCTCGCGCAGCGGGCGTTCCTTGGGGGGCGGCAGCACGGCGCCGCCGTAGACGCGCTGGCACAGGCCCTGCGCGGCCAGCTCGCGCAGGTCGCGGCGGATCGAATCTTCGGAGACGGCATAGCGGCGTGCCAGTTCGGCGGCCACCACGCGGCCCTGCTGGCGCAGTTCCTCAAGGATCTGCAGGGTGCGTTGGGCGGGGAGGGGGCTGGGGTCGGAGCTCATGCCGCAAGTCTGCACGTTCGTGCATGAACGTGCAACAGTGTGCATGAATGTGAATCCGACCCGGGCGCAGGCAGGGCGGCTGGACTGCCGGTGAATCCGACCGCCGCCGCGTCTATGGCTCGTCCTCGCGGCCCGGCATCATGGCGGGGCACCTGGCATGGAATCCCCGATGTCCCCCACCGTTCACCGCAGGCTGCGCATCGGCGCGGACCAGTACACCGGCCAGAAAGTGGTCGACCAGCAGTTCCACGAATGTGATTTTTCCGGCGCCGACCTGACCGCCACCGAGTTCATCAACTGCAGCTTCTACGATGCCGACAGCCGCGCCGGTTGCCGCTTCAACGGGGCCACGCTGAAGGAAGCCAGCTTCCGCAGCTGCGACATCAGCATGTGCCACTTCAATTTCATCAAGGCACTGGGCCTGGAGATCAGCGAATGCCGCGCGCAGGGCGCGGATTTCAGCAACGCCAGCTTCATGAACCAGATCACGACGCGCAGCTGGTTCTGCAGTGCCTTCATCAAGAAGTCGAACCTGCGTTATGCCAATTTCTCTCGGGTGACGTTGGAAAAGTGCGAACTGTGGGAGAACCGCTGGGACGGTGCGAATGTGAGCGGCGCCAGCTTCGCCGGCTCGGACTTGTCCGGTGGCCAGTTCGAGGGGATCGACTGGAACAGCGCCAACTTCACCGACTGCAATCTGACCCGCTCGGAGCTGGGCGAGCTGGACCTGCGCAGTACCAACCTGCGCGGCGCCACGCTGGATGTGCAGCAGGTGGCGCTGCTGATGCAGCGTATTGGCATCACGGTGGTGCCGTAGGCATCACCCGGCGTAGGCCACCCAGCCCTTGAAGCTGAAGCCTGCATAGAACAGCTCCACGCCGTCGAAACCGGCCTCCTGCAGCAGCGCGACCTCCTGCTCGGGGGCCAGCAGCGGCAACCGCTCGGCAATGGCCTCGATCGCGCGCTGCGCGTCGGCGCGGGCAACGCCGGAGGCTTCGGCAAACGCCGCGTAGCGCTGCAGCCAGCGCAGCTTGCCGGCCGGATCCTGCGGCACGCTGTGGTGGGCCACCACCAGCGGCGCGCCGGGCTGCAGGCGCCTGTGCAGTTCGCGCAGCGTGTGCAGGCGTTGCGCGGCATCGAGAAAGTGCAGGGTCAACAGGCAGCTGGCACCGTCGAAGCGCACGTCCGGCGCATCGTCGATGTAGCCTTCCAGCAGCTGCACGCGTGACGTCAGCGGGCCCAGTGTCTGCTCGGCCAGGGCCAGCATCGGCGCAGCCGGGTCCACGCCCAGCAACTGCCAGCCCGGCTGCGCCTCGGCGAAGGCCTTCAGTTCCAGCCCGCCTCCGGCGCCCAGCACCAGCACGCGGCCCTGGGCGGGTACGTGTTCGGCCAGCAGCAGCTGGCTCATCTGCTGCAGCGCGAGGAAGCCGGGCACCTGGCGCAGCGGCGCTTCGGCATAGCGGGCCACCGCCTGCGGGTCGGAGAACGTGGACATGCGCGGATTCCTGCGGCGGGGGACATACCACTGTAGCGCGGCACGCAAGGGGCGTTGCGTGCCGGTGCCGCCGGGCAGGACAGCCTTGCCGCACAACCTGTGTGCTGCGGCCTTTGCTGCCGGCCGCCTGCAGCAGGTCCTGCCGATGTGGCATGCCGGCGAAGTCACCACCCGCGTGTTGCCGGGCGTGCGCGTGGTGGTGGATGCGCGGGTCGCGCATTACCAGCTCAACGCAGCGCCCGCGCCAGCACCTGCCAGATCCGTGCGTCGTGGCACTGCGAAACGTTGAAGCGCAGATAGTCGGCCGCGCGCTGCGACTGGCTGAACGCGTTGCCAGGCGCCAGCACGATGCCTTCGCGCAGGCATTGCCGCGCCAGCGCGGCCGAATCGCGGCCATCCGGCAGCTGGCACCACAGGAACAGGCCGGCTTCCGGTTGCAGCCAGGGTGTGATGCCCAGTGCGTGCAGTCGGCGCAGCGTGTGCCGGCGCGCATCGGCCAGACGCGAACGCACCGATTGCATGTGGCGTCGGTAGCCACTGTCGGTCAGCGCGATGTGCATCAGCTGTGCGGCTAGATGGCCACCGCCGAAGCTGGTTGCCAGCTTCAGGTCGGTCAATGCTTCGATCCAGTCATGGCGTGCAGCGATGTAGCCGCAGCGCGAGGCTGCCGACAGCGTCTTGGAGAAACTGCCGACGTGGATCACCCGTGACAGCCCATCAAGCGCGGCCAGCCGCGGCGCCGGCTGCAGTTCGAAGTCGGCGAAGATGTCGTCCTCGACGATGATCAGCTCGCTGCGTTCGGCCAGGCCCAGCAGGCGGTGTGCGGTGCTGGCCGAAAGCACCGCGCCGGTCGGGTTGTGCAGTCCGGAATTGGTGATGTACAGCCGTGGAAGATGGTCCTGCACTGCGCGTTCGAAGGCTTCAAGGTCCGGGCCGGTGGGCGTGTAGGGCACACCCACTGCCTGTACCTGGTGCGCCTTCAGCAGCGCGTGGTAATTGAAGTAGCTCGGGTCATCGACCAGCACGCAGTCGCCGGGCTTGAGCAGGAAGCGGCAGATCAGGTCGACCGCGTGGGTGCCGGATTCGGTCAGCAGGATCTGCTCCATCGGTGCATCGATGCCCAGCGTGGCGCTGCGCCTTTGCAGCAGCTGGCGCAATGCGGGCAGCCCGAGTGGGCCGGCGTAGTCGACCAGATGCACGGCATCGGCACGCGCCAACCGGCGCAGGCCGCGGCGCACCCCGTCGTGATACAGCCAGTCACTGGGCATCCAGCCACAGCCCGGCTTGAGGTGGCCGGCCGGCGTTTCCAGCGATTGACGGGATACCCAGAGCGGGTCCACCGCGCGGTCCAGCCGGGGCTCCATCTCGGCCAGCGCGAGCGGTGCGGCGGGCCCACTGACGTAGAAGCCGGATCCTGCGCGCGCGCTGATCAGGCCTTCGGCCGCGAGGCGCTCGTAGGCTTCGACCACGGTGGAGACCGACACCCCCATCGCTGCCGCCTGCGCGCGGACCGAAGGCAGGCGAGAGCCGGGGCCATCCAGCCGCGCGGTGATGCGGTTGCGGACGGCCTGGATGACCGATTCGATGCGGGAAAGCGGACGTGGCATGGCAGCACTGTAGTGGAAGTGTGGGCAGTACAGTTCTTTGCGACTGTACTGGATTGTAGCTGGGGCGGTTCCGCCATGGATGCTTCCATACAGGCTCCGCCAGGTGTCGCCTGGCACTTCAGGATCACAGGTGTGGAACGGTCGGCGAGTGGTTGGATCAATGGCTTCATTGGTGTGGTGATCTTCGCGGGCTCATTGCCGGCCACCCGCTTGGCGGTGCTGCAGTTGGATGCGGGGTTCGTCACTGCCGCACGCGCAACCATCGCTGCCGTGCTCGGCCTGGGCCTGCTGCTGATGCTGCGCCAGCCGTGGCCGCGGCGCGGTGACCTGCCTGGCCTGGTCGTGGTCGGCCTCGGGGTGGTGGTCGGTTTTCCGCTGCTGACCGCGCTCGCGCTGCGCCATGCGTCATCGGCGCACACCATCGTGTTCCTCGGCCTGCTGCCGTTGAGCACCGCGGTGTTCGGCGTGCTGCGCGATGGCGAGCGGCCGCGCCCGGCATTCTGGCTGTTCTCGCTGCTGGGCAGTGCCTGCGTCGTCGGCTATGCGGTGCGCAACGGCATCGAGGCGTCATTGCAGGCCGACCTGCTGATGCTGGCGGCGATCGTGGTATGCGGGATGGGCTATGCCGAAGGCGGCCGGCTTGCCCGTCATCTGGGCGGCTGGCAGGTGATCAGCTGGGCACTGCTGCTGGCATTGCCGGTGATGCTGCCGTTGACGGTGCTGATGCGCCCGGCCTCGTTCACTGCGGTCGGTGCGTCGGCGTGGTGGGGGCTGGGCTACGTGGCGGTGTTCAGCATGTTGATCGGCTTCCTGTTCTGGTACCGCGGGCTGGCGCAGGGCGGCATCGCCGCCGTCGGCCAGCTGCAGCTGCTGCAACCCTTCTTCGGCCTGGCGCTGGCCGCGCTGCTGCTGCACGAATCGGTCAGCCCCAGCATGGTGCTGGTGACCGTGGTCGCAGTGATCTGCGTGGCAGGCGCCCGCCGCTTCAGCCGCTAAGAAAAGGGGACGGAGGGGATTAAGTCGTAATCGGCCCAGCTGTGCCTGAAACGACTTAATCCCCTCCGTCCCCTTTTTCGGTGATAGCGCGGGCGTATCGTGCGCTGTGGTCAATGGTATTGGCCGGGCGTGCGTCACTTGGCCGAAGCTGTGCCGATGCAGCCGATTTCCCGTATTTCCTTTGAAGGCCAGGTCGGCCTGGTGACTGGTGCCGCGGGTGGACTGGGCCTGGCATACAGCCGCCTGCTGGCCGAGCGCGGTGCGCAGGTGGTGATGCATGACGTCGGAGCCGGTACCGATGGCCGAGGCGTTGACCCGCAGCGCATCCTGCGCAGCGTCGCAACGCTGCAGGGGCAGGGCCTGCCGGTACAGGCCGCAAGCGGTCCCATCAACCATCGCGCCGGTTGCCATGCGCTGGTGCAGGAGCTGCTGCAGGTGCACGGCCGCATCGACTTCCTGATCCACAACGCGGGCTGGGTCGAGTACCAGATGCTGGAAGCGATCGAGGACGAGGCGATGGAGCAGATGCTGTGCCTGGGGGCGAAGACGCCGTTGTGGCTGGCGCAGGCGGCGTGGCCCGCGATGCGTGCGGCCGGCGGTGGCCGCATCGTCATTACGACATCCGATCGCGCGCTGTATCCCCAGTACGCACAGCGCGGGCTGTCCGCCTATGCGATGGGCAAGCTGGCCGCGCTTGGCCTGGTCAATGTGCTGGCGCTGGAAGGCGCCGAGCATGGCATCGTGGTCAACGCGGTGTCGCCGGTTGCGAAGACACGCATGTGGGGCATCGAAGGCGAGCCCGACGAGCTGCACCCGGAAGCCGTTGCGCAGGGCGTGGCCTATCTGGCATCCACGCGCTGCCGGGAGGGAGGGTGGGCCCTGCGTGCCAGCAACGGGCAGTTCCATGCACTGCGCCTGCAGGACGCCGAGCATGTGGCGTACCCGCGGGATCTGCGTGCGGTGACGGCCGACAGCATCGAATCGGTCGCGCTGCAGTGGCCGGCCATCGCCCGCGCCAGCGTAGACGCGCGCAGCTGACGGCGTACCCTAGGCAGGTTTCCACTGCCTGCACCGAGATGATCGACCTGCGCCTGCTTCGCCAGTTCGTGGCCGTGGCCGAAGAGCTGCATTTCCATCGTGCCGCCGCCCGCCTGCACATGTCGCAGCCACCGCTGACGGCAGCGATACGTCGGCTGGAAGACGAACTTGGAAGCGAACTGATCGTGCGCGGCAACCGTACCCTGGGCTTGACCGTGGCCGGGCAGACGCTGCTGGTGGAGGCGCGGGCGACGCTGCAGCAGGCCGAGCAGGCGCTGCAGCGTACGCGCGAAGCGGCTGCCGGGCAGTCCGGCAGCCTGCGCGTAGGCTATGTGGGCAGTGCGCTGTATGGCCGCCTGCCAGGCCTGATCCGCTGCTTCCGCCAGCAGTATCCGCAGGTTCAGCTGCATCTGCAGGAAGCCACGTCGCGTCAACAGCAGCTGTGGCTGCGTGAGCAGCGCATCGACGTCGGTGTGCTGATTCCACCGATTCCCGCCACCGAGCTGGTGCTGCACGACTTCGACCATGACCGTCTGGCGATCGCGCTGCCGCGTGCACATGCGCTGGCCGACGCGCCGGAGGTCAGTGTGGCGCTGCTGGCCGACGAACCGTTCGTTTCATGGCCGGCAGGCGAGGGCATCGGCTTCCACGCGCAGGTGCTGGGCCTGTGCACGGCCGCAGGCTTCACCCCGCATGTGGTGCAGGAGGCGCAGGGCATGCATGCGGTGTTGTCGCTGGTGGCGGTGGAGGCGGGGGTGGCGATCGTGCCCGCCAGCATGGCCAGTTTCCGCCCGCAGGAGATCGTCTACCGTGCGCTGGAAAGCGACGCCGCGCGCTTCACGCTGCCGTTCTGCACGCGGCCGGAGCAACCGTCGCCGGTGCTGCGCAATTTCCTGGAGGTGGCGGCCGGGGCCTGACGTCGCCTGTGCGTTCGCAGGCGGCAAGGCACGCCCGTGGAATCAGGCGCCGGTGATTCCCGCTGCGCACCGTCGGGCAAGGAAGTCCCCACGCCGGGCTCTGCCGTCATCCCGTTGTCGTTTTCCGCTCACGCCGCCTATGCCCCTCCAGGCCTAATGTCGATCGTCCCCGTCCCCCACGGAGACCCGCCATGTGGCTGCTCGACCATCTCTGGCCCGGCCGTAGACCTCTTCCTCCCCCGGTCACGGACGCGCCGCAGGTGCCGCCACGCCGGCCTTGGCTGAAACGCCCTGCGCGGGCCGGGCGCAGCGGCATGGCGCCCTGGCAGAAGGTCGCCACGCCACCACGGCGCACGCGCCACTAGGCGCTGCGGTCGGCCGGGTGGTTGACCCCGTCGTTGACCGGGATGATGCCCAGTGCGAACGGGTCGATGCCTTCCAGGCACGCCACGTTGTAGCCGTACTGGTCCGGGTTGGAGCGGCGCCGGTGGTGCGTGTAGATGCCGCACACGCCGCAGAAGTAGTGTTCGGCCACATGGGTGTTGAACTGGTACATCTGCAGGTGATTCTGCCCGCGCACCACCTGCAGGCCCTGGCGGGTGACGCTGGCGGCAATGGCACCACGGCGCCGGCACATCGAGCAGTCGCAGCGGCGGGGATCGACGATGCCATCCGGCAGGTCCAGCAGCAGTTCGACCGTGCCACAGTGGCAGGTCGCGCGGTGCTGGGGTTGGACCGGAACGCCGGCCACGGAAGTGATGCCCATCATTGCTCCTGTGTGATCCATACGGGCCGCGGGGGCCGCCGCAGACGGTGCGCCGGCGTGCCTGAACGGGCCGTAGATGCCACGGTGAACCCGCTTGTGGCTAACTATGCGGCTTCGGGACCGCCACAGGATGCCAGTGAAAGCCGCAGGACGTTGGATGACAGGAAGTGCCATGGCGCTGGCAGCGTTGTGGGTGACCGGGCTGCTGGCCTATCAGATGCCGGGGCCGGGCTGGCTGGCGAACGGCGTTGCGGTGCTGTGGCTGCTGCTTGCGCTGTGGGCGTCGTGGCGGGTCGCGCGTGGCCGCAGCCACCGTCGCCTGGGCCTGGCGTTCGGCGCCTCGCTGGCGCTGGCCGGCCTGTGGTGGCTGCTGTTGACCCCACGCCAGGACCGCGTGTGGGCCGATGACGTGGCCCAGCGCCTGCATGTGGTGTCCTTCGACGGGCGCCACGTGGTGTTCGACAACGTGCGTGATTTCACCTGGCGCACTGAGACCGACTACGACGCGCACTGGGTGCGCCGCGAGTACGACCTGGACCAGCTGCGTTCGGCCGACCTGGTGCTCTCGTACTGGATGGGCCCGGCGATCGCCCACACCCTCATCTCGTTTGGTTTCGAGGATGGGCGCCATCTGGTGTTCTCGCTGGAGATCCGCAAGGAACGCGGCGAATCGTTCTCGGCGCTGGGCGGCTTCTTCCGCAAGTTCGAGATGACCCTGGTGGCCTCGGAGGAGACCGACATCATCCGCACCCGCACCAATGCGCGCGGCGAGGATGTCTATCTGTACCGCCTGCACGGCATGGACCCTGCGCAGCTGAAGGAACTGTTTGCCGCCTACATCGCGCAGGCGCGCGAACTGGATGCGAAGCCGGGCTTCTACAACACGCTCACCAGCAACTGCACCACCATCGTCTTCGACCTGGCCCGCCACATCGCGCCGCGCCTGCCACTGGACTACCGCCTGCTGCTGTCCGGGTATCTGGCCGAGTATGCGCAGGAGGTGGGTGCGCTCACCCCGGGCGTGCCTTATGCCGAACTGCATGACAAGGGCCGCATCACCCAGCGTGCGCTGGACCTGGGCAGCGCCGACCACTTCTCCACCGTGATCCGCCAGGGCGTGCCTGGTACCGAGCAGGACCCGCAGTAATGACTCGACGCCTCCTGATCCGCTGGCAGCGTGCGCTGCCGGTGTTGTTCGCCGCCTTCCTGCTGCTGGGCAGCAGCGGCTGCGCGATGGTGACCGTCAAGCAGGTCACGTCCAGCGATTCGCTGGTCAACAAGCGTGCCGACGTGCTCAACACCGGCAAGCTCAGCCCGGCCGCGCGCGAGACGCTCAGCGCGGCGGGCCTGGACGAGTCGCAGTGTGAGAAGGACTTCCTGGTCTGCCGCAGCACGCTGCTGATGACCGACGATCTCAACGTCGAGCAGCGGCTGTCGGCGCTGTCCGAACTGTGGGTGAAGGCTGCGCTGGCACTGACGCCGAAGAAGACCGCCGCCGGCGATCCGCCGATGAGCGATGCCGCACTGGACGCCTGGCTGGAAGCCGCACGCTATGCCTATGCCTACCTGTTCTACAGCGGGCGTTCGCCGTCCGACCGTGCCTTCGAAGACCGGCAGACGCAGGTGCGTGACTACTACAACTACGCGGCTGAAAAGGCCGCAGTGGTGCTGTTCGTGCGTGCGCGTGCGGCGGCACTCGCCGGCGAGGACTACACCAAGCCGCTCACGGTCGGTAGCTGGTCGCTGGCCTCCAACTACCAGCAGCTGGGCCTGAAGAGCATTCCCGCGCAGCTGGTGCCGGCGGGCACAGTCAGCTTCGTTGGCCTGCGCAGCACCTATCGCCGCGATGGCTTCGGTGCCGAGCTGGTGATGGTGATGGATCCGCCGAAGCTGGTTGCGCCGGTGATCGCGCCGGATGGCCCCAAAGCCGAAACGGCATCGGATGATGAAGATGGCGAGCGTCGTGGCCGTCGCCACCGGCATGACGACTCGGTGCCCGAGTTCAGCGAGATGTCCTCGATCAACGTCACCGCGCTGCTGCGGTTCGAGGGCAGCAGCCTGGACGATGTGATGCGTACGCGCCGGGTCGAGCTGGATGCCTATTCGCCGGAAGCCACTGAGCGCATCACCCTGCACGGCGAACAGGTGCCGCTGGCCGGCAATTTCACCGCCGCCTACGGCCTGTGGCTGGCGCAGAGTGGCTTCGCCCGGCAGTCACTGCGCACCCTGTTCGGCATGAGCGAGGGTATCGGTGAACCACACATCTACCTGATGCAGCCGTGGGATCCGAACCGTCGCATCATCTTCATGCTGCACGGCCTGGCCAGCAGCCCGGAAGCCTGGGTGAACCTGGCCAACGAAATCATGGGCGACCCCGAACTGCGCCAGCAGTTCCAGGTATGGCAGGTCTATTACCCGACCAACGCACCGATCGCATTGAACCGCTACGAGATCGCCAACGCGTTCAACGACACGCTCAAGCACTTCGATCCCAATGGCACTGCGCGTGCATCGAAGGACATGGTCTATATCGGCCACAGCATGGGCGGCGTGCTCGCGCGCCTGCTGGTGAGCGACTCCGGTGACGTGCTGTGGAATGACCTGCTGGCCAACTACGATCTGAAGGGAGAGCGCCTGAAGCGGGTGCAGGCCAAGCTGGGGCCGTTGCTGCACTTCAAGGCGCAGCCGAATGTGGAGCGCGCGATCTTCATCGCCGCGCCGCACCAGGGCACGGATATTGCCGGCAACAAGGTCGGGCGCCTGATCGGGCGGCTGGTACGCCTGCCGCTGACCATCCTCGGCAAGTTCGAGGATGTGTTCCTGGCGCTGGCGCAGGCCGAGCAGCAGGTGGACGGTACCGCCAAGCCGAAGATTCCCAACAGCATCGACAACCTCAAGGCCAGCGATCCCTTCGTGAAGGCCGCTGCGCAGCTGCCGATCGAAACCGGCCTGAAGTACCACTCGATCATCGCCCAGCGCAAGCCGGAACTGCCGGTGGAGAAGTCCGATGACGGGCTGGTGCCGTACTGGAGCGCACACCTGCCAGGTGCGCTGTCGGAGAAGGTGATCATTTCCGGCCACAGCGTGCAGGAGACCCCGCAGGCGGTGCTGGAAGTGCGCCGCATCCTGCATCGGGACATCGATGACGTGGGCACCGGTATCCGGTAGTGCCGGCCGCTGGCCGGCAATCCCGCGATGCGGCCGCGCTACACCCGCCGCGCGATCAGCGCGGCCAGTACCGCCAGGCCGAAAGTGATCGCCAGGCACAGCAGATAGCCGGTGTGCGGCGCGGTTTCCACGAACATGGCGAACAACGCACCGGAGACCGCCAGCGCGGTGGTCACCGACAACGCTTCGCTCAGCTGCAGCGCCGAGGTGTTGGCACCCTGCTCATGCGGCGCTGACAGCGACAGGGTGAGCACCGACAGGCTTGCGTAGATCATGCCCATGCCGAAGCCGGTCACCGCCCAGCCGACCAGCGCGACCGGCAGCGGCATCTGCTTGAACAGCACCGCCAGCGTTGCGGCGATGCCGAACGTCATCATCACGGTGCCAACGCGCAGCAGCTGCTGGCGTGACCAGCCACGCTGCTGGTGACCCTGCAGCCAGGAGCCGGCGAACCAGCCCAGCGCACCGAGGCTGAGCACTGCACCGGCCCAGCTGGGCGAGAGCCCCCGTTCGCGCTGCAGCAGCAGGGGCAGATAGGCCTCGCAGGCGAAGAACGCAGCCGCGGCGATGCCGCGCAGCGCGATCACGCTGGGCAGGCCACGGCGCAGGATCAGCGTTCCGGCCGGCAGCAGCCGATGCACGCAGAACAGCAGCGCCAGCATCGCCACGCCGATGCAGAGCAGGGCGGCCATGCCCTGCTGCTGACCGCCGAGATAGAGCAGCAACGCTGCCAGCGACGCCCCACTGGCCCAGCGCACCACGTTGCCACGCCCTTTGTCATCGCTGACGGTCACGGTGGACTGCATGCGTGCCAACGCCGGGCGCAGCAGCAGTGCCGCCGGTATCGCCAACAGCGGCACTGCCAGGAATACCCAGCGCCAGCCGAGATGCTGCACGATCAGCCCACTCAATGCCGGGCCGACCATCGAAGGCACCACCCAGCCCGCCGAGAACGCGGCGAACACCTTCGGTCGCAGGTGTTCGGGGTAGCTGCGGCCGACCATCACGTACAGCGAGACCGAAATCGCGCCCGCGCCCAGGCCCTGCATCAGGCGCCCGGCCACCAGCATGCCCATGCGCATCGCAAAGCCGGCCAGCAACAGGCCCAGCACGAAGCAACCCAGGCCATACCAGAGTGGCCTCGCCGGGCCGTGGCGATCGGCCCAGCGTCCAGCCAGGGTCATGCCGATCACACTGGTGGCCAGGGTGCCGCCAAAAGCCAGCGCGTACAGGCGCAGGCCATCGAGTGCTTCGGCCACGGTGGGCATGGCGGCCGCGACGGCCAAGGCCTCGAAGGCGTGCAGCGCGACCAGCGCGACCATGCCGATGGTGGTGGCGCGGTAGCGCGCGGACAGGATCGATGTATCGGCCGGCAGGTGGCTGTCGGCGGGAGAGACGGTCGTGGTCATACGGGTCAGGCGCGGGGCGCGCTTGTCAACTGGCGGCGAAGATAGCAGCATGACACCTCAACTGTAGTTGAGGTCAAGCAATGGCATCCCAGGAACTCAGCGTGGGCGAGGTCTCCCAGCGCAGTGGCGTGGCCGTTTCCGCACTGCATTTCTACGAGCGCAAGGGACTGATCAGCAGCCTGCGCACCTCGGGCAACCAGCGCCGATACAGCCGGGATGTGCTGCGCCGGCTGGCGGTGATCCGCGTGGCGCAGCGGGTGGGCATGCCACTGGAAGCGGTCGGGCGCGCCTTCGAGAGCCTGCCTGAAGGCCGCGCGCCGACCAAGGCCGACTGGGCCAAGCTGTCCGCGCGCTGGCGCACCGAGCTGGAAGAGCGCATCCACATGCTGCAGCTGCTGCGCGATGAACTGACCGGCTGCATCGGCTGTGGCTGCCTGTCGCTGCAGCATTGCCGCCTGGCCAACCCCGGCGACGTCCTCGGCGAACGCGGCGATGGTCCGATGCGCTGGGAATGAAAAAGGGGACGGAGGGGATTAAGTCGCAAGTGCACAAACGACTTAATCCCCTCCGTCCCCTTTTTCTTACCAGACCGTGATGGTCTCTCCGCTCTGGATGCCTTCCACCGCGCGCTGGAAGGCCAGCGCTGCGCGTTGCGCGCTTACCGCTTCAAAGCCCGGGAAGTAGGGGCCATAGGCCGCCATCGATTCGATCAGCACGTTCGGGCTGACCACGTTGATGCGCAGGCCGCGCGGCAGCAGCTCCAGTGCGGCTGCGCGCACGAAGCCTTCCAGTGCGGCATTCACTGCGGTGGCGTTGACGCCGTCGCGGATCGGCTGCGCGCTGATGATGCCGCTGGTCAGGGTGATCGAGCCGCCAGCGTTCAGGTGGTGCTGGGCGGCCAGTGCCAACCGCACCTGTCCCAGCAGTTTGTCCTGCAGGCCGATGTTGAACTGTGCCGGCGTCATTTCCTGCAGTGGCCCGAAATGCACCGAGCCGGTGGTGGAGATCACTGCATCGACCGGGCCGGTACGGGTGAACAGCTCGGCAACGCTGGCGTCGTCGGTCAGGTCCACGCGCAGCTCGCCGCTGCGGCGGCCTGCCGCGAGGATCTGGTGCTGCGGGCCGAGCTGGCGGGCAACCGCCTGGCCGAGGGTGCCGCTGGCACCGATGAGGAGGATCTTCATGGCCGTTCCTTGCGAAGGGGGATGGGCGCAGTCTGCGCCCTCACGTTGGGGTTAGGTAAGCGGCGTATGCTTTGCTGATTCCTAACTCTGGATTAGTAATGGATACCCTTCGCTGCATGCAGGCCTTCGTGGCGGTCGCCGAGCGCGGCAGCTTCGCCGGCGCCGCCGAGCAGTTGCAGGTGTCGGCAGTGATGGTGGGCAAGTACATCCAGCAGCTGGAGGCGCACCTGGGTACCGCGCTGCTGCAACGGAATACCCGCCGCCAGCGCCTGACCGAGGCCGGCAGCGCTTACCTGGCAGGATGCCGGCAGGTGCTGGAGCAGGTGCAGCAGGCCGAGGCCGACGTGGCCGGCCTGCAGGTACAGCCGCGTGGCCTGCTTCGGGTCAGCGCGCCAACCACCTGGGGCAGCTGCGTGCTGGCGCCGCGGCTGGCCGGCCTGCTGCGCGCGCAGCCGCAGTTGAACATCGAGCTGGACCTGAGCAACCGCCGCGTGGACCTGATCGAAGATGGCTTCGACGCGGCGATCCGGGTCGGGCCGTTGCCATCGCAGGAGGTGGTGGCGCGGCCGCTGCCACCGTATGCGATGAGCCTGTGTGCGGCGCCGTCATACCTGCGCAGGCACGGCACGCCGCGCACGCCGGCCGATCTGCAGGGGCACGATTGCCTGAGCCATCTCGCCTGGCGCGGCGGACATGGCTGGCAGCTGGCCAATGGCCAGCAGGTGGACTGGGATGCGCGTCTCACCTGCAATGATGGTGTCGCGCTGCGCGAAGCCGCCGTGGCCGGGGCCGGCCTGGTGCTGCAGCCTACCGCGCTGCTGGCGGGGGAGATTGCAGCAGGACGGTTGAAGCCACTGCTGCGCGACTACCTGCCCGAACCGCGACCGATGCATCTGATCTACCTGCCCGACCGCCGCCCGCGCCCCCGCTTGCAGTGCTTCGTGGATTTCGTCATGGCCACTTTGGGGCGGTAGATGGGGTCAGATCCCTTTGCCTCGGCAAAGGGATCTGACCCCAGGGGATCAATCATTCGCCGCAGACAGTTCCTGCCCACGCACCTGCGCGGCGCGCAGTGCGGTGTTCACCAGCGCTTCGAAACCACCGGCCTGGAAGCTCTCGATCGCGGCCTGGGTGGTGCCGTTCGGCGAGGTCACCCGGCGGCGCAGTTCGGCCGGGCTTTCGCCGGCTTCATCAAGCATGCGCGAGGCACCCAGCAGGGTCTGCACCACCAGCGCGCGCGCGGCGTCGGCTGGCAGGCCCTGGGCGATACCCGCCGCTTCCATCGCTTCGGCCAGCAGGAATACGTACGCCGGCCCGCTGCCGGACACGGCGGTGACCGAATCCATCAGTGCCTCGCGTTCGATCCACACCGTGCGCCCTGCGCTGGCCAATACCTGTTCGGCCTGGGCGTGCTGCTGCGCATCCACCGACGGCGTGGCGTACAGCCCGGTCACGCCGGCACCGAGCAGGGCCGGGGTGTTGGGCATTGCACGCACGACCGGCAGGTTGCCACCCAGCCAGCGCTCCAGCTGCGTGCTGGTGATGCCGGCGGCGATCGACACCACCAGCGGCCGGTTCGCCTGGGCCACTGCCTGCAGTGACTGGCAGACTTCGCGCAGCACCTGCGGCTTCACCGCCAGCAGCCAGGTGCTGCCCTGTGCGGCCGCATCGGTTGCGTTGTCGTGCACCTGCACGCCGAAGTCGGCAGCCAGCGACTCGCGCAGCGCTGCCACCGGTTCGGCCACATGGATGTGCGCGGCTGGCACGCCCTGGCGGATCAGGCCGGCGATCAGGCTGCGCGCCATGTTGCCGCCGCCGATGAAGATGATGGAATCAGCTGCCATGGAAGTCTCCTTGGAAAATCAGGCCGGGCGCGGGCGCGCGCCGAACAGGGCGGTGCCGATGCGCACCAGGGTGGCGCCCTCGGCGATGGCGTCGGCGTAGTCGCTGCTCATGCCCATCGACAGCGTGTCGACCTGCGCGTGCCGGGCGGCCAGCGACTGGAAAAGCGTGCGCATGCGCACGAATGCATCCCGACGGCGCTCGGCCTCGGGCCATGGCGCGGGAATCGCCATCAGGCCGCGCAGGCACAGCTGGGGCTCGGCGGCAATCGCAGCGGCCAGCGCCTCGACTTGCTCCGGCGCACAGCCGTGCTTGCTGGATTCATCGTCGATGTTGACCTGGATCAGCACATTCAGCGGGCCGCGTGCGGCCGGGCGATGGCGCGCCAGCGCCGTCACCAGCTTGGGCCGGTCCACGCTCTGCACCCAGTCGAAATGGATGGCCACGGCATCGGCCTTGTTCGACTGCAGGTGGCCGATCAGGTGCCACTCCAGCGCCAGGTGCTGCAGCGCCTGCATCTTGGCCAGTGCTTCCTGCACATAGTTCTCGCCGAAGGCGTGCTGGCCCTGTGCGGCCAGCGCAGCCACGGCCTCGGCCGGTTGGGTCTTGGAAACGGCCAGCAGGCGCGGATCGGGCCGGCCGGCCGCCTCGGCGGCGGCGTGCAGGTTGCTCAGGATCTGGGGCAGGGGAGTGGCCACGTAACGCGTTCCGTTGAATCAGGAGGCTATACTGCCGCCCGGGGAAAGATCCTTCCAGTCGAAGCCGTTATTGGGGAGTAGCCGCTCATGGATATCGCCGAACTGCTGGCGTTTTCCGTAAAGAACAAAGCGTCCGACCTGCACCTGTCCGCAGGCCTGCCGCCGATGATCCGCGTGGACGGCGACGTTCGCCGGATCAACATCCCAGCCCTGGACCACAAGCAGGTCCATGCGCTGGTGTACGACATCATGTCCGACAAGCAGCGCCGCGATTACGAGGAATTCCTCGAAGTGGACTTCTCCTTCGAGATCCCGTCGCTGGCGCGTTTCCGTGTGAACGCGTTCAACCAGAACCGTGGCGCCGGTGCGGTGTTCCGTACCATTCCGTCCGAGGTCCTCACCCTCGAGGACCTGGCCTGCCCGCCGCTGTTCCGCGAAGTGATCCAGCAGCCGCAGGGCCTGATCCTGGTGACCGGCCCGACCGGCTCGGGCAAGTCGACCACGCTGGCGGCGATGATCGACTACATCAACAAGAACGAATACGGCCACATCCTCACCGTCGAGGATCCGATCGAATTCGTGCACACCTCGCAGAAGTGCCTGATCAACCAGCGCGAAGTGCACCGCGATACGCATGGCTTCAATGAAGCGCTGCGCTCGGCGCTGCGTGAAGACCCGGACATCATCCTGGTCGGCGAGTTGCGCGACCTGGAAACCATCCGCCTGGCGCTGACCGCGGCGGAGACCGGACATCTGGTGTTCGGCACGCTGCACACCAGCTCGGCGGCCAAGACCATCGACCGAATCATCGACGTGTTCCCGGCCGGCGAAAAGCCGATGGTGCGTTCGATGCTGTCCGAATCGCTGCGTGCGGTGATCTCGCAGGCGCTGCTGAAGAAGGTTGGCGGCGGCCGTACCGCAGCCTGGGAAATCATGGTCGGCACCCCGGCCATCCGCAACCTGATCCGCGAGGACAAGGTGGCGCAGATGTACTCGGCCATCCAGACCGGCCAGCAGTACGGCATGATGACCCTGGACCAGCACCTGCAGGACCTGGTCAAGCGCAGCCTGATCACCCGCAACCAGGCCCGCGAATACGCCAAGGACAAGCGCCTGTTCGAGTAAGGCGGGGCTGCAGCGGGGCGGCGTGCGCCAGTGCGCCGCCGTTCCCGCGCCGTTTCCTCCACCGACCGTTTCCTGGTACATGCCCCATTGGGAGCCCGCCGTGAACACCACCGCGACCACCATCGATTTCACTTCATTCCTAAAGCTGATGGCGCACCAGCGCGCCTCGGACCTGTTCATCACTGCCGGCATGCCGCCGGCGATGAAGGTCAACGGCAAGATCTCGCCGATCACGCAGACTCCGCTCACGCCGCAGCAGAGCCGTGACCTGGTCCTCAACGTGATGACCCCGGCACAGCGCGAGGAATTCGAGAAGACCCACGAATGCAACTTCGCCATCGGCCTTTCCGGTGTCGGCCGCTTCCGTGTCAGCTGCTTCTACCAGCGCAACCAGGTCGGCATGGTGCTGCGTCGCATCGAGACGCGCATTCCTACCGTGGAAGAACTGAGCCTACCGCCGATCATCAAGACGCTGGCGATGACCAAGCGCGGCATCATCCTGTTCGTCGGCGCGACCGGCACCGGTAAATCGACGTCGCTGGCGGCGATGATCGGTTACCGCAACCAGAACTCGACCGGCCACATCATCACCATCGAAGACCCGATCGAGTTCGTGCACAAGCACGAGGGCTGCATCATCACCCAGCGCGAGGTCGGCATCGATACCGACAGCTGGGAAGCCGCGCTGAAGAACACCCTGCGCCAGGCGCCGGACGTGATCATGATCGGCGAGGTGCGTACCCGCGAAGGCATGGACCACGCTATCGCGTTCGCCGAAACCGGCCACCTGGTGCTGTGCACCCTGCATGCCAACAACGCCAACCAGGCGATGGACCGCATCGTCAACTTCTTCCCGGAAGACCGCCGCAACCAGCTGCTGATGGACCTGTCGCTGAACCTCAAGGGCGTGGTCGCGCAGCAGCTGGTGCCGTCGCCCGATGGCCGCTCGCGCAAGGTGGCGATGGAGATCCTGCTGGGCACGCCGCTGGTGCAGGACTACATCCGCGATGGCGAGATCCACAAGCTGAAGGAAGTGATGAAGGACTCGGTCCAGCTGGGCATGAAGACCTTCGACCAGAGCCTGTTCGAGCTGTACCAGGCCGGCGAGATCAGCTACGAGGACGCGCTGCGCTACGCCGATTCGCAGAACGAAGTTCGCCTGCGCATCAAGCTCAGCCAGGGCGGCGACGCACGCACCCTGTCGCAGGGGCTGGATGGCGTGGAGATCTCCGAGATCCGTTGACCGGACGGGCGCCCGCGGGCGCCCGCTGCTCCGGGATGAGCGCAGCGCCGGATGCATGCCGGCGTGAACCTGCCAGGGAGGCCTGCATGCATGCGACTGCGAAAGTGATACTGGCCATCGCCGTGCTGCTGCCCGCCGGTTGTGCCCGCACGCCCGAGCCCGCTGCTCCCGCCGTGGCCGAAGGCTGCGGCGATCCGAAGGCACATGCCTGGTATCTTCTGCCACCGCCTGCAGAGCGACACGACGGGGACCTGCCTCCGTTCGTCGACTTCACCGGGTTTGCGAGAATGATCTACGGGGACCGGTTGCAGTATCTGGATGGCTTGCCGGAGCCGTCATTCCGCTGCGGCAGCGTACCGGTCCAGGCGTATCGCTTCGTCTGGGATCCTGCGTTTTTCCCGGGTGTGGTCATACGCGCGCAGCGCAACGCAGCGGGCCAGGCGTGGATAGTGGGGCGCGGTGCGCGTGACGTCGAGATTCCCGGATCGTCGCGCGAGCGCCCATCCACCGCCATCAAGGGCGGCCCCTGTTCTCCACCACGCGCGCTGGGTGCGCAGGAATGGAAGGCCATCGCCGCCGCGTTTGCGCTGTTGCAGGGCGAAGATTCGAGCGCTGGACTTGATGGCTCGTCGTGGATGTTCGAGTCCGTGGTGGATGGCGAGCAGCGCTGGTTCGCGCGATGGGTGCCGCAGGATCCGAGGTTCCGCAACGCTGGCAGGATGATGGCCGAACTGGCGGGATGCAGCGACGCTCTGCAGGTCATGGAATGACCAGCGCCACGGGCGATTGATGAATTCCAGTCATGACCGACTGCCATCCAGTCGGTTCAATCCATCGCCCGTGCAGGCGTATCGTCAGCGGTCCCCCTCTGGAGCACGACGATGCAGACACGAGAACTCGGCCGCAGTGGCCTGAAGGTTTCCGCCCTCGGCCTGGGCTGCATGGGCCTGAGCCATGGCTACGGCCAGCCAGTGGAGCAGGGCCAGGGCATCGCCCTGCTGCAGGCTGCCGTCGAGCGCGGCGTGACCTTCTTCGACACCGCCGAAGTGTACGGCCCGTACACCAACGAAGACCTGCTCGGCCAAGCGCTGGCGCCGTACCGCGACAAGCTGGTGATCGCCACCAAGTTCGGTTTCAAGGATGCGCGCTTCGATACCGGCCTGGACAGCCGCCCGGAAAACATCCGTGCCGTGGCCGAAGCCAGCCTCAAGCGCCTGCGCACCGACTATATCGACCTGTTCTACCAGCACCGCGTCGACCCGAACGTGCCGATCGAGGATGTGGCCGGCACCGTGCGCGACCTCATCGCCGAGGGCAAGGTCGGCCACTTCGGCCTGTCCGAGGCCAGTGCCGCCACCGTGCGCCGCGCGCATGCGGTGCAGCCGGTCACCGCCGTGCAGAGCGAATACTCGCTGTGGTGGCGCGAGCCGGAGCGTGAACTGCTGCCGACCCTGCAGGAACTGGGCATCGGCTTCGTGCCGTTCAGCCCGCTCGGCCGTGGCTTCCTGACCGGTGCGATCAACGCCGATACCACCTTCGACGCCAACGACTTCCGCAACACCGTGCCGCGTTTCGAGGTGGAGGCGCGCCGCGCCAATCAGGCGCTGGTTGACCGCATCGGCGCGATTGCCGCAGCACGTGGCGCGACCCCGGCGCAGGTGGCGCTGGCCTGGCTGCTGGCACAGGCGCCGTGGATCGTGCCGATTCCGGGCACCACCAAGATCCATCGCCTGGAAGAAAACCTGGGCGCGGCCGACCTGCAGCTGGCACCGGAGGAACTGCAGCGCATCGCGCAGGCGCTGGACGAAGTGTCGATCGTCGGCGAGCGCTACAACCCGCAGCGTGCGGCGCAGGCCAAGGGCTGATCACCCGCTGGGTGCAGAGCGTGGTGGGTGCAGACCAGGTGGGTACAGCATGTGGTGGGTGCGGACCGTTGGTCCGCACTGCTTGGTCCGCACTGCTTGGTCCGCACGGCCTGGTCCGCATTCCTCAACCCATCATCGGCCCACGCAGTGCATCAAGCACCGTTCGCATCGCCACCGTGACGTGGCGGCGCGACGGGTAATACGCGTAATAGCCGTCGAAATGTGGGCACCAGTCGTCCAGTACCGACTGCAGGCGGCCATCGTCCAGCATCGGCTGCACCTGGTCTTCCGGCAGCCAGGCCAATCCGCTGCCGGCCAGCGCAGCAGCGCGGGTCATGCCCATGGTGTTGAAGGTCCACTGGCCGCTCACGCGTACGCTCAGTTCGTTGCCGTCCTGGCCGAAATCCCACGGCATCAGTCCACCATGCGTGGGCAGGCGCAGCGTCACGCAGTTGTGGCCTGCCAGCTCGTCCGGATGCCGCGGCACCACGTGCTGGCGGAAGTAGCCGGGTGCGCCGACCACGCGCATGCGCAGCGGCGGGCTGATCGGCACCGCGACCATGTCGCGCGCCAGCCGCTCGCCGAGGCGGATGCCGATGTCGTAGCGTTCGGCCACGATGTCGGCCAGCCCGTAGTCGGCAGCCAGTTCCACTTTCAAGTCCGGATACTGCTGCAGCAGGGGCGCCAGCCGCGGCCAGGCCAGGTACTCGGCGGCGTGGCCGGTGGCATTGATGCGGATGGTGCCGGCCGGGCGTTCACGGTATTCGGCCAGCGCGGCCAGCCCGTCCTCGATCTCGGCCAGGCGCGGGCCAAGCGTTTCAAGCAGGCGGGCGCCGGCTTCGGTGGTGGATACGCTGCGGGTGGTGCGGGTCAGCAGGCGCACGCCAAGGCGCTGTTCCAGGCCGCGCATGGCATGGCTGAGCGCTGACTGGGACACGCCCAGCTGGGCGGCGGCCCTGGTGAAGCTGCCCTCGCGGGCGACGTGGACGAAGGCCTGCAGGTCGTTGAGGTTTTCACGGGGCATGCGGGAATGATACGGCCGGGCAACGGGTCGCTGCTGTGGACGCCCAGGATGCGAGCGATGTCGATTCCCGGCGCCCCGGTTCGTCGTACCGGTACATCCAACGCAAGGAGCTGCACATGAGCACTGAAAAGCCCAAGGGCCCGGCGTCCTACTTCCCGTCCATCGAGAAGACCTACGGGCAGCCGGTAGCGCACTGGTTCGGCCTGCTGTCGAAGAAGAAGGAGCTGAAGCACATGGAACTGGTCAGCTTCCTGAAGAGCGAGCACGGGCTGGGCCATGGCCACGCCAACGCGCTGGTGGCGCACCATCTGGCGGGCAAGGGCTGATCAGCGGGGGACGGAAGGCAGGGTGGGGCGCATTCAGCTGAACAATTTCATCTGCAACTGTCATGCAGATCGTGTCTAATACCGCTCCCCACCTGCTGTTCCCCCACCCGCATGTCCCTCCCTTCCCATGGCCCCGCGCCGTGCGACGACGCTGACGGCCACCTGGTCACCGCCGGTCCGCTGACCCCGCCGCCCGACAGCGCCGGCACCACCGCCGACGAAAAAGCGCTGCGCCACTCGATCGCCGAGGACGTGCAGGGCATGGTGCTGGCCACGATGGTGGCCTCGCTGGGCCTGGCCATCTTCGCCAAGGGCGGGCTGATGATCGGCGGCATGGCCGGCATGGCGTTCCTGCTGCACTACTCGATGGGCTGGAACTTCGGCCTGGTGTTCGTGCTGGTCAACCTGCCGTTCTACTGGGTGGCGCTGCGGCGCATGGGCTGGGAATTCACCCTGAAGACCTTCGCCGCAGTCACCGCCTGTGGCGTGCTGACCGACCTGCTGCCGCGCTGGATCGACTTTTCGCATATCAACCCGCTGTATTCGGCGATCGTGGGCGGTGCGTTGTCGGGCCTGGGCATCCTGTTCTTCATCCGCCACCGCGCCAGCCTCGGCGGCATCGGCATCCTGGCGGTGTACCTGCAGCGCACTCGTGGCTGGAGCGCGGGCAAGGTGCAGATGTCTTACGACGCCTGCCTGATGGTGGCCGCGTTCTTCGTGCTGTCGCCGTCGAAGGTGCTGTACTCGGCCATCGGCGCGGTGGTGCTCAGCCTGGTGCTGATGTTCAACCACCGCCCCGGCCGCTACATGGGCGTGTGACCGCGCGTACCGCATTCGCCGGGCCATGCCCGGCCGATGGCCATCAGCGGGCGGCGGCCTTCAACCACGGTGGCGACAGCTTCAGCAGCCGCGCATGCACCGGGCAGTCCGCGGCGTGCGCACCGGGCAGGTAGCCCAGGCTCATCAGGAATTCGCCGGTGATCTCACCGCCGGTGAAGCGGAACGTCTTCTTGAACAGCTTCACCCAGTCGGCCTTGCTGCGTGGGTGATGCGCGTCCAGCCATGCCGCGAAGCTGCCATGGCTGGCCCGCAGCTGCTGGATCACCTGCGCGTTGTGGATCGCCGCCAGCACCTTCAGCCGGTTGCGGATGATGCCCGCGTCCGACAGCAGGCGTTCGATGTCCTGCTCGGCATACGCTGCCACGCGGTCCACCTCGAAGCCGTCATAGGCCGCGCGGAATCCCTCGCGCTTCTTCAGGATCGTTTCCCAGCTCAGGCCGGCCTGGTTGATTTCCAGTACCAGCCGCTCGAACAGCTCGCGCTCGTCACGCTGCGGGAAGCCGTATTCGTTGGCGTGGTAGTAGTCGTGCACCGGATGGCCCGGGGCGATGAGGCAGTAACCGGACACGTCGAACTCCAGCGCTGTGGGATGCCATTATGCCCGCCGTGACCACCGGGTGGAGGCGCCCGGCGCGCCCAGCCGCTAGAATGGCAACCATGCCTGTAACGCCGACCTCCCTTGCCGATCACCTGCTCGTCGCGCTGCCGTCGCTGCTCGACGCGACCTTTGCCCGCAGCGTCGCGCTGATCTGCCAGCACGACGAGAACGGGGCGATGGGCGTGCTGGTCAACCAGCCTTCCGAATACACGCTGGGTGAAGTGCTTGCGCAGATGGACATCATCACCGGTGATGGCGACCTGCAGGCGCGCATGGTGCTCAATGGCGGCCCGGTGCATCCCGAACGCGGCTTCGTCATCCATGACGACGCGCGCGCATGGGATTCCAGCCTGACCGTGGGCGACGGCCTGTACCTGACCACCTCGCGCGACATCCTCGAAGCGATGGCGCGCGGCGAAGGCCCGGCCAACGCCGTGGTCACCCTCGGATGTGCCGGTTGGGGCGCAGGGCAGCTGGAGAGCGAGCTGTCCGAGAACAGCTGGCTGACCGTCCCTGCCGATGCCGAGCTGGTGTTCCAGCTGCCCCTGGAGCAGCGCTGGCAGGGTGCGGCCTCGCGCATCGGCGTGGACCTGTTCCGGCTGACCGACTACAGCGGCCATGTCTGAACCCATCACGCCCGTGCCGGATCCTGCTGCCCCGGTCATCCGCCGTGACGGCACGGTGCTGGGCTTCGATGTCGGCTCGCGGCGGATCGGCGTGGCCATCGGCAGTGCCTTCGCCGCCCATGCGCGTGCGGTGGCCGTGGTCGATGTGCACGGCAACGGCCCGGACTGGACCGCGATCGAACGCCTGCTCAAGGAATGGAAGCCCGACGGCCTGGTGGTCGGCGACCCGTTGACCCTGGATGGCCAGGACCAGCCCAACCGCAAGCGCGCGCAGGGCTTTGCCCGCCAGCTGCGGGAACGCTTCAAGCTGCCGGTGGTGATGATCGACGAGCGTTCCAGCTCGGTCGAGGCCGCACGCCGCTTCGCTGTCGAGCGCGCCGAAGGGCGCAAGCGCCGCCGCGATGCGGCTGCCCTCGATGCCGTGGCCGCGGCGGTGATCATCGACCGCTGGCTGTCGTCGCCGGACGACGCCACCCCCATTCCCTGACTGCACGACTCCCGCCATGACCGCCCAGCAAATCGATGCCTCCGGACGCCTGCGCCACCTGCTGACCCTGGAGGGCCTGCCGCGCGAAACCCTGCTGCAGCTGCTTGACCGTGCGGGACAGATCCGCGATGCCGCGGTCGGCCGCGTCGGCAACAAGCGCCACGTGCTGGCCGGTTCGGCGGTGTGCACGCTGTTCTTCGAACCGTCCACGCGCACCCGCAGCTCGTTCCAGCTGGCCGCGCAGCGCCTGGGCGCCGACGTGCTGAACTTCGATGCCTCGACCTCGTCCACGCGCAAGGGCGAAACCGCCTGCGACACGCTGCGCAACCTGGAAGCGATGGGCGTGCGCGGCTTCGTGGTGCGTCACCCCGATGACGGCGCCGTGGCCGCACTGGCCGACGCCGCGGGCGAGGGCACCGCACTGATCAACGCTGGCGATGGCCGCAGTTCGCACCCGACCCAGGGCCTGCTGGACATGCTGACCCTGCGCCAGGCCAAGGGCCCGGACTTCTCCAAGCTGAAGGTGGTGATCGTCGGCGACGTGAAGCACTCGCGCGTGGCCCGCACCGACCTGCATGCGCTGCGCACGCTGGGCGTGGGCGAGATCCGCGTGTGCGGCCCGCAGTCGCTGCTGCCGGACGACGAGACCCTGAAGGGCTGCGTGGTCGGCGATGATTTCGACGCGATGCTGGAAGGCGTCGACGCGCTGATGATGCTGCGCCTGCAGCGCGAGCGCATGGAAGAAGGCCTGGTGCCGTCGCTGGAGCAGTACCACGCCCAGTACGGCCTGACCCGCGAGCGCCTGGCGCGCGCCGGCAAGGATGCCGCGGTGCTGCACCCGGGCCCGATCAACCGTGGCGTGGAAGTAACCGACGACGTGGCCGACGGCCCGCAGTCGTGGGTGCTGCGCCAGGTCGCCAACGGCGTCGCCGTACGCATGGCCGTGCTGGAAACCCTGCTGGGGTGATCTGCTCTGATCTGCCTGGGTGGGTGCCGACTGTTGGTCGGCATTGCCTGAGGGCCCTTGATCGGCACCTTGATCTGCCTGGGTGGGTGCCGACCGTTGGTCGGCATTGCCTGTGGCCCTTGATCGGCACCTTGATCTGCCTGGGTAGGTGCCGACCGTTGGTCGGCACTGCCTGTGGCCCTTGATCGTCACCTTGATCTGCCTGGGTAGGTGCCGACCGTTGGTCGGCACTGCCTGTGGCCCTTGATCGTCACCTTGATCTGCCTGGGTAGGTGCCGACCGTTGGTCGGCACTGCCCCTACCGTCATCCAGGTGGTTGCCCGATAGGCAAGAAAAGCTGTCGGCCACACGCTTGTGCCCATGAACCGCGCACGCCTGAGCCTTGGCCGTCATTCCCGGATCGGGCAGACCTACTTACTGACCACCGTTACCCAGGGACGTCGACGCTACTTCGAAGATGCCGCCGCGGCACACCTGGTGCTGGATGTAATCCGCTGCCTTGATGCTGAAGGTCTGACGCACTCACTGGCCTACGTGGTCATGCCGGACCACATCCATTGGCTTGTGGAGCTCCGGGCGTTCTCGCTGGATTACATCATGCAACGCCTCAAATCGCGCAGTGCATTGCGGATCAACCGCAGGCTCGGCCGATCAGGACGATTCTGGCAATCGAGCTATCACGATCACGCGATTCGATCTGATGAATCACTGTTCCGGCATGCGATGTATGTGATGGGGAATCCGATCAGGGCAGGATTGACCGCGCGGATTGGCGAGTATGCCCATGCGTGGTGCCAGTGGGAGATTGATGGAGGACCCCAGGCAATGGAGCACCCGGAAATGGAGAGATAGTGCCGACCAACGGTCGGCACCCACCGAAGTCAGGTATCGACCCGCATTGGTATCCATCGAAGTTGGGCCCCAATGGCTCTGGATCAGCGCTTCTGCGCGAACAGCCATGCCCACATTGCCGGGTCCGCATAGGTGGCATCCCAGGCATTGTGGTTGCCATCCGGATACTCGGTGTAGCGCACGTCGCGTGCGTTGGCGCCCTGGAAGGCGTTGTGCAGCCTGCGGTCGTCATCCGGCGGCACCACGTCATCCTGCGCACCGTGGAAGATCCAGATCGGCGTGTGCTGCAGACGCCTGGCGATCACGGCATACGGGTCGGATTCCTGGGCCACCTGTTCAACAAACAGGGTCGGCCGCTTCGCGCGCGGTGCGAACACGGCACCGCATACCGGCACGAGCGCGGCAAAGCGGTACGGGTCATCCAGCGCGATGTTCCAGCTGCCGTAGCCGCCCATCGACATGCCGGTCAGGTACTGCCGCGCCGGGTCGGCGCCGAACTCGGCAATGGTCGCGTCCAGCGCGGCCACGGCCATGCGGTTGTTGCGCCCGCTCCATTCCGAATGGCGCGGTGCCTGCGGGAACACCACCAGGGCCGGGAAGTCGGGATGCTCGCGCAGGTAGGGGCCCAGCCCCGAATACGTCTGCTTGATGCCGTCGCCGCCGCGTTCGCCCGAGCCATGCAGGAACAGGACCACCGGGACGCCGCCGCTGCTGCCGGGGTGTGCGGGATGTCCCGCCCGCACCCCAGCCGGAATGAAGACCTGGTAGTAGGCGGTCTCGCCATCCACCTTCACCGCGCGGCCCTCGAAGTGGCCGCGTGCGCCGTCCGGCATCGAGGCGCAACCGGTCACCATCAGGACCGCCAGCAAGGGCAGCCAGCGCGGAATCGAACGGAGCATGGCGTTTCCCAGGGCAGCAAGGTCAGCTGCATCCTAGTCCGCCGCAGGTCAACGCGGCATCATGCGCCGCGTCACTGCGGGCGCGGGAAGCTGGCGATGATGTCCAGCTGCTCCTGTGCTTCGGCATTGCCTTCGGCGGCAGCGGCCTGCACCTGTGCCATGTCCGGGTGCAGCACCACCAGCAACGGGTTCTCGCAGACCGGGCAGTCGTACTCGGTGGCGTCCTCGTCCAGCTCCATCACCATGGCGCGCGAGCTGCCCTTCCATTCGCAGGCCGGGCAGGTGTGCTGCTGGTCGCGCCAGCCGGGCTGGAAATAGTTTTCGATCGTTGTTGCCATGGAATGTTCCAGCAAGGGAAGCGGGTCCGGAGCCCTGCGTCGCGGGGCTCCGGGCCAGCAGGAATCAGTGCAGCAGCACCAGCGTGGCCAGGCCGAGGAAGGTGAAGAAGCCCATCGAGTCGGTTACGGCGGTCAGGAAGATGCCGCTGGCCAGCGCCGGGTCGAAGCCGAAACGTTTCAGGGTCAGCGGCACCAGCACGCCCGCCAGCGCGGCGAACAGCAGGTTGCAGGTCAGCGCGATGGCGATCACCGCCGACAGCCCGGGCGAGTGGAACCAGGCCAGCACGATCAGGCCCAGCACCGAGCCCAGCAGCAGGCCATTGAGCGCGGCCACCCGTACTTCCTTCCACAGCAGCGTGCGCGCGTTGGAGGCACCCACCTGGCCCAGCGCCAGGCCGCGCACCATCAGCGCCAGCACCTGGGTGCCCGCATTGCCGCCCAGGCCGGCCACGATCGGCATCAGCACCGCCAGCGCCACCAGCTTGTCGATCGTGCCCTCGAAGTGGCCAACCACGCTGGAGGCCAGGAAGGCCGTGCACAGGTTCACCGACAGCCACATCAGGCGGCGGCGCATCGCGCGCCAGACCGGGCTGAACAGGTCTTCGTCCTCGTCCAGGCCGGCGGCGCCCAGCGCCTGGTGCTCGGCCTGGCCACGGATGATGTCGACCACGTCATCGATGGTGATGCGACCGACCAGGATGTTGTTCTCATCCACCACCGGGGCGGAGATCCAGTCATGGTCAGAGAACTGGCGGGCGACTTCCTGGTCGCTCTCGCCGACGTCGATGGCCGGCTGCTCGTCGTCGATCAGGCGGTTGATCGGGGTGGTGTCCTCGTGGGTCACCAATGCCGCCAGCGACACCCGGCCGAGGTACTGATGGCGCCGGCTGACCACGAACAGGTGGTCGGTGTGGTCCGGCAGCTCGCCGCGCAGGCGCAGGTAGCGCAGCACCACGTCGACGTTGACGTCGGCGCGCACGGTCACCACGTCCGGGTTCATCAGGCGGCCGGCGCTGTCCTCGGGATAGGACAGCACCTGTTCCAGCCGCTCGCGGTTCTCGCGGTCCATCGACTTGAGGACTTCGTCGATGACCGTATCCGGCAGGTCTTCAACCAGATCGGCCAGATCGTCGATATCCAGGTCTTCGACCGCGGCGATGATCTCGTCCGGGTCCATGTCCGCGAGCAGGCTTTCGCGCACGTCTTCGCCGACGTGGACCAGCACCTCGCCGTCGTCTTCCGGATCAACCAGGCCCCACACCACCTCGCGTTTGCCCGGCGGCAGCGATTCCAGCAGGTTGCCGATCTCGGCCGGGGCCAGGGTGTTGACCAGGCGACGCACCGGGCCCAGCCGGCCGCTGTCCAGTGCATCGGACAACATCCGCAGTTGGCGCGCAGTCTTGTCGTGGCGTACAGCTTCAGCCATCGCAGCTCCCGCGGGATAAGAAAAGCCGCGATCCCGGCAAGGATGCGGCAACAGGGGTGTTCAGCGCGTCATTATCGCAAGGGGATGTTTCAGCGCATACCCCGCTGGCCTGCGGCCACCGGGGTCCACGCATTCAACCTTATCCCCCGCCTGTCGGCGCGCCCCTTGAACAACAAGGGGCTGTTTCTGCGGATCGAATCTGCGTCGGGCCAGCGGCCAGCGGGGTCCACATATTCCGCCGGGCCATGCCCGGCGAGCGCGTAGCGCGGAAATCAGGGCGTATCGGCCACCAGCGCCAGCCAGCGCTCGATGGCACGGCGGTTAGGGGAATGGGGTCAGATCCCTTTTCCTGCGAAAAAGGGATCTGACCCCGCCATGCGGCGGGTCAGGGCGTATCGGCCACCAGCGCCAGCCAGCGTTCGATGGCACGGCGGTCGCGCGCGGCCAGCAGCTTCGGTGCGCGCGCACGCAGCACGGACAGGTCGGCGTCGCGGATCGCGCGGCGCACCTCCAGCAACGTACCGGGGTGCAGGCTGAACTCGCTCAGGCCCAGCGCCAGCAGCAGCGGGGTCATCCGGGCATCACCGGCCATCTCGCCGCAGACCGCCACCGGGATGCGGTGGCGTGCGCCGGTCTCGATCACCATCTGCAACAGCCGCAGCACGGCCGGGTGCAGCGGCGAGTACAGCTCGCCCAGCGCCTCGTTGTTGCGGTCGGCGGCCAGCAGGTACTGCACCAGGTCATTGGTGCCGATCGACAGGAAATCGACCAGATCGATGAAGCTCTCCAGCGCCAGGGCCGCCGCCGGGACTTCGATCATCGCGCCCAGCGGCACGTGCTCGGACACCATGTGGCCTTCGCCGCGCAGCTGTTCACTCAGCTTGAGCATGCGCCGGCGCACCGCCAGCAGTTCCTCGCGGGTGCTGACCATCGGCACCAGCACGCGCAGCTTGCCGTAGGCCGAGGCGCGCAGGATCGCGCGCATCTGGGTGTCGGCCACCTTGGGCCGTGCCAGCGACAGGCGCACGCCGCGCAGGCCCAGTGCCGGGTTTTCTTCGTTGCTCAGGGTCAGGCCGGTGCGATCGGCCTTGTCGGCACCCAGGTCGAGCGTGCGGATGGTCACCGGCCGGCCGCTCATGCCCAGCGCGGCATCGCGGTAGGTCTGGAACTGTTCTTCTTCGTCCGGCAGTTCGTTGCGCTGCAGGAACAGGAATTCGGTGCGGTACAGGCCCAGCCCCTGCGCACCCAGCGCATGCGCCTGGGTCACGTCTTCCAGCGATTCGGCGTTGGCCAGCAGGGCGATGTCGACCTGGTCGCGGGTACGGCTGGGCTTGCTGCGCAGGCGGCCAAGCTCGCGCTGCTCGCGCGCGTGCTCTTTCAGGCGTGCGCGGTAGTCACGCAGGTTGTCGGCCAGCGGGTTGGCGGTGATGCTGCCATCGGCACCATCGATGATCAGCACGTCGCCGTCGGCGACGCGGCTGAGCAGCTGCGGCACGTTGACGATCAGCGGCAGGTGCAGGCTGCGCGCCAGGATTGCGCTGTGCGACAGCGCGCTGCCGGCGGCAGTAACGATGCCGACCACGCCCTGCGCCTGCAGCTGTGCCAGCTCGGACGGGGCGATGTTGTCGCAGACCAGGATCTCGCCGGCCAGGCCCTTCATCACCGGTGGGCGTTCGGGTTGCAGGAAGGCGTGGATACGGCCGATCACATGGTCGAGATCGTCCATGCGGCTCTTCAGGTAGGCATCGTCCATGCCATCGAAGACCTTGGCCAGGCGGTCACGCTGCAGGCGCAGCGCGTAGCCGGCACTGTACGGCCCGCTGCGGATCAGTTCGTCCAGGCCATACAGCAGCTCGGGGTCGTCCAGCAGCAGCGCGTGCAGGTCGAGGAATTCGCCCACTTCCTGGTTCAGTGCGCCATGCAGGCGCTGGCGCAGCTCGTGCATTTCCGTGCGCGCGGCATCCAGCGCACGGTGCAGGCGGTCAAGTTCGGCCTCGACCTGGCTGGCGGCCACACGTTGCTCGGCCACTTCCAGCGCATGCGGCAGCCGCACGCGTGCCCGGCCCATCGCCGTTCCGCGCGCGGCGCCGTGGCCGGCCAGCAGCTGTACCGGCCGTTGGCCGGAAGGGACCTGGCCGGCGCGTGCGCGTGGCACGCTCAGCTGTCCTCGTCGAAGCGGCGCTCGAACAGGCCGACCACCGCCTCCATCGCGGCGGCTTCATCTTCGCCGTTGATGCGCACGGTGACCGGGGTGCCCTGACCGGCGGCCAGCAACATCACGCCCATGATGCTCTTGGCGTTGATCTCACGGCCCTTGGCGGCCATGGTCACGTTGCAGCGGAACGGCGCCAGGGTCTGCACCAGCTTGGCGGTGGCCCGGGCATGCAGGCCCAGGCGGTTGCTGACGGTGAGTTCTCGTTCAAGCATCGTCGACTATCGCTCCATTACGGGTACCCGCCGCGGCTGTGGCGGGCAGTTGATCCAGTCCCTGTTCCGGATAATTCATCACCCGCAGCAACATCGGCAGGCTCAGCGCCGACACCCGGCGAACCGGGGTCCCCAGCCGGGCCAGCTGCCCGGCAAGGTTGGCGGGGCTGGCGCCGTACAGGTCGGTCAGGATCAGCACGCCTTCACCACTGTCGACCCGCCGCAGGGCGGCCGAGGCGAGCGGGAGCAGGGCGTCCAGGTCTGCGTCGAACGGTACTTCGAAAGCTTCGGTTTTCAGCGGCAATTGCCGCAGGAGCCGGGTCGCCACGTCAAGCAGGGCGGTCCCGACCCCAGGATGTGTTACGAGGAGAATGCCACAGGTCATTACTGCACGTTAACAGGTCAAGGTGAATTGGCGATAGCAGCAGATGAGGGGCACTGTGTCCCGTATTCATGTATGCCGCCCAGTAGCTCCACGCCATGCTCGGATGGATGCCACGCGCAGGTCCAAATGCCCCGGAGCAGCTCCGGCATGCGATCAACTTCGGCCGCATGGTGGGGGTGGACAGGTGTGCGGCTGCGGGCGCTTGTGCCGCCCTTTGGGCGGTCTCCACGCATGGCGTGGATCTACGCTCATTGTTCCGTCTTCGCTCGAAGGTCAATCCTGTTCGCGGTGGTAGGTCGCCACGTCTTCCCAGCCCATCTCGCGCGCATGCCGGGCCATGCGCTCGGCCAGGAACACCGAACGATGCTTGCCACCGGTGCAGCCGAACGCCACGGTCACATAGCTGCGGGTGCCATCGCCCAGTTTCGGCAGCCAGGTATCGAGGAAATCCATCAGCTGGGCCAGGTAGCGCTGCACGTCCGGCTGCGCTTCCAGGTAGTCGCGTACGCCGGGTTCGCGGCCGCTGAGCGCGCGCAGGTCCGGGTCCCAGTGCGGATTGGGCAGCACGCGGGCATCGAACACGAAGTCCGCTTCGGCCGGCACACCGCGCTTGTAGGCGAACGATTCGAACAGCAGCGACAGGCCGGTGGCATGGTCCAGCGCGAACTCGGTGATGATCCGCCGCCGCAGCTGATGCACGTTGAGATTGCTGGTATCGATCACCGCATCGGCCTCGCGGCGCAGCGGCGCGGTCAGCTCGCGCTCGCGGGCGATCGCTTCGGGCAGTGACAGGCCCAGCTGGCTCAGGGGATGGCGGCGACGGGTGTCGGCGTAGCGCTTGAGCACCGTTTCATCGCTGGCCTCGAAGAACAGCACCTTCACTTCCACGCCGGCATCGGTGGCCAGCTGCCGCCAGTCGCCCAACTGGCTCAGGTCGGCCTGGCCGCGCACGTCGATGCCTACCGCCAGCCGGCGCGGTGCGCTGCCGTCGTGGTTGGCCAGCAGGCTGCGCACGAAGTCCGGCAGCAGGTGGATCGGCAGGTTGTCCGAGCAGTAGTAGTCCTGGTCCTCGAAGGTCTTCAGGGCGACGGATTTACCCGAGCCGGACAGGCCACTGACGATGATCAGGGTCGGGGCGGTGGGGGTTGCGGTGCTCATGGACAGGCTCTTGGAGGGGCAGGGGAATCAGGGGGTTCGCCGTTCCAGCAGATTGCTGTGGCGGGCGATGAACATTGCCGCCGGGTCAATGCCCTTGGTGCGCAGGATGTGCAGGCGGGTGGCGGCCTCGGTCAGCACGGCCAGGTTGCGGCCAGGCATCACCGGCAGGGTGATCAGCGGAACGTCCAGGTCCAGCACATGGCGGGTGCCCGAGTCGCCGGTCAGGCGCTCGTAGCCATGCGGGGTGGGTTCGGTCATCGGCTTGGTCAGGTGGACGATCAGCCGAAGGTACTTGTTCTTCTTTACAGCCGTGTCGCCGAACATCTCGCGCACGTTCAGCACGCCCAGGCCGCGTACTTCCAGCAGGTCCTGCAGCAGTTCGGGGCAGGTGCCGTCGAGCACGTCCGGGGCGATCTGGGTGAACTCGGGGGCGTCGTCGGCGACCAGGCGGTGACCACGGCTGAGCAGTTCCAGTGCCAGCTCGCTCTTGCCCGACCCGGCCTCACCGGTGATCAGCACGCCGATGGAGTAGATCTCCATGAACACGCCGTGCAGGATCACCCGCGGCGCCAGCGTGCGCGCCAGATGGTAGGACAGATGATTGAGCAGTTCGTGGCCGCGCTTGGGCGAGAGCCACAGCGGTGTGCCGGATTCATCAGCGGCGGCACGCAGGTCTTCCGGGCAGGCCTGGTTGCGGGTCAGCACCAGCGCCAGCGGATGCGACTGCATGATCTTTTCGATGGTCTCCCAACGCTGGCGCGGTTCCAGCGCATCCAGCCAGGACAGTTCCTCGGTGCCCAGGATCTGCACCTTGTTGGGATAGATGGCGTTGAGGTAGCCGGCCAGCGAGGGACGCCGCGAGACCGTGTTGCCGGCCTCCAGCTCGCGCTTCTCACCGGACTTGCCGGCGGCCCAGCGCAGCCCCAGCCGCTCGCGCTGCTGTTCGAACAGTTCACGGGCGGTGATGCTGGTATTCATGCGGCACTCGCAGGTGGGGTCATGTCCAGCGCCTCGCGCAGGGCCCGGGCATCGCCCGCGTCGCGCAGGGCCTGGCGGATGCCGGGCGCGGAGAACAGCTCGGCCAGCTCGGACAGCAGCATCAGGTGCTGGTGGGTGTAGTGGGCGGGGACGGCCATCGCGAACACCAGGTCCACCGGTTCATCGCCCCCGAAGTCGACCGGCGTCGCCAGCCGCAGCAGGGCGCCACGGGGGCGGTCCAGGGTCGGCGCGCGGCCGTGGGGAATGGCGATGCCGTGGCCGATCGCGGTGCTGCCCAGGGCTTCGCGCTGGCACAGGTTCAGATAGATCTGTTCGGCGTTGGCCTGGCGGCAGGCCAGCAACCCGGCGGCGGCCTGCAGGACGCTGTCACGGTCGGTGGCCGTGCAGAGCTGGGTCTGCACGGCCGCCAGGAGGTCAGTCAGGGGCATGTCTGCGGGGAACGGTGGCGATCAGCCACCATTGTCGCCCACCGGCAGCGGTGCGTGCTGCTGTTTTTTCTCCTTGTGCTTGATGACAAGGCGGTCAAGCTTGTCCGCAAGCAGGTCGATCGCGGCATACATGGTCTGGCCGCCGGCCTCGGCGTGCAGGGTCTGCCCCGGAATGTTGAGGCTGGCGTCGACGTGGTGTTCGGTCTTCTGCAGCTTGAGGGTCACCCGCGCTTCGCAGTGCTGGTCGAAGTGTTTGCCTATCCGGGCCAGCTTCTCCTCTACATAGGACTGCAGGGCCGGGGTGACTTCGACATCTTTGCCAAACGTTTCGATGCGCATCGGGTTTCTCCTGTGTTCGGATGTGCCAATGAACCTCTCCGCCGGGCGCGGCGGTGCGTCAAGCGATTCTGACCCTTTCGTGCGAGGCGGAAATGTTCATGGCTTCACGATACTTCGCCACGGTGCGTCGCGCCACTGGAATTCCCGACGATTTGAGCAGGTCAGCCAGCTTGGCGTCAGAAAGCGGCTTGCGCGGGTTCTCATCGTCGATCAGGCGCCGGATCATCGCCTGGATGGCCGTGCTGGACGCCTCGCCGCCGCCTTCGGTATCGATGCCGGAGGCGAAGAAGGCGCGCAGCGGCAGGGTGCCGCGCGGGGTCCGCACGTGCTTGCGGGCGATCGCACGCGACACCGTGGATTCGTGCAGGCCCAGCTCGGCGGCGATCTCGCGCAGGGTCAGCGGGCGCAGCGCCTGCTCGCCGAATTCGAGGAAGCCGGCCTGTTGCAGGATCAGGCTGCGCACGACCCGCAGCAGGGTTTCGCCGCGTTGCTGCAGGCCCTTCAGCAGCCAGCGCGCCTCCTGCAGCTGGGCACGCAGGTAGCCGGCGTCGGCCTCGCCACAGCGGCGGATCAGCTGTTCGTAGCCGCGGTGGATCACCACCTTCGGCCCCGCATGGCCGGCCAGTGCCGCGCGCCAGATGCCGTTCTGCCGCCACACCACCACATCGGGCACGACGTAGTTGTCCTGCGAAAGCGGCGCGATCTGCGTCCCCGGGCGCGGGTCCAGCGAGCGCAGCAGGGCGACCGCCGTCTCAACCTCGTCCAGTGGCTGTTTCAGTTCATGGGCCAGCCCGGCCACGCCACTGCGCGGCAGCCGTTCCAGCGGGCCTGCGGCAATCTGTCGCGCCAGTGCCAACCCCGGCGTGTCGCCAGGCAGCACGTCCAGCTGCAGCTGCAGGCATTCGCCGAGCGTACGCGCGGCAACGCCGACCGGGTCGAAACGCTGGATGCGATGCAGTACTGCGAGGATTTCATCCTCTTCGGCATGGACCGCCGGCAGCAGGGTTTCGGCGATGGTGGCCAGTGGTTCGCGCAGGTAGCCGTCGTCGTCCAACGCGTCGATCAGTGCAGCGCCGATGCTGCGGTCGTGCAGGGAAAGATGCGAGAGGTGCAGCTGCCACAGCAGGTGGTCGGCCAGCGTCTCGGTTTCGGCCACGCGCTCGGCGGCGCTGCCGGTGTCTTCGTCATCGTCGAAGCTGCCGCCACTGCCGGCGGCACTCCAGTCGAGTTCGGCCGGTGCCCAGTCGTCGCCGTTGTCGGTGCGTTCTGCGGGCGCGTCGGCATCGGTGCTGTCGGCGCCTTCACTGGTGGCACTGCTGTCGTTGCTGTCGGCCCAGTCCAGCAGCGGATTGCTCTCCACGGCCTGGGCGATTTCAAGCTCCAGTTCGGTCGTGGACATCTGCAGCAGCTTGATCGCCTGCTGCAGCTGGGGCGTGAGCACCAGCTGCTGTCCCAACGATGTCTGCAGCCGAGTCTTCATGCCTGTGCCGAACGGAAGGAAAGGGCCCCGGCGCCTGCGGTCACAGCTTGAAGGAATCCCCAAGGTAGACGCGACGTACGTCGGCGTTGTCCAGGATCGCCTCCGGCGAGCCCTGGGCCAGTACGGTGCCTTCGGCGAGGATATACGCGCGGTCGCAGATTCCCAAGGTCTCGCGGACGTTGTGGTCGGTGATCAACACGCCGATGCCACGCTGCTTGAGATGGGTGACGATGCGCTGGATTTCGCCCACCGAGATCGGGTCGACACCGGCAAACGGTTCGTCGAGCAGGATCAGGCGTGGCTGCGCGGCCAGTGCGCGGGCGATCTCGCAGCGACGGCGTTCGCCACCGGACAGGCTGGCGCCGAGCTGGTCGGCAACATGGCCCAGCTGCAGTTCGTCGAGCAGGCTGTTCAATTCGCGTTCGCGGCCGGCCGAATCCAGGTCTTCGCGCAGTTCCAGTACCAGGCGGAGGTTGTCGGCCACGGTCAGCTTGCGGAACACCGACGGTTCCTGCGGCAGGTAGCCCACGCCCTGCTTGGCACGGGTGTACATCGGGTCGCTGGTGATGTCCTTGCCGTCGAGCACGATGCTGCCTGCATCGGCGGCGACCAGGCCGACGATCATGTAGAAGCAGGTGGTCTTGCCGGCGCCATTGGGGCCGAGCAGGCCGACCACTTCACCGGCGTCGAGGGTCAGCCCGAAGTCCTTGACGACTTCGCGCTGCTTGTAGCGCTTGCGCAGGCCCTTGGCGACGAGCATTACTTCTTGCTCCCGGCCGGCTTGGCCGTCGTGCTGGCCGGAGCCGCCGCCTTGGGCGCGGCCGCCGGCTGTGCAGCCGGGTTCTTGTTCTTCGGCGGAATGACCGTGCGCACACGGCTGCCATCGCCACCGGAGTTCATCTCGCCGCTGCGGGTGTTGTAGACCATGCGCTGGCCGGCATTGGTACCGCGCGCGCTGGTGACCTTGTAGTTGCCGGTCAGGGTGATGATCTCGGTCTTGATGTCGTAGTCGATGCGATCGGCCACCGCGTCCATCCAGGTGCCGTCATCGAGCTGCTGCTTCATCGTGGCCTGCTTGCCGGTGAACACCGCACGCACGGCCTCGCCGTCCTTCAGGTAGATCTCGGCTTCGGACGAGCGGATGTCCAGCGAGCCCTGGGTGACGGTCACGCCCTGCGAGAGCACGGTCTTGCCATCGCCGGTGAGCACGCCCGACTGGGCGCCGGAGTCGATGTTCATGTTCTCGTTGCGGTCGGTGGACTTGGCAAAGGCAGCGCTGGGAACAAGCAGGCCGAGCGCGAGTACGGCTGCAAAGGGAATCTTCATCGGGGTCCGTTCTACCGGTGGGGCCGCCCGGAAAACCGGGGGCGGGTGGGGGGGCTGCCTTCCTTGCGCCTGTCCGGGGACGTCGCAGGAGGGCGGCGGAATCAGCGTCTGGGCGTGTAACGGCCCTTGGACTGGCTGAGGAAATGATACGTGTTGTTCTTCGAATCCACCTCGAAGCCAACGCCGGACTGTTCCATGCCGGGGCGGGTCATGGTGACCAGCGCATCGGTGCGGGCACGGTTCTCCTTCGGGAACACGTCCAGGTGGTCGGTACGGAAGGTGGTCGGCACCACGCCCGGATCGGCCGGGCTGTCGCCGGCGACATTGCCGCGCAGCTTCATCTCGTCGCCCTTGGCGCTGAGCCAGCCGGTCTCGGCGCGCAGGGTCCAGTGCTTGCCATCCTTGTCCGGCATCTCGAACAGCGGGGTGGCGATGTTGATGGTCTGGTCGCCACGCTGGCGTTCCAGCAACGGCGCGCGCAGGGTGGTCGATTCCTTGCCGTGCTCATCCAGCGCGACGATCTGGAAGTCGTGCAGGATGTAGTCCACGCCGACCTCCTGGCCGCCCGTGGCCGGGCCCTTGTCGCGGTTGCGCAGGGCGGCCCAGCTGCTCAGCAGCGCCGCCAGCAGCAGGCCGATACCGAGCACGGTGCGCCAGTTCAGGGTCGGCAGGTTCATGCGCCGAACCTCGCCAGGACCGCGTCCACATGGCCCTGGGCGGCCAGCAGGATGTCGCACAGCTCACGGGCTGCGCCACGTCCGCCGTCGGCACGGGTCTGCCAGTGCACGCGCTCGGCGATCCACGGGTGGGCGTTGGCCGGCGCCACCGCCAGACCGACCGCGCCCAGCGGTGCCAGGTCCGGCAGGTCGTCGCCCATGAAGGCCACCTGCTCCAGCCCGATGCCGTGCTGCGCACACAGCGCCTGCACGCTGGCCAGCTTGTCGCCCACGGCGATCTGGGTGTCGATGCCGAGGTCGGCGCCGCGCCTGAGCGCGGACTGGCTGTTGCGCGCGGTGATCAGCACGGGGTGGATGCCGTGCTGTTGCAGCAGTTTCAGGCCCAGGCCGTCCTGCACGAAGTACGCCTTGCTCTCGTTGCCGTCCTTGTCGTAGTACAGCCGACCGTCGGTGAGGGTGCCGTCCACGTCGAAGCAGGCCAGGCGGACGCGGGCCGCAGCAGCATGCAGGTGGGCGGGGAAGGCGGGCAGGGGGGACCAGGGCATCAGGGCGGCAGGCTCGGTAGGTTCGGGTGGGGCGGTACAGACTGAATGGGGTCTACGGACTGTCGGTTAAACCACCCGGGCCCGCAACAGGTCATGAATGTTCAGGGCGCCGACCGCGCGGCCCTGGCCGTCGACCACGATCAGGCCGGTGATCTTGTGGGTTTCCATCAGCCGGGCGGCCTCCACGGCCAGCTGGTCGGCACCGATGGTGCGCGGGTTGCGGGTCATCACATCGGCGATCTTCGCGGTGCGTACGTCCAGCGCACTGTCCAGCGCCCGGCGCAGGTCGCCGTCGGTGAACAGGCCGATCAGCACGCCGCCGGCATCGACCACGGCGGTCATGCCCAGCCGTTTGCGGCTCATTTCCATCAGCGCCTCGCTGAGGCTGGCGTCGGCACCTACGCTGGGCAGGTCCTCGCCGGTGTGCATGACGTCGGTGATGTGCAGCAGCAGACGACGGCCGAGGCTGCCGGCCGGGTGTGAACGGGCGAAGTCATCGGCGGTGAAGCCGCGTGCATCGAGCAGGGCCACGGCCAGCGCGTCGCCCATCGCCAGCGAGGCGGTGGTGCTGGAGGTCGGCGCCAGCGCCAGCGGGCAGGCCTCGGCCGGCACGCTCACGTCCAGGTGGATATCGGCGGCGGTTGCCAGGCTCGACTGCGGGCGCCCGGTCATGGAGATCAGCACGTTGCCCTGGCGCTTGAGCACCGGCAGCAGCATCAGCACCTCGTCGGACTCACCGGAATAGGACAGGGCCAGCACCACATCGTCCTCGGTGATCATGCCCAGGTCGCCGTGGCCGGCTTCGCCGGGGTGCACGTAGAACGCCGGTGTGCCGGTGGAGGCCAGGGTGGCGGCGATCTTGCGGGCAATGTGGCCGGACTTGCCCATGCCGGTGGCGACCACCCGGCCGCGGCTGGCCAGGACCGCCTGGCAGGCCTGCTGGAACGCCTCGCCGAGGCGGGAGGCGACCGCATCCAGGGCCTGCTGCTCGATCTCGAAGACGCGGCGGCCACTGGCGACCAGGCTGGCCGGATCGACGGAACGGGGGGGCAGGAGGGACTCGGCCATGCGGACGCCACGCAGCGGAAGTAGAATGAGCGAACATTTTATTAGGAAAGCCCGTTGGACGCCGACACCATCCGCAACCTGATCGAAACCGGCCTGCCCGGCGCCCGCGCCGACGTGCGTGGTGACGATGGCGTGCATTTCGAAGCGACCGTGGTCTGCGAGGCCTTTGCCGGCAAGATGCCGCTGGCCCGCCACCGGATGGTCTATGCCACCCTGGGCGACCTGATGGGCGGCGCGATCCACGCGCTGGCGCTGAAAACCGTGACCCCGGCCGAAGCCGGCTGAACCGCAGAAGATCCCGAATACATGGCCAAGATCGTTGTGACCGGCGGCGCTGCGCTGCACGGTGAAGTAAGCATCTCCGGCGCCAAGAACGCCGTCCTCCCCATTCTCTGCGCGACCCTGCTGGCCGATGAACCGGTGGAGATCACCAACGTGCCGCACCTGCACGACGTGGTCACCACGGTGAAGCTGCTGGGCGAACTGGGCGCCAAGGTCACCATCGACCAGGGCACGCTGTCGCGCGGCAGCGCGATCGTGGTCGACCCGCGCCCGGTGAACCAGCATGTTGCGCCGTACGAGCTGGTCAAGACCATGCGCGCCTCGATCCTGGTGCTGGGCCCGCTGCTGGCCCGCTTCGGCGCGGCGGAAGTGTCGCTGCCCGGCGGCTGCGCGATCGGTTCGCGTCCGGTTGACCAGCACATCAAGGGCCTGCAGGCGCTGGGCGCCGAGATCGTGGTCGAGAACGGCTTCATCAAGGCCACTGCCAAGCGCCTGAAGGGTGGCCACTTCACCTTCGACATGGTCAGTGTCACCGGCACCGAGAACGTGCTGATGGGCGCGGTGCTGGCTGAAGGCACCACCATCCTCGACAACTGCGCGATGGAACCGGAAGTGACCGATCTGGCGCATTGCCTGATCGCGCTGGGCGCGAAGATCGAAGGCCTGGGCACCGCCCGCCTGGTCATCGAAGGCGTCGAGCGCCTGTCCGGTGGCCGCCACGAAGTGCTGCCCGATCGCATCGAGACCGGCACCTTCCTGGTTGCCGCGGCGATGACCGGCGGCAAGGTCACGGTCAACCGTGCGCGCCCGAACACCATGGACGCGGTGCTGTCCAAGCTGGTCGAGGCCGGTGCGAAGATCGAGACCACCGACGACACCATCACCCTGGACATGCAGGGCAAGCGGCCGAAGGCGGTCAACCTGACCACCGCGCCGTACCCGGCGTTCCCGACCGACATGCAGGCGCAGTTCATGGCGCTCAACTGCGTGGCCGACGGCGTTGGCGTGATCAACGAAACGATCTTCGAGAACCGTTTCATGCACGTCAACGAACTGCTGCGCCTGGGTGCGGACATCCAGGTCGAAGGCCACACCGCCATCGTGCGCGGCAGCGAGCACCTGAGCGGTGCGCCGGTAATGGCCACCGACCTGCGGGCCTCGGCCTCGCTGATCCTGGCCGGCCTGATGGCCAGCGGCGAGACCACCATCGACCGCATCTACCACCTTGATCGTGGCTACGAGAACATCGAAGAGAAGCTGTCTTCGATCGGTGCCACCATCCGGCGCGTGCCATGATCCTGCGCGGCAAGTTCAGCCCGCGCCGCAAGGCGCTGCTGGCCCTGGTGCTGATCGTGCTGGCGTGGCTGGGCTATGCCTGGTACGCCAATATCGCCATCACCCAGGGCATCGAGCAGAAGGACATGGACTGGAACGGCGATGGCACGGTCTCGCGTGACGAGATCATCCAGTCGTTCTATGCCGTTGCAGTGAATGACAGCCAGGACGGCAACCGTCATTGCCGCACCTTCGTCTGGCGCAGCACCGGCGAGCAGATCCGCGTGGACTGCCGCACCGAGTTCACGCCGGCCGAAGCGAAGCCGGCCGAACAGAAGAAATAAGAAAACGCCCGCGAAAGCGGGCGTTTCTTTTCGCGGGGCCCGGGGTCGGATCCCTTTCCATCGGAAAGGGATCCGACCCCAGCCACGCAACCGGGGTCAGCGCCCATCCCCGAGGGGATGGGCTCCGACCCCGGCACTCAGTTCATCGCCTTGATGGTCAGGTCCAGCGCATCGCGGTCGTTTTCCCGCTGCAGCATGCGTGCCGGCACCGGGAATTCCGGCACGATCCACGCGATCAGTTCCTTGTTGCCGTCGGCACGCGAGACCTTGGTAGCTTCGTAGCTCTTGCCGCCCACGGTGATCGACTCCTTGCCGATCACGCGGTAGGTCATGTTCTTGATGCGGCCTTCGTCGACCATGCGATAGGACAGCGGCTTGCCGGCTGCCAGGTCGCGGGCGATCGCCAGGTTGATCAGCAGTGCATCCATGTCACCGGATTTCAGTGCGATCGGGCCGGCGCGGTCCGGCTTGATGTCGCCGGTCCAGGTGGCCTGGTTGCTGGTCCAGTTGTAATTGGCCTGCACATTGCGCTTCTTCACCAGCAGCGCCGAACGGTCCTGGCTGCTGAGCGGGCGCAGCTGGCCGCGCACCTCTTCGAACACGGTGCTCTGGCTCAGGTCGGCCAGCTGGTTCTTCACCTGCAGCGTGTAGCGCCACTTGTTGGCTCCCTCGCTGCTCAGCGTCATGCTGCCATTGGCCTGCATGCCCATGTAGCTGGCCAGGTAATCGGCCTTGAACGGCTGCAGGGCCATGGCCGGCAGGCTGGCCATCGACAGCGCGGCCGCAGCGATCCAGGTGAGGGGGCGGGTCAGGGTGCTCATGCTCAGACTCCTTGGTATTCGATCAGGCGCAGATCGACGCGGTCTTCGCCGTCTTCGCGTTGCAGGATGCGCACCGGGGTGGGGACACCGTTGGCGATCCAGAGGATGGTTTCGTTGTTGCCGCCGTTGGTCCGGTAGACCCGCAGCGCGTTGTAGGACAGATCGCCGACCTCTACGTTCTCGGTCTGCGGCGCGGCCTGGTAGTCGTGCTGGCGGACCTTGCCCATGTCCACGTAGCGGTAGTGCATGGTGGCGCCTGGGCGGGCATCGCGCATGATCGCCAGATTGATCAGCAGGGCGCTCTGGTCGCCCGGCTGCAGCGGGATCGGCTGCGCACGTTCCTTCTTGACGTCGCCGCTCCACTGCGCGGTGCCGGCCTGCCAGTTGTAGGTGCCGACCGCCTTCTTGCCGAGGAACAGGCCCTTGCGCACCGTGCTCTGGCTCAGCGGTGCATAGGTGCCACCGCGCTCCTCGAACACCGTGCTCTGCTCGATGTTCAGGCCCAGCACGCTGGCGAACCCGCGGCGGCCGACCACCTGCATGTCCACCCGCCACTGGTTGCCGCCGGTGTGGGTGACCTGCATGCTGGCGTCGCCGGCCTCCTTGCTCTTGTAGAAGGCCTGGTAGGTGGCGCTGAACGGCTGCAGCGGCGGCGGTTCCCAGGCCAGCGCCGGAGGCATCGGCACGGCCGGTTCCGCGGGCGGCTGCACAACGGGTGCCGGCTGCGCAGGGGCCGCAGGCGCTTGTGCCTGGCCCCAGCCCACGCCGGGGAGCACGGCCAGCGACAGCAGCAGGGAGGTGGACAGCAGGGTCGTGGTCTTCATGGAGGACAGGGACCGCAGGAGGGGGCAGGATGCCAGCCCCGCAGTCAGCGGGGCGTGTGCATGGGAGTTACCGGTTCAGGTTCCCGGCGGAATCTAGGGCCAGCGGCCTAAACAGGGGGTGACCGTCCAGTTGCGGCTGGCCCTCCCGTTCAGCCAGTCGGCCGGTGCACAGCAGCTGCAGGGTGGCGATCAGCAGGGGATGCTCCACCGCCAGCACGCGTGCAGCCAGGCTGTCGGCGTCATCGCCAGGCAGGACCGGAACCCGCACCTGGGCCAGCACGGCGCCGGCGTCGAGCTCGGGCACCACCAGGTGCACGCTGGCACCGTGCTCGGCATCGCCGGCGTCCAGTGCCCGCGCATGCGTGTCCAGCCCCTTGTGCAGCGGCAGCAACGACGGGTGGATGTTGACCAGGCGGCCATCGAAGCGCTGCACGAAGGCGGCGCCGAGGATGCGCATGTAGCCGGCGCAGACGATCCAGTCCGGTGCGACCGCGGCCAGCGCGTCGCCCAGTGCCTGCTCGTAGGCGGCGCGGTCGTCGAATTCCTTCGGTGCATGTGCCCAGCGCAGGCCGGCGCTGACCCGCTGCAGCGCGGCTGCGGCCGGGCGGTCGGAAAACACGCCGACCACCTCGGCGGGCAGGCGGCCCGCTGAAATGGCATCGAGGATGGCCTGCAGGTTGCTGCCGCGGCCGGAGGCGAGCACGGCAATGCGGGTGGTCGCGGTCATTGCTGGACGCTCCGGCGGATCAACGGCCAGGCCAGCAGGCTGCCCAGCGTGGCCATCAGCATGTCGGCATGCGCGTCCCACATGTCGCCCTGCTGCCCGTTGTAGGCTTCGGCGGCATCCGGCGACAGGGCAAGCGCAATGGCCCATTCGAACCACTCGTAGACCAGGCTGGCGCACATCACCGTCATCACCGCCAGGGTGAAAGCCTGGCCGCGGCGCAGCGCCGGCCAGGCATGGCGTGCCAGCTGCAGCAGCGCCGGAGTGAAGCAGACACCGAACAGGAAGTGGATGAGGCGGTCGAAATGATTGCGCTGCCAGCCGAACGCCGCATTGGGCGACCAGCCGACCAGCGCCTGCGCCCATGCGTCGTAGGGTACGTTGGAGTACAGCCAGCGGGCGGCCACGCAATGCAGGGCGATGAAGCCGCAGATCGCGATGAAGGCACCGTTGCCCAGCCAGCCGCCCCGGCGATCGACCCACAGCAGGGCGGCCAGCCCGAGCACGGTCAGCGTGCTGTGCAGGGCCTGCTCGGTGGGCCACAGCGGGTGGACCCAGCTGACCGCGAACACCGCCAGTACGGCGGCGAAGGCCAGCTTCTTGGGGCCCGAGAAACGGGAGGCGATGGGCGGGGCGGTCGTCGGGAGGGCAGGCGCGGACATGGGGAGTCGATCAGGCAAGGGCGGGGCGTCTGCCGGCAAGCTCAGACGCTGAGATGGTCGCCGCGGTCGAACAGCGCGGCCATGTCAGGCTTGGACAGGAACACCCAGGCATAGGCGGTCAGGGCCATGCCCAGCGGGCCGGCCAGCACCGCCAGCCAGGCCGCGCGCTGGCACCAGGCCAGTCCGGTGCGACGCGACAGCAGGCGCGCGGTATGCAGCTGCACGAAGCCAAGCGCGGCAGCCAGCAGTGAAATGACGCTGTACACCGAGGCCAGTACCGCGCCATCGTCCAGCCCGCGCGAGCTGGCGACCAGGCCGATGAAACCGAGGAAGGCCAGCGCGGCCACCCAGTGGAAAACCGCCAGCGCGTAGAACAGCACCTTCAGTGTCTGCAGGTGGCTGGCCAGCTGCAGCTGCGCCAGGGTCTGCTGTGGCAGCGGCGGCGGTGTGCCCGGGTTCGTCATGCAGCCGTGCCAGCGGTGTCGAACGCGGCCTTGACCTGCGGGCGCAGCAGCGTGATCAGGCTGAACACCCCCAGCACGGTACCGATCGGCGTGAACAGGCAGGCCAGGCCGGCCATGATCAGGCACAACAGGTAGCGGCGGCGACGCGCCAGGCAGCGGCCGGCATAGGCGACGAACGCTCCCAGGGTCACGCCACCGAACACGATGACGCAGCCGATGAGGATGAACACCCAGCCGAACAGGCGCTGTTCGGCCGGCGATGAGGGCTGGTCGCCGGAATTCATCGGCAGATTGCCGGTGAGCGCGGTGATGCCCAGCACGATGTGGACGATGAAGATCATCGAGAACAGCGCGATCAGGCCGCCGACCACGTAATGCGCAATCGACAGCATGCGCAGATGGTCAGCATCCTGGGGGCTGAACACCGGTGCCGTCGTCGCTGGCGGCACCGGGGCGGGGGGCAGGGGGGGCGTTGCGTCCATGCGGGCTCCTCGGGGTCGGGGTCAGCCGATGTGGACGCGCTCGGCGCCTTCAGCGGTGACCACCTGGCCGATGGTCCAGTGCTCCAGGCCCTGTGCCTTGACCGCTTCGGACACGGCGCTGACCTGGTCGGCTGCCACGATCAGCACGAAGCCGATGCCGCAGTTGAAGGTGCGCCACATCTCGCTGTCGGCCACGGCGCCTTCCTTCTGCAGCCACTGGAACACCGGCGGCAGGGTCCAGGCCGAGGCCTGGATGTCCAGGCCGAGGCCGTCGGGCACCACGCGGATGATGTTCTCGGTCAGGCCGCCACCGGTGATGTGGGCCATGCCGTGGATGGCACCGCCGTGCGACTTCAGCAGCGACAGGATCGGCTTCACATACAGGCGGGTCGGTGCCATCAGCGCATCGACCAGCTTCACGCCGCCTTCCAGCTCCAGGTCGGCCGGGCGGCCGGCGCGGTCGTAGATGCGGCGCACCAGCGAGTAGCCATTGGAATGCGGGCCGGACGAGGCGATGCCGATCAGCACGTCGCCGGCCGCTACGCTGGCGCCGTCCTTCAGCTCGCTCTTCTCGACCGCGGCGACCGTGAAGCCGGCCAGGTCGTACTCGCCCGGGGCGTACATGTCGGGCATTTCAGCGGTTTCGCCGCCGATCAGGGCGCAGCCGGCCTCGGTGCAGCCGTTGGCGATGCCGCCCACCACCGCCGCAGCGGTATCGATGTCCAGCTTGCCGGTGGCGAAGTAGTCCAGGAAGAACAGCGGCTCGGCGCCCTGCACCAGCACGTCGTTCACGCACATCGCGACCAGGTCGATGCCGATCGTATCGTGGCGGTTCAGCTGGTGGGCCAGCTTCAGCTTGGTGCCCACGCCGTCGGTACCCGACACCAGCACCGGCTCGCGGTACTTGTTGGACAGGTCGAACAGGGCGCCGAAGCCGCCCAGGCCGCCCATCACTTCCGGGCGGAAGCTGCGCTTGACCAGGGGCTTGATCCGCTCGACCAGCTCGTTGCCGGCGTCGATGTCGACACCCGCATCACGGTAGGTGAGGGGGGAGGGGGCGGAAGACGGGGTGTTGGTCACGGGCGTCGGCGCTGGCAGGGGTTGAATGAGCGATTTTAACAGGCCGCATTGGCGCAAAGTCCGTATTCGGGCAACAATTCCCCCGGATTCGTCGAGCCAATGGATGTCCTGATGCGCCGCAGCCTGATTCTGACCCTGCTCCTTGCACTGAGCCTGCCGGTGGCCACGATGGCCCAGAGTGGCCTGCGTACCGAGGGAGATGTCGCCACCGCTTCGGGTGCCTACGAGGCCGAAGTGCCCGTCAACAGCCAGGCCGAAGCCGATCGCAACGGTGCCCTGGCCCGTGCCCTGAGCGTGGTGCTGGGCAAGCTGTCCGGCGACCGCAACGTGATGTCCCGCCCCGGCGTGGTGCAGGCGCTGCGCAATGCCAAGGACTACGTTGCCAGCTACGACTACAAGCAGGACCAGAGCGTGGGCGCCAGCGGCGCACCGAGCTTCAGGACCCTGCTGGTGGCCCGTTTCCGCGAGGATGACGTCGATTCGCTTGTCTCGGCGCTGGGCCTGCCGCTGTGGCCGCAGCCGCGGCCGAAGCCGGTGCTGTGGCTGGCCGTCGACGACGGCAGTGGCCCGCGCCTGGTCAGCGTGCAGCAGGCCAATGCCGCCCGGCCGCTGCTGAACCGCGCCATCGAACGTGGCTACAAGCTGGGCCTGCCCAGCGGCGGTGCTGCCGAACAGGCTCTGGCCGGTGCCATCTGGCGCCAGGACAGTGCCGCCGTGGCCCGTGCCTCCTCGCGCTATTCGCCGCCGATGCAGCTGATCGGCAAGCTGTACCGTGCCAACGGCGGCTGGCAGGCGGACTGGGTGTTCGTCGACAACGGCCGTGAGCTGAACAAGTGGACCAGCAAGGATGCCAACGCCATGCGCGCGATGGCCGCGGGCGCCGATGGCGCCGCCGACGCGCTGGTCAAGCGTTACGCCAAGGCTGGCGTGGCCACCGGACAGGCCGGCACGTACCGCGTGGTGGTGACCGGCATCAACAGCGCCGATGACTACCTGCGCCTGGCCGCTGGCCTGCGCGAGGTACCGGTGGTGCGCAATGTCACCCCGCTGCACGCCTCGGCCGGCCAGCTGGAGCTGAGCGTGGAGATGACCACCGGCCTGGCCGGCTTCAACCGCATGCTCGGCGACAACGGCGTGCTGGTGCCAAGCGCGCCGCTGCCGGCCCTGCCGACCCCGATCGATGACACCACCGGTGCCCCGGTGGCCGCGCCGGTCAGCAACGAGTACCGGCTGCGATGACCCTGACCCCGGAAGCTGAAATCGCGCAGTTCCTGCGCCGGCTGAAGTACATCCTGTTCGCCGGCCTGATCGGCTGGGTGGTGTGGTTGCTGGCGCCGATCCTGACCCCGTTCGTGCTGGCACTGGCGCTGGCCTGGCTGGGCGATCCGCTGGTGGACCGCATCGAGGCCACCGGCCGCTCGCGCATGACCGGCGTGGTGCTGGTGTTCGTGGCGATGGTGCTGGTGATCGTGGCGCTGCTGCTGGTGCTGGTGCCGATGATCGAGCGCCAGATCACCACCGTCATCGCGGTCGCGCCGCAGGCGCAGGCGTGGCTGATGCAGACCGGCATCCCCTGGTTCGAGCAGAAGACCGGCCTGGAAGTGATGCAGTGGCTGGACCCGGACCGTCTGATCGACTGGGTGCGCAGCCACTGGCAGCAGGCCGGCGGCTTCGCCACCACGTTCATGGGCTACGTCTCGCGTTCGGGCTTTGCGATGGTGACCTGGGTGGTCAACATCCTGCTGCTGCCGATCCTGGCGTTCTACTTCCTGCGCGACTGGGACAAGCTGGTCGAGCGGGTGGCTTCGGTGATCCCGCGCAACCACATCGGCACCATCAGCGCATTGGCACGCGAGTCCAACGAGGTGCTGGGTGCGTTCATCCGCGGCCAGTTCCTGGTGATGCTGGCGCTGGGCGTGATCTACGCCGGTGGTCTGTCGCTGGTCGGCCTCAAGCTGGGCCTGCTGATCGGCCTGATTGCCGGCCTGATCAGCTTCATCCCGTACCTGGGCGCGACCACCGGCATCCTGATGGCCATCGTGGCCGCGCTGGTGCAGGCGCAGGGCTTCGACCTGAAGCTGCTGATCCTGGTCGGCGTGGTGTTCACCGTGGGCCAGTTGCTGGAAAGCTACGTGCTGACCCCGCGCATCGTCGGCGACAAGATCGGCCTGCACCCGGTGGCGGTGATCTTCGCGGTGATGGCCGGTGGCCAGCTGTTCGGCTTCCTGGGCATGCTGCTGGCGCTGCCGGTGGCGGCGGTGACCAACGTGCTGCTGCGTTATGCCCACCAGCGTTACCGGCAGAGCGAGCTGTACGTGGGTGAGAAGCCGGCGATCGTGCTTGATGGCGTGGTCGACCAGCCCCATATCATCCTCGATGCGAACGACAAGGGCCCCGACCTGAAGTGATGGGTGTGCCGCAACTGCCACTGGCCCTGCATTACCCGCGGGACCAGCGCCTGGAGACCTTCATCGGCGCGCCGGATGGCGCGCTGGCGCAGCTGCGCGCGATCGCGGTCGGCGCCAGCCACGATTGGGTCTACCTGGAAGGTGCGGCGGGCACCGGCAAGACCCATCAGGCGCTGGCGATGTGCTCCAGTGCGGAGCAGGCGGGGCGACTGCCGACCTACGTGCCGCTGGCCAGTGCCGCCGGTCGCGTTCGTGCAGCGCTCGATGGGCTGGAAGCACGCGAACTGGTGGCGCTGGACGGCCTGGACGAGGTCGCCGGCAACCGTGAGGACGAGATCGCGCTGTTTGATTTCCACAACCGTGCGCGCGCTGCGGGTGTGACCGTGCTCTACACGGCGCAGAAGGCACCGGGCGAGCTGGGCCTGGTGCTGCCGGACCTGCGCTCGCGGCTGGGCCAGTGCGTGCGCGTGCTGCTGCAGCCGCTGGATGAGGAAGGGCGGGCAGCGGTGCTGCGCGAGCGCGCGCTGCGACGCGGCCTGGCCATCGACGAAGCGGCCATCGAGTGGCTGCTGTCGCATACCGGTCGCGAGCTGGGGGGATTGATCACGCTGCTGGACTGGCTGGACCGTGAGTCGCTGGCGGCGAAGCGGCGGATCACCGTGCCGTTCCTGCGCCAGGTGCTGGAAGAAGGCCGGCCTCGCTACTGAGGGTGGGGTTTGTCTGCAGGGCTGCCGCCCTGCACCCGCAGAAGCCGAAGCCGAAGCCGAAGCCGAAGCCGAAGCAACGTCAACGGCAGAAGCTGGCTTTCTGAGGGGAGGCGGGGCGCTGTGGGCTTGCGGGGCCGCCGTAAACCCATCCATGGGGGCTTGGTCGCCGCATCCATGCGGCTCACACCCCGCAAGCCCACAGCGCCCCGCCTTCGACAGATTCCGGCGGCTGTTGGTGGGTGTCGACCTTGGTCGACACGCGTCTTGCCTGTGGTGGGTGACGCGTCTTGCCTGTGGTGGGTGACGACCGTTGGTCGTCACCGGAGCAAGCGCAGCGAAGCGACCCGCTTTTGCTTTTCTTTCTTTCTTCCGTGGCTGGACGCCCTCGGAAACTGTCAGAGGCCGGGTGGGTGGGCCATGCAGGGGCGTTGGCGCCATGGATGGCGCCATCGAGCTTACAGGGGTGAAGGCGCTTTGCTTGCGAAGCACTGCTTCGCAAGCGCCTGAACGCACAGCCGCCAGCGGCTGGGCCGGGCCCCGGAGGGGGACTTGCAGCGTCCCCTGCATGGCCCACCCGCCCGGCCAAACGCGCGATTCGCTCTACGCGACCAGCCACGAGGGGCTCAGCCGTTCGCTGCCAACTCCGCATCCAGCGCGCGCAGGCGATCAACGGTCCCGACATCGGTCCAGCGCCCGCGATGGTGCTGTCCCGTCATCAGCCCCTGCGCCATGAAATGCTTCTGCAGCGGCACCACCGAGAACTTCGGCGGCAGCCGCTCGCTGCCCGGCGCATCGCCGATCACCGCGCGCCAGTCAGCTACGATCGAAGGACGGTACACGCCGATGCCGGCATAGGTCAGGCACGGCCCAGCGCGGTCGTGATGCAGCAGCCCCTGTGCGTCCAGCCGGTAGTCACCGGCCGGGTGCTGAACCGGATTGTCGACCAGCACCAGGTGTGCCTGGCCCTGCGGCTCGCGGGGCAGCGTGGCGAAATCGAAATCGGTCCAGATGTCGCCGTTCACCACCAGGAACGGGGCGTCGCCCAGCACCGGTAGTGCGTTGAGGATGCCGCCGCCGGTTTCCAGCGGGGTCTGCCCTTCGTACATGAAATGCAGGCGCAGGCCCCACTGGCTGCCATCGCCCAGCGTCGCCGGAAACTGCTCGGCCAGCCATGCGGTGTTGACCACCACCTCGCGCACGCCGAGCGCCGCCAGGCGCTCCAGGTGCCAGACGATCAGGGGCTTGCCGGCCACGTCCAGCAGCGGCTTGGGCGTGTGCAGGGTCAACGGGCGCATGCGCTCGCCGAGGCCAGCGGCAAAGACCAGCGCCTTCATCGCGCCACGCGCATCGGTGCGGCCAGTTCGGCCAGCGCCGGCTTGATGCGATCTTCCAGCAGCTGCTGCAGGGGGGCCAGTTCGCGATAGCGCGGCAGCACTTCCTCCAGATAGCCGATGAAGCGCGGCGCGTCGTCGAGGTAATGGCCCTTGTTGTCGCGGTAGCGCAGGCGGCAGAACAGGCCGAGGATCTTCACGTGGCGCTGGATGCCCATCCAGTCGGCATCGCGCAGGAAGGTGGCGCGGTCGGGCACCGGCAGGCCGGCATCGCGCGCACGCTCGTGGTACTGCGCCAGCCACCCGTCCACGCGCTGCAGTGGCCAGCTCAGGAAGGCGTCCTTGAACAGACTGACCGCGTCGTAGGCGATCGGGCCACGCACCAGGTCCTGGAAATCCAGCACTGCGGGGCCATCGTCGACCGGCATCAGGTTGCGCGGCATGTAATCGCGGTGGGTCATCAGCTGGGCCTGGCCCAGCGCGTTGTCCATCAACCGGCGATGCACCAGCTGCAGCCCTTCGAGCTCACCACAGTCCAGCTCCAGGTTCAGGTGGCGCTGCAGGAACCACTCGTCGAACAGCCCGGCATCGCGTTGCAGCAGCGCTTCGCCGAACTGGCCGAAGTCGGCCGGCACCGGAATCGCCTGCAGGCGAAGCAGTTGTTCGATCGAGCGACCGAACCATTCATCGGCATTGCGCTCGTCGAGGATCCTGGCCAGGGTCGGGCCGCCGAGATCTTCCAGCAGCAGGAAGCCGGCATCCAGGTCCTGTGCCAGCAGTGCGGGCACGCGCAGGCCGTTGTCGTGCAGCAGGCCGCGCATGCGCAGCCACGGCCGCGGATCTTCCAGCCCCGGCGGGGCGTCCATCACGATGTGGCTGCCACGCGTGCTGGTGGTGCGCCAGTAGCTGCGCATGCCGGCGTCAACCGAAGCGCGTTCGACCACCGCGTTGGCATCGTCGAGCTGGGTACGGGCCCACTGCAGGCGCTGCGCGCTGCGCTGGGGATCGGAGGCGGGTTCGGTCATGCGGGCATATCCGGGCGCGCCGGGCGCGCCAACGTCGGGAACAGGAAGGGGAGGGCGGACAGGGTCAGCGGCGGCCGCTGAACAGGCGCAGGACGGCCAGCACGGCCACCGCGCCCACTACCGCACCGAGGAAACCGGCCGGTTCGCCACGGGCGTACCAGCCCATGTACTGGCCGAACCAGCCGGCCAGCAGGGCACCGAGGATGCCCAGCACGATGGTCAGCAGGCAGCCCATGCGGTTGTTGCCGGGCATGAAGAAACGCCCGAGCAGGCCGACGAAGAAGCCGACCAGCAGGATGTACAGCCAGCTGCTGCTGCCGAACAGACCATTCATGCGCGCGGATTCCGCTTGAGTGTGGACGCAGCCTAGCAAGGCCAGGCTGCGTCCGTCACGAGTGCCGGATCAGCAGCAGCCGTGGTCGCCGTGGCGGGTGCCGCTGTCGGCAGCCACCGGCGAACCGCTGGTCTCGCCGCGCAGGCTGGCGGCGTAGTGCTCGCTGATCACCTTGGACACGCAGGCGGTGACTTTCTTGCCCATCGGAATGTGCAGGAACTCGTTCGGGCCGTGCGCATTGGAGTGCGGGCCGAGCACGCCGGTGATCATGAACTGCGCACCCGGGAACTTCTCACCCAGCATGCCCATGAACGGGATCGAGCCGCCTTCGCCCATGTACATTGCCGGCTTGCCGAAGAAGGCCTGGCTGGCGTCGTCGATGGCCTGGGTCAGCCACGGCGCCATCGCCGGGGCGTTCCAGCCGGTGGAGGCCTTTTCCAGGTCCAGGGTGACGTGGGCGCCGTTCGGCGGATCGCGCAGCAGCGCTTCCTTCAGCAGCTCACCGCAGGTCTTGCCATCGGCGGTCGGCGGCAGGCGCAGCGACAGCTTCACCGAAGTCTGCGGGCGCAGCACGTTGCCGGCCGATTCCAGCGCCGGCATGCCGCCGACGCCGGTGACCGACAGCGCCGGGCGCCAGGTGCGGTTGAGCACCAGCTCGGTCAGGTCCTCGTTCATCGGGCGCAGGCCGTCGACCATCGGGAACTTCTCGAAGATCTCGGTATCGACCACTTCGGCGGCACGCTTGGCCTGCGCCTGGCGCTCGGCCGGGATTTCCACGTTCATGCCGTCGATCAGGATGCGGCCGGTGTCCTGGTCCTCGATGCGCGACAGCAGCTGGCGCAGCAGGCGGAAGCTGGACGGCACCACGCCGGAGGCATCGCCGGAGTGCACGCCTTCGTTGAGCACCTTCACGGTGAAGTTGCCGCCGGTCAGGCCGCGCAGCGAGGTGGTGCACCACAGCTGGTCGTAGTTGGCGCAGCCCGAATCCAGGCAGACCACCAGCGACGGCTTGCCGATGCGGTCGGCCAGGTGGTCGACGTAGGCCGGCAGGTCGTAGCTGCCCGATTCTTCACAGGCTTCGATCAGCACCACGCAACGGGCGTGCGGCAGGCCCTGGGCCTGCAGCGCCAGCACTGCGGCCAGCGAGCCGAAGATGGCGTAGCCGTCGTCCGCACCGCCGCGGCCATACAGCTTGTCGCCACGCAGGACCGGGGTCCACGGGCCGAGGTCGTCGTCCCAGCCGGTCATTTCCGGCTGCTTGTCCAGGTGGCCGTAGAGCAGGATGGTGTCGTCGCCGGTTTCGCCGCCGGTAGCCGGAATTTCCAGGAAGATCAGCGGGGTACGGCCTTCCAGGCGCACCACTTCAACCTTCAGGCCGGGCAGCTGCTGGGCCTTGGCCCAGTTCTCCATCAGGGTGACCGCCTGTTCCATGTAGCCGTTCTGCACCCAATTGGCGTCGAACATCGGCGACTTGTTGGGAATGCGGATGTAGTCGACCAACTGCGGGACGATTTCGCTGTCCCACTTGTCATTGACGAATTGGCCGAGCTTGGCGCTGTCCATCTGAAACTCCGGTTGCATGGGCTGTGATCCGGCCATTCTACGCCTGTGCCAGGGGTAGGGTTTTTCCTACATCACGTCGGGTATTTGGCTGGCTTACGAAAATGCGGGAAACCGATAGGCTGTGCACATGTGGTGACGGACACTGTTCCTACCGACGGGATTGCCGGTCGGGACGGCCAGAATCACAAGGAGATACACGTTGTGCCTTGGTTTGTCGTGTTGAGGGCACTGGTGCTGGTAGTGGGGATCGCTGGGGCGCATGCCGCCGAACCGATCGACATCAACCGCGCCGATGCCCAGGCGCTGCAGCAGGGATTGACGATGGTCGGAGCCGCCAAGGCCGAGGCGATCGTCGAGCACCGGCGCAGGCACGGCCCGTTTCACCGCGTCGAGGACCTGACGCAGGTGAAGGGAGTAGGGAAAGCGATCGTCGAACGGAATCGACAGCGGATCACCGTAGGCAACAGGCTGTTGCCGGCGGATCCGGTACCCGGATCGGTACCGGTGCGAACCGTACCAAGGCGCTGACAGCAGGAATCGTCGGAACCGGCAGGAAGCTGGTTCTCCGGTCACGGACAGGACGGCCGTGACCACCGACCGCCGCAGGACGCGGCACCAATCACCAGGATGGTGGCATCACAGACCTGTGGAAGGGGCTGAGATACAAACAGGACAGACGCGGCCGCGTGCAGGATGCAACGCTACCCCCACAGCGCAGGATGCGAGGGGGCGGCAGCAGGCCGACAAGGACGTAACGATTGCCCGGTACGACACATGGCTGTGTCGCCGGGCAGTTTCATTTCCGGCACCTGGTTTTGCCACGGCCACCACGGGCCGATGGTGTACGGTGGCCGCTCCGCATGGAAAGGACCCCCGCTGGATGCTTCCGCACCGCCCCACGACCCTGATGCTCGCCCTGGTACTGGCCCTGCCGCTGCTGGCCCATGCTGCTGCGCCGACGCCGGCTGCCAAGCCCGCGGCGGCCGCTGCCGGTACCGCCGAGGTACGCGGGCCGACCGACCTCAAGCCGGGCGAGTACCTGTGGCATCCGGAAATCTCGCCGACCGGCCCGATCGTGCTGGTGGTCAGCCTCGATGAGCAGCGCGCCTACGTCTACCGCAACGGCATCGCCATCGGCCTGACCACGATCAGCTCGGGCAAGGCCGGGCACGAAACACCGACCGGTGTGTTCACCATCCTGCAGAAGGACAAGGACCACAAGTCCAACCTCTACAACAGCGCGCCGATGCCGTACATGCAGCGGCTGACCTGGGACGGCATCGCCCTGCATGGCGGCAGCCTGCCCGGGCATCCGGCCTCGCATGGCTGCGTGCGCCTGCCACAGGCCTTTGCGCAGAAGCTGTTCAGCGAAACCCAGCGCGGCGATACGGTGGTCGTGGCCGACGCCAAGAGCTCGCCGATGACCCTGGCCTATCCGTCGGTGCTGGCGCCGGTCAATGCGCGCGGCCAGGCCCTGCCAGAGACGGCGGGCGGGACGCCGGCGCAGGCCTGGTGGGATGACACTGCGGCGCCGGCCGGGCAGGTCGGTATCCTGGTCAGCCTGCACGACCAGCGCCTGTACGTGCTGCGCGATGGCGTGATGATCGGCGAGTCGCCGTTGAAGGCCGATGCCCTGCCGGCATTCCAGGGCACGACGCTGTTCGTGATGGGGCAGGGATACAGCGCGACCCCCAGCCCGCTGGACGTGAACCAGCGCCTGCACCAGTGGACGGCCTATCCGCTGCTGGGCCAGGACCGCGCCCAGGCCACGCCGGACCTGCTGGCCACGCCCTCGCTGCCGATGGCGCTGCCGGCCGATTTCGCCCGTCAGCTGTACCAGGTGCTGGTGCCGGGTACGACCCTGCTGGTGACCTCGCTGCCGGCGGTCCGCCCAAGCCCGGCTGAATCCGGAATGCAGCCGGTCTTGGAATCCGAGCCGCCAGGGTCCACCCTCAAGGGCAACTGAGCCCCCCTGTTGTGCCCATGACTGCATCCCGCCTGTGCCGGCTGGCCGCGTTCGGCCTGCTGGCGACCTCGGCCAGCGCCCCGGCGCTGGCACAGACGCCCGCCCTTGCCACCAGTGCCGATGATCTGGCTGCCTTGCTGTCGCGCAGTGCGCCCAAGGCTGATCGCCATGTGTTGCAGCTGGCGGCGCACGCCATGCGCTGTGCGCTGCAGCGACCGGAGCTGGGCATCAACGGTGACCGCCTCAGCGTGATCGACTATTCGCGGCCATCCACCGAGCCGCGCCTGTGGGTGTTCGACCTGGCCCACCAGCGCCTGCTGTTCGAGGAATGGGTGGCGCATGGCCGCAACAGCGGCGAGAACCGCACCGAGCACTTCTCCAACCGCGATGGCAGTTTCATGTCCAGTCTCGGCGCGTTCACCGCGCAGGAGACCTACATGGGCGGCAACGGTTATTCGCTGCGCCTGGCCGGGCTGGAGCCCGGCTTCAACGACCGTGCGCGTGATCGAGCGATCGTCATCCACGGTGCGCCGTACGTGAACCCGGCCACCGCGCAGCTGCAGGGGCGGCTCGGTCGCAGCCTGGGCTGCCCTGCGGTGCGGCTGTCGGTGGCCAGGCCGCTGATCGATGCGTTGCGTGGCGGCACGATGGTGTTTGCTTACTACCCGGACCAGGATTGGCTGAAGCACTCGCAGCTGCTGGCCGGCGAGTGCGGTGGCCAGGGCACGCTCGCCACGCGGTGATGCATGCAGGCGCGTGGCGTGATGCAATGCGCCGATGAACATCGACTCCCTGCTGCACACTCCGAGCCAGGTGATCTCCAGCCTGGACTACCGCCGCGAACGTTGGCGCAACGGCCTGGGCTGGACCCGCGAGATCCTGCGCCTGCCCGCACAGGGGGATGACTGGGCGCTGCGCCTGTCGGTGGCCGAGATCGAGCAGGACGCCGCGTTCTCCGCCTTCCCCGGGGTGGAGCGCGAACTGGTGCTGCTGCAGGGCAATGGCGTGCGCCTGCGCTTCGAAGATGGCCGCGTGGCCGAGGTGCTGCCGCCGCATGGGCGGGTACGGTTTGCGGGTGAGCAAGCACTGCACGGCGAATTGGTTGATGGCACCACCCACGACTTCAACCTGATGTGGAAACGCGATGTGCTGCAGGCAGAGCTGCTGCACCGGCCGCTGGTGGGCGCGATGTTCTTCTTCTGCGAACCAGGCGTGGCCTGGGCGCTGCATCTGCTGGCCGGGCACGCCGAATTTGGTGCTGACAGCGGCTTGCCTGCCCTGCAGGCCGGCGATACCGCCTGGCTTGCGGCCGGAGCGCGCCAGCGCCATGCACTGCAGGGCGGCGGTGAGCTGCTGGCAATCCGGGTGAGTGTGGCGATGGTGGCATGACCGTGTAGAGCCACGCCATGCGTGGATGGTGCGACCTCAATACACATCGCGCCGGTAGCGACCGGCCAGCAGCAGCGCTTCCTTGCCCGCAACACCCAGCACCTGCTCGATCACTGCATCCACCGCCGGGGCCATGCCCTGCAGGCTGCCGCAGACCAGGATCGTCGCACCTTCATCCACCCACTGCCTCAGCGTTGCCGCTTCGGCCAGCAGCCGATCCTGCACGTAGCGATGCGCACCGCCATCGCGGCTGAATACTGCATCCAGCCGCGCCAGCGTGCCGTCGGCCAGCAACGCCTGCAGCTCTTCGCCGAAATGGAAGTCGTGCGCGGCGGTGCGCTCACCGAACAGCAGCCAGGTACGGCGCGCGCCACGCTGGGCGCGTTCGTGCAGGTGTGCGCGCAGGCCCGCGATGCCGGTGCCGTTGCCGATCAGCAGCAGCGGCACATCGGCGGCGACGCCATGGAAATTGTCGTTGCGGCGCAGGCGCAGCTGCACGGGTTCGCCAGCTGTGGCGTGGTCGCACAGCCAGCCGCTGCCGATGCCGGGCATTCCATCGGCGCGCAGCTGGCGGCGCAGCAGCAGCTCCACCGCGCCGTCGGCCATCACCGACGCGATCGAATACTCGCGATGGGGGAGTGGTTGCAGCGCGGCCAGCAACGCAGATAGATCACCCGGGGGGACCAGCGAAGGCAGATGCGAGCGCTCGATGCGGGCCAGCAACGTCTGCCCGTCATCCAGCACCGTGTCTGCATCGAAGCCCTGCGCGTCCAGCCAGGCGCGCGCGCTGTGGCGGGCATGCTGCGGACCGATCTCGGCGATGTCGCCGGCCTGCCACTGCGCATCTGCGTCGGCCGGTGGCTGCAGGCGCAACCAATACACCGGACCGCCGGGGCTGCCCGGGTTCAGATGCTCGCGCTGCAGCAGCGTCCACGGCTGATATTCGGCCGGGCTCCAGTCGGGCAGTTCACTGGCGCCACCACCGAGTTGTCCCAGCAGCTGTTGCCAGTGACGCAGTGCTGCGGGATCGGCGTTGTCAACTTCGATCGCATCGAACAGCGGATGCGCGCCGTGCTGGCGCAGCCACTGGTCGAGCTGGTGGCCGAATCCGCAGAAGTGGCCATAGCTGCGGTCGCCCAGTGCGAGCACGCCGTAGTGCAGGTGCTGCAGCGACGGCGGCGTGGCCATCACGCCGCGCAGGAACGGCAGGGCGTGGTCAGGCGGATCGCCTTCGCCGGTGGTGCTGGCGATGAACAGCGCGCGCTGGCTGCCGGCCAGCAGCGTGGCGTCGACCTCGTGCAGGCCTCGCACGCGCACCGGCAGTCCGGTGCCGCGCAGGGCCTCGGCGCTGCGCTCGGCGAGTTCGCGGGCGAAGCCGGTCTGGCTGGACCAGACCAGCAGGATCGGTGGGGTATCACCGGATGGAGCATCGTCGCGCGGACGACCCCGCCACCACAGTGCGGCGCAGGCCAGCGCGTACAGCGCCGTGGCGATTCCGGCAATCTGCGAGTGCCGTATCGGTGGCGCGCCTTGCCACCAGGCTTCGCCGAGGTGCAGGCGCAGCAACGCGCAACCGATCAGCGCCAGCACGAGCAGAACCAGTGCGTTGCCGAGCCATGCGCGCGACGGCCGAGTGCTCATGCGTGCTGCTCGTCGAGCAGGCGCTGGAAGGCGCTGCTGAGGAATTCGCGCGGGCCTTCTGCGGCGCGTTGCAGGTAGCGTGCGGCCAGTCCTTCGCGTTCGGCCAGTGCCATGCCGTGCTCGCGGCCGAGTACGGTGAGTGCGGTGGCCCAGGCGTCGGCGTGCATGGCGTCGTCGGCCACCACGGTTACCGCCGCTGCGACCTGCCGCACCGGCCTGCCGGTACGCGGATCGAGGCTGTGGCTGTAGGCCTCACCGTCTGCCTGGTACTGGTGCCAGCGATCGCCGGAGGTGGCCACCGCCTTGCCGTCCAGCGCCAGCACTCGCGGTGGTGTTTCGGTGTGCGCGTCTTCTTCCGGCGCCGATTCCACCAGCACGCGCCACGGATGGCCGTCGGGCTTGCGGCCGTAACCGGCCAGTTCGCCACCGACCTCGACCAGCGCCGCAGCGATGCCCTGTGTGCGCAGCCAAGCGGCAACGTGATCGACGCCGAAGCCCTTGGCGATCGCAGACAGATCCAGTTCCAGTCCGCCCGGCTGCAGCAGCGCATCGCCGTGCCATTGCAGGCGCTGCCAACCGCAGCGCTCGCGCGTGGCCTGCACGGTGGCGGCATTGGGCTGGCGGCGTTCGCCGGCATGTGCACCGAAACCCCACAGTGCCACCAGCGGACCGATGGTGGGATCGAAGGCACCGTCGCTGGCGGCAGCGATGGCCTGGGCGCAGGCAACGACCTTGCGGGTTTCGGCCGGCAGGGTGCACCACTGGCCGGCATCGGCGCTGTTGTAGCGGCTGAGGTTCGAGCGGGTTTCCCAGGTACTCATCTGCGCGACCACATCGTCCAGCCGCGCCTGGATGCCGGCATGCAGCGGGTGCAGGTCGCGCTGGCGCGGCGCGACCAGCGACACGCTCCAGGTGGTGCCCATGGTGGTGCCGCCGAGGCGGGCGATGTCGAGCAGGGAATCGGTCATGGTGATGCGTTGCGGCGGCGATGCCGGGGCGTGCCCGGCATCGCGGTCCACGTTACTGCGGCAGCACTTCCAGCGTGGCGACGTAGCTGAGGCGACGCTTGGCGGCCTGCTTCACCGAGGTCTTGTTGTCTTCGGTGCCGGTTTCCAGCCAGTACATGCCGGCTTCCGGCCAGGTCACCTTGATTTCGCCGTTGGCATCGCTGGTCAGCTTCAGCTCGTCCTGCGCGTTGCGGTAGCGGGTGGCGCCACGCACGATCTCGAATTCCAGGCCGGCGGTCGGCTTGCCATCGACCAGCACGCGGAAGGTGGCCTCCTCACCGGCGAACAGGTCGTTCGGATGGCCGGCAGCGACCAGCTCGATGCCGCGGTTGGTCGGCTTCAGTGCGGTAGCGTTCGGCGCACCGTTGGTGACGAAGGTCTCCACGCGGCCCACCGACTGGCTCACTTCCAGATTCTTCGCATCCTTGGGCAGTTCGCCAAAGGTAGCGGTGGTACCGCGCCAGCGCTTGCGCTCGCCGTTCTGTTCGTAGGTGGCGAACAGGCCGTCGTTGACCGAGGCGATGCGGTAGGTGCCCGCCTGCTTCAGTTCCAGGTCGAACACGCTGCGGAACTTGCCGGTCGAAGCGTTCTGCGGCTGCACGCTGCTGCCATCCGGCGCGGTGATCACCAGTGATTCCAGGCGCAGCGGCACGTGGTTGAAGTAGAACAGGTCGTTGGAGACCGCACCGTCGACGGTGATCCACGGCGCGTTGCCGGCGATCACGGTCTGCGAGGGCAGCAGCCAGGCCTTGTGGGCCAGGGCGGAGAAGGGAAGGGCAGCGGCCAGGGCGGCGGCGAGGACGAGCGTGCGCTTCATGCGGAAGACTCCAGTTGGATGGGGTCGGATCCCTTTCCAACGGAAAGGGCTCTGACCCCGGGGATGGCGATGGGGTCAGAGCCCTTCCTGCGGAAGGGATCCGACCCCGGCTCAGGCGATTACGGTTTGACGGAAAGGGTGACCTGGCCCAGTTCGGTGGCGCCCTGCGCCTTGCCGTTCTGCGCGGCGGTGGCCGGCCAGGTGAAGGGGATCTTCAGCAGTTCACGGCCACCGACTTCGCGCACGGCTTCCACCACCAGGGTGTAGTTGCCCGGGGCCAGCTGCTTCAGTGCCGGCTGCTTGTCGTTGAACGACAGCGCGTGCTTGCCGGCCGGGCGGGTCGGACCGGTCACGCCGTCCACCGGCACCTGCAGGGTGCGGCCGCTCTTGCGCCACCACTGGCGCAGGTCGGGCAGCCACTTGGTGCCGTGGCCTTCGCTGTTGCTGGTCTGCTGGTACCAGACCGACAGGTTGGCGGCGACCTTCTGGTCGGCGCCTTCCAGCCACACCGCCACGTACGGGCGGTGGTACTCGGCCACGTTGAGCTTGGGCACTTCGACGTTGATGTCGAGGGTGGTGGCATAGGCCGGCGAGGTGGCCAGCAGGCCGCTGAGGGCGATGGTCAGGGTGACGCGCATGGGGCGGCTCCGGGGAAACGGATGGAAATCACGGGTGGAAGTCAGTGGATCAGCAGCAGGGCGATCAGCAGCGGGATCATCAGGCCGAGGCCGACCAGCGGCCAGGTCATGCGCCGCTGCCGTGCATGCAGGTGCAGCAGGAACAGGCCGGTGATGCAGAACACCAGGCAGGCCACGGCGAACAGGTCCAGGAACCAGCCCCACGCCGGGCCGGCATTGCGGCCCTTGTGCAGGTCATTGAGGTAGGACACCACGCCGCGCGAGGTCGATTCGTACTCCACCGCGCCGGTCTCGCGATCGATGCTCAGCCAGGCGTCGCCACCGGGGCGCGGCAGCGACAGGTAGATCTCCCCGGCCGACCACTCGGCCGGGCGTCCACCAATGGCGATGCCCAACTGCGTGTCCAGCCATTGCCGGGCCGGGCGCGGAATCGGCGCGTTGCCGTCCTCGCGCGTGCCCAGCTGGCCCAGCAGCCCGGCCGGCAGTTCCAGGTGCTGGTTCTGCACCTCGGGCTTGGCCTCGATCTTCGCGGCATGGTTGAGGGTCAGGCCGGTCACCGCGAACAGCAGCATGCCGATCAGGCATACCGCCGAGCTGATCCAGTGCCACTGGTGCAGCGTCCGCAGCCAGAAGCCACGGTTCTGTTGCTGCTGCACGGTGGAGGGGGCAGGACGGCTCACGGCACGGTTCGGGGCGGATGGGGACTGCTCATTACATCATTGATGAGAATAGCTCGCAATTGCGTGTCGTTCTGTATCCCTGGCGGGGTAGTGCCGGCCGCTGGCCGGCAATCCCGCGGATCAGTAGATCCACGCCATGCGTGGATGGAGCGCCGACCAAGGTCGGCATCTACCAGGTCGGGGCGATGCCGGCCAGCGGCCGGCGATCCCGCGGATCAGTAGATCCACGCCATGCGTGGATGGAGCGCCGACCAAGGTCGGCATCTACCAGGTCGGGGCGATGCCGGCCAGCGGCCGGCAATCCCGTGGATCAGTAGATCCACGCCATGCGTGGATGGAGCGCCGACCAAGGTCGGCATCTACCAGGTCGGGGCGATGCCGGCCAACGGCCGGCAATCCCGCGGATCAGTAGATCCACGCCATGCGTGGATGGAGCGCCGGCCAAGGTCGGCATCCACCAGACCGCGATCAGAACTTCGCGTTGAGCGAGATCCAGTAGCTGCGGCGCTGGTCCTTGGTCGCATAGTCATCCACGCAGTTGAACTCGCTCTGGCTGATCAGCAGGCACGACTGCGAGACGAAGTCCTTGTCGAACAGGTTGTTGACCCGCGCGTTCACCGTCAGCCATGGCGTGGCCTTCCAGCTGCCACCGAGATGGAAGATCGTGTAGTCCTCGTAGTAGCGGGTGTGGCTGGCGCCGTTGGCGTCCAGCAGCGTGTCGCGGTAACGGTCGTAGCGGCCTTCGCCGATCAGCGACAGGCTGATCGCTTCGTTGACCTGCCAGTTGAGGCTGGCGTTGGCCATGTGCCTGGCCGGCATCGTGCCGCTGATCGGCAGGCCCTTCTGCGCGCCACTGGTCTGCTCGCTCCGGGTCCAGGTGTAGTTGCCGCGCAGTTGCAGGGAGTCGAGCAGGTCGACATGCGCGGCCAGTTCGGCACCGCGGGTCTCGGCCTTGTCGATGTTCACGCTCTGGGTGAAGGTGCTGTAGCCCAGTGCCGCCCAGCCCGGGCCGATGTCCACGCAGTAGCCGCTGCCGGCGCGCGCCACTTCGCAGTTCGGGAAGGTGCCGCCGCTGGCGATCTTGTCCTCGAACCTGTTGAAGAAGCCGGTGACGTTGAAGCCCCAGCGCTGGCCTTCGTAGTAGGCGGCCAGCTCGTAGTTGGTGCTGGTTTCAGGCTTGAGGTTCGGCGACCCGACCAGCGGCAGCACGCCCTGGCCACCGAAGCCGGTGATGCCCGGGAACAGCTGGTCCGGCCGCGGGGTCTTGTAGCCGGTGCTGATGCCACCCTTGAAGGTCCACGCGTCGCTGGCGTTCCACACCAGGTAGCCACGCGGGCTGACATGGCTGCCGAACACGTTGTGGTCGTCGTAGCGCAGGCCGAAGGTGGCGGTGAGGGTGTCGGTCAGTGCCCAGTTGTCCTCGGCGAACAGTGCCCACATGCGGTGCTTCTGCTTGACGTTGCTGCGGTAGCCGGCGCCGTCCATGCCGAACACGCCGTCGACCATGTCGGTGTCGTTGTACTGGCCACCCACGGTCAGCTTGTGTGCGCCGAAGTCCAGATCGAGCATCGTGTCGAGCACGTAGCCTTCCAGTTCCATGGTGCGCAGCGGGCGCGGCAGGAATGCCTGCAGGCGCGCCATCTCGCTTGGGTTGAGCGCGGTCAGCGCATTGCCACGGCCGGCGGCACAGTTGTTGGCGGCACCGGTGCGGCGGCAGACGTCATTCCACAGCGTCTGCAGGTTGGCGCGCTCGTCCAGGGTCAGCGGCAGCGAGCGGCCGAGGTTGCTGCTCTTGCTGTGGGTCAGCGAGGTCTGCCAGGTGCCGAAGCTGTAGCGGCCCTGATGGGTCAGCGACAACTGGTCGCGCTCGTAGCGCTGGTAGGCGGTGTAACCCACGCGCGGCTGCACCACGCGGCGGGTAAGCGTGCCGTTGCCGTTCGGGTTGGGAATGACCGCATTGCCGACGCGCCACAGGCTGGCCAGGCTGTCGAGGGTGCCGGTCTGCCCTTCGCTGTTGTCGAACTTCTGCCGCGACACGTCGTAGTCCAGCCACAGTTCGTGATCGTCGTTGACGCGGAAGTCCAGGCGCACGCCGCTGTTCCAGTTGGTGTTGGCGACCGACTTGCCGCCACCGCCGAAGCCGATGCTGCGTTCCCACAGGGTGCCATCCGGCAGCGGCAGCGCATCCCATTCGGGGTTGGAGGCCTTGGCGTCGTAGTAGCTGCCACGTACCGCCAGGCTGAGGCGGTCCTTCAGCAGCGGGCCGCTGAGGTACAGGTCGGTGGTGCGTGCATCGCCGAACTGGTCGTCCTGCTGCACGGTGAAGCCCTGGGTCAGCGCGCCGTGCCAGCTGTCCTGGTTGCGGCGGGTGATGATGTTGATGACGCCGCCCATCGCGTCCGAGCCGTACAGCGTGGACATCGGCCCGCGCACGACTTCGATGCGTTCGATTGCATCCAGCGGCGGCAGGTAGGCGAACTGGCCGCCACCGAAATTGTTCGGGTAGATCTGGCCGACATTGCTCTGGCGGCGGCCGTCGATCAGCACCAGGGTGTACTCCGACGGCAGGCCGCGCATCGACACGGTGGCACGCCCGTTCTTGTCGGTCGCCTCCAGGCCGACATCGATGCCTTCGACGTCGCGCAGCGCATCGACCAGGCTGGTGTACGGGCGCTTGCTCAGTTCCTCGCGGCTGACCACGCTGATGCTGGCCGGGGCATCGATCACCTTCTGTTCGAAGCCGGAGGCGGTGACCACCACCTTGTCCAGCGTCTGCGGCGCGCCTGCGGCGTCACCGTGGGCGAAGGCGGGGCTGGCGAAGGCCGCCAGCACGGCGCTGGTCAGCAGGGGGCGGGACAGGGACGAACGGACACGATGGCGCTGGGCCATGGCAGTTACCTCGAAGGATGCAGGGTGGTGCATTGCCGTGCGCGAAGGGCGCGGCAGGCACGGAAGGCCCGGTCAGGGGCGGCAGGGATGAAGCAGGCAGCGGCGTGCAGGCGCGACCGCGAAGGCGGTCACGCCGGGCCGTGGATCAGGCGAGCGGCGGCGCCTGGCCGCGTTGCTGGCGACGTCCGGGCGCATCGGCCCAGGGCGTGTCCGGAGCGGCCAGCGGCCAGTCCGGGCGCACGCCGGGCATGGCCGGCGTGGCGGGTACGAGTTCGAGTTCAGTGCGCAGCCATTGGCTGGCCAGCAGCAGTGGCGGGCGTGCCTTCTCGGCCGGCTTCACCGGAGCGGAGGCGCAGCGGCGCAGCTTGGCCGGCGCTTCTTCCTGCAGGGGAGCTTCGCCACCGCGCTCCTCCAGCGGCATCTGCACGGCCAGTCCGGCCTGGGCCTGTGGCAGCAGCGGCAGGGTGCCCAGCAGCAGCGCCAGCATCGCCACCCATGCCAGCAGGCTGGCCAGCGCGGGACGCTGGCCGCGCATGGCGGTGCCCATCTTGCGATGGATGAGTGGGCGAGGGCGAAGCGGGCGCAGCAAGCGGGGGTCCCCAAGGGTCTGCCGGCAGCGGCCGGCATCAACGGGGCGTGATTGTAATGAGAGCTGTTAGCCGTTGCAAATGAGAATGATTGCCAAAATGTCGCAGTCCCGCCAGACGGGACTCAGACTTCGCTCCAGCGCCGCAGCAGGTTGTGGTACACGCCGGTCAGCTGCAGGACCGCCTCTGCGTCGCCGCCGGTCTGCCGCAGGCGCTCGATCGATCCATCCATTTCCCATAGCAGGCGCCGCTGCACATCGTCGCGGATCATGCTCTGTACCCAGAAGAAGGAGGCCACGCGCGCGCCTCGGGTGACCGGCCGCACCTGGTGCAGGCTGCTGGACGGGTACACGATCAGGTCGCCGGCCGGCAGCTTCACTTCGTGCTCGCCGTAGGTATCGCTGATGATCAGCTCGCCGCCTTCGTATTCGTCCGGCGCCGACAGGAACAGGGTGCAGGAGATGTCCGAACGCAGCTGTTCGCCGTTGGCCAGGTTCATCACCGCGCCATCGACATGGAAGCCATAGGTGCCGCCACCGCTGTAGCGGTTGAAGCGCGGCGGCAGGTACTTCAGCGGCAGCGCGGCGCTGAAGAACAGCGGGTGCCGGGCCAGTGCGAGGAGGATGACCTCACCGAGCTCGCGGCGCAGCGGCGAAGCCTCGGGCAGTTGCTGGTTGGCCTTGGCCTGCGCGCCCAGATGGCCGACGGTTTCGCGGCCATCGGTCCAGTCGGCAGCATCGAGGCGGCGGCGGAAGCCGGCCACCTGGTCGGCGCTGAGAATGTCGGGGATGTGCAGCAGCATGCGGGACTCCTCAGAGGGACGGCGGTGCGACCAGGGCGCGCACCTGTGGATGCGGCGAGGCGGCCAGTTCCGGCACGATGTGCGCCATGAACGCCGGGCTGCCGTGGGCCAGAGCAAGCTGCAGCCAGTGCACTGCCTGCTCGACCTGGCCGGCCTGCAGCAGGATCGAGGCGTAGTTGGCCTGGCCGCGGAAATCACCGGCCTCGGCCGCGCGCTGGTACCAGGCCAGTGCTGCCTGCGGATCGGGTGCGGTATCCAGCCCGTCTTCGAGGTGGCGGGCCAGCAGATTCATCGACTTGGCGTGGCCCAGGTGTGCGGCACGGGTGTACAGGGCCAGTGCCTGCGCGCGGTCCTGTGCCACGCCGCGGCCGGTGGCCAGCAGGTTGGCCAGGTTGTACAGGCCCCAGTCCAGCCCGGTGTCGGCCGCACGCCGGTACCACACGGCCGCCAGCGCCGGGTTGGCGGCCGTGCCGTGGCCCAGCTCATGGCAGCGGCCGAGCATGTTCATCGCCATCGGAGCACCGTTGTTGGCGGCGGTTTCGTACCAGAGCAGCGCAGCCGAGGCGTCCTGCGCGGTGCCTTTGCCGTCCATGTGCATCTGCGCGAGCAGCAGTTGTGCATCGACCTGTCCGGCCTGCGCGGCGTCGCGTACGTGTGCGAACGCGGCCTGCGGATCGTGCTGGAGCAGCTCGGCCAGGGCGTCGCTGTCGATCGGGGTACGGGTAGCCATGGGGTGAGTATCGCCGGAAACAAAAACGGCGGCAGGAGACCCTGCCGCCGTGGTGGAGCGAAGCTACATCAGAACTTCACGTTCAGTGCCAGGGTGGCCGAGCGACCCGGGGCGATGCTCGCGTAGTGCGAGGCATAGGCCTTGGTGAAGTAGGTCTTGTCGGTCAGGTTCTGCACGTTGAGCTGCAGGCTGATGTTGTCCTGGATCGCGTAGCTGGCCATCGCGTCGAAGCGGGTGTAGCTGGCGATCCACTTGGTGTTGGCCACGTCACCGTACTGCTTGTCCGAGTAGAACGCACCGGCGCCGATGGTCAGGCCGATCGGGAAGCGATAGGTGGTCCACAGGTTGGCGCTGTGCTTGGCGGTGTTCGGGAACTCGTTGCCGTTGTACGGCGACGGCACGTAGACGTTGGACGGGCAGGTGCGGCCCGACACGGCGCAGACAAAGCCGTTGTCCTTCAGCTCCGAGTCCAGGTAGGTGTAGCCGCCGTACAGGCTCCAGGCATCGGTCAGCTGGCCGGTGAAGCCCAGCTCGAAGCCGTTGATTTCCTTCTTGCCGGCGTTCTGGCTGGTGCCGTTGTCGATGGTCACGCGTGCGTTGTTCATCACGGTGTGGAAGATCGCCGCGGTCAGGTTCAGGCGCTTGTCGAACAGGTCCCACTTGGTGCCCAGTTCGAGGCTTTTGGTGTCCTGCGGCTTGAGGTCGGCCACGGCGGCGCTCAGGCCGTCCGAACCGTCACCACCGTCCATGCCCGGCGGGGTCGAGGAGGTGCCCCACGACAGGTAGATGCTGCCGTTGGCGGCCGGCTTGAACACCACGCCGGCCTGGTAGTTCAGGAAATCGTTGCTGTTGCGCACGCGGGTCGGCGCCGCACCGGCCACCGGGGTGGTCAGGGTGGTGCGGAAGTCGTCGTAGCGCAGGCCGAGGTTGACCATCCACTGCTCATTGAGCTCGATGGTGTCGAACACGTAGGCCGAGGTGGTCTTGGTGCGCTGCTCGACGTCCAGTGCCTTGTCGCTGCGGTACACCGAATGGGTGGCCGCCCACGGATCACGCGGATTCGGATTGGCGAAATCGGTGCAGTTGTAGCCGGTGGCGGCGCCGGTGGTCGGGCACTTGCTGTTGCCGGTGAGCGGGTTGCTGGTGCCCGGGGTCATCAGATAGCTGCCACGGGTCATCTTCTCGTCGCTGTACTCCACGCCAGCGCTGTAGCTGTGCTTGAGCGCACCGGTCTGGAAGGCACCGGTCAGGCCCAGCTGGTCGGCGAAGCTCTTGACGTCGACGGCGCGGCTGTTGGTACGGCGCCACAAGGTGCCGTAGTTGTTCGGGTTGCCCTGGCTGTCGTCCGGCTGGGTCCACAGGTAATCGTTGCTGGTGTTGCCCAGGCGCGCGATGTTGCGCAGCTTGTGGCCGCCGAAGTCGTAGCTGGCGTCCAGGGTGCTGATGTCGGCGCGGGTGCGCTGGAAATCACGGTCGACCAGGCCGTAGTAATTGTTGCGGTCCGGCACCATCGGGCGGCCATCGACCCACTTCGAGGCCGGCGCACCGTTCGGGTTGCCGTACGGGAACCCGCCCGCGTCCGGCAGGTCATCGCTCTGCATGTGGTAGTGGCTGGCGATCAGCTGCGCCGGGCCGTTCAGGCCGAACGCGATCGACGGCGCGATGCCCCAGCGGCTGACATTAGCGGCGTCGCGGCCGGCGATGTCCGATTCGTGCTTCATCAGGTTCAGGCGGGCGGCGATGCCATCGCCCAGCACGTAGTTGGCGTCCACGGTGCCGCGCGCGTAGCTGTCGGTGCCGATGCCCATGCTGGCGCTGGTTTCGTTCTTCAGCTTCGGGGTCTTGCTCACCAGGTTCAGGCTGCCACCGCCGGAATCACGGCCGCCATAGGCCGAGCTCGGGCCCTTGACCACTTCCACCTGCTCCAGGTCGAAGATTTCGCGGGTCTGCGAGCCGACGTCGCGCAGGCCGTCGACGAAGACGTTGCTCTGCGAATCGAAGCCACGGATGAAGGGGCGGTCGCCGGTCGGGTTGCCGCCTTCGCCGGCACCGAACGTGATGCCCGGCACCATGCGCAGTGCATCCTGCAGGTTGGTCGCACCGGTTTCGGCGATCAGCTTCTCCGACACGATCGACACCGACTTCGGGGTGTCCAGCAGCTCGGCGGTGAACTTCGGCGAGGACGGGTTGAACCAGCTGCCGCGCACCTGGACCTTGTCCAGGTCGGTGGCCTTGCTGGATGCAGCGTCAGCGCTGTCGGCAGCCTGCGCGGCCAGCGGCGCGAAGCCGGCGGCCAGAGTGGCGGTGGCGAGCAGGGAAACACGCGGGGCGTACTTGCGGGACGTGATGTGGGTCATGGCGGTAGGTAGTGGCTTGGATCGGGAAAGGGCGAGGGCGGGCCGGCGCAGGTGGGCGTGCGGCGACAGGCGGGAAGTGGGTTGGGTAGGGCCGAGCCATGCTCGGCTGGCAGGACACGCAATCAGGCGCACGGCAACGGCCGCAGGTCGCCTCAGCTGGCGTGCGGTGCGGGCGGAGCGTGGCCGGGGTTCAACCGCAGTGCGGGATCGTGCAGCTGCCAGCGCAGGGCGTCGGAACGCCACAGCGGGATATGCGCGACCAGGGTGGCGCGCGCGGGGGCGATGCCGGTGCAGGGCGTGTTGCCCTCGCCATCAAGCGGCGGCTCCGGTGCCGGTGCGGCGTGCTGCGGGCATTCTTCTGCCGGCGGCGCCGGCATCGGCATGACCTGGCGCAGATCGTCAGCGTGCGCCTGCCAGCCATGGGCAGACGGGCTGTTGCCGCGTCCTTCGTGCAGGGCCGACCAGCCCAGCAGCAGCGTCAGCAGCACGGCCACAGCCAGCGGCCACCCCTTGCGGGCGAGCTGGCACAACGTGGCAGTGGGCGCGGGCGAAGCCATGGCGCGAGGGCGGGATCGTTACGAAGATGTTACTCAGGATAACATCAACGATAATGATTCGCATATGCGGGATGTGGCGGGCCGCCGGGGCGGCCGTGGAACGCCCTGGGAAGGCCCTTGCGGGCCTCCCGTAGATCCACCCCATGAATGGATGCCCCGGGTCGGGGCGCGGCCTCAATCGCGGTCGTCGCGGGTCCAGACGGCGTCGTGCTCGCGCTTCACCGGGAACTTGGGCACGGGCGTATAGGCCGGGGCGCAGAGGGCACGGCCATCGCGCACGTCGAAGCGTGCGCCGTGCAGTACGCACTCCACGCTGCCTTCGGCGGTGTTGAATTCGCCCGAGGACAGCTCGAACTCCTCGTGCGTGCACTGGTCTTCCAGCGCGTACAGCTCACCGTCGAGGTTGAACACCACGATCGGCGTGCCGGTCACTTCGTCGAACACGCTCTTCATTTCACCGGGCAGCAGCTCGTTGCCGGCACACACGAAGGTCCAGGTATCGCTCACGCGGCCGCTCCGGCCAGCGATTTCTCCAGGATCTCAAAGCGCAGGTCGTCGCGCTTGGGGATGCCGAAGCGTTCGTCGCCATACGGGAACGGCTTCTTGATGCCGGTACGCTGGTAGCCACGACGCTCGTAGAAGGCGATCAGTTCGTCGCGCACGTCGATCACCGTCATCTGCATCACCGGCACGTTCCATTCGCGTGCGGCGTGCGCTTCGGCGGCGTCCATCAGCAGCTTGCCGACGCCGCCGCCCTGCTGGGCCGGATCGACCGAGAACATGCCGAAGTAGCCCTTGCCCTCAACGTCGGCAACATGGGCGCAGGCCACCAGGTGGCCCTCGCGCTCGGCCAGCAGGATGGTGGAGCGGGGGCGGTCCAGGTCGGCCTGGATGCCTTCGGCGTCGATGCGGGCGCCATCCAGCAGGTCGGCTTCGGTGGTCCAGCCGACGCGGCTGGCGTCGCCACGGTAGGCCGAGGTGACGAGGGCGATCAGGGCGGGGATGTCGGCCGGCGTGGCGGCGCGGAAGGTCAGGGTGCTCATGGAGCCATTCTAGGTGGGGCGTGCGCGGGCGCAAATGGGGGACTTGGGGTCAGATCCCTTTCGCTGTGCGAAAGGGATCTGACCCCGGCGTCTACCGACCCAACGGCAGGTCATGGACCGACTGGCACGGGCGCGGGATCGACGGATGCTTGGGGCCAGATCCCTTTGCGCAGCAAAGGACGCTGACCCCTTGTTTCCAGGAGGAGCCCATGCCAAGGCCACGACGCATCGATGCGCCCGGTTACCCGCAACATCTCGTCCAGCGCGGCAACAACCGCCAGCCAGTGTTCTTTACAGATGACGACCGCATCGCCTATCTGCGCCTGCCAAGTCATCACGCAAGCCAGCAGCACTGCCGGATCCACGCTTATGCGCTGATGGACAATCACGTCCACCTGCTGGCGACGCCTGATGCGTCCGGCGGGCTGTCGCGGATGATGCAGGCAGTGAGCCGGACCTACGTGCGCCGGGTGAATGATCGGCAGGGCCGCACCGGAACCCTGTGGGAGGGGCGTTTCCATTCCACGCTGGTGGATACGGATCGCTATCTGCTGGCCTGCCAACGCTATATCGAACTGAACCCGGTTCGAGCGGGGAGGGTGGTGCGCCCAGGGGACTATCGCTGGTCGAGCTATCGGGCCAATGCGCAGGGCAGGCCGAATGCGCTGCTCGAGCCGCACTCGGCATTTGAGCTGATCGCTTCTGATGCGGATGAACGGCGTAGGCGCTATGCGGAGTTCATCGAGGCGGGTATTCCGGCGGGGGATCTGCTGGCGATCCGGCGGGCATTGCAGTCGCAACGGCGGTTGTCGGGAATACTGATGGGGTCAGATCCCTTTCGCTCCGCGAAAGGGATCTGACCCCGACTGCCGGGCTCAGCCCAGCAGCTTGCGTACCTTGGCCAGGGCAGTCATGAAGCGCTCGATCTCGGCGTGGGTGTTGTAGAACGCCAGCGAGGCACGGCAGGTGGCGGCGACGCCGAAGTACTGCAGCAGCGGGTGCGCGCAGTGCTGGCCCGAGCGCACGGCCACGCCTTCCAGGTCGAGCAGGGTCGCCAGGTCGTGCGCATGCGCGCCATCGATCAGGAACGAGACCACGGCGGCCTTCTCCGGCGCTTCGCCGATGATGCGCAGGCCGTCGACGCGGCGCAGCTCTTCGGTGAAGTGCGCCAGCAGCTCGGCTTCGCGGGCTTCCACGTTGTCCTGGCCAAGCTGCTGCAGGTAGTCGGCGGCCACGCCCAGGCCGATGAAACCGGCGATGTTCGGGGTGCCGGCTTCGAACTTGTGCGGGGCGTCGTTGAACACGGTGCCGTCGAAGCTGACTTCCTTGATCATCTCGCCGCCGCCGAGGAACGGCGGCATCGCGTCCAGATGCTCGCGACGGGCCCACAGCGCACCGGTGCCGGTCGGGCCACACATCTTGTGACCGGTAATGGCGTAGAAGTCGCAGCCGATCGCAGCGACGTCGACCTTGCGGTGCGGCACCGCCTGCGAGCCATCGACCACGGTGACGATGCCGCGCTTGCGCGCTTCACGGCAGATCTCGCGCACCGGATTGACCGTGCCCAGCACGTTGGAGACATGGGTGACCGCCAGCAGCTTGACCTCCGGGGTCATCGCCGCGCGCAGTGCATCCAGGTCGAGCGCGCCGTCGGGGGTGATCTCGGCCACGCGGATAGTGGCGCCGGTACGCTGTGCGACCAGCTGCCACGGCACGATGTTGGCGTGGTGCTCCATGCGCGTGATCAGGATCACGTCGCCGGCCTTCAACCGCGGCAGCGCCCACGAGTAGGCCACCAGGTTGATGGCGAAGGTGGTGCCGCTGCACAGCACCAGGTCGCTGGGGCGCACGTTGAGGAAGCGCGCCAGCTTGTTGCGCGCGCCTTCGTAGGCGTCGGTGGCTTCGCTGCCCAGTGCGTGCACCGCGCGGCTGACATTGGCGTTGTAGCGGCGGTAGAACTCGTCCACCGCGCCGATCACCTGCACCGGCTTCTGGCCGGTGTTGGCATTGTCGAAATAGACGAGCGGCTTGCCGTGCACTTCACGCATCAGCAGCGGGAAGTCGAGGCGGACGCGGTCCCAGTCGGGGGCGCCGGTGGGGGTTTCGATCGGGCGCGGCGTGGACAGGTTCATGCCACACCCGCCTCGGCCAACGCCTTGTCCAGGCGGCGTGCCAGCTGGGCACGCAGCGCGTCGGGCAGGATCTTCAGCGGCTCGTGGCAGAACGCGGCGCTCAGCAGCGCCTGCGCCTGGGCCTGCGGCAGGCCGCGCGAGCGCAGGTAGAACAGCGCATTGGCATCGAGCTGGCCGACGGTCGCACCGTGTGCGGCCTTCACTTCATCGGCGTCGATCACCAGCGTCGGCTGGGTGTCGATCTCGGCATCGGCCGACAGCAGCAGGTTCTTGTTGGACAGGTTCGCGTCGGTGCCATCGGCGCCTTCGCGGATCTGGATGCCACCATGGAACACCACGCGGCTGCGGTTGGCAGCGACGCCGCGCCACAGCAGTTCGCAGTTGGTATCGCGCGCGATGTGGTCGATGCCCAGGCGGGTCTCGACGTGGCGGCGGCCATTGCCGAGCAGCACGCCGTTGGCGGTCAGCTGGGCATTGTCGCCTTCCAGGCGCACGTTCAGTTCATGGCGGCTGAGCGCGGCGCCCAGTTCCAGGTCGACGCGGTGGTACTGCGCGTCGCGGGCCAGTACCGCGTCGGTGCGCAGGAAGCTGGTCTGGCGTGCGCTGCCGGCCTGCACGCGAGCGTGCTTGAGCACGCCATCGCGGGCGACATGGGCATGCAGCACGGTGTTGTCCAGGTGGGCCGAATCACCGACGCTGAAGCGATGCTCGACCACGCCGAGGCTGGCGCCGGCATGCAGTTCGATCAGGTGGCGGTGGTGCCAGGCCAGATCGGCTTCGCCAGCGACACTGGCGAACACCAGCTGCAGCGGCGTTTCCACCTGCACGCCTTCATCCACGCGCAGCACCACGCCTTCATCGGCCAGCGCGGCGTTGAGGCGGGCGAAGATCTCTTCGCTGCGCTCATAGCGGCGGCCAAGGAAACGCACGGCGTCGTCGCCGGCAGCCAGCGCCGCCGACAGCGGCTGCAGCTGCACGCCGGACGGCAGCGCCTGCACATCGCTCAGCGCGGCATCCAGGCGGCCGTTGACGAACACCAGGCGCGGCGCCGGGATGTCTTCCAGCAGCGCGGCGTCCAGCGCCGGGCCCTGCAGCGGTGCCGCAGCGAACGCACGGCGTTCCAGCTGGCGCAGCGAGGTGTACTTCCAGGCTTCGTTGCGGGCGGCCGGCAGGCCATCACGCAGGGCTGCATCCAGCACTTCGCGGCGCGCATCGCTGCCACAGAAGGCCTGGGCCATCGAGTCGAGCAGGGCGCTCATCAGACCGCCGCCTCGGGCACGACCCGGTCCTTCAGGAAATCGTAGCCGTGTGCTTCCAGTTCCAGCGCCAGTTCCGGGCCACCGCTCTTGACGATGCGGCCGTCGGCCAGCACATGCACCACGTCCGGCTTGATGTAGTCCAGCAGGCGCTGGTAGTGGGTGATGACCAGGAACGAACGGTCGGCGCCGCGCAGCGCGTTGACGCCGTCGGCCACGCTCTTCAGCGCGTCGATGTCCAGGCCCGAGTCGGTCTCGTCCAGGATCGCCAGCTTCGGTTCCAGCACGGCCAGCTGGAAGATCTCGTTGCGCTTCTTCTCGCCACCGGAGAAGCCTTCGTTGACGCCACGATGCAGCAGTTCGTCCTTCAGGTGCAGCACGGCCAGCTTCTGGCGCACCAGCTTGAGGAACTGCATGGAATCGAGTTCTTCCTCGCCGCGTGCCTTGCGCTGGGCATTCAGTGCGGCGCGCAGGAAGTAGGTGTTGTTCACGCCCGGGATCTCCACCGGGTACTGGAACGCCAGGAACAGGCCGGCAGCGGCGCGCGCTTCCGGGTCCTGCTCCAGCAGGTCGACGCCGTCGAACTGCACGCTGCCTTCGGTCACTTCGTAGCCGTCGCGGCCGGCCAGGACATTGCCCAGGGTGGACTTGCCGGCGCCGTTCGGGCCCATGATGGCGTGCACCTGGCCGGGCTTCACATCCAGCGACAGGCCCTTGAGGATTTCCTTGTCGCCGATGCGGGCGTGGAGATTTTCGATCTTCAGCATGGTGGGGTTTCCGTGGGGCGGGCCGTGGCCCGCCGGTAAAGAGAATGCGTTTGCGAGGGGCAGGGGCGGGCGGTCAGCCCACCGAACCTTCCAGCGAGACTTCCAGCAGCTTCTTGGCTTCCACCGCGAACTCCATCGGCAGTTCGCGGAACACCTGCTTGCAGAAGCCGTCGACGATCATCGACACCGCGTCTTCCTGGCTGATGCCACGGGCGCGGCAGTAGAACAGCTGGTCATCGGAGATCTTGGAGGTGGTGGCCTCGTGCTCGACGGTGGCAGCCGGGTTCTTCACCTCGATATAGGGGAAGGTGTGCGCGCCGCACTGCTTGCCGATCAGCAGCGAGTCGCACTGGGTGTAGTTGCGTGCGCCGTCGGCGTTGCGATCCACCTTCACCAGGCCGCGGTAGGTGTTCTGGCCGCGGCCGGCGCTGATGCCCTTGCTGACGATCTTGCTCTTGGTGCGCTTGCCGACGTGGATCATCTTGGTGCCGGTGTCGGCCTGCTGGCGGTGATGGGTCAGCGCGACGGAGTGGAACTCACCGACCGAATCGTCGCCGAGCAGCACGCACGACGGGTACTTCCAGGTGATCGCCGAGCCGGTCTCGACCTGGGTCCAGGTGACCTTGCTGCGCGCGCCGCGGCATTCGGCACGCTTGGTGACGAAGTTGTAGATGCCGCCGACACCGTTCTCGTCGCCCGGATACCAGTTCTGCACCGTGGAGTACTTGATCTCCGCATCCTCCAGCGCGACCAGCTCGACCACTGCGGCGTGCAGCTGGTTCTCATCGCGCATCGGCGCGGTGCAGCCTTCCAGGTAGGAGACGTAGGCCTTGTCCTCGCACACGATCAGGGTGCGCTCGAACTGGCCGGTGTGGCCGGCGTTGATGCGGAAGTAGGTGCTCAGTTCCATCGGGCAGCGCACGCCCCTGGGAATGAACACGAAGCTGCCATCGGAGAACACTGCCGAGTTCAGCGCGGCAAAGTAGTTGTCACCCACCGGCACCACGGTGCCCAGGTACTGGCGCACCAGCTCAGGGTGTTCCTTGATGGCCTCGGACATCGAGCAGAAGATGACGCCCTTCTCGGCCAGTTCCTTGCGGAAGGTGGTGCCGACGGATACCGAGTCGAACACCGCGTCCACCGCCACGCCGGCCAGCTTGGCGCGCTCGTGCAGCGGCACGCCCAGCTTGTCGTAGGTGTCGAGCAGTTCCTTCGGCACGTCATCCAGCGAGGCGTACTTCGGGCCCTTCGGCGCGGAGTAATAGCTGAGCGCCTGCAGGTCGATCGGTGCGATCTCCAGCTTGGCCCAGTCCGGCATCGGCATGGTCAGGAAGTGGCGGTAGGCGTCCAGGCGCCACTGCGTCATCCACTCCGGCTCGTCCTTCTTGGCCGACAGGGCGCGGATGGTGTCCTCGTCCAGGCCCGGCGGCAGGGAGTCCGATTCGATCTCGGTGATGAAACCGGCCGAATACTTGCGGCCGAGCTGCTCGTGGATCTCGCGGTTGGGGGTGTCGTCGTGGGCGACGTTTTCGATGGTTTCGGTGGCCATGGGAGGGCTGCCTACGGATCAGGAGACGACGTCGACAGCGATGGTGCGGCGCTGTTCGTCATCGGCAAGGGGAAGGGGGGGCAGGATCTGCGCAAGGCTGACATCGCGCAGGGCCTCGGAGACCACGTCGTTGATCAACCGCCAGCTGCTGCGCGCGCCGCACTTGGGCGCCATGCCGCACTGATGGTGGTCGTGGCTGCATTCGGTCAGGGCCAGCGGCCCTTCCATCGCTTCGACCACTTCGAACAGCGAGATCTCGATGGCCGGGCGGGTCAGCCGGTAGCCGCCACGGACGCCGCGCAGGCCTTCGACCAGGCCGGCCTGGGCCAGCGGCTTGAGGACCTTGCTGACGGTGGGCGGCTCCAGACCGGTGAATTCGGCCAGCTCGGTCGCGCTCAGCACTTCGCCCGGACGGGCGGCGAGCACGGTCAGCACGACGGTGGCGTAATCGGTGAGTTTGGTGACGCGCAACATGGGGATGCGAGTGGTTCGTAAAGCGGACTGAAATTGTACGCTTTTATTCGCCACCATCCAACCCGGGCATTCAGCCGGCGCTGGGGGCAGGCCGGGAGGACGCGCCGGGCCGTTGCCAGGGCGCAATGCTGCGCCAACGGGGTGATTTTCGCAATCACCCGGAATGGGCGAGAATCCCCGTTCCATTCGCTGCAAACAGCCCGTGCCGATGCCGAAGAAGATCCAAGCCCGCAAGTCCGCCATCCATGGCAACGGCGTGTTCGCCGTGGCCCCGATCAAGCAGGGCGAGCGTGTGATCCAGTACAAGGGCCTGCTGCGCAGCCACGGCGACGTCGATGCCGATGACAGCGGTGATGTCGAAAGCGGCCATACCTTCCTGTTCACCCTCAACGACGACTGGGTGATCGATGCCAACTACAAGGGCAACGATGCGCGCTGGATCAACCACAGCTGCGACCCGAACTGCGAGGCGGTGATCGAGGAAGACGAAGACGGCGACAGCCGTGGCGACAAGGTGTTCATCGAAGCGCTGCGTGACATCAAGGCCGGTGAGGAACTGACCTACAACTACGGCATCACCCTGGCCGAGCGCCACACCGCCAAGCTGAAGAAGATCTGGGAGTGCCGCTGCGGCTCGCCCAAGTGCACCGGCACCATGCTGCAGCCCAAGCGCTGACCCGTACCGGGTAGTGCCGGCCGCTGGCCGGCACGCACGTGAAACGAGTGCCGGCCAGCGGCCGGCACTGCCTCATTTGCCCAGCACGCCTGCCGGCACCAGGTTGCCCAGGTTCTGGTTGAAGGTGACCACCAGCTTGCCGTTCTTCACCTGTGCCGACTGCACCTGCAGGGCGCCGAGCACCCCGGCCACGGCCGGGTCCAGCTTGTAGATGGGTTCGCGCTGGGCGTAGTCGCTCAGCCACGCATTGAGCAGGCCACGGGTGCGCGAGTCGAGGCGGCCGCCCTGGTTGGCCGGGGTGAAGTCATCCACGCTTGGCTGCTGCAGGTGGAAGCCCTGGGTCTGCGCGTCGTAGCGCAGGCCGCTGCTGAGCTTCACGGTACCCAGTTTGGCCGGGTTGCCGCCGGCGGTGGCCAGGGCCACGTCCATGCCCAGGTTCAACCGCTCGCCGGCCGGAAGGCTCAGCTGCGGGTGGCTCATGGTCAGGGCGATCAGGCCGCCGAGGGCATCCTGGGTGCGAGGGAAGCTGCCATCGAGGTACTGCTGGACGTCGCTGGCACCCACCGACAGTTCGCGGCCGGAAATGGAGGGAGCTGCCTGCGCACCGATCGCAGCGGCGATCAGTACGGTGGAGGCCGCGAGGCGGGTCATCAGGGAACGCAGGCGCATGACGGTGACCGGTGGGTAGGGAATGGATGGATCAAAGAGTAGCCGCGCAGGCTGAATCGCGCGTGCATGCGGCTGCAACGGTTCAGTCCAGCGTTGGACGCAGTTGCGCCGACTGGATCTGCCAGGCGCTGCCATCGCTGCTGGGCTGCACGCGGTACCAGCCGCCGAAGCGGAACGTGCCGTTGGCGGTGACCGCACGGATCTGCACCGGCACTTCAAGCAGCTGCGGTGGCTGCCGGTCGTCGCGGGCGATCGGGGTATCGCTGTGCAGGCGCAGGGTGCGCAGGTCCTGCAGCTGCCGCAGCGCGGCGTCGTCCGCATGCCGCGGGTCGCCGGGTGGGATCGACCAGGCGGCATCGCTGGCGGCGCGGTCGCGGTTGAGCAACGCCGCCACGTAGCGGTTGAGCATCGTTGATGGCGGCTCGGCACCGTCGGCGACGGCGGACAGCAGCGGCATTCCGCTTGCCTGCAGGGCTGTGGGATCTGGGCCGGTGCTGGCGCCTGCTGCGGCGGTGGCGGCGACGGGAGCGGACGCGGCCGCGACATCGTCAGTCGTCTGTGCTGCCGGGCGCGAGCAGCCCAGCAGCACCAGTGGCGCAATCAGGAACAGGATCCTGCGCATGTCCGCCTCCTCCCCGAGGCAACCTGGAGGGCGGCAGTGTAGCGATTGCGCAGGGATCAGCGGGAGGAGGGCAGCTGCTCCAGCGCGTCCAGGGCCGGCAGGACCTGGGCGGCGATGGCCGCCAGTGCGTGGCCTTCGGTCTCGGCATGGTGCTGCACGATGTCGCGCAGCAGCTGGGTGGCGATCACCAGGGTCGCGCGCTCGTCGCCGCTGATGCCGGCGGTACGGGGGGCCGCCTCCAGCAGGCGCATCAGGTCGCGGCTGGCGCGGTGTTCCAGTTCGATGGTGCAGCGCCCGGTGCACTGCAGCCCGTCCTTTTCGATGGGGGTCACCGAGATCCGGTAGCGGGTGGAGGGGCTGGCCATGAGGGTGTGCTCGCCGTAGCTGTGGAGGATGTGCCCACCATAGGCAAGGCCACGGCCGGCGGCGACGGCCGGCGCTGCACGCAGTGTTCCACCCGGTACGTTCCAGGGCCTGCCCAGGCCGCGCCCGGCCAATGGCGGCGGGCTTGAGCGGGGATTTCCCAGTAAGCGGCAACGCTGTGTTGCGGATTGCCCCAGGGCGGCGCATCCACCCATGGCGTGGATCTGGTGCCGGGCACGCGCAAAAAAAAACGGGACGGCCAGAGCCGTCCCGTCGGAATCCGCGTTGGGGCGCGCGCTTACAGCGCGGCGTCCTTCAGCTTCTTCAGCGGACGCACTTTCAGCTTGGTGGTGGCCGGCTTGGCGGCGAACCACTGCTCTTCCTTGGTGAACGGGTTGATGCCCTTGCGCTTCGGCTTGGCCGGCACATTGACGGTGGTGATCTTCAGCAGGCCCGGCAGGGTGAAGGAGCCAGCGCCCTTCTTGTGCACCGAGGAGGCGACGGCGCCTTCCAGCGAGGCGAGCACAGCGCGGACGTCCTTGGCGATGACGCCGGAGGCTTCAGCGATGTGTGCAACCAGGCCGGACTTGGTCAGCACTTCCTTGATCGGCTTCGGAGCGGCCGGCTTGGCGGCTGCCTTCGTCGCGACTTTCTTCACTGCCTTCTTCGGGGCAGCCTTCTTAGCGGTCTTTGCCATGGTTTCCTGTTCCGTGAACGGTTGGTTGTTTGGTCGGCGCCGAACCCCGTCGGCAAGCGCAATGTAGGGCAACTCTCGGGCGCCGCCAATAGCCCGAAGCGCGGAAAGTGCATGTTTTTTCATATCCAGGCCGATTCAGTACATGGCCGGCGGTGGGGGATGGGGGCGCGGCAGCGTGTTCGATGGCCGGTGCCTGTCCATCGGTGGAGTGCGCGAAACCACTGAAAACAAGAGGAAAATGCGTTCCGGGCTGGCGAGGAAGTGTCCACCTGCCGGGTTCGGGGGCGACTGCCGGCGTGCGGCGGAGCGACGCGGGCCTAACGCATGGCGTGCGAGGGTGACCGTTCATCACCGCCACGCAGGAGCAGCACAATGGGAATCTCGCGACATGCCACCGCGCACTGGGAAGGCGATCTGAAGTCGGGCAAGGGGCAGTTGAGCACGCCGCAGAGCGGGCTGCTGGACAAGACCCGCTACGGCTTCAACAGCCGCTTCGGCGACGAGAAGGGCACCAATCCGGAAGAGCTGATTGCCGCCGCGCACGCGGGGTGTTTCACCATGGCGCTGTCGGCCAAGCTCGGCGAGGCCGGCTTCACCCCGACTTCGCTGGATACCGAAGCCAAGGTCGACCTGTCGCTGGAAGGCGGTCCGCAGCTGTCGCAGATCCGGCTGAAGGTGAAGGCGGTGGTGCCCGGCATCGATGCGACGCAGTTCCGTGCCATTGCCGATGATGCCAAGCAGAACTGCCCGGTGTCCAAGGCGCTCAGCGCAGTGCCGATCAGCCTGGAAGCCGAGCTGGGCTGACCGCCCGTAGAGCCGAGCCCACGCTCGGCTGCTTTACTGAGCGCGAAAGCAGCCGAGCATGGGCTCGGCTCTACAACGCTGTCACCAATCGAGGGTGCCGGAGATCACGGTCTGCACCTGGCCACCGGACCAGACCTCACCGTCCTCATCCACCAGCAGGGTCAGGCGCGCATCGTGGCCGACTTCGCGGCCCTGGCTGACTTCGAAAGGTTCACGGCCACGGGGCAGGGCATCGCGCAGGTCAAGCCACGCGGCCAGCACTGCGTTGGCGGCACCCGAGGCGGCATCCTCGAAGCGCCGGCCATTGCCGACGAAGGCGCGTACTGCCAGATCGAATCCCTCGCGGCCATCGCTGAAGGCATAGGCGAACACGCCCATGCTGTCGGTGGACTCGGCCAGCGCAGCCACCGCATCCCAGTCCGGGCGAAGCGCGCGCAATGCAGCCTCATCGGCCACCTGCACCACCCACCAGCTGCGTCCGCCCTGCATGCGCGCCGGCGGCAGCGTGCCCAGTGGCCAGTCCTTCAGCGCGGCCTGCAGGCGCGGATCGGTGGCTTCAGCGGTCTCGGCCAGCTGCGCGCGCGGGGTGCGGATGGCGATGCGCTGCTGCGCGCCCTCACCGCTGACGCGCAACGGCAGGGCACCGGCAATGCCGTCCTGCACCAGCACACCATCGATCGGTGTGGCCAGGCCTGCCTGCAGCACCGCATGCGCGGTGCCGACGCTGGGGTGGCCGGCGAACGGAACCTCCTTCTGCGGGCTGAACATGCGCAGCCGGTAGCTGGCACCGGCGGCCTGCGGCGGGAACACGAAGGTGGTCTCGGGCAGGCGCGTCCAGCGGGCGATGGCCTGCATGCTGGTGTCGTCCAGGCCATCGGCATCGAGCACCACGGCCAGCGGATTGCCAGCGCCAGCGCGCGGGGAGAACACATCCAGCTGCAGGAAACGGCGGGTGGTCATCAGGGCAGGAGCTCCAGTAATCGATGGCGCGCAGCTTAGCGTGTAGCGCCGAACCCATGCTCGGCTGCTGTTTGATCGGGCGCAGCCGCGCATGGGCCCGGCTCTACAGCCAGCTCACATGGCCGTCGATGACCGGCTGCACCTGGCCGCCGATCCACACCGTGCCCTGCGCATCGACCTGTACCTGGACGCGGCCGTCGCGGCCGACTTCGCGGCCCTGGCTGGCCACGTAGCGGCCCTCGCTGCCGGGCAGGGCGTCGCGCTGACGCAGCCAGGCACCGATCAGGGCATTGGCGCTGCCGGTGACCGGATCTTCCGGCACGCTGGCCGCATCGGCGGGGCAGAACGCGCGTACCACGCGGGTGTGGCCGGTGCCCGCTTCGTCGGCGAACACCGCCACGCCGGTGGCATCGGTCGCAAGGCTCCAGTCGCGCAGGGCGGTCATGTCCGGCGCCAGGTCGCGCACGGCCGCAGCATCGCGCAACGGCAGCAGCCACCAGCGTGCACCGTTGTCCCACAGTTCGGGTCGCTGCCCACTGGCAGCCAGTGCCAACAATGCTTCAGGTGCGCCATCTGCGGGCGTCGCCAGCTGCCGGGCCGGCGGGCTGGCCAACTGGATGTTGAGCGCCTCGGCCGGGCCGCTGACCCGTACCGGCAGCAATCCCGCTGCGCACTGCTGCAGCAGGGCGCCGTCGCGCGGTCGGGCCAGGCCGCAGCTCACCGCAGCCCAGGCCGCGCCGACGCTCGGGTGGCCGGCAAACGCCAGCTCGCGGGTCGGGGTGAAGATGCGGATGTGGTAGTCGGCGCCGGGCGCGCTGGGGCGCAGGAAGAACACCGTCTCGGACAGGTTCAGCCAGGCGGCCAGGGCCTGCATCTGGCTGCTGGAGAGCGCGTCGGCGTCCAGGATGGCGCCCAGTGGATTGCCGCTGCCGGGGCGGGGGGCGAAGACATCGAGCTGCAGGTAACGAAGGACGGCCATCTACGGGGATATTGCGCTTAGAATCAAAGGTTCCGCCCCCAGGGGCGGCTTCCCCACATTCTACATAGCCAATCCATGTCAGCTTCCCCCCTTGTCGATCGTTGGATCGTACTGAAGTTCGGCGGCACCTCGGTGTCGCGTCGTCACCGCTGGGACACGATCGGGAAGCTGGCGAAAAAACGCGCGGAAGAGACCGGATCACGCGTGCTGGTGGTGGTTTCGGCACTGTCCGGGGTCACCAACGAACTGACTGCGATTGCCGATGGCGCGCCGGACAGCCGTGATCGCGTGGCGGCGCTGGTCGAGCGCCATGAGGCCTTCCTGGCCGAGCTGGGCCTGGGCCGCGAGGTACTGGCCGAGCGTCTGGCGGCGCTGCAGGGCCTGCTGGACGACCCGCGTGCGGCCACCCGTCCGCTGCAATGGCAGGCCGAGGTACTGGGCCAGGGCGAGCTGCTGTCCTCTACCCTGGGCGCGGCCTATCTGCATGCCTCGGGCCTGGACATGGGCTGGATGGACGCGCGCCAGTGGCTGGACGCGATGCCGCCGCAGCCGAACCAGAGCGACTGGTCGCAGCGCCTGTCGGTGAACTGCCAGTGGCGTGCCGACGCGGAGTGGATGCAGCGTTTCCGCGCGCAGCCGACCCGCCTGCTGATCACCCAGGGCTTCATTTCGCGGCATGCCGATGGGGGTACCGCCATCCTCGGCCGCGGTGGCTCGGATACCTCGGCGGCGTACTTCGGTGCACTGCTCGGCGCCAGCCGCGTGGAGATCTGGACCGATGTGCCGGGCATGTTCAGTGCCAACCCGAAGGACGTGCCGGACGCGCGCCTGCTGACCCGGCTGGACTATTACGAGGCGCAGGAAATCGCTACCACCGGCGCCAAGGTGCTGCATCCGCGCTCGATCAAGCCGTGCCGCGATGCCGGCGTGCCGATGGCCATCCTCGATACCGAGCGCCCGGAACTGCCGGGTACCAGCATCGATGGCAGCGCTGCACCGGTGCCGGGCGTGAAGGCGATCAGCCGCCGCAACGGCATCGTGCTGGTGTCGATGGAAGGCATCGGCATGTGGCAGCAGGTCGGTTTCCTGGCCGATGTGTTCAACCTGTTCAAGAAGCACGGCCTGTCGGTGGACCTGATCGGTTCGGCCGAGACCAACGTCACCGTGTCGCTGGACCCGTCCGAGAACCTGGTCAACACCGATGTGCTGGCCGCGCTGTCGGCCGACCTGTCGCAGATCTGCAAGGTGAAGGTGATCGTGCCGTGCGCGGCGATCACCCTGGTTGGCCGTGGCATGCGTTCGCTGCTGCACAAGCTGTCGGACGTGTGGGCCACCTTCGGCCGCGAGCGCGTGCACATGATCTCGCAGTCGTCCAATGACCTGAACCTGACCTTCGTCATCGACGAGGCCGATGCCGATGGCCTGCTGCCGATCCTGCATGCCGAGCTGATCGACAGCGGTGCGATGCCGGTGGAAGAGACCGAAGTGTTCGGCCCGCGCTGGCGCGAGATTGCCGGCACCGTGCGCCCGCGTGGTACGCCGTGGTGGCGGGGCCAGCGTGCGCACCTGCTGCAGCTGGCCGATGCCGGTACGCCGCGCTACGTCTACCACCTGCCGACGGTGCGCGCCCGCGCCCGCGCGCTGGCCGCGATCAAGCCGATTGACCAGCGCTACTACGCGATCAAGGCCAACAGCCACCCGGCCATCCTGCAGCTGCTGGAAGCCGAGGGCTTCGGCCTGGAGTGCGTGTCGCACGGTGAGCTGAAGCATGTGTTCCAGCACCTGCCGGAACTGTCGCCCAAGCGCGTGCTGTTCACTCCCAGCTTCTGCCCGCGCAGCGAGTACGAGGCGGCGTTCGCGCTCGGCGTGACCGTGACGGTCGACAACGTCGAAGCACTGCAGCGCTGGCCGGACCTGTTCCGCAACCGCGAGCTGTGGCTGCGCGTCGATCTGGGCCGGGGCGAAGGTCATCATGCGAAGGTCCGTACCGGCGGCAAGGACTCCAAGTTCGGCCTGCCGATCGCCCGCGTCGACGAGTTCGTGCGCGCGGCCACCGATCTGGGCAGCCGCGTGGTCGGCCTGCATGCGCACCTCGGCAGCGGTGTCGAGACCGCGCAGCACTGGCGCCTGATGTGCGATGAGCTGGCCGGTTTCGCCCGCCGCATCGGCAGCGTGCACACCATTGACATTGGTGGCGGCCTGCCGATTCCGTATTCCGCCGAGGACGAGCCGTTCGACCTGGATGCCTGGGCCGCCGGCCTGGCCGAGGTCAAGGCGCTGCATCCGGCGTTCCGGCTGGCGATCGAGCCGGGCCGCTACCTGGTGGCCGAGTCGGGCGTGCTGCTGACCCATGTCACCCAGGTGGTGGAAAAGGAGGGCGTGCGCCGCGTCGGCCTGGATGCCGGCATGAATGCACTGATGCGGCCGGCCCTGTACGACGCCTGGCACGACATCGAGAACCTCAGCCGCCAGGGCGGTTATGCCGAAGCGGCGTTCGATGTGGTGGGCCCGATCTGCGAATCCAGCGATGTGTTCGGCAAGCGCCGCAAGCTGCCGGTGTCGACCGCACCGGACGACGTGATGCTGATCGCCGACGCCGGCGCCTACGGCTATTCGATGGCCAACACCTACAACCAGCGGATGCTGCCGCGCGAAGACGTGATCGAATGATCACCGCGCGCGCCCTGCACCCGCCCACCGACACGCCCCGCGCCATCGCGCGGGCCCGTGCCTGACCGGATACACCATGACTGCTTTCGACAAACACCAGGTTTCCCGCTTCCGCTTCGTCCGCTGCGAATTCGCTGCGGAGACCGGCGTGGCCAAGCTGGTCTACGCCTTTGATGATGGCCCGGAGATGGTGGAGACCATCACTGTGCCGGGCGCCCCGTTCGTGCTGGACACGGCGCGAACCGCGGCGGTGCAGCGCGCGCTGCAGCTGCTGCACCTGATCGCTGGTGTCAGCTACTACAAGGCGGGCGTGCCGGAGACGGTCAGCATCGACAGCTACGCCATCGATGCCGATACCGCTGCGCTGGTGGAAACGGTCTATCTCAACGGCCTGGGTGAATTTGCGTACCGCAACGGCCTGAACCTGCGCGGGCGTTTCCGCCTGCCGGTACAGGGCGACGCGCTGCAGGCGCCGGCACTGGGCCTGCAGCCGCACGCGCTGGTGGCGATCGGTGGCGGCAAGGATTCGCTGGTCAGCATCGAAGCGCTGCGCCGTGCCGGCGTGGACGAGACGGTGACCTGGATCGGTGGCTCGCAGCTGATCCGCGCCTGTGCCGAGCGTACCGGCCTGCCGACGCTGAACCTGGGCCGCGCGCTGGCGCCGGAACTGTTCGAGCTCAACCGCCAGGGTGCCTGGAACGGCCATATCCCGGTCACCGCAGTGAACTCGGCGATCATGGTGCTGGCCGCGCTGCTGCAGGGCGTGGACCAGGTGGTGTTCTCCAACGAGCGTTCGGCCAGCTACGGCAGCCAGATTCCGGGCACCGGCGAAGTGAACCACCAGTGGTCCAAGGGCTGGGCGTTCGAGCAGGCCTTCGGCCGCCATGTGCAGAAGCAGGTGGCGGCGGACCTGCAGTACTACTCGTTGCTGCGCCCGATGTCCGAGCTGGCGGTGGCCCGCCAGTTCGCCAAGACCGATTTCTACGACGCGCACTTCTCCAGCTGCAACCGCAACTTCCACATCCTCGGCGAGCGCCCGGTGAATCGCTGGTGTGGCGTCTGCCCGAAATGCCATTTCGTGTTCCTGGCGCTGGCCCCGTTCATGCCCAAGACGCGCCTGGTGCGCATCTTCGGCCGCAACCTGCTGGATGATGCCGAGCAGGCCGGTGGCTTCGATGCGCTGCTGGAATTCCAGGACCACAAGCCGTTCGAGTGCGTCGGCGAAGGCCGCGAATCGCGTGCGGCGATGGCGACCCTGGCACAGCGCCCGGAGTGGAAGGAAGACGTGCTGGTGAAGCGCTTCTGCAATGAGATCCAGCCGCAGCTGGATGCCGCCGAGCTGGAACTGGCACCGCTGCTGCAGCTGCAGGGCGAGCATCGCGTTCCGGCTGCGCTGTGGGAACGGGTGCGTGAAGATTTCGAAGCTTGAAGGAAAGCGGGTCGCGCTGTGGGGCTGGGGCCGTGAGGGCCGCGCCGCGTTTGCGGTGCTGCGTGAGCGCCTGCCCACGCTGCCGCTGAGCCTGTTCTGCCCGGCGGCCGAGGCCGAGGCCGCGCGTGCGGAAACGCAGGGTGCTCTGGATGTCCGTGGCGAGCCCTCGGCTGAGGCGCTGGCCGCGTTCGACGTGGTGATCAAATCGCCCGGTATCAGCCCCTACCAGCCGATCGCAGTGGCGGCGGCAGGGCAGGGCACCGCCTTCATCGGTGGCACCGCGCTGTGGTTTGCCGAACACGCGGCCGACGATGGCATCGTGCACGACACCGTGTGCGTGACCGGCACCAAGGGCAAGAGCACTACCACGGCCCTGGTCGCACATCTGCTGCGTGCCGCCGGCCACCGTACCGGCCTGGTCGGCAACATCGGCCTGCCGCTGCTGGAAGTGCTGGATCCGCAACCCGCGCCCGAGTACTGGGCAGTGGAGCTGTCCAGCTACCAGACCGGGGAAGTGGCGCGCAGCGGCGCCCATCCGCAGGTGGCGGTGGTGCTGAACCTGTTCCCGGAACACCTGGACTGGCACGGCAGCGAACAACGCTACATCGACGACAAGCTGCGGCTGGTGACTGAAGCCGCACCGCGCATTGCCGTGCTCAATGCCGCCGATCCGCACCTGGCCGCGCTGTCGCTGCCCGACAGCGAGGTGGTCTGGTTCAACCAGCTGCAGGGCTGGCATATGCGTGGCGATGTCGTGCATCGCGGCGGGCAGGCGGTGTTCGATACCCGCAATACGCCACTGCCGGGCCGCCACAACCGCGGCAACCTTTGCGCGGTGCTGGCCGCGCTGGAAGCGTTGGGGCTGGATGCAGTGGCGCTGGCACCCGCGGTGCAGGACTTCCGTCCGCTGCCCAACCGCCTGCAGCGGATCGGCGTCGCCGATGGCCTGACCTACGTCAACGATTCGATCAGCACGACGCCGCATGCCAGCCTGGCCGCGTTGGAGTGTTTTGCCGGGCAGCGCATCGCGCTGCTGGTGGGCGGGCACGACCGTGGCCTGGACTGGACCGATTTCATGCAGCACATGGCGCACGATGTGCCCCCGGTGGAGATCGTGACCATGGGCAGCAACGGTCCGCGCATCCACGCCATGCTGCAGCCGTTGGCCGAGGCCGGTCGCTTCGGCCTGCATGCCGCCGGCGATCTGCCGGAAGCGATGGCCCTGGCGCGCAGCGCGCTGGGTACGCAGGGTGGGGTGGTGCTGCTGTCGCCGGGCGCACCGAGCTTTGGTGCCTATCGTGATTACGTGGCGCGTGGCCGTCATTTCGCCGAACTGGCCGGGTTCGACCCGGACAGCATCAGTGCGATTCCGGGGCTCGGCATCGGGTAGTCCCGGACTGGGGGTCGGATCCCTTCCCACAGGAAAGGGCTCTGACCCCGGTATGGACTTACCATGGGTGCACTCCCCGGACGGACCCGGACACCCGCATGTGCACCTTCATCACTCTGTTGCTGCCCACGTCGTTTGCGCAAGTTGAAGCCACCGCGATCATGGAGCGCAGCGGCCGGCGTCTGTTCGTGCAGGATTCTCCCAGCCTGCAGTCAGCGGTCGGACCCGGTTGGCAGCCGTGGCTGAGTACCGCGCACTGCGATTGCGGTACGGCGCTGGCCTCGTCGCATGCCGAGCGGGAGTGGAAGGGCGATGCTGAGCGCTGGCGGAAGAGGGGCTGGAGCGAAGCCAAGATTGCCCGTGCGCGGGCCGAGCAGTCGGCGCGGCATGAGCAGGATCAGCAGATGCGCCACGATGAAGCGCTGGGCGACGCTGGCCAGTGGCTGCAGCGCATCGATGCCCTGCTGCAGTCCGGTGCCGCGCGTATCGGCCTGCTGGTGCGCGACTACAACGGTGCGGTGGGTGCCCGGCAGTCGAAGCCGCCGGAACGCAACTGGTCGCGGGATCAGCTGGATGCAGGGGATCTGCTGGCGTTCGCGCCGGGCACGTTGCATTGGATCGGGCGCGGATGAAACCCCGTGATCCAGCGGGGTCGGATCCCTTTCCGCAGGAAAGGGATCCGACCCCGGATTGATCCTGCACGCCTCCATCCACGCATGGCGTGGATCTACAGTTCCTCGTCGATGAACGCGTAGCCGCCGTCGATCAGCTGCTGCAGATAGGCATCGAAGCTGGGTGCGATCACCGCGTAGCTGTCCGGGTCGTGCAGGTAGCGCACCACCTGGCCGGCGGTGCCGCCCGGTGCCGGATCGAAATCCAGATACAGCATCGAGGTGCCGCCATTGTTCATGCAGTGCGAGAAGCACAGGCGGCGGTTCATCGCCAGGTCGGCATCGATGCCCTCGCCGAGGATCTCCGGTTCGTCATCCAGCCACTCTTCGTAGATCGAACGGATGCTATCGTCCCACTGCTGCTGGTCCTCGAAGATCTGTGCCACCGAGCGCAGGTAGTACGGATAGCCGCCGTCCTCGACGTCCGAGCCGAGCATCAGCACGCAGACCTCAGCGCCGGGATACTCGCGGAAATGGGTGCCATCCACGCGCGACAGCAGCGCGACCAGGCTGTCCGGCACCTGTGGCCACTGCGTGCGCAGGCGCTGCAGGTCTTCGGTGCTGGCACCCTGGACGTGGGCCCATTGCGCGGCATCGTCAGCAGGCAAGCGCGGAACCAGGCCAGACAGAAAGCGATCAACAAGATTCATGCGTCAAAAAGGGGACGGAGGGGATTAAGTCGTATCCAACCACACCTGCGTCACGCCGCCAATGCAGAATGCGACGCGGGAGGGGCGATTACGGCTTAATCCCCTCCGTCCCCTTTTTTGCGGAGCAGGCGCATGAATCGTTGGCGATGGGGTGTGGCGGTGATGCTGGGGCTGGCGGCGATGCCGGCGTGGGCGGCGATGAAGACGCAGCCGGTGGAGTGGAAACACCAGGGCACGACCTTCAGTGGTGTGCTGGTCTATGACGATGGTGGGCATGGCAAGCGCCCGGGCCTGGTGATGGTGCCGAACTGGAAGGGTGTGAACGAGTCGGCGGTGGAGAAGGCCAAGCAGCTGGCCGGCGATGACTATGTGGTGCTGGTGGCCGATGTCTACGGCAAGGGCGTGCGGCCGAAGACGGATGCCGAGGCCGGGCCGGTGGCCAGCAAGCTGCGCAACGACCGTCCCCTGCTGCGTGCACGCGCGCTGGAGGCGGTGAACGTGCTCAAGGCGCAGGCTGGCAAGGCGCCGCTCGATGCCAGCCGGATCGGCGCGGTGGGCTTCTGCTTCGGCGGCACCACCGTGCTCGAACTGGCCCGTGCCGGTGCGCCGCTGGCGGGCGTGGTCAGCCTGCACGGCGGGCTGGGCTCGCCGCTGCCGGCACAGGCCGGTGGTACGCACCCCTCGGTGCTGGTGCTCAACGGTGCCGACGACAAGAGCGTGACCGCCGAGGACATCGCCGGTTTCCAGAAGGAAATGAACGCGGCCAAGGTCGATTGGGAATTCACCAATTACAGCGGCGCGGTGCACTGCTTCGCCGAGCGCGATGCCAACAGCCCGCCGGGCTGCCAGTACAACGAGCGCGCGGCCAAGCGCGCGTGGAAGGCGCTGGATGAATTCTTCGAGGAGCGCTTCCGGTAATCAGACGCGTGCCGACCAACGGTCGGCACCCACCGGAATGCCGGTTTGATGGGTGCCGACCGTTGGCCGGCACGCCTTAATGCCGGTTTGGTGGGTGCCGACCGTTGGTCGGCACGCCTTAATGCCGGTTTGGTGGGTGCCGACCGTTGGTCGGCACGCCTTCAGCCATCAATGCGAGCGCTGCACCGCGTAGCGGGCCAGGCCGCGCAGGGCAGCCACAGCGTCGTTGTCGCCCAGGCCGTCGAGCGCACGCTCCGCACTCTCGGCATATTCCTCGGCACGCGCGCGGCTGTATTCCAGCCCGCCGGTGGCGCGGATCGCGGCCAGCACTTCCGGCATCGCCGAGGCATCGCCGTCCTGCACGATGGTGCGCAGGCGCTCGCGGGTGGCGTCGTCGGAGTGGGCCATCGCGTGGATCAGCGGCAGCGTCGCCTTGCCCTCGGCAAGGTCGTCGCCCAGGTTCTTGCCCAGTTCCTCGGCGTTGGCCGAGTAGTCCAGCACGTCGTCGGCGATCTGGAACGCGTAGCCTAGGTGCATGCCGTAGTCGAACAGGGCCTGCTGGGTCGCTTCATCCACGCCGCTGGCCAGTGCGCCCAGGCGGGTGCCGGCGGCGAACAGCACCGCGGTCTTGCGCTCGATCACGCGCAGGTAGGCGGCTTCGTCGGTATCCGGGTTGTGCACGTGCAGCAGCTGCAGCACTTCACCTTCGGCGATGCGGTTGGTGGCATCGGCCAGGATCTGCATCACCGGCATGCGCTCCAGCTCGACCATCAGCTGGAAGCTGCGCGAGTACAGGAAGTCGCCGACCAGCACGCTGGGCGCGTTGCCCCACAGCGCGTTGGCGGTGCTGCGGCCACGGCGCAGGCTGGATTCGTCCACCACGTCGTCGTGCAGCAGGGTGGAGGTATGGATGAACTCGATGATCGCCGCCAGCTGGTGGTGCTCCGGGCCGGCCTGGCCGACCGCATGGCCAGCCAGCATCACCAGCATCGGGCGCAGGCGTTTGCCGCCGGCGGAGATGATGTGGTCGGCGATCTGGTTGATCAGCACGACGTCCGAGGACAACCGGCGCCGGATCAGGGCGTCGACGGCGGCCATGTCGGCCGCGGCAAGCGACTGGATCTGGGGCAGGCCCAGGGCGGGACGGGTGTCTTCAGTGATGGTCATGCGATCAGGCTTTCAGGCTCACCACCGATTATAGGCGCTGGCCGTGAATTCGGGCGCAAACCGGTCTGGCCGGCGTTCCCGGCCCGGCCAACGCTGCCGCCCGCGTGAATACGTATGCAGGTTGCGCCATGCCCGCGGGGCCGCCGCTAAGCTTGCCGGGTCAGGATTTCGGCCCGCTGCCGGCGGGTCCCGCATGCCCGGAGGGGGGCTGTCGATGTCGCACTATCCATGGTGGCGCGGAGCCGTCATCTACCAGATCTACCCGCGCAGCTACCTTGATGCCAACGGCGATGGGGTGGGCGACCTGCCGGGCATCATCCAGCGCCTGGACCACATCGCCACACTGGGCGTGGATGCGATCTGGATCTCGCCGTTCTTCAAGTCGCCGATGGCCGACTTCGGCTACGACATCGCCGACTACCGCGACGTCGACCCGCTGTTCGGCAGCCTGGACGACTTCGACCGCCTGCTCGCCAAGGCCCACGGCCTGGGCCTGAAGGTGATGATCGACCAGGTGCTGAGCCACACCTCGATCGAGCATGCCTGGTTCCGCGAGAGCCGCCAGGACCACAGCAACCCGAAGGCGGACTGGTATGTCTGGGCCGACCCGCGCGAGGACGGCACCCCGCCCAACAACTGGCTGTCGCTGTTCGGCGGCTGCGCCTGGCAGTGGGAGCCGCGCCGCGAGCAGTACTACCTGCACAACTTCCTGGTCGACCAGCCGGATCTGAACTTCCATCACCCGGATGTGCAGCAGGCCACCCTGGACAATGTGCGCTTCTGGCTGGAGCGCGGCGTGGATGGCTTCCGCCTGGATGCGATCAACTTCTGCTTCCACGACGCACAGCTGCGCGACAACCCGGCCAAGCCCGCCGACAAGCGGGTGGGGCGCGGTTTCAGCCCGGACAACCCGTACGCCTACCAGTACCACTACTTCAACAACACCCAGCCGGAGAACCTGCCGTTCCTGGAGCGCCTGCGCGCGCTGCTGGACCAGTACCCGGGGGCGGTCAGCCTGGGCGAGATTTCCTCGGAGGACTCGCTGGCGACCACCGCCGAGTACACCCGCGATGGCCGCCTGCACATGGGCTACAGCTTCGAGCTGCTGGTGAACGACTACAGCGCGGCCTACATCCGCGATACGGTCTCGCGCCTGGAAGCGGTGATGACCGAAGGCTGGCCGTGCTGGGCGGTTTCCAATCACGACGTGGAGCGGGCGGTCAGCCGCTGGGGTGGGCACCCGGCCGACCCGCGGCTGGCGCGGATGCTGGTGGCGATGCTGTGCTCGCTGCGTGGCTCGGTCTGCCTGTACCAGGGCGAGGAGCTGGGCCTGGCCGAGGCCGAGGTGCCGTTCGAGGCCCTGCAGGACCCCTATGGCATCACCTTCTGGCCGAACTTCAAGGGGCGCGATGGTTGCCGTACCCCGCTGCCGTGGACCGATGCGCCGCTGGCCGGCTTCACCTCCGGCAAGCCGTGGTTGCCGATTCCGGCCGAGCACCGGGCGGCGGCGGTGGCTGTGCAGGAGCGCGATCCGCACTCGGTGCTGGCGGCCTTCCGGGCCTTCCTGGCCTGGCGGCATACCCAGCCGGCCCTATTGCATGGCAGCATCAGATTCATCGAAAGCGCCGAGCCAGTGCTGCTGTTCGAGCGTATGCTTGCAGATGAAACCCTCCTGCTGGCCTTCAACCTGTCGGCCGAGGCGGTGACCCATCCGCTGCCACCGGGCAACTGGCAGCAGGTGGCGGTGCCGGGCCCGGATGCAGGCACGGTGCAGGGTGATGTACTCCAGCTGCCGCCGCGCGCGGTGTATTGCGCCCGACGCAGCTGACCGTTTTCTCCGGTGGCGGTACTTGCGGGGACGGGGCCGAAGCGCCCCGTCCCTTTTTTGTGGGTGAGCTTCCGGCGAAAGGCATCCACGCATGGCGTGGATCTACCCAGCGACACCCCAACCAGTAGATCCACGCCATGCGTGGGTAGGCCTTGCCGACCAACGGCCGGCATGCGCGCAAAAGAAAACCCGCTGCCTGCGCAGCGGGTTTCCGATGGGTCGTTGCCGGCCAGCGGCCGGCACTACCCGGTCGTGGTTAGAACTTGTAGTTCACGCCCAGCATGTAGGTGCGGCCCCACTCGATGTACTCCAGCGGGCGGTCCTTGCTGCCGGCGTAGGTGCGGTACGGTTCGTTGGTCAGGTTGCTGCCCTGCAGCAGCAGGGTCAGGCCACGCAGCGTGCTGCTGTCGCTGAAGGTGTAACTGACCTGCGCATCGGTCACGTTCTCGCCGACGACGTAGCGCAGGCTGCGGTTGCCGTTGAAGTTGCCGATCTCACCGATGAAGTCCGAACGTCGGCGCTGGCTGACGCGTGCTTCAAAGCCGCTGCGCTCGTAGTACGCGGTGAAGTTGTACACGCGCTTGGACAACCCCGGCAGGCTGATCGGGTCACTGCCCACGCTGGAGGCGCTCTCCGGATCCAGGATGGTGATGTCGCTCTTGTTGAAGGTCGCGCTGGCCTGCACGCCGAAGCCACGCAGGCTGTCGGTCAGCATGTCCAGCGGGAACGACGCGGTCAGCTCCAGGCCCTTCAGCGTGCCGCCCTTGCCGTTCTGCGGTGCGGAGAAGGTGCCGGTGGTCAGCACCGGCGAGGTCATGCCCGGCGGCGGTACGTAACTGCCCAGCAGCGAGGTGAAGTCGTAGTTGTCGACCGACTGGGTGTAGACGTAGCTCTTCAGGTCCTTGTAGAAGATCGCCGCCGCCACGTAGGCCTTCTCGCCGAAGTACTTCTCGTAGGACAGATCCAGCGCGGTGGCACGCCACGGGTCCAGCAGCGGATTGCCGCCGCTGCCGCCGGGGCGGCCGGTGCCGGTATCCACGCCGAACTCCAGGCCGGCACGCATCTGGTCCACGCGCGGGCGTGCGACCTGCTTGGCGGCGGCGAAGCGCAGCGTCTGCTGGTGCGGGAACATGAAGGCCAGGTTCAAGCTCGGCAGCCAGTCGTTGTAGGTGCGGCCGTTCGAGTAGGGCTGCACGTTGTTGCCGGCCGCCTGCGAGCTGTCCCAGTAGCGCGAATCCGAACTCTGGTCGGTGTGCTGCATCTGCACGCCGATGTTGCCGCGCACGCCGACCTCGCCGATGTCGGTGTTGATGTTCAGGCGTGCCCATGCCGTGGTGATCTTCTCCTGCACCGACCACGACTTGGGAATCAGGTAGTCCAGGTTGTCGACCGGGTTGAAGGTCATGTAGCGGCCCACCGCGGCCGGTACGTTCCAGGCCGGAATGGTGCCGAGGCCGGCGAAGCCCAGGTTCACCGGGCGGTACTGCAGGTCCGGGGCGATGTTGGCGTCGCCCTGCGCGCCGAGCAGGATGTTGCCTTCGGACTGGGTCTTCACCTTGCGGCGGTCGGCGTAGTTCACGCCGATGTCGATGTCCGGCGCCCACGAGGCGATGGCATCGGGCAGGGCGATGGTGGCGGCCAGCTTGCCCCCCTTCAGGCGGTCTTCCACCTGCGGCACCTTGCCGTAGCCCGAACCGTAGATGGTATTGGTCAGGAACAGGGCATCGGGGTTGGAATAGTTCAGCCCCGGGCTGATCTGCGAGAAACCATCCTGGCGGATCGCCACGCCGATCGTATCCAGCTGCGGCATCGGGGTCAGCTGCAGGTTGTTTTCCAGGTTCAGCTCGTCGCGCGTGGCCTTGGAGTAGTTCAGGTCGGCGACCAGCTTGACGCCACCGAAGTTGAACTCGTTGTTCCAGCCGAACGCATCGATCTTGTCCTTGCGCTTGTTGTACATGCCGCGCACCAGCGGATAGACGCCGCTGGCGGTGCCGCCGGTGAACGAGCCGTTGGCGTTGACCTGCGGGTTGCTGACCAGCAGGCCCGGGGAGTAGTTGCCGTTGTAGTTGCTGAGGTTCAGCTCGAACTGGTTGGCGGTGTCGATCTGCTCGGCTTCGGTGTGGAACGCGTCGAAGGTGCTGGTCCAGCTGTTGTTCGGCCGGAACTGGATCGTGGCCATCACGCCGTCGCGCTTGTTGTTGCCGGTGCGGCGCAGCGCCTTGATGCCGTCGGAGAAGTAGGTGCCGGCGCCCACGCCCGGGCGGTCGCCCTTGTCGGTGTGCTCGGTGGTCCACGGCTCGTACAGGCCGACCTGGTTTTCCTGGATGGGCATGTCGCTGTGCGCGTAGCCGATGGCGATGCCCAGGGTCTTGTCCAGGAACTGGTCGATGTAGCTGGCGCTGAAGCGGTTGCCGTACGGGTCGACGTTGGCGGCACGGCCCAGCGAACTCTTCTGGTAGCGGCCACTGACCGCGATCACGCGCTCGCCGAAGCTGAGCGGGCGTGCGGTCTGCATGTCGATGGTGCCCGACAGGCCCTGGCCGACCAGCGCGGCATCCGGGGTCTTGTACACGGTCACGCCGTTGACCAGCTCGGACGGGTACTGGTCGAACTCGACGCCACGATTGTCGCCGGTGCTGACCACTTCACGGCCATTGAGCAGGGTGGTGGCGAAGTCCGGCGACAGGCCGCGCACGCTGATCACCTGCGCACGTCCGGCCACACGCTGGGCGGCCAGGCCGGGCAGGCGCGAGATGGATTCGGCGATGCTGACGTCGGGCAGCTTGCCGATGTCTTCAGCGGAGATCGCTTCGACCACCGAGGTGGCGTCCTGCTTGACCGCGATCGCGCTCTCGATGCCGCGGCGGATGCCGGTGACCTGCACCGTGTCCAGGTTGGTGGCGGCGGTTCCCGTAGGTGTGGTGGTGCTCTGCGTGGACTGTGCCGACGCCAGCGTCGGCGCCAGCACAACGGCCAGCGCGAGACTCAGCGCACTGCGCTTGTGGTTCAACATTTTCCCCTCCCAGGCAATGTTGCAGATCGATTCGTGGACGTCCCGGCGTGACCGTGGACGTGCGACGCGGTGGCCGCTGTCGTCGCCGCTATGGTAGGCAGCGCGTTCTTCGCGGGAATCACCCTGCATACGTATTCAATGGCGCATGCAGGGGTGTAATCGCTTTCAGGTGTCTCGTTCTATAGAGCCGAGCCCACGCTCGGCTGCCGTACCGGTGCTGTGCACCGCCGCCCGAGCATGGGCTCGGGCGCTACAGAGGGGCGTGCTGGCCGGCACTACCGGCGCATTCACAGCGGGGTGAAGCGGATCGCCTGCCCACCGCCCGGTGCCAGCACCAGGGTCAGCCGGTCAGCGCTGGTCACCTCGCGGGTTTCGCGTGCGAACGCGAACGGATTGCTGCGGAAATCAGCGCCTTCGCCATCGCGGTAGATTTCGGCGCGATAGCGTACGCCCGGCTCCAGGAAGCCCAGCGACACCGGCAGCACGCGGCCGTGTTCATCCGTGATGCTGCCGAGGAACCAGTCGCGGCTGTTGCGGTCGCGGCGCACGATCGTCACGTAGTCGCCCACTTCGCCATCGAGCACGCGGCTCTGTTCCCAGTCCACCGCCACGTCTTCGATGAAGCGGAACGCCTCGCGATGCTGCAGGTAGTGCTCGGGCAGGTCGGCGGCCATCTGGATCGGGCTGTACAGCACCACGTACAGGGCAAGCTGGCGGGCCAGCGTGCTGGGGATGGCCTGGCCGTGGCGGCCCTTCAGGCTGAGGATGCCGGGGGTGTAATCCATCGGCCCGGCCAGCATGCGGGTGAACACCAGGTTGACCTCGTGCTCCGGCGGATTCGGCGGCTGGCCCCAGGCGTTGTATTCCATGCCGCGGGCACCTTCGCGCGAGATCCAGTTGGGGTAGGTGCGGCGCAGGCCGGTGTCCTTGATCGGCTCATGCGGGTTCACCGACAGGTGACGGCGCGCGGCCTCCTGCACCACCTTCAGATGATGGCGGGCCATGAACTGCCCGTCGTGCCACTCGCGCCACAGTGGGCCCCCTGCAGGATTGCGGCGGTCGACCTGGCCGTCGTCGCAGACGTACCCGGTCTTGAACTGGTCCACGCCCAGTCGCGCATACAGGTCCAGTGCGGCACCCAGCTGGTCCTCGTAGTGCTCGATGGCGCAGCCGGTTTCGTGGTGGCCGATCAGGTGCACGCCCTTCTTCAGCCCGTACGCCGACAGTGCTTCGATATCGAAGTCGGGCGTGGCGCGGGTGAAATCGAAGTCGTAGCCGTTGCCGACCCAGTTGCCGTCCCAGCCTGGATTCCAGCCTTCCACCAGTACGCCACGGAAGCCGTGTGCGGCGGCGAAGTCGATCACCTTCTTCGTCTTGGCGGTGGTGGCCGCGTGCTTCGGTCCGGTCGCCCAGCTCTCGTTGTCCAGGTGCATCGACCACCACACGCCGAGGTACTTGGCCGGCTTCACCCAGCTCACATCGCCCAGCACATTGGGCTCGTTGAGGTTGAGGATCAGGTCTGATTCGACCAGGCCACCGGCACGGTCGGCAATCTGCAGCGTGCGCCACGGCGTGGCGAAGGGCAGGGTGCGGCGCACCTTCCAGCCTTCGGCCGAGGGCGACAGCTGCGCGCGCAGGCGTTGTCCGTCGGTGCGGCGCAGCCACATGCCCGCATAGTCCACCAGTGCGGCTTCGTGGATGGCCACGTGCAGGCCATCGCGGCTGCGCAGGGTCATCGGTGTATGCACCAGCGGCACCTCGCGCAACGGCGTGCGCTGGTACAGGTATTCGTAGTGGATCGGTTCGCCGGCGGGGATCCACCAGGCGGTGGAATCCTGCGCGACGGCGAACTCGGTCAGTTCGTCATCGATGATCGCCTCGCGGAGATCCGGTTGTTCGGGAAACACATAGCGGAAGCCGAGGCCATCGTCGTAGACGCGGAACACCACATCCAGCCGCCGCTTGCTGCCGGTGGTTTCGGCCAGCTGCACGGTCAGCTCGTTGAAGTGGTTGCGGGTGAGCCGGCGCTCGCCCCACGGCTGCTCCCAGCGCTCATCGACGCTGCGCCGCCGCTGGCCAAGCAGGGCGAAATCGCGATCCAGGCGGCCGTCGCGCAGGGCGAAGCCGAGCTTTGAATCCTCCACCACGGGCTCGCCGAAGCGCTCGACGCGGTAGCGCGCGGTGCCGCCATCCAGCACCAGGCTGACCTTGAGTACCTTGCCCGGTGATTCGACGCTGGCTACCTGTGGCGCGGCCTGTGCCAGCGTGGCCCACCCCAGCAGGGCCAGGCCGAGCATGGGCGCGAACACGGTGCGTGCAAGCACCGCGCGTACAGCAATGGGTGACATCGGCATTTCCCCTCCCAAGGCGCCGTTGGCAGACCCGGACCATAAGCCAGCGCGGCAGGCGCGCTACCGCGTGGCGCCATGAATACGTATGCAGCTGGACGCAGCCGACAGCCCCGCGTCTACCATGGGGCCAAGGCACCTTGAGGGAGGGGCCGCGCCCGTCTGCCGGCAACGGTGGTGCGGACCTACAACGCGTGCAGAGAGGGAGGGAGGCCGACGGGCGCAAGCCGGTCCGCCGCTTCGATGCTGAAGATCATTTGCCTGACCGCTGCCCTGGGGGCAGCGCTGGGATCGACCGCGCAGGCGGCCGACCTGCAATTCGACGGCCGCCATGCGCGCGCCGAAGCCGCTGCCAAGGGCAGCTTCGTGCTGCATGCACGCACCCCGGAAGGGCGCGGCGAGGTGCGCATCGCGCCCATGCCGATGCGCAGCCAGACCGGCAGCGTGATGTTCGATGCACTGTTCGCGCTGGCCCAGCAGGAGATGGACCAGGACCGCGTGGACGCGATCCGCGATCCCGCCTTCGACGAAGGCCGACCGGTACCCTGCGAGTGTTTCCAGACCGGTGCGCGCTGGCCCTATGTCTGGACCCGCGATGTCAGCTTTGCCGCTGATCTGGCGCTGGCGCGGCTGGACCCGCAGCGCACCCGGCAGTCGCTGCAGTTCAAGCTGTCGGCGGCCCGCGATGGCCATACCCCCGGCCTGTTCGTCGCGCAGGATACCGGCTCCGGTGGCAGCTGGCCGATCAGTAGCGACCGCGTGGTGTGGTTCCTGGCCGCACGCCACCTGCTGGATGATCGCGTGTTTGCCGACCAGGTCTGGCAGGCACTGCAGGGCACGCTGGCGCAGGACCGCGCCATGGTGTTCGATGCGCAGATGGGCCTGTACCGCGGTGAGACCTCGTTCCTGGACTGGCGCGAGCAGACCTATCCGGACTGGACCCGCGAGGACGTGCGCTTCATCGGTGATTCCTATGCGCTGTCCACCAACGTGCTGCACTACCAGGCACTGCGCCTGGCCGAACGCCTGGCCGGCCAGCAGGGCGACGCCCGCGCGGCCGACTACAAGGCGTGGGCCGATGCGTTGGCGCAGCAGATCGATGCACGTTTCTGGCGCGAGGATATCGGCCAGTACATGAGCTACATCGGCGAAGCCGCGCACCCGGTACCGTACGCCAAGGTCGATCTGCTCGGCCTGTCGCTGGGCATCCTCGCCGAGGTGCTGCCGCCCGAGCGTGCGCGCCGCGCGCTGGCCGCCTACCCGATGGGACCGGCCGGCAGCCCGGTGGTCTGGCCGCAGGAAGCGCAGCAGCCGATCTACCACAACCGCGCCATCTGGCCATTCGTCAGCGCCTATTCGCTGCGTGCGGCGCGGCAGCTGGACGATGCGCCGCGCATCGCCGCCGAGATCCGCTCGCTGATGCAGGGCGCCGCGCTGGCCGGCTCCAACATGGAGAACTACGAGCTGGTCAGCCAGGCCGTGCATGTCGAGGACGGCGCGCTGAGCGGCCCGGTGGTCAACTCCGAACGCCAGCTGTGGTCGGTGGCCGGGTATCTGTCGATGGTGATCGAAGGGGTGTTTGGCGTGCAGGACGATGGCCACGTGCAGCCCAAGCTGCCGGCCGCGCTGGTGCCGGAGTTGTTCGGCAGCCAGCGCAGCATCCGCCTCGACGCTGCGGGCAGGCGCTACGTGCTGGAACGCCCGAAGCAGCTGGGCGATGGATTGCTGGTGGCCGGCAAGGTGAAGACGCGTGGTGCCACCACCACCGTGCAGCTGGTCCCCGCCGCAGTGGCGCCACGCCGCGCAGCAACGACGGCCGACGCCAATGCGCGCGCACCGGCCACGCCGGCCGTGCCGCAGGTGCGACGCAAGGGCAGGGGGTGGAACGTCGCGGTCGCTGCCGGCCAGGTGCTGTGGCAGGACGGTCGCGCGCTCGCCGCCAGCAATGGCCTGGCACGCATCGGTGACGATGGCCTGCAGCATTGCCTCAGCCTGACCCGGCGCGACGGTGCGTTGGAATCGCTGCACAGCCCGATGGTCTGCGTCGGTCCGCAGCAGCAGCTGAAGGGTGCGCAGCGCTGGCAGTTCACCTCGGCCAAGGCCGGGCAGGTGCGCCTGCGCCTGCAGTACCGCAACCCGAACGGGCCGATCAACACCGGCGTCACCGCCGCGGTGAAGCAGCTGGTGCTGCAGTGCCCGGGCCAGCCGTTGCAGCGGCACACGGTCGCCCTGCCGCACAGCGTGGCCGTGCAGGACTCGACCTCGGCGACATTCACGGTGGCCAAGGGCCGGTGTACGGTTGCGCTTGAAGAGGGCTTCAACATGAGCGCGCTGCAGCACTTCGCGCACTACACGGGGGGCAAGGGCGGGCGCGATGGCGTACTGAACCAGGCCCTGGTGCAGGCACTGACGGTGGCACCCGTTGCAGTGGCAGAGGATGCACGATGAATCGCACGTCCAAACCGCAGCTGTCGTTCTGGCAGATCTGGAACATGTGTTTCGGTTTCCTCGGCATCCAGTTCGGCTTCGCCCTGCAGAATGCCAATGCCAGCCGCATCTTCGAGACGCTGGGCGCGGACATCGACGCGGTACCGGGGCTGTGGATCGCCGCGCCACTGACCGGCCTGCTGGTGCAACCGGTGATTGGCTACCTGTCCGATCGCACCTGGACGCGATGGGGGCGCCGGCGTCCGTTCTTCATGATCGGTGCGGTGCTGACCACGCTGGCCCTGCTGGTGATGCCGAATTCGCCGACGCTGTGGATCGCGGCCGGCACACTGTGGGTGCTGGATGCCTCGATCAACGTATCGATGGAGCCGTTCCGCGCCTTCGTCGGCGACCAGCTGGCACCGCGCCAGCGCCCGACCGGCTATGCCATGCAGAGCTTCTTCATCGGCGTGGGCGCCATCGTCGCCAGCTTCCTGCCGTTCATCCTGGCCCACTTCGGGGTCGCCAATACGGCCGCCGCAGGCGAGGTGCCGGACACCGTGCGCTATGCGTTCTACTTCGGCGCGGTGGTGCTGCTGGCGGCGATCACCTGGACGGTGGTCAGCACCCGCGAGTATTCACCGGCAGAGCTGGCCGGGTTCGAGGATGCCGAGCCACCGGCACATCATGCAGCCGCGGCGATCGGCGGCCCTGCACCCTGGATCCAGGTGGCCGCGTGGCTGGGGCTGGGCGTGCTGCTGGCGCTGCTGATCGCGTGGCGGCAGGGCGACAGGATGCTGTACGTGCTGGCCGGCCTGTGTGCCGGCTACGGCCTGCTGCTGGCGCTTGCGCGCACCTTGCCGGCCACGCACATGCTGGCCGCCATCGTCGGCGACCTGCGCGCGATGCCGGTCACGATGCGGCGCCTGGCGTGGGTGCAGTTCTTCTCGTGGTTTGCGCTGTTTGCGATGTGGATCTACACCACCGCCGCGGTGGCCGGCGCCCACTTCGGTGCGACCGAACCGGAGTCGGCGGCCTACAACGAGGGCGCCAACTGGGTGGGCGTGCTGTTCGGCGCCTATAACGGTTTCGCTGCGTTGGCGGCGGTGCTGATTCCACTGATGGTGCGTGCGATCGGCCTGCGCTGGAGCCACCTGGTCAACCTGTGGCTGGGCGGCGCCGGGCTGGTCTCGCTGATGTTCATCCGCGACCCCTACTGGCTGCTGCTGTCGATGGTCGGCGTCGGCTTCGCCTGGGCATCCATCCTCTCGCTGCCCTATGCGCTGCTGTCCGACAGCGTGCCGGCGTCGAAGATGGGCGTGTACATGGGCATCTTCAATTTCTTCATCGTGATCCCGCAGCTGGTGGCGGCCAGTGCGCTGGGCTTCGCCCTGCGCACGTTGCTGGGCGGCCAGCCGATGCATGTGCTGGTGCTGGGCGGCTGCAGCCTGTTCATCGCCGGCCTGTGCGTGTTGTGGGTTCCGTCCCGTCAGGAGGTGGTGTGATGCGTGGTGCGCTGTCTGTTGCTGTTTCCCTGGTACTGCTGGCCGGCCATGCGGCGGCCGCGCCGCGCCCGGACTATGTGGGCACCACCGAGCCGTTCGCCAGCGATGCGGTGTACTTCGTGGTCACCGACCGCTTCGTCAATGGTGATCCGTCCAACGACCATCGCGACCAGGGCGGCGCGCACCGCACCTTCGATATTCCGGTGCCATGCCCGGACAAGGTGGACGGCAACATCGGTTACCTCGGCGGTGACTTCCGCGGCGTGCTCGACAATGCGCAGTACATCCGCGACCTCGGCTTCGGCGCGGTATGGATCACCCCCATCGTCGACAACCCGGACGAGGCGTTTACCGGCAGCAAGCCGATCAGCTGCACCAGCACACTGACCGACCGCGGCAAGACCGGTTACCACGGTTACTGGGGCATCAACTTCTACAGGCTCGATGAGCACCTGCCCAGCAAGGACTTGGACTTTGCCGGGCTGACCAAGGGCCTGCACGGGGCTGGCTTGAAGGTTGTACTGGACATCGTAGGCAACCATGGCTCGCCGGCCTGGACCATGCCGACACGGCAGCCGCAGTTCGGGCAGATCTTCGACAAGGACGGAAAGCTGATCGCCGACCACCAGAACCTGCCGCCGCAGGAACTGGATCCGAAGCACAACCCGCTGCATGCGTTCTACAACAACATCGGCCCGGTCGACAGCAAGGACGGCTCGATCTTCGATGGCAACCTGGCTGAGCTGTCCGACTTCAACCAGGACAATCCGGCGGTGATGGACTACCTGGTGGGTGCCTACCTGCAATGGACTGCGCAGGGCGTGGACGCGTTGCGCATCGACACCATCGGCTGGTTGCCGCACCCGTGGTGGCATGCCTTCGTCAAGCGCATCCGTGCCGAGCACCCTGGCATGTTCATGTTCGGCGAGGCCTTTGACTACGATGCTGCGCGCATCGCCGAGCACACCTGGCCGGCCAACGCCAACGTCAGCGTGCTCGACTTCCCGTTGCGCGGCGCGCTGGAGCAGACCTTCGGCACCGCCGGCAAGGGCTTTGAGACCCTGGCCGGGCCGCTGCACCTGAGCGGTGGGCCGTATGCCAACCCCTACGAGCTGATGAGCTTCTACGACAACCACGACATGCCGCGCCTGCAGGCCAGCGACAACGGCTTCATCGATGCGCATAACTGGCTGTTCACTGCCCGCGGCATTCCGGTGGTCTACTACGGCTCGGAGACGGGCTTCATGCGTGGTCGCGCCGAGCATGCCGGCAACCGTGCCTACTTCGGCCAGCCGCGCGTGGATGCGGCTCCACAGAGCCCGATCTTCGCGCCGCTGCAGCGTATCGCCAGGCTGCGCGCAGCCACCCCGGCGCTGCAGCGCGGCCTGCAGGTGAACGAACGCCTGCAGGGTGACGAGGCGGTGTTCATCCGCGTGCTGCAGCAGGGTGACGTGGCGCAGACCGCGCTGGTACTGCTGAACAAGGGCGACAGGGCGAAGACCTTCAACGTGGCGCGTTACGTCCAGGCTGGCCGCTGGCGCGATGCACTGGACGGTGGTTCGTTGCGGGTTGAGGGGCCGCTGAAGGCCGAGGTGCCGGCGCACGGGGTGAAGGTCTACGTGCTGGACGCACAGGTACGGCAGCCGGCACTTCAGGCCGAGCTGGACAAGGCGATGGCCGACCAGCAGGCGCGGGACCAGCGTCTGGGGCGGTAGTGCCGGGCGCTGGCCGGCAACCCATGAATCCACGGCGCCTGCTGGTGCCGGCCAGTGGCCGGCACTACCGGGTGCGATCGCATCCGGCACAATAGGCACCCCTCACGTCCCGCCGTGCCGCCATGACCGACCTCGCCCCGCAGACCCCGATCGAAACCCTGCTGAAGGCGGCGATGGACGGGGCGGTGCCGATCCGCGCCTTCATGGAGGCCTTCGTCGCCTCCGAGGTGGTACTGCTGACCGGCAGCCTGGTTACCCCCGATGGCAGTGGCTTCGACCCGCTGCTGTTCGACAAGCAGGGCACGCTGCATGTGGCGGTGTTCACCGATCCGTCGCGGGTGGGCGTCTACAGCCAGCAGGCACCCCACCAGATCCGCTGGCTGATGCTGGACGTACTGCGTCGTGTGCCGGGTGGCTATGGCGTGGTGATCAATCCAGGCACCCCGCTGGGCTTTGAGATCTCGCCCAGCGGCATCGGCGAGATCCTGAAGGACTTCGCCCAGGGCTGAGGCGGCACCGCGCAACTTGTAGAGCCGGGCCCATGCCCGGTTGCCGTTCGTGCATCACCTGACCCGTCGAGCGTGGCTCGACGCTACAGAAAGCTTCCTTTCGGGCGCCGTCCGTGATCCCCTTGGTCAACAGCGGAATCGAGGCATCGCCATGGAACTCAGGGGATTACCCGCCGACGCACCGGCACGATCGCGCCATTCCCGCTCCGCGCTGATCTTCCTGATCGCGGCCATCGCCGTCGCGCTGGTGTCCATGCCCGTGCTGCGCGCGGTGGGCATGGTGCTGTGGCCGGTATTCGTCATTGCCTGGCTGATCAACCTGGGCGCGGCCTGGCATCTGGGCCAGTGGGCGCGCCAGCAGGGCCGCCCGGCGTGGGCATTCGGGTTGCCGGCGGCGCTGGGCACTGTCGCCTCGATCGTGGTCTATGTGCTGCTGGCGTTGCTGGGGCCGAAGATCGCGCGCTGAATCCGCGCAGCGATCGAGAGAAACTGCTCTCCAGCAGTGCCGAGCCATGCTCGGCAGCTCCACGCCGAACCCGTGTGACGGGGAGCGCCGGCGCACTTGCCGGCGCTCCTTCGGCTCACATCGTCACCTTGCGCCGGTTGTCATCGCTCACCCGGTCGATCAGCTTGTTGTACGGGTCGAAGCCCGCTTCATCCGGCTTTTCGTCCACCGTCACCGTGATCTTCGGCTCGGCACTGGTGATGTGGTGGCGCTGCAGGTACAGCACCTTCTGGTCGCGCTCCTTGCCCGACGGCCCATTGGCAAACACGCCGATCTCGATCCAGTCATCCATCCTGCCGTCGCTTTCCTTGCCCTTGCCGTCGGCGTACTGCTTGGCGGCGTGCAGATCCAGGGTCACATCGTAGCGGCCGTCATCGCGCTTGCGGGCGCTGGCGGCCATCACGCGGTTGTCGTAGAAGCTGATCTTCTCGAACAGGTCGGTGACCAGCTGCTGGCGGTCGGCCGGGGTCTCGGCGCGGATGTAGCCAAGCAGCTCGCGTGAAGTGGTATACGGCGGCTGCTGGTACCCCTTGTCCTGCAGGAAGCGCTTCAACGCACGGTTCAGCGCCTGTTCGCCGATCTCCTCGCGCAGGCGGTAGAACACCAGCGAACCCTTCTGGTAGTGGATGTACTGCTGGTTCTCCACGCGCTCCAGCGGCTGTTCCTCGATGGCCTCGCCGCCGCGGCCGGACAGGTAGCCGTCCAGCTCGCGCTTGAGGAACTGGCGCATGTGCTGGCGGCCGTACTCCTGCTCCATCACCATCAGCGCCGAGTACTGCGACAGCGATTCGGACAGTACCGTGGCGCCCTGCACGTTGGCACCGATCACCTGGTGTGCCCACCACTGGTGCGCGATCTCGTGCGCGGTCACGTAGAACACGTAGTCCACCTTGTCCGGGTCGCGCAGGTCGGCGATGAAGCCGATGGCCTCGGAGTAGGGGATGGTATTGGCGAACGACTGCGCGAAGCGGGCATAGCCCGGGAACTCGATGATGCGCACCTGGCGGTGCTGGTACGGGGTGAAGTTCGCTTCGTAGTAGCCCAGCGATTTCTGAACCGCTTCGATCATCCGGTCCACGTTGTAGCCGTGCGCCGGGTCGAAGTAGATCTCGATCGGGATGTCCTTGTACTTCGCCTTGCGCACTTCCCAGCGCGCCGACAGGTAGGCGTAGAAATTCAGCATCGGCCGGTCCATGGCGTAGCTGAAGCAGCGCCGGCCGTTGACCGTGGTCTCATGCCGCAGGTAGCCCGGCGCCAGCGCGACCTGGTCCGGCGCGGTGCAGACCGTGGTGCGGAAGTCGAGCCAGTCGGCATCGTTGGAGATGTAGGTGTTGGCACGTGCGGCTTCGTCTTCCAGCCTGGGCATGCGCCGAGGTTCGCCGAGGTCACGCTTGCGGCGCTCGTTGCGGTCGCTGATCTCGGCCCCCTCGTTGTAGCCGAACGAGGGCAGCACGCGGCTGTTGAAGAACGTGCCGTTATCCACGATGTTGCTCGGTGCCAGGCCGGCGGTGATGCCGTTGGGCTTCTGCACCACCCGGAAATGCACGCTGCGGGATTCACCGGGTTGCAGCGGCTTCTGCAGGCGGTAGATGCGGTAGCCGAGATCGGCATCGTGCATCGACAGGGTCTGTCCTCCCAGATCGACCGCGACCAGCTGCTTGTCATCACCCATCGAGACATGCACCTCCTGGATCGGCACGGCGTGCGTGTTGCGTACCGTCCAGTTCGCGTCGATCACCATCGACTGCGATTCCGGGAACAGGTCCACCCGATTGTCCACCGCCACGACGCGCGGTTGCGGCAGGTTTCGGTACTTCGACAGCTCGCGCTCGTAGCGGGCCTGCAGATCCAGCTGCTGGTCCGGTGATACGAACTCGTTGCGGATGTTGGTGCTCCAGTACAGCCAGCCACCCACGCCGACGAAGGCCAGTGCCGCCAACCCGGCGAAGGTGCCAGTCGGCCCACGCAGGCGACGACCGGCCAGCGCCAGGCGCTGGCGCAGGCCCTGGCTGACACCGCGCACCCAGAACGCGGAGGCCACGCACATCAATGCGAGCAGGAACAACGCCCAATAGCCCTGGAACGCCAGCTGCCCGGTGAGGAAGTGGCCATAGCCATTCATGTCCGAATAGGGGGCGATCGGCCAACTGCCGAAGTTGTAGATGTTCTGCGTGTAGTCGAGCATGCCCAGCACGCCCTGGCCGATCATCACTACGATCAGCAGCGCATAGCCGACGAACTTGTTGTTGGTCAGCACCTGCAGTACCAGCGCCATGCCGCCCATCAGCACGTACACCACCGAATCCAGCGCCAGGCTGCGCAGGTACAGCATCGGTTCCAGGTGGGTGTAGCCCTTGGCCAGCTGCACGCCCATCGCGGCCAGCGCACCCGCCGCCTGGAAGCAGGCGATGACCGCCAGCAGTGCGGTGAACTTGGCCAGCAGCGGCACCCAGTTCGGCACCGGCATGGCATCGGTCACTTCGTTGATGCGCGCGCCGCGTTCCTTCCAGACCAGTTCACCGGCGAAGAACAGCACGATGATCACCAGCAGCCAGCTGAAGGCGCCCTGCAGGCCCATGATCATCTGCGAGGTGACCGGCCAGATCGAGGTGCCATACAGCGTCTGCCGGAACAGCGCGCTGGGCAGGAAGTTGGCCAGCCCCAGCACCAGCAGCACGATGAACGGAACGCTGCGCAGTACGCCGACTGTGTCGAATCGCACCTGGCGCAGGAACTGCTGCCAGGCAGTGGTCGTGGTGAAGGCTGGTACCACGCGTGGCAACGTGGCGAGGGCGGGGCGGACGGTGGCGGCATCGGCACCCGGCTGCGCCTGCCTGCGGCCCCAGCGACGACGGCCGCTGCCACTGCGTTCGGTTCGGAACAGCGCGAAGGTAGCGGCGAACAGCGCTGCCGCCACGCCCAGCCACAGGACGCGGTTGGCCAGCAGGTAACCGGTCAGCGCGGGAATGCCGCTGTTGCGTTCGGCGGTGGACCAGTAGCGGATGGTGCGGCCGAGCGCACGCATGCCCAGCGGCTCGCTCAGCACCGCGATCCAGGTGTTGTCGATGTCCCGCAACAGCGCGGCACTGGCACCGAACAGCACCAGGTAGGCCACCAGGCCGATGTAGACCCACAGGATCGAACGGGTCAGTGCTGCCAGCAGCGACAGCAGTGCCGTGGTGAACAACAGGTTCGGAATGACGATGACCGCGAATGTCCAGGCATAGCCCTGCCAGCTGATCGGCCCCATGCGTTCGGGATCGACCCAGGGCATGAACGGCGCCAGCCACAGCCCGAACGCGATCAGCACGTAGACCAGCAACCCGGTGGCCAGGGCAGCGGCGATGCGCCCGGCCAGGTAATCGCGGCGCTTCACCGGGCTGGCGAAGATCAGCTCGGCGGTGCCCAGTTCAAAGTCACGCAACAGCGCATTGCTGACGAACAGGGCGGTCACCAGCATGCCGAGCAGGGTGAAGATGCCCAGCATCTGCGCGATCACGGTGGGCGCGTTGCTGTGCACGTTGCCGGTGCCACCGCCGATCTGTACGGCGTCGCTGGAGGCGGCGGCGAAGGCAAGCAGGGCGAACAGTCCGGCCAGCAGCCACAGCAGTGGGGAACGCAGCTGCTCGCGCAGCTCGAAGCGGAAGAAGTTGAGGATCATGGCGTGCTCCGCTCAGGCTGCCGCGCGGGCACGGGCCTGCAGGCGCAGGCGCTGGAAGTACACGTCCTCGAGGTCGGGCGCCACGGCCGCAAAGCCGTCACCCGGGTCGTTGGCGCTGTGCACGTGGATCACCGGGCGGCCACCGACCAGGCGGGTCGACAGCACCACGTAGCGCGCTTCATGGTCGGCCAGTTCCGAAGGATCGACCTGCTTGCGCCAGACCTGGTGCTGCAGGGCGTCGATGGCCTCGGCAGGGCGGCCGGTCAGCAGCACCTGGCCCTTGTTCATGATCGCCATCGTCGGGCACAGGTCGGTCACGTCCTCGACGATGTGGGTAGACAGGATCACCGCCACGTTCTCGCCGATCGCCGCCAGCAGGTTGAGGAAGCGGTTGCGTTCCTCCGGGTCGAGGCCGGCGGTGGGTTCATCGACGATCACCAGCCGCGGGTCACCCAGCAGTGCCTGGGCGATGCCGAAGCGCTGGCGCATGCCGCCGGAGTAGGTGCCGAGCTTGCGCTTGCGCGCGTCCCACAGGTTCACCTGCTGCAGCAGTCCATCGACCACCTCGCGGCGCTGGCCGCGCTGGGTCAGGCCCTTGAGCACCGCGAAATGTTCCAGCAGGTCCAGCGCGCTGACTTTCGGGTACACGCCGAAATCCTGCGGCAGGTAGCCCAGCCGGCGGCGCACGGCGTCCTTGTCGCGCAGCACGTCGATCGGTGCCTCGCCCGGAATGCTGAGGGTGGCCGTGCCGCTGTCGGCCTCCTGCAGGGTGGACAGCGTGCGCATCAGCGAAGACTTGCCGGCGCCGTTCGGGCCAAGCAGGCCGAACATGCCGCGCGGAATATCCAGGTTGACGTTGTTGAGGGCATGCACGCCGTTGGCGTACGTCTTGGACAGCGAATCGATCTTCAGCATGCGACGTACACCTTTCCATGGGCAATGTCTGCGGGTTATCCGCGCAATCGCGTCCGTGCGCATCCGCCGTTGGTCATGGGGGGAGATTCCTGCCGTCGTGCGTTGGCCGGGGCGCCAGCCCTGCGGCGCTTATCCGCGCAGGGAGGATTCGCGCACCACCAGCTTCACCGGGATGCTCTGGCTGTCCACCGGCTGCCGGCCGATCAGTGCCAGCAGGCGTTCCACCAGCAACTGCCCGGCCTGCTTGGTGTCCTGCTGCACGGTGGTCAGCGCAGGGGAAACGGAGGCCGCCAGCGGGATGTCGTCGAAGCCGGTCACCGCCACGTCCTGCGGCACCCGCAGCCCGGCTTCGCGCAGGGCGCGCATCGCGCCGATGGCGATCAGGTCGCTGGCCGCGCAGATCGCATCGATCGGTTCACCGTGGGCCAGCAGGGCCTGGCAGGCCTCCTGGCCGGAGGCTTCGGTGGTGATCGCATCGTGCTGCAGCGCCGGTTCGGCGGCCAGGCCGTGTTCCTGCAGGGCCGCGACATGGCCGCGGTAGCGCTCCTGGAATTCGGGGTAATGGCTGGAGGCGTGGCCGAGGAAGGCGATGCGGCGGCAGCCCTGCAGCAGCAGGTGGGTAGTGATGTCGTGCCCGCCCTGGAAGTTGTCGCTGCCGATCGACACGCCGGGCTGGCCGGGCAGGGCGGCGCCCCAGCGCACGAAGTGCGTGCCCTGTTCGACCAGCCGCTGCAGGCGGTCGCGTGATTCGTGGTAGTCGCCGTAGCCGAGCAGGATGATGCCGTCGGCCTTGTTGCTGTCCTCGTAATCGGCCTGCCAGTCGGTGGACAGCTGCTGGAACGAGACCAGCAGGTCCTGCCCGTGCAGGGCGCAGGCGCGGGTGATCGAGCCCAGCATCGAATGGAAGAACGGGTTGATCAGCGAGTCGTCGTTGGTCGGGTCCTCGAAGAACAGCAGGGCCAGGGTGCCGGCATTGCGCAGCCGCAGGCTGGAGGCATTCTTGTCGACCTTGTAGTTCAGCTCGCGGGCGATGCGCAGGATGCGCTCGCGGGTCTCGGCGTTGACCATCGGGCTGCCCCGCAGGGCTCGCGACACGGTGGGCTGGGAGACCCCGGCCAGGTGGGCGATGTCCAGGGAGGTGGCTTTGCCTTTGATGGTCATGGGCACGCGGAAGGGGGCAGGGGAAGGTGCCCGGGCATGATGCCATGGGCAGACGCGAATGCCCCTCCGGATGTCCGCCGAGGCGAGGCTAAGTCATTGCCGGACAAGGAAATCAGTCCAATCCTTCGATGCAGCCGGTGGCTTCTGACCGGGCGGGCGGCGGCGGCAATGCTAAGATGCATCGTTCTTGCATTCCCCCAAATTTCAACTGGGGCGGCCCAGCGTACTGCACCCCGGCCGGGGCTGTGCTATCACTGGCGGTCTGCCCCTGGACAACGGACGAAGGTACCTATGGCGCGCGGCATCAACAAAGTCATCCTGGTCGGCAATCTCGGCAACGACCCGGACGTGAAGTACACCCAGGGCGGCATGGCGATCACCCGCATCAGCCTGGCCACCACCAGCGTCCGCAAGGACAAGGATGGCAACCAGCAGGAACGTACCGAATGGCACCGTGTGGTGTTCTTCGGCAAGCTCGGCGAGATCGCCGGCGAGTACCTGCGCAAGGGCAGCTCGGTCTACGTCGAAGGCAGCCTGCGCTACGACAAGTACACCGGCCAGGACGGCGTGGAGAAGTACTCCACCGATATCATCGCCGATGAAATGCAGATGCTGGGCGGCCGCGGTGAAGGCGGTGGCGGCGGTGGTGGCAACTTCGGTGGCGGCGAGCGTCCGCAGCGCCAGCAGGCTCCGCGTCAGGAGTATGGCGGCGGTGGCGGTGGCCAGCGGGGTGGCCAGGGCGGCGGCTATGGCAACCAGGGCGGCAACCAGGGCGGCGGTTACGGCAACCAGGGTGGCAACCAGCGCCCGCAGCCGCAGCAGTCGGCGCCGCCGATGGATGACTTCGCTGACGACGATATTCCGTTCTAGCGAATACTAGATCGAGAGTGGTGATATAGATCCACGGAGAGCCCCGTTTTTACGGGGCTTTCTGTTTTTCAATGGTTCTTGCACTGTTGAGAATTTCATATATAGTTGTGTGCATGGGGAAAAAGTAAAAAAAGGGCGATGCCCATGCTGTCAGTTCATGTGCTTGGCGAAGGGGAGCGAGTCCCAATGCTCCATGATGAGCAGGGCATGCCTTTGTTCTATCCGACCCTGTTCGCTACTTCCCAGCTTCGGAATGCAGGGGCGGCCGTAAACACGATCCGGAACAAGCTTGCCGATCTCCTCGTGCTCTTGCGCTGGGAGCAGGCCAATGGCCGAGACCTGATTACAGAGTTCCGCAGCGGACGCTTTCTCTCGGTTGCAGACATAGTTTCGCTGCGGGATTTCGCCAAGCTCGACATGCGGGAGTTGAGTTCTGCTGGAGACGGTGAAAAGGAACGGGGCGTCGTCGTAGATTTCCTTGAGGCGCGAGTTTCCTCAAGTCGGGCTCTGGCCACCATTGGTGGGCAGCAACACTTCAATCGGATCAGCACGTTCGCCGACTATCTGGAATTTACGGCTTCAGTCGTTACACAGCATCAGAACCCGTCACGGACCGCGCAGGAAATCGCGCGGATGGCCAGGACCATCCGTAAACATCGGCCCCGCGGGTTGGCAAAGCAGAGGGCCGACGAATCGGATCTGCGCTCCCCCCCTTCTGAGTTGGTCGAGCGATTCATGGCGATAGGTGCCGAGGGAAACCCGCGAAACCCGTTCCGGCACCCGGAAGTCCAACTGCGAAATGCTATTATCTTCGGGCTGCTGCGGCACACCGGAATGCGGCGAGGGGAGCTATTGAGTCTGCGGCTCGATCAATTCGATTTGGGCCATGAGCCGCACGTCTGGGTTCGGCGCAATCAGGACGATAAGCATGACTCGCGGCGCTATCAGCCGGTAGCCAAGACCAAGGAGCGTCCGCTGCCGCTGCCTGAGATGCTAGCCAACCAGATCGACCGTTACATGTTGAAGGTGCGCCCCAAGATCGGCCCCGCCAGACGGCACCCCTACCTGCTTGTCTCGCACAGGAAGGGCAGCACATGGGGTAAGCCGCTCTCCGCCTCAGCACTAAGCAGTCAGATCTTTTCCCGGATGCGCGCGGTTGACTCCGCCTTCGAGGCTATCCATCCCCATGCCTTTCGACACCACTTCAACTACGAGCTTTCCGTCAGCATTGACAAGCACAACGCCAAGAGCCGGTCAGGGGAAGATGCTGAGGCGTCGCCGATCAGTGAGGCTAAGGAACTGGATGTTCGTGCGTTCCTGAATGGTCATCGCAGCAAGACCTCGGGAGCGACGTACAACCGGCGCCACATCCGTGAAGCCAGCGACAAGGCTGCTCGTCGGGTGCAGGCAGGTCGTCCCAAGACCAGCGATAACTCTAAGGAAGACGGCGATGGTCCGCGTTAAGCCAAAGCAGGTCGATGCCGAGCGGAAGTCGATAGCTCGAGCAGTGTCTAAGGACGGTTATCCATTTGAACCTACGGATGACCACTGGCGATTGAATAAGGACGTGCAGATCGCGCTTGGTCTTCCAGGGGCTATTGACGCTATAGCCGAAGCTGGCTTTCGCGCCACGCTGTTGCGCTATGCGGAAGAGGCATCTGCTCGTCATACGCGAAATATGGAGACGCGTTTCAAGCGATACTTGCGGGACACCGGAGCGTCACGGGTGACGGTGTCCGACCTCATCAATTGGCGCGCCAGCCTTGCGACAGACGAGCAATATCAGTTGGGTGGGCTGAAGGGATTTCTGCTTGCATGGTACGACTACGGGTTTGAAGGCATCACCGATGAAGTCGTTGATCTACTACAGGGTTGGCGAATACAGGGGAACGAAAAAGGCGTGGCCGTCGCCAGTGGTTGCCCTGAGAGTGGACCTTACACCGACCTTGAGATGGCTGCGATCTTGGATTGGGCGAATCTTGCGGCAGCACGGAAGGACATCGCATTTGAGGACTACGCCTATCTGCTTACCTTGGCGATGACCGCGCGACGTCCTGTCCAGATTGCAGCACTTAGGGGACGGGACATGATTCGGGAGACTGGTGAAGGTACGCCAATGTTCAGGCTCAACATTCCGCGAGCAAAGCAACGCGGCCTCGCGTTCCGTGGTGCCTTCCGGTCTCTTGCCATTCTTGAAGACCTATATCTGGTGCTTCGGCAGCAGCATCGACAGTCCGTCGCCGCAGTTTCCGAAGCTATTGGGCGAACAGTAGACCCCGTGCTGGCAGGCGAAGTGCCGATCTTTCTAAATCGCAAGCGTATCGAGGGTGTGGAACACGTCGACGAACTCACTGACCTTTTGATGGGCAGTGCGCCCGACCAGCTGCACGCAAAGATCGACTCGTTCGACTCCGCTCTGCAGCGTTGCGCTAAGGCGTCGACTGCACGTTCGGAGCGCACTGGCGAGTTCATTCGTCTCTCAGCAATTCGATTCCGACACACACGGGGCACCAAGCTTCGTCGAGAGGGCTTCGGTGCAGTCATCATTGCTGATCTGTTGGATCATTCCGACACTCAGAACGTGCGTGTGTACACGGAGAACACTGCTCAGGAGGCGGTGGTCATCAATGAGCTGGTGGGTGCCCAGCTCGCTCCCTTTGCGCAAGCCTGTCTCGGTAAGCTTGTCCGCTCTGAACGTGAGGCAATTCGCGGTGACGATCCGCGAAGCCGGGTGCCGAACGACCACCAACACGCGGTGGGAACCTGTGGGAACTATGGCTTCTGCGCTAGTGGCTACCGTTCTTGTTACACCTGCTATCACTTCCAGCCGTGGATCGACGGGCCGCATGAAGAGGTGTTGGTGGACCTATACGCTGAGAAGGAGCGCACCCGGGAGGCAGGCTGCGCAGACGTCATCGTAAACGCAAATGACCAGTTGATCCTCGCCGTCGAGCATTGCGTTTCGATGTGCAAGAAGGCTAGGGATCGGATGCCTGAAGCGACTTTGTTAGAGGCGGACGCCCATGGGTGATGTCGTCCAATTCGTGCCTCGCGCTGAGCGCGATGCAAGTAAAAATCTAGCCGAGTTCATCCGCTTGGCAAAAGAAAGCCTGACAGCATTCGCGAATGGTGGTGCTTGGGATCGCGACAAGTGGCAGCAAAACGAAACCGTAGTTGTATTCGCGACGAAGACTTCGCCTCTGAACTCATACTCCTTTACGCCCTTCGCCGAACCATTCATGCAGTTCGCAAAGGCATACGTTAGATACCGGTATAGCCACAGACCGGTCAAGAGCTTGGCAATGATGCTCCAGGCGCTTCGCTGCGTGGAGGCAGGGTTGCTGGCGTCTTGTAGCCGAGCAGATGTCGGCCTCCTGAGTGGTGCGGTAATGGACGTTTGCGCCAACAAGTGCAAGGAGTTCTACTCCAGCGAGGATGTGCACCACAAAACCGGGCTCCAACTTCAAGCCGTATTCGACTTCTTGCGTGAGAAGAGTCTTGTCTTGTCGTTGCCAGCTTGGAAGTCTCCTTTCAAGAAGCCGGTCATCCTGACCGAGGATCTCGGCGAAGCAGGGCAGGCCCATCGCATGGCAAAGCTTCCCTCTAATGAGGCAATGCTCGCAGTTGCTGACGTGTTCGCCCAGGCCGACGATCGAGAGAGCCAGTTCTACTCGTCAATCTTCATCCTGCTGATGGCAGCGCCCGGCCGCATCTCCGAAGTCCTCAAGCTGCCTACTGATTGCATTCAATGGGAGGCGGACGAAGGTGGGAAGCTTCAAATGTTCCTGCGCTGGCATGCGGTCAAGGGCAAAGGCGCGACGAAGAAGTGGGTTGTACCCGCCATGCATGACGTCGTGCAAGAGGCTGTCCGGCGGTTGGTCGAAGTCGGTGATCCGGCACGTGAGGTAGCAAAGACGGCGTTCGAAGGCTCAGCACAATTGTCGAGAGAGGCCGGCGCGTCCAACCTCATCAAAGAGTTTGGTGGCTTTTACTGGCCATTCTTGGATGAGAAGAAGGTGCTGAAGGCTTGGGACGCACTATGCCTGCACCGAGAGAATGAGTTCAACCGCGAGAGGGAAATCAAGCCAAACTCATGGCGGATTCCCGACGCTAACGAGGTGAACAGGCGCTTGGGCGCCGGCCACCGATTATCGCTATTTGATCGCATGGGTCTGCGGAATTCGGATGGCACGCGCATCGTGTTGACCTCGCACCAGCTCCGTCATTGGCTCAGCACGATGTCAGAGCGGGCGGGCATGGACGACTATACCCTGGCGCAATGGGCTGGCCGTGCAAAGGTTTCCGACAATCGTCATTACGACCATCGCTCGCCCGAGGAGCGCCTGGAGGCTGCCCGAGGGCTGCTTCCGATGCAGCTTGCTCCATTGCTCGAGCGCATCAAGCATCGTCAGCCGGTGACATATCAGGAGCTTGGGGTTGATCGGCTAGGAACGGCCAAAGCAACGCTCTACGGCATGTGCGTGCACGACTACGCCATGGCGCCGTGCCAGAAACAGCGCGAGTGCATGACCTGCAAGGAGCATGTTTGCGTCAAGGGCGATCACGTTACGCTAGATCGGATTCGTCTCTTGGAAACGCAGACGGAAAAACTGCTCCAACACGCCATGAAAGCTCATGATGATGGCGACTTTGGCGCCGACCGCTGGGTTGACAATCACAAGTGGAAGCTCGCGCACGTCAAGGCAATGCGGATGGCCTTGGAGCATCCCAATATTCCGGAGGGAGCGGTCCTCAGGGTCCCGGACGGGCACGATCCCTCTCCAGTTCGTCGCGCCCTTATGGATCTTGATGTGGTGGAGATGCCCTCCATGGAGGCGCTTGGTCCGAACATAATTCCCTTGGCCCTGACCTGATCGCCATGCCAAAAAGGATCATCACCAAGGCAACGCTCCCAAAGATCATGCGTGAGCTAGATCGCTGGCAAGGCAAGCTCACTTGGCCACTTTTCTGCGAGCGTGTCGCAAAGGTGCTGAACGTCGCAGCGATTTCGAAGCACACGATGTACCTCTACCCCGCCATCAAAGAGCGGTTTCAGCAGCGACAGAAGGACTTGCGAGAGGCAAGGGATGCACTCCCGCGAGACTTGACGCTAGATTCCGCGACCCGGCGGATTGCTGATCTGGAAGCACAGGTAAAACGGCTAGAAGAGACGAATAACCGGCTGTTAGACCAGTTCCGCAGATGGCAATACAACGCCTATGCGAACAACGTCAGGATGGATCTTCTCGCTTTAGATAAGCCGCTGCCTGAGGTGAACCGCTCAGGACGCCCACGTGGGATCCCGAGGCCTAGGGTGTCCAAAAAGACATGATCGGTTTGCAACCCATTTGGAAGATCTTTCTGTATCTCAGCGGCTTCAAGCAGGGCGCCAACGGGCCGACATCATCTCTACAAGTTCAAAAATGGCTATGAATCAAATGAAAGATACCAGAACGGCCGCGGGCCATATCGAAGTCCCTAAGGCATCCGACACCGTGCTCGCCAGCTTCATCTGGAAAAATGCCGAGGACCTGTGGGGCGACTTCAAACACACCGACTTCGGCAAGATCATCCTGCCGTTCACGCTGCTGCGCCGCCTTGAATGCGTGCTGGAACCCACGCGCGATGTCGTCCGCGAGACCCACGCCAAGTTCAAGGACAAGGGCCTGGATACCGACTTGATCCTGCGCCAGAAGGCCGGCCTTCCGTTCTACAACACCTCGCAGTACTCGCTGGCTACTTTGGGTGCGACCAAGACCAAGTCGAACCTCGAGGCCTATGTCGCCGCCTTCTCAGACAACGCACGCGTCATCTTCGACCAGTTCAACTTCACCGACACGATCGCCCGGCTCGCCCGCGCCGACATCTTGTTCAAGATCTGCCAGAACTTCGCCAATACCGACCTGCATCCGGATGTCGTGCCCGACCGGGTGATGTCCAACATCTACGAGCACCTGATCCGCCGGTTCGGCTCCGAGGTCAACGAGGCGGCCGAAGATTTCATGACGCCACGCGATGTCGTTCACCTGGCCACCACTCTGTTGCTCGATCCGGACGATGCGCTCTTTCGCAACAGTCCCGGCCTGATCCGCACCCTTTACGATCCCACTTGCGGCACCGGCGGCTTCCTCACCGATGCCATGAACTACGTCGACGGCTTCGCCGCTCAGGGCAAGGCCCCGCCCGTCCTGATCCCGTTCGGCCAGGAACTGGAACCGGAAACCCACGCGGTCGCGCTCGCCAACATGCTGCTGCGTCGCCTGGAAACCGAACCCTCTCGTGACCTGTCGGCCAACGTCGCCGGCCCCAAATCCACGCTCTCTCAGGATGCCTACGCAGGCCAGCGCTTCCACTACTGCCTCTCCAACCCGCCCTTCGGCAAGAAGTGGGAGAAGGACCAGGCGTTCGTCGAACGCGAAGCCAAGGAAAAGGGCTTCGAGGGACGTTTCGGTGCAGGCACCCCGCGCGTGTCCGACGGCTCAATGCTCTTCATTCAACACCTGATCTCTAAGCTGGAGCACCCCAACAAGGGCGGCGGCCGCGCGGCCATCATCCTGTCGGGCTCGCCCCTGTTCACCGGCACCGCAGGTGGTCATGGCCATAGCGAGTCGCAGATCCGCCGGTGGCTGCTCGAGAAGGACTACGTCGAAACCATTGTCGCCTTGCCAAACGACATCTTCTTCCGTACCGGTATCGGTACTTACATCTGGCTGCTGACCAACAACAAGCCAGAGGACCGCCGCGGCAAGATCCAGCTGATCGACGCTACCGAGATGCACAGCCCCATGCGTAAGGCCGAAGGTAACAAGCGCCGCTACCTGAGCGACGGGCAGATCCAGGACATCGCACGGCTCTATGCCGACTACACACCCGGGGAGAATGTGCGGATCGTGGACTATCGCGATTTCGGCTATCGCCGGATCAAGGTCCAGCGACCGCTGCGCCTGGTCGCCAAGGTGACTGAGGAAGGTCTTGCCACCTTGGCGACCAGCAAGGCCTTCGCCAAGCTTGATGAGACTGAGCAATCCGGTTGGCTCACTCTGCTGCGCAAGCATCTGGGCCAGACTTACCCCTATACCTGGTTCGCCACCTTGCCAGCTCTGGCCAAGAAGGCTGGCTTGCCGAAGATCGCAAAGGCTCTAGCGACGGCTCTGGAGAGCGCTTTGGGTGTGCGAGACGACAAGGCACCAGAAGTGGTGGACGCCGATGGCAACCTCGTTGCCGACAAGGACCTGGAAGATTTCGAGACTGTCCCGCTGGACCAGCCCATCGACACCTACATGGCTGCCGAAGTACTGCCCCACGTGTCCGACGCATGGGTGGACGCCAGCTTTACGGATGATGAGGATGGCCAGCGCGGCAAGGTCGGCTACGAGATCAACTTCAACCGCTACTTCTACAAATACGTTCCGCCGCGTGACCTGCACGAAATCGACTCAGAGTTGAAGGCCGTTGAGGCTGAAATCGCCGCACTGCTGGATGAGGTGGCGGAATGACCCCCGCCCTTTACCACAAGGCGTTCAAGTCATCTGGCGCGCCGTGGCTTGGGAATGTGCCCACCCATTGGGTGGTGAAACCTCTGTGGTCCATGTACAGGCAGAAGAAGATTACGGGATACCCCGAGGAGACGCTCCTCTCTGTCTATCGTGACCATGGTGTCATTGAAAAGAGCTCGCGGGACGACAACAAAAATCGTGCGTCAGAAGATCTGAGCGGCTACCAGCTAGTCGTGGATGGCGACCTAGTCACGAACAAAATGAAGACGTGGCAAGGATCGATTGCCGTCTCAAGCCTGCGCGGCATTGTGAGCCCCGCATACTACGTCTACACAAAGCTTCATGACGGCAATAACGCCTACCTCCACCACCTGTTGCGGAGCGTTCCATACATCACTGGCTACCAGTCGATCTCAAAGGGGATCCGTGTGGGCCAGTGGGATCTTGAGGCAGATAAATTTCGCCTGTTCCCCGTACTCATTCCACCTCGGCCGGAACAGGACGCCATCGTCGCCCACCTCGACCGCGCAACCACCCGTATCGACGCCCTGGTCGCCAAGAAGACCCACTTCATCGAGCTGCTGCGCGAGAAGCGCCAGGCCATGATTACGCATGCCGTGACCAAGGGGCTGGATCGTGGTGCGCCGATGAAGGACAGCGGGGTTGAGTGGCTGGGGGAGGTCCCCGTGACGTGGGATACCGCACCACTCAAGTCGTTCCTTCAGCTTCGTCGGGACATCGTTGGTACCGCCAGCGCGAATACCAGGCTGCTTTCGCTCACCTTGCAGGGCGTGATTGAGCGAGACCTGGAAAATCCCACCGGCAAGATGCCTGCTTCATTCGATGGCTACCAGCGCATTTCCGCAGGCGAGATGGTCTTCTGCCTGTTCGACATGGACGAAACGCCGAGGACCGTCGGCGTGGCCCAACAGGACGGGATGCTGACGGGCGCGTATACGGTTTTCCGGCCACAGAGCGACCTCTGGGCGCGCTACCTCTACTACTTCTTTCTCCACGTGGACGAGTACAAGCGCCTTAAGCCCTTCTACAAGGGCCTGCGCAAGACCATTCGACCTGGCCCGTTTCTCTCCATTCAGGTACCGCGCCCCAGGGATGGTGAAGCTGAGGCCATCGTCGCCCATCTCGACCGCGCTACCTCCCGCATTGACACTCTGATCGCCAAGACCGAACGCTCGATCGAATTGCTCCGCGAACACCGCACCGCCCTCATTACCGCTGCCGTCACCGGCAAGATCGACCTGCGCCCTGCGGCCTAAGGACACGCCATGCATCCTGCCTTCACCGACACCGCCCACCGCGAGAAATACTTCGAGACGTACATCGTCAAGCAACTCGCCGCGCGCGGCTGGAAGATAGGCGATACCAACGACTACGACCAGAACCATGCGCTCTACCCGGAAGACCTTGTGGCATGGATCCAGACCACACAGCCTTCGAGGTGGGAAAAGCTGGTGGCGAGCAATGGCGAAAAGGCGGTCACCACTCTCATGGACCGCCTTGCCCAGGCCTTGGACAAGGAGGGCACCGTCCACATCCTGCGCCATGGTGTGAAGATCGCAGGGGCAGGCGAAATCAGTCTGAGCGAAGGCCTGCCTGAGGACACGCGCGATCCGTCGGCCTGGGACCGCTACAACGCCAACATTCTGCGCGTGGTGCCGCAGTTGAAGTACCGCCCCGGCAGCACGCTTGCCATCGACCTGGTGTTCTTCATCAACGGTCTTGCGGTGGCGACCGTAGAGGTCAAGACCGACTTCACCCAGTCCGCCTCGGCTGCTGTCGAGCAGTACAAGAACGATCGACTGCCCGTGGATCCAACCACGAGCCGCGTTGAACCCCTGCTGATCTTCAAGCGTGGCGCCGTCGTTCACTTCGCCATGTCCGACAGCGACATCCAGATGTGCACCAAGCTGGATGGCCAGAACTCTTACTTCCTACCCTTCAACCAAGGCCGGGACGGTCGGGCGGGCAACCCCATCCGCGAGGACGGTGAGTATCCGGTCGCCCACTTCTGGGAGCAGGTCTGCCAGCGCGACAACTGGCTGCGGATCTTCCATGGCTTCGTGTACACCGAAAAGAAGGACGTGGTGGACGTGGCTGGCAACCACTCCCGCAAGGAGACGCAGATCTTCCCGCGCTTCCACCAGTGGAAAGCGGTCACCCGCATGATCGACGACGCCAAGGCCAAGGGCCCTGGCCAGTCCTACCTGTGCGAACACTCGGCAGGCTCCGGTAAGACCAGTACCATCGCCTGGACGGCGCATGACCTGATCCGCCTGCGCACCGATGCTGGCGTCAACCTGTTCCACTCGGTCATCGTGGTCACCGATCGCACGGTGCTCGACAAGCAGCTCCAGTACGCAGTCCAGCAGATCGATCATCAGAAGGATCTGATCGCGGCCATCGGGGAGAAGGACAGCGGCGTCAGCAAGTCCAAGGAACTTGCCGAAGCTCTGGAACGTGGCACCCCCATCATCGTGGTGACCATCCAAACTTTCCCTTACGCGATGGAGCAGATCCTGACCAACGGGAAACTCGCTGACCGCAACTTCGCCGTAATCATCGACGAGGCCCACACCAGCCAGACCGGCACCGCCGCCTCCAAGCTGCAGGCCACGCTTGCCCTCCGCGACGCCAAGGCCATGGAAGGACTCACCGTCGAGGAGCTACTGGAGAAAATTCAGTCCTCGCGCGTGCGCCCCAATAACGTCTCCTACTTCGCGTTTACTGCCACGCCGAAGCACGCCACGTTGACGCTGTTCGGCACGCGCCCTGATCCGGGCAAGCCGGCTAGTAAGGAGGACAACCTGCCCGTGTCCTTCGACAAGTACCCGATGCGCCAGGCCATCGAGGAAGGCTTCATCCTCGATGTGCTGCAGGGCTACTTGCCCTACAAGACGGCGTTCAACATGGCCGAGCCTGAGAAGGACGGCAAGCGCGTGGAGGGTAAGGCGGCCAAGCGGGCGCTGGCCAAGTGGCTCTCGCTCCATGCCACGAACGTCACCCAGAAGGTCGAGTTCATCGTCGAGCACTTCGCGGCCAACGTAGCCCCTTTGCTGGGGGGCACGGCTAAGGCCATGATCGTGACGTCCTCGCGCGCGGCCGCCGTGCGCTACAAGAAGGCATTCGACGCGTATATCAGGGCCAACCCGCAGCACAAGCCCTACCAAGCGCTGGTGGCGTTCTCCGGCTCACTCACGGGCAATGAGGTCATGCACGCCTCCGACGAGCAATTGAAGAACGACCCGTTCGCGGCGCAGGACGATGAGCAGTTTACCGAAAGCACCATGAACCCTCGTCAGTACGGTACCGACCTGCGCAAGGTGTTCGATCGTCCTGAGTTCCGGGTCATGATCGTGGCCAACAAGTTCCAGACCGGCTTCGACCAGCCCAAGCTGTGCGCAATGTACTTGGACAAGAAGATCGCCAACCCGGTGGAGATTGTCCAGACGCTCTCCCGACTCAACCGCACCGCGCCCGGCAAGGACACGACCTTCGTCGTGGACTTCGTCAACGATCCGCAGTCGATCCTCGACGCCTTCGCCATGTATGACGCAGGCGCCAAGATTGAGAAAGCGCAAGATCCCAACGTGGTCTATGACCTGCAAGCCGACCTGGACAAGGTGGGGGTCTACACGCAACGCGAGGTAGAGACGTACACGGCCATCCGCTTCAAGTCAGCCGCGGCCTACGCCGCAGGCGACCAAGCCCAGCACAAGGATATGTACGCGGCCACTAGCCTGCCTACCCAGCGGTTCAACGATGCGCTGAAAGCCGCCCGCACCGCCATCCAGGCCGCGGAGGCAGACTTCGAGGGCGCCAAGGCACAGGGGAACGAAGCCGGTATGAAGGCGGCCGACGCACGGCGCAATGCGGCGGCTGAAGTGCTCCAGAAGCTACTGGACTTCAAGTCGGGGTTGTCCCGGTTCGGCACTCTGTACACCTATATCGCCCAGACCATCGACTTCGGCGACCCCAGCCTGGAAGGATTCGCCAGCTTCGCCCGCCTGCTGTCCAAGCGCTTGAACGGTGTGCCGCCTGATCAGGTGGACATATGCGCGTTGCTGCTGACCGGCTTCGACATCAAGTCGCAGGACAAGCCCGCCTTGGGTGGTGATGACGGTGATGATCAGAAGCTGATACTGAAGCCCGTAGGCCCTGGGGGCGGTGGGCAAGCGCAGCTACCCGTCTACTTGCGTCAGGTGATCGCTAAGCTCAACTCGATCTTCGGTGAGGCCACGGCACTGACCGACAAATTGGCCCTGGTGAACCACGTCGCCGACATCGTGCGCGAGGACGCCAACACCGTGGCCCAAGTCAAAAACAACCCGCGGGATGTGGCCATGGCAGGCAACATCAAAGGCTCAGTCCAGTCGGCCTTGGTCAGGGCATTGGACTCGCACAGCACGCTGGCCGCCCATGTGTTGAAGCACGACCAGCAGGCACTGGTCCCGCTGGTGGGGCTGATCTACGAGTTGGTCAAGGCGGGGCAGAACATCGACCGGACGGAACTGGGGGCGTAATCAGCAGTCAAGAAAGCCGGGCAGAGTGTCGAAATTGCACGTTAGAACTAGCCCGACGAGCCGTTAAATCGATAGTTCAAGTCCCTTTTGTCTAGGAAATCGGTGAGGCATGTGATGGAATTGTCATGTAAAGCAAGTACTTGAATGCGAATTGATCGTCTGGATCGGTCTTTTATGTGTGCACAACC
>NZ_NEQV01000001.1:0-488991 GCF_002799245.1 Stenotrophomonas maltophilia | reverse complement strand
CGTTAAATCGATAGTTCAAGTCCCTTTTGTCTAGGAAATCGGTGAGGCATGTGATGGAATTGTCATGTAAAGCAAGTACTTGAATGCGAATTGATCGTCTGGATCGGTCTTTTATGTGTGCACAACCCTTCTGATCCCTACTTGACGGATTTAGTGCTGATAGAGGCCCTCATCTTTATGGATGGGGGCCTTTTTCGTTTGGCAGAATCCGGCCGTATCCAACCTTCCACCTATGGCAAGGTGTTGATGGATGACTTGCGATACACCTGAGCGAGTCAGATTTGAGAACGGAGACCGGTACGGGGAGACGTCTGCTCGAGTTCATCGCTGGTGCATGGTCCCGGCTGGTCTTGATGACGGCGTGCGAAGGACGGGCATAGGCCTGGCGAGCTGGCGCGGGGCTGTCGCAGATCCTGCGGACATGGTCAACGCGGCCCCAAGCCCAACTGCGCGGTTCGTCCCCAAAGCTTGTCTTGCCGCACAAAATCTGTCATTAGCTTGCTCTAGGATTTGCCGATCCCCAGCAGGGTCGGGGGAAAGAGGTTAATTCCGCGCATTAAGGATTGATGTCGGATGGAGTCCTTTGGCCGGGCTTGTCAGTTGTCTTTCACATGGAGCGTGTACCAATGGCATTTGCAATGCCCCTGCGCAGTCATAAGGCTGCCGCGATTTTCTCCTTCTGCCTGGCATTGGGCGGTGCATCGACTGCAAGTGCAGCCACCTACTACGGCCCTCCCTACAAGGTCCAGTCGTTTCGCGGGGTTGGCTCGTTTGAGAGCATAGGTGCGGCGGTCAACTTCCTGGTTGGGAAGATCCAAGCCCCTTGCCAACAGGACCCCAAGTGCACCAAGCCGCCCGTTGTCACGGTGCGATACGGCACCGACGGCTGGGCTGCGACGATCTACGTCAATGGAAGTGTTAGTGACAACGTTTTTGCTTCCGAGATATTGATTGGACAGCCCCAGAAGAATTTCGGCGGGTGCCAGAAGCGTTGTTCAGCCGGGCTCGGCTCTGCAACCGATGGAACCGGGGCTCGAGGTGCTGCTGACAGTGCTTCAAAGGCCAATGCCCGTGATCCAGGAAGCCCGTTTGAGGGTGATCCGATCAATACCTCCACTGGCAACTTCTACCGGCAGGAAACCGACTTCGAGTCGCCGTCAGGCCTGATGTTCCGGCGGTTTTACAACAGTTCTTCCCGTGCTCCAGGTTCTTCTTTGGGCCCTCAGTGGCGCCATCTTTTTGATCGGCGACTCGAAGTGCTTGCGCCCACTACTGGATCGGCTGGAGACCGCACGTTCATCCGTGCCATGCGGCCGGATGGCAGCTCAGAGCTGTTCACTCGAACCTCAAACGGCTGGATCGTCGATTCCGATGTCGCAGACGTGCTCGTCGATCGAGAGGGGGGCAACGGCTATGCATTGCAGTTGGCGGCCAACCGCCAAACCGAAATCTACGATGCAACAGGCTTGCTGAAGGAGGTCTACGACTCTGCAGGCAGGAGGCTTCTGTCCTTGCAGTATTCAGACGCAACCACGCCGGTGGATGTGGCGCCAGTCGCTGGGCTCCTGTTGGCCGTTGGCGACGTCAGCGGGCGCACCTTGAGCTTTAAGTATGATGCCTCATCGCGATTGACCAGGCTGACGTTGCCGGACGGTGCATCGCAAACGTTTGGCTACAACCCCGCAGGACAGCTTGCATCGGTGACCTATCCGGACGCCACAAGCAAGGGCTACATCTACAACGAAACAGCCAACAGCCCCACTGTCGCAGGCACGTCCTTCCTCACAGGGATTGTGGATGAGAAAGGCGTTCGTTACGAGACCATTAAATTCGACTACAACCATCGCGCTTATCACGCGGAGTTCGCCGGCGGAGTTGATACCACAACTCTGGACTACGCCGCTTCCACGTGGAAGGGAACGCTGCCGGTAACCGTCAAGGGGCCACTCGGAGCAACTTCCAAGTTGGGCTTCGTGGATACAGGCAAGGGGCGTCTGATGCCCGCAGGTGGTTCGGCCGCCTGTGGCGACCAGTGCAACCAACCCTACAAGGCCATGACCTATGACGCGAACGGCTACCCTGCGTCCGTCACGGACTTCAAGGGGATCGTGACTCGCTGGGTATACAGCGTGGACGGTCTGCTGACCGAACAGGTTGATGCTGCGTCCACTCCCCAACAACGCACCACGACGACTACCTGGGATAGCGCACTGCGCGCGCCAATCAGTCGCGTGGTGAAGGATGCGGCGGGTATTGCCGTGTCCGGTAGCTCGTGGAAATACAATGCGCTTGGCCTCGAGGTCGCGCGTTGCGAGGTTGATCCTGCCATTCCGACAGCAGTCGGCTATGCCTGTGGAACAGCGGCCAATGCGCCAGCTGGGGTCCGTCAGTGGACGACCACCTACTGCTCTGCGGTGGATGCCAGCCAGTGCCCGCAAATCGGTCTTGTCCTTACCGAGGACGGGCCTCGGACCGACGTTCAGGACATTACCAGGTACAGCTACTATGCGACCGCAGACGAGTCAGGTTGCGGCACTCAGGGCGGCTCTTGCCACCATGCCGGCGACCTTCAGTCAGAGACCAATGCCGCGGGTCAAGTGACGACGCGGCTGAGCTACGATCGCAACGGGCGCGTCACTCGAGTGCGGGATGCGTCGGGCACAATCCATGACTTCGGCTATTCCGCTCGAGGCAAGCTTACCTCGATGGTTGAGCGGGCCAGCGTAGACGGGGTTGCGTCTGCCAATGATCGAGTGACTTCCATGTCCTACGATCCGACAGGCAATCTTGCCTCGATCATCGACCCTGATGGAGTGTCCATCAGCTATCTCTACGACGATGCGCACCGCCTCACCCAAGTTAATGACGGCGCGGGCAACAGCATCCGCTACACCCTCGATGTGGCAGGCAATCGCACCAAAGAGGAGGTGTTCGACGCAGGTGGTGGACTGAAGCGTTCGCTCTCCCGCGTTTACAACAAGTTGGGGCAGCTGGTGTCTCAGAAGACGGCAGCGGGGAATTCAACCGACTTTACATATGACCTGGCGAACAACGTCCAGCTCATCACCGATGCCCTGAAGCGCAAGACGCAGTTCGAATACGATGCCCTTGGCCAGCTAAGCCGGACGCTGCAGGATGTCGGCGGATTGGCCGTTCAGATCCGATATGAGTATGACGCAGAAGGCCGGACAACCAGCGTCATTGATCCAAAGGGGCTAGCGACGAACTATCACTACTCCGGTCTCGGCGATCTCATCACCCAGCAAAGTCCTGACACTGGACTGACCCGTGGTACGTACAACAGTGCGGGGCAGCCTGCCAGTCGTGTCGATGCGAATGGGAAGACGGTCGCCTATGGCTTTGATGTCTTGGGACGCGTCACACGCAAGGTCTATGGTGACCAGGAGATTGTGGCCACTTACTCCTACGACATGGCGGACAGCGTATGTAACGCGAACGAGAGCTTCGCATCAGGTCGTTTGGCCGCACGTCAGGACCAAAGCGGCATGACGAAGTACTGCTACGACCAAGCGGGCAACGTAACCAGAAAGGTCCAGGCTTTGGAAGGAAAGGTGCTATCTGTTCAATACAGCTACACCAAAGCAGGCCGTCTGAGTGGGCTCACTTATCCTGATGGAAGTCGCGTCGACTACGTGCGTGACACTACAGGCTCTGTCATTGAGGTCGGGGTTACCCGCCCTGGAGCTTCGCGCCAGATCCTTGTCTCTGGAGCGAAGCGTTATCCATTTGGTCCTTCCGCTGGCTGGGTCTACGGCAATGGCCGCACCTTGCTGCGAGAGTTGGACCAGGACTATCGTCCCCTCGGGTTGCACGGAAGCGGGGTGGGTGGACTCAGTGCTGGCTATACGTTCAATCCCGCTGGAGATCTTATCGCCTTGAGCGGCTCTGCAATCGGGGAGCCGTCCATTGCGCTTGCTTACGACTCGTTAGGACGCCTTACGGCGTTCAAGGATGCGGCCACAGGGGCCACTATCGAGAGCTATGCGTACGACGCAACGGGCAATCGCCTCTCGGCAAAGGTCAATGGCTTGGAGCAGGCCTATATTTACCCGGCAGAGAGCCATCGTCTGCAAAGCATTTCCGGTGCGGCACGGAGCTATGATTCTGCGGGGAACATGGTGTCGAATGCCGGAAATGGAAGAGACTATTCCTACAGTGCAGCGAACCGCATGAGCATCGTGCGTCTGAACGGAGTGCCCGCTGCGGAGTATCGTTACAACGAGCTGGGGCAGCAAAGCAGCCGGGTCGCGGGAGGGGAGGTCAGCCATTCCCTCTATGACGAACAAGGGCGATGGCTTGGTGGCTACGGCTTGGACGCCGGCAGCGCTCAGCAGCTGATTTGGCTCGACGACCTGCCGGTAGGTGTAATGAAGGGGGATGCCCTTTTCTATGTTCAGGCGGATCATCTGGGGGCACCTCGAGTGATCATCGATCCTGTGCGAGACGCCGTTGTCTGGACTTGGGACTTGAAGAGCGAGGCGTTTGGCTCAACTTTGCCGAACGAAGATCCCGATCTGGATGGGACCAACTTCGAGTTCGGTCTCCGCTTCCCTGGTCAAAGGTACGATGCGATTTCTGCTCTGAGTCAGAACATGCATCGTGATTACGACCCGGCCGCGGGGCGCTATGTGCAGAGCGATCCAATAGGACTGGCGGCGGGGGTGTCAACTTACGGCTACGTCAACGGGAACCCCGTGTCGGGAGTTGATCCCGATGGGCTGGACTCTATCGTGACGTATCAGAATCTTGGTATTACTACGTACTATGATGATGGCGGCAATGTTGTTAGATCCTGGCAGTCGCTAAGCGCCGTCGCAGGCAATGCGCTTCCCGGTGCGGCTGGTCCCTACCAGTCTGCAAATGTCTATCCCGTAAGGGGGCCCTACAAGATGAACGAGAGGGCGTATGGCCCCAACGACATTCTGAAGACCGATGATCCACGTGGCAGGTGGATCCATGGTGGTGGGTCAAGGCTCCGCAATCCGCTGGCGCCGAGACAGGGCTGGACCCCGGCGGTGGGGTGCACCCGGATGCAGAACGAAGACATCCAGGAGCTGGTTGATATGGTTCGTGAGGCAAAGGCTCGCAATCCTTTAAAACCGATCTCCTATCAGCGGATGAACTACGAACGCCCGGTGATCATCCCATTCTTCTGAGCATTCAGAGATCATTATGAAGACAAGCAAAGTCGCCTTGGTTGGACTTGGATTGCTGGCCGCAGCCGCGTACTCCGCGGCGGGAGCGGCTGGGGTCGACTATGTATCAAAGGTGTTTCGCGACGGCGCATACCTTCCTCATGCCTACAGCGAACGTGAGGTCCTGCGCCGGTATGGAGAGGGTGACAAGGTCGTAGATGCCGCGGGTCTAATTCGGCGTATATACCGGGATCCAACCACACAGCTGGAGGTGATAGTCACCTCCAACCCTGATGTTGCGCCGAAATTCCGAACAATCGATGAGATTCGCGTCTCATCGATCGCCGCCGATAACCCTTCCTCAGCTCGCGTCGAGAGTCTGAAGAGCCTGAGGCTAAAGGGGGTTGCGATCGGTGATCGCGCGTCCAAGGCGGTCAGTGCTGCGCGTAGATACGGCTCGATTGAGACTGCGCGAGCGAAGCTGGGTTCCTTCGACGTTGAACGCGTCTGCGGCTTCTCGGAAGGTGGATCCAACATTTGCTTCTTCACTCGAGATGAGAGAGTCGTTTCAATGGCCGTGGGGTTCGGTCCTTGAGTCATTAGGCTCGGAGGCTCGCTCCACCGCCTGGAACGTCGCCCTAGGGTGACCAGGCATGTTCAGCAATGAAGTGTCAACCAGCGCAGGCGCAAGTTGCTCGTTAGAGCCAGCCACTCCTCCATTGGAAGCATGAGCAAGCCTTCAGTCACTACTGTTCCCAGGGTGGACCTAACAAGGGCTTGTCCGGCGAGCCGCCGGCTTTGACCCCGTCCTGCAGCGTTTTGCCGACGTCCAGGTGGTAGAGGTCGCCGCCCTCAATCGGTGAAAGCTTGCTTAAGGTGGCATGGGCCGTCTCGCTCTGGCGGCGTCCACGGCTGGCGAAGGCGAAGTAGAGCAGGGCACGATCACGCTTCCCAATGAGATCCTCCCCACAGTCGCAATCATCGCCATCAATTCGGTCACAGTATGCGCCCTCTTCCTGCTCGACCGATCGCCAGGTTTGTGCGCGGCACGACGGCCCTTGGCCAACAGCTGCCGGGCCGTGTCGATTCTCTTGACTGACGGATGCTCCTGGCGAGTGCAGATGTTTACGTTCGAACAGGCTCAATCGAACAGAACGCCTGCCTTGCCTGACCAGTGAGGATTTGTTTGCACGTTTGGTAGTCACAACCGTTCTGATTCCTACTTGACGGTTTTAGTGTTGATAGAGGCCCTCATCTTTATGGATGGGGGGCCTTTTCCGTTTGGCAGAATCCGACCGTATCCAACCTTCCACCTACGGCAAGGTGTTGATGGATGACTGGCGACACACCTGAGCGAATCGGATATGAGAACGGAGAGCGGCACGGGGAGACGTCTGCTCGAGTCCATCGCTGGCTTGGCCCCAATAGCGCTACGTCGCAGATGTCATTGGCTGTGCTTATGCAAGCTGGCTCTGCGGATGAGAGCGACGAGGATGACCACTGTGACATGAGGTATGCAGAAGAGACGGCAGTGTGTAGATCGATGAAGAAGCGCCGAAGATCAAAAGCAGCCGCAAGGTGTTACGCTTCCGTCGCACAGCGATATGCGGCTTGCTTGCGAGGCGAGCACGTTCCCGTATTTGATGTGCGGAACAGTTAATCCTCGTTGACCAAGGCCATGAAACGGAGGGGGCTTGGCTACTTCTCGCAGCCATTGGCATGCGCGCGAATGACGCGGAATTGTCCCTTTGCGCGTTTCGGGCGCTCGAAAAGAGCCGCCTTCAGGATGCCTATGTGGCGTCCGGGTTTCGGAGACGCGGCCAGGAAAGTAGGCCGGATCAAAGCTCGGGTTTGCGCAGGTTCTTGATTCGCCTCCGAGCAGGCGTGGAGGGCTCAGATGAGTCAGTCTACGCGTCTTCCCCAACGTTTCTGGTGAGCCGATGAATACCACTGCACCCATTTCGTGCCTCGTCCTTTGTGTCCTGCTTGGTTCTCCCGTGTCCGCGCGGCCGCTGGCAGAGAGACTCGCGGCAGATATTGAGATGGCCGAACACTCTATTCTTGCCTCGCTGGTAGTGCACAAGAGTTCCGAGAGCAAGTCGCTGTGCTCTCAGACGCCCTATGCTTGTGTAGGCGCCGACGGTGCTGAGCTTGGTCTCGCCTTGATCGGGGGCAGCAGGAGTCCTGCCGCCCCTCGGCACCTGGTTGAGCTGTCGCGATTCCGTATGGATGGAGCGCTCTCCGAGGACTACAAGTGCTACCTCGCCGCGCAGGGCAATGCAATGGTTCAGGCTGCGTCGAAGCTGGATGCCAAGAGGCTGGCAGGGCAATGCCTGTCCGAATTTGCTGCTTTCAAGCGTCGGGCCGGCAATGCAAAGTTCGACGTGGCGCCTGAGAACATTTGCAGCTCAGTGGCGGACATCCAGGCTTCCCTGCGTGACGTTGCCCGGCTGGCCAAAGCTGGTGGTGACTGTGACGGTGTCTGAGTCGGTCGTGGGGAATAGCTGATGCGTTCCCGATTCGCGAAGCCTTGGCTTGGTCGACTGCTGTCGCTCGACGTCGCGAGCTATACAGTTCTGCAATGCGCCGGCTCCGAGGCAGGGCTGGACCCCGCCGTGGGGTGCCCACGGATTCAGAACGAAGACATCCAGTAGCTGGTTGATATGGTTCATGAGGCTACGAACGCCCGGTGATCATTCAATGTTTCTGGGAACAGGGCCAACGCATTGGCTCGGGGCGTTGAAGATCTACTGATTCTGCTCGTTCGCTTGAGCAGAAAGCCGGTAGATTTGATCCCAGGCGACTGATCGGGTTGGAAAAGAAAGCCCCGCCACTGCGGGGCTTTCTTTCTGCGCGATGTCGTTGGCATTGTGCTTCGCAGCATCAGTTTTCGTGCACCGCGACTTGCAAACAGGCAATTTCCTCCCCTATGGTGCAATCGATTGCATTGCTGTGAATCGTTGCGTTTGATACCGGTTGGGAGGCCGGTAGGTGGATGTCCATCCATTCGATCAGACCGGCCCCGGCGGCGGGCCTCACACGGCGCGATGCGCTGCGCCTCGCGGTTGCCGGCAGCGTTGGCCTGGGGGCGGCGAAGGCGTTGCCTGCATTCGCCGCCGCTGCACCGCTCAAGGGCAACCTGAAGCACTCCGTGGCCCGCTGGACTTTCCCGCAGCTGTCGGTCGCCCAGCTCTGCGCGACGGTGAAGGACATCGGCTTCGCCGCCATCGATCTGGTGGGGCCGGAAGACTGGCCCACGCTGAAGGCGAATGGCGTCTACAGCTCGATGTGCAATGGCGCGGAGCTGGGCCTGACCAAAGGCTTTGCCGGCCGCGAGTTCCACGATCAGCTGGTGGAGCGCTACACGCGGCACATCGATCTGGTGGCTGACGCCGGATATCGCAACCTCATCTGCTTCTCCGGCAATCGCAACGGCATGGATCCCCGCGACGGCATGGCCAATGCCGAGGCTGGCCTCAAGCGGATCCTCGGGCATGCCGAGAAACGCGGCGTGGTGCTGGTGATGGAGCTGCTGAACTCCAGGGTCGATCACCACGACTACCTGTGCGACCACTCTGCCTGGGGCGTGGAGCTGTGCCAGCGGCTCGGCTCGGACAACTTCGGCCTGCTGTACGACATCTATCACATGCAGATCATGGAGGGCGACATCATCGCCACCATCGGCAGGCATCACGCCTGCTTCAAGCACTACCACACCGCGGGGGTGCCCGGCCGGAATGAGATCGGAGACCAGCAGGAGCTCCACTATCCGGCCATCTGCCGCGCGATCCGCGACTCCGGTTTCAAGGGGTATCTGGCGCAGGAGTTCATGCCTGCAGCGCCCGATCCTGTTGGCTCATTGCGCGAGGCGATCCGCCTCTGCGACGTCTGAAACGATATCCACCCAGGTGAGAAACCCATGGCAGATAATCACTACGACGCCATCGTTGTTGGCTCGGGAATCAGTGGCGGTTGGGCGGCGAAGGAACTGACCGAGAAGGGCCTGAAGGTCCTGATGCTGGAACGCGGACGCAACATCGAGCACGTCAAGGATTACGTCAACGCGATGAAGGAGGCGTGGGACTTCCCGCACCGCAACCGGCCAACGCAGGCGATGAAGGCCGACTTCCCGGTGCTGATGCGTGACTACGGCCTGGCCGAGAATCTGGAAGGGATGTGGGCCAACGAACAGGACTCGCCCTACATCGAGACCAAGCGATTCGACTGGTTCCGCGGCTACCACGTCGGCGGCCGCTCGTTGATGTGGGGGCGGCAGAGCTATCGCTTCTCCGATCTGGATTTCGAGGCGAACCTCAAGGACGGCCTCGCGACCGACTGGCCGATCCGCTACGCCGACATTGCGCCCTGGTACGACTACGTGGAGAGGTTCGCCGGCATCGCCGGCACGCGCGAAGGACTGGACGTGCTGCCGGACGGCGAGTTCCTGCCACCGATCCCGTTGAACATCGTCGAGAAGGATGTGGCCGCGCGTATCAAGAAGGCCTTCGGCGGAACGCGGCATATGATCCACTCGCGCACCGCCAATATCACCAAGCCAATGCCCGAGCAGGGGCGCGTCAACTGCCAGTATCGCAACAAGTGCATCCTGGGCTGTCCCTTCGGTGCCTATTTCTCGACCCAGGCGGCGACATTGCCGGCGGCGATGAAGACCGGCAACCTGACATTGCGGCCGTTCTCGATCGTCAAGGAAGTGCTCTACGACAAGGACCGCAAGCGTGCGCGCGGCGTGGAGGTCATCGACGCCGAGACCGGGCAGACCTACCAGTACACCGCCAAGGTCATCTTCCTCAACGCATCGTCGTTCAACTCGACCTGGCTGCTGATGAACTCGGCGACCGATGTCTGGGAGGGCGGGCTGGGCTCTTCGTCGGGCGAGCTCGGGCACAACGTGATGGACCATCATTTCGGTGCGGGCGCCTCGGGCCGGGTCGAGGGCTTTGAGGACAAGTACTACTTCGGCCGCCGTCCCTGCGGCTTCTACATTCCGCGTTTCCGCAACGTCGCGGCCGACAAGCGCGGCTACCTGCGCGGGTTCGGCTACCAGGGCGGTGCCAGCCGCACCGGTTGGTCGCGCGAGATCGCCGAGCTGAACATCGGTGCCGACCTGAAAGAGGCGCTGACCGTACCGGGCGACTGGCGCATCGGCATGACCGGGTTCGGTGAAATGTTGCCGCACCACGACAATACGATCCGCCTGGATCGGGACCGCAGGGACAAGTGGGGGCTGCCGGTGCTGGCGATGGACGTGTCCATGCGTGCCAACGAACTGGCCATGCGCAAGGACATGGCCGCCGATGCCGCCGAAATGCTGGAGGCGGCCGGTGTCAAGGACGTGAAGATGCACGACAGCGACTATGCCCCGGGCAAGGGCATCCATGAGATGGGAACCGCGCGCATGGGACGCGATCGCAAGAGTTCGGTACTGAACGCGCACAACCAGGTCTGGGATGCACCCAACGTCTATGTCACCGATGGTGCCTGCATGGCCTCCAGCGCCTGCGTGAATCCCTCGCTGACCTACATGGCGCTGACCGCGCGTGCGGCCGACCATGCCGTACGCGAACTGAAAGCGGGGAACCTCTGATGGATCGCCGCGAACTGCTGAAGATGATCGTTGCCGCCACCGGCGCGGCCATGGTCGGCCTGCCTGCGCTTGCCCAAGGGCAGGCGCCCGCTGGCGGTACGAGGATCGCGTTCTCCGATGCCGACGTCGGCCTGCTGGATGAGATCGCCGAAACCATCCTGCCGCGCACCCGGACGCCAGGGGCGAAGGATGCGGGCGCTGGCCTGTTCATGGCGACCTTCGTCAGCGACTGCTACACCACCCGCCAGCAGGCGGTATTCCGGTCTGGCCTGGTCGATATCAACAAACGCGCCGGTGGCAGGTTCGTGTCACTCACGCCGGAAGCCCGCACCGGACTGCTGCGTGCCCTGGATGCGGAGGCGAAGGCACGCCATGCCGACGTGACCGAGACCGGCACCCCCGAAGAAGGCGAGGCGATGCCGCACTACTTCACGATGATCAAGCAGTTGGCCATCTTCGGCTTCTTCACCTCCAAAGTCGGAGCGACCGGGGTGCTGCAGTACGTCGCCGTGCCGGGTCGTTACGATGGCGACCTCGCCTATGTCCCCGGTACGCCCGCGTGGGGGACCAGCTGATGGACACCGACCTGATGATCCGTCCTCTGTTGATCACCGCCGCCCTGCTGGCCGCTGCATCTGCAGGCGCGCAGGACGGTGCCGACGCTGCGCATGATCCGAAGAAGACCGAGGTGTGGACCCCGGTGCCCGCCGTCGTGGCTACGCCTCCGGGGAAGGCTCCCTCCGACGCGATCGTGCTGTTCGATGGCAAGGATGTCTCGGCGTGGGAGGCGGAGCAGGGCGGGCGCGTGCCCTGGAAGGTTGCCGATGGCGCCATGACCGTCGTTCCGGGCAGCAAGGGCATCCGCACCCGGCAACGCTTCTGCGATGTCCAGCTGCATGTCGAATGGCGCACCCCCACCGGGACCAAGGGCTTCGACGGCCAGAACCGGGGCAACAGCGGCATCTTCCTGCAGGAACTGTACGAGCTGCAGGTGCTCGACAGCTACAACAATCCGACCTACGCCAACGGCCAGGCCGGCTCGATCTACAAGCAGGCCATGCCGCGGGTGAATGCCTCGCGCGCACCGGGCCAGTGGCAGGTCTACGACATCATCTGGAAGGCACCGCGCTTCTCGCAGGGCGGAGGGCTGGCCTCGCCCGCGCGCATCACGGTCCTGCACAACGGCGTGCTGGTGCAGGACGATACCGTGCTGGCGGGCAAGACCGAATACATCGGGGCGCCCTCGTACGCGCCCCATGGGTGCGCTCCGCTCTATCTGCAGGAGCATGATTCCAGGGTCAGCTACCGCAACATCTGGGTGCGCGAACTGTAGCGCCCACCCGCTAGTTCGCCAGGTAGCTGGCGATGTCATCGATCTCCTGCTGTGACAGCTGCGGGAAGGGGGGCATCAAGCCGCCGCCCTTCCGGATCTTTTCCTTGATCTGCGCGGGCTGCAGGCGCTTGCTGATGCCGGTGAGCGCTGGGAACGCGCCCGGCATGCCTGCGCGGTCTGCGCCGTGGCAGGCCGTGCAGTTTGCGCTGTAGAGCTTCGCGCCGGCGGCAGGGTCATCCTTGCACCACGCCGTGGTCGCCAGCGTCGTGCCGCACAGGACCATGGCCAGGGTGAAGGTCAGTTTCAAGCGAGTGTCCAAGCAAGGCTCCTTCGCCCGCTAGCGCTGTGCACGAGCGGGCTGGCTGACGGTCAGATGGTCACGCAGGTAGTCCGCGCCGGCCTGGATGACCTTGGCAGGGTCGCGTGGCTGGTCGTGCTCGACGATGTACCACTGCACATTGGCGGCTGCCGCGGCAGGCAGGATCGCGTTCCAGTCCAGCACGCCCTGGCCCACCGCAGCGAACCCGCCCTCGTCTTCGGCCTGGCCCTTGGCGGCGTTGTCCTTGGCGTGCACCGCGAACAGGCGGCCATGGAATTTCCCCAGCATCACCGCCGGGTCCAGGCCCGCACGCGCGACCCAGGCCAGGTCCAGTTCGGTCTGCAGGCCGGGGCCGGCCGCATCGAACAGCAACTCCAGGCCGGTCCTGCCGTTGAAGTCGGCCAGCTCGAAGTCGTGGTTGTGATAGGCCAGGTGCATGCCCTTGTCGCGCACGCGCTTCGATATCCGGCCCAGCTCCTGGCCCAGGGCGGTCCAGCCCGCGGCATCGGTTGGCCGGTCCTTCTGGTCCAGGTACGGCACCACCAGCGTGGTATTGCCGATCGTGCGGTTGAAGGCCACCACGCCATCGAGGTCATTGCGCAGATCGGCCAGCGGCACGTGCGAGGAAATCGCCCTGATCGAGTAGCGGTCCAGCAGCTGCTTCAGTTCCGCAGCGCTGACGTTCTGCGTGCCGACGGTTTCCACCGCATGCACGCCCGCGTCGTGGACGATCTTCAATTGCTGGTCGAGCGTTCCGGCGTTGCGCAGTGTGTACATCTGCACGGCAATGGGCGCCTGTGGGCCTGCGGTATCTCGTGCGAAGGCGGGCAGGGCGGCGAGCAACAGCAGGACGAGGGTTGCAGCTCTGCGAACAGGAATGTTCATCAACAGATCCTCCCGGGATTCAACCGATGGTGGTCCAGGCGCGTGACCTGGCCGATGCAATGACACGGTCGACGATCCGCGCCGAGCGCAGGCCGTCTTCGAAGGTGGGCAGGCCCTGCGGCCGCTCGCCTTCAATGGCGCGATAGGTGTCGGCGACAAACGCCTCGAAGCACTGGCCGTAGCCCTGCGCGTGCCCGGCCGGCAGCACCGACAGCCGGCGCTGTTCGGCACTGCCGGCGCCCGGACCGCGCACGAAGGTCTCCTCGCGCTGGTCGGGCAGGCCAATCCACAGCCGTTCGGCATCTTCCTGGTTGAACGCCACGCTGGCGTTGGCGCCATCGATCTCGAACCAGAGGCGGTTGCGGCGTCCGGCCGAGACCTGGCTGACCGTCAACGACGCCAGCGTGCCTGCGCCGGTCCTGAACAGTGCGGCGGCTACATCTTCGCTTGCGACCGCCTGCTTTGCGCCGTCCGTGACTGGCGTGCTGAAGCTCTGGCCGGTGACGGCGCTGCGTTCGGCGATCACCGTGGCGAACGCCGCGTTCACTTCGGCGAAGCGTTCGCCACTGACCCATTCGACCAGGTCGCACCAGTGCGAACCAATGTCGGCGAACACGCGTGACTCGCCGCCCAGGGCAGGGTCCACGCGCCAGTTGTTGCTGGCAGGGTCCAGCAGCCAATCCTGCAGGTAGCTGCCATGGATCAGGTGCAGTGGCCCGAGATCCCCCTGTGCAATGCGTGCACGCGCCTCACGGACCACCGGGTGGTAGCGGTAGACGAAGGGGACCGTGGCAACCAAGCCCGACGAGGCGGCCAGCGCCGCCAGCGACTGCGCATCTTCCAGCGTCGTCGCCAGCGGCTTCTCGCAGATCACATGCTTGCCGGCTTCGAGTGCGGCCTGCGCCATCGCGCGGTGCAGATGATTGGGCGTGCAGATGTGCACCACCTGCACCTGGGGATCGGCGATCACGTCTTCGATGTCCCGGTATGCATGGGGGACATTCCACGCCTGCGCTGTCTCGCGTGCGCGCTGCGGGGACGACGCAGCCACGCCGCGGATGCCGGCACCGGCCAGCAATGCCGCGCGGTGATGCACGGCGCCGATCATGCCGGTGCCGACGATGGCGACTCCAAGCTGCTTTGGCATCGGGGGGTGTCCTCAGGGCGTGGAAGGCGCGGGTGCGGCCACTGGCCGGTCGCGGAACAGCAGCAGGAAGGCGACCAGCACCACCAGCGCGACGCCGGCAGGGAACAGCCAGATCTGCCGCCAGTCCGGCCCTACGGCCGTGGTGAAGTGTTCCACCACCGCGCCGGACAGGAAGGTGCCGATCAACATGCCCACGCCGTAGGTGGCCAGGGTGATGAAGCCCTGCGCGCTGCTGCGTGCGGCAGGCCCGGCATGTGCATCGGTGTAGATCTGGCCGGTGACGAAGAAGAAGTCGTAGCAGATGCCGTGCAGCACGATGCCGATCACCAGCAGGGAGAAGCCGCCACCTGCATCGCCGAAGGCGAACAGCGCATAGCGCACCACCCAGGCCGCCATGCCGACCGCCAGCATGGTCTTCACCCCCAGCCGGACGAACAGGAAGGGCATGGCCAGCATCAGCAGCACTTCGGAGACCTGGCCCAGTGACTGCAGGCCTGCGGCGCCGTGCACGCCCAGATCGTTGAGATACGGGTTGGTGAAGTTGTAGTAGAACGACAGCGGAATGCAGATGGCGATGGAGGCCAGGAAGAACACCAGGTAGGCGCGCGACTTCAGCAGCCGCAATGAATCCAGCCCCAGTATCTGTCCCAGCCCGGCATCGCGCTGTCGTGCCAGTGGCGGGGTGTGCGGCAGGGTGAACGCATACAGGCCCAGCACCAGCGAGGCCAGCGCGGCCATCCGGAAGGTCAGTTCAAGCCGATGCGCCTGTTCCCAGCCCAGCCAGCCGATCAGCACGCCTGCGATGATCCAGCCGACGCTGCCGGCCACGCGCACCAGCGGGAACTGCTTCTCCGGCGATTGCATGTGCCGCATCGCCACACTGTTGGCCAACGCCAGTGTCGGCATGAACAGCAGCATGTAGCCGATGACGCACGCGGAAAACACGCTGAAACTGCTTGCCGTGGACGCCAGCCACATGAGCACCGCGCCAGCCAGGTGGAGTACGGCCAGGATGCGCTGCGCGGCGAAATAGCGGTCTGCGATCAGGCCGACCAGGAACGGCGCCACGATGGCGCCGATGGATTGGCTGAGGAACGCCGTTGCCACCTGGCTGGCGCTGGCCTGCAGCGGACCCTGCACCAGGTAGGTTCCGAGGGTCACGAACCACGCCCCCCAGATGAAGAACTACAGAAACATCATCGCGCCCAGGCGCGACATGGCGTGCGTCATGGCTTGCCCTCCCGGGGCGGTGTCGGTTCAGATTCCCAGCATGCGGTGCAGTGATCCGGCGTCCGTGCCGCTGTCGGCAAAGTCGTCGAAGGCGCGTTCGGTCACGCGGATGATGTGGTCGCGGATGAAGGCGGCGCCCTCGCGTGCGCCGTCCTCGGGATGCTTCAGGCAGCACTCCCATTCCAGCACCGCCCAGCCGGGGAAGTCGTACTGCGCGAACTTCGAGAAGATCGCCTTGAAGTCGATCTGGCCATCACCGGGTGAACGGAACCGGCCCGGACGATCGATCCAGTCCTGGTAGCCGCCATACACGCCAGTGCTTGCACTGGGGCGATACTCCGCGTCCTTGACGTGGAAGATGCCGATGCGCGCGTGGTAGCGGTCGATGAAACCGAGGTAGTCCATCTGCTGCAGCAGCAGGTGGCTGGGGTCGTACAGGATCTTCGCGCGGGGATGCTGATCGACCTCGTCGAGGAAGCGCTCGAAGGTCGCACCGTCGTGCAGGTCCTCGCCCGGGTGGATCTCGAAGCACAGGTCCACGCCGCAGGCATCGAACACATCCAGGAGCGGGCGCCAGCGGCGGCCGAGCTCGGCGAAGGCTTCTTCCACCAGGCCTGGCGGGCGCTGCGGCCACGGATAGAAGTAGGGCCAGGCCAGTGCACCGGAGAACGTGGCGTGGGCGGTCAGCCCCAGGCGTTGGCTGGCCTGCGCCGCCAGCCGCAGCTGCTCCACCGCCCAGGCCTGGCGGACGGGCGGGTTGCCGCGGGTGTCTGCGGGCGCGAATCCGTCGAACAGGCTGTCGTAGGCAGGATGGACCGCAACCAGTTGTCCCTGCAGGTGGGTCGACAGTTCGGTGATCTGCAGGCCGTGCCCGGCCAGCATGCCGGCGATATCGTCGCAGTACGCCTGGCTGCGCGCCGCCTCGGCCAGATCGAACAGATGGGGCGCGGAGGTGGGTACTTGTACGCCAGAATAGCCCAGACCCGCGGCCCACCCGGCCAGCGTGTCCAGCCGATCAAAAGGAGCCGTGTCGCCGATGAACTGCGCCAGGAACAGCGCTGGACCCTTGAGCGTCTTCAACGTGATTCGCCCTCGATGCAATCGATTGCATTATCCTAGCAGGGGCTCACGCAGGACCTGTTGTGCACTGCACAGCGGACAGGAGGACTAACGCCATGGCCACCATCTACGACATCGCAAAGCACGTCGGCGTCTCCGCAGGCACGGTGTCGCGGGCACTTTCCCGTCCGGACAAAGTCCTGCCGGCCACCCGCGCGCGCATCGAGCAGGCCGCCGCCGCACTGGGCTATGTGCCCAACACGGTGGCCCGCACGCTCAAGACCCAGCGCAGCGGCAAGATCCTGGTCACCGTCCCGGACATCGCCAATCCGTTCTTCGCGCAGATCCTGCAGGGCGCGGAGGAGGCTGCGCAGGCGGTCGGCTACGCGGTTCTGCTGGGCGACACCCAGCATCAACCCGACCGCGAAGAACGCTATGCGCAGATGCTCCGGCGCAACGAGGCCGACGGCATGATCGTGCTGGGGCATCGCCTGCCACCGACCGCGCGCGAGATCGTCGAGCAGCGTGGCGCCGCCGCACCGGTGGTCAACGGGTGCGAGTTCGATCCCGCACTGGGCATCCCCAGCGTCCACATCGACAACGCGGCCGCCGCACGCGCGGTGATGGAGCATCTGTATGGGCTGGGACACGAACGGATCGCCGTGGTTGGCGGGCCGCCTGACAACCCCCTGCACCAGCAACGGCTGGAAGGGGTCCGGGCCGCTGGCAAGGCGCGTGGTCGTCTGCGCCAGCTGAGCATCGTGCCAGGGGACTTTTCCGTGGAGTCCGGGCATGCGGCGGCGATGGCGCTGCTGGATGGCGCGCCCGCACCGACCGCGGTGTTCTGTTTCAGTGACCAGATGGCCTTGGGTACCCTGGCCGCCTGCCGGGACCTGGGCATCCGCGTGCCGGACGAGCTGTCCATCGTCGGCTTCGACGATCTGGCGTCCTCGCGTTACCTCACGCCCCCGTTGACGACCATCCGCCAGCCGATGCGGCAGATCGGTGAGCGTGCGGTCAACCTGCTGCTTGCCATCATCGAGCAGGTCGATGTGCCGCTTCAGCAGACGCTGGAGTTCAGCTTCATGCTGCGGGGTTCGACGGCTGCGCCCCGGCGCGGGTGAACGAGGGGTGGGGCAGCGGGAGTGTGGCCGCCGGCGAGCGCGCTGTGCCGCAACCTTGATCCCGAATTGACGCAAAGCTGTCAGACTCATCGCAGGCAGCCCGGCAAGGGCCGTAGTGGAAAGTGCGATCGCGCAAGGGGGTCGGTAATGCCGTTCTTCACCGATTCGGCGGAAGGGGCGGTCGAAGGCATTGGCGCGGCACGTCGCATCGGCTGGATGCGTTTCGTCGGCAATGGACTGGGGGCGATCCCCATCGCTTCGATCATCCTTGAACGCCAGGATGGGGCGCTGGCGTGGATCCTGCTGCTGCTCAACGCGCTGGCGTGGCCGGCACTGGCGCTGCTGCTGACCCAGCGCTCCCGCCAGCCGGCGGTCGTCCAGTTCCGCTGCATGGTGGCCGACTCCTTCTTCGGCGGCGGCTGGATCGCCTTCATGGCGTTGAGCGCGGTGCCCAGCGCCCTGTTCGCCGCGCTGCTGGTGGCCGACAAGATCGCTGCCGGTGGTGTGCGCCTGGCGATGCGCGCCACGCTGGCGCTGCTGCTGGGCTTCGCACTCACCTGGTGGGCGCTCGGCTTCCCTTACCAGCCGGTGACCTCGCAGCGCACGATCGTGCTGAGTGTCCCGTTCCTGTTCGTGTATGGCATCGGCCTGAGCATTCTCAGCTGGCAGCTGGCGCGCCGGGTCAAATCGCAGAACCGTCAGCTGCAGCGGCTCAGCCGGATGGACCCGCTGGTCGAGCTGGCCAACCGTGGCTTCCTGATCCTGCGTGCGCAGCAGGCACTGGACCGGGCGCAGGGCCAGGGCGGTTTTGCCTGCCTGCTGATGCTCGATGTGGACGACTTCAAGCGCATCAATGACTCGCATGGCCACCGCGCCGGTGACGAGGTGCTGCGGCATATCGCGGCAACACTGCGCACCTTTGCCCGGCCCGGTGATACGCCCGCCCGGCTGGGCGGCGATGAGTTCGTGGTGCTGCTGCGCGACTGCACGCCTGTCGATGCGATGCACGTGGCCGAGCGGGTGCGCCTGCATCTGCTCGAGGCCGCGCGGCAGGCCACGCCGGGTGTGGAGTTCAGCGTGAGTATCGGCATTGCGGCCACACCGCGTGGCGGCAGTGTCGAGGACTGGTTGGCACTGGCCGACCGCGCGCTCTACCACGCCAAGCGGCAGGGCAAGAATACGGCCAGCTACGGCGAGTGAGTGGGGGGGGGGGGCGGCGCCGCCTGATCCCCCGCGCAGGCCAGGAATTCTGCTGCGGCCATTGGATGATCGATGCGCCGGGCCAGCCGAACTCGGCTACCGGTTGATGATCATCCTCCCAGACCTGCAACGGGCTGCGATCCGGGCCCGGCCCGGGGCATCGAAGGGCGGGCCAGCGGCGGCGGAATCCAGGCGAAACGCCGGTTCATCCTGCACGCGGAATCGGCACGCCAATCCTCTACCATGGGCCACCCCGCCCGGACGCGCTCCCATGCAAGACGCTCTTGTTGCCCAGCCCAAGCCCCCCATTCCACGGATCGCGGCGTGGCTGATGATGCTGCTGGGCATGTGGCTGGCGCTGAAACTGGGGCTGGTGGTGACCCTGCTGTCCGGCCTGCTGGTGTTCCAGCTGACCCACCTGCTGGCCTCCACCGTGGAAGGCAAGCTGCCGCCGGGACGGGCACGGGCGATTGCAGTGATCGTGCTGTCGGCGATCATCATCAGCGGGCTGGTGCTGGCCGGCATAGGCGTGGCCTCGTTCTTCCGCAACGAGACCGGCGGTCCGGACGCATTGCTGGCGCGCCTGATGGAGATCCTCAATACCTCGCGCCACCAGGTGCCGGCGTTGCTGCAACCCTACATTCCCGAAGACATGCCGGCGTTGCGCGCGGCGTTGAACGACTGGGCTGCCGAGCACCAGCGCCAGCTGGGCGTGGCCGGTACCTCGGTGGTACAGATCGGAGTGCGCGTACTGATCGGTATGGTGCTGGGTGCGATGATCGCGCTGTATGACGAACTGCCGCTGCCGAAGATGGGGCCGCTGGCGCAGGAACTGATCGGGCGTACCAGCCGCCTGGCCACCGCGTTCCGCCAGGTGGTGTTCGCGCAGGTGAAGATCTCGCTGCTCAACACCGTGTTCACCGCCATCTTCCTGCTGGGCGTGCTGCCGTTGTTCGGCGTGCACCTGCCACTGTCCAAGACCCTGGTGCTGATCACCTTCCTTGCCGGCCTGCTGCCGGTGGTGGGCAACATCATCTCCAACACGATCATCACCATCGTCGCACTGTCGGTCTCGTTCTACGTGGCGGTGGCGGCGCTGCTGTACCTGATCGTGATCCACAAGCTGGAGTACTTCCTCAACGCGCGCATCGTCGGTGGCGAAATCCAGGCGCGTGCCTGGGAACTGCTGCTGGCCATGCTGGTGATGGAGGCGGCCTTCGGCCTGCCAGGCCTGGTTGCCGCGCCGGTGTTCTATGCCTACGTGAAGCGCGAGCTGGTCGACCAGCGCTGGATCTGACGCAGCCGGGCAGGATGTATCTGCCGCGAATCGAGTGCCGCGCGACCTTGCCGGTGCGTTCGCGGCGGCCACGGTATACCCACGGCCGTGGCTGGCCCGCCAGCGGCTTGGCGCCTGTGTAGCCGGCCGCTACAGTGTTCCGCACTACAGGGGAAATGTGCATGGCCCGCAAGGCGTCGCCCATTGGATTGCGGACCTGGGTCTGGATCCTGGCCGGGCTGTTCGTAGTCTGTACGCTGCCGCTGATGGCCATCGCACTGGTGCAGGGCACGCTGCGCTTCACCGGCGCCGAGGACAACCTGGTCAGCCTGCGCCAGCTGCGGCAGACCTTCGATCTGGCCAACCTGGTGTCGGCCGAGCGCGGCCCCGCCAACAGCCTGCTGGGAGCCAACCCGGCCGATGCGGCCGAACAGGCCCGGCTGGCCGCGCAGCTGGCGGTGGCGCGCAAGCGGGTCGACACCGCCCTGCTGCAGCTGGACACCTTGTTCAAGGCCGATCCGGGCGTGATCGACGAGCATGGGCTGCTGGCCGACGCACAGCGCCGCCTGCAATCGGCGCGGGCCGCGGTGGACCGGGTGGCGGCGCAGCCGCAGGATGTGCGCCGGGTGGAGGACGTGGAGCGCGCGATCAGCAGCATGTTCGCCGTGGTCGACCGCCTGCACGTGCTGACCTCGGCGCAGATCAACGTGCTGGTCAGCGCCGACCGCGAAGCGGCGATTCCGGCGATGCAGGGCCAGGTGCTGATCGATCTGCGCGAGCATGGCGGCCGCCTGGCCTCGAACGTGATGGCGCCGGTGGCGGTACCGGGGGCATGGCGTGACGAACAGGTGCGGGCTGCATTGCAGACCGAAGGCCGCCTGCTGGAGCTGTGGCGGCTGGCAGGCAGCCATGAGGCGGTGTTCCGCAGTGATCCGGCGCTGTCCTGGCATTGGGACATGGCGCGCCGGCAGTTCTTCGGCGAATCGCTGCCGATGATCGAACAGCTGATCGAAGATGGCCGCCGCGGCGTGCCGCCGCCGTGGACCGCCGCCGAGTTCACCACGCGTTACGTGCCGACCCTGCAGTCGCTGGAAGCGCTGCGCGACGGTTACCTGAGCGTGTCCATCGCCCGCTTCGAGCGCGCCCGCAACCGCGAAGCGACGCGCCTGGTGGTGCTGGTGGCGACGGTGCTGGGTACGCTGCTGGTGCTCGGCGTAGCGCTGCGCATTGCCCACCGGCAGATCCTGCGGCCGCTGCTGCAGGCGCAGAAGCAGGTGATCCAGATCGCTTCGGAAGCGCCCGGACCGGAGCAGCATGTGACCCACCCGCTGGCCGAGATGCAGCGCCTGTTCGATGCCATCGAAGTGCTGCGCGAGAAGTCGCGCGAGCGCTCGGCGTTGACCAGCGAGCTGCGCCAGCTGGCTGGCACCGACGAACTGACCGGGTTGCTGAACCGGCGCGCGCTGGACGAGATGGTGCAGCAGCGCCACGCCGACGGTGGCACCAGCGCGGTGGTGATCCTGCTGGATGTTGATCGTTTCAAGGCCATCAACGACGGCCATGGGCATGATGCGGGCGATGAAGTGCTGGTGCAGGTAGCGCAGCTGCTGCAACGCCATCTGCGCCGCAGCGACAGCATCGCCCGTTACGGTGGTGAGGAGTTCCTGGTGCTGCTGGCCGACGGCGATCTGGCCGGTGGCCGCCGGTTGGCCGAGTCGCTGCGCGTGGCGCTGCAGCAGCTGGATATCGCACTGGCCGGTGGCAACGTGCTGCGGGTCACCGCCAGCTTCGGCGTGGCCGAGGGGGGCACCGATGCGCTGGGCTGGCGCACTCTGCTGCGTGCCGCCGACGCGGCCATGTACCAGGCCAAGGCACAGGGACGCGACCGCGTACGCGTGGCCGGTGGCGGCCGCAATGCACGTTGAGCACACGCATCAGCCGATCCGTGCGTGCACGCGCCGCGCGGATGAGTGCCATCCGCAGCACCTGCATGCGGGGGGCATTCATTTCCACGGCACATCCGGCCCTCTAGACTGGCCGCGTCCATCATCGAGGGAGGCCGCCATGACCGTTCATCCCGTTGTTGCCACAGCACTGCTGGCCGGGTTGTTGGCCGGCTGTGCGTCCACCGCATCGCAGACGGCTGGCGATGCGCCACGCCATCCCTCGATTGCTGCCGACCTGAGCCCGGTGCCGGCGTTCACCGGCGGTGGTGCCGGCTGGCGCATCGAGATCGCCTCCACCGGCAAGGGCAACCACGAGGCCACCCTCAGCACTGACGGTGTTACCCGGAAGGGTACGCTGCGCTATCTCGGGCAGCCGGCCGATGCGCCGGCTTCGCTGATCGTGCTCAATGGCGAGCTGGGCAATCAGCCGGCCATCGTCGAGATCAAGCGCGAGTCGTGCCGCAACGCCGACGGCGTGGACACGCAGGCCAGCGTGCAGGTGACGATGGAAGGGCAGCCGCAGCGACGCGGATGCGGCCATCTGGCGGTGTACTGATCCTGTGCGCCGTCATGCTTGAAATTCCAACCCTGCACACCGTGCGCCTGCGGCTGCGTCCACAGCAGCTGGATGACTTCGGCGTCTATGCCGCATTCCTGGCCTCGCCGCGTGCGCGTGGCATGGGCGGCCCGTTCGGTGAAGTAGCCGCCTGGGGGCAGTTCTGCCACGACCTGGCCAGCTGGCATCTGTTCGGCCATGGTGCGTTGATGATCGAGCGCGCCGATACCGGTGCCTGCATCGGCCAGGTCGGGATCAACCATGGCCCGCTGTTTCCGGAAAAGGAACTGGGCTGGTTGTTGTACGACGGCCACGAAGGGCAGGGCTTTGCCACCGAGGCGGCCAGCGCACTGCGCGACTGGGCCTTCGTGGTGGCGCAGCTGCCGACCCTGGTCAGCTACATGGCGCCGGACAATCTGGCATCGCAGGCTGTCGCGCAGCGCCTGGGCGGGGTGCTTGACGCTCAGGCCGTGCGCAGTGACGCCGAAGATCTGGTGTACCGCTACAGCGCAGGGTAGCGCCGGCGGCTGGCCGCCATCATCCGTGCGCAGGCGGAGCCGTCCACGCATCCACGGCCGCCAGTTCCGGGGCCAGCGCATGCTCGACCGCACGCCGCAGCAGTGCCGGTGCAACGTAGTGCCGGTGCGCGGCATCGATCAGCGCCATGTACAGGCGGCCGAATGCATTGCGGGTCTGCACGCGCGAGCCCAGGCTGATCTCGACGTGGCCCTCGGCACAGCGCTGCACCCGCACGCTGCTGCGGAAACGCAGGTGACGATCATCGGCACCCAGCAGCACTTCGGCGCAGCTGTCCCCGGCATCGATGCGCGCATCCAGCACCGGGTAGCGTCCGGCGAACAACCGGCTGCGATCGGTCGACAACAATGACGAGACCGGGCAGCCGAGCGGCGACGTGCGCAGCCGCAACGGTGCCACCAGGCGGTTGCGCAGCGCCATCAGGTGGCCCACGCCGGCCGGCGGATTGCACAGGAAGCCTTCCAGCACATCGGCCAGCAGCGCCGACGCGGAGTGATGGGTGACCTGCGCCCTGTCCAGGCGCAGGGTGGTCTGGTCCTGGTAGTGGCTGTGCGGCAGTGCTGCGGGCAGCAGGCCATCGCTGGCCGCAGCCCGTGCGTGGATGGGATAGGCCGGGGTGGCGCGTTCGACGAAGCCACGCAGCGGCCGCAGCGGGATCCGCCGCAACGGACCGAACAGGCCGCGGGTACGCGCGCACAGATATGCGCACAGGCTGGGGGGCGCTGCCTGCAGTGACAGCTGCAGCAGTGGGGCCGCCGCGAGCGTGGCGGCCGAGGGCCAGAGCGCTTCGGGCAATACCTCGGTCAAGCTGGGGATATCGGCGGCGTTGCGCTGCACCTGCGCACGGGCCTGATCGCCCATTGCCCCGGCCAGCTCATTGCTGTGGCAGGACAACGCGAACAGCGCCGGGTGTGCGCGATGGTTCGATGCGAACTGATGCCAGGTGCCTCCACCGAAGCGCACGGTGAACAGGCAGTCCGGTGGAATGCGGATGCGCCGCAGCGTGCGTGCGAAGGCAGCGGGATCACGCGCCAGTTGCGTGTCGGACGCGGTGGCGAAGCGCAGTTCGGCACCGGCGCTGCCGGCAATGGCAGTGAACATGCGGGGCCCGGCATGGCGATGGAACGGATGGCCACCGGCGCCGACGGTGAAGCTGTACAGCGAGGAGGCGTCGCCCTGCTGCAGATGCATGCCGCCCAGGCGCGCCGAAGGCTCGTCCAGCGCATCGATGAAGGCCGGGTGGTGGCGCTGGCGCTGGCTGGCGTCGGTCACCAGTGCATCACCGGCGCCGATGCCGAGCTGCGCGATCAACGTGACTTCGGTCGGGCTGCCCCCCTCCTGTGCCGGCAGCTGTACCCCTGGAAACGAACGGCGGTCGCGGGTCGAACCAGGCATCGTCATGCTCCTTGGCTGGGCGGTTCAGCGGGCGGGGGACTTGCGGCGGGCGCGTGCTTCGCGCTTGAGCGGGCCACCGACCGGACAGACTTCGGCCGCCCACGAGAACAGCGTGTTGGCCAGACGGTCGGGCACCTGCCGGAAGTACACGAACTGGCCGCGCTTCTCGCGTTCGATCAGGCCGGCTTCCTCAAGGATGCGCAGGTGGCTGGACAGCGCCGGCTTGCTGAAATCGAAGCGCCCGGCCAGTTCGCCGGCGCTGAGTTCGCCAGCGCTGAGATAGGCCAGGATCTGCCGGCGGGCGGTGGAGGCGAGGGCTTCGAAGATGCGGTCCATGGCGAGCTAATTAACTAATTCGTTAATTGATAGTCCTCCCGCCTGCGCCGGCTGTCAAGCCATGACCCGTTGCGCGTCGCGCCCGGGCTTTGCCATCCTCCCTGCTGTTTTCCGTACCGTGGAGTTCCGATGCGCACAGCCTCCTGGCTGATCCTGGCCCTGCTGCCTGCCCTGGCGGTGGCGCAGCCTGCGCGCGTGCCCAAGGCGAGCGCTGCCGCGCAGGATCCCTTCAGCGAGTTGTTCGATACCGCCTGCATGCAGCACATCGGCGCGCCGGCACGGTTGCAGTCGTTGATGGAATCCAACGGGCTGGCACCGCTGCAACCCGCCGAGGCTGCAACGTTGCTGCAGGGACAGGCGGGCGTGGCCTGGATGGTGCCGTTGGCCAGCGGCCGCTATGCGGTCAGCTGGGCCGACGATGGCACCTGCTCGGTGTATGCGGAGAAGGCCGATGCCGCGGTGGTGCAGAAGGGCTTCGCGCGGCTGGTGCAGGCGGCGCCGAAGCCGTTGCAGGCGCGCTCGCTGCCGGGCCGTGGGCCGTTGTCGGCCGACCAGGTGGCGATCCAGTACGGCTGGGCCACGCCGGGGCAATCCAAGCTGCAGGTGCGCTTCCGGCTGGTCACGCGGCAGGCGGCCGAGGCCGGCGTACAGGCGATGGCCTCGGTGACGCCCGGCGAAGCGATGCTGGAACCGGCTGCGCCGCCCCGGTAGTGCCGGCAAGGCCGCGTGCCCCGCAGGCTTCCCATGCCTGCGATTCAGCCTTTCACGCAGGATGTGATATATCGTTTATCGATAAATCCACCCCGGGGCGGCGAGGCCACCCCAATGCCGGAGGCCGCTTGACCGCTCGTCCCGCCCGCGCCACACCCGCGCGAGGCCTGTTCACCCTGGCCCAGGCCGCCGTCCAGGCCGTCCGGGCGATGTGCTGGCTGGGCATCCTGGCCGCACTGCTGGCCGTGCCGCTGGTTGCCCACGACCGCCGTTGGCTGCTCGACAGCGTCCATGACGCCGGTGCCGCCGCCGCGCATGGCAACGACCTGTTCCTGCACTTCTGCCTGGGCCTGGGCGCGATCGTCGCGCTGCTGGTGCTGTGCCTGCTGTTCCTGCGCCACCTGCTGCGGCTGCTGAAGTCGGCGGCGCGCGAGCGGCCGTTCACCCACGCCAATGCACAGCGCCTGCAACGCATGGCGTGGCTGATGCTGGCGATGGAGCTGCTGTCGATCCTGATCGGTGCCTACGCCGCCTGGATGGGCCCGGACTTCACCTGGATGGAGGTGGGCGGCGGCATGTCGATCACCGGCCTGTTGGCAGTGCTGATGCTGTTCGTGCTGGCGCGTGTGTTCGCCGTGGGTGCAGCGATGCGCGATGACCTGGACGGCCTGATCTGATGGGCGCGCGCTGATGGCGGTCATCATCACCCTGGACCGCATGCTGCAGGAACGGGGCATGACCCTGTCCGAGCTGGCCGGGCGCATCGACATCACCCTGGCCAACCTGTCGATCCTGAAGACCGGCAAGGCGCGCGCCATCCGCTTTTCCACTCTGGATGCGATCTGCCGCGAGTTGCAGTGCACGCCCGGCGACCTGCTTGGGCATGACCCGGCGCAGGTGCAGGACGCTGACTGAGTGATTGCTTTTTCCCCTTACCTACTGACGAAACGGACCTGAAATGGAATGGTTGGCTGACCCCTCGATATGGATGGGCCTTGCAACCCTGGTCGTGCTGGAGATCGTTCTCGGCATCGACAATCTGGTGTTCATCGCGATCCTTGCCGACAAGCTGCCCCCGCACCAGCGTGACCGCGCGCGGGTGATCGGCCTGGCACTGGCGCTGCTGATGCGGCTGGTGCTGCTGGCCGCGCTGGCCTGGATCATGAAACTGACCGAGCCGCTGCTCACGCTGTTCGACCACAGCTTCTCCGGGCGTGACCTGATCCTGCTGGGCGGCGGCCTGTTCCTGCTGTTCAAGGGCACCATGGAGCTGCACGAACGGCTGGAAGGCCGTGAGCATCACGAGGATGGCAAGAAGGTCTATGCCAGCTTCGCGATGGTGGTGGCACAGATCGTGGTGCTTGATGCGGTGTTCTCGCTCGACTCGGTGATCACCGCGGTCGGCATGGTCGACAACCTGGGCGTGATGTATGCCGCCGTGACCATCGCGATGGCGCTGATGCTGGTGGCGAGCAAGCCGTTGACCCGCTTCGTCAACAAGCATCCCACGGTGGTGGTGCTGTGCCTGGGCTTCCTGCTGATGATCGGTTTCAGCCTGGTGGCCGAAGGCCTGGGCTACAAGATCCCGAAGGGTTATCTGTACGCGGCGATCGCCTTCTCGATCCTGGTTGAAGCGTTCAACCAGTGGGTGCGTTTCAATCGTGAGCGCAACGAGCGCCGCCAGCCGTTCCGCCAGCGCACCGCCGATGCGGTGCTGCGCATGCTGGGCGCACGTCCGGCCAACGGCCATGCCGACGAAGGTGTGGACGAGCAGGTGGACGCCGAAGAGCGCCTGCAGCCGGCCGAGCACGAGATGATCCGCAGCGTGCTGGGCCTGGCCGATCGGCCGGTGTCGAGCGTGATGACCGTGCGTGCCGATGTGCAATGGATCGACCTGGCGCGCGGGCAGGAGGACGTTGTGGCACGCCTGGTGGCGTCGCCGCACACCCGCCTGCTGGTGGGCGATGGTGATCTGGACAGCCTGCGTGGCGTGGTGCAGAGCCGCGACCTGCTGGCCGACCTGCTGCAGGGCAAGCGGCTGCAGCTGGAAGGCAACCTGCGTGAGCCGCAGTACGTGCTGTCCAGTGCCAGTGCACTGCAGGCGCTGGAACTGATCCGCCAGCATCCGGTGCCGCTGGCGGTGGCCGTGGACGAGTACGGCAGCGTGGAAGGCCTGGTGACCGCCAACGACCTGTTGGCGGCGATCGCCGGTGACCTGGTCGATACCCAGGATGAACGCTATGGCGTGGTCGCGCAGGGCGAGGGCCAATGGGAGGCCGACGGCGCGCTGACCCTGGACGACCTGCAACGGCTGGCCGGTGTATCGCTGCCGCGCAGCGCCGACTACATGACCATCTCCGGCCTGGTGCTGGAACAGCTGGGCCGCCTTCCGGACATCGGCGATGCGGTGGAAGTGGCCGGTGTGCGCATCACCGTGCTGGCGATGGAAAAGCGTCGTATCGCCCGCCTGCGGGTGGAACGCCTCGACGGCATCGCTTGACCAGCACATCGTTGTAGAGCCGGGCCCATGCCCGGCTGCTTGAGGATGTTTGTAGAGCCGAGCCCATGCTCGGCTGCTCCCTGAGCAGCCGGGCCCGGCGCTACACAACGCTGCCCGCAGCCGTCACCATGGCGGGCCCGCTTTCTTTCCTGGATGGTTGCAGTGCTGAGTACGATCGGTTTGTTGATGGGCCTGTATGTGGCCTGGCGCCTGTTCTGGCCACTGCGCATGCCCACCTGGCTGAAGGTCGTGCTGTCGCTGCTGCTGGTAGGCGTGGCCGTGCAGCTGCGCATCGTCGCCACCTTCTGGGGCACGATGGCGTCGCCCGAGATTCCGAAACTGGCCATCGCTACCCTGGCTACCGGCTCCACGGCGGTGTTGCTGCTGGCCTTGGTGATGCTGGTACTGGATGCCGGCCTGCTCGCTTCCCGCCTGCTGCGCCGGCCACGCGCGGTGGCCGCATTGCGCACGCGCAGCCTGCGGCCGGCAGCCGGCGTGCTGGCCCTGATGGTCAGCGGTTATGGCATCAGCCAGGGCATGGCGGTGCCCCAGCCCCGGCAGATCGAGGTGAGCATTGCCGGATTGCCGGCCGCGTTCGACGGCTATCGCGTGCTGCAGCTGACCGACATCCACGCCAGCCGCCTGCTGACCGGCGACTGGGTGCGCAGGGTGGTGGACGAGAGCAACGCACTGACGCCGGACCTGATCGTGATCACCGGCGATCTGATCGACGGCAGTGTCGAGGCCCGCCGTGACGACGCGCGCCCCCTTGCAGACCTGCGGGCGCCGGACGGTGTCGTCGCCATCACCGGCAACCATGAGTACTACGCGCAGTACCAGGACTGGATGCAGGCGTTCCGCGCGCTGCACATGCAGGTGCTGGAGAACAGCCATCTGCAGGTGCGGCGCGGCGATGCGGCGCTGACCATCGCCGGGGTCACCGATCCGGTCGCCGCACGCTATGGCCTGCCGCTGCCGGATCTGGACGCCGCATTGGCCGGTGCCGATCCATCTGCGCCCGTGATCCTGCTCGATCATCGCCCGCGCAACGCGCGCGAGGCGGCAGCGCGCGGCGTGAAGCTGCAGTTGTCCGGGCATACTCACGGTGGACAGATCATCGGCATGGACCAGCTGGTGAAACGGGCCAATGGTGGCTTTGTCTCCGGCCGCTACGACGTGGACGGGATGACGCTGTACGTGGGCAACGGTGCGGGCCTCTGGGCCGGTTTCCCGGCGCGCATCGGCGTGCCGTCGGAGATCACCCTGGTGACATTGCGCCGCGCGCCGTGACCGTAGACGGGGTCAGATCCATTTCCCGGGGGAAAGGGATCTGACCCCTGACAAATCTGGAAAGATTCATGTCCGTATCCCGCGCCCCGATGGAACGCCTGATCCGCGCCAATGCGGATGAGATCAACCGGCTGCAGCGGGCCATCCACGAGAGTGCTGCGTCGCGCTGGCGTGACCCGGAACAGAAGCTGCTGCACGCCCAGGCCTGCGCGGCGTTCCACCAGCACTACGAGCGGCTCGCGTTTCCGGGTGGCTACGCCAACGCGCTGAAGCTACTTGCCGAACACGATCCAGATACGCTGGATGTCGCGCTGACCTTTCTCGAAGTGCGGCCGTATTTCTTCCGATCCGGATACATGTGGAAGACGCTGCTGAAGCGCGTGCAACGGGTCCCCATGGGGACGAAGCAGCACGCGCGGCTGCAGAAGATCCTCGATGCCTACGCGGCCTATCAGGCCGCCCGCAGCGGCGGCCGCGCATGCGCACTTCGGCGCAGCGCCTGCGTCCGCTTGGCAATCCAGCGCACCACGAAGGCGGTGAACAGCAGCGCCGACGGCACCGCATACCAGAAGTTGCCCGGCACGCGCTTGAAGTACGAGTAAGTAAACACCGCCGCGATGATCCACATGCCGGTGACGTGCAGGCGGCGCCAGGCGGTGGGTCCCATGCGCCGGGCGAGCCCACGGTGCGAGGTGATGGCCAGCGCCAGGATGGCGATGTAGCCCACCGTGCCCGGGAGGTTGGCCAGCGCGGATCGTGCTGGCCAGAATGCCGGGTTGAGGATGCCAAAACTGGTGATGGCGATTGCATGCAGCAGGTGCGAGAACGCGAAGGACAGGCCGATGATGCGCCGTTCGCGCAGCAGGAACCGGGTGAACGGGCCGGGCAGCAGGCTGGCGAACGACGATGCCGTGAACGCCGCCAGGAACAGCAGGAACGATGTGCGTGCAGTGACCCGGATCGCTGCTCGGCTGCCCTCGGCCACATCGGCATGCAGGGCGAACGCTCCCAGTGCGAAGGCGATCAGTACCGCCGCGATGGCCACGAACAGGCGCCAGCCGTACAGCAGGGGTGGATTGGAAACGGCCATGGTCAAACCTCGAAGTAGGGGATGGGTAGCACCGGTCGCTGGCCGGCCAATGAATGGGTAGTGCCGGCCGCTGGCCGGCACCCTCAACAGTCGTTCGGCACAACCAGCACGCCCGCCGTGCACAGCTCGCCCAGAACGGGCACACAGGCCACGCGCAATGCGTCCGTTTCCACGCCATGTGTTTCGGACAGCAGCTGCAGTGCCTTATCCACCGGCGCGTCGTCGTCACCGAAGACCGATAGCAGCGCGTAGGCCAGCGGTGACAGTTCCTCGACCTGCAGGCTGAAATCGGCGAGGCGCTGGATCACCAGCAGCGTGGGAGCTGCGCTCAACACTGGCTCCAGCGCCTCGTCCTCATGTACCGGCCACTGGTAGCCAAGCACCCGCACCAACGGCGAAACCACCAGCACATCACTGCCCACTGGAACACGGCGCAGCGAGCGGCCGGCGTCACGCGCTTCAATGTGCAGCGACTGCTGCGTGCTCTCGTAGTGCGCCAGTTCCGCTGCCCAGCCCGGCAGTACCAGCGCGTCCTGCACCGCCAGCCAGGTCGCGAACTCGCCGGCGATCCGTGGGAACAACGGGGTCTGGCAGGCGTGGCTGGCGTAGTAGTACTCCACTGTGTCGCGCCAGCGCGGCGTGCCCAATTGTTGTTGCAGTCGCGGCAGGCTGCCGGCCAGCAGGGTGTCCAGGCTGTCGATGCACAGGCGGCGGTATACCGCCAGCCTGCGCGCCTCGACGCCATCGGGTGCGACCATCGCAGGGTCGCGCACATGATCGGCCCAGCGCCGTTGCAGGGTAGCCAGCGACTCAACCATGGGCCACCTCGGGGCAACGTGCCTCGGTTTGCGCCTGGCGGATCTGCGCAACCTCGGCCAGCAAATCGGCCAGCGGCGGAAAGTTGAAGTCGCGCTCGAGCAGCGTGGGGCGCACGCCCACCCGCGCATAGGCCTCGTGCAACAGCGCCCAGACCACGCCTTTCACCGGCGCACCGTGGGTATCGATCTTGAGGCCATTGTCTTCATCGAAGTGGCCCGCTACGTGCAGCGAGGCGACACGGTGGGACGGCACGCGGGCCAGGAATTCGAAGGCGTCGTAACTGTTGTTGCAGGCGTTGACGAAGACGTTGTTGACGTCCAGCAGCAGGTCGCAGTCGGCTTCGGCGAGTACGGCGTTGATGAAGTCGATCTCGCTCATGTCCGCACCGGCAACGGCGTAGTAGGAAATGTTCTCCACTGCGATGCGTCGGCCCAGCATGTCCTGCACCTGGGCGATGCGGCCGGCGACATGGCGTACGGCCTCGGCGGTGAACGGCAGCGGCAGCAGGTCGTAGACATGGCCGCCGGCGGCGCAGTAGCTCAGGTGTTCGCTGTACAGCTGCACCTGGTGCAGATCGAGAAAGGTGCGGGTCTGTGCCAGCAGGGGGCGGTCCAGCGGGTCCGGCCCCCCCAGCGATAGTGACAGGCCGTGGCAGGTCAGGGGGTGGCGCTCGCTGAGTTGGCGCAGCGCGGCCCCGTGTGCACCGCCGACGCCGATCCAGTTGTCAGGGGAGACTTCGAGGAAGTCGATGGCACCGGCCGGCATTGCCAGCAGTTCGTCGATCAGGCCACGGCGCAGGCCAAGACCGGCGGCATTGAAGGGCAGGGGCAGGGACATGGCGGATGCTCCAGAGAGAGGGCGCCGCCTTGAAGGCGGCGCCGGTTGAACGTCGATCAATCGTCAACGCGGGAGAACAGACCCTTCGGCATCGGCTTGCCGTTGGCGGTGTAAATGCTGCGCAGGTAGTCGTGCGCTTCCTGCTCGGTGATGTAGCCGTCGTGATCGGTGTCGATGCGGTCGAACTCGGCGGCACGCGTGGCGGCCACGGCGTTGAACTCGGCACGCGAGACCCGGCCGTCGTGGTCACGATCGGTGCGGGCAAACGAGGCGTCGCCGCACTTGCCTTCGCCACACTGGCCCTCGGCCACCCTGGCCTTGCCGGCGGGCTTGTTGGTGGCGGTCTTGTTGGCCCCGCACTTGCCTTCACCGCACTTGCCTTCGGCGGCGGCGCTCATGGCCACCGCGCTGATCGCCAGCGGTTGGATCGCCGCGGCCTGGCCGGCCAGCAGCAGGCCACCGGCCAGGGCGATGCCAATGGCACCGATGCGCGGCAGGCGGAAGGAAGGGGTGTTCTTGGTCGAGACGGACATGTGGTGACTCCTTGGGAAAGCACGCGGGGCGTGCGGGATGGACGCCGCCGAAGAGGCGACGGAAAGCGAAAAGCGCGGGAACATGGGAATCAGCTCAGGCGGAGCGGCGGCGACGCAGCAGATAGCCCAGCAGCAGCACACCGCCGAGCAGGGCGCCGCCGAAGCCGACGCCGGGCAACAGCGCGGCAACCGGCAGCAGCAGGGCGATCAGGCTGACGCCCCAACCCAAGCCGTCATTGCCGACGGGGGCATGCTGCGAGCCGGCCAGCAGTCGGTCCACGCTGAGTGCGCCGCCGCCGTTGAGGATCAGTGGCAGCAGCATGGCCAGGAACAGCAGCGGCAGCTTGAAGTTGCCGTAACCCTGGTCGGTGATCGCATAGCCCTGCCAGAGTTCGCCCAGGCCGTCAGGTGGGGGGTATACACGGAAGAGGCAGTGCTGATCATGGTGGTGTCCTGCGGGCCAGTGGTCGATGGAGGCCATTTCAGGCGGCGCAGGTATCGGCAACGTGTGCCGTTGCCCGGGGTTTTGTCAGCGACTGTGGCCGCGGCCGGGGTTTCGTACAGTCAGATACAAAGACGACGCGTTGATGCCCATCGGGGCGCTGCGCGCCCGCGTGCGGGGAGCGATATCCACCCGGTAGCGCCCAGCCAGGACCGGCGCCCGAATGTATCCCACTGTAGAAACCCGCCTGCGCCCTACAGTCCGGTACAACTCCGCGCCACGGAGAAACAGCGCCGATACACCGGCAGGCGGAAATGGCCACTCCCAACACCGGAGTGCCACCCATGATCCGTACCTCGTTGCTTGCCGCCGCTCTCGCCCTTGCCGGCGCCGTCACCCCCGCCTTCGCCGCGCAGACCGATGCCGGCGCGCCCCCCACCGTCATCCTGGTGCACGGCGCCTTCGCCGATGGCTCCAGCTGGAGCAAGGTCATCAGCACCCTGCACGAGTGGAAGCTGCCGGCAGTGGCCGTACAGAATCCGCTCACCTCATTGGCCGACGACGTCGCCGCTACCCGTCGCGCGATTGCTGCCGCGCCCGGCAAGGTGGTGCTGGTCGGCCACAGCTGGGGTGGCACGGTCATCACCGAAGCGGGCAATGACCCGAAGGTGCAGGCGCTGGTGTACGTGGCGGCCTTCGCACCGGATGCAGGGCAGTCTTCGGCGCAACAGGGCGAAGGATTCCCGGTCGGTCCGGGCCTGGCCCGACTGCAGGAGAGGGATGGCTACCTGACCTTGCCGGCCGATGCCGTCGCCCAGGACTTCGCGCCGGACGTGATGAAAAAGTCGGCCGCACTGCTGTACAGCACGCAGGTCCCGTTGAAGGCCAGCGCGCTGGGCGAGGTGGTGAATGTTGCGGCGTGGCGCAGCAAGCCGAGCTGGTACGTGCTCAGCCGAGATGATCGCATGCTGTCGCCGCAGCTGCAGGCCGCGACCGCACGTCGTATCGGTGCACAGCTGCAATCGATCGGCAGCAGCCATGTGTCGCTGCTTTCGCATCCGGCGCAGGTGGCCGACAGCATCCTGGAAGCGGCCGGGGTGAAGCCGGCGGAACTGCCGTTGGCCGAGCAGGGGGGCTGAGCGATGGCGGCACTACGAGGTTACGCGCTGCCGCTGCTGCTGGGCCTGCTGGGCGGAGCGGCGTTGTTGCTGGCATGGCCGGGCGCGGATGCCGGCGCGCAACCGCTCGACACAGCACCGATGGCGGGGTTCGACGGTGGCGGGCCCTGGCACAACGGCCCACCGGTCACATTGAAGCAGTTGCGGGGGCAGATCGTGCTGGTCGAGTTCTGGACCTACACCTGCAGCAACTGCCTCAACGTGGCGCCGTATGTGCACCAGTGGCATGCACGGTACGCGTCGCAGGGCCTGAAGGTGATCGGCGTGCATACGCCGGAGTTCGCCTATGAAGGGCTGCCCGGCAACGTGCGCAGGGCCATCGCGCGGTTGGATATCACCTGGCCGGTGGTGCAGGACAACCGGTACCGGATCTGGAACGCCTGGGGCAACCGCTTCTGGCCCGCGCTGTACCTGCTCGACCGGCAGGGGAGGGTGGTCTACCGCCATTACGGCGAGGGCGACTACGCGCGTACCGAAAGCGAGATCCAGCGCCTGCTGGCCACCCCCTGAGCCGCGCTACCATGGCCGCGCCGCGCGGCCTTGACCTCCGTCTTCATCGAGAACGCAATGAACCACGTACCGCACATCCTGGTCGTCGACGATGACAGCGAGATCCGCCAGATGCTGGCCGACTACCTGCAACGCAACGGCCTGCGCGTGAGCCAGGCCGACGGTGGTCGGGCCATGCGCGCGCTGCTGGACACCCATGCGGTGGATCTGGTGGTGCTGGACGTGATGATGCCAGGCGAGGACGGACTGAGCCTGTGCCGCAACCTGCGCGCCGGCAAGCATCGTGCGGTGCCGGTGGTGCTGCTGACCGCCCGCGACGACGAGACCGACCGCATCATCGGCCTGGAAATGGGCGCCGACGACTACGTGACCAAGCCATTCTCATCGCGCGAACTGCTGGCGCGCATCAATGCGGTGATCCGACGCACGCAGATGCTGCCGCCAAACCTGCAGGTGAGCGAAGCCGGCCGCCAGTTGGCCTTCGGCGACTGGCGCCTGGATACCACTGCCCGCCATCTGCTGGATGCGCAGGACACCGCCTATCCGCTTAGCGGTGCGGAATTCCGCCTGCTGCGCGTGTTTCTCGACCACGCCAACCGCGTGCTCAGCCGCGACCAGCTGCTCAGCCTCACCCAGGGCCGCGATGCCGAGTTGTTCGATCGCTCGATCGACCTGCTGGTCAGCCGCGTGCGCCAGCGCCTGGGCGATGACGCGCGTGAGCCCACCTACATCAAGACCGTGCGCAGCGAAGGCTACGTGTTCAGCGTGCCGGTGCAGCTGCTGGGGCCGGACGAATGAACACCGGCGCACGCCGTCCACGCTGGCCGCGCACGTTGTCGGCGCGGCTGCTGCTGGTGCTGCTGGGCGGACTGGCCCTGGCCCACGCACTGTCCTTCGGCCTGCTGTTCTTCGAACGTTACCAATCCACGCGCAGCATGATGCTGCGCAACCTCGACGAGGATGTGGCGGTGAGTGTCGCGCTGCTGGAGCACCTGCCCGCGGAGCAGCGTGATGCGTGGGTGCCGCGGCTGGAGCGGCGCACCTACCGTTACCTGCTGCGCCCGGCCGCGGCCGGACCAGGCCTGCAGACCGATCGTGCACGCCAGGTCACCGCGATCATCGACGACAGCCTGCAGTACCGCTATCCGTTGCAGGCGCGCCAGGTGGCTCGCCTGCCGGAGCGGTTCGAGGTGGAACTGCGCCTCCATGACGGCACACCCTTGACCATTGAAGTCACCCCGTCCGGCTTGCCGCTGGCGCGTTGGCTGCCCGCCGTGCTGCTGGTGCAGCTGGCGCTGCTGCTGGTTTGCGCGTGGCTGGCGGTGCGCCTGGCCATGCGCCCGCTGCAGCAGCTGTCGCATGCGGTGGAGCATCTGCAGCCGGGCAAGGACGGGCCCGCACTGCCTGAAGATGGCCCTGCGGAAGTGGGCGGTGCGGCGGCCGCGCTCAACGCGCTGCAGGCCCGCATTCGTGGCCATGTCAGTGAGCGCCTGCAGATCCTGGCCGCGATCTCGCATGACCTGCAGACCCCCATCACGCGCATGAAGCTTCGGGTGGAGACCCTGCCTGAAGACAGCACCCAGCAGCGGCTGCTGGCCGACCTCGACCACCTTGGTCAACTGGTGCGCGAGGGCGTTGCCTATGCGCGCAGCAGCCACGTCGCCAGTGGCGCGCCGGTGGCGATGGACCTGGGCGCATTCCTGGCCAGCGTGGTCGGCGATTACGAGGACATGGGCAAGCCGGTCAGTGGTGTTGCGCCCGCTGGACTGGTCGTGCAGACCTGGCCGCAGCCGCTGCGCCGGGTGGTCGGCAATCTGGTCGACAACGCGTTGCGTTACGCCGGTGCCGCCGAGATCGAGGCGGGCCGCGATGAGGCCGGAAGGGTGTGGATTGGAATTTCCGACCGTGGCCCCGGCATTCCCGAGGACCAGCTGCAGGCCGTGCTGGCGCCGTTCCATCGGCTGGAAAGCTCGCGCAATCGCGATACCGGCGGGACCGGCCTGGGCCTGGCCATCGCGGTGCAGCTGGCGCAGTCGCTGGGCGGCTCACTGCGGCTGCACAACCGCGAGGGCGGTGGCCTGCGGGCAGAGCTGCAGCTGCCGGGGTAACGGGCGGGGCCCTGGATCCACGCATGGCGTGGATCTACGGCATTCTTGCACGGCCTCGGGATCGGCGATCATCTGCAGGGAGTGTCGAAACCAGGAAGCACGCAATGCAGGGACCGCATCTTTCAATCCGGCGTCCGCGCCACGTCGCGCTGCTGGTTGGGCTACTCGCGCTGGCGGCATGCCAGCGCACACCGGATGCACCGACCGCGGCACCCGCAGCGGGCACACCGCTTGCCGCCCTGGCGACCGCAACAGGCCTCTCTCCGCTACTCGATGCCTTGCCGACCTGCGCGCTGGACGGCTGGTACATCGATCAGCAAACCGGGCGCCCGGCCCATCCCTGGCTGGCCGCGAACGCGTCGAAACCCTGCAAGGTGGACGAGGAGAACGAGATCGCCACGTTCTGCGTGCAGGGGCAATGGAAGGGGCTGCCGGTGGAGGAGGTGATCCTGCCGACGATGACGTTCGCTTCGTTCCGTGGGACGAAGATCGGCTTGCCGCTGGAGAAGGCACGCTCGATCGCCCGCCAGCAGTTCGGGCAGGATTTCCCGGGCGGTGCGGCCTACGAGGAGGGACGCGAGCCGAAGCTGATGGCCGATCCCGAGGATGCGCAGCATTCCTGGCTGCTCTGCAGCACGCCCGAACCGGGTGATGACATTGGCGGCGAGGCCAGCGTCAGCTATTCCGGCATGAACCTGCCCTACGACCACGACGGGTGCAGCTATCGCTACAGCCCGGTCGATTTCTGCGATGCGCAGCACGTGGTGCGCGTCGAGGAAGCGCTCAGGAACGAGAAGCCCAACTTCAACCAGCACTACCTGCTGGTCCAGGTCGATGATCGCCCCGAGTTTTTCCAGCGCTCGGTGGTGCTGGTCGACACCCGCACGGGTCGCGCCACGCCATTGCCGGTCGATGCGTTTACCGGTCCGGCGGAGAAGGGGGGAGACGCCATCCGCTACGGAACCCTCGAAACGGGCGTCGACCAGCAGCAGTTCTGCCTGGATGGTGCGCTGCTGGTCTACCGCGTGTTCGAGGAGGGGCGCTTCTGCTTTGGCTTTGATGGAGAGCGCTTCACCGGGCATGAGACGCAATACATGCAGCCGATGGATGCCCGATGACCGGTACTTCACCCCGGCCATGACACCCTGCCCGGAACCTGCACAACCGGGAACGAGGCTGTTGAAGGCGAACACGCAATGACCGCAGCGCGGCAGCGCTCAATGTGGGTGGCCGGCCTGTCCACGGTGGTGGAGTGGTACGACTTCACCCTGTACCTGTACTTCGCGACGGTGCTGTCGCGGGTGTTCTTCGGCGGTGGCGAACAGGCGCTGCTGGTGACACTGGCCGGCTTTGCGGTGTCCTACCTGATGCGCCCGCTGGGCGCGCTGTGTTTCGGCCACCTTGGCGATCGGCTGGGCCGGCGCTGGATGCTGCTGGCCTCCATGGCATTGATGGCGGCCGCGATGCTGGCTACCGCGCTGCTGCCGACCGCCGCCACGGCAGGTGCGACCGCCGGCGTGCTGCTGCTGGTGCTGCGCTGCGTGATGGCGTTTTCGGTGGGCGGCGAATACACCGGCGTGGTGGCGTATCTGCTGGAAAGCGCACCGGTGCGGCGACGTGGCCTGGTCACCTCGCTGGCCTCGGCTGCCAGTGAAGTGGGCGCGCTGCTGGCGGTGGCCATTTCCGCACTCACCGTGGCGCTGCTGCCCGCCCCGCAGCTGGACAGCTGGGGGTGGCGCATTCCGTTCTTCGTGGGCGCCGCACTGGCGCTGGTGATCCTGGTCGCGCGCTCGGGCATGCACGAATCGCCCGAGTTCGAGCGCCAGCGCCGCGAGGGCAGCATTCCCGCCACGCCGCTGCGGCATGTGCTGCGCAACCATTCTGCAGCAGTGGCGCGCACCTTCGCGATCTCGGCCCTGGGATCGATCACCTACTACGTGGGCATCACCTATGTGCCTGCATTCCTGCACGCGCGGGGCCACGATGAGGGCGATGCACTGTGGCTGTCGACGATCGCCGCGGTGGCGGTGATCGCGATCACGCCGCTGTGCGGCGCATTGTCCGACCGCGTCGGACGACGGCCGGTGTTGTTGGGCCTGACCGTGCTGGCAGCGTTGTTGCCACTGTCCCTGTTTGCGTGGATGGCACAGGCGTCGGTGCCAGGCATCGCGCTGGCCGCGGTGCTGCTGGCCTGCGTGGCCGGTGGTGTAAGCGCGGTGGCGGCCCCGGCTACGGCCGAGCAGTTCCCCGGCGAAGGCCGGGTCAGCGGGCTGGCACTGGGCGTGACCATGGCCACGGCCGTGTTTGGCGGTGCGACGCCGTGGCTGGCGCAATGGTGGGTGGAGCGCAGCGGCTGGGCGGCAGCGCCAGGTGCGATGATCGCGCTGGTGGCGGTGCTGGTGCTGCCGGTGCTGTGGACCCTGCCCGAGACGGTCCCGGGCAGGGCCAAGCGCTAGCGGGTCAGACCTTCAGGGTCTGCTCGATGTCGGCCAGTACCGCGGCCGCATCCACGCCGATGGCAATCGACTGCACCACGTGGCCGTCCCACACGCTGGGGCCGAACGCCAGGCCTTCCGGCTTGGGAATGGTCATGCCGCGGGCAACGCCGTCGGTGGCCACGCGTACGCTGGCGCGCTCGAACTGGAACAGTTCCGGACGGGTCAGCGCGATGCAGGCGCAGCAGTCGTGCACGACCATGCCCTTGTGGCCGGCCTGCAGGTAGAAGTCCACGTAATCCTGCGACAGTGCACGCACCAGCTCGGCATCGGCACCGCCGATCGCGGCCAGGGTGTCCAGGCCGTCACGGTTCATTTCCACGCGGGTGGTCACGTCCAGGCCGATCGCAGTGACCGGCCAGGTGGCGGTGAACACCACGTCGGCGGCTTCGGCATCGCCCCAGATGTTGGCCTCGGCGGCCGGGGTGATGTTGCCGTTGACGTGGAAGGCGCCGCCCATGATCACCACGCCGCGCACCAGGCCGGCGATGTCCGGGGCCTGCTGCAGGGCCAGGGCCAGGTTGGTCATGCGACCGACCGCAACCAGGGTCACTTCGCCCGGATGGGCGCGGACCAGATCGATGATCAGCTGGTGGGCCGGGCGCGTATCGGCGGCCACATCCAGGCTGGCCGGCACCGGATGGTTGCCCAGGCCGTTGTGGCCGTGGATGTGCACCGGCCAGGCTTCCGGGGTGGCTTCCGGCTGCAGCGGGCCACCGGCACCGCGCGCGACCGGGGCGGCAAAGCCCCAGGCCTGCTTCAGGTACAGCGCGTTGTGGGTGGTCGATTCCACCGAGGCATTGCCGAAGGTGGTGGTGACGCCGATCAGGTCGATCTGTGCGTGCTTGTGCAGGTACAGCAGCGCCAGGGCGTCGTCGACGCCCGGGTCGGTATCGAAAATGACTTTCAGCATGTTGTTGTTCTTCTTCTTCCGTGTGGTGCAGGGGGGCCGGCGGCCCGGAGGCAGGCCGGCGCGCCCTACATTGTCCCATCTTCATGACAGGCAGGGCCATTGCCGGGACGGCGGGCCATAATCCCCCCAAGTCCAGGCCCGGAATCCGCCGCATGCTGATCGTCGCCCTTCTGCTGGTCCTGCTGGCGCTGGTCCTGAACGTGGTGGCCACGGCGGTCATTGTCGGGCGTGACGGCCTGTCGGCCGGCGGCCGGACAGTGCAGCTGCTGCTGGTCTGGCTGCTGCCACTGGTCGGGGCCATCCTGTGCCTGGCAGTGACCACGTCCGATGGCTCGGGCAGCCGGGGCGATGGCGGCGGAAGCTACGACAGCGCCGGTGGGTATTCCGGTGACAGCCACAGCGATTACAGCCACAGCCACAGCCACAGCCACAGCGATCACAGCCACAGCAGCTCCGACTGCGGAAGTGACAGTGGCAGCAGTGACGGCGGCAGCTGTGGTGGCAGCGATTGATGGGACGTTCCGGGGTACCCAGCCGAAGTCACATCCTGGTAGTGCCGGCCGCTGGCCGGCAAACGCATCAGCTCAGCCGCCGCCTTCAGTGGGCAACGGCGCCGGCACGTTCAGCAGTCCACCCGCTGCCACATAGGCAGCCAGGGCTTGGCCCTGGCTCAGCAGATGGCGCTCCATGGTGCGTTCGGCAGCCTGCGCGTCGCGGCGGCGGAAGCACTCCATCAGCTCGCGGTGTTCGGCCAGCGACTGCGCGGTGCGGCCCGGGGTCAGCAGCTGGCGGCCGCGATGCATCTTCAGGATGCGGTGCAGGTCGTGGGTGATGCGGATCAGCCAGGGATTGCCCGCGTAATGCTGCACCGTTTCGTGGATCAGGTAGTTGTTGCGGTAGTACTCGGCGATGTTGCCCCCGGCCGCTGCCGCTTCCATTGCCGCATGCAGGTCTTCCAGCTGTTGCACGCCGGCCTCGTCGATGTGCTTCACCGCCTCATGCGCGCAACGGCCTTCCAGCATGGCCATCACCGGGAACAGCTGGTTGAGGTCTTCCAGCGTCAACCGGGTGACCCGGCTGCCACGACCGGCATCGATCTGCACCAGGCCTTCGGCCGCCAGCAGTTTCAGCGCCTCGCGCAGGGGCGTGCGGCTGATGGCCAGTTCTTCGCACAGCGCGGGCTCGTCGATCCACTCACCCGGCGGCAGCCGGTAGTCGTAGATGCGCTCGCGCACGTGTTCGGCCACCTCTTCATACAGAGGTGCGCGCTTCTTCGGTGACCGCGGGGCAGGGGCAATGGCCATGCGCAGAGTGTAACGCCAGGTCGCGCCGGCCAGCGGCCGGCACTACCGTCGGGTGGTTACATCCAGCCTGGCACCACGAATACCAGCCACGCCAGCAGCGGCCCAAGCGCCACCACCAGTCCGCTGTAGACCAGGAAGCGGCGGAACAGGGTCTCGCGTTCTTCCTTGGCTGCCGAGGCCACCACCAGTGCTCCATTGGTTGAGAACGGGCTGACATCGACGATGGTGGAAGACACCGCCAGCGCACAGATCACGCCGGCTGCGCTGAGGTGGCCCTGCATCAGGAACGGCACGGCCAGCGGAATCGTTGCGCCAAGCACCGCTGCAGACGAGGCGAACGCGGAGACGATACCGCCGACGTAGCAGACCAGAAGCGCACCGAGCAGCGGGATGCCGATGTCGGAAACACCGTTGCCGATGAAGTCCACCGCGCCGGCATGTTCCAGCACGCCGATGTAGGTCACCACGCCGCAGATCAGCAGCACGGTGGACCAGCTGATGCCATCGACCGCACCCTTCTGGCTCTGCGGGGACAACAGCGCCAGTGCCACCGCCACGGTAATCGAGACCAGGCCGACGTTGAGGTTGTAGATCAGTGCGGCCACGCCCAGGCCCAGCAGGCCGACCAGGGTGAACAGCCGCTCGCGGGTCAGGTTCACCGCATCGAGTGCCGCCGGATCATTGGACAGGGTGCCGCCACCGGCAGCAACCAGCGCGCCATGGCCCTCGATCGCGAACTGGCGTGACGATGCCTGCGGGCCACCGGCCATCGCCAGCCCGGCATTGCCGATCGTTCCCGCCGCAGTGATCGAGCCACGACGCAGCAGGGCGATGCCACCGAAGGCGAAGAAGCAGATCGTCGCCATCATGAAGTTGAAGCCCAGGCTGGTCAGGAAAACCGCCATTTCAGTGACTTCCAGCCCGGCTTTCTGCACCACGCCATTGGTGATGCTGCCGTACACACTGATCGGCGAGAAGCCGCCCGCCTGGGCGCCATGGATGACCAGCAGGCCCATCATCAGCGGATTGATGTTGTACTGCTTGGCAAAGCGCAGGGCGACCGGGCCGATGATCGCGACCGCAGCCGGGCCCAGCGCACCGAACGCGGTGAGGACCGCGGTGATCACGAACATCACCCACGGAATGGCCACGATATGGCCGCGCACCGCTTTCACTGCCCAGTGCACCAGCAGGTCGATGGTGCCGTTCTTCTGCGCGATGGCGAACAGGTAGGTGATGCCGACCAGGGTCAGGAACAGATCGCCGGGAAAGCCGGCCAGGACTTCCTTGCCTCCCATGTCGACCCACAGCCCGCCGATGATGAAGGCCAGCGCGAAGGCGACGGCGCCCATGTTGATCGGCATCGCCGTGGCGACGATGAACATGATCACCAGGCCGATGATCGTTGCGATTTGTGGACTCATGCGCCCTCCCAGACACGTGGCTCACGTACAGCGCGGATGGAGACCCGCCATCCCGGGGTAAGGCGACGTACGGCGTGTTGCGTGATACGTACTGCTCGAACCCGTTACTGCAGCCGCTCCAGCGCGTTGCGGACCCAGGCCGCGGCGCCTTCAAGGCTCTTGAACTCTTCCACTGCGCGCACTTCGCAGCACGGATAGGCCGGCGCGACCATGCGCGCCAATGCGTTGCCCGGGCCCAGCTGCAGGAACACCCGCGCGCCACGCTCGAAGGCCTGGCGCATCACCTGCGCCCATTCGATGGTCTGTGCCAGCTGCGCCGACAGCGTGTGCACCACTGCGGCGCGATCCCGCACCGGGCGGGCGTCGACACCGGCCAGCAGGGTCAGTCGCGGCGCCCGCACCTGCGCTGCTTCCAGCACAGCGGCAAACGGTGCCACCGCACCGGCCAGCAGCGGCGTGTGTGCGGGCACATGGACCGGCAACGGGCGGATCTCCGCGCCGTGAGCCTGCGCGCCTGCCGCCAACGCCTGCAGGGATGGCTGGGTGCCGCCGACGATGAAATGATCGTGGCCGTTGGCGATGGCCACGTGCGCGCCGTGCGCATCGCACAGCGGCTGCAGCGTGCGCCGTTCCAACCCCAGCACCGCCAGCATGCCCGCATCGGCAGGGCTGGCGGCATCCATCAGCCGTGCGCGCTGCGCCGCCAGGGCCAGGCAGGTGCTCGCATCGAGGCTATCGGCGACCGCATGCGCAGCCAGTTCACCGATGCTGTAGCCGGCCACCAGCACCGGCTCCGGCAGCGCATCACGCAGCCCCTGCCAGTGCGCCAGCGTCGCCGCGCACAGCAGCGGCTGCGCCAGTGCATTGTCGAAGCGCGCGTCATCGGCGGCCACTGCGAGGACATCACGGCCGAGTACGGCGCCTGCGGCCTGCAGCACATCGCGGGCGGCGGGCAGGTCACGCACACGGTCGAACATCGCCGCATGCTGCGCGCCCTGTCCCGGGCAGAGCAGGGCCAGGCTCATGCGCCCTCCTGCAGCAGCAGGAACCAGCTGCAGGCCAGCAGGTCGGCACTGCCACCGGGGCTCAGGCGGCGCGCGACGAAACCCTCACTGATGTCGCGCAGGCGCGCCTGCCAGTCCGGTGCGAAGGCGCCGCCACTGCCAAGGAAACGGCGCGCCTGCTGCTGGGCCCAGGCCAGGCCTTCGGCACCGCCCCGGTGCAGCAGGTTCAGATCATCCACCTGTGCAACCAGATGCATCAGGGTCTGGGCCATCGCCGCATCGCGCGGTAGACCGTTGTGCAGGGCATGGCGCAGGGTGGGCACGGCCAGGTCGCGCAGCAGCGGGTAACCGGCGGCCGCCTGCTCGCGCACGCCCGGCACGCCGTGGCGCAGGCGCGCGCGCTGTCCGGGGCTGGATGCATCCAGTGGCGCAGCGGCGAAGTCGTTGGCCCAATCCTGCACGGCCAGGCAGACCTGCGTGGCGGGCACCGCGTGGCCCAGCCCGCGGCGGCAGCGTGCGGCGGCGGCGACCAGCAGGCCGAGGCTGAAGATGGCGCCGCGATGGGTGTTGATGCCGCCGGTGGCGCGCAGCATCGCCGCCTCGGCGGCGATGCCATGTGCGCGCAGGGTGGCGAACGGCGCATCATCGGCGCCCGCGCCGGCAATGGCGGTGAAATAGTGGCGCAGCGCGAACAGGCTGCGCAGGAAGGTACCGGCGTCCATGTCGTCATGGCTGCCGGTATCGAACGGGGTGACCAGGCCAGGCTTGGGCGCACAGGCCAGTTCGGCGTGCAGGCTGGCGATGGCCAGCCGGCCCAGGCGCGCGCTGTCGACGCGGCGCGCGATGTGCGGGCTGGCCTGCGCGAGGGCGTTCACGCAGCCACTCCGGTGGCGGTGAACAGGCGTTCGCGGGCTTCCAGTGCGGCACCCTCCAGGCGCTTGACCAGCACCTGGCGGCTGCCACCGGCGTACTCGCGCCAGTTCACCGCGCCGCCGTCGGCCAGGCACAGTTCGCCGTCCACCCGACGGCCGTGCTCGCGCTCCCAGCCCTGCAGGCGCGCGACCAGTGCATCGGCCTGCGCAGGGGCGTCCACCTGCCACAGCAGGTCGATGTCCGACGCTGCATGCACATAGGGCAGGCCGCTCAGGTGCTGCCAGGCGAACGCGCCGAACACGCGGGCCGGTGCAAGGCGCGCCATCGCGTGCAGCGCGGCCTGCCAGTCGCTGGCAACACCGGAGGTGAGCAGCGCTTCCAGCGTCGGCGGCGGCTGCTGGCGAAGCACATCGTGCAGCGGCACGCGCAGGGCCAGGCGCTGCTTGCCTTCGCCGGGTGGCAACGGCACGCCCAGGCGCAGCCGCGGGTCGGGATCATCCACGGCACGCCGCGCCACCATCGCGGGCAGCCCTTGCGCAAACCACGCTGCCAGGCGCGGTTCCTGCGCGGCCACGTCGGCCCGCCAGCCGGCGTTGGCCGACAGCCAGACCAGCGTGTGGCGGGCGGGCCGGTCAGGCATCGCCGCGGGCCACCGCCGTGCAGACATCCGCAGCCAGCGCCCGTCCGCCACGTTGTGCGCCGCACGCGGCACGCAGATCGCCGTCGCTGGGCGTGCGCAGTGCCTGCAGCAGGTGCTCGGCCAGGTCGCCATCCCACAGCGATTCGACCGCGCCCATCGCCACGTAGTTGGCCACGCCCGGCGCGAACACCGGCGAGCTCTGGCTGAGCGCCTGCAGCTTCTCCAGCGGTTGCTTGGTCACCCGTGCCATCGCGCGCAGGTCCATCACCCGCACCTGTGCATCGGGCAGGGCGTGGATGTGGTCGGCCATCAGGCCGAAGGACAGGAAGCCGCCGCTGACCGATTCACCGTAGACCAGGGTGACCAGGCGCGCACCACGGCGGCGTGCCAGGTCGAGCGTCTGTGCCAGATGCGCGAAGTAGCCATTGATGCCCAGCAGTTCATCGCGCCGCGCCAGGCGCTGGCCGGCGGTATCGGCCAGCATCACGATCGGCCGTTGCGGGTGTGCGCTGGTGCTGGCCAGCACGGTTTCGGCCAGCACGAGTGCATGGTCGACGCCGACCTCGATGCGGTCGGTGGTGCCGATCACCGTCACCTCGCCATCGGCGGTGGATGCGGTGCCGGTCAGTACCGAATCGCGCACGTCGATGGCGTGCCCACGCGGGAACAGGGCGTCGAGCAGGGGCTGCAGCGGTGCACTCATGGCAGGCTCCGGCCAGCGGTGGCGGCAAGGAAGGCGTCGGTATCCAGCAATGGCAGTCGCTCGGGTTCGGCAATGCCCTGGCGGGTCCAGATCTCCAGTCCGTCGCGGCAATCGCCCCAGGCCTGCACGCGCGCCTTCAGCGCGGCGTGGCGGGCCTGCAGGGCGCCCAGCGCGGTGCCGGTATCGCTGCTGGTCGAGTCGGGCTGCAGCGCATCGGCGGCGGCGTGGGCGAAGGCCTCGATGGCGTCGGGCACCAGCACCTGCGCCTGGTCGATCAGGTAACGGTGCTTGCCGCCGGTCACGCGCCACACCAGCGCGCGATCGCGTGAGTCGAACTCTTCCACGCCGCGCACGGTCTCGATCACTTCCGGGCCGGACAGCGACAGGCGTCCCTCTTCGGACATGATGACCGTGGTGCAGCAGCGGGCCACGATGCCCATGCCGCCAAAGGCACCGTTGCCGCTGCCGATCAGGGCGACCACCGGCACGCCGGCAGCGCGTGCAGCCAGGGTGGCGCGCATGATCTCGGAAATGGCGATCAGCCCGGCATTGGCTTCATGCAGGCGCACGCCGCCGGTATCCAGCAGTAGCAGCACGCCCTCCGGCCGTGTTTCGGCCGCGCGCCGCAACAGGCCGGTCAGCTTGGCGCCGTGCACCTCGCCCACGCCGCCGCCCATGAAGCCACCCTGTTGCGCGGCCAGCAGTACGCGCTTGCCCTGCAGCGTGGCTTCGCCGACCACGATGCCATCATCGAATGCGGCCGGCTGGTCGAGCTGGGCCAGGTGCGGACTCATCATCCGTCGCGCCGGGCCGAGCAATTCGCGGAACGAACCGGCGTCGGCCAGTCCCGCGATGCGCTCGCGTGCATCGGCTTCGTAATAGCTGTGGCGTCGGGCGTGGCTCATGGCGTGCCTCCGGCCAGCAGTGTTTCCACTGCCTGGTCCAGGCGCAGGCTGACCACCGCCGGGGTGGCACCGGCGTCGTTGATCGACACGCGTACATCGCGCAGCGGATGGCGCTGCGCGAAGTCGCTGATCACTGCCTGCCACACGCTGCCGAAGCCCTGCGCGGCGGTGATGATGCGCACCGTCATCGCGCCGTCCAGTGCGGCCGGCTCCAGCAGTATTTCCAGGTTGCCCGAGGCCAGCACGCCGACCAGCACCGCGTCGTGCGGAAACTGCACCGGGGTATGTCCATCGAATCGATAGTCGAGGGTTTCCATGCTCATCCCCTTACCAGTTGCGGAAGCGCTTGGGCGGGTCGTACAGGCCGCCAGACCAGCGCACCAGGTCCTTCACCGAACGCGCCGCCAGCAGGTCACGGCTGGCATCGCGCGGCGAGATGCCGAGGTCTTCGGGGCGGCGGATCGCGCCACGGTCGCGCAGGTTCTCCACCATCGCACGGTCGCGCCCCAGGCCGACCGTGGTGTAGCCGGACACGCCGCGGATCGCCTGTTCGCGCTCCTCGGCAGTGCGGCACAGCAGCAGGTTGGCGATCCCTTCCTCGGTGAGCACATGGCTGACATCGTCGCCGTAGATCATCACCGGTGGCAGCGGCATGTCCGCGCGCTCGGCCAGTTCCCAGGCATCGAGGCGTTCGACGAAGGCCGGCGCCATGTGCTCGCGGAAGGTCTCCACCATCTGCACCACCAGCTTGCGGCCGCGCGGCATTTCGCCGGCGCGCGCTGCCTGCTGGCCGGCCTTGATCCAGGCGTCGCTGGCGTGGCGCCGGCCGCGTGCATCGGAACCCATGTTCGGCGCGCCACCGAAGCCGGCGATGCGGTCGCGGGTGGCGGTGGAGCTGTTGCCCTGCAGGTCGATCTGCAGGGTGGAGCCGATGAACATGTCACAGGCATACAGGCCTGCGGTCTGCGAGAACGCACGGTTGGAGCGCATCGAGCCATCGGCACCGGTGAAGAACACATCGCCACGCGCGGCGATGTACTTCTCCATGCCCAGTTCCGAGCCGAACGAATGCACGGATCTGACGAAGCCCGATTCGATCGCCGGGATCAGTGCCGGGTGCGGATTCAGCGCCCAGTGCTGGCAGATCTTTCCCTTCAGCCCCAGCGACTCGGCGTAGGTGGGCAGCAGCAGCTCGATGGCCGCAGTGTCGAAGCCGATGCCATGATTGAGGCGGTTGACGCCGTACTCGGCGTAGATGCCCTTGATGGCCATCATCGCCATCAGGACCTGGATCTCGGAGATCTGCGCCGGGTCGCGGGTGAACAGGGGTTCGATATGGTTGGGACGCGGCGCCTGCACCACGAAGTTGACCCAGTCAGCGGGGATATCGACGCGGGGGAGGGTGTCGACGATCTCGTTCACCTGGGCGATGACGATGCCACCCCCGAAGGCGGTGGCTTCGACGATCACCGGGGTGTCTTCGGTGTTCGGCCCGGTGTACAGGTTGCCGTGCCGATCTGCGGCCTGCGCGGCCACCAGGGCCACGCGCGGGGTCAGGTCGATGAAGTAGCGGCCGAACAGTTCCAGGTAGGTGTGGATGGCGCCGATCTGGATGCGCCCTTCGGCGACCAGGTTGGCCAGCCGCACCGACTGCGGGCCGGAGAACGAGAAGTCCAGCTTCGAGGCGATGCCGCGCTCGAACACGTCCAGATGCGAGGGCAGGGACAACACCGACTGCACCATGTGCAGGTCATGCACGCGGGTGGGGTCGAGGTCGGCCAGCGCCTGGGCGAGGAAATCGGCCTGCTTCTGGTTGTTGCCTTCCAGGCAGACCTTGTCGCCGGGCTCCAGCAGCGCATGCAGCAGCTCGTGCACATCGTCGGCCGCCACCTGGTGCCCGCGCGCCCACGGCGCGGCGCGCTCCAGGCGCGCCTGGCGGCTGCGTTCCAACGTATCCCAGCTCGGGTTCATCGACCGGCTTCCGATTGGCGTTGAAATAATTACGGCATAATTATGGCGTGGGGTGCAATCCGCAGTGCAGCAAAAGGAAGGGCCCGCGCGGAGGCGGGCCCTTTCCTGTTGCCTGGGGTCAGAGCCCTTTCCTCCGGAAAGGGATCCGACCCCGAGGCATGCGCTTGGCTCAGAACTTCCAGCGCAGGCTGGCTGACACGAAGCGCGGTTCGCCGAAGTTGTTGTAGTCCAGGTTGGCCCAGTAGGTCTTGTCCAGCGCGTTGCGCACGCTCAGCGTCGCGGTCCAGTTGTCGCTGATGCGGTAGTTGGCGTTGAACTGCACCAGCGAATACGCCGGCTGGTTCACCGTCACCGTGCCGCCGAGCGGGTAGGCGATGTTGTAGCCCTGCACCCTGCTCTGCCACTGCAGGCCACCGCCGATGCTCAGGCGTTCCAGTGCGCCGCGCAGCTGCAGCTGGGTGTTGAGCTGCAGCAGGTCCTTGGGCGGATTGGCGTACAGCAGGTCGGTGGCGGCGCGGGTCACCTTGACGCGGGTGTAGCCGGCATTGACCGTCCAGCCCGGCAGGATCTCGCCGTTGACGTCCATCTCCCAGCCGCGTGCCTTGGTGCCGTTGATGCCGATATAGGCCGAGCTGCCGTCGCTCAGCGTACCTTCGGGCACGCTCATGTCACGCACTGCGTAGTTGTCCTGCTTGGCCTCGAACACGGCGGCATTGGCGGTCAGGCGGCCATCGAACCATTGCGTCTTGATGCCCGCTTCCAGGTTCGAGCCCTGCACCGGCGCCAGCAGGTTCTCGTTGCGGTCCTTGTAGTTCTGCGGATTGAAGATCTCGGTGTAGCTGGCGTAGGCCGATACGTTCGGGGTGATCTCGTAGACAAGGCCCACGTACGGGGTGACCTCATCGCTCACCTTGTAGGCACCGCTGGTGCCGGTATAGGCGCCGGCGGCGTTGTACGAGCGGCTGAGGGTTTCCCAACGGCTCAGGCGCGCGCCGGCAATCAGCGACAGCGGCTCGGCCAGGCGCAGGCGGGTGGCCAGATAGACGCCGCTCTGCGTGGTCCTGGCCACGCGGCGTGCGCCGGTGCGGGTGTAGGTCACCTCGGAAATGTCGCCGTTCCAGTTGAACACGTTGGGAATGTAGTAGCAGCGTTCACGCCCGCAGGTTGCCCAGTCGTTCGGGAAGTTCAGCGCCACGGTGTTCGTGGTGCCTTCCAGGTCCGACCACTGCGCGCCGACAGTGAGGTCGTGGTCGCGGCCGAACAGCGGGAACGTGCCGGTCAGGTAGGCATCGACATTGCGGCGGGTGTCCTTCGAATCACCGGCGGCCGCGCGCAGGTAGATGCCCGAGCCGGTGGCCGGGTCCGGGTTGCCGGTGCCGTACAGGCGCACGTTCTGCACGTTGCCGCGGGTGTAGGCGGTGTTGATCTTCAACAGCCAGTCGTCGCCGAAACGCTGTTCGAGGTTGGCGAAGGCAGTGCTGCTCTCGCGCTTCCAGTAGCTCCACTTCGGCGACAGGTTGGTCGAGCGCGCCAGATGGGCGAAGTTGCCCTGGTTGTCGAAGAACGCCACGGTGCCCCAGGTCGAACCGGTCGGGTTGTTGTCCTGGGTCTGGTAGCCGACGGTGACCGTGGTGCTGTCGGTGACATCACCTTCCAGCACCGCCATGCCGGCCATCTTGTTCTCTTTGTAGCGGTCGTAATACAGGCCGCGATCGGTGTAGGCGGCAACCACGCGGCTGCGGAAGCGGCCGTCATCGGTCAGCGGTGCGGTCACGTCGGCTTCCATGCGGCGGTAGTCCCAGCTGCCGGCGCTGACCGAGAACGACGCATCGAATTCCTTGCCAGGGCGCTTGCGCAGCAGGTTGACCGTGGCCGACGGTACGCCGGCACCACTGAGCAGGCCGTTGGCGCCGCGGATCACTTCGATGCGGTCGTAGAAGGCGGTGTCGTATTCCTGGTTGGTGGAGCCGCTGTAGGTGGGAATGCCGTCGACCTGGAAGTCGGTGATGGCGAAGCCGCGCGCGTAGTACAGCGGACGCTGGGTGTCATAGAAGGACACGCTGACGCCGGTCACGTTGCGCATCACATCGTTGATGCTGAACAGCGATTCGTCCTGCAGGCGCTGCAGGCTGATCGCGGTGGCCGACTGCGGGGTTTCCTGCAGGGTGATCGGCAGGCGCGTGGTGCTGGCTGGTGGTGCGGACTGCTCGGCACGCACGCTGACCCGGTCCAGGGTCTTGGCGTCGGCGGCGCCATCGGTGGCGGCGAACGCGCCGGGCGCGGCCAGCAGGGACAGCGACGAAAGCAGGGCAGCCGGCAGCAGCGCGCGGCGGGGCAGGCGGTTAGGGAAAGTCAGGGACATGGTGGGCTCGAGGCTTGGAAGCGGGGAAGGGCGGCAACAGGCGTCCAGCACCCGGGGCGGCGGCTTCGGGCACGGTCAGGTCCATCTGGAGGGGTGCAGTGATGGCGCAGGATGCAAATGTAAATAATTCTTAACAACATTACAATTCGCGTCAGTGTGCATCGGCATTCCGGCACCCGGCATCGCCTTCTGTAGAGCCGAGCCCATGCTCGGTTGTTGGCATCCCCGAAGAGCAGCCGAGCGTGGGCTCGGCTCGACAGCTGGCCACAAACGCGAACGGCCACCCGAAGGTGGCCGTCCGTCTGCATCGCAAGGAACGCGCGGGCTTACAGTGCCTGCAGTTCCTCGTTGGCGTTGCGCTTTTCCTTGGCCGGGGCCGGAACCGCGGCCGGTGCAGGCGCTGCCGCACTGGCATCCACCGGCACCTCCAGGTACGGCAGGTGCAGGGTCTGGCTGGTCAGCGTACGGATCTCGTTGACCAGCGCAGCGCTGTCATTGAGCTTGCGCCCGTAAGACGGCACGATCTCGCGCAGGCGGGTTTCCCAGCCTGCCTTCATCTGGTCCGGGAAGGCCTTGGCCATCAAGTCCAGCATGATCGGCGGCGAGGTCGACGCGCCCGGCGAGGCGCCAAGCAGGGCGGCGATGGTGTGGTCCTTGTCGGTCACGATCTCGGTGCCGAACTGCAGCACCGGGCCCTTCAGCGGATCACGCTTGATGATCTGCACGCGCTGGCCGGCGGTGACCAGCTTCCAGTCGCCCGGCTTGGCATTGGGGAAGTACTTGACCAGTTCGGCCTGGCGGTCGGCATCGTTCAGGCGCGCCTGGCCCATCAGGTACTGCACCAGGTCCAGGTTGTCCTTGCCCACTTCCAGCATCGGGCCGACGTTGTTGTGGGTGACCGAGGAATACAGATCCCACCACGAGCCGTGCTTGAGGAACTTGGTGCTGTACAGCGCGAACGGCCCGAACAGGACCACCGGCTTGCCGTCCAGCTTGCGTGCATCCAGGTGCGGCACCGACATCGGCGGCGAACCGGTCTCGGCCATGCCGTAGGCCTTCACGCCGTGGCGCGAGGTCACGTCCTGGCCCTGGAAGGCGAGGAACTGGCCACCGACCGGGAAGCCGGCGTAGTCCTTCGATTCCGGAATGCCCGACATCTGCAGCAGCTTCAGTGCGGCGCCACCGGCACCGATGAACACGAAGCGGGTGTGGGTGGTGGTCTCGGTGCCGGCCTTGAGGTCCTTCACCGTCACGTTCCAGCTCTTGTCGGCGTTCTGCCGCAGCGCGCTCACTTCATGGTTCAGGTGCAGGCTGAAGTTCGGGCTGCGCTGCAGGCCGGTGGTCAGCTGGCGGGTGATCACACCGAAGTTGACGTCGGTGCCGAGCGGCATCCAGGTCGCGGCGACCTTCTGCTTCGGATCACGGCCCTCCATCAGCAGCGGTGCCCACTGCTGGATCTGCTTCGGATCCTCGGAGTACTGCATGCCGTAGAACAGCGGGTTCTTCACCAGGGCCTGCTGGCGCTTGTGCAGGTAGGCGATGTTGTCATCGCCCCAGACGAAGCTCATGTGCGGCGTCGGGTTGATGAAGTCGCTGGGCTGGCTCAGCCGGCCTTCCTTCACCTGGTGCGACCAGAACTGGCGCGAGACCTCGAACGATTCGGCGATGCCGACCGCACGCTTGGTCTCGATGCTGCCGTCGGGCAGTTCCGGGGTGTAGTTCAGTTCGGCGAAGGCCGAGTGGCCGGTACCGGCGTTGTTCCAGCCGTCGGAGCTTTCACCGGCGACGCCGTCGAGGCGTTCGTAGACCTGGATGTTCCAGTCCGGCTGCAGTTCCTGCAGGTAGGTGGCCAGGGTGATGCTCATGATGCCGGCGCCGACCAGCACAACATCGACGGGCTTGTCGTTGCTGGCGGCGGGCACCGAGCGCTGGGTCAGCGGCCAGTACAGGAACAGCGCGGCGGCCAGCAACAGCAGCACGAGCAGGGCGAGCAGGGCCTTGCCAAATTTCTTCATGGGGGCGGGATCGTTGGCGGAGGGGAGGGGGTCAGGATGCGCGTGGGGCAGGGAAAGGGCGTGAAGAAACAACGCCTTGCAACATCCTGTCGCGATTCTAACCGGTTCCGGTCCTTTTTTGATGCAACGCAGCATCCGGCCTTTCGCGGCACCGTCACCGGTAGCGCCGGGCGATGCCCGGCGAGGCATCCCGTCAGATCAACTCGAGGATCTCGTCGCCGGCCTCATCGATCCCCCCGGTCGGGCGCCAGCCCAGGCGGCGATAGAAGCCATGCGAGCGCGAACGCGGATCGGCCGAGCAGGCCAGGTACAGCCGCTGGTGGCCGGCATCGCGGGTCAGGCTGACCACTTCCTGCAACAGTTGGCGGCCGATGCCGCGGCCCTCGTAGTCCGGCAGCAGGGCCAGCACCAGCACCTCGCCGCTGTGGTGGTCGGCGAAGCAGTAGCCGACCATGCGCTCGCCTTCCCAGGCGACGCGGCCGATGGAATCGCCCTGGGCGATGCCGGCCGCCCAGCTGTCCACGGTGATGCCCAGCTGCGCCAGCTGCTCGGCACTGAAGGCGTTCTCGCGGGTCCGCCCGCGCAGCTCGACGCAGGCAGCGGCATCGTCGGGGCGGGCATCGCGAAGGTACACGGGCATGCCGGACATCCTTGTGGTGATCGGCCGGCCAGTATCCGCATCACGCATGGACCCGGTGTGTAGAGATGATGGAGATCCGATGGAGCCCCAAAAAAGGGGACGGAGGGGATTAAGTCGCTTTTGCCTTACAGGTCGTATTTGCCTTAAACGACTTAATCCCCTCCGTCCCCTTTTTCAGCGCTTGCGGCGGATCAGTGCTGAGGAGGCATCCAGCACTGCGCGGGTCAGCAGGGCCATGGTCTGCACGTCGCCCTTCCAGTGCTGCCAGTACAGCGGCACGTCTTCCCACGCGCGCTGGCGCACGTAGACCAGGCGGCCCGCGTCCAGGTGCCGCTTGACCAGCGGTAGCGGGTTCATGGTCCAGCCCATGCCGCCCAGGTTGGCCTGCACGAAGGCGCGCGTGGAGGGAATCCACCAGGTCGGCGCGGTGCTGGGCAGGTCGTCGCCGGCCATGCGCCGGGCGAAGCGCGACTGCATCTCGTCCTTGCGGTTGAACACCAGCACCGGCGCCTGTGCCAGCGCCTGCGCGGTCACGCCCTTGGCGAAATGGCGCTCGCGGAACTCGGGGGTACAGGTCGCGGCGTAGCGGATGCTGCCCAGCGCATGGATCTGGCAGCCCTGCACCGGCTCGTCCAGCGTGGTCACCGCACCGAGCACCGTGCCCTGGCGCAACAGTTCGACGGTGTGGTCCTGGTCTTCCACGCGCAGGTCCAGTGTGGTGCCGGTGCTCTGCGCGAACTGCGAGGCGGCCTGCGGGAACCAGGTTTCCAGGCTGTCGTGGTTCACCGCCACCGGGATGCTGGCCTGGGGAAGATCCTCGTCGGCCAGGCCCATCCGGTGCAGCGCATCGTGCTCGAGCAGGGCGGTCTGCTCGGCCAGCTGCACCAGCACCTGGCCCTCGGCGGTAGCGGTGGCCGGGGTGCCGCGCTTGACCAGCAGGCGCCCGACCCGGTCCTCCAGCGCTTTGACCCGCTGCGAGATGGCCGAAGGCGTGACATTCAGCGACTGCGCGGCGCGGTCGAAGCTGCCCTCGCGGATCACCGCAGCCAAGGCGCGCAGCTGGGCATGGTCGATACGCATCGAATTAAGCTCCGCTAATGTTGGTTTAGGAAGTTTAGCTCGTCTTTTTCATGTTGCGGCGCGACAATGGCGCCCGTTCCGGTGCTGTCCGCCTTCGCGAGGCACCGTCCCCCCAAAGCAATACAAGGCAGTGAATCCCATGTTCTCGGTCATCTCCGCCAGCACCGGCCTCGGTGCCTGGTTCTCTGGTGCAGCCACCGGCATCGGCCTGTTCGCCGTGGTCGGGGCCCAGAGCGCCTTCATTCTGCGCCAGGGCATCCTGCGCAAGCACATCGTGCCGGTGGTCGCCACCTGCGCGGCCATCGATGCGATCTTCATCTTTGCCAGCGTGGCCGGCCTGCGCACGCTCACCTCGGCACTGCCGTGGCTGACCACGGCCGTGCTGTGGACCGGCGTCGCGTTCCTGGCCTGGTATGCGATGAAGTCGGCACGCCGTGCGATCGCCGGCGGCGGTGGCATGGGCGAGGCCGACAGCGATGACGGCAGCCGCCGCGCGGTGCTGATGGCCGCGGTCGGCTTCTCGCTGATCAACCCGCACTTCTGGCTGGACATGATGGTGATCGGCTCCATCGCCGAGAACTTCGGCAATGCCCGCATGGCCTTCGCCGCTGGCGTGGTCACCGCCAGCTGCCTGTGGCTGACCGCGCAGGGCCTGGGCGCACGCCTGCTGGCGCCGCTGTTCACCAAGCCCAGCACCTGGCGCGTGCTCGATGGCACCATCGCCGTGATCCTCAGCATCCTGGCCCTCATGCTGGCGGTGCGCGGGGTCCACTGACCCGGCGCACGCCCCCCGAACCCACGTCCTGACTCTCTCTCCAAGGTAGTGGCAACGACGGCACCGGCAACGGTGCCGTCGTCTTTTCTGGCTCTGGCGGGAAACCCGCGGCCCTGCCTAGAATCGGCCACCAGGACAAGGTGTCCACAGGAGCAGGGGAAGGATGCACAAGACGATTCTGGCGGCCGCGCTGGCCGTCATCGGGGGCGTTGCCGCAGGCAGCGTGGGGGCGGTGGACCTGACGCAGTACCTGCGTCGCGAGACCTTCACCGACATCAAGATCTCGCCAGGGGGCGAGTACGTGGCGGCAACGGTGCCGATGGAGGACACCACCGCGATCGCCGTGCTGCGGTTGAAGGACAAGCAGATGGTCGGCAGTTTCCGGCCCCCCAGCCGCAACCACGCGCAGGAATTCGACTGGGTCAGCAACGAGCGCCTGCTGATCGGCCTGGCCCAGAAGTGGGGCTCGCTCGACCAGCCCAATCCCACCGGTGAGCTCTATGCCATCGATGCCAACGGCAATCGCGGCGAGTTGCTGGTGGGCTACCGGGTGGAGAGCAACGGCCCGGGAACCCGCATCCAGCCGAAGAAGGTCGAGGCGGTCGCCGCCTTCCTGGCCGACGACCTGCCGGGCGACGAGCGCAACGTGCTGGTCACGGTGTGGCCGCTGGCCGAGGATCCGTTCACCCGTGTCGATCGCATGGATGTGACCAGTGGTCGTCGCTCGCGGGTGGCATCCTCACCGGTTCGACGCGGCGAGTTCACCACTGATGGTGCGGGCGAGGTCCGCTTCGTGCACGGCTCGGGCGGCGACAACATCAACAAGCTGTATTTCCGCGAACGCAGCGGCGACAGCTGGAAGCTGATCAACGACGAGGCGGTCAGCAAGCGCATCGAAACCGCCCTCGGCTTCTCGGCCGATGGCAACCTGGCCTATCTCAATGTCGAGCAGACGCAAGGTCCCGATGCGATCGTCAGCTGGAATCCGCAGACCGGCGAGCGCGCCACGCTGCTGCGCGACGAAGTGGTCAATCCTTACCGCATCATCCATCGGCCGGGGACCCATGTGCCGGTAGGCGCGCTGTACCTGGGCGACAGGCCGCGCACCCGCTTCTTCGATGAAGGCTCGGCCGATGCGCGGCTGTACCGCAGCCTGGAAGCGGCCTTCGGGGGCGCGGTCTACATCACCTCCAGCACCCGCGATGGCCGTGTCGTGCTGGTGGAAACCTGGTCGGGCACCAATCCCGGCGATTTCTACGTGTACGACACGGTGGCGCGCAAGGCTGAACACCTGATCAGCCGCAGCGACTGGATCGACGTGGAGCGCAGTGCCAGCGTGAAGCCGATTGCACTGAAGGCCCGCGACGGCCTGCCGCTGCACGGCTTCCTGACCCTGCCGGCGGGCAGCGACGGGCGCAACCTGCCGATGGTGGTGATGCCGCATGGCGGGCCGTTCGACATCTTCGATTCCGGCCAGTACGACCGCGAAACACAGATGCTGGCCGCCGCCGGCTATGCCGTGCTGCAGGTCAATTTCCGTGGTTCGGGCAACTACGGCCGGGCCCACACCCAGGCCGGCGCGCAGCAGTGGGGCGCGGCGATGCAGGACGATGTCACCGATGCCACCCGCTGGGCGATCAGCGAAGGCATCGCCGACGGCCGTCGCATCTGCATCTATGGCGCCAGCTACGGCGCCTACTCGGCGATGATGGGGGCCGCCCGCGAACCCGGGTTGTACCAGTGCGCGGCCGGCTATGTCGGCGTCTACGACCTGCCGATGATGTACACCCGCGGCGACATCCAGGACCGCGGTTCAGGCGTGACCTACCTGCGCGAATGGCTGGGTGATCCGGCCAAGCTGGGTGCGGTGTCGCCGGTGAACCTGGCCGAACGGATCAAGGTGCCGGTGTTCCTCGCCGCCGGTGGCGAAGACAAGCGTGCGCCGATCCAGCACACCGAGCGCATGGAAGCGGCACTCAAGCGCGCCGGCACGCCGGTGGAAAGCCTGTACTACAAGACCGAGGGCCATGGCTTCTATACCGAGGCCCATCGCAGCGAGTACTACGACAAGCTGCTGGCGTTCCTGGCACGCAGCCTGGGGGGCAAGACCGCGACGACCGCACCTGTGGCCGGCAAGGACAAGGCGCCCTGAGCTGACGGGGCGGCGGAGGATCGTTCCGCCGCCCTGGTTTTACGCATGCGCGGGGCTTACTTCACCCCGTGCATCATCTTCTTCAGCAGTGGCGCGGCGATGAAGGCGGCCAGCGCACAGCCCAGGCCGATCCACATCAGCAGCCAGAACAGGTGTGCATAGGCGCCGGCAGCGGCCACCATGTCCAGCGATTCGCCTTCCGGTACATCGATCGCGGCCAGCTTGCCGAACAGTGCGGCCAGCGTTTCCGAGAATGCGGTGGCCAGGAACCAGGTGCCCATCATCAGGCTCATCACCCGCGGCACGGCCAGCTGGGTCACCGCCGACAGGCCGACCGGCGACAGGCACATCTCACCGCTGGCCAGCAGGAAATAGGCCAGCACCAGCCACCACACACTGGCCATCTCGCCGGTGGCACCGACCTGCTGTGCGGCCAGTGCCAGCGGCACGAACGACAGCGCGCCGATCACCAGGCCCCAGGCCGACTTCACCGGCTTGCCCGGTTCCCAGCCACGGCGGTCCATCCACGTCCACAGCGCGGCAAAGGCCGGAGCAAGCAGCACCAGGAACAGGCCGCCGAGGTAGGTCAGCGAGCCGGCGGTCTGCGGAATCACCAGGCAGTCGCGCACCAGCAGCACCAGCATCAGCACGACAATGGCGGCGAAGAACGTGCGCGGCGCGGCCGAGCCCGGGCGCCGTTCGGACAGGCGCGCGCTGACCACGAAGCCGAGCGGTGCCAGCAGCAACGAGATGATCGACCACGGCAGCGGGGTACCGCCGGTGATCACCAGCGACGGCACGATGTCCTTGGTCAGCAGGCGGTCGGTGAAGGTCACCCACGAGCCGTAGGACTGCTCGTACATCGTGAAGAACACCAGCGCCATGAAGATCAGCACCATCAGCGCGATCATCTGCTGGCGCTGCACCGGCGTGCACTTGCTGCCGGTGAACCAGGCGAACCAGACCAGCACGCCGCCCAGCACCACCAGCATCAGCATCAATGCCAGGCTGATTTCACCCCCCAGCGCGAACGCACCGTTGCCAGCCGCCCACATCAGCCACGCCACTGGCAGCACACCGAGCACCGCGCACAGATAGATGAGCCATTCGCGCGGCAAGCCCAGCACCTTCTGCTTCAGCGCGGCCGGCTGCGGCGGCTCGGCATGGCCCTGCAGGTACTTCTGGCCCCACAGGAACATCGCCAGCCCGGCCAGCATGCCGATACCCGCAGCGCCGAAGCCGTACTTCCAGCCGTAGGCTTCGCCGAGGAAGCCGCACACCAGCGAGGAGAACAGCGCGCCCAGGTTGATGCCGGCGTAGAACAGCGAAAAGCCGGAATCGCGGCGCGGATCGTCCTTGGCGTACAGCTTGCCGACGATGGTGGAGATGTTCGGCTTCAGGAAGCCCACGCCCATGATGATCAGCGCCAGCGACAGGTAGGTCACCGCCAGTGCCGAGGTGTCGCGCACCACTTCGCCGTTCACCCGGTACGCCGCGTGGCCTTCGAAGGCCATGCCGAGATGGCCGAGCACCAGCAGGATGCCGCCGAACAGCACCGCCCGGCGCATGCCCAGCCAGCGGTCGGCCAGCATGCCGCCGAACACCGGGATGCAGTACACCAGGCCCCCGTAGGCACCGAGCAGGTCCAGGCCGGCCTTGTCGCCGAACAGGTGGTATTTGGTCAGGTACAGCAGCAGCAGCGCCTTCATGCCGTAGAAGGAGAAACGCTCCCACATTTCGGTGAAGAAGCAGACGTAGACGCCCTTGGGGTGGCCCAGGAAGTCGTCGGAAGCAGAGGCGGCAACGGTCATCGACGGCGGGGACTGCGGAAAGGGCGCGATTATAGAAGGGGAGGGGCGGGATCACGGCGCTTATGACAAATACGACTTAATCCCCTCCGTCCCCTTTTTTGCGGCAGGTGCTGCGTGGCTTTGCGGGATCGGCTGGTTGGGCTTGCCGCACTGGCCGGGCGGCAGGCTGGACCAGGGGCAGCGGTGACCATGCGCACTGGACTTGCCGCCCCCTGAACGCTAGCGTGCAAGGGATTTTTTGCCAGCAGGGGCTTCCATGAACCACGACGCTGCGCCCAAGCAGCTCACCTTCCGCGCAGTGGCCCTGGCCATCGTGCTGGCGGTGGTGCTGTCGGCCGCAAACGCCTACCTCGGTCTGTTCGCAGGCCTGACCATCGCTACCGCCATTCCCGCCGCGGTGATTTCCATGGGCGTGCTGCGCCTGCTGGGCGGTGGCTCCATCCTCGAGAACAACATCGTGCAGACCGGCGCCTCGGCCGGTTCGTCGATCGCCGCCGGTGTGATCTTCACCATCCCCGCGCTGGTGATCATGGGCTACTGGCCGGACTTCAAGTACTGGTGGGTGCTGGGCATCGCCGGCCTTGGCGGCCTGCTGGGCGTGCTGTTCTCGGTGCCGCTGCGCCGTTCGATGATCGTCGAAGATCCGCTTCCGTTCCCGGAAGGCAAGGCTGCGGCCGAGGTGCTCAAGGCCGGTGAGAACCCGGGCCCGGGCCTGAAGATCCTCGGCCTGTCGGCGGTGATCGGTGCCTTCGTCAAGCTGGCCGCGGAAAGCGGCATGCGCCTGATCCCGGACGCCTGGGCCACCTCGGCCTACGTCGGCAGCTCCAAGGTCACCGCCTTCATCGGCACCAACCTGTCGCCGGCCCTGCTGGGCGTGGGCTACATCGTTGGCCTCAACGTCGGCATCGTGGTGGTGTCCGGCTCGATCCTGACCTGGCACATCGCCATTCCGATCTACCAGGCGTTCTTCATGAACACCGATCCGGCATTGGCCGCTTCGGTCGCTGCGGCCTCCTCCACCGAGGCGGCGTTCGCCATCTGGGGCGCGAAGATGCGCTACCTGGGCGTCGGTGCAATGCTGATCGGTGGCATCTGGACCCTGATCTCGCTGCGCAAGTCGCTGCTCAACGGCGTCAAGAGCGGCTTTGCCGCCGCCCGCAAGAGCGGTGGCCCGGTGCTGGCGCACACCGAGCGCGACCTGCCGATGAAGTGGATGCTGGTGGCCCTGGTGGTCTTCGTGCTGCCGCTGCTGGCGCTGTACCAGGCCATCGTGGGCCAGTGGCACGTGTCGATCCCGATGACCATCATCATGATCGTCGCCGGCTTCCTGTTCGTCTCGGTCTCGGCCTACCTGGCCGGCCTGATCGGCTCGTCCAACAACCCGGTTTCGGGCATCACCATCTCCACCATCCTGTTCGCCTCGGCCGTGCTGGTCGTGCTGCTGGGCGCCGACGGCCTCAAGCCGGTCGGTGCCGGCGGTGCGCCGCTGGGTGCGGTGGCCGCGATCATGATCGGCGCGGTGGTGTGCTGCGCCGCGGCGGTCGGTGGTGACAACCTGCAGGACCTCAAGGCCGGCTACATCGTCGGTGCCACCCCGTGGAAGCAGCAGCTGATGCTGGGCATCGGCGCGTTCTCGTGCGCGCTGATCATGGCCCCGGTGCTGAACCTGCTGGCCACCGCCTACGGCATCGGCGTGAAGTCGGAGCTGCACCCGAACGCACTGGCTGCGCCGCAGGCCAACCTGATGGCCTCGGTGGCCAAGGGCCTGTTCGGCGGTGAACTGCCGTGGACCTTCATCGGCATCGGTGCCGTGGTCGGTGCCGCCATCATCGCCTTCGACAGCTGGCTGAAGTCGCGCAACGCCCGCTTCCGCGTGCCGGTGCTGGCTGCTGCCATCGGCATCTACCTGCCGCTGGAGCTGATGGTGCCGATCTTCCTCGGCGGCCTGATCGCCTACCTGGTCGAGCGCTTCCACAAGGTGCGTGCCGATGACGAAGAGGGCCGCGACCGCGTGCACAAGCCGGGCGTGCTGTTCGCTGCCGGCCTGATCACCGGTGAGGCACTGATGGGCATCGCCATCGCGATTCCGATCGTGGTCAGCAGCCGCGCGGACGTGCTGGCGGTGCCGTTCCACCTGCCGGGCGCACAGTGGATTGGCCTGGCCGTGCTGTTCCTGGTCGGCTGGCTGATCTACCGCACCGGCAAGCGTGCCGTGGCGTAACGCCCACGGGGTCGGATCCCTTCCCGCAGGGAAGGGCTCTGACCCCATGCTGGCAGCGTGAGGGGTCAGAGCCGATTCCCATGGAATCGGATCCGACCCCGACCTCCGACAAACCGCGCTACGGCGCGGTTTGCCTTTTCTGGCGGCTGCTCGTCCGCGGCCATGACCGATGGCCTTGGCAGCCCCGGCCGCACGGGCCTACCATCGGTTTTTTGCCGTCCTGCGGAGACCCCGATGAAACTGCGTCATGCCCTGCTGCCTCTGAGCCTGCTGGCCGCCCTGCCCAGCGTTGCCGCTGCCCGTGGCCTGGAAGTCCGCGACATGGTGGCGATGGACCGCGTCTCCGCGCCGGTGCTGACCGCTGACGGCGGCACCGTGGTGTTCGCCAAGCGCAGCGTCGACGCCAGCCTGAAGGCCTCCACCGCGTTGTTCGCGCGCAACCTGCGCACCCGCGACGCTGCGCCGCCGAAGCAGATCACCCCGGCCGGCTGGAATGTCAACTCCGCTTCGCTGTCGGCCGATGGCCAGACCGTGTATTTCCTCAGCGCCAGGAACGGCAGCCAGCAGCTCTACGCGCAGCCGCTCAGCGGCGGCACGCCGCGCCAGCTGACCGACTTCCCGGTCGACGTGGACAGCTACCACGTGTCGCCGCAGGACGACCGCGTGCTGTTCAGCGCCGGCGTGTTCCAGGCCTGTGCCTCGGACCTGGCCTGCACCGAAAAGAAGCTCAAGGACGTCGCGGGCGCCAAGGCCAGTGGCAAGGTCTTCGATTCGCTGTTCGTGCGCCACTGGGATACCTGGAACGACGGCCGCCGCAACACCCTGTTCGTGGCCCCGCTGCCGGCAGCCAAGGCCGACGCGGTCAAGGGCGCCTCGGCGCTGAGCGCGACCATCGATGGTGATGCTCCGTCCAAGCCGTTCGGCGGCAATGATGACTTCGTGTGGTCGCCGGATGGCGCCAGCGTGGTGGCCAGCATCCGCGTGGCCGGCAAGCAGGAGCCGTGGTCGACCAACTTCGACCTGTACCGCTTCGACGCCGCCGGCAAGCAGGCGCCGGTCAACCTGACGGCCTCCAACCCGGCCTGGGATGCCGGCCCGGTGTTCAGCGCCGACGGCAAGACCCTGTTCTACCGTGCGATGAAGCGCCCGGGCTTCGAGGCCGACCGCTTCGGCCTGATGGCGATGGACGTTGCCAGCGGCAAGACCCGCGAGATCGCCCCGCAGTGGGACCGCTCGGCCGGCGGCATCACCCTGTCCGCCGACGGCGCCAGCATCTACACCACTGCCGATGACCTCGGCGAACATCCGCTGTTCCAGATCGACGTGGCCAGCGGCAAGGCCACCAAGCTGATCGGCGACGGCAGCGTGACCTCGGTCGACGTGGCCGGCAACAGCGTGGCGATCACCCGCAACAGCCTGAAGAGCAACGATCAGGTGCTGGTCGGCCTGCTGCCCGCCGCGGGCGAATCCATCGGTGAACTGCGCGCGCTGACCCCCGCGGCTGGCGATGTGCTGAAGGACGTGTCGTTCGGTGACTACGAACAGTTCGAGTTCAAGGGCTGGAACAACGACACCGTGCACGGCTACGTGGTCAAGCCGCACAACTACCAGGAAGGCAAGTCGTACCCGGTCGCGTTCCTGATCCACGGCGGCCCGCAGGGCAGCTTCGGCAATGGCTGGAGCTACCGCTGGAATCCGCAGACCTATGCAGGCCAGGGCTACGCCGTGGTGATGATCGACTTCCACGGCTCCACCGGCTATGGCCAGGCCTTCACCGATGCAATCAGCCAGCACTGGGGCGACCGCCCGCTGGAAGACCTGCAGAAGGGCTGGGACGCAGCGCTGAAGAAGTACTCCTTCCTCAACGGTGACAAGGCCTGTGCGCTGGGTGCCAGCTATGGCGGCTTCATGGTCAACTGGATTGCCGGCAACTGGAACAGCCCGTTCAAGTGCCTGGTCAACCACGACGGCGTGTTCGACCAGCGCATGATGGGCTACGCGACCGAGGAACTGTGGTTCACCGAGTGGGAGCAGGGCGGCACGCCGTACCAGAAGGCCGCGAACTACGAGAAGTTCAACCCGGTCAACCACGTGGCGGACTGGAAGAAGCCGATCCTGGTCATCCATGGCCAGCAGGACTTCCGCATTCCGGTCGAGCAGGGCCTGGCCGCGTTCACCGCCGCCCAGCGCCAGGGCATCGAATCGAAGTTCCTGTACTTCCCGGATGAAAACCACTGGGTGCTGAAGCCGAACAACAGCATCCTCTGGCATGACACCGTCAATGCCTGGCTGAAGCAGCACATCGGCAACTGATGACTGCAGCGCCGCCCTTCGGGGCGGCGCTTTTGTTTTCGACGGTGGGTGCCGATGTTCCCGCCGGTGGGTGCCGACCGTTGGTCGGCACGCCTTCGCCAACAGCAGCCGAGCATGGCTCGGCTCTACAAGAGCGCCTGCATGATCCAGAACGACATCGTCGTCTTCGGTTTGATCGCCGCCACACTTGGCGCCGTGTTCTGGACCGCCTCGCGCGAGCAGGGGCTGTGGAAACGCTTCTATACCTTCGTGCCGGCACTGCTGCTGTGCTACCTGATTCCCGGCATCTACAACACGGTCGGCCTCATCGATGGCCAGAACACCAAGCTCTACAACCCGATCGCGCGTGACATCCTGCTGCCGGCGGCGCTGATCCTGCTGACCCTCGCGGTGGACATCAAGGGCATCCTGCGGCTTGGCCCGAAGCTGGTGCTGATGTACCTGGGCGCCTCAGCCAGCATCATGCTCGGTGCGGTGGTGGCCTTCCTGGTGATGCGCGCGATCCATCCCGACACCGTGGCCGGTGACACCTGGGCCGGCATGGCCGCGCTGGCCGGCAGCTGGATCGGTGGCGGTGCCAACATGCTGGCAATGCGCGAAGTGTTCGACGTCAATGCGACCACGTTCGGCCAGTTCGCGGTGGTCGATGTCGGTGTCGGTTACGTGTGGATGGCCGCGCTGATCTTCCTGGCCGGACGCGCGGCGAAGATCGACGCGCGCAGCGGCGCCGACACCTCGGCCATCGATGAACTGAAGGAGCGCATCGCGCGCTTCCAGGCCGAGCACGAACGCATTCCCAGCCTGACCGACCTGATGCTGATCGTGGCGGTGGCCTTTGGCGGCGTGGGCCTGTCGCATGCGATCGGTGCGCCGCTGGCGGCATGGTTCAAGGCCAACGTCAGCTGGGCGTCGCAGTTCAGCCTGGACGCGCCGTTCGTGTGGGTGGTGGTGCTGTCGACCACGCTGGGCCTGAGCCTGAGCTTCACCCGTGCACGCAATCTGGAAGGGGCGGGTGCGTCGCGGCTGGGCTCGCTGCTGCTGTACTTCCTGATCGCCTGCATCGGCATGCAGATGGATCTGCTGGCGCTGCTGGACCGCCCGTGGCTGTTCCTGCTCGGCATCATCTGGATCAGCGTGCACATCGTGCTGCTGTGGTGCCTGGGCAAACTGCTGAAGGTGCCGTTCTTCTATTTCGCCATCGGTTCGCAGTCGAACATCGGTGGCCCGGCCTCGGCACCGGTGGTGGCTGCTGCGTTCCATCCGGCGCTGGCGCCGGTGGGCGTGCTGCTGGGCACGATGGGTTATGCCACCGGCACGTACCTGGCCTACATCGTCGGCATCACCCTGCGCGCGCTGGCCGGGCAGGGCTGATCGTGCACGGGGCGATGGGGTCAGATCCCTTTTGCGCAGCAAAAGGGATCTGACCCCGGTTCACGGTGGATCACGCTACCGGCAAGCCGCGTTCGACCAGCCAGGCTCTTGCGTCTTCGGCGTCCTGCTCGAACCACGCCTTCGTAGACCCCAACCGGTACGTATACCCCCACGCATCCATATCGGCCATCAGCCGCTGGCTGCCGACGCCGGGCAGCCGCCCGGCCAGCACGATCTGCAGGTAGCAGGTCGCATCTTCCTCGGCCACCGAGTCGGTGGCATCGGTATGCACCTGTGCACGCCGCTCCGGCGGCAGCACGATCAGGTGGCAGGCCTCGTGCAGCATCGAGTGCACCGGCGTGTCATCGCGCACGTATACGTTGCTGGCGATGATGCCCGCCTCGGGTTCGCCCCAGTAGCTGCCGGGAATCGGCTCGCCGGCCGCGACGTGGTGCAGCTGCAGGCCATGCGCGGCGAGCAGGCACTGCGCATCGGCGAAGGCGATGTCGCCCACGCAGGTGATGTCCACGGCGGTTGTCGTATCGGTCATGCGGGTCAGGCAGCCCCGCCCATGCAGGCACGGGCGGGGCAGGGGATCAGGGTTTGTCCGGGCCTTCCGGCAGCGCCACGGAGATGTCCAGCACGTCGTGCTGGCCATCCTTCACCAGGTCGACCTTCACCGCATCGACGTCGATGTTCACGTACTTCTTGATCACTTCCAGCAGCTCGCGCTGCAGCAGCGGCAGGTAGTCCGGGCCACCGCGGTGGCTGCGTTCCTGCGCAATGATGATCTGCAGGCGGTTTTTGGCGGTTTCGGCGGTGGTCTTCTTCGCTTTGAGGAAATCAAACAGGCCCATGCTTACCCTCCGAACAGCTTGCTGAAGAAGCCCTTCTTCTCGACGTTGGTGAAGCGCATCGGGCGTTCTTCGCCGAGGATGCGCGCGACGGCGTCTTCATAGGCCTGGCCGGCAGCGGATTCAACATCCAGGATGACCGGCTCGCCCTTGTTGGAGGCGTTGAGCACGTCCCCCGATTCCGGAATCACGCCGATCGCCTTCAGGCCGAGCACTTCCTCGACGTCGGCGATGCTCAGCATCTCGCCGCTTTCCACGCGCACCGGGGTGTAGCGGGTCAGCAGCAGGAAGGCCGGCACGTCCTGGCCGGACTCGGCCTTGTGGGTCTTCGAGTCGAGCAGGCCGATGATGCGGTCGGAGTCGCGCACCGAGGACACTTCCGGGTTCACCACCACCACCGCGCGGTCGGCGAAGTACATCGCCAGGAAGGCACCCTTCTCGATGCCGGCCGGGGAGTCGCAGATGATGTAGTCGAAGCCGTCGGCGGCCAGGTCCTTCAGGACCTTGCCCACGCCTTCCTGGGTCAGTGCGTCCTTGTCGCGGGTCTGCGAGGCGGCCAGCACGTACAGGTTGTCGAAGCGCTTGTCCTTGATCAGGGCCTGCTTGAGGGTTGCTTCGCCGTGCACGACGTTGACGAAGTCATACACCACGCGGCGTTCGCAGCCCATGATCAGGTCGAGGTTGCGCAGGCCGACGTCGAAGTCGATCACCGCCACCTTCTTGCCGCGCCGCGCCAGGCCGCAGGCCAGGCTCGCGCTGGAAGTGGTCTTGCCGACGCCGCCCTTGCCGGAGGTGACTACGATGATTTCAGCCAAAGGACTTCTCCTGATGATTCTGTTTGGGTGCTGCGTCAGTCCAGCGCAGCGATCTTGATCTGGTCCTGTTCCAGCCACACCTGGACGGCCTTGCCGCGCAGGGTGTCCGGGACATCGTCCAGTACCTTGTAATGGCCTGCAATGGCGACCAGTTCCGCATGGAAATCACGGCAGAAAATGCGTGCCGCGGTGTTGCCCTGGGCCCCTGCCAGCGCGCGGCCGCGCAGGGTGCCGTAGATATGGATGCTGCCATCGGCGATGACTTCGGCGCCTGCGCCGACGGTGGCCATCACGGTCAGGTCGCAGTTTTCCGCGTACAGCTGCTGGCCCGAACGCACGTTGCCCAGCTGCATGCGGCCCGGTTGCGGTGCCGCAGCGTCCGCCACCTTGGCCACCGGCGTTGCCGGGGCTGGCTTCGGTTCGGCACGGACCGCGCGGCGCGGTTCCGGTGCGGGCGGCGGCGGCGCCGGCTCGGCCTCGGCGCGCTCGTACTGCGCGCGGAACTTGGCCAGCAGTGGCAGGCCGAGCTGCTGCGAGAGCAGGTCGACCGCGCTGGTGCCGTAGGCCAGTGCCACCGGCAGCACACCCGCGCTGCGCAGGCCGTCGACCAGCGCCTGCGCGGTGGCCACATCCGGCACCTGGCTGAGGCCGCCGAAGTCGAGGATCACCGCAGCGCGGCCGAACAGCTTCGGTGCACGGGTCACGCGCTCGCGCATTTCCTGCACGAGGCGCTCGACATCAAGGGTACGGATGCGCAGGTTGGCGATGCCCACCTGGCCGATCTTCAGTTCACCGGCCTGTTCGTAATCGAAATTCACCGCCACGCTCAGGTCCCCGTCGGCCGCTGTGCCTGCGCCGGCAGCTGCCGGGCGCGTGTCCATGCCACATCCGGCAGCTTGTCGCCGTAGGTCTCCTGGACCCACGGGTAGCTGCACAGTTCCTTGGCCAGCATGCTGGCGCGCACATCAACCTGCGGCATGGTGTTCTGGCCCAGCTCGCGGAAGCCGAAGCTGCCGTGGAAGAGCAGGGCGGCATCGGCGCCATGGTCGAGGAAGACTTCGCAGGTCATCTGCGGGTAGCGCAGCTCGGCGAAGCTCTGCGCGTCGGCATAGAACGCACGGCCGACGCCACCGCCACGACGGCGGCTGGCGACCACGATGCGGTCGATATAGAAGAACGGGGTGTCCAGCTGCTGCTTGAACCAGGCGAAATTGCTGCTGTCGTGCTGGCTGTCGCTGCCAAAGCCGATCAGGAAGCCGGCCAGGTTGCCGTCGCGCTCGGCGACGCGGAAATACTCAGCGGTTTCATAGAACAGGCGCAGGCGGGCCGCATCCAGGGGAAGGATGGCCAGGCCAGCGTTGTTGTTCAAAGCCAGGACGGAATCGAGCTCGTGCTCGCGCACGTCGCGGATGACAATCGACATTGTGACTCCGTGGGGTAACGCGGTTGGTCCATCAAAGGACCCTGCGCACGATTATTGCATGCCCGGGGTGGGCTGCGGCATGAACAGGCGACCGCGGAGGCATGACTTCCGTGGGAGTGCGCGACACGGGCCGGGCCCGTAGAGTGCTGGCATGTTGGGAGTCCTCAGCCATACCCGCGTCCTCCGCCTGGCCGGCCTGTTCACCTGGGTCATGGTCGGCCTGCCCCTGGCGTACTCGCAGTTCGAGAACCTGCACAGCCGCGGCGACATGGGCGGCTGGGCGATCCTGCTGTTCGTCGCCTACCTGTCCTTCGGCACCGCCTACTACTGGTTGACCCGCATCCTGCGCAGCGACAGCCACACCAGCTGGCTGGACCGTGGCCTGCTGCTGTTGCTGACGGTCTCGGCGCTGGGGGTCAGCTTCCTTAGCGGCTCGGGCCTGGGCAGCATCCTGATGATGGTGGCCGCCGGGGTCATTCCGTGGATGCTGTCGGTCCGGCTGGGGGTGCTGTGGCTGCTGGTCAGCCAGCTGGCGGTGGCCCCGGTCTACTACATGCTGCTGCGCTTCCCGCTGTTTGAAGCGGTGATGCAGTCGCTGCTGTACGGCGGCTTCTCCATGTTCATCTTCGTGACCAGCCTGGTCGCGCGGCAGCAGACCGAGGCCCGCGACGAGCAGCGCCGGCTCAATTCGGAACTGCGCGCCACCCGGGCCCTGCTGGCCGAGAGCGCGCGGGTCAACGAACGCACCCGCATTTCGCGCGAGCTGCATGACCTGCTGGGCCACCAGCTGACCGCGCTGACCCTGAACCTGGAGGTCGCCGGCCACCTGGCCGAGGGCCAGGCGCTGGATCACGTGAAGCGCTCGCACGCGCTGGCCAAGCTGCTGCTGGGCAATGTGCGCGAGGTGGTCAGCCAGCTGCGCGAGACCGGTGCCATCGACCTGGCCGCGGCGCTGCGCCCGCTGACCGAGAACGTGCCCTCGCTGGACATCCAGCTGGAGATCGAGGATCCGCTGAACGTGGAGGACCCGCAGCGGGCCCACGTACTGCTGCGCTGCACCCAGGAGATCATCACCAACGCGGTGCGCCACGCCGGTGCCCGCCATCTGTGGATCAAGGTGTACCGTGAAGCCCCTGACCGGGTGGTGGTCGAGGCCCGCGACGACGGTGTCGGCGCGGATATGGTCAATGTAGGCAATGGCTTGCGCGGCATGCGCGAGCGCCTGCAACAATGTGGCGGCCAGCTGCAGATCGAAACCCGTCCCGGTGAAGGCTTCCGGCTGCGGGCGACGGTGCCGGCAACGGTGCTGGTGGCGGCCCTTACCAAGGTTCCTGAAGGAGTGCGTTGATGATTCGCGTCTGCCTGGTCGACGACCAAACCCTGGTGCGGCAGGGAATCCGCTCCCTGCTGGCGCTCGACGACGGCATCGAGGTGGTGGCCGAGGCCGGCGACGGCCGGCAGGCGGTCGAGCTGATACCGCAGGTCCGCCCCGACGTGGTGCTGATGGACATGCGCATGCCGGTGATGTCCGGCCTGGAGGCACTGCAGGTGCTGTCGCGGCAGGAACAGTTGCCGCCGACCATCATCCTCACCACCTTCGACGACGATCAGCTGGTGCTGGCCGGGCTCAAGGCCGGTGCCAAGGGCTACCTGCTCAAGGATGTCACCCTGGCGCAGCTGGTCGGTGCCATCCGCACTGTGGCCGACGGTGGTTCGCTGGTGCAGCCGGCGGTGACCCAGCGCCTGCTGTCGGGCCTGGAGCACATGCGCAACGAGTTCGTCAGCCTCGACCGCCCGGACCCGCTGACCGACCGCGAGACCGAGATCCTGCGGCTGATGGCCAGTGGTTTCTCCAACAAGGAGATCGCCAACTCGCTGGGCGTGGCCGAAGGCACCATCAAGAACCACGTATCCAACATCCTCTCCAAGCTGGGCGTGCGCGACCGTACGCGCGCCGTACTGAAGGCGTTCGAACTCCAGCTGGTCTGAGGAAAATCGTTCAAGTACAAAGACTTGGATCGAGGTTGGGGGTTTCCGCCAAGGTTGCCCCCTACTTGCCGGGTAGCGGTATGCGTTACCCTTCGAATTCTTTGTCCATACAAATACGCAGCCGGCAGGGAAACCGGTGCGCCAATCCCGATAAACAATGCCCGCGAAGCCTGCTAGGATTGGCGCTTCGCTTCAATCAACCCGGCCGTGGGATCGGCCCCGGAGACTCTCTGAATGACCCGTATTATCGAGTTCCTGATCGCCTTGGGGATCGTGGCTGGCCTGTTCGTCATCATTGGCGTATGTCTGCCGGGCGAGCGTCACATCACCGAAAGCATCGAGACCAACCGCAAGATGACGATCGTGTACGACACGGTCAGCAGCCTGCGCCGCTTCAAGGACTGGAACCCGCTGGTACTGCGCGATCCCGCCGTTGAACTGAAGCTGTCCGGCCCGGCCTCCGGTACCGGTGCCACCCTCGACTTCACCTCCAAGGACCTGGGCACCGGTTCCTGGAAGATTACCGAAGCCGAAGAGAACAAGCGTGTTGTGATCGCCATCGAAGACGCCACCAAGGGTCACGACAAGGTCACCACCTTCAGCCTGGAGCCGACCGGCAAGGGCGGTCGCAACGTCAAGATCACCCAGGACTACTCGGTGAAGTACGGCTTCGACCTGTTCGGCCGTTACGCAGGCCTGTATGTCAGCCGTCAGATCGGTGACGACATCAAGATGGGCCTGTCGCGCATGGCCAACATGCTCGCCAGCGTCCCGAACGTCGACTACCGCACGCCGGAAGCCCCGCTGACCGATCTGGCCATCGTGGAAGTGCCGGCCGAGAACCTGCTGGTCGTCAACGCCGGCAACGTGGACCGCGGTCAGGACACCATCACCAAGTCCATCAAGGACAACCAGGAGTGGATCAAGCGCGTGATGGAGGCCAATGGCCTTGAAGCCGCCGGTCCGTTCCGCATCATCACCACCGACTTCGGCCAGGAGAAGTACGCCTTCGACATCGCCCAGCCGGTGAAGAAGAAGGGTGCTGAAGGTGCCGCTGCCGACGAGCTGACCGTCAAGATCGACGGCGGCGCTCCGGTCAAGTACGTGCACGTTGCTCCGCACCGTTCGGCGCATGCGGCCTACACCGGCCACATGGCAGGTCTGGACGTGGCCCGCAACGGCCTGCGTGCCTGGGCCGTGACCTCGGGCAACGAAGTCATCGACCGCCCGTACGAAACCTGGAAGGACGGCATCGACAAGTCGTTCACCCCGGAAGCGACCTACGACATCTACTGGGCCGTCAAGTAAGCCTCGGCTGACCCATGTAGTGTTGGACACGAAAACGCGCCGCTTATTGCGGCGCGTTTTTTTTCATCTGGCGCCCGGCAAGGGGCGCTGCGCAAGGAGCCTTCATGTTCAATCTGGAACGTCGCGCACGTAAGCCTTCCCTGCTGGCCTGCCTGGGCGCGCTGTTGGCCGCCGCCTCGATCGGCCTGTCTGCCTACGCATCGCATGGCGTGGCCGACCCGTTGGCGCAGCAGCATCTGAACATGGCGGCGCTGTATGCGTTCGCGCATGGCGCGGTGCTGGTGGCGCTTGGCCCGCGCGCACACGGGGCAAGCGCCCACCTGGCGCTGTACGTGCTGCTGCTGGGCGCGCTGCTGTTTTCCGGCAGCCTGGTGGGCGGGGCGCTGTGGCAGTGGCCGACGCGGATGGCGCCAATCGGTGGCACCAGCATGATGGCCGGATGGGTGCTGCTGGCGATCAATGCGCTGAGGCGCTGAGGCGGTGAGGGTCGCAGGGCTGTCGCTCCGATCCATGTCGATGCGTTCCTGATGGTTCATGGGCGTTACTTTTCTTTTCGCGCGAAAAGAAAAGTAACCAAAAGAAACGCGCCGCCGACCGCGAGCCGGTGCTGCGCACCGATCCCCTGCGCTCCTCGGCCCGTCGAGGGACGGTGCGGGAACTCGCTGCGCTCAGACACCCGCACCTCTTCGCCCTCGCCGGACCTGCGGTGCTCGGCTCGCTTGAAGGCGGACCCAACAGCCGCGCGCTGATCCGTCATAGAGGCTTCGAGCGAAGCGACCGGCTTCTGTCTTTGCCTTCTTGTTCCGTCTCGTGCTGGGCGCGCGGGGAATCCGCCCGGACAGCTCCATGAATTTCGCCTTGCGGCTGCCACGAGGGGCTCAGCCGTTGGCCGGTTTCCAGCACCAGTGCCACGGTTCGTAGACGATGCCGTGCGGGTTGTCGCGCGGGTAACTCAACTGGAAGCCGTGTCCGTCGGCATGCGCCTGCAGCCACGCAAACGCATCAGTGGCCTCGAACGATTCCTCGGCCGGGGCATCGCCCGGCGTGCCGATGTCCAGCGCATGGCCACTGTGGTGTTCACTGAAACCCGGCGCGGCATTCACCTTCAGGATCTCCGTCACGCCCAGCCCGCGTGCCCGCTTCCGTTCGAAGATGCCCAGCTGGTAGGCATGGCTGCGGAAGCCGGAGATTGCATCCAGTGCGATGCCGTCCTGTGCGGCATGCAGGCGCATCCGTCGCCAGCCCTGCGCGGCGCCGCGGCGCAGCCAGAGTGGGCGGCCGAACCGGTCGCGGCCAGCGAAGTGCAGCAGGCACGGTTCGGGTTCCAGCGGCAGGCCGCTGTCATCGGCATAGCGCTGCGCATCCAGGCCGAGCTGCTGCAGGCGCTGCTGCAGCCCGGCCAGCGGCAGCCATTGTTCTTCCAGCGCGGCGCCGAACGGACGTGCCGCTGCTGCATCCAGCAGCGCCAGTGCTTCCTCGACCCCGGGCTCACGCGGCAGGCGTGGCACCAGCGAATGCACGCCATGCGTCATTACCGCCGCCAGATAGCGGCCATCGTGCTTGCGCCGCAGTACCCAGCGAGCCCGCGACAGCAGGCGGGCATCCAGGTTGCTGCGCGCGCGCAGCAGGCCGGCAGGCCATAGCTCGATGGACTCGGTGTTGATCAGCAGGGGCAGGCGTCGTTGCATCGGCGCAGCTTACTGCCGTGGCGCCGGCGCGGCCACCTTGCGCAGTGCATCCAGCAGCACCTGCGGCCGGTCCAGGCTGAGCAGCAAGGTGCTGCCATCGCTGACCGGCAGGGCGAGAACACGCGAGCGGTCGGTGACCAGAGCGAAGCCCTTTCCACCACCTTGCAGGCGGAAGTGGCCGGAATAGAAGCCCGGCATTGCATAGCCGTTGGTCTTGAAACGGATGGCATAGCGCGGGTCACGCTGCAGGTCGACCACCTCGGCCTGGTCCAGCCGCAGCTGCGCCACCGGAACGCGACGGCGGTACATCGTCGAGCGCACATCCAGTACGTCGTCGGCCAGCTCCACCCGGCGGCGGAAGAATGCCGCGCCCAGCCCGATGCCGAGCGCAGCGATCACCAGCAGGCTCCAGGCGGCGCTGCCGCCCATCCGGAACCAGGGCGGTGACAGCGTAACTTCGATCCAGGGGGCCGTCGCCGGTGCCTTGTACAGCTGCGCATACAGGCAGGCTACGAATGCGGCGAGCAGGGGCAGCACGATCCACAGCACGCGCAACGGCGAGCTCTCGGCCACCTCGTACTGTTTCGGATCGCTGGCGCCCATGGCTCAGGCCTCCTTCTTGAACACCAGCATCGCCGGGCGCATCGGTGCCGGGATGATGACGTTGACCAGCTCCCAGCCCAGTTGGCCCTGGCGGGTCAGTTCGCTCTGGATGTCCTCGGCCTTGAGCAGGCCCATCATGGACGTCTTGACCTCGATCGTCTGGTAGCTCCAGCGCTTGCTCATTCCTTGTCCTCCGGCGATGGCGTGGGTTTCGGCAGGCGTCCTGCCTTGCGCAGGGCGTCGCGCAGCACATACTCGATCTGCGCGTTGAGGCTGCGCAGCTCGTCGTCAGCCCAGCGTTGCGCGGCGGCCAGGACGTCGGCATTGATGCGCAGCGGGTAGGCTTTCTTCTCACTCATGCAAGCTCCTGGCGGGGCGGTGGGGCACCCCGTTGCGAGGGTGGTTCAGTACAGCGAACCGGCGTTGACGATCGGCTGGGTACCGCGGTCCGAGCACAGCACGGTCAGCAGGTTGCTGACCATGTGCGCCTTGCGTTCCTCATCCAGCTGCACCACGCCGTTCTTCTGCAGTTCGGCCAGGGCCATCTCGACCATGCCCACCGCACCGGCAACGATGCGCGTGCGCGCGGCGATCACCGCGTTGGCCTGCTGCCGCTGCAGCATGGCCTGGGCGATTTCTGCGGCGTAGGCGAGGTGGCTGATGCGTGCGTCGATCACCTGCACGCCGGCATCTGCCAGGCGCTCGGCCAGCTCGTTCTTCAGGTGCTGGGAAATCTCGCTGGCATGGCTGCGCAGGGCCAGCTGGCCGTCTTCGTGCTGATCGTAGGGGTAGCTGGTGGCCATCGCGCGCAACGCCGATTCGGACTGGATGTGCACGAAGCTCTCGTAGTCGTCCACGTTGTAGACAGCCTCGGAGGCATCGACCACCTGCCAGACGATCACCGCGGCGATCTCGATCGGGCTGCCGTCCAGCTCGTTGACCTTCAGCTTGCCGCTCTCGAAGTTGCGCACGCGCTGGCTGACCCGGCGCTTGGCGAAGAAGGGGTTGTTCCAGCGCAGGCCGTTGTCCTTCACGGTGCCCACGTACTTGCCGAACAGGCTCAGCACCGCCGCCTGGTTAGGCTGGATGGTGTACAGGCCGGCCAGGATGAACACGCCCAGCGCCACCAGCAGGGCGCCCAGCAGCATCAGCAGCAGGTTGGGCGAGCCGGTGCTGGCCTTGGCTGCCACGCCCACCACGAACAGGGCGGCGCCGGCGAGGGCGACGAGCAGGGCACCGGCCAGCGTGCCGAGGCCGTTGAGGGAAGACAGCGACTTCTCTTTCATGGCGGTGCGTCCTTGAGGATTCGATAGGAAGATATCAAAGTGATATCAGTTGTCGACTACCGTTCGTCGGATGCCATGGCCAGGGTGCCCGGCCAGCTAGAATGCCCACCCGCCTTCACATCGCTGCTGGAACCGCCATGGCCAAGCTTGGAACCCCGTTGTCCCCCTCCGCCACCCGCGTGCTGCTGCTGGGCTCGGGCGAACTCGGCAAGGAGGTGGCCATCGAGCTGCAGCGGCTGGGCGTGGAAGTGATCGCTGCCGACCGCTATGCCGACGCCCCCGCCATGCAGGTCGCCCATCGCGCGCATGTGATCGACATGCTCGATGCGATGGCCCTGCGCGCCCTGATCGCCCGCGAGCAGCCGCATCTGGTGGTGCCGGAGATCGAGGCCATCCACACCGAAACCCTGGTCCAGCTGGAGCAGGAGCAGGGCCTGCGGGTGATCCCGACGGCGCGTGCCGCGCGCCTGACGATGGACCGCGAAGGCATCCGTCGCCTGGCCGCCGAAACCCTGGGCCTGCCGACCTCGCCATACCGCTTCGTCGATACCGAAGCCGAATACCGTGCTGCCGTCGCCGCCATCGGCCTGCCGTGCGTGGTCAAGCCGGTGATGTCGTCCTCGGGCAAGGGCCAGAGCACCCTGCGCAGCGAGGCGGACATCGCCCCGGCCTGGGACTACGCGCAGACAGGGGGCCGCGCCGGTGCCGGTCGCTGCATCGTCGAGGGCTTCATCGATTTTGATTATGAGATCACCCTGCTGACCGTGCGCCACGCCGGTGGCACCTCGTTCTGTGCGCCGATCGGCCATCTGCAGAAGGATGGCGATTACCGCGAAAGCTGGCAGCCGCAGCCGATGTCGAACGCGGCACTGGCGCGTGCCGAAGAGATCTCGCGTGCGATCACCGACGACCTCGGTGGCTGGGGGCTGTTCGGCGTCGAGCTGTTCGTGAAGGGGGACGAGGTGTGGTTCAGCGAAGTGTCGCCGCGCCCGCACGACACCGGCCTGGTGACGCTTGTATCGCAGGAACTGAGCGAGTTCGCGCTGCACGCACGCGCCATCCTCGGCCTGCCGATCCCGGTGATCCGCCAAAGTGGCCCGTCGGCGTCGTGCGCGCTGCTGGCGCATGGCGAGGGCGTGCCGTACTTCAACAACGTCGCCGCTGCGTTGCAGGTGCCGGATACCGCCGTGCGCCTGTTCGGCAAGCCGAGCGTGCACGGTCATCGCCGCGTGGGCGTGACCCTGGCGCGCGCTGGAACCATCGACGAAGCGCGTTCGATCGCACGCGACGCCGCCGACGCCATCGGCGTCGAACTGCGCCCGTAACACAAAAAGGGGACGGAGGGGATTAAGTCGTTTGTGCCACAAACGACTTAATCCCCTCCGTCCCCTTTTTACAGATCTGCGGTGGGTACCGACCGTTGGTCGGTACAGATTGCTGTGCAGTCGACTAGCAGTGGACGCTACCGCACGTCCACCCACACCAGATGGTGGTCGCTGCCGTCGGCGATCTTCGCTTCCGGGCTTTCATTGGCCGGCCAGAAGATGCCGCTGCCCACGTATTCAAAACCGGTCGAGGGCAGCACGTAGTCCAGGCGCATCGTGCCGGACTTCGGGCCGAAATCGCCGGTGGCGTGGAACGGTGCGCCCTTGCGTTCGATGCCCTTGGCCGCATAGGCCAGGCTGGTCTGCTCGCCGCCGACGCTGCGCGGGGTGGGGTAGCGCAGCACACGGGCGTTCTCGATGAGCTCGACGATCGCGTCATGGCGGCCATCGCCATCGACCGGGTCGTTGTTGAGGTCGCCGAGGATCACGAAGCGCGCGTCCTGCGCCAGGCCACCGCACTGGCCCTTGTCGTCGCACAGCCACGGCTTGTCACCCTTGGACAGGTATTCCTGCCACAGGCGCAGTTCGTCGTGGTTGCGCGCGGCATTGCGCTTTTCCGGGCCGTCGAACACCGGCGGGGTCGGGTGCGAAACCAGCGCGTGGACCACGCCGGCCGGGGTCTTCACCGGCACGTCCCAATGCGACTTCGACGACAGCCGCAGCTGCGACCAGACATGGTCGTTGTAGAAGCTCTGGCCGGTACGTGGGTCGACCGGACGGATAGCACCGGGCATCGCGCTCCACTTCAGCAGCTGGAAGCTGCGCACCTTGGCTTCATCGATCGGGTAGCGCGACAGCACCAGCATGCCGTACTGGCCCGGGTGCAGGCCGTAGCCCCATGCATCGTTGCCACGGCTGCGGCCCTCGCCGCCGACCACGCCGTTGTTATCCAGGTCCAGGCCGCTGGGCACGCCGGTATTGACCGGCGCCAGGTAGCGGTAGGCGAAGTGCAGCGGCTTGCCGCCGCCGGGCTGGGCCACTTCCAGGTAGCGCTTCTGGAACAGGTCGGCAGCGCGATGGGCGTCGTCGAAGTCGAATTCGTTCAGCAGCACCAAGTCCGGGCGCACCTGTTGCAGCACCGCGGCGATCTTGCGTGCGTGCTCGCTATCGCCTTCCAGTTCCTTGATCAGGCCACCGGCGTCATCGGAGTACAGCGAGGTGTTGTAGGTGGCCAGGCGCAGCGAAGCAGACGGCTTTTCGGTCATCGCAGGGGACTTGGCGAAGGCAGGGGCGCTGGCGCCGCAGAGCAGGGCCAGGGCGAGGATCAGGGGATGGCGGCGGGTCATGTTCATGGGCCGTATTGTGCACCCCGGCCGGTGTCAGCGGTTTGTCAGCGCCCGTCCAGATCCTTGTCGAAATCGTGCCAGCGGCGGCCGTCGTAGGCTTCCAGCGGATGGAAGCGGCGCTTGTAGTCCATCTTCTGGTGGCCGCGGATCCAGTAGCCCAGGTACACGTGCGGCAGGCCCTCGCGGCGCGCCCACTCGATCTGCTGCAGGATCGCGAAGGTGCCCAGCCCGCGTGTGGCGTGGTCCGGGTCGAAGAAGGTGTAGACCGCCGACAGGCCGTGCTCGGTGACGTCGGTCACCGCCACCCCCAGCAGCTGGCTGGGCTGGCCGTCGTGGCCCGGCAGGCGCATCTCCATGAAGCGGGTGTGCGACCAGCTGCCGATCAGGAACTGCTCGAACTCATGCGGGCCGTGGTCGTCCATGCCGCCATTGGCGTGGCGGTGGGTGAGGTAGCGGTGGTACAGCGCGAACAGGTCGTCGCGGGCGGTGGCGGCGGTGATCCGCACCTCCAGGTCGTCATTGCGGGCGGCACAGCGGCGCTGGCTGCGGTCCGGGGCGAAGCGGGCCACCGGTATGCGCACCGCCACGCAGGCCTGGCAGTGCGCGCAATGCGGCCGGTAGACCAGATCGCCGCTGCGGCGGAAGCCCCAGCTCAGTGCCAGCGGGTACAGGCCGCCCAGGCGGCGATCGTGCGGGTCCAGCACCAGGTCGCGCGCCACCCGGTCCGACCAGTACCCGCAGGGGTGCTCGCCGGTCTGGAAAAGCCGCAGTTCGTCGTCTCTGTCGCCATGCATCGCCATGGACACAGCATAGCTCCAGCCCGTCGCAGTGGCGGCGACTGTCCGCCGGATGAATGGAACTGGCAGCAGTGTCAACCGATGTCGCATCCGGGCGTTGTTGTCACCCGAGGGTGAAGTGATCACCCCGACGCTGTTTCCATCCCCAGGAGTGACCTCATGATCCGTACCCCCCTGCTGCTGGCCCTGCTGCTCGCCACCTCCGCTTCCGGTATCGCGCTGGCGGCCGACACCCCGACCACACCGGCGCAGCGCCCGGCCAAGCTGGACACCAATGGCGACGGCGTCATCGACCGCAGCGAGGCGGCTGCCAACCCGCGCCTGGCCGCGAAGTTCGACGAGCTGGACAAGAACAAGGACGGCAAGCTCTCGCGCGATGAGATGCCGCGCTGGCAGCATGGCCGCCGTGGCCATGGCGGTGAGCGCTGGGCCAAGCTGGACGTCAACAAGGACGGCCGCATCAGCCGCGAAGAAGCCAAGGCCGATCCGCGCCTGGCCGCGCGCTTCGACCAGCTCGACCTCAACAAGGATGGTTACCTGGACAAGGCCGACCGCGAGCTGCGCATGAAGCAGCGCCGTGACGCCTGGTTCGCTGCCGCCGACACCAACAAGGATGGCCAGCTGAGCAAGGCCGAGTTCGACGCAGCCAAGGGCCCGATGCACGGTGGCCCGCGCCATGGCGGTCCGCGTGACGGCGCTGCACCGAAGCCGCAGCGCTGAGTTTCAATGCGGTAATCGACGACAACGCCGGCGCATTGCCGGCGTTGTCCGTTACAGGCCGCCGCCGCGCAGCAGTGAGTACAGCACCAGCGCGATGACCATCAGGTTCATGGCGATGATGCCGGTGCGGCCGTACATGGACTCGTACTTCCAGTTGGTTCCGCTGCGTCCGCGACGCGCCGAGTCACGCACGATCATCGGTGCCATTACCCGTTGCAGCGTCACCAGGCACTGGTAATTGACCACGACCAGGCCGACCGCCAGCGCCAGCAGCTGCCCCCAGACCGGTGCCCGCAGCATGACCGCCAGCAGGATCGCCAGGCACCAGACCATGCCGGTGATGATGTTGAGGTAGAGGAAGTGGCGGACCTGGCTGCGCTCAGCTTCCGTCTCGGTATACGACATCAGGAAGCGCCCGCCGAGGTAGCTGCCGATCGCTCCGCCGGCAACGCCGCCGATGACCGCACCCCAGCTTTCGGCCGGCAGCACATGCAGCTGGCCCAGGGTGGCGGTCAATGAGCCCATCGCGGTGCCGCCGGCAACACTGGCGCCGCCGAGACCGAGCTTGCTGCCACCGATGCCGACACCGGTGCCGAGCAGGACCGCGGCACTGGCGGTGCCGGGTGCGGCCACCAGGACCATCGACACCACGGCGGTGGCGAATGCGGCGCTCGGCGCGCTGCTGCGGGCGAATTCACCGAAGCGCTGCAGCAGGCCTTCGCGCACCAGGGCACGTGCACGCGACAGGCGCTTGCGCACGGCCGCATCGCTGAGCCCGAGCAGATCGGCGACCTGCTGCGAGCGCTGTCCTTCGCGGTAGTACAGCAACAGTACTTCGCGGCTGTCGGCAGGCAGGGTGGAGATGATGTCCTCGGCGGCGATCTCCTCTTCCACCCGTTGCAGCCGGTCAGCTGCGCCCGGGGCCGGGTCGGCGGCCATGCCCAGCGCAACCTCGGCCGCCTCGCCGGTCAGCGGCCGGCCACGCTGCGCACGCAGCCAGTCGCGGGCCAGGTTGCGGGTGATCTGCCGCAGCCACGGCAGGAAGCTGGTCGAGCTGCGCAGCTGGTGCAGCTGCTGCCAGCCCTTCACGAAGGCTTCCTGGGCGATGTCCTCGCTCGCCTGGCGGTCGCGGGTGATGGCCAGCGCGATGGCGGTGACCGTGTTCTGGCAGGCCAGCACGATGCGTCCATAGGCGTGCTGGCAACCGCTGGCAGCGGCGGGCAGTTCGCGTTCCAGGGTCTGGTCGATCGATGCGGCGAACGTCGTCATGGCGGCGGCTCTCCTGCTGGGATTGTGTCCCATGACGGAGCCGCGCGCCCAATGTGACCGCAAAAAGGGGACGGAGGGGATTAAGTCGTTTGCGGCACGTGGGGCACAAACGACTTAATCCCCTCCGTCCCCTTTTTCATTTCGAGGGCTGGATGCGGACCCGCACTTCTTCCTCTTCCGGTGCCGCCTGCGGGGCCGGCTGCGCCTGCTGCGGCTGGGCCTGCGGGGTAGGAGCAGGCGGCGGCGGGGCGCCGCGGTGGCGCAGGCCGATCACCAGCGCCACGCCGGCGATCACCACCAGCAGGGCGATGCGGATGCGCCAGGCCCAGCTGCGGCCGCCACCGGCCTGCTCCGGCACATCGCGGAAGGCGAACTCGGCGGTCGGATGGTCGCGGCGGGTGGTGTCGAGCAGGCGCGCCTCGCGAAGGATCTCGCGCGCACGCGGCTGGTCGTCGGCGCGCACGATCCACACCGCCGGGTAGGCGTTGGCGTTGCCCAGGTCGGTGTAGCTGAACTGGCCGCGGCGGCGGGTCTTGTACGAGCGCCCATTGGTCACCTTGACGTCGATGCCGTGCCCGCGCAGGAGCTCGGCCACGCCTTCGACGGTTTCCACGCGCTGGCTGCTGAAGATCTGGCGCATCGGATCAATCCTTGGCCGGCACGGCGGCGGCCGCTGCCTGGTCGGGAACCACGCGGATCAGGCCTTCCTGCGCGGTGCTGGCCACCAGCACGCCATTGCGGGTGAAGAACTGGCCGCGGGCCAGGCCGCGCGAATCCTGCGCGCTGGGGCTGTCCAGCGAGTACAGCAGCCAGTCGTCGGCGCGGAACGGGCGGTGGAACCAGATCGCGTGGTCGAGCGAGGCCATCTGCACATGCGGGTGGTAGTAGCTGATCCCATGCGGGAATGTCGCCGTGCCCAGCAGGTGGAAGTCTGAGGCGTAGGCCAGCAGTGCCTGGTGCAGTTCGGGCGCATCGCCGACGGGCTCGCTCAGGCGCAGCCACACCTGGTGGTAGGGCGGGCGCTTGGGCGGGTTCAGTTCGTCGCGCGGGTAGACGTGGCGGAACTCGAACGGGCCGCCGCGCGACAGCCAGCGCTGCACCTTGATCGGCAGCCGCTCCAGCACTTCGGCCGGCAGCGGACGGTTCGGTTCGATGTCTTCCGGCTGCGGCACTTCGGGCATCTTGTGCTGGTGCTCGGCGCCGGTTTCGGCCTGCTGGAACGAGGCCGCGCAGAAGAAGATCACCTTGCCGTGCTGGATCGCGGTGACCCGGCGCACCGAGAAGCTGCCGCCATCGCGGGTGCGGTCCACGTCGTAGACGATCGGGTGGTCGATGTTGCCGGCGCGCAGGAAGTAGGCGTGCAGCGAGTGCACGTGGCGGCCGTTGTCGACCGTGGCCTGCGCTGCGGCCAGCGCCTGGCCCAGCACCTGCCCGCCGAACACGTACTTGGTGCCGATGTCGCGGCTTTGTCCGCGGAACAGGTTGTCCTCCAGCCGCTCCAGCGTGAGCAGGTCGATCAGCTCGGAGACGACGGGTTCGGGCGTGTCGTTCAAGGGGGCGGCCACAGCAGTGAAAGAGGGCCTGATTATACCGGTCAGGGGTCGGATCCCTTTCGCTTGGCGAAAGGGATCCGACCCCTGTGCTGCAATCCTCCCGGGGCGCCTGTGGTTGCCGGCCGGCGGCCGGCACTACCGCTTACTTGCCCAGGCGGGCGACCAGGGCCTGCAGGGCGTTCTGCGCGTCCGGGGCGAACCAGGCCTCGACGAAGCGGTCGAGCTGGATCAGGTCCGGCTGCAGCGCCACGTGCAGGTCGGCGCGGGCGATGGCGCGGGTCAGCAGCATCGGCTGCCGCGGCTGCTTGAGCAGGTTCTGCAGCCAGGCCACGGCACGCGCCACCACCAGGTCGCCTTCGGCCAGTTCATCGACCAGGCCGATCTGCAGCGCCTGTTCGGCCGGCACCAGCGAACCGGTGGTCAGCAGGACGCCGGCGCGGTGCACGCCCACCGCTCGGCGCAGCAGGCGCTGGATGCCCTCCGGTGCGATCAGGCCGACCTGCACTTCGTTCAGGCCGATGGCATACGGCCGCGACGGATCGGCGCTGCGCGCCATCACCCGGTAGTCGCAGCACAGGGCCAGCACGCAACCGCCGGCCGGCGCATGGCCGGTGATCGCCGCGACCACCGGGATGCGGCTCTCGGCCAGTGTGCGCACGGCGCCAAAGAAGGCGTTCCAGGTGTCCAACAGCTTGTGCTTGTCATCGCCATGCGAGAGCAGGTGCGGCACGTCCATGCCACCGGTGAAGATGCGCTCACTGCCCGACAGCACGATGCCGTGCGCGTCTTCGGCCATGGCCAGCTCGATGGCGTGGATCAACTGCCGGCACAGTTCGGTGTCCAGTGCGTTGACCGGCGGCCGCGCCAGGCGCAGTTCGCGGATGGGGCCATGGTTGATCACCTCGATGAGCGTCGTCATGCTGCGGTCTCGTTGCGAAGAAGGAACCTGGGCGATGATAACCAAACCATTCGTTGGCGTACTGTTGGTGCTGTGTGCGGCCGCAGCATCGGCCGCTGCGGCGGAACCCGGCTGCGTCACGGTGGAGCAGGGCTGGGCGCGGCTGCCGCCGAATCCGGCGATGCCGATGACCGCGGGCTACGGTGTGATCCGCAACGGCTGCAGCAAGGCGGTGGCGATCACCGGCGCGGCCAGCAGCGGCTTTGGTGATGTGTCGCTGCACGAGACCACGATCGTCGACGGGGTCAGCCGGATGCGCGCGATCGAGCGTCTGCCGCTGGCACCCGGGGCGCGTGCCGAGCTCAAGCCCGGTGGCCTGCACCTGATGCTGATGCAGGGGAAGGCGGCGTTGAAGGAAGGGCAGGTGCTGCCGCTGCGGCTGCAGCTGGAAGGCGGTGGCGAAGCGAGCGCGGCGCTGACCGTGCGCAGGACCGCGAAATGACGATCGGGTAATGCCCGCCGCTGGCCGGCTGTACAGGAAATACCGGCCAGCGGCCGGCACTACCACGGGGGTTTACGACCAGTCGTACGAGAACAGCACCGTGCGGCTTTCCGGCTCGTACAGCATCACGATCGCGTCGGCGCCGGTGGCGCACCAGTTGTAGCCGGCTACGTCGGCCACGGCGAAGAACTTGTTGCCATTGCGGGTGATGATCACGGTTTCGGCATCGTCCGCAGCGTCGGGGTCATCGGCCGCCTCGGTGAAGCCCAGCCCGAAGGCGGCGGGAATCTCCGCGGTCTCGGTCCAGTTGCCGAAACCGATCGGGCCCCCCAGCGTATCCAGGTAATCGCGCTCGCTGGCTTCACCCTTGCCGTAGCGCGAATAGCAGGCCAGGCGACCGTGCGTGGCATGGTAGTCGCGGGCCTTGGCGTAGCTCTCGCGCATCTGCGCGATGTGTTCCTGCGCGTCCTTGTCCTGCACCGCCTCGCCGATGAAATAACCCTCGTTGCCGAGGAAGCGCATCTCGTTGCCGGCGGTCAGTTCGAAGGCGATCCAGTTGGTGCCGGTGAAATCGTTGTGGTGTTCTTCGGTGGTCTCGCCGATGCAGCCGTCATACGGCTCGATCGGGCACAGCATCGTCGCCACCTGGCCGGCCAGTTCCGGGCGCAGCACGCCCAGGTCGATCTTCAGCAGTGGTAGCAGGTGCTGGCCAAGCCAGGCCTGGTCGGCAGGGAAGACGTCGGTGGGGAAGGGGACCATGCCGGGCAGCAGGTCGCGCAGTTCCGTCTGGTGGATCATGTCAGTCCTTTGAACAGTGTGGGTAATGCCGGCCGCTGGCCGGCAACCTCATTACGGCCGAAGCGTGCCGACCAAGGTCGGCACCTACCGGGGCATTTCAGGTGGACGCGTTGCGGATCGCGTCTGGCAGCGGCGCGCTCTTGCCGGTCTGCGTATCCATCCAGACCACCACCACGTTGCCGTCGGAATACAGCTTCGACTCATCCTGCTGGTCGACGATGCGGTGGCCGATGGTCACGCTGCTGTTGCCCAGGCGCTCGACGAACAGTTCGACCAGGATGTCGTTGGGCCACACGATCGGCAGCCGGTAGTTGACGTTGGTCGCGGCCACCACCGGTGCGATGCGGTCGGTCATCGATACGCCGTCCACGCCCAGCATCCAGCGCACGCGCGCTTCTTCCAGGTAGGAAATGTACTTGGCGTTGTTGACGTGGCCCATGCTGTCCATGTCACGCCAGCGCACGCTGATCGGGATGCGGGCCAGGATCTTGTGTTCGCTGCTCATCAGGCGTCCTTCTTCTTCTTGCTGGCCGTAGCGGTCTTGCTGGTCTTGCCGGTGCTCTTGGCGGCGACTGCCTTCTTCGCCGGCTTTTCGGCCTTTTCAGGCTTCACCTTGCGCGGCGGGCGGGCGTCGGGCTTGTTGGCCACGGCGGCGGGCTGGTCCGGGCGCGCGCTGGTGGAAGGCAGCATGCGGGCCAGGAACTGGCCGGTGTACGACTGCGGGCAGGCCGCCACGTCTTCCGGCGTGCCGGTGACCAGGATGGTGCCACCGCGATGGCCGCCCTCCGGACCCAGATCGACGATCCAGTCGGCGGTCTTGATCACATCCAGATTGTGTTCGATCACCACCACCGTGTTGCCTTCGTCGCGCAGCTTGTGCAGCACGCCCAGCAGCGCTTCGATGTCGTGGAAGTGCAGGCCGGTGGTTGGCTCGTCGAGGATGTACAGGGTGCGGCCGGTATCGCGGCGCGACAGTTCCTTGGACAGCTTCACGCGCTGCGCTTCGCCACCGGACAACGTGGTCGCGCTCTGGCCCAGCTTGATGTAACTCAGGCCGACGTCGACCAGCGTTTCCAGCTTGCGTGCGATCGACGGCACCGGCTCGAACAGCTTCAGCGCATCCTCGACGGTCATTTCCAGCACGTCGTTGATGTTGAAGCCCTTGTAGAGGATCTCCAGCGTCTCGCGGTTGTAGCGCTTGCCATGGCAGACATCGCACGGCACGTACACGTCCGGCAGGAAGTGCATCTCGACCTTGATCAGGCCGTCGCCCTGGCAGGCTTCGCAGCGGCCACCACGTACGTTGAAGCTGAAGCGGCCTGGCGAGTAGCCGCGTGCACGCGCTTCGGGCACCTGTGCGAACAGTTCGCGCAGCGGGGTGAACAGGCCGGTATAGGTGGCCGGGTTCGAACGCGGGGTGCGGCCGATCGGCGACTGGTCGATGTCCACCACCTTGTCGAACAGGTCCAGGCCATCGATCTCCCTGTACGGGGCGATCGGGTGCGAGGAACCATTGATCTCGTTGGCGGCCAGCGAGAACAGGGTGTCGTTGATCAGGGTCGACTTGCCCGAGCCGGAAACACCGGTCACGCAGGTCAGCAGGCCCGACGGAATCGCCAGGTCCACGCCCTTCAGGTTGTTGCCGCTGGCCCCGCGCAGGTGCAGGGTCATCTTCGGGTTCGGCTTGTGCCGGCGCGCCGGGATCTCGATCGCGCGCTTGCCCGACAGGTACTGGCCGGTCAGCGAGCGCGGTGCCTCCAGGATGTCCTGCAGGGTGCCCTGGCCGACGATCTCGCCGCCATGCACGCCCGCGCCCGGGCCGATGTCCAGCACGTAGTCGGCCAGGCGGATCGCGTCCTCGTCATGCTCGACCACGATGACCGTGTTGCCGAGATCGCGCAGGCGGGTGAGGGTGCCGAGCAGGCGTTCGTTGTCGCGCTGGTGCAGCCCGATCGAGGGTTCGTCGAGCACGTACATCACGCCGACCAGGCCGGCGCCGATCTGGCTGGCCAGGCGGATGCGCTGCGCCTCGCCACCGGACAGGGTGTCGGCCTTGCGCTCCAGGGTCAGGTAATCCAGGCCCACATCGACCAGGAAGCCGAGGCGTTCACCGATCTCCTTGACGATCTTCGAGGCGATCTCGCCACGCCAGCCGGGCAGGCTCAGCTCGCTGAAGAACTTCAGCGCCTCGTCGATCGGCAGCACCACCAGGTCCGGCAGCGGGCGGTCGGCCACGAACACGTTGCGTGCAGCCTTGTTCAGGCGCGCGCCATGGCATTCCGGGCACGGCTGTTCGCTGATGTACTTGGACAGCTCTTCGCGCACCGCCGGCGATTCGGTTTCCTTGTAGCGGCGCTCGAGGTTGGGAATGATGCCCTCGAAGCGGTGCTTGCGCTGGGTGCGGCCACCGGCCTCGGTGAAGTAGGTGAAGGTGATCGCTTCATCGCCACTGCCGTACAGCACGGCCTGCTGCACGTTCTGCGGCAGCGAGTTCCATGTCGCGTCGACGTCGAACCTGTAGTGCTTGGCCAGCGAGGCGATCAGCTGGAAGTAGTAGGCATTGCGGCGGTCCCAGCCGCGCACTGCACCGGCGGCCAGCGACAGCTCGGGGTGCACCACCACGCGCGAAGGATCGAAGAATTCGGCCATGCCCAGGCCATCGCAGCCGGGGCAGGCGCCCATCGGCGCATTGAACGAGAACAGGCGCGGTTCCAGCTCCGGCAGCGAGTAGTCGCAGACCGGGCAGGAATACTTGGACGAGAACAGGGTCGGCGCGGTTTCGGCGTTGTCCAGGCTCTGCACCGAGGCCATGCCGTCGCCCAGTTTCAGCGCGGTCTCGAAGCTCTCGGCCAGGCGCTGCTTGATGTCCTCGCGCGGACGGAAGCGGTCGATCACCGCTTCGATGGTGTGCTTCTGGCGCAGCGCAAGCGGCGGCACCGCATCGATCTCATGCAGCTCGCCGTCCACGCGCACGCGCACGAAGCCCTGCGCGCGCAGCTGGTCGAACACCTGCGCATGCTCGCCCTTGCGGTCGCGGATGACCGGGGCCAGCAGCATGTAGCGCTGTTCCGGGTCCAGGGCCAGCACCTGGTCGACCATCTGGCTGACCGTCTGTGCTTCCAGCGGGTAGCCGTGGTCCGGGCAGCGCGGGGTGCCGACGCGTGCGTACAGCAGGCGCAGGTAGTCGTAGATCTCGGTGATCGTGCCGACCGTCGAACGCGGGTTGTGCGAGGTCGACTTCTGCTCGATCGAGATCGCCGGGGACAGGCCCTCGATGTGGTCCAGGTCCGGCTTTTCCATCACGCTCAGGAACTGGCGCGCATAGGCCGAAAGCGACTCGACGTAGCGGCGCTGGCCTTCTGCATAGATGGTGTCGAACGCCAGCGAGGACTTGCCCGAGCCGGACAGGCCGGTGATCACGATCAGCTTGTCGCGGGGCAGGTCGAGGTCGAGGTTCTTCAGGTTGTGCGTCCGCGCGCCGCGGATGCGGATGAAATCCATCGCCATGGGGGATCCGGTTGTGGGGGCGTTGGCTGGGTGCCGGGCCAGCAGGGAACGGCAATCGGTCAGCCTACCGAGGTGACCAGATGGGGGCAATGGGCGACAATGCCAGCCCGGTGTCTCACCTTGTGAGACAGGCCGTCAGGCAGGGGTCAGATCCCGTTTCACAACGTGGAAAGGGATCTGACCCCGTTCCGGCAGGGCCTCCCGGATCGTTCAGGGGTTGACTTGACCCGCGCTGGCTGATCTGCGTACAATTCCGCTCCTGTCCGCCCTCGATGGCGGCAGCTCAGACCACAATAACTACAGAGGAAGGCCTGGTCATGTACGCAGTACTGGTCACCGGCGGTAAGCAATACCGCGTGGCGCAGGGCGAAAAGCTCCGCATTGAAAAGCTCGAAGTCGAAGTCGGCAGCGAGATCAAGTTTGACAACATCCTGATGCTGGGTGACAGCGACGGCGTGAAGCTGGGCGATGCGCTGAAGGGCGCTGCCGTCACCGCCAAGGTCCTGTCCCAGGGTCGTGCTGACAAGGTCCGGATCATCAAGTTCCGTCGCCGCAAGCACCACATGAAGCGTCAGGGTCACCGTCAGTACTACACCGAAATCGAGATCACCGGCATCGCCGGCTAAGCATCAGGAGAAGCAGTCATGGCACATAAAAAGGGCGTAGGCTCCTCGCGCAACGGTCGCGACTCCAACCCGAAGTACCTGGGCGTCAAGATCTTCGGCGGCCAGGCCATCGAAGCCGGCAACATCATCGTGCGTCAGCGCGGCACCCAGTTCCACCCGGGTTCGGGCGTTGGCCTGGGTCGTGACCACACCCTGTTCGCCCTCGTGGACGGCAAGGTGGAGTTCTCGGTCAAGGGCGCCAAGAAGCGTCGCACCGTCAGCATCGTCTCGGCCGACGCCTGATCCAGGCATCGCCGGCACCCGTGCCCCGGCATGGTTGTGCTGGATGTAGAGCACGCTGCATGGAGAGCCCCGCTTCGGCGGGGCTTTTCGTTAGAGTGGAAGCAAGACCGGCCAGGCCGGGCTGCCGGCCATCGGCAGGCATAACATTCAAGGTGACGGCCGGCAGGCCGCGCCCATCGCAGGCATCGAAACAATGAAACTGGTAGACGAAGCAGAAATCGAAGTGTTCGCCGGCAACGGCGGCAACGGCTGCATTGGCTTCCGTCGCGAGAAGTTCATTCCGCTCGGCGGCCCGGACGGCGGCGACGGCGGTGCAGGCGGCAGCGTGTACATCCGCGCCGACGAAAACCTGAACACCCTGGTCGACTTCCGTCATGACCGCATCTTCAAGGCGCAGCGTGGCGAGAACGGCATGGGCCGCCAGGCCTATGGCAAGGGCGGCGAAGACCTGACCATCACCGTGCCGGTCGGCACCGTGGTCATCAACGTTGCCACCGATGAAGTCATCGGCGACCTGACCCAGCACAACGACCGTCTGCTGGTGGCCCAGGGTGGCCGCGGCGGCCTGGGCAACATGCACTTCAAGAGCTCGACCAACCGCTCGCCGCGCCAGGCGCTGCCGGGCGAGCCGGGCGAAGAGCGCACGCTGAAGCTGGAGCTGAAGCTGCTGGCCGACGTCGGCCTGCTGGGCTTCCCCAACGCCGGCAAGAGCACCCTGATCCGCGCCGTTTCGGCGGCGACGCCGAAGGTGGCCGATTATCCGTTCACCACGCTGTACCCGAACCTGGGTGTGGTGAAGGTGGAAAACTACCGCAGCTTCGTGATCGCCGATATTCCGGGCCTGATCGAAGGTGCGGCGGATGGTGCCGGCCTGGGTGCGCAGTTCCTGCGCCACCTGCAGCGCACCCGTCTGCTGCTGCATCTTGTGGACATCTCGCCGATGGAAGGCGGCGTGGAAGGCATTTCGCCGGTGGAGCAGGTCCGTGCGATCGAGCGCGAGCTGGAGAAGCATGATCCGGAGCTGCTGAACAAGCCGCGCTGGCTGGTGCTGAACAAGGCCGACCTGATGTTCGAGGACGAGGCGCAGGCTGCGGCCGAGCAGATCGTCGCCGAGCTGGGCTGGAAGGAGCCGTGGTTCCTGGTCTCGGCGCTGGGCCGCGAAGGTACCTTCCCGATCATGAGCCGGATCATGGCCTTCTTCGATCGCCAGAAGGAAGATGAGCTGGAAGCCCGCAACGCGCAGTAATGCCGTTGGGGTTCCATGCGAAAGACCCGGCTTCGGCCGGGTTTTTTGTTGGCTGCTGGACGCGCGGACTGGGGTCAGATCCCTTTTCCTGTGGAAAAGGGATCTGACCCCGGGGATCGCCCGGTCGCCGCCGCGATCCCGGATCGCAGGCAACAAAAAACCCGGCCGAGGCCGGGCTTTTGTCTGCTGCCCAACCCCGAGGGGCAGGGCGGCAACGCCGGATCAGGCGGCCTTGAGGGCCTTGATGCGGTCGTTCAGGCGGCTCTTGTGGCGGGCAGCCTTGTTCTTGTGGATCAGGCCACGCGCGCTGAAGCGATCCAGGATCGGCTGGGCAACGGCGAAGGCGGCTTCGGCGCCGGCGGCATCGTTGGCGTCCAGCGCCTTGATCACTTTCTTGACAGCGGTGCGCAGCATCGAGCGCTGAGCCACGTTGCGCGCGTTGCGCACGACGGTCTGCTTGGCGCGCTTCTTGGCGGACTTGATATTGGCCACGGTGGTGGTTTCCTGAAAAAATCGGTGTTATGGGAACAGCAAGCTAGCTAGTATGATGGCGTAAGAAATGCACGTCAAGTCGATTGTCAAGAGGGACGCTGAGTGAGTTCACCCAAGTTGTTGCGGGGCCTGCTGTCGTTCAGCAGCATGACCATGGTCTCGCGCGTTCTCGGACTTGTCCGGGACTTCGTGGTGACCACCACGTTCGGCACCAACGCCATCACTGATGCTTTCTGGGTCGCCTTCAGGGTACCCAATTTCCTGCGCCGGTTGTTCGCCGAAGGGTCTTTCGCCACCGCTTTCGTGCCGGTGTTCACGGAAGTGAAGGAAACCCGCAGCCATGCCGAGCTGCGCGAGCTGATGGCCCGGACCGCCGGCACCCTGGGTGGGGTGCTGATGCTGGTCACCGCGCTGGCGCTGATCTTCGCGCCGCAGCTGGCCTCGGTCTTCTCAAGCGGTGTTGATACCGACCCAGTGAAGCAGGGGCTGCTGGTCGACCTGTTCCGCCTGACCTTCCCGTTCCTGCTGTTCGTCTCGCTCACCGCGCTGGCGGGCGGCGCGCTGAACAGCTTCCAGCGCTTTGCCATGCCGGCGCTGACCCCGGTCATCCTCAACCTGTGCATGATCGCCGGTGCGCTCTGGCTGGCGCCGCGGCTGGGCGGCACTCCAGAGAAGCAGATCCTGGCGCTGGGCTGGGCGGTGCTGGCTGCCGGCATCCTGCAGCTGCTGTTCCAGCTGCCCTCGCTGAAGGGCATCAACCTGCTGACCCTGCCACGCTGGGGCTGGAGCCATCCGGGCGTGCGCAAGGTGATGACGCTGATGGTGCCGACCCTGTTCGGTTCCTCGGTGGCGCAGATCAACCTGCTGCTGGACACCGTCATCGCGGCCAAGCTGACCGATGGCTCGCAGTCCTGGCTGTCACTGGCCGACCGCTTCCTGGAACTGCCGCTGGGCGTGTTCGGCGTGGCCCTGGGCACGGTGATCCTGCCGGCACTGGCCCGCCACCATGTCAGCACCGACCGCGAGGGCTTCTCGCGCTCGCTGGACTGGGGCCTGCGGATGACCCTGCTGATCTCGGTGCCGGCCATGCTGGGCCTGCTGCTGCTGGCCGAGCCGCTGATCGCGACCATCTTCCAGCACGGCCAGTTCAGTGCCTTCGATACCCGCATGACCGCGCTGTCGGTGTACGGCCTGAGCTTCGGCCTGCCGGCGTTCGCCCTGCTGAAGGTGGTGTTGCCGGCCTTCTATGCCCGCCAGGACACCAAGACCCCGGTGCGCGCTGGCGTGGCCGCGCTGGTGGCCAACATGGTGTTCAACTTCATCCTGCTGGCGGTGCTGTACCAGGTGATGGTGCCGGACGAGCTGAAGGCGCAGGGCGTGATGGCGGCCGTCGGCAAGCAGCCGGGCCTGCACCTGGCACTGGGCATCGCCAGTGCGTTGTCCAGCTACCTGAACCTGGGCCTGCTCTGGTACTGGCTGGGCAAGACCGATGTCTACCAGCGCCGGCCGGGCTGGGGCGGCTACCTGCTGCGCCTGTTGCTGGCCTGCGCGGCCATGATGGGCGTGCTGCTGGCCCTGCTGCATTGGCTGCCGGGCTTCTCGGCGATGAGTGTGTGGGAGCGGATCGGCGCCCTGGCATTGCTGGTCGGTGGCGGTGGCGCGACCTACGCGGTGGCGATGGTGGCGATGGGCTTCCGCCCGCGCGACCTGCGCGGGCATTGATCACCGCTTGTGGCGGCTATACTTCAGGGTTACACCATTGAAGCGGCGGCCCCGATCGGGCCGGAACGAGAGTTGATGAGCAGGCTGTTCAGAAGCGTCGAGGGCGGGGAGCTGTTCCCCAACGGAAGCGTGGTCTGTATCGGTGCATTCGACGGCCTCCACCTGGGCCATCGTGCGCTGGTGCGCCACGCGGTTGCCCGCGCGCGCGCCTTGGGCGTGGCCGCCGTGGCCGTGGCGTTCGAGCCGCTGCCGCGTGAATTTTTCGCCCAGGGCACGCCGCCGCCGCGGCTGACCCTGGCACGCAGCAAGGTCGAGATCCTGCGCGAGCTCGGCGTCGATGCGATCGGCCTGCTGCGTTTCGATGCAGCGATGGCGGCGATGCCGGCCGAGACCTTCGTGCGCCAGTTGCTGGTGCACCGGCTGGGCGCCCGCGAAGTGTGGATCGGGCCGGAGTTCTGCTTCGGCAACCGCCGTCGTGGCGATCTGGCCCTGCTGCAGAAGATGGGTGCCGAACTGGGCTTCAGCGCGGGTGAGATCGAAGCGGTCGACCTGCACGGCGAGCGCATTTCCAGCACCCGCATCCGCCAGCTGCTGCAGGACGGCGACTTCAGCCGTGCCGGCGACCTGCTCGGCCGTCCGTACGCGATCAGCGGGCGGGTGGTGCGCGGGCGCCAGCTCGGCCGTACGCTGGGCTTCCCCACTGCCAACCTGCGGTTCCCGAAGACCCCGGCGCTGTCGGGCATCTACGCAACCTGGGTGCACGGCGTGTTCGACCAGCCCTGGCCCTCGGTGTCCAGTTTCGGCACCCGGCCGACGGTGGAGGGCGTGGAGCCGCTGCTGGAAGCCCATCTGTTCGATTTCCAGGGCGACCTGTACGGGCGCCACATCGACGTGGAGTTCGTCGCCAAGCTGCGCGACGAAGAGAAATTCAATGATCTGGCGGCCCTGACCGACCAGATGCACCGCGACGCCGAACAGGCGCGCGCCATCCTTTCCGAACATAGATTGCGAGCCACTGCGTGAGCCAGGACTACAAGACCACCCTGAACCTGCCAGCCACCGAATTCCCGATGCGCGGCGATCTGCCCAAGCGCGAGCCGGGCATTCTGGCGCGCTGGGAAGAGCAGGGGCTCTACCAGCAGCTGCGCGACAACGCCGCCGGCCGCCCGCTGTTCGTGCTGCACGACGGCCCGCCGTACGCCAACGGCCGCATCCACCTGGGCCACGCGGTCAACAAGATCCTGAAGGACATCATCGTCAAGTCGCGCTACCTGGCCGGCTTCGATGCGCCCTATGTGCCGGGCTGGGACTGCCACGGCCTGCCGATCGAGATCGCGGTCGAAAAGAAGTGGGGCAAGGTCGGCACCAAGCTCGACGCCGTTGAATTCCGCCAGAAGTGCCGCGAGTTCGCCGAAGAGCAGATCAACATCCAGCGCGTGGACTTCAAGCGCCTGGGCGTGACCGGTGACTGGGACAACCCGTACAAGACCCTGAGCTTCGACTTCGAAGCCAACGAGATCCGCGCGCTGGCCAAGGTCGTGGCCAACGGCCACCTGGTGCGTGGCGCCAAGCCGGTGTACTGGTGCTTCGACTGTGGCTCGGCGCTGGCCGAGGCCGAGATCGAGTACCAGGAAAAGGAGTCGCCGGCGATCGACGTGGCCTACGCCGCGCGCGACGCGCAGGCCATCGGCCAGGCGTTCGGCGTGAGCGTGCCGGCCGACGTCGAAGTGGCCGTGCCGATCTGGACCACCACCCCGTGGACGCTGCCGGCTTCGCTGGCGGTGTCGCTGGGCGCGGACATCCGCTACGTGCTGGCCGAGGGCCCGGCCCACAACGGTAAGCGTCGCTGGCTGGTGCTGGCGGCGGCCCTGGCCGAGCGCGCACTGCAGCGCTACGGCGTGGCCGAGCTGGTGCTGCACGGTGAAACCAGCGGCGCGGCGCTGGAAAACCAGCTGCTGGCGCATCCGTTCTACCCGGAACGCGAGATCCTGGTGCTCAACGGCGACCACGTCTCCGACGAGGACGGTACCGGTGCGGTGCACACCGCGCCCGGCCACGGCCAGGAAGACTTCGTGGTCAGCCAGAAGTACGGCCTGCTGGACAAGTACAACGCCGGCCAGGTGACCCCGATCGACGGCCGTGGCGTGTACCTGGAATCGACGCCGCCGGCCGGTGACGTTGTGCTGGCTGGCCAGCACCTGTGGAAGGCACAGGAGGCCATCGTCGGCGTGCTGCGCGACAACGGCGCGCTGCTGGCGTTCCACCCGATCCGCCACAGCTACCCGCACTGCTGGCGCCACAAGACGCCGGTGGTGTTCCGCGCCACCCCGCAGTGGTTCATCTCGATGGACAAGGCCAACCTGCGCAACGATGCGCTGGCTGCCATCGACACCGTCGGCTGGTTCCCGACCTGGGGCAAGGCGCGCATCCAGAGCATGGTCGACGGTCGCCCGGACTGGACCATCTCGCGCCAGCGCACCTGGGGCGTGCCGATCGCACTGTTCACCCATCGCCAGACCGGCGAGATCCATCCGCGCTCGGTGGAGCTGATGCAGCAGGTCGCCGACCGTGTCGAAGCCGAGGGCATCGACGTGTGGTACTCGCTGGATGCCGCTGAACTGCTGGGCACTGAAGCCGCCGACTACGAGAAGGTCACCGACATCCTCGACGTCTGGTTCGATTCGGGCGTGACCCATGAAGGCGTGCTCGCCGCGCGTGGCTTCGGCAAGCCGGCCGACCTGTACCTGGAAGGTTCCGACCAGCATCGCGGCTGGTTCCAGTCCTCGCTGCTGACCGGCGTGGCGATCGACAAGCGTGCGCCGTACAAGCAGTGCCTGACCCACGGCTTCACCGTGGACGAGCACGGCCGCAAGATGTCCAAGTCGCTGGGCAACGGCATCGAGCCGCAGGACATCATGAACAAGCTGGGCGCGGACATCCTGCGCCTGTGGATCGCCTCGGCCGACTACAGCAACGAGATGTCGCTGTCGCAGGAGATCCTCAAGCGCAACGCCGACGCCTACCGTCGCCTGCGCAACACCGCCCGCTTCCTGCTCGGCAACCTGGACGGCTTCGATCCGGCCCGGCACCTGCAGCCGCTCGACCAGATGGTCGCGCTGGACCGCTGGATCGTGCATCGCGCGTGGGAGCTGCAGGAGAAGATCAAGGCCGCCTACGATGGCTACAACATGGCCGAGATCGTGCAGCTGCTGCTGAACTTCTGCAGCGTGGACCTGGGCTCGCTGTACCTGGACGTGACCAAGGACCGCCTGTACACGATGCCGACCGATTCGCACGGTCGCCGTTCGGCACAGAGTGCGATGTACCACATCGCCGAAGCGTTCACCCGCTGGGTTGCGCCGATCCTGACCTTCACCGCCGACGAACTGTGGAGCTACCTGCCGGGCGAGCATGCCGGCCACGTGCTGTTCACCACCTGGTACGACGGCCTCGCGCCGCTGCCGGCCGATGCCCAGCTCAACGCCGCCGACTTCGACCAGCTGCTGGCCGTGCGCGAGCAGGTGGCCAAGGTGCTCGAGCCGATGCGTGCCAACGGCGCGATCGGTGCCGCACTGGAAGCGGAGATCACCATCGCCGCCAGTGAAGAGCAGGCCGCGCGCTGGCAGCCGCTGGCCGATGAACTGCGTTTCCTGTTCATCAGTGGCGACGTGCAGGTGCGCCCGGCGACCACCGACGAGGTGTTCGTCAGCGCCCAGCCGACCACCAAGGCCAAGTGCGTGCGCTGCTGGCACCACCGCGCCGACGTCGGCAGCAACGCCGACCATCCGGAACTGTGCGGCCGCTGCGTGAGCAACATCACCGGCGCCGGCGAAGTGCGGAGCTGGTTCTGATGAGCGCCGCACGTCCGCATCCGAACGCCCTGGTCTGGCTGCTGCTGTCGGCCGCCATCATCGGCCTGGACCAGTGGTCCAAGGCCTGGGTGCTGTCGAGCCTGCCGGAGTTCCAGCCGGTGGTGGTCATCGACGGCTTCTGGAACTGGTACCGCACCTACAACACCGGTGCGGCGTTCAGTTTCCTGAGCGACGCCGGTGGTTGGCAGAAGTACTTCTTCACCGCGCTGGCGATCGCCATCAGCGGGCTGATGGCCTGGTGGCTGCGCGGTACCGCCCGCGGCAACTGGAAGGCCGCGGTGCCGTATGCGCTGATCATCGGCGGTGCCATCGGCAACGTGATCGACCGCCAGGTGCATGGTCATGTGGTCGATTTCATCCAGTGGTACGTGGGCAGCTATACCTGGCCCTCGTTCAACATCGCCGACTCGGCCATCGTGGTGGGTGCCATCGGCATCGCCCTGTTTGGCCTGTTCGACGGCAAGTCCGCCAAAAAGGCGGATAATGCCAATCCGAAACCGTAAGCCGGCCGTTGCCGGGAGATTGAACTGATGGATGTGCTGCTCGCCAACCCGCGTGGTTTCTGTGCCGGTGTCGATCGTGCGATCGAGATCGTCAAGCGCGCGATCGAAACGCTGGGCGCGCCCATCTACGTCCGCCATGAAGTGGTGCACAACCGCTTCGTGGTCGACGACCTGAAGCAGCGCGGCGCGATCTTCGTCGAAGAGCTCGACGAAGTGCCGGACAACAACACGGTGATCTTCAGTGCGCATGGCGTGTCCCAGGCCGTGCGCCAGGAAGCCGAGCGTCGTGGCCTGAAGGTGTTCGACGCCACCTGCCCGCTGGTGACCAAGGTCCACTTCGAAGTCGCCCGCCACTGCCGTGCCGGCCGTGACGTGGTGCTGATCGGCCATGCCGGTCACCCGGAAGTGGAAGGCACCATGGGCCAGTGGAACCGCGAAGCCGGTACCGGCCAGATCTACCTGGTCGAGGACGTCGAGCAGGTCGCCACGCTGCACATCAACCAGCCGGAAAACTTCGCCTACACCACCCAGACCACGCTGTCGGTGGATGACACGCGCGGCATCATCGATGCGCTGCGCGAGCGCTTCCCGGCGATGCAGGGCCCGAAGAACGACGACATCTGCTACGCCACGCAGAACCGCCAGGACGCCGTGCGCGATCTGGCCAAGCGCTGCGACCTGGTGCTGGTGGTCGGCTCGCCGAACAGCTCCAACTCCAACCGCTTGAGCGAGCTGGCCCGTCGCGAAGGCGTGGAGTCGTACCTGATCGACGGCGCGCACGAGATCGACCCGTCGTGGGTGGCAGGCAAGCAGCACATTGGCGTCACTGCGGGCGCTTCGGCGCCGCAGGTGCTGGTCGATGGCGTGCTGGCACGCCTGGCCGAGCTGGGCGCCACTGGCGTGGGCGAGCTGGACGGCGAACCGGAATCGATGGTGTTCGCGCTGCCGAAGGAGCTGCGACTGCGCCTGGTCGACTGACCGGGCCTGGTGGTTGCGAACCTGCACAAGGTGGGTGCGAACCTTGGTTCGCACGCTTTTTGGCACGGACCCCATCCACCCATGACCTTCGGCCATGGGGCCGGACGCTGCACACGCCTAGCATCGGAGGATTCTCCGTTGTTGGAAGTTGCCCGATGAAGACCCGAGCCCTGGCGATGTCGTTGCTGTTCGCGCTGGCCGCCTCGCCTGCGCTGGCGCAGGCCTCGCCGCCGGCCAATGCCACGGCTCCCGGACTGCTGCGCATCGATGTGGACGCGCGCGACCTGGCCCGGCGCATCTTCAAGGTGACCGCCACCGTGCCGGCCAAGCCCGGCCCGATGACCCTGCTGTACCCGCAGTGGATTCCCGGCAACCATTCGCCCACCGGCCCGATCGACAAGCTGGCCGGCCTGCGCGTTACCGCCAACGGCAAGCCGCTGGCCTGGCAGCGCGACCAGTACAACGTCTATGCCTTCAAGGTGGACGTGCCGGAGGGCGTCGGCGAGATTGTCGCTCACTTCGATTTCCTGTCCTCGCAGGGCGGCAGCCAGGGCCGGGTGGTGATGACCCCGGAGATGCTCAACCTGCAGTGGAACGCCAACTCGCTGTACCCGGCCGGGGTGGATGCACGCAACCTGCAGGCGCAGGCCAGCGTGACCCTGCCCAAGGGCTGGTCGTTTGCCACGGCCCTGGAGACCGCGCGCCGCGACGGCGACACCGTGGTGTTCAAGCCGATTTCCTATGACCACCTGGTCGATTCGCCGTTGTTCGCCGGCGAACATTACCAACGCATCGATCTCGATCCGGGCGCGAAGGTGCCGGTGCACCTCAATGTGTTCGCCGACGACGCCAAGTCGCTGAAGCCGAGCGAGGCGCAGATCACGATGCACCGCGCGCTGGTGCAGCAGGCCGACAAGCTCTACGGCGCGCGCCACTACAACCACTATGAATTCCTGCTGGCATTGACCGACCGCCTCGGTGGCATCGGCCTGGAGCATCACCGCTCCAGCGAGAACAGCGCCGACCCGGGTTACTTCACCGAGTGGGACAGCAACGCCTGGATGCGCGATCTGCTGCCACACGAGTACACCCATTCCTGGAACGGCAAGTACCGCCGCGGTGCCGATCTGGCCACCGCCAACTTCAACACGCCGATGGGCGACAGCCTGCTGTGGGTATACGAAGGCCAGACCCAGTTCTGGGGGCAGGTGCTGGCGGCACGCTCGGGACTGTGGTCGAGCACGCAGGCGCGCGACATGCTGGCCAATGTGGCCGCGACCTATGATCGCGGCCGCCCGGGCCTGGCCTGGCGGCCGTTGCAGGACACCACCAACGACCCGACCATCGCGCAGCGCCGCACGCTGCCCTACCGCAACTACCAGATGAGCGAGGACTACTACTCCGGCGGGCAGATGCTGTGGCTGGAAGTGGAGGGCAAGCTGCGCGAACTGAGTGGCAACCGGCGCAGCCTGGACGATTTCGCGCGCGCCTTCTTCGGGGTCGGCAACGGCGACTGGGACGTCAATCCGTACACCTTCGACGACGTGGTCGCGACCTTGAACGGCATCGCACCGTATGACTGGGCGACGTTCCTGCGCGGTCGCCTGGACGGCCACGGTGCGTTGACCGGTGGCCTGGAACTGGCAGGCTGGAAGCTGGCCTACCGCGATACTCCGAACGACGCCTACAAGGCGCAGGAAAAGCGCGCAAAGGCAGCGCTGCTGGCGTATTCGCTGGGTGCGACCGTGCTCGACAGCGGCGTGGTCGGCGACGTGATCTGGGACAGCCCGGCCTTCAATGCCGGCCTGGCGCCGGGGATGAAGGTGATTGCGGTTGGCGGGCGCGAGTACAGCAGCCAGCGCCTGAAGGATGCGGTGGCTGCGGCGGCGAAGGACAAGGCGCCGATCGTGTTGCTGGTGAAGCAGTTCGACCGCATCGAAACGATGAACATCGCCTACCACGGTGGCCTGCAGTACCCGGTGCTGGAGCGAATTGCCGGCAAGCCTGACCGCCTCGCAGAGCTGTGGAAGGCACGATGAAGCTGCGCGCCCGCGATGGCCTGATCCTGCTGATGGCGATCCTCGCCATCATCGGCGCGTTCCTGCACGGTGACGGGCGTTGGCTGCATTGGCTGGCCAAGCCCGTGACCACGCTGCTGATCGCTGCCATCGCATGGCGGGTGCGTGATCCCGCGCAGCCGTTCTACCGGCGCGCGGTGCTGGCCGGCATGCTGCTGTCGTGCGCGGGCGATATCGCGCTGATGTTGCCGATGGATGCGTTCGTGCCCGGGCTGGTCGCGTTCCTGCTGGCGCACCTCTGCTACATCGTCGCCTTCCGCGATGGCCTGCGTGCCGGGCGTGGCCTGCTCGCCGCCAGTGTCCTGCTCGGCGCGTTCGCTGTACTCAATGTGCTTGGCCTGTGGCCGCACCTGCCCGCACCGATGCGTATTCCGGTGCTGGCGTACGTGGTGGTGCTGGCCTCGATGGCGGTGCTGGCGCTGGCACGCCAGTGGCGCCGGCCCAGGCCCGGTGCCGCGGAAGCCAGCAGTGCGCGCTGGGCGGCCGCCGGCGCGCTGCTGTTCGTCGCCAGCGATTCGCTGCTGGCCTGGGATCGCTTCGCCGGCGGCCTGCCGCTGGCCAGCCTGCTGGTGCTGTCCACCTACTACGGCGCGCAATACGCCATCGCCCGCTCGGTGAAACAGCAAAAAGGGGACGGAGGGGATTAAGTCGCAGACGGCACCACGGCATAAACGACTTAATCCCCTCCGTCCCCTTTTTTGATTGTGTGCAGGGTGCCCTGTGCGTCGAACTGAAGGCGTGCGGACTGGTGATCACCGGCAACCTCGTCCGGCAGCCAGGCCAGGGTGCCGCCCTTGCGCACGATCACATAGACGTGGCCGACTTCGCCCGGTGTGCCCATCAATGCATTGCGCTGCGCCTGCAGTGCCTGGGCCACGCGTGGTACCGCCTCGAAATCGATGTTGGCCAGCGCCGTGCTGCTGCGGCGCAGGGTGATGGTGGGCGCGAAGCGCTGTGGATCGACCGGCTCGCCCTTGCGCCACTGGCCACGCTCGAAGTGATAGCTGTCCACGCGCGACGGTTGCTGCGGATCGACCAGGTCCAGATTGATCCGGCCATCGTCGTAGAAGTGGATGCTGTGGAACACCGTCAATCGATGCCCGGCCAGTGCCGGCAAATCTTCGAGTGCCTGGCGTGCGGCCAGCAGATGGTCGGCATCGAACAGCCGGTTGCCGCGCGTGGGAATCGGCGCAGGCTGCGGTCCGGCAGCCACGCTGACGCCGGGTGCGAGCGATGCGGGCTGCTCGCGCGACGGCTGCGACGAAATGAAAGGCGGCAACCGATCGGCCTGCACCGAATGGCCCATCGTTTCGCCCAGGGTCTGCAGTGTCCCTCCTGCCACGGCGACGCCGGCCAGCACCAGCAGCACCATGGAAAACACCAGTCGGGTCGAGGGCGGCTGCCTCATACACCCTCCAGGCGAACGTTGCCGCGATCTTCCGGGTCGTACAGCAGCGTGACCTGCTCGCGTGGAAGGTTGGCCAGCTCGATCAGCGGGATGAAGCGGCGCACGCTCACCTGCTGTACGCCGCCTTCGCGGTCGATGTACTCCAGCTGGAACTCCACCTGCGGCTGCTCGTTGAGGTAGGTTCCGGTCTGGCGCAGCTTCAGCACCTTCGCCTCCACGCCGATGCCGCGATACTTCAGCGCGTCACCGCGTGCATCGGCCTGCAGCACGCGGCCCAGCAGGCGCAGGCCCAGCGCATAGCCGCCCAGCACCAGCGGGCACACCAGCAGCGGATGGCCGAAGGACAGGAAGGTCCATCCCAGGCCCTCGCTCTGCAGCCGATAGGTGAACACGTAGGCACCTGCAACCGCGACGATGCCGATGACTGCACCGACGCCGCGGCGCCAGAGGCTGGCGACATCCAGTTCGGGCTGGGCGCCCTCCAGCACCACATTGGGGAAAGCGCCCGGCATCCGGCCCAGTCGCACCTCGATGCGCTTGCCGACAACGAAACGCTGCAGCTGCGGCTTGCTGTCCACCACCAGCATCTGTTCGTTGATCGGCGTGCCGGACAGGTTCTGGAAGCCCAGCTGCAGCTTCCACTGCGCGAAGCCGCGCACGTGCACGCCGGTCTGCCCGGCCTGTTCGATCAATGCATCACGTGGTTCGCCATCGGCCAGGATCGAACGCACCCGATGCAGGGCGCGCGGCGGGCCCAGCAGCAGGTAGTGCAGGAAGGCGAGCAGCAATGCGAGCCACAGGGCCAGTGACAGGGCGAGCAGCAGCAGGGCCAGCCATGGCGCGCTGCGGTCGGCCAGTTGCACCGGCCACGATGCGCCGAAGTAAAGGATGCAGGGGAAGGGCAACGCGAAGAACAGCAGGAACGCCCCCCAGAACCAGAGATAGGCCTTCATGGGGTGGTGGTGGACCGATGGAACAGGGCGCGTAGGGTACTACGCTCAGTGGATCTGCAGGGTCAGCAGGAAGTAGCGTCCGAGTGGATCGTCCAGCCCCGGCATCTGGCCGCCATTGCCGACGAGGTAGTTCACCGGCTGTGTGTCGAGCACGTTGTGCACGTCCAGCGCGGCGACCACGCGCGGCCCCAGCCGCCGTGCGAGATGCAGGTTCCAACGCAGCTGCCGGGGGTTCATGCAATGGTTCTGCTCGCGCTGCTCCTCGGGGCATTCCGCACCGGGCAGCCAGGCGCGCGTGCGCCCCACCTGGTTGCCGCGCAGGGCGATGTCCCAGTTGCTGTTCTGCCACTGCACATTGAGCACGGCGGCCATCGTCGGTGTGACATGGCCACGCAGGTCCACCGTTGCTTCATGGCCACGCTCGCGGCGCAGTTCCTGCTGCTTCAGTGCATCGAGCGAGAACAACCACTGGCCGGTGCTGTCGGTGTCGATGTGGTACTCCCCACGCAGTACAAAGTTGCGCGAGGTGGTGCGGCCGATGTTGTCGAAGGACAGGCGCAGGTTGCGCAGGCGGCCGTCCTCGTCAAGCTCCCAGGTGCTGCGGTTCCATACCGCGTCGGCCGGTTGCAATGCCAGGATCTCGTTGCGCAGTTCGACGATGTTGTGGGTCAGTGACAGCGAAAACGCTTCGGTCGGCGTCCAGGTCGCGGCCAGGGAATGGCTGCGCGACCGCTCGGCTTTCAATGCATCGTTCTCCACCACGTCCACGGTAACGCTGCAGCGCCCGTTGCCCGAGCTCTGCGCGCAGTCGGGCAGGGCACTGGAGGCGGGTAGTTCGATCGCGCCGAAATAGCCCGGTGGTCGCCGCTGCTCGAACAGGCTGGGGGCACGGTAGCCGCGCCCGCTGGCAAGCAGGAATGACCACTGCGGTGTTGGGCTCCAGCGTACGCCCACGCGCGGCGAGAAGGCCTGGTAGTCGCCATCGCGGTCCCAGCGTGCTGCCAGATCCATGCGCAGCGTGTGCGCCAGTGGCAGGCCGAGTTCGGCGTAGGCACCGCCACTGCGGCGCGACAGGTGCCGCTGCTCCTGTGGCAGGCCCAGCGCCAGGTCACCCTGGCTCAGCAGCGCGTCGGGATGCGACGTCCAGCGTTCCTGGCGCAGGTCGATGCCGGTGGCCAACTGTGCAGCACCGCCGGCCAATGGCATCAACTCGCGCTGCATGCCCCACCAGCCCTGCCACTGTTCGGTACGCCCGCGGTTGCGGATCGACGGGAACAACTGTTCGGCCGCGCCTGCCGGCAACGAGGTGAAGCCGGGCAGGAAATCCAGTGTCTCGGCTACGCGCAGCAGCGGTTCGGCGCGCACGGTGCCCGATGTGGACAACGTGACATCGCTGCGCTGTGCGCTGATGCCGGCATCCCAGCTGCGCCGGCCCTGGTCGCGGCCGATGCCGAAGGTGACGTCGGCATCGGTGGCGCGTACATGCGGTCGCACATTGCCGGCTTCGCGCAGCACGCTGTTGAAGGTGAACCCATACAGCCCGATGGCAACGGCGGTGGGGCCGAGATCGAAGCGCTGCCGGTTGTGGCTGGCCCGCGCTTCGGCGTAGGCATAGCGACCTTCACCGCGTTCATGCCGGTAGCGCAGGTAGGCCGAGGCGGTGTCCGAGGCCGGTTGCAGCGAGCGCGGGCGCGCGCTGTCGAACCAGCAGGCACCGTCGCGCCGTTTCAATGGTCCTTCGCAGCGTTTTGCCGGCCAGTAGAGTCCATCGCGAAAAGCGCCGATCAGGTACTGCGAGGTCTCTGCATGCCAATCACGACGGTCACCGGCCACGTGGTCAATGCGGTGCAGGTCGATGCCGGCGAACCAGCGGTCTCCTCCGTCGCGCACACCGCCGGTGGCTGCCTGCACGCGATACTGGCCGGCGTCGCCGTGCCCGCTCAGGCCGGTCTGCAGCATGGCTTCAGGGCCATCGGCCTGGTCACGCAGGATGATGTTGACCACGCCGGACATCGCGTCGGCACCATAGATGGCCGAGGCGCCGCCACGTACCAGTTCGATGCGTTCGACGAAGCTGAGCGGGATGCCCCCCAGGTCGGTGAGCCCGCCCTGTTCCAGCGACACCATTGGATAGCGCGGCAGGCGCCTGCCATTGACCAGGAACAAGGTCGCACGCGGGCCCATGCCGTCCAGGCTGGTGGTGGTGGCCGCACCCACCGGCAGGTACTGCGAATCGCCACTGCGCGAGGTGCTCATCGCCGGGTGGCCGTTCATGCCGGGCAGGTGCCGCAGCAGGTCGAACAGGCTGCCGTAACCGCTGCGCAGGATGTCGTCGCGGTCGATGATGGTCACCGGCAGCGTGGTCTGCACGGAGGTGCGCGGCAGCCGGCTGCCGGTGACATGGATCGGTGCCAGCTCCACCTGCCGCGGCGTCTCGGCCGCCCTGCGTGGCAGCGGTGCTGCAGGCGTTGCGTGCGCCGCGACCGGCGGCGGCGATGGCGGTGCAGGGTGGGTGCGGCGGACGACGAATCCGCCAGATGACGTGCGCAGGATATTCACCGGCGTGCCGGCGACCAGTTCCTTCAAGGCTGCGGCCGCGTCGCTGCGGCCGTGGGTGCCGGAGGTGCGCAGGCCATCCAGTTCGCGCGCGTCGAACAGCAGGGCAATGCCACTCTGTCGTGCCCATTGCTGCAGGGCCGGTGCCAGCGGGCCTGCATCAACATGGACCTCCAGGGTGCCGGCCTGTTCGGCTGCATCGGCAGAGGGCAGCGCGGCGAAGCTCAGCGCGATGCAGAACAGGCTGCGGAGCAGCCCCTCCTGCAGCGCGCCCGGTACTGCCATCACTGCAGGCCTCCTCAGTACGTGCGGCGCAGTTCCAGCGCGCCATCCGGTCGCGTCTGGCCAGCCACCGACCAACCCAGTTCCAGCGCCGACAGCAGTTCCTGCGCGTCGCCGGCACGGAAGGTGCCACTCACCGCCAGGCTGGCGATCTCGGGATCGGCGATCACCAGCGGCGTGCGGCCGTAGCGGTTCATGCGCTCGACCACGATCGACAGCGGCGTGGCATCGAACACCAGCTGTCCCTGCAGCCAGCCTTCGGCAGCGGCATTGGACGACAGCGCCGGGCCGGGCTGGATGCGGCCCGATGGCAGCACCTGCAGCTGCTGGCCGGGCGCCAGGGTGTGCTGGGTCCCCCCATTGCTGACCTCCACCGCACCCTCCAGCAATGCGACTTCGACCAGGCCATCGTGCAGGCGTTCCACCTGGAAGGTGGTGCCGATGTCGCGGATGGTGCTGTCGCCGGCGCGCAGCTGCAGTGCCTTGCTTGACGGTGCGACCTGCAGCTGCAGGCGGCCACGTTCCAGCTCCAGGTTGCGATGGCGCCAACCGAAACGGGCGTGCAGGGTGGTGCCTGCATCCAGCGTGGCTACGCTGCCATCGGCCAGCGTCTGCTGCCGGGGCTGGTGGGAATCGTTGGCGTAGCGCAGCGGCGTGGGGTTGCCGTCGACGGCGACCATCCAACCGATACCGATGGCCAGGCAGACGCCTGCGGCGGCGGCCACCGCCGGCAGCCAGCGACGCCGCACGGGTCGCGCCACGCGAGCAGCGGCGGTGCGCAGCCACGGGTCGGCTGCCAGTTCTTCGCCCTGCTGGAACAGCGTCTCGGCCTGGATCCAGGCGGTGACATGGGCCGGGTCTTCGGCCAGCCAGTCCTCGAACGCCTCGCGCTCGGCCGGCGTGCAGTCCGGAGCCTCCAGCCGCGCCACCCAGGCGCTGGCACGTTCAAACAACAGGGTGTCTTCCCTGGCCCTGACGTGACTCATCCGTTGTCCCTGTCGTTGTGCAGCGGATCCGATCCGAGTTCCTGGCGCAGGCCCTGCAGGGCGCGGGCGATATGTTTTTCCACGGTCTTGGCGGTGATTCCACAGTGCCGCGCGATCTGCGTATAGCTCATGCCGGTGATCCGGTTGAGCAGGTACACCTCGCGCGCGCGCTCGGGCAGCTTGAACAGGGCCTGCCGCAGCAGGGACAGCATCTGCCCGGACTCGGCCTGGCGCAATGGATCGGGCGACGTGCTGGAAGGCTCGTTGCCGCCATCGTGTTCGGCGAGGGACAGATGCGGCCGCGACTGCGACGAACGGCCGCGGTCTGCCAGGCGGTTGCGGGCGATACGATACAGCAGCAACCGCAGCTCGTCGGCATTGTGCGCGCGATAGCGGATCAGCCGCTCCATGCAGTCCTGCGCGATGTCCTCGGCATCCTCCGGCCCAACACCGCGCGTGCGCAGGAAGGCGCACAACGGCGCGCGTTCTTCCCGCACGAACGCAATGAACGCGTCCGCCGGCACGGACAGGTCCGGCGCGCGATGGATCAGAGGAGAGGGGGCGGACAGGACTGGCCTCGGGCGTCGGTGGCGGGTACGTCTTCGAGTTTTACGCGACGATGACCGGATGGGGAAGAGTGAGTGTGGTCACTGATTCCATTATGAATACATTCATGTTTCGCGGTCCGGCGCGCTGGGGGAGATCGCACCGCCCGGACGTTGAACTCTTGACCCGTGTGTTGCGGGTGGAGAGAGAACACATGAAGCATTCGAAGTTGAGCCTGGCCCTGGCCGGCCTGATGGGCGTCACCGCCATGACGGCGGTTGATGACCTCATGGCAATGAATTATCACGTGCAGGATGATCGCGTATTCCTCAGCGGCGGCGTAACCGTTGCCGATGTGGTGGCGCTGCCTGCGCTGCTGGCCAAGGCGCAGGCCGAGGGGCGCCCGATCCGCGAAGTCGTGCTGCGTACGTCCAACGGTGGCGCGCTGATTGCCGGCGAGTGGCTGCAGGCCGTGATCCGCACCCAGGGCCTGGACACCATCGTGTCGGGCCACTGCATTTCGTCCTGCTCGATCATGCAGTCCGGCGGCGTCAACCGTTACCTCGGCGGCGATCTGCCGCTGGTCGACTCGGTGCAGATCCATGCTGCCAGCAGCGGCGGCAGGATCACCTACGCGCCGTCGCCGCGCATGACCCAGATCTACACCGGCAACTACGGCGGCGGCATGGATGCGGGCCTGCTGCACAAGGCCATGTATGAGGTGGTGCAGCCCAATGGCCTGCTGGTGTTCCGCGACCCGGCGCGCACCACGGGTACGTCGGTCACCTTCGATCCGGATGGCAGCGGCAGCAGGCTGGAGTCGTTCCCGGGCCAGGACATCCGCAGCAACAACATCATCAATACGGCAGGCTACCGCGATCCGGGCGACACCCTGCGTGTCACCAGCAACGTCAGCGGCGACATCAACCCGGGCTACCTGCGCACCGCGCGCCAGCTGCAGGCCTTCGTCGACGACGATTTCGCGCGCTGGAACACCGACTGGGCCAGCACCTACATCAACTACGCGGTGAGTCTGTACAACGTCTCCACGCGGGGGCCGAACGGCATCGGCGCACAGTCGCTGCAGCAGATGCTCGCCGACCCCGATCTGCAGGATGAACTGCGCGGCCAGCTGCGGCTGGCCGATCTGGATGCGTCGACCCTGGCCAGTTCGGCCGGCGTGATCCGTATCAGCAATGGCGCGACCTGGCGCACCGCCGAAACCACCGGCGCCGATTTCATGCTGGTCGACAACGGCACCATCGCACTGGAGGGTGGCGCGCTGCGCACCCCCGAGCTGCGGGTGATGCCGGGCAGCATCGTGGTTGGCCACGGCGATATCGCGTCGGTCGGCACGGACAGCGATGCGCTGCTGGATGGCACCGGCCCGTCCTACCGCGAAGACGGCTTCAACCGCCTGCGCGTGTTCGGCACGCTGATGCCGCGTGGCGGTGATCTGGTGACCCACGGCTACGTCAACATCATGCCCGGCGGGCAGGTGCTGTTCGATGTGACCGAAGCCGGTGGCACCGGCAGTGGCCGCCTGCGCGTCGGCAGCTTCTACGATGGTGGTGCCGAAGAGGGGGCGCTGGTGATCTCGCAGGGCGCACACCTGGCGTTGAACGTCGCCCAGGGCTTCTATGCCGGCGCCTACCGCCGCGACCTGGTGGAAGGGCCGATCTACCAGGGCGGTTTCCAGGATGTCGTGCGTCTGGGTGACGCCGGCTACAGCGCCAGCATCACTGCCGGTGAAGTGTTCCGCCCGCGCCACAATTCGCTGCTCAGCTTCAACGTCAACCAGACGGCCGACGGCCTCTGGCTGACCGCCAACCCGGGCTTCGATCAGCTGGGGCTGTTTGCCAACGGCACCTCCGGCGACGGGCTGGGGCGCGCGCTGGCCGCCGCATCGGACCGCCAGGACAGCGGCCTGAAGTCGCTGCTCGGTGCGCTGCAGTTCACCGACCGCGACGTGATCGCACAACAGGCCGGTGCCCTGCGTGGTGACGCACATGCCAGCCTGCGCCTGGCCGACAATGCACTGCTGGGCAGCATCGGCAACGTGGTGCAGCAGCACCAGGCGGCGATGCGCAGTGGTGGCGATGCCGATGGCCTGGCCTCGCAGGCGGCGCAGTCGGTCTCGGCGCAGCCGGGCATGCGCCATGGCAACCTGTTCAACCAGCTGGCCATGCATCTGGTCGAGCCGGCGGGCGAGGGGGCTGGCGGTGGCAGTGTGCCGGGCCGCAGCCATGGCCTGTGGGCGCGCGGTTTCGCCAGCCATGGCCGCATCGACGCCGATGGTGGCGTGGCCGGCCTGAGCCACAACATCGGCGGCATCGTGGTCGGTGCCGATACCCGTCTGGCCGATGACCGCGTCACCCTTGGCGTCAGCGTGGCCGCGGCCGACATGTCGACCAAGGCCAGCGATGGCTCCGGTTTCAATGGCGACGTGCGCGCGCTGGATGTGGGCGGGTACCTGGACGCGACCTATTCGCGTGGCTACCTGTCGGCAGCCGTGCGCTACACCGACCTGCGCCACGACACCCGCCGCAGCCTCTCGGCCATCGATGGCCTGCAGCAGCCGCTGCGTGCCCGCTACAGCAACGACGCGATCTCGGCGCGGGTGGAACATGCGTTCTCCTTCACCACCGGCAAGGGGCTGGTGATCCAGCCGCTGCTGCCGGTGGTGGACTACGCACGCACCTCGGCAACCCGCTTCAATGAAGGGCAGGGTGCCGGTGCGCTGGTCGGCCGCAGTGGCAGCCTGGAGAGCATCCGCTTGGGTGCCGGCCTGCAGCTGTTCAAGACCTTCGAAGGCAACAACGGCGAGCGCATCACCCCGCGTGCCCGCGTGGTCTGGCAGAAGGAGCTGGGCGATTCCCAGGCGCGCTACAGCACCGGTTTCGCCGCGGCACCCGACCTGGTATTTGGTGCCAGCAGCCAGGCGGTGGGCGAGCAGGTGCTGGCCTGGAACCTTGGCGTGACCAGTCGTGCCAGCGAGCGTCTGTCGATCATGGCCGACTACGTGGGTGAGCGCCGCGACGGACAGATCCAGAATGGCGTGATGCTGGGCCTGGGCTACCGGTTCTAAGGGGTACTCGGCCCCGGCGATATCCGTATCGCCGGGGCCATCCCATCGGGGCGGATGCTGCGGTATGGTCGGCAGGGAACTCCAGCCAGGCCCGTCCATGCAGATCGCCGTTTTCAGTGCCCGCCCCTACGACCGTCGCTTCCTCGACGAGGCCAACCAGCGCGATGCGGCCGGGCAGGGTTATACGTTCGTCTACTTCGATGCCGCGCTGGATGTGCATACCGCAGCGCTTGCACAGGACTGCGCGGCCGTCTGTGTGTTCGTCAATGACCGTCTCGACGCGCCGGTGCTGCATGCGCTGCATGCGTTGGGCGTACGCGCGGTGCTGCTGCGCTGCGCCGGCTTCAACAATGTGGACCTGGCAGCCGCGAAGGCGCTGGACCTGTTCGTCGCACGGGTGCCGGCCTATTCCCCCGAAGCCGTGGCCGAGCACGCGCTGGCGCTGGTGATGACGCTCAACCGGCAGACCCATCGTGCCTACAACCGCGTGCGCGAGGGCAACTTCATGCTGGATGGCCTGCTCGGGCGCACCCTGCATGGGCGCACGGTCGGCATCATCGGCACGGGCAAGATCGGCCTGGCCACCGCGCGCATCTTCAACGGCATGGGCTGCACCGTGCTGGGGCACGATCCGTACCCGTCGCCGGCCTTCGCCGATGTGGGCGGGATGGTGGGCCTGGATGAACTGCTGGCGCGCGCCGACATCGTGTCGCTGCATTGCCCGCTGACGCCCGATACCCAGCATCTGATCAACGACGCCTCGCTGGCGCGGATGAAGACCGGCGCGATGCTGGTCAACACCTCGCGTGGCGGGCTGGTCGATACCCATGCGGTGATCCGCGCGCTGAAGTCGCGGCGGCTCGGCCACCTGGCCATCGATGTCTACGAGCAGGAAAGCGCGCTGTTCTTCCAGGACCTCTCCGGCGAGATCATCGATGACGAGGCTTTCCAGCGCCTGATGACCTTCCCGAATGTGCTGGTGACCGGCCACCAGGGCTTCTTCACCGTGGAAGCGCTGCAGGAGATCTCGGCGATCACGCTGGGCAACCTGGGCGATTTCGCCGCCGGAAGGGCCTGTGCGAACCGGGTGGAGGCGGGCTGAGCCGGGTGGATTGACCGCCAGGGCGCCCAGCCCGTAAAATCGCGGGCTCCGCCGGAATAGCTCAGTTGGTAGAGCGGCGCATTCGTAATGCGTAGGTCGCAGGTTCGACTCCTGTTTCCGGCACCAGTTGTATGAAAAGCCCCGGCCTAGGTCGGGGCTTTTTGTTTGGGCGGAATCGGCAAGTCTTTGATGGGAAGGAGGTTCTTGCTGGGTGAGGAGCTGATGTCTCTTCCACCTGCGAGTCGTGCGGCTTCATAGCCAAGGGGCGTCGCCGGGGCCTTGTTGATCACGAGCCTTGCCACAATCGATTGACCTCGATTCGATCCCGGAGGTGGTCATGATTGGGGCGCATTCCCAGACGGGTGTAGAAGTCATCCAGGAATGAAGTGGCGGATGTGATTGCCCACAGCGCACAATCCGGAGACAGAAATCTGGGGATGTAGTGAACAGATGCAGGGAGAAACTCGAACGAGCTCTGCAGCCTTTCATAAAGTGGGCTGTCATATAGATTGTTGGGCCCCACCATATCTTTAGTGCCCCAGTCCAGCCAATCATGTTTGTAATGAGTCAGGCGATTCCGTAAGTCGAATAGAGTTTTGGCTGAATGGAATGTCGTGTCTGATTCATTCATGGCTTCAACATTGGCATCTATCAGGATCTTGTTGAGCCGCGACAGGGCATTCGCTTTTTCGTCTTTCTCGCTCAGCTCGTTGGCGGTAGCTTCAATGAACGCGCTGGCGCACATCACCGCGCCTGAAACATGTGCGCTCAAGGCTATGGCCGCCTCTTCCGATCCATCCAAGGGCATGCCTGCCGCTGATCGGGCATGGAATGCGGCCATTTGAGCGTGAAGTAGAGAAAAATACATGCGCATATGCATGCCGGCTAGCATCGGAGACTCCCTGGGCTTTCAAGTTGGCTGTTTGCCTGCAATGTGAATTTGCAGCATTGCCAGAATCTTGTTGCATTCATTGACTTGTACGCCTGCTTCTTCGTGACCAGGTATGAGGCGATCTGCTGTACTTCGTCAAGCGGCAAATGGGTTGCGGCTGACTGCTCGTTGCATTTTCAGCGATGCCGTAGACCTTTCCACGGAGGCTTTCACCTGGCGAACCTGACGGTCTGTAGTCATTGCATGCGTGCTTGAAGGCGGCAGTTGGGAAAAGTGCTGCGCGCAACCCACGCTCTATCGCTTCAGCTTTGCCACCGCAAATGCCATGAGAGCAGCGGCTGCAGCAATTAGCAGGGACAGCACGACGTTTGAGTAGAGGTCGATCCAGTGGTCGAGCCCTCGCCCGACCGCAAGGGCAGTGAATTCGGCAACAAAACCAACGATGCCTGCCATCAGCGATGCCTTTCCCGGCGATGCACCGATGAAGCCGGCAACGAAGGCAATGACGGTGCAGAAGATGGCAATGGTCATGGGCTGCGGTCTCTGGATCAGGAGAGGGAAGGCCTGGGCCATCTTTCACGGTCGGAGTGCATTCTGGGTCACGCAGGGGGTGTCGACCTGTCAGGCCGAATCTTCGTTCGCCTGCCATCTTTGCCCAGCGTGGGAGCGCCAGCCACGCACGTCCCGCGCACCGTCTACGCGTTGCAGGTTCGCCAGACACGGGAGCAGACCTTATCGGCTCCCGCGCCTGCAACGCCCCCGTCGTTCAACCCCACATCATTGGGACAGGGACACGCTCACCCCGGCCGCAACCGCGTACTGGCCTGGGCACACAGGCCCATGCAGGCCAGCATCAGGCCTTCCATCACCCGGTCGCCTACATGATGTTCGGGCCCGGCGCTCTGCCGGCTGCGCTCGGCGGCCAGCAGCACCTCCTGCACCACGCGCAGGCCGGTCAAGGCACCATCGGTATCGGCCAGGGCCAAGCGGCGGCCAGGCAGCTGATGGCGCTCGGGCCAAGGCTGGCCATCGGCCGCCGCGCCGTCGCTGATCTGCTTCAGGCAGGCGATGAAGCTATTGGGGTCGCCGTCGTCGATATCGTCGGTGTCGGCCGCAACGGCGGCGGACGCGCCGCGAAAGGCGTGCAGCAGGGGAGGTTGGTGTGCGTTCATGGCAGATGCTCCGTGCAGGGCATAACGGCAGCGCCACCGGCGAAGGTGGCGGACGGTACGTGGCGGCAAAAACCGGTTGCTACAGGAGACCGGCGGATGCGCTGACGCGCACCCCCACGCACCGCCCGCCATGGAACGCGGACGGATTGCCAGCCGGCGCCGCTCAGGGCGACGCCGGCTGGCAAGCGTAAACAGCCAGTGCATTGCGGGTTTTGCCGACCCGGCCACCGGTTTCAGGTGGCTTGCCATGATGCGCACACATGCAACGGTGCTGCCAAGGGTAGCCGGTACGCAGGCAGTGCTGGTCACGCTGTAGGGTGCCATTGTTGCATGCGGCTCTACCCGCACAAATGCTTGCCATACAAGGTGTCTGTGGGGTGGGTGGGGTAGTGCCGTCATGGTTGCCGGGTGCTGGACCAGGGCCGGTCCCCCGCCAGTAGGTCACGCCGGGGCGGATCGATCACGACAATGTCGGCAACTTCATCGGGCATCTGCGCTGGCCGGCCCTTTCAATTCGATGGTGTTGCCGTCCGGGTCGTGGAAGTACAGCGAGAGGCCGTCGCCCTCGGCGCCGAAGTTGACCTCGGCCGGTGCCCGTACCTGCACGCCCTGTGCGGCCAGGTGCGCGACCAGCGTGGCCTCGTCGAACGGTTCGATGCGCAGGCACAGGTGGTCGACATTGCGGCCTTCCGGGCCGGGGCCGGCGCCTCCGTGGCGGCCCAGCGTGCCGTCGAGGCTGACAAGATCGATCATCGATGCGCCGGCACGCAGGTGGACCAGGCCGAGATGGTCGCGCCGCCGCTCCACGGTGCAGCCGAGCACCTGACGATAGAAGTCCACGCTATGCGGCAGGTTCCGCACCCTCAACACCACGTGGTCGATGCGTTGCACGCTGAAGGGGGTATCCATGGTCCTGTGCTCCTGGCGGGGTGTCGATGCTTGCCTGAATGTATTCAGTGAACTTTGCCGGGTCTGTTGCTTCGGTGCCCGGCACCTGATGCTACGCTGCGCCCCCCGGGCATCCTGCCCGCCGCACCTGCGCGGTGCGACAACGTGTCGCAGCCCGAAAGCGGCCTTTCCTGCGTCCGATCATTGTCAATGCCTTTCTTAAATGGTGGGTGACGGCCTAAAATTGAAAGGCTGACTCGACCCCACCTCCCTGCCTGTCTCCGGACCGGTGGGACCGGCTTTGGCCGGAACAGGCAGGACGGGGAACGGCATTCCCTCGCAATTGGATCGACCGATGATTCCGTTGAAAACCCTTGGGCGCTGGTTGCGCCCGGGCCTGCTGCTGTCGTTGCTGGTGATGCTCACCGGCTGCGATGCCGTGGCCATCCTCAGTCCGAAGGGCCAGATCGGCCAGGATGAGAAGACCCTGCTGATCACGGCCACCGTGCTCATGCTGCTGGTCGTCATCCCGGTCATCATCATGACCCTGACTTTCGCGTGGAAGTATCGCGCCTCCAACACCAAGGCCCGTTACGAGCCGAAGTGGTCCCACTCGACGGCGATCGAGGTGGTGGTGTGGTCGATTCCCTGCATGATCGTGCTGGTGCTGGCGGTCCTGACCTGGCGCTCGTCGCACGCACTGGACCCCTACAAGCCGCTGGATTCGGACGTCAAGCCGGTCACCATCGAGGCGATCTCGCTGGACTGGAAGTGGCTGTTCATCTATCCGGAAGAGAAGGTGGCGGTCGTCAACGAAATCAAGTTCCCGGTCAACACGCCGCTGAACTTCAAGATCACGTCCGATTCGGTGATGAATGCCTTCTTCATCCCGCACCTGGGCAGCATGATCTACTCGATGGCTGCGATGGAGACCAAGCTCCACCTGATCGCCAACGAGACCGGTGAATTCCCGGGCATGTCCTCGCACTACAGCGGCGCGGGCTTCGCCAAGATGCACTTCACCGCCTACTCGGTCACCGATGCCGAATACCGCCAGTGGCTGGACCAGGTCCGCGCCGGCGAGCAGACCCTGGACAAGGCCTCGTTCAAGGCGCTGGGTGAAGCACGCAACGCCGAGTGGTATCCGGTCACCTACTTCGGCAAGACCGAAGAAGGCCTGTTCGACTGGGTCATCGCCAAGCACATGGGCGACAACAAGCATTACGGCATGAAGCACGAGCACAAGGCCCCGGCCGACGGTGCTGCTGCTGAAGGCCACGATGCCCATGCGGGTCACGAGGGCCACGAAGGCCACGCCGACGCCGCTGCCGCTCCGGCCGAACACGCCGGACACACTGCTGACGAGCACGCCGCCGCCGGTCACGCCGGCCACGCGGGCTCGGGAGAATGAACATGTTGGGTAAGCTCTCAATCGAGTCGATCCCCCACGATCCGATCGTCCTGACGACGTTGATCGGCGCGGTGCTTGGTGGCCTGGGCGTCGTCGCCCTGATCACCAAGTTCAAGCTGTGGGGCTATCTGTGGAAGGAGTGGTTCACCTCGGTGGATCACAAGAAGATCGGCGTGATGTACCTCATCGTCGCCTTCGTCATGCTGCTGCGCGGTTTCTCCGACGCCATCATGATGCGTACCCAGCAGGCGCTTGCCGTCGGCGGGTCCGAGGGTTACCTGCCGCCGCACCACTACGACCAGATCTTCACCGCCCACGGCGTGATCATGATCTTCTTCGTGGCGATGCCGCTGATCACCGGCCTGATGAACCTGGCCGTGCCGCTGCAGATCGGTGCGCGCGACGTCGCGTTCCCGTTCGTCAACTCGCTCAGCTTCTGGCTGTTCGTGTCCGGTGCGGTGCTGATCATGCTGTCGCTGTGGATCGGTGAGTTCGCTGCCACCGGCTGGCTGGCGTTCCCGCCGCTGTCGGGCATTGAATACAGTCCAAGCGTAGGCATGGACTACTACATCTGGGGTCTACAGGTGGCGGGTTTGGGTACCACGCTCAGTGGTATCAACTTCTTCATCACCATCCTCAAGATGCGCACCCCGAGCATGAAGCTGATGCAGATGCCGGTGTTCACCTGGACCGCCCTGGTGACCAACGTGCTGATCGTCGCTGCCTTCCCGGTGCTGACCATCACCCTGGTGCTGCTGACCCTGGACCGTTACCTGGGTACGCACTTCTTCACCAATGACGGTGGCGGCAACGCCATGCTGTACATCAACCTGATCTGGATCTGGGGTCACCCGGAGGTGTACATCCTGGTCCTGCCGGCGTTCGGCGTGTTCTCCGAAGTCATCGCGACCTTCTCGCGCAAGGCGCTGTTCGGCTACAAGGGCATGGTCTACGCCACCGCCTGCATCGGCGTGCTGTCGTTCATCGTGTGGCTGCACCACTTCTTCACCATGGGTTCGGGCGCCAACGTCAATGCCTTCTTCGGCATCACGACGATGATCATCTCGATCCCGACCGGCGTGAAGATCTTCAACTGGCTGTTCACCATGTTCCGCGGTCGCGTGCAGTTCACCACGCCCGTGCTGTGGACCATCGGCTTCATGGTCACCTTCACCATCGGCGGCATGACCGGCGTGATGCTGGCGATCCCGGCTATCGACTTCGTGCTGCACAACAGCCTGTTCCTGATCGCCCACTTCCACAACGTCATCATCGGCGGCGTGGTGTTCGGCATGTTCGCCGGCATCACCTACTGGTGGCCGAAGATGTTCGGCTTCCGCCTCAACGAGTTCTGGGGCAAGTGCGCGTTCTGGTGCTGGTTCATCGGCTTCTACGTGACCTTCATGCCGATGTACGTGCTGGGCTTCATGGGCATGACCCGTCGCCTGCAGAGCACCGTCAACCCGGCCTACGAGCCGCTGCTGCTGGTCGCTGCTGCGGGTGCCTTCATCGTCGGCGCCGGCATCCTGTGCCAGATCATCCAGGTGGCCGTGTCGATCCGCGACCGCAAGAAGACCGCCGACCTGACCGGCGACCCGTGGGACGCGCGTACGCTGGAGTGGGAAACCTCTTCGCCGCCGGCCTTCTACAACTTCGGCACCCTGCCGGAAGTCACCGAGCTGGACGATTTCTGGGAGCGCAAGCAGCGTGGTGAAGCCTGGCCGAAGCCGGCCAAGTACACCGACATCCACATGCCGCGCAACACCGGCACGGGCGTTGTCATCGGTGCCTTCAGCCTGGTGTTCGGCTTCGCGATGATCTGGCACATCTGGTGGCTGGCCATCGTTGGCTTCGTCGGCATGATCGCCACGTTCATCTACCGCACCTTCGACCAGGACGTGGACTACTGGGTCCCGGCCGCCGAGGTGGAACGCATCGAGAACGAACACCGCAAGCACCTGGAATCCCAGGGCCTGGTGAAGTCGGAGCTGAAGGCATGAGCACCAATACCTCGACCCTGAGCCACGGGCACGCCGCGCAAGCGGCGGCCCATGGCCATGACGACCACGAGCACCACGACACCGGCGGCAACACCGTCTTCGGTTTCTGGGTGTACCTGATGAGCGACTGCCTCATCTTCGCCTCGCTGTTTGCCACCTACGTGGTGCTGTCCGGCGGTACCGACGGTGGCCCCGGCGCGAAGGACCTGTTCGAGCTGCCGTTCGTGGCGTGGGAAACCGCGCTGCTGCTGACCTCGTCGCTGACCTTCGGCCTGGGCATGATCGCCATGCACCGCAAGCAGGTTGGCCAGATGTTCCTGTGGCTGGCGGTCACCTGGCTGCTGGGCTTCGGCTTCATGTGCATGGAAGTCTATGAATTCCAGCATCTGATCCATCAGGGCTACGGTCCGGACCGCAGTGCCTTCCTGTCGGCGTTCTTCGCCCTGGTCGGCACCCACGGCCTGCACGTCAGCGCCGGCCTGCTGTGGCTGCTGGTGATGTTCGTGCAGCTGAAGAAGTACGGCCTGACCCCGACCAACAAGACCCGCATGGCGTGCCTGAGCCTGTTCTGGCACTTCCTGGACCTGATCTGGATCGGCGTGTTCTCCGTCGTCTACCTCAATGGAGCGCTGTAATGGCACATGACAACCATGCACACGACCACGCAGCCGGCGGCGAGAGCCACGGCAGCGTCAAGTCCTACCTGATCGGCTTCGTGCTGGCGGTGGTGCTGACCGTCATCCCGTTCTGGATGGTGATGTCGGGCGACTTCTCGCGCACCATCAACGGTGTAGTGATCGCGGTCACCGCGGTGCTGCAGATGCTGGTCCACCTGGTGTTCTTCCTGCACCTGGACCGCTCTTCGGAAAGCCGCTGGAACGTCAACGCTGCGGCCTTCACCGTCGTGGTGATCGGCATCATCGTGATCGGCACCCTGTGGGTCATGCACAACATGAACGTGCACATGATGCACTGACGTCCTTTCGACGTTGCCACACGAAAAGGCCGCCCTTCGGGGCGGCCTTTTTGTTGGCGGGTGGATGGGGTCGGATCCCTGTCCGCAGGACAGGGCTCTGACCCCGGGGCCCGGGTAGATCCACACCATGCGTGGATGGCAGCACGCGCAAGGCATGCGGGTCAGAGCCCTTGCCTGCGGCAAGGGATCCGACCCCGCAACGGGGCCTCAGCCCACCCGGCGCAGGAACTCGTCGGCCTTTTTGTTGGCGGGTGGATGGGGTCGGATCCCTGTCCGCAGGACAGGGCTCTGACCCCGGGGCCCGGGTAGATCCACGCCATGCGTGGATGGCAGCACGCGCAAGGCATGCGGGTCAGAGCCCTTGCCTCCGGCAAGGGATCCGACCCCGGAACGGGGCCTCAGCCCACCCGGCGCAGGAACTCGTCGGCCTCCATCGGCCGGCCCAGGTGGTAGCCCTGCAGCTGGTCGCAGCCCAGCTCGCTCAGGTATTCGCGCTGCGCCTGGGTCTCCACGCCTTCGGCCACCACCTGCAGCTGCAGGGTGCGGCCCAGCGCGATGATCGACGAGACGATGGCGGCGTCCTCATCGTTGCGTTCCAGGTCGTGCACGAACGCACGGTCGATCTTCAGCTCCGTGGCCGGCATGCGCTTGAGGTACAGCAGGCTGGAATAACCCGTGCCGAAATCATCGATGGCGATGTGCACGCCCATCGCGGTCAGGTCGTTGAGGATCGCAAGGCTGGCATCGACGTCCTTCATCGCCGTGGTCTCGGTGATCTCCAGGGTCAGCCGCGCCGGTTCGATCCGGTGCCGGTGCAGCACCTCGCGCACGCTGTCCAGCAGCGCCGGCGAGGCGAACTGCAACGGCGACAGGTTCACCGCCATTGTCCATTCCGTGTGCCCGGCCACGTGCCACGCACGCAGCTGCGCGCAGGCCTGGTCCAGTACCCAGTCACCGATCGGCAGGATCAGGCCACTGCGCTCGGCGATGGGAATGAACACATCCGGAGCCAGCAGGCCCAGCTCCGGGTGCTGCCAGCGCAGCAGCGCCTCGGCGCCGGTGGCCGGTGCGCCCGCGGCAGGGAATTTGGGCTGGTAATGCAGGATCAGTTCGTTGCGGGCGATGGCCTTGCGCAGGTCCTGCAGCAGGCGCAGCTGGCGGTTGGCGCTGAGCTGCATCGAGGGGGTGAAGAAGGTATAGCCGTTCCGCCCGGTTTCCTTGGTGTGGTACATCGCCGCATCGGCGTGCGCCATCAGCTCGCGCTCGTTGCCGGCGTCATCCGGGTACAGGGCGATGCCCAGGCTGGCGCTGACCTGCAGCTCGGCCGCATCCAGCGTGAACGGTTCGCCGGCAGCGGCGATGATGCGCTCGGCCACCACCACCGCATCGTCGGGAATATCGATGGCCAACACGATCACGAACTCGTCGCCGCCGAGGCGGGCAAAGGTATCCTGCGGACGCAGCAGGCCACCGATGCGTTGCGCCACCGCCACCAGCAGGCGGTCGCCGAGCTGGTGGCCATAGGCATCATTGACCGCCTTGAAGCCGTCCAGGTCGCAGAACATCACCGCAACGGCGTGGTTGCGGCGCCGTGCCTTTTCGATGGCCTGCTCGATGCGGTCCTGCAACAGCATGCGGTTGGGCAGCTGAGTCAACGGGTCGTGCAGTGCCGCCTGGATCAGCTTGTTGTTGGCATGTGCCAGCGAATCGGCCAGCAGCCCGGTGCGCACGCGCATCTGCCGGTCGAACAGCGAGGCCACCAGGGCGATGCCCAGCGTGGCCACGGTGGTGACGATCACCAGGACCGCCAGCCAGCGCGTGTCGATGCCACCACTGCCGACGGCGCCACAGATGCTGCCTTCGGGGAAGCGCGCGGCAGCCATGCCGGTGTAATGCATACCGACGATGGCCACCCCCATCACCAGCGATGCGAGCGCGCGCAGGAGAAGGGTGTGGCGCTGCTCGGCGCGCAGGCGGAAGGCGATCCACAGGGCGGCGCCGGCGGCACCGATGGCCACCGCGATGGAGGCGGCAAACCAGCCCGGGTGGTAGTCGATGCCGGGCTGCATGCGCATCGCTGCCATGCCCAGGTAATGCATGGTGGCGATGCCCAGGCCCATCAGCACGGCGCCGGCCAGCAGCCGGCGCCACGGCAGGCTGGGCCGCGACACCAGCCACAGTGCATAGGCTGAAGCACCGATCGAGACCGCCAGCGAGTACAGGGTGATGCCAAGGTCGTAACCCACCGGGATCGGCAGGTCGAAGGCGAGCATGCCGATGAAGTGCATCGACCAGATGCCCAGGCCCATCGCCGCCGCGCCACCCGCCAGCCACCAGCGGGCCACGCGGCCTTCGGCCGTGGCCAGGCGCCCGGCCATGTCCAGCGCGGTGTACGAAGCAAGAATGGCCACCAGCAGGGAGATGATGACCAGGCTCTGACTGTAACTGCCAGTCATGTTGAATCCAGTGGGGAAAGGAGGGGCGCCCGCAAGGCGCACGCCCGCGACCCCTATCGGCGCGGGTGGGCAGGACTTGAGCGGTCGCAGCACCTGCGACCCGGCTCGGCTATCCTGCCACGCCCGCTCCCGCTGCAGGAAATCACCCGATGGCAAAAGCCCGTATCGCCTACGTCTGCAATGAATGCGGCGCCGAATTCAGCAAGTGGCAGGGCCAGTGCACCGAGTGCAATGCCTGGAACTCGCTGTCGGAAATCGTGCTGGAAAGTGCGGCGGCCGCCAAGGCGCCGGCGTCGCGCCGGGCGGGCTGGGCCGGCAAGATCGATCCGCCGAAGGTCACCGCCCTGAAGGACGTGGAGCAGACCGAGCACCGGCGGGTCACGACCGGCATCGGCGAGTTCGACCGCGTGCTGGGCGGTGGCCTGGTCGAGGGTGCGGTGGTGCTGGTGGGCGGCGACCCGGGCATCGGCAAGTCGACGCTGCTGCTGCAGGCGGTGGCGAAGATGGCGGCCGAACTGCCGGTGCTCTACGTCACCGGCGAAGAGTCGCTGGCGCAGGTTGCCGGGCGCGCGCACCGCCTGGAGCTGCCGCTGGACGGCGTCAATGCGCTTGCCGAAACCGGGGTCGAATCGATCCTGCAGCACGCGTCCAAGGCCGGCCCGCGGCTGATCGTGGCCGATTCCGTGCAGACCCTGTGGACCGAGAGCCTGACCGCGGCGCCGGGTTCGGTCAGCCAGGTGCGCGAGAGCGCGGCGCGGCTGGTGCGTTTCGCCAAGGAAACCGGCACCGCCGTGTTCCTGGTCGGCCACGTGACCAAGGAAGGCGGCATCGCCGGCCCGCGCGTGCTGGAGCACATGGTCGACGCGGTGTTGTACTTCGAGGGCGAGAGCGGCAGCCGCTTCCGCCTGTTGCGCGCGTTCAAGAACCGCTTCGGTGCGGTCAACGAACTGGGGGTGTTCGCGATGGGCGACAAGGGCCTGAAGGAGGTCTCCAATCCATCGGCGATCTTCCTGTCCGGCGGCAGCACCCATCAACCGGGCAGCTGCGTGATGGTCACCCGCGAGGGCACCCGGCCGCTGCTGGTGGAGGTGCAGGCACTGGTCGACGCGTCGCCGCTGTCGAACCCCCGTCGTGTCGCGGTTGGCCTGGAGCAGAACCGCCTGGCCATGCTGCTGGCGGTGCTGCATCGCCACGGCGGCGTGCTGGTCGGCGACCAGGACGTGTTCGTCAACGTGGTCGGTGGCATCCGCGTGCAGGAGACCGCCGCCGATCTGCCGGTGCTGCTGGCGGTGCTGTCCTCGCTGCAGGATCGGCCGCTGGCAGAGAAGACCATCGCCTTCGGCGAGGTGGGCCTTTCCGGTGAGATCCGTCCGGTGCCCAACGGCGAAGACCGCCTGCGCGAGGCCGCCACCCATGGCTTCAAGCGCGCCATCGTGCCCAAGGCCAATGCCCCCAAGGGCGGTTCGGTGAAAGGCATGGAAGTGATCGCGGTGGAGCGCCTGTCCGAGGCCATCGACGCGGCGTGATGCCCGTACCGTAGAGCCGGGCCCACGCTCGGCGGCACCTGGTCGGAAAGGCAGCCGAGCGTGGGCTCGGCTCTACAGGCGTCAGATGCGGCAATGGTCAGGCTGCCTGTGCTAGTTTTTCCCGCTCGACGAAGACGCCCTTTGGCGTCTTTCCGTGCCCAGGAGTAAACGATTACATGCAGGACACCGCACTCATTGCCCCCAACGCCGAGATCCGTCGTGCCGGGGTCGATCTCAATGGATTGATGACGGTGCTGGGCAAGCACCTGTATTCCACCCCGGTGGTGGCGCTGCGTGAGCTGGTGCAGAACGCGCACGATTCGATCATCCGCCGCCGCATCGAACAGCCCGGCGTCGAGGTGCCTTCGCGCATTTCGGTGCAGGTCGATGCCGGTGCCGGCGTGCTGCGCATCACCGATACCGGTGCTGGCCTGACCCGGCAGGAGATCCACGATTACCTGGCCACCGTCGGCGTCGGCTATACCCGTGGCCTGCGCCAGGGCGGCGAGGACGATGAAGGCCTGATCGGCATGTTCGGCCTCGGCTTCCTGTCGGCATTCGTGCTGGCGCGCCGGGTCAGCGTGCGTACCACTTCGTACCAGGCGCCGGACCTGGGCCATCTGTACGTGTCCAGCAATGCCGAGCAATACACCGTCAGCGAAGTGCCGGCGCGTGCGATTGGCACCGAGGTGGAGCTGGAGCTGCATCCGGACTTCCTGCCGCTGGCCAACGAGGCGCGCCTGCACGAGGTGCTGGGCCGCTACTGCGCATTGTTGTCCGAGCCGATCTTCATCGGCGCTGCGGGCGAGGCGCTCAACCCCGAGCCGCCGCCGTGGCGCGGCCAGGGTGATGTCGCCGTGCATCCGGTGCAGGCGCGACGCCAGGCGCTGCAGTTCGCAGCGCGTTTCGAGCACGATTTCGAGCCGATCGTCACCCTGCCGCTGCGTGCCGATGGCAACAGTGATGCCACGGGCCTGCTGTGGGTACAGGATGGTGCCACCTATGGCACCAGCGACAACCGCAACCTGTCGGTGTTCGTACGCGGCATGCTGCTGGACGACGACGCCCGCGACCTGCTGCCGCCGTGGGCCGGTTTCATCGGCGGGGTGATCGAATCCTCGCGGTTGACGCCCACCGCCAGCCGCGAAGACCTCCAGCGCGACGACCAGTACCGCGCCGTGCAGCATGCCTTGCTGGAGGCGCTGGTCGACGGCCTGGCCGACGTTGCGAGGCAGCAGCCGGAGGCGTGGCGACGCGTATTGAGCCGCCACAACGAGGCACTGCTGGGTGCGGCGCTGTGCGATGACCGCCTGTTCGAGCTGCTGCTGGAACACGTGCGCGTGCCGACTTCGCAGGGTGACCTGCCGGCCAGCGCGCTGCCGGCACGGGGGGCCGTGCATGTGATCCTCGACAACGGTGGTGGCTTCGAGGAAATGCTGTTCCGCGCGATGGGCGTGCCGGTCGCGCATGGCCATCGCTACGCGGTGGTGCCGTTCCTGCGGCGCTGGGCCCAGGCCAAGGGCCTGCGCCTGGTTGAGCTGGGTACCGAGCAGGGCAATCGAGCGCTGTTCCGCAGCGACGACAGCCTCGACGAGGCGCAGCTGGCATGGCTGCGCGAGCAGCTGGGCGATGGCGAGCAGCTGCTGCCGGCGCGCTTCAGCCCGGAGGCGTTGCCGGTGGTGGTGGTGCCTGACCGCGAGGCTGAACTGAAGCAGCGCCTGGAAGACGACGAGAACGACAAGCGTGTTTCGATGGCCGCGCTGCGCCTGGCCCGGCAGTTCACCGCGCGCATCGAATCGCGCGCACCCTCGCGGCTGTACCTCAACCTCGACAACCCTGCGGTGCAGGCGCTGTTGCGCGCCCAGCGCGAAGGCCACCCGCAGGCTGAAGCCGCGGCACGCCTGCTGCGCTCGCTGAAGATCATCGTTGCCGCGCAGGGCCGCCCGCTGGCAAGGGCGACCACGACCACGGGCCCTGACCTCAACGGCGCCTTCGCCGATATCGCCGGTGCCCTGCAGCAGATGCTGCGCTGAGCACCGCACCCTCTCATCCAGCCTTCGCTAGACAGGAGCACTTACCCCATGGACATCTGGAACTGGGTCGAAAAACTGCAGGGCGACCTGCGCCAGGCCGGCCAGGCGCAGAACGCGCACCTGCTGAACCGCCTCGCCGACGAAGTCAGTGAGCTGCAGATCGACCGCGTCGATGCACTGCTGCCCGAAGCGCGCGCACTGGGCAAGGCGCTCGACAACCCCTGGGTCGACGTCTACGTCGGCCACTGGGCGCTGCGCAACCGCGTCGGCAATCGTGTTGAAGGCGAGAGCGCGCTCGGCGAAGCGGTATCGCTGTTCGAGCGCGCGCACCGTGATGACACGTTGGAATGCCCGCAGTCGATCTGCGTGACCCAGGATCTGGCCGCCTGCTACGGCAACATCGATGGCCCGGGCTGGGTGCCCGAGCGCATCGAGGTGTGCGACGAGACCCTCGGCCGCATCGATCCGAGCTGGGCCTGCTTCCAGTGCCTGAGCTGCGAGAAGGCCGATGCGCTGCTCGACGATGGCCGCGGCCAGGAGGCGCTGGAGTACCTGCAGGTGCAGTCCGATGCGATCGAGGCCTGTGGCAAGGAAGTGTTCGACAGCTTCCCGGAGATGCAGATCAAGATCCTGCTGGGCATGGGGCGTGCCGAAGAGGCGCTGGTGCTGATCGGGAAGCGCGAGGCCGAAGTGGCGGCTTCCGGTGAGTACGAGCCAGCCAACTGCACGGTACCGCGCCGCCTGTCCAAGGCCTGGGCGCTGGCCCAGCTGGGCCGCGACGAAGAGGCGCTGCAGCAGCTGGTGCCGTGGAGCGAGCTGACCCCGAACTACTGGCGCCTGTGGGCGAATACCGCCGCAGCGCTGTGCCAGCGCGATCCCGCACGCAATACGTGGGACCTGGGCACGCGCTTCAACACGATCATCGAGCACTTCGCCCGGGTCGGTTCTCATCGCCTGCTGATCGAAGTAGCGGCGCTGAGCCTGGAACTCGCACTGCAGCGCGGTGCGCGCTGGGTGGCGCTGCGTCAGCTGGAACTGGCGCGCACCCATCTGGCGCAGCTGCGCCAGGATCATGGCGCGGCAGCGCTGGTGGCTGGCCTGGCTGCACGCATTGATGCATTGCCGGAGATGGCGCCGCTGCCGGTACCGGCCGGCGAGTTGCTGGCGTGGCTGGAGGCGCAGGGCGAACACAACCAGACGCGCGATCCCGAGCGCGAGGCGCAGTGGCTGCTGCAGGCGCAGGAGCACTGCCCGGATGACGAGGCGCTGGCCGAGATGGCGGCCTCGGCGTTGAGCGCCTGTGGTGCACAGGCCGAGGCGCGCGCGCTGCTCTGGCGCTTCGTGCGCGCACATGCACAGGATGACGGCCCGGCCGCCTACACGTTGATGCGCTGGCTGGCCGAGCAGGGCGACGACGATGGCCTGCGCCAGCTGGCCGGACTCTATCGCGGCAGCGTGCCGGTGTTTGCGCACTGGTGCGAGGTGCAGCGCGCACGCCGCGTATCCGACTGGCCGGCGCTGGAGCAGGCCGCGCAGGCGCTGCTGGCGGCCTCGCCAGGTTCGCACGGTGCGCGTGGCACGCTGGCACGCATGTACATGGAAACCGGCCGCTTCAGCGAGGCCCAGGCCTGCTATGCGCAGCTGGTGGAGCTGCTGGAAGAGCCCAACGCCGCGCACTGGGACCACATGAGTGCCGCCAGCGCGGCACGCGACTGGGACGCGGTACGTCGCTCGGCCGCAGCGATCGGCATGGAGCTGTCCAGCCAGGACGGCGTGGTCGAGGAGCCGTGGGGCTGGGTGATCATCCGCAGCGAAGAGAACGGCGAACCGATGGAGTACTACGCCCGCCGCAGCGGACCGGTGACCGCACGCATCGTCGAGAACGCACCGGCCAACCGCGCCCAGCAGGTGGGCGACTGGGTGGTGTTCGATGCCGCGCTGGTGCATCCGGCACCGGAGGAGGAGGAAGCGCGCGAGCATTTCATCCCGACCTATGCGCAGGTGCATGTCCTGGAGCGCGGCGGCTTCGCCCGCAGCTGGCTGATCGATGGCGCGCACCCGGGCGAAGAGGCCTGGAACGCCTTCGTCGCAGCGGCCGAGGCGCAGGGCTGGCAGGTGTGGTCGCACAGCCGCCCGGACTACACCGTGACCGATCCGGAGATGGAGGAGGGCACGCTGCCGGGCCTGCTGTTCACGGTCGCCCAGCCGCAGGACCATGCACCGCTGGCGCTGCATCGTTTCCTGCAGCAGGAAACCGTGAAGTGGCCACATCCGCATTGCTGGCTGCGCCTGGCTGAAGCCTGCGACCAGGATCGCCAGCCGCATCTGGAGGTGATCGAGCGTTACGGGTTGTAATCTCCGCGCTCCTGTAGAGCCGAGCCTGCGCTCGGCTCAAGCGGAAAGTAGCCGAGCATGGGCTCGGCTCTACAACGGATCATCATCACCAAGGGAATGGAATACATGCGAAAGACAGGGATGTCCGTGATCGCCGGGCTGCTGCTGGCCTCCACCGTGCAGGCGGCGCCCGCCTGCCAGGAACCCACGGCGATTGCCCGCGCCTTCTTCGAGGCGACGACCGGCAATGGCGATCTGCTGGAACCTCCGCCGGCGCTGGTCAGCCCGGGCTTCGGCACGGCACTGCGTGGCGAGCGCGCCTGCCAGCAGCGCGAAGAGGGCATCTGCACGATCGACTCCGACCCCTGGCTGGATGCGCAGGACGGCGACATCGAAACCCCGGTGCGCTACAGCTGGAAGGAGGCCTCGGCGACGTCCGGCCAGGTCGAGATGCGCTATTCGGTATGGAAGAAGGCCTACGTGACCCGATTGCCGATGGTGCGCCAGGGGCAGGGCTGCTGGCAGGTCGATGACATCCTCACCAACAGCGGCCGCTCGGTGCGGAAGATCCTGGCCCAGCCGCTGCCCTGACCGCCTGCCGCATCCACGCATGGTGCGGTCCAGTTGCCGGCCAGCGGCCGGCACTAGCAGGTGATGTTGGGGTGGGTGCCGACCGTTGGTCGGCACACGGCCTATCGCGAATGCCCGAACACCAGTTCGATCACGAACTGGCTGCCGAAGAACGCCAGCAGCAGCAACAGCATCGCCGCCAGCGTCCAGTGCACCGCCTTCATGCCGCGCCAGCCGTAGCGGCGGCGGCCAATCAGCAGCACGCCGAACACGATCCACGACAGCACGCTCAGCACGGTCTTGTGCACCAGCTTCTGCGCCAGCAGGTCATCGACGAACAGTACGCCGGTGACCAGGGTCAGGGTCAGCAACGCGAAGCCGACGGTGATTACCCGGAACAGCAGCGATTCCAGGTCGGCCAGCGGCGGCAATGCCCGCAGCCACGGCCGGAACTCGCGGCGGCGCAGTGCGCGTTCCTGCAGCCACAGCATGATCGCCAGCAGCGCGGCGATGCTCAGCGTGGCGTAGGCCAGCAGCGCCAGCCAGGCGTGGCTGGCCAGGCGCCAGCCCAGCACCTTGCTCGGTTCATGGCCATAGCCGTGGTAGGCCAGCAGCAGGAGGGCCGCCAGCGGGAACACCACCACGCCCAATGCCGACATCCGCCCGCGTGCGCCGACCAGCGAGGTCAGCCAGGCCATGCCCAGGCCGACCAGCGACAGCGCGGCGAAGAAGTGCATGTCCGGCCCGCCATGGGTGCGCATCGCCACCATCACGTGGTAGCCGCCGTGCAGCAGCATCGCCGGCAGGGCGGGCCACAGCCAGGTAGGCGAGCCGATGGTTTCATCGCGGCCGAGCGCGCGCACCAGCAGGGCACTGGCAGCCAGGTAGAGCAGGACGGCGATGAGAACGATTGTCATCGTTGCAGTTTCGCATACCCCCGTGATGCTGGCGACGGCCCCGTGGTCTCAGCCCGGGGAGACAGCCGGACCCGTTATACTGTCTGCCTTATTGTCCCCCGCTTTCAGACAGGTTGCGCCGCATGTTCGAGTCCCTGACCCAGCGCCTTTCCGGCACCATCGAGCGCCTGCGTGGCCGTGGCCGCCTGACCGAGGAGAACATCCGCGAGGCGACCCGCGAAGTGCGCATCGCGCTGCTCGAAGCCGACGTTGCGCTGCCGGTGGTGCAGGCCCTGATCGAGCGCATCAAGGTGCGTGCGGTCGGCCAGGAAGTGCTGAAGTCGCTGACCCCGGGCCAGGCGCTGATCAAGGTCGTGCGCGACGAACTGACGGCGGTGATGGGCGCGGAAGCCAGCGACCTGAACCTCAATGTGCCCGCCCCGGCCATCATCCTGATGGCGGGCCTGCAGGGCGCCGGCAAGACCACCACGGTCGGCAAGCTGGCCAAGCACCTGAAGGAAAAGCGCAAGAAGAAGGTGATGGTGGTTTCGGCCGACGTCTACCGTCCGGCCGCGATCGAGCAGCTGAAAACCCTGGCCGATCAGGTCGGCGTGCTGTTCTTCCCGTCCAGCGCCGACCAGAAGCCGGAAGCCATCGTCCGCGCCGCCATCGACGATGCGCGCAAGTCGTTCGTTGACGTGCTGCTGGTCGATACCGCCGGCCGCCTGGCCATCGACGAAGCCATGATGGCCGAGATCAAGGCCCTGCACGCGGCGGTGAATCCGGCCGAAACCCTGTTCGTGGTCGACGCCATGACCGGCCAGGACGCGGCCAACACCGCCAAGGCCTTCGGCGACGCGCTGCCGCTGACCGGCGTGGTGCTGACCAAGACCGACGGTGACGCCCGCGGCGGTGCCGCGCTGAGCGTGCGCTACATCACCGGCAAGCCGATCAAGTTCGTCGGTGTCAGCGAAAAGCCGGAAGGCCTGGACGTGTTCCACCCGGACCGTATCGCCAGCCGCATCCTCGACATGGGCGACGTGCTGTCGCTGGTCGAGCAGGTCGAGCAGCAGGTCGACAAGGACAAGGCTGCCAAGCTGGCCGAGAAGGTCGCCAAGGGCAAGAAGTTCGACCTGAACGACATGCGCGATCAGCTCGAGCAGATGCAGAACATGGGCGGCATCGGCGGCCTGATGGACAAGCTGCCGGGCCTGGGCAACATCCCGGACCACCTGAAGCAGCAGGTCAGCCAGGGCAAGGAAGTGCCGCGCATGATCGCGATCATCAGCTCGATGACCAAGAAGGAACGGCGCAATCCGAACCTGCTCAACGGCTCGCGCCGCGCGCGCATCGCCAAGGGCTCGGGCGTTACCCCGGCCGACGTCAACAAGCTCATGAAGCAGTACATGCAGATGGAAAAAATGATGAGCAAGATGGCCGGCGGTGGCATGAAGGGAATGATGCGCAGCATGAAGGGGATGATGGGCGCCATGGGCGGCCGCGGCATGCCGTTCCGTTGATGCGTCCAGCCGAGCCTGTGCTCGCGCGGCGGCACTGAAGCGCCGCATCCGGCAGCCGCGCAGGCTCGACGCCACCCCCGTCCTGCGCGCACCATGGGGGCCTGTCCGAAACGATGGGCCGTCATGCAGAGTTCCGCTGTATCTTCCCGCGTCGAGGCGTTCTGCCGGCGCTTTGGCGTTTCCGTTCCGATCCTGCTGGCACCGATGGCCGGCGCCTGCCCGGTACCGTTGTCGGCCGCGCTGGCCAATGCCGGCAGCATGGGCGCGATGGGGGCGGTGCTGTCGTCGTCGGCTGATATCGGTCGCTGGATGGAGGACTTCCGCGCGACCTCCACCGGCCCGGCGCAGGTGAACCTGTGGGTGCCGGACCCTGTACCGACCCGTGATGTTGCCGCCGAGGCCGCCAGCCGCGCCTTCCTGGCGCAGTGGGGCCCGGACGTGCCGGCCAGCGCCGCCGATGCCACGCCCGCCGACTTCGAGGAACAGTTTGCGGCACTGCTGGCGGCGCGCCCGGCGGTGGCCTCGACCATCATGGGCGTGCTGCTGCCGCGCCACGTGCAGCAGCTGAAGGATGCCGGCATTGCCTGGATCGCCTGTGCGACCACGCTGTCCGAAGCGCGTGCCGCACAGGACGCCGGTGCCGATGCCGTAGTGGCACAGGGAGTGGAGGCCGGTGGCCATCGCGGTGCGTTCGATCCGGCGATGGCCGAGCGCCAGCTGGTCGGCCTGTTCGCGTTGCTGCCGCGCCTGGCCGATCACCTGCAGATTCCGGTGATTGCCGCCGGCGGCATTGCCGATGGCCGCGGCATCGCTGCCGCACTCACCCTGGGGGCCAGCGCCGTGCAGATCGGCACCGCCTTCCTGCGCACGCCCGAAGCGGCGATCGCCTCGGCGTGGGCCGATGGGCTGGCCGCCAGCGAACCGGAAGATACCTGGCCGACCCGCGCCTTCAGTGGTCGCCTGGGCCGTGGCCTGGCGACTCCCTATGTGCGCGCCGCCGCCGCAGACGGTGCGCCCGCGCCACGCCCGTACCCCGTGCAGCGCGGCCTGACTGCGCCGATGCGCAAGCAGGCCGTGCAGGAGAATCGCCTGGCGGCGATGCAGGCCTGGGCCGGGCAGTCGGCGTGGATGGCCCCGGCACAGCCGGCCGCCGACGTGCTGCGCGGCATGTGGAGCCAGGCGCAGGCGCTGCTGCGATGACGCTGACCTGCAACGGCCTGCCGGCACAGGTCCCGGACCTGCTGCCGGCGCTGGTGAACTATGGCCACTTCACTTCGCTGCAGGTGCGCGACAGTGCGGCACAGGGCCTGGACCTGCACCTGGCGCGGCTGTCGCAGGCCACGCGTGAGCTGTTCGGCAGCGAACTGGATGCCGCGCAGGTACAGGCCTGGATGGCGCAGGCGTTGCAGCAGGCCGGCCGGGTCGATGCCTCGCTGCGGGTAACCGTGTACTCCCGCCACTTCGATTTCCGCAACCCACTGGCGGCGGTGCCGGTGGATGTGCTGGTGGCGGTGTCCGCGCCGGTGGCACTGGCTGCCTCCCGGCGCGTGCGCAGCGTGGCCTGGCAGCGCGAATTGCCGCAGATCAAGCACGTAGGCACCTTTGGCTTGTTTGCCGGGCGCCGTTCGGCGATGGCGGCAGGGTTTGACGATGCGCTGTTCGTGACCGCCACGGGCGAGATCAGTGAGGGCAGCACCTGGAACCTGGCCGTGCACGATGGTGAACGGCTGCTCTGGCCGCAGGCGCCGGCCCTGCGCGGAACCGCCGAGGCGCTGCTGAAGCAGCATTGGCCCGGCGCACAGGTGACGCGGCCGTTGGCGCTGGCTGAACTGGACAGTGTGAAGGCCGCTTTTGCCTGCAACGCCAGTGGCCTGTGGGCGCTGGAGGCGATCGACGGGCATGTGCTGCCCGGCTCGCAGGCGCTGGCTGAACAGGGCAGGGCGGTGCTGGCGGCGGTGGCCTGGCAGGGACTGGGGTCAGATCCCTCTTGCGCCGCAAAAGGGATCTGACCCCGGGCAAGCCCCTGGGGTTGGCTCGGCCCGGCTCTGCCGCTATAATCGCCCGCTTACCTCGCCATCCTGGCGACTGGGCAATAGGAAAAACACCATGGTCAAGATTCGACTGACCCGCGGCGGCGCCAAGAAGCGTCCGTTCTACCACATCATCGTCACCGACGTGCGCAGCGCGCGCGACGGCCGCAACATCGAGCGCGTTGGCTTCTACAACCCGGTCGCCCAGGGCGCCGAGAAGCGCATCGAGCTGGACCTGGCCCGCGTTGACCATTGGGTCAAGAACGGCGCCCAGCCGACCGACAAGGTTCGCAACCTGATCAAGGAAGCGACCAAGTCCCAGGCCGCTGCGGCCTGATCCTGACGGGCCACGCTTCGGCGTGGCCCTCTTGGTTGAAGCAGATGAAAGATATCGAGCGCCGCATCCTGCTGGGCAGGGTTGTCGGCGCTTTTGGTGTGCGCGGCGAGATCAAGCTCGAGTCCTGGACCGAGCCACGTTCCGCCATTTTCCGTTACCAGCCGTGGATCGTGCGCAGCCCGTCCGGCGTGGAAACCACGATTGAAGGTGTGCGTGGCCGCGACAGCGGCAAGCACCTGGTCGCCCGTTTCCCCGGCGTCGAGGACCGCGATACCGTTGAAGCGATGCACGGCACCGAGATCTACGTGGCCCGCAGTGCATTGCCGCCGCCGAAGCCCGACGAGTACTACTGGGTGGACCTGGAAGGCCTGGACGTGAAGACCACCGAGGGCGTTGCCCTGGGCCAGGTCTCCCATCTGTTCAGCACCGGCGCCAACGACGTGGTGGTGGTCCGTGGTGACCGCGAGCGGATGATTCCGTTCGTGCAGCCGGACTTCGTCAAATCGGTCGACTTCGAGGCCAACCTGGTCGTGGTCGACTGGGATCCCGAGTTCTGAGTGTGAGCATGCGTTTCGACGTCATCACCCTGTTCCCAGAGTTCCTCGCCCAGTCCGCTGGATTGGGCGTGGTCGGGCGCGCGCAGGAGAAGGGGCTGTTCAGCCTGCACGGCTGGAACCCCCGTGATTACGCCGAAGGCAATTACCGCCGGGTGGACGACCGCCCGTTCGGCGGTGGCCCGGGCATGGTGATGCTGATCGAGCCGCTGCAGGCCTGCCTGCAGGCGATCGTCGATGCTGATCCGACCCCGGCGCGGGTGATCTACCTCAGCCCACAGGGTGCGCCGTTGACCCAGGCCAAGGTGCGGGAACTGGCGGCACTGCCGCGCATGGTCCTGCTCTGCGGCCGCTACGAGGGCATCGACGAGCGTTTCCTGGAGGCCAACGTCGACGAGGAAATCTCCCTCGGCGACTACGTGCTGTCCGGTGGCGAGCTGGGTGCGGCGGTGATCATCGACGCCGTGGCGCGCCTGCAGGACGGTGCCCTGAACGACGCGGAGTCGGCGGCGCAGGACAGCTTCGAGGGCGACCTCGGCCTGCTCGACTGCCCGCATTACAGCCAGCCGGCCCAGCACCCGCTGGGTGACGTGCCGGACGTGCTGCGTTCGGGCAACCACGCGGCCATCGCGGCCTGGCGCCGCCAGCAGTCGCTGGTCCGTACCGCCCAGCGGCGCCCGGACCTGCTGGATGAACAGGCGCTGGGCAAGGCCGACCGCAAGCTGCTGGAGCAGGGCCGCCAGGCCCAGAAACACAAGGCCAACCCCTAGCGCAGGGCTGGCTTTATCGGCTATCATGGCCAATTCCCGCCGGCCCAGGTCGGCGTGCGCAGTACCCAAAACAAACGTGCAGCACAGTCCGGTGACTGCATGAGCCTACGTTGTCGATACGACACGCCCACCCGAACAAGAATCGGTGTAACCCATGAGCAAGCTGAACAAGTCCATCGTCGCGGAATTCGAATCCGCCCAGATCACCCGTGAACTGCCGAAGTTCAGCCAGGGCGACACCGTTGTCGTCAACGTGAAGGTGAAGGAAGGCAGCCGCGAGCGCGTGCAGGCCTACGAAGGCGTTGTCATCGCCACCAAGAACGCCGGCCTGAACTCCTCGTTCACCGTCCGCAAGATCTCGCACGGCTACGGCGTCGAGCGCGTTTTCCAGACCCACAGCGCCATCATCGACTCGGTCGAAGTGAAGCGTCGTGGTAAGGTCCGCGCCGGCAAGCTGTACTACCTGCGTGGCCTGGAAGGCAAGGCTGCCCGCATCAAGGAAGACCTGGCTGCCGCTGCTGCCGCCAAGGCTGCCCGTCTGGCCGAAAAGGCCTGATAAACAACTTCGGTTGTTGCCGCGACGGCCACCTTCGGGTGGCCGTTTGCGTTTCCGGCGTCGCATCGGCCACGATCGGGTGATGAATGACATCAACCGGCACTACCCCGCAGTGATCCAGTCGGCGCTGCGCTTCCTCGACGGCAAGGGGCTGGCACGCGTGCAATCAGCGCCGTTGCTGCATCGGCTGCTGTGGCGGATGGGCATCGCACTGCCACCGCCGATCCTGGCCGGCTTCGGCACCAATGCGCTGGTGCAGGGCCTGCTGTTTGGTTTGTTCTGGACCGCGCTGATGTGGCTGATGCTGTGGCAGGGCAGTGAGCGCCCGCTGGCGCTGCTGCTGGTGGCCGGGCTGGTGGCCGGTGCGCTGTTCGGCGTTGTGATGGCGGCCCTGATGCGCTCGCTGCGCCGCCACCGCAAGCTGCCGGACTGGCGGCAGTTCCGGGCCCGGCAGGGGGACTGAGCCGATGGCGCACTGCGCCGTGACCGCCCGCTACCGGCCGCGCTAGGCTGCGGCTTCGTCCCGATGGTCGTACCGTGCGATGCCTGCCAAGCGAACCGCACCTCCTGCCACGCCCACGCTGCTGTCCGGCGGCAACCCACAGATCGCCAAGGGCGAGGGCGATGCCCCGGTGCAGGCGTACATCGCCGCCATGCCGGACTGGAAACGTCCGATCGGGGCACGGCTGGATGCGCTGATCGAGCAGGCCGTACCTGGCGTGCACAAGGCGGTGAAGTGGAACTCGCCGATGTATGCGGTTGCGCCGGGTGAAGGTTGGTTTCTCAGCTTCCACTGCTTTGCCCGCTACATCAAGGTGGCCTTCTTCCGCGGCGCGGCACTGACGCCGGTGCCACCCGAGCCGTCCAGGAGCGCCGATACGCGCTACCTGCACATCCCGCAGGAGGGCGCGCTGGATGAAGCACAGTTCCTCGATTGGGTGCGCCAGGCCGCCGCGTTGCCGGGCGAACGCATGTAACCCGACGTTCTGATTTCCTTGCCGACGAGACCCCAGATGGCCACGCATGCACCGAACCCTGCCGATGCCGGAACTCCGGCGTCCGAACTGATCGACGCGCGCATCGCCGAGCTGGGAGACTGGCGCGGTGAGGCGCTGGCACGCGTGCGTGCGGTGATCCATGAAGCGCTGCCCGATGTGCAGGAAACCTGGAAATGGAGGGGGACACCGGTGTGGGAGCACAACGGCATCCTGTGCACCGGCGAGACCTACAGGCAGGCAGTGAAGCTGACCTTCGCCAATGGTGCGGCGCTGGCCGACCCGAAGGGCCTGTTCAATGCCAGCCTGGATGGCAACACGCGGCGCGCGATCGACATCCATGAAGGTGCGATGCCGGATGCCGCTGCGTTGAAGGCACTGCTGCGTGCGGCGGCGGCGTTCAATGCAGCGAAGAAGAAGAAGCGCTGACCGTCTCTGTAGAGCCAAGCCCATGCTCGGCTTACAGGCCTGTGCGGACCAACGGTCCGCACCTACCTCAACGCGGCGGTGACGACTCCAGCACCGCATCCGGGTCAGCCACCGGTGAAGGCGGGCAGGCCGGAATTTCCGACGGCGTGGCCAGTTCTTCGGCGTGCGAGGGCTTGCCCATCATCTTCGCCTTGCGCCAGCCGCCCCAGCGGTAATACGCCAGCGACAGCAGCATCGACACCAGCGAGCTGACCGGGAAACTCCACCAGATCGCGTCAGCGCCCCAGTACGGCTGCAACAGCTCGGCGAACGGCACGCGCACGCCCCACAGCGAACCGGCCAGTATCAGCAACGGTGGGATCACCGCGCCGGTGGAGCGCACCACGCCGGAGATCACGAAGCTGACGCCGAAGAACAGGAACGAGCCGATCACTACGTGGTTGAGGTGGCGGGCGATGTCCAGCGCCTGGCTGGCCGGCGGCAGGAACAGGGCAAGCAGCTGGCGGTCGAACACCACCAGCGGCAGGATCAGCGCGCCGGTCAGCAGGAAGTTGAACAGCACGCCCTGGCGTGCGGTGCCGCGCACGCGGTCCCAACGCTGGGCGCCAACGTTCTGCGCAGCCATCGACGAGCATGCCGCACCGATCGCCATCGCCGGCATCTGCAGGTAGTTCCACAGCTGCAGGGCAGCGCCGTAACCGGCGCCGGTGTCGGTGCCGTACTGGTTGACCATGGTCATCAGCAGGATCACCGACAGCGAGATCAGCACCATCTGCAGGCCCATCGGCACGCCCTTGATCACCAGCGCCTTGAGGATGGTCATGTCGAGCTTGAACAGGCGCATGTCGGCGCGGCCCAGCCACAGGGTGTGGCGCTTGTGCCGCATGTACAGCAGCAGGCCGACCAGCGACAGCGTCTGCGCGACCAGGGTGGCCCAGGCCGAGCCGGCGATACCCAGTGCGGGGAACGGCCCCATGCCGAAGATCAGTACCGGGTTCAGCACGATGTCCAGCGCCACCGACACCATCAGGAAGCGGAACGGCGTGCGCGAATCACCGGCACCGCGCAGCGCGGCGGTGAGGAAAGCGAACGCGTACAGCGTCGGCATCGCCAGGAAGATGATCTGCAGGTAGGCCTCGGCCAATGGCAGCGAGGCGGCCGGCGTGCCCATCGCCGCCAGCAGCGGATGGGCCATGAACCAGCCTGCGATGGCGATGATCACCGACAGGCCGATGAAGAAGGTGGCGCTGGTACCGACAACGCGCCGCGCCTGCGCGATGTCGCGCGCCCCGATCGCCTGGCCGATCAGGATGGTCGAGGCCATGCCGAAGCCGAACACCGAGCCGATCAGGAAGAACATGATGTTGTTGGCGTTCGCGGTGGCGGTCAGCGCCGCCTCGCCGAGGAAGCGCCCGACCCAGACCGCATTCACCGAACCGTTCAGCGACTGCGCGATGTTGCCCGCCAGGATCGGCAGGGAAAACAACAGGAGATTGCGGCCGATCGGGCCGGAGGTCAGGTCAAGCGGCGCTTTGGCCATGGAGTGGTGATCGAATCCCGGGAGGCGCACACTAGCACCAAGCCGGTTTGCGGGATGTGGCAATGCATCAACGACTGCAGGTGAAGCGGAGCCTGGCGCTGGCCTTGATCAGCGTTGTATTGGCCGCATGTTCGATGGACGACCGGCTGGGCGATACCCAGATCCGGCCAACCGACCGCCCCGAGTGCCTGGTCGGCAGCCAACGCCAGGATCTGGCCGCAGGCGTGCGGCCATTGATCGGCGGCACCGGCTGCCGGGCCGACCCGGACAACCCGCGTCCCCTCAACAAGCCATCGGAGTAGCCTGCCCCCATGCCCGAGCTTTCCCCGCTGTCACCCAGTGTCCGCCTGGACATCTGGCTGTGGGCGGCCCGTTTCTTCAAGACCCGCAGCCTGGCCAAGCAGGCCATCGAGACCGGCAAGGTCAGCGTCGCGGGGCAGCGCCCGAAATCCTCACGCGCGGTGCGCGTAGGCGAGCAGCTGCAGGTCGATCGTGGCGAGGAGCATTTCGAGGTGCAGGTGCTCGGCTTGAGCGATCAGCGCGGGCCAGCGCCGACGGCGCAGCAGCTGTATGCCGAGAGTGAGGCCTCCAAGGCCCGTCGTGCCGAACAGCGTGCGCTGCGCATTGCCGCGCGCGACGGTTTCCAGCCACCGGAGCACAAGCCGGACAAGCGCGCGCGGCGGTTGATCCGCGCGCTCGGTGACCTTGACGCGTTGTGACGCATTTCCCCCAGGTTGAACCGCCGTGCGCTCCGGTCGTCGCCCACCTGGGTGGGCGCCGTGCAGCGCGGTCAGCCATTGTTGGGTCGGCCTCCGGCAGGGTCGAAGCTTCCCTCATGGAAGATCGCAATGCGCCTGCGCCACTCCCTGCTGTGCCTGACCCTCGCCGCCGCCCCGCTGCACGCCGCCGACATCAGCTTCTGGGATGCCCCGCAGCGTGGTGGCAACAGCATGAACATGTCGCCCCCGGACCGGGCCTACTTCGAGGCCCTGCGCGCGACCGGTGCGACCTGGGTGCGCCTGGTTCCGGACAAGTGGAAGGGGCAGGGCGGACGTGACTTCCTGATCGGCAACGCTGATGACTACCGTGGCCTGGTTCCCGCTGATCTGGTCGTGCTGCGCCGCGTGCTGGATGACGCCGACGCGGCCGGGCTGAAGGTGGTGCTGACCCCGCTGTCGCTGCCGTTGCTGCGCTGGAAGCAGCACAACGGCGACAAGGTGGACCCGCGGCTGTGGCAGTCCTTCGACAATCACGTGCCGGCCCAGCGCTTCTGGCATGACCTCGCCTCGGCGCTTAAGGGACATCCCGCGCTGGTCGCCTACAACCTGATCAACGAGCCGGTGCCCGAGTACGGTGCCGGCCTGGCCGAGCATGCTTCGGCAGAGGCCATGCAGCGGTGGTACGCCGGTGTGCAGGACGGCCCTCGTGATCTGCGCCGCTTCTACTCGGAGCTGATCGCCAGCATCCGCGAGGTCGATACGGAGATGCCGCTGATGCTGGATGCTGGCTGGTACGCCGCGGCCGATGGGTTCACCTATTGGCCGGCACCGTTGCCCGATACGCGTCTGCTGTACAGCGTGCACATGTACGAGCCCTACGCGGCGACCAGTGCACCGAACCAGAAGCGTGCCACGCCGTACCGCTACCCCGGCGTGGTGCCGTTCGGCGGCGGCCGCGAGCAGTGGGATGCCGCGCGCGTGCGCAGTTACCTGCAGCAGCCGATGGACTGGGCGAAGACCCATGGCGTCGGTGCCAACCGCATGGTGGTTGGCGAGTTCGGCTGCATGCGGCGCTGGCCCGACTGCAGCCGCTACCTGCAGGACGTGTTGCAGGTGCTGGAGCAGGAGAAGGTGCATTGGGCCTTCTACGCCTTCCGTGAGGATGGCTGGGACGGCATGGACTACGAACTGGGTAACGGCCCGCTGCCGTGGTCGTACTGGCAGGCGCAGGAGAAGGGGAAAGCCGGGGCGCCGCCGCGCTCGATGCAGGCACCGGTGTTCGCGCCGATCCTGCAGCGGTTGAAGGCGGGCAACCGATGAATCATCGGCCCTCGAACCTGTAGAGCCGAGCCTGCGCTCGGCTGCCTTCCGCGCGATCCTGCGGCCTGCGATGAGCCGAGCATGGGCTCGGCTCTACAGTCACTGAGGCAGGCAACCGATGAATCATCGGCCCTTGAACCTGTAGAGCCGAGCCTGCGCTCGGCTGCCTTCTGCGCGATCCTGCGGCCTGCGATGAGCCGAGCATGGGCTCGGCTCTACAGTCACTGAGGCAGGCAACCGATGAATCATCGGCCCTTGAACCTGTAGAGCCGATCCTGCGATCGGCTGCCTTCCGCGCAATCCTGCGGCGGGCGATGAGCCGAGCATGGCTCGGCTCTACAGAACGCAATCCTGCCGCCTGCGATGAGCCGAGCATGGGCTCGGCTCTACAGAACGCGATCCTGCGGCGGGCGATGAGCCGAGCCTGCGCTCGGCTCTACAGACGAGTGCTTCAGCGCTTGCCGCCGAGCAGGTTGCCGCCCAGCTTCAGCAAGTCGCCCACGCCGAGCTGGCCGTCACCATCCTGGTCCAGCAGGCTGCCCAGCAGGCCACCGGCAAGGCCACCCTGCTGCTGCACCTGCTGCTTCTCCTGGCCCAGCGCCTGGCTGAGCGAACCGGCATCGGCCTGGCCGCCGCCCAGGCGCTGGGCGAGGAAGGCCATCACGATCGGTGCGAGGATCTGCAGCAGCTGGCTGGTGCGGCCACTGTCGAGCTGGGTGGCCTGGGCCAGGCCGGTTTCCACCTTCTGCTGGCTGCCGCCAAAGATGTGGCCGAGGATGCCGGCGCCGTCGCTGGCAGCACCACCGCCACCGCCGCCCAGCACCGAGCCGAGCACGCTGCCCAGGTCCAGGCCGCTGTGGTTGTTCTGCAGTGCGCCGAGCAGCGCCTGTGCGCCCTGCGGCTGCGCGGCGTTGTTGCCCAGCGCGCCCATCAGCACCGGCAGCGCGGCACTGATCGCGCCGGACGCCTGGGTATCGCTGATGCCAAGCTGCTGCGAGACCTGCTGCAGCGGGGCGCCCTGCAACTTGGCGAGAAGTTCGTCGGTCAGGCTCATCTGCGGAATCCTTGATTGGGGTTGGCCGTGCAGAAGGTACGACGTGGACCGTTAAAACGGCGACGCCGCCTCACGGGGAGGCGGCGTGCCGTACACGGGGGAGGGCGATCAGAGCTCGATGTCTTCGGCACCCGGGGTGGCGGTGGGGAAGTCCGCTTCCGGCTGCGCCGGCTTGAACGGGTCCGACGGCTGGCTGGCCAGCGCCTTCAGGGCCGCGGCGACGCCGGCACCGTAGGCCGGGTCGGCCTTGCTGCAGTTGTCGATGTGGCGCTGCTTGATGAAGTCCGGCGCATCCCCCAGGGCACGGGCGGTGTTGGCGAACAGGCGGTCCTTCTGTGCCTGGTTGTAGCTGCGGAACAGGGCACCGGGCTGGCTGAAATAGTCGGCGTCGTCCTCACGGAAATTCCAGAAGTCGGCGTCGCCACGGATCTTCATCGGCGGTTCGCGGTACTCCGGCTGTTCCTGCCACTGGCCGTAGCTGTTCGGCTCGTAGTGCGGCAGGCCGCCGTAGTTGCCGTCCACGCGCATCGCACCGTCGCGGTGGTTGCTGTGCACCGGGCAGCGCGCCGCGTTCACCGGAATCTGGTGGTGGTTCACGCCCAGGCGGTAACGCTGCGCATCGGAATAGGCGAACAGGCGCGCCTGCAGCATCTTGTCCGGCGATGGGCCGATGCCCGGGACCAGGTTGCTCGGCGCGAATGCCGACTGCTCCACGTCCTGGTACCAGTTGACCGGGTTGCGGTTCAGTTCGAACTGGCCCACTTCGATCAGCGGGTAATCGCTCTTCGGCCACACCTTGGTCAGGTCGAACGGATGCACGCGGTAGGTTTCCGCCTCCAGTTCCGGCATGACCTGGATGAACAGCTTCCACTTCGGGAAGTCGCCCTTGTCGATTGCGGCGGACAGGTCGCGGCCGTGGCTTTCGCGGTCATGGCCGACCAGGATCTGCGCCTGCGCGTCGGTCAGCGATTCGATGCCCTGCTGGCTGACGAAGTGGAACTTCACCCAGAAGCGTTCGCTGTCGGCGTTGGTGAAGCTGTAGGTGTGCGAGCCGAAACCATGCATGTGGCGGAAGCTGCGCGGAATGCCGCGGTCGCTCATCACCACGGTCACCTGCAGCAGGGCTTCGGGCAGCAGCGTCCAGAAGTCCCAGTTGTTGCGCGCGCTGCGCAGGTTGGTGTGCGGGTCGCGCTTGACCGCCTTGTTGAGGTCAGCGAACTTGCGCGGGTCGCGCAGGAAGAACACCGGCGTGTTGTTGCCGACCAGGTCCCAGTTGCCTTCCTCGGTGTAGAACTTCAGCGCGAAGCCGCGGATGTCACGCTCGGCGTCGGCGGCGCCACGCTCGCCTGCCACCGTGGTGAAGCGGGCGAACATCTCGGTCTGCTTGCCGACCTTCTCGAACAGCTTGGCGCGGGTGTACTTGCTGATGTCGTGGGTGACGGTGAAGGTACCGAACGCACCCGAGCCCTTGGCGTGCATGCGGCGCTCGGGAATGATCTCGCGGTTGAGGTTGGCCAGCTTCTCCAGCAGCCACACGTCTTCCATCAGCAGCGGTCCGCGCGGGCCGGCGGTCTTGCTGTTCTGGTTGTCTACCACCGGCGCGCCGAAGGCCGTGGTCATCGGGGTGACCGGGTCATCGCCGTGCTTCTGCTTGGGCGTGGTGCTCAGCTCGCGCTGCTGCTGGGCGCCCTGCTCCGGCGACGGGGCGGTGTGGTACGGGCACTTGGCGTTGTTGTTGTCGGACTGGCTCATCGGCTGGCTCCTGGTGGCGGTGAAGACGTGGGAAACATCTTCACTCGACTGTAGCTAGGGCCAGATGAAATGAATAATCGAATGATCCATTCAGGTTGATAGATTCTGTCAATTGAAACGCAGAATCGGATTCGCAGAGCCTTTCAATTAGCCTCCCGCAGGGCGACGGGAGGCCATGGGCGTGCGCTGCGGTTACAGCAGCGCCTTCAACCGGTACAGCGCCTCCAGCGCCTGTTTGGGCGTCAGTTCGTCCGGATCGATCGCCGCCAGCGCTTCCTGCGCCTTGCTGGCCGGTGCACTGAACAGGCCGAACTGCTGCGGCGCATCCAACGCCTGGGGGGCCAGCTCGGCAGCGTGGCTTTCACCACCTCGCTGCTCCAGCTCGGCCAGGCGGCGCCGGGCCTGTGCCACGGTGGCGCGCGGCAGGCCGGCCAGTGCCGCCACCTGCAGGCCGAAGCTGCGGTTGGCCGGGCCGTCCTTCACCGCGTGCATGAACACCAGCGCCTCACCATGCTCGACCGCGTCCAGGTGCACGTTGGCGATGCCGCTGCGGCCGCCTTCGTGCTGCTCGTCGGCCAGCGCGGTCAGCTCGAAGTAGTGGGTGGCGAACAGTGTGTAGCAGCGGTTCTGGTAGGCCAGGTGACGGGCCACTGCGTCGGCCAGCGCGAGGCCATCGTAGGTGGAGGTACCGCGGCCGATCTCATCCATCAGCACCAGCGAATGGGCGGTGGCGTGGTGCAGGATGTAGCTGGTCTCGGCCATCTCGACCATGAAGGTCGACTGCCCGCGGGCGAGGTCGTCACCGGCGCCGATGCGGGTCAGGATGCGGTCGATCGGGCCAATCACGGCACGGCTGGCCGGCACGAAGCTGCCGATGTGGGCGAGCAGCACGATCAGCGCGTTCTGCCGCATGTAGGTCGATTTACCGCCCATGTTCGGGCCGGTGATGACCAGCATGCGACGGACCGGATGCAGGTCCAGGTCATTGGGTTCGAACGGCTGCTCGCGCACCGCCTCGACCACCGGATGGCGGCCACGCTCGATCTTCAGGCATGGCTCGGCCTGCAGTTCCGGGCGCGCCCAGTCCAGCGCCTGCGCACGTTCGGCGAAGGCCGCCAGCACGTCCAGTTCGCTCAGTGCAGCGGCACACTGCTTCAGCGGTTCCAGCTGCCCGCCAAGGGTATCCAGCAGCTGCTCGTACAGGTATTTCTCGCGCGACAGCGAACGGTCGCGCGCGGACAGCACCTTGTCTTCGAACGCCTTCAGTTCTTCGGTGATGTAGCGCTCGGCATTGGTCAGCGTCTGGCGGCGGGTGTAGTGCACCGGCGCGCGATCGGACTGGCCCTTGCTGATCTCGATGTAGTAACCGTGCACGCGGTTGTAGCCCACCTTCAGGGTGGGAATACCGCTGCTCTCACGCTCGCGCAGTTCCAGGTCGACCAGGAACTGGTCGGCATGGGTGGACAGGCGGCGCAGCTCGTCCAGCTCTTCATCGAAGCCATCGGCCAGCACGCCGCCGTCGCTCAGCTTCAGCGGCGGCATTTCGGCGATGGCGCTGGCCAGCAGCTGCGCGCACTCGTCATGCTCGCCCAGCGCGGCGTGCAGCGCCTGCAGGCGTGGCGAATCCAGCGGCGCCAGCACTTCGCGCACGGCCGGCAGCAGCCCCAGGCCGTCACGCAGGGTAGAGAAATCGCGTGGGCGCGCAGAGCGCAGCGCAACGCGGGTGAGGATGCGTTCCAGGTCGCCGAGGCGGCGGAACTGTTCGCGGATGTCGGCGTCGCTGCCGCGATCGATCAGGGTTTCCACTGCATGGTGGCGCTGCACCAGCACCTCGCGCAGGCGCAGCGGGCGGTGCAGCCAACGCCGCAGCAGGCGGCCGCCCATCGGCGTCACCGTGCTGTCGAGCACGCCCAGCAGGGTGTTGCGGGTATCGCCGTCGACGCGCGTATCCAGTTCCAGGTGGCGACGGGTGGCCGCGTTCATCGCGATTGCCTCGCCGGCGGTTTCCATCGCGATCGAGGTCAGGTGCGGCAGGCGCTGCTTCTGGGTTTCCTCGACATAGCCGAGCAGGGCGCCAGCGGCGGCGGTGGCGCGCGCCTTGTCATCGATGCCGAAGCCGCTCAGGTCATGCAGCTTGAAGAAGTTCAGCAGCTGGCGGCGGCCACTGTCGGCGTCGAACAGCCACGGCGCACGGCGGCGCACGCCGGTGCGCTGGCGCAGGAAGTCCGGCCAGTTTTCCTCGTCGGGCACCAGCAGCTCGGCCGGTTCCAGGCGGGCCAGTTCGGCTTCCAGGGCGTCGTCGGTTTCCACTTCGTTGACCAGGAAGCGGCCACCGGCCAGGTCGGCCCAGGCCAGGCCGTAGCCCTGCCTGGTGCGCGAGAGCGCCATCAGCAGGGTATCGCGGCGTTCGTCCAGCAGCGCTTCGTCGGTGACGGTGCCGGGGGTGACGATGCGCACCACCTTGCGTTCGACCAGGCCCTTGGCCAGCGCCGGGTCGCCGATCTGTTCGCAGATCGCCACCGACTCGCCCAGCGCCACCAGCCGTGCCAGGTAGCCCTCGTAGGCATGCACCGGCACGCCGGCCATCGGGATCGGTGCACCGCCCGAGCTGCCACGCTGGGTCAGGGTGATGTCGAGCAGGCGCGCGGCCTTGCGCGCATCGTCGTAGAACAGCTCGTAGAAGTCGCCCATGCGGAAGAACAGCAGCAGGTCCGGATAGTCGGACTTGGCTGCGAAGAACTGCTTCATCAGCGGGGTGTGTTCGGCGGACTTGTCTTTGGACATGGGACTCGTGGATCAGGGCGTCCGGCCGCGCCGGAGGGCGGCGGCAGCGGAGCCGGTACAGGGCCGTCCATGGTAACTGCTGGGGCGCAGGGCTGCCGCCACCGGTGGCAGGCCGGTACGGCACAGCAACGGGCTCAGGCCGGGACCAGGGTGATCTGCCGGTGGCCGCCGAAGATCTCCATGACGATCTCGAAGTAGGTCGGGCCTTCGCCCCGTTGCAGGGCCTGCAGCTGGTGGGCAATGGCCCGGGTATTGAAGGCGCCCGGTGTGTCCAGCTTGGCCTGCAGCCACTGGCGGGTGGTTTCCACGCCCAGCGCTGCGCGGCTGTGGGCGATATCGCGCCAGATCAGTGTGGCCTGCGCCTCGCCGGCCAGCGCGCCATAACCGCCATGCAGCAGGTCGTCCAGCGCGTCCAGGCTCGGCCCGAGCTGCCACGTCTCGCCGGCCATGAGCACACGGTTGATCTCCGCGTACAGGCTCGCGATGTCATCGATGGCGCCGCCTTCAATCTGTAGGACGATGGTCATGCACCGACTGTAGCGTGATCCGCGCGCACGACCTGTGCGGCTGAACGGATGCGCTTTGCGGGCGTGGGCCGTGCACCGCATACTTCGCGGCTGCATCTTGCTGCGCGGCCGTCGTGCCGCAGCGTGCGCTGCCTTGCAGGCACGCGTGCAATGCTCGCTCTGGAATAGGCAAACGCTCTGCCGCGAGCCTCCGTACCGGGCTGACGCGCGCCCTTCAGAAACACACCCTTCAGAAACTCCCGCACCGGCCGATCTGTACTGCGGCATTGCGCCTGTCGCGCGATGCCGTGGTTGCCCATGGTGGCGCAGCCTCGGTTCACGTTCCTGCGGCACCGCGGGCGCTGGCAGGACGATTTTGAATGGAACGTAGCGTGGAAACAGGGAAGAAGCACCCGGGGCCGAGGCTCCATCGTGGTTGGTCGTTGATGCTTGCCGTTGCCGCATGGCCGGCGTCCGCCCAGCAGGCCGGTGATCCAGCCGCGCAGGAACTGCTGCGGCAGCAGGAACGCGAACGCGTGCTGCGCGAGCAGCAGGAACAACGCCCCGACGTCCGCCTGGAGCGCGGCGCGCAGAAGGACGGCGAGCACCTGCCAGCGCAGGAGCAGCCCTGCGTGCGCATCGATCGCATCGTGCTGGATGGCGACGACAGCACGCGCTTCGGCTGGGCACTGGCAGCAGCCGACCCGGCGGACGATCCGGCCACTGGCCGTTGCCTGGGTACCGAAGGCATCAATGTGGTGATGAAGCGCGTGCAGAACGCGATCATCGCCCGTGGCTATGTCACCACGCGGGTGCTGTCGGCACCGCAGGACCTCAACCAGGGCACGCTGACGTTGTCGGTGGTGCCGGGCCGGTTCCGCCAGGCTGTGTTCTCCGACCCGCAGGGACGGCATCCGGCCATCGCCAATGCACTGCCGATCCGCAGCGGCGGCGTGCTCAACCTGCGCGACATCGAGCAGGGGCTGGAGAACCTGCAGCGCGTGCCTACCGTCAGCGCCGACATCAAGATCGCGCCGGCCGACGGTGAGGGCGCGGCGCCGGGCCAGAGCGACCTGCAGATCGACTGGAAGCAGCGTTCACCGGTGCGCGCGAGCGTCACCCTGGACGATGCCGGCAGCCGCGGGACCGGCAAGCTGCAGGCCAACGCGACGCTGTCGCTGGACAATCCGCTGGGCCTGAACGAGCTGTTCTACATCAGTGCCGGCCGTGGCGTGTTCAACGGCCGAGGCAAGGACACCGACAGCTGGACCGCGCACTACGACGTGCCCTATGGCTACTGGCTGTTCGGCGCCACCGCCAGCGCCTACGACTACAGCCAGAATGTGGTGGGTGCCTTTGAAAGCTATGACTACAGCGGCCGCAGCCGCAACGCCGAAGCGCGGGTGGACCGGCTGCTGCTGCGCAATGCCAAGGTCAAGTTCAGCGCCTACGCACGCGGCTGGCAGCGCGAGTCGAAGAACTACATCGACGATACCGAGATTGAAGTGCAGCGCCGCCGCACCGCCGGCTGGGAACTGGGCCTGACCCACAAGCAGTTCATCGGCAATGCCACGCTCGATGCCAGCGTGGCCTACCGGCGTGGCACGGGGGCGTTCCATGCCCTGCGATCGCCAGAAGAGATGGCGCAGCAGTGGGACCCGACGCTGCCACTGGAAGGCACCTCGCGGATGAAGCTGATCACCGCCGACGCGCAGTTCAGCGTGCCGTTCCAGCTGGGCAGCCAGCGCCTGCGCTACACCGCCGCATGGCGGGCGCAGTGGAACCGCACGCCGCTCTCGCCACAGGACCGCTTCGCCATCGGTGGCCGCTATACCGTGCGCGGTTTCGACGGTGAAAGCTCGCTCAGCGGTGAGCGCGGCTGGTCGCTGCGCAACGATCTCTCGCTGGGCATCGGCGGCGGCCAGGAGTTCTACGTGGCCGCCGACTACGGCCGTATCGGCGGCCCGTCCGCGCAGTGGCAGTCCGGCCGCGACCTGGCCGGCATGGCGCTGGGCCTGCGCGGTGGCTGGCAGCAGCTTTCCTGGGATGGCTTCGTGGGCTCGGCGCTGCACAAGCCCGCCCATTTCCCCACCGACTACACCACATTCGGCTTCAGCCTGGCCTGGCGCTACTGATCTGCCACAAGGACACGTGACATGAACACTATCTATCGTCTGGTTTTCAACCGCGCGCTGCGCGTCTGGCAGGTTGCTTCGGAACTGGTGAAGGGCGGCGGTGGCCTGGTCGGCCATGTGCCGGGCCAGCAGAGCGCGGCACTGTCGCCGCTGGGCTTCGCGCTGATGTGCTCACTGGGCTGGGTCAGCCTGGCAACACCTGCGCTGGCGCAGTCCGATGCGCGCATCATTTCCGATCCGAATGCACCGGGCCGTGAACGGCCGACGATGGTGACGGCACCCAACGGCGTGCCGATGGTGAACATCACCACGCCGTCGGCGGCGGGCGTGTCGCGCAACCGCTATTCGCAGTTCGACGTGGGCCGCGAAGGCGCCATCCTCAATAACGCCCGCGGCCAGGTGCAGACGCAGCTGGGCGGCTGGGTGCAGGGCAACCCGTGGCTTGCCACCGGCAGTGCACGGGTCATCCTCAATGAGGTGAATGGTCCGGCCAGCCGGCTCAACGGCTACGTGGAAGTGGCCGGGCAGCGTGCCGAAGTGATCATTGCCAACCCGGCCGGCATCCAGGTCAACGGCGGCGGCTTCCTCAATGCCAGCCGGGTGACCCTGATCACCGGCGCCCCGATGTTCAGCGGTGGCGGCGCGCTGGAGGGCTACCGCGTAAGTGGTGGTGCAATCCAGATCGAGGGCGATGGCCTGGACACCAGCCGTGCCGACTACACCGACCTGATCACCCGTTCGTTGAAGGTCAATGCCGGCATCTGGGCCAACCAGCTGCAGGCAACACTGGGCAACAACGTGGTCAGTGCCGACCACAGCCAGGCCAGCACGACGACGGCCAGCGGCGAGGCACCGACCTTCGCACTGGACGTGGGCGCGCTGGGCGGCATGTTCGCCAACAAGATCTGGCTGGTCGGCAACGAGCACGGCGTGGGCGTGCGCAATGCCGGCAGCATTGGCGCGCAGGCCGGCGAGCTGGTGGTGACGGTGGAGGGTCGCCTGGAGAATACCGGTGCACTGCAGTCGCGGCAGAACGTGCGCGTGCAGGCCAGTGGCGACCTTGCCAACGGCGGCACCATCGCAGCCTCGCGCGAGGTGGCAATCATCTCCGGCGGCACCCTGGACAACAGCAGCGGCAAGCTCAATGCGCAGCGCCTGCAGGTGGAAGCGCAGGGCCTGCGCAACCAGGGCGGTGTGATCGAACAGACCGGCGTGCAGGCCCTGGCGCTCAAGGCCGACGCGGCCAGCAACCGCGGCAACGGCCTGTTGGGCGCACTGGATGCCGTGGCGTCAGGTGGCAATGAGGGCAGCCCTGGCGGCACCTCGCCGGGCAACGGTGGCGGTACGCCCGGAACCGGCACGCCGGGAACCGGGAGTGGCAATGGCGGCTCGACCGGCACGCCGCCGCCGCCGGTGCTGCCGGTGCTGCCGCTGGCTGAGGGCCTGATCGCCATCACCGGCACGCTGGACAATGACGGCGGCAGCATCAGCAACGGCGGCGCCGTGTCACTGGCTGCACGCAACGGTCTCGACAACAGTGGCGGTCGCCTGGGAGTGAGTGCGCTGCAGGCCGGCGGCGATCTGCGCAATGATGGCGGCACGCTGCAGGTGCATGGCGATGCCGCGCTGCAGTTGGGCCTGCTGTCCAACCAGAAGGGCGCGCTGAGCGTGGCCGGTGGCCTGCTGCTGGATGCACAGTCGCTCGACAACCGAGGTGGTGAACTGCGGCACGCCGGCAAGGCGGCATCGTCGTGGACGGTGCATGGCCTGTTCAACAACGAAGGTGGCCTGCTGGCCACCAATGCCACGCAGCTGGCGTTGCGCGCAGGCCAGGTCGGCAATGCCGGTGGTCGCCTCGAACATGCCGGCGAGGGTGGCCTGCAGCTGGATACGGGCGACTGGGCCGGCGCCGGTGGGCGACTGAGTACCCTGGGCCGCCTGCACTGGACGGCCGGCAACGCCGATCTGCGCAACGGTTCGCTCAGTGCGGCCGGTTTCGACATCCTGGCCGGGACACTGGACAACCGTGGCGGCAGCCTGCTGTCGCTCGGTAACGGTGCCAGTTCGGTGCAGGCCACGGCGCTGGACAATAGTGCCGGTGGCACGCTGGCCGGCAATGGTGATCTGGACCTCACCGCGACCACGCTGGACAACAGCAAGGGGCTGGTGCAGCAGGCCGGCACCGGCAGCCTGCGGGTGCAGGCCGATACCCTGCGTGGCAGCGAGGGCCGCCTGCTCAGCAACGGTGCACTGGTGCTGACCGGCGGCGAGCTGGACGTGAGTGGCGGTACGACGTCGGCGCAGAGCGTGCAGATCCAGGCCGATGTACTGCGCAACCGCCAGGGCCAGATCGTTGCGCAGGGGGCCTCGGCGCTGGCGCTGGACGTGCGCGATGCGCTCGACAACCAGGGAGGCCAGATCGTCGGCAACGGCGGCCTGCGCATCGACGCCGGTGGCATCGACAACCAGAAGGGCACGCTGCAGTCGGCCGGCACACAGGGCGTGGCGCTGACGGTGCGCGACACGCTGGACAACAGTGGTGGCGGAATCTCCGGCAACGGCGCAGTGCAGTTGGAGGTCGGCAGCCTGGTCAACCAGGGCGGCAAGGTGCTGGCGGCAGGCAGTGATGCGCTGCAGGTGCAGGCCCGCGCGCTGCTGGACAACAGCAACGGTGGCCGCCTGGCCGGTACCGGTGACCTGCGGCTGCAGGCGGCACGGCTGGACAACCGCAATGGTGCGATAGAACACGCTGGCGGCGGCACGTTGCAGATCCGCGCCGACAGCCTGCAGGGCGCAGCGGGTCGCATCCTCAGCCAGTCGTCGCTGAGGCTTGAGGGCGGCGAACTGCTGCTGGGTGCAGGCAGCACTACCCAGGCCGAGCGCATCGCCATCGATGCGCAGCGCCTGGACAACGCCGGCGGCAACCTCAGCGCGACCGGCAGCGACGCGCTGCGGCTGCACGTCGCGCAGAGCGTGGACAACAGTGGCGGCACGATCGCCGGCAACGGCGCGCTGGATGTACAGGCCGGCGAACTGATCAACCACAAGGGCACGCTCAGCGGCGCCGGGACGGCTGACAGTACGCTGCAGATCATCGGTGCGCTGGACAACCACGAAGGCACGATCGCCAGCAATGCCAACCGCCTGACGATCACCTCCGCACAGCTGGACAACCGTGGCGGCAGCATCCGCCAGGCCGGCAACCAGGGCCTGGACATCACCACCCGCCGCCTGGATGGCAGCAAGGGCTCGCTGGTCTCCTCGGCCAAGCTGACCCTGCGCGCCGATGATGTGGATCATCGTGACGCAACGCTGGGTGCCGATCGCCTCGACCTTGAGGCCACCACGCTCAACAACGCCGGTGGCCGCATCATCGCCAGCGGTGAAGGCGCCAGCCGCATCAAGGCCACGACGCTGGGCAATGCCGGTGGCACGCTGGCCGGCAATGGCGACCTGACCCTGTTGGCCCGGACGCTGGACAACAGTGCAGGCAGGATCCAGCACGCCGGCAGCGGCCAGCTGCAGGTCTCGGCGCAGACCCTGCTGGGCAATGGCGGCAGCGTGCTGAGCAATGGCAGCTTCGTGCTGGATGGCGCCAGCCTCGACCTGAGCGGGGCAACCACCTCGGCGCGCCGCGTCGACATCACCGCCGACAGCCTGACCACCGCCGGTGGCACGCTCACCGCAACCGGTGAAGATGCGCTGCGCCTGCGCGTACAGGGTGTGCTGGACAATCGCGGCGGTTCGCTGGCCAGCAATGGCGCGCTGGATGTCAGCGCGCAGCAGCTGATCAATGCACAGGGCACGCTGCAGGGTGCAGGCAGCGGTCACTCCACGCTGGCGATCGGCCAGGCGCTGGACAACCAGAAGGGTCGCATCCTGCTGGGCGGTGCCGGCACCATCACCGCAGCCAGCCTGGGCAACCTGGGCGGTACCGTGCATGCGGGCGGCAGCGCGCTGGTGCTGGGCGTTGACGGTCGTCTCGACAATGGCGAGCAGGGCCTGCTGTCCAGCACCGGCACCATGACCCTGGACGCTGGCAGTCTCGACAACCGCCACGGCACCCTGGTTGCCGGCAAGGACCTGGTGGTGACCACAGCGGCAGGCGTGGACAACAGCGACGGCGCGATGCAGGCTGGCGAGCGGTTGCAGCTGCAGGGCAACGGCCTGGACAACCAGCGCGGCACGCTGCTGGGTGGCCAGCTGGACATCGATACCCGTGGCCAGCGGCTGGACAACCGTGCTGGCACCGTGGGCACGCAGAAGGGCGTGCTGAGCGTGCGTAGCGGCGTTCTGGACAACCAGGGCGGCCGCGTGCAGTCGGCTGCCGATCTGCACATCGATACCGCGGGGCAGGACATCGACAACCGCGCCACCGCCGGCAGCGGCGGACTGCTGGCGGCCGGAAAGCTGCAGCTGGAAGGCGGTGTGCTGGACAACCGTGGCGGTGCAGTGAATGCGCAAGGCGATGCTCGCTTGCTGCTGGCCGGTGTCGACAACAGTGCCGGTGGAACGCTTGCCAGCGCTGCGAACCTGTCCCTGCAGGCGGCGACGCTGGCCAATGCCAGTGGTCGCGTGCAGGCCGGGCGCAACCTCGACCTGACCCTGGGCGGGCACCTGGACAACGCTGCCGGTGCGATCGCGGCCGGGCAGCTGCTGGCCCTCACTGCCGGCAGCGTGGACAACCGCAACACCCGTGGCGGCGATGGCACGCGTGGCCTGCAGGCGGGCCAGCTGCAGTTCGGCGCACAGTGGCTGGACAACAGCCAGGGCCAGGTCGTCACCGATGGCGGCGCGCGACTGGAGATCAATGGCCAGCTGCAGAACACCGGCGGCGTGATCAGCACCGGCGGCAACCTGGACAGCCGGGCGGACAACGTCGCCAACAGTGGTGGCCTGCTGCGCGCCGATGGCAGCCAGACGCTGGTGGCACGTGCGCTCAGCGAAGACGGCCAGGTGCATGCGCAGCGTGACCTCGGCCTCACCCTGCAGCAGGGCCTGAGCCATCGTGGCGAATGGATCGCCAACGGCACGCTGTCGCTGAACCTGTCCGGCGACCTGGACAACCAGGGCGTCGTGCGTGGTGGCAATCTCGACCTCAACGCGCAGAACATCACCAATGCGGCGTCGGGTGAGATCTCCAGCCAGGGCACGACCCACCTCAATGCCCGTGGCCAGCTGACCAACCGCGGCCTGATCGATGGCGCGCTGACCCACCTGGAGGCCGGCGAGATCGACAATCTTGGCACCGGGCGCATCTACGGTGATCGCGTGGCGATCTCCACCGGCGTGCTGAAGAACCGCGCCGAAGAGGCCGGTGGTGCCACCCGCGTCGGCACCGTGGCCGCACGCGAGCGGCTGGACCTGGGCGTGCGCGAGCTGCAGAACACCGGCAAGGGCCTGATCTACAGTGGCGGTGATGCTGCCATCGGTGGCGCGCTGGGCGCCGACCGGATCGCCAGCGGCATTGCGGGGCGGATCGACAACATCAGCTCGGTCATCGATGTGAGCGGCAACCTGTCCATCGATGCGCAGGTGGTCAACAACATCCGCGAGAACGTGGTCGTTTCGCAGGCCACGACCGTGATGGATCCGGTGCGGCTGGATCGCCCGGCATGGTGGCGCAACGGCAAGAACGGTACCGAGAACATCCGCAGTACCAGTCATTACTCCGCGCACGAGGTGTACTACCTCGACCCGGCCGACATCCTCGAAGACACGCCGCACATCACGCCTGATGGCTTCACCGTGCATCGCGCGGTGGTGCGCCTGAGCTCGAAGACCAGTGCCTACTTCTTCGGGCGCGGTGGCCTGTATGCCGGCCTGGGCGAGCGCGCGCGCCTGAACGTGCAGGATGGCACGGTAGTGATGTACTACGTCGGCCGGCAGGACAACCAGGTCAATCCGGACCAGGTGCGCGTCGGCGCGGATGATCCGTTCACCGAGCTGAGCACCCTGCATCCCGATGCGCCGGCATTCCGCTATGTCGACGACAAGCTGACCTATTCCAGCGACTACGGAACCTGCACCACCAACTGCGTGCAGTTGTGGACCTACAAGGACTACAACGATCCGGATCATACGCTGACCAATCCGCGCGGCTCGGGTGGCAACAACGTCAGCAGCAACGAGCAGTACCGCATTGCCACCCGGACAGTGACCGAAGATGTGCTCGGCGCCGGGGTAGGCGCCGATGCGGTGATCCGCTCCGGCGGCGCGATGCGCATCGGCACCGACAACCTGAAGAACCACTACGGCAGCATCGCCGCAGGGGGCAACCTGAGCATCGTGGGTCTGACCACGACGGCGAAGGTGGAGAATCTGGCGCAGACGCTGTTCCGCACCCATGAATTCAACAACGTGGGCCACACCTACAGCAACGAACGGGTCACCTGGAGCAATGAAACGATCTCCGAGGAGATCGGCAGGATCGGTGGCAGCATCACCAGTGGAGGCACGTTGGTCATCGACGTCGGTGACCTGAGCAACCTCAACCAGGGCCGCAACGCACCGAACGTGCAGAATGGTTCGGCCATGGCCAACCTCAACGTGCAGGGCCCCAAGGCCCTGCCGGATGGGCCGGGCCATGGCGGTGCGCAGGGGCCGGGCCAGTCCACCGGCACCGGTGCCGAACGCGCGCTGGCGCAGGCGGCCGATGCCGCCGGCACCCAGCAAGGTGGCAGCGTCGGCGGCGTGAGCGGCAACAGCGGCACGTCCGGGCCGCGCGTGGTCGCGGCCAGTGGCGGATCGCCGGACCGCATCGCGATGGGCGCACCGGACACGCGCGCGCCGAGCGCCAGCCTGTTCAACGTCAACCCCAACGGTGGCCACTACCTGGTCGAGACCGATCCGCGTTTCACCGACCACACGACCTGGCTGAGCTCGGACCACCTGCTGGGCCAGATGGGCTACTCGCCCGATACCGTGCAGAAGCGCCTGGGTGATGGCTACTACGAGCAGAAGCTGGTGCGCGAGCAGATCGGCCAGCTGACCGGTCGCCGCTTCCTCGACGGCTACGCCAGCGACGAGGCGCAGTACCGCGCGCTGCTGGAGGCCGGTGCCACGGTCGCCAGCGAATGGGGCCTGCGCCCCGGCGTGGCGCTGACCGAAGCACAGATGGCACAGCTGACCAGTGACATCGTCTGGCTGGTCGAGCAGACCGTCACCCTGGCCGACGGCAGTACCACCACTGCGCTGGTGCCGCAGGTCTACCTGCGCCTGCGCCCGGGTGACCTCGACGGGCAGGGTGCACTGCTGGCCGGTGCCAATGTCGATATCAAACTGGGCAATGGCCTGGTCAACACCGGCAACATCGCCGGCCGCAAGCTGGTGACCATCGACGCCGGCAACATCGAGCACCTCGGCGGCAGCATTTCCGGCCAGTACGTCGGGCTGTCCTCGGACAAGGACATCCGCATCACCGGGGCGACGGTGACGGCGTCCGATGCGCTGTCGGTCAAGGCCGCGGGCGATGTCACGGTGGCCTCCACGGTGGAGACACAGCGCGGTGGTGGCACCTACCAGTACGAGACCAATCGCATCGATCGGGTCGCCGGCCTGTATGTAACCAACCCCAGTGGCGACGGCATGCTGTCGGTGGTGGCCGGCGGTGACATCAGCCTGCAGGCCGCACAGATCCGCAACGCCGGTGCCGGTGGCCTGACCCAGCTGGCCGCAGGCGGCAATCTGGATGTCGGCGCGATTGCGCTGGAGGAACGCCGCGACGCCACCTTCGACGAGCGCAACCACCAGCGCAGCAGCAGGACAACACACGCTGCCACCTCGGTGCAGGGCGCAGGTGACGTAGTGCTGTCCGCAGGCAGCGACATCAACCTGGCCGCCGCGCAGATCAAGGCGGCGGGCGGTCTGGCGCTGCAGGCCGGCGGAGACATCAACAGCCAGGCGCTGGTGGACAGCGAGAGCCGCGATTTTGCCAATGCAGGCAAGCGCAGCTCGCTGCAGGTCAGCCAGAGTGATGAGACGGTGCGCGGCAGCATGTTGCAGGCCGGGGACAATCTGCTGCTGAACGCGGGCCGGGACGTGAACCTGACAGCTGCGTTGGTCGACAGCAATGACGGCGCGGTAAGCGTGGCTGCGGGCCGCGACGTCAACCTGCTCTCGGCCAACGAGACGCACGACTACAGCCTGGACAGCTACGACAAGAAAAAGAAGACACTCTCCAGCACCACCACCACGCGCAGCGTCGACGCCAGCGACAGCTATGCCATTGGCACGGCGATCCAGGGCGAGCGCATCAACATCACGGCTGGCCGCGATCTGACTGCGGTAGGTGCGGTGGTCGATGCCACCGGCAACGTGATTCTGGGGGCTGGCAACAATGTGCTGATCACTGCCGCCGAGGATCATCACAGCAGTGAGTCCAGCGAGAGCAAAAAGAAATCCGGCGTTACCGGAGGCTTCGGCAACGGCGTGGCATCGGTCGGCTACAGCAGCGCGAAGAACAGCAGCACCCGCGCCGAGCAGTCCACCACCCAGGTGGGATCGGCGATCGCCTCGCGCGACGGCAATGTGCTGATCAATGCTGGCAACGCACTGACGATCGAGGCCTCGGACGTCGCCGCAGGCGAGAACCTGACACTGGTGGGCAAGGACATTGCGCTGCTGGCGCGACAGGACACCACGGACAGCCAATCCAGCCAGGCCAGCAAGTCCAGCGGGTTCTCGGTGGGCGTGACCTACGACCCGACCAAGGCCTACCGCAGCGCCCGCGATTCGACCACCGACGGCATGGCCGACAGTGGCTCGGCGATGGGGCGGATCACCCGCACCGCTGAAGGCGCAGCCTCCGGCCTGCGTGCGGCCACCACTTCGACCGTGGTGACTGCCGGCAGCCAGCGCACCAACAGCGAACAGAGCCATTCGACCAGTGATGCCCGTGTCAGCCAGTTGGCTGCAGGTGGCGATCTCACGTTGATTGCCAACGGGGGCTCGATCCTCAGCCAAGGCACGCAGATGTCGGCCGAGGGCAACGCTGTGCTGCTGGCCACCAAGGACATCGTGTTCGACGTGGCCCACAACACCGAGCGCAGCGACAGCAGCAGCCGCGGCAAGGGTTGGGGCTTTGCCAACAACACCAGCGGCCTGCCGTTCGGTACCAACAACTCGCAGAGCCAGGGCAGCGGCAGCAGCGACACCATCACCGGCACGCAGCTGTCGGTTGGCGGTGGCGTTCGCATGGCCACCACCGAGGGCAACATCAGCCTGACCGCAGCCAACATCGCCGCCGAGAAGGACGTCAGCATCCGTGCGGCCGGTGATCTGCTGGTCCGCAGCGGGCAGGATACGGTCAGCAACGCCAATTCGTCGGACAGCAAGGCGATCGGCACGGTACAGATATCGGATACCGAGAAGTTCTCCGGCTGGCACCGCGAGCAGCACCAGGACGACAGCGCGCAGGTGTCACAGGTGGCCAGCAGCATCGGCAGTCTGGGCGGCAGCGTGAACCTGACCGCCGGAGGCAAGTACACGCAGACGGCCAGCAATGTAGTCGCGGCCAAGGACGTGAACATCACCGCCGCCGAGATCGAGCTGCTGACCGCCAACGAAAGCGGCCACTACTCGCAGAGCGACAAGGACCTGAAGATCGGCGTGTTCGCGCGGGTGAAGTCGCCGTTGATCGACCTGATCAACAACGTGGACGCGGCCCGTCAGTCCGATGATCGCCTGCAGAAGATGCAGGGTATGGCAGCGGGCGCCAACGCCTACCAGGCAGCCAGTGCGATCTCGGCGCTGTCCGGCCGTGGCGGCAGCGGCGAACTGTTCAGGGCCGAGGCCGGTATCGGCTTCAAGACCGCCAACAGCAGTGCCGATGGCAGCAGCATGGTGTCGCGTGGCTCGACCATCCAGGGCGGTGGTAACGTCAACCTGACCAGCACGACAGGCGACATCCATGTGGTGCAGGGCAATCTGAGTGCGGGCAACACGCTCAGCCTGGATTCGGCCGGCGACATTCTGCTGGAAGCAGGCAAGGCGCATGTGGCCGACCGCAGCAAGAGCAGCAATGCCGGCGCCGAAGTCGGCGTGGGCGTCTCGGTCGGCGCACAGACCGGCGTGTATGTGTACGCCGAAGCGAGTGTTGGCAGCAGCAAGGCCAATGCCGAGAGCAGCACCCGGCAGAACACCACGTTGACCGGCAAGAACATCTCGATGAAGGCCGAGGGCGATACCACCCTGCGTGGCGCCACGGCGACCGCCGATCGCATCGACGTCAAGACCGGCGGCACGCTGACCATCGAGTCGTTGCAGGACATCGCCGAGAGCATGTCCAGGAACAGCCAGGTGGGCGGTCGAGTGCAGGTGTCGTTCGGTACCGCGTGGAATGCCGACGGTTACGCCAGTGCAGGCAAGGCCAGCGGCAGCTATCAGGGTGTTGGCCAGCAGAGCGGCCTGTTTGCCGGCAATGGCGGGTACCACGTCGACGCCGGCCACGTGAATCTGGTGGGCGGCGCGATTGCCAGCACCCATGCGGGCAACAGCGAACTGACTGCGGGCTCGCTGACGTTCACTGACCTGCAGAACCACATGGACTACACGGCCAGCTCCGGCAGCATCAGTGGTGGTGCGGGCGGGCAGATGGATGGCTGGACGCCCAAGCCGGGAACTGCCGCACCGCGAGGTGGTCCGGGCCTGCCGATGATGGAGAAGGGCAGCGACAGCAGCTCCACCCTTGCCACCTTGACCGAGGGCAACATCACCATCGGTGGCAAACAGACGTCGGCGGCTGAGCTGGGCATCAACACCGATGCCAGTGGAGCGCATCGTGCGCTGGAGGCATTGCCGGATGCGAGCAAGCTGCTGGCGGACCAGCAGGCGATGGCGGCTGCGGCGGGGACGGTGATGGCCACCAGCCAGCAGATTGCCTGGGACGTTCAAGCCTATCAGAGCAACAAGGCAACCCAGGCGTACTACGATGGCCTGTCAACCGATGATAAAAAGGCATTCAACGCGCTTAGCGCAGCGCAACGCGATAAGGTGCTGACCGCAAATAGCCAAGCTTATAACGATGCGAAGAAATGGGGTGATGGCGGTGAGTACAGCCGTGCCCTGAGCGCAGTGACGACGGCTGTGATAGGGGGCGTAGCCGGCCAGGGCGCCGGTCAGGCCGCGTCCAATGCGCTGGCGCCCTATGCCGCTTACTTCATCGGCAGCAAGCTTGACTCGAACCACGGCAGCGATCCCAATGCGACTCTGCAATTGCTGTCGCACGCGGTGTTGGGTGCGCTGCTGGCAGAAGCCAATGGTGGCAGCGCGGGAACCGGAGCGGTGTCAGCAGCCGGCGGCGAGTTGGCGGCGACGGTGCTGACCAATACGTTGACTGGCGGAAACCCCTCCACGCTGAGCCCGGAACAGAAGGAGATGGTGCTGGCGTTGTCGCAGGCGGTGGGTGTGCTGGCGGGTGGGTTGTCAGGGCAGGATCTGGCCGGGATCGCGTTGAATGCGGGGATTGCCAAGAATTCGGTTGAGAACAATTTCCTTGGCAATGACGATCATGCTCGGATGGTTCATCTCCGCGAGAAGGCCAAGCGGCAGGGGGGGCTGGATAAACAGGAATCCTTGGAACTGGTTCTGCTTGATGCTGCGGACCAGATGAGTGCGGGGTTGCTCCGGAAGGCGTTGGCAGGAGAGACCCTGACTGAGGTTCAAGCCGCAGATCTCGCGACTTATATCAATCGTTACGAACTGCAAAACGGTCCGCTAGACCTTCCGGGGCTACAGAAGCAGTTCCTCGCCAACAGTGGTTCTCTGAATCCTGGCGAATTGCAGGGAATCAACCCGTCGCAGTCCTATGGGCGACCCTATGTCGGTTTGGGGACTGACCAGAAGGCATACAAGGATGCAAACTATTCGTGGTTTGAAGATTTAATCTATCGTGGCAAAGGGGCAAACGAGCGCCTGTACGATGCTGCGTTGAAGCAGTCTGGGCTTGAAATCACTCGTTCCGAAGACTTGCTTCCCTCAGCAATGCAGCTTAGGAACTTCTTCGCTGTACATGACGCTCAAGCTTCAAGTGCTATCGCCAGTGCCGCGTTCATTGCCGCAACGTTGGGTGGCGCGAGCGAAGAGAATCGACGAGCGCTGACGTTGACGATGGGGGCCTTGGCCAACATCGGAGCAGTGAGATTTGTGAACAGGACCGGACTTTTGCCTCAGACGGGGGGGCTCGGTGTCCCCCAAGGTCCGGGGAAAGGGCAACAACTGGGCAGAGAGTCACAGCGTACGGAGCTGGCACTACCAGTTCCTTCCATGGTTACGGTTGCGCCAGCTAAGTTCGATTACATATTCGGCCGGGTTAAAAGTAATGAGCATAACTCCGCGAGATCAACGCAGTTGTTCGTTGAGATGCGTCGTCTGGGTATTAATGATAGTGCGTTCGGGCGGAAAATCCTGATAGAGCATCTCGATAAAGTGGTTCGTGCATAGGGTAATGTTGTCAGCTCTTACTCGAATGAATTTGGTAGATTTGAGACCCGTGAGTCATTGCTCATTGGGCCTTCGGGGAGCGCTGTCATGCTAAGATCAAGTTTTCAAGTAATGGATGACGGTACTCGAAAATTCAGTACTTTCATTCCCTCTCGATAAATAAGGTGGACTATGAAGTATCCGGCGCGTGAAGAATTTCTTGAGAGGTTTGGGCTTGAGCCTTTTAAGGTGGATCCGGAAATTGGCCTGTTTGTTTACAGGGAGGGCTCGGAAGGGCAGGTTGAGGTTGAGTTCTCCTTTAGCTTGGTAATGCGGTCTTTTCAGGTTTCAATTTTTATTGGTGGGGTGGAGGTTTCTGTTATCTCATCGGAGGGTGTGGATTCGATTTCGATATTTGAATATGCTGGAAGGTCCGGTTTGCGTATTGAATTTATTTCTGAGCTGGGCCTATCCAAGGCTGAGTTGGTGCTTGAACCAACGATACATCTCGTCTGGTCTAGGCTTGTTTAGGAAGGATGTTCGGCAGCGAGCTGGCGAAGTGAGAAGTGAGGTGCCATGAATTTGCATGAACCGATTGATATTTTCGAGGCAACTGAGTGGTACGTGTATTTGCTCAGTTTGGATGAATACTCGCCCCATGCGCTTTTGGGCGTGGGTGAGGGGGTTGGTAACGATGCAAAATGGCAGTTTGCGGTTGATTTGACACTCAGGTGTCTTGTTTCAGGGGTGTGGAAGTTCTCAGTCCCAAACATTCTTGATGAGCTTGGGTTGACCAGTGCTGAGGAGTTCTGTGCTCAACTGTCGCAGTTCGATCCATTTGCGCTTTCCGAAGATGGGGAGAAGTATTGGCTTGATTCCTATATGGTTGCTTCTTCGGTGTGCTCTAGCGTGGTTTCAAGGCACTTGATTTCTGCAGATGGACCCGTGTTCTCGTCCGGATTCTTTGAAGAGATTGATGGATTGTTTTCTCTGTCGGGAGTGGCATGGTGTGAAGGTTCTCTTATATTGATTTCTTCCTGATTAAACTGGCGGCAGCGGCTGCACCCTTGCCGCCTGACCGAGGGTAGTGCCTCCATCGGCGGTAAACACACGTCGGCGACTGATTTCAAGTTGCGTCGATTCTTTTCAGGTGGATACTTGGGGTGGAATAACCGCCAAACTTGTAGGGTTATGGGATGGGGGTTTGATGGCTATCAATCATCTTGAGTATCGTCGGTGGCGCGTACATTTGTGCTGAGCGCCTCCTCGCAAAAAATAATAGGATTAAGGGCGGGCGGGAGGGCGGGCGCTTGTGTTTAAAAGATGATGCAAAAACTCTGCGACGAATCATGGAATCCAGAAGTTCAAGTGATCAATAACTGGTTGGGTGATCTTGATGCAAGGGGGTTTGTTGGCAGGGTGGAGCGTCTTGATGTTGATGTGATCTGGTGGAATAGCTTTGACTATCTTCCCGATCTTTCGTTTGAAGAAAGGAAGCAGTTCTTCCGGTGGGGCTTAGGTGCTGTTTTGAGGGAGGGGAGGGCCAGGCTCGAAGATGTGAATGGCTTTTGGGGCGGTACCGTTGATGAGCAGATTGAGCGCTTCATGGCGGCTTGGCCGCCTGAGTTGGACTGGGATCCGGACATGTTCTGGGTTGCCAAGCCTGGATATGGCTGGGTTCCTGGCGGTTTTGTCTGGAAGCTGGAAGATGGTAGCTATTTCAGTCCGTAGATCTAAGTGCTGCTGGGGGCGGAGATGTCGGAACGAAGGAGGACGAATCCGGAGCATGGACAAGGGTCTTAACCCATTCGGTCGCTGACGGGATCTGAGGGGGAGCTATTGATGAATCATGCGTTTGAGATTCTTATGGAGGCTGTTCCGTGGGTTCACGTGTCCACGGTGCTGGAATCGATCGGTCGCATGGCTGAGTCCGTCTCGCGGACTGAGCTGGATGGCGAGCCGATAGCGGTTGGCGACTGGCTTGCAGGAAGTGTCGATGACTTCCCGTGCAGTTCTTGCATGATCCAGGAGATCAGAGGTTTTAGGCTGGGATCTACTGTCTATATTCCTCTGTTTCTGATTCGCGCCTTTAGATTCGACGGGGCAGTAAGTATCGATTTCTCATTCGATATGGATTGGTCGGATGTTGCTGTCGCCATGCCCATTCTGCATCGGCATTTCCAGCAATTGAAGTTGCTGAGTGGAGCGCGCACTGTGTTTGGAGGGATGGAGCCTGCGCAGGATCTGGGTACTAGATTCTTTACAGATGATGAGCGCGGCCCTTTAGGGGGCTCTATTGCCTGATCCCGGGAGGAAGCCGCGGCTCCGTGAGGGTTGAGGCTTGATCTCTAAAGGGGTTTCAGCCACTGGCGTCCACAGTGAGGGTTATTTGCGCGTGTTCGCAGTCGGCGGCGAGCTCGATAAATAGGGTATGTAATACGGTTGGTCTAGAGCAGGTCGAGCTTCTTCGGGAGGCTTGGCCGTCGACTAGGGAAGAGTTGGAATCTGATCTGCGCCCTTGGTTCCTGATTGCAGCTCCTGCAGGAATTGTATGGGTTCTTGATAATGGTGAGCTTTGTTGGACTTGAATGAGCGCCGATGTGAATTCCATTGAGTGGGATGCGCCGATTGTTCCTGGCGTATCCATGGCAGCCATCCCTCTGCATGCGTCATACGGTGATCTGGACGCGGCTATCGCTGCCTATCTGATTGACCCGGATGCTCAGCTGTACAGGTTTGAGGGCGGGCCTGATCTTCGTCTGGAAAGGTATGGTCCTGACGAGCATGGAAATGGCGGGTTCCTGTTCTCCCTGCCTGGCGATGATCGCGCCGGTGATATGGCTGCGCTCTCCATTACGATCGGGGGCGGGGTTGTGTGGGCGATTAAGGTTTATGAACTGGGGATGCCGGGGGATGTCGTTGCACGTAAGTCCTACCGTGGACTTGCAGCAGGTTCAATTGGCATTGGAAGTCTGGTTTCAGATTTTCTTGGTTTCACCGAGTTGCATTTCGATGAGGCAGAGGAGTGGTTCTGTAGCGGAGGTGAGTACGGGGCCCGCGAAGTTTCCGGTTGGGGTGTGCCGCTCGAGGATCAGCCGGAGCAGGTCGTGACTGCAATCTGCGTTGTGGCTTGAGAGTGTTTCTGATCGTTGCATTGAGTTCGTGAAAAGCCGCGCTTGAATGCAGGCAGGGGCACCTCAATGGCCGCGATGCTACGTGGTAAGCGGTCTTGAGTGATTTTGTGTCGAGTTTGGATGAAGAATAATGAGAGCAAGGATTGAGCCCACCTTCGGTAACGTCGACGGTGAAGCGGTACAGAGCACAGGCGCAGCCTCCGATGGGCTGAGCGAGAAGGACGCACTGGCGATCGTGGTAGGAGACAGGTTCTCCACCTACCTCCACCAATGGAGGCTGTACGAAGCAAGCGGCAGGGCGCCAAGGCGATGGAACTGGCCGGCATTCCTGTTCTCGTCACTCTGGTTCTTCTTCCGGCGCATGCATGCGTGGGGCACGATCTGGTTCATCCTTTCGCCGTTGCTGATGACCACCTTCGTGCTGCTGGGGCTGCCATGGTTGTCCTTGCTCTCTTTCGTGGTGTTCCGCGTCCTTGCAGGAATCCTGGCGAATCCGCTGTACCTGGCGCACTGCCGAAGGATTGTCCGCAAGGTTGATGCCGAGCATCGCGGGGCACATCGGCGGCATCTTGAACTGCAGAAGGCTGGTGGTGTCAGCTACACCGCTCTGGTGATCGCCTTGGCGGTAACGGCCTCGCAGAACACCCTGATCAAACTGATCGTTGGTTCGATATCAGAGCCAACGCCCACGCAGTCTGCTGTGCACGTGGCGGCGAACCCGCCGGATCTACCGGACCCGCAGATCGAGCAAGCGGAGCGTGAGGAATACCAGGAGCAAATGCGTGCGATCGCAATGACGGCGTGGCCAGCAGGTGTTCCCACCGACGGCAATGCCTGCATTGTCGAGCTGCGTTTGGCGCCCCCAGGACGCGTGCTGGAGGCCAATGTTCTGGAGCCCTGCACGTTGAACGACGCCCAACGCGAGATGATGCTGGGTGAAATTAGGCACACGGACTTCACGATCGAGGGGAAGATGAGGTTCTTCAACCGGCATACCCTCATCGGCTTGCGCAGGTAATGAGCATTTCGCTGTTTCTCGAGGTCGAAGCCGGTGCAGACCTGGCTGCCGTGCTGCACGCCCTGGATTCGATCCAGGCCGAGTACTCCGACGGTACTGACGGTCTGCATGGATATCTTCCAGCATCCAACACTGGCTTCCGGTTCGGCATCGTCGACCCGCCGGAGGCGCTCGTAGCAGAAGGGGTTGAAGCCGAGTGGCAGGTGGGCCTGCTGGGCTCGTTTCATTTCCGCGCGAGCGGGTTTGAACGTGCCTGGGAGGAAATCTGCCACTTCATCAGGCGCTACGCCGCGACGTGTGGGTTCCGCTTTGTGCTCTCGTTCCAGTTCGAGAGCATCTACGCGGCAAGGCTCGGGAAGGATCTGGTCTTCCCAGGGCCTGCTGCCCCGTAATGCCAGATAGCGGGGCGGCAGGCCCCGGCCTGATCCCATTCTCGGTACACGTGGCGATATGGGTTCTGGATATAACGCCCCGTGCAACGCCTGTTTTCACGCCTGTCTGCACAGTTCCAGAGTTTTGGATCGATATAATAATACGGACCCATAAAGTTTCCCTTGCCTGCGCCGCCATCGATCGTACGGCCATGATCAAGGGAATTGAGATGCTCGCCTTACGCAACCTCCGAGTGGGATCCCGGCTGGGTGCCGGGTTCGGTTTGCTGCTGCTGTTCATCGTGGCCATCGTCGGCCTGGTGCTGTACGGAAATCACCTGAAGTCCGCCCAGTTCGAGAAAGTGGTGGACGTCAACATGGTGAAGATGCGGCTGTTGAACGACATGCTGGATACCAACAACGCGGTGCTGATGCATCGCCGGCTGATGGTGATCAAGCGCGGCGAGGATTTCGACAAGGATTATCAGAAGGCGCAGGAGCTGTCGCAGACCTACGACGGCATCTGGGCCAAGTACATCAAGATTCCGCGCGACGCCACCGGCGATACCCTGGTTGCGAAAATCGACGCGGCACGCAAGGCCACCGATGCTTCCACCCAGCATCTGCACGAGCGCATGAAGGCCGGTGATTTCGACGGTGCGGCCAAGGGACTGCTTGCCGAGCACGGCCTGGCCACCGCATGGAATGAGGCGATCTCGACCCTGCTGCGGCATCAGGAGGCGCTGACCGCGCGCAGTCGCGAGGAATATCGTTCAACCGAATCCTGGACCGGCACGCTGTCGATCGTGTTCGGCGTGCTGAGCCTGATACTGGGCTCGCTGGCCGCATGGGCCATCACCCGCAGCCTGACCCGCCCGCTGGAAGGGGCGGTGACGCTGGCCGACGGTATCGCCAATGGGCGGCTGGACAGCAGCATCGACGCCTCCGGCAACGATGAGGTGACCCAGCTGCTCAGGTCGATGCAGCGCATGCAGGCGCAGTTGCAGTCGGTGATGGCAGCGCAGGGCGAGCTGGCCCGCCAGCATGATGCGGGCAGCCTCAGCTATCGCATGGATGAGAGTGCCTTCCCCGGCGACTACGGGCGCATGGTGCACGAGACCAATGCGCTGGTCGGCTCGCACGTGCAGGTGCAGAACCGGTTGATCGAAGTGATGAAGCACTATGCCCGTGGTGACCTGTCGGTGGACATGGATCCGCTGCCGGGCGAGAAGGCGGCGATCACCCAGGCCATGGACGAGACCAAGACCAGCCTGTCGGCGATCAACAGCGAGATCCGCCGGTTGGCGACAGCGGCCGCGGCAGGCGACTTCAGCCTGCGCGGCGACGAAGATCGCTTTGCCTATGATTTCCGCGACATGGTGGCCGGGCTCAATCGCCTGATGCAGACCACCGACGAGAACCTGGTGCAGGTATCGACCCTCCTGCAGGCCATCTCGCGCGGCGACCTGACCGTGCGCATGCAGGGCGACTTCCACGGCGTGTTCGCCCGCATGCGGGATGACTGCAATGCCACTGTCGATCAGCTCAAGCAGATTGTCGGCCGCATCCAGGCCAGCGCGTCGAGCATCAATCTGGCGGCAGGCGAGATCGCCTCGGGCAACACCGATCTGTCGCGGCGTACCGAGCAGCAGGCGGCGAACCTGGAAGAGACGGCTGCGTCGATGGAGGAACTGACCTCCACCGTGAAGCAGAACGCCGAGCATGCGCGCCAGGCCAACCAGCTCGCGATTGGCGCGCATGGTGTCGCCTCGCAGGGCGGCGAGGTGGTCGGACAGGTGGTCACCACGATGTCGGCCATCGAAGCCTCGTCGAAGAAGATCGCCGAGATCATCTCGGTCATCGATGGCATTGCGTTCCAGACCAACATCCTGGCGTTGAACGCGGCGGTGGAAGCCGCGCGCGCCGGCGAGCAGGGAAGGGGCTTTGCGGTGGTGGCCAGTGAGGTGCGTACGCTGGCACAGCGCTCGGCCGGCGCGGCCAAGGAGATCAAGGGCCTGATCGAGGACTCGGTGGGCAAGGTGGCCGATGGATCGGCCCTGGTCCGCCAGGCGGGCACCACGATGGGCGAGATCGTGGCCTCGGTGCAGCGGGTGACCGACATCATGGCCGACATTTCCGCTGCCTCGCAGGAGCAGAGTTCGGGCATCGAGCAGGTCAACCAGGCGGTGGTGCAGATGGACGAGACCACGCAGCAGAATGCGGCGCTGGTGGAGGAAGCCAGCGCCGCGGCACGTTCCATGGAGGAGCAGGCCAACCTGCTGGCCGAGGCGGTTTCGGTGTTCCGCACCGGCGCGGCAACCGCGGCGGCGGCCGTGCGTCCGGCCCTGGCTGCGGTGGCCGCGACGGTCACCCCGGTGCGCAGGCCGGTGGCCCTGTCGCCGCGCATCGAGCCGACACTGGCGGCCAATGCTGGCGGTTGGGAAGAGTTCTAGAACGAGGCATGCCGGTAGGGAGACGGCGCCCATCACGATGGCTGATCGTGATGGGCGCGCATTTTCTTCCTGAACGCGCGATGGCCGATGAGGCGGCGGACACGTGCATTTCACTTCCGGTTGCCAACCCCGGGAGGAGACTTGCGGCATACCGGAACTCAGGAGATGGCCATGAAGACCTCGACCCGATTGCTTGTGCTGGGCACCCTGCTGGCGGCATCGTCGGTGGCCGGCGCACAGACCTACGGCCCGCGCGACGAGGGACGCAAGTTCAACGACGGCAGCCGCGTGGTGTGCAAGAACGTGGAAGTGCAGCGCAACTCGCGCGATCCCAACCGCATTGCCGGTACTGCCACCGGCGCGGTGATCGGCGGCCTGCTGGGCAACCAGGTGGGCGGCGGCAATGGCAAGAAGCTCGCTACCGTGGCCGGTGCCGTTGCCGGCGGTGCGGCCGGCCGCCAGATCCAGGGCAACAGCCAGCAGAAGAACGGCGACCGCGTGGTCGAACGCCGCTGCGAACGCGTCTACCGCTGACCGATCGCTGCCACACCCGATTCGCTCCCTTCCACACCTCAGTACGTGAACGCCGGCCCCGCGCCGGCGTTCTTCGTTGCAAAAAAGGGGACGGAGGGGATTAAGTCGCAATCCCCCCGAACCAGCTGCTTACGACTTAATCCCCTCCGTCCCCTTTTTTGCGAGGAGGCGCCAGGTGGCGAGGCTGCCGTAGAGCAGCAGCAGGACGGCGAGGGTGATCAGTTCGTGGCTGACTTCGGCCAGGCGGGCGTCCATCTGGTTCAGGCGCACCATCAGGTTGATGCCGGAGGTGGTCGGCAACAGCTGCGCGAGCCAGACCAGCGGCTGCGGTGTCATCACCGCCGGCCAGGACAGGTTGGCGAGGAAGAACAGCGGGATCGAGGTGGCGATGATGTACTGGAAGGCGCGTTCGCGGGTGCGGAAGAAGCTGCCGACGAACAGGCCGAAGGCCACGGTGGCGGCGATGAACAAGGTGCCGCCCAGCAGCTGGCCCAGTGGATTGCCACCGCGTGGATAGTCCTGCACCCAGGCGGTGAAACCGGCGTAGTAGAACAGGCCGAACAGGCCGATCAGGCTGAAGCCCAACGCCATGCCGGCCAGGGTCGGCAGGTCGAAGCGCAGGCGCCGGCCGAGCGCGAGGCGGCGGCCACCGAGCAGCACGCCGATGCCCATCAGCAGCGTCTGGTGCACGATCAGCTCGGCCACGCCGGGCACGATGGCGCTGCCATAGCCTTCCTGGGTGTTGTACAGCGGGCGCTGCACCAGGGTGACCGGCGGTGCCTGCGGTGCACCCATGAAGGCGGCCTGGCCGACCACGGCGTCGCGCCCGAACGCGCCCAGTGCATCGGCCACGCTGCCCAGCACCCAGCTGGCGCGGCCCAGATAGGCGCCGTTGCCGAGCAGCACCAGCCTGGCCGGATGGCCACGCAGGATGTCGCGCTCCAGGTTGGCCGGGATCAGCACGATGCCCTCGGCGTGGCCGGCTTCCAGCTGCTGGCGCGCACTGTCGATGTCCGCCGGTTGCCCGACCACGCGTGCGACACGTAGTGCATCGAGCTTTCGCAGCAGCTCGCGGCTGGTCGCGCTGTGGTCTTCATCCACCACCAGCACCGGCAGGTTGCCGGCCACCTGATGACGGTACGCGGCCGGGTAGAAGAACGAGTACAGGATCACCGCGCCGACCATCACCACGATCGCGTAGCGGTCGCACAGCACCGCCATCAGGGTCTGTCGCAGGCTGCGCCAGAGTGCGCTCATGCGTCGGCCCCTGCGGGTTGTGCGGCTGCAGGTGTACGCGCAAAGGCGATCAGGCGCAGGCCGCCGATGCCGCCAGCCACCACTGACATCAACAACAGCGTGGCCAGCGGCCATGCCGAAATCTGTAGCGGCGAACCGATGAACTGCTGCTGGGTCTGCAGCTTGATGTAGGCACTGAGTGGCAGCAGCTGATGCCAGATGCGGGTAAACAGGGGGCCGTCCAGCACCGGGAAGGTCGCGCTGGAAAACGCCAGTGCGGTGCCGATGCTGAGGCCGACCGCGGACAGCGCGGTGCCCATGTCGCGGGTGACGCCGACGAAGAACAACGCATAGGTGGCCGTAGCCAGGTAGAACAGGGGCTGTGCGAGCAGCAGCAGGAGCACGCTGCCCGCCACGCCATCACCGCGCAGCCATGCCAGGTAACCGATGCCGAGCGCGCCATACAGCGAGAACAGCAGGATGTACGGCGCGACCTTGCCGGCAATCGCAGCCCACGGAGTGCGGCCCAGCCAGGCGGGCAGGGTGCCGTCGCGGATCTCGCGGCCGAGGCTGCCGGCTACCGCAAGGGCCAGTACCAGCGACAGCACCGCCGGGAAGATCAGCGGCAGCAGGAACAATTCGTAACTGCGTGCGGGGTTGTAGAGGATGTCCGACTGCACCGCGATCGGTGCCGCACGCAGCTTGCCGGGGCCGACCTGCAGGCCGATTCGCTCGCGCAACAGGCGTGCATTCCAGGCCGAGACCGCGTCGCCGATATCGCGCGCCGCGGATTGGCCAGTGGTCATGTAGGTCGCGTTGTAATAGGCGAACACCGTGCCCTGGCGCCCACGCAATGCCTGTCGGGTGACATCGCGTGGCACCAGCACGATGGCGAACACATCCAGGCTGCGCAGCTGCGAACGTGCGTCTTCCAGGTCCACCGGCTGGCTGGCGATGCGCACGCCCGGGCTGGCATCGAGCATGCGCAGCAACAGGCGGCTGTCACTGCTGTGGTCGAGGTCGACCACCGCTATCGGGATGTCGCGCATCACCGAGGGCGTGAACATCCACGCCATCACCACCAGCATCAACAGTGGCAGCAGGGTAACCAGCAGCAGGTCGGCACGGTTGCCGCGCAGCGACCGCAGCTCGCGCCGCCACGAGGCGGCGAAGCCGCCACCATCGGGACTCAGTGCTGGGGCCATGCGAACAGCACGCTCATGCCGGGGCGGAAGCCCTCGATGCGGCGTACCGGGCGCACCCGCACCTCGAAGCTGCGGACGTCGTAGCCGGACGACTGGCGGGTGGTACGCCAGGTTGCATAGTCGCCGGCGGGGTTGATGAAGTAGACCTCGAACTCGCCGTCCTGCCCGAGCGCCGGCACGCTGCCCTTCAGCGTGCTTCCGACCTTCAGCCCCTGCATCTGCGATTCGCGCAGGTTCATCGCCACCCACATCCGGTCGATGTCGACCAGGGTGAACACCGGGTAGCCGGCCGGCACCAGTTCGCCCGGGTCGGCCATGCGCTTGTTGATCTCGCCGGCCACCGGTGCGCGTCCTTCCACTTCGACACGCGCGGCGTTGACTTCGGCCACCGCGCCCTGCGCCTGCTGCACCTGGCCCTGCGCGGCACGCTTGTCCTGCTCGCGTGCGCCGGCCAGTGCCATGTCGTACTGCGCGCGGGCGGCACGGGCCAGTTCGCGCGAACTGGTCGCCTGGGCATGCGCTTCATCGCGCTTCTGCCGGGTCATCACCCCTTCGTTGAACAGGTTCTGCACACGCTGGTAGGTGGCTTCGGCCAGCGTCGCACCGGCTTCGGCCCGCTTCCAGTTCGCTTCGGCGGCGCGGATGTCTTCGCTGCGCGCGCCTTCGTCGGCCTTGTCGGCCACCGCCTGAGCGGCGGCCAATGCGCCATGCGCCTGCTGTTCCTTGGCGGCCACTTCGGGGCTGTCGAGCAGGAACAGCACCTGCCCGGGCTGCACGCGGTCGCCCTCGCGCACCTTCAGTTCGGCCACGCGCGCGGTGATCTTGGCGGCCACGTTGATGGTGTCCGCGTCGGCCATGCCCTGGATCTGGTCGGCCGGGCTGCGCCAGGCCAGCCACAGGCCGAGCACCACCACGATCAGCAGTACCACCACCAGGATCGGCCCCAGCCGTCGCTTGCCGGGGGGCGTCGTCGCTTCGTCGTGCAGCACATCACTCATGGTCGATCACCTCGTCCGCACGCCGCCGGAACTCTTCGAAACGGTCCATCTGTCCACTGACCTCCAGCAACTGTGCCAGCGCAATATCGTATTGGTAGGCGGCCTGGGCGCGCTCGACACGGGCGCCGCCCAGGCCGAGCCGCGCGTCGATCACATCCAGCGAGGTGGCCTGGCCTTCGCGGAACGCCAGCTCCTGCAGGCGCAGGTTTTCCTGTGCCTGGGCGATGCTGCTGTCCAGCAGCACGTACTGCTGGCGCGCGGTTTCCAGTTCGTTCCAGGCCTTGCGCACGCCCAGCGCGACCTGGTTCTCGGCCTCGCGCAGGCCCGCTTCGGCCTGTTCCTGCTGCGCACGCGCGGCGCTGATCTGCGCCGGTCGCGAGTTCGGCGACAGGAAGGTGTACTTCAGGCCGATGCCGAACGCCCAGTCCGGATCGGTCAGCATTTCGTCGCGGCGGCGGAAGTCGTACTGGCCGAAGGCGAAGATCTGCGGCTTCAGCTTGGCCTGCTGCACGCGCACGCCCTGTTCGGCCTGCGCCACCATCGCCCGCAAGCGTGCGATCTGCGGCTGGCGTGCCTGCGCCGTGCGCTCGAAGCTGGCCACCGGTTCCAGCGGCACGCGCTGCACGAACAGCGGTGACACCGGCTGTACCTCGCCGCCACTGCGCAGCAGCGTGGCCAGTGCGGCCTTCAGCGTGGCCAGGTCATTCACCGTCTTCTGGTATTCGCGCTCGGCCTTGTCGCGGGCCACGGTGGCCTGCAGGCGCTGGGCGCGGGTCGCGAAGCCTTCGCGTTCCAGCTTCTCCGCGTCGGACAGGTGGCGGTTGAGGCCATCGCGCACGTCGCGGCGCACGTCCACCGCCTGCTCGGCCAGGCGCTGGCCGAAATAGGCCTGGGCCAGCTGCACGGTCAGCGACTGGCGCTGTGCTTCGCGCTCGGCGCTGGCCTGCTCGTGTGCGGCGCTGGCCGCACGTTGTGCGGCCGGAATCACGCCGCCGGTATACAGCGGCAGCACCGCGGTCACCACCGGGCGTGTGCGCCAGTCGCGTTCGGTGAACGACAGCGGTGAGTCGATGCCATAGGCCTCGGCCACCGGGGCCAGCGAACCCAGTGGCAGGGTGAGGGTCTTCTGGAACTGCAGGCGGCGTACTTCCCCGGTGATCTCCGGCAGGCGCAGCAGGCGGGTGGCTTCCTTCAGGTCCTGCTTGTTGCGCACGGCGGCGTCAGCGGCGGCCAGGGCATCGGAGACCTGCTCCAGCCGCTGCCGTGCCTGCTCCCAATCCAGTGCCGGTGCATCGGTGGTGGTCTGCGCCGGCGCAGCCAGTGGCAGGCAGGCTGCCAGCGTCAGCGCCAGCGCGGCCTTCGCGCAGTGCATCCTTGTACGTCGGCCGATCACGCCCATGCCGTCCCAGTGGTGAAGAAGTGCGCAAACGGTAGTGCGCGCGGCGTGAAGCCCGGGTCTGCGGTCATCGGTTCGTCCTCAACGAAGGGTGCCGCTGGCCGCAGTGCGCAGCGCCTGGGTGATGTGCTGCAGCGTGCTTGAGCGCACGGCAGCATGCTGCCAGTACAGCGGCACATCGAGCCAGCGGCGGGGTTCCAGTACCACCACGCGGCCGGCGCGCACGGCGGGCGCGACCAGTGTTTCCGGGGCCATGCCCCAGCCGAGTCCGCACGCGGCGGCTTCGACGAAGCCGGTGGAGGAGGGCAGGTAGTGTAACGGCGGCTGCAGCCGCGCGCGGGTCAACCGCCGCACGAAGCGCCACTGAAGTTCATCCTTGCGGTTGAACACCAGCATCGGCGCGCGCGCCAGGGCTGCGGCCTGCATGCCATCGTTGAAGTACTGGCGGGCGAAGCCAGGCGAGGCGATGGCGTGGTAGCGCATGGCGCCGAGTGGATGCACGTTGCAGCCCTTCACCGGCTGGCTTTCTGCAGTGACCGCGCCGAGCACGCTGCCATCGCGCAGCAGCTGCAGGGTGTGGTCCTGGTCGTCCATGCGCAGGTCGAACAGGTAGCCATGGCGCTGGTGCAGGTCGGCGATGGCCGGCACGAACCAGGTATCAAGGGAATCATCGTTGACCGCCAACGGGATCGGCGTGCGCACGGCGTCGCTGCCCCGCTCGGGCAGCAGTTCGGCCAATGCCTCGGCCTCCAGCGCCTGCATCGGCCGGACCCGGCGCAGCAGCGCTTCCCCGGCAGTGGTGGGGCGGCAGGGGGCCTGGCGTACCACCAGTACCTGGCCGAGCCTGTCCTCCAGGGCCTTGATCCGCTGCGACAGCGCCGATGGGCTGATCGACAGACGGCGTGCCGCCGCCTCGAAGCTGCCTTCCTCCAGCACCGCGGCAAACGCGGCCAGCTGCGGGTGTACCAGGTCCATGCCGTGCCTCTTCAGTTTTTCTGCACAGGATAAAGAAAAATCAGATTGTCTAAACGTGGCCGTTGGCCGCACCCTGCGCGTCCTCTCGCTGCCTGGCCTGTCCCGATGTGGATTGCCGCTGCCGCCGCCGGCCTGTTCGCAGGTGCCGGCCTGATCATCGCCATCGGTGCGCAGAACGCCTTCGTGCTGCGCCAGGGGCTGCAGCAGCGTCACGTGGGGAGGGTGGTGCTGGCCTGCGCGGGCGCGGACATCGTGCTGATACTGGCCGGTGTCGGCGGCATGGGCGTACTGGTGCTGCAGTGGCCGCTGCTGCTGCAGGTGCTGCGCCTTGGGGGTGCGGCTTTCCTGGTCTGGTACGGACTGCAGGCGGGGCTGCGCGCGTGGCGCGGTGGCAGTGCGCTGGCCGCCGCCGAGGCGCAGGGTGGCAGCGGGCGCCAGGTACTGCTGACCTGCCTGGCCTTCACCCTGCTCAACCCGCATGTCTATCTGGATACCGTGGTGCTGCTGGGCAGCCTGTCCACCCGCTACCCGGGCGATCTGCGCTGGGCCTTCGCCGCCGGTGCCTGCGTGGCCAGCGTGGCCTGGTTCTGCACACTGGGCTATGGCGCGCGCCTGTTGCAGCCGGTGTTCCGCAGGCCGGGTGCCTGGCGGGTGCTGGATGCTGGCGTGGCGATCTTCATGTTCTGCCTCGCCACGCTGTTGCTGTTGCGCCCGCTCTAGGCCGCGTCCACCGCGCACTGCGGTATTTCGCCGGGGCGCAGGGTCAGCACGCGCACGCCGCTGCGGGTGACCGCCACGGTGTGCTCGAACTGCGCCGACAGCTTGCCGTCGCGGGTGTATACCGGCCATTCGTCCGGCAGCTGGCGGATGGCCGGCTTGCCCTGGTTGAGCATCGGCTCGATGGTGAACACCATGCCTTCTTCCAGCACCATGCCGGTATTGGGATGGCCGTAATGGAGGATCTGCGGTTCCTCGTGCATCTCCTGGCCGATGCCATGGCCGCAGTACTCCTTCACCACGCTGTAGCCGAGGCTGCGCGCGTGGCGTGCGATGGCATGGCCGATATCGCCCAGGCGCGCCCCGGGGCGCACCGCGCCGATGCCTTTCCACATTGCCTGGTAGGTAGCTTGCACCAGCCTGCGCGCGGCGTAGTCGACCTCACCCACCAGGTAGGTGGTGCTCGAGTCGGCGATGTAGCCGTTCTTCTCCAGGGTGATGTCGAGGTTGACGATCTGGCCGCTGCGCAGCACGTCGGTGGTGCTGGGAACGCCATGGCAGATCACGTTGTCGATCGAGGTGTTGAGCACATACGGGAAGCCGTACTGGCCCTTGCTGGCCGGCCGCGCCTGCAGCTCATCGACGATCATGCGCTCGACGAAATCGTTGATCTCCATCGTGCTGCGGCCCTGCAGCGGCAGACGGTCGAGTGCAGCGAACACCTGCGCCAGCAGGTGCCCGGATTCGGCCATCCGATCGATTTCGTCCGGTCGCTTGATCATCGCCATGTCAGGCCCGCCCGGGGGCCTGCGGCTGTACGCCGGCTGCCCGCAGTTCGCTGGCGACGATGTCCTGGAAACTCAGCGTGGGGTTCATCTCGCACAGCATGCCGACCCGGATCCAGAAGTTGGCCTGGGCATTGATCGAGCGGCTGGAGACGGTGCAGGCACGGCGCAACTGGTCGTGCAGGGTGTCATCGATGTTGACGATGCCCATGGGCGGTCCTGGTAGAGTGGATATATGAAGCATATATGCTTCATATATCCGGCTCAAGGCCGCTCCGTTCAGCCGGCGTCGCTGGCGAAGCGCAGGCGGTTGCCGTCGGGGTCGCGCAGCAGCATCTCCCGGCTGCCCCATTCGGTGTCATGCGGCGGCTGCTCGATCGGAACGCTGGCCGCACTGAAGGCGCGGTGCAGGGCGTCGACATCCTCGACGATGAAGTAGACCGCGCCGCCGACCTCGCAGTCGCCGCTGTGCTCGGTGAGGAAGATGGTCTGGCCGTCGCGGGTGAGCTGGGCGAACAGCGGAAACCCGGGTTCGAAGCGGTGTTCCCAGTCGACCACGAAACCCAGCCCCTGCACGTAGAACGGCAGGCTGGTGTCGGCATGGCGCATGCGCAGCTGCGGGATGACGGTCTGGGGCATGGCGGCGGCTCCTGGGGGCAGGAACCCAGTGTAGTGCCGGCTGCTGGCCGGCATCCTCGTGAGGCCGGGAACAATGAGGTTGCCGGCCAGCGGCCGGCACTACCGTCTCTGCCTGGGTCTGGTAGTTGCCAACCTTGGTTGGCATTGCCGGCCAGCGGCCGGCACTACCGAAGCCATGCCGGCCAGCGGCCGGCACTACCGACGCGGTCAGCAGGCCGTCGGTACGGCGGCCATCGCGGCCAGCAGTTCGCGGTTCACCTGCTGGTGCCGCGCCTGCCAGAGCGGCAGATCCTCGGCGCTGACGTCGGGCTGGCCATCCAGCGACGACAGCCAGCGCTTGAAGCGGCTCTGATAATGGGCCAGCGACACTTCGCCGGTGATGTCACTGCCGACCAGGCCGCCGGCGCGCAGTGCTTCGATCACCACCAGTGCGTGTTCCAGCTGGAACCGGCCCTGGTCCCAGTTGCTGCGGGCGACGTCCTCGGCGAACACATCCTTGTCGATCGACAGGTACGTCGGTTGCGGCGACTTGGCCTGCTCAGCGGCGAACGCGGCGACCAGCGCCTCCGGGTGCTCGAACCGCCGGAACGCACGGCCCATGCCGAGGCGATGGCCCCAGCCGACATCCACGTCCATGCACCAGTACGTCAGGCGTCCGCCCATCAGCGGGCGCCAGTGGTTCTCCCAGGCGTGGCCCAGGCCGATGTCATCCGAGGTGATGCCCAGCACGTGGATGTGCGAGATCTGCGGCAGCTTGCTGGCGGCATTCACCCATGAGCCGCAGTGCATGCCGAACGGGAAACGCATGTTGTCCGGATGGTTGTCCAGCACCACCAGCTGGAAGGGCTGCTGCGGGCGCATGCGCTGCAGCAGCGGCAGGCTGAGGTGATGGAAGTCGCCACTGCCGAGCATGACCGTGCCGAGCTGGGCCGGCAGCGGCGCCAGCACTTCAGCGGCGAAACGGCCCAGCGTTGCATTGCTGCAGGCGAAGCGCAGCGGGTCGTGCCACTGTGGCAGCGCGAGGGTCTGTGCCTGGGGCAGTGGCAGCACGCCACCGTCCAGGTCGAGGATCAGCGGGGAACGTACCTGCATCGCTCTCAGCCGCCTCCATCAGGTTCACCCTGCAGATGCGGGGCCAGCCTGCGCAGGGCGGCGCGCAGCAGCGGTGAGCGTGCGTGGATCGCGTGCCGGGTGGAGGTGAAGCGGGCGCCCAGCTCGGCCTTGATCCGCGAGTCGGTCCAGCCCGCCACGTAGTGGCTCAAGCCGTGCTGCAGGGCGTACTCGAGGTTGTGCATCCAGCTGACCGCGTACAGGTTGTGCTCGCGCGACTGCGGGTAAGCCAGGCCGATGTACTTGTCCACCAGCTTGCCGGCATGCACGTAGCACAGGTTCCAGCCGATCAGCTGGCCCTGGTGGCGGTACAGGAACATCCGTCCCTGGCCCAGGCTGTCGGCCAGCAGGTACTGGAAATAGGGCAGGTCGAGCTGGTCGAAATGCACCGCGCTCTGCGCGTACACGCCCAGGTACAGCGCGTACAGTTCGGCCTGCAGCTGCGGGTCGGCCAGGGCCGGATCACCGGTGGCGATGCAGTCGATCTGCAGGTCATCACGCGAGCGCAGCTTGCGCCGGATGTTCTTGCGGCGCGAGGACGACAGGCGGCCGAGATAGCCGTCGAGCGAATCGAAATCGATCGCCACCCAGGCCAGCGGCATGCCTTCCAGTTCGACGAAGCCGCGTTCCAGCAGCGCCTGCAGGAAGGCGCCGCTGTGTGCGTTGGCGGCGTCGTCCAGCAGCGGTGAATCGATCGCCAGGTCCTTGACCACCAGCAGGCGCGTATCGCCGATCGCGTGACGCGTCACGTCCTCAGCCAGCGCCTCCGGCGCCACATGTGCCGGCAACGGGGTGTATTCGGTGCTGGTGGCACCGACGAAGCAGGTCTTCCAGGTGATCCATGGCCGCCACAGGCGCGACAGCGGCAGGCCGAGCAGCTTGCCGCGCAGCCCGTCATCCATCGTGGTGGTCAGGTCCAGCGGCGCACGGAAGGTCGGCAGGCCGCTGGGAAGGCGGCCTGCCTCGAATCCGAGCGGCGGATGGGCCAGGAAGCCCTCCAGCAGCGCGGCCGGTTCCAGCGCGGTGCTGGACGCACGTGACGTCATCTCCATCGGCACGGGAACCGGCAGCGCATCCGGCCTCAGCCCTTGGCCTTGGTCAGCGCCTGGTCGAGCAGGGTGATCGCCAGGTCGATCTCTTCGTAGCTGATGTCCAGCGACGGCGCGAAGGTGATCACGTTCTTGTACCAGCCACCCACGTCGAGCACGAGGCCCATGCGCTTGCCGTCGTGCAGGAGGTCACCGGCCAGGCCGATGTCGACCATGCGGTCCAGCAGTTCCTTGTTCGGGGTGTAGCCGTCGGTCTGGCAGATCTCGGCGCGCAGGGCCAGGCCCAGGCCGTCGACATCGCCGATTTCCGGGTGGCGCTTCTGCAGGCCACGCAGGCCGTCGAGGAAGTACGCACCCTTTTCCGGCACGGTGCGCTCGTAATCCATTTCCTTGCCCAGCTTCAGCACTTCCAGGCCCAGGCGGGTGCCCAGCGGGTTGGAGTTGAAGGTGGAGTGGGTGGAGCCCGGCGGGAACACGGTCGGGTTGATCAGCTCTTCGCGCGCCCACAGGCCCGACAGCGGATTCAGGCCGTTGGTCAGCGCCTTGCCGAACACCAGCACGTCCGGAGTCACGCCGAAGTGCTCGATCGACCACAGCTTGCCGGTGCGCCAGAAGCCCATCTGGATTTCATCGACAACCATCAGGATGCCGTACTTGTCCAGCACGCGCTTGAGGCCGGTGAAGAAGTTGCGCGGCGGGATGACGTAACCACCGGTGCCCTGGATCGGCTCGACGTAGAACGCGGCGTACTCGGCCTGGCCGACCTTGGGATCCCACACGCCGTTGTACTCGCTTTCGAACAGGCGCTCGAACTGCCACACGCAGTGGTCGGAGTACTCATCCGGGGTCATGCCCTTCGGGCGACGGAAGGGGTACGGGAACGGGATGAACATCGCGCGCTCGCCGAAGTGGCCGTAGCGGCGGCGGTAGCGGTAGCTGGAGGTGATCGACGATGCACCCAGGGTACGCCCGTGGTAGCCACCTTCAAAGGCGAACATCAGGCTCTTGCCACCGCGCGCGTTGCGCACGATCTTCAGCGAGTCTTCAATGGCCTGCGCGCCGCCGACGTTGAAGTGCACGCGGCCGTCGAGGCCGAACTTCTCGTGCATGTCCACGGCAATGGTCTTGGCCAGCTGCACGCGGGTCGGGTGCAGGTACTGGCTGGCGACCTGCGGCAGGGTGTCGATCTGGTCCTTCAGCGCGTCGTTCAGGCGCTTGTTGCTGTAGCCGAAGTTGCAGGCCGAGTACCACATCTGCAGGTCGAGGTAGGGCACGCCCGCACCGTCGAACATGTAGCTGCCTTCGCCGCGCTGGAAGATCTTCGGCGGGTCGACGTAGTGGACGGTATCGCCGAAGGAGCTGTAGCGGGCTTCGTCGGCCAGCAGCTGCGCATCGGAGGCAGCCGAATCGGCGTTCTTGTCAAAAATGTTCATGCAGTTCGGTTCCGTGAAGGACGTTCGAAAGGGGCAACGGGGGAGCGTGCTTGGAGGGGAATGCTCAGGCGGTGGCCAGCAGCAGGGGCAGTGCGGCGGGCTGCGGGCTGGCGTCGAGGCGACGTGGCTGCAGCAGGCTGCCATCGAGCAAGCGCGGCAGCAGTGCGATTGCATCGTGGAAGGTATCGATGGCGGCATGCTCGATGCCGGCATGGGTGCAATGGGTGATCAGGCGGCGCTTGGCGAACACGAAGTCGGCATCCTCGGACACGCAGAAGTCCGAACTGCCGTCGCCGATCATCAGCACGCGCGGCGCTTCATCGGCACGTGCCTGCGCGGCGCAGGTGCACTTGCAGGTGCCGCTGCGGCACCCTTCGGCCTGGTAGGGCGACTCCAGTTCCCAATGGTCCTCGCACCAGCGCAGGTGGTTGGCCACCACCGGCAGCCGCGACAGGCCATGGTTGGCGAGGATGCGGTGGATCGCATAGTCCAGGCCGTCGCTGACGATGCGCAGCGGCAGGCCCAGCTGCTCGGCGCGGGCGACGAAGGCGACGAAGCCCGGATCGATCTGCACCTGGTCCAGGTGCGCATCGAGCGTGGCCGGATCCAGCTTCAGCAGCCGCACCTGGCCCTGCATGCATTCACGCGAGCCGATCTTTCCCGCCTTCCACTGGTCTTCCAGGTCCTGCCAGCCCGGCTGGCCGTACTTCTCCAGCAGCGAGTCGATGACATCTTCGAGGCTGATGGTGCCGTCGAAGTCACACAGGATGCTCCAGTGCATGGGCAGGTCCGTCGATGAGAAAGGCGTCCGGCACGGCGCCGGGGCAGGCTCAATGTAGGCAGGCAGCCTTTCTCGTTCCTTTCCTGTTGAAAGCCTGCACCGCAGGGTGGGGAAAGTGTTCAGGAATCGGGTTTCATGAATGGGCGGGATGCCCTGGAAATCGCGGTTTCAGGCCTGCGCAGCGGCCAGTGCCCGCAGGATCTGCGCGGTCTCTTCACCGGTCTGCCAGGCGCTGTTGCCGAGGGTCAGCATGCGTGCGGCGAAGTCGCGCGCATTGGGCATGTCGTCCTGCGCCACGATGCCACGCAGGTAGGCGTAGTCGGGCAGGGCATGGATGAACATGCGGCTGGCACCGAGGCCACGCGGCCACAGTTCGTCCAGTGCAGCATCGCGGGCGCGCTGGCTGGGCAGCAGCAGCATCAGCATCGGCCAGGTGCCGCCGGTACCGGCCAGGCCATCAACCACCTCCACCGCCGGCAGCTGTGCCAACTGCACGCGCAGCTGCAATGCGCGCAGGCGCCCGGCCTGCAGGAATGCAGGCAGCCGCCGTGCGGCATGGGCGCCGACGTTCTGCCGCCATTGGCTGACCCGGTGCTGCGGTATGTCCAGCGGGAAAATGTCGCCGACCGCTTCTTCCAGATCGCCGCGCTGAAGTGCGCTGCGCAGCGGATTGCCGTACACCAGCGACAGCAGCGAGGGGCGATAGCAGGCGGCAAGGCCGAGCAGCTGCGCACTGCGAAGCAGCTCCCAGCGCAGGCTGAAACGCACCTGTTCGGCGGCATGTCCGGCCAGCGCGGCGCGCAGCTCGTCATCGCGGCTGACCAGCAGGCCACCTTCGTGCAGGCTCAACCCCTTGCCGGCGGCCAGGCTGAAGAATCCGATGTCGCCACGCAGGCCGACACTGCTGTTGCCGACCCGGGCGCCCAGCGCCTGCGCGGCATCTTCGATGACCCAGGCGCCGGCGTCGCGGGCGACCTCGCAGGCCAGTTCAACATCGGCGATGCGCCCGCCGAGGTGGGTCGGCAGGATCGCCAGCGTGCGTGCATCGGCCAGGCGCCTGAGCTGTCCGGGCTCGAAGTCGAAATGGCCACGCCGGGTATCGCACAGCTGCACGCGCAGGCCGAGGCTGTGCACCGCGATTGGCACCAGCGGGCAGGTATAGGCCGGCATGATCACGGTATCGCGCTTGGGCGCACGCTTGCGCAGGGTGCGCAGTGCGATCAGCAGCGCGTGGGTGCCGGAACAGGTCAGCTGCAGTGGGGGTGTGCCGAGCTGGCTGGCCAGGATTTCGCGCAGGTCGCCGCCACCGGGAAGGAAGTCGCTGGCCTGCATCGGCAGGCCAGCCGTCGGAGGCAGTTCGCGCGCGAACAGGCTCATCGCGGTCCGCTCACGAAGTGCTTTCGGCGGGACTGTGCGGGTCGTCCGCTTCGGCGCGGCCGAGGCAGACGATGCCGGCCACGATCAGTACCGCACCGACCAGGTGGTGCAGGGTGAGCGGCTCTTTCAGCAGCCAGGCCGAGAGCAGCAGCACGCTGATCACTTCCAGATGCGAAGCCGCGAATGCAGGGCCGATCGGCGCATGGCGCAGCAGGCTCATCCAGGTGAAGAACGCGCCGACGTAGCCGAGGATGGCGCCATACACCCACGGCTGCGACAGCACGCGCAGCAGCCAGGCAGTGTTGGCCTCGACCGGCAGCGCCGCGTCTCCGGCGTACTTGAAGCACAGCTGGGCCAGCGTGTCGAAGGCCATCAGCAGGGGGAAACCGATCACATACAGGCGCCTCATGAGCCGGCCCCCACCACCGCCACGCCGGCAGTGACCAGCAGCATGCCGGTCACCCGCAATGGCGTGAGCTTCTCGCGGAACAGGATGCGGCCGGCGATCATCAGCGCAACGATGTTGATCGAGCCCAGCAGCACGCCCTTGGACAGCGGAACCAGTGACAGGAACGCGATCCAGGCGACGAACTCAAGCACGTAGCAGGCGATGCCGATCCACAGCCAGGGGCGGCTGAGCATGTGTTTCCAGCGTTGCAGTCCTTCGCCATCCTGCGGATCGCTGGCGGCGGCCTTGAAGGCGAGCTGGCCACCGGTATCGAGCACGACATTGGCCAGCCACAGCAGCGTGGCGAGTGCCCCCATCTCAGGCCACCGCCTTGAGGACGCCGCTGCGTTCACCGATCTCGGTGAAGAAGCGCGCGCTGCGGCGGATCACATCGCGGCGTTCGCGGTCGATCGTGATCATGTGGTAGCTGTCTTCCAGCACCACCAGTTCCTTCGGGCCGCTGACCCGCGACATCACCAGCTCGGCGTTGCCCATGCTGGCCACATCGTCTTCGCGGGCATGCATCACCAGGCACGGCGCGGTGACCTGGTGCAGGTGGCGGCGGGTCCAGTTGCTCAGGGCGCGCATCTCGGCCAGCGCGTGCCAGGGGTTGCCCGGAAGGCCGGCCGCCGCGCTGTCGCCGGACAGCATGGCAGCGCTGACCTGGGCGCGCAGGCGTTCGTCACGCAGGCCGTAGGGCGGTTCTTCCATGAACATGCGGTCGCGGCCGATGTTGAAGCGCTTGAACCACGGCAGCAGGAACGACAGGCGGGCCACGGCGGGGATGTTCCAGCCGTCGTAGCGGAAGGTGGCGCCATAGACACCGACGCCGGATACCCACTCGGGGCGGCGTGCGGCCAGGGCCAGCGACAGTACCGCGCCCATCGACAGGCCACCGACGAACAGCTGGTCGACCTTGCCGCGCAGGCTTGCCGCCGCATCTTCCACGCCCTGGTACCACTGTTCCCAGGTGGTCGCCAGCAGGTCATCCACGGTGCCGCAATGGCCGGGCAGCTGCACGCCGTGCACGGTGAAACCGGCGTTGTTCAGGCCCTTGCCCAGCATGCGCATTTCCGCCGGGGTGCCGGTCAGGCCGTGGACCAGCAGCACGCCCTGCGGGCCACCGGGGAGGAAGAAGTCGTGCGATTCGGTCACCTGGCGGCTCCGGGACGGCAGTGGGGATGGTCAGGATCGCAAGCGCGATTTTCGCCAGCCTTTCAGCGCCCCGGTGCGGGTCAGGGGGCCTTCAGCAGCGGCAGCGTGATGGCGACCCTCAGGCCGCCACCGGCGCGGTTGAGGAAGGTCAGGCGGCCGCCGAGATGCTCCACCGCCTCATGGGCGATGGCCAGGCCCAGGCCGGTGCCGCTGGCGGTGGTGCCGGGGGCGCGGAAGAAGCGCTCGCCCAGCCGCGGCATTACGTCCTCGGGTACGCCGGGTCCGTTGTCCTCCACGTACAGTTCGACGTCATTGTCATCCAGCGCGTGCACGCCGACCGTGACGGTCGCATCGCGGCCGGCATAGCGCAGCGCATTGTCGATCAGGTTGTCCAGTGCTTCCTGCAGCTGGGCACCATTGCCGAGCACGCGCAGCGGGTGGGGGCTGCCGCGGTAACCCAGATCGATGCCATCGCGGATCGCTTCGGGCACGCGCATGCCGACCCACTGCGGTACCAGCTCGCACAGGTCCAGTGCTTCCACGGTATCGGGCACGGTCTGGGCCCGGCTCAGCGCCAGCAGCTGGGTGCTGACCCGCGCCGTGCGCTGGTTGAGCCGGCGGATGTGCTGCAGCGCCTCGCGCACCGTGTCCGGGTCACCGTGGGCCAGTGCCTGGTCCACGTGCAGGGCCATGCCGGCCAACGGTGAGCGCAGCTGGTGCGCGGCATCGGCGATGAAGCGGTTCTGCAGCGTGATCATCTCCGCCTGGCGGGCAAACAGATCGTCGATGGTGCTGATCAGCGGCTGGATCTCCTCCGGCACGTCGGCATCGGAGATCGGCGCCAGTTCGCCCCGGCGCTGCGCCAGGCGGGTCCTCAGTGGCGTCAGGATGCGCAGGCCGTAGGTCACGCCGAACCACACCAGCGCGGCGGTGCCCAGCGCCAGCATGGTCATCAGCGGGATGATGATCATCAGGATTTCGCGTGCGCGCTGGCGACGGTCGGCCATGCTTTCGGCGACGGTCACCGCCAGCTGGTCCTGCGGATCGTTCATCGCCTGCGTGCAGACAGTGGCCATGCGCACCTGCTGGCCGTTGAGGTTGCCGTCGTACAGCGCCGGATGCACCCCGGTGCAGTCCTGCGAGGGGGCATACGGGCTGAAGTCCGCGTTGCCGCTGAGCGTTCCCTTGCGGCTGCTGTCGACGTTGAAATAGCGATGGCCGTCGGGGTCGTACTCGATCAGGAAACGCGCCTGCGGAGACAGGTCACTGGTCACCGGCATGGTGCTCAGCATCTGCGCGAACGAGTGCGTGTCGTCGATCAGGTTGCGGTCGTGGATGCGGTTGGAATAGTCCAGCGCAACGTAATAGGCCAGGATCGTATTGAAGGTGAGCAGGCCCAGCATCGGCAACGCCAGGAAGGCGAGCAGGCGCCGGTGCAGGCTGGGGGGTCCACTGATCACGGGGCGCTGTCGTCCTGCGCGTCTTCCAGCATGTAGCCCAGCCCGCGCACGGTGCGGATGCCCATGCCGCCGGGTTGCAGCTTGCGGCGCAGGCGGTGCAGGGCGATGTCCAGGCCGTTGTCGGTCAGGTCCTGGCCCCAGTCGCACAGCGCTTCCACCAGCTGCGCGCGTGACACGATGCGCTCGGCGCGTACCGCCAGTGCCGACAGCAGGCCGAACTCGCGTGCGGTCAGTTCCAGCGACTGGTCATCGATCCACACGCGGTGCCCGGCCAGGTCCAGGCGCAGGCGGCCGATGCGCAGGTCCGGGTTGCCATTGCTGGTGACCCGGCGCAGCTGTGCACGCACGCGTGCTTCGAATTCGTCCAGCGCGAACGGCTTGACCAGGTAGTCGTCGGCGCCGAGGTCGAGCACGCGCACCCGCTCGGCCAGGCCGTCGCGGGCGGTCACCACCAGCACCGCCAGGCCATCGCCGCGCTGGCGCAGGCGCTGCAGCACGTCGCGGCCATCCAGTTGCGGCAGCCCCAGGTCCAGCACCAGCAATGCGTACTGGGTCGAGCCCAGTGCAGCATCGGCGTGCGCACCGTTGTCGACGTGGTCGACCACGTGCCCCTGCCGGCGCAGCGAGGCGCACAGGCCGGAGGCAATGTCCGGGTCGTCTTCAGCAATCAGAACGCGCATGCGCGGGGGCTCCTGTAGCGGTCAGGCCCACCGGATGGACGGGGTGGGCCTCTCGGCTGCCGAGGGTAGCCGCAAACCGGGTGAAGGTGGAGCGCGCCGGCACCCGCCGGTGCCGTCGCGCTGTCCCTCCATTCAGTCCTGCAGGCCCGGCTCGCCCGGCGCCAGCGGTACCCGTGAACCGTCCAGCAGGCCGCGGCTGAGCCTGCCATCCTCGATGAACAGCAGTTCGCCGTTCTCGCCGTTCTTGATGCTGCTGTCGATGGCGATCACGCGGTCACCATGGAAGCTGCTGACGTGCGGCATCGAGGTATGGCCGACCACGATGCGCTTGAGCTGCAGGCGATCCAGCACGGCCTGTACACCTGCGGTGTCGAGGCGGCCATCGAAGTAACCGCGGTACCAGATGGGGCTGGTCTTGCCGTCATACAGCGGTGCGGTGGCCGGGTCGGCCTTCACCTCGGCCTTGGGCAGGCCCAGCGAGGCCTGATAGGCCGCGTTGGTGCGTGCCGGCTCCAGCGCCAGCTGCACCGCTTCGGGCGAGATGCCGCCGTGCAGGAACAGCGTATCGCCGATCTTCAGCAGCACCGGGCGGGTGCGCAGCCACTGCCCGATCACCGAATCGGCGCCATACAGCTGCGGGTAGCTGCGGCCCAGCAGCTGGGCGCTGCGCAGGTACTTCGGGTTGACGTAGCGCAGGTCGTCGTACAGCACCATGGTTTCGTGGTTGCCGAGCACGAAGTGCACGGCGCCACCGGCGGCGGCAGCCTGCTGCTGCAGGCCGTACAGCAGCCAGAATGCTTCGGTCACCTGCGGGCCGCGGTCGAACACATCGCCAGCGATGACCAAGGTGTCCTTGCCCAGTGCCCAGCGGTCCTGGGCGTCGATGACCTGATGGGCGCGCAGCAGGCGCACCAGCAGCCCGTACTGGCCATGGATGTCGGACAGCGCGACGATGCGCGGTGTGGCCGGCAGCACCGAGACCGAGGCTGCATCCGGCGCAGCCACGTGCACCGTGTGTTCGTAGCCGCAGCGGGGCGCGATATCGGTACCTGCTGCGCCGGCGGCAAGCGTGCGCGATTCGACCTTGTCGGCGCAGATCCACCTGGCCTGCAACTGGGTGCCCTCACGGAAGACATACGGGCCATCAGCCTGCACATGGTCGGCGGGTGCGGCGACCTCGCGGGCCTGCGCGGCTCCCGTGGCGCAGGCCAGCAACGGCAGCAGCAGGGCGGTCATCAGGGAAGGGCGATAGCACGACATCGGCGGCGTCCAGCGGCGGAAAGATCCGATGCTAACCGGCGCGGCCGGATCGCGGTGTGCGCGAACGGGCGGGTCAGGCGCCGCGCCCGTCGTCCTTGAGCTTGCGCACACGGGTGGCAGCGGCCTGCACCGGCTGACCGTCGCGCCCGCGCGGTTGCATGTATGGCAGCGGTCGCCGCGTGCCGGATTCGATCAGCTGCGAATGGGCCTCGCCCGCGTCGAAGCGATGGCGTTCACCCCATTGGCGCAGCGCGACCAGCACCGGGAACAGCGCCTGGCCCGCGGCGGTGAGCACGTATTCCTGGTAGGCCGAGCCGTCGGAGGCCGGTTGCAGTTGCAGGATGCCGGCCTCCACCAGCCTGCGCAGGCGATCACTGAGGATGTTGCGGGCCGCGCCCAGGCTGCGCTGGAAGTCGCCGAAGCGGCTGACACCGTCGAAGGCATCGCGGATCACCAGCAGTGCCCAGCGGTCGCCGAGCAGATCGGCGCTGCGGGCAACGGGGCAGGGGCTGTCTGCGTGCATGGCGGTCTCCGTCGGATGTGGTTGCAGTTTAAAACCAATGCCGATAGCCTGCATCCAGTTTCAATATGCAACCAGATCATGAATGCCGTGCCGATTCCACGCTCCCTGCTGGTGCTGCTTGCGGTTGCCGCCGGTGCCAGCGTCGCCAATGTCTATTACGCACAACCGCTGCTGGATCGGCTGGCCGAGGCCTTTGCACTGGAGCGCGCGGTGGCTGGCGCGGTGCTGGCTGCGACCCAGGCCGGCAGCGTGCTGGCATTGCTGGGGTTGCTGCCGCTGGCCGATCGCAGCGACCGCCGGCGCCTGCTGCGCCTGCAGCTGGCAGCGCTGGTGGTGGCCCTGCTGTGGCTGGCGGCGGCGCGCACGGCAGGCTGGCTGCTGTCGGGGATGCTGCTGGCCGGCTTGCTGGGTACCGCGCTGACCCAGGGGCTGATCGCCTACACGGCAGCGATGGGCCCGGCCGCGCAGCGCGGGCGCGTGGTGGGGGTGGTGCAGGGAGGGGTGTTCATCGGCCTGCTGCTGGCGCGGGTGATGTCCGGCGCTGTGGCGGCCATCGCCGGCTGGCGAGCGGTCTATCTGTTGTCGGCAGTGGTGATGGCGGCCCTGGCCGTGCTGCTGTGGCGGCGCCTGCCGGCCGTGCCGGTACCCGCGCTGCCGCCGCGCTGGCGCGAACTGCTGGGCTCGATGCTGGGCATGCTGCGCCAGGATCGAACGCTGCGCGAGCGCGGGCCGCTGGCATTGCTGCTGTTTGCCGGCCTCAACGTGTTCTGGGCGGCGGCACCCCTGCCGCTGTCGGCGCCCCCGCTGCACTGGTCCACCGCGGCCATCGGCGCGCTCGGCCTGGCCGGGGTGGCGGGTGCATTGATGGCAGCACGGGTCGGGCACTGGATGGACCGCGGCTTTGCTGACCGGGTCAGTTCTGGCGCGTTGCTGCTGATGCTGGCCGCATGGTGGCCGCTGCTGGGCCTGCCGCAGTCGCTGTCGTTGCTGCTGCTGGGTGTGATCGTGCTCGACCTCGGTGGCCAGGCATTGCATGTATCGAACCAGGCGCTGCTGCTGCGTGCGCCGGGTGAGCAGCACGGACGCCTGGTGGCGTTGTACATGCTGTTCTATGCCGTGGGCAGCGGTGCGGGTGCGGCTGCAGGGCCCTGGATGCAGGCCCGGCATGGCTGGCCTGCCGTGTGCCTGCTGGGTGCCGGCATCGCGTTGCTGGCACTGCTGTGGTGGGCGGCGTGGCGGCTGGCACGCCGCGCCGAAACCTGCTGACGCGCGCGTCCGGCGCTGCCGATCAGCGTTGCAACGCGCGCCGCCCCGGGGCTTCCTGCAGGTCCGTGCTGGCCACCACCACGCGGTTGCGGCCGCTGCGCTTGGCCTCGTACATCGCCGCGTCGGCGCGTGCCATCAGCCGCTCGTAGTCCGGGTGGCCGTCATGCCCGGCCACGCCGATGCTGGCGGTCAGCGACAGTACCTGGCCGTTGGCCAATGCCACTGGCGACTGCGCGATCTGCCGGCGCAGGCTCTCGGCGATCACCGAGGCCTGTGACTCGCTGGCCGCCACCAGCACCACCACGAACTCCTCGCCGCCATAGCGGAACAGGTAGTCACTGCCGCGGGTCAGCTGGCCGAGCAGGCCGGCGACGTGCTGCAACGCACGATCGCCGGCATCATGGCCGTGGCCGTCGTTGATCGCCTTGAAATGATCCAGGTCGAGCAGCAGCAGCGAGAACGGCGTGCGGTTGCGCGTGGCCAGCTCGATCTCCCTGCGCAGCACCGTTGGCAGGAAGCGGCGGTTGAGCAGGTTGGTCAGTGCATCGCTGCCGGCGTCGAGTTCGCCGATGCGCTCGAACAGCAGCGTCATCAGGGTACGGATGGTGGCCAGGTCCTCGCGGATGGCCGGCAGCACCGCCAGTCGCTGTACCGGGACATCACTGCTTGCCCGCTGCAGGTTGCTGTCGATGCGGGCCATCAACTGGCCGACCTGCAGGGTCTCGCTGCTCTCGCCGAAGCTGGGGATGCCCTTGTGGGTGAACCACAGGCCGAACTCCGATGTGGCCAGGCTGGCGCTGTCGCTGGCCTGCACGTGACCGGCAAGCGCGTAGAGCAGGGCGTTCTCCCAGTCCAGCAGCAGTGCGCGCTGGCGTTCGCGCTCGGTGCCGACGTTCTGTACCAGCGAGAACAGCCGGTACGCAGCATCGGCACGGGTGGAGCGCTCGCGTGCATGGGTGTAGGCCAGGGTCATGCCTTCCATGGCGATGTCCATGATCGCGCTGAGGCAGTCAATGGCAGCGAATGCGGTTGCACTGTCGGGCGCGTCGTCGCGCAGGCGCACGAACAGTTCGTGCTTGAGCACGCGCGCGCCGCGGGTGACCAGGTCGACGGGAATGCCGACCCGGGCGTGCACATCGCCGATCACCCGTTGCGAGGCAACGGTGGCGGCAATCCCGTCGGCATCGGTGGTCAGCAGCTGCACCAGCCAGCGTTGCATGGCCGGTTGCAGGCGCTGCTTGACCTGGTCATGGGACAGGAAACGGCGCGCGCGCGGGTCCTGCAGCAGCACCTCGTAGAAGCGTTGGGCCAGTGCCGGCGGGGCATCGGCGGCGGCGGCATGCAGCAGCGCGGTGGCGGCACGGCCGGCCTGTTGCAGGCACTGCTGCCAGGCCTCGGCCAGCGGTTGGCTGGCATCGTCCAGTTGGGGTGGTTCCACGTCGATCTCTGACTGCGTACGGCAAACCACCGGTATCGGCCGCGGTGGCGTGCGGTTGATGGCGGGTAAGCCGCCCAGTTTAAGTGCGATGCAGGGTTGCACGGTGCGCAAGGCACATCGGCACCACTGCGGCAATGAGTGAACGCATTTGAGAATCACTCGCATTGATGGGAGAATACGCGCACGGATCGGGCCGCAGGCGACTGCAGCGACGCTCCGCCTCCCCCTCGTCGTTGCCTCAAGCCCTTTGCCAGAGGTCCCGTTGCCCTGCCAGAAGGTCCAGATCATGTCTCCTGCCGTTGTCCTTTCGCCGCGCCCGCTGGCGCTCGCCGTTGCCGCCCTGCTGGCGGGCAGCGCCCTGACCGCCCGCGCTGAAACCGACGCCACCGATATCGACACGGTGCATGTCACCGCCTCGCAGATTGCCCGCCAGGCGTTGGGTACCTCGACCATCACCGCCGAGGACATCGCCAAGCGCCCGCCGGCCAACGACATCGCCGAACTGCTGCGCACCATGCCGGGCGTGAACCTCACCGGCAACAGCGCCTCGGGCCAGTACGGCAACAACCGCCAGATCGACCTGCGTGGCATGGGCCCGGAAAACACCCTGATCCTGGTCGACGGCAAGCGCATCGGTGCGCGCGATGCCGTGCGCATGGGCCGCAGCGGTGAGCGCAACACGCGTGGCGATACCAACTGGGTGCCGGCGGAAATGATCGAGCGCATCGAAGTGCTGCGCGGCCCTGCAGCGGCGCGCTACGGTTCCGGTGCTTCCGGCGGCGTGGTCAACATCATCACCAAGCGCCCGACCGGCGATCTGACCGGTGCGGTCGACCTGTATGGCCTGGTGCCCGAGCACAGCGCCGAAGGCGGCAGCGAGCGTGTCGGCCTGCAGCTGAGTGGGCCGATGACCGACACCCTGTCGTTCCGCCTGTACGGCAACCTCAACAAGACCGACGCCGATTCACTCGATCTCAACCGCCAGTACGCCACCAATCCGAACGCAGTGCCACCGGCTGGCCGCGAGGGCGTCAAGAACCGCGACGTCAACGCGCTGCTGCGCTGGGACGTGACCGCCAACCAGGTGGTGGAGTTCGAAGCCGGCACCAGCCGCCAGGGCAACATCTACGCCGGTGATCGCGCCGTCAGCACCACCGGCACCTCGACCGGTGTCGACCTGGCGGCTCTGGCCGAAGGCGAAGCGGAGACCAACCGCATGTACCGCAACACCGGCGCGATCACCCATCGCGGCCGCTGGGGCGACGTGACCTCGCGGGTGACGGCCGCGGTGGAAGCGGTGAACAACTCGCGCATCAACGAAGGCCTGGCCGGTGGTCCGGAAGGCAGCTTCAACGGCACCGACTGGTCGACCTCGCGCCTGCGCAACTACCAGCTGGACGGCGAAGTGAGTTTCCCGTCCACGCTGGGCGGTGCCGAGAACATCTGGACGCTGGGCTTTGAATACCTGGACAGCCGCCTGACCGACCCGTATTCGATGAGCCAGTCCAGCAGCAGCGGCGGCGGCATCCCGGGGCTGTCGGCCGATCGCGCGCGCGGCAAGTCCGATGCGCAGACCACCGCCGTGTTCGTGGAAGACAACATCTACCTGGGTGAGCGCTGGATCGTTACCCCGGGCCTGCGCTTCGACCACCACAGCCAGTTCGGCAACAACACCAGCCCCAGCCTCAATGCGCAGTTCCGCATCAACAGCGACTGGGTGGTGAAGGGCGGCATCGCCCGCGCGTTCAAGGCGCCGAACCTGTACCAGTCGAATCCGGATTACCTGTACTACACCCGCGGCAATGGTTGCCCGAATGCGCTGCCGAGCCTGGGCGCCGGCTGCTACATGCGCGGCAATGCCGACCTGAAGGCGGAAACCAGCCTGAACAAGGAGCTGGGCATCGAGTGGGCACCGCAGAGTGGCTGGCAGGCGTCGCTGACGTACTTCCACAACGACTACAAGGACAAGATCCAGGCCGGTTACACCCAGATCGGCCTGACCGCCGACACCAAGGGCCGCATCTTCCGCTGGGAGAACGCGCCGAAGGCGATCGTGCAGGGGCTTGAAGGCAACCTGGTGATTCCGCTGCTGGGCGAGCAGGGCAGCCGCCTGAAGTGGAGCAACAACTTCACCTACATGGTGGAGAACGAGAACAAGAGCACCGGCCAGCCGCTGTCGGTAATCCCGAAGTACACGATCAACACGATGCTGGACTGGCAGGCCACCGACAAGCTGTCCGTGCTGCTGACCGGCACCTTCTACGGCAAGCAGAAGCCGGCCACCGCCAACATCAACAACGACCCGCGTTGCACCGGCACCTGCGATCCGTCGATCGCACTGCAGGATCGCGGCGCCTACAACATCTGGGGCGTGAGCGCGCGCTACAAGGTGACCGAGACGGTCAGCTTCGGCTTCGGTGTGAACAACCTGGCCGACAAGCGCCTGTTCCGCGAGGCCAACAGCAGCGATGCCGGTGCGGCGACCTACAACGAGCCGGGCCGCGCGTACTGGGCCAGCCTGCGCTTCGGGTTCTGAGTGCACGCGGCGCCGTTCCAGCGGCGCTCGGCTGGCATGGCCAGGCGCTACCCCGGTAGCGCCGGGCCGCGCCCGGCGGCCTCGGCCCTGCAGGTCTGCAATGTTATAAACATCGTGATAGTTTCCCCACGGCCGCCAGCGTAGCCTGCCTCCATCGCAAAGGAGCTGTTGCCATGGGTCACGACCACGATCACCTGCCATCCGAGATCCGCCACGAGAAACCCTTGTGGTGGGCGCTCGGCCTGACCTCTACCTTCCTTGTCGTCGAGGTGGTGGGCGCGTTCTGGACCAACAGCCTGGCGCTGTTGTCCGACGCGGCGCACATGGCCACCGACGCGCTGGCCCTGATGATCGCGCTGGTCGCGGTGCGGCTGAGCCGGCGTCCGCCGGATGCGCGCCGCACCTACGGCTATGCGCGCCTGGAAGCACTGGGCGCGATGATCAACGGCGCGATGCTGTTCGTGGTCGCCGCTTACATCCTGTGGGAAGCCGTCGGGCGCTTCAGCAAGCCACAGGAGATCGCCTCCACCGGCATGCTGGTGATCGCGGCTGCGGGCCTGGTCATCAACCTGATCTCGATGCGCCTGCTGCAGGCCGGCAGTGGCGAGAGCCTCAACGTGAAGGGCGCCTACCTGGAAGTGTGGGCGGACATGCTCGGCTCGGTTGCGGTGATCGCCGGTGCGTTGCTGATCCAGTTCACCGGCTGGAAGCCGATCGATCCGATCCTGGCCGTGCTGATCGGCCTGTGGGTGCTGCCGCGCACCTGGGTACTGATGCGCGAGGCGATCAATGTGTTGCTGGAAGGCGTGCCCAAGGGCATGGACGTGGCCAAGGTGCGTGACAGCCTGTCCGGCCATGCTGCGGTGCTGGACGTGCATGACCTGCACGTCTGGGCGCTGGCGTCCAGCACCCCGGCGCTGACCGCGCACATCGTGATGCGCGACGGTACCGATGCCGATGCGTTGCGCCGCGAACTGGGCGGGCGCCTGCACGATGACTTCGGTATCGAGCATGTGACACTGCAGATCGAAGCGGACCACTGCGGTGAGGCCTGTGGCGAACCGGCGCCGGCGAAGGGCGGCGGGCAGCAGGGCCATGAAGGCCACGATCACGGCGAGGACGCGCAGGGCCATCGCGGCCACGTGCATCGCTGATCGAGGATGACAGGTGCGCCGGGAGATGCCCGGCGCCGCTATCCGTCCCGTCGCGAGGCCAGCCGGTCCGCCAGCCGCGTCGGCTCAGGCAACCGGTAACCGCGCAGCGTGCGCTGCACCCAGCCCAGTGCGGTATCCGCACTGACCCGATGGCCGCCGGCCACGAACAGCGGCTTGCAGCGCACCTTGCTGCGCAGCACCCAGCCCAGTTGTTCATCGCCATCCAGCAGCGGCGTATGTGCACCGGCCTCGGCACCCGGTTCGACGAACCGACCCACCAGTTTCGACTTGGCCACGCCGATGCTCGGCAGGTCGGTGACCACACCGAGGTGGGCGGCCACCCCCAGCCGGCGCGGATGGCTGATGCCATGGCCATCGACGAACACTAGGTCCGGCGTGCGCGGCAGCAGGGCCAGCGCGGCCAGCAGTGCCGGCAGCTCGCGGAAGCTGAGCAGACCGGGGATGTAGGGCATCACCGTGGGGATGCGTGCGATCTCCTGCGCCACGGGCTGCAGCGTGTTCGCATCCAGCAGCACCGCCGCGGCGCGGGTGATGGCGCCGTTGTCTTCGAAGCCAACGTCGAGCCCGGCCAGCCAGTGCACCGTGCGCGGCAGGCGGTCCTGGCGCTCCACGCGGCCGGCCAGCTGGATCTGCTGCTCGCGGGCGGCGGCGACGCTGCCTTGCCAGCGTCCGGGGTCGATCACCGTATTCATTGGCCACAGCATCGCATGCGCGCTGCCACGGCCCGGTGAGCGGCGCCTGGGGCTACAATGGCGGCCTGCCTTTCCTCGCGTTGGAGACCCTGCAGTGACCCGTAAACTCGTACTGTTGCGCCATGGCCAGAGCCAGTGGAACCTGGACAATCGCTTCACCGGCTGGGTCGATGTCGACCTGACCGAGCAGGGGCGCCGGGAAGCGGCCACCGCCGGTCGCCTGATGCGCGAGGAAGGCCTGCAGTTCGACGTTGCCCACACCTCCGTGCTCAAGCGCGCCATCCACACCCTGCAGGGTGCGCTGGCCGAGCTGGAGCAGGACTGGTTGCCGGTGAACAAGTCCTGGCGCCTCAACGAGCGCCACTACGGCGGCCTGCAGGGCCTGGACAAGGCCGAGACCGCTGCCAAGCACGGCGAAGAGCAGGTCAAGGTATGGCGCCGTTCGTACGACATCCCGCCGCCGCCGATGGACCTGGAAGATCCGGGCCACCCGATCCATGACCGTCGCTACGCCGGCCTGGACCGCAACGCGCTGCCGGGCACCGAATCGCTGGCCACCACCCTGGACCGCGTGCTGCCGTACTGGCACGACGCCATCGCGCCGCAGCTGAAGGACGGCAAGATCGTGCTGGTCACCGCCCACGGCAATTCGCTGCGCGCGCTGTACAAGTACCTCAACAACGTGTCGCGCGAGGAAATCCTCGAGCTGAACATCCCGACCGGCATCCCGCTGCTGTTCGAACTGAACGACGACCTGACCGTGCAGTCGTTCCGCTACCTGGGCGACCCGGAAGCGGCGCGCAAGGCCGCTGAAGCCGTGGCCAACCAGGGCAAGGCGAAATAAGAAGAAGGCCGGCGCAAGCCGGCCTTCTCTTTTGTAGAGCCGAGCCCACGCTCGGCTGATGCTGTCGCAACCCAGTAGAGCCACCCCATGGGTGGCTGCATCTGGCCGCTACGAAGGACTCAGCAGGCGCACCTTCGGCGGCTGCAATGCCGCAATGTCGATGACGTGGTCCTGGCATATCACCTGATAGTGCGTGAATGGGCCCGGGTAACTGGCATCTGCAAAGGTGGCACGGTCCAGATAATCGAGGAACTTCGAACGGCTGTAGCGGCGGAACAGTTTGCCGCTCCAGGCTTCGGAGTCGTCCCAGCTCTGATAGGACTCGTTGTGCACGGCATAGCTGATGTAGTGGTCCCAGAGCAGTTCAAACCGCAGCGAGTGGGGCACCACCTCTATCGCACGCACATCATCGATTGAACGTCCATGGCCGAGCTCCACACGGGAGGGCTTTCCGACCACCTGGCCTTCCTCGACGACCAGGCGCAGACGATTCGCTTCCGGTTCGCTAATACCCGCCAGGAACAGATACTCGCAGGTGTCGAGGGCCAGCAGCAGCGCAGCTTCGTCCATGGGCGCGAGGTCCGGTGATCGGGAAGACAAGAATACCGGCATGCAGTTGGTTGGCGACGCCAGGGGCTCGTGACCTTTGGCCGGTCCCCGTCGTGGGCATCCCCGGCTACCCTGTGAAATTACCCGCAGGAGAGCCTCATGAACGTCCGCAACCTGGTCCCGCTGGGCCTGACCATCGCCATCGCCGCCTCGCTGGCGGCCTGTGGCAAGAATGAAGCCGCGCCGGCGGCCAGTGCCGACGCCAAGCCGGCCTTCGACCTGTCGCAGATCAAGACGCCGCTGATCTCGCTCAACAGCGCTGACCTGGATCCGGCCATTTCGGCCTGTACCGACCTCAATGGCTTCGTCAACAGCAAGTGGCTGAAGGCCAACCCGGTGCCGGGCGACCAGACCACCTGGGGCAGCTTCGAGATCCTCCGCGAGCGTTCGCTGGAAGTGCAGCACACGCTGGTGCAGCAGGCCGCCGCCAGCCAGGCCAAGGCTGGATCGGTGGAGGCCAAGATCGGCGACATCTGGAAGACCGGCAACGACGAGGCCAAGATCGAAGCGGCCGGCCTGGCGCCGCTGCAGCCGCAGCTGGACAAGATCACCGCGCTGAACGACACCGCCGCCATCACCCAGTACCTGCGCGACAGCCAGGCCGAAGGCAAGGGCGTGCTGTTCTCGCTGTTCGCCAATGCCGACTACAAGGATTCGGCCAACGTCATCGCCTACGTCGGCCAGGGCGGCCTGGGCCTGCCGGAGAAGGGCTACTACTTCGACGATGCGCAGGCCAAGATCCGCGATGCCTACGTGGCCTACATCGCACAGGTGCTGACCCTGTCCGGCGTGGACGCCGCGCAGGCCGCCGAGCAGGCCAAGGCCGTGATGGCCTTCGAAACCCGCCTGGCCAAGGCCTCGATGTCGCGCATCGAAATGCGTGACCCGGCCAAGCGCTACAACCCGCTCAGCGCCGCCGACGCCGACAGGCTGACCCCGAACTTCAGCTGGACCGCGCTGTTCGACACGCTGAAGGTGCCGGCCGCGCAGAAGTTCTCGCTGGCCCAGCCGGGCTTCTTCAGTGAAATGGACAAGATGCTCGCCGACGTGCCGGCCAGCACCTGGCAGGCCTACCTGCGCTTCCACACCATTGACGATGCCTCGCCGTACCTGAGCAGCCAGTTCGAGAAGGCCAACTTCGATTTCTATGGCACCACCCTGCGTGGCCAGAAGGAAATGCAGCCGCGCTGGAAGCGCGTGCTGGAGTCGGTCAACGGTGGCATGGGTGAGGCCCTGGGCCAGCTGTACGTCGACGCGGTGTTCCCGGCCGAGTCGAAGGTCGCCATGCAGCACCTGGTGGAAAACCTGTCGCAGGCGCTGAAGGCGCGCCTGGAGCAGCTGCCGTGGATGGGCGAAGAAACCAAGAAGAAGGCGCTGGAAAAGTGGGCCAGCTTCACCCCGAAGATCGGTTACCCGGACAAGTGGCGTGACTGGGCGGGCCTGCAGACCAACGGCGACAGCTACCTGGGCAACATGCAGGCGGCGCGTGCGTTCAACTACCGCTACATGCTGGACAAGATCGGCAAGCCGGTGGACAAGACCGAGTGGGGCATGACCCCGCAGACCGTCAACGCGTACTACAACGCCACCAAGAACGAGATCGTGTTCCCGGCGGCGATCCTGCAGGCGCCGTTCTTCGACGCCAAGGCCGATCCGGCGCTGAACTACGGCGGCATCGGTGCGGTCATCGGCCACGAGATGATGCACGGCTACGACGACTCGGGCAGCCAGTTCGCCGCCAACGGCAACTTCGACAACTGGTGGACCGATGCCGACCGCAAGGCCTTCACCGAGCGTACCGACCAGCTGGTCGCGCAGTTCGACGGCTATGAATCGGTGCCGGGCGTGTTCGTGAAGGGCAAGTTGACCCTGGGCGAGAACATCGGTGACCTGGGCGGCCTGACCGTGGCCTACGACGCGCTGCAGATGGCGCTGAAGGAAGACCCGAAGGCGAATGTCGAGGTCGATGGCCACAGCCAGGACCAGCGCTTCTTCATGAACTGGGCCACCGTGTGGCGCCGCAACTTCACCGATGGTGAGCTGCGCGTGCGCCTGAACACCGACCCGCATGCGCCGGCCAACTTCCGTGCCAACGGTGCGCCGTCGAACATGCCGTCCTATGCCGCCGCATTCCAGTGCAAGGCTGGCGATGCGATGGTGCGTGCCGACGACAAGCGCGTGGTGATCTGGTAATCGATCACCGGTGATGCGTGATGCGAAAGGCCCGGCGAATGCCGGGCCTTTTGTCTTTCAGGCCGGTAGCGCGGAGCGGCCTGGTAGAGTCGACTGTTGGCCGACTATCGCGCGCAGCGCGGGATTTCCGCGATCTGGACGAAGAGCAGTCGACTGACAGTCGGCTCTACCGGCGGGCCGTTTCACGTGCGGGAAGATCTCAGGCCAGCTCCGGCTCCCGCGCCAGCATGCGATGGAAACGCTGCAGCACATAGGGATCGACCAGCCCGCCGGACTGCGCTTCGATGATCCGCAATGCAGCTTCGTGCTCCATCGCGTCGCGATACGGGCGCACGCTGGTCATCGCATCGTAGGCATCGGCAATCGTGACGATGCGTGCGCCCAGTGGGATGGCTTCGCCGCGCAGCCCATCGGGGTAGCCGCTGCCATCGAAGGCTTCGTGATGGGCGCGGATCAGCCGCGCCACGGGCGCGGCGTCGCTGCGCCCGGTGGCCAGGAAGATGTGCTCGCCGCGGACCGGGTGCTCGCGCATGATGGCGCGCTCCTCATCGGTATGCCGGCGCGGTGCCAGCAGCACATCGTCGGGAATGCCGATCTTGCCGATGTCGTGGAAGCGCGCGGCCAGGCCGATCTGCGCACAGGCCTCGTCATCGAGATCGCAGTGCGCGGCCAGGCGTTGCGCGAACAGGCCGACGCGGTCGCAGTGGTGGCGGGTGTAGGCGTCGCGCATCTGCAGCGACATCGAGAGGGCATCGATCAGGCAGGCCTGCGCGTGCAGCAGGTCGGGGGCAGGTACGGCGTCAGGAAACATGGTCATCCGCCCGCACCGGGTGGGGACCGGTGCGGGGTGTTCGGGGGGCGATCAACCCGGGGCGAGGGTGGTCAGAAGGGCGCGGGCCGCGTTGAAGCGGTCTTCCGGCAACGGCAGCGGGTGCTTGATGCGCAGCTTGTCGGGCCCTTCCATGGCGTACAGGTTCGGTTGCTTCTGGATCAGCTGGATCACCGCCATCGGGTCGATGTTCGGCTTGGATTCGAACACGATGCGGCCACCGTTCTCGCCCAGGTCGAGCTTGCGGATACCCAGCGTGTTGGCTTTCAGCTTCAGCTCGGCGATGGCGAACAGGTGCTTGGCCGCATCCGGCAGCAGGCCAAAGCGGTCGATCATCTCCACCTGCAGCTCGCGCAGCGCATCGCTGTCACGCGCGCTGGAAATGCGCTTGTACAGGGTCAGGCGGGTATGCACGTCCGGCAGGTAGTCTTCCGGAATCAGCGCCGGCACATGCAGCTCGACCTCGGCACCGCGCACTTCCTCGCCGGCATCCAGGTCGGGCAGCTTGCCCTGCTTGATGCTGCGCACCGCACGCTCCAGCAGCTCGGTGTACAGGCTGAAGCCGACCTCGGCCATCTGTCCGCTCTGGTCCTCGCCAAGCAGTTCACCGGCACCACGGATCTCCAGATCGTGCGTGGCCAGGGTGAAGCCGGCGCCCAGTTCGTCCATCGAGGCGATCGCTTCCAGGCGCTTTTCGGCATCCGGCGTGATCGAGCGGCGGTCAGGGGCGACCAGGTAGGCGTAAGCGCGGTGGTGCGAACGACCGACGCGGCCACGCAGCTGGTGCAGCTGGGCCAGGCCGAAGCGGTCGGCGCGGTTGATGATGATGGTGTTGGCGTTGGGGATGTCGATGCCCGACTCGATGATCGTGGTCGACAGCAGCACGTTGAAGCGCTGCTTCTGGAAATCCAGCATCACCTTTTCCAGCTCGCGCTCGGGCATCTGCCCGTGGGCGATGCCGATGCGTGCCTCCGGCACCAGCTCGGACAACTCGCGCTGCATGCGGCCGATGCTTTCCACGTCGTTGTGCAGGAAATACAGCTGGCCACCACGCGCCAGCTCGCGCTGGAAGGCTTCGCGCAGCAGCGCGTTGTCCCACTGGGTGATGAAGGTCTGCACCGCCAGCCGGTTCGGCGGCGGCGTGGCGATGATCGACAGGTCACGCAGGCCGGCCATGGCCATGTTGAGCGTGCGCGGAATCGGCGTGGCGGTCAGGGTCAGCAGGTGCACGTTGGCGCGCAGCGCCTTCAGCGCCTCCTTCTGGCGCACGCCGAAGCGCTGTTCCTCATCGACGATGACCATGCCCAGGTCCTTGAACTTCACGTCCGGCTGCAGCAGGCGATGGGTGCCGACGATGACGTCGATGGTGCCGGCGGCGACCTTCTCCAGTTCGGCCTTGATTTCCTTGGTGGTCTTGAAGCGCGACAGCACCTCGACCTTCAGCGGGTAATCGGCGAAACGGTCGCGGAAATTGCGGTAGTGCTGTTCGGCCAGCAGCGTGGTTGGCACCAGCACGGCCACCTGCTTGCCGGCACTGGCAGCGGCGAATGCCGCGCGCACGGCGACCTCGGTCTTGCCGAAGCCGACGTCGCCGCAGACCACGCGATCCATCGGCTGGCTGCTGGCCAGGTCGCGCAGGGTGGCATCGATCGCGGCCAGCTGGTCCGGGGTCTCCTCGAACGGGAAGCCGGCAGCGAACGGCTCGTACATCGCGCGGTCCACCTGCAGCGCCAGGCCGGCGCGCGCCTGGCGGCGGGCCTGGATCTCCAGCAGCTCGGCAGCGACGTCGCGTACCTTCTCGGCGGCCTTGCGCTTGGCCTTGCTCCACTGCTCGCCACCGAGCGAATGCAGCGGCGCGGTTTCCGCCGAGGCGCCGGAGTAGCGGCTGATCAGGTGCAGCTGGGCGACCGGCACATACAGGCGGTCACCCTTGGCATATTCGATTTCGAGGAATTCGCCGGGCATGCCGCCGACGTCCATCGCGATCAGGCCACGGTAGCGGCCGACGCCATGGTCCTCGTGCACGATCGGCGCGCCCTCGGTCAGTTCGCCGAGGTCGCGGATGATCGCTTCCGGCTCGCGGCCGGCACGACGCGTGCGGCGGGTGCTGCCGGCACGCTCGGGGAACAGCTGGCGCTCGGTCAGCACCGCGATACGCGGATCGTCCAGCGCGAAGCCATCCTCCAGCGGCGCCACCGCGATCGCGAAGCGCGCATCGCCGGCGAGGAAGCTGGGCAGGTCGGCCACCACCGGTGGCTTCAGCTCAGCGGCCTGCAGCACTTCCAGCAGGGCTTCGCGACGGCCGGGCGAATCGGCAGCGATCAGTACCCGGCCCGGGTAGTGGCCGAGGAAGGATTTGAGCGCGTCGCCGGCCGGGGCCTCGCGTGCGGCCACCGGCAGCGGCGGCAACGGCTGGTCGCCCAGCGCATGGGCATCGGCGATGCGCGCGTGGTCAGCCGACCACACCTCGATGCGCGGGGCATCGTTCAGGCGCTCGCGCAGCAGCTCCGGCGACAGGTACAGCGCCGACGGCGGAAGCAGCGGCCGTTCCACATCGTGGCGGCGCTGCTCATAACGCTCGCCGGTCTGTGCCCAGAAGGCCTCGGCGGCTTCGCCGGCACCGGCGCAGACCACCGGCAGGCTGCCGCTGGGCAGGTAGTCGAACAGGGTCGCGGTGCGTTCAAAGAACAGCGGCAGGTAATACTCGACGCCGGCCGGCGCCAGCCCGGACTTCAGATCCTGGTACAGCGCGCTGCGCCGGGTATCGACATCGAAGCGTTCGCGCAGCGTGGCCAGCACGCGGGCGACGCTGGCTTCGTCCATCGGCACTTCGCGGCCCGGCAGCATGTGCACGGCCTCGACTCTGTCCAGCGAGCGCTGGCTTTCCGGGTCAAAGGCACGGATCGAGTCGATGTCTTCGTCCAGCAGCTCCACCCGCAGCGGCTCGTCGGCACCCATCGGGTACACGTCCAGCAGGCCACCGCGCACAGCGAAGTCACCCGGGTCCATCACCTGCGGCACGTTGCGGTAGCCGGCGCTTTCCAGGCGGCGCTTCTCGGCTTCCAGGTCCAGGCGCTGGCCGACCTTGAGGTCGAAGCTGCCACCGATCACGTAGCTGCGCGGCGCCAGCTGTTGCAGCAGGGTCTGCACCGGCACGATCACCAGGCCGCGCTTCAGCGCGGGCAGGCGGTGCAGGGCGGCCAGGCGCTGCGAGATGATGTCCGGATGCGGGCTGAAGCGGTCGTAGGGCAGGGTTTCCCAGTCCGGGAAGGCGACCACCGGCAGTGATGGATCGCCGCCGAGCAGGGTCTGCAGGTCGGCTTCGAGCTGGTTGGCGCCGTGGTTGTCACGGGCGATCACCAGCAGCGGGGCGTCGTGCGCGCGCGCGGCCTGGGCCAGGTACCAGGCCAGGGCGGTCGGCGATGCGGGGGCGCGCCACCAGGCGCGGAGCTGGCCGGCGCGCGGCAGCGGCGGGGCGGGGTATGAGGTACGCGACATGGACCGCGGATTTTAGCAGAAGCCCGATCCAGGGCCGGTGGCGGGCGCCGGCCACAGGCCGGCAGCCTCATGCGCCGTTGGGGAAACGGATTGCCGGCCGGCGGCCGGCACCACCGTCAGTTGTCCAGCTCCAGCACCATCCGTACCAGGCCCTCGGCCCCGGTCGGGTGCGGAACCGGCTTGAAGCCCAGCGAGGCGGCCAGCTGCTTCATCGGCTCGTTCTCGGCGGCAACATCGCCGTACAGGCGGTCCAGGTACTTGCCGCGGCCCCACTTCACCAGCTTGCGCATCAGCTGCCGGCCCAGGCCCTGGCCAATGAGGAAGCGGCTGATCAGGATCGCGTACTCGGCTTCACGGGTACCGGGGATGATCGAGGCCCGGGCGACCGCGCCGACCACCGCTTCGCCAGCGGGCAGGGATTCGGCTGCGACCAGGGTGATCTCGGTCTTGGGATTCGGGTGGGTCAGGCGCTGGGTGGTTTCCGGCGACAGCTCGGTCACCGCCTGCAGGAAACGATCACGGATTTCTTCCGGCCCGAACAGGCTGAACGCCGCTTGCAGCGGTGCGCCATCTTCCGGGCGGATGGGGCGGATCAGCAGCTCGTGGCCGCTGGGAGCCTTGAAGATCTCATGCCAGGGCGGCATGCGGTTGCGAGTGGCCATACCGGGTGATTCCTTGGTGGTCCATCGATTGTGGCATCACCGGGGCTGCATTCCGTGAACGAAAGGCTCACGGCGGTACAGCCTCGTGAAGGCCGTTATTCGGGGGCTTTGAGCCAATCCAGGCGGGTGCTGGCCCCGGGTTCGCCCAGGTGCTGGCGCAGTGCCGGCAGGGCCGGGCCGACCACCCGGTCGAACTGCCATGGCGGGTTGAGCAGCAGCATGCCGCTGCCATTGAGGCGCAGCGGCGAGTCGTCCGGGCGCACCAGGAACTCGATTGTCATCGCCGACTTGACCGGGAGGGCGGTGGCCTTGCGCAGGAAATGCAGGATGGTGCGGCGCTGCTTGATCGGGAACCAGACCGCACAGGTGGCCTGCGGCCAGCGTGCCAGGGTCTCGGCCAGGGCGGCCAGCACGTTCTGGTATTCGGCGTCCTGCGCCTCGTACGGCGGGTCGATCAGCACCAGGCCACGGCCGATCTTGCTGCCATTGAACTTCGGCGGCAGCAGCGAGCGCAGCAGGGCGTAGCCATCGCCCGGACGTACATCGACGCGGCTGTCATGGGCGAACAGGGCCTTCAACGTGGCCGTTTCGGCTTCCTGCAGCTCGCAGACCGCCATGCGGTCCTGCGCGCGCATCGCCTGTGCGCTCAGCAGCGGCGAGCCTGGGTAGTTGGTCATCGCGCCGACCGGGTTGTCGGCCTGCACCGCCTTCAGGTAGCGCTCGACCACCTCCGGCAGCTTGGGCTGGGCCATCAGCCGCATGATCCCGGATTCGGCTTCCAGGGTCTTGCGGCTCTCTTCGCTGGCCAGCAGGTAGCGGCCAGCGCCGCCGTGGGTGTCGAGCACGAAGAACGGGCTGTCCTTGCGCTTGAAGCTGTCGATCAGGGCCAGCTGCACGATGTGTTTGAGCACGTCGGCGTGGTTGCCGGCATGGAAGGCGTGGCGATAGTTCATGGGCGGCAGTGTACGGGGCGGCGGCCGCAGCGGCTATGCTGCGCGCCATGACAGCTCCTGTTGCCCATGTCCTGGTGGTCGAGGACGAAGCCGCCATCGCCGAAACCGTGCTCTATGCGCTGCGCAGCGAAGGCTATGCCGCCAGCCACTGCCTGCTGGGCGGCGAGGCCCTGCAGCGGCTGCAGGCTGGGGATATCGACGTGGTGGTGCTGGACGTGGGCCTGCCGGACCTGGGCGGTTTCGAGGTCTGCCGGCGGCTGCGCGCGCAGCCCGGGCCGGCGGCGCAGCTGCCGGTGATCTTCCTGACTGCCCGCAACGATGAAGTGGACCGCGTGCTGGGCCTGGAACTGGGCGCCGACGATTACATGACCAAGCCGTTCTCGCCACGCGAGCTGGTGGCGCGGGTGCGTGCGCGCCTGCGCCGCGCGGCACCGGTCGTGGCAGCCGCCCGTGCGGACGCGGGCTGGCAGGAACATGGCGCCTTCGCCATCGACCGCGAAGGCCGGCGCATCCGCTTCCGCGGCCACGCGCTGGACCTGACCCGCTACGAGTACGCGTTGCTGGAAGCACTGCTGCAGCGGCCGGGAGCCATCCTCAGCCGAGCCCAGCTGATGGATCGCGGCTGGGACAGCAGTGCCGACAGTGCCGACCGAACCGTCGACACCCATGTAAAGACGTTGCGCGCCAAGCTGCGTGCGGCCGGTGCCAGCGACGACCCGATCCGCACCCACCGTGGCCTTGGCTACGCGCTGGAGGTCTAGCCGATGCGCCTGGTACTGAAGCTGTTCCTCGGCTTCTTCCTGATCACCGGCATCGCCGCGTTCTTCGTGATGCGCGTGTTCGTCAACGAGGTGAAGCCGGGCGTGCGCCAGGCAATGGAATCGACCCTGGTCGATGCCGCCAATGTGCTGGCCGAGATGGCGGCCGCCGACGTCAAGGACGGCACCATCCGCAGCGGCAGCTTCACCCGCAACCTGGCCAAGGCGCGGCAGCGCGACCTGAAGGCGATGGTCTGGCGATTTCCCAAGCGCTCGCTCGACTACCGGGTGACCATCACCGATGCCAGGGGCATCGTCATCTACGACTCGCTGGGCCGCGACCTGGGGCGTGACAACTCGCGCTGGAACGATGTCTACCGCACCCTGCGAGGCGAGTACGGCGCGCGCTCCAGCCCCGAGGTCGCCGGCGAAGAGGGCGACACGGTGATGCATGTGGCTGCCCCGGTGTATGACCCGGCCGATGGGCGCACCCTGATCGGCGTGCTCAGCCTGGCCCAGCCCAACCGCAGCATCGATCCGTTCATCGCTGCCAGCCAGCGCGCCATCATCGAGCGCGGTGCGTGGTTGATCGGGCTGTCGGCGCTGGTCGGCGTGCTGGTGACGATGTGGCTCACCACCGGCCTCGGCCAGCTCAGCCGCTATGCACGCGCGGTCACCGCTGGCGAACCGGTGCCACCGCCGCGGCGGCGACGCGACGAGATCGGCGACCTCGGCCAGGCGCTGGAGACCATGCGTCGCAAGCTGGAGGGCAAGGCCTACGTCGAGCAGTACGTGCAGTCGCTGACGCATGAGATGAAAAGCCCGCTGGCGGCGATCCGCGGTGCCGCCGAGCTCCTGCAGGAGCCGCTGCCCGATGCAGACCGCGTGCATTTCGCGCGCAGCATCGTCGACCAGCAGGAGCGGCTGACCGAGACCATCGACAAGCTGCTGGCGCTGGCCGAAGTGGAACAGCACGGGTGGCTGCAGACCCGCGATCCGATCGCGCTGCCGACGTTGCTGGCCGATGCGGCGGCGGCTGCGCAGGTGCGCGCGCAGGCGGCCGGCGTGCAGGTCAGCATCGGCAACGTGACCGACCTGCGCGTGCAGGGCGATGCCTATCTGCTGCGGCAGGCGCTGCACAACCTGATCGACAACGCCATTGCCTTCTCACCGGCCGGCGCGGACATCGCGTTGCAGGCCGAGGTGGACGGGCAGGGCGTGCGCCTGCAGGTGGCCGACCGCGGTGCCGGCATTCCCGACTATGCGCGCGAACGGGTGTTCGAGCGCTTCTATTCGCTGGCCCGCCCTGGCAGTGGCCGGCGCAGTTCCGGCCTGGGCCTGCCGTTCGTGCAGGAGGTTGCGCGCCTGCATGATGGTCGCGCCAGCCTCGACGATCGCGACGGCGGTGGCACCGTGGCCAGCCTGTGGCTGCCGCTGGCGGTGCCGGGCCAGCGCCCGCGCCGCTGACTTCACACTCACTTCAAATTCGCCACAAACCCTGCTCACCGCAGCGGTCCATCCTGCAGCCCTCTCCAACGAGGATGGACCATGAAATCCCTGAAGATGCTGCTGAGGTTCGCCATTGTCGGCGGGCTGATCCTGTTGCTGCTGGTGCCGCTGATGATGATCCGCGGGGTCATCACCGAGCGCAGCCAGTACCGCGACGAGGCCTTTGCGCGGGTAGCCGACAGCCGCGCCGGCACGCAGCAGCTGGTGGGCCCGGTGCGGGTGGTGCCGTGGGTGGAACGCCAGCAGGTCGAGGTGGTCGACGCCCAGGGCAACAAGAAGACCGAGGTGCAGGTCACCGAGGGCCACTGGCTGCAGATGCCGGCGTCGCTGGAGGTGGGCGGCGAGATGCTGCCGAGCCAGCGCGAAGTCGGCCTGTTCAAGGTGCCGGTGTACAGCTGGAACGGCCAGCTGAAGGCGAGCTTCGCCGCGGACGACTATCCGGTGAAGACCGGCCGCAGTTATGGCCAGCCCTATGTGGCGCTGGGTGTTTCCGATGTGCGTGGCCTGGTCGGTACGCCCAACCTGCGCGTGGACGGCAAGCAGCTGCGGTTGCTGCCGGGCGTTGGCGCGGCCAGCGAAATCGGCCGTGGTCTGCATGCACCCGTGGCCGGCTTCGCTGCCGATCAGGGGGGCACCCTGGCTGCCAGCACCGTCGAGCTGGAGTTGCGCCTGGACGGCAGCCGGATGCTGTCGGTGGTGCCGGTAGGCGATGACACCCGCATCGCGCTGCGTTCGAGCTGGCCGCATCCGTCGTTCAGCGGCGCCTTCCTGCCCAACGAGCGGCGCGTCGATGCACAGGGTTTCGACGCACGCTGGGCGGTGTCTTCGCTGGCCTCCGACGCGCAGCGCCAGCTGCGCAGCGAGGGTTCGATCGATTCGCAGGCGGTGACGGTGTCGCTGGTCGATCCGGTCGATACCTACACCCAGGCTGACCGTGCCTCGAAGTACGGCGTGCTGTTCGTGCTGCTGACCTTCGTCGGCTTCATCCTGTTCGAGCTGATCAAGTCGCTGCGCATCCATCCGCTGCAGTACCTGATGGTCGGCCTGGCGCTGGCGATCTTCTTCCTGCTGCTGATCAGCCTGTCCGAGCACATCGCGTTTTGGAAGGCCTACCTGGTCTCGGCCGTGGCCTGCATCGGCCTGCAGGCGGTGTACCTGGCCAACGTGCTGGGCCACTGGAAGCGCGGCCTCGGCTTCGCTGCGCTGCTGACCGTGCTGTACGGCGCGCTGTATGGCCTGCTGGTGTCGGAGAACAATGCGCTGCTGATGGGGTCGCTGCTGCTGTTCGTGATCCTGGCGCTGGCGATGTGGGTGACCCGCCGGGTCGACTGGTACGCGCTTGGCGCGGACCTGAAGTAAGGAGTACGCCATGGGCTGGCGCCAGGGGTTGCGGCAACGGGCACGGCAGGGCATTCCGGCCCTGCTGGAAGTGGATGCACTGCTGCAGGCACATGGCGTGCTGGCGGCCCTGCCGGGGGCACGGATCGCCCCCGGCCTGGTCCGCTTCCAGCTGGCGGCGGTGACCTGCGAGGGACTGCGGGGCAAGGGCCTGGCCTGGTTGCAGGGCGCGCGGCAGGGACGCGGCGCGGTGGCGGGGCGGGTGCCGCGCTACCGGCCATGGAAGGCCGGGGCGGAAGCTCTGACCGAAATCGGCATCGGTGGCCTGCCCGATGACTGGCCCGTACATGCGGCGGTGTACGGCTGCAGCAGCATCGACCGGCGGCACTGGTTGCTGCTGCTGCCGGAACGGGCGCAGCTATGGCTGGGCTGGAGCGGGTGAGGGGCCTGGGCGGGGGCGAAACACCTGCGCTCCTGTGGGGCCGCTCTCCTCTGGGGCCGCTCTCTTGTGGGGCCACTCTCCTATCGGGTCACTCTTCTGTGGAGCCAGTCTTCTGTGGGGCCACTCTCCTGTGGGTGCGAACCTTGGTTCGCACGCTTCTACACCGCCCATGACCGATGGGACGGTATCGGCGCGCTCCGGCTGGCTAGACTCGATGGGTTGATGAGCAGGCCGCAAGGCAGGGGTGCGATGTGTTGAAGTGGGGCGTGCTGGCCGTAGCGCTGGCGATGGGTGGCAATGCAGCGGCGCAGCAGCGCGAAACGGTTGACCTGGACATGGTCAGCCGCATCCGCCAGGAGGCCTTCCATCGCTCGCAGGTGATGGACACCTTCAGCTATCTCACCGAACGCATCGGCCCGCGCCTGACCAACTCGCCGGCAATGGGCCGCGCCAATGCGTGGACCCGTGGCAAGTTCAACGAATGGAAGCTGGACAACGTCCACGACGAAGCTTTCGATGATTTCGGCCGTGGCTGGGAGTTCACGTCGGCCAGCGTGGAAATGCTGGGTGACCGAATCCAGCCGCTGCACGCGCTGCCGAAGGCCTGGACGCCGGGTACCAAGGGCCCGGTCGAAGGCGAGCTGGTGCAGGTCGAGATCAAGAAGCCCGAAGACATCGAGAAGTACCGCGGCAAGCTGCGCGGCAAGATCCTGCTGTTGGGCGAAGCGCGCGAGTACAAGCGCGGCACCGAGCCGGATTCCCATCGTCACGACGCGACCTCACTGGAAGGCCTGCAGGAATTCACCCTGCCGAAAGACCAGGACGCCACCGCCGAGCGCGCCAAGCGGGTCAAGGAATACCAGGAGCGCCAGGCGCTGGCGAGCAAGGTCAACGCCTTCTTCGTCGAAGAGGGGGCGCTGGCCTCGATCAGCATCAGCAGCTGGGACAACGGCATCATCCGCGTTGCCGGTGGCGGTTCGCGCAAGGCCGGCGAGCCGGTTGGCATTCCCGAGCTGGCAATGATCAGCGAGCACTTCAATCCACTGGTGCGCGCACTGAAGGCCAAGCAGGCCGTGCGCCTGCGCGTGGACGTAGCCGCGCGCTTCACCGACGAGGCCGACCAGCCCGGCTACAACACGCTGGCCGAGATCCGCGGCAGCAGCAGGCCCGATGAAGTGGTGATGATCGGTGCGCACCTGGATTCCTGGCACAGCGGTACCGGTGCGGCCGACAACGCCGCTGGCGTGGCGGTGATGATGGAGGCGATGCGCATCCTCAAGGCTACCGGCGCCAAGCCCAAGCGCACCATCCGCGTGGCGCTGTGGAGCGGCGAGGAGCAGGGCCTGATCGGCTCGCAGGCCTATGTGGCCAAGCATTTCGGTCGTTTCCCCGAACCCGCCGACGCGGCGCAGAAGGCGCTGCCGGCGTCGCTGCGTGAGCCGACCGGGGCCCTGCAGAAGACCCGCGACTACGGGAAGTTCCAAGTCTACTTCAACATGGACAACGGCTCCGGCCGCTTCCGTGGCATCTACGCCCAGGAAAACCTGGCGGCGATGCCGATCTTCGAAGCCTGGCTGGCCCCGTTCCATGACGTGGGCGCCACCACCGTGGCCACCCGCAACACCGGAAGCACCGACCACATCAGCTTCGACCGCATCGGCCTGCCAGGCTTCCAGTTCATCCAGGACCGGCTGGACTACTTCACCAACGTCCACCACAGCCATCTGGACACCTGGGACCACGCCGAGCCGGAAGACCTGAAGCAGGCCGCGGCCATCGTCGCCTCGTTCGCCTACAACGCCGCAATGCGCGAGCAGCCCTTCCCGCGTAAGCCAGAACCATAAAAGGGGACGGAGGGGATTAAGTCGTATCTCCCCTCCGTTTCCCGGTCGCCCCGCAGGAGCGGGGGAATCGCGACTTAATCCCCTCCGTCCCCTTTTTCCGTCGGGGGCGGTGGGCTGGTAAAATCGGGGGATTCCCGTTCCTCGAGCCCTCCATGACCTGCCGCACCCGCTTCGCCCCCAGTCCCACCGGCTACCTGCACATCGGTGGTGCCCGCACCGCGCTGTACTGCTGGCTGGAGGCCCGCCACCGTGGCGGCGAGTTCGTGCTGCGTATCGAGGACACCGACCGTGAACGCAGCACCCAGGGCGCGATCGACGCCATCCTGGAGGCGATGGAGTGGCTGGGCCTGGATTACGACGAGGGCCCGATCTACCAGACCGACCGCGTCGCCCGCTATCTGGAAGTGGCCGAGCAGCTGGTGGCCGAGGGCAAGGCGTACTACGCCTACGAAACCCGCGAAGAGCTTGATGCCATGCGCGAAGCGGCCATGGCCAAGCAGGAGAAGCCGCGCTACAACGGCGCTGCGCGCGATCTGGGCCTGCCGTACAAGGACGACCCGAACCGCGTCATCCGCTTCAAGAACCCACTGCAAGGCACGGTGGTGTTCGATGACCTGATCAAGGGCCGCATCGAGATCGCCAACAGCGAGCTGGATGACATGGTCATCTTCCGCCCGGACGGCTACCCCACCTACAACTTCGCGGTGGTGGTGGACGACTGGGACATGGGCATCACCGAAGTCATCCGCGGCGACGACCACATCAACAACACCCCGCGCCAGATCAATCTGTACGAAGGCATCGGTGCGCCGGTGCCGAAGTTCGGCCACATGCCGATGATCCTGGACGAGCAGGGCGCCAAGCTCTCCAAGCGTACCGGCGCAGCCGACGTGATGCAGTACAAGGACGCCGGCTACCTGCCCGATGCGCTGCTGAGCTACCTGGCCCGCCTGGGCTGGTCGCACGGTGACCAGGAGCTGTTCAGCCGCCAGGAACTGATCGACCTGTTCGATGTGAAGGACTGCAACTCCAAGGCCTCGCGCCTGGACATGGCCAAGCTGGGGTGGGTCAACCAGCACTTCCTGAAGACCGAGGATGTGGCCGCCATCGTGCCGCACCTGGTCTACCAGCTGCAGAAGCTGGGGCTGAATGTGGCCGCCGGCCCGGCCCCGGAGGATGTGGTGATCGCCCTGCGTGAACGCGTGCAGACCCTGAAGGAAATGGCCGAGAAGGCCGTGGTCTGGTACCAGCCGCTGACCGAGTACGACGAGGCGGCGGTGGCCAAGCACTTCAAGGCCGGTGCCGAGGTGGCGCTGGGCAAGGCCCGTGAGCTGCTGGCGGCGTTGCCCGAGTGGACCGCCGAGGCGGTGGGGGGGGCCCTGCACGATGCGGCCGCGGCGCTGGAGATCGGCATGGGCAAGGTCGCCCAGCCGCTGCGCGTGGCCATCACCGGCACCCAGGTCAGTCCTGACATTTCCCATACCGTGTACCTGGCCGGCCGCGAGCAGGCCTTGAAACGCATTGATGTGGCCATCACCAAGGTAGCAACGGCCTGAGGCATCCTTGCCAGGCCCGAACCGGAGAACACGCATGCCCGCCAAGACCGCCACTGCCTGTACGGCCCCGCACCACCACGTTCACGACGCATCGGATTTCGTGGCGGTGGTCGAGCGCGTCTCGCGCGAACGCGGGCTGCGCCTGACCCCGATCCGCGCCAATGTGCTGAAACTGATCGCCGAGGCCGGCAAGCCGGTCAAGGCCTACGAGCTGCTGGAATGGGTACGCAACGGCAAGGGCGTGGGTGCTGATGCCCCGCCCACCGTGTACCGCGCGCTGGATTTCCTGATGGCCAACGGCTTCGTGCACAAGCTGGAATCGGTGAACGCGTTCGTGGCCTGCCACCATCCCAGCAGCGCCGCGCACTCGGTGCCGTTCCTGATCTGCAACAGCTGCCACAGCGCAGTGGAGCTGGAAGACCGCGAGATCGTCACCCAGCTGGAGAAACGTGCCAAGGAGCTGGGCTTCCAGCCGCAGGCACAGACCCTGGAAGTGCACGGCCTCTGCGCGCGCTGCGCAGGCTGAGCAAGGCGCGCGAGCGGGGTCAGATCCCTTTGCCAATGGCAAAGGGATCTGACCCCGTTTCACAACAAGGCAACCGGGCAGGGCCCGGGGCTGGAGGGCCTGCGCCCTAGTCCACCGGCTTGGATGCGGTATCCACCCGCACGATCACCGACATGCCGGGTCGCAGCTGCGCCGCCAGTTCCTGATTGCCGTCGATCGAAATCCGCACCGGCAGCCGCTGTACCACTTTGGTGAAGTTGCCGCTGGCATTGTCCGGGCGCAGCACGCTGAATTCCGATCCGGTGGCTGGCGCGATCTCTTCCACGCGGCCGCGCAGCACCTGGCCCTGGAACGCGTCCACCGAGAACGAGGCCCGCTGGCCGATGGCCATCCCCCAGGTCTGGCCCTCCTTGTAGTTGGCCACCACCCACAGCGTGTCAGGTACCAGGAACAGCAGCTGCGAACCGGCTGCGACGTACTGGCCCACCCGCACGCTGGCCTCGCTGATCTGGCCGTCGCGCGGTGCATGGATCACCGTGTTGGCCAGATCGATGCGGGCCAGTTCCAGCTGCGCCTGCGCACTTTCCACCTGGGCCTCCAGGCTCTTGCGCGCCACCTGGGTCGACACCAGCGTTTCCTCGGCGATGCGGATCTGCGCCTGCGACTGCTGCACGCTGGCCTGTGCCGACGCCTGGGTGGTGCGGAACTTGTCGCGGTCGTTGACCGATACCAGTTGTTGCGCGGCCAGTTCCTCGTAGCGCTTCAGTTCGTTGCGCGAGCGCTGCAGCTCGGCCTGGCCGGCCGACAGCGTGGCCTGCGCCGAGGCGATCTGCGCACGGTTCTGCGCCTGCGACTGGTCGGAGTTGGCCAGCGCCGCGCGCGCGCTGTCCAGCGTTGCCTGCGCCTGGGCGACACGTTGTGCGTAGATGCGGTCATCGATGCGCAGCAGCGGCTCGCCCTGCGTCACATGCTGGAAATCCTTCACCAGCACGTCGGTCACGTAGCCGTTCACCTGTGGCGCCATCACCGTGATCTGGCCGCGGACATAGGCGTTGTCGGTCACCATCACGCTGCTGGTGAACGGCCACAGGTGCCAGGCGCGCAGGATCAGCGCGATGCCCAGCAGGGCCACCACCACCATCACCACCACGCTGCGCGCGCTGGGCTTGAGGTACTTCGGCGCGACCGCGGGTTCTACCGGCGTGGGCGCGGGAGCCGCATCGGTCGGCGGCGGTGGGGTGACATTGTCGGCGTCGTCGGGTCGGGGCGGCACGGGAGGCATGGGGGGACTCAACGGGGCGCGGCTGGCGTGGCCGCAGTGGAAAGGACGGGATGGCGCTTGCGCCATTGCTTGAGTATGGCGGTGCGCAGCGAGAGCAGCAGCAACCAGCACAGGAAGCCGATCGCCAGCCAGCCACTCAGCGTAAACACATCATTGAAGCCACGCACGTTGGCTTCGCGGCGCGCGGTCTGCGCCAGCTGCGCGCTGCCCTGCGCGCTGCGCAGCACCGGGTCGGTGATCTGCGCGCTGTACAGCTGCTGCTGGAGGCGCAGGCGTTGCGCCACCACTGGATCGGCCGGATCGAGCTGGCTGGTCAGCGCGCTGGAATACAGCTGCTCGCGATGCAGCTGGAAGGTCCCCAGCACCGCCGAACCTGCCAGGCCGCCCAGTGTCTGCGTGATCGACAGCGTCACCAGGAAGGTGATCATGTGGTCCACACCCTGTTTCAACGCGGCAGAGATGCCGAGCATGATCAGCGGGCCCATGAACATGCCGGCACCGATCGAGGCCAGGAACTGGCTGGCGTAGAAGTCGTGCGGCCGGTCCAGGCTGGTGCGGTGCTGGTCGAAGAACGCGGCGGTGCCCAGCAGCAGGATCGCCATCAGCAGCTGGGCGATCAGCCGTTTCGGGCCGAAGGTCAGCGAGGCGCCGGCGATGCCGACGATCACCCCGGCCAGGATCACCACGAACAGTGGCCGCATCTGGTCAGGCCCCATGCCCAGCGTGCGCATCAGGTTGACCACGCCGTAGGACTGCTCGGTGGTGAGGAAGCGGATCAGGAAGGCGCCGACGATGAAATGCAGGACCGGCAGTGTCGACAGCCAACGGATCTGCAGCAGCGGATTGCGCCGGTAGTGTTCGATGATCAATGCGGTGGTGGTCAGCGCGATGGATGCGATCAGCGCCCAGCCCAGCCACGGCGTATTGAGCCACCAGCGCGTGTAGCCCTGCGCCAGCACGATCACCAGCAGCGCAACAGCCGGCGCGAGCAGGGCAAAGGTGAGGAAGTCCAATGGCTCGAATGCCTTCACCTGGATGCCGGGTGGCAGCTTCAGCAGCACCACCGCCGCGAACGCACACAGGGCCAGGCCGGCTTCGAACGAGTACAGCTGGTGCCACTGGCCGGTATCGACCAGGCCCGGCGAGACGATCCAGGCAATCGGAACCGCCAGCTGCGAAAGGCCCACACCGACCACCAGCAGATTGCCGGTGAACCGCCGCGGCAGCGCCTGCAGCATGTACAGCGTGCCCAGTGTCGAACAGGCTGCGCCAGCGAAGCCGCTGGCGGCACGGGTCAGCATCGTGGTCTCGAAGCTGCCGACGAACAGATGCAGCACTGCCAGCGCCGCGTACAGGCCCAGCCCGATCTCGGCGAACAGGCGGATGCCGTACTGCTGGCGGAACTTGAAGGCCAGCAGGTTGGCGGTGACGTTGACCATTGCATAGGCCGCCACCAGCCAGCTGCCCTGGGTCGGAGTCAGCGCCAGCTGGCCCTGCAGGAACGGCAGGTTGGCGGTGACCAGTGCGTTGCCGAGGCCGCCGGTGATCGCCACCAGCAGCGACACCAGGGCATACGCCAACCGACGATGCGGCGGGTGCCAGGGCATCGATGCCGAACCGGGCATGGTCGGCTTCTCATGCTCCTCCCAATCCGGAACCGGCTTCAGATACGGCTGGACCATCAGCGGGCCTCGCTGGTTGCTCCCTGGAGACCCCCGCGCAGCAGCTGCAGGGCGCGCCCGGCCAGGTGAGCACGCTCGTCGCGGGTCTTGCCGCGCAGGGCCGCGCCCAGCATGCCCGAGATCAGTGAAATATCGGTCTTTTCCAGGTCGGGACGGCACAGGCCGGCGGCCTTGGCGCGCTCGATCGGTGCTTCCAGCAGATCGCGTACGGTCTCGCGCGCGGTGCGCATGGCCGGAACGTCGGAGTCGACCGCGCGCCAGTAATCGGCCAGCGCCGGCGAATCGATGATGCGCTGGGCCATGCCCTCGAACACCTCGAACAGGGCGTCGTCGCGGTCGCCGAGCTGCTCGACCTGGCGCCGGATGCGGTCGACCGTACGCTGCAGCAGCGCCTGGATCAGCGCCGTGCGGTCGGGGAAGTTGCGGTACAGGGTGGCGCGGCCCACCTGGGCGCGTTCGACCACCAGGTCCAGCGGGGCGGTGACACCATGTTGGCCGAACACATGATCGGCGGCGTCGAGGATGAGGGCACGGCGGGCAGCAGCATCGGCACGTTGGGCAGTCATGGAGTTATATTCGGACAAAGGTGTCCGTTTGGCGAGACATTGAGTGACGGGATTGTCCGGTTGTTGTCGTACGCACATCTTTGTGACGTCCGCGTGATGGGGGGCCGAAATGAAGACGGGGACCCGAAGGCCCCCGTGGGATTGCGTGGGGTCAGAGCCCTTTCCTGCGGTAAGGGATCCGACCCGGATGGGCAGGTAGATCCACGCCACGCGTGGATGCCGTTGCTGCGGGGTCAGAGCCCTTTCCTGCGGAAGGGATCCGACCCGGATGGGCAGGTAGATCCACGCCACGCGTGGATGCCGTTGCTGCGGGGTCAGAGCCCTTTCCTGCGGAAAGGGATCCGATCCCGCTGTATGCGATCAGAAGAACGCGCGGATGCCGAATGCGACGCCGCGGCCCGGCAGCGGCGAGTAGTCGCGCAGCAGCGAGGTATGCGGACGCACTTCGCGGTTGGTCAGGTTGCTGCCATCCAGGAACACCTCGTAGCTGTTGCTCGCGTTGCGATCCCAGCGGTAGGCCAGATGCGCGTCGACCAGGGTGTAGCCATCGCTCGGCGCTTCGTTCTGGGCGACATCCTTCTGGCGGCTGTAGCGGACCGCACCGACCGAGGCGCGCCAGCCATCCTTCGACCAGCGCAGGTCGGCGCCGACGCGGGCCGGAGCGATGCGCGGCAGGTAGCCGGTGTTGGCCAGCTCCACCGTGTAGTTGTGGCTGTGGTCACCGTGCGGCACGGCGATGTCGAGGTTGCGGCTGCCGCTGCCATCCAGCTTGGCCTTCACGTAATCACCGAACAGGCGCAGGTCCCAGTCACCGGCGCCGCCCTCGAACAGATGCACCAGCGCTTCAGCCTCGGCACCGCGGAACACCGCGTCCTGCTGGGTCCAGCTACGCACAGGCAGGCCTTCGGTGATGCCGGTGTCGGCCAGATAGATGAAGTCCTTGAACCTGGTCTGGTAGACCGACGCGGAGAAGTCCAGGCGATCACTGTGGGTATGGATGCCGAGCTCGATGCGCTGGCCGCGCTCGGTCTTCAGGTTGGCATCGCCGATTTCCAGGGAGCGGGTGGCGATGTGCGCGCCGGCGGCGTACAGCTCTTCATTGGTCGGAGCACGCTCGGAGCTGTCCACGCCGATGCGCAGGTCAACTGCATCGTTGAGCTTCCAGATGCCGGCGGCAGACAGGTTGGTGGCGCCGAACGTGCGGCGGCGGTAGTCGCCGGTCGGATCCAGCTTGACCTGGTCGTGGCGGCCGCCCAGTTCCAGCTTGAACGGACCGAACTGCTTTTCCTGCAGCACGAACAGGCCGATGTTCTTCGTGCCGGTATCCGGTACGAACGCCTCTTCGCCCTTGGCGCCGAAATCACTGTTGCCGAACTGCAGGCCGAAGGCACCGTCCCAGCCGCCGATCTGCTGCTGCACGGCTTCCAGGCGCGCCTCGATGCCGCGGTTGGTGAAGCGGGTGGACGGCGTGCCGGCCTCCAGCTCCACGTGCTCGTAGTCGGTGTAGGCCACGCGTGCGTTGATGTTCTTCAGGAACGAGACCGGGTTGTAGATGCCGGCCTTGGTCTCGAAGCGGTTCTGCACCATGTCGATGCGCACGTCATGCTCGTCGCCGCCTTCCTCTTCATCGCCATGGTCGTGACCATGGTCATGGCCATGGTCATCACCGTCAGCGTGCACGTGCGCGCCATTGGGAATGCCATAGTTGGTGCGGTAGGTGCTGGCCGATACGCCGAAGTAGCCGCCTTCACCCAGCCACGTTGCGCCGACGCCACCGGCGCGGGTGCGGATCGAACTGTTGTCCAGGCGGCCCCGGCGCGGTTCTTCGCCCTCGGCCGCATCGTGGTCGTGATCGTGGTCATGGTGGTCTTCAAGACTGTCGATCACCGCGTAACCGGGGATGCGGTAATCGTCGCCGTTGCGTACCAGGCCATCCACATGCAGCACGACGTTGCCACTGACGCCGTCGAGGCGGAACATGCCACTGCGTTCATTGTTCACCGAATTGCCGCGCAGCTCGGCGCGGCCGCTGAGCGGACGCTCCGGCAGCTCGCGTGCGATGCGGCCGTCGACCACATTGACCGCACCACCGATGGCGCCGCTGCCGAACAGCAGTGTAGCCGGCCCCTTCAGCACTTCGATCTGGTCGGCCAGGAACGGTTCGATGCTGGTGGCGTGGTCGGCACTGACCGTTGAGGCGTCCATGTTGCCCATGCCGTTCGACAGCACGGCCACACGCGGGCCTTCCTGGCCGCGGATGATCGGGCGGCCGACGCCGGGCCCGAAGAAGGTGCTCTGTACGCCGGGCAGCTTGGCCACGGTATCGCCGAGGGTGCCGGCCTTCTGCTCGTCCAGGCGCTCACCGGCCAGCACATCCACCGGGCGCGCCAGGGATTCGGCATCGCCCTGCAGCGGCGACGCGGTGACCTGTACCGACGACAGCTCGGTCAGGTGGCGGTCACGATGGGAGGTGTCCTGGCCGGCTGCAAAGGCGACGGACGGCAGCAGCGCGGCGAGGGCCAGGGCCAGGGAATGCGGCTTGAGCCGCGGGGTGTGGGCGGGCATGGGCGGGTCCTTTGTTACATTGTATCAATCACGGGGCGCACGAATCCCGTCGATGGGACAGGGGGAGGGAAACCGTGCGGGTCGGGAATGGATGTTATATTATTCCATAACGATTCGCCGACCCTGCTGGAAGTCATGTCCCTGTCCTCACGCCTGCGCCCCCTGCTCGACCGTTTCGGTGCCACTGGTTCGATGCTGTGCGCGGTGCACTGCGCGGTGATCCCCGTGCTGCTGGCGGCGGCACCGTCGCTGGGGCTGTCCTTCTGGCTGAGTGACGGAGTTGAACAGGCGCTGGTGCTGTTCGTGACCCTGCTCGGGCTGTTCAGCCTGGTCTGGGGTTACCGCCGTCACGGCGCGCTGCGTGCGCTGGGCTTCCTGATTCCCGGTCTGGTCGCGTTGTGGGCCGGCGTGCTGTACGACCCGCTGCACCACAACGCCGTACCACATGCGGTGGTGATGACCATCGGCGGCCTGCTGGTGGGTGTTGCGCACCTGGTCAACCTGCGCCTCAACCACGGCCACGTGCACGACGCCAGCTGCGCGCACTAGGCGCTCCGTGATAGGCTTTCTGATCGTGCGCGGGGGCGCCCAGCAAGGCGGCCCCGCCGAACCCGTGTCAGTACGGGGTAACCAGATTTCACACTTGAGGAGTTGAAGACATGGGTAAGGGTGACCGCAAGACCGCCAAGGGCAAGCGCTACAACGCCAGCTACGGCAACGCCCGTTCGCACACCGCGAGCAAGGTCGCCGTAGGCGCCGCCGCCCCGGTTGCCAAGAAGACCGTGGCCAAGGCTCCGGCGAAGAAGGCTGTGGCGAAGAAGGCCGTCGCCAAGGCCTGATCCGGCCGACCGACCGGTCCAAGGAAAACGCGGCGCCTGGCGCCGCGTTTTTTTTGTGCCTGTTTTTGTAGAGCCGAGCCCATGCTCGGCTGGCGCAATGCAGCCGAGCATGGGCCCGGCTCTACCACGGGGTCAGCGCAGTGCCTGCTTCAACGTCTCCGCATTGCCGTCGTTCGGTGCGGCCGGCACCTGCAGCAGATGGGCCAGCAACGGATAGACATCGACATTGTCGAAGCCATCGATCACAAGGCCCTGGCGGAACGACGGGCCGCTGGCCACGAACACCGCGCGCATCGAGGGCAGGGCGTTGTCATAGCCATGCGAGCCCCGGTCCTGCTTCGGGCGCTTGGCGATCTTCGCCCGGTGCAGCGCGTCCCACCCTTCATCCATCGCACAGACGATGGCCGGAATCCGCGGATGGGTGCCGTAGTGCCAGCGAGCCGGCAGGTTTTCCTTCTTCCAGCACTCATAGTGCGCATGGCGGCCGAGCAGGGCAGCTTCGGCCTCTGATTCGCGGCCGGCCACCGGCGCAAAGCCGACTGACTGGCCCTGGCTGACATTGCGCGCGATGGCCGGGTCGGCCATCGATTCGGTGGCGATCACGTGCCCGTCGGCGACGCTGGCCATGCCATGGTCAGATACCACGATCACGTTGGTGGTGGCGGCCAGGCCGCTCTGCTGCAGGCCGTCGAGTACCTGGCCAACGATCAGGTCGGCGCGCACGATGGCGTCGGCGTATTGCTTCGATTCGGGACCGTAGTTGTGGCCGGCCTTGTCCACGTGTTCCATGTACAGCGTGGTCAGCCGTGGTGCATCGGCATCGGCCTGTGCCAGCCAGTCGAGCACGGTGCCGGCGCGCTGCTCCAGCGGTTCCTTGCTGTCGTAGACGCGCCACTGGCTGGGGCGTACCCCGCGGATCGCCGATTCGCTGCCGGGCCACGACGTGGTGGCGGTGCGCACGCCGGCATTCTCCGCACCGACCCAGATCGGTTCTCCGCCCCACCAGGCACTGGTGGTGACCGCGTCGCGGTTGCCCAGTTCGAAACGGCCGAGTGTTGCGTCCTCCATGCTGTTGTTGACGATGCCGTGGTGGTCCGGGCGCAGGCCGGTGACGATGGTGTAGTGGTTGGGGAAGGTCAGGGACGGGTAGGACGGGGTCATCCAGCGGGCGCGCACGCCGCCGTCGATCATCCGCTGCAGGTTCGGGGTCAGGCCGCGGTCCAGCGCATCGGCGCGCAGGCCATCGATGGAGATCAGCAGCAGCTTCGGCGGTGCAGCCGCAGCCATGGAAGTGGGAGCGGAGGCGGAAGGGGCGGGGGCGGTGGTGCAGGCCGCCAATGGCAGCAGCAGCGCCAGTGCGCAGGTCAGGCGTACGGAAGTCATTCCTGCATGATAGTGCGAGGCAATGACGCGCCCAAGACAGGGCGTGCTATCGCACGCCCTGTCCGCGCATTCTTTCTTGTCCCCGCGCCTGTCGGCGCACCGCCTTGAACAACAAGGGGGCTCTTCTCCAGACAGGTTCCTGATGCTTCCACCCACGCATGGCGTGGATCTACCGTGTCGACCAAGGTCGGCACCTGCCAGCAGCCGCGGTACACCATCCCGACAGGTCGCAGAAATCTGTCGAAGGCGCGGTGGGTCCGGTTGCGGGGGTGTCCGCGGCATGGATGCCGCGGCCAAGCCTACATGGACGTACTTGCGGCGTCCCCCGCAACCGGACCCACCACGCCATCCTAAGGAATACCGCTGTTGCTTCGGCCGTTGCCGTTGCCGTTGCCGTTGCCGTTGCCGTAGCTTCTGCGGGTGCCGGGCGCAGCCCGGCCAGCCCTCTCAGGCGAACAGCGGGGCCTGGCGTTGTTCCAGTCGCAGCAGCGCGGCCTTGGTTTCCAGGCCGCCGCCGAATCCGGTCAACGCACCATTGCTGCCGATCACGCGATGGCAGGGCAGGATGATCGGCAGTGGATTGCGGCCATTGGCCGCGCCCACCGCGCGGGTCGCGCTGGGCTGGCCCAGGTGCTGCGCCAGCTGCAGATAGCTCCAGGTCTGGCCAAACGGAATCAACGCCAGCGCCTGCCACACGCGCAGCTGGAATGGCGTGCCTCGCGGTGCCAGCTGCAGATCGAACTGGCTGCGTTCACCGTGCAGGAACTGCAGCAGCTGTTCGCGTGCTTCCGGCAGTGCATCCGGTGCGTAGTGCCAGTCATCGCGCCCGCGCGCGGGGTGGCGGTTCTCCGGGAACAGCACATGCGAAAGACCGCGCTCGTCGCCGGCGATGGTCAATACGCCGATCGGGCTGTCGAAACGATCGAACAACAGGGTCATGTCGGTTCTCCAACGAAGGTGCCGGACAGGTGCCACAGGTGCAGCACGGCGTAGGCGCGCCACGGGCGCCAGGGTTGCGAGCGCGCTTCGGTCGCACGCTCGCTCAGGCGCTGGCCCTGCGCGTGGCCGAGGACCTGCTGCAGCACAAGATCGCCGGCCGGGAAGGCATCGGGCTGGCCGAGTCCGCGAAGGGCGATGTACTGCGCGGTCCACGGGCCGATGCCGGGCAGTGCGACGCAGCGCGCAACGAATTCCTCCAATGCCTGGCCGGGCCCGAAGTCGAGCTGGCCGCTGGCACAGGCGGCGGCCAGCGCACGCACGGTGGCTGCGCGGCTGCGCGGCAGGCCGATGGATTCCAGTGGCGCCTCGGCCAGTACTTCCGGCGCCGGAAACTGGCGATCAAAGTCGGACGGCATGCCCGGCAGGTGCGCGCCATAGGCATCGACCAGGCGCCGTGCGAAGGTGGTGGCTGCGGCCACGCTGACCTGCTGCCCGAGCACGGCACGCACGCCCACTTCGAAGCCGTCCCAGCCGCCGGGCACGCGCAGCCCGGGACGTTCGGCGATGCCGCGCGCCAGCAGGGGCTCTTCGCCCAGCGCGGCATGGACCTGCTGCAGGTCGGCATCCAGATCGAATACGCGACGCACGCGGCGCACGATGTCGGGGATCAGGCGCGGATCCACCGCGCCCAGTTGCAGGCGCAGCTCCGGGCGCTTCGGGTCGGCCGTGACGCGCAGCAGGGTGGGCCGCTCAGGCGTGCCCAGCACGCGCTGGTAGCTGTCCTCGCCGATCAGTTCGATGCCGGGCAGGCTGCGCTTGCGCAGGAAGGCCAGCATGCGCGGGAAATCCAGTGGAGGCCGGTACGCCAGACGCAGTACCAGGCAACCATCATCGGCGGCCAGCGGCTGGTGCTGGCGACGCAGTGCGGTGGGTGCCATGCCGCAGCCCTGCAGGAACGCGGTATTGAAGCGGCGCAGGCTGTTGTAGCCGGCGGCCAGCGCGACGTCGGTTACCGCCAGCGTGGTTTCGGTCAGCAGCTGCTTGGCCAGCAGCAGGCGGTGGGTGGCATGGATCTGCCCGGGCGTCGCGCCGAGATGTTCGACGAACAGGCGTTGCAGCTGGCGCGCACTGATGCCGAGCTTCATTGCAAGATCGGCAACCGGCTGCTCCTGCAGGAAGCCACCCTGGATCAACGCCAGGGCGCGCTGCACGGTCTGCCCGGCCAGTGCCTGCTGCGCCTGCGGTGCCAGTTCGGGGCGGCAGCGCAGGCAGGGTCGGTAACCGGCTGCGGCGGCCGCGGCGGCGGTTGGGAAGTAGGTGATGTTGCGCGGCTTCGGTGGCGGTGCCGGGCACACCGGACGGCAATAGATACCGGTGCTGCGCACGGCGGTGAAGAACACGCCGTCGAAGCGGGCGTCGCGGGCCAGGCGGGCGCGATCGCAGGCGGCAGTGTCGAGGGCGAGGGCGGTGTCCATGGCGCCAGTCTAGGCGGCTGCGGGTGCAGATACTCGCCACATTCGGACATGGATGCTGAAGGGAGTCAGGCCGGGCGGCGCCCTGCACCCGCCGAGGCCAGAGCAACAGCAACAGCGGGCTTCCTGGGGGAAGGCGGGGTGGGGCCGGTGGCAGGGGACGCTGCAAGTACGTCCCTGCAAGCTCGGTCGCGCCATCCATGGCGCTCACGCCCCTGCCACCGGCTCCACCCCGCCTTAGACAGGTTCCGGCAATCTGTCGGGACGGCGTTCTGCGTTGCTGTTGGTAGGCGTCGACCTTGGTCGACACGCTTTCCCAAGGGTCAGAGGGGGTTCAGTACCACGCGCTGAATGCGCGCCCCGGACGGGTAGACTGTGGCTCTTGTTCACATGAAGACCGGTTGCCCGATGTCCGCCAAACTCCGCTGGTTGCCCCTGTTGTGCCTGGCCCTGGCGGGCTGCAGCCAGCTGGAGAATCCGGGCAATGTGACCGCTGCCGACAAGGCGGCGAGGGCACCGGCCAGCGATGGCGAGAACATGGTGTCGATCAATGCGGCCGACGCGCCGCCGCCGCCGGCTCCGCCGCGCAGCCAGGCAGACCGGCCGTGGCCGCAGGCGCAGCTGGAGAATGGCCGCGCCTGGGTCAGCTGCAGCACGGAATATGCTGGCGATGCCGGCGACGGTGCCGAGCTGGAAGGCCTGCAGCGCGAGCAGATCACCGCGGCCTTGGCGCCCTGTGCCGAACGCGGCCTGATGCGCGTGCGCTACGCCGGCAAGATCAATCCGGGCTTCGCCGAAATGATGTGGCGGCTGGCCGTGGTCGCCGACCAGCAGAAGATCCACAAGCGCATCCTCGATCTGGATTCCAGCGGCGGGCAGGTGGAGTCGGCGATCGTTGCCGGTGACAGCATCGGTGAATCGGGCTGGACCATCTGGGTGCGCGAAGGCTCGATCTGCCACAGCGCCTGCGTGTTCGTGCTGGCCGCCGGTGACAACCGCCTGCTGTCGGGCAAGGTCGGCATCCACCGCATGATGCGCATCAGTTCCAAGGCTACCTCGCGCGCCGAACTCAACCGCGAGCTGCACGAGGTCTACGACAACGTGAAGGACTACCTGCAACGCAATGGCGTGGCGGTGGGTGTGGCCGACCTGATGATGACCGTGCCCAACCGCAGCCTGCGCCTGCTGACGCCGGACGAGCTGCGCCAGTACGGCCTGGATGGCACCAACGCGGTGCAGGACGATCTGGAACGGATCAAGCAGATGCGGGCCTGCGGCGATGATTTCGTGCAGCGCAAGGACGCGTTCCTGATCGTCTTCGACCAGCAGTGCAAGCGCGAAGGCGCTGACATGGAATCGATCAACAGCTGCGGCCAGGCACTGAAGCAGCGCTTCGGTTTCCCGGATGCGGTATGCCCGGAAGAAAGCCCGCTGTCGGAGATCGATGTGGCAACGCTGCCACCGGCACCGTCGGAGCCGCCGCCGGTGGCCGAACAGGCGCCGGCAGGCACCGGCACGCCTGCCGCGCAGGCCGATGCAGCGACGGTGGAAGGCAGCGCCCACGCGCGCTGACGAGCAGCTCACCGTGCTGGCGTAGACTGCGGTTCTTTCCCGAGAACCGGCGGTGTCCATGAAGCGCGTGCTCCTGCTGCTGTCCCTGCTGCCCCTGACCGCATTGGCGCAGGCACCTGCGCCGGCCACGCCTGCACCGGCCACGCCTGCACCGGCCCCGGCACGCCCGGCCCCGGCATCACCGGCGGCGGCGAAACCGGCCACTGCCGGCGCACCGGCGTTGACCGCCGCGCAGCAGGCACAGGTGCAGAAACAGGACGCGGAAATGGGCGCAGCCGCAGTAAAGGCGGCGCAGCTGGTCGATGCCAACCGTGCCGGCGAACTGTGGGATGGCGCTTCGGCCGTCGCGCGCCGTGCGGTGCCCAAGGCCGCCTTCGTCAGCCAGTTGACCGCCGAGCGCACGCGCCTGGGTGCGCTGGCCGGGCGTGGCCAGCCCACCATCACCCGGGTCAAGTACAGCGCTGGTGCCGCGGTGCCGGAAGGGCTGTACATCAACGTCAGCTTCCCGACCCGTTTCGCCAACAGCGCGCAGCCGGTGCGCGAGCTGGTCTCGTTCCGTTTCGACGAGGACCAGGTGTGGCGCCTGGCCGGTTACAGCCTGCGCGCGTCGGCACCCTGAGGAGATGAACGATGGCAACTGAACTGACGATGCTGGCCTGGTCGGTGCTGCTGGGCTTCGTCTACATCTTCGCCACCTCCACCGTGGTCACCCGCGAGCGCGGGATGAAGTGGAATGCGTCGGCAAGCGATGGTGACGCAAAGCCGGTCAGCCCGCTGGCTGGTCGCCTGCAGCGGGCCCAGGCCAACTTCCTGGAAACCTTCCCGTTCTTCGCCGCGGCGGCGATCGCGGTGGTGTTGGCCGGGCGCGGCAACGACACCACAGCGCTGGCTGCGCAGGCCTACTTCTGGGCGCGCGTGGCCTACCTGCCGCTGTATGCCGCAGGTGTGCCCTATGTGCGCAGCCTGGTGTGGGCGGTGTCGCTGCTGTCGATCCTGGCGCTGGTGTTCGCACTTCTGTGAGCCCGCCTGATCCAGATCAAGGCCGGTCAGGCGCGCGGCGCTATGCTGGCCCGGACTGAATCAACGGCAGGAGGCGCGCATGCGCAGGATGGACGTGGTGGTGGTCGGCGCCGGACCGGCGGGTCTGTGTTTCGCGCGCGCACTGGCCGGCAGCGGCCTGCAGGTCGGCCTGGTCGAAGTGCAGCCGCGCCAGGCCCTGGCCGAGGCCGCCTTCGATGGCCGTGAGATCGCGTTGACCCATGCCTCGCGCCAGGGCATGGAGCAGCTGGGACTGTGGCAGCGGCTGCCGCACGCCGAAGTCGCCGAGCTGCGCGATGCCAGGGTGATGAACGGTGGCTCGCCATTCGCGTTGACCTTCGCCAGCAGCCAGGTCGATGGCCAGCCACTGGGCTGGCTGGTGCCCAATCACCTGATCCGCCGTGCTGCGTGGGATGCCGTGCAGGGCCAGGACGGCCTGCAACTGTTCGATGGGCGCAAGGTGCAGGGCGTGCAGGCCGACGCACAGGGCCATGTGGTCACGCTGGATGACGGCAGCACGCTGCACGCGCGGCTGCTGGTCGCCGCCGACAGCCGCTTTTCCGCAACCCGCCGCATGCTCGGCATCGGTGCGCAGATGCGCGACTTCGGCAAGTCGATGCTGGTGTGCCGCATGCAGGTCGAGCGCGACCATCACCACACCGCCTGGGAATGGTTCGGCTACGGGCGCACGATGGCACTGCTGCCGCTCAACGAGGGCCAGGCATCGGCGGTCATCACGTTGCCGCCGCGGCAGATCGAGGAGCTGCTGGCGATGGACGAGGTGGCCTTTGGTGAGGCCATCAGCAGCTGTTTTGAACATCGTCTGGGGCGGATGCAGCCGGTGGCCACGCCGCAGGCGTATCCGCTGGTGGGCGTGTATGCGCACCGCTTTGCCGGCGAGCGTTCGGCGCTGATCGGCGATGCTGCGGTGGGCATGCACCCGGTCACCGCGCATGGCTTCAATCTGGGCCTGGCCAGCGCACAGCGGCTGGCGCGGGGCATCGTCGAGCAGCAGCGCCGCGGCGCCGACATTGCCGCCGCCGGCATGCTGGCCGGCTACCAGCGCGGTCATCGGCTGGCGTCGCGGCCGCTGTACGAGGCCACCAACGCGATCGCCAGCCTGTACACCGACGATCGCCGTCCGGCGCGCCTGCTACGGGCGGCTGGCCTGCGCCTGGCGCAGGGCGTGGCACCGTTCAGGCAGCTGATTGCCGCGCACCTGACCCAGCGCGTGGCCTGAACAGCTTGAAATCAGCCGGCGGCCAGCACCCGGATCTGGCTGTCGGCGAACTCGACCACCTGGCCTGCGCGGATCTTGCAGGCCTTGCGCAGTTCGACTTCGCCGTCGACCCGGACCTGGCCGTCGCTGATGACCATCTTGGCCTCGCCGCCACTGGTGACCAGGTCGGCCAGCTTGAGCAGCTGCTTGAGTTCGACGTAGTCGCCGTCGAGGTCGAATTCGAGAATCTGCATGGGGCGGGGTTCCTGGGAAGAGGGCGCGGGCCAGCGGCCGGGCCGGAAAGAGGGCGCGTATTGTGCGCCAGCACGGGGCATGACGGCACGCGCACGGAAAGCTGTATGCCTCGTTCAGGATCAATGCGGTATCATTCCGCTCTGAGCGAGTGAAATCTCCTCCGACCGAGCAGCGCCAGGGCACGCGATAAGAAGGGCGCCCAAAGCGCGGACCATCCCTTTTTTATCGCACTGCCAGGAAGACGGCAGTGCCTTCGGAGTTCCCCATGTCCCAAGATTCCCAAGCGCCGCTGCAGTTTGCGCAGCTCGGCCTGTCCGAGCCCGTGATGCAGGCGGTCACCGCCATCGGCTACGAAACCCCGTCGCCGATCCAGGCCGCCACCATCCCGGCGATGCTGGAAGGCCGCGACGTGCTGGGCCAGGCCCAGACCGGTACCGGCAAGACCGCTGCCTTTGCACTGCCGGTACTGTCCAACATCGACCTGCAGCAGATCAAGCCCCAGGCCCTGATCCTGGCGCCGACCCGCGAGCTGGCCATCCAGGTTGCCGAGGCGTTCCAGTCCTATTCGTCGAAGATCCCCGGTTTCCGCGTGCTGCCGGTGTACGGCGGCCAGCCCTACGGCCAGCAGCTGTCGGCCCTGCGCCGTGGCGTGCACATCGTGGTCGGTACCCCCGGCCGCGTGATCGACCACCTGGACCGCAGCACCCTGGACCTGTCCGAGCTGAAGACCCTGGTGCTGGACGAAGCGGATGAAATGCTGCGCATGGGCTTCATCGACGACGTCGAAGCCGTGCTGAAGAAGCTGCCGGAGCAGCGCCAGGTTGCCCTGTTCTCGGCCACCATGCCGCCGCAGATCCGCCGCATCGCGCAGACCTACCTGCAGGACCCGGTGGAAGTCACCATCCAGGCCAAGACCACCACCTCGGCCAACATCCGCCAGCGTTACTGGTGGGTGAGCGGCATGCACAAGCTGGACGCGCTGACCCGCATCCTGGAAGTCGAGCCGTTCGACGCGATGATCATCTTCGCGCGGACCAAGGCCGGCACCGAAGAGCTGGCCAGCAAGCTGCAGGCCCGTGGCCTGGCCGCTGCTGCCATCAACGGTGACATGCAGCAGGCCCAGCGTGAGCGCACCATCGCCATGCTGAAGGAAGGCAAGCTGGACATCCTGGTCGCCACCGACGTGGCCGCCCGTGGCCTGGACGTGGAGCGCATCAGCCACGTGCTGAACTACGACATCCCGTACGACACCGAAAGCTATGTGCACCGCATCGGCCGTACCGGCCGTGCCGGCCGCAGCGGTGAGGCGATCCTGTTCGCAACCCCGCGCGAGAAGGGCATGCTGCGCCAGATCGAGCGCGCCACCCGCCAGCCGATCGAAGAAATGCAGCTGCCGAGCGTGGAAGCGGTCAACGACACGCGCATCAACAAGTTCACCTCGCGCATCACCGAGACTCTCGGCGCCGGTGGCCTGGACTTCTATCGCCAGCTGCTGGAGCGTTTCGAGAGCGAGCAGAACGTGCCGGCGATCGAAGTCGCTGCCGCGCTGGCGAAGATGCTGCAGGGCGATACCCCGTTCCTGCTGCAGCCGCCGGTGCGTGCCCCGCGTGAAGAGCGTGCGCCGCGCGAGCGTTTCGAGCGTGGCGACCGCCCGGAGCGCGGCGATCGTTTCGACCGCCCGGAGCGCGGCGATCGTTTCGACCGCCCGGAGCGCGGCGATCGTTTCGACCGCAACGAGCGTGGTCCGCGCTTCGAGCGTGGCCCGCGCCGCGACGACGCCGAAGGTGGATTCGAGCAGCGTCCGCGCCGTGAGGTTCCGCCGCGCGGTGCGCCGGAGCAGGGCATGGAGACCTACCGTATTTCGGTCGGTCACCAGCATGGCGTGAAGCCGGCCAACATCGTTGGCGCCATTGCCAACGAAGCCGGCCTGGAAAGCCGCTTCATCGGCCGCATCGACATCCACGACGACTTCTCGCTGCTGGACCTGCCGGCGCAGATGCCGTCGGACGTGCTGTCGCACCTGCAGAAGGTCTGGGTGTCCGGCCAGCAGCTGCAGATGCGTGCGCTGGCTCCGGGTGAAGACACCAACCCGGCCCCGCGTCCGTTCAAGCCGCGCTTCGACAAGCGAGGCCCGGGTGGTCCGCGTCGTAGCGGCCCGGGTGGTCCGGGTGGCGACCGTGGCGGTGACCGCGACAGCCGCCCGCCGCGTCGTGACGGCTTCAAGCCGCGCGGCCCGCGCAGCTACTAAGCCGCGCCCGCAGCCGTCCAGAACAACGCCAGCCCCGGGCTGGCGTACAGAAAAAGGGGACGGAGGGGATTAAGTCGTATATGGCAGGCCATGCGCTCATGCCGAAAACGACTTAATCCCCTCCGTCCCCTTTTTCGCGCGGTCAACACATAGCCGGTCCTAGGCTGGGCCGGTTCCAATGGAGGTTGTCACCGCAGCACATTCGGGGGGATCCGGGATGGGTAGGAGTGGCACGGACCAACAGAGCCGGCGGGTGCCGATGACCCGCGGCCTGGGACTGCGATTTGCGTTGTTGACGGGTATGGCGATCGGACTGGTCGCACTGTCCGCCTTGATCCAGGAACTGCAGGCGGCCTCCACCGCCTGGATCGCCGGCCAGGGTTACTGGTCGCGTGGTCAGCAGGATGCGACCGCCGCACTCAGCCGCTATCTGGCGCGCGGTGATGCCCAGGACCTGGACGACGCACGCCAGGCCCTGCAGGTGCCGTTGGGCGATCTGCAGGCGCGGTTGGCGCTGGAACAGGCAGAGCCGGACGAAGACAAGGCCAGGCAGGGCTTCCTGCAGGGCGGCAACGCGCGCGCCGACATTCCGCGCCTGGTGTTTTCGTTCCGCTATGCACGCGATATCGGTGCCTTCCGCGAAGCGACCGCGTTGTGGCGGCAGACCGACGGCGACCTGATGGCGGTGCAGCGCCTGATCGATGAGTTGCAGCTGCGGCACGATGATGGCCCGGTGCCGGCAGCCACACGTGACCACTACCTGCAGCAGCTGCGTGACCTCGACCGCCGGATGCAGGTGCAGAGCCAGGCGTTCTCGCAGGCGCTGCTGCGGATGGCGACGCTGGTGAGGCTGGCCACGTTGATGGTCGCGGGCCTGTCGGTGCTGGCGATCAGCCTGATGGCGGTCGCGCTGGCGCGCCGCGTCGGCAAGGACCTGACCGAACACGAGAGCCGTTTCCGCGCCGCGTTCTACCAGGCCAACGTCGGCATGCTCAAGCTCGATACCGAAGGCAAGGTGATCGAGGCCAACCAGGCGATGGCCGATATCCTCGACCATCGTCGTGACATGTTGCTGCAGCTGTCGTTGGGCGACCTGCTGATGGACGGCGAGCTGGTCATCGATGGGGTGGGGCGCATCGATTGGGATCGCCAGCTGCGCCCGAGCGAACTGCGCTTCCGCCGCCGCGATGGCAGCCTCGTCTGGGGCCGCTGGAGTGGCACCGGTGTGCGCAGCGCCGACGGTGGCCTGTCGGTGTTCGCGATCATCGAAGACGTCAGCCAGAACCATGCATTGGCGCGCGAGATCGAGCACCACGCCAGCCATGACCCGCTGACCGGCCTGATCAATCGCCGAGAGATCGAACGGCTGCTGGAACGCGCGCTGTTGCAGGTGCGCAGCGAAGGCGGCACGCACGCGCTGTGCTATATCAACCTGGACCATTTCAAGCTGGTCAACGACAGCTTCGGCCACGCCGCCGGCGACCAGATGCTGCGCAGCTTCGCCGACTACCTGGTGGCGGCGGTACGCGATGGCGACTGGGTGGGCCGGCTGGGTGCGGACGAGTTCGCCGTGTTCCTCGCCCATGCCGGGCAGGATGAGGCCAAGCGCGTGCTGCAGCGGGTGATCCGCAATCTGGGGCAGGCGACATTCCCGGTCAGCGAGGGCAGCCCGCAGTTGAGCTGCAGCATCGGTGTGGTCGAGGTCAGCGCCGAGGCACCGGATGTGAACTGGCTGATGAGCGCTGCCGACAGTGCCTGCTATGCGGCCAAGCAGGCCGGCCGCAACCGCGTGCACTGCTTCAACGAGAACCGCATGGCGCTGGAGGAACGGCGCCAGGAAGCCGAACGGCTGCAGGGTGTCAGCCTGGCCATGGCCGAGAACCGCATGGTGCTGTATGCGCAGCGCATTGCCCGCGTCGGCGATCCCACCTACCTGCACTATGAGGTACTGGTGCGCATGCGCGGCAGCGACGGCAGCCTGCACCTGCCGGGCCAGTTCATGCCGGCGGTGGAGCGCTATGGCATGGCCGTGGCGCTGGATCGGCACGTGCTCGGCCTGCTGTTCCGGCATCTGCAGGTGTGCCCGGCACACGTCCGGCAGCTGGGCCTGTGCAACGTCAACGTCTCGGCGCAGTCGATCGCCGAGCCTGGCTTCCTCGCCTTCGTCTGCGACCTGCTGGAGCGCAACCGCGCACTGGCCTCCAAGCTGTGCTTCGAGATCACCGAGACCGCTGCGATCAGCAACCTCAGCCAGGCACGTGCCTTCATCGATGCGGTGAAGGCGCGTGGTTGCCGGATGGCGTTGGACGATTTCGGCTCCGGCCTGTCCTCGTTCGGCTACCTGCGCCAGCTGCCGGCCGACATCCTGAAGATCGACGGTGCCTTCGTGCGCGACATGGATACCGATCCGGTCAGCCACGCCACCGTGCGCGCGATCAGTGAGCTGGGGCGTGAGCTGCAGATGGAGGTGGTGGCCGAATGGGTGGAGACCGCTGAAGTCGCCGCCGCGCTGACCCGGCTCGGGGTGCAGGGCCTGCAGGGCTATGCGGTCGAGCGGCCGCAGCCGCTGGAGCGGATGACCCTGGCTGACCTGCGACCGGTGCGCCTGGTGGCGGTGAAAGGTCCGCCCGCCGCAGGCTGAACGCCCGCCGGCGACTTTGGTCTACACGTGCGCTGCAGCCGCGGCTGCGATAATGCCCGCAAGGGGCGACGCGCAGTGGGCGCGGGCGTAAGCAGGAACAGGACGTGGCGTGGGCGGCAGGCAGTGGCAGTACGGAACAGGAGCGGTGCTGGTCGTGCTGCTGGTGTGGTTGGCAACGCCGTGGCCACTGTGGGCCGCTGCGGCCGAAGCCGGGCGCGATTACCTGCTGGTCGGTGCAGCCACCGATGAACCCACTCCGCATCGCGCATGCACGCCGGGCATGCTGGCCGGTCCACGGCAGCAGGTGCTGGTGCCTGCGCCGCCGGGCGGCTGGTCGGGGCAACCGCAGGCGCTGGACGTGTTCAATGTGTTTGCCGGCGAAGTCCGCGTACAGCATGGCGATCGCGAAATCTGCGGCAACATGCATGATGCGCGTACCCGTGATTCACGGTTCCGCGCAGGCATCGGCCTGGTGGCGGTGCCGCCCGCAGGCAGCCACCAGCCGTTCCTGGTGTCGTGGCAGACGCCGCTGAAGGCGCGCTGGGTGCCGACCCTGCGGCTGGGGGCGCCCAGCCCGGTACAGCAGAACGATACCGCCCGGCTGCTGGTGCGCGCGGCCTGCATCGCCGTGGCGATCGCACTGGCGTTGTCGGCCCTGATGGCCTTCCTCACCACCCGCGACCGCAGTTTCCTGGTCTACATCGCCGGTGCCACCGTGCTGGTGCTGTGGCAGGCCATCCTCGGTGGCCTCAGCGGCTATCCGGAACCCTGGCTGCCGGTAGGCGAGCGTGGTGCCTGGTGGCTGCTGGCGTTGACCGCGGCGACCCAGGCATTGGTGCTGCCGGCACTGTGGCGCCTGAATGGCGGCGACCGCCTGTTGCCGCGTTCGCGTCCGTTCCAGCTGCTGGCGCTGTGGGGATTGCTGGCGCTGGCCGCACTGGTGCCCTGGCTGCCATGGGACAGCCTGGCCTGGGTGGCGCAGGGCCTGCAGGTGTCCTACCTGCTGGGCTGTGGCCTGTCGCTGATGGTCGGGGTGTGGGCACGGCTGCGCGGTGACCGCTGGGCGCAGGCGGGGCTGGCCGCGCTGGCGCCGATGCTGGTATTGATCCTGGCCGACGCCTGCCGCGCTGCGTGGTTGCTGGAATACCGCGTGGAGGCCTTGCAGCTGGCGGTGACCTGGCTGCTGATGATGGCAGCCTACGCGCTGAACCAGCGGCTGGGACGCCTGCGCCAGCAGCGCGATGAACTGCGCCAGCTGGCCGAGACCGATGGCCTGACCGGCCTGCCCAACCGCCGTGCCGGCCTGCAGCAGCTGGCCCGTCACCTGGAACGGGTCGACCGCGAGCGCGGCCCGCTGGTGATTGGTTTCCTGGACATCGACCTGTTCAAGGACATCAACGACCGCCATGGCCACGCCGTGGGTGACCAGGTGCTGGTGGCAGTGGCGCGTGCGTTGCGTGCCGCAGTCCGCAGCCAGGACCAGGTGGTGCGGATGGGCGGCGAAGAGTTCCTGCTGCTGATGCCGGGCATGCCGCGCGAGGCGGCGTCGGCGCGCCTGGATCGCCTGCGCCAGCAGATCACCGGGGCGGTCCGGGCGCTGCAGGTGCCCGGCCTGGAGGTCACCGCCAGCATCGGCCTGGCACAGTGGCGGCCGGGCGAGGACGATCTCGCTGCGCTGCTGCGCCGGGCCGACCATGCCATGTACGTGGCCAAGCGCGCCGGCCGCAACCGGGTATTCGACGGCGAAGAGCTCGATCCACCCGGCCTGGCATGAAGCGCTGCGGGCGGCGATGCCGGATAATAGGGCGATGACCACCCGACTCAACAAACATATCGCCGACACCGGCTTCTGCTCCCGCCGCGAGGCCGATCGCCTGATCGCCGCCCGCCGGGTCACCGTCAACGGCCATCCGGCCGGCACTGGCGCGGTGGTGGGCGAGGAAGACCAGGTACTGGTCGACGGCCAGCCGCTGCGCGCGCGCGTGGCCCGCAAGCCCGGTGCCCGCCGCCACGTCTACATCGCACTGAACAAGCCGATCGGCGTCACCTGCACGACCGAGACGTCGGTCAAGGGCAACATCGTCGACTTCGTCGGCCATGAACAGCGCATCTTCCCGATCGGCCGCCTCGACAAGGAGTCGGAAGGGCTGATCCTGATGACCAGCAACGGCGACATCGTCAACCAGATCCTGCGTGCCGAGAACGGCCACCAGAAGGAGTACCTGGTGGCGGTGAACAAGCCGGTCACCGATGAGTTCCTGCGCGGCATGGCCCGTGGTGTCCGCATCCACGACCAGATGACGCTGCCGTGCAAGACCTCGCGCATCGCCAAGTTCGGGTTCCGCATCACCCTGCAGCAGGGCCTGAACCGGCAGATCCGCCTGATGGCCGCCGAGTTCGGCTATCGGGTGACCCAGCTGCGCCGCGTGCGCATCGACAACATCAAGATCGGCGCGCTGAAGCCGGGCCAGTGGCGCAACCTGACCGAGCAGGAGCTGCAGGGCCTGCTGCCCAGGCAGCTGGACTGGTAAACGACGTTCGTAGAGCCGGGCCCATGCCCGGCTGCCCGTTGCCCGGGCGCAGCCGGGCATGGGCCCGGTTCTACATCGGCTAGACTTCGCGGTGACCTGCCGGAACGTGACGCTGCATGATCAAGCCCGACAAGCCCGCCAATGAAGCCCTTCGGCTTGAGGCGCTGTACCGCTACCGCATCCTCGATTCGGAGCGTGAAAGATCCTTCGACGACCTTGTGGTGATCGCCAAGGCGGTCTGCGGTACCTCGATGGCGGCAGTGACCCTGATCGATGTCGAGCGGCAATGGTTCAAGTCGATCCAGGGCATCGACGCGGCGGAAAACCTGCGCAGCGAATCGATGTGCGGCCACGCGATCCTGCAGCCGCAGCAGATCATGGTGGTCGAGGATGCGCTGGAGGACATCCGCTTCCACGACAACCCGGTGGTGGTGGGGGATCCGCACATCCGCTTCTATGCCGGCGCGCCACTGATCAGCTCCGATGGCCTGCCACTGGGCACGCTGTGCGTGTTCGATGCGCAGCCGCAGCACTTTGCAAGCGACAAGGCCGAGGCGCTGGCCGCGCTGTCGCGGCAGGTGATGCTGGTGATGGAGCTGCGCCGCTTCGCGCTCGACATCCAGAAACACATGCTGGAACGCGATGACTACGAGCGCCTGCTGTCGGAATACCAGGACGTGCTGCTGGCGCAGAATGCCGACCTGGCCGAGCAGAGCCGCACCGACGCGTTGACCGGCCTGCCGAACCGCCGCGCGATGGCGGCCGCGCTGGAAGAGGCGGTGGCGGCGACCGGAGATCAAACCGGCGTGGCCTGCGTCGCGCTGCTGGACATCGATCATTTCAAGCACATCAACGACTTCCAGGGCCACGCCACCGGCGACCGCGTGCTGGCCGAGCTGGGCGTGCTGCTGCGCTCGCATTTCGCTGGCCGCGGCATGGCCGCGCGCTATGGCGGCGAGGAATTCGTGGCGGTGATGCCGGGCAGCGACCTGCGCACCGCCGAGCGACATTGCGAGTTCCTGCGCCTGGCTGTGGCCGATCTTCCGCTGGGATTCCCGGTGACGATCAGTATCGGTGTTGCCCAGCACCAGCCCGGCGAAAGCGTGGACGACACGTTGGCGCGTGCCGACAAGGCGTTGTACCGGGCCAAGGGCAATGGCCGCAACCGGGTGGAACTGGCGGGCTGAAACACCCCCTCCAGTACCGTACGCGTCGCACTCCCTGCGATTCCGCTGTGCCAGCATGGCGGTCCTGTTCCCACGGACGACGACCATGCTGCAGACCCTGGCCATCGCCCACTATCGCTCGCTGCATGGGCTGGTACTGCCACTGCAGCAGTTGAATGTGGTTACCGGTGACAATGGCAGTGGCAAGTCCAGCCTGTACCGCGCGCTGCGCCTGCTGGCGGAGACCGCACAGGGCGGAGTCGCGGCGGTACTGGCCCGCGAAGGTGGGCTCGGTTCGGCGCTGTGGGCGGGCCCTGAATCCATCGATCGCCGGGTTGCGGCCGGCGAGATTCCGCTGCAGGGCGGGCCCCGGCAGGCGTCGGTCGGGCTGAAACTGGGCTTCACCACCGACGAATTCGGCTATGCCATTGATCTCGGCTACCCGCCACCCAGCCGATCGGCGTTTGCACTGGACCCGCAGATCAAGGCCGAGGCGATCTGGGCGGGGCCGTTTCTGCGCAGCGCCAACCTGCTGGTCGATCGTCGCGGGGCGATGGTGCGGCAGCGCCACGCGCGCGGCTGGGATCTGGTCGATGACCGGTTGTCACTGTTCGACAGCCTGTTCACCCAGGTCGGCGATCCGCAGCGCATGCCGGAAACGATCACCTTGCGTGAGTACATCCGTTGCTGGCGCTTCTATGATCATTTCCGCAGCGATGCCGATGCCCCGGCGCGGCAGCCGGCGATGGCCACGCGCACGCCGGTGCTGCATCACGATGGCCGGGATCTGGCTGCGGCCTGGGTGACCATTCTCGAGATCGGTGACGCGGTTGCGTTGGCACGCAGCGTCGACGATGCGTTCCCGGGCGCCACGGTCGGCTTCGAGGAGCTGGATGGCCGCTTGGCCCTGCGTTTCCACCAGCCGGGGCTGCTGCGGCCATTGTCGATGGCCGAACTCTCCGACGGCACGTTGCGCTTCCTGCTGCTGGCCGCGGCGTTGCACACGCCACGCCCGCCGCCACTGCTGGTGCTCAACGAGCCGGAGACCAGCCTGCATCCGGACCTGCTGCCGGCGCTGGCGCGGCTGATCATCGCGGCCAGTGCGCGCAGCCAGGTATGGGTGGTGTCGCACGCCAGCCGCCTGATCGCGGCGTTGGAACAGGCACCGGGGTGCCATTCGCTGCATCTGTACAAGGAACAGGGGCGCACGCTGCTGAGCGGGCAGGGCCTGCTGGATGCCCCGGCATGGCACTGGCCACAGCGTTGATACCGGCAATCCACGCCCGACGTGGATGCGCTCAGTCGGCGATGTTGCGTGCTTCGGCAGTACCGAGGATCTCCGGATGCTGCACCGGCTTGCGGCGGTTCAGCAGCGGATGGAGGAATACCGCGCCGACGATGATCGCCACGCCCAGGTAGAACCATGGGGTGACTTCGTGCTGCTCGCGCAGCAGCAGCACCGCCAGCACCACCGCGTAGACCGGCTCCAGGTTGGTCACCAGCTGCACCGTGTAGGCGCTCAGGTGGCGCAGCGCGACCAGTGCCAGGGCGAACGGCAGCAGCGTGCAGAACCCGGCCAGCACCAGCAGCAGGATGCCGTCGTGCAGGTTCGGGACCACCCATAGCGGGCTGGCCAGCGCTGGCAGCAGGTAGGGCATCAGCGGCGCCAGCAGGGTCAGGGTGAGGGTGCCGGCACCCAGTTCCAGTGCGGTGACCGTGAGCGGATCGGCATGGCTGACCATGCGCTTGTTGAGCGAGCCGAACACGGCCACCAGCAGCGCCGATATCGCACCGATCAGGACACCCAGGCGCATGCCATCGGGCACGCCACCGACCACCAGCGCAACACCCGGCAGCACCGCCAGGCCGAACGCCAGCTCACGCAGCTGGAACGGCCGCTTGGCCACCCATGGCTCGATGATCGAGGTGAACACCGGCGCCAGTGCGATGCAGGTGGCGGCCACCGAGGCATTGGCCAGCTTCACCGCGCCGTAGAACGTCAGCCAGTGCAGGGCAACCAGCGCGCCGATGCCGGCGTAGCCCGCCACCAGCCGCAGGGGCAGGGTGCGCAACCCACGCCAGACCCGCGGCAGCAGGGCCAGCATGGCCGTCACCAGCAGCATGCGCCACCACACCAGCGGCAGTGCGGGCAGGGTGATCAACTTGCCGAGGATGGCGGTGACGCCCCACAGCAGGACACAGAAATGGATCTGCCACAGCGCTTTGCGGGTGTCGGGTGTGCTCATCCGCCTATTGTGCGGCAAGGTGAAGCCCGCAGCGCTATCCGCCTGAGCGATTGCTGGGCGTGTCCACCCGCCGCTGCAGGGCCATCGCCGCTGCCGGGTTGCGTGCCTTGTCCGCGCCGATGCACAGCAGGTAGACCTCGCGCGGGGTTTCCGGAGCCGGTCCGGCCACGCAGGGCAGGTCGGCCACCGGCTGGCCGCGTGACCAGCGCTGCGCGCGTTCCGTCCAGCGTTGCTGCACGGGTACCGGCAGGCCCTCCTTCAGGCGCGCCTGGCTGCGCTTGATCCGCGCATAGACAAAGCCAGCACTGACATCGCCGTGCAACGGTGCCTCGTCGCTGTCCTCGATCACCAGCGCCACGCCGTGGCGGCGCGCGGCGGCGACCAGCGCCGGGCCATGCGCCTCGGCGTTGCGCACCTCCAGCGCGTGTTGCAGCAGCACCCCCTCCCGCTGCTTCGGCAGCTGTGCCATCAATGCCTCCAATGCATCGGCGCCGGCCGGATGGCGCGGCTCGAACTGCCACAGCAAGGGGCCGAGCCGGTCCCCGAGCGCGAGTGCCGCCTGCAGGAACGGCGTGGCCGCTTCCACGGTGCTGGACAGGTCGCGGCGCTGCACCAGGTAGCGCGGCGCCTTCATCGAGAAACGGAAGCCATCCGGCGTCTGCGCGGCCCATTGCGCGCACTGGGCCGCAGTCGGCGTGCGATAGAAGGTGCCGTTGATCTCGATGCAGCGCAGGGCGCGGCTGGCATGGGCCAGTTCCTCGCGCTGCGGCAGGCCCGCCGGATAGAAGACGCCGCCGCGCCATTCGGGAAACACCCAGCCACCGATACCACAGCGGATCGCTGCCTGGCCGGTAGCCGCAGTCACTGGCCGTGGTCCGCGCGCCAGGGGTCGTAGCTGCCGAACCACCACAGGTAGCCTTCCGGATCGGCGCAGGCGTAGCCACGACCACCATAGTCCTGGTCGGCGATGTCGATGACGATGCGCGCGCCGGCGGCCTTGGCCCGCGCGTAATGGGCGTCGGCATCGGTGACGATCACGCAGGCGCTCTGGGTCTGGCGGCCACCCACCTCGTCGGGCAGGGCCGCGTGTTCGCTCCAGGCGCTCTGGTTGCTGGCCGAGCCCAGCATGATCATGCCGGAGCCGAAGGTCAGCTGCGCGTGGAACACGGTATCGCCGTCGGCGTACACGGCCTGGGCATGGAAGCCGAAGGCGCGCTGCAGCCAGTCGATCGCGGCCAGCGCATCGCGGTAGCGCAGGCATGGAATGATGGTGGAGCCGTTGTTCGGTTGGCCGTTCCCGCCCATGACACCCCTCCTATGGCACACGGCAGGGTGCATCGGCGACCGTTACCATCCCGCGAAACCCCGGTGACGGCCTGCACACGGCCGCCACCCCTGTTCGGAGATCGTGCTGGATGAATACCTGGATCGGAGGTGCCGTGCTGCTGGCGTGCACGACCATGGCAAGCGCGGCGACCCCGCCGCCGCTGCAGGACCTGGATGCGACCGTCGAGCGCGTGCGCGCGCAGTTCGACGTGCCCGGCATCGCCGTGGCCGTGGTCAAGGATGGCCAGGTGGTGCTGGAGCGTGGCTGGGGCCTGCGCGAGCAGGGCAGGCCGGAACCGGTGCAGGCCGACACGCTGTTTGCCATCGCCTCCAATACCAAGGCGTTCACCGCCACCTCGCTGAACCTGCTGGCAGAAGAGGGCAAGCTGAAGATGGACGACAAGGTGATCGACCACCTGCCGTCGTTCCGCATGTCCGATCCGTTCGTGACCGGGCAGATGACCATCCGTGACCTGTTGTCGCATCGCAGCGGCCTGAGCCTGGGCGCCGGTGACCTGCTGTTCTGGCCGACCACCTCCTACAGCAATGCCGAAGTGGTACAGCGGCTGGGCAAGGTGCCGCTGAAGGGCGGCTTCCGCGAGAGCTATGCCTACGACAACATCCTGTACGCGGTCGCCCAGCAGGTGATCGAGCACGTCTCCGGCATGAGTTACCAGCAGTTCCTGCAGACCCGCATCTTCGACAAGGTGGGCATGGCCGGCACGCGCTACAACGCCGACCACCTGAAGCCGGGTGACAGGGCGGCGGTCGGCCACGCCAAGTACGATTTCAAGGACCTGCGCACGGTGGCACCGCTGACCTGGTCGAACAATGCCGGCGCCGGTGGCATCTATTCCAGTGCGCACGACATGGCGCGCTGGATGCAGGTGCAGCTGGCCGAAGGCAAGCTGGCCGATGGCACTGTGCTGTTCAGTGAAAAGAGCCAGCAGCAGATGTGGCGGATGATCACGCCGCAGTCGATCCCGGCGCCGAGCGTGCCGGAGCTGGCACCGGCGCGGGCCAACTTTGCCGGCTATGGCGAGGGCTGGAGCCTGAGTGACTACCGCGGCCAGAAACTGGTCTGGCATACCGGTGGCTGGCCGGGCATGGTCTCGCGGTTGACCCTGGTGCCGGGCGAGAAGCTGGGCGTGGTGGTGCTGACCAACCAGGAAGTGGGCGCGGCCTTCAATGCGATCACCCTGAGCGTGCTTGACGCTTACCTGGGCGGAGAAAAGCACGATTGGGTGGACGCCTATGCCAAGGCCGTGGCCAAGGGCCAGGACAAGGCCGACGAGGCCTGGGCCAAGCACCAGAGTGCGCGCGACAAGGGCAGCAAGCCGTCGCTGGCACTGGCCGGCTACACCGGCACGTACCGCGACCGCTGGTATGGCGACATGCAGATCCGTGCCGAGGGCAAGGGCCTGCGCCTTCGCTTCATGAAGACCGCGCAGCTGAGCGGGCGCCTGGAGCACTGGCAGCACGACACCTTCATCGTGCGCTGGGACGACCGTTCGCTCAATGCCGACGCGTTCGTGAATTTCAACCTGGACCCGGACGGCAAGGTGAGCGACGTGCGCATGCAGTCGATCTCCGACCTGACCGATTTCAGCTTCGATTTCCAGGACCTGCTGTTCACCCCGACTGACCGGTAGATGCCGACCCGGGTCGGCGTGCGCTACGGCGCCCACCAGGGTGGGCGACTACCCCGGGCGGAGCGGGCATCGTCGGCCGGCGTACACATGCGGCGTGGGATACTCCGCCGGCTATTGATGGCGAGGGAATGCGATGTTCCGTTGGTTTGAATCCCTGATCCCGGTCTTCCCGCCCGTGGATGGGCGCATGCCACCGCGCAAGGTGCTGCCGTTCTACCTGCACTACCTGCGCCCGGTGTGGCCGGTGCTGCTGGCCACCCTGATCGCCGGCCTGCTGCTGGCGCTGGTGGAAGTGGCGATGTTCGACTACCTGGGCCGCATCGTCGACATGGTCGCCGAGCAACCCGGGGCCGGCTTCTTCACGCGCCATGCCAATGAGCTGGGCTGGATGCTGTTCATCACGGTCATCGCGCGGCCGATCCTGGTCGGCCTGCACAACCTGCTGGTCAACCAGGCCATCGTGCCCGGCCTGAGCAACCGCTCGCGCTGGTTGATGCACAACTACGTGGTGCGGCAGAGCCTGAGCTTCTTCCAGAACGACTTCGCCGGCAGCGTGGCCAACCGGGTGATGCAGACCGGTACCTCGCTGCGCGAGTCGGCGGTGCAGATGGTCGACTCGCTCTGGTACATCGTGGTCTACACCGGCACGGCGCTGTACCTGTTCGCGCAGGCCGACTGGCGGCTGATGGTGCCGCTGATCCTGTGGCTGCTGGCCTATGCGGTGATCATGGTCTACTTCGTGCCGCGCGCGAAGGAGCGGGCCTGGATTGCTTCCGAAGCGCGTTCCAAGGCGATGGGCCGCATCGTCGATGGCTACACCAACATTCCCACGTTGAAGCTGTTCGCCCATGGCGGGCGCGAGCAGGCCTACGTGGCCGAGTCGATCCAGGAACTGGCGGTCAAGCACCGCGCGCAGACCCGGGTGACCACCGGCATGGACCTGGCCATCGCCATCGTCAACGGCTTCCTGATTGCCGGTACCTGCGGGCTCGCGCTGTGGCTGTGGAATGGCGGCCACATCACCGTCGGTGCGATCACGCTTGCGACCGGCCTGGTGATCCGCATCCACAACATGTCCGGCTGGATCATGTGGACCATCAACGGCATCTTCGAGGACATCGGCACGGTGCAGGATGGCATCACCACCATCGCCCAGCCGCTGACCGTGCAGGACCGCGAGGATGCGGTGCCGTTGCAGGTGTCTCGTGGTGGCGTGCACTTCCAGGACATCCACTTCCACTACGGCAAGAAGGGTGGCGTGATCGCCGGCCTCGACCTGGTGGTGAAGCCGGGCGAGAAGATCGGCCTGGTTGGTCCGTCCGGTGCCGGCAAGTCGACCCTGGTCAACGTGCTGCTGCGCCTGTACGACCTGGAAAGCGGCCGCATCCTGATCGACGACCAGGACATTGCGTACGTCACCCAGGAAAGCCTGCGCCAGCAGATCGGCGTGGTCACCCAGGACACCTCGTTGCTGCATCGCTCGATCCGCGACAACCTGCTGTACGGCCGTCCCGATGCGACCGATGAGCAGTTGCGCGCTGCCGTGGCCAAGGCGCGTGCCGAGAGCTTCATCGATACGCTGGTGGACGGGCAGGGACGTCGTGGCTACGACGCACATGTCGGCGAGCGTGGCGTGAAGCTGTCGGGGGGCCAGCGCCAGCGCATCGCCATTGCCCGCGTGCTGCTGAAGGACGCGCCGATCCTGGTGCTGGACGAAGCGACTTCGGCGCTGGACTCGGAAGTGGAAGCCGCGATCCAGGACAGCCTGGACCAGCTGATGGGCGGCAAGACGGTGATCGCGATCGCGCACCGGCTGTCGACCATCGCACGCATGGACCGGCTGGTGGTGATGGACCAGGGCCGCATCGTCGAGACCGGCACCCACGCCGAACTGATTGCCAGCGGTGGCCTGTATGCGCGGTTGTGGGCGCGGCAGACAGGTGGTTTTGTGGCTGCCGACCAATGATTGCTTTCGGGGTCGGAGCCTTCTCTGCGAGAAGGATCCGACCCCAGCCATGTATCCCTTGCGGTCGGATCCCTTTTCGTAGGAAAGGGCTCTGACCCCAACGTGTTTCCGGAGACCTGCATGATCCGCCCCCTGCACGCCCTGCTGCTGGCACTCGGTCTGGCCACCACGACCGCAACCGCGTCGACGGCCTCAGTGGAGGGCGACCAGCTCGAGCAGGTCGTCCTGCTCAGCCGCCACAACCTGCGCGCGCCGGTGGTGGCATCGGGCGCTCTTGCCAATGCCACTCCGGAGCGCTGGCCAGGCTGGGACGTCGCTGCAGGCGAGCTGACCACCAAGGGCGGCGTGCTGGAGGTCTACATGGGCCGCTACATGGGCCAGTGGCTGCGCCAGGCGCAGCTGCTGCCGGTGTCCGGTTGCCCGCAGCCGGCTGACTTCCACGCCCATGCCAACAGCCTGCAGCGCACCCAGGCCACCGCGCAGTTCTTCATTGCCGGCGCATTCCCGGGTTGCCATGTCACGGTCGAACAGCGCATGGCGCTGGGCACGATGGATCCGCTGTTCGACCCGGTGATCCACAACGGTGACGCGGCCTTCCGTGAGCGCGCGCTGCTGGCGATGCAGCAGGCGATGGCCGAATCGGATCTGGCACCGGCACTGTCCGTGCTGGAGCAGATCACCCTCTACCCGCGGTCGGCCGCCTGTGCGGGGCACAGCGACTGCCATCTGATGCTGGCCGGCACGACCTTCAGCGTGCAGCCGGTCAAGGAGCCGCGCGCCTCCGGTTCACTGGCCTTGGCCAGCGGGCTGGTCGATGCCTTGTTGATGGGCCACTACCAGGGAAGCGGTACGCCGCACGAAGGCTGGGGGCGGTTGAACAGCGAGGCGCAGTGGCAGGCGTTGGCGCAGATCCGCAACCGCTACCAGGACATCCTGTTCGGAACGCCCGAGGTGGCGCGGGATGTGGCAGCTCCACTGCTGGTACGGGTGGGCGCCTTGCTTGACGATCCGGCGTCGCCGAAGGTGACCCTGCTGGTCGGTCATGATTCCAATATCGGTTCGCTGCTGGCGGCGTTGGGAATCGGTGACTACCTGCTGCCGGGCCAGTACGAGAAGACCCCGATCGGTGGCCTGCTGCAGTTCGAGCGTTGGCGCGAACGCAGTAGCGGTGACCCGCGTTTCCGCCTGGCCTACGTCTACCCGACCACCGCGCAGCTGCGCGATGCATTGCCGCTGACCGGGGCACAGCCGCCGGGGCGCGTCGCACTGCCCTTGCCGGGCTGTGACCGGCAGGGCTGCAGCCGTGCGCAGTTCCAGCAGCTGCTGCAGCGGGCCGGTCGCTGAAACAGGGAGCTATCGCAACGGCGAGCGCACGATGCCATGCGTAGCCATCAACGTAAGGTCGCCGCCCAGCCGTGGGGAGTGGAACGGCCCGTGTGCATGTGCGGCATCGAACAGGCCGCCATCGGGTGACCGCAACCGGTAGAACTCGACCCAGCCGCTGGCCTGCAGCGGCAGTTGTGCCACACCGGTGTGCTGGTTGAACCACACGGGGTCCTCGCTGCCTTCGATGACCCGGCGGGCAAGGCGGTCGATTGCATGGTCCTTGCTGGCATACCAGTCCTGGCCGCGCAGGCGCGCCAGCTCGGCCATCATCACCAGTGGCGCCAACGCGTAGTCGTGGTAGTGCAGGGCACGTTGCCCGCGGGTCATTTCCAGCGGCAGGCTGCCATCGTCCTGGATGGCATCGATACCTGCCTGGAACGCGGCGTGGCCGGCCTGCCACAGGGCGTCGTCATCGGTGGCCAGGCCGGTCGCCAGCACGCCCAGGCCTCCCCAGTAGTAGTGATTGTTGCGGCGCCGTTTCGGGTTGTCCCAGTACGCCAGGTTGGCGTGCGCCAGCTGCTTCAGCCACGGGTCGATACGCGCGCGCTGCCGGGCATCGGCCTGGTCGTGCACCTTCAGGTAGGCCATCGCTACCGCATCGAGCATCCACTGCCGCATGTAGAACGACTGGTCGTTGTTGACCCGCACCATCTGCCCGAGCATCGCGCCGTCTTTTGCCCAGGCGCCGAGCCAGGCCAGCGTGCACTGCGCGGTGGCTGGATCCCCGTCGCGCAGGTAGTCGTCGCTCATGCGCGCCACCTCGGCGGCATAGCGGTCCAGTGGCGCGGTGGCGTCCTTGTTCTGCTGGTGCAGTGCCGGGTCGATCACCGAACCCGCCTTGTCGGTGTAGTAACCCAGGGCGCGGATGTCGGGCTGTCCCGCCGGTGGCGGCGGGCAGGCGGCGAGGGCGCAGGCACTGACCAGCAGCGCGGGTAGCAGTGCAAGACGGAACAGGGGGAGAGACATGGATGCCGGCGGAAGGGGGAACCCGGCGAACGATGCGCCCGGAGTCGTTCGCCAGGTGTGAGGTCACGCACGCTCGATATGCAACTGTTCAGGACCTGAGCGGCTCCAGCGTGGCTGGAAGGATGCGTTGCCCTGTAGCCGACGCGTGCCCTTCTGGGCAGCGGGGTGGCGATGTAGTCTGCGGGTGGCTCACCTACTCCGGAGATCGATCATGAAAATCACAGACTTCCTGGTGATGGATCACTATGGCGACCAGATTTACGCCGATCCCCATGGCAACAACATTGCATTCTGCTGTTTCGACTGCGGGCATCCCATACTGGCCGTCGCGCTGGAGAACCAGCGTGGATTTGATGAAATGCATCCAGTGGCATGCCGGGGCTGCAAGGCGAAGTACTTTCTTGATCTCCGCAGCCATGCCGGGAAGCTGTACATACACCGGATGTGAGGCAGTCGGGCGCTTCAAACGAGAACGGCCCGGGAAGCCCGGGCCGTGAGGTGCTGTCAGACCCGCGGGGCATTCAGCCCCGCGCCCGATCACTCGATCGGCTGGTCCAGCATCAGCTGGCGTGCGAAACGCACCGGCGGTGCGCCGTAGGACAGCACCTGGTCGTGGTACGCCTTCAGGTTGAACTTGTCGCCCAGCTTCTCCTGCACCGCCTTGCGGGTGTCGAAGTGTTCCTGCGCACCGACGAAGTAGGTCGGCAGCTGCGCCGACGTCAGCTGCGCGCGCACCCACTTGCCGGCCGCTTCGCTTTCCTGCTGGAAGGCGTCGTGGGTCATCAGGTGCATCGCCTTCTCGCGATCCCAGTTGTCCACGTGCACGCCCTGGTCGAGGATCGCGTTGGAGATCGTGCGCAGGTAGAACTTCAGCTGCACCAGATGGAACAGCGGGTCGTTGTTGAGGTAGCCCTGCTCCTGCATCATGCGCTCGGTGTAGACCGCCCAGCCTTCGGCGAACAGGCCCGAACGCAGTACCGCACGCAGGGTGGAGGGGAACTTGGCCGAGTGCCAGCCTTCCAGGTAATGGCCCGGGGTGCCTTCGTGGATGCTCAGCAGGTGGATCATGCGCGAGTTGTATTCACGCAGGAACGAGTCGACCTGCTTCTCGTTCCAGTCGTCCGGAATCGGAGAGACGGCGTAGAAGGTCTTCAGGTTCTTGTCCAGCGGGCCCGGCGAATCGCAGTAGGCCACGGCCACGCCACGCTGGAATTCCGGCATCAGGATGATGTCCACCGGCGCGTCGGGCAGGGTCACCAGGTCGTGCTCGCGCACGAACGCGGTGGACTGCTCCAGCGCGGCCTTGGCATCGTCGACCACCTTGTCGCGTGCCGGCTTGTCGGCGTAGGCCAGTTCCAGTGCGGCCTCGATCGCCTTCTGCTGCTGCTCGTCGGTCGGCTGGGCCGGCATCTCCGGCGCACCGGGCTTGTCCTTCAGCACGGTCTGCGCGATGCCGTACATGTCTTCGCGCACGCGCTTGAGTTCGGCGCGCGCACGCTCACCGATCTCCTGGCGCGACAACGAGGAGCTCAGCGCGAACTTCAGCTTCTGGTCGTACTTTTCCGCACCGATGCGGAAGTCGCCCTTGGCATTCGGCACCAGGGTCTTGTCCAGCCAGGTCTGCTGCTCGTCCACGGCCTTCTTCAGGCCGTCGATGGCGGCCTGCAGGCGCTGCTGGTCGGCCTGCGGGAGTTCGCCGATGTGCGGGGTGATGAACGTATCGACGATGCTGAGGATGCCCTTGTTCTGCTTGGCCACCGTCTCGGCATGGATCTTCGGCACGCGCGCCGGGTCCAGGTTCTCGCGTGCCTGGGCGAAGATCGCCGGCAGCTTTTCCATGCGCGCGGTGGCCGACTTCAGGCGCTCCGGCAGCGGCGCGAACTCGCGGGCCATCAGGCCGTAGATCGCACTGCCGGCGATGCCGTTGTACAGCTGCGGGTCCCACTTGGCGGACTGCAGCACTTCGGCGTTCCAGATCTCCGACTGCAGCTGGTTGCGCAGGATCGCTGCGTCCACCTGGTTCTCGCGGCCCAGCTTGGCCACCTCGATCTTGTCCAGCTCGCCCAGCAGCGCCTTGTAGGCGGCCACGGTCTTCTGCTGGCCGGCGGCACTCAGGTCGTCCAGCTCGCTGTCGTAGCGATGGTCACCGATCTGGGTGGCGCTGACCGGAGACAGCTGCATCCAGGTGTCCAGGGCACGCTTGGACAGATCGGCGAAGGCGGCATCGACCGCCGCGTCGCCGGCCTGCTGGCTGGCGGCTGGGGTTGAACCGTTGGTCGGGGCGTCGGCCGGCTGGCAACCGGCGAGGGCGGCGACCAGGGCGAGGGCAAGAAGATGCGGGCGCATCGGCGTTCCTGTACAGGGTCAAACCCTGAGCATAGGGCCCTGCGGCGGCTTTGTCCCCGTGCCATAGGATTACCATGGGCGCAGACAAGGACCCTCCAGCGGAGCGCAGGACATGGAATACCAGGGAAGCTGCCATTGCGGCAGGATCGCATTCACCGTACAGGCCGAGGCGCCGATCAGCGACGTCATCGACTGCAACTGCTCGATGTGCCGCCGCCGCGGCAGCCTGCTGTGGTTCGCCCCGCGCGCGGCGTTCCAGCTGGCCACCGATCCGGCGGACGTAGCCACCTACCACTTCAACAAGGCGCATATCGACCATCACCATTGCCGCGAGTGTGGCGTCGCTCCCTATAGCGAAGCGCTCGACCCGCGCACCGGCACGCCGATGGTGGCGGTGAACGTGCGCTGCGTGCCGCAGGTGGATCTGGCCGGTCTTTCGGTGACCTCCTACAACGGAGCCGCACTGTGAGGCCGCTGCGCGCGTGGACGCGCATGGTGGCAGTGCCGGTGCTGCTGCTGGCACTGGCAGCCTGCGCCAGGAACGGTGAGCACGCGGCAGAAGCGGGCGCCAGCGCAGCCGATGCCGCTGTCGCTTCGCCGGAAGGCGCATTCCTCGCCTACGAGCATGACGTGCAGGTGCAGCTGGAGGCGGCGCAGATCGCGCCGCGCATCCAGCAGATCGCCCAGGCCTGCCAGAGTGCGAAGTTCGGCGACTGCGCGGTGCTGCAGGTCGATCAGCGCAGTGGCGAGCAGCCCAGCGGCGAGGTCAAGGTGCGGATTGCACCGAAGGGCGCCGAGCCGTTGATCGCGATGGCCGGTGAGGGCGGTAAGCTGCAGTCGCGCAATACGCGCGCCGAGGATCTCGCACAGGCCGTGGCCGACACGGCACTGACCAAGGCGCGATTGGAGAAGGAGCACGCGCGGCTGCTGTCCTACCAGGACCGCAAGGACCTGAAGATTGAAGACCTGATGGCGATCACCACGCGCCTGTCGGAGATCGAGGCGGGAGTCGAGCAGGCCAACAAGGACGCCGCGCAGCAGCGCCGGCGCATCGATACCCAGCTGGTGACGATCCACTTCGACACCACCTCGGGCCAGCGCAGCCGCAGCGAGATCGGCGAGGCGCTGAGCGAGTCGGGCAGCATCCTCAGCAGCAGCATTGCGTTCCTGATCCGCGCCATGGCGGCCCTGCTGCCGGTGGCGGTGCTGGCCCTGGTCGTGGCCTGGGGCGTCCGGGCCTGGTGGCGTCGCCGCCGCCGCATGCCGTAATCCCGTGTATCCGCCGGGCCATGCCCGGCGGAATCTCAGCCCTCGTCGGTCTCGTACTCGACGAACACATCCAGCTCCAGCGCCAGTTCCTGCACCGCATCGCGCACCTTCTGCGCGGTGCTTTCATTGCCGACTTCCACTTCCAGCTCATGGATGCCCGGGCCGATGTCATCGGACAGCCCCGCCGAACTGGAATCGTCGTCGTCCATGTGCGGCATCAGGTCGTCGGTTTCCTCGACATGTTCAATGCCGTCCAGGCCGAGCAGCAGGTCGCTGATGGCGCGGGCGTCGTCTTCGGTTCCGGTGATGCGCAGTCGCAGCATGGCCATGGCGTAGATACGTTGTGGGTTCGCCAGCAGCCTAGCCAGGGGGAAGCAAAGAACGGGTGAGGGCGTAGTCAGGCATGCGTGGCCGGGCGCCCGAGCAGGCTGTCCGGCAAGGCCGGGATCGGCGTGCGTTCGTCCTGCGCCTGCTCCAGCAACCAGTCGATGAACAGGCGTGCGGCCGGGCTGGGCGGTTGTCCTTCGGCATGCACCACGTGATAGGCGTAGCGCGCCTTCAGCGCCGGGCCGGGCAGGCGCACCACCTCGTAGCGCTGCAGGTAGGGCTGGGCGATGTGGGTGCGCGCCAGCACCGCGCCCATGCCATACACCGCCGCACGCATCGCATCGGTGCTGTCGGCGAAGGTATGCATCGGCGGCAGGGGCGACGGTGGGCGCACACCGGCGTGGCGGAACCAGTCACGCCAGCCCTGCGGCGACAGATCGGTCAGCAGCGGCAGGTCGGCGATGCGCGCCGGATCGGCCAGTGTTTCGACCCCGGCCAGTGCCGGTGAGGCCACCGGGAACAGGTAGTCATCCATCAGGTGCTGCGCACGCAGGCCCGGCCATTGGCCCAGGCCATAGCGGATGCCCACTTCCGGCCCGTTGTCGTCGTAGCGGTCCAGGCCGCTGCCGGTATGCAGTTCGATGCGGATGTGCGGATAGGCCTGGGTGAAGCGTGGCAGTCGCGGCAACAGCCAGCAGTAGGACAGCGAGCGCAGCGTGGTGATCCGCAGCGGCACGCTGTCGGCATCCGGCTGCAGGTGATGGGCGACCGCCGCGACATCGGTGAAGGCGGCGCTGGCGGCGTCGGCCAGCTGCCGGCCCTCGGCAGTCAGGCGCACGCCGCGGGCGTGGCGCAGGAACAGGCGTACTTCCAGCACTTCTTCCAGACGGCGCACATGGTGGCTGACCGCGCTGGCGGTCAGGTGCAGCTCCTGCGCAGCCTGGGCGAAGTTCTGGTGGCGCGCCGCGACCGCGAACACGGCCAGGGCGGGGAGCAGGGAAGGGCGCAGCTGCATGACGAGCCTCAAACCATTTTTGTGGCTGGCAGCGATACTACGCGCTTGTGCGGCGGGCGTCTGCGCCCGATCCTGTCTGCCTTGGCGAGGAATGGACGATGGACGGAGGCAGGGTATGAACGCGGTCCCACAGGTGGCTGAGCGCGATTGGCGCACGCCGCTGGAATTGACCCTGCTGGGCGCCATCTGGGGCTGCTCGTTCCTGTTCATGCGGGTGGCGGTGCCGTCGTTCGGCCCGTTCGCGCTGGTCGAGGTGCGGCTGGTGCTGGGTGCGCTGGTGCTGCTGCCGTTCCTGTGGCGCGCCCGCGCACAGTTTCCGCCGCGGCGCTGGCTGTGGCTGGCACCGATCGGCCTGATCAACTCGGCGCTGCCGTTCGTGCTGTTCGCCTATGCCGCCGAACAGGCACCGGCCGCGATCGGTGCGATCTGCAATGCGATGACCGTGCTGTTCGCCGCGCTGATCGCCTTCCTGTTCTTCGGTGAAAAGATCGGCATGCGCCGCGCTGGCGCGTTGCTGGTCGGCTTCGCCGGCGTGGTGGTACTAGCCACGGCCAAGGTCTCGGGGCTGAGCATCGGCACCGCAGTGCTGGCCGGTGCGGCGGCCTCGCTGCTGTACGGACTGGGCGTGAACCTGGTGAAGCGGCACATGACCGGCCTGCCATCGGCAGCGGCGGCAGCGGCGACGCTGTCGTGCGCCTCGCTGTGGATGCTGCCGATGGCGGTGACCCACTGGCCGCAGGCGGCAATTCCGCTGAAGGCGTGGGGCGCGGCGATCGCATTGGGCGTGGCCTGTACCGGATTGGCGTTCCTGATGTTCTACCGCCTGATCGGTCGTATCGGCCCGTCACGCGCATCGACGGTGACCTACCTGATTCCGCTGTTCGGCGCGGCGTTTGCGTGGTTGTTCCTGGGGGAGCCGGTGACGCTGCAGATGCTGGTGGCGGGTGCGTTGATTCTGGGTAGCGTGGCGGTGAGTCAGAAGGGCTGAGGCGCTTTGCACGTGGCACGTGGCACGTGCTGAAGGGGCTTCATTGTTCATGGGCGTTACTTTTCTTTGTACGCAAAGAAAAGTAACCAAAAGAAACGTTCCGCCAGCCGCGAGCCGGTGCTGCGCACCGGTACCCTGTGCTCCTCGGCGCGCTCAAGGCGGACTGGAAGATCAAGATCAACGGCAAAGGCATCCACGCATGGCGTGGATCTACTACGTGCAGCTGCGGCCTTTGATCTTGGGTCCGCCTTGAGCGCGCCGAGCATCGCAGGGGTATCAGGGGCGAAGAGGTGCCGATGTCTGAGCGAAGCGAGTTCGGCACCGTCCCCTGATTCACCGAGAAGCGCAGGGCACCGACGTGCGAAGCACGGCGGCTCGCGACTCGGCGGCGCGCTTCTTTTGGTTACTTTTCTTTTCGCGCGAAAAGAAAAGTGACGCCCATGAAAGGTGAAGCCCCTTCAGCACGCGCCACGCGCAGGAAACCCCGCTCCTACCGCACCGGCACCGGAATATTGCAAAGATCGATATGCCCCGCCGGGCGCTTGTAGAAATCATCCACGCGATTGCGGCGTGCCTCGACCGTATCGGCGAAGGTCTTCGAGTCGGTTCGCAGGACCTGGAGCGGTGTGCGCTCGGCCGCCGGCACGTCGCTGGCCCGGCGGATCGACACGATCGGCGTGCGCAGCTTCGGGTCGGCATAGAAGCCCATCGACGCCGGTCCGCGCGGGGTTGCACTGAGCAGCTCCATGCCCTTCAGCACGCGGCCGACCAGGGTGATGTTGCGGTCCAGCTGGCGCGGCGATTGGCCGGTCACCACGTACAGTTCAGCACCGATGCTGCTGTCTTCCTCGTTGCTGCGGCCCGCGCCCAGCATGCCGTAGCAGTGCGCCAGCCAGGCCTTGCCGGCCTGCGGATCCTGGCCGACCGGGAAGCCATCGACGAAACCGGTCTGCGCGGCCCAGCCATCGCGGTCCGGCAGCACGCTCACCTTCAGGCCGGCGCTGGCGCGTTCGAACTCGGCCGGCAGCTTGCGTGCGGCACTGCCGAACGGCTTGGCCTTGGCCGCATCATCGGCGTCGGCATCGCCGAACTGCACCACGAAGTTGTCCTGCGAACGGTAAATGCTGGTGCCATCCCAGAAATGTTCGTGGGCGAAGGTCTGGATGTTGGCCACATGGCGCGGGGCGAACTGCGGCGCCAGCTCGATGATTACCCGCCCGCCCGGCAGGTCCATGTACAGCAGGTTGGCCGGGTCCGGCGTGCGCCAGTCGCTGGCCGCCGAGGCATCAAGGATCTGCTGCGGGCTGCGGTAGGGCGAGGCTGCGTTGGCCAGGGCGGGCAGCAGGCAGGCGAGAGCGAGGGCGGTCAGGGCAAGGCGACGACGGTGCGGCATGGGAACCCCGGAACATGAACGAGGCTTCGATTCTGCGCGAGCGGCCCGTTCTCGCCAACCGGCACGAGGGTTGACGACACATCCGCTGTACCGGACTTCACACGACTGGGGACTTCAATGGAGTGCAGGGCCGGTGGTGCTGGCCCGGGCTGGGGTCGGATCCCTGTTCGCAGAACAGGGCTCTGATCCCGGATCCCATCAGGCTGGGGTCAGAGCCCTTTCCGTTGGAAAGGGATCCGACCCCGTAGGGCCGAAGAAGCACCGCCGGCCAGTGGCCGGCATTACCCTGCCTTGCGCCGCAACGGGGTGACGTTGCTCTTCTTCCTGGTGGCCTTGGCTGCCGGCGCCTCGGCATGCGCGGCGAAGAAGTCGCGCACCTTCGGGTACACCACCTCGCGCCAGCGACGGCCGCTGAAGATGCCGTAGTGGCCGGCACCTTCGACGATGAAATGCTCGCGGCGCTCAGCCGCAATGCCGGTGCACAGCGCCTGCGCGGCTTCGGTCTGGCCGAGGCCGGCAATGTCGTCCAGCTCGCCTTCGATGCTCAGCAGCGCGGTGTCACGGATCGCCGACGGATCGACCTTCTCGCCGTTGACCACCCACTCGCCGCGCGGCAGCAGGAAGTCCTGGAACACTACGCGGATGGTATCCAGGTAGTACTTGGCCGGCATGTCCAGCACCGCGTTGTACTCGTCGTAGAAGCGACGGTGCGCGTCGGCGTCTTCCAGATCGCCCTTGACCAGGTCGGTGTAGAAATCCCAGTGCGAGCTGAAGTGGCGGCTCGGGTTCATCGACAGGAAGCCGGCGTGCTGCAGGAAGCCCGGGTACACCCGACGGCCGGCGCCGGGATAGCTGGCCGGTACGGTGTGGATGACGTTGTTCTCGAACCACGACAGCGGGTTCTGCGTGGCCAGGTTGTTCACTGCGGTCGGGCTGCAGCGCGCATCGATCGGGCCACCCATCATCACCAGCGTGCGCGGCGTCGGCTCGCCACGGCTGGCCATCAGCGAAACCGCAGCCAGCACCGGTACGGTCGGCTGGCACACGCTCACCACGTGCAGGCGCTCCACGCCGAGGTGGCGGATGAACTCCTGGATGTAGGCGATGTAATCGTCCAGGCCGAATTCGCCTTCGCTGGACGGCACCATGCGCGCGTCGACCCAGTCGGTCACGTACACGCGGTGGTCGCGCAGCAGCGTGCGCACGGTATCGCGCAGCAGGGTGGCGTGGTGGCCGGACAGCGGCGCCACCACCAGCACGAACGGCTGGTTGAGCATGGTGTGCAGCTGGTCGGCTTCATTGCTGTGGCGCTTGAAGCGCAGCAACTTGCAGAACGGCTTGCTCACTTCCTCGTGCACGACGATCGGCACGCGCTCGCCATCGACCTCGATTTCGTTGATGCCCCACTCGGGCTTCTCGTAATCCTTGCCGATGCGGTGGAAGAGCTCATTGACCGCGGCCAGGCGATCGGCACCCGGCATCTGCGACCACCAGTGGCCCGGGTTGGCGAAGAACTTGGCGTTGGCCTGGGCCTGATGCACCCAGGGGGCGAGCAGGTTGCGGGTCAGTTCGTGCAGTTGATAGAGCATGACGACCGAATATGTATGGTCATATGTTGCCGCGCAGCATATCCCATCCAGGTGTCCCGCAGGTTAAGTTGGCTGAAAATAATGAATCCGGATTCACATCCGTTCCAGCGCGGTCGCATCGCCTGCCAGGGCGGGGCCGAGCCAGCAGTGCGACCCGACCGGCTGCAGCCCGTGCCGGGCCAGCGTGCGGCGATACCAGCGCGCCGGGCGGGCCTGGAAACCGTCGTGGTCGCCCTCGAACGCGTCCTCGGCGGCGAAGGTCTCCAGGAAGGCCACGCCGCCGGTCAGCTCGGCCACGCCGGCCAGGCCAGCGCTCAGCTCGCGGTTGGGCACGTAGTGCATCACGTCCGAGCAGACCAGCAGGTCGACCGGAGCACAGGGCCGCAGCCAGGCGAAATCGCCGAAGCGGGCCAGGTGCAGGTTGCGGGTCCTGCCGTAGCGGCGCACAGCGTACTCGCTGCTGTCGAAGCCGAGGTATTCGACCTTTGGACGCAGCTTCAGCAGCGGCGCACGCCAGGCGCCTTCACCGCAGCCGATGTCCAGCACGCTGCGGATCGGGCGCTCGAGGTAGTACTCGGCACTGGACACGGCCAACGCGACCTTGCGCGCCAGGCGGGCGCTGCCACCGATGTCGGCAGCGCGGTACCAGCGTTGGAAGTAGGCGGCGTCGTAGGTCTTGTCCATGGGGCGGTGCGCGGTCGGGGAAAACGGCGCCTATCGTACGGTGTTGCGGCGCGCCATGCGTCGATGTGTCGCGGCATGCGTGCCTGCGGCGGCTTCGCCACGGCATGCGAGAATGGCCGCCAATCTACGCCAGCCGCCGGAGCGAGCGCATGCAGAGCTACTACTGGGTGAAGACCTTCCACATCGTGTTCGTGGTGGCGTGGATGGCCACCGTGTTCTACCTGCCGCGCATCCTGGTCAACCTGGCCGAGACCGCAGGCCAGCCGGCGGTGAGCGAGCGCCTGCAGCTGATGGGCCTGCGCCTGTACCGCTTCGGCCATTCGATGTTCGGCCTGGCGTTTCTGCTCGGCCTGGTGCTGTGGCTGGGCTACAAGGTCATTCCGGACTTCCCGACCATGGTCGCCCCGAGCGGCGCCGGCTGGCTGCACGCCAAGCTTGGCCTGGTCGTACTGCTGCTGGTGTATTTCATCTGGATCGGGCGCCTGCTCAAAGGCGTGGCCAAGGGCAGGGCGCTGCCGTCGTCGCGCGCGCTGCGCTGGATCAACGAGATCCCGCTGCTGGCCTTCATCCCGATCGTGTGGCTGGTGCTGGCCAAGCCGTTCTGAAGCGCCGTTCCCCGTAGAGCCGAGCCATGCTCGGCTTACGCGTGCTGTGTGTGGCGTTCCAGTAGATCCACGCCATGCGTGGATGCGGTGCGCCGAACGCCCTTGTAGCGTCGAGCCATGCTCGACTGCTTCAATCAAAAGCAGCCGAGCATGGCTCGGCTCTACAGGTATCGTGGCCGAATCAGGCCGCTTCGTAGGTGCCGTAGCTGCGCAGGCGCGTGTAGCGCTGCTCCAGCAGCTGTTCGGTGGACAGCTTGTCCAGCGCGTCCAGTTCGTTCAGCAGCACTGCCTTCAGGCGCTTGGCCATCTGCGTCGGGTTGCGGTGGGCGCCACCGGTCGGCTCGCGCACGACCTTGTCGACCAGGCCCAGGCTCTTCAGGCGCGGCGCGGTCAGGCCCAGCTGTTCGGCGGCATCCTTGGCCTTGCCGGCATCCTTCCACAGGATCGAGGCGCAGCCTTCCGGCGTGATGGTCGAGTACACCGAGTATTCCAGCATCACGGTACGGTCGCCCACGCCCAGTGCCAGCGCGCCGCCGGAGCCGCCTTCACCGATCACGGTGCAGATGATCGGCACCTTCAGCTCGGCCATCTCGATCAGGTTGCGCGCGATCGCTTCGGACTGGCCGCGCGATTCGGCGTCGATGCCCGGCCAGGCGCCAGCGGTGTCGATCAGGGTCAGTACCGGCAGGCCGAAGCGTTCGGCCATCTTCATCAGGCGCAGCGCCTTGCGGTAGCCCTCCGGCTTGGGCATGCCGAAGTTGCGCTTGATCTTTTCCTTGGTGTCACGGCCCTTCTGGTGGCCGATCACCATCACCGCGCGGCCATTGATGCGGGCCAGGCCGCCCATGATGGCCTTGTCGTCGGCGAAGGCACGGTCACCGGCCAGCTCCTGGAACTCATCGCAGATGATGCGGATGTAGTCGGCGGTGTACGGACGCGACGGATGGCGGGCCAGCTGCAGCACCTGCCACGAGGTCAGGTTGCGGAAGATCTGCGCGGTGCGCACGCGCAGCTTGTCCTGCAGCGCATGCACTTCCGCCTCGACATTGACCGCCGGCCCGGCACTGGCGTTGCGCAGTTCCTGGATCTTGGCTTCCAGGTCGGCGATGGGTTGCTCGAAGTCGAGGTAGTTCGGATTCATCGGAAGCCGTCGTGTAAAGAAGGGGGGAATTCTAGCCGAATGCGTGCAAACCACCCGTACGCCTTCGTCTGGAAGGCGACGGTAGCGCAGCCGGGCAGGGCGCGCCAGTCAGCTCAGGGCACCACCAGGGCGCTGCGGCCCATCAGCTGGCTGCGCTGGGAGACGAAGTCGTTGTAGGCCTCGTTGGCGTCCCGGCCCAGCGTGCTGCCCAGGGTGGCGGTGGCCGAGGTGAACGCCATCTGCGCGGCGAAGTCCTGCTTGCGCAGGGCCTTCTGTTCATCGGCGGTGGTGGCCTTCAGCCAGCGCGCATAGACCTCGCGCAGCGGCGCGGCATGCGCCTCGAAGGCCGGCACCAGCGCCGGCAGGCTGGCCGGGGCCGGTTCCAGGCTGAACACCGGGGCCACGTAGCCGGCCGGCTGCTCGCGCTTGAACGCGCCGGGCTCGCCCATGCCTTCTTCCACGTAACTGATGAAGTCGGGGGCGGTGAACACCTTGGCCACGATCTGGCCGCCGCTGGCGTCGACGTGGGCCACCACCTTTTCCTTCGGGAAGGGTTCGCGTACGCCGTAGGTCCACGTCTTGTCGATGAACAGCGCGTGGCTCTTCTCGAACGGGCCTTCGAAGTCGACGCCACCCAGCTGGATACCGCTGTTGCCGACACCGAAGTTCTTCGCCTTGCTCTCGTCGGTGACGTAGATCTCGCGGGCGATCACGTACTCGCTCAGGGTCGGGTTGATCAGGCCGCCACGGCCGTCGACGTAGACGATGAAGCGCACATCACCCAGCTTTTCGGTGTGCAGGCGATGCTCGCCGATGGCCAGCGAGACCGGGCGCGAGCCCTGTGCGGCCACCGGCAGGTCCTGGCCGTCGATGCTCAGGGCCAGCGGCGTGTCGGTCGGGTTGTCGATCTGGAACTCGATCTTCGACGGGGAGCAGGCGGCCAGGGCCAGTGCGGCAGCGAACGGGAACAGCAGGGTCTTCATCGGCAATCGTCCTTGATACTTGGAACGGGGAAACGGGGGAGACAGGAAAACCAGGGAGCCAGCCTCAGCTGGCCCATGGCGGGCTGTAGCGCACCTTCAGCGTGCGCACGGCCGGGTCGGCGCGCAGCGCCTCCATCAGCTTGGAATCGATGCGTACCGCGCTCTGCCCGGAAACATCGAGCATGCCGGCGACGCCGCCCTGCGGGCCCTTCAGCAGCAGGTCCAGGCGCAGCGGCGTCCGGCCCGGGCGATGGCGGTCGAGCAGGGCGTCGATGCGCTCCCAGACCGGGCGCTGCTGGCGCAGGTCCAGGCGCAGCGACAGCCGCGTGGCGTAGTTGGCGCAGACTTCGTCGAAGTCCCAGCACTGGCGGATGCGCAGCGCGAAACCGCCGTTGAATTCATCCTCGCGCAGGCCGCCCTTGACCACCAGGATGCGGTCCTTGGTCATCAGGTGACCGAACTCGGCCATCGCGTCGGAGAACGCGCTGCACTCGACGCGGCCGCGGCCATCCTCCAGCTGGATGAAGATCTGGCTCTCGCCCTTGCGGCGCACACCGACCACCTGGCCGGCCAGCACGGTCTGCACTTCCGGGCGCCAGCGCTTTTCGCCGCCGCCACCGCCACCACTGTTGGCGCTCCAGATCTTCTCCACCGAACCCAGGTCGTTGCCGACCAGGTCGCGCACATCGTCGCGCCAGGGATCGAACGGGTGGCCGCTGAGATAGAAGCCCAGCGTGTCGCGCTCGCCGTTCAGGCGCTGCAGCAGCGGCCATTCATCGGCTTCGGGCAGGTCCAGCTGGATCGTGGTTGCGCTCGGGTCGGGGCCGCCAAACAGCGAGTTCTGGCCCGACGCGCGTTCGCGTGCCATCTGGTCGGTGGCCTTGATCACTTCCGGCAGCTGCAGCATCAGCGACGCCCGGTTGTGGCCCAGCTCGTCCAGTGCGCCGCAGTTGATCATCGCTTCCAGCGTGCGCCGGTTGAGCTTGGCCGAACCGACGCGGGTGCAGAAGTCCAGCAGGTCCTTGTAGTCGCCGCCCTTCAGGCGCTCGTCCACCACCGCCTCGCAGGCACCCTGGCCGACGCCCTTGATCGCGCCCAGGCCGTACTGGATGGTGTCCGGCGTGACCGCTTCGAACATGAAGGCAGAGTGGTTCACCTTCGGCGGCAGCACGGTCAGGCCGAGGTTGCGCACCTCGTCCAGGAAGCCGACCACCTTCTCGGTATTGTCCAGGTCCGAGGACAGGGTGGCCGCCATGAATTCGGCCGGGTAATGGCGCTTCAGCCACGCGGTCTGGTAACTGACCAGCGCGTAGGCCGCGGCATGCGACTTGTTGAAGCCGTAGCCGGCGAACTTCTCCATCAGGTCGAAGATCGCATCGGCCTTGGCCTCGTCCACGCCGTCCTTGGCCGCGCCTTCGCGGAAGATCTCGCGGTGCTTGGCCATTTCGGCCGGGACCTTCTTGCCCATCGCACGGCGCAGCAGGTCGGCGCCGCCCAGCGAGTAGCCGCCGACGATCTGCGCCATCTGCATCACCTGCTCCTGGTACACCATGATGCCGTAGGTGTCCTTCAGGATGGCTTCGGTGCGCGGATCGGGATAGATGATCTCTTCCTGGCCGTGCTTGCGCGCGTTGAAGGAGGGAATCAGGTCCATCGGGCCGGGGCGGTACAGCGACACCAGCGCGATCAGGTCTTCGAACCGGTCGGGGCGGGCGTCCTTCAGCAGGCGGCGCATGCCCGAGGATTCGAACTGGAATACCGCGCCGGTGTTGCCGTTGGCGAAGATGTCCTTGTAGGTGGGCGTGTCGTCGAGCGGGATCGCGGCGATGTCCACCGGCGGGATGCCGGCGCGCGCGTGGCGCTTGTTGATCGCCTTCACCGCCCAGTCGATGATGGTCAGCGTGCGCAGGCCGAGGAAGTCGAACTTCACCAGGCCGACTTCTTCCACGTCGTTCTTGTCGAACTGGGTGACGGGATTCTTGCCGAGGCCGTTCTCGTCATGTTCGGCGTACAGCGGGCAGAACTCGCTCAGCGGCTCGGGCCCGATCACCACGCCACCGGCATGCTTGCCGGCGTTGCGGGTCAGGTCTTCCAGCTGCAGCGCCAGGTCGATCAGGTCGCGGACATCGTCCTCGGTCTCGTAACGCTGGATCAGTTCGGCCGAGGCCATTTCCGAGCTGGGGCCTTCCTTGCCCTTGCCCAGCGCATCCTTCAGGTGGATGCCCAGGATGTTCGGGATCAGCTTGGATACACCGTCGACCAGGCCGTACGGGAAACCGAGCACGCGGCCGGAGTCGCGCACCACCGCCTTGGCGGCCATGGTGCCGTAGGTGATGATCTGGCTGACGCGCTCGCGCCCGTACTTGCGCGCAACGTAGTCGATCACCTCGTCGCGGCGATCCATGCAGAAGTCGATGTCGAAGTCGGGCATCGACACGCGTTCCGGATTGAGGAATCGCTCGAACAGCAGGTTGTACGGCAGCGGGTCCAGATCGGTGATCTTCAGCGCCCACGCCACCAGCGAGCCGGCACCCGAACCACGGCCGGGGCCGATCGGGATGCCCTGGTTCTTGCCCCACTGGATGAAGTCGGCCACGATCAGGAAGTAGCCCGGGAAGCCCATCTTGATGATGGTGTTGAGCTCGAACTCCAGCCGCTCGAAGTACTCTTCGCGGGTCTTGCCCGGCGCCAGCGGATTCTTCTCCAGGCGCTCTTCCAGGCCGTCGCGCGACATCTTCTGGATCCAGGTGTCCAGGGTCTCGTCGTCGGGTACCGGGTAGTTGGGCAGGAAGTAGGTACCCAGCCGCATCTCGATGTTGCAGCGCTCGGCCAGCGCCAGCGTGTTGTCGATCGCATCGGGGATGTCGGCGAACAGCGCGCACATCTCCTCGGCCGACTTCAGGTACTGCTGGTCGCTGTACTCGCGTGGGCGCTTGGGGTCGTCCAGCACGCGGCCGGTGGAAATGCACACGCGCGCTTCGTGCGCGCTGAAGTCCGACGGCGACAGGAAGCGCACGTCGTTGCTGGCCACCACCGGCAGGCCACGCTGGCCGGCGGCCATCAGCGCGAACTGGTTGAAGGTTTCCTCGCCCTCGCGGCCGGTACGGGTCAGCTCCAGGTGCAGGCCATCGCCGAACACGCGTTGCCAGTCGGCCAGCTGCTGCTCGGCCAGCTCATGCTTGCCGTCCAGCGCCAGGCGCCCGGCCAGGCTCTGCCGGCCGGCCAGCGCGAACAGGTTGGCGTTGCCGGCCTTCAGCCAGTCCGGATGCACGGCTACGCCGCCTTCCGGGCGATGGCCTTCCATCCAGGCGCGGGTCAGCAGCCGCGACAGGCTCAGGTAGCCCTCGCGATCACGGCACAGCAGGGTCATCCGCCACGGATCCTGGCCTTCCTCGGCGATCAGCACGTCGGCACCGGCGATCGGCTTGATGCCCACGCCTTCGGCGGCCTTGTAGAACTTGACCAGGGCGAACAGGTTGTTGAGGTCGGTCACCGCCAGCGCGGGCAGGCCGAGCTCGACGGAGCGCGACAGCAGGTTGGCCTGCTTGGCCTTCTTCGGGTCCGCCTGGTCCGGCTTGGCCGGCACGCGGATGGTCGAGTCCGCCAGCGAGAACTCGGTGTGGACGTGGAGATGTACGAAGCGGGAGTTGGACATGCCGGACCAGGTTGGAGCGCGCGGGCCCCGGGTGCTGACGGAGGTTCGTCGCCGGGGTCGGGAAGCGCTGGAGTGCCCGGTCAGGGTAGCGAGGGCAGGGAGAGGCGACAAGCTCTTGACATGCCCCGGAAGACGACCGGGTTCAGGCGTGCGGGAGACCGTTTCCTGTAGGGCCGAGCCCACGCTCGGCTGCTGCGGGCAGCCGAGCGTGGGCTCGGCTCTACAACTGCCTGAGGTTCAGGCGATCGTGGCGCCCTGTGCGACCTGCAGGCATTCACGCACCGGGGCGAAGCTGCGCCGGTGCTCCGCGCACGGGCCGTGCGCGCGCAGGGCGGCCAGGTGGGCCGGGGTGCCATAGCCCTTGTGCTGCTCGAAGCCGTACTGCGGGTGGCGGCTGTGCACGTCCAGCATGTAACGGTCGCGCGAGACCTTGGCCAGGATCGATGCGGCCATGATCGCGCGATCGATGCCGTCGCCGCCGACCAGCGCCTGCGCCGGCAGCACCAGGCCCTTGGGCACCACGTTGCCATCGATGCGGGCGAAGCCGGCCACATGGGCGACCGCCGCAACGACCTCACGCATGCCCTGCAGGGTGGCCTGGTAGATGTTCAGGCGGTCGATGGTGTCCACGTCCACCAGCACCACGTGCCAGGCCAGGGCACGCTCGATGATGCGGTCATGCAGCTGCTCGCGGCGCGCCGCGGTCAGCTGCTTGGAGTCATCCAGGCCATTGATCCGTGGCCGGGACGGGTCGAACACCACCGCCGCCACCGCCACCGGCCCGGCCAGAGGGCCACGGCCGGCCTCGTCGACCCCCGCGACCAGGCGCTCCGGCTCGACCACTGCGGCGCCGTCGAACAGGGCCAGGCTGGCCGCAGCGGCATGGCGACGGCTCATGCCGCTGCCTGGTTGCGCATCAGCAGCTCGCCAACGGCGTCGGCGGCGCGTGCCGAGGCATTGCGACGCAGGCGCTCGTGCAGGCGTGCGTAGGTGCCCTGCAGGTCGGTCACCCGTTGGGGATGGTCGAACCACTGCTGGATGGCGGCGGCCAGCTTGTCCGGCGTGCAGTCGTGCTGCATCAGCTCCGGCGCCAGGTCCTGGCCGGCCAGGATGTTGGGCAGGGCGAAGCGGTCGACCTTGATCAGGCCAAGCGCCTTGACCAGGCGATAGGTCAGCTCGTTGACGCGGTAACCGACCACCATCGGCCGCTTCACCAGCATCGCTTCCAGGGTCGCGGTGCCGGAGGCCAGCACCACCACGTCGGCTGCGATCATCGCGTTGCGCGCCTGGCCATCAAGCACGTGCGAGTAGGCCACCGGCAACGCCGAGCGTGACAGTTGTTCTTCGATCAGCTGCCTGCATGCCGGGTTGGCGGCAGGCACCACCACATGCAGGCCCGGAATCCGTTCGGAGACCTGCCAGGCGGCTTCGAAGAACGGTTCCCCCAGGCGCGAAATCTCGCCCAGGCGGCTGCCCGGCAACACCGCCAGCACCTTGGCCGAGGTCGGCAGTCCGAGTGCGGCGCGTGCTTCCTCGCGGCTGCCCTGCAAGGGAATGTCATCGGCCATCGGGTGGCCGACGAAGCGCGCATCGATGCCATGCCTGGCATAGATCGGCGGCTCCATCGGGAACAGGCACAGCACCAGGTCGGCGCTGCTGCCGATCTTCTCGGCGCGCTTTTCGCGCCAGGCCCAGACCGAGGGGCTGACGTAATGCACGGTGCGCACGCCGCGCTGCTTCAGCCAGCGCTCGATGCCCAGATTGAAGTCGGGCGCGTCGATGCCGATGAACACGTCCGGCTGCCATTCCAGGGCGCGCTGGCGGAACGCCGAGCGCAGCTTGAGCAGGCGTGGCAGGTGGCGCAGTACTTCGGTCAGGCCCATCACCGCCAGCTCGCTGGCATCGTGCCAGGTCTGGCAGCCGGCGCTGCGCATGGCATCGCCGCCGATGCCGGCGAACTCGGCATTCGGGAAGCGCGCTTTCAGTTCACGCACCAGGCCCGCACCGAGCAGGTCGCCGGACGCTTCGCCGGCGACCAGCGCGATCCGCAACGGGCGCTCGCTGAGCACCCGCTGCGCGGGAACGCTGCCGGCCATCGAGGCCAGCGGGATCACCGCGGCGCCGGCCGGCGCCTGGCCGGTGGTGCTGCTCATCGCAGCAACGGCCTCTCAGCGTGCTCGATGAAGTCCAGCATGGCCTTCACATCATCGCTGTCACGCGCCTGTTCGGTCAGCTGCTGTTTGGCCTCGGCCAGCGGCAGGCCCGCGACGTACAGCGTGCGGTAGGCGCGCTTGATGGCCGAAATGCGATCGGCGTCGAAGCCGCGTCGCTTCAGGCCTTCGCTGTTGATGCCGCGCGGACGTCCCAGTGAATCGGTACCGACCATGGTGAACGGCGGTACATCGCCATTGGTCAGCGCGCCCATGCCGAGGAAGGCATGCGCACCGATGCGGCAGAACTGGTGGGCACCGGCGAAGCCGCTGATGATCACGTAGTCGCCCACGGTGACGTGGCCGGCCAGGGTGGTGTTGTTGGAGAACACGCAGAAGTTGCCGACATGGCAGTCGTGTGCCACGTGCGTGTAGGCCAGCATCCAGTTGTCGTTGCCGATGGTGGTGATACCGCCGCCGCCGCCGGTGCCACGGTTCAGCGTGACGAACTCGCGGAACACGTTGCGGTCGCCGATCACCAGTTCGGTGCGCTCGCCGGCGAACTTCTTGTCCTGCGGCTCGCCACCGATCGCGGCATGGCCGACGAAGCGGTTGTCGCGGCCGATCCGCGTCGGGCCGTGGATGCTGCAATGGGGGCCCACCACCGTGCCGGCGCCGATTTCAACGTCGGGGCCGATCAGGGTGAAGGCGCCCACCTGGACATCGTCGGCCAGGCGCGCGGCCGGATCGATGACGGCGGTGGGGTGGATCCGCGGTGCGTTGTCAGTCATTGCTGCCTCCAGTGGATCAGCCCTTGGCGCCGGCGCACATGACCTCGGCCGACGCAACGACTTCGCCGTTGACCTTGGCTTCGCCGTAGTACCAGCCCATGTTGCGGATCAGGCGCTTCATCTGCACATCCAGCATCAGCACGTCGCCGGGCACGACCTGCTTGTTGAAGCGGGCGTTTTCCACCTTGACCATGTAGAACAGCTTGGACTGCGCATCGCGGCCAAGCGTGAGCTGGGTCATGACACCGCCGGCCTGCGCCAGCGCTTCGATGATCAGCACGCCGGGCATGATCGGGCGGCCCGGGAAATGGCCCTGGAAGAACGGCTCGTTGATGCTGACGTTCTTCTGCGCCAGGATGCGCTTGGCCTCGACGTCGAGTTCAAGCACCCGGTCCACCAGCAGGAACGGGTAGCGGTGCGGAAGCAGTTCCTGGATCTGGCAGACGTCGATCGGAAGCTGCAGCGAATCGTTCATTCTTTCTCCTTGCCAGCAGCCAGGACGCGGCGAGCCAATGCGTCCAGCTGCTTGAAGCGCGCGGCGTTCTTGCGCCACGTGCGGTTGTCGGTCAATGGGGTGCCGGAGGAGTACTCGCCCGGCTCGGTAATGGAATTGCGGACCACCGACTTGCCGGTGATCACGACCTTGTCGCAGATCTCGAGGTGGCCGACCACGCCCACGGCGCCGCCCAGCAGGCAGTAACGGCCGATCTTGGCACTGCCGGCGATGCCGGTGCAGCCGGCGATGGCCGAGTGGGCACCGATCTGCACGTTGTGGGCGATCTGCACCAGGTTGTCCAGGCGCACGTCCTCGGCCAGGACGGTGTCTTCCAGCGCGCCACGATCAACGCAGGTGTTGGCACCGATCTCGCAATCGTCGCCGACGCGGACGCCGCCCAGCTGGGGCACCTTGATCCACTTGCCGGCATCCATCGCCAGGCCGAAGCCATCGGCGCCGAGCACTGCACCGGGGTGGATGCGCACGCGCTTGCCCAGCTTGACCCGGGTGACCAGAGTGACCCGGGCAATCAGTTCACAGCCGGTATCCAGGCTGCAGTCCTCGCCGATCACGCTGCCGGCACCGACGATGCAGTTCTCGCCGATGACACTGCGTGCACCGATGGTGACGAACGGGCCGATGTGGGCGCTGGCGGCCACCTGGGCGTCGGGATCGATCACGGCGCTGGGGTGGATGCCCGGCGGGCGGGTCGGCGCGATGTCGAACAGGGCGGCGATCTTGGCGAATGCAGTGTACGGGTCCTTGGCCACGAGCGCGGCGCCGGGGGCGGCCTCGACGTCGTCGGCGCGCAGGACCACCAGCGAGGCGTGGCTGTCGGCCAGCTGGGCGCGGTAGCGCGGGTTGGCAAGGAAGGTCAGCTGGCCAGGACCGGCATGGGCGAGGGTGGCCACGCCATGGATGGCGGTCGCCGGGTCGCCATGGACCTGCAGGCCGAACTGCTCGGCAAGTTGCTGGGCGGTGTAGGTGGGAGTATTCACGGCGGGAGTTTAACGTGTGGCGCCATTTCGGTCATGCGGGGGCAGGGCTTGGCGCCTGCCTGGTACGGGCGGGAGGCGGCGGATGGCCCTGGCCAGGACACGCAAAAGCCCCTCCAGGGTGCTCGATGGCGCCTTGCTCTTGTGCGCAGTCCTGCGCAAACGGCAAGACCGGGGTAGGGCGTCCTGCCCAACCCGCCCGAGGCATGCCTCGGGCCCATGGCGCCAACGGTCCTGTCCAGGGCCACCCGCCGTCTCTGGACAATTTCCCGCGAGCGCGGCCAAAAACCCGTGCCGTGCAGTGTCATCTGCAAAACGAAAACGCCGGGCAAAGCCCGGCGATTCGAGACCCGTCTGGTGGAGAGCCCCCCTTCTGTTAAGGGGGGCGCGCCAACGGCGCGGGGGATAGGTGAAATGCGGGGGCAATTCACCGGAGGTGGATCAGTCCTGAGGAACGACGTTCCTCAGAACTGGCCACCGAAGGTGAATTGCAGGCGTTCGATCTTGTCATCGTCTTCCTTCTTCAGCGGGAAGGCGTAGCTGATCGAGATCGGGCCGACCGGGGCGCGCCACAGCAGGGCCACACCGGTGGACACGCGCAGCTCGTTGGCCTTGAAGTTCTTGGTGCCGTTGTAGACGTTGCCGAAGTCGACGAAGGCCGACACGCGTGCCGACGGGCTGTCGAACAGGCGCGGGAAGTAGGCTTCGACCGAACCGACCGTCTTCAGCGAACCACCCAGCGGCTGGCCTTCCGGATAACCGGTGGTGACTTCGCGCGGGCCGAGGGTGTTGTCCTCGAAGCCGCGCACCGAGTTGGTACCACCGGCGTAGAAGTTCTCGAAGAACGGCAGGCCCGAAGCGGTGACCGTGCGGGTGGTGCCGTCGCCGTTGTCGATGACGCGGGTGTAGTCCTTGCCGTAGGCATCGCCGTAGCCGATTTCCGCGCGGGTGTTGATCACCAGCGACGGCATGATCGGCCAGTACTTGCTGATCTGGTAGTTCAGCTTGTAGTACTCGATGGTCGAGCCCGGCAGCGTGGTTTCCAGGCCCACGCGCTGGTAGGTGCCGCGGGTCGGCATGAAGTAATCGTTGCGCGAGTCGCGTGCCCAGCCCAGCTCGGTGCGCCAGGCATGGAAGGTGCGCTTACCGACCGCATTGATGTAGTCGATGATCGACTGCGGGGTCGAGCCCTGGTAGGTGGTGATCTGGTTGCTGTCGATGCCGAACATCAGCGAGACGGTATCGGTCTCGGTCAGCGGCACGCCGAACACCACCTGCGCCGAACCGTTGGTGCTGTTGTACTGCGCGGTGTTGAAGTCGGAGTAGTCCAGTTCGCGCCAGGACAGGTTGTAGCCCAGCGACACGCCGTCGTCGGTGAAGTACGGGTTGGTGTAGCTGAAGCCGTAGCGCTGCAGGTAGCTGCTGCGCGAGGCTTCGACCGACACGCGGTTGCCGCCGCCGAGGAAGTTGTTCTGCGACAGCTGCACCGACGTGGTCATGCCGTAGGACTGCGAGTAGCCCAGGCCGAACACGAAGCTGCCCGAGGTGGTTTCCTTGACGTTGTAGACGACGTCGACCTGGTCGTTGCTGCCGCTGACGGCCGGGGTCTCCACTTCCACCGATTCGAAGTAGCCCAGGCGCTGCAGGCGGATCTTGGAGCGGTCGATCGCGGCCTGCGAGTACCAGCTGTTCTCGAACTGGCGCAGCTCGCGACGCATCACTTCGTCGGAGGTACGGGTATTGCCGCGGAACAGGATGCGGCGCACCGACACGCGCGGGCCGGGCACGACCTGCATGTTGATGGCGACGGTCTGCTCGGCGCGGTTGGTGGTCGGGATCGGGTTCACCTTGGCGAACGCGTAGCCGATGTTGGACAGCGAATTGGTGATGCTGTCCGAGCTGAATTCCAGCAGGGCACGCGAGAACGTGTCGCCGGCCTTCTGGATCACCATGCGCTCGACGTCCTCCTGCGGGAGGATGGTGTCGCCGCTGACCTTGATCTCGGAGATCTTGTACTGCGCACCCTCGGTCACGCCCGCGGTCAGGAACATGTCGCGCTTGTCGGGGCTGATCGAGACCTGGGTGGAATCGATGCTGAAATCGACGTAGCCGCGGTCCAGGTACCAGGAGTTGAGCTTTTCCAGGTCGCCGGACAGCTTTTCCTTGGAGTACTGGTCGTCACGGCGGTACCACGAGGCCCAGTTGTGCTCCTTGGACTCCCAGGTCTCCAGGATGTCCTTGCTCTCGTACTTCTCGGTGCCGACCAGGTTGACGTGACGGATCTTGGCCGCCTTGCCTTCCTTGATGGCGATGGCGATGTCCACGCGGTTGCGGTCCAGCGGGCTCACCGTCGGGGTGATGTCGACGTTGTACTTGCCGCGGTCGTTGTACTGGCGGCGCAGTTCCTGGGTCACGCGGTCCAGGCTCAGGCGATCGAAGGTGCCGCCCTCGGTCAGGCCGATGTCGGACAGGCCCTTGAGCAGCTGGTCGGACTTGATGTCCTTGTTGCCGGTCACGGTCAGCTTGTTGATCGCCGGGCGTTCCTTGACGGTCACCACCAGGATCGTGCCCTGGCGGTCCAACTGGACGTCTTCGAAGAAGCCGGTCTTGTACAGGGCGCGGATCGTCTCGCCGACCTTGTTGTCGGTGACCGTCTCGCCACGTTCCACCGGCAGGTAGGTGAACACCGTGCCCGAGCTGATGCGCTGCAGGCCATCGACGCGGATGTCGCTGACAGTGAAGGGCTCGGCTGCCTGGGCCAGGGCGGGGGCGCCGGTGACGGCGGCGAGGGCGAGGGCCAGCAGGCGGCGATTGGGGAGTCGCGTCATGTCACGTCCGGTAGGAAGGTCGATTTCATTGGTACGGGATGCCGACGCTGTAGACGGCAACAACGTGGAAAAGTTCATCGCGGGACCAGGCCGAGGATGTCGTTGTAGAACGCCAACCCCATCAGCCCGGCCAGCAACGCCAGGCCGATGTATTGGCCGGCGGCGATGGCACGCTCGCTCAGCGGGCTGCCCTTGACCAACTCGATAAGGTAATACAGCAGGTGGCCGCCGTCCAAGATCGGGATCGGCAGCAGGTTGATGATGCACAGGCTGAGGGACAGCAGGGCAAGGAACTGCAGGAACCAGTCGAGGCCGCGCTTGGCCGAGACATTGGCCACGCGGGCGATGGTGACCGGCCCGGAAACGTTCTGCAGCGAGGCTTTGCCGGTCACGATGCGGCCCATCATGCCCAGCGAGTCGGCCGCCAGGCGGCCGGTCTCGCGCACCGCCACGGTCACCGCATCCAGCGGGCCATAGCGCAGCAGGGTGTCATAGGCGGGGCTGTAGCTGGTCGGGAAGCCGACGCCGATCTGCCAGACCGGGTTGCCCTTGCCGTCCTTGCCCTGGCGCGGGGTGACTTCCAGCGCCAGCCGCTCGCCGCCGCGCAGGACCTCGATCATGCCCGGCCCGCCGGCGCGGCCCAGGGCCTGGATCTCGCCGATCACCTGGTCGACGCTGTCGATGCGCTGGCCATCGATGGCCACGATGAGGTCGCCCGGCTGCAGCTGCCCGGCCACCACGGAGTCCGCAGTGAGCGAATCGACCAGTGCCGGCTGCAGCCACGACTGCCAGTACAGGCCGGCCAGGATCGGTACCCGCCGTTCATCGAAGCCCGCCGGCAGCTGCGACAGCGGCAGGGTACGCATGCGCACCTGGTCGGCTGTATCCAGTACTTCCAGCTTCACGTCGCGGCGGTCCATCGCGGCAGCGGTCAGCGCCATGCTGGCCTCGCCGAGGGTGACCACCTGGCGGTCGTCCACGCGCAGCACGCGGTCGCCGCTGGCCAGGCCGGCGCTGGCGGCGATGCCGCTGACACGGCCGATCGTGGGCGAGTAGTCCTGCTTGCCGATCACGAACATCGCCCACAGCAGCAGGATGCACAGCAGCAGGTTGGCGATCGGGCCGGCGGCAACGATGGCGATGCGCTGCCAGACGGTCTTGTGGTTGAAGGCCTGGCCGCGCTCGTGCGGGTGGACTTCGACCTCGCGCTCGTCGAGGAACTTCACATAGCCACCCAGCGGGATGGCGGCGATGGCGAACTCGGTGCCATGCCTGTCGCGGCGCGACCACAGCGGCCGGCCGAAGCCCACCGAGAAGCGCAGGATCTTGACCCCGCACAGGCGCCCGACCCAGTAATGCCCGAACTCGTGGAACGTGACCAGCAGCCCGAGGCTGACAATCATCCACCAGACCGATCCGATGAAGTCAGTCATGCAGGCTCACGTTGTCAGGCAGGGGCGGCGTCGTCATGCGGGCTGGGCAGGGCGGTCGTTCAGGCGGCGTCGATGGTGTTCAGGGTGAGCTGGCGAGCCCGCTGGTCGGCGGACAACAGGACCTCCAGTGTATCGGCTGGTTCGGTCGGCAGTGTTGAAAGAGCGTTAGCGACCAGTTCCGGGATCGTCAGGAAACCGATCCGGCCCTGAAGAAACGCTGAAACGGCCTCCTCGTTGGCGGCGTTCAGCACCGCCGGCGCGGTGCCGCCGGCCTGCATCGCCTGCCAGGCCAGGGCCAGGCAGGGGAAGGCGTCGGTGTCCGGGGCCTCGAAATCGAGGCGGCCCTGGGCCAGCAGGTCCAGCCCGGCCACGCCCGATTCGATGCGCTGCGGCCAGCCCAGGCCAACGGCCAGGGTGGTGCGCATGTCCGGCAGGCCCATCTGTGCCAGGGTCGAGCCGTCGACGAACTCGACCAGCGAATGGACCAGGCTCTGCGGGTGCACCAGCACCTCGATGCGTTCACCGGGCACGGCGAACAGGTGGTGGGCCTCGATCACTTCCAGGCCCTTGTTCATCAACGTCGCCGAATCGACCGAGATCTTCGGCCCCATCGACCACTTCGGATGGGCAACGGCCTGGGCCGGAGTGACCTGGGCCAGTTCGGCGCGGCTGCGGCCACGGAACGGGCCGCCGGAGGCGGTCAGCAGGATCCGGCGCACGCCGGCGCCGTCGACGCTGGCGTCGCGCGAGCGCAGGCACTGGAAGATCGCGCTGTGTTCGCTGTCGATCGGGATGATTTCGGCACCGGCACGTTCGGCGGTGCGGGTCAGCAGTTCGCCGGCCAGCACCAGCGATTCCTTGTTGGCCAGCAGGATGCGCTTGCCGGCGGCGGCCGCGGCCAGGGTTGAGGACAGGCCGGCAGCACCGACGATGGCCGCGACCACGGTATCGCAGGCATCGCTGGCGGCCAGCTGGTCCAGCGCGGCATGGCCGGCATGGGCCTCGGTGGCCAGTCCGGCGTCGCGCAGGCCGTCACGCAGTTCGGCGAACAGCGATTCGTCGGCGATCACCGCGTGCGCCGGTTTGTGCTGGCGGCACAGCGCCAGCAGCGCCTGCACCTGGCGCCCGGCGGCGAGCACCGTGGCCTGGTAGCGCTGCGGGTGGCGGGCGATCACGTCCAGCGTGGAGGCACCAATCGAGCCGGTGGCGCCGAATACGGCGACCCGGCGCAGGTCTGCAGCAGCATTCATGGTCAGAACCCGAAGATTTCCTTGCCCAGCGCGAACACCGGCACGGCGGCCAGGACGCCGTCGACACGGTCGAGCACGCCGCCGTGGCCCGGGATCAGGTGGCCCGAGTCCTTGGCGCCCGCGTGGCGCTTGATCAGGCTTTCGAACAGGTCGCCCAGCACCGAGGCGAACACAGCCACCACCGAGGTGATCAGCAGGCCCGGCAGGTGTGCGGTATCGATGCCGGCCAGCCAGCCCAGGCCGAGGGCCACGGCGACACCGGCCAGCAGGCCGCCGAACAGGCCTTCCCAGGTCTTGTTGGGGCTGATCCGCGGGGCCAGCTTGTGCTTGCCGAAATGGCGGCCGGCGAAATAGGCGCCCGAGTCGGCCGCCCACACCAGCGCCAGCGCAGCCAGCAGCCACAGGTGGCCCTGCCTGCCCGGCGGATCGCCGCCGGCATGGATCAGCACCAGTGCGGCCCAGGCGGGCACGATGGCCAGGGTGCCGGCCAGCATCTTCAGGATCCGCGAAGGCGCCGACGGTTGTGCACCGAAGTTGAAGAAGCGCAGCCAGACCAGCGCGGCCAGCCACCAGGCAACGCCGGCCAGGGTGGTTATCTGGAACAGGACCAGCGTGCTGCCGTCGGCCCAGACCAGCAGCACCATCAGCAGCAGGTTCAGCACCAGCAGCACGGTGCGCGCCAGGGTGTCTTCGATGCCGGACAGCTTCAGCCATTCCCACAGGCCGATCAGCAGCACCGCTGCTGCGGCGGCGGCCAGCCATTGCGTGGGCAGCAGCAGGATCGCCGCAATGGCAACCGGCGCCATGATCAGCGCGGCAAGGACTCGGGTCTTGGTCATGGGCTGGAAGTCTCGGTGGCCAGTGCGGCAATCTGGGCGCTGGTCAGGCCGAAACGACGCTCGCGGCCGGCATAGGCGTCCAGCGCCTGCTGCAGCTGCCCGGCATCGAAGTCCGGCCACAGGGCCTCGGTGAACCACAGCTCGGTATATGCCAGCTGCCACAGCAGGAAGTTGCTGATGCGGGTGTCGCCGCCGGTGCGGATGAACAGATCCGGCGGAGGCAGGTCGGCCAGGGCTACCTGGCTGCCCAGCAGCGATTCGTCGATCTGCTCGGGCAGCAGGCGACCGGCCGCCACTTCGACGGCCAGGGCGCGCGCGGCGCGGGCGATGTCCTGGCGGCCACCGTAGCTGGCGGCGATCGACAGGGTCAGGGTGGTGTTGTCGGCGGTGCGCTGCTCGGCCAGCTGCATGCGGCTGACCAGCCCGGCACCGAAGCGCTCGCGTTCGCCGATGAAGCGCACGCGCACGCCACGCCGGTGCAGCTCGTCCACTTCGCGGTCGAGCGCGCCGAGGAACAGCTTCATCAGCGCGTCCACTTCCTCCTGCGGCCGGCCCCAGTTCTCGCTGGAGAAGGCGAACAGGGTCAGCGCCGGAATGCCCAGTTCAAGGCAGCGCTCGATGGTGCGGTTGACCGCGCGCGCGCCGGCACGGTGGCCGATCACGCGGGGGCGACGGCGCTGCTGTGCCCAGCGCCCATTGCCATCCATGATGATGGCAATGTGGCGGGGCAGGGCGGCCGGCAATGGAGGCGGGGCTGAAGGCATCGACTTCAGACCGACAGAAGCTCTTTTTCCTTGTCGGCAACGACCTTGTCGACGTCCTTGATGTTGGCGTCGGTCAGCTTCTGGATATCGTCTTCGCCGCGCTTCTTCTCGTCTTCGCTGATCGCCTTGTCCTTGTCCAGCTTGGCGATTTCCTTGTTCGCGTCCTGGCGGATGTTGCGGATCGCGATCTTGGCGCCTTCACCTTCCTTCTGCACCTGCTTGGCCAGCTCCTTGCGGCGCTCTTCGGTCGGCGGCGGCATGTTGATGCGGATCGCGGTGCCCAGGGTGTTCGGGGTGAACTCGGCGTTGTAGAGACCCTTCTCGATCTCCTTGATCATGCTCTTGTCGAACGGCGTGACCAGCAGCGAGTGGGCATCGGCGTTGGAGATCGATGCGACCTGGTTCAGCGGGGTGCTGGCATTGCCGTAGGCATTGACCGTGACACGGTCCAGCAGCGCCGGCGTGGCACGCCCGGTCCGGATCGAGGTGAGGGTGTGCTTCAGAGCGTCGATGCTCTTGGCCATGCGCGTCTGCGCGTTGTTCTTGATGTCGTTGAGCATCGCCCGGTCCTGGATGTATCTGGAATCGGGCGATTATAGGCGAATACGGGACGCTGCCGGGCCTGAATCGGCCCGGTCGTCGCTTTGCGCTCAGGCTCAGGCCGGGTCGCGGCCCTGGACCAGGGTGCCGATGTTCGCACCGTTGAGGATCTTCAGCAGCTCGCCCGGCTGGCCCATGTCGAACACGCGCATCGGCAGGTCGCTGTCGCGGGCCAGCGCGAAGGCCGCGGTGTCCATCACTTCCAGGCCGCGGCGGATCACTTCGTCGTAGCTCAGGCTGTCGAAGCGGACCGCATCGCTGTGCTTGTTCGGGTCCTTGTCGTACACGCCATCGACCTTGGTGGCCTTCAGCAGCAGGTCGGCGCCGATCTCGATGGCGCGCAGGGCGGCGCCCGAATCGGTGGTGAAGAACGGGCTGCCGACGCCGGCGGCGAAGATCACCAGGCGGCCCTTTTCCAGGTGGCGGATGGCGCGGCGACGGATGTAGTCCTCGCACACGTCGTTGATCTTGATCGCGCTCATCACGCGGGCCTTGGCGCCCAGCTTCTCCAGCGCGTCCTGCATGGCCAGGGCGTTGATGACCGTGGCCAGCATGCCCATCTGGTCGCCGGTGACCCGGTCCATGCCGCCAGCGGCCAGGCCGGCGCCGCGGAAGATGTTGCCGCCACCGATCACCAGCGCGACTTCGGCACCGGCCTGTTGGGCTTCGATGACCTCACGGGCCAGGCGATTGATGATCTTCGGGTCGATGCCGTAGTCCTCTTCTCCCATCAGCGCCTCCCCGGACAGTTTCAGAAGGATGCGGCGATAGGCGAGCTTGGACATGGGGACCTCGGGTGCGTGGAAATCGCGGGCGATTCTACGCGCATGCGGCGTTGTGCCAAAGTGTTTTGTGCACTGCGGCGCAGAATCCGGTGGTTCGCCCCGGTTGCCCGGGGCTTCCCGTTCAGCCCAGCTCGGCGCCGGCGGTGGCCGACAGCTCGTCGTGGCCGAGGGCGCCCGGCGAGCGGGCGATCACCCGGTTGCGGCCCAGGTTCTTGGAGCGGTACAGCACGTCGTCAGCGGCGCGCAGCAGGTCCTGCACGTCGGCGAAGCGTTCGTAGCCGCCCTGGGTGGCCACGCCGGCGGAGAAGGTGACGAACAGCGGTCCGCCCTCCAGCTCGGCCATCGGCGTGGCGACGATGTTGGCCAGCACCCGGCGGATCACGTCCAGGGCCACGCTTTCGCTGGTATTGGGCAGCAGCGCGACGAATTCCTCGCCGCCGAAGCGGGCCACGGTGTCGCTGTTGCGCAGCTGACCCTGCAGTTTGCCGGCGAAGGCGCGCAGCACTTCGTCGCCGGTCAGGTGGCCATGGGCGTCGTTGATCTTCTTGAAGTCGTCCAGGTCGATGAAGGCCACCGATAGGGGCCAGCCCTGGCGGCCGGCGCGCAGGAATTCCTGCTCCAGCACCGCTTCCAGCTGGCGACGGTTGAGCACGCCGGTCAACGCGTCACGATGGGCCTGGTCGGCGAGGCGCTTGGCGCGCGCCTCGAACTCGTCGGCGCGGCGGCGTGCCTGGTCGGCATCCTGCAGTTCGCGCAGGTTGCGCAGCGTGGCCAGCTCCTGCGCGTGATCGATCAGCTCGCGCACCCGCGACGGTGAATTGAGGCCGGCATCGAACAGGCTGGCGATGTCGGGCAGGGCCTCGCTGATGCGCGCCAGCACCTGGTCGAAGCGCGCGCTGTCCAGTTCCAGGCGGTCATGCACCTGATGCAGGGCGCGCTCGCGCGCGGCATCGGCGTCGGTATCCAGCCAGATGTCGGCCACTGCGCCGGACAGCTGCACGCAGGCCTGGAACGGTGATTCGGCGGCGTCCTCGTCCTCGCTGTGGCTGATGCTCTCCACCAGGTAGCGTGGCAGGCCCCATTGCTCGGCCACCCAGGCGCCGACCTCGGCGTGGCTGCAGCCCAGTTCGTCGCGCTCGCGGGCGACCAGGTCGATGTTGTCGTGTGCCTCGCGCAGCAGCGGCAGGTAGCGCTCCGACTCGGCCTGGGCCAGGCACAGCACGCCCAGGTCCTGCAGCAGGCCGGCCAGCATCAGTTCCTCCAGCCGGCGCAGGCCGCGCGCCTGGCCCAGCTGGCTGGCGGCCAGCGCGCTGAGGATGCTGCGCTTCCACGCACGCTGGCGCAGGTCATGGTCGGCGCCGCCGCCGGTCAGGCCCTGGGTGACGGTGAAGCCGAGGGCGAGGCTGATCGTGGCGTTCAGGCCCAGCATGGTCAGTGCCTGGCCGAGATTCTCGATGCGGCGGCGGCTGGCATACAGCGGCGAATTGGCGATGCGCAGCATGCGAGCGCTCAGCGCCATGTCGATGGCGATGATGTCGGCGGCGGTGGCGATGTCCGCTTCCGGGTCCTGGGCCAGTTCGATGATGCGCAGGGCAATACCGGGTGGCGAAGGCAGGTTGCGGCAGAGCGCCAGGGCAGCTGTCAGCTCGGGAGGCATGTCGGGTCGTTCAATTCCATTGGGACAAGAATACCTAGGAATGCATCACAGTCCGCGATTTTCGTTCCTGCTAAGTGACTGTGGATTCCCTGCGCCGAGTATCGGCTTGATTCGCGCGCAACGCAAAGCCCCTGGGGGGAGGTGTGCGCACCAACGGTGCGCACCCACAGGAGATTGCCACCCACAGGAGATTGCCACCCACAGATATGGCTCACCCACAGATATGGCCACCCACAGATATGGCCACCCACAGGTGGAGGGGAGCCACAGGTGCAGCGGGCATAAAAAAAGAGCCGCGGTTTCCCGCGGCTCCTTCTGGTCGCCTCACAGCCGGAAGGCTGGAATCAGACCTGCATCGCCTTGGCAACTTCGGCGGCGTAGTCTTCCACCACCTTCTCGATGCCTTCGCCGACGATCAGCAGCTTGAAGCCTGCCACGTCGGCGCCAGCGGCCTTGACCACCTGCTCGACGGTGGTGTCGCCCAGCACATAGGTCTGGCCGTACAGGGTCACGTCGCTGACGATCTTGTTGATCTTGCCGCTGATGATCTTTTCCAGGATGTCGGCCGGCTTGGCCTTGTCCTTCTCGGACATCTTGGCCAGCTCGATTTCCTTTTCCTTCTCGACGAACTCGGCCGGGACGTCCGCAGCCTTGTTGTGCGGCGGCTTCAGCGCGGCCACGTGCATGGCCAGGCCACGGGCCAGCTCGACGTCGCCGCCGACCAGGTCGACCAGCACGCCGACCTTGCCGTTGGTGTGGACGTAGGCGCCGATGGTGTTGTTGCCATCAACCTTCACCATGCGACGGATCTGGATGTTCTCGCCCAGGGTCTGCACGGCGGTGGCGCGGGCTTCCTCGACGGTGCGGCCGTCGGCCAGCTTGGCGGCCTTCACGGCTTCAACGTCGGTGGCGCCCGATGCCAGGGCAGCAGCGGCGACGGCGTTGACGAAGGACTTGAAGTTGTCATCGTTGGCGACGAAGTCGGTTTCCGAGTTGACTTCGACCAGCACGGCCTTGCCGCCGTCCTGGGCCAGGCCCAGACGGCCTTCGGCGGCCACGCGGTCAGCCTTCTTGTCGGCCTTGGCAGCGCCCGACTTGCGCATGGCTTCAGCAGCGGCGTTGATGTCGCCGTTGGCTTCGGTGAGCGCCTTCTTGCATTCCATCATGCCGGCGCCGGTGCGCTCGCGCAGTTCCTTGACCAGGGAAGCAGTGATTTCCACGGGATTACCTCACGAAAGAAAGGGGTTGGGCCGGCATGGTGGCCGGCCCGTGTGACACGGTCCTGTCACGCGCCAAGGGCTGCGTGCAGGGAGGGTGGACGCCGGGCGTCCACCCCGGGGCCTGGATCAGGCCTGGGCGTCGTCGCCCTTCTTGGCAGCCTTCTTGGCCGGAGCGCGGCGGGCCGGCTTCTCTTCGCCTTCAGCAGCGGCTTCAGCGAACTCTTCCTCACGCACCGAGGCAGCGTGCGGAGCAGCAGCCTTGCCTTCCAGCACGGCGTCGGCAGCGGCGCGGGCGTACAGCTGCACAGCGCGGATGGCGTCGTCGTTGCCCGGGATGGCGTAATCAACCAGTTCCGGGTTGTAGTTGGTGTCGACCACGGCGATGACCGGGATGCCCAGCTTCTTGGCTTCCTTGATCGCGATGTCTTCGTGGCCGATGTCGATCACGAAGATGGCGTCCGGCAGGCGGTTCATGTCCTTGATGCCGCCCAGCGAGGCTTCCAGCTTGTCGCGCTCGCGACGCAGGCCCAGCACTTCGTGCTTGACCAGCTTCTCGAAGGTGCCGTCGGTTTCACCGGCTTCCAGTTCCTTCAGGCGGGCAACCGACTGCTTGACGGTACGGAAGTTGGTCAGGGTGCCGCCCAGCCAGCGCTGGTTCATGAACGGCATGCCGCAACGCTCGGCTTCTTCCTTGATGGTTTCGCGGGCGCTGCGCTTGGTGCCCAGGAACAGGACGGTGCCGCGCTTCTGGGCAACCGACGAGATGAAGTTCATCGCGTCGTTGAACAGCGGGACGGTCTTTTCCAGGTTGATGATGTGGATCTTGCCGCGGGCGCCGAAGATGTACGGAGCCATCTTCGGGTTCCAGTAGCGGGTCTGGTGGCCGAAGTGGACGCCGGCTTCCAGCATCTGACGCATGGTGACCTGGGGCATTGCAATACTCCTGATATGGAACCAGCGATTCCGCCCGCGGGATAGGTATGCGGGACGCGTGGAAGCGCGATCGGTTCCGGGGTTGGGCTTCCCTGTCGCCTCCGTGGCCGAACTCCTTGCGGAGCACCCCGGCACGGATGGGGGCAGCAGGTGTGGATTCACCGGTGACGTCCGGTGTGGACGGGTTCCCGCGCACGCTGGCGGCAGGAATCCGATCGATTATAGCCCGCTGGGGGCGCTCGCTGCAATTGCAGGGTCGGATGCGGCCAGATCGACCTCGCGGCCGTCCTGCAGGCGGGCCTGGAAGCGGCCGCCCGCATAGCCGTCGGTGCGGGCGGGCAGGGGCCAGCGGCGTTCATGGCCAGCGAGGATGTAGCCGGCGAGCCCGGCCAGCAGCAGCGACGACTGGCCGTCGGCCGTGATGAAGCGCAGATCGTGCAGGCGGCCATGCAGGGTACCGGAATTGCTGAGTCGCAGTATGGCCTGCGACCCCTGGGCCTCGACGCGGCCGTGCAACCGGGCATGCAGCGCTGGCGCCGCTGGGCCGCGGAACAGCGGCAGCGAGTAGCGGGGCAACCCCGGCAATGCCGGCGCCAGCACGATCCGATAGGCCTGTTCATCGAGCGCCGCTGCCGGACCGCCTGGCAGCAGCCAGACCCGCTGGGTGCTGCCGGGGGCCAGGTCCAGCCGCGCCGGACTGACCCGGATCTGGTCGCTGGGGTGCAGCCGTTCGGCGTCCAGCTGCTGATCCCAGGCCAGGACCTGCACCTGGCCCTGCCAGCGACCGGGGCCGGGATTGTGCAGCCACAGTTCGGCGCGGCCGCCTTCGGCCGGCAGCTGCAGGGTGGTCGGCAACAGCTCCAGCGCCGCGGCGGGCTGCGCCAGCAGCAATGCAAGCAGGATCAGCAGTGCGCGCATCAGTAGATGAGGGTCACGGCCGGTATTGCGCTCTCGTCCGTCGCCGGTGGTGCGAGCTCGCGGACCTGGGGCGGCAGCTGGGGGGCGTCACTGCGCTGGTGTGGCGCCGGGCAACGGGCGCTGCCGGCATCGTCACTGCAGGATTCGACCACGGTCAGCCGGATCTGCAGCGTGCTGCTGGGTTCGGCCCATGCCGACGTGCTGGCGACCAGCATCGCCCCGATCAGAAGTGCGCGAACCACCTGCCATCCACCGTGCTGAAAGACTCGCTGCGCGGTATCGGCCGGATGTGCTGGATCTGTAGGTGGGTGCCGACCCTAGGTGGGTGCGCTGGATCTGTAGGTGGGTGCCGACCGTTGGTCGGCGCTGGATCTGTAGGTGGGTGCCGACCGTTGGTCGGCGCTGGATCTGTAGGTGGGTGCCGACCGTTGGTCGGCACGCGCATCAATAGGTGATCGTCACCTGCACCAGGTCGTTGTAGGTGCCGGCCGGGGGCTGGCCGGTGACTGGCGGTACCCGGCCGTAGATGGTCAGCTGCTGTGCGCTGCCGGTGCCGGTGCTGCTGGCGGTATCGACCGTCAACGTGTTTCCCCAGCGCTGGCTCCGTGCCGCATCGCGGTACAGCTCATAGGTGAGGTAGTAGGTGCTGCTGCCGATGGTGGTGGCCATGCGCCGGGTGGTGGTGGCGGCGGGGTTGTTCTGGCCGTTGTTGAGGCCGACCTGGAAGGCGGTGTTCTTCAGGCAGGTCAGGGTCAGGGTGGCGGTCTGGTCGATATTGGCCGGGATGCCGCCGGTGACGTTGCCGAAGTTCATGTTGGTGGTGACGTAGCTGCCGCACTGCGGCAGCACATTGGCGGTGGCGGTGAAGCTGAAGGCCGCACTCGCACTGTTGGTGCCGGTGGCGCCGCCGTTGCAGGTGGCGGGGACGGTGGCGGTGCCGAGCAGGACTTCGTTCCAGGCCCAGGTCAGCACCACGCTGGCACCGCTGAAGGTGCTGCTGTACGCGCCCGAGGCCAGGACCTGGTTGGCCGGGATCTGCCCGAACAGCTGCACGGTCTGCGCACCGCTGCCGCCGGTCAGCAGCGGCACGTTGTAGCTCATGGTCAGTTCCTGCGCTGGTGGCGTGCCGTGCGGAGCCAGGCCGGTGACCTGGCCGAAGCTGGCATTGTTGTACAGCTGGAAGTTCATGGTGTCGCTGGTGGAGGTGGCCATCGTGCGGAAGGTGGAACTGCTGCCGCCGCCGCTGCCCGCGCCGATGCCCACGCAGACGCGCACGCCGGTGGTGGCCAGCAGGCTCAGCGCGGCGGTGGTGCAGGTCACCGTGATGTTGAGGTTGGCCGTGCTCGGGCCGGGCGCATTGCTGTTGATGTTGCCGAACGGCAGGGTCGGATTGGCGACTGCCGTGCAGACCGCGGTGGCGCCGGCGGGCGCCGCTGCCAGCAGGCCGGCCCACAGCAGCAGGACGAGCAGCAGCAGCCTCATGGCGCCACCTCCGGAATGCACTGCTGCGGCGCCGGCGTCGGCCGGGCGCCGGATGCCACCACCTTGGGCAGGTCCGGCACTTTCACCCGGCAGGAGCCGCGGCTGGTGGTGACGTACAGCACGCTGCCGGCGGCGACATCTTCCAGATAGAGCAGGCCGTCGTAGCCGACCGTGGCCTGGCGGCCGCCAGGCAGCTGCACTTCGCTGCCCACTTCCAGCGGCTGCCCGTCCATCGCCAGCAGGGTCAGGCTCAGTGACGGCCGCGAGCGCAGCTGGAAGGTCACGCGGGTGCCGGCGCGCTGGCGCGGGGTGACCCAGTCCTCGATGCGGTCGGCGCGCATGTCTTCGGGCAGGTCCAGCGTGTCGATCGAGACCCGGTTGCGCTGCCAGGACAGCAACGGACTGACCAGCAGCAGGCCGCGATCATCGGTGACGCCGATCAGGCGGTTCTCCAGCCGTACCGGGACGCCGCCGACGCCATTGGTGCTGATCACCGCAAACGCATCGGACACCTCGCGCGTGGCGAAGGTGTGCCCGCCCATCCACACCAGGCTGCCGCTGGCACTGGCGTAGGCATAGTTGAGCCCGCCCTGGCGCGAGGCGCCGAACGAATAGCGGCCGACATCGTTGAGGATGCCGACCTCGGCCAGGCCGCCGTTGCCGTCCTCGCCGTGGCGCAGCTGCGCGCGCCAGCCGACGCCGCCGGCACTGCCATCGCCGGGCACTGGCTGGGTCACGTCCGCTACCCAGCTCTGGCTGTCGCCGTTGCGTTGGCTGGAGAGGCTGGCCTGGCGGTTGTTGCCCAGGCTGGCAGTCACCGACAGGTAGATGCTGCGGTCGTCGCTGCGGTCCAGGTTCTGGTTCACCGACAGGTAGGCCGACCAGCGCTGGCTCCAGGTACGTGACCAGAACAGGCTGGCATAGCGGTTGTCGTCTCCATCGGGGTAGCGCAGGCGAAGATAGCTGGCGCTGAGCGTGCCCAGCCGCAGCAGGTCCAGGCCGACCGTGGCCTGCTCGCTGATGCTCGGTGGCAGGTTGCCCTGCAGCGCGCCCAGGTCGCGGTAGTCGCCGTGGCTGCGTACGCTGCGCAGATTGAGGTTGAAACGACGGTTGTTCCAGCTGTAGCCCAACGCCCATTGCCCCCCCTGCAGGCCCTGGTAATCACTGTGCGCATAGGCGGCATTGAACACGCCGGCAGCGCCGAGCAGCCACCAGCCGCCGATGCCGGCCTGGGCCAGGCCACCGCCGCCTTCGGCATGCGCTTCGCCGGTGAACGAGTCGGTGACGCCGCCGCGCCAGCTGCCACTGGCCACCGTGCGATCGTCATAGGCGAAGGAGCGTTCGCCGAAATCCCTGCGCAGGCGGCCGACGCCGACCGACCAGTCCGACAGGCCCTTGGCGAGCAGCTGCTGGGTGCCGTAGAAGCTGAAGTCCAGCGTCTGCATGCGGCCGAATGCGTCGGTCACCACCACCTGCGCGTTGCCGGTGCCGCTGATGCCGGGCTGGGCTGCCAGCTGGAAGGGACCGACCGGCACCTGGCCGCTGTACTGGCGCAGGCCATCGACATACAGCTCGACCGTGGAGGGCACCACGGCCTGGCCGAGGAAGCTCGGCGTGGGCGTGAGCACGCGATAGGGCTGCAGGCCGTAGTTGCGGCCGATCTGCAGGCCGCCCAGGCGCACCGGGCGGGTCCAGTCGACGAAGCCACTGTAGAAGTCGCCGACCTCCAGGGTCGTTGCGCTGTCGGGGAAATCCAGGCTCCAGCGCGTGTCCAGGCGCACGCTCTCGCCGCGCCAATGGCGGTCGCCGGGTTGCTGGTAGCGGCGGCTGATGGCGGTGTTCTCGAAAGTGCCGTCGCCGATACCGAACACGCGCAGCTCCGAGCTCAGGCTGAGATTGCCGAGCGTGTCCACCCGGCTGCCGTAGACGTCGTAGTTGAGCAGCACACCAGGCGAGGCGCTGCCGGTGGGAACGCGCGTCTGCGGGCGGCTGAGCACGGTGGTGGGCAGGGTCAGCTGGTCCAGCGGCACGTCCAGTGCCAGCGTCTGCATGTGTGCGTCGTAGCGCACCACCGCACCGCTGATCTGGTCCAGGTAGACCGGCGCATCGCCGCTGGCGTTGAAGCCGAGCTGGCGCAGCACTTCGGGGCTGGCCTGCAGCCGGCCGCGGGTCTCGGTGAATGGCAGCAGGCCGCGCGGCGTGCTGTTGAGCGACACATCCAGGTACAGCGCCTGGCTGGCGGTCAGCGGGGTCGGGGGCGGCAGGACGGCATCTGCCGATACGCCGGATACATCGGCCGCCACGCCGGACACATCGGCGGCCTCGGTCGCCGCGGGAGCCAGGGCAGCCAGCAGCGCGCCCATCAACGCCTCAGCGAGCCGGTGGGGGCGACAGTGGCGTCTGTTCCGACTCGCCATTGAGCTTGGCCGTGATCTGGTCGTTGTCGCGGTCGATCGCCGTGCGTTCGATCGGCCAGCGCATCACCTGGCCAGGCAGCACATAGCCCAGCAGCCCGGGATGGACGATGCGCGGGCGCGTGGCGCTGCCCAGCGCGAGATCGGCGATCTGTGCGTAGCCGTTGCCCGAATTGGCCACCTCGACGCCGTTGCGGCCGTCCGCCAACTGCACCAGGCGGGCCTGCAGCCGCGGTGCCAGCGTGCCGGCCGAGGGCTGCACGAACACCGGAATCGAATAGCGCAGCACGAACTGCATGCCATCGGCACGGGTGGCCAGGTCGGGCACCTCATCGACGATCAGGCGGTAATACCGCTGTGCCGGCGGCGGTTCCCTGTCCGGGCGCATTACCCGCACCAGCTGCTGCTGGCCGGCGGCCAGTTCCTGCATCGGCGGGGTGGCCATCACTTCATCGGTGGGCAGCAGCTGTTCCTGGCCGTCCTGCTGCACCCAGCGGAACACGCGCACCTGCAGCTTCACCGGCGAGGTGCCGCTGTTGGTCAGCCACAACTCGCCGGCACGTTGGCGCGCTTCCAGCTGCAGGCTGGTCGGGGCCACCTGCAGGCTGGTGGCGCCGGCGGTGGCGACGGCCAGCAGGTACAGGGCGAGCAGCGCCACGCCGGTGGCGCGCCACGGGCGGGGTCCGGCCATGCGGGCGTGCTCCATCAATAGGTGATCGTGGCGGTGACCGTATCCAGGTAGCTACCGGTGGCCGGGTTGTTGGTGCTCAGGTTCAGGATCTGGCCGTAGACGATGTAGGGCACGGCCAGGCCGGTGCCGATGCCGGCCTGGGTATTGGTGCCGGATGTGGCGCCCCAGACCAGGGTATGCGCGGCGTCCTGGTAGAGCTGGTAGCCGACGTAGTTGTTGGCGGTCACCGCCGCATTGGTGTTCTTCATCCGCCGGGTGGTGACGTCATTGGCGGTGCCGGCATTGGCACCCGCATTCAGCGAGATCGTGTACGGGGTCAGGGCCGAGCACTGCGCGGTCACCGTGCCCTGGCCCAGGGTGGGGGTGGCGGTGGTCGAGGCCGCGGTGCCGAAGTCGACGTTGGTGGCCGCCGCCGCCGTGATGGTGCAGGCCTTGGTGACCACCAGGGTGACGTTGAAGGTGGTGGTGTCGGCGGCCTGGGCCAGGGCGGGACCGGCCAGCAGCAGGGCCAGCAGGGCCCAGGCGCGCAGGGATCGAACTGGGGATCGCATGGACAACCTCCCTGACCCGAAGGTCCGTTGAACAAGGCGAAGGCGGCACGTTCGGCGCCGCTTTGACGACGGTCGCGGCCAGCTTAGGCAGCGCAAGTGTCTGTAATCCGTGATAAATAGGCGGGCGAAAGGGTGGAGGCCATCACGCTTTCACTTTCCTTGCCGGAACCGTGCATGGCCCGGAACGCCAGTTGGGTGGCGTTCGTTCAGATTGCGGCCGGATCGGCGATAATGGGTGCCATGAGCGTGAATCTGAAAACCCCGCAGGAAATCGAGATGATGCGCATCGCCGGCCGCCTGGCCAGCGAAGTGCTCGACATCGTCACCCCCCACGTCAAGCCCGGTGTCACCACCGAGGAACTGGACCGCATCTGCCACGACCACATCGTGAACGTGCAGGGCGCCGTTCCGGCCAACGTCGGCTACCGCGGCTTCCCGAAGACCGTGTGCACCTCGGTCAACAACGTCATCTGCCATGGCATCCCCAGCGAAGGGAAGGTGCTCAAGGATGGCGACATCATCAATATCGACGTCACCGTCATCAAGGACGGCTGGCACGGCGACACCAGCCGCATGTACTTCGTCGGCACCCCGTCGGTGATGGCCCGCCGCCTGGTGGAAACCACCTACGAAGCCATGTGGCGCGGCATCCGTGCGGTGCGTCCGGGCGCCACCCTGGGTGACATCGGCCATGCCATCCAGAGCTATGCCGAAGGCGAGCGTTTCAGCGTGGTGCGCGAGTACTGCGGCCACGGCATCGGCAAGGTCTACCACGACGAGCCGCAGGTGGTGCATTACGGCCGCCCGGGCCAGGGCCTGGTGCTGCAGCCGGGCATGACCTTCACCATCGAGCCGATGATCAACGAGGGCACCCGCTACAACAAGGTGCTGCCGGATGGCTGGACCGTGGTGACCAAGGACCGCAAGCTGTCGGCGCAGTGGGAGCACATGATCGCGGTCACCGAGACCGGCGTGGACGTGCTGACCCTGTCGCCAGGCGAGTCGCAGGTCTCCTGAAGATGCTGCCGGCGAGTTCGCTGCTGGACACGCCGGCCGCGTCGCTCAACGACCCGGATTGGGCTGCTGCCGCGCGCCAGGCGCTGCAGCAGGCCGACGCGCGCCTGTACCGCCGCTTCGACCAGGGCGACAACATCGAGCGCCTGCTGGCGCTGCGCGCACGTGCTGCCGACCATCTGATCCGCCTGGCCTGGCAGCGCTGCCTGCCGGCCGACAGCGGCCTGTCGCTGTTCGCGGTGGGCGGCTATGGCCGCGGTGAACTGTTTCCGCGTTCGGACATCGACCTGCTGGTGTTCGGCGATCCGCCGGCACAACTGGCGCATGAAGCGGCATTGGCGCGCCTGTTCGCGCTGCTGTGGGACTGCGGGTTGGCGGTCAGCCATGCGGTGCGTTCTGCATGGCAGTGCCGCGAGGCGGCGGCTGACCAGACCGTGCTTACCGCGCTGATCGAGGCGCGTCCGATCCTGGCCGATGATGCCGCGCGTCGCGCGCTGCGCGAGGCCACCGACGACCGCGAACTGTGGCCGGCACGCACCTTCTTCCTGGCCAAGCTGGAAGAGCTGCGCAACCGGCACCAGCGCTTCGGCGATACCGCCGACAACCTGGAGCCGGACCTGAAGGATGGGCCCGGCGGCCTGCGCGATCTCAACACGCTGGGCTGGATGGCGCTGCGTGCATTCGGCGTGCGCGACCTGGAGGCGCTGGTCGGGCTTGGCCATCTGGGCGCTGACGAAGCCGCGGCCTTGAAGCGCGAACGTGCGGTGCTGGCGCGGTTGCGCTTCGGCCTGCACCTGGTGGCGCGTCGTCCGGAAGAGCGCCTGCGTTTCGATTACCAGAAGACCCTGGCCGCGCGCCTGGGCTTCGAAGACGATGCCGAGAACCTCGGTGTCGAGAAAATGATGCAGGGCTTCTACCGCGCCGCGTTGGTGGTGCGCCGGATCAGCGACCGCCTGCTGCAGCGCTTCGAGGAACAGTTCGATGGCGAGGCCCAGCCGGAACCGTTGACCGTGGGCTTTTCCCTGCGCCGCGGCTACCTGGCTGCCAACGAGGCCGATTGGCCGCGCGGCGACATCGGCCAGGTGTTCGCACTGTTTTCCAGTTGGGCCAACAATCCGCAGGTGCGCGGCCTGCACTCGCTTACCGCGCGTGCGCTGGCCGAGTCGCTGCCGTTGCTTCCGGCCTACGACCAGGCCGATACCGATGCACGCGAGCAGTTCCTGGCCCTGCTGCGCGGCCAGCGCCCGGTCGATACGCTTTCGCGCATGGCACGGCTGGGCGTGCTTGGGCAGTGGATTCCCGCGTTTGCCCAGGTCAGCGGGCGCATGCAGTTCGACCTGTTCCATGTCTATACGGTCGACCAGCACACGCTGATGGTCCTGCGCAACATCGGCCAGTTCGCCAGCAGCCGTGCCGACGAGCGCTTCTCGATCGCGCACGAAGTGTGGCCACGCCTGCGCAAGCCGGAGCTGCTGCTGCTGGCCGGCCTGTTCCATGACATCGCCAAGGGCCGTGGCGGCGACCACTCGGAGCTGGGTGCGGTGGACGCGCGTGCGTTCTGCCAGGCGCATGCGCTGAGTGGCACCGATACCGAGCTGGTGGCATGGCTGGTCGAACAGCACCTGCGCATGTCGGTGACCGCGCAGAAGCAGGACATCGCCGATCCGGTGGTGATCCATCGCTTCGCTACCCTGGTCGGCAGCCGCGACCGCCTGGACTACCTGTACCTGCTGACCTGTGCCGACATCGCCGGCACCAGCCCGAAGCTATGGAATGCCTGGAAGGATCGCCTGCTGGCCGACCTGTACTTTGCCACCCGGCGCGCGCTGCGCGAGGGGCTTGAGCATCCGGTGCCGGCCGCCGAGCGCGTGGCCGAGGCACGTGACAGCGTGCGCGCACTGGTGCGCGAGCAGGGCTACGACGATGCCACCATCGACCGCCAGTTCGCGGTGATGCCTGATGAGGGCTTCATCCGCCTGCGCCCGGAGCAGCTGGCCTGGCAGGCCGCCGCACTGGTGCCGGTGAAGCAGGGCCAGGCGCTGGTGAAGGTGCGCCGGATCAGCGTCGACGACCCGGCGCTGGAAGTGTTCGTGCATTCGCCCGACCGCGACGGCCTGTTCGCCGCGATCGTGATGACCCTGGACCGCAAGGGCTACGGCATCCACCGCGCACGCGTGCTGGACGGCCCGGCCGACACCATCTTCGATACCTTCGAAGTGAACCCGGCCGACACCTTTGCCGATGGCAGCAGTGCCAACCTGGAAGCGGCGCTGCGCGAGGCACTCGGTGGTGACCTGTCGCGCCTGCGGCCGTCGCGCCGGGTGGTACCGCGGCAGCTGCGGCACTTCCGCTTCGCCCCGCGCATCGAGTTCCGCGATGAGCCGGGTGCAACCCGATTCGCCCTGGTCGCCCCCGACCGTCCCGGCCTGCTGGCCGATGTGGCGTTCGTGCTGCGCAACCAGGGCCTGCGCGTGCATGATGCGCGCATTGCCACGTTCGGCGAACGCGCCGAAGACACCTTCGTGATCAGTGACGAACACGACCTCCCCCTGACTGAACCTGCCCGGCAGCAGCTGCATGACGCGATGCTGGCCTGCCTGGACCCTGATCGAAACGCCGGAGATTCCGCCTGATGGCCACCAAGCCCGCCAAGAAAGTTCAACAACAGCCGAAGGCTGGTCCGACCGCCGCGACCCCGAAGGGCGCAGCGGCCCGGAAACCGGCTGCCGCTGCACCGGCCGCGAAGAAGGCCGCTGCGCCGAAGAAGGCCACTGCGGTGAAGACCCCGGCGAAGAAAACGGCTGCGGTGAAGAAGGCGCCGGCCAAGAGTGCCGAGGCCGTCCGCGCCGAAACCATCGCCCGCAAGTCGCTGCGCAAGCCGTCGGCACCGGGCGTGGAAGAACTGAAGTTCGGCATCGAGAGCGCCTTCGAGCGCCGTGCCACCTTGACCCTGCACGAACTGGAAGGCTCGACCAAGCCGCTGGTCAACCGCGTGATCGACGGCCTGGAGAGCGGTGAGTTCCGCGTCGCCGAGCCGGATGGCCAGGGTGGCTGGAAGGTCAACGAGTGGCTGAAGAAGGCCGTGCTGCTGTATTTCCGCGTCAACGACATGGCGGTGGTCGATGCACGCCCGGCGCCGTTCTGGGACAAGGTCGAATCGCGCTTCGCCGGCTATGACGAAGCGAAGTTCCGCCGTGGCGGCGTGCGCGTGGTGCCGGGCGCGATCGCCCGCCGTGGTACCTACTTCGGCAAGGACGTGGTGCTGATGCCGAGCTTCACCAACATCGGCGCCTATGTCGGCGAAGGCACCATGGTCGACACCTGGGCCACCGTTGGTTCCTGCGCGCAGATCGGCCAGCACTGCCACCTGTCCGGTGGTGCCGGCATCGGCGGCGTGCTGGAGCCGCTGCAGGCCAGCCCAACCATCATCGAGGACCACTGCTTCATCGGTGCCCGTTCGGAAGTGGTGGAGGGCGTGGTGGTGGGCCACCACAGCGTGATCGGCATGGGCGTGTTCCTCAGCCAGAGCACCCGCATCTACAACCGTGCCACCGGCGAGATCACCTACGGCTACATCCCGCCCTACAGCGTGGTGGTGTCCGGCTCGCTGCCGAGCAAGGACGGTACCCATTCGCTGTACTGCGCGGTGATCGTCAAGCAGGTCGATGCCCGCACCCGCAGCAAGACCAGCGTCAACGACCTGTTGCGCGGCCTGGCTGACTGAAGATGACTGCGCCGGAGGATCTGGCGCGGTCCGCGATCTACCGGCATCCGTCCGATACCCTGTTCGGGCGGATGCTGCCGCGCCTGCTGCACGCCCCGCACTGGACCCGGCTGCGCCGGGCGTTGTCGCAACGCTGGCCGATGCCGGCGCTGGTCAGCGATGTGCGCGACGTGGTGTACGTGAGCTGGTGGGTTGACGTGCGCCATGCGCCGCCGGCGCCAGCGGGCCACCACTACGTGGTTCATGCCGGACGCACGCCATACACCATCCTCAGCTACCGACACGGCCACTTCGGGCCGGCGCTGGCGGGGCCGCTGCGTTCCCTGATGCCATCCCCAAGGCAGAGCAACTGGCGCTGGTACCTGCGCCGAGACGATGATCCGGACGGGACGCCGGTGGTGCTGTTCGATCGCAACGTGATGGACCAGCTGGCCTTCGTCGCCGGCGCGCGCGCTTTCAGCGATGCCATGCAACCCCACCTGTCGGCGCGCTTCGAGCACGTGGTGGGTGCCGACGGCGACGGGTACACCCTGATCGAAGGCGGGCAGGGGAGTGCTCCTGCGCTGCACCTGCAGTGGCAGGCCGCTGCGGGCTGGGACGATGCCGGGTGGTCGGCGGCCTTCGGCGGCCATCAGGCCCTGCTGCGCTTCCTGACCTGCCAGGACGAGGCCATTGCCCGCACCTGTGACCGGCACTGGGCCAGCACGCGCATCGCACTACCGGTCGCGGTCGACAGCCTGCAGCCCCTGCGCCTGCTCGGCGAACTGCATTGCCCGCGCCTGCTGGCAATGGGCGTGGCGTTGCACGAGGGGCTGGCCTTCCGCCTGCCAAGGGTGCCGTTCCGGGTCGTGTCCGAGCGCCTGTTGTGAGATTCTGGGCCTCTGTTTTCCAGCATCACAGATGGCCATGAGCACCACTGTCTACGGTTTGAAGAACTGCGATACCTGCAAGAAGGCGACCAAGTGGCTGGACCGCTTCGGCGTGCCGTACACCTTCGTCGACTACCGCGACAACAAACCCAGCCCGGAGATGCTGCTGGCGTGGGCAGCGCAGCTGGGCGGCCTGGCCGCGATGGTGAACAAGTCCTCCACCACCTGGCGGCAGCTGCCGGACAACCGCAAGGCCGCGGACTCCGAGGCCGAATGGAAGCTGCTGCTGCGCGAGTACCCGCAGCTGATCAAGCGCCCGCTGGTGGTCACCGCCGATGGCACGGCCAGCCAGGGGTTCAGTGACAACGGCTTCAAGGCCCGCTTCGGGGTGGGTGACGCATGAGCGCGGTCCTCGACCTGACCTGCGAGCTGATCGCACGGCCCTCGGTAACGCCGGAGGATGCCGGTTGCCAGGCACTGCTGGCAGCACGCCTGAAGCAGGCCGGGTTCCAGTGCGACCACCTGCGGCTGGGCGAGGTCGACAACCTGTGGGCGACCCATGGCCAGGGCGCGCCGGTACTGGTGCTGCTGGGCCATACCGACGTGGTGCCGACCGGTCCGCGCGAGGCCTGGGCCAGCGACCCGTTCATGCCGCAGATCCGTGACGGCGTGCTGTATGGCCGTGGCACCGCCGACATGAAGGGCAGCGTGGCGGCGTTCGTGGTGGCTGCCGAGCAGTTCGTCGCCGCACATCCCGATCACCCCGGCACGCTGGCGGTGCTGCTCACCAGCGACGAGGAGGGCGATGCCATCGATGGCGTGCGCCACGTCGCACGCCTGTTCGCCGAACGCGGCCAACGCATCGACTGGTGCATCACCGGCGAGCCGTCGTCGACCGCGACGCTGGGTGACCTGCTGCGCGTAGGCCGTCGTGGCAGCCTGTCGGCCAAGCTGCGGGTGCAGGGCGTGCAGGGCCATGTGGCGTATCCGGAGAAGGCACGCAACCCGATCCACCAGGCGGCGCCGGCCCTGGCCGAGCTGAGTGCACGGCGCTGGGATGACGGCTACGAGAGTTTCCCGCCGACCAGCCTGCAGATCTCCAACATCCATGCCGGTACCGGTGCCAACAACGTGATTCCCGGCGAGCTCGAAGTGGATTTCAACATCCGCTACAACCCGCACTGGGATGCGCCGAAGCTGGAAGCGGACATCACCGCGCTGCTGGACCGGCATGGCCTGCAGTACACGCTGAAGTGGCATCGCAGCGGCGAACCGTTCTACACCCCGGAGGGCACGCTGCGCGCCACCGCGCGTGCGGTGCTGGCCGAGCACATCGGCCGTGCGCCGGAGGAAAGCACCGGTGGCGGCACGTCCGATGCCCGCTTCATCGCGCCATTGGGCGCGCAGTGCATTGAAGTGGGGCCGGTCAACGCGAGCATCCACCAGGTGGACGAGAACGTGCGCGTGGACGATCTGGAGGCGTTGCCGGGGCTGTACCAGCGGCTGGTGGAACGGCTGCTGGTGTGAACCCGGCGGTGGGGAAGCCTCGATCCTGCTGAGGTGGGTGCCGACCGTTGGCCGGCACCCATCCCGCCAGGCATGGCCCGGCGGCACTATTCCGAAAAAATGAAGAACGGCGGCTTGATCGCTTTTTCCCAGTAGCTCGGCGCCGCCATGTAGAAGTGCTGCGCGTCGGCCCGCGCGAACCAGCGTGCGGCTGCGTCGGTGTCCTTCTCCACGCCCGGCGCACTGCGGCCCAGCAGCAGTCCGGCGAAGTACTGGCCGAACACATTTCCGTTCTCCCCGGCGCGCTGGTACAGCTGCAGCGCACGCGCCGGATCACGCGGCAATCCCACGCCCTTCTCCAGCAGCGCGCCCAGGTCCACCTGCGCTTCGGCATCGCCGCGCTCGGCGCGACGCTGGATCTGCGCAACCAGCGGATGCACGGTGCCACCCTGTGCGGCCACCGCATCCGGCAGTCGCGATGATGAACTCGGGTAGCGCTTGTAGATCATTTCGCGCAGGTCCCAGCGCAGCGCCTGTTGTGCGTCGCCACGCTGGCGATAGGCCTTGGCGAGTTCGTAGAACGCATAGGGATTGCCGTGGTAGGCCGCCGCCAGGTAGGCGCGTTCGCCACGTCGCCAGGACGCGCGCAGCACCGGTGCCGGGTTGATGTGGGGGCTGTCGGCATACCGCAGCGTGCCGGAGACCCAGATCCGGCCCAGTGCTTCTTCCGCCCTGGTGTTGTGGAAGGTCCAGGGCGTGACCGCTGCGGCACGCTCGTAGTAGGTGATGGCGCGTGGATCGTTGAAGCGCTCGAAGGTTTCCGCGGTATCAAAGGCCCCCTCGAAGCTGCCGTCGCTTCCGCGCTGTTCCAGGCTTTGCTGCTGGGCCGGCGGCAGGGGCGAGGGTGGGGGCAGGGTCTGGCAGGCGGCCAGGCCCAGGCAGAGCAGGGCGGCCAGCGCCGCGTTGCGTCCATTGCGGTGTTGCATTTCCATTACACGTTTCGGGGCGGGCCATTATGCGCTCCGGGGAGTGGTTGCCAACGCAACGGTTGCGCGGTGCCGGAAACCGGGGTAGGGTCGATGCCATGTCGATCCGCCTGGCCACCGCCGTCAATAACAACAACCGCAATAATCTGCGCGCGAATAATCGTGCGCGGCCGATGCGGGACTGCGCCCTGGGTAGATAGACAGCAACACACGCCCGGACACCAGAAAACCCGCATCGGTCGATGCGGGTTTTTTTGTGCCCGGGCGCAGCCCCACCCGGGCCTGGATGGCCGGTCGAACACCTTCCCACCCGTGAAATCCCCCAACAGGAGCTTCCCCATGTGTTCGATCTTCGGAATCTTCGGCCTGCAGGCCGGTGACGATCTTCCGGCCCTGCGCCGCCATGCGCTGGAACTGTCGCAGCGCCAACGCCATCGTGGTCCGGACTGGAGCGGCGTATACCTCGACGAAGGTGCGCTGCTGGTCCACGAGCGGCTGGCCATCGTCGACCCGGCCGGTGGTTCGCAGCCGCTGCTGTCGGCCGATGGCCAGCTGGCGCTGGCGGTGAACGGCGAGATCTACAACCATCAGGCATTGAAGGCGGCGCTGACCACCCCCTACGACTTCCAGACCGGCTCGGACTGCGAGGTGATCAACGCGCTGCACCGCCAGGGCGCTTCGCCGGCGCAGTGGCTGGAACAGCTCAATGGCATCTTTGCGTTCGCGCTGTGGGACCGCGACAGCGGCCGCGTGCTGGTGGCGCGCGATCCGGTCGGCGTGGTGCCCTTGTACTGGGGCCACGATGCCCAGGGGCGCCTGCGCGTGGCCTCGGAGATGAAGGCGCTGGCTGATACCTGTGCCGACGTCGCGCAGTTCCCGCCGGGCCATTACTTCGACAGTGCCAGTGGTGAGCTGGTGCGCTACTACCAGCAGCCGTGGCGCGACTATGCCGACGTGCAGGGGCGCCAGGCCGATCTGGCCGAGCTGCGCCAGGCGTTCGAGCATGCGGTGGAGCGCCAGCTGATGAGCGACGTGCCGTATGGGGTGCTGCTGTCCGGAGGCCTGGACTCGTCGCTGGTGGCGGCAGTAGCCGCACGCTATGCACGTCGCCGCATCGAGGACGGGGGGCAGACCGAAGCCTGGTGGCCGCGGCTGCACTCGTTCGCGATCGGTTTGAAGGGCTCGCCCGACCTGGCCGCTGCTGCCATCGCCGCCGAAGCGCTGGGCACCGTGCATCACGGCTTCGAGTACACCTTCGAGGAAGGCCTCGATGCGCTGCCGGAAGTGATCCGCCACATCGAGACCTACGACGTCACCACCATCCGTGCATCGACGCCGATGTTCCTGCTGGCGCGGCGGATCAAGGCAATGGGGGTGAAGATGGTGCTTTCCGGCGAGGGCAGCGACGAGATCTTTGGTGGCTACCTGTATTTCCACAAGGCGCCGGACGCGCGTGAATTCCATGACGAGCTGGTACGCAAGCTCGATGCCCTGCACAACTACGACTGCCTGCGCGCCAACAAGTCGATGATGGCCTGGGGCGTGGAGCCGCGCGTGCCGTTCCTGGACCGTGAGTTCCTCGATGTAGCGATGCGCTTCGATGCCGCGCACAAGATGGTCGGCGCCGGCTTTGGCGGCCGCCGCATCGAAAAGGCGGTCTTGCGCGAGGCGTTCGAAGGCTACCTGCCGGACAGCATCCTGTGGCGACAGAAGGAGCAGTTCAGTGATGGCGTTGGCTACGGCTGGATCGATGGGCTGAAGGCGCATGCCGAAGCACAGGTGAGCGACCGCGTACTGGCGGCGGCCGACAAGCGCTTCCCGCACAACCCGCCGCAGACCAAGGAGGCGTACTACTACCGCCACCTGTTCGAGCAGTTCTTCCCGAGCCGTGCAGCCGCCGAAACCGTACCAGGGGGCAAGTCGATCGCCTGTTCGTCGCCGGCGGCCATTGCCTGGGACGCCAGCTTCGCCATGGCTGCAGATCCGTCAGGTCGCGCGATCGCCGGCGTGCACGAGCAGGCCCTGGCCTAAGCGCCCAAAAAAGGGGACGGAGGGGATTAAGTCGTATGTGCCACAAACGACTTAATCCCCTCCGTCCCCTTTTTTGTATCATCGCCCCGCAGATTGGGGAGTGTTCATGGACGTACAGACCGGGGGCCAGGCGCCACCGATGAAGTGGGGATGGCGCTACCTGGCCTGGGCCGGGGTGCCGTTGCTGGCCGGCGTGCTGCTGGCGCGGTATGCCGGGCCGGCGGCGCCCGAGGCGGTTGCCCGTGCCGCGGCCGCGGCCGAAGGCAGTTGGGTGCAGCATCTGGCGTCACCGCTGGGCCTGTTCCTGCTGCAGCTGCTGGTGCTGCTGCTGGTGGCCAAGGGCGCAGGTGCGCTGCTCAAGCGCCTTGGACAACCGGCAGTGATCGGCGAGATGGCTGCCGGCCTGATGATGGGGCCGCTGGTGCTCGGCAGCCTGTTGCCGCAACTGCATGGCGCCTTGTTCCCGGCCAGTTCGCTTGGCCCGCTGGGCATGCTCAGCCAGCTGGGCGTGCTGATGTTCCTGCTGGTTGCCGGTGCCGAGCTGGACCTGGCGGCGCTGCGTGGCCGCCGGCGTTTCGCCTTCACGGTCAGCCATGCCGGCATCGCGGTGCCATTCTTGCTTGGCGTCGCCCTGGCAATCTGGCTGTATCCGCAGCACGGCCCGCAAGGCGTGGACTTCACTGCATTCGCGCTTTTCGTTGGCATCTCGATGAGCATCACGGCCTTCCCCGTGTTGCTGCGCATCCTTGCCGACCGCGGCATCACACAGACCCCACTGGGGCAGACCGCGATCGCCTGCGCTGCCTTGGGCGATGCCACCGCGTGGTGCCTGCTGGCGCTGGTCGTGGCCGCCGCGCAGGCCAGCGGGTGGCTGCCGGCCAGCCTCAACCTGTTGTGCGTGGTCGCGTTCGTGGCGCTGATGCTGGTGCTGGTGAAGCCGTGGTTCGCCCGTCAGCAGATCGCGCCGGGCCGTGAGGGACGCTGGCTGCTCGGCATCCTGCTGCTGTCGCTGGGCAGTGCGCTGGTCACCGAGATGCTGGGCATCCATGCGCTGTTCGGTGCGTTCGCTGCGGGCGTAGCGGTATCGTCCAACGCGCAGCTGCGCGGCCTGCTGATGGCCCGCGTCGAACCGTTCGCGGTAACCCTGCTGCTGCCGTTGTTCTTCGCCATGACCGGGCTGCGCATGCGCGCCGATGCGCTGCAGGCCAGCGATATCGTGTTGTGCGTGGTGGTGATCGCGGTGGCCACGACGGGCAAGCTGCTGGGCACCTTCAGTGCCGCGCGCAGTGCCGGCATGCCCACGCGCGAGGCGTGGCGGCTGGGCGCACTGATGAATACCCGTGGCCTGATGGAGCTGATCGTGCTCAACCTGGGTTACGAGCTGGGCCTGCTCGGCGACCGCCTGTTCGCGGTGCTGGTGATCATGGCGCTGGTGACCACGGCGATGACCGGGCCGCTGCTGAACCTGATCGAACGGCGCTACCGTCGGTGATGGGGTCAGATCCCTTTTCCCTTGGAAAAGGGATCTGACCCCTGGTCTTCCGGGGTTGCCGGCCAGCGGCCGGCACTACCGCGTCGGCACCAGCGTCATCACGTGCTGCGCCTTGCCGGGCAGGAACGGTGTCGGGCGCCCATGCACCCAGTCCTCGTGGCCGGCGCCCCAGTACGGTGACAGTGGATGGCCGCTCTGGCCGCCGGGCATGTGCACGATGCCGTCGGCCTCGTGGCCGGGCGAGACCACCATGCGTTCGGAAGCACCGAAGTTGGGTGTCTGCACGCGCGGCATGTCGCGGTCGCCGGGCAGGCGGTCGGCCGGCATGCACAGCCAGCGCTTGGCGATGTCCGGCAGCGCCCGTGCGATGGGATGGCAGATCGCCGCAGTATTGCGTTCGCCCCAGGTGCGCTTGGCCAGCGGCCCCTGCCTGGCCAGTTCACTCTCGGTACGGCGTGCCGCGTCGACCAGCAGAGCATCCCAGCTGTCGAAGGCGGGTGGCAGCAGATTGGCCGGACGCTGTTGCAGCATCGGCCAGACCACGCCTTCCAGTTGGGCCAGGCGCGGGTCCAGATAGTCATCGCCCAGTTGCGCGTTGGCCGGTGCCAGCAATGCATCGGACAACGTCTCCATCACCTGCGTGCGGAATTCACGCACCACACGGTAGCTGACCGAACTGGCCGAGGCGCGGCCACCCCATTGATGGCTGACCTCCTTCAAACGCGTCAGTGCCGGATCGTCACTGCGTTCGATGACGTCGTGCAGCAGGGCCCACCAGCGCTGCAGGAACACGGCGCGGTCATCGAGCTGGATCGCCAGCAGGTCGTGTTCGTTGAAGCGCTCCTGGATCGCCAGCAGGTCGCGGATCTGCCGCGCGCGGGCACCGAGGTCATAGCCACCGTTGCCGACGCTGGCCAGTGCCTCGCCGTCGAGGACGCGGCCGTTGGCAGTCCACAGGCGATGGTTGGGCGGGTCGATCAGTGCCGGCGAGGCATCGCTGCGGATCGGCCAGGGGGCGCAGCCCTGGTTGCTGGCGGCGGTGAAGCCGGCCGGTGCACAGCCCGGACCGCGGTCCGGGCGGGCGCCGATCAGGCGCCAGGCGATGCGTCCGCTGCGGTCGCCGACCACCAGGTTCTGTGCGGGAATGCCAGCGTGATCGGCAAAGCGCAGGGCGGCGTCCAGATCACCGGCGCGGGCCAGGTCGCCGAAGTCCAGGCGTACCGCGCCGGGCAGGTGGGCGACCCAGCGCAGCGCATCGCCGCTGCCATCGGCATGGGTGTGCAGGATCGGCCCCCAGGCGGTTTCGCGAACCGGGAGCAGCACATCGGCCTGGCCGGCCACCGCAATCCGCTCTTCATGCACGGTCACCGCGGCGTTGGCCGGTTCCGTGCGGTAGTCCGCCGTGTCGATGTAGCTGTTGGTGAAGCCCCAGGCGACATGCCCGTTGCTGCCGACGATCACTGCCGGCAGGCCGGGCAGCGAGAAGCCGGTGACATCGACCTGGCCGCCGGCGGCCTGTGGGTCGGGGTAGCGCAGGCGCACGCGGAACCACAGGCCCGGCGCGCGCAGGCCCAGGTGCATGTCGTCGGCGACGATCGCGCGACCATCGGCGGTGAGTGCACCGGCCACCGCGAAGTTGTTGCTGCCGATGACGTCGGCTTCCTCCTGCTCGGTGCCCGGCTTCCCCTTCAGCGTGCGCAGGTCCAGCTGGCTGGCATCGGGCAGGATGGCGTTGCCGGTGGGTTCGCCGAACAGCGGTGCATCCCATTCGCTGCCTTCGTGGGCGAGCAGGGTGTACAGCGCCGGCGGCACCACCGCGCGGATGCGGCTGAGCGCAAGCTCGGTCTGGTTGCCCGGGTCCTGCAGGTCGGCGTACATGGCCAGCCCGGTCAGCACGCTGTCGCTGGCCTGCCACGGTTGCGGCGACTGCCGCAGCAGCAGGTAGGCCCACGGGCGCACGGAGAGATCGGCCAGGCCTTCATTGACGCCGTCCACATAGGCACGCACGGCATCGCCGTTGTCGCCCAATGCAGCGTCCAGGTGTGCCTCGGTACGTGCGCGCAGGCGGTGCACGCGCATGCGCTTGTCGGCGTCGATGGCCTTCGGACCGAACAGTGCCGACAGTTCGCCGGCAGCGCTGCGGCGCATCAGGTCCATCTCGAAATAGCGTTCCTGCGCATGCACGCGGCCCAGTGCGCGCATCGCGTCGGCCTGGCTGCCGGCAGTGATGGTGACCACGCCCAGCGCATCGCGCTCGATGGTGACCGGCCTGGCCAGGCCCGGCAGTGCATGTTCGCCATCCAGGTCGGCCAGGCTGCCGCGCAGCAGCAGCCACGGGATCAGTGCGGTGGCCAGCACGATGGCGATCAATACGCCCAGCACCCAACGCCATGTACGTCGCATCGCACGTCCTTTCCGAACTCGTGGGCTGATTGTAGCCGCAGGCGCAACTGCGACTGATTCCGATTAGATCACCGTCGCCGGAAATGCGTCACCCTATGCAGCATCGATTCACAGGAGCCCCCCCCATGAAAGGCAACCCGGACGTCATCGCCTGCCTGAAGGAACTGCTGCGCGGCGAGCTTGCTGCCCGCGACCAGTACTTCATCCATTCCCGCCGCTACGAGGACCAGGGCCTGTTCGCGCTGTACGAACGCCTGGACCACGAGATGGAAGAAGAGACCCAGCACGCCGACGCGCTGCTGCGCCGGATCCTGTTCCTGGGCGGCGACCCGGACATGCGCCCGCATGCCACCGAGCCGGGAAAGACCGTGGAGGAGATGCTGCAGAAGGATCTCGATACTGAATACGCCGTTCGGAACAATCTCGCCGCCGGCATGAAGCTGTGCGAGGAGAAGGGCGACTACGTGAGCCGCGACATCCTGCTGGCGCAGCTGAAGGACACCGAGGAAGACCACGCCTGGTGGCTGGAACAGCAGCTGGGCCTGATCAAGCGCATCGGCCTGGAGCTGTACCAGCTGAGCAAGATCGACGGCAACGGCGCCCCGGCGCACTGAGCCGACGCCTGGCGCCGGGCAATGCCCGGCGGCCGCCCGGTAGAGCCGACCGCTGGTCGGCTGCATTTCGGCAGAGCAGCCGACTGACAGTCGGCTCTACCAGAAGCAGGAAGCAGCCGACTGACAGCCGGCTCAACCAGAAACACCGCGTTCTGTCGCCCGCCAGCACCGGAGCAGCGCCCGCCAGCCTTCGCCAGCCAGCCGCTCCACCGCCCGCCAGCCGACAACGAAAAAGCCGGGGAATTCCCCGGCTTTTTCGTGTCCGGGGTCAGATCCGTTTTCAACGAAAACGGCTCTGACCCCCATTGGAGGGAAAGCGCCAACCAAGGTTGGCGTCTACCGCGCCAAGGGGTGCCAACCCAGGTTGACACCTACCAGGAGCAGCGCGTCATTCCACCGACAACCCTTCCACCTTCTGCCAGCCGCGTGGCAGCAGGTGGCCGCGGGTGGCGCGGGCGCCGAGGTAGGCGTCGAGCTCGTTGAACTTCAGGCCCATGGTGCGCTGGCCGGCGCGGACCTGCAGGGTCTGCCCCGGGCTGATCGCCACGATGGCGACCACGCGTTCGGTAGCGAGCTTGGCCTTCGGGATCTCGATGATCTTGTTGCCCTTGCCCTTGTCCAGTTCCGGCAGGTCGTTGGCGGCGATCGCCAGCAGGTTGCCGGAGCTGGTCACCGCCACGATGCGATCGGTGGCGACGTTGGCGACCACCGAGGGGGTCAGCACCGACGAGCCGGCCGACAGGTTCAGCATCGCCTTGCCGGCCTTGTTGCGGCCGATCAGGTTCTCGAAGCGGGTGACGAAGCCGTAGCCGTGGGTGGAGGCCAGCACGAAGCGGGTCTCCGGCTCGGCGCTGGCCAGGGTCACGAAGCTGGTGCCCGGTGCCGGCGAGAAGCGGCCGGTCAGCGGTTCACCGTTGCCGCGCGCGGAGGGCAGGGTGTGCACCGGCGTCGAGTAGGCGCGGCCCTCGCTGTCGAGGAACGCAACCTGCTGGGTGCTGCGCGCGCGCACTGCGCCCTGCAGCGCATCGCCGTCGCGGTAGGACAGGGCGGACGCATCGACATCGTGGCCCTTGGCGGCACGGATCCAGCCCTTCTCCGACAGCACCACGGTCATCGGCTCGCTCGGCACCAGCTCGGTCTCGTCGATGGCCTGTGCGGCCTGGCGCTGCACCAGCGGCGAACGGCGCGCGTCGCCGAACTTTTTGGCATCGGCGGTCAGTTCGTCGCGGATCAGCTTCTTCAGCTTGGCCTTGCTGTCGAGGATGCCGAGGATCTTCTCGCGCTCCTTGGCCAGCTCGTCCTGCTCGCCACGGATCTTCATCTCTTCCAGGCGGGCCAGCTGCTTCAGCTTGGTTTCCAGGATGTACTCGGCCTGGTCGTCGGACAGGCCGAAGCGCGCGATCAGCGCTGCCTTCGGTTCGTCCTCGGTACGGATGATGTGGATCACCTCGTCCAGGTTGAGGAAGGCAACCAGCAGGCCTTCCAACAGGTGCAGGCGGCGCTCGACCTTCTGCAGGCGGTGCTGCAGGCGGCGGGTGACGGTGTTGCTGCGGAAGGTCAGCCATTCGCTGAGCAGCATCTTCAGGTTCTTCACCTGCGGGCGGCCGTCCAGCCCGATCACGTTGAGGTTGACGCGGTAGCTGCGTTCCATGTCCGTGGTTGCGAACAGGTGGCCCATCAGCTGGTCGGCGTCGACGCGGTTGGAGCGCGGCACCAGCACCACGCGCACCGGGTTGGCGTGGTCGGATTCATCGCGGATGTCCTCCAGCCACGGCAGCTTCTTGGCGCGCATCTGCGCGGCGATCTGCTCGATCACCTTCGACGGCGACACCTGGAACGGCAGCGCGGTGACCACGATGTTGTGCGCTTCCTTGGTGAAGGTCGCACGCGCGCGCACGCTGCCGTTGCCGGTCTCGTAGATGTTCCGCAGGTCGTTGGCCGCGGTGATGATCTCGGCGCTGGACGGGTAGTCCGGGCCCTGCACGTGCTCGCACAGGTCGCGCACGCTGGCATCGGGGTTGTCCAGCAGGTGCAGCAGTGCGTTGACGATCTCGTTGAGATTGTGCGGCGGCACGTCGGTGGCCATGCCCACGGCGATGCCGGTGGTGCCGTTGAGCAGCAGGTGCGGCAGCCGTGCCGGCATCCAGGTCGGCTCCTGCAGGGTGCCGTCGAAGTTCGGTGCCCAGTCGGTGGTGCCCTGGCCCAGTTCGCCCAGCAGCACTTCGGCGATCGGGGTCAGCTTGGATTCGGTGTAACGCATCGCCGCGAACGACTTAGGGTCGTCGCTGGAGCCGAAGTTGCCCTGGCCCTCGATCAGCGGGTAGCGGTACGAGAACGGCTGCGCCATCAGCACCAGCGCTTCGTAGCACGCGCTGTCGCCGTGCGGGTGGTACTTGCCGATCACGTCACCGACGGTGCGCGCGGACTTCTTCGGCTTGGACGCGGCATTCAGGCCCAGCTCGCTCATCGAGTAGATGATGCGGCGCTGCACCGGCTTCAGGCCGTCACCGATGAACGGCAGGGCGCGGTCCAGGACCACATACATCGAGTAGTCGAGGTAGGCGCGTTCGGCGTACTCGCGCAGCGGCAGTTGTTCGAATCCGTGGAACACGGGGCGGGCAAGTTCGGTCATGCGGCGTTGTTACCTGTTGTCGGGAGGCGGCGACGGCGGTCGCCGCTCGCAATCCTGTGATTATCCGGATGCGGCGGGGGATGCCAAGCCACGTGCAGGGTCCAGCCCGGTTTCCAGGCCATGCCCGGCCCGCGCCAGGTAGCGCCCCGGCGGCAGCCCGAAGTGGCGGCGGAACACGGTAACGAACGCGCTGGCGCTGCTGAAGCCCAGCGCGTGGGCGATGTCGGCCACGCTGCGGCCGTCGGTGAGCTGGCGCAGGGCCTCGGACAGGCGGGCCTGCTGCCGCCACTGGGCGAAGCTGAGCGTGGTCTCATCGCGGAAGTGACGGGTCAGGCTGCGCGGCGACAGGCCGGCCCAATGGGCCCATTCGGCCAGGCTGCGTTCGTCGGAGGGGTCGGCCAGCAGCTGCGAGGCGATCTTCAGCAGGCGCCGGTCGTGTGGCATCGGCAGATGCATGCGCTGGCGCGGCGCGGTGCCGATCTCGTCCAGCAGCACGTCGATGATGTGCTGGCGCTCGGGCGTGGTGTCATAGCCCAGCGGCCATTCGCAGATGCGGTCGGCCAGTGCCTGCGCCAGCTTGGACAGGCCCAGCACGCAGGGGTCGGCGGGCAGGGTGGCGCAGGCCGGTGCGGCCAACGCCATGCCCCAGCCACGCAGCGGGCCGTCGAGGGTGACCGTATGCGGTTCCAGCGGCGGCATCCAGCCGGCCGAACCCGGTGCCAGCGACCAGGTGCCATGCGAGGTGCGGGTGGTCAGCAGGCCGCGTTCGACGCAGATCAGCTGGGCACGCTGATGGTGGTGCCAGTCGACCTCACGGGCCAGTCCCTGCTGGCTGTCGAAGCGGAAGGCGATGACCGGCGGGCCGTCATTGCGCTCGAACCAGTCCAGTGCGTCATCCCTGAGCAGGCGCTTGGGAACCTGAATTTCTGCCTTGTTCATCATGTTCGCTGGCTGAAATGTGTCATCCATTGGCTGGATTGTACTACCGGGCCACCTGACCAGATCATTAAGGTAGGCGCCTTCACCGATCCAGCCCACTGCTGCAACACAGCATTCGATGCCAGATCGAATATTTCCATTGAGAAATATTTTTTTTGGAAGAGAATGCTCCCCCATGATCTGTCCTGCAACCACTCCCCCCAGCTTTGGCCTGCTGCTGCGCCAGGTGCGCGACGGCCTGGTCCGCCAACTTGACGCATCCATGGCTGAAGAAGATCTGGGTATCGGCTTCACCCACTACATCGGGTTGAAGGTGCTTTCCAGCATGGCGCCGTGCACCGCCAACGAACTGGCCCAGGCCATCGACCAGGTACCCAGTGCGGTGACCCGGCTGCTGGACAAGCTGGAGGCGCTGGGCTGCGTCCGCCGCGAGCCGCATGCGCAGGACCGGCGGGCCCTGCAGATCGTACTGACCGATGAAGGCCGCGCGTTGTGGGCGCGGTTGAAGCTGCGCGGCGACGCGGTGATGGATTACGCCCTGCGCGATCTTTCCGCCGATGAGCGCACGCTGCTGCTGTCCCTCCTTACCCGAATCCGCGATTCACTGACGACCCCATGAACCCGATCCCGCATTCCACTCTCCGCCGGTCCGGGCGCGCGCTGCTGGTGTCAGCGCTGGCCCTGGCCCTGGCCGCCTGCGCCAGCAGTCGCGGCCTCAACCCGCAGGGCCACGTGCTTGAAGTGGACAGCCTGCACAGCGAACGCACCCTGGCCGACACCGACCTGAGCGCCACCGGCTTCCCGGCGCAGGACTGGTGGAAGGCGCTGGGCGATGCGCAGCTGGACGCGCTGGTCGCCGAGGGCCTGGCTGGCCACCCGAGCCTGGACGCCGCCGACGCGCGCCTGCGCCAGGCCCAGGCCCAGGTCGGCACCGCACGCGCCGATGAGCTGCCCAGCCTGTCGGTGTCCGGTGGCTACACCGGCCTGCGCCTGCCCGAGTCGATGGTCGGCAGCGAGATGGGCGGCCGCTATGGCGGCAGCAGCCAGGTCGCTTTCGACTTCAGCTACGGCGTGGACCTGTGGGGTGGCAAGCGTGCCGCCTGGGAAGCCGCCGTGGACGGCGCGCATGCCGCCACCGTCGAAGCGCAGGCCGCACGCCTGAACCTGTCCACCGGCATCACCCAGGCCTATGCCGACCTCGCCTATGCGTGGCAGCTGAACGATGTGGCCGAGGAAGAACTGGCCCGCTCGCAGAAGTCGCTGGAACTGACCCGCCAGCGCCGCAGCGCCGGCATCGACAGCGACCTGCAGGTGCGCCAGGCCGAGGCCCGCGTACCGGCCGCGCAGCAGCAGGTGCAGGCCGCACAGCAGCGTATCGACGCGGCCCGCACCGCACTGGCCGCGCTGGTCGGCAAGGGCCCGGACCGCGGCCTGTCGATCCAGCGCCCGCAGCCGCTGAACCCGGTGGCGCTGCAGCTGCCAGGCGTGCTGCCCAGCGAGCTGCTTGGCCGTCGCCCCGACATCGTTGCCGCACGCTGGCGCGTTGAAGCGGCCGACAAGCAGATCAAGGTTGCGAAGACCAAGTTCTACCCGAGCTTCAACCTGACCGCGCTGGCCGGCGTGGTCGCCCCGAACGTGGGTGACCTGCTGAAGAGCAGCTCCACCTTCGCCTACATCGGCCCGGCGCTGAGCCTGCCGATCTTCGAAGGCGGCAAGCTGCGCGCCAACCTGGCCAATACCGATGCGCAGTACGACCTGGCGGTGGCCAACTACAACCAGACCGTGCTCGACGCACTGCGCGACGTCGCCGACCAGGTCAACGCGGTGCGCTCGCTGGCGCAGCAGGCGCACTCGCAGCAGCAGGCGGTGGACACCGCACGTTCGGCCTTCGACCTGGCCCAGCAGCGCTACCGCGCCGGCATCGGCAGCTACCTGGACGTGCTGACCGCGCAGTCCACCCTGCTGCAGTCGCAGCAGCTGCTGGCCGGCCTGCAGTCACAGCAGGTGCAGACCTCGGTGCGCCTGAGCAAGGCGCTGGGCGGTGGTTTCCAGCCCGCTGAAGCCGACCGCGCACCGATCGCCTCCCATTCCGATTCCTCGCATTCCTGAAGACGCCCGCCATGAGCCAGACCCAAGACACCGCGGCCCCGGCCGCCTCCAACCGCCGCGGCAACCTGCTGCGCGGCCTGTTCGTGATCGTCGTGCTGCTGCTTGCCGCACTGGCGCTGTGGTACTTCATGTTCGGCCGTTGGTTCGAAGAAACCGACGATGCCTACGTGCAGGGCAACCAGGTGCAGATCACCCCGCTGGTGGCCGGTACCGTGGTCGCCATCAACGCCGATGACGGCATGCGCGTGGAGCGCGGCCAGCTGCTGGTGCAGCTGGACCCGTCCGACACTTCGGTGGCGCTGCAGCAGGCCGAAGCCAACCTGGCCAAGACCGTGCGCCAGACCCGTGGCCTGTACCGCAGCGTGGAAGGCGCGCAGGCGGACTTGAATGCCCGCCAGGTGACCCTGAAGCGCGTGCGCGATGACTTCGCCCGCCGCAAGGGCCTGGCTGCCACCGGCGCCATCTCCAACGAAGAACTCGCCCACGCCCGTGACGAGCTGGCGGCTGCCGAAGCGGCCGTGGCCGGTTCGCGCGAGACCGTCGAGCGCAACCGCGCGCTGGTCGACGACACCGTGATCGCCACCCAGCCGGACGTGCAGGCGGCCGCCGCACAGCTGCGCCAGGCCTTCCTCAACAACGCCCGTGCCGGCATCGTCGCGCCGGTCACCGGCTACGTTGCCCGTCGTTCGGTGCAGGTGGGCCAGCGCGTGCAGCCGGGCAATGCGCTGATGGCCGTGGTACCGACCGAGCAGATGTGGGTCGAGGCCAACTTCAAGGAAACCCAGCTGCGCCACATGCGCCTGGGCCAGGAAGTGGAGCTGAAGTCGGACCTGTACGCCGGTGACGTGAAGTACAAGGGCCGCATCCAGAGCCTGGGCCTGGGCACCGGCTCGGCGTTCTCGCTGCTGCCGGCGCAGAACGCCAGCGGCAACTGGATCAAGATCGTGCAGCGCGTGCCGGTGCGCATCGCCATCGATGCCAAGCAGCTGGCCGAACATCCGCTGCGCATCGGCCTGTCGATGAAGGCCGAAGTGAGCCTGCGCGACCAGAAGGGTGAAGTGCTGCCGAGCACCCCGGCCAAGGGCACGGTGTTCGACACCGACGTGTATGCCAAGCAGCTGCATGATGCCGATGAGGTGATCCACACGATCATCCAGGGCAACCTGCCGCAGCAGGCGAAGGTGGGCTGAGGTCGCCATGTCCGCACAAGCTCCAGCCGCGCCCGGCGCACCGGCGGCGCCGGGTGCGGCCTCCGGGTTCCTGCCACCCAGCGTCGCCCTGTGCACCGTGGGCCTGGCGATGGCGTCGTTCATGCAGGTGCTCGACACCACCATCGCCAACGTCTCGCTGCCGACCATCGCCGGTAATCTCGGCGCCAGTTCGCAGCAGGCGACCTGGGTCATCACATCGTTCGCGGTCAGCACGGCCATCGCGCTGCCGCTGACCGGCTGGCTCAGCCGCCGCTTCGGCGAACGCAAGCTGTTCGTCTGGGCGACGTTGGCCTTCGTCATCACCTCGCTGCTGTGCGGCCTGGCGCAGAGCATGGGCATGCTGGTGCTGTCGCGTGCGCTGCAGGGCTTCGTCGCCGGCCCGATGTACCCGATCACGCAGTCGCTGCTGGTCTCGATCTATCCCCGCGAGAAACGCGGGCAGGCGCTGGCGCTGCTGGCGATGATCACGGTGGTGGCGCCGATCTGCGGCCCGATCCTCGGTGGCTGGATCACCGACAACTACAGTTGGGAATGGATCTTCCTGATCAACGTGCCATTGGGCATCTTCGCCGCGCTGGTGGTGGGCAACCAGCTGAAGGGGCGCCCGGAGCAGATCGAGAAGCCGAAGATGGACTACGTCGGCCTGGTCACCCTGGTGATCGGTGTCGGCGCCCTGCAGCTGGTGCTCGACCTGGGCAACGACGAGGACTGGTTCTCGTCGATGAAGATCGTGGTGCTGGCCTGCGTGGCGGTGGTGACGCTGACGGTGTTCCTGATCTGGGAGCTGACCGACAAGGATCCGATCGTCGACCTGAGGCTGTTCCGGCATCGCAACTTCCGCGCCGGCACGCTGGCGATGGTGGTGGCCTACGCGGCGTTCTTCAGCGTGGCGCTGCTGATCCCGCAGTGGCTGCAGCGTGACATGGGCTACACCGCGATCTGGGCAGGCCTGGCGACCGCGCCGATCGGCATCCTGCCGGTGATCATGACGCCGTTCGTGGGCAAGTATGCGTCGCGCTTCGACATGCGCATGCTGGCCACGGTGGCCTTCATCGTGTTGTCGATGACCAGCTTCCTGCGATCGAACTTCAACCTGCAGGTGGACTACATGCACGTGGCCGGCGTACAGCTGATCATGGGCATCGGTGTTGCGCTGTTCTTCATGCCGGTGCTGCAGATCCTGCTGTCGGACCTGGACGGGCGCGAGATCGCGGCGGGCTCCGGCCTGGCCACCTTCCTGCGTACGCTGGGCGGCAGCTTCGCGGCCTCGCTGACGACGTGGCTGTGGGCGCGGCGTACCCAGGTGCACCATGCTGACCTGACCGAGCACATCTCGGCCTATCAGCCGGGCATGCAGGACCAGGTCACCGCGATGGGGCAGGGCGACCTGCAGCACGGTGCAGCGGTACTGAACAACATGATCAACCACCAGGCATCGCAGATGGGCTTCAACGACATCTTCTTCCTGCTGGGCTGGATCTTCCTGGCGATCATCACCTTCCTGTGGCTGGCCAAGCCGCCGTTCGGTGCGGGCGCGGGTGCCGCCTCGGCCGGTGGACATTGATCGATCGCTGTTGTTGAAACGCAGAAACCCCGCCGCAAGGCGGGGTTTCTGTTTGCAGTAGATCCACGCCATGCGTGGATGAATCGTCGCGACAACGATCGCGTTCCGGATTCCGGGCATGAAAAAACCCGCTTGCGCGGGTTTGATCATTTGCTGAGTCGTGGTGCCCAGGAGAGGACTCGAACCTCCACGAAGTTGCCCCCGCTAGCACCTGAAGCTAGTGCGTCTACCAATTCCGCCACCTGGGCGACTCAGGAGATGAATTATGGGGAACGACAGAGGATGTGTCAACAACATTTCACACTTTTTTCTGCGGCTGCACGCCCAGGTGATGCAGCAGGCTGCGCATCGCTGGTGACAGCTGCGTCCACTCGGCGAAACACGCGCACAGGCGGCGTTGTGCCCACCCATCGCAGAGCGGTATGCCGATCGTGTGCGTGCTGCGCCGGTGCTGGCGCGCGATGGTCCGCGGCACGATGCCGACACCGATGCCGTGGCCGACCATGATGCACACGCCTTCGAAGGTCTTCATGCGGATGCGCACATCCAGGCGGCGCCCGATGTCGCGAGCCTGGTCTTCGATATAGGTCTGCAGTGCATTGCCATCGGCGAGGGCGACGAAGGTCTCGCCGGCAACATCGGCGAAGGCCACGCTGCGCCTCGATGCGAAGCGGTGGTTGGCCGGCAGCAGCATCACCAGCGGATCTTCGGCCACCACATGCTGCTGCAGGCCGGCAGCATCGACCGCATCACTGATGATGCCGGCCTCGGCCTGGCCAGCGCTGATTGCGCGTACGACTTCGGGGCTGGTGCGCTCGAGCAGCTCGACATGCAGGCGCGGGCGTTCGGCCAGCCACGGTGCGAGCCGTGACGGCAGGTAGTTGGTCAGCGCTGCGGTGTTGGCATACAGATGTAGGGTGCCGCGCGCGCCATGCGCGAACGCCTGCAGTTCGCCGCGCAGCTGCGCCTGCTGCTGCAGGATCAGGCGTGCATGGTGGGCGAGGGCAGCGCCGGCTTCGGTCAAGCTGACGCCCCGTGGATGCCGGTTCAACAGCGGAGTGCCGGCATCGGCTTCGATCGTGCGCAGGCGTTCGCTGGCCGAACCCAGGGCCAGGTTTGCCTGCGCTGCGCCGGCAGTGATGCTGCCGGCCTCGGCGATCGCCAGGAACAGGCGCAGATCGGCAATATCCATCCGCATGTGATGCCCTCATCGCAACGCCCGAGCCTTCGGCTCAGCCGAAGGCGGGGCCGGGAAGACCGCATTGTGCGCCGGGCGGCGGACCGATCCAATGAAGGCATGAATGAATCGACGCATTTCTATGTGCTGCTGGTGCTGGTGTTCGTACTGGCCGGCGTGGTCAAGGGGGTGACTGGCATGGGGTTGCCGACGGTGGCGATGGGGCTGCTGGGGAGCACGCTGTCGCCGGTGGCGGCGGCGTCGATGCTGTTCATTCCGACCGTTGTCACCAACGCGTGGCAGCTGTTGTCCGGGCCGGCACTGGGTCACATCGTGCGGCGGCTGTGGCCGATGATGCTGGCCGTGGTGGTGGTGACGCTGGGTTCGGCAGCGCTGCTGGTGCGGGTCGATCGCACCTGGTCGCGTGTTGCGCTGGGCGTGGCATTGGTGGTCTATGCCGCGTATGCGTTGCTCGCGCCGGTGTTCCGCGTGCCGCAGCAGCGTGAGCGCTGGCTGGGGCCGCTGGTGGGTGCGTTGTCCGGCGTGGTGACCGGCGCCACCGGCGTGTTCGTGATGCCGGCCGTGCCGTACCTGCAGTCACTGGGGCTGCAGCGCGAGGAACTGGTGCAGGCGCTCGGGCTGGCGTTCACCGTGTCGACGATTGCACTGACCACGGGCCTGGTGCTGCACGGTGCGTTCGGCATCCAGCAACTGGGCCTGAGTGCACTGGCGGTGGTGCCGGCGCTGCTGGGCATGTGGTTGGGGCAGGTGATCCGGCAGCGGATCAGTGCGCAGGTGTTCCGCGCCTGTTTCCTTGGGTTCCTGCTGCTGCTCGGGCTGGAGCTGGTGCTGCGGCCGTTGTTCTGAGCCTGGAATGCATAGCGCCGAGCGCGTGCAGCATCGGGCCACGCTCGACCGGACGCCACGCAAATCGCGGGCAAGAAAAAACCCGCTTGCGCGGGTTGTTCTCTTTCTCGACATGGTGCCCAGGAGAGGACTCGAACCTCCACGAAGTTGCCCCCGCTAGCACCTGAAGCTAGTGCGTCTACCAATTCCGCCACCTGGGCGTCGAGGAGCGAGATTATGGGGTGTTGTTATGGGGGTGTCAACACTTTTTGCAGATCCGGGGTTGGATCCTGTTTCGCCTGCGAAACGGGCTCTGACCGCGTGGGGCTCGCGTTGGGGTCAGAGCCCTTTCCTGTGGAAAGGGATCCGACCCCGATGCCGGATGACAGGCAAAAAAAATCCCCGCCGAAGCGAGGAGTTTTTTCGTTGGTGCCCAGGAGAGGACTCGAACCTCCACGGTTTTACCCGCTAGTACCTGAAACTAGTGCGTCTACCAATTCCGCCACCTGGGCGTTCCAGAGGCGCAATTGTGAAGATGAATCCGCAGGCTGTCAACGACTTCCTGAAGATTTTTCACGCAATGCCTTCGAGGCGGCCGCTGACCCGCTCTGCACGCTGTCAGCGGCTACCATGTAGGGCGATGACTACCAAAAAACCAAGCAAGGGCGGGAGCAAGTCCCGCAGCCAGGCCCCCAACAAGGGCGCCAAGACGGGCACAGCCCGCACCACCAAGCCGGGCAAGCCGTTGCCGGGCTGGTTCCCCGAATTGAATGAAGGTGGCGCAGCGCCGCGTGGCCGCAAGGTCCGTAGTACGGATGCCCCGGCCCCGGGCCGCAGGCTGCCGCCGACCGGCAAGGTGATCGAAGATCCCTATGCCGCCCGCGAAGCCGAGAAGTACGAACAGCCCATCGCCAGCCGTGAGGCCATCCTGGCCCTGCTGGAGCGTTGCGAAGGGCCACAGACGGCCGAGGAGCTGGGCGCACGCCTGGGCTTGACCGCACCGGACCGCGCAGAGGCGCTGTCGCGCCGGCTCGGTGCGATGGTCCGTGACGGCCAGCTGGTGCAGAACCGCCGCGGTGGCTTCGCCCCGATCCAGACGTTGAACCTGGTCACCGGCGTGGTGATCGCCAACCCGGAAGGGTTCGGCTTCCTGCGCCCGGTCGAGGGCGGCGACGACCTGTTCCTGCCGCCCTATGAGATGCGCAAGGTGATGCACGGCGACAAGGTGCTCGCCCGCGTGACCGGCATCGACCATCGTGGCCGCCGCGAAGGCAGCATCGCCCGCGTGCTCGAACGCGGCATGACCCGCCTGATCGGCCGCTTCAGCATCGAGATGGGCATCAACTACGTGGTGCCCGACGACAAGCGCGTGCAGCGCAACGTGCAGGTGCCGCCGGACCAGACCGGTGGCGCGCGCGACGGCCAGCTGGTGGTCTGTGAACTGACCCAGGCGCCGGACAGCCGCCGTCCGCCGATCGGTCGCATCATCGCCGTGCTCGGCGACAAGCTGACCGCCTCGCTGGTGGTGGAGACCGCCATCCACGGCCACGAGCTGCCGTTCGAGTTCCCGCAGGAGGTGCTGGACGAAGCCGCGTCGGTGCCGCTGGTGGTCGAACCGGCGATGATCGGCGGCCGTGTCGACCTGCGCAGCACGCCGCTGGTCACCATCGACGGTGAAGATGCCAAGGACTTCGACGACGCGGTGTACTGCGAGCCGAATGCCGATGGCTTCCGCCTGGTGGTGGCGATTGCCGACGTGTCCAACTACGTCCGCCCCGGCACGCCGCTGGACGAGGAGGCACAGAAGCGTGCCACCTCGGTGTATTTCCCGGGCTTCGTGGTGCCGATGCTGCCCGAGACGCTGTCCAACGGCATCTGTTCGCTGATGCCGAAGGTCGACCGCATGTGCTTCGTCTGCGACATGCAGATCGACCGCGACGGCCTGGTCACGCATTCGCGCTTCTACGAGGCGGTGATGAACTCGCACGCGCGCCTGACCTACACCCAGGTGTGGAAGGCGGTGGGCGAGGACGATGCCGAGACCCAGGCATGGATGGGAGACCTGCTGCCGCAGGTGCAGCGCCTGCACCAGCTGTACAAGGTGCTGTCCAAGGCACGCGCCAAGCGCGGTGCCATCGAGTTCGAAAGCAGCGAAGTACGCTTCGTGCTGGACAACCGCGGTGAAGTCACCCAGGCCGGCATGCTGGTGCGCAACGACGCGCACAAGCTGATCGAGGAATGCATGATCGCGGCCAACGTCGAGGCGGCCAGGTACCTGCTGTCGCACCACGTACCGGCGCCGTACCGCATCCACGAGAAGCCGCCGGAAACCAAGTACGCCGACCTGCTGGAATTCCTCAAGGAATTCAAGCTGAGCCTGCCGCCGTGGGCGAAGGTGCGCCCGGGGGATTACACCAAGCTGCTGAAGAAGATCCGCGACCGGCCCGATGCCACGCTGCTGGAATCGGTGCTGCTGCGCAGCCAGAGCCTGGCCATCTACAGCCCGGAAAACCACGGCCACTTCGGCCTGGCGCTGGAGGCGTACGCGCACTTCACCTCGCCGATCCGCCGTTACCCCGACCTGCTGGTGCACCGCGCGATCAAGCACGCGTTGTCCGGCAAGCCGCTGGACAAGTTCACCTACAACGCACGCGAAATGGCGGCACTGGCGCTGCAGTGTTCCGAGCGCGAGCGTCGTGCCGACGAGGCCGAACGTGAGGTCGACGAGCGTTACCGCGCAGCGTGGATGGAAAAGCACGTGGGTGGCCAGTTCGACGGCGTGATCAGTGGCGTGACCAGCTTCGGCCTGTTCGTGGAACTGGACGAGTCGAAGGTGCAGGGCCTGGTCCACGTGACCCAGCTGCCGCAGGACTATTACAAGTTCGACGCCACCCGCAAGACGCTGACCGGCGAGCGCCGCGGCAGCAGCTACCGGCTGGGCGACCGCGTGCGCATCCTGGTGCTGAAGGCCAGCATGGAAGAACGCAAGATCGACTTCCGCCTGGTCGAGCACAAGGGAGAGGACGAGGCCGAGGGCCTGCCGCCGCTGCCCGAGCGTGGCAAGCCGGCCAAGCGGACCAAGAAGCAGTATTGAAAGGTGTGCCGACCAACGGTCGGCACCCACCTCACCCGGCAGGTGCCAACCAACGGTCGGCACCCACCTCACCCGGCAGGTGCCAACCAACGGTCGGCACCCACCACACCCGGCAGGTGTCAACCAACGGTCGGCACCCACCTGACCCGGCAGGTGTCAACCAACGGTCGGCACCCACCTCACCCGGTAGGTGCCAACCGTTGGTTGGCACGACGTTTCGGAGGAACTCACCATGCAGGGCCAACCCGAATACAGCGGCGGTTGCCAGTGCGGCGCGATCCGCTTCCACGTGCGTGGCGCGCTGACCGACAGCTCGATCTGCCATTGCCGGATGTGCCAGAAGGCCTTTGGTGCCTACTACGCGCCATTGGTGTCGGTGCGTGGCGTGCAGTTCAGCTGGACCCGGGGCCAGCCGCGCTATTTCCAGTCCTCCGACGTGGTGCGCCGGGGCTTCTGCGCCGATTGCGGAACGCCGTTGACCTATGAGGCCCCCGATGGCGTGGCGGTTGCCGCCGGCGCCTTCGATGAACCCGAGCGCCTGCCGCCGACGCGTCAGTACGGCCTGGAGCGCAAGCTGCCCTTCGTGGATGGCCTCGGGCAGCTGCCGGGAAGCCGAACCGAGGAAGACATCGCGGCGGTGGATTTCCTGGCCACGATCGTGTCCCACCAGCACCCCGATCACGACACTCCGCACTGGCCGCCGCGCAGCCGGTAGCGCACCTGTAGAGCCGAGCCCACGCTCGGCTGCCCCTGCTCCAGCCGCCGGCCCCTGCCAGCCGAGCATGGGCCCGGCTCCCCAGAGGGCGGCCGCAGCGCCCGGCCCGCCGATGCTCTACCATAGCCACCCCCTTTCCGGTCCCCGCCCGCATGAGCAAGAACAGCCAGTGGATTGTCGGCGTCAACGCCGTCGCCTCCTCCATCGAGAACGACGCCGAGAACGTCCGCGAAGTGCTGGTCGAGGCCGGTGCGAAGAACCCGCGCCTGACCGAGATCGAGGAAAACGCCCGTCGCAAGGGCATCGACGTGCGCAAGGTGAACAGCCAGGCGCTGGACGGTGTCGGCGGTTCGGTGCGCCACCAGGGCGTGGCTGCGCGTTATGCCGCCGCCCGCACCTACAGCGAGAACGAGCTGGAAGGCCTGGTCACCGCGGCCGAGGGCAAGGCCCTGCTGCTGGTGCTGGACGAGGTGCAGGACCCGCACAACCTCGGTGCCTGCCTGCGTTCGGCCGCTGCCGCCGGTGCAACCGCGGTGATCATCCCGAAGGACAAGTCGGCCACGGTGAACGCCACCGTGCGCAAGACCTCGGCCGGTGCCGCCGATCTCATCCCGGTGGTGGCGGTGACCAACCTGTCGCGCTGCCTGAAGGACCTGCAGAAGCAGGGCGTGTGGATCTACGGCCTGGCCGGCGAAGCCACCGCGTCGCTGTACCAGCTGGACCTGAAGGGCAATATCGCGCTGGTGCTGGGCGGCGAAGCCGATGGCCTGCGCCGCCTGACCCGTGAGAACTGCGATGGCCTGGTCAAGATCCCGATGCCGGGCGAGATCGAAAGCCTGAATGTCTCGGTCGCTGCCGGCGTCAGCCTGTTCGAGGCCGTGCGCCAGCGCGGTTGATCGGCAAGCGGCACATGATCGGGGTCAGATCCCTCGCCGCAGGCGAGGGATCTGACCCCTTTTTCATGTGCCGTGTCGACCAAGGTCGACACCTGGCGGGTAGTTGCCAACCTTGGTTGGCGCCCTTGTTGCCGCCTTACCCCGCGCTGCCGCCCAGCGCCTTGAACAGGGTCACGTCGTTGTTCAGCTGGCCCTGGCGCACGCGCGCCAGCGACAGCTCGGCATCACGCCGGGTCTGCTGCGCTTCCAGCCAGGTGCGCAGATCGGTGGCACCCACGCGGTAACGCACTTCCTGCGCGCGCTCCACTTCCACCGCTTCGTCGTACGACGCCTGCGAGGCGGCCACCTGGCGCGCCAGCTGCTCGCGTGCCGACAGCGCGTTGTCCACTTCCGAGAGCGCGGTATACAGCGTCTTGCGGAAGTTGGTGGCGGCGATCTGATAGGCGGTGCCGGCGATATCGGTATCCAGCTGCGCGCGCTGCAGGTTGAGGAAGGGCAGCGACAGGCCGGCGCCCAGCGTGGCTACCGGGTTGCGCAGCACATCGCCCAGCGAGGTCGCGCTGGAGCCGAGGCTGCCGGTCAGGCTCAGTGCCGGGTAGTACTGGGTGGCGGTGACCTTGATGGTCTTCAGGCTGTTGCGCAGGCGAAGTTCGGCCGCGCGCAGGTCGGGACGGCGGCCGAGCAGGTCGGTCGGCAGTCCTTCGCTGATGCCCGGGCTGCGTGCGCCCAGCAGGTCCTGCGGTTCGTCCTGCTGTGGCCAGGGGGTGCCGTCCAGCAGCACGGCCAGTGCATTGCGCACCTCCACCCGCTGCTGTTCCAGCGCACTCTGCGAGGATCGCTGCGACTGCAGGTTTTGCAGCGCCTGGCGCACTTCCAGGCGCGATACCGCACCGGCGTCGAAGCGGGCCTGCACCAGTTCGCGGGTGCGTTCCAGGCGCTCCAGGTTGGCCTGGCCGGTGGCGATCGACTGGTTGAGGTAGGCCAGGTTCCAGTACTGGGTGATGGTGTCGCTGATCACCAGCAGGGCGGTGTTCTGCCGGTCTTCCTCGCTGGCTTCGGCTTCCCAGCGGGCAATGTCGCGCTGGGTGCGCAGGCGCCCCCACAGGTCCACTTCCCAGCCCAGCGAGACGCCGGTGGAATAGCTGCGGCGCCAGTCGTCGGCCTGGTCGGTGGCGCGGCTGGCGCTGCCGCTGACGCCGGATGACGAAGGCTGCGGCCACAGCGCATTGCTGGCCAGGCCGGCCTGCAGGCGCGAACGCTGCACGGCCAGGCCAGCGGCGGCCAGATCGCTGTTGGCGGCCAGTGCCTGTGCCACCAGGCGGTCCAGGCGTTCATCGCCGAAGCCGGTCCACCAGGTGTCCTGGCGGATGTCGCGGCCCGGCGTATCCAGGCTGCTGCGCGGGTCGTCGGCCGGAGCGTTGAGGGTGGCATCGCCACGCCCGTAGTGGGCCGCCACGTCGGGGTCGTGCACCGGATAGCGACCGACCGACGCACAGCCGGACAGGGCGAGCAGAACGGCAGCCGCCAGCAGCAGGCGCGAGGGGGCAGGGAAGGGCAGTCGGGTCATCATCTTCATTCGCGGGCCAGGGCCTCGACCGGGTCGAGCTGCGCGGCGTTGCGCGCGGGCAGGAAGCCGAATGCCACGCCGATCAGGGTCGAGCAGGCGAACGCGGCAACGATCGAGGCGGTGGAGAACAGTACCTGGAAGTCGCTGGCGAAGCGGCCGATCATCGAGCCCAGCAGCAGCGCCAGGCCGATGCCAAGCACGCCGCCGAGCAGGCACACCAGCACCGCTTCGATCAGGAACTGCTGGCGGATATCACTCTGCCGCGCACCGACGGCCATGCGCACACCGATCTCGCGGGTGCGCTCGGTCACCGATACCAGCATGATGTTCATCACGCCGATGCCACCGACCAGCAGTGCGATGGCGGCGATGGCGCCGATCAGCAGGGTCATCGTGCGCGTGGTCTGCTCGATGGTTTCGCGGATCTCGGCGCTGTTGCTGAGGAAGAAGTCCTCGGTGCCATGGCGCATCGTCAGCAGGCGGGTGATCGCTTCCTGCGCGGCATCCATCGGTGTGCTGTCGTCCACGCGCACGGTGATGCTGGACACATGGCTCTGGCCGAGCATGCGCGACATCACGGTGGTGTACGGCACCCATACGCTGAGGCTGGTGCTGCCACCGAACCCGAAGCTCTGGCGCTTGGCCACGCCGACCACGCGTGCCGGCACGTTGCCGAGCAGGATCACCTGGCCGACCGGATCGACATCGGGGAAGAACTGGGCCTGGGTGTTCTCGTCGATCACCGCCACCTGGCCCAGGCCCTTGACCGCATCGGCATCGAAGAAGCTGCCACTGAGCAGGGTCACGCCCTTGACCCGGAAGAACTGCTCGCCGACGCCGCTGACCTGGGCGGTGGACGACTGGTTGCGGTAACGCGCGGTGACCGAGGTCGATACGCTGGGGGTGGCGCTGTCCACGTAGCTCTGCTTTGCCAATGCATCGGCATCGCTGGCCTTGAGCGTCTGCACCCGCGCCGAGCGCATGTCGCCGAAGCCGCGGCCGGGATAGACGTCGATGGTGTTGGTGCCCAGCGCGCTGATGTTCTGCAGGATCTGCTGCTGCGAGCCGTTGCCCAACGCCACCACCGAGACCACCGAGGCGATGCCGATGATGATGCCGAGCATGGTCAGGAAGGTGCGCAGCCGATGTGCATTCATCGCCAGCAGGGCCATGCGGAACGCTTCGGTGAAGCGGTCGCGGGCCGCCCGCCAGCTGTTGCCGCGGGCAACGCCGGTGCTGGCCTCCCGCTGCGCGCGGTAGGTCGGCGCGTTCGGGTTGGCGCGGTCGGCGATGATCTCGCCGTCGCGGATTTCGATGATGCGCTGCGCGTGCTCGGCCACGCTCATGTCGTGGGTGACAATGATGATGGTATGGCCTTCGGCATGCAGTTCACCGAGGATCGCCATCACTTCCTCGCCGGATTTCGTGTCGAGCGCACCGGTGGGCTCGTCGGCCAGGATCACCTCGCCGCCGTTCATCAGGGCGCGTGCGATCGACACGCGCTGCTGCTGGCCGCCGGACAGCTGGCCGGGCTTGTGGTGCATGCGGTCGCCCAGGCCGAGCCGCTGCAGCAGCTGCTCGGCACGCGCGTTGCGCACCGCGCCCGGGCTGCCGGCGTATACCGCCGGCACTTCCACGTTGCCGCGTGCATCCAGGTCACCCAGCAGGTGGTAGCGCTGGAAGATGAAGCCGAAATGCTCGCGGCGCAGTTCGGCCAGCTCATCGGGTTCCATCTTCCCGGTTTCGCGGCCGGCCACCTGGTAACTGCCACGGGTGGGGCGATCGAGGCAGCCGAGGATGTTCATCAGCGTCGACTTGCCCGAGCCGGACTGGCCGACGATGGCCACCATTTCGCCGGCGTGGATGTCGAGATTGACGTCGCGCAGCACGGCGATCACATCGTCGCCGGCCGGGAATTCACGTCTCAGGTCGCGCAGGCGCAGCAGCGGCGCCGTCGTGCTCATCGGCGCCCCATGCCCGGGCCGCCGACCCGCATCTGCATGCCGCCGCGGTTGCCGCCGCCGGCGCTGGCACCGGCCGGACCGGCTTCACCGACCACCACGCGCTCGCCTTCCTGCAACCCGGACAGGATCTCGGCCGAGGCACCGTTGTTGATGCCCACGGTGACCTTGCGTGGCTGCGGCTGGCCCTTGTCGTCCAGCACCCGCACCATGCGCTCATCGCCACGGCGCTTCGGCCCCAGCGCGACTGCCGGCACCATCAGCACGCCCTTGGCCTGCTTGAGCAGTACCGAGACCTGCGCGGTCATGTCGATGCGCAGCGTGCCGTCCGGATTCTCCACGTCGAACAGCGCGTTGTAGTAGACCGCGCTGCTGGAACTGGAGCTGGAAGAGCTGCTGGAACTGGAGGAGCTCTCGTTGGCGATCGAGGCCGGCGCCGGATTGATCTGGCGCAGCGTGGCGTGATACTTGCGGTCCGGGTCGCCCAGGGTGGTGAAGTACACCGGCATGCCGGCCTTGATCTTGACCACGTCGGCTTCGGAGATCTCGGCATTGACGGTGACCACGTCCAGCCGCGCCAGCATGACGATGGTCGGTGCGGTCTGGTTGGCGTTCACGGTGCGGCCTTCCTCGGCCACCACCGCCACCACGGTGCCATCCATCGGCGCGGTGATGCGGGTATAGGCCAGGTTGGCGCGCGCGGTGCCCAGCTCGGTTTCGCGGCCCTTGATCTGCGCCTCGTAGGACTGCAGCTGGGCACGGGCGGTCTTCAGCTGCGCTTCGGCAGCATCGTACTCCTGGCGCGAGGTGGCCTCGGCGGCCAGCATCTGCTGCTGGCGCGCGAATTCCAGTTCAGCCTGGCGCAGGGTGGCCTGCTGCACGGCGCGCTGGGCGGTGACCTGGTCCAGCGAGGCCTGCGCATTGAGCACCTGGTTCTGCTGGGTGGTGGCGTCGATCTCGGCGATCAGGTCGCCTTCCTTCACCGTATCGCCCAGCTGCACCTTCAGCGACTTGATCTGGCCCGATGCCTGCGCACCGACGCTGACCAGCTTGTAGGCATCGATCACGCCGGTGGCGTCCACCGTCTGCTCGATGTCGCCACGGCTGACCGGCGAGGTTGCCACCGCCGGGGCGGCGGGCTTGCGCAGCAGCCACCAGGCGGTCGCGGCGACGATCAGGGCAAGCAGGGCGATCAGTATCAGGCGACTCCGGCGGGTCGCGGGTAGCAGGCGGAACGTCACGTCGTGGCTTCACTCTCGGGGCCGCGCGGGCGGCGTTGGTGGGCATTGTGAAGACCGGGCGATGGACGGCTCAATCCTCGGGGTATGTCTGTATGTAACACTGTCGGTGAATACGCGTAACCACAGGTATCCGGCCCATGGCTGGATACAGTGGTACGCATTGCCCCGGATGCGGTTCAGCTGCCGACACGGGATGATCGCGATATGGAGACTGAAAACCCGATGCATCGACTGCTGATCGTCGACGACGACAACGACATCCGCACGCTGCTGGCCGAGCAGCTCGGCCGTGCCGGCTACCAGGTGAGCACCGCGGCCGATGGCACTGCCATGCGCCAGCTGCTGGACCGCGAGCATGTGGACCTGATCGTGCTGGACCTCAACCTGCCGCGCGAGGATGGCCTGACCCTGTGCCGTGACCTGCGTGCGCGTTCGAATACGCCGGTGATCATGCTGACCGCACGTGCCGAGCCGATCGACCGTGTGCTGGGCCTGGAAATGGGCGCCGACGACTACCTGGCCAAGCCGTTCGAGCCGCGCGAGCTGCTGGCGCGCATCCGCAACGTGCTGCGCCGGACCGAGGCGCTGCCGGCCAACCTGGAGCCGCTGGCGGTACGCCGCGCACGCTTCTCGCGCTGGGTATTCGACCTCGAGCATCGCCACCTGGTCGACCCGGATGACCGCGTGGTGGTGCTGTCCGGCGCCGAGTTCCGCCTGCTGCGGGTGTTCATCGCCCACGCCAACAAGGTGTTGTCGCGCGAGCAGCTGGTCGCGCTCAGCAGTGGCCGCAACTACGAGGCACAGGACCGCGCGATCGACCTGCAGGTCAGCCGCCTGCGCAACAAGCTGGGCGACGATGGTGGCCCGGACGGACTGATCAAGACCGTACGCAATGAAGGCTACGTGCTGGCCTCGTCGGTCAACCTGGAATAAGCCGCGATGAAGCGCCTGCGCCATTTCCTGTCCTCGATGGTTGGGCGGCTGTTCGTGATCCTGCTGCTGGGCATGGCGGTGGCTGCGATCGGCGCGACCATGCTGGCCACCTCCAAGCGCCAGCAGGAGTTCGAGCGGCAGAACCTGAACCGCATCGCCGACCGCCTGCAGGGCTACGTCAACCTGCTGGATGGCAATCCGGAGCTGCGCGAGCGCCTGCTGGCGATCGGCGGGCCGAGCGTGCGTGCGCTGCAGCCGGGCGCACGCCTGGGGCGTGCCGACACGGCACTGATGGAAGTGCTGGAAGACCGCCCCGGGCCGGTGTCGCGCGCGCATGTGCACTTCGCTTCGTTCCGTTCCTGCATTCCCAAGCTGCAGGACCTGCTGCCGCCGCCGCCGCCGGGCCACCGGCGGCCGCCGCGCGAACGCGACCCGGCGTTCATCCCGCCCAAATGCCGCGCGGTGGACGTGACCCTCAACGACGGCACGCTGCTGAAGCTGGCGCTGGACTCGCCGGCGGTGGCGCACAACGGCATCCTCGCCGTGGACCCGTGGTTCCTGACCCTGCTGGTGCTGGCCATTGCCGTGCTGGCCTATATCGTCGCGCGCATGGCCAGCGCGCCGCTGCAGGAGCTCGCCGCGGCTGCCGAAGACCTGGGCGATGACCTGCAGCGCGACCCGTTGCCACTGCGCGGACCGCGCGAGGTGCAGCGCGCCGCCGAAGCCTTCAACGCCATGCAGCACCGCCTGCAGCGGCACCTGGCCGAACGCACGCAGATGCTGGCGGCGATCACCCACGACCTGCAGACGCCGCTGACCCGGCTGCGCCTGCGCCTGGAAAATGTCAGCGACGAGGCCCTGCGTGAGCGCCTGGTCGGCGACCTGGCGGCGATGCAGGCGCTGGTACGCGAGGGCCTGGAGCTGGCGCGCAGTGCCGAGAGTGCCGAGCAGCGTGCCGCACTCGACCTGGATTCGCTGCTGGAGAGCATTGTCGAGGACACCGCCGAGGACGGTGCCGATGTGGTCTTCGAAGGTCGCAGCGGTTCGGTGCTGATGCTGCGGCCGCTGGCCATGCACCGCCTGTTCTCCAACCTGGTGGACAACGCGGTGATGTACGCGCAGCGGGCACGGGTGCGGGTTGAGCGCAGCGGCGGTGCGATCACCGTGGTGGTGGCCGATGACGGCCCGGGCCTGGCCGAGGAGCAGCTGGAGGCGGTGTTCGATCCGTTCGTGCGGGTGGAAACCTCGCGTTCGCGCCAGACCGGCGGGGCCGGCCTGGGCCTGACCATCGCCCGCGCCCTGGCCGAGAAGGATGGGGCCCGGCTGTGGCTGCGCAACCGGGCCGGAGGTGGCCTGGAGGCCGTGGTGCAGTGGCCGGCCAGTGCCCAGGTGGTGGCGCCCGGCCGTGCCGGCTGAGCCGGAGGGCTGCGAACGGTGACGCCGGGGCTGGGGTTTGGCCTATCATCTGCGCATCTCCCCAGTCTCCCCCCGATGAGCCAGCCCGTACCCGCCGGCATGCCATTGCACGCTGCCCGGCTGTTCCCGCACGCTGCCGCGTCCAGCAGCCGCACCTGGCCGCCGCCGCTGCGGTGATGGGCGGGCAGGGGGACCAGAGGCGCTGGGTGGAGCGCCGCGCATCAGCATTCAGGCGGGCACTGCGGCAGGGCCTGTTGTGGCTGCTGCTGGCCCTTGCGCTGCCGTTGGCTGCGCAGGAAGGCGCGCCTCCGCTGCGCGACTACGCCATCGATGTATGGACCTCACGCAACGGCCTGCCGCACAACTCGCTGCGCGACATCGCGCAGACGCCGGAAGGCCATCTCTGGTTCGCCACCTGGGAAGGGCTGGTGCGTTACAACGGCCTGGATTTCACCGTGTTCGACCGCAGTACGCGCCCGGGCCTGCGCGACAACGGCATCGGCGCGCTGTTCGTCGACCGCCAGGGCGGGCTGTGGATCAGCGATTCGCGCGGCAACGTCAGCCACCGAGGAAGTGATGGCCAATGGCGGGTATGGGAGCACCAGGCCGATACGCCGCAGGTGCTGATCCAGTCCATGCAGATGGACAGCCAGGGCCGGCTGTGGCTGCTGTACGAAGGCAAGGGCATCGGCTATCTGACGCGGGAGAGCGGCATCGTCTACCAGGCACCGGCAGCGGACCTGCCGATGGCGATGAGCTTCACCAAGCTGGTGGTCGACGCGCAGGACCGGGTCTGGGTCGGCACGCTGGACGGGCTGGTGCTGCGCGACAACGATGGCGTGCTCAAGCGCGCGCCCGCCGCATGGGGGCTGGGCGCCGGCAGCGGCCTGTCGTGGCCGTACCGGGCGCCGGATGGCGCGTTGTGGATCGTCGCCGGCGAGCGCCTGTACCGGGTCGAGGACGACCAGCTGGTGCTGGTGCATCGCCTGCCGGGCCAGCTGCACATGACTTCGATGCTGCAGGACCGGCACGGCGACCTGTGGCTGGGCACCGAGAACCAGGGCCTGCTGCGCATCTCCGCGCATGGCCTGGAGCGGCTGCCGGCCGGCCTGAACCTGCCGGGGGGACGCGTGGTCAGCCTGCGCGAGGATGCCGAAGGCAGCATCTGGGTAGGTGCCAACGGTGGCCTTTACCGCCTGCGCGAAACACTGTTCAGCAGCTACACCGAGCGTGATGGGCTCAGTGGCGACTACGTGCGCACGGTGTTCGAGGATCGCGACCGCCAGCTGTGGGTCGGCAGTGCCAGTGGCCTTGACCTGCAGACCGCCGACGGCCGTTTCCGCGCGATGCCGCTGCACAACCGCGGCGGCAAGGCACCCTCGGTACTGAGCCTGGCGCAGGGGCCGGACGGTGACCTGTGGGTGGGAACGTTCGGCGATGGCGTTTACCGGCTGGACCACGATGGCCGCCTGCGCCACAACTATGCGGCGGCCGACGGCATGCCGGGTGGCAACATCCGCGCGATCAGCGTTGATCCGCAGGGCGTGGTCTGGGCCGGTACGCAGAAAGGCGTGGTGCGCATCGACGGCGACCGGGTGCAGGTCTCGAACGTGCCGGGCATGCCCGGCGGCCTGATCACCGCGCTCGAGCATGACCACCAGGGCAACCTGTGGATCGGCACCATCGAAGGCGTCCGCGTGCTACGTGGCGACCACGTGCAGTCGATCGACCTGGCGCCGCTGGGCGGGGGCCGCAGCGTGTTCGGTTTCCACCAGCTGGGCGATGCGATGTGGATCAGCAGCGATCGCGGCCTGTACCGCTGGCGCAACGGCAGGCTGGCGCGGGTCGGCCTGGAGCAGGGCATGCCGGTGGATGCGGTGTTCCAGCTGGTGCCGGACCGTCTTGGCAATGTCTGGATCAGCAGCAACCGCGGCGTGCTGCGCACCGACATGGCGACCCTCAACGCGGTGGCTGATGGCCGTGCGCCACGGGTGGTGGTGGAGCGCTACAACGAGATCGACGGCATGGCCAATGCGCAGGCCAACGGCAGCTCCGGCCCATCGGCGATCCTGCGCCAGGACGGCACGTTCTGGGTGGTCACCGCCGGTGGCCTCAGCACGGTCGACCCGCAGCGCCTGCAGCGCTTCCGCGAACGGCCATCGCCGCCGGCCGCGATCGAGAGCGTGCAGGTGGATGGCGCGCCGGTGCATTGGGAAGGACCTGATCGCAACTACATTCCCGGTGGCCGCAGGTTGGCGGTGAGCTACGTTGGCCTGAGCTACCTGATGTCCGACCGGATCCGCTACCGCACACGGCTGGACGGGCTGGACGCCGGCTGGGTCGAGCGCGGCCCGCAGCGCAGCGTGGAGTTCGTCGGCCTGCCGCCGGGCGACTACACCCTGCATGTGACGGCCGCCCACCCCGGTGGCAGCTGGGGCCAGCAGGAGGCGGTGTGGAGCTTCACCGTGGAGCCGTTCTGGTGGCAGCGCCGCAGCGTGCAGGCGCTGGCCGGGCTGTTGTTGCTGGCCGGGCTGGTCGCGTTGTACCGTCTGCTGCTGCAGCAGCTGAAGGCCAGCAACCTGCGCCTGGCACGGCGGGTGGACGAAGCAACCTTCGACCTGCAGGCCAAGACCGTGCATCTGCAGGCGCTGAACCAGGAAAAGACCGAACTGGCCGAGCGCCTGGCACGCCAGGCCGAAGCCTTCGAGCGACAGGCCCGTGAGGATGCCCTGACCGGCCTGGCCAACCGCCGCGGCTTCGACGAGACGCTGGCGCGTGACTTCGCCCGTTCGCAGCGCAGTGGCCATCCGCTGTGCCTGGTGGTGCTGGACATCGACCACTTCAAGGATGTCAACGATCGCCACAGCCACAGCATCGGTGATGCGGTGCTGGTGCAGGTGGCGACGCTGATCGCCGCTGCCTGCCGCGATTCCGACCTGCCGGCGCGAACCGGCGGCGAAGAGTTCGCGCTGCTGCTCAACGACACCCGCCTGGAGGAAGCCGCGCAGCTGTGCGCGCGCCTGCGTGGCCTGTTCCATGACCATCCCGACTGGGCCGGCGTGGCGGGCCTGCGCGTGACCTTCAGCGCAGGCCTGGTGGAACTGGACGCCGACGATCGCACCCCTGCGCTGCTGTACCAGCGTGCCGACCGCGCGCTATATCGCGCCAAGAGCGACGGCCGCGATCGCACGAGCATCGGTTGAGTTCATCCACGCATGGCGTGGATCTACGGGTGTTGCCCTGCCAACCGGCGGTGCCGACCAACGGTCGGCAGCTACCAGAGAACTGACCCACCACCGAGGTCGGCGACAGCACCCATCGAGCGCAGCGATCCGCTGTTGCTCCCGCTTTTCTGATCTTCCCGTGGCGCCCCGCAACCTGTCGAAGGCCGGGCAGGGTGGGTTCGCAGGGGTATCCGCGCCATGGATGGCGCGGCTAAGCCCCCAGGGAAGGGTTCACGGCGTCCCCTGCGAACCCACCTTGCCCGGCCCAACCGATGATTCGCTTCACGCCACGAGGGGCTCCGCCGTTGGCCGCCTCAGCGCGGCCAGGCGTTGGCGATGGTGCAGAACAGCCGCGCGGTCTGCTCGGTGTCATACACCGCGCTGTGTGCCTCGTTGGCATCCCAGCCCAGGCCGGCGGCCGTCGCTGCCCGCGCCAGTACGGTCTGCCCATAGGCGATACCGGCCAGGGTGACCGTGTCGAACACGCTGAACGGATGGAACGGGTTGCGCTTGTGGCCGGTGCGGGCCACCGCGGCGTTGACGAAGCCGAGGTCGAAATGGGCGTTGTGGCCGACCAGGATCGCGCGCTGGCAGCCGTACTTCTTCATGGCCGCGCGCACCGGGGTGAAGATGTGGTCCAGCGCCGCCTTCTCTTCCTTGGCCAACCGGAACGGGTGGTCGAGGATGATGCCGGTCACTTCCAGCGACTTCGGGTCGATCTCCAGGCCCTCGGCCGGGACCACGTGGGCACTGGCGGTCTGGCCGGGGTAAAGCAGGCCGTTCTCGTCCATCTCGATCGGCACCGCAGCGATTTCCAGCAGCGCGTTGCGCTGGCTGTCGAAGCCGCCGGTTTCCACATCCACCACCACCGGCAGGAAGCCGCGGAAGCGTTGTGACATCGCGCGCTGCACCTGGGGTACTGCGGAATCGGGAGCGGTGGCAGGTGCGGGGGTGGGGTCAGTCATGCGTGAATTCTAGCAGAGCGCCCCTGAGCGCCCGGCCACGCGGCCCGTGCCAGCCGCCCGGGTGGCATGAGCGCAGATCATGGTGGGTGCCAACCTGGGTTGGCACACGACCGGCCGGCCAGGGTCGGCATTTACCGGACCGAAGGCTGCGCCACCATGCCCGATGCGGACCACCGCGCCAGCCACGCATCCACGCTCAGCTTGCCGGCGCCGGTGAACAGCAGCGGCAGCAGCATCGCCATGAACAGCACCGGCAGCTTGAAGTTGCCGAAGCCCTGGTCACTGATTGCATAGCCCATGGCGAGGTCGCCCAGCGAATGCCATTCCATCGGCCAATGCACCGCATAGGTTGCCACGACGGTCAGCACCAGCAGGCTGGCAGCGGCAAAACGGGTGCCGAAGCCGACCAGCAGGCAGGCCGCACCGATCAGTTCGAACCAGGTGGCGAGCTGCCAGTTCAGGGCGACCGGCAGCTGGTTGAACGGGAACGGGAAGGCGTCCTGCAGGTCGGCAAACCAGTTCTGGCCGTGCAGCTTCTCGCGGCCGGATTCGAAGAATTCCCAGGCCAGCAGCAGGCGCAGGCCGAGCGGGGCCAGCCAGGGGGCGAGACGGTCCAGCTGGCCGCGCGCGGCGGCCAGGAGCGGAAGATTCATCGGTGGATCTCCGGTGGAAGGGGCGTCAGGGTGGGGAGGCAAGCGGGCCGATCACACCGGCCTGCAGGAACTGCTGCAGCAGCGCGGCACCGGGTCCGGCCAGCGAATCCCCGGCCAGCCCGTGTGCACTGGCCAGCTGCTGCAGGTAGCTATGTCCTTGCTGGCCAGGCTGTTCGCCGATGCTGGCCAGCAGGTACACCGCCAGTGGGCTGAGCGCGGCGAATCGCACTTCACCGTCGGCTTCGCGGCGGACCAGGAGGCCGGTGGGTTCGGGCGGTGGCTGGGTCGGTGCATCCTCGGCACCGAGACGGTGTACCGGCCATTGGTACAGCAGCGGCCATGCCAGCGGCGAACGCTGCAGCGGCACCCGCAGCGGATCGACATCGCCAGGCGCAGGAAGTGGCTCGGCCTGCAGCTGGTACAGCGCGGTTTCCACCCACTCGTAGTGGGCCAGCTCGGCCAAGGCCGGATGCGGCAGCTGCGGCTGCGCCTGCAGCCACTGCACGAATTCGGCGGCCAGTTCGGTGAACAGCGGTGTCTGGCAGCGATGGGTGGCGAAGTAGTGGCGCACCAGCGCGTTCCACTCCGGTTCGCCGAGCAGGCGCACGCAGACCGGGAAGCCGTTGCTCAACAGGCCGAGCAGGTTGTTGAACAGCAGGTGCCGGTATACCGCGACCCGGCGTGGCTCCAGGCCTGCAGGCGCGGCTACCGCCTGCGGGTCGCGCAGGTGCGCGGTGAACGCGTGCTGCTGCGCACGCAGGGTGCCGGTGGAATCAGCCATGTGCGGTCCCGGGTTGCGTGGCCTGCAGGCGGCGGATGGTCTGCAGTTCGCCCTGCAGTTCCGCATATGGCGGGAAGTTGAAATCGCGTTCGAGCAGAGTGGGGCGCGGGCCGATGCGCGCATAGGTACGCGCCAGCAGCTCCCAGACCGGATCGATCACCGCGCTGCCGTGGGTATCGATCTTCAGGTCGGGTGCCTCGTCCAGGTGCCCGGCCACGTGCAGGCAGACGATGCGCTGCGCAGGCAGGCCGGCGATGAAGGCGTCGGCATCGTAGCCGTGGTTGCAGGCGTTGACGTAGACGTTGTTGACGTCCAGCAGCAGGTCGCAGTCGGCTTCGGCGAGCACCGCATTGGTGAACGCCAGCTCGTCCATCGCCGGTTCCGGCGCCAGGTAGTAGGACACGTTCTCCACCGCGATACGGCGGCCGAGCAGGTCCTGCACGCGGGTGATGCGCTCTGCGGTATGGCGCACGGCTTCGTCGGTGAAGGGAATCGGCAGCAGGTCGTACAGGTGGCCATCGTCGCTGCAGTAGCTCAGGTGCTCGCTGTACAGCGGCACGCGGTGTATTTCCAGGAACCGGCCGATCTGTTCCAGCAGCTGCGTATCCAGTGCTGCACTTCCGCCCAGCGACAGCGACAGGCCGTGGCAGCTCAGTGGATGGCGCTGCGCCAGTTCGGCCAGGGCGTCGCCCGCAGGGCCGCCGACATGGATCCAGTTCTCCGGTGCGCATTCGAGGAAGTCGAAATCGCCGGCCGGGGCGTTGCGCAGGTCCTGCAGCAGCGCCCGGCGCAGGCCCAGCCCGGCGGCCGCCGCGGGAAGCGGCGACCGCGGGTGGACGACGCTGGCGCGGGCGTCAGTGCTTGCCACCGCACTTGCCTTCGCCGCACTTGCCTTCGGCCGACTTCTTGTCGCCGCTCTTGGCCTTGGCGCCCGCTGCGCCGGCAGCCTTGCCCTTGTCGGCACCGCACTTGCCTTCGCCGCTCTTGCCATCGGCGCCACACTTGCCTTCGGCGTGCTTGGTTGCGTCAGCGGCCATCTTGGTATCGGCGGCTTTGGCATCGGTGCTGGCCTTGGCCGCCTGGCCGGCGACCAGATAGCCTTGGGCGAGGTCGCTCATGCTCAGGGCCGAGGCACTGGCGGTCATGCCCAGGCCAGCGGCCAGGGCGGTAGCAGTCAGCAGGGACAGGGTCTTGTTGGAACTGCTCATCGGTCGTGCTCCTGGGTGGTGTGGGCGGATGCCCGGTGGCCGGCAGGGATGCCGGTGGAAACGATGGTGCAGCGATCCTACTCAACGAATCCTCGCCAAGAACTCAAATTTTCGTGAGATTTGTTACAGAAGGGGAGATCGGTGGCCGGAACGCCCAAAACAAAAGGGCCGCTGTCACCAGGACAGCGGCCACCTTGGAGTCGACTCCGGTGTTGCGGTGCAGCGTCAGGGCTGCCCGGTGCTGGAGGTCTCGTCGCGCTTTTCACGCGGCGGCAGCGGCTGCTCGCCATGCACCAGGAACCATACGTTCTCGGCGATGTTGGTGGCGTGGTCGCCCACGCGCTCCAGGTTCTTGGCCATGAACAGCAGGTGCGTGCACGGGGTGATGTTGCGCGGGTCTTCCATCATGTAGGTCAACAGCTCGCGGAACAGCGCGGTGTACTGCGCGTCCAGGCGGGCGTCGTCCTCGCGCAGTGCCAGTGCGGCATCGGCGTCGTTGTCGCGGTAGGCGGCGATGGCACGGCGGACCTGCTGTGCGGCCAGGCGGCCCAGGGCGCGCAGGCCCTGGATCTGCGGCAGCGGTGGCACCTTGCCCAGCGCGATCGAACGCTTGGCCACGTTCGCGGCATAGTCGCCGATGCGTTCGATGTCGGCCGGGATGCGCAGGCCGGCCAGGATCTCGCGCAGGTCGCGCGCCATCGGGCCACGCAGCGCCAGGCGCATCACGTCGTGGCTGATCTGCTGCTCAAGCGCATCGATCGCTTCGTCGTTGGCGATGATGCGATGGGCGGCGTTCTCGTCGCGCTTCTCGATCACGTCCATCGCCGCTTCCAGCTGGGCGACGGCCATCTCGCCCATGCGTACGATTTCGGCCACCAGGCGCTGCTGCTCTTCGTCGTAGCTCTTGACGATGTGGTCGTTGGGAAGATTCATGGTAGTTCCATCATGTAGAGCCGGGCCATGCCCGGCTGGAAATGTCTGAACGAAGGTCGCGGCAACGAATCAACCGAAGCGGCCGGTGATGTAATCCTCGGTCTGCTGCTTGTTGGGCTGCGAGAAGATCACTTCGGTGCGGTCGTGCTCGATCAGGTCGCCCAGGTACATGAAGGCGGTGTAGTCGGACACGCGCGCGGCCTGCTGCATGTTGTGGGTGACGATCACGATCGTGTACTCGTGCTTGAGCTCTTCCACCAGCTGCTCGATGCGGCTGGTCGAGATCGGATCCAGCGCCGAGGTCGGCTCGTCCAGCAGCAGCACCGACGGGCGCAGGGCCACGGCACGGGCGATGCACAGGCGCTGCTGCTGGCCACCGGACAGGCCCAGTGCGCTCTGCCCCAGCTTGTCCTTCACTTCGTCCCACAGCGCGCCCTGGCGCAGCGCCTGCTCGACGCGGTCGGCCATGTCGGCCTTGCTCAGCTTCTCGTGGTGGCGGATCCCGTAGGCCACGTTCTCGAAGATGGTCATCGGGAACGGCACCGGCTTCTGGAACACCATGCCGACCTTGCTGCGCAGGCGGTTCATCGGGTACTTCGGCGACAGGATGTTCTCGCCGTCCAGCAGCACTTCACCGCGCGCTTCCAGCTTCGGGTACAGCGCGTAGATGCGGTTGAAGATGCGCAGCAGGGTCGACTTGCCGCAACCGGAGGGACCGATCAGCGCGGTCACGCGCTTTTCCGGGATCTCCAGGTTGATGCCCTTCAGGGCGTGGAACTTGTCGTAGTAGAAGTCCAGTCCACGCGCGGCAAGCTTGACCGGAGCCGGCGTATGCAGGTTCTCGTGCGAGGCCGGCACGGCGATGCGCTGCATCGGCACGGCGTTGGAGAGGTCGTTCATGGCGGTTTCCACGGAAAGGTCAGTCATGGGAGATACGGTTGCGCAGCAGGATGCCGCGGGCGGCAAGGCTGACCAGCAACACGAAGACGGTGAGCACCAGGGCGCCAGCCCAGGCCAGCACCTGCCAGGATTCATACGGGCTGCCGGCGAACTGGTTCATCACCACCGGCACCGAGGCCATCGGCTGGAAGATGTTGTTGTTCCAGTACTGGTTGCCGAAAGCGGTGAACAGCAGCGGGGCGGTCTCGCCGGAGATGCGGGCCAGCGCCAGCAGGATGCCGGTGATGATGCCGGCCGATGCACTGCGGTACAGCACCTGCACGATCACCTTCCACTGCGGGATGCCCAGCGACAGGGCCGCTTCGCGCATCTGCGAGGGCACCAGGCGCAGCATCTCGTCGGTGGTGCGCACCACCACCGGCAGCACGATGAAGGCCAGCGACAGGGCACCGGCGAACGCCGAGAAGTTGCCGCCGGTCTGCATGACGTACAGCGTGTAGACGAACAGGCCGAGCACGATGGACGGCGCCGACAGCAGGATGTCGTTGACGAAGCGGATCACGGTGCCGGCCTTGCGGGCGTTGCCGTATTCGGCCAGCCAGGTACCGGCCAGCACGCCCAGCGGGGTACCGATGCCGATTGCCAGCGCACACATCACGGCACTGCCGAAGAAGGCGTTGGCGAGGCCGCCTTCCTGCATCGGCGGCGGCGTCATCTTGGTGAACAGATCCAGGTTGATGCCGGCCAGGCCCTTGGAGGCCAGGGTGAACAGGATCCAGCCCAGGAAGAACAGGCCGAACAGGGCAGTGGCGCAGGACGCGGTGATGGCGATGACGTTGCCGATGCGACGGCGCAGGTACAGCGATTCAGCGGTGGTGGACATCAGTTGCCCTCCTTGCGGGACAGGCGCATCAGCATCAGGCGGGCGATGGCCAGCACCACGAAGGTGACGATGAAGAGGACGAAGCCGAGCAGCAGCAGGGCCGAGCGGTAGGTTTCAGTGGCTTCACCGAAATCGTTGGCGATCAGCGCGGCGATGGTGGTGCCCGGTTCCAGCAGCGACGGCGACAGGCGCACGCTGTTGCCGATCACGAAGGCCACCGCCATCGTCTCGCCCAGGGCGCGGCCGAGGCCGAGGAAGATGCCGCCGATCACCGCCGAGCGGGTGTAGGGCAGGACGATGTCCCAGCTCACTTCCCATTTGGTGGAGCCCAGCGCGTAGGCCGATTCCTTCAGGCGGGTCGGCACGGTCAGGAACACTTCGCGCATCACCGAGGAGATGAACGGGATGACCATGATGGCCAGCACGAAACCGGCGGTGAGCATGCCGATACCCAGCGGCGGGCCCTGGAACAGCGGGCCGATCAGCGGCATTTCGCCCAGGGTTTCGTTGAGGAATGGAGTGACGTACTCGGTCATCACCGGCACCAGCACGAACAGGCCCCACATGCCGTAGATGATCGAGGGGATGCCGGCCAGCAGTTCAATGGCGGTGCCGACCGGGCCACGCAGCCAGCGCGGCGCGACTTCGGTGAGGAAGAAGGCGATGCCGAAGCTGACCGGCACGGCGATGACCATCGCGATGAGCGCGGTGACCAGGGTGCCGTAGATCGGGGCGAGGGCGCCGAACTTGTTTTCGACCGGATTCCAGTCGGCGGAGAAGAAGAAGCTCAGGCCCTGCATCTGCAGGGCATGGCGGCCGCCCCAGAGCATCGACAGCGCGGCGCAGGCCAGGGCGATCAGGACGAAGATGACGGTGCCGACCAGCACCCATCGGAACAGTTTGTCGTTGCGGGCATCACGCGCATCGCGCGTGGACGGGGCGGCTACAGGCTGGGCGATGGCATTCATGGGGACGGCGGGGCCAGGAAGGGGCGGGGCGGCACGACATGGAAGAGACGGTGCCCGCGCGGGGCGGGCACCGTCGTGTCCATCACTTCAGGTCAGTCGCCCAGTAGGCCTCGATCTGCTTGACCAGTTCGGCCGGCAGCGGCACGTAGTGCAACTCGTTGGCCTGGGCCTGGCCGTTCTCGAAGGCCCACTTGAAGAAGGCCAGGGTGTCCTGGTTGCGCTTGGCGTCCTTCGGGGACTTCTGCATCAGCATGAAGTTGGTGGCGGTGATCGGCCACGCCTGCTCGCCCGGTGCGTTGGTGATGACCAGGTTGAAGTCCTTGGCGCTGGCCCAGTCGGCGCTGGCGGCCGCGGCGGCGAAGGTTTTCGCGCTCGGCTCGACCCAGTTGCCGGCCGCGTTCTGCATGGCGGTGTACGGCATGCCGTTCTGCAGCGCGTAGGCCAGTTCGACGTAGCCGATCGAGCCCTTGATCTGCTTCACATAGGAAGCAACGCCTTCATTGCCCTTGCCACCGACGCCGTCCGGCCACTGCACCGAGGTGCCTTCGCCGACCTTGGTCTTCCACTCAGGGCTGACCTTGGACAGGTAGTTGGAGAAGTTGAAGGTGGTGCCTGAACCGTCCGAGCGGTGGACCAGGGTGATCTTGCCGTCCGGCAGCTTCACGCCCGGGTTGGCCGCGACGATCGCCGGGTCGTTCCAGGTCTTGACCTTGCCCAGGAAAATGTCGGCCAGCAGGGCGCCGCTCAGGCGCAGCTTGCCGCCTTCCAGGCCTTCGATGTTGACCACCGGCACCACGCCGCCGATGGCGGACGGGAACTGGGCCAGGCCGGCCTGGGCCAGCTCTTCGCTGCTCAGCGGCTTGTCGGAGGAACCGAAGTCGACGGTGCCGGCCTTGATCTGGGCAATGCCGCCGCCGGAGCCGATCGACTGGTAGTTGATCTTGGCGCCGGTGCTGGCGTTGTAGTCAGCCGACCACTTGGAGACCAGCGGGAAGATGAAGGACGCGCCCGCGCCGGACACTTCGGCGGTCACCTTGGCACCGGCGGCGGCCGGGGCAGCGGCACCATCGGCAGCCGGCTGCTGCGCGGCCTGCTTGTCGCCACCGCAGGCCGACAGGCCCAGGGCGATGGCCAGGGAAAGGGCGGCAAGGCCGGCCGAGTGCAGTTTCATGGTCACTCCATAGCGGGGAAGAGCCGACGTTGTCGGCGGATGCGGCTATGAAATGATGTTTTTGTTACAGCCGTATTACGACCATGACAGAGGTGTCCTGGATCACGTTCTGACAAGGGTTTCACAGGGTTGGCGCCGATCCGGCAGGGGCCCCCAAACCCCGGATCTGCGCACGGATATGACGGCAGGTGCAAGTAGAGCCGAGTCGATGCTCGGTTGCGCGCGAGGCCGGGGCAGAAGCAGCCGAGCATGGGCTCGGCTCTACAAACGCTCTTGCCTTCATGACCTCACCGCGCTGCCGATGAACTGTCCAGAGGCGGCGCAGGGCCCAGCACGGGACCGTTCGCGCCATGGATGGCGCGATCGAGCCCCCATGGACGGGTTTACGGCGTGTCCCGGGCTGGGCCCTGCGCCGCCTCCCCTCGGTAGATCGGAAGCGCAGCGCTCTTCACGACCAACCCCGAAAAACAAGAAGAGCGCGAGATCTCGAGGATCTCGCGCCCGGGTGGGATCGGCGGGGGAGAGAGGACCCGCCGATCCCGTTCCTGCGGGGGAACGCGCTTACTTCAGGTTCTGCGACCAGTAGGTCTCGATCTGGCGGACCAGGCTGTCCGGCAGCGGCACGTAGTCCAGCTGGCGGGCCTGGGCATCGCCGCTCTTGTAGACCCAGCGGAAGAACTCCTGGGTGGCCTTGCCGTTGGCAGCATTCTTCGGCTTCTTGTGCACCAGGATGAAGTTGGTGGCGGTGATCGGCCAGGACTCGGCGCCCGGGGCGTTGGTCATCACCAGGTAGAAGTCCTTGGCGCTGGCCCAGTCGGCGCTGGCAGCCGCGGCGGCGAACGACGCATCGCTCGGCTGCACGAACTTGCCGGCGGCGTTCTTCATCGCGGTGTAGGACAGCTTGTTCTGCAGCGCGTAGGACAGTTCGACGTAGCCGATGCCGCCCTTGATCTGCTTCACGTAGGCAGCAACACCTTCGTTGCCCTTGCCGCCGATGCCGGCCGGCCACTGGACCGAGGTGCCTTCACCGACCGAGGTCTTCCACTCCGGGCTGACCTTGGACAGGTAGTTGACGAAGTTGAAGGTGGTGCCCGAGCCATCCGAGCGGTGCACGACGGTGATCTTGGCGCTCGGCAGGGTCACGCCCGGGTTCAGCGCGGCGATGGCCGGGTCGTTCCAGGTCTTGATCTTGCCCAGGAAGATGTTGGCCAGCACGGTGCCGTCCAGCTTCAGTGCGCCCGGGGCGATGCCGGCCACGTTGACCACCGGCACCACGCCGCCGATCACCGACGGGAACTGCGCCAGGCCCGAAGCCGCCAGTTCTTCCGGCTTCAGCGGGGCGTCGGAGGAGCCGAAATCAACGGTCTTGGCCTTGATCTGCGCAATGCCGCCGCCGGAACCGATCGACTGGTAGTTGACCTTGTTGCTGGTGGCAGCGTTGTAGTCGGCCGACCACTTCGACATCACCGGGTAGATGAACGAGGCGCCCGCGCCGGTGATTTCAGCGGCGTTGGCGGCGAACACGGACGACGCTGCGAAGACGGCAACGGCAACGCGCGACTTGAAGGCGTGGATCACGGGGTGGCTCCTGGGTTGATTGGGATGCGGGGTTACCCGCCCGGCGCACATTCCATAACGGTTCGATGACAGCGCAGGGACCGTTGTATGACGCAACCGTTACAACGCCGCCCGGCGCCCGCGCAGCACGGGCCGTGAAGGTTCCGCTTGCCGGCGGCGGCGGTCCTGCGGTCACAAGCAAGGTGCGCTGGTGCCGCTTGCGGCCACCTTGCACAGGTGGCCGGTGGCGTGGCTGCTGCCTCCCTTCGCGCGGTCTGCGCCTGGCATCGCGCAGGGATGCCGCGTCATCCGCACGAAACCTGACGGAGCGGACGGGGCGGCGCAGCGACCTGACGACGCGTCGCTGCCTGCACCCCGCGCCATATGCCGCAAGGGATCGGCAAGCATGTGGCGGCAAATGAGTCGTGCGCATGACCGCACGAAGAAATCTGTGGTTGGTGCTCAATCTGTCATTCGGCTGTCATGGTTTTAACGGAACGTTCGCAAAACGCTTGACCGGCCTGCCGGCGTGGCGTTCTGCCCAAGCCATTCCAACCCTCTGGAGAAATCCAAAATGCGTTCCCATTTGCTCGCCGCCGCGGTCGTTGCAAGCCTCGGTCTGGTTTCCGCCGACGCCTTCGCAGCCCCCGCCAGCTCGGGCGTATCCCAGGCGCAGCTGCAGCAGCTGCAGGCACAGATTGCTGCTCTGCAGGCCCAGGTCCAGCAGTTGCAGAACGATTCGCAGGCGCTGCAGGCGCAGTCCGACGCGCAGTCCGAAGTGAACATCACCCAGGCACAGGCCCTGGAAGGTGCGCAGAAGACCCAGACCAGCGTCGACAAGCTGGCCAAGCTGGTCAATGACAACAAGATCGGCGGTCGCATGTTCTTCGACCTGACCAACATCGACAAGACCAGCAACGGCAAGGACACCGCCGCCAGCGGCACCGGCCTGGACGTCAAGCGCTTCTACCTGACCGTCGACCACAAGTTCAACGACATCTGGTCGGCGAACCTGACCACCGACTTCCAGTACAGCTCGGCCATCGGCAACACCGAACTGTTCGTCAAGAAGGCCTACGTGCAGGGCAGCTTCGACCCGGCCTTCAACCTGCGCGTCGGTGCCGCCGACATGCCGTGGATCCCGTACGTCGAGAAGTTCTACGGCATGCGCTATGTCGAGAACACCCTGACCGACCGCCTGAAGTACGGCAACTCGTCCGACTGGGGCCTGCATGGCTTCGGCAACCTGGGCAACAACTTCAACTACGCCGTGTCGGTGGTGTCCGGCGCCGGCTACAAGAACCCGACCCGCAGCAAGGGCATGGACGTGGAAGGCCGCGTGGCCTACACCCCGAACGAGAACTTCGTGGTTGCCGTCGGCGGCTACAGCGGCAAGCTGGGCAAGGAAACCGACATCCAGAGCGCCGAGAACACCTACACCCGCGCCAACGCGATGGTGGCCTACGCCGACAGCAACTTCCGCGTCGGTGGCGAGTACTTCCAGGCCAAGAACCTCAACAACGTGCTGACCGTTGCCACCGACAAGACCAGCGGCTGGTCGGTGTGGGGCAGCGTGCGCGTCACCGACGGTGGCATCAACGTGTTCGGTCGTTACGATGACACCGACGTCAGCAAGACCCTGGACCCGACCCTGAGCGACAAGTACTGGAACGTCGGTGTCGAGTTCCCGGTCATGAAGAACCTCAAGCTGTCGACCGTGTACAAGTACACGCACCTGGCCAACGCCGGCGACAAGAAGAACGACAAGACCAAGGAATTCGGCGTCTGGGGCGACCTGTCGTTCTGATCACCTGAAACACCAGGTCTGAAACAGAGACGGCGGGCCTTGTGCCCGCCGTCTTCGTTTCGTCACAACACGATCCGCGTCACGCCTCGGCCGTGGTCTTTTCCTTGAACCGGCACAGGTCGGCGATCACGCAGCCCGGGCAATCCGGCTTGCGCGCCTTGCACACGTAGCGGCCATGCAGGATCAGCCAATGGTGCGCGTCGAGCAGGAACTCGGCCGGAATCACCTTCACCAGCGTATCTTCCACCTCGCGCACGTTCTTGCCCGGGGCCAGGCCGGTACGGTTGGAGACGCGGAAGATATGCGTGTCCACCGCCATCACCGGCTCGCCGAAGGCAGTGTTGAGCACCACGTTGGCGGTCTTGCGGCCGACACCGGGCAGTGCTTCCAGCGCTTCGCGGTCGCGCGGCACGTCGCCGCCGTACTTCTGCAGCAGGATCGCGCAGGTGGCGATCACGTTCTTTGCCTTGGCGTTGAACAGCCCGATGGTGGAGATGTACTGCTTCAGGCCATCCTCGCCGAGCGCAAGGATCTTCGCCGGAGTGTTGGCGACCGGGAACAGGCGGCGCGTGGCCTTGTTGACGCCGACGTCGGTGGCCTGTGCGGACAGCGCCACGGCCACCAGCAACTCGAACGGCGAGCTGTACTCCAGTTCGGTTTTCGGATGCGGATTGAGTTCGCGCAGGCGGGTGAACATCTCCACCACGTCGGCACGTGGCATGCGGCCGCCGCGTCGCGCGGGTGCGCGGGGGGGCTTCCTGGCGGTGGCCATTACTGCTCCTTGCCGGTGGCGCGGGCCTTGGCCCGGGCGAGAATCGCGGCGGCCGCAGCGGGCAGGGCGGGCTTCACGTCCGGTGCCGGGGCCGGGGTGCGGCGTGCATCGCGCTCGGCCTCGCGGCGGGCCAGGCGCACCGCGCGGGCGCGATAACGTTCGCGTGCGGCCCAGGCCGCATGCAGCTGCTGCTGGGCTTGGCACAGGCGTTGCGGGAGGTCCGGGTGGCCGGGCAGCAACCGATCGTCGCCGGCACGGACGACGTAGTCCATCAGCCCCGCCTGCAGGGCGCCATCGAGATCGTCTGCCTGGACCCGGGCGAACAGCTGCGCGGGGTTGGGTCGGGATGCCATAGCGTCAGCGGTTCTGGAAGGCCGGCGGACGGCGCTGCAGGAACGCACTGGTGCCTTCGCGCATGTCCTCGGTGGCAAACAGCAGGCCGAACTGCGCGCTTTCGTATTCCAGCCCGGCTTCCAGGCTGCATTCGCCGCCCACGTGTACCGCATCGAGCAGCCCACGCAGGGCCAGCGGGGCCGAGCGTGCCAGCTGGCGCGCGATATCCTGCACGCGGTTGTCCAGCGCATCGGCCGGCACGACTTCGTTGACGATGCCCAGTTCCAGCGCACGCGCAGCGTCGATCGGCGCCCCCAGCAGGCACAGTTCCAGGGTTGCGGCGCGGCCGCACAGGCGCAGCAGGCGCTGGCTGCCGCCGAAGCCGGGGATCAGGCCGAGGTTGATTTCCGGTTGGCCGACCTTGGCGGTATCAGCGGCGATGCGCAGGTGGCAGGCCATGGCCAGTTCCAGGCCGCCGCCCAGCGCAAATCCGTTCACGCGCGCGATGACCGGCTTGGGCATGCGTTCGATCTGGCGCATCAGGGCCTGGCCCAGCAGCGAGAAATCACGTCCCTGAACGGCGCTGAGTGTGTTCATCTCGGCGATATCGGCACCGGCCACGAAGGCCTTCGGGCCTGCCCCGGTCAGCACCACGACGCGCACCTCCGGATCGGCGGCGGCGTCCTTGAAGGCATCGGCCAGGGCCTGCAGGGTCGCGGCGTTGAGGGCATTGAGCTTGTCCGGGCGCTGGACGGTCACGGTGCGGATGGCGCCGTCGTCGGCGACAGCGATCAGGGCATCGGCCACGGGGAAACTCCTGGAACGTTAAAAAAAAGTGATATTGAACTCTGCAAACGCAGACGGGTCATAGCCTGCATCGTGAGTAGCGGTTACACGTTGCGCCCGTTATCCTAACCCGTCGCCTCAGGGCGGCGCAGAACGTCCCTGAGTTACCACCCCTGGAGAACTGTTTGATGAAGTTGCGTTCTATCGCGGTCGCCGTCGCGGCCCTGGCCCTGACGGGCAATGCCTTCGCCCAGGACATCGCGTCCGAGAAGGGCAAGCTGAGTTATTACTTCGGTTACGACTACGGCAACAACCTGGCGGAGCTGACCGGTCGCGGTGAGCAGCTGGACATCAACTCGGTGGTGAAGGGCCTGCAGGATGCCTACGCCAAGAAGCAGCCGGCGATCACCGCCGAGCAGCTGAAGCCGGCCGTTGAAGCCTTCCAGAAGCGCGAGCAGGGCCGTGCCCAGGCTGCCAAGGCCGAGTACGAAAAGGCTGCTGCCGAAAACAAGACCAAGAGCGACCAGTTCATTGCGGCGAACAAGGCCAAGGCCGGCGTGCAGTCCCTGCCGAGCGGCGTCCAGTACCGCGTGATCGAAGCCGGCAAGGGTGCCAAGCCGACCCAGGCCAGCACCGTGCAGCTGGAAGTGGCCGGTCCGTTCCCGTACGGCCAGCGCCCGACCGAAGCCCGCCCGGCCCAGCAGATTCCGTCGATCAAGGTCAGCGAAGTCGAAATGAAGGCCATGCGCGAGACCCTGCTGCAGATGCCGGCAGGCTCGAAGTGGGAAGTCACCCTGCCGCCGGACCAGGCCTACGGTGCCGACCCGCGCACCCCGTTCCCGCCGAACGTGGCTGTGCAGTTCGAGATCAAGCTGGTCAGCGTCAAGTAAATCGAAGCAGTAAACGAAACGCGCCGGTGATCCCACCGGCGCGTTTTTGTTTGTGCGCAGCGCGATCTGCAGCGCCGCACCATGCGCGCCGCATCATCCCGCGCAAATTCAGCCCGATCGCGCTACTGTTGCCGGGTGCAAACAATGGAAGAATCGGCGCGTGTTGTTGCAAGCCCCTGCATCGGAGTGTGCATGCTGGATCCGGACCGGCAATGCACCGGCTGCGGGCGGCATATCGATGAGATCGCGCGGTGGTCGTCGATGAGCAACGAGGAACGCAGCCGCATCCTGCATCGCGTGCAGCCACTGCGCCAACAACTGCAGCAATCACTGCGCGGTTCGCTGGCCGACCACGAACGACTGATGCGCGCGCTGCACCCGCTGGCCGAACCGCCGGCCGGCGACGGCTGGAACCGCAGCGAGCTGATCGACCTGTTGCCCCCCGGGCCCCCGGTGGAAGCGGCGGTGCTGGCCGGCATCGTGCCGCGCGCCAACGGTGCACAGGTGATCCTCACCCGCCGCACCGAAACACTGCGCACGCACGGTGGCCAGGTCGGATTCCCCGGCGGCCGCACCGAGCCCGACGATCGCGACGCACTGGCGGCCGCACTGCGCGAAAGCCAGGAAGAAATCGCATTGGCCCCCGGCCAGGTGCAGGCGCTGGGGTATCTCGACCCCTTCGTGACGATCACCGGCTACCGGGTCACGCCGGTGGTCGCGGTGGTCGATCCGGACTTCGTGCCGGTGCCACAGCCCAGCGAGGTGGCCGAAGTGTTCGAGGTGCCGCTGGCGTACCTGATGGCCGCCGACAACCTGCGCCAGGTCGAAATCAATCATCGCGGCCGGGTCCGCCACGTCCTTGAGTATGGCTGGCCGGGCCAGCGCATCTGGGGCGCGACCGCCGCCATCCTCTACAACCTGCGTCGCCGCCTGGAGCAAGTGCAATGAAGCCGATCGATCCGCCGTGGACCACTCTGGTCGATGTCGCCACGCTTGCCGCTGCGCTGGGCGAAGGCGTGCGCGTCGTTGATGCGCGCGCTACCGCCAGCACCGCCGTGCGCGTGGTCGATGCGCGTGCTTCGCTGGCCGACCCGCAGGCGGGTAGCGGCCAGTATCTTGCAGGGCATATCCCGACCGCGGTGTATGCCGATCTCAACCGTGATCTGTCCGACCTGGGCCGCGCCGGCCATGGCCGCCATCCGCTGCCGGACAGCGATGCGTTTGCCGGGAAGCTGGGCCAGTGGGGCATCGGGCCCGACACCCAGGTGGTGGTCTACGACGGCAGCGACGGCAGCATGGCTGCCTCGCGCCTGTGGTGGCTGCTGCGCCTGATCGGGCACACCCGGGTGGCGGTGCTTGACGGTGGCATCGCCGCCTGGCAGGCCGCCGGTCATCCCTTGGCGGCCGGGCAGGGCATGGTCGCGTCGCTGCCGGCCTACCCGGGCCGTTTCGATACCACGCAGATCGCCAATGCCGATGAAATCACCGCACGGCTGAAGCATGCGCCGGGCTGGCTGGTCGATGCACGCGCGGGCGAACGCTTCCGCGGCGAAGTCGAGCCGCTGGATCCGGTCGCCGGCCACGTGCCGGGCGCGGTCAACCGCCCGTTCGCATTGAACGTACTCGACGGCCGCCTGCGCGATGCACAGGAACTGCGCGCCGAACTGCAGGGCGTGATCGGCAATCGCGATCCGCAGCAGGTGGTGCTGATGTGCGGCTCCGGCGTCACCGCCTGCCATCTGCTGCTGGCGATGGAAGCGGCCGGCCTGTCCGGTGCACGCGTCTACGCCGATTCCTGGAGTGGCTGGGTGAGCGACAGGACCCGCCCGGTGGCGACCGGCGCCTGAGTAGCGCAGGGTCGGATCCGTTTCCCGACGGGAAACGGATCCGACCCCATCGTCTACCGTGTCGACCAAGCTCCCGCCTGAAATGCCGTGGAACTGCACCATCCCAGCCGAGCATGGGCTCGGCTCTACGGGACGCGCGCATTGCCTGGCAGCATCATTCCACAGGCTGCAGCGGCACCTTGGCCAGCACCCGCGCCCATGGGAACAACGGCCCTGGATCACGCTTGCGCGCCACCGTCAGTGCCGCATCGTCGCTGGCCGGCACCTGCTCCAGGTCCAGCTGGTCATGCCCGGCAATCCGCTGCAGCGACGGGTAGTGCGCCACCAGCGCTAGCAGCAGCCGTTCCAGCGCCTGCAGCTGTGCCTCGGTGTACGCTTCGTCCATCGCCTGGTGGCGGCTGTCGAACCAGTCCGGATAGCGCCCGGTGTTGACCAGCTCGATGCCCAGCGTATGCGCGTTCATGCCGCGCACGTGATGGGCCACGCGTTCCGGCGCCACGTACTGCACCACGCTGCCATCGCGGTCGATGTAGAAGTGCCCGCTGTTGCCGGCGCCGCTGTCGTACAGCACGCGCTCACCGTACTCGCGGGCCATCGCCAGATCGGGCAGCTCGGTGCAGTGGATCACCACCATCTCCAGCGTGGCCGGGTCGCGCAGCGGCAGTCGGTCGTGGTAGGGCAGGGGCTGCAGCTGCAGGCCGGGCAGGAGCGGGTTGGGCATCCGGCGATGCTAGCATTGCGGCATGAACCTGCCTTCTCTTTCCTCGTCGGCCTGCTCCTGTGGAGCGTGCGCATGAGTCGCGGCCACTGCATCCTGTCCCATGGCTTCGAGAGCGGCCCGGAGGCGACCAAGGTCACCGCGCTGGCCGACGTGGCGCAACGCCTGGGCTGGACCCATGAGCGCCCGGACTATACCGACCTGGACGCGATGAGCGAGGTCAGCCGGGTGGGCGACGTGCCGACCCGCCTGCGCCGGCTGATCGAGCGCACCGCCATCGCCGCCCAGCAGGGCCCGGTGGTGCTGGCCGGTTCCAGCCTGGGCGCCTACATCTCCGCCATCGCCTCGTTGCAGGTGCCGGTCGCCGGCCTGTTCCTGATGGTACCGCCGACCACGATGGGCCCGATGCCGGCGCTGGACGCCGCCGCCGTGCCGACTGCCGTGGTCCAGGCCTGGCATGACGATGTGGTTCCGGCCGCCGGAGTGATCGCCTGGGCGCAGGCGCGCTCGGCGCAGCTGCTGCTGGTCGACGACGGGCACCGCCTGGAGCACCATGTGGAGGCCTCCGCGCAGGCCTTCGAGCGCTTGTTGCGGCAACTGTGAAGCCCGGGCGCACGGCGCGCCCGCCCGCATTGACTACAATGGCAGCCCCGCCGCCCCCGGCGCGGGCCTGCCGGCCGTGCCTACGGCCCTCCTTTCCGACCGGCCCGGCCCCTGTGCCGCGCCCGACCACCTGCGAACCGATCCCGTGAAATTCTTCGTCTCCTGCGCCAAGGGCCTGGAATACCTGCTTGCCGATGAACTGTCGGCCCTGGGCCTTGGCAAGGCCACTGCCACCATTGCCGGCGTCAACGCCGAGGGCGAACTGGAGCAGGCGCTGCGGATCGTGATGTGGTCGCGCCTGGCCAGCCGCGTGCTGTGGCCGATCGACGAATTCGACTGCCCGGACGAGCAGGCCCTGTATGACGGCGTGCGTGCGCTGCCGTGGCACGAGCACATCAAGCCGGAGATGACCCTGGCGGTGGACGCACACGTGTCCGGCGACAAGATCACCCATGCGCGCTTTGCCGCGCAGCGGATCAAGGACGCCATCGTCGACCGCATGCGTGATGAAGGCCTGGAGCGTCCCTCGGTCAACACCGATCTGCCCGATGTGCGCGTCAATCTGTCGCTGCGCAAGGGCCGCGCCTCGTTGTCGATCGACCTCGGCGGTGGCCCGCTGCATCGCCGTGGCTGGCGCGGTGCCGCCCACGAGGCGCCGCTGAAGGAGAACCTGGCCGCCGCGCTGCTGCTGCGCGCGCAGTGGCCGCGCCTGCATGCCGCCGGAGGTGGCCTGCTGGACCCGATGTGTGGCAGCGGCACGCTGCTGATCGAAGGCGCGCTGATGGCCGCCGACGTCGCCCCCGGCCTGATGCGCCATGGCAGCCTGCCGCCGAGCCGTTGGCTGGGCTTCGACAAGGTGGCCTGGAAGGCCATCCAGAGCGAAGCGCGCGACCGCGAAGCCGCTGGCCTGGCCGCGCTGAAGCCGGTCATCCACGGCAGCGACATCGACCCGGCCGCGATCCAGGCGGCACGCGAGAATGCCGAGGTAGCGGGCGTCGCCCACGCGATCCGCTTCACCCGTGCCGACGTTGCCGACCTGGCCGCGCCGGAACAGGAGATCGGTGCCGTGGTCTGCAACCCGCCGTACGACGAGCGCCTGGCCGCCGATCCGGCGCTGTACCGCGCACTGGGCAACGCCCTGCAGAAGGCCGTGCCGCAGTGGCGTGCCAGCCTGCTGTGCGGCAACGATGAGCTGGCCTTTGCCACCGGCCTGCGCGCGGGCAAGAAGTACCAGATGTTCAACGGTGCGCTGGAATGCGCGCTGATCGTCTGCGACCCGATTGCTGTGCCGGGCCGTGATCCGGCACAGCCGCGCGAACTGAGTGAAGGCGCGCAGATGGTGGCCAACCGCCTGCGCAAGAACCTGAAGAAGTTCAAGAGCTGGCGTGCCCGCGAGGACATCACCTGTTTCCGCGCCTATGACGCCGACCTGCCGGAGTACGCGGCGGCCATCGATGTCTACGAGGAAGACGGTGGCAAGCGCCGTACCTTCCTGCACGTGCAGGAATATGCCGCACCGGCCGCGATTCCGGAGAACGATGTGCGCCGCCGCCGCAACGAACTGCTGGCCGCTGCGCGTGAAGTGTTCGGCGTGCCGCCGGAGCAGGTCTCGATGAAGTCGCGCGAGCGCGGCAAGGGCGGCAGCAAGTACGGCCGCTTCGAGCAGCGCGACGAGTTCATCGTGGTGCGCGAGAACCACGCGCTGCTGCAGGTGAACCTGTTCGACTACCTGGATACCGGCCTGTTCCTCGACCACCGCCCGCTGCGCCGGATGATGGCCGAGCAGGTGCGTGGCAAGCGTTTCCTGAACCTGTTCTGCTACACCGGCGTGGCCAGCGTGCAGGCGGCCGTGGCCGGTGCCGCCAGCACCACCAGCGTCGACCTGTCGGCAACTTACCTGCAGTGGTGCTACGACAACCTGGCGCTGAACGGGCAGGGCGGCAACCAGCACCTGCTGGTGCAGGCCGATGCGATGGCCTGGCTGGAAGGCGACCGTGGCCAGTACGACGTGATCTTCTGTGATCCGCCGACGTTCTCCAACTCTGCGCGCGCCGATGACTTCGACGTGCAGCGCGAACAGCTGAAGCTGCTGCGTGCGGCCGTGGCGCGGCTGGCACCGGGGGGCGTGCTGTATTTCTCCAACAACTTCCGCCGCTTCAAGCTGGAGGAGAACGCCATCGCCGAATTCGCCCAGTGCCGTGAAATCACCGCGCGCACCATTGGTCCGGATTTCGAGCGCAACGCGCGCATCCACCGCGCGTGGGAGTTGAAGCGGTTGGGGTAACGCGACGCCCGGGGTCGGATCCCCTGCGCGAAGCGCAGGGGCTCTGACCCCATCCGGATCTACGTACCAGGGGTCAGAGCCCTTGCGCTGCGCGAAAGGGATCCGACCCCGGTGGCTCCTACAGCACCGCCACCACCAGCCCGAGCACCGGCAACGCGATCGCCAGCGGCGCAATCCACATTGGCCGGTACGGGTACAGCCCGAACGACAGCAGCACGCCGCCCAGGGTCATCGTGCCCAGCCACAGCACCGGGCCCATCGCCCAGCCGTGGTCGGTCACGCACAATGCGAACGCAGCCGTCAGCAGGGCCCAGCCCAGCACCCGCCACTGGGTGCGGCGTGCCGGCGTCGCCGCCGCCTTGCCGTGCAGGTCGTGCTGGTGCTTTTCCATCGCCAGCGACAGCGCGGTGAACGCGGAGAACGACAGTGCCAGTGCCAGCAGCATCATGCGCTGGCCTCCGCTTCGGCGGCTTCGGCGGCGTCCACCGGCGCCTTGGGTGCAGCCGCAGCGGCGGCACGCTTCTTCTTTTCGGCCGCGCTCAGCGGTGGCGTCCAGCGCTGCATGCGCCAGCCGCACAGCGCCAGCATCGCACCGAAGGCGATCATCGACAGATCGACGCCGGCCAGTACCCAGTCACCGTTGCGCAGGGTGACGCCAAGATGCGCATGCGTGGTCAGCGCATTGACCACCGGCACCAGTGCGAACGCAGCCGCACCCAGGTACAGCTGCCAGGCCCACATCACCCGCTTCGGCCAGATGAAGGCGGCCAGCAGCGCGCCGCCCCAGGCATAGAAGAACACGTTGGCCTCCGCACTTGAGCGCTCGGCGATGTCCAGCGGCAGCAGGCGGTTGCCCCAGAAGTAGGCGGCGAAGGCGATCGGCAGGCCGGCCACGGTACCGATGTTCAGCGCATCCACCAGGCGCAGGCCGAAGCCGGTACGGCCGCTCTTGGCATGCTTGGGCCGCTCCTTCACCGCCCACAGCACCACGCCGCTGGCGACCATCAGGCAGCCGACCAGGCCGGACAGGAAGAACAGGGCACGCAGTCCCCAGTCGGCAAAACGCGCCAGGTGCAGGCCGTACAGCACGCCACGGGTGGCGGTGGCGCCGCCGGAAGGGGGCGTTTCTTCCAGCAGGGTGCCGTTGACCATGTCGTAGCGCAACGCTGGCGTGTCGGTGGACAGGCGCTTGCCGTCGCGCTGGCGGATGTCGATCACCGCATTGGCTGCGCCGGGGTTGGACACGGTGAAACCGGCCACTTCCACGCCGTGCCAGTGCGCACGCGCACTGTCCAGCAACTGCGCGATCGGCAGTGGCGTGGCACGGCCCTCGGCGGGCGCGGTCACCTCCGGCATGCCGCCGAAGGCTTCGCTGAAGAATCTGTCCTCATCCTGCGGGTAGGCGACTTTTACCCCCCACGGCAGGTACATGATCATCAGGGTGACGATGCCGGTGTAGGTGATCATCGCGTGGTACGGCAGCGCCATCACCGCGCTGACGTTGTGGAAATCGAGCCAGGAACGCAGGCCCTTGTCCTTGCGGAAGGTGAAGAAGTCCTTGAAGATTTTCTTGTGGGTGATGACGCCGGTGATGATCGCCACCAGCATGAACATCGCGCAGAACCCCACCAGGTAGCGCGCCCACAGCACCGGGATGTAGTGCAGGTCGAAATGCAGGCGGTAGAAGAAATCACCGCCACGCGTTTCGCGCGCCTTCAGTGCCTGGCCGGTGTTCGGGTCCAGCGTGGCATCGCCGAAGCCACCGCGGCGGCCGCGGCTGGGGTCGGCCAGCTCCGGTGGCAGCCGCCAGAACATCTGCATCGCCGGGTTGCGCGGCTGCGGCAGGGTGACGAACCAGTTCTCGGCCTGCGCCGCATTGGCCTGCAGGTAGTCCACCGCACGCTGTGCGGCCACGTCGATGCTGACATTGCTGGATGGCAGCTCGGGACGCATCCAGCGGCTGATTTCCTCGCGGTAATAGCTGGCGGTGCCAGCCATGAAGATCAGCAGCAGCAGCCAGCCGACCAGCAGGCCGGTCCAGGTGTGCAGCCAGGCCATCGACTGGCGGAATCCGTTCTTCATGCCCAGGCTCCCATCAGGCGTGCAATGGCCACCATCAGCAGGGTCGGGGCGAGGATGCCGGCCCAGGCGCGCAGCGCGCTGCGGGTGGCGAACGCCCACAGCGCCGCGCAGGCAGCCATCAGGATGGCCAGCAGCATGCCGGTCAGCACGGTCTGGCCGCGTGCGCCGGGCAGCGCCACCGCGCAGAACACACTGGTGGCCGAGGCCAGTGCATAGCCGCCGAAGATCGCAGCCAGAGAGCGCGACAGCACGCCCCAGCGCGGGTTGGAGAAGAAGGTGCGGCGGCTGGCGGTTGCGGGCGAGCGGTCCACGGCGTTCCTGCAGGTTTCAGTGAAAGGGAACCGGTGCACCGCAGCGCACCGGGGTGGCCATCCCTGGCCAGGCAGCGGTCGCAGAACCGTTGCCATCCATCCAGGGTCAGGGCTTCCAGTGCAGCGTCATCGTCACGCGGCGTGGTTCGCCCCAATACACGCCGTTGTGGAAACCGACGTTGTTCTGGCGGGCGACGACCGTCACCGACTGCGGCGTCTCGCGCAGCGACAGGTCGAGCCTGGTCGCACTGCGCGCGCCCTTCACCGTAGAGCTGTCGGGAATCTCGCCGTCGGCGGTCACCTTCGCGGTGTCCAGCGTGCGCGCGGAGGATTCGGCAGTGCCGTCGGCGTGGGCCAGCGGAGCGATCATCAGTGCGGTCACGGCCAGGGCCAGCAGAGTAGGGCGAGGTGGGTTCAGCGGCGTTGCCATCGGTGCGATTCCATGCAGGACGAAACAGGCAATGGAATGCGCGGATGCAGCAGCAGGGCGCTCCGCGCCCGTCGCCCAGCGAGTCCCATCGACGGTGCGCCACCCGCGCTGGCGGGCGACCCGGTAGTCGGGGGATGTACACGGGCGAAGGGGCGGCCAGGTGCGTACCTGTGTGCCCCGCTTGGCTAAGCGTACAACCGATTAGCAAATGATAGGCATTCGCATTTCGTTAATCAAGCGTGACGGCTGACCACGTTCCGGGCGGCGCGAATCGGACGGCCGGGGGCGCGTCTAGAACCTGAACACTACGGTTGCCGCATGCAGCAGCAGGCCGATCAGCCCGCCGACCAGCGTGCCGTTGAAACGGATGAACTGCAGGTCGCGACCTACGCTCAGTTCCAGCTGCTCGACCAGGTGCCGCTCGTCCCAGCCCTTCACGGTCTGTGCGATATGGGTGGTCACGCCCTCGCGCAGGCGGCCGGTCAGGCGCTGCGCACCTTCCAGCAGGTGCTGGTTGAGGGCCTCGCGCAGGGCCGGGTCGGCCTGCAGGCTGCTGCCCAGTGATGCGAGGCTGCGCTGCAGGTGGCCGACCAGCGCCGAGTCTTCGCGTTGCAGGTCGGCGCGCAGGCTGGCGTGGATGCGTGCCCACAGCCCTTGCACGTAGTCCTGCAGGGCGGGGTGGTCGATCATTTCCTGCTTGAGCTGTTCGATGCGCTCGGCCAGCGCCGGGTCCTCGCGCAGGCGCTGCACGTAATTCTGCAGCCAGGTCTCGTAGTCCTGGCGCAGCGGATGTTGCGGCTCGGCCAGTACCTGCTGCAGTTCTTCCAGCACCGCCCGCGCCAGGCGCTCGGCCAGGCTGTCGCCGATCTCGTCGATCGGCTTGACCCAGTTCACCGTGCTCGACAATGTCGGCCATTCGCGCTGGATATAGCGCACGATCAACTGCGAGGCGCGTTCCTTCACCTCCGGTTGTTCCAGCCAGCGCCCGAGCCGCTGCAGGCCCTCGTCCAGCACGCGCTGGTGGCGTCCATCGGCGGTCAGCAGGGCCAGCAGTTCACCGGCAGTGGCGGCGGCATTCCACTGCCGCAGCTGCTGCACCACGAAGGCATGCAGCTGCCGGCGCACCGCGGTTTCGTCGAAGAAGTCCAGTGCCTGCAGGGCCCAGCCGCGGGCCATGTCGGCCAGCATGCGCGAGCGTGCCGGGTCGGCCAGCCAACTGCCGAGGCGGCTGGCGGGATCGAACACCTGCAGCTTGGCCAGCAGCACGCCCGGTTCCAGGAACTGGTCGCGCACGAACAGCGCCAGGCTGTCGCCGATGCGTTCCTTGCTGCGCGGGATGATCGCAGTGTGCGGAATCGGCAGGCCCATCGGCCGCCGGAACAGGGCAACGACCGCGAACCAGTCGGCCAGTGCACCGACGGCCGCCGCCTCGCAGAAGGCCGAGACCCAGGCCCATATCCCGCGCTCGCCCTGCCAGTGGCTGACCGCGAATCCGGCCAGCATCAACAGCAGCAGGCCCAGCGCGAGGGCTTTCAGGCGCCGCAGTTGTGCGCGGCGCGGGTCATTGGCAGGCGTCATGCCGGAAGTCTAACCGTACGCCGGTGACGCCTGCCTATAGAGCCGAGCCCATGCTCGGCTGCCTTGCGCGCGTCAAACAGCAGCCGAGCATGGGCTCGGCTCTACAGCGGCGTTTCGCAAGACGCATCGGTGGCGCCGGGCCATGCCCGGCGCTACCCCCTCGTTACAGCGCTTCCAGCTGCTTGCGCAGCGCAGCCAGCTGCGCGCGCAGGGTGTCGTTCTCGCGAGTCAGCGCGACCACGCGGCGGCGCAGTGCCGGTGCATCCTCACCCAGCTGCTCCAGCGCCGACAGCACCTCGGCATCGCGGCTGGCCACCTCGTCGTCGTTGGGTTCCTCGAAATCCATCCCGGCCGCTTCCGGCTTCGGCGCGCGCGGCTTGCGCTTGGACTCGCGCACGCGCTTGGCGGCCTGCTTCAGCTCGTCCTTGCCACCGGCGGCGGCAGCGCGCTGTTCTTCTTCGGGCAGGTCGGCCACCGCCGCAGCCGCACTGATCGAGATGACGCCCGCCTTCACCGCTTCCACCACCTCGGCCGCGGCCTGGGCATGGATGCGTTCGATCATGCCCACCTGGCTGGTGCTCAGCTTGGCTTCGCGGGCCAGCTCGGCACGGCTGATCTTCGGTGCCGGCTCCCATGGCGGGCTGTCTTCCCCGCCCTCATCGGCAACTTCGGCGGTTCCATCGCTCTCGCGCTGCAGCTGTGCCTGCTCGACCTGCTTGCGGGCGGCCAGAATGTCGCGCTTGCGCAGTGCCAGCACGCCACGCTGGAAATCGGACACGCTGCGGCGGCCCAGGTGCTGCTCGATCATCCACAGATGCACGTCTTCCATGCTCTGGAAGCGGGTGTTCTGCACGGTATTGAACGGCAGGCCATGCTTCTGGCAGATGCCGAAGCGGTTGTGGCCATCGACCAGCACCTCGCCCCACAGCACCAGCGCATCGCGGCAGCCTTCGGCCAGGATGCTGCGCTCCAGCGCATCATGTTCGTCCGCAGTCAGCGGGTCGATGTAGGCCTTGAGTTCTTCTTTGACGACGATATCCATGGGCACGGCAGCGAGCAGGAGCGGAACCGCCCATTGTACCCGCTCGCCACCGCCGGCCCGGGCTCAGGCGGTGGCCCGGATCATCTCGCCCAGGGTGCCGGTGATCTGGTCGATCTGCGCCTTGTCCACGATCAGCGGCGGCGACAGCGCGATGATGTCCCCCGTGCAGCGCACCAGCAGCCGGCCGTCGTGGAAGCAACGCCGGAACACCTCGTAGCCGCGGCTGCCGGGGGCATCGCGGCGCGGCGCCAGCTCGACCGCGCCGACCAGCCCGAAGTTGCGGATGTCGATCACGTTGGGCAGGCCCTGCAGTGCATGCAGCCGTTCCTGCCAGTATTCGCCCAGCTCGATGGCGCGCTCGAACAGGCGCTCCCCGGCATAGACATCCAGCGTCGCCAGCGCTGCGGCGCAGGCCAGCGGGTGGCCGGAATAGGTATAGCCATGGAACAGCTCGATGGCCTGGGGCGGCGCCTGCATCAGCCCGGCATGCACGGCATCGGCCACCAGCACGCCGCCCAGGGGCACCGCGCCGTTGCTGACCGCCTTGGCGAAGGTCAGCAGGTCCGGGGTGACCCCGAAGCGCTGCGATGCGAACGGCATGCCAACCCGGCCGAAGCCGGTGATGACCTCGTCGAACACCAGCAGGATGCCGTGCTGGTCGCACAGCTCGCGCAGGCGCTGCAGGTAGCCGGGCGCGGGCAGGATGACCCCGGCGGAACCGGCAATGGGCTCGACGAATACCGCCGCGATGGTCGAGGCATCGTGCAGCGCGATCAGTCGTTCCAGGTCATCGGCCAGCTCCGCACCCTGGCGTGGCAGGCCCTTGCTGAATGCATTGCGCTGCAGATCCAGGGTGTGCCGCAGGTAGTCGACGCCGCCCAGCTGCAGGCCGAACGGCTTGCGGTTGTTGGGCAGCCCCCCCAGCGCCATGCCGCCGAAACCGACCCCGTGGTAGGCCTTCTCGCGGCTGATGAAACGGGTGCGCTGGCCCTCGCCACGCTGGCGGTGGTAGGCCAGCACGATCTTCATCGCGGTATCCACCGCCTCGGAGCCGGAACTGGTGAAAAACACATGGTTGAGTGGGGCCGGGGCCAGCGCGGCCAGCCGCTGCGCCAGCGCGAAGGCCGGCGGCGAGCCCATCTGGAAGGCCGGCGAGTAGTCGAGCGTGCGTGCCTGCTCGACGATGGCCTCGACGATGCGTGGGCGCGCATGGCCGGCGTTGCAGCACCACAGGCCGGCGGTGCCGTCGAGGATCTGGCGGCCGTCGGCATCCTCGTAGTGCATGCCTTCGGCGCGTACCAGCAGGCGCGGTGCCGCCTTGTACTGGCGGTTGGCGGTGAACGGCATCCAGTACGCGTCCAGTGACTCGGGGCGCTGGGTGGCCAGGTCGTGCAGGTCGCTCGCGGGATGCTTCATGCCAGCTCCGTCGGGTCCGATGCGACGAATGTAGCGCAGCCGCGTCACGGCGGAGTCGCGGCCACGCCGGTATAACCGGGGAAACTGTTCCGAGGAGCCCGACATGGCCGACTTTCCCGACCGCAGTCACTGGCAGGCACTCTCCCTTCAGCTGTCGATGCCCGGCCAGGCCTTCATCGATGGCCGCTACACCGACGCCGCCAGCGGCGCCCGATTCGAATGCATCAGCCCGATCGACGGCCGCGTGCTGGCGGCGGTCGCCGACTGCGACGCGCAGGACGTGGAGCGCGCAGTGCAGGCGGCGCGCCGGTCTTTCGAGGCCGGCCACTGGTCGCAGGCCAGCCCGGCCCATCGCAAGCGCGTATTGCTGGCGCTGGGGGCACTGGTGGAAACGCACGCCGACGAGCTGGCCCTGCTGGAAACCCTGGACATGGGCAAGCCGGTGCGGGATGCGTGCCGCATCGACCTGCCCGGCGTGGTGCGCTGCCTGCGCTGGACTGCCGAAGCGGTGGACAAGCTGTACGGCGAGGTCGCGCCCACCGGCCCGCACGAGCTGGGGCTGGTCACGCGCGAGGCCGCTGGCGTGGTGGCGGCCATCGTGCCGTGGAATTTCCCGCTGCTGATGGCCTGCTGGAAGATCGCGCCTGCATTGGTCATGGGCAATTCGGTGGTGCTCAAGCCGTCCGAGCGCTCGCCCTTGAGCGCGTTGCGGCTGGCCGCGCTGGCCGCCGAGGCGGGCCTGCCGGACGGTGTCCTGAACGTGCTGCCGGGCCACGGTGCGCGCGTCGGTGAACCGCTGGCCCTGCACATGGATGTGGACGTGCTGGCCTTCACCGGTTCAACCGCCACCGGTGCGAAGCTGCTGCAGTACTCGGGGCGATCCAACCTCAAGCGGGTCTGGCTGGAGTGTGGTGGCAAGAGCCCGCATGTGGTGTTCGCCGACGCCCCCGACCTGGACGCCGCCGCCAGGGCCGTGGCACAGGGCATCTTCTTCAACCAGGGCGAAGTCTGTACAGCCGGCTCGCGGCTGCTGGTACAGCGCTCGATCCGCGAGGATTTCGTGCACCAGGTGGTCGCCTACGGCCAGCGCATGCAGCCGCAGCATCCGCTGCAGGCCGATGCGCCGATGGGCGCGCTGGTTGATGCCGCGCATCTGGACAAGGTGATGGGCGATATCGCACGCGCCGAAAGCGAGGGCGCCCGGTTGCTGATGGGCGGGCGGCGTGCCGAGGTGGAAGCTGGCGGCAGCTATGTGCAGCCCACCGTGTTCGACCAGGTGCGGCCAGAACAGGCATTGGCACGCGAGGAAGTGTTCGGGCCGGTGCTGGCCGTGCTCGGTTTCGAGGACGAGGCCGAAGCGGTGCGCGTGGCCAACGACAGCCGCTACGGCCTGGCCGCCGGCCTGTGGACGCGCGATCTCGGCCGCGCCCATCGCGTCGCGCGCCAGCTGCGCGCCGGCAGCGTATGGGTCAACGGCTGGGATGGCGGCGACATGACCGCCCCCTTCGGTGGTTACAAGCAGTCCGGCAACGGCCGCGACAAATCGCTGCATGCGTTCGACAAGTACAGCGAGATCAAGGCCACCTGGATCCAGCTCTAGCAACACCCGGCTGCGCGCCCATCGGTAGAGCCGAGCCATGCTCGGCTGCATTTGGCGAGCAGCAGCCGGGCATGTTCGCGCCCATCGGTAGAGCCGAGCCCATGCTCGGCTCTGCAGAAGAGCGGCTGCACGTCGCGATCGGTGTCGGCTGAAACCATCGCCCCGTGCGACCACCGCCCCGTGGCAGAATCGGGCGATCCGCCGTTACCCGTGTTGCCGATGTCGACGATCACCGCTGCCGCGCCGCCCGTGAATTCCCCCCGTCGTGTGCTGCTGGCCAGCCTGATCGGCACCACCATCGAGTTCTTCGATTTCTACATCTACGCCACCGCTGCGGTGCTGGTGTTTCCGCACCTGTTCTTCCCGGACAGCAGCGAACAGGCGGCCCTGCTGCAGTCCCTGGCAACGTTCGCGGTGGCCTTCATCGCGCGCCCGGTCGGCTCGGCAGTGTTCGGCCACTTCGGAGACCGCATCGGCCGCAAGGCCACCCTGGTAGCAGCGTTGCTGACCATGGGCGTGTCCACGGTGCTGATCGGCCTGCTGCCGACCCATGCGCAGATCGGGCTGTGGGCGCCGGCGCTGCTGGCGCTGTGCCGCTTCGGCCAGGGCCTGGGGTTGGGCGGGGAGTGGGGTGGGGCGGTGCTGCTGGCCACCGAGAACGCACCGCCTGGCAAGCGCGCCTGGTACGGCATGTTCCCGCAGCTGGGCGCGCCGCTGGGCTTCCTGTTGTCGGCCGGCATCTTCCTGGTGCTGGGCCGTTGCCTCAGCCAGGACGACTTCCTGCAGTGGGGCTGGCGCATTCCGTTCGTGGCCAGCGCGCTGCTGGTCGGCCTCGGCCTGTGGGTGCGGCTGAACATCCACGAGACCCCCGACTTCAAGAGGGCGCTGGAGCGCAAGGCGCCGGTGCGGCTGCCGATGCTGGCGGTGCTGCGTGACCATCCGGTGCCGATGCTGCTGGGAACGCTGGGCGCCTTCGCCACCTTCGTGCTGTTCTACCTGATGACCGTGTTCAGTCTCGGCCACGGCACGGCGGTGCTGGGCTACAGCCGCGAGCAGTTCCTGCTGATGCAGATGGCCGGCATGCTGTTCTTCGCGCTGGGCATCCCGCTGTCGGCACGCTATGGCGACCGCTGGGGCACGCGTCGCACCATGATCGTCGCCAGCGTGCTGATCATCGGCTTCGGCGTACTGTTCGCGCCGTTGTTCCAGCCGCACAGCCCATGGCTGGTCACCGCCTTCCTGTGCCTGGGCCTGTTCCTGATGGGCCTGACGTATGGCCCCTGCGGCACCTCCCTGGCCGAGATCTACCCGGTGGAGGTGCGCTACACCGGTGCATCGCTGTCATTCAACCTGGCCGGTATCCTCGGGGCCGCACCTGCGCCCTACCTGGCCACCTGGCTGGCCGAGCGCTTCGGCCTGGTCGCGGTGGGCTACTACCTTTGCCTGACCGCGGTTGCCACCCTGTGCGCGCTGGTGGCACTGCACCGGCGTGCGCTGCGGCTCAACCAAAGAAGCGCTTGAGCGTACGACCCAGCCAGCCACCACCCTGGTGTTCGCGGGCGAACTGGTTCAGGTGCGCCTTGACCTGTTCGGCATAGGCCTGGTCGTCACCGCGGATGTGGTTGAACAGCCAGCGTGAGAGCATGGTGCGCAGCTCGTCGCTGATGTCCTCGCCGGCCTGGAAGCGCATGCGGTACTCCGATACCCGCTTGATGAAGACCTCATGCACGCGCTTGTGCGCGGCACAGAACGGGTAGCCCGCTTCTTCCATCAGCTCTTCCTCGAACGCGAAGTGCGACATGGTGTAGTCCACCACCTCATCGATCACTTCACCCACCGCGGCACGCTGCATGCTGGCCTGGGCCACATGCAGGTGGTTGAGCATCTCGATGATGCGGCGGTGTTGTTGGTCGATCACATCGATGCCGATGTTCAGATCGTCCTGCCAGACCAGTAGTGCCATCCCCGGCTCCCCTTCATGCGTATGTCGGGGCCGACTGTAGATCCGCCGCGCGTGGGCGGCGTTGATCTGGATCAAAGCGTGCCGCTCAGGGCAGGGCGGGCTCGCGTGGACGCAGCGGGCTGGCCACCGTGGTGCAGCTGACCCGGTTGCGGCCACCGGCCTTGGCCAGGTACAGCTGGCGGTCGGCCTCGGAGATCAGCCGGTGCAGCGCATCGCGCTGCGGGCGCAGGCAGCACAGGCCGATACTGACCGTCATGCGCAGGGTGGCGGTGCCGATGTCCACTTCCAGCGCGGCGATGCGCTGGCGCAGTTCCTCGAAGTACAGCAGCGCCTCGTCCTGTTCCATGTCCGGCACCAGCAGGCAGAATTCCTCGCCGCCGAACCGCGCGATCAGGTCATGGCTGCGTGCATGCGCGGCCACCGCGCCGGCCACCGCGCGCAGCGCATCGTCGCCGGCTTCGTGGCCGTGGGTGTCGTTGATGTGCTTGAAGTGGTCGATGTCGATCATCGCCACCGCCACGCACTGGCCGTGCAGCTGGAGCTGCGGCAGCTGGCGCTGGCTCTGCTCCAGGAAGAAGCGCCGGTTGGGCAGGCCGGTGAGGAAATCGCGGGTGGCCAGGTCCTGCAGGGTGCCGATCAGTTCCAGCTGATCCACGTTCTGCGAGACACGGCAGAAGAATTCCTCGCGCGAGAATGGCTTGCGCAGGAAATCGTTGGCACCGTTCTTCAGGAAGCGCGGGATCAATGAGGCGTCGGTATTGCCGGAGATGCCGATCACTGCCACCTTGTCGCGCGAGCGCAGGGTGCGCAGGCGGCGGGTGAACTCCACGCCCTGCATGCCCGGCATCTCCTGGTCGACCACGGCGAGGCGGATCGCAGGATGCGCTTCGATCGCAGCCAGGCCCTCGTTGCCGTCGGCCGCTTCGTGCACCTCGTGCCCATACATGCGCAGCAGGGCGGCGGCATAGCCGCGCGCGGAAGGCGAATCGTCCACCACCAGTGCCGCGATGCGACGGTTGCGTTCCAGGCGCTGCACCAGCCACACCAGGTAGTCGATGCTGCCCGGCGTATTCTTCAGCACGTAGTCGATGATCTGCTGCTGCAGCACGCGCTTGCGCAGGTCCTCGTCGTAGACGCCGCTGACCACCACCGTCGGCAGGCCGCGCTTGAGGAAGAACTCGACCACCGCATCGCGGTCGCCGTCGGCCAGGACCAGCCCGGTCAGCACCAGGAACCAGCCCCCACCTTCGCTGAGCAGGCGGTCGGCCTCGGCCAGGGTGGACGCGATCACCACCGGCAGTTCCAGGCGCTGCTCGATGGCTTCGCGCAGCATGCCGGTGAACGCACGGGAGTTTTCGACCAGCAGGATCCGCTGTGGCAGCGGATCGGCCAGGTCGCCATCGACGGCGGCCTGCGGCAGGACGGGCATGATGCGGTGGCTCACGAGGGAGGGGCTCGGCACGGATAGCGGCGGTTTCGGGCGCAACTTTAGGCTGATGCACCAAACGGTGCACGCCACGCAGGGGAGGTCGGAGCTAGGCGAACCTGGTGCGCAGCGCGTTGCCACCCTGGAGCAGGGACGGCAGGGCTTCGCTGAGTAAGATCGTGACTCGATGGCGGCGGCATTGCAGCACGCCGTCGTAGGCGATCAGGCGTCCACCGAGCCGATCAATCAGTGCAGCTTCAGTGGCCGACGCCAGTGGGCGGTCGCGATCCAGCAGTGCGATGTTCAACATGATGCCGCGACGCCGGCCGAGCCTGCCGCTACGCGCCTGGAGTTGCATCTGCCCCGGCTCATGACTCAGCATCACCGGCACTGCATCGATCAATAGGCGATAGGCTGATAGTTGCAGGCCCACGCTCAACTGGCAGGGGTCGCCGGAGAATTGTGGTCGACTCATGCGGCCGGTGGAGTCCCAACCGTCGCGTACGCCGCTGGCTTGCAGGCTGAGGTAGAGTCCGATCTGCTCAATTGCGGTCGGATAGACCATGCTGGCCTGTTGGCGGAATTGCCATGAATGCGCTGCAGATGTCTGAACCAGATCTGCTGCGATATCGCGGTGGCCATGGGTCTTGAGCCAGGCAACGACACCTTGCACCGATATCTCCATGCCGTCGCCGATTGATTTCAGCTCCAGTGCCCGTGAGCGCAGAGCCTGTTCACCAGCCAGGTGCGAGGCGCGCGCCAGCTTTGCCATGTTCCGGCCACTATCTTCATGCTCCTGGTACTTGCGTTGGTAGTGGCTGATGCCGGAGCCCAGTGCGAGCAGCGCGACGCTTATTACGCAGAGACTCTGCTGCGTGGAAAAGGCTCCGAGGTCGAACGAAGCGGGTAGCCCAGTGCTTGGCGTGGATGCGAGCACGATCAGGTTCAGTAGCGGCACTGCGATCGCAGCACCGCGCCAACCATGCAGGAAGGCAAGTGAGATTGCCGGGAGTGAAGCCATCAGGACGAGTTGCTCACGGAGGGTGTTGGCCGAAGCCGGTGTCAGCTTCATTGCCAATCCAAGCGCCATGATCAGCGCAATGGCTGTGGCGGTGACGGCAACGAAGCGGGTGCTCCATCCTGGTTCGGAGTGACGTCGCAGCCAGAGCAATGCCAGTGGGGCAAGCGTAAGGACGCCGGTGGTCTGGCCGAGCAGAGTGCGTCCCACCTGTTCGAGCATCATTTCCGGGTCCGGGCCTGGCCACAGCAGGCGCGCAAGCCCCATGTTCAGCAGGCTGACGGCAATGCCTGCGGAGAACGACAGGGAGAGCAGCCATAATCCGCCTGCGGTGGGGATGTGTCTGCGATGGAAATGCACGATCAGCATTGCCGCAGGCATCAGGCCAATCGAGCCGAGAATGACCCAGGCCAGCCCATGGGTTGTCGCCATCGGCATTCGAATCTGCGCGAAATAGGCGTATTCACCCAGCAGCAGATAGGGCCACAGACGCGAAGGTGTCAGCAGAAGTGCGGCAATCCGCACGCCCGCGGGGAGGTAGAACTGGTCAAGCGACATCTGACGGGTGACCAGGCAGGCGACGGCATAAGCGGCGGCGATGAACAGGCCTGCGGGACGGATGCGAACGTCTACCTGGATTCCATCCTTCCACCAGCTCACTGTTGATCTCCCCGGCTCAGTTGAGACGCTTTGTCTCGCCGCTACATGACGTGACCTGCGCGAAGGTATCGACAGACGGCAACCCGTGCAACGGCCTGGTGGCAGCGCCCCGGGGGAACTCTGGTCAGGATGCATACGATGGCACCCCCATTGGCGCGTCGGTATGCTGGGAATATCTGGGCTTTGGCTGTTTCTGTGGACGATTCCATCCGGTCAAGAAGTGGCGTTGCTCGCTTCGGCCGAGGTCAACGCGGAGCGCCTGGATGCAGTACCTCAATTCAACCATGGAGATGCCTGTGAGATTTTCCCGATTTTCCGTTGCGGCGACGACTGCAGTCCTGCTGTCCATGCCGATGCTGGCTTTGGCTTCCTGCTGCACGACCGGTGGCAATGGTATTCAGACGGCCAACGCCGGCCTGGGCGAAAGCCAGCCTGTTGCCGTCAATTCGAGTTTGGATCCGGCCTGGTTTGTCTATGCCTTCCAGCGCGATGGTGTGACGTACTACCAGGTCAATGATTCTGCGGGCCAGGTGGTGCTGATCATCGCCAATATCGATTCCACGTTCTGGACCCTGCCGGCCGGCAGTGCATCGGTACGTGTCTCGCTGCCGTCGCAGCGGTTGGTGGTGCCGGCGACGGCGCGTAAGCGCCTGGTGTTCCAGGCATCTGACTTCTCGTTGATCCTCCATGGGGAAGGTCAGGCGGCAATCTGGTCCGTCGAGCCTGCCGCCGGCGGAAAGTGAAGCACGCGGGTTGGCGGGCAGGATGCCTGCGGCGGCGTTGAACCGCCGCAGGCTACTGTGTCCTGCCGACGCTGCTGGTGCGTGCTGGTGGTGCTGCGAATCAGTACTTGGCCGGCATATTTGCCGGCGCAACGACCTGCGGCTGTATGCTCTCGCCCTGCATCGCGAGCGGGGCATCTCGCATGACTATCCGGATCCGGTTGCCCAGGCAGTCCACTGAGCCGGAGTAGGCCTGTGTACGTGCCGAGAGACGGTCAGTTGCCAGATTCACGGTTGTGGATGCCAACGTGCTCCTGCGGTCCAGCAGCGCCACTGTGATCAGGATTCCCTTGTGCCGTCCCGAACGCCCGCAGCGTGCACGCAGCTGGATCTGGCCCCGTTCTTCCTTGAGCAGGAGAGACACGGACTCGGCCAGGGCGCGGTAGGCCGCCAGCTGCAGCCCCATGCTCAGCTGGCAGGGATCACCCTGGAGTACCGGGCGGACCACGCGATGGCTGTCTTCCCAGGCTTCGCTCAATCCCCCTGCCTGAAGGGCAACATAGAGCCCGGCGTGTTCGAGTTCGGTGGGATAGACCATGCTGGTCAGCTCACGAAATTTGCGTGAGCGTGAAGAGAACGTTCGCAGAAGGTCGATTGCCGGCCCTTCCTGGCCGTGTGTCCTGAGCAGCTTCAGTGTTTCGTCGAGGGCTGCTTCAATCTCGTCGGCAACCCTGCGCAGGCCGAGGGCCCGTTCGCGCAGGTCCATTTCACTGGCAAGATGAGCCGAGCGCGAGAGCAGGGTGGTCTGTGGCTCCTGTACCCGCGCTGGAGCGGGCGCGTGCTGATGGTACTGATGGGTGATGCGGGAGCCGAGAGCCAGCAGGGTCGTCCCGGTGATCGCGATGATCTGTTGCGTGAAGAAGGTCGTCTGGTCGAATGACCCAGGCAGGCCGGTGCTGGGCATGGTCACGCTGAGAATCATGTTCATCAGCGGCACGCCTACAGCGGCACCGCGCCAGCCATGAAGGCATGTCAGTGCAATCACCGGCAACGTCATCAGCAATTGCAGGATCGCGCGCGCAGAGTCATCGCGCGCGCCGGCCGTGGCGATAAGGACGCTGAGCGCACACAGTGCGCAGAGCGCTACTATCGTCGGGCGCAGCCGCCAGGCTGACCAGTCGTAGCCGCTATGGCGGCGGATCCACAGCAGGGCAAGCGGCGCCACGGTCAAGATGGCGATGTAGTCACCCAGCACGAAGAGCGCTGCATTGGTGTAGAACGGCATGGACGGCGGGACCGGCCACAGCGCGTGGGAGAGGCCGAGCTTGAGGGCGCTGGCGATCAGCGCCGCTGATGCCGCGACGGAAAGCAGCCAGCTCTCGCTGATGGATCCCATCGCCTTGCGGTGGAGATGGACGATCAGTGCGACAGCCGGCATCAGGCACGCTGACCCAAGGATCACCCAGCTCATCCCGTACTCATCGATCATGGGATAGCGCAGCTGTGCGAAGTACGCGTACTCCCCCAAAACAAGGTATGGCCACAGCCGTGGCGGGCACAGCAGCAGGGCGGCGACACGGATGCCGGCCGGCAGAAAGAACTGATCGACGGAGAAGTGACGCGCCCCCCAGCAGGCGACGGCATACAGCAGAGCAAGAGCGAGGCCGACCGGTCGGATACGGAAGCTCAGTTCAAATCCACTCTTCAACCAACTCAAACTCAAGCCTCCCTTGCTCGTCCCGCGCTATCGCAGTCCCGGCGACACCGAATGCATCCTTCAGGCTCGACAGTATCGGTTGATACCGATGGGCGCAATCTCATGAACTGCAGCGGTGCCTGGCGACCTGTCGCCAACGGCAAGGCGCCTCCAATGGACGTCACCAGGAAGTTGTGAAGTCCATCCCAGTTCATGGGCCTACTGCCCGTTTGGCGCGGGTGGTCCAATGGCGCCGGGCCTGCGGCGCGGGTCCTGTTCACGTTCCGGAAAGGGCTCTGCGTGCGGGGTGTCTACCGCCTCGACAAGCAGCATCCGGATGCGATTGCGCCGACACTGCAGCGTGCCGCGATAGGCCAGCACGCGGCCTGCCAACTGGCCATTGACCGAGTCCATTGTCGTCTGCGCAAGGGATTGGCGTGGGTTGAGCATTCCGGCGATGAGCATGATGCCTTGCTCCTTTCCAAGACGGCCGCAACGGGCCCGAACGACGAGCTGCCCCGTTTCGCTTCCGAGCAGAATGGAAACGGCTTCGACGATCGAACGGTAGGCTGCCAGCTGCAGGCCAGCGCTGAGCTGGCAGGGGTCACCCATCAACCAGGGCGAGGTCACGCGATGACTGTTGCCCCAGGCCTCGCGTACACCACCTGCCTGTAGCGCCACATACAAGCCCAGTCGTTCCAGGGCGGCGGGATAGATCATGCTGGCCTGGGCCCGGAACAGGCGTGAATGCACCTCCGAGGTATGCCGCAGGCTGTCAGCCACGGCGTGATGGCCCTGCGCATGCAGCCAGTTCACCATTTCGTTCAGCGACAGGTCCATGCCATCGCCCAGCTGGCGCAGGTGCGCAGCGCGTTCGCGCAGATCCATTTCGCTGGCCAGCTGTGAGCTTCGTGCAAGCCGCAGGGCCGCTTTCCCGTCTTCCTCACGCAGCCGGTGCTGATTCTGGAAGTGGGTGATGCGTGCGCCCAGCAGCAGCAAGGCTACGCTGGCGATGGCCATGGCCTGTTGGGTGGCGAAGGTTGCGGCATCGAACGCGTCTGGACGATCGGCCGGGGTGCTCAGGCCCAGGATCATGTTCACGGCGGCAACGCCAATGGCGGCTCCACGCCACCCCAGCAGGCAGGTCAGGGCGATTGCCGGAATCGGCAGGATGAGCAGCAGCTGCAGCGAGCCCGGGGCCGTGATCGACGTAGGTACTGGAGTCGCCTGCAGGCCGATGACCAGCATCGCCCCCACTGCCGCAGCTATGGCTGCAACGGATCGGGCTGACCATTTTTCCTCTGTCCGCCGGATCCATAGCAGCGCCAGTGGCGCCAGGATCACGATGCCGATGAAGTCGCCCAATGCATAACGCAACACGTTGGTGAGAAATGGCGTTTCACGCAATGGTGGCCAAAGCAGGTGGGAGATACTCAGATTGAGCAGGCTGATGGCTATCGCCGTGCATACCGCAATGGAAATGACGCCCACGACGGTGGTGCGTGCCAGCAGCTTCCGGTGCAGCTGCACGATCAGCATCACGGTAGGCATCAGGAAAACCGATGCGCAGATCACCCAGGTCAGGCCGTACTTGCCCAGCAAGGGAATGCGCAGGTGCGCGAAGTAGGCGTATTCACCAATCAGCAGATAAGGCCAGAGACGAGGTGGGCACAGCAGCAGCGCGGCCACCCGTACGCCGGCAGGAAGGAAGAACTGGTCCAATGACAGCTTGCGCGCGCCCCAGCAGGCGAGGGCATAGAGCAGCGCCAGCGCCAGCCCTTCGGGGCTGACCCGTATCCTCACCAGCAGACCGTCCTTCCACCACTGCATCCACATGCTCCCCAGCGCCTGCACCGATTATGTGGCTGGAAAGGGTCCCGCTACCACAATGCATCCCGCAGCTTGTACCACGACATCGCCGCCACCAGCAGCGGCGTGCGCAGCAGCCGCCCACCCGGGAAGGGCGCATGCCGCAGGCGCTGGAACACATCCAGGCGCTCGCTCTGGCCGGCAATCGCGGCGGCGATGACCTCGCCGGCCAGCCCGGCGGCGGCCACCCCATGGCCGGAGAACCCCTGCGCGAAGTACAGGTTGCCGTCCAGCCGGCCCCAATGCGGGGCGCGGTTGCGGGTGATGTCCACATAGCCGCCCCAGACCTGGTCCAGTGCCACATCGGACAGCTGCGGGAACACCTGGTGCATGCGCCGCTGCATTACCCCACGCAGGCCGGGTGGGGGCAGCGCCGAGTAGCTGGCGCGGCCGCCAAACAACAGCCGGTGGTCATGGCTGAGGCGGAAATAGTCCAGTGCCCAGGCGGTGTCGGCCACGGCCATGTCGTTGCCGATCAGGGCGCGGGCGCACTCGGCACCCAATGGCTCGCTGGCGCCGATATAGGTGCCGACCGGCATGATCCGCCGTTCCAGCTCGGGCAGCAGGCCCTGCAGCCAGGCATTGCCGGCCACCACCAGATGCGTGGCGCGTACGCTGCCCTGCGCGGTGTGCAGGGTGGGCTGCGGCCCGCGCTGCACGCGGGTCACCGTGGAATGCTCGTGGATCACCACGCCGGCCGCGCGCGCCGCATCGGCCAGGCCGCGCGCATAGGCCAGCGGGTGCAGGTGCGCACTGAGCGGATCGAACATTGCGGCGCGGTAGCGCGGGCTGTCCAGCTGCGCGCGCAGGGCATCCCGGTCCCACCACTGCATGGGGTAGTCGTAATGGCGTTGCAGGTGCTCGCAGTTGGCCCGCAGCTCGCGCTCATGGCGTTCGCGGATGGCGACGCTGGCGTGGCCTTCCACCCAGTGGCAGTCGATGCCGTGGCGGTCGATGCGCGCACGCATCGCCTGCACCGCATCGCGTGACCAGTCGAACAGGTGGCGTGCATCATCACGGCCGAGCTGCCGTTCCAGCTCGTCCACCTCGCAGCCATAGCCGACCAGCGCCTGGCCACCATTGCGGCCGGACGCGCCCCAACCGATCCGCTGCGCTTCCAGCACCACCACGCGCTGGCCACGCGCGGCCAGTTCCAGGGCTGCGGTCAGGCCGGTATAGCCGGCGCCCAGCACCGCGACATCGGCCTGTACATCCCCCTGCAACGAGGGCAGGGCGGGCGGCTCGGGCAGGCTGGCGGCATACCAGCTGGGCGGGAAGGCGGCGCTCACTGCAGGCCTCGCGGCTGCAGGGCGGGAGGACGGAGCGGGGCAGGTCGATCAGCGTTCACACCGGTAGTTTCGCCGATGGGTGACGGCTGTGGTGTGACGGCAGCGACTTGCCGCATTCGCCGGGCGACGGGTAACGTGTCGGCACGCCAAGGAGTTTTCCCATGCGCCGCCTGCCCTGGGTGGGCCTGCCCACCGACAGCACCGTGCTCGGCCATCACCGTTTCGCGGTGGCCGGCGAGAAGTACGTGCGCGCGCTGGCCGAGGCGACCACGGTGACCCCGGTGGTGTTGCCGAGCCTGCAGCCACCGCTGCCGGCCGGCGATTGGCTGCAGGGGCTCGACGGCCTGCTGTTGACCGGCGCGGTCAGCAACATCGAACCGCAGCACTACGAAGGCGGACGCAGCTGGCCAGGCAATCCGCATGACCCGGCGCGCGACGCCAATGCCTTCGCGCTGCTGCGGGAGGCGCTGGCATTGGACCTGCCGGTGCTGGCGATCTGTCGTGGCTTCCAGGAGTTGAACGTCGCACTGGGCGGCAGCCTGCATCCGCAGGTGCATGCGGTGCCCGGCCTGGCGGACCATCGTGAAGATCCGCAGGCGCCAGTGGACGTGCAGTATGGGCCGGCACATGCGGTCACGCTGGCCGCCGATGGCTGGCTGTCGCAGTGGCAGGGTGGCGACCGCGTGCAGGTCAATTCGGTGCACGGGCAGGGCATCGCCCGCCTTGCCGAAGGCCTGCAGGTCGAGGCCCGGGCCGATGACGGGCTGGTCGAGGCCGCACGCAGCCTGCACCATGGTTTCGTGCTCGGCGTACAGTGGCACCCGGAGTGGCGTGTCATGGAGACGCCGTTCTATCACGCTATTTTCCGTGCGTTCGGCCAAGCTTGCCGGCAGCACCAACAGAACCGACTGGATTCCCGATGAGCTCCCGAACGCGCCCGCGCAAGACGGCCACGCCCCCCGCGCCGCAGGAAAGCACCCTGCTGCGCTGGCTGAAGGAGCGGCGTATCACCGAGGTGGAATGCCTGGTGCCGGACATCACCGGCAATGCACGCGGCAAGATCATTCCCGCCGACAAGTTCTCGCATGACTACGGTACGCGCCTGCCCGAAGGCATCTTCGCGACCACCGTCACCGGCGAGTTCCCTGACGACTACTACGAGCTGACCTCGCCGTCGGACTCGGACATGATGCTGCGCCCCGATCCGGACACGGTCCGGATGGTGCCGTGGGCGGCCGACGCCACCGCGCAGGTCATCCACGATTGCTACACCAAGAACGGCGAGCCGCACGAGCTGGCGCCGCGCAACGTGTTGCGCCGCGTGCTGGCGGCTTACGCCGAACTGGGCCTGCGCCCGGTGGTGGCGCCGGAGCTGGAGTTCTTCCTGGTGCAGAAGAACACCGACCCGGACTTCCCGCTGCTGCCACCGGCCGGCCGCTCCGGACGCCCGGAAACCGCGCGGCAGTCGTATTCGATCGATGCGGTCAACGAATTCGACCCGATCCTCGACCTGATGTACGACTACGCCGATGCGATGAAGCTGGACGTGGACACGCTGATCCATGAATCCGGTGCGGCGCAGCTGGAGGTCAACTTCACCCATGCCGATGCGATGGACCTGGCCGACCAGGTGTTCCTGTTCAAGCGCACCATGCGCGAAGCGGCGATGCGCCACGGGGTGTATGCCACGTTCCTGGCCAAGCCGATGGAAAACGAGCCGGGCAGTGCCATGCACATCCACCAGAGCCTGGTGAGGGTGAGCGATGGCAGCAACGTGTTTGCCGGCGAGACCGATGCCGAGGGCGCGTTCAGCCCGGTGTTCGGCCACTACCTGGGCGGCCTGCAGAAGTACGTGCCGCAGGCGATGGCGTTCTTCGCGCCGAACGTGAATTCCTATCGGCGGCTGGTGTTCGGCGAGGTTTCGCCGAGCAACGTGCACTGGGGCTATGACAACCGCACCTGTGGGCTGCGCGTGCCGCTGGACACGCCGGAGAACATGCGCGTGGAAAGCCGTTTCGCCGGGTCCGATGCAAATCCCTACCTGGCGATGGCCGCGACCCTGGCCTGCGGCCTGCTCGGCATCCGCGAGCGGCTGGCGCCGGATGCGCCGGTGACCGGCAGTGCCAAGGAACTGGGCTACAACCTGCCGCGCTCGCTGGGCGAGGCGCTGGACGGGCTGGAGCAGTGCAGCGAGCTGCAGGCGCTGCTGGGCGAGCGCTTCTGCCGGGCCTACATCTCGGTCAAGCGCAAGGAATACGAGACCTTTTTCCGTGTCATCAGCTCGTGGGAGCGCGAGTTCCTGCTGCTGAACGTCTGAGCCTGCGGAATAGAAAAATCCGCCGCCGGGGGGTAGGCTGGCACCCGTCGCCGGCCCCGCCGGCCCCCCTTCCCGCATTCTGGAGCACCCGATGAAGCTGCGTATCCTCACGCTCGGCCTGGCCTCCGCCATGCTTGCCGCCTGCAGCGGTGGCAACGGCGGCGCGCAGGACAGCCAGGTCCTGAACGTCTACAACTACAGCGATTACATCGCCGAGGACACCATTCCGACCTTCGAGAAGGAGAGCGGGATCAAGGTGACCTACGATGTTTTCGACAGCGATGAGATGGTCGAGACCAAGCTGCTGGCCGGCAACAGCGGCTACGACGTGGTGGTGCCGACCCTGAACTTCTTCGGTCGCCAGATCCAGGCCGGCGTGTTCCTGCCGCTGGACAAGAGCAAGATCCCGAACCTGGCCAATCTCGATCCGGCGGTGATGAAGCGCATCGCCACCCAGGACCCGGGCAACCAGTACGGCGTGCCGTACATGATCGGCACCACCGGCATCGGCTACAACGTGGACATGCTGAAGCAGCGCTTCGGCGGCAGCGCCGACATCGCCAGCAGCTGGGACCTGGTGTTCAAGCCGGAGAACATCAGCAAGATGAAGGACTGTGGCGTGACCATCCTGGACACGCCGGCCGACATGATCCCGATCGCGCTGCATTACCTGGGCCTGGACCCGCACAGCGGCGACCCGGCCGAGCTGCAGAAGGCCGCCGACCTGCTGAAGTCGATCCGCCCGTACGTGCAGAACTTCCACTCCTCGCAGTACGTGGGCTCGCTGGCCAATGGCGGCACCTGCCTGGTGGTCGGCTGGTCGGGTGACATCATCCAGGCCCGCGACCGCGCCGAGGAAGCCAGCAATGGCGTGCATGTGGCCTATTCGATCCCGAAGGAAGGCGCCCCGCAGTGGTTCGACATGCTGGCGATCCCGAAGGATGCCAAGCACCCGGAAGCGGCCTACGCGTTCATCAACTACCTGCTGCAGCCGAAGGTCGCCGCGGCCAACACCAACTTCATCCACTACGCCAACCCGGTGCCGACCGCGACCCCGCTGGTGGATGAGGCGATCCGTACCGACCCGACCATCTATCCGCCGGCCGATGTGGCCGAGAAGATGTTCACCTATTCGATCAACACGCCGGAGACCGACAAGCTCTACACCCGGCTGTGGACCGAGGTGAAGACCGGCCGGTAAGGGCCGGCCTGCTGGCAGGCGGGTGCCGGCTCGGCCCGGTAGGTGCCGACCCGGCCCGGTAGGTGCCGACCCGGCCCGGTAGGTGCCGACCGTTGGTCGGCACGCCTTCCCGGTAGGGCCGACCAACGGTCGGCCCCCACCAGAGCTGTAGATCCCCCCGGCCCGGTGGGTGCAGATCCCCTGGCCCAATGGATGCCGATCCCTCCTGCCCGGTAGGTGCCGATCCCCCCGGCCCGGTGGGTGCCGATCCCTCCTGCCCGGTAGGTGCCGATCCCTCCTGCCTGGTGGGTGCCGACCGTTGGTCGGCACGCATTTGCCGCCCCCGGCCGGTAGAATGGCGGCCGCTGTCCACCGCCCGCTCCCGGAGCCCCCATGCCCGTTGAAGCCCAGCCGGTAGCCGCCGTCGTCGACACGACGGGCGCGCCCGGCTATCTCTCCATTCGTGACCTGCGCAAGGAATTCGACGGTTTCGTCGCCGTCGACGACGTCAATCTGGACGTGCGCAAGGGCGAGATCTTTGCCCTGCTCGGTGGCTCCGGCAGTGGCAAGTCGACCCTGCTGCGCTGCCTGGGTGGCTTCGAGACGCCCACCAAGGGCAGCATTACCCTCGATGGCCAGCGCCTGGACGCGCTGCCGCCGTACCAGCGGCCGGTCAACATGATGTTCCAGTCGTATGCCCTGTTCCCGCACATGACGGTCGAGCAGAACATCGCCTTCGGGCTGAAGCAGGATGGCCTCGGCAAGGACGCGATCAGCAAGCGCGTCGGCGAGATGCTGGACCTGGTGCAGATGGGCCATCTGGGCAAGCGCAAGCCGCACCAGCTGTCCGGTGGCCAGCAGCAGCGCGTGGCGCTGGCACGGTCGCTGGCCAAGGGGCCGAAGCTGCTGCTGCTGGATGAGCCGATGGGCGCACTGGACAAGAAGCTGCGCTCGCAGATGCAGCTGGAACTGGTCAGCATCATCGAGTCGTCGGGCGTGACCTGCGTGATGGTCACCCACGACCAGGAAGAAGCGATGACCATGGCCACCCGCATCGCGGTGATGGATGCCGGCTGGATCCAGCAGGTGGGCAAGCCGGACGAGGTCTACGAGCAGCCGGCCAACCGCTTCGTTGCCGAGTTCATCGGTTCGGTCAACCTGTTCGACGGCGTGATCGACGAGGACCTGCCCGAGTACGTGACCGTGCGTTCGCCGCTGTTCCCGGCACCGATCTACATCGCCCATGGCATCACCGGGTATGAAGGGCAGCCGGTCGCGTTCGCGCTGCGCCCGGAGAAGGTGATGATCGGCAAGGACGAGCCGGAAGGGCACACCAACAAGGCGCAGGGCGTGATCGAGGACATCGCCTATTTCGGCAGCCACTCGGTCTACCACGTGCGCCTGCCCAGCGGTGCCAAGGTGCTGGCCAATTTCGCCAACTCGCAGCGCTGGGCCAGCGATGGCCTGACCTGGGGTGACAGCGTGTGGGTGCACTGGCGCGATAACGACGGCGTGGTGCTGACCTCATGAGCGTCGCCGGCCTGAAGCGCTGGCTGCCGGGGCTGCGTGCCACGGTGATCGGCATTCCGTACCTGTGGCTGCTGCTGTTCTTCGCAGTGCCGTTCCTGATCGTGCTGATGATCAGCTTCTCGCTCAGCCGGGTCGGCTCGCCGCCGTACACCTGGCTGCTGCAGTACGCCGACGGCGGTTTCTCGCTGAAGCTGAACCTGGAAAACTACCTGGCGCTGTTCCGTGATTCGATCTATGCACAGGCGTTCCTGAGCTCGATCCGGATCGCGGCCATCTCCACCTTCCTGACCCTGCTGATCGGCTACCCGATGGCCTATGCCATCGCGCGCTTGTCGCCGGCCGCCCGCAACGTGGCGATGATGCTGGTGGTGCTGCCGTCGTGGACCTCGTTCCTGATCCGCGTGTACGCGTGGAAGGCGATCCTGGACCGCAACGGCCTGCTCGACCAGTTCCTGCAGTTCACCGGCCTGCAGGCGCTGATGACCAGCATGGGCCTGCCCAGGCTGCAGCTGATCGACACCCCGACGGCTGCCTACATCGGCATCGTCTACTGCTACCTGCCGTTCATGGTGCTGCCGTTGTACGCCAACCTGGTCAAGCATGACCACCGCCTGCTGGAAGCGGCCTACGACCTCGGTGCCAAGCCGTGGCAGGCGTTCCTGCGCATCACCCTGCCGCTGTCCAGGGCCGGCATCATCGCCGGCTGCATGCTGGTGATGATCCCGGCGGTGGGCGAGTTCGTGATCCCGGAAATGCTGGGTGGCTCGGAGACGCTGATGGTTGGCCGCCAGCTGTGGAACGAGTTCTTCAACAACCGCAACTGGCCGGGCGCCTCGGCGATGGCGGTGGCGATGATCCTGTTGCTGCTGGTGCCGATCCTGCTGTTCAACCGTTCCCAGCAGCGCCTGCTGGAAGGGAAGCAGGCATGAGCCCGCGCACCGCCAAGGGCCTGGGGCTGGGCGTGCTGCTGCTCGGCTTCGCCTTCCTGTACCTGCCGATCCTGCTGTTGATGTTCTATTCGTTCAACAGCTCGCGGCTGGCGATGGTCTGGGCCGGGTTCTCCACCCGGGCCTACAGCGACCTGTTCGCCGACCGTGCACTGATGGATGCGATGTGGACCAGCCTGGTCGTGGCGTTCTGGACCGCCTGTACCGCCACCGTGCTGGGCACGCTTGCGGCAATGGTGATGACCCGCTTCAAGCGTTTCCGTGGCAAGCCGATGTTCGGTGCGCTGGTCACCGCGCCGCTGGTGATGCCGGATGTGATCCTGGGCTTCTCGCTGATGGCGCTGCTGGCCTCGATGGGGGCGATTCCCGGATTCCCGGCGCGTGGCCTGACCACGATCTGGATCGCCCATGTCACCTTCACCCTGTGCTTCGTCACCGTGGTGGTGTCCTCGCGCCTGCAGGAAATGGATCTGTCGCTGGAGGAAGCCGCGATGGACCTGGGTGCCAGCCGGCTGACCGTGTTCGGCCGCATCACCCTGCCGATCATCGCACCGGCGCTGGTGGCCGGCTGGCTGCTGGCCTTCACCCTGTCGCTGGATGACGTGGTGGTGGCCAGCTTCGTCGCCACGCCGGGCTCGACCACGCTGCCGATGAAGGTGTTCGCCTCGGTGCGCATGGGCATCAGCCCGAAGATCAACGCGCTGGCCACGTTGCTGGTGTCGGCGGTGTCGATCGCTGCGGTGATCGGCTGGTACATCAATGCCCGCGCCGAGAAGCGGCGCCAGCGCGACCTGCAGCTGGCGCGGCAGGACAACGGCTGAGCACACGGTTTGTCGACGGAGCCGGCAACATCCGGCTCACGGCCAGCGGCGCACAATGGGGGTCTTCCAGATGGAGATCCCCCATGACCGTCGAGATCATCGACCCGGCCACCGGCCGGGTGACCTACCGCCATGAACTGATGGACGCTGCCGGCATCGAGCAGCGCCTGCAGGCCGCCGCCGATGCGTTCCCCGGCTGGGCCGAGCGCTCGCTGCAGGAACGCGGTGCCATCCTGCGCCAGATCGCGGCCCAGCTGCGCGCGCGCCGCGACGATCTGCAGCAGGCGATGACCCACGAAATGGGCAAGCTCAAGGCCGAAGCGCTGGCCGAGGTCGACAAGTGCGCTGCCGCCTGCGAGTACTACGCCGACCACGCGGCCGACTATCTCAAGCCGCAGCTGATCGACACCGAAGCCCAGCGCAGCTATGTGCGCTACGAGCCGATCGGCTGCGTGTTCGCGGTGATGCCGTGGAATTTCCCGATCTGGCAGGTGTTCCGCTTCCTCGCGCCGGCGTTCATGGCCGGCAACGTGGCCCTGCTCAAGCACGCCAGCAATGTGCCGCAGTGCGCCGACCTGATCCTGTCGGTGTGCCGTGACGGAGGGCTGCCGGACGGCGTGTTCGATGTGCTGCACATCGATAACGACCAGGCCGCCGAGGTGCTGCGCGACGCACGGGTGAAGGCGGTGACCCTGACCGGCAGTGAGCGGGCAGGGCGCTCGATCGCTTCCAATGCCGGCAGCCAGCTGAAGAAGTCGGTGATGGAGCTGGGGGGCAGTGATGCCTTCGTGGTTCTAGACGATGCCGACCTCGACAAGACCGTGGCCGCAGCGGTGAAGTCGCGCTTCGACAACAGTGGGCAGACCTGCATTGCAGCCAAGCGCTTCATCGTGGTCGATGCGGTGGCCGATGAGTTCACCCGACGCTTCGTTGAAGCGGCGGGCCAGCGCCAGTACGGCGATCCCAACGAGCGCGGTACCACGCTGGCGCCGATGGCCCGTGCCGACCTGCGCGACGAACTGCACAAGCAGGTGCAGGCCAGCGTGGCCAGGGGCGCGCGTGTCCTGGTCGGCGGCGAGCCCATTGCCGGCACCCATGCCGGTTATCCGGCCACCGTGCTCGATCAGGTTGGCCCGGGCATGCCGGCGTATGACGAGGAATTGTTCGGCCCTGTAGCCGCAGTGATCCGGGTCAGCGACGAGGCCGAGGCACTGCGCGTGGCCAACGACACCCGCTTCGGCCTGGGTGGCAGCGTGTGGACGCGTGACCCGGTACGTGGCGAAGCCTTCGCGCAGCGCATGGAATGCGGCGCCGCGTTCGTCAACGCCATCGTCAAGAGCGATGCGCGGCTTCCGTTCGGTGGCAGCAAGCAGTCCGGCTTCGGTCGGGAACTGGCTGACCACGGCATCCATGAGTTCATGAACATCAAGACCGTTTACGTGGCTTGATGGATGATCCAATGCGCCACGACCAACGGTCGTGGCCTACCGGTCGGGTGGGTATCGAACGTTGCTCGAGGTCGGTATCGACCGTTGGTCGATACGCCCCTTCAATGCGGTGGGTATCGACCGTTGGTCGATACGCCCGTTCAATGCGGTGGGTATCGACCGTTGGTCGATACGCCCTACAACCATTTCGCGCGCTTGAACAGCCGGTACAGGCCCACGCACACGCCGCCTACGCCGATGATCATCATCGGGTACGACCACGGTTCGCTCAGCTCGGGCATGTGGCTGAAGTTCATGCCGTACCAGCTGGTGATCAGCGTCGGTGCCGCCAGCAGCGCGGCCCATGCGCCGAGGCGCTTGACCGTCTCGCCCTGCGCCAGCGTCACCAGCGACAGGTTCACACTGAGGGCGGTGCCCAGCATCTCGCGCAGGGTGTCGATCACATCGCTGATGCGTACCGCGTGGTCGTGCACGTCGCGGATGTACAGCTTCACTTCGTCCGGAATCAGCTCGCCCTGGTAACGGCGCAGCTGCGCCAGCACGTCCTGCAGCGGTGCCACCGCCATGCGCATCTTGTTCAGTTCGCGCTTGAGCTCGTACAGCCGCACCACGGTGCTGCGCTTGTAGTTCTCGGCGAAGATGTCCTTTTCCAGCAGGTCCAGGGTGTCGCGGAAGCGGTGCACGATCGGCAGGTAGTTGTCGACCACGAAGTCGGCCACCGCGTAGAGGCAGTACGACGGGCCCATCTTCAGCAGTTGAGGCTCACGCTCGACCCGTGCACGCACCGGCGCGTAGGACAGCGAGGCGCCGTGGCGCACCGTCACCAGGAAGCGCGGGCCGAGGAAGGCATGGGTTTCGCCATATTGGATGCGCTCGTCGACCATCTGCGCGGTGGTCACCACCACGAACATCGAATTGCCGTAGGTCTCGACCTTGGGCCGCTGGTGCGCGTTGCGCGCGTCCTCGATGGCCAGGTCGTGCAGGCAGAACTCCTCCTGCAGTTTCAGCAGTACGTCGTCGTTGGGATCGTACAGGCCGACCCAGACGAAGCCATTGCCACTGGCAATGACATCGCTGATGGCATCCAGGCTGATGTCGTGGCGCTTGCCCTCGTCATCGTAGTGGACGCAGTTGATGACGCAGGCGGGGTTGGCCGAAGCAGGGGCGGAAGCGGAGGCGGGCAATGACATGCCCGCCATCGTGCGTCAGTGCCGTGTTTCCGACAAGTGAGGACGGCGGCCCAGTACCCATGCCAGTGCTGCGTGCACGGGCAGCAGCAGCACGATCCACTGCACGTTGTACTGTGCCTGCAGGCTCAGCCAGTGCAGCACCAGCGCCGCCACGGCCTGCACCGCCAGCAGCCACAGCACGACCCTGGACATGCGGCCCGGCACGCGCCGGCGCAGCAGCGAGATCGCACCCGGCAGAAGCAGCACGGCCAGCGGCGAAAGCAGCAGCAGGTTGCGGTTGGCCCAGGCGGCGTAGTGGGTGCTGAAGCCCCACAGGAACACCAGCAGGCTGCCGGCGATGGCGCACAGCAGCCAGAACGGCAGGGCCAGCCCGGCCAGCAGGCGCGGGCGGTGGCGCAGCGCCAGTATGCCGCCGGCAACGATCAGCCCCAGCAGCAGCCACGGCCACCAGCGGCGCGCGAATTCCTTCGGCTCCGGGTCGATGCGGTGCGGCAGCAGTTCCTGTTCGGACTGCACCAGTGGCCGGCCGTCGCTGTTGCGCGCCTGGCGCAGCGCGTCGGCCAGGCGCATCGGTACGAAGGCTTCCTGCCAGCGGGACAGCGGCTGGTCGGCGAACGGACCGAGGCCGACATCGAAGCCCAGCCACATCCAGGGTGCGGGCGAGGCCAGGCGTACCGACTCGCTGCGGTAGGTATTGCCACGCGAGCGCCCCGACAGCTGCGACTGCAGGCCGCCACCCAGCGCCTTGTCCACCGTGTCGCGCACCATCGTGGCGCAGTTGGCGGTGTAGTAGTCGTAGTGGTAGCGCGCGTTTTCGGGCTTGGCCCGCTCGGCCAGGTCGGCGGCCAGTGCACGCGCCTGGTCGGGGCGCAGGTCCAGCCACTGCACGCTGGCGCCACGGCCGGTCTCGTCGTAGTACGACAGGTCCTGCTGGAGCGGCAGCGCCACCAGGTAATACATCATGTCGCCACGTACGAAGCGGCTGATGAAGTCGTCCTCGGATGGATCGAAGTAGCCGAAGTTGTACGAGGTCGCTTCGCCGCTGGCCGGATCGATCACGACGATGGCGTCATGGCCGAAGCGCTCGAAGAACACGGTGCCCGGTTGCATGGTCACCACACCGATGCGCGGGGCCGGGGCCTCGGTCTCGGCGTTGGCGGCAGCGGGCATGGCCGCCGCCGGCTGCGCGAAGGCGGCCAGCGGCAGGGCCATGGCCAGCACGTACAGTGCCAGCCACACCGTCAGGCGCAGTGCCAGGAGGGGGCCGCCGCGCTTCAAGCGTCGTCCTGCGCGTCCGGCGGCAGCACGGTCACGTGGAAGGCCTGCACCCGGCGCGCATCGGCGCGGGCCACGCGGAACATGAAGCGGTCCAGCGCCAGCTCATCGCCGACTTCCGGCAGATGGCCCACGGCCTCGGTGACCAGGCCACCGATGGTGTCGTAGTCCTCGTCGGAGAATGTCGCGCCGAAACGCTCGTTGAAGTCGCCGATCGGGGTCAGCGCGTCGACCACGTACTGGCCGTCGGACTGGATGGCGATCTGCGCCGACGGATCCTCGGCTTCGTCATGCTCGTCATCGATCTCGCCGACGATCTGTTCCAGCACGTCCTCGATGGTGACCAGGCCGGCGACACCGCCGTACTCATCGACCACGATGGCCATGTGGTTGCGTGACAGGCGGAACTCCTTCAGCAGCACGTTGAGCTTCTTCGCCTCGGGGATCAGCACCGCCGGGCGCAGCAGTTCGCGCACGTTGGCCGGGCCGTTGTCGGCGACCACGCCGCGCAGCAGGTCCTTGGCCAGCAGAATGCCAAGGATGTCGTCCTTGTTCTCGCCGTGCACCGGGAAGCGCGAATGGCCGGATTCGACCACCTGCTTCATCAGTTCCAGGAAGGGCGCTTCGACCGGCAGCGAGACCATCTGCGAGCGCGAGATCATCACGTCGCCCACGGTCAGCTCGGCCACCGAAATGGCGCCTTCCATCATCTTCAGGGTATCGGCGGCGATCAGGCCCTCTTCCTGCGCGGTGTGCAGGACAGCGACCAGCTCGTCGCGGGTATGGGGTTCGCCGGAGAAGGCGGAAGTCAGGCGTTCAAGCCAGCCGCGCTTCTTTTCACTGGGCTCCTGTGCGGAGCTACTACTGTCGTCTTCTGACATCTCTGGAAAAAGGGCACCCGGCAAGCCGGGCGTTGGCCCAAGTCTAGCAGGATGTGGCGGCCTGTCAGTGACCGTCGCTGCCCGGTCCGGTGATCGGCGGCGGGGCCAGTTCAGGCCGGGCGGGCGCTTCTTCTTCGGGCAGGTCCAGGCTGTAGGTGCAGCCGGCCAGGGTTTTGCCGGGATGGGAGGCCACGGTGGAGACGCTGAGGATGATCGACTCGATCTGGGCCTCGCCGGTCTTCGGGTCGGTCACGTCGCGGCTGACCAGCTCGCGGCCGGCCATGAACTTGCCATCCTGGTCGTAGCCGGTCTCCAGCCCCAGCTGCCTGGCCAGCGGCCGTGGGTCGGCCTGGTCGAGGATCGCCATGACGCTGGAGCCGGCCACGGCAACCCGCTCGGTGCGGGCACCGAACACGCTGATCGGCTGCGCCAGCCGGTACTCGCTCATGAACTGGTTGCCCTGCGGCAGCGGCTGCAGGCCCTGGGCAACGGCCTTCAGTGGATCAGCCAGCAGGGGTGCCAGCGCGGCCTGCTCGGCCACGCCCTGGCGGCATTCGATCAGGGCCGGCAGGTCCAGGGCAGCGGCCGGGGCAGACGCGGCGAGCAGCAGGGGCAGGGCAATACGCAGCAGCACGAAGAGGTTTCCGTTGTAGCGCCGAGCCCGTGCTCGGCTGCATTTCGGGCAGGTTTGCGGGGGCGATGCATTGCAGCCGGGCGTGGGCTCGGCTCTGCAGCCCTCAGCGCTCGCCGGCGTAGGGATCGGCGATGCCGAGCTCGGCCAGGATCTCGCGCTCCAGCTGTTCCATCGCGTCGGCTTCCTTGTCGTCCTCGTGGTCCCAGCCGAGCAGGTGCAGCACGCCGTGCACGGTCAGGTGCGCGTAGTGGGCGTTGAGCGCCTTGCCCTGTTCATCGGCCTCCCGGGCCACCACCGGTGCGCAGATCACCAGGTCGCCCAGCAGCGGGAACTTGACGCCCTTGGGCAGGCCTTCGGGCACTTCGGCCGGGAAGCTGAGCACGTTGGTGGCGTAGTCCTTGCCACGGTAATGGCGGTTCAGCGACTGTCCTTCCTTGGCATCGACCACGCGGATGGCCAGGTCGGCCTCGCGGATGCGGCCTTTCAGCGCAGCGGCCACCCACTTGCGGAAACTCACCGCCGCCGGCAGGCCGGTACGCGGCAGCGCATAACTGACGGCGACGTCCAGTCGCACGGGACCACGGGTCATGGAGTTGCTCCAGGTTGGATCTGATGCAGGTCGCGACGGTCGTAGGCGCTGACGATGCGCGCCACCAGCGGATGACGGACCACGTCGCGGGATTCGAAGAAGGTGAAGCTGACACCCTCGACCTCGCGCAGCACGTCGATGGCATCGCGCAGGCCGGACTTCACATGCTTGGGCAGGTCGGTCTGGGTCAGGTCGCCGGTGACCACTGCGGTGGAGCCGTAGCCCAGGCGGGTCAGGAACATCTTCATCTGCTCGATGGTGGTGTTCTGTGCTTCGTCCAGGATCACGAAGGCATCGTTGAGCGTGCGGCCGCGCATGTAGGCCAGCGGTGCGATCTCGATGACATTCTTCTCCAGCAGCTTGACCACCTTCTCCACGCCCATCATCTCGTACAGGGCGTCGTACAGCGGTCGCAGGTAGGGATCGACCTTCTGGCTCAGGTCGCCGGGCAGGAAGCCCAGCTTCTCGCCGGCTTCCACCGCCGGGCGCACCAGGATCAGGCGCTGCACCCGCGATTCGTTCAGTGCTTCGACTGCGCTGGCCACAGCCAGGAAGGTCTTGCCGGTACCGGCCGGGCCGATGCCGAAGTTGATGTCATGCGTGGCGATCTGGTGCAGGTAGCGGCCCTGGTTGGCACCGCGGCCGCGCACGGTTCCGCGCCTGACCTTGATCGCCACCTCCTGCGCTTCGTAGGAGCGTTCGGCGATCTGCTCGACGTTGGCCTGCGCCAGGCGCAGGTGGATGGCATGGTTGTCGAAAACGGTCTCGCCGGCTTCGGCGTACAGTGCTTCAACCAGCTTCTGCGCTTCCACAATCGCCTCGCCGGGCCCGCTGATGCGGAACACGAAGCCGCGATTGGCGATCTCCACACCGAGCTTCAGCTCGATCTGGCGCAGGTGGCCATCGAAGGGGCCGCACAGGTTGGCCAGTCGCTCGTTGTCTTCCGGCGACAGGGTGAAGTCTCGATGCTCGATGCTTTTCATTGCTCTGGGTGGGGCGGGTTCGCCGTCCACCGCGATGGACTCGGGATGACAAGGTTACGCGCGTGCCGGGCATGCGGCCAGCGCGCGCATCGGAACAGTGTGGCGCCAGGCGGTTTTCCACACCGGGTGTGGACCGCCGTTGCGGAAAGCTGTGGATAGTCCTTCGCAGCGCTTGTGCCACAAGGAAGATGATGCCGTGGTGAAAATATGGCCAGGCGTGAAAGGGTTCTCCACATGCGATGTGGACGGTGTTGCAGCGAACCTGTGGATAGGTGGTGCGGAGCCTTGTGGCATGGGCCTCGCTGCTGCGTGGTGAAAAAATCGTCAGGGCTGATCGGGATCATTGCGGGTGCACAGGGCGCATGGCACCGTGACGCCGTCGCAGGAGGGGATGGCATGGGCATCGGCAACGGGATGCGTGGAATCGGATTGGCGGGCATCGGCCTGTTGGCGGGGTGCGGGCAGTCAACGCCGACTGCGCTGGGCACGCTGGAGTGGGACCGGATCACGGTGCCGGCACCGGCGGCCGAAGTGATCGCCACGGTAGAGGTGCGTGAGGGCCAGCAGGTCAAGGCCGGAGCGGTGTTGATGCAGCTCGACCCGGCCCGCGGTGACGCGCAGTTCGCCGCAGCGCAGGCCGACACGGTGCGCGCGCAGGCTCAGCTGGAAGAGCTGAAGATCGGCCCGCGACAGGAACAGATCGCGCAGGCCCAGGCACAGCTGGCCGCGTTGCGCGCGCAGTCGTCCGAAGCCAGTGCCTACTACCGGCGGGTGCAGCCGCTGGCGCGCCAGCGCCTGATCGCCGCCGCCGAGCTGGACCGCGCACGGGCTGCCGCCGGCAATGCCGAGGCCAGCGTGCGGGCCGCCGAGCAGGCCTGGCTGGAGCTGGTGCATGGCAGCCGCGCGCAGGACATCGCCCAGGGCCAGGCGGCGGCCGACGCCGCACAGGCGCAGCAGGTGGTGCAGGGGGTCAACCTGCAGAAGCTGCAATTGCGCGCGCCGCGCGATGGCGTGGTCGATGCCTTGCCCTACCGGCAGGGTGACCAGGCGCCGATCGGGGCGCCACTGGCGGTGATGCTGGTCGGCGAACGCCCCTATGCGCGCGTCTACCTGCCGCAGCCGCTGCGCCTGCAGGTCAAGGTCGGGCAGGCTGCGCAGATACAGCTGGAAGGGGGCAGTGCCGTGCTGAAGGGACATGTGCGCGCGATCCGCAGCGAACCTTCATTCACCCCGTACTACGCACTGACGGGCGACGACGTCGAGCGCCTGAGCTACCTCGCCGAGATCGAAGTGGACACGGCCACCGACATGCAGAAGCTTCCGGCCGGGCTGCCGGTGCGGGTGCGCTTCTGAACGCCGGCGACGACATCGCGGTGCATGCCCAGGGCCTGACCCGTCGCTTCGGCGGCCTGGTCGCCGTGGACAATGTCGACCTGACCGTGCCGCGCGGGCAGGTGTATGGCTTCCTGGGCCCCAATGGATCCGGAAAGTCGACCACCATCCGCATGCTGTGCGGCCTGCTGGAACCCAGCGCGGGGCAGATCGAGGTACTGGGCCTGGCGGTACCGGAGCAGGCCGAGGCATTGCGCCGGCGCATCGGCTACATGACCCAGCGCTTCTCGTTGTATGAAGACCTGTCGGTACGCGAAAACCTGGAGTTCCTCGCCGCCATCCAGGACCTGCCGCGTGCGCAGGCCGGGCAGCGGGTGGACGCCTTGCTGCAGCAGTACCGTCTGCAGGACCGGCAGCCGCAGCTGGCCGGCACGCTCAGTGGAGGGCAGAAGCAGCGCCTCGCCCTGGCGGGCGCTGTCGTGCACGCGCCCGAGCTCCTGTTCCTGGACGAGCCGACCAGCGCGGTCGATCCGGAATCGCGCCGCGATTTCTGGGAGGCCCTGTTCGAGCTGGCCGACGCAGGAACCACGGTGCTGGTGTCGACCCACTACATGGACGAAGCCGAGCGCTGCCATCGGTTGGCGATACTCGATCGTGGCGCGCTGGTGGCCGATGGCACGCCAGCTGAGCTCTGCGCACGATTGGAAGGGCGTACGCTGCAGGTCACCGCGTCGCAGCCGCGCCTGGCCAGCCGCGCACTGGCCGATCTGCCCGGCGTGCTCAGCGTGGCGCAGATCGGCACCCATCTGCGCGTGCTGTGCAATGAGGGAGCGGCAGATGTCGCCGTGCTGGGCCGTGCGCTGGCCGGCGCTGATCCGCAGGCCCGCATCGAGACGGTGGCGCCGAACCTGGAAGACGTGTTCGTGGCCGCCACCCGTGGCCGCGGCCGGGAGCCGGCGGCATGAACCTGCGCCGGCTGTGGGCGATCATGCTCAAGGAGCTGCGGCAGCTGCGCCGCGACCGCATCACGCTGGCGATGATCGTCGGCATCCCGGTGATGCAGCTGTTGCTGTTCGGGTATGCGATCAACCTCAACCTGCGCCATCTCGATGCGGGTATCGCCGACCAGGCCAACAGCGCCGCCTCGCGCGCGCTGGTGCAGGACATGGTGGCCACCGGCGTGATCACGCCGCGCAGCGAGGCCTACACGCCGGACCAGCTGATGCAGGCGCTGCGCCGTGGTGAGATCAGTGTCGGCATCGTGGTACCGGCCGACTTCGAGCGTCGCCGCTTCGATGGTCGCGAGGCGGTGCAGGTGCTGGTCGATGGCAGCGACACCGTGGTGCAGAGCGCGGCGATCCAGCTGGCGCAGGTGCCGTTGGATACGCGCCCGACCAGCAACACGCGGCCGCTGCGCGAGGGCAGCATCGCCAGTGGTCCGGTCAGTGTGATCAGCTTCTACAACCCGCAGCGGCGCTCGGCAGTGAACATCGTGCCGGGCCTGATCGGGGTGATCCTGACCATGACCCTGGTGATGTTCACGGCGGTGGCGGTGGTGCGGGAACGCGAGCGCGGCAACATGGAGCTGCTCATCGCCACGCCGGTGTCGCGCAGTGAACTGATGGTCGGCAAGGTGCTGCCCTATGCAGCCATCGGCCTGCTGCAGACCACGCTGGTGCTGGTGCTGGGTACCTGGCTGTTCCAGGTGCCGATCCGCGGCAGCCTGCTGGACATCTACCTGGCCGCGGTACTGCTGGTGCTGGCCAACCTGGCGCTGGGCCTGCTGATTTCCACGCGCGCGCGCTCGCAGTTCCAGGCGATGCAGATGACCCTGTTCCTGTTCCTGCCGTCGATCCTGCTGTCGGGCTTCATGTTCCCGTTCGCCGGCATGCCGAGGCCGGTGCAGTGGCTGGCCGAGGTGCTGCCACTGACCCACTTCCTGCGCCTGGTGCGCGGCATCATGCTGCGCGGCGCCTCGCTGTGGGAGTTGTGGTCGGATGCGCTGGCGCTGCTGGCCTTCATCGTGGTGATGATGACCCTGGCGATCCTGCGCTTCCGCAAGCGGCTGGATTAGTGAATGCCGACCAACGGTCGGCATCTACCAATGAATGCCGACCAACGGTCGGCATCTACCCCGGTGGGCGCCGACCGTTGGCCGGCATCTATCCCGGTGGGTGCCGACCGTTGGTCGGCATCTATCCCGGTGGGTGCCGACCGTTGGTCGGCATCTATCCCGGTGGGTGCCGACCGTTGGCCGGCATCTATCCCGGTGGGTGCCGACCGTTGGCCGGCATCTACCCCGGTGGGTGCCGACCGTTGGTCGGCACACCCCATCCTTACTCCGCCACCACCCGCGCGCGCAGCGAATTGGTCAGTGCTTCGGTGATCACCACGTCCACGAACTGGCCGATCAGACGTGCCGGCGCCGGGAAGTTCACCGACCGCATGTTCTCGGTCTTGCCGGTCAGTTCGTTCGGGTTCTTGCGCGAGGGCCCTTCCACCAGCACGGTCTGCACGGTGCCGACCATCCTTTCGGAGATGCCGGCGGCATGGGCGTTGATGCGTTCCTGCAGGCGCGACAGGCGTGCGTGCTTCTCGGCATCGCTGATCGTGTCCTCCAGGTCCGCGGCCGGGGTGCCCGGGCGACGCGAATAGATGAAGGAGAAGCTGTGGTCGAAGCCGATGTCCTCGATCAGCTTCATGGTCTTCTCGAAGTCGGCATAGGTCTCGCCGGGGAAACCGACGATGAAATCCGAGCTGATCGAGATGTCCGGGCGCACCGCGCGCAGCTTGCGGATCTTCGACTTGAATTCCAGCGCGGTGTAGCCGCGCTTCATCGCCGACAGCACGCGGTCGCTGCCGGCCTGTACCGGCAGGTGCAGGAAGTTGGCCAGCTGCGGCACATCGCGGAACGCATCGATCAGCGAATCGCTGAACTCCAGCGGATGCGAAGTGGTGAAGCGGATGCGGCCCACGCCGTCGATCTCGGCGATGGTGCGGATCAGCAGGCCGAGGTCGGCGAATTCGCCATCACCATACGGGCCGCGGTAGGCATTGACGTTCTGGCCGAGCAGGTTGATTTCGCGCACGCCCTGCGCGGCCAGTTGCGCCACTTCCACCACCACGTCCTCGAAGGGGCGGCTGACTTCGGTGCCGCGGGTGTAGGGCACCACGCAGAACGAGCAGTACTTCGAGCAGCCTTCCATGATCGACACGAACGCCGAGGCACCGTCGGCGCGCGGCTCGGGCAGGCGGTCGAACTTCTCGATCTCGGGGAAGCTGATGTCCACCTGCGGGCGCTTCTGCTCGCGCCGTGCGCGGATCAGTTCCGGCAGGCGGTGCAGGGTCTGCGGGCCGAACACCAGGTCCACGAACGGCGCGCGCTTGATGATTGCCTCGCCTTCCTGCGAGGCGACGCAGCCGCCCACGCCGATGATGACTTCACGGCCCTTGTTCTTCAGGCCCTTCCACACGCCCAGCTGGCTGAACACCTTCTCCTGCGCCTTCTCGCGGATGGAGCAGGTGTTGACCAGGATGACGTCGGCGTCGTCCGGGCTGTCGGTCAGTTCCAGGCCATCGCTGGCGGCAAGCACGTCGGCCATCTTGGCCGAGTCGTACTCGTTCATCTGGCAACCGTGGGTCTTGATGTACAGCTTGCCCTTGACCTGGTCGGGCTTGCGCGGACCAGCGGGCAGGGCAACGAGCGGGGTACCGCCCGGCGTGGCGGGCGGAAAGACGTCTGGCGTCCCGGTCATGGCGCTTAATCCATTCGGGTGGCGGGAAAGCGGGCAATTCTACCCGCATCCCGTGCCGCCCGCCGCGCCCCAGTGGCGCCGGGCCCGCGCTCGGCTGGTTTCAGTAGAGCCAGGCCATGCCTGGCTGCGTTCTGTCCCCTGGGCGCGGCGGACAGGTCCATCCACGCATGGCGTGGACCTACTGAAACCCGCTTACGCCGCCGCCAGCTCCGCGTCGATCTGCCGCGAACGATCAAACGCGGTCATCGCACTCATCCGTGCGATGTAGGCCGCCGTCGCCGGCGCCGGCTGCACCAGGCCGAACTCGCTGGTCCATTTCAGCGCATTGCCCCACAGCACATCCGCGGCGCTCATGACCTCGCCGAGCAGGTACGGCCCCCGTTCCAGCTGGGCCTCGATCACCTGCAGCACGGTCTCGGCATCGTTGTAGGGCGACATCAGGCGCGGCGGCGGCTCGCGGTGCATGGCCTTGTCGATCATCGCCGGCTCGAAACAGGCGCCGTAGAAGGCCATCCAGCGCAGGTAGGGCCCGCGCAGGGCGTCGCCGATCGGCGGTGCCAGCCCGGCTTCCGGATAGAGGTCGGCCAGGTACAGGTAGATCGCCACCTGCTCGGTCACCAGCGCGCCGTTGTGCACGATCGCCGGCACCTTGCCCATCGGGTTGATGGCCAGGTAGGCCGGGGCCAGGTTGGCGCCGGCCTTCAGGTCCAGCACCTGCATGCGGTAGTCGGCACCCAGCGCTTCGAGCAGGGCCACGGCGCCGCTCGAGCGGGAACGGGCGGCGTGGTACAGGGTGATCTGGCGGGACGTCATGGCATTGCTCCTTGCGGTGGGTGGTGAACTGGACGCCATCCTGGGGCACTATTGCGGACGACTTCTGTCCTCGATCTTTCATGCGCCATACCGCCCATCGACTGCTGCGCCTGATCGCCCTGCTGCAGGCCCGCCGCCAGTGGTCCGGCGCTGAACTGGCCGAGCGGATGGGCGTGGACCGGCGCAGCATCCGCCGTGATATCGAGCGCCTGCGCGAACTGGGCTATCCGGTGCAGGCCTCGTCGGGAGTGGGGGGCGGCTACCAGTTGGGGGCAGGGGCACCGGTACTGCCGATGCTGCTGGACGAGGAGGAGGCGACCACCCTGGCCATCGCCCTGCGCGCGGCCTCGGCCACCGTTGCCGGTATCGATGACACCGCCCGTGGCCTGTTGTCCAAGCTCGACCCGCTGGTGCCGACCCGTCGCCGCCAGCAGGCCGGCGAAGTGCATGCCGCGACGGCCACCCTGTCCGACCTGCCATCCACCGACGCACGCCTGCTCGGACGGCTGGCCCAGCACTGCCGGCAGGCGTCACGGCTGGCCTTCGAATACCGCAGCGCGCAGGAGGCGGTGACCCAGCGCGAGGTCGAGGCGCAGCACCTGGTCAACTACGGGCGGCGCTGGTACCTGCTGGCCTGGGACCTGGGGCGGCAGGACTGGCGCACCCTGCGCGTGGACCGGATGGGTGCGGTGCGTGAATGCTCCGAGCCGGGCATGCATCGCCGCACGCCCGCACCGCCGGATGTGATGGTGCGGCAGGCGGTCAGCCAGGCCCCGTTCGCGCTGCAGGCCATCGTCCGCCTGGCCGGCAGCCGCGCCGAGCTGGAAGGCCGCATCCCGCCGTGGTGTGGTGTGCTGGAGGCTGATGGCCCCGACCATTGCCTGCTGCGCATGGGCGCCGAGAGCCGCGGCATGATGCTGGCGCAGATCCTCAGCCTGGACCGGGTGCCGGTGGCGTTGTGGACCACGCCGCCGGGCCTGCGTGGCGAACTGGCCCAGCGCCTGGCCGGATTGGGCCAGGTGCTGGCTGTGCCGCCGGTCACAGGCTGAGCCGCGTCGCTTGGCAAGCCCCGGCGAAGCTGGGACACTCGCCGGCATGAAGGGGATACTGGGGACAACGGCGATCATCATCGCTGCGCTGACCGCTGCGCCGGCCAGCGCGGGCACCCTGTTCAAGTGCCAGGGCGCCGACGGGGTCACCAGCTATGTCAGCAAGCGCGTGGCCGGGGCCCGCTGCAGTGCCATCAGCTACAGTCGCGACATCCGCCCTGCGCCGCGCCCGGTCGTGGCCGCGCCGAAGCCGGCGCCGACCACCGTGGCCAGCATCGAGCGCAACCCGGTGGCGGTGGCGGCCAGCGCTGCGGCACCGGCAGCTGTGCTCCCATCGGCACCGGCACCCGCCGCCGTACCCACGCCGCCGGTCGCCTCGCGCAGTGGGCGCATGGTCAGCGGCCAGGTCTATTCCTTCATGAAGGATGGCGTACGCCACTACACCAGTGCGCGGCCGACCCAGGTGGCCAACCTCGGCCCGGTGCGTACCATCCGCTACAGTTTCATGGAGCGCTGCTACGCCTGCGGCGTCAACCCGCGCGTGGACTTCGGTTCGGTGCGCTTGAACACCACCGCGTTCCAGACCGAGATCACCTCGGCCGCGCGCGAGTTCGGCGTCGATGAAGCCGTGGTGCGCGCCATCATCCACGCCGAGTCGGCCTACAACCCGACCGCGCTCAGCCGTGCCGGCGCGCAGGGCCTGATGCAGCTGATGCCGCCAACCGCGGCCCGCTTCGGGGTCAGTGATTCCTACGATGCCGGGCAGAACATCCGCGGTGGCGTGCAGTATCTTGCGTGGCTGCTGAAGCGCTTCAATGGCGACCTGACCCTGGCGGCGGCCGGCTACAACGCTGGCGAAGGCGCGGTCGACCGCCACGGTGGCGTGCCGCCCTACAGCGAGACCCAGTACTACGTGCGCCGGGTCGGGCAGCTGGCCGAGCGTTACCGCACCGCCCTGAGTCACCAGTAGGTGCCGGTGACTGCCGGTGGTGGGTGCCGACCGTTGGTCGGCACACCCTTGAACGGGTAGGTGCCGACTGTTAGTCGGCACGCCTTTGAAAGAGTTGTTGCAATGCGTTGTGTGGCGCGCGACGGTTCCGCTACACTCGCCCATGATTCAATGCGGCTCTGGCCCCCACCGGATCCGCTGGCAGCCTTAAAGCTACCTAATCAATATCGGAGTGCCGGATGGCCAACGATGGGGTACACGATCCAGTCAACACCGGACGTCGGCGTTTTCTTTCAGCCACCACTGCTGTGGTGGGCGCCGTCGGCGTCGGATTCACCGCTGTTCCTTTCATCAAATCCTGGAACCCCAGTGCGCGTGCCAAACTTGCCGGCGCGCCGGTGGTGGCCGACATCAGCGCCCTGCAGGAAGGCCAACGCCTGATCGTGGAATGGCGTGGCCAGCCGATCTGGATCGTCAAGCGGTCCAAGGCGATCCTGGATGCGCTGCACGGGCTGGATGGCCGCCTCAAGGATCCCGAGTCCGGCGAGAAGGACCAGCAGCCGGACTATGTGCTGAAGCAGAACCCCGAGCTGCGCTCGATCAAACCGGACATCTCCGTGCTGGTCGGCCTGTGCACGCATCTGGGCTGCTCGCCGGAAATGGTCGCCGAGATCCGGCCCGAACCCTATGACCCGCAGTGGAAGGGCGGCTACTTCTGCCCCTGCCACAAGTCGCGCTTCGACATGTCCGGCCGCGTCTTCAAGGACGTGCCGGCGCCGATCAACCTGAAGGTGCCCGCGCACCACTACCAGGACGACAACACCATCATCATCGGTGTCGATCCGCAGGGGGCTGCCTGATGTCCAATATCCTCAGCCGTACCGCCAGCGGCGTGGCCGACTGGGTCAATGCCCGCGCGCCGGGCCTGATGCCGGTCTACCGCAAGCACGTCACCGAGTACTACGCGCCGAAGAACTTCAACATCTGGTACTACTTCGGTTCGCTGGCACTGCTGGTGCTGGTCAACCAGATCGTCACCGGCATCTTCCTGACGATGCACTACAAGACCAACGCCGCCGAGGCGTTCGGCTCCATCGAATACATCATGCGTGATGTGGAGTGGGGCTGGCTGATCCGCTACATGCACTCCACCGGTGCCTCGCTGTTCTTCATCGTGGTCTACCTGCACATGTTCCGCGGCCTGTTGTACGGCAGCTACCAGAAGCCGCGCGAGCTGGTCTGGATCCTGGGCATGCTGATCTACCTGGTGCTGATGGCCGAAGCCTTCATGGGCTACGTGCTGCCGTGGGGCCAGATGTCGTTCTGGGGCGCCAAGGTGATCATCTCGCTGTTCGGTGCGATACCGGTGATCGGCAACGGCCTGACCGAATGGATCATGGGCGACTACCTGCCCAGTGACGCCACGCTCAACCGGTTCTTCGCACTGCACGTCATCGCACTGCCCCTGGTGCTGCTGTTGCTGGTGGTGCTGCACCTGGGCGCGCTGCACGAAGTGGGGTCGAACAACCCGGATGGCGTGGAGATCAAGAAGGGGCCGAAGGGCAACCGCTGGTCGCCGAACGCGCCGGCCGACGGCATTCCGTTCCACCCGTACTACACGCTCAAGGATGGCGTCGGCGCCGGCTTCCTGCTGATCATTGCCGCCTTCATCATCTTCTTCGCACCGGGCTTCGGCGGCCTGTTCCTGGAGCACGACAACTTCACCGAGGCCAACCGCCTGGTGACGCCGGAGCACATCAAGCCGGTCTGGTACTACACGCCTTACTACGCGATGTTGCGCGTGGTGCCGAACAAGCTCGGTGGCGTGCTGGTGATGTTCTCGGCCATTGCGATCCTGTTCCTGGTGCCGTGGCTGGACAAGGCCAGGGTGAAGTCGGTGCGCTACCGCGGCTGGATCTCGAAGGTGATGCTGGGCGTGCTGGCGGTGTGCTTCGTGTGGCTGGGCGTGATTGGTTCCGGCCCGGGCACCGACGTGCATGAGACCTACATCGGGCGGGTGCTGACCTTCCTGTACTTCGCGTTCTTCATCACCATGCCGCTATGGACAAGGTTGGACAAGACCAAGCCGGTACCGGAGAGGGTGACCACGCATGACTGAGCGCTGGATGGTCCGGCTGGCCCTGGCGGCCACCCTGATGCTGGGCAGTTTCCTGGCCTCCGCCGCCGAGGGCGGCACCAAGCTGCTGCAGGCCGGCAACGACCTCGGTGACCGCGCGTCGCTGCAGCGCGGCGCGCAGCTGTACATGAACTACTGCTCCGGCTGTCATGCGCTGAAGTACCTGCGCTATTCGCGGATGGCGCAGGACCTGGGCCTGACCGAAGAAGAGGTGATGAACAACCTCAACTTCACCGGCTCGGCGATCGGCGACCCGATCCCGGTGGCGATGCCCAAGGAGAACGCCGAGAAGTGGTTCGGCAAGATGCCGCCGGACCTGAGCCTGATCGCGCGGGTACGAGGCAGCGACTGGGTCTACACCTATCTCAAGTCGTTCTACCTGGACACCAGCCGGCCACTGGGCTGGAACAACGCATTGTTTGCCAATGCTTCCATGCCCAACCCGCTGTGGGAGATGCAGGGCCTGCAGCATGCCGTGCATGGCAAGCCCGAAGCACCGGGCATGGACCCGCCGGTGACCGGCCTGCGCATTGAAACGCCCGGTTCGGTGGATGCCGGGCAGTACGACCAGGCGGTGCGGGACATCACCAACTTCCTTGAATACGCCGGCGAACCGGCCGCACTCAAGCGCCAGCAGCTGGGCGTGTGGGTGATCCTGTTCCTGGCCCTGCTGACCTTCCTGCTGTACCTGTTGAAGAAGGAATACTGGAAGGACGTTCACTGATTCTGCCGCCGGCCATCGCACGGGCCTATTGGCTTTTGTGATGGTCGGTTGCACACTCGGGGAGTAGTCGATCGCTGGCACGGTGCCGGCGGCGCCGATGCGGCAGGCGGTCTCCTGTCGTGGGAGAGCCTTTGATGGCGGCGAGCGTACGCATGCGCAATACACTGACGCTGTTTTCCTCGAACGACGACGTACTGTGCCACCGTGTACGCCTGGTCCTGGCGGCCAAGGGCGTTACCTTCGACTTCGTACCGGTCGATCCGCAGAACCCGCCTGAAGACCTGATCGATCTCAATCCGTACCATTCGGTACCGACCCTGGTCGAGCGCGAGCTGGTGCTGTACGCCGCCTCGGTGGTCAGTGAATACCTGGATGAGCGCTATCCGCACCCGCCGCTGATGCCGGTCGATCCGCTGTCGCGTGCGCGCATCCGCCTGGCGATGCTGCGCATCGAGCACGACTGGGTGCCGCAGGTGCAGGCCATCCAGCTGGGCAACAAGACCCAGGCCGAGGCTGGGCGCAAGCGGCTGAAGGAACTGCTGACCGCCTCGCTGCCGCTGTTCAAGGCCAGCAAGTTCTTCCTCAACCCGGAAATGAGCCTGGCCGACTGCGCGATGGCGCCGATCATCTGGCGCCTGCAGTCGCTGGATGTGCCGCTGCCGAAGGATGGCAAGGCGATCGAGGACTATGGCAACCGTATCTTCCGCCATCCGGGTTTTGTCCGCAGCCTGACCGACCAGGAAAGGAAACTGCGCGACCTGCCGGTCTGATCCGGCCGTGGTTTACCCGTCTGCACGCCTACCCGCGTGCAGGCGATCCGCCCCGGCAGGGCGCCGGGCGCGTACACTTCACGCATGACCGAAGACTACTTCCACATGACCAGCCACCGCCCGTACCTGCTGCGGGCGCTGGTGGAATGGATCAACGACAACCAGCTGACCCCGCACATCCTGGTCGACGCCGGCGTCCCCGGCGTGCAGGTCCCGCCTTCGGCGGTCAAGGATGGCCGGGTCGTGCTCAACATCGCCGAACGCGCCGTCGTGCGGCTGATGATCGACAACGAGATGGTGAGCTTCTCGGCCCGCTTCTCCGGAACCAGCTACCCGGTGCAGGTGCCGATCAGTGCCGTGCTGGCTGTCTACGCCCGCGAGACCGGGCAGGGCATGGCGCTGCCGGATGACATTCCGGGCAGCGAAACCGCACCGGCCAGCGACGAACTACTGCATGAGGACGGCACGCCGCCGGACGATACGCCGCCGGCCAGTCCGCCGCCCAAGGGCCGCCCGAACCTGCGCGTGGTCAAATAACGATAGGTGCCGACCGTTGGTGGTCGGCACGCTTTCAGGCACCCAGGGGTGCCGACCGTTGGTCGGCACGCCCTTGGCCCTTACACATCCTCGGCATCGTCCACATCCGGCCGGATCTGGCTGATCCGCGCCGCACCGGGGCCGGTGAACGAGATCAGCTGGTCGCCACGCAGCACCATGCGACCCACATGGCGATCGATGCCATCGTAGGAATACTCGAACTTGAAGGTGCGCTCGAAACCGAGCCGGCCATCTTCGCCGCGCGACAGGCGCAGGCCGGTGGCGTGCACCGCCTGGTCCAGCCATTGCACATCGGCGGCGCGGCAGGCGTTGCGGCCCAGCTCAACGGCGCGCTCTGCGGCCGAGCGTGCGGCGTTCCAGAAGAAATAGATGATTCCGCCGGCAATCAGCAACAGCAGCAGGGTAGGCATGGCGTCAGCCGTCAGAGGTCGATCCCGCAAAGATGGCGGTGATCCTGCGGTAGATCAAGCATGCTGATGGGTTCGTACCTGCCGGATTCCACGCGGGAGGGGGGCAAAGCGATCACCGTGACCTCCAGAGCGGAGTTGACGCCATCGACTCTCGATCAGGTATGCATTTGCAGGCAGCATCAGTACTTTCCTCTCTTGGGGCGGGCGTCCTATGCGGGCATTCATCTGGCTGGTGTTGGGTGTTCTGATTCCGGCGAGTGGCCTGGCAAGGGGCGTGCACGATCCCTCTCAGGTCTGGCCCGGATACCGGGAGGCACAATCAGCACAACCGCTGGTGTATCACCTGCTCGGTAGTACGGACTTCGACGGCGGACAGCGGCGCAGCTTCATCCTGCAGTCGCAGCAATGGCCGCATGCCACTGGGAGTGCATCCTGGCGGCATCGGGTCGAACTGCTGCAGCCCGATGTACCCCAGCCAGGTCCGGCCTTGCTGGTCATCAACAATGGCGTGATCCATGGCTCCGACGGCAAGCCACCCCGTGCCCCGGACGATCTGCCGATGGATGTTCTGGAAACCCTGGTGCGTACGCTGGGCATGGCTGTTGTTTCCATCGCCGATGTGCCGTCGCAGGCGATATCGCTGCCAGGCGACGGCAGGTTGCGCGTGGAGGATGATCTGGCCGCCGCCACCTGGCGGCGCTACCTGGATGAGCCGGCGACGCACGCACACTGGCCATTGCATGTGCCCATGGCCGAAGCGGCCATTCGAGCGTTGGACCTGGCGGACCAGGAACTGCCGGCGGATCTGCGCCCGTCCTACATCGCGACCGGTGCCTCCAAGCGGGCCTGGGCCAGTTGGCTGTTGCCACTGGTTGACGAGCGGATCAGCCACCTTGCACCGTTCGCGATCGACATGCACTGGCAGGCATTGCTCCCGCATATCCGGCAGATCCATGCAGGGCGCTGGCCGATCGCGCTGCGTCCCTACTTCGAGCATGGCATCACCGGGATGATCGGTGATGATGCATTCGCCGGATTGATGGAGATCGTCGATCCCTACACCTATCTGGTCGGACCGCTTGCCACGCGCCTGGCGCTGCCGAAGCTGCTGGTGAATGCCAGTGGCGATGACTTCTTCCCGCCCGATGCTGCGCGGTTCTACCTGGATGCACTGCCGGGGCAGACTACGCTGCGCGTCGCACCCAACAGCGACCACGGTGGGATCCGTCGCTTTGTGCTGGAGTCGCTGGCCCCTGCGCTGCATCGCTGGCGCAGAGGCGGTGCGTTGCCGCAGGTGCAGGCGCACTGGCAGGCAGACCAGGGGGTACTGCAGGTACGGGGGCTTGAAAGCGAGCGGCCACAACGTGCGGTGATGTGGCAGGCACACAATGCACGAGGGCGTGATTTCCGCCATGCCTGCGGAATTGACTATGTGGCACGCCCGCTTTCACTGGGCGACAGCCAGGTGCTGGAGGTGGGCCTGGAGGTTCCGGCACAGGGATGGACTGCCACATTCGTGGAGCTCCACTATGCCGATGGACTGGTCGCGACCACGCCGGTGCAGGTGCTGCCGCAGGATCGCTTCCCACTGCAGCCTCCAGCTGAAGGTGCGGGTGCCTGCCGGTTGGTGCCGGAAGTGTCACTCAGCGGACCGGCGACGGAACCTGCGACGGAACCGGCTGCGGGGAGTCGGGGGGCGCGGAAAGCGGGGGAGGCGGCATGGGCGGCGCGCTCGGTGTTGGCGCGGTCGCGGTCAGTTGCAGCAGGGCCGCCCAGTCCTGGCGGTTGAAGCTGCATTCGTCCTCGCGCCCCGGCGTGCAGCTGGGGTCGATGCCGGTGCTGTTGCGTTCGCGCGCTGGTGGCAGCTTGATCAATCCGGTGCGGTCCAGCGGCAGCAGCCGCATCGCCACCGTGTTCATCACATTGCCACCCACGAGGTACAGGGTCTGGTCGCCGCCGAGATTGGCGGCGACCACCACTTCGCAATGTGATTTCCAGTGGCCCACCGATCCATTGCCCAGCGCCTGCACCAGCCCGTTGTAGCTGAGCGTGCTGCTGCGGTCGCGCAGGAAGCACAGCAGATCGCCTGGTGCGGGTTTGGCCGTGGCCGGGTCGACCAGCCGGTAAGGCACGCCCGAGGGGCCGCCTTGGTACGCCGCACGGATGTAGTCGATGTGCCTCGGCGACGTGTTGAAGCCGGGAACGCGGGCCTGCACCATCACCCAGGAAATGAAAGCGGCCGACCACGGGTTGTCGACCAGGAAGGCGCGGCAGTCGCTGTCGGTGTAGCGCGTGCCCAGCGGTGCCAGGCAGCTGCTGGCGCCGGCGATGCTGCCCATCGCGTTGAGCGTGCCGCTGTTGCGCCAGTAGCCGGCCACGCGCTGCCAGGCGATCAGCCCGTTGTCGGCCAGGTGATCGCTTTCGGCTTCGGTGACGCTGAGGCTGGCGGCGCGGCCATCGCGATCGATGAAGGGGCGGAACCACAGCCGGTGCTCGTTGCAGGCGGTATTGCGGATGGCCACCGCCAATGGGCTCAGGCCGAAGCGGGGCGGTACATCGCAGGCTTCAGCGGCTGCGGCGGACAGGGGGGCTGCCGCGAGCAGCAGCCAGGCAGGCAAGAGCATCCGGCGCATGCGCGGCTCCTGTGGGGGATGGCCGCAGCGTCGCAGTGCAGTCGTGAACGCCGGGTGTGAGGACGGGGTCAGATTCCTTTTCCGCTGGAAAAGGGATCTGACCCCAGGACACCGGCATCGGCCTCAACCCGGCGGCGGGCCCAGCTTCAACGAAAGATCGATCGCCTGCACGTGCTTGGTCAGGCCACCGATGGAGATGCAGTCGACGCCATCCTCGGCGATCGAGCGCAGGCCACCCAGGCCGACGCTGCCGGAGACTTCCAGGGGAATGCGGCCGGCGGTGATGCGCACCGCCTCGCGGCGCAGGTCGGGACTGAAGTCGTCCAGCAGGATGCGTTCGCAACCGGCTTCGAGCGCCTGGCGCAGCTGTGCCAGGTCTTCCACCTCGACCACCAGCGGCAGCGCGGGCCACTGCCGGCGTGCGGCGGCCACCGCCGCGGCCAGCGAACCGGCGGCGCGGATGTGGTTCTCCTTCAGCATCACCGTGTCGTACAGGCCGAAGCGGTGGTTCTCGCCGCCACCGCAGCGCACCGCGTACTTCTGTGCCAGGCGCAGGCCGGGCAGGGTCTTGCGGGTGTCGAGGATGCGCGTGCCGGTACCGGCCACTGCCGCCACGTAGCGGGCGGTGGTGGTCGCCGTACCGGACAGCGTCTGCAGGAAATTGAGCGAGGTGCGCTCGGCGCTGACCAGGCTGCGGCTGTGTCCATGCAGCAGGGCCAGCACGGTGCCGGCGGTGACGGCATCGCCTTCGGAGATGCGCCATTCAATGCGCACTTCGGGATCGAGCGCGCGATGGGTGGCGTCAAACCAGGGGCGCCCGGCGATCACCGCATCCTGCTTGCACAGCAGGTAGGCGCTGTCGGCCTGGTCGGGCAGCAGGGCGGCAGTGACGTCGCCGCTGCCGAGGTCCTCGGCCAGCGCACGCGCGACATCGGCGGCGACCAGGGCCGCATCCGGCGTCGGCAGCGTGCTCATGCGGCCGGGAAGTCAGCGATCTGGGCGGTCGGGATGGCTTCCTCGGCCAACAGTACCGGGATGCCGTCGTCGACGCGGAACACCTGCTTGCGGTCACGGGTGACCAGCGCTTCGCGCAGCGGCTGCGCCAGCGGGTTGCCATCGGCCTTGTTCACCGCGCCGGTGGAAATGGCCTTGTTGAGGGCTTCCAGGCCCTTGCCATCCAGCAGGGACAGGGGCTGGCGGGTGTCCGGCGACACCAGCAGGTCGAGCAGCTTGCGATCCATGGTTCTTCGTCTTGCGTGGAAGATGGCTAGAATACGTCTTTAAGGCAGGTGACGGCCAATGACCCCCAACCCGATCGCGCCGCTCGTCGGCATCGTCATGGGTTCCCGTTCCGACTGGGAAACCATGCAGCACGCCGCCCAGAAGCTTGAAGCCCTGGGTGTTCCGTTCGAAGTGAAGGTGGTGTCCGCGCATCGGACGCCGGATGTGTTGTTCAGTTACGCCGAGCAGGCGGGCCCGCGTGGCCTGCGCGCGATCATCGCCGGTGCCGGCGGGGCCGCCCACCTGCCGGGCATGATCGCCGCCAAGACCGCCGTGCCGGTGCTGGGCGTGCCGGTGCAGTCCAAGGCCCTCAATGGCATGGATTCGCTGCTGTCGATCGTGCAGATGCCGGCCGGCATCCCGGTCGCTACCTTCGCCATCGGCAATGCGGGTGCGTCCAATGCGGCGCTGTTCGCTGCCGCGATGCTGGCCAGCGACCAGCCGGCGATCGGCCAGGCGCTCGACGCCTTCCGTGCACGCCAGACCGAAGACGTGATGGCCCACGACGATCCGCGCCAATGAGCCTGACCGTCGGCATCCTGGGCGGCGGCCAGCTCGCCCGCATGATGGTACTGGCCGGTGCACCGCTGGGGCTGCGCTTCGAGCTGTATGACCCGGCCTCCGACGCCTGCAGCGGCCCGCTGGCGCCGCTCACCGTCGGTGCCTTCGATGACCGCAAGGCCCTGGCGGACTTCGCCGCCAAGGTCGATGTGGTCACCTTCGATTTCGAGAACGTGCCCGCAGACAGTGCACAGTTCCTGGCCGACCGCGTGCCGGTCTACCCGCCGCCGGCCGCACTGGCCGTGGCCCAGGACCGTTTGAGCGAGAAGACCCTGTTCCAGCAGCTGGGCATTCCCCTGCCGGCGTTCGCCGACATCCGCAGCCGTGACGAGCTGGCGGCGAAGGCCGCCGAGTTCGGCCTGCCGTGCATCCTCAAGACCCGTCGCCTCGGCTACGACGGCAAGGGCCAGTTCCGCCTGCGCAGCGAAGCCGACATCGATGCCGCATGGGATGCGCTGGGCGCGCAGGTCGAGCGCACCGGGCTGATCCTGGAAGGCTTCGTCGCCTTCCAGCGCGAGGTCAGCGTGGTTGCCGTGCGTGGCCGCGATGGCAGCTTTGACGCCTGGCCGATCACCGGCAACTGGCATGTCGACGGCGTGCTGTCGGCCAGCGTGGCACCGGCTGTGCTGTCCGAGGCCGAGCAGCAGGCGGCCATCGGCTATGCGCGCCGTGTCGCCGAGCACCTGCAGTACGTCGGGGTGTTCGCGCTGGAGCTGTTCTGCCGCGATGGCGAGCTGTTGGCCAACGAGATGGCGCCGCGCGTGCACAACTCCGGCCACTGGACCATCGAAGGCAGCGAGACCTCGCAGTTCGAGAACCACCTGCGCGCCGTGCTGGGCCTGCCGCTGGGCAGCACCCGCATGCTCGGCCATGCCTGCATGCTGAATTGGCTGGGCGAGATGCCCGACCCGTTGCCGGTGCTGGCCCAGGCCAGCGGCCACTGGCACGACTACGGCAAGCTGCCGCGTGAGGGCCGCAAGGTCGGTCATGCCACCCTGCGCGACGATGAGGCCGCTGTGCTGGCCGATGCGCTGGACCAGGTCGGCCTGGAGCTGGGCCGCCAGGCCCAGGTGGCGCCGGCGGTACACGCGCTGCGCAACCGCTGAGCCGGGGCGTGCCGGCCGATGGCCGGCACAACCCTGTGTGCCTGCAACGGTGTGGCGCGCCGGTGCAGGCATCGGCGCAACAGTCCCGGTGGTAGCGTTGTGCTCCTTTCACAGGAGTCACGACCATGCTCGACTGGAATGCCTACCGCAAGGAACTGAAGGGCCGTATCGGCGAGATCGGCAAGCTCTCGCCGGACACGGTCAAGGGCTACGCCACCCTGTCCAATGCCGGTGCCCAGACCAATCATCTCGATGCCAAGACGCGCGAACTGATCGCGCTGGCGGTGGCGGTGACCACCCGCTGTGACGGCTGCATCACCGTGCACGTGGACGCGGCGCTGAAGCATGGCGCCAGCCGCGAGGAAATTGCCGAAGCGCTGGGCGTGGCGGTGTCGCTCAACGCGGGCGCCGCGCTGGTGTATTCAGCGCGGGTGATGGACGCGGTAGCTGCGCACGAGAACGCGTGACGCTTCATCTGTAGAGCCGGGCCCATGCTCGGCTGGCCGGTCGGCAGCCGGGCATGGGCTCGGCTCTACAGGGGCAGGGGCCCGGCCTCAGCGCAGCTGGCTCTCGGCGAATTCCCAGTTGACCATCTGCCAGAACGCGTCCAGATAGCGTGCGCGATCATTCTGGTAGTCGGTGTAGTACGCATGCTCCCATACGTCGCAGCACAGCAGCGGGGTGCTTTCACCGGTCAGTGGCGTGCCGGCGTTGCGGGTGGCCTGGATACCCAGCTGGCCACCCGGGTGCTGCACCAGCCACACCCAGCCCGAGCCGAACAGGCCCAGCGCGGTGCGGTTGAATTCCTCGCGCAGGCGCTGCACGTCACCGAACTGGCGCTTGACCAGCTCGCCCAGCCGGCCCTGCGGTTCGCCGCCGCCGCGCGGGCGCAGGCACTGCCAGTAGAAGCCGTGGTTCCAGGCCTGGGCGGCCGCATCGAACAGCGTGCCCTGGGCGTGGCGCACGATCTCTTCCAGTGACGCTTCCTCCCACTCGGTGCCGAGGGTGCCGGCGTTGACCGCGTCGACATAGGCGCGGTGGTGGCGACCGTGATGCAGCTCCACGGTCTGCGCGGACAGATGGGGCTGCAGGGAGCCGGAGAGGTAGGGCAGGGCAGGCAATTCGACGGGCATGGACAGGTTCGTGGCCAGGGGACGGCGGCAGCCTGTTCCATCCGCTTACAATGGCGGCTACCGTGGGCAGTCTAGCCGACCATCACGGTCGGTTTGTCCGGCGAAGCAAGGAGTGTGGTTGTGGCGGTAATGCAGCAAATCCAGGCCGAGGTCGATCGTTACCCGCTCGTGCTGTTCATGAAGGGCACCCCGCAGTACCCGATGTGCGGCTTCTCCAGCCGCGCCGTGCAGGCGTTGATGGCCGCCGGCGCCGTCACCCTGCGCACCGTCAACGTGCTCGAGGAGCCGGAGATCCGGGCCAACCTGCCGCGCTTCTCCAACCTGCCGACCTTCCCGCAGTTGTTCATCAACGGTGAGTTGATCGGCGGCTGCGACATCGTCATGGAACTGTTTGAATCCGGCGAGCTCAAGCGCATCGTCGAAGAGGCGACCCAGGGATGAGTGCCTGGCCGTCGACGTCACCGGCTGACGGGGCGCTCGATGGCCGCCCGTTGCGGGACCGCGTGGTGCTGGTCGCCGGCGCCGGGGGGGGGCTGGGCAGCGCCGCGGCGGTCGCCGCCGCAGCGGCCGGGGCCACCGTGGTCCTGCTGGGGCGCAAGCCGCGCCGGCTTGACCGGGTCTATGCCCAGGTCCAGGCGGCCGGCCCGGAACCCTTGCTGTACCCGCTGGATCTGGAAGGCGCCGGCCCCGATGACTATGCCGAACTGGCCCAGGCCCTGCAGCGCGAGCTGGGGCGGCTGGATGGCCTGCTGGTCTGCGCCGCGCATTTCCCTGGCCTGACTCCGTTCGAGCTGGCCGACCCGGCCAGTTTCGCCCGTGCGGTCCATGTCACCCTGACCGCCCCGGCCTGGCTGGCCCAGGCCTGCCTGCCACTGCTGCGGCAGCGCGAGGATGCGGCCCTGGTGTTCACGGTCGATGCCCCCGAACGGGTGGGGCAGGCCTACTGGGGTGGGTACGGCGTGGCCCAGCACGGCCTGCGTGGCCTGATCGGCAGCCTCCACGATGAGCTGGGCCGCAGCCCGGTCCGGGTCAGCGGCCTGTACCCGGGGCCTCTGCGCACGGCGCTGCGCGCCCGCGCCTATTCCGTCGATCAGGACCCGGCCGCCCGCACGCCGGAAGCCGCGGCCGCGGCCGCGGTGACCCTGCTGTCCGGTGCTGGCAGCGCCTGGCGGGGCCGCATCCTTGACGCCAGCGAGCCGTCCGGCGACGCGTGAAGGCCACCGTAAGGCGGAATGAAGAATCCGTCACGATTGCGTTGCGATCCGGTGCCGTTTGTCGCACAACCGTCACATTCATGGCGTAGCGTGTTAATCTAGTGTTAACCGTTATGGCTGCCTTCAGCCAAGCGGTAGGGAACCCCAGATAACTCTCCGATCAGCCACCCGCAGGGCTGTTTGGATGCGCTTTTTTTCCGCCATCGCCAACTCGCATCGAGGCTACCGAAAAATGACTCACCCACTCCGGATGTCCAAGCTTACCCTTGGTCTCGTGGCTGCACTTGCTGCCGCTCCCGCCTTCGCCCAGAGCACCTCTGCCGGTGTCGGCGGCCAGGTCGTGACCCGCGGCGGCCAGCCCGTCGCTGGTGCTGAAGTCACCATCACCCACACCGAGTCGGGCACCGTTTCGCGTGCTACCACCGATGCGGCCGGTCGTTACAACGCGCGCGGCCTGCGCGTGGGTGGTCCATACAGCATCACCATCACCAAGCCGGGTGAAGGCACCAAGACCGAAGATGGCGTCTACCTGGGCGTGAACCAGACCGGCACCATCAACGCGACGCTGACCGGCGACCTGACCGGCGCGACCAACCTGGACACCGTGCAGGTCACCGCCGTCGGCGGCGGCTCGGAAGTGTTCAGCGCCACCAAGATGGGCTCGGGCACCAACATCAGCCAGCAGCAGATCGAAGTTGCGCCGTCCATCGGCGGCAACATCCAGGATCTGATGCGCCTGGATCCGCGCGTGACCTTCATCGATCGCGCTTCGGGCTCGATCTCGGCCGGCGGCCAGAACCCGCGCTTCAACTCGATCAACATCGACGGCGTCTCGGCCAGCGACACCTTCGGCCTGGAAGGCAACAACATGCCGACCCGCCGCCAGCCGGTCGCGATGGAAGCCATCGAAGCGCTGGACATCAACCTGTCCAACTACGACGTCAGCATCGCTGCTGCCGCCGGTGCCACCGTCAACGCGGTGACCAAGTCCGGTACCAATGAATTCCACGGTTCGGTGTACGGCACCTACCGTGATGGCGACTGGTTCGGTGACAACCCGGAAGGCCAGCCGTTCAAGGGCTTCACCAAGGAAAAGACCTACGGCATGACCCTGGGTGGTCCGCTGGTCAAGGACAAGCTGTTCTTCTTCGCCAACTACGAGAAGTTCGAGCAGGCCGCTCCGGGCGCCGACATCTCCGGCACCGCGCTGGGCAAGGCCAATGCCAACTTCAACGCCGCTGATGTGGCGCGTGCGCAGCAGATTGCCAAGGACGTCTACGGCTTCGAGGCCGGCGGCACCGAAAGCAACGGCGACACCAGCATGGAAGAGTACGCGCTGAAGCTGGACTGGAACATCAGCGAGAACCACCGTGCCAACATCCGCTACAGCAAGATCGACCAGAGCAAGCTGCGCATCAACGGCATGAACTCGACCTCGGCCGCGTCGCTGAGCTCGTACTGGTACCAGCAGAACAAGACCAACGAAAGCTACGTCGCCCAGGTGTTCAGCGACTGGAGCGATAACTTCTCGACCGAACTGAAGGCCTCGTACCGCGAGTTCTCGTCGATCCGCGACGTGCCGACCAACGCGCCGAGCGTCCGCATCTACTTCCCGCGCAATGCCACCACCCCGCAGGGTGACTCGCTGTACCTGGGTACCGAAGCCAATTCGCAGAACAACGTGCTGGAAACCAAGGCGTGGAACTACTACGCCGCGGCGACCTGGACCCTGGGCAACCACGACCTGAAGTTCGGTGCCTCCTACGACACCAACGACATCTATAACTACTTCGGCGCCAACTCGTGGGGCACCTACACCTTCTACGGCCTGGACAACTTCGCCGCCGGCCGTTGGCAGACCTACCAGTACAACAAGGAAAACCAGCCGGGCTCGATCGCTGCTGACTACAAGTTCAGCAACCTGGCCCTGTTCGTGCAGGACACCTGGTACGTCAACAGCAACCTGACCCTGACCATGGGCGTGCGCGCCGACCGGCCGGACACCAGCCCGTCGCCGGCCTTCAACCAGAAGGCGCTCAATGCCTTCGGCTATGACAACAGCAAGGTGTTCGGTGGCAGCTTCCTGATCCAGCCGCGCCTGGGCTTCAACTACACCTTCGACACCGAGCGCCCGACCCAGCTGCGCGGCGGCGTGGGCCTGTTCCAGGGTGATGCCCCGCAGGTGTGGCTGAGCAACAGCTATTCCACCACCGGCTTCAACTACACCGCGTACAACCTCACTGCCTACAACGGCCAGCCGTTCAACGCCAACAAGGACACCCAGCCGGTTCCGAACACCCCGGGGCAGGCGCGCCAGAACGTCAGCTTCGTCGGCAAGGACTTCAAGCTGCCGTCGATCTACAAGGCCAACATCGCCCTGGATCACGAGCTGCCGTGGTACGGCATCGTGGCGTCGGCTGAACTGCTGGTCACCAAGGTCAAGGATGGCCTGTACTACCAGCACCTGAACCTGGGCCAGGGCCGCCAGGTCGGTCCGGACGGTCGCGTCAACTACTACGCTCCGTCGGCCGACGGCCGCCTGTGGGCGACCGGCAACGCGCGCTACCGTGCCAATGGTGATTTCGATGCGGTCTACCTGATCGACAACACCCACAAGGGTCGCACCTCGCAGGCCACCTTCTCGCTGGCCAAGCCGTGGAGCAATGACAGCGACTGGTCCTGGAACATCGGCTACACCTATACCGATGCCAAGGAAGTGGGTTCGCTGACCAGCTCCACCGCCGGTTCGGGCTGGGGCTACCAGTACGCCTTCGATGCCAACGCCGATCAGCTGAATACTTCGCGCTACCAGATCCGCGACCGCCTGTCGGGCTCGCTGAACTGGAAGCACAAGTTCTTCGGTGACTACGAAACCAAGGTGGGCCTGGTGTATGAAGGCCGTAGCGGTCGTCCGTTCAGCTACATCTACGCCAATGACGCCAATGGCGACGGCCGTTCGGGCAACGACCTGTTCTACGTGCCGCAGCGTGGTGAAGTGCTGTTCGGCGCCCTGAACGCCAACGGCCAGTTCATTGCCGATGCCGACATGGAGAAGAAGTTCTTCGCCTGGCTGGCGCAGAACCCGCAGCTGGAGAAGTACGCCGGCAGCGTGGCTCCGGCCAACGGTTTCCGTACCGGCTGGATCAACACCTTCGACGTGCGCATCAGCCAGCAGCTGCCGGGCTTCATGAAGGGTCACAAGTCGGAAATCTGGGTCGACATCCAGAACGTCGGCAACATGCTGAACAAGAAGTGGGGCAACATCTACGACTACGGCTTCTACGCCAACAGCCGTGTTGCGACCCTGCAGGGCCTGTACCAGGGCAAGTACGTGTACAACTTCACCGGCGCGGATGCCCCGAGCGTGGCCAACCAGGATGCCGACGGCTTCGACGCCGGCGTCTCGCAGTGGTCGCTGCAGCTGGGCTTCCGCTACCAGTTCTGATGCACTGACGTAGCTCTGCTGTAAACGGAAACGGCCGGGGAAACCCGGCCGTTTTCCTTTGCGCTGAAAGTCCTTGCAGGTCGATGGACAACGGCGTAGCATCCGGAAATGTGCGCGGCGCCAATGCCGCCCAGGCGGTCCCGGAATGGCGAACGCGGGCAGCACACATCCAACGGTCGGGCTTCCCGGCCGTTTTGCTTTTTAAGGGGGCGGCAGTACAGTCGGAAACCTTGAAGGAAGCGAAAAATTGGATATGACCACGAACGAAAAATCGGCCCGTGCACTGCCGGTGCAGGATGCGCGGATCTACCCGCGCGGTGGGCTGGATGTGCTGTCGCGGGCCGAGGTGGCACGCCTGCGCGATGCCTCCGCAGGCGGCATGCATGAGCTGTTGCGCCGTTGCGCGCTGGCCGTGCTGACCAGCGGCAGCGCCTCGGACGATCCGCGCGCGGCGCGCGATCTGTACCCTGATTTCGACATCCAGGTGGCGCAGCAGGATCGCGGCGTGCGCATCGACCTGGTCAATGCGCCGGCGATGGCCTTCGTCGACGGCGAGATCATCCGCGGTGTCGCCGAACTGCTGTTCGCCGTCGTGCGCGACCTGGCCTACATGGCCATCGAGATGGGCCCGGCCTACGCGGCCGAGCTGGAGTCGTCCGAGGGCATCACCAACGCAGTGTTCGGCCTGCTGCGCAACGCGCGCATCCTCAATCCGGGTGACCCGAACCTTGTGGTGTGCTGGGGCGGGCACTCGATCTCGCGCGATGAATACCTGTACACCAAGCAGGTCGGTTACGAGCTGGGCCTGCGCGGCCTGGACATCTGCACCGGCTGCGGCCCGGGTGCGATGAAGGGCCCGATGAAGGGTGCCACCATCGCCCATGCCAAGCAGCGCCGTACCGTGACGCGCTACATCGGCCTGACCGAGCCGGGCATCATCGCTGCCGAGTCGCCGAACCCGATCGTCAACCACCTGGTGATCATGCCGGACATCGAGAAGCGCCTTGAGGCCTTCGTCCGCATCGGCCACGGCATCATCGTGTTCGCCGGCGGCGTCGGCACCGCCGAAGAGATCCTGTACCTGCTCGGCATCCTGCTGCGCGAGGAGAACAAGGACCTGCCGTTCCCGCTGATCCTGACCGGCCCGACCGTGGCCGCGCCGTACTTCGAGCAGATCGACCGCTTCATCCGCCTGACCCTGGGTGATGAGGCTGCCGAGCGCTACGAGATCATCATCGGTGACCCGGTCGCGGTGGCCAAGAAGATGGCCAACGGCATCAAGCGCGTGCGCGAGCACCGCCTGGCGCAGAAGGACTCGTTCTTCTTCAACTGGTCGATCGAGATCCCGTGGGAATACCAGCAGCCGTTCGTGCCGACCCACGAGGCGATGGCGGCGCTGGACCTGCATCACGGGCGTGCGCCGCACGCGCTGGCGGCCGACCTGCGCCGGGCGTTCTCGGGCATCGTGGCCGGCAACGTGAAGGAGGACGGCATGCGCCGCATCGAGCAGTTCGGGCCGTTCCAGATCCACGGCGACCCGGACATGATGCAGGCGCTGGATGCGCTGCTGCGCGCCTTCGTCGAGCAGCGCCGGATGAAGATCTCCGGCGAATACCAGCCCTGCTACCAGGTGCTGGCCTGAGCACGGGCCGGCGCGATGGGGATCGCGCCGGCACCGGCGGGGGAGGGCGGGTCGTCAAGCCTTTGACGCCCGTCGCCCCGGATTGACCGTTCATCCTGCCACTGCTTGCCGGTGGCGGGGTGATGGCCCATCGTGGCCACCAACACGCTGGGGAGCGTCCAATGTCTTTGCGTCGGCAAAACGGCTTCACGCTGGTTGAACTGATGGTCACGCTGGCCGTCTTCGTGGTCCTGGCGTCGATCGCCTATCCGAGCTTCCGCGGCATGATCCGCTCGAACCGGTTGGCGACCGCCAACAACGAGCTGATCGCGCTGGCCAACCTGGCCCGCAGCGAAGGCATCCGCAACAGCAACGGTGGCGGTGTCTGTGGCAGCGCCGATGGCAAAGCCTGTGATGGCGACTGGTCCAAGGGCGTCCTGGCCTGGTCGGACCTGGATGGCGATGGCCAGATGGGCAGTAACGATGTCGCGCTGCGCTTCTCGCAGGGCAATCCGCAGCTGAGCGTGGTGGGCCCGCCGGGCGCGGTTATCGCCTTCGACGGGCGCGGCCGGCGCAGGGCTGTCGCTGATCAGACGCTGGTGCTGTCGCCGGATGCGTGCAAGGCCGGTGAATCGAAAAGCACGCTGACGATCAACCAGTCCGGCCAGGTCCGGGTGACCAAGGGAACCTGCTCATGAGCCGCCGCAACCTCGCCCGCCCACGCTCGTCGCAGGGCGGCTTCAGCCTGATCGAAGTGATGGTGGCGGTGCTGATCCTGGCGTTCGGCCTGCTGGGCTTCGCCCTGCTGCAGACCACCAACGTCCGCTTCGTGCAGAGTGCCAACTACCGCACCCAGGCCACCAACCTGGCCAACGACCTGATCGAACTGATGCGCGCCCAGCGCACCGACACCCTGGCCGGCGGAGCCTATTCCTCGGCCTCGTTCTCGGCCGGGTCGGTGAAGCCCAGCGGGGCCTGCGCCTGGCCGACCGGCGCCGCCGTGACGCCGAAGACGAACGTGGCGCGCTGGCAGTGCGAGGTCGCGCGGACGCTGGGCGAGAAAGCCAGCGCGCAGGTCACCTTCGTGCAGGGCACCGGCCAGGTCACCGTGGCCATCAGCTGGGGTGACCAGCGCTGGGATCCGAAGGATCCCGACAGCCTTACCACCTTCGGCCTGACGACCTTCCTGTGAGCGCGCCCATGAGTCCAATTTCGCGAGCCCGAGGCCTGTCGCTGATCGAACTGATGATCGCCATGGTCATCGGCCTGGTCCTGATGCTGGGCGTCACCCAGATCTTCATCGCCTCGCGCGCGGCATCGCGCCTGTCCGAAGGCGCGGCCCGTACCCAGGAGAACGCGCGCTTCGCGCTGGATTTCCTGCAGCGCGACCTGCGCATGGCGGGCCACTTCGGCTGCGTCAACGACCAGGCCCACGTGGTCAAGAACACCGGCGATGTCGGCTATCACCTGGGCATCAGCTCGGGCAGTGGCGACCCGCAGGATTTCTCGGTTCCGGTACAGGGGTATGAGGCCGCGGGTACGGCGCCGGGCGCCACGTTGACGCTGGGCCGTGCGTGGAGCGCGGCGCAGTCGGTTCCGAAGAGCATCGCCAACCTCAAGCCGGCGCCGCTGCCGGGCAGCGACATCCTGGTGCTGCGCCTGATGAGTCCGGAGGGCGCCGTCGTCACCGGCATATCCGTGGCCGCGGGTGCGACCACCCTGACCGTCTCCAGTGATGGCATGGCCCGACTGAAGGCCAACGCCGCAGGCACGCCGACGGTCTTCGGCGTGGCCGACTGCACCCGCGCCGACGTATTCCCCGCCACCATCAGCGGTTCAACGCTGAAGGTCGACAAGGTCGACCTGAGCAACTATTCGATCAACAACGCGATGACCATGCTGTATCGCGCCGATGGCATGGCGTACTACATCGCGAGCAACCCCAATGGCGAGCCGGCGCTCTACCGCGCACGCGCCAACGGCGCCGGCGGCTATGCCGATGGCGAGGAGCTGGTGGAAGGCATCGAGAACATGCAGTTCCTGTACGGCCTGGATGCCACCACGAACATCACCCTGCCGACGCCGCCGACCGGTCGCATCGTCGACCAGCGCGTGGCCAGTGCGGTCAGTACCGGCACCGATGCCACCGCCGCAGGGCAGTGGCGCCGCGTGGGCATGGTGCAGGTCGGCCTGCTGGCGCGCAGCCCGCAGCGTGCGTCGGCCGAAGCGCCGGGCAGTGCGGCCACCTATCCGGCCATCCTGGGGGTGGGTTTCGCCCCGGCCGATCCTTACGACCAGCGCCATCGTGGCGCCTATGAAGCGTCCGTTGCACTGCGCAACCGCTTGTTCGGGAACTGACGACCATGCGCTCTCATCCTTCCTCCAGGCGCCGCCCCTTCGTTGCCCCGGCACGACAGCAGGGTGCCGTTCTCTATGTCGCGCTGATCATGCTGGTGCTGTTGGCACTGCTGGGCGTGATCGGCATGCAGGTGGCCGGCATGCAGGAACGCATGGCGGCCGGCTACCGGGCCACCAGCATGGCGTTCCAGAACGCCGAAGGTGCGGCGCGCAGCGCCGAGAACGCGGTGGAGAACATCGCCAACCGGAAGGATGCCGGTACCAATCCTGCCGTGGTGTCCTCCGACATCAGCCAGCAGTGCGATGACGGCTTCGATCCTTCGGGGTGGGTCGCGAAAACCAAGCTGGGCAGCAAGCCGGCCATCTATGTCCGTGAGATCCAGGGCTGCATCCAGGGGGAGGGTGCGCTGGACATGGGCAAGTCGGTGGAGAAGCCAACACCGGTCTACCAGATCACGACCTATGCCGGTGACACGACCGGTGATGCGACGTCGCGTGCGGCGATCGATACCGTATTCAAGCTGTGAGGCTGGGGAGCCCATGAACACTCGCAACCGCAGGATCCTGGCAGGCGCTGGCCTTGCCGTCTTGGCCGCTGGCGGCTATCTGGCGCATACGCTGTTTGCCGCACAGGCGCAGGGCGTGCTGGCGCAGGAGCCGATGAACGTGCAGACGCGCGCGACGCCGGCGTTCATCATGGCGGTGGACGATTCGGGTTCGATGAACTTCGAACGCATGTTCCCCGGTGGTGACGGCCGCATGCGCTGGAATAGCAGCAACGGCAGCTTCTTCAACAACGATGGAAGCTTCTTCAGCGTGGGCACGGCGTGCGCCAACAACTCGGTGGACTGCTACCTCTACCTGTACCCGCACACGGATTTCAACAAGGAGTATTCGCCGGGTCGCGCCATTCCGCCGCTGGACATCTACGGCTTCGCGCGATCGCACGTCTACAACGCCAGTTACTTCAACCCGGACGTGACCTACCGGCCGTGGACCAATGCCGATGGCACGCTGTGGGCTGACGCTGTGCTCACCCAGACCCGCGCCGATCCACGTTCGGGCCAGCGCGGCTACAACGCCGTCTACAACATGACGACCGACCGTTCGACGACGGCCGAGCAGTTCCAGTTCGTCAGCGGCATGCGGATTCCCGACCTGTCCGGCACCGGCAACTCCTACTACACCAGCCGTGGCTGGAGTACGGCGGCGATCAGCAACACCGGCAACACCACCTATGCGGTGACCTATTTCCCGGCCACGTTCTACCTGCCAGCGGCCGCACCGGCACCGGCAGGGTACAAGACGGACAATGCCAGCCGGCCGCTGATCGCAGGGGCCTGTGGTCCCGGCTGCGACATGCGCCGCTACCAGATCAAGTCGGGCAACTATTCAAGTTCCGCGGCCTACAACGCCGCGATCCAGAATTTTGCCAACTGGTTCCAGTACCACCGCAACCGCGTGCTGGCGATCGTCGGTTCCTCGACGGCGGCGCTGGTGAGCGTGGACACGATGCGCGTGGGCTACTTCACCATCAACAAGCTCAGCAACGCGACCATGTACGACATGGTCACCAACCGTGCTGACCTGTACTCGCAGATCTACGGGTTGACCGCCAATGGTGGTACTCCCAATCGCCGCGCGGTGGAGTACCTGGTGGACCAGTTCCGCCGTACCGATAGCGGCGCGCCGGTACAGCTGGCCTGCCAGCGCAACGGCGGCATGCTGTTCACCGACGGCTACACCAACTCCGGCAACACGGCCAACAGCGGTTTCGGTGATGCCGACTCGGTGAACTCGACCCACCTGCCATCCATTCCGTTCGCCGATGGCTACAGCAACACCATCGCCGACATCGCCGCGGCGGCCTACGCCGGTTCCCGCACGCCATTGCGCACCGGGACCAGCTTCCCGGCGGGGCAGGTGCCGGTCAGTGACAAGTGCAGTTCGCTGGACAAGAGCAGCCCGGACTGGAAGCGCCTGGACTGCCAGACCGACCTGCACATGAACTTCTACGGCGTGACCCTGGGCGCGCAGGGCAAGATCTATGGCGTCAACCAGGCTGCGACCGACGATCCCTACAAGAACCCGCCGAACTGGGCCGGCAACGGCAACCCGATCAATGTCGACGACGGAACTGTCATCGATGAGCTGTGGCACGCGGCCGTCAACAGCCGTGGCGAATTCATCAACGCGCAGACCCCGGCGGACGTCACCGAGGCCATGCGCCGGGTGCTGTCTTCGATCACCGGTGGCGCATCGCCGTCGGGCACGATCGGCATCAGCGGTGCGCGCATCGGCGCCGGCTCACTGGCGGTCACTCCGCGCTATGACATCACCAACAGCGGCACCGACTGGTCCAGCAAGCTGACCGCATCCAGCGTCAAGGTCAATGCCGACCAGGTAGCGGAGCTTACCGAGCTATGGGAGGCCTCCAGCCGCCTGAACTCGTCCGGCCGCCGGATCGTGGCCAACAAGCTGGGTTCGCCGGTGGATTTCAACAGTGCCCGCATCAGCCTGCAGGATCTGTGCAGCAAGCCTGGCGGCAAGTACGCGACGATGCTGGTCTGTTCCAGCGACAAGCTGACCACGATCAAGGCAGACCTGGCCAGTGCGATCAACTATCTCAGTGCCGACAGCTCGACCGAGGTCCGCAACGGCGGCAAGTATCGCGACCGGACCACGCCGCTGGGTGACATCGTCAATTCGGCGCCGGTGGTGAGCTCGCCGCTGGACGACTACGGTTACCGCCAGCTGGGTGGCACCTACGCCAAGAGCTACACCGACTATCTGGCGACCAAGGCAAAGTCGCAGCGGTACATGGTCTATGTCGGCGCCAATGACGGCATGCTGCACGCCTTCGATGGCGGCATGAAGGCCGACGCCAAGCAGGACGGCACCGGCGGCACGGAGAGCTTCGCCTACATCCCGGCCACCGCGCTGGGCCACATGGCCAACCTGCTGTTCCCGTACAAGTCCGATACGGCCGACCAGACGTTCCGCCACCGCTATTACGTCGACGGCCCGGTTACGGTGTCCGATACCTTCAATGGCAGCAGCTGGCAGACCAGCCTGGTGGGCACCACCGGTGCCGGTGGCCGTTCGGTGTTCGCACTGGACGTCACCACCCCGGGCAGCTTCGGTACCGGCAGCGTGCTGTGGGAAATCAGTGACATCAACTCGTCGCTGAGGGACGAGGTGCGCAACAACATCGGCTTCGTGCTGGGCAAGCCGGTGATCGTGCCGGTGAAGAGCGGCACCGGCGTGGCCTGGAAGGCCATCTTCGGTAATGGCTATGGCAGCGCCAATGGCAAGGCGGTGTTGTTCGTGGTCGATATGGCCAGCGGCGACATCCGGATGATCGAAGCGGTCGAGGGCACCTCGGGCGCCGGCATCTCCGGCGACAATGGATTGGGCAATGTGGTCGTTGTCGATCGCTGGACCGGTGCCAACCAGGATGCGCGCGGCCGTGATGGACTGGCCGACACCGTCTATGCCGCCGACCAGCGTGGCGCGGTATGGAAGTTCGACCTGACCAGCAGCGCCAATACCACGCTGACCGTGCCGATGTTCACCAGCCAGGCTGCCCAGGATTCCTCCAACAAGACCTACCGCCAGCCGATCACCGGTGGCATGACCGCAGCGACCGGTCCTTCTGGCGGCGTGATGCTCTATTTCGGCACCGGCAGCTTCTCCTTCACCAGCGACAAGGATGACAAGGCGCAGCAGGCGCTGTACGCGGTGAACGATCTGTCGGGCAAGACGGTGACCTCGACGGTGACCGCCGCCAACCTGGTTCCGTACACGGCAGCGGCCGCTGCTGCGGGGGTCGATGAGCGCAAGATCACGGCAGGTGCGGCCCCGGCAAATGCCCGGGGCTGGATGATCCAGCTGCCTGCCGGCAACGGCGAGCGCGCGGTCGGTAATCCGACCCTGGTCAGTGGCATCGTCTTCATGCCGACCTACGTACCCAACATGGAAACGGTCGGCTGTTCGACCAGTGGCTCGAACTGGCTGTTCGGACTGTCGTCGATCAGTGGCCTGCCGATGCTGGAGAACGTGCGCTATGGCTCGCCGGCCGGCAGCCAGCCCGGGACTGGGACCGCGGCCATTGCGTTGAAGACCGGAGGTACCGCGCCGGTTCGTGACGTCTCGCTGTCGGTGCTGCCGCGTCCGACCGACAAGGCACCGCCCGGAGGCAGTTCCTGCTGGATGGCGGTGGGTGCTGCGGGCAGCCAGTCGCTGTATCTGCCTTACCCGTGCGGTCGCCAGTCCTGGCGCCAGCTCCAGTAACCCCAGTGCGAGGATCCACGCCCATGTTGCACACTCCCATGCCTCGTCGCGCGGCTGGCTTCACCCTGATCGAATTGATGATCGTGGTGATCGTCATCGGCATCCTGGCGGCGATCGCCATTCCGTCCTACCAGGAGTACGTGCGCCGGTCGCATCGTGCGGTGGTGAAGGCGGACCTGGCCGAGTACGCGCAGCGCGCCGAGCGCTACCACACCAGCAACAACTCGTACACGGGCTATGCGCTGCCGACCAAGGTGTCGCCGCGCGATGGCGGTACCACGCGCTACAACCTGGATTACAAGGGCGACGGCACGAGCTTCACCATCACCGCCACCCCGCAGGGCACCCAGGCCAAGGACAGTTGCGGCAAGTTGAGCGTGGACCAGGCCAACCGCAAGACGGCCGACGGTGGCGTTGCCAGCTGCTGGTGAAACAGGTGTTGATCTTCCTGTAATCGACCAGTACAATGCGCCTCCCCGCCCGAATAGCTCAGCCGGTTAGAGCACTTGACTGTTAATCAGGGGGTCGTTGGTTCGAGTCCAACTTCGGGCGCCAGATACTGCAAAAGCCGCGAGAAATCGCGGCTTTTGCTTTTCTGCGTGCATGTTCGGCGGGGGCTCAGCACGGGGTGTTCCGGTTCACGCGTCCGCTTCGGGTGCGGCCGCCATTGTTGACGATCAATGCGCCATGCAGCCGGTTGCCCGCGCAGATGCGCAGGGTCAGGTTGGCCCCTGGGCTGCGTCCATCGGCCTGGAAGAACAGCTGTGGGCGTCCACTGCTGGCCCGGGCCAGGATCGATGTGTCCGAGCGCCCGGTGTGGTGGCTCAGGATCGCCTCCGGCGACTCCGGTTCTCCGCGCTGGTCGCCACTGCGGTAGATGATCCAGCCGGCGCTCCAGTCGTCACTGCAGCGCAGGCCGTCGGCGCTGGCGCAGAGGCCGATCAGCTCGCGCCTGCGCAACGCCTCGCTGCGTGCGCCGGACAGGCTGGCGTGCAGGGTCAGTTGCAGGGCGTCGGCGCGATGCCGCAGCAGCAGGGGCTGCAGCGCCGGCCAGGACGCGGCCAGCAGCACCGCCAGCACCGCGATGACCACCAGCAGTTCAGTCAGGTGCAAACCCCGCGCAGAGCGGGGGCCGAGGGGGTAGGGGGCATGGGGCGGGCGCATGCATCCAGCCTCCACGCCCGGCTGCGCGGCCGCCATCGGGAATGCCCGTGGCGGACTGCCCGGCGACCCCTCAGCCAGCCGTCACCACTCGCCCCGTATACTCATCATTCCCGGGAACTGGCAACACCATGAGCGACAGTTTTGAACTTGTCTCGCCGTATTCGCCGGCGGGCGACCAGCCCGATGCCATCGCGAAGCTGACCAGCAACTTCGAGGCCGGTATCGCCAAGCAGACCCTGCTCGGCGTGACCGGCTCGGGCAAGACCTACACCATCGCCAACGTCATCCAGAACGTTCAGAAGCCGACGCTGATCATGGCGCCGAACAAGACGCTGGCAGCGCAGCTGTATGGCGAGTTCAAGGCGTTCTTCCCGCACAACGCGGTGGAGTACTTCGTCAGCTATTACGACTACTACCAGCCCGAAGCCTACGTGCCGTCGTCGGACACCTTCATCGAGAAGGACAGTTCGATCAACGAGCACATCGAGCAGATGCGGCTGGCCGCGACCAAGACCCTGCTGTCGCGCCCGGATGCGATCGTGGTGGCGACGGTGTCGGCGATCTACGGCCTGGGTGCACCGGAAGACTACCTGTCACTGCGCCTGATCCTGTCCAGGGGCGAGCGCATCGACCAGCGCGACCTGATCAATCACCTGACCCAGCTGCAGTACACGCGCAACGAGTACGAACTGCAGCGCGGTACCTTCCGCGTGCGCGGCGAAGTGATCGACGTGTTCCCGGCCGAGTCGGACAGCGAGGCGCTGCGCATCGAGCTGTTCGATGGCGAGGTCGAGAAGATCACCATGTTCGACCCGTTGACCGGCGAGACGCTGCGCAACATGCAGCGCTTCACGGTCTACCCGAAGACGCACTATGCGACCACGCGCGAGCGCGTGCTGGCGGCGATCGAGACGATCAAGGTGGAGCTGAAGGAGCGGCTGGAGCAGCTGTACGCGCAGAACAAGCTGGTGGAGGCGCAGCGCCTGGCCCAGCGCACGCAGTTCGACCTGGAAATGATGGCCGAGGTCGGCTACTGCAATGGCATCGAGAACTACTCCCGGCACCTGACCGGCAAGGCCGCCGGCGAGCCGCCGCCGACCCTGTTCGACTACCTGCCGGCCGATGCGCTGCTGGTCATCGACGAATCGCACGTGACCATCCCGCAGATCGGTGCCATGTTCAAGGGTGACCGTTCGCGCAAGGAAACGCTGGTCGAGTTCGGCTTCCGCCTGCCGTCGGCGCTGGACAACCGTCCGCTGCGTTTCGAGGAATGGGAGGAGCGCTGCCCGCGCGCGATCTACGTGTCCGCGACGCCGGGGCCCTATGAATACCGCGAGGCCGGTGACGAGATCACCGAGCTGGTGGTGCGCCCGACGGGCCTGATCGACCCGGTGGTGGAGATCCGCCCGGTGGGTACCCAGGTCGACGACCTGATGAGCGAGGCCAACGAGCGCATCAAGGCGGGCGACCGCGTGCTGGTCACCACGCTGACCAAGCGCATGGCCGAGAATCTGACTGAATACCTCACCGAGCACGGTATCCGCGTGCGCTACCTGCATTCGGACGTGGACACGGTCGAGCGCGTGGAGATCATCCGCGACCTGCGCCTGGGCAAGTTCGATGTGCTGGTCGGCATCAACCTGCTGCGCGAAGGCCTGGACATGCCCGAGGTATCGCTGGTGGCGATCCTCGACGCCGACAAGGAGGGCTTCCTGCGTTCGACCGGCTCGCTGATCCAGACCATCGGCCGTGCTGCCCGCAACGTGCGCGGCAAGGCGATCCTGTATGCCGACAGGATCACCCGTTCGATGCAGGCGGCGATCGATGAAACCGACCGCCGCCGTGCCAAGCAGGTCGAGTACAACGAAGAACATGGCATCGTGCCGCGCTCGGTGGCGCGCCCGATCGTCGATGTCCTCGAAGGTGCGCGTTCGGATGCCGCGGAGAAGGAGGCGAAGAAGGGCAGGGGCAAGGGCCGGGCGGGCGTGGCCGAAGAAGCGGCCGACTATCGTTCGCTGTCGCCGGCGCAGCTGGGGGTCCGTCTCAAGGCGCTGGAACAGCAGATGTACCAGCACGCCAAGGACCTGGAGTTCGAGGATGCCGCGCGCGTTCGTGACCAGATCCGGCAGCTGAAGGAAGCCAGCCTGGGCTGAACGCGGCAGTGCAGCATCATCTTCACAAAAGTATTGCGCTTCCTTGCCGGCATCCGTAATATACGCGGCCTGCACCGACGCAATCGCGGAAATGCAGAAGCAAAACGGGCGGTTAGCTCAGCGGTAGAGCACTACCTTGACATGGTAGGGGTCACAGGTTCGAACCCTGTACCGCCCACCACGAAGTTCTCGGAAGAGGGCTGTCGTGAACTGCAAAGCCCGGCCCTGGCGCCGGGTTTTTACGTAGCAAGGCCAGCCTTCGGTCGGCAAGAACAAGATGGGCGGTTAGCTCAGCGGTAGAGCACTACCTTGACATGGTAGGGGTCACAGGTTCGAACCCTGTACCGCCCACCACCTGCTCCCGGCATTGCCGGTGAAGCGGTGGAAACGATGGAAGCCGGCCCTGGGGCCGGCTTTTTTCGTTCCGGAGGGGGCGCTGCCCGTCCTTCCGGTGAAGCCGCATCCGCGGCGGTTCAGTGGCCTGAAATCAGCGGGTGATGCTGATCGAACGCTGGATCCGCCAATGGCCATCAACGCGTTCCCACAGCTGCGCCACCTGTACCCGGGCCAGCGCAGCATGCGGGCTGCCGCCAGGGTCGTCTGCCGGTCGCTGGCTGCCCAGGCGCAGCACGCGGTCCTGGCGCAGGTGATAGAGCTGCAGGGGCAGCGCTGCATGCGTGTCCTGTGGCGCCTCGGTGCGCAGGATCTGGCTGCGCAGGGCATCCTCGGTGGGCCCGCTGCCGTCGCCGAACAGGCTGGAGAACAGCAGGATCAGGGCAAGCATCGGCATGGCACGGTGCTCCAGCGGGAAAGTGCGTGCAGGCTGGCATGGCCGGCCGGGCTCCGCAGCCGGCCTGCGACGAAGGCGGGGATTGCGCCGCCAAAGGCAGGCAGGCGGCGATGAATCCGGGCCGTGCAGGCGTAGACTCGGGGCTGCTGCGCAACTGCGCGATCACTGCAAGGAGCTGCCGAATGAGCGATCACGTCCCGGTGTCCAGGCCCAATCCGTTGCTGGAACGCCTGTTCGGCGGCAACATGCTGGAAGGCACCTTCAAGGCAGTGATCTGGGTTGCGATCCTGTGCGCGCTACTGGCGTGGACCACGCTGCGCTGAGCGGCGCTGCCGCGCCGTACCTGCCTGGTTGCAGGCCCTGCTGATGCGATGAATCCCGCTGCCACCGCAAGGCTGCGGCGGCAGCGTCCGTGCGTGTGCCGTCAGGCGCTGAAGGCCTGGCGCAGGCTGCGCAGAGTCGCCTGGCGATGTTCCCTGGCTGTTGCTTCGCCCATCTCCAGCTCCTGCAGGCGCAGCCCGACCAGGGTCATCGACAACGCATAGCCGCGTGCCGCGTCGGCAACGCGTGACAGGCCCACGGCACGGCGGGCCAGTGCATTCACATGTTCAAGGTCGGGCATCAGTCCCAGATAGGCGCGTTCGGCGCTGTCCAGGTCCGGTGCACGCAGGATCGCGTGGGCTTCGGCGGTGGGGGAGACGGAGGCCATGGGGGGTCCTTGTCCGTAGGGGGCGCTCGCTCAGAACGAGCGCATCAGGGAAATGAAGGCCGACGTCTGCGTGCCACGCCGTGCCATCGGGCTGTCCTTTACTGCATCGCCGAACCACTGGTTGGCCACCACGCCGGTCGCGCGCCATTTCGTACCCAGCGGTGTGCTGACCGCAATCTGCAGGCTTGGCGAGGTGGTACTGCCCGGCCGGTAGGCGGCAAGGCCCGAGCGCAGTGCCTCTTCGTCGCTGATGCCGTAGTAGTAGTCGAGCAGCCGTGAACTGGAATGCACCACACCCGCCCGCGGCACCCAGGTGAAGCGGCCCGCCTGGATCGGATAGCTGTAATGCAGGCGCGACTCGAAGCCGCCGCCATGACCGGTGACTTCCCGCATCATGCTGGCCTCGACCATGCCCCAGTCGGCACTGTACTCACCGGTGATGCCCGCCATGGCCGACATCTGCCGGCTGTGCAGGCGGCGCAGCTGTGCGTCGTTCACGTCGTCGGTCTTGAAGCGCAGCGTGTAGGGCGTGACCGCCGCCGACAGGCGCAGTCCCTGGCCCTTGTAGAGGTACATGCCCAGCGAGCCGGGGCTGGCGAAGAAACGCTCGCCCTGCCAGGCAACGGCCGGTACCACCAGGGGTTTGACGTCATAGTGCGCGTACGCGCCGGAGGTCGCGCCAGCGCTGATGCCGGCCTGCACGCCCGGGTTCTGCTCGGCAGCGTGGGTGAGCAACGGCACGCCGAGGGCAGTGGTGAACAGCAGCGGGCGCAGCAGGGTCGGGGACAGCGACGGCATCGATCAGCCACTTTGCAGGGGATGGCTGGGCATGGTGACGGGGCAACATTGTCAGAACATTGCGCCGGCGCGATCGGCATGCATGGGCGCAAAACCACGGCGCCAGGCACTATGATCGGCAGCGTTTCCGGTAGACGAGTTCCTGATGCGCATCCTCCTGGTCGAAGACGATCCTGATCTGTCCCGCGCCCTGCAATCGGGCCTGGAGCGGCAGGGCGTGGTCGCCGACGTGGTCGGCAGCCTGGCCGAGGCCGCGCTTGCATTGCGCGAACCGGTGCACCAGCTGCTGCTGCTTGATCGCCAGCTGCCCGACGGCGATGGCGCCGGATTCGTGGCGACGGCGCGTGCGCTGCGGCCGAACCTGGCCGTGATCATGCTGACCGCCAAGGGCACGCTGTCGGACAAGGTCGAAGGCCTGGACGTCGGTGCCGATGACTATCTGGTCAAGCCGGTGGCCATCGAAGAGCTGATGGCGCGCATCCGCGCCGTATCGCGCAGGCCTTCGGCGATGGTGACGCCAAGCCTGCGGCTGGGGCGGCTCGAGTTCGATTTCGAATCGCTGCAGGCACAGGTGGAGGGCCTGCCATTGGCGCTGCCTCGGCGGCAGGTGCTGGTGCTGCAGGCGCTGGCGATGCGGCAGGGCCGCACGGTCACCCGCAGTGCGCTGGAGGCGGCGGTGTACGGGTTCGACGATGAGATCCAATCCAATGCGCTCGATGCGCATATCTCCAAGCTGCGCAAGGCGCTGCAGCAGGCCGGGGCCGGTGTGGAGATCCACGTGATCCGCGGCGTCGGCTACCTGCTGGCGGAGGCCTGAGATGGCCCGTCCGATCCGTTCGATCACGCTTGGCCTGGCGTGGCGCCTGTTCCTGGCGCAGGCCTTCACCGTACTGTTCGCGGTGGTCGCGCTGATCCTGACCTGGGGTGACAAGGACTCCTGGGGCATGGACATGTTCGTTGCCGAGGCGGTGGCCAAGGCGGTGCACAGCGAAGGCGGCCGGCTGGTGCTGGACCAGGCGCGCTGGGACAAGCTCGATGCCAATGCCGGGGGAAATCTCTGGTTTGCCGCGGTGGACGACAAGGGCATGTGGCTGGAGCGCGGCACCATCCCTGCGATCCACGCGCCGCTGCTCGCACGACTGCCCACCGTGGGCGCCACCGAACTGGGTTCGCTGGCGCCGCCCTACCTGGATGTGGCACGGGTGATGATCCGCAACGAGGATGGACGCCGCATCACCGTGATGGTCGGTGGCGCACCCAAGGGCGGGCTGCTGGACGGTGCGCTGATGGTGCTGCGCTTGATCGGCCTGTGGTTCTTCCTGCCATTGATCGTGGTCACCCTGCTGGTGATGCCGACCGTGATCCACCGTGCGATGCGTGGCGTGCGCCGTTCCGCGCAGCAGGCCAAGGAGCTGGACATCGGCCAGCCCGGTGCGCGCCTGGATGCGCAGCTGGTTTCCACGGAAGTGGCGCCGCTGGTGGAAGCATTCAACGACGCCATCGACAAGGTGCAGCAGGGCTACGCTGCGCGCGACAAGTTCCTCGCCGACGCGGCGCACGAACTGCGCGTGCCGATCGCCGTGGTGCAGGCGCGCCTGTCGCAGCTGCCGCAGGGCGAGCTGAAATCGCAGCTGCTGACCGACGTGGCGCGGCTGGGCAATGTTGCCGAGCACCTGCTCGATCTGCAACGGCTTGACCGCAATGTCGGCGCATTGCAGCGGCTGGACCTGGCCCTGCTGGTGCGTGAGGCCGCTGCGGACCTGGCGCCGTTGGTGGTGGGTGCCGGTTATGGATTCGAAGTGGATGCGCCGGAGGCGCCGGTGTGGATCCACGGCGACAGCCTGGCGCTGGGACGGGTGATTGCCAACCTGGTACACAACGCGATCGTGCATGGCGGTGGCCGTGGCACCATCTGCGTGCGCTTGGACACGCGCGGGTTGCTGGAAGTCAGCGACCAGGGTGCGGGCATTCCGGTAGGCGACCGCGAGGCGATCTTCGAGCCGTTCCATCGCCTGCGCGCGGCCGGCAGCGGCAGTGGCCTGGGCCTGCACCTGGTGAAGGAAATCGTGCAGCACCACGGTGGCTCGGTCAGTGTCGGCGAGGCCCCGGGGGGCGGCGCGAGCTTCCGGGTCAATTTCCATCGCGGCAGCGTCCGCCGCTGACCCATCTTCGGGGCAAGTCCCGATAGCAGCCTGCGGGCGACGGCGGCAGGCTGGCTTCATGGCCGCCGAGCGTTCCCCGTCTCCCCTGCTGGGCAGTGGCTCCGCTGCAGCGCTGACACTGGGAGCGCTGGCCTGCGTGCAGCTGCCACAGCTGCCGCCGTTGTGGGTCTGCACAGTGATGATCGTGCTTGGCATGGCAGGGTGGGGCCTGCGTTGGCGCGGGCGCCTGCCGGCGGTCGTGCTGTTCGCTGTCGGATGGACGGCGATACATGGGCATTGGGCATTGCAGGACCAGCTTCCGCCGGGCCAGCCCGCGCGGGATGTGCTGGTCAGTGGCCGGGTCATCGATCTGCCGGACCACGGAGCCACGTACACTCGCTTCCTGCTGCAGGTCAGTGAGAGCAGCGAACTGCCATCGCTGCGCGGCAAGCGCCTGCAGGTCACCTGGAACGATGCCTGGCCTGCCCGCGCTGCCGCCGACGCCGGGCGTGGGCGTCATCAGGTCATGGCTGGTGCGCAGTGGCACCTGGCCCTGCGCGTGCGGGCGCCCCGGTCGCGGATCAATCCCGGTGGATTCGACAGTGAACGTCATGCGCTGCTGCGTGGCGTATCCGGCAACGGAACGGTGCGGGCGCCGGCCAGCGCGCGTGAGCTGCAGGCCGCGCAGGGCCTGCCGGCCTGGCGTGAACGCAGCAGCAGCGCCATCGCCGTGCAGGTGGCCCATCCGGCCGCGCGCTTCGTGCAGGCGCTTGCATTGGGCGATACGCGGGGCCTGTCCGATACCGATTGGGATCAGTTGCGGGCGCTGGGGCTGACACACCTGGTGGCCATTTCCGGGTTCCATGTCGGGGTGGTGGCGGGGCTGGGGGCATTGCTGTGCCGGGGGCTGTGGTGGCTGTGCCCGCTGCTGGCCCGCCATTGGCCACGCCCGCAGGCGGCGGCCTGCGCCGCGGCGCTGGCCGCAGCAGGCTATGCGGTGCTGGCCGGCAGTGAATTGCCGACTGTGCGCACTGCGCTGATGATCGGGCTGGTCGCACTGGCGCGCAGCGGGCGGCGCCCGCTCGGTATCGTGCAGGGGCTCGCGCTGGCGGCGCTGGCGCTGCTGCTGCCGGCGCCGCTGTCGGTGCTGTCGGCGGGCTTCTGGCTCAGTTTCGGCGGCGTGTGGTGGCTGGTGTGGTGCTTGCCGCAGGGACGTCCGCGCGGGCTGGCCGCCAACCTGCGCGGGTTCCTGGCCGCACAAGGGGTGGCCAGCGTCGGCCTGTTGCCGCTGGGCATCGCGTTGTTCGGTGGAACCGCCTGGCTGGGACCGCTGGTGAACCTGCCGGTCATCCCCTGGTGGACGTTGCTGGTGGTACCCCTGTCGCTGCTGGGCACCGCCCTGCAGGTGCTGCATGACGGGGCCGGGCGCTGGGCGTGGCGCGCTGCGGCGTGGTTGTTCGAGATCAGCTGGCAGGCCCTGCAGCCGCTGGCGGCGCATCCGCAGGCGATGTGGTGGTTGGCCGAGGCACCGGCCTGGGCAGTGCCGGCGGCGCTGCTGGGCGTGTTCTGGTGGCTGCTGCCGCGTGGTGCCGGGGGCGGGCTGGCCGGCCTGCTGTTGTGCCTGCCGCTGCTGTGGCCGCAGCGTGAGCGACCGGCCGAGGGCGAACTGGAGCTGCTCGTGCACGACGTCGGCCAGGGTACGGCGGTGCTGCTGCGCACCGCGCGGCATGCGCTCTGGTACGACGTGGGGCCGCCGAACGCAGGTGAGGGCAGTGAGCGGATCCTGGTCCCGTCACTGCGGGCGTTGGGCCAGGCGCCGCCTGACCGGGTCCTGATCAGCCACGACCACCTCGACCATGCGGGCAACCTGCCGAGCCTGCGCCTCCAGCTGCCGGGGCTGCCATTGCTGGTGCCGCCTGGCAGTACGCTCGCCGGGGACCGGCGTTGCCAGCGGGGCCTGCGCTGGCACTGGGACGGGGTCGATTTCCAGGTGCTGCACCCGGATTCCGGCAGCCAGCGGGCCGAAAACGAGGACAGTTGCGTGCTGCGCGTGGCCAGCGCTCATGGCGTGGTCCTGCTGCCCGGGGACATCGGCCGTCCGGCCGAACAGACGCTGTTGCGGGCGTCTGCGATGGCGCTGAAGGCCGATGTGGTGCTGGTGCCGCACCATGGCAGCGGCGGCAGCTCCAGCGCGCCCTGGGTGGCGGCGGTGTCACCCCGGCTGGCGCTGGTCTCGGCCGGGCACCAGAACCGCTTCGGCCACCCGCGCCAGGACGTGGTCCGGCGCTGGCAGGCGCAGGGCGCCGAGGTTGTGTCCACCGCGGAGTCCGGGGCGATCCGCGTATGGCTTGGCGCACAAGGGCTGCAGCTGCGTGAACAGCGTATCCATGCATCCCGGTGGTGGGATGCCGCTGGGCGGGCGCGGTCGGCTGCTATCCTATCGCCGATCGAACAAGCGGCCGTTGGGCCGGAGGGTTGAAACGTGTGGGAACTGGTCAAGGCCGGTGGCTGGCCGATGGTGCCGCTGCTGCTGTTGGGCGTACTGGCTTTGGCGATCATCCTGGAGCGTTTCTGGTCCCTGCGGCGAACGGAGGTGCTGCCGCCCGGCCTCGGCCAGGAAGTGCGCAACTGGGCGGCACGCGGCAAGCTTGACCCGGCGCACCTGCAGACCCTGCGCGCCAACTCGCCGCTGGGCGCATTGCTGGCGGCTGCGCTGGAAGCCCGCAACCGCCCGCGCGACCAGATCCGCGAGCGCATCGAAGACACCGGCCGTCACCTGGTGCACCGCATGGAGCGCTTCCTCAACGCACTGGGCACCATTGCCTCGGCGGGCCCGCTGCTGGGCCTGCTGGGCACGGTGATCGGCATGATCCAGATGTTCCTGGGCATCCTCGACCATGGCGTGGGTGACGTGAACCAGCTGGCCGGCGGCATCGGCAAGGCGCTGGTATGCACCGCCACCGGCATGATCGTGGCCATCCCGGCGCTGATGTTCCATCGCTACTTCAAGGGCCGCATCCATGGCTATGTGGTGGAGATGGAGCAGGAAGCCAGCGCCCTGCTGGACACGCTCGACGGCCGCCCGGGGGTATTGAACCCGGCCCCGGCCGCGCGCCCGGCCAACGCCGCCACGGCGAAGGCCTGATCGATGCGTATCGGCAATGACCGATCCCAGGATGAGCCGCATATCGATCTGGTCCCGTTGATCGACGTCATCCTGGTGCTGATCATCTTCTTCGTGGTCACCACCACCTTCGATGCGCGCTCGACGCTGCAGGTGCAGCTGCCTACCGCCAGCCAGCAGCCCAACAACGAGCCGCCGCGTTCGCTCAGCGTGCTGATCAACGCCGAAGGCCGTTATTTCATCAATGACCAGGAAGTGCTGCGCAGTGACGTCGAGTCGGTCAAGCAGACCATCGCCGCCGTCGCCGGCAGTGACCGCAGCCAGCCTGTGCTGCTGCGCGCCGACGCGCGCACTCCCTACCAGGCCGTGGTGACTGCGCAGGACGCGCTCGGTCAGCTCGGTTTCCGTCGTATCGCCATTGCAACTGCGCCAGAGGTGCGTCCATGAGTTCCCATCACGCGCCGGTGTGGCCGATCTACAAACGTCTGCTGGGCTACACCCGCACCTACTGGGTGTTCATGGTGGGCGCGGTCATCGCCATGGTGGTCGAAGCCCTGGCCGGCTACCACTTCACCAAACTGATGGAGCCTCTGGTCAACGAAGGCTTCGTCGATCCGCAGCCGCGCGCGGCCGTGGTGCTGCCGCTGACCATCCTCGGCCTGTTCCTGATGCGCAGCGTGGCCACCTGGGTCAGCGACTACACGCTGGCCAAGACCGGCCGCAGCGTGGTCCGCGACCTGCGTGAGCAGGTGCTGCAGAAGTACCTTCACCTGCCGTCGTCGCACTTCGATACCGAAGCGACGCCGGTGATGGTCAGCCGCCTGAACTTCGACACCGAGCAGGTCACCCAGGCCAGCGCCGACGCGCTGAAGACCGTGGTGGCCGATACCCTCACCATCATCGCAATGCTGGCGGTGATGCTGCAGATGAGCGTCAAGGTCACCCTGGCGATGCTGGTGGTGGTGCCGCTGATCGGCGTGATCGTGTCCTACGTCGGCAAGCGCTACCGGCGCATCAGCCGCGGCATCCAGGACGGCATGGGCACCATGGCGCAGACCGCCGAGCAGTCGCTGGCCGCGCAGCAGGAAGTGAAGGTGCATGGCACCCAGCAGCACGAGATCTCGCGCTACTCGCGCCTGGCCAACCGGATGCTGGCGCTGAACATGAAGGTCGAGGTCACCCGCGCGGCTGCCTCCAGCGTGGTGCAGTTCCTGGCCGCACTGGCGCTGGCGGTGATCGTCTGGGTGTCGACCCGCGAAGCACTGGCGGGCCGCCTCAATGCCGGCCAGTTCATGGGCCTGATGACCTCGATGATGGCCATCATTCCTTCGCTGCGCCGCCTGACCAGCGTACAGACATCGATTTCGCGCGGTGTTTCCGCCGCCGAGCGCCTGTTCGGCATCATCGACATGCCGGTGGAGCGCGATGAGGGCCAGCACCGCGTGCAGCGCGTGCGCGGTGAACTGGCGTTCGACCACGTCATGCTGCGCTACCGCGAAGACAGCGGCATCGCCCTGGACGACATCAGTTTCGTTGCCAGGCCGGGCACGGTGACGGCCATTGTCGGCCGTTCCGGCAGCGGCAAGACCAGCCTGATCCGGCTGGTGCCACGTTTCTACGAGCCCAGTGGCGGCGTCATCACCCTCGATGGCGTGGCCCTGGACGACTACCCGCTGGCCGACCTGCGCCGGCAGGTGGCGATGGTCGGGCAGAAGGTCATGCTGTTCGATGACACCATCGCCGCCAACATCGCCTATGGCATGGAAGCGACCGACGAGCAGATCCGCGCGGCGGCCGAAGCCGCCAACGCCTGGGAGTTCATCGCACGCATGCCGCAACAGCTGCAGACCCCGGTAGGCGAGAACGGCGCGCTGCTGTCCGGTGGCCAGCGCCAGCGCCTGGCGATTGCCCGCGCGATCCTGCGCGATGCCCCGATCCTGATCCTCGATGAAGCCACTGCGGCGCTGGACAACGAATCCGAGCGCCTGGTGCAGGATGCACTGCAGCGCCTGATGCCGGAACGCACCACGCTGGTGATCGCGCACCGCCTGTCGACCATCGAGCATGCCGACCAGGTGCTGGTGATGGACCATGGCCGCATCGTTGAGCGCGGCACCCACAGGGAGCTGCTCGAACTGGGTGGCCTGTACCAGCACCTGCACAGCATGCAGTTCCGCGAAAGGCAGGACTGATGGCCGGCAAGGGTACCCAGACCCCGCCGTACTGGTACGACGGCAGCCCGGTTCCGTGGACGATGCGACTGCTGGCACCGCTGTACGCGGGTGTCACCGCGCTGCGCCGGCGCGCCTATCGGCGTGGCTGGTGCAGGCGCCATTCGTTGCCGGTACCGGTCATCGTGGTCGGCAACATCACTGCGGGGGGGACCGGCAAGACGCCGCTGACCATTGCCCTGGTCGAGCGCCTGCGCGCGGCCGGCTGGAAGCCAGGCGTGGCCAGCCGCGGCTATGGCCGCGAAGACGCCGACAAACCGCTGTGGGTACAGGCCGACACGCCGACCGCCAAGGGCGGTGACGAGCCGGTGCTGATCGCCTGGAAGACCGGCGTGCCGGTGCGCGTGGACCGCGACCGGGTCGCCGCCGGCAAGGCGCTGATCGAGGCCGGTTGCGATGTGATCGTCTGTGACGACGGCCTGCAGCACTACCGCCTGGCGCGTGACATCGAGATCGAAGTGGTCGATGCACAGCGTCGCTACGGCAATGGCCGGATGATTCCGGCCGGGCCGTTGCGCGAGCCGGCCAGCCGCGCCAGCGAGTGTGATTTCCGCGTGGTCAACCTCGGCCAGGCCGATGAGGAGACGGCGGCGCAGGCCTGTGGTTTCGGCCAGTGGCCGATGGCCCTGCACATCGACAGTGCACAGCCGCTGGCCGGTGGCCGCGCGCGTCCGCTGGCGTACTTCATGGGCCAGCGCGTGCATGCGGTGGCCGGCATCGCCCATCCACAGCGCTTCTTCGACATGTTGCGCGCGCGCGGGATCGGCGTGGTGCCGCACGCGTTCGCCGATCATCAGGCCTACCAGCCGCAGGACCTGTCCTTCGGCAGCCAGCTGCCGGTACTGATGACCGAGAAGGACGCGGTGAAATGCCGCGCGTTCGGCAACGACTGGCATTATGCGGTGCCGCTGCGCGCCGAGTTGCCCGCGGCGTTCTGGGTGGCGTTGACCGATCGCCTGGACAAGCTGCGACCGAACTGAGTGGCGCGGCGGCGCTTGCATTCACGCGCCGCTGGCCGCATTCCCGTTGTAACGAGCCTGCCGAGTACCGCCCGCATGACCGAATTCGTCGTCGCCATTCCGGCCCGCCATGCCGCCTCGCGGCTGCCGGGCAAGCCGTTGCGCCCGCTGGGCGGCGAGCCGCTGGTGCTGCACGTGGCTCGCCGCGCGCTGCAGGCCGGTGCCCGCGAGGTCTGGGTGGCGACCGACGATCAGCGCATATCCGATGCGCTGTCCGGGCTGGCCGAGGTGAAGGTGGCGATGACCGCGGCCACGCACGCCTCCGGCACCGATCGGCTGGCCGAGTGCGCGCGTATCGCCGGCTGGGCCGATGACACGGTGGTGGTCAACCTGCAGGGCGATGAACCGTTCGCACCGGCGGCCGGCATCCGTGCGGTGGCCGATGCGCTGGTCGCCGGCAAAGCGCCGATGTCGACGCTGGCCACTGCCGTCGAGGACGCGCATACGCTGTTCGACCCGAACGTGGTCAAGCTGGTACGCAACGTACGCAACGAGGCGATGTATTTCAGCCGCGCTCCGATCGCCTGGCACCGCGACGGTTTCGCACGCAGCCGGGACACGCTGCCGGAAGGCCATGCCTGGCTGCGCCACATCGGCATCTACGGCTATCGTGCCGGTTTCCTGCAGCAGTTCGCCGCGATGCCGCCGGGGCAGCTTGAACAGGTCGAGTCGCTGGAGCAGCTGCGCGTGCTGGAAGCCGGCTACCCGATCAGCGTGGCGATCTCGCCCGAGCCGTTCCCGCCGGGCATCGACACGCCCGAGGACCTGGAGCGTGCCGAGCGGTTGCTGCAGGCGATGGCAGCGCGATGAGGCTGCTGGTCGTCTGCCTCGGCAACATCTGCCGTTCGCCGATGGCCGAAGGGGCGTTGCGCGCACGGCTGGATGACTCGCCGCTGGCCGGGCGGGTGCAGGTTGATTCGGCCGGCACCGGCGACTGGCACGTCGGCGAGCCGCCGGACCGCCGTGCGATCGCCTGCGCGGCCGGACATGGCGTGGACATCGGCGGCCTGCGCGCACGCCAGTTGCAGGCCGTGGATTTCGACCGTTTCGACTGGATCCTGTGTGCCGACGAGGCCAACCTGCGCGATGCCGGGCGCCTGGCGTCGGCCGCCCAGCGTGAACGGCTGGCGCTGTACCTGCCCTGGTCGGGCGGGCAGGGGCGGGTCGCGATCCCCGATCCATACACCGGCGGCAGCGATCATTTCGAACAGGTCTGGTCGCTGGTCGACGATGCTGCAAAACGTGCGGTGGCACGACTGTTGCATGACGCCGACTCCGGCATAATCGGGTCATGAACGTCCAGCCCGTCCCGGACCTGCCCGAGTTCGCCACCTGGCTCAATGCCACCCCCTGCACCCTGACCGAACTGCGCGGCCGGCCGGTCGCGCTGCTGTTCGTCAATGCGGCCTCCGCCTGGAGTGCGCAACGCCTGGCCGAATTCGGCCAATGGCTGTCGCGCCACCCGGGCAAGCTGCAGCCGCTGGTGCTGCAGGTACCGCGCTTCGATTTCGAGCGCGACGCCAGTGCCGCGCTGAAGCTGCTGCGGCGCCAGGGCCTGACCATGCCCGTGCTGCTCGATGCCGACTGGGATGGCTGGCGCCGCTTCGGCGTTACCGCCTGGCCGACCATGGTGCTGCTGGACGCGCAGGGCCGCGAGCAGCAGCGGCTGGTCGGGCAGGGCGCACCCGGTGAACTGGAGCGCGCCCTGAACGCGCTGTGCCAGGGCGCACCTTCGGCGCCGCCGCGCGGCGGCAGCGAACTGCATCCGGAACCACGGCAGTCCTTGCGCTTTCCGCAGGGACTGGCGGTCAGCACCGAACGCCTGTACATCGCCGACAGCGGCCATCACCGCATTCTCGAATGCAGCCATGGCGGCCGCATCCTGCGCCAGTTCGGCCTCGGCACCGCCGATTTCATGGACGGCAACCTCGCCGAAGCGGCGTTCCACCGCCCGCAGGCGCTGGTGCTGGAACGCGATTCGCTGTACGTCGCCGACACCGGCAACCACGCCGTGCGCCGTATCAACCTGCTGACCGGCATGGTCGACACGTTGTGTGGCAACGGGCGTCCCGGTGCGCCGGTGGAAGGCCCGGTCGCGCAGGCGCGGCAGGTCCCGCTGGATCATCCGGTCGGCCTGGCCATCGCCGACAACCAGCTGCACATCGCGATGGCCGGCGACAACCGTATCTGGAGCTACCATCTGGGCCAGCGCAGCCTGCAATGGCGCGCCGGCAGTGGCTCCATCGACGAGCGGGATGGCAGCGGCCATCTGGCTGCCTTTGCCCAGCCGACCGCGCTGGCCGTGGTGCAGCAGGTGCTGTACGTCGCCGATGCGTTGGGATCCTCGATCCGTGCACTGCAGCTGCGCGGCGACCTGGTACAGACGCTGGTCGGGCAGGGGCCATGGCGCTTCGGCAGTGAAGATGGCCCGCGCACGCAGGCCAGCCTGCAGTTCCCGCAGGCGATCGCATTGAGCGCGGACGCCCCGCTGCTGTGGATCGCCGATACCGGCAACGGCCGCCTGCGCACGCTGCGCCTGGGCGGTGGTGAACTGACCACCCAGCCGCTGCCGCGCCGCCTGCATGGCCCGGCTGGGCTGGCGGTAGGCGCGGGTGCGGTGTGGATCGCCGAGACCGATGCACATGCCGTGCTTCGATTCGACCCCGACAGCGGCGTGCTCAGCGAAGTCCCGATCAGCGAATGACCGACGTTCCCGCCCCGGCCTTCGACGGCAAGGCCTTCGCGGCCCAGCTCAGTACCGCGCCCGGCGTGTACCGCATGTATGCGGCCGACGACACCCTGCTGTACGTGGGCAAGGCGCGCGCGCTGCGCAACCGTGTCGGCAGCTATTTCAACGGCAGCCCGAAAAACGCGCGGATCATGTCGATGATCTCGCAGATCACGCGGATGGACGTGACCGTGACGCGCTCGGAAGCCGAGGCGTTGCTGCTGGAAAACCAGCTGATCAAGTCGCTGTCGCCGCGCTACAACGTCTCGTTGCGTGACGACAAGACCTACCCGCATGTGCTGCTGACCCGCGAGGACTGGCCGCGCATCGCCCTGCATCGCGGCCCGCGTGCCATTCCCGGCCGTTATTTCGGGCCGTATCCCGGCGTGACCGCAGTGCGTGAAACGCTGAACCTGATGCACAAGCTGTTCAAGCTGCGCAGCTGCGAGGACAGCGTGTTCCGCAACCGCTCGCGGCCGTGCCTGCAGTACCAGATCGGTCGTTGCAGCGCGCCCTGCGTGGAGCTGGTGCCGGCGCCGGAGTACGCCGAATCGGTGCGCCGCGCTGCGCTGTTCCTGGAAGGCAAGAGCGACGAGCTGACCCGCGAGCTGGGCGAACAGATGCAGGCCGCCAGCGAGGCGCTGGAGTTCGAGCAGGCCGCGCGCCTGCGCGACCTGATCTCCTCGCTGCGCAGCATGCAGACCCGCCAGTACGTGGATGGCCGCGCCGCCGACCTGGACGTGCTGGCGGTGGCCATGCAGGGGTCGCAGGCCTGCGTGCTGCTGCTGGCCTTCCGTGATGGCCGCAATCTCGGCACCCGCCCGTTCTTCCCGCGCACCAATGGCGAGGAGAGCCCGGAGGAAGTGCTGGCCGCGTTCGTCTCGCAGTACTACATCGAATTCGAGCCGCCACGCGAGATCCTGCTGGACCGCGAGATTCCTGATGCCGACCTGCTGGTCGCAGCACTGTCGGCCTCGGCTGAGCGCAAGGTGCAGCTGAAGTGGAACGTGCGCGGCGAACGCGCCGGCTATGTGGAACTGGCCAGCCGCAACGCGCAGCTGACCCTGGCCACCGAACTCAACAGCCGCAACGCGCAGCACGCGCGCAGCGATGCACTGCGCGACATGCTGGGCCTGGCCGAGCCGGTCAAGCGTGTCGAGTGTTTCGATATCAGCCACACCATGGGCGAGGCCACCGTGGCCTCATGCGTGGTGTTCGATGCCGCCGGCCCGGTGCGCGCGCAGTACCGCCGCTTCAACATCAGCGGCATCGAGCCCGGCGACGACTACGCCGCCATGCGCCAGGCCATCGACCGCCGCTTCCGCCGTGCGGTGGAAGAGCAGGGCGTGCTGCCGGACGTGCTGCTGATCGACGGTGGCGCCGGCCAGCTGGCCCAGGCGCAGGCCGCACTGGCCGACCTGGGCGTGGAAGGCGTGCTGCTGGTGGGCGTGGCCAAGGGCGTGGAGCGCCGCGCCGGCCACGAAGCGCTGGTGATGCCCGATGGCCGCGAGCTGCGCCCGGGCGCGGCCAACCCGGCGCTGCAGTTCATCCAGCAGGTGCGCGACGAGGCGCACCGCTTCGCCATCACCGGCCACCGCGGCCGCCGCCAGAAGGCGCGGATGACCAGCAAGCTGGAGGACATCCCCGGTATCGGCCCGCGTCGCCGCGCCAGCCTGCTCAAGCATTTCGGCGGTCTGGTCGGCCTGAAAGCCGCCGGCGAAGCGGAAATCGCCAGGGTGGAAGGCATCAATGACGCCCTCGCGGCACGTATCTACGCTAACCTGCACGGGTTGGCCACGCCTGATGCGGCCGAGTAGAGAGAGAAGCACGCAAGCATGAAGTTGACCCTGCCCACCTGGCTGACGTTGTTGCGGATCGTGATGATCCCGGTGCTGGTGCTGGTGTTCTACCTGCCCTACACCTGGACCAACTTCGCTTCGGCGGCGATCTTCGGCCTGGCCGCGATCACCGACTGGCTCGATGGCTGGATCGCACGCCGTTACCAGCTGGAGTCGGCCTTCGGTGCCTTCCTCGACCCGGTCGCGGACAAGCTGATGGTGGCGGTGGCGCTGTTCCTGATCGTGCAGGGCCACCCGACACCGTGGATGGCGTTCTGGGCGGCGGTCATCGTCGGCCGTGAGATCGCGGTGTCGGCGCTGCGCGAGTGGATGGCCGAGCTGGGCCAGCGCGCCAAGGTCCGCGTGGCGATGATCGGCAAGGTCAAGACCACCGCGCAGATGGTCGCGCTGCTGTGCCTGCTGTATTCGGTGGCCCCGAACGTGCCGGTGGAAGACATCTGGATGGGGTGGCCGGTGTTCCATATCGGCGACTGGACCCTGGCGATTGCCGCGGTGCTGACCCTGTGGTCGGGCCTGCAGTACCTGCATGCCGCCTGGCCGAGCCTGCGCGATGACGAGCGCGCTGCGCGCGAGCGCGCGCGGCAGAAGAAGCTGGGCAACTGAGCACCGGGTTCGGATCCCTTCCCGCAGGACGGGCGCTGCCCCCATCGATGAATCCTTCCACGCATGGCGTGGATCTGCTGATTTGTGAGGGCGTTGGAGGAGATCCACGCCATGCGTGGATACGCGGCGCTGGGCGCCGCGCAGGCCCTGAAAAAAGCGCTTGACGCCATTTCCAGAATAGGTAGAATTTCGCCTCCCAAGCGGGAATAGCTCAGTTGGTAGAGCGCAACCTTGCCAAGGTTGAGGTCGCGAGTTCGAGTCTCGTTTCCCGCTCCAGATTCAAGAAGAACGCTCCCGCAAGGGGGCGTTTTTCGTTTGCCTGTTTCCCGCTTCATCCCCACTTCACCGCCACTTCTTCGCCTCGCCACGCGGCGGTCCGAAGCTGCATCTCCGTTCCTCCAGGGCGATGCAGCAATGCCTCACACTCCCTCCGCGCACGACCATGATGTGGTCATCGCCGGCGCCAGCTTCGCCGGTGCCGCCTGTGCACTGGCCGCTGCCCAGTACGGCCTGCGCGTCTGCGTGCTTGAACGCAAGGCCGACCCGGGCGAACGCCTGCACACCACCGGCATCGTGGTGAAGGAAGCGATGGAGCAGGCCTGGCTGGGGCGCATGCCCGGACATCTGCTGCAGCGCGTCGCGAACGTGCGCCTGTACGCGCCCAACCTGCGCAGCGTGGTGCTGGCCGCACCGGGCTACTACTTCCTCACCACCGATACGCCGAACCTGATGCGTTGGCTGGCCAGCGAACTGATTGCCAGTGGTGTCGACCTGCGCCTGCAGCAGTCCTTCACCGACGCCCATCGCAGTGGTGACGGCTGGCAGGTGGAAGGGGCAGGGCGGTGCGCCTATCTGGTCGGCGCCGATGGTGCGCGCTCACGCGTGGCCGTGCGAACCGGCCTCGGCCAGGTGCGTGACACTCTCTACGGCGTCGAGCGCGAGTTTGCCGGCCTGCAGTTGCCGCAGGGCGACGCGTTGCATTGCTTCGTCAGCAAGCGCTACGCGCCGGGCTACATCGGCTGGGTCGCGCAGAATCCGACCGGGCTGCAGGTCGGATTGGCGCTGCGTCACGATCCGCAACGGGTGCGGCCGCCGGACATTGATGGTTTCCTCGACCACGTGCGCGACGTGGTCGGCATTCCGCGTTCGGCGCGTCCCTCGGCCACCCGCGCCGGCCTGGTGCCCTGTGGCCGGCCAGAGGGGCCGATCACCGGCCAACGCGTGATCCTGACCGGCGACGCGGCGGGCATCGTCTCGCCGCTGTCCGCCGGGGGCATCCACTCCTCGTGGCGGCATGGCTGGGCGGTCGGCGATGCCATTGGCCGCCACCTGCGTGGCACCGGTACGCAGCCGGAGCGGGTGGCGCGGCAGGTGGCGCCGGCATTCCGTGGCAAGCGCCTGCTGCGTTGGGCGATGGATCATCTGCAGGCCGACTGGCCGCTCAACGCGCTGCTGCACACGGCTGCCACGCGGCGCATCGCCGAGCAGGTCTACTTCCACCGGCGCGGCCTGCGGACCTGAGGTCCCCGCCCTGGAGGCCTGAACGCCGGCCTGCACAGCAGGCAAAAATTCCTGTTGACGCCGTGCAGCAATATCGACACAATAGCGCTCCTTCGACGCAGGTCGAACGAAATCTGCGGGAATAGCTCAGTTGGTAGAGCGCAACCTTGCCAAGGTTGAGGTCGCGAGTTCGAGTCTCGTTTCCCGCTCCAGATTCAAGAAAAACGCTCCCGCAAGGGGGCGTTTTTCGTTTGTCACACCGGTTGCACCACCGCCGCGCTAGCGTGCCTTGCCGGGCAGGGCGCTGCACCAGGTCCGGGCATCGTGCCGGTCGAAGCCGGGGCAGCGGTTGTCCTGCGGGATGTAGACGTAGGGGACGTCAACTTCGTAGGTGAAGTGGTAGTAGTAGGTTCGATCCATTGCGTACAGCCAGTAGTTCGACGAACCTTCGTTGATCGCATACGGCTCGAAGGTGAGGATCGAGGATTCGGCGGGAATGAAGTTGCTGCGTTCCAGCAGCAGCAGCGCGTTCGAGGCCAGTGGGGTGGTCAGCGCGACAACGGGCGCACCGACAATCAGTGTTGTGATCGAGGCAGTCATCAGCCAGCGGCGGGGACGATTCACGGGCAGGCGGCATCGGGGCAGGACAGTGCCGCAATGTGACGTACGCAGTGAAAAGCATCCAGTGTTCCGTCCCGGGAACACATTGAAAGCGTAGTGAAAGGCTGGGTCAGCGTTGCCTGAACCGCACGCGTGTTGTGACCTTTTTCGGACCAATTCTCCATGTTCGCTCCACAATCGCACGGTAGCCTTCATGCTCCTTCTACACGTTGGCGGGCTGGTGGTCAGGCGTATCACTTCAGTGGCAGTGCCCAGGACCGGGCGCGGATTCCCCCTGCAGGCAGTACTGCGCCCCTGCGCGCTGTTCGCGAGCCTGGCCCTGGCTGGCTGCATGTCGGTGCCGGTTCCGGACCTGCCTGATCGCACGCCCAGCACCTGGACCCAGGTGCCGCAGGGCCAGGGCGTGGCGGTGGACGCCAGGCAGTGGTGGAAAGTGTTGTCCGACCCGGCGCTGGACGGCCTGGTCAACCAGGCCATCGCCGGCAATCTCGACCTCCAGCAAGCCACGCTGCGCCTGCAGGCGGTGCGGATCGTCGCCGGCACGTCCGACTCACGGTTCCTGCCGGAGATCTCGGCCAGCGCCAAGCAGGTGCAGGATGCTGCTGCGGTCGATACCTACTTCCATGCGGGCATTGAAGCGATCTGGGACCTGGGCCTGTTCGGCGCCGCCGAAAGCGCGCAGTTGAGCGCGCAGGCTTCGGCCGGCAATGCCGAGGCCCTGCGCAGTGCTGCGCAGGTGGCGGTGATCGCCGATGTGGTGCGCAGCTATCTGGACCTGACCGTGGCGCAGTCCCAGCAGGACCTGCTGGCCCGGCAGCAGGCCGTGGACGACCGCGGCGAACAACTGGCGCGGGTCCGCCAGCGCCTGCGCCTGGATGAGCCGGGCGAGCTGGAACGCCTGCGTGCGCGCCAGGCAGCGACCCGTGCAGCCACGGCGCAGGCCCGCGAGAATGCGGACAGCGCGGCCCGCGCGCTGGCGCTGCTGCTGGGTCGTGACGGTCCGGATCCGGCCTGGCGCGCATATCGCACTCCACCCACCCTGGGCGCGTTCTCGCTGCAACAGGTCCCGGCCGATCTGCTGCGCCACCGCCCGCAGATCCTGCTGGCGGAATCAGAGGTGATGCAGGCTGCGGCCAGCAAGGGTTCGGCGCGTGCAGCGATGTATCCGAGGGTCAGCCTTGGCGGCTCCATCCTGTACGCCTACAACCTCACCCAGAACGCCCGCTCCAATTCCGATTCCAGCCCGTCGATCGGCCCGTACATCGATATTCCGCTGTGGGACTGGGGCCAGCGCCGCGCGCGCTTCCATGCCGACGAGAAACAACTGGATGCCGCATTGCTCGGCTACCGCAAGGCCGTGCTGGAAGGCGTGAGCGAAGTGGAAGGCGCGCTCGGCAGCCTGGCGCGGCAGAACAGCAGCATCCAGTCGCTGCGCGCGGCCGACGCCGCCGCCGGCCAGCAGCTCAAGCGGCAAGCGCGGCAGGTGCAGCTGGGCCTGTCCAGCGAATTCGACGGGCTCGACACGCAGCGTGCCGCACTCGCCTCGCAGGCCGACCTGATCGGAGCGCAGGGTGCGCGCGTACTGGCTTTTGCGTCGCTGTACCGCGCCCTCGGTGGCGCCCCGCTGCCTGCCGAGGGTGAGGGCGAATCGCAATGATCGCGCTGGCCCGCAAGACCCTGGCCTATGAGTGGCGCCGGTTCCTGCCGGTGGTGCTGGCGATGTGCTTTGCTGGTGTGCTGCTGATCGTGCAGGCGGCGCTGGTGCTGGGCATCTTTGGTACCGCCGCGATCTACGTGAAGGCATCCTCAGCCGATATCTGGGCTGGTTTCCCCGGCACCCAGAGCGTCAACTACGGGCATGCGATCAGCGCGGATGTCGAAAGCCACCTGCGCATGGACCCGGATGTCACCCGCGTCGAACCCTACGAATGGGTCGATGGAGAGTGGCGTTCCAGCGCGCAGGGCACCGGCAACGTGTCGGTGTATCTGTCCGGCATCTCCACCCGCGACGACGCGATGATGTTCGCGCGGATCCTGCCTGCCGACCTGCGCGCGCAGCTGCGTGAACCCGGTGCGGTGATTGTCGACAGCGCCGACCTGGATACGCTGGGCGTGGACCTGCAGAACAACCGTGCGTGGATCAACGGCAAGGCGGTGCGCGTGGTCGCAGCGCAGCCTGGGCTGCGTGGCCTCGGTGGGGTCAACGTGCTGGCGTCGCTGGATACCGCACGCGCCATCGCCGGCACCGATCCGCACGAGGGCAGTACCTATTTCGTGGCGGGCCTGCGCTCGCCGGAGCTGGCTGATCGCGTGCGTGACCGCCTGGCCGCGTCGATGGGCCGGGCCACACCGGTCGAGTTCTGGACCGCGCCGGAGTTTGCCAGCCGCTCGCAGCAATACTGGCTCTTCGATACCGGCGCAGGTATCGCCGTGTTGTTCATGGCCGTCATCGTCTGCTTCGTCGGTGCGGTGATCACCAACCAGTCGTTCGCCTCGGTGGTGGCCGGTTCGGTGCGCGAGTACGCCACGCTCAATGCACTCGGTGCGGGCCGCTATGCGCTGGCAAGGGTGGTGTTCGAGCAGGCATTGCTGATCGGCGGCGTGGGCATGTTGCTGGCGGCGGCGTTCAGCACCGCGGTGCTGTTGATCGCGCAGACCCAGCGCGTGCCGGTGCAGCTGACGCCGATGGTGATCCTCGGCTGCGTGGCGCTGGTCGCGGTGATGGCCATGCTGTCCAGCATCATGGCGGTGCGCAGTGTCGTCCGCTCCGATCCATCGTTGCTGCTGCGTTGAGGACCGGCCGATGACTTCTACACGCGCTGTCGCCCCGACCCTGCAGGCCGAGGCACTGGAAAAGGGTTTCATGTCCGGCGATGTGCAGGTGCCGGTGCTGCGCGGGCTTTCGCTGGACATCTATCCCGGCGAGCTGACCCTGGTGTCGGGCCCGTCCGGCTGTGGCAAGAGCACGCTGCTGTCGTTGCTGTCCGGCCTGTCCGCACCTGATGGTGGGCGCGTGCATGCACTCGGCCAGGACGTGGGGCATATGAGTCGCAGCGAGGTGGAGCGCTTCCGCTTGCACCATGTCGGCTTCGTGTTCCAGGGCTTCAACCTGTTCCCGGCGCTGACCGCGCTGGAGCAGGTGCAGCTGCCACTGGGTTACCGTGGCATGCGCAATCGCGAAAGCGAACCGCTGGCCCGCAAGGCGCTGGAAGAAGTTGGCCTCAGCCATCGCAGCCACATGCGCCCGGCGCAGTTGTCCGGCGGCGAGAAGCAGCGCGTGGCGGTGGCCCGCGCCTTCGCCAAGTCGCCGACACTGATCTTCGCCGACGAACCCACCAGCGCGCTGGACGCCGAGAATGGCCAGCGCGTGATCGACATCCTGCATCGCTACGCACGTGCGCATGGCGCCACCGTGCTGTGCGTGAGCCACGATCCCCGCCTGATCCGGCATGCCGATCGGGTGATCGCCATGGAAGACGGCATGGTCCGTGATGACCGCCGCCAGAACGAAACTGTAGAGTCCGCCCCATGACCAAGACGTCGCACCTGCTTCCCCTCAGCCTGGCCCTGTCCGCGGCATTGCTGCTCGGCGCCTGTTCCAGGGATGCGCCCGCGCCCGCACCGGCGCCTTCGGGCAAGGCGGCCGCAACCGCCGCAGGCAAGGTTGCGGTCGCGCGCGGCATCATCGATGTCGAGGGCGGCCTGATCGCGTTGGCGCCACCGGTGGATGGCTCGATCACCGCCGCGCCGGTGAAGGAGGGCGCCACGGTGAAGAAGGGGCAGCTGCTGCTGTCGCTGGATGGCGCCCTGCTGCAGCAGGAGGTGGCCATGGCCACCGCCGACCTGGCCCTGGCCAATGATCGCCTGAAGGGCAGCCAGGTGCAGCTGCGCGAACTGGAGCGCAACGCCACCCGCCTGTCCACCGGCGCCAGCGAAGGCGTGTCGTCCAACCAGCAGGCCGATGCGGCCAAGCAGCAGCTGGCCGGCGTGCGCGCCGATGCCGACGTGGCCGGGGCGCAGGTCGACATAGCCCAGCACAAGCTGGAGCACGCCAGGCTGAAACTGCAGCAGATGTCGCTGAGCGCACCGGAAGCAGGCACCGTGGTCGGCCAGGTGCCGGGCCTGGGCGCATTCGTGCAGGGCGGCAAGCCGGCGATCTCACTGCTGCCGGCGCGCCCGCTGCAGGTGCGCGCCGAACTCAGCGCGGCCTACGCCGACGCCGTGCAGGTGGGCATGCAGGCCACGGTGGTGCCGGACAGCGATGGTGCCGAGAACACCGCGACGCTGCCGCCGGCACGCGTGGTTCGCATCAGCCCGGTGTTCGCGCAGGCACGCCTGCCTGAAGACGCAGGGCGTGGCGTGGCCAAGGTGGTGGAGTGCGTGCTGGAGTTTGAAGGTGAGGCCAAGGCGCGCTTCGGCCAGCATGTGCGGGTGGAGTTCCGCAAGTAAATCTAGCGTTGCAGCGGGGGCGTGTCCGCGCGCCCTCGGCGCCTGAGCGCCCGCCATGCGCTCACCGCCGACACCATGCACAGCGCCAGCAGCAGGCCCACGTCCAGCAGCAGCAACCACAGCAGGTGCATGCCGTGCACCGGTGGCTGGTGCATGGCCGACAGCATCCACGGCACCGACCAGGCCAGCAGCAGGACGAAGGCGATCAGCAGGCGCAGCCACAGCCGCTTCAGTTTCCATGGGCGCACGATCAGGGCGGCCACCACCAGCTCGACAGTGCCCAGCAACGCGAACACGATGACGGTGCTGGTCGGGTAGGGCAGCTCCGCGCCTTCCAGGTGATGCAGCAGCCAGTAGTCAGGGGTGAAGCCGGCATTGACCAGCGCAGCGATCAGTGCGAACCAGGTGAGTGCGACCAGCAGCCAGAAGAATCGGACGTAGCGCTCAGGCATTGGCGGTGTCCTTCGTGACGGGCGGGCGGTTGCGTGATGCATACCAGACGGAGACGACGATCGCGGCCAGTGCCAGCAGGCCGGGCCCGACGGTGAAGTACAGCAGGCGCAGCGGGTGGTTGTGCATCAGTGTCCAGGCCGCGAATGCCAGGGGAATGGCCAGCACCAGCAGCTTGAAGAACAGCGGCCGCAGCACCGCGATCAGCGGCTGGGTGCCGATGAACATCCAGAACAGATGGAACTGGGCGATGCCCAGGCCGATGTCGCGATGGGAGGTGACGCCGAAATGATCGCGATACCAGCGCATCCCCAGCGGAATCAATGCCCAGTACAGCAGCGCTGCCAGCAGATGCAGCAGCAGGGCGATCAACAGGGGCTTGCCGCGAAGGAACATGGGCGCACGGGGCTGGGCGGGGCAGCGTACTCCAGTGCGGACGCTCGTGACCGCATGATGTGAAGACTGTTGACGGCGTGAAGGAATTTGGACACAATAGCGCTCCTTCGACGCAGGTCGAAGAATCTGCGGGAATAGCTCAGTTGGTAGAGCGCAACCTTGCCAAGGTTGAGGTCGCGAGTTCGAGTCTCGTTTCCCGCTCCAGATTCTACAGGGCCCCGGTAGGGGCCTTGTTTTTCTCCCGCCGCGGCAAGGCGGGGCACGTTGGGCCACAAGGCTTTGCGCGCAGTCAGAAAGGTGAAATCGCTGGTGTGTGTCCCGGATTTCCGGTACCATGTCGGCTTACGCGGGAATAGCTCAGTTGGTAGAGCGCAACCTTGCCAAGGTTGAGGTCGCGAGTTCGAGTCTCGTTTCCCGCTCCATGTTCCGACAGGCCCCATCTTGGGGTTTTGTCTTGTCAGGGCTCTGTTCCTGGCGCGCAGTACGTTGGCCTCATGGCAGAGTGGCTATGCACCGGATTGCAAATCCGTTTACAGCGGTTCGATTCCGCTTGAGGCCTCCAAATGAAAAGCCCTGACTCCGGTCAGGGCTTTTTTTTGCCTGGGGCCTCGGTGCAACCATGTCGGCATCTGGTCCGTCTTCGACGGGTACTATCAAGGCAACTACCTGCAGTAGCGCCGGCGTCGCTAAGGTTTGCGCCGCTGAATACATGATCCGCCGACGGAGTGCTGGATCACTGTCTCCAGAAGAAGGGGCCGCATTCGCGGCCCCTTCTTGTTTGCGCTTTTGATTGACGCTTCACTTCTTGCGGCGGCGCAGGATGCCAAGCACTACTGCAATGATGCCTACCGGAATCAGGATGACCGCCAGTAGGATGATCCAATGCCAGATGCTGAAACCACCCATGCCTTATGTCCTTATGAAGTGACGCTTGGATGGTACATCTCGAAGTTGACACTTCTAAAGTGCCATGTGCGTCGCACAAGGCCTATCAACCTCGCCGCAGCAGGCAGTAGGTAGCTCAATCGTGGCGCCTCAGCAGCGCCACGCCAGGGAGTTGAGTCAGGCCCCACGCTGCGTCATTCGAGTTGCAGCATGTCCTCGCGATTGTTGCGCGGCGTGTTCAACGCGTAGCTGACGCGGTAGTCCGTGGCTGGTGGCTCGCCGGCCGCCAGCATCGCCCAGGACAAGCGCTGCGCCGAACGCTGGTGCAGGGTCCGGCTTACCCCGAGTTGCGCCCGCGGGCGGCGGTGGCGAGGCTTCTGGACACCACGCCCAGCGAGCTGCTTGAGCCGCTGCCCGACCTGCCCTCGACTCGATACCGCTTGAGGCATCCAAATGAAAAGCCCTGACTCCGGTCAGGGCTTTTTTGTCTGGCGTTCGGCCCGATGTGAGGGCGATCCTCAAGAGTAGGGCAGGGGGGGCCGCTCCTTGCTTGAAGGGTCAAATCGGCTTGATCACCACGGGTTTGGGCTTGCCTACGCTGACGTTGCCGCTCCCTCCGCCACAGTTGCCGTAGCATCCGGCACCCGGATTGGCTCCGCCAGTGCCGCCTGCTCGACCGCCGCTGCCAGCGCCGCCACCACCGCCAGTTCGTGGGGGCGGCGTAGTGGTCTGGGGCTCATTCTTTACGCCGAGATAGCCGTCCCCGCCAACGGTCACCTGATAGTCGACGCAGGCTGATCCATTGCAGACGGTAATGATGTCGCCGACCGCAATCCATTGGTTTGATGTTTTTCCAAGGTTGAATGAATCGCGGATGCTGATCAGCGTGTTCTTCGTTTGCGAGTCAGGTCTGGGATATCCAAGTACACATGTACTACAGCCATGGGATCCAATTTTCCGGGATCCTGGGCTCGACTGCGCAACGACATAGATCGACATCATTGCCAGTAGCGCCAATAGGCAGCCTACGACCAGCTTTCCTTTCATTTCACACTCCTTTGGGCCAGTTGCGGAGCTAGCTGTTTCGCTTTCGAAATCTGTTCATGGGTCATGCCCTTGGCCATTATCTGCAGCGCTCTCTCGTTTCCCGGGGTCGGTGCAATGTCTCCAGCAGCCTTCTTGTACGCATAGGCGCGAACCACATCCTTGGGCGTGATGATTCCCAGTTCATAGGCCGAGCTCAGAGAGTCGAATGCTTCCGGGATTCGCTGGTCAGCCAGCCCCAGCAGATACCTCATTGAGTTGGCATTGAACTCTTCGACTCTGTCCGGTGATCTGAGCTGTTCTTTGGGCGGGCCAACAATCAGATCGGCGTAGTTGAAGTAGGTCAGTTGGGCATAGGCGTCTCCACCTTCAGCCGCTTCTGCCAACCATTTGGCTGCATCCCCGATGGCACCTGCCGGCAATGCCGCGCACTCCTCAAGCGTTCGGTCTGTGCTGAGGAGGGAGCGACGTTGCTGATCGGCCAGGAACTGCTCGCGGGTCATCCCTGTAGATCTGAGTAGTTCCGGATCAACGATTGTGTCGGTGCCGTAAGAGGGTTCGTGAAGCTGCACATTCGTGCGGCACTCATTCAGGACCAGGAACAATTGGCGCTTCGCTTCGGAGTCACCCGCTTCCGCTCTTGCAAGAAGCGCGGGGTAAAGATCCGCGAATGGAACTTTCGGGAGCTGTTGCGCGGCGACGATTCCCCCTGCGAATGGATCCAGGCTGGGTGTTGCAGTCTGCAGATGGGCTGCGGAGGAAGGCCGTTCTGATCGGGGTGTTGTCCCGGTTTCCGGCTGAACCGGCGTTCCTTCCGGCCTTGAACAAGAGGCGGTTAGCGTTGCTGCGAAGAAGACAAGGGAAAAGGAAAACAGACGGCGTCGATAAGGTGTTCCAGCGGTTCGAGACTCAATCTGCATTCCGATCTCCAGGTGGCACGGCCAGGGCAGAGGGGGGGGGCGTCGGCTGAAGTCTCGATTCTGTCCACTGCGATTAACGTGGGTTGGTGACCATTCCCCCCGCACCCGGACAAGGATTGTTCATGGTGTGTTTATATTGGGGGCCTGACTCTGGTCACGGTTCTTTTGTTTCTGCACCGCGCCCTGCGCGATGCCCCCTGCCAAACCGCATATATGCCTGTGCACGGCCCCCTGCTACCGTCCGCGTTCCTTGGCCGATGGAGGTGGGTTCCGTGCGTGATATGGCAATCCGGCAAGCACAGTACCTTCCGCTGGGCGCCATGTTGGCGCTGATCGCATTCGCGCTCACCGTGCCTGGCTATCACTCCCTGTCCCAGCACCTGAGCGAACTGGGGCTGATGCCCGGCCTGCCGGCCAGAGCGGTGCAGGTCGCATCGATGCTGAGTGGAACGGCCATCATTGTCTTCAGCCTTGCGCTGCTGGGATGGGGGCGTCGCTTCGCGCTCGCCGCGTTTACCTCCACGCTGTTCGGCGTGGCGATGTTCAGCAACGGTGCCTTCACCACGGGCAGCCCGCTGCACGGCATGTATGCCATCGGCATCTTCTCGATCCTGACGCCGTTGTTGTTCCAGGCAGCGCTGGGCGCTGATGCGTCCCCGCGCATGGCCTGGGTGGCCCCGGCCACATCGCTGCTGGGCATGGCCTATCTGTGGTTGATGATGTCCGGCTTCGATCCGCAGCCGTACCATGGCCTGACCCAGCGTATCGCGCTGCTGCCGGCGTTCGGCTGGTACTCCTTTGCGGCGCTGGAACTGCGGCAGAGGCACCTCCGTCGCTGAGGCGGGGCTGTTACGCTGGCCCCTGCGCATGAACGGCTGCAGGCACCTGGCATGACCCTCCGGCCACTGACCGGCAATGATGCGGACATTCTCTGGGCTGCGCGATTGCGGGCCCTTCGTGACTCTCCCGCGGCATTCCTGTCGACGCTTGCCGAGGCGGAGAAAGACACCGCGGAGGTGATGCAGGGCCAACTGGCTGATCCCCGGACGCGTTATTTCGGTGCGTTCGTTGAAGGCGCTCTTGTCGGCTTCCTGCGCTACGTGCGCCCGGACCGCATCGCACGCCGGCATACCGCAGAGGTGCACAGTGTCCATGTGGATGCGGGCCATCGCGGCCAGGGAATCGCGCGAAAGCTGTTGCTCGCGGCATTCGCGGCTGCGCGCGCGGAGGGCATTGAATCGCTCACCCTTACGGTGCTGGCGGACAATGTTGCCGCGTGCAGATTGTACGAATCATTGGGATTCACTGTGTTCGGCAGGGAGCCGCAGGCGGTGAAGCGCGCAGGCGGGTACACGGATCTGGTCGCGTACCGGGTATCGCTGCACTGAGGGGGCCTGCTGTCATACGGCGCGGGCAGGGGCGTGGTTCCATGGCACGATGGTGTACCCCCTCAATGCATGAAGCGCAGGCAATGCACGTACAGGTATCGAGCTGGGATGAGGTTGTACCCGGGCAGCGTCGCCAGGCGGTGGAGCTGGTGCGGAGCGCTTTCCCGGACATGCAGGGCGACGGCTACGCCACCCCGGGGCCGGTCGCGCTGGCCCTGGCCCTGGAAGGCGATCAGGTGGTCGCCCACCTCGCACTGTACGAACGCAACGTCTTGCTGGACGGCAACGCGGAACGGATCGGCATGATCGGCGGCGTGGTGGTGCGTGCTGATGCCCGCCGACGGGGCGTTGCCTCGCGCTTGATCGAGGCAACGCATGCCGAGCTGCGTCGACACGGCATCGCGTTTGCGGTGCTGTTCGCCCTGGATCATCGGCATTACGCCTCCGCCGGCTATGAGCCGATGCAGAACGAGACCTGCTTCATTGAAGAGGGCGAGGCCCGCCGGTTCGTCTATCGAGGCGGCATGGTTGCCGCCTTGGGCGCGCGGCGATGGACCACCGCTGTGCTCGATCTGCAGGGGGAAACGGTGTAGACGGCACCTGCGTGCAGTTGCGGCCAAACCCCCGCATCGTGGCGCTTGGAATCGCGAGGCCAGCAGGTAGGGCGCCAGATCGCCGAATTGAATCGGCAACTGGCCACGACCAACGCCACATTGGCCGGGGCAACCCAGGATTCGGGCATCCGCGCACAGATCGCCAGCTTGCAGCAATCGCTGAGTGCGGAACGGGTCGCGGCCGATACGCAGATGGCGAACGCACGCGAGCAGTATGCTTCGACCCGCCGTTACCGTGAGCGCTCGGTACGCGACAAGCTCAACAACACACCGGCGACCACGCGCTGAATCGTCGTCACTGGGCGGAAGCACGCAGCGGAGGTGACGTTTCCGCGCGGAAGTTGTGCCCGACCGGATCGCTCACGCCCAGGTAGTGGCGGAACAGATAGATCAGCGGTTTCCAGCGGGCGACATCGATGTGCTGGGTGCCGGTCACGGTGATCGCTTCGTGCGCGTGCACGCAACGGATCCGCCCTTCGACGATCACGAAGCCCTGGCCATCGTCCTCGCCGGGCGGGTGCATCGCCATCACGCTGACTTCCACCTGCAACGGGCACTCGGCAATCGCCACCGGTGCGACGTGGGTCGAGTCGACCGCGCTGAATCCACCCAGCGCGAACTTGTCGCGGACGTGCACGTAGCCCATCGCCTGTTTGGCGGCCGGTACCGGCTCGCAGCCGGTTGCCCGCGCGATCGCCTCGACCTGTGCGGCCTGCGCGGATGAGGGGAAGTTCAGCACGCACTCGTTGCGCAGCTGCAGGTTGCGATAGCCCTGACCCTGCACGCCGAGGCCGAGCACCACCCGGTTGCCCAAGGCCCAGAACGAAGACAGCGGGCTGATGTTGCTGCTGCCGTCGTCGTTCAGCGTGGTCATCAGCAGCACCGGCGTGCCCGGGTACAGGACCGAAGGGGTGATGCGGCGGCGGGGGATCGAAGTGGCTTTCATTGCAGTCCCTGCGGTATCGGGGGGCCACTGTGCCTTGGCAGCGGGGGCCGACGCTTCGGCCTGCATCGAACTGTCGGCCCGCAACGGCGTGCCACAATGCGGGCATGGTCCACACCTCCGGTTCCCTTGTCAGCGTCGGTGCCCTGGTCGGTGACCAGGCGCGCGCGGCCATGCTGCTGCAGTTGATGGATGGACGTGCCTATACCGCGATGGAGCTGGCACGCGTGGCCGGGGTGACACCGCAGACGGCGAGCACGCATCTGCGCAGGCTGGTCGAGGGCGATCTGCTGGTTGCTGTCGCGCAGGGGCGCCACCGCTACCACCGGCTCGCCTCGCACGAGGTTGCCGACATGCTGGAAGGCATCCTGCGCGTTGCCGACCGCACGCCGTCCTGTACGGCTTCGGCATCGCGCAGGATGCCGGCGCTGCGCCAGGCGCGTTCCTGCTACCGGCATCTGGCCGGCGTGCACGCGGTGGCGATCACCGACCATCTGCTGCACGCAGGGCATGTGCGCATGCAGGCGGCGCACTGGGAGGTGACCGATGCCGGAGCGGCCTTCCTGCAGCAGATCGGGCAACCGTTGGCCGATCTGTTGCAGCAGCCGAGGGCGGCCAAGCCTGCGCGGCACTGCCGGGGCTGCCTGGACTGTACCGAGCGACGACCGCACCTGGCCGGTATGGTCGGGGAAGCGATGCTGGACAGTTTCCTGCACAACGATTGGCTGCGAAGGGTGGAGAACCGGCGCGAGCTGCGGATCACCCCGGCAGGGCAGGCCGCCTTTGCGCGCCTGTTTTCGATCCACAGCTTCGGCGGCTGACGGGCGACCGCGCCAGCCTCAACGTTCCAGCTTCCGCGGGAAGCGTGCGACGTCGACGATCAGCTTCGATCGAAGCCCCCCATTCCGGCGCGGCATCCGGCATCTGCTGGCGTTCGCTGACCATCTGCGATTCCGCATGACGCAGGCCGGCCTTCATCTCCACAACGGCGGTGCGGTCATACCCGGCCGATCCGCATGTTGATCGGCCAATGGATCGCACGGCGCTGTTGCGGGTCGCCCCAATGCGTGGCGAGTTCGTCTGCGTAGTCCTGCAGCAGTGCCTGCTGGCCGGCTTCGCGCGCGCGCCGCACCGCCGACCAGGTACTGAAGTAGCCCAGCGTCTCGGCCAGGTTCCAGTCGCGCTCGATCGCCAATGCGGGGTAGGCGAATTCGTCGAACGGAAACGCCAGGTCGGCATAGCCGCTGTCGACCAGGCGGCGTTCGGCCGGCCAGTAGCTGCCCATGTCGGTACCGTAGAAACGGGCGAAGCGCGGTTGCAGGTCGGCCTCCAGCTGCGGTGTGCCGTAGCTGACCAGCGCCAGCACGGCACCGGGCACGGCGACGCGGCGCACTTCGGCGTAGAAGGCCGGCAGATCGAACCAGTGCGCGGCCTGGGCGACGGCAATCAGATCGGCACTGGCATCCGCCAATGGCAGCTGTTCGGCCGAGGCCTGCTGGTAGCTGACGCCTGCGGCAGGCGCAGCGTTGGCAATCTGGTCCGCGCTCGGGTCCATGCCCAGCACGGCATCGAAGTGCGGTGCGAGCAGGCAGGTGAGCTGGCCATTACCGCAACCGACATCAATCGCCAATGCGCGCGCGCTGCATGACGACGCAAGGAAACCGGCCAGTGCGGCGGGATAGTCGGGACGGTGTGCGGCGTAGTTGCGGCCGCCCTGGTCGAACCAGTTCTGTGGGCTCATTGATGCAGTCCCCGTACGTCGGTCAGGCGTTGTGCGAAGTCGCGCTGTTCCAGCGCGCGCGCGGTGGCTTCGAGGGCATCGAGCAGTGGATGGCCGATCTCGGTTTCCAACCTGCCGATGGCTTCGAAGATCAGCGACCAGTGTGGCTCCAGGCGGCGCAACAGTGCCTGGCCCTCAGCGGTGAGGACCAGTGCACTCTTGCGCGCGTCTTCGGCCATCGGCTGCCGCCGCAGCAGCCCCTGCTCGATCATCAGGCCCACCGTCTGGCTGATCGCGCCCTGGGTGAGTCGGCTGGCTTCGGTGATTTCGCCCACAGTGCGGGCGCCGCCGGCGAGGGCGCGCATCACCGGGGTGTAGCGCGCGCGGTAGTTCAGGCCCATGTCCCGGTAGACCTGTTCGGCCCCCTGGTCCACGAGTTCGGCGGTGTAGCGAAGCAGTTCGCCCAGCCCGGCGGCGTGTTTCATGGCTGGCAATATGCATTAGGCCTAATGCAGTTTCAAGGGCCAGTCTCAGCCACCTGCGACATGGCAAGGCGCTATGGTCGAGTTCCAGGTCTCAGGGAGCTGCAATGGCGAGCAAGGACATGAACGATCGCGGCACGCTGGTGGTGCGCCGGCAATGAGCAAATCTTCTGTGGAAGTACGTTGGCTGACGTTCCGGCTGATGAATGGCCAGTCGATCGGACCAGATCGATTGAAGGATGGATGGGTGGTCGCTTCGGAGACCCGCCACTGCGGGGTGCGCCGCGAGTCCATCGAAGGTGCGGGCATGGTCTACGCGCTGTATGCACCGGCCAATCTGGCCTCCCCGCGGCGCGCGGAAATGCGCATGCGCGAGTTCCTGATGAACTCCGGCTACACCTTCACCATGGGTACGCTGGGCGGCTGACGCCGCCCCTTGTGGTTACGGTCGCACGGTCGGAAGCAGGGGACAGGCGGTGGACTCAGCGTTGCACTGCCTTGAGCGCCTCGACAACCTGCGCGCCAGAAAAGCCACAATGCCCATCGCCCACCGGCGGCAGCACGCGTGGCAGTGGCCGGGCACCGGCGCGCGCGGCCAGCTGCGGATACACCGTCTGCATGTGCGGCACGATGGTCGGGTCGTTGTGATTGAACTGGATCACCAGCGGTCGTTTCATTGCGCCGGTCATGGCCAGCGTGTTGCGGACATGCGCCTGTGCCGCAGGCTCGGGATCGATGCGCCGCACGCCGGCATTGAACGCGGCGTCGTCACCGAATCCGCTGTACACCACACCCGGGTTACCGACCGGCATGCCGCCGCTGCGCGTGGCCAAGTCATGCAGGACCAGCGCGTGCAGGCTGATCGTGCCGGCCAGCGCATCCGGGGAGACCTGCAGCCGCCGCGCAAGCAACGCGGCGTGTGATTGATCGCGTTGCAGTGCATTGGCGATGCCCTGGTACAACGCGCCCTGCGGCAGCGCGGCGGCTTCGGGTGATACCAGGCCGGCGGACGGCAGCCCATCGACCTTGGGGAAGAAATAATCGAATGCGACCAGCGTGGTCAGCAGATCGCTCGCGAGCTGTTCGCCACTGAGATTGGCACCGCACAGTGAAACACCGCCGGCGTAGTGGTGCGGAAAGCGTTCGAGGCTGGCGATGGTCACGGCACCTCCCATCGAGAATCCCAGCATCCAGGTGTGGCGCACATGCTTGAGTTCGCCCACGGCCTGCTGGCGCAGGCGTTCCATATCGGTGATCGCATCGGCCACCGCCCAGCCCTGGCTGGCATAGGCGCTCTGCGCGACGGCGTAACCTGCGTCCAGCAGCGGTACGGTGCTGTCATTGGCCGCCATGGGGGCGGTGCGCGGCACGCCGACCGGTTCGTAGCCGTGGGCCAGCATCACCAGGTCGCCGTTCCAGTTGGCCGGCACATCCAGCCGCCACGGTGCGCCCTGCAGTTCGCCGCTGAGCGTGCGTGCCGCAGTGGGCGGTGCAGCCGGCACTACCGCCGTTGGCAGCAGCAGGCCGAGGGCGAGGGCACATCGAAGCAAGGGGCGCATCGGGGTCGTTCCACGCGGTAATGCCGCCGAGCATAGATGCCCGCGAAACGTTGCGCGCGCTGCACTGCCGCAGGGGGTTGGCGGTCGACCGTGCTGCGTTCTGCGCGGGTTGCATGGCCCTGCACATGCAACCTCTCTCATCGACCGACATTGTCGGTTCAATCGGTGAAGGCCGGCTTGCCTTCGGTGGCGGTCTGCACGAGCGTCCTGCGGAAAGTCTCGACCAGCGGGCGCAGGTTGACGCGGTGCCAGGCCGCCCACAGCGGCGTGCGGTAGCTGAACCACGGCAGCTCGCGCAGCACCACGCCCTCCGGTGCCTGGTGGTCCAGGCTGCACTGGAGGGTGGTCAGGCCCAGCCCGGCGGCGACCAGGCCGAGCGCGGCCAAGGGCTCGGTCGCTTCCATGGCGATGGCCGGGGTGAAGCCGGCCTTCGCACAGGCGGCGATGAAGGTGTCATGGCGCAGCGCGCTTTCCTTGTGCATCACGCCGATCCATTGCTGGCTGGCCAGATCATCGGGCGTGATGGTCTCGGCACTGGCCAGTGGGTGGCCGGCCGGCAGGGCCAGCAGCATCGGATCGTTCAGCACCTGCGTGGCTTCCAGGTCCGGATCGTCGAACGCGGGTGGTTCGCAGACCAGGGCGATGTCCAGGCTGCGTTGCCGCAGGCCTTCCAACTGCACGTCCGACTGCTGGTTGTACAGCGCGATGTGCACGGCAGGACGGTCGCCGCGCAGTTCGCGCAGGGCGGTGGGCAACACGCCGGAGTGCATCGCGTACTCCAGGTAGCCGATGCACAGGCCGCCTTCATCGCCGCGGCCGAGCCGGCGTGCCAGCGATTCCAGCCGGTTGGCGTGGGTCAGCAGTGCCCGCGCCTCGGCCAGGAAGGTGCGTCCATCAGCGGTCAACCGGATGCGCTGCTGCGAGCGTTCGAACAGCTGCAGTTCCAGCCGTTCCTCCAGCTGGGCGATCTGCCGGCTGAGCGGGGATTGGGAGATGTGAAGGCGCTCGGCGGCACGGCCGACGTGTTCGTCCTCGGCGACGGCCACGAAGTAGCGCAGTTGGCGGAGATCGAGCATGAGACCTTCAGGGACTTAAGATGGATAAATTATGTCTTGGACAGTCTTATCGGGCAAGCCTAGCCTGTGCCTCAACCTCAACAACCTCCCCCAAGGGAACCCCATGAGCATCAACAATCTGCTGGCCGGCAAGACCCTCGGCTTCGGTACCGCGCCGCTGGGCAACATGTTCCGTGACATTCCGGAAGCCGAGGCCCAGGCCACGGTGGACGCGGCCTGGGAGCAGGGCACCCGTTATTTCGATACCGCCCCGTTCTACGGTGCCGGCCTGGCCGAGATCCGGCTCGGCGACGCGCTGGCCAGGCGCAACCGCGACGACTTCGTGCTCAGCACCAAGGTCGGCCGCCTGGTTCTGGACGAAGTGGAAGACACCAGCGCCCGCGACCTCGGCGAGAAGGGCGGCCTGTTCGTCGCCGGCCGCCCCAACAAGCTGGTCAACGATTACTCGGCCGATGCCACCCTGCGGTCGATCGACGACAGCCTCAAGCGCCTGAAGACCGATCGCCTCGACATTGTCTGGGTGCACGACATCGCCCAGGACTTCTACGGCGATGAGTGGCTGTCCTACTTCGAGACCGCGCGCCGCGGCGCCTTCAAGGTGCTGACGCGCCTGCGCGAGGAAGGCGTGATCAAGGCCTGGGGCCTGGGTGTCAACCGTGTCGAGCCGATCGAGCTGACCCTGGACCTGGACGAAGCCCGTCCGGATGGCTTCCTGCTGGCCGGCCGCTACTCGCTGCTCGACCACGAGCGTGCGCTGCAGCGGGTGATGCCGAAGGCGGCTGAGCGCAACACCGGCATCGTGGTCGGCGGCCCGTACAGTTCCGGCGTGCTGGCCGGTGGCAGCCACTTCGAGTACCAGAAGGCGTCGCCGGAGATCCTGGCCAGGGTCGAGCGCATCAAGGCCATCGCGGCCGGGCATGGCATCAGCATCAAGGCGGCCGCCCTGCAGTTCTCGCTCGCCAACCCGGCCGTGGCTGCCGTGATTCCAGGCGCCAGCCGTCCCGGGCGCATCGCCGAAGACTACGCCGCGCTGAAGGAAGTCATCCCGGCCGGGTTCTGGCAGGAACTGCGCGCCCAGGGTCTGGTTGCCCCCAACGCCCCGCTGCCGATCGACACCATCTGAGCCCCCGAGGAGACCATCCCGTGGCAACTGCTTCTGTATCCATCACCGTTCCGACCCCGGCCGATCAGGTCTGGAAACTCATCGGCGGCTTCGGTTCGCTGCCCGACTGGCTTGCGTACATTCCCCGCAGCACGCTCAGCGAAGGCGGCCGTGTACGCCATCTGGCCAATCCCGATGGCGATGCCATCGTCGAGCGCCTGGAAGCCTTCGACCAGGCCGGTCACAGCTACAGCTACTCGATCCTGCAGGCACCGTTCCCGGTCACCGGCTATCGTTCCACCCTGCGTGTGGTCGAGCAGGGCAGTGGTTCGAGGATCGATTGGTCCGGTGAGTTCACCCCGGCGGGCGTCAGCGACGAAGAAGCGTCCGCGCTGTTTGAAGGTATCTACCGCGACGGCCTGGCGGCGCTGGAATCCACGCTGGCCGGGTAAAGGCCTGCGTTGCGTCGATTCCGTGCAGACGCCCCGGCCGGTCCGGGGCGTCTGCATTTCAGTGGGTGGGCGATGGTCCACCACAGGCAACGCGGTGCATGGGGAAGTCCACTGCCTGCTCCGGGTTGTCCTGCGCGACGTCGATGCGCGCATGTGCGCGCTGGCCGTCGAGGCGCCGATAGCGGATGCGCTGCGGGAAGTCGTTGGCCGGATTCTCGAATACCGCCTCGTTGGCATCGACCCGGGTGGCGTTGAAGTCGGTGGCGTTCTGCCCGGAGGGCAGGGCGGTCAGCACCAGGCGGCCGTCGTCATGCTGGCGCAGTTGCATGAATTCGAAACCGACGGTGCGGCCGTCACGCAGGCTGCGGCTGCTGCCGAACAGGGTATTTCCAGCCAGGGTGGACCACTGTTCGCCAGCACCGGCAGGCTGGCCATCCAGCTGCCAGCAACCGGCCAGCCAGGCCAGGTGTTCGATCTTCGACGGTGAGGCCGACTGTGCGTGCGGGGCCGCGAGCAGCAGCGGCAACAGGGCCAGGGCGATGCGGAGCGACATCGGTGCCTCCATGCGCGGGGATGTGCGGCCTGTATAGCGCCCGAGCAACGAGGCGGCCAGTGCCGTTCTTTCCCGTGTTGATTCCGATACGATCTGTTGGATCGAGATCATCTCGCTTGATCCGGAGTCCCGCCATGGTCGACCGCCTTGCCATTCTGCTTGAACGTTTCGCGGTCACCGCCTCGGTGTTCCATGCTGGCGCGCTGTGCGGCATCAACACGCTGGAGGGTGAGGATGAAGCCGGGCAGCTGCACCTGGTGCGACGTGGCCCGCTGCAGGTCAGCCACGGCCAGCAGACCGTGCAGGTGCAGGAGCCCAGCCTGCTGCTGTACCCGCGGCCGATGCCGCATCGGTTCAGCACCGATCCGCAGCACGGCGCCGACATGGCCTGCGCCAACCTGCATTTCGAGGGCGGTCGGCTCAACCCGATCAGCGCTGCGCTGCCCGATTTCATCTGCATGCCGCTGGTGGATCTCTACGGCGGCAACGCGGCGCTGGAGCTGCTGTTCGAAGAGGCCTTCGAGCAGCGCTGCGGGCGTGCGGCGATGGTCAACCGGCTGTTCGAGGTGGTGATGATCCAGGTGCTGCGCCAGCTGATGGAAGGTGGCGAGATGCGTGGTGGCCTGTTCGCCGGGCTGGGGCATCCGCGGCTGCGGCTGGCGCTGGTGGCGATGCATGAAGCGCCCGCTCAGTCCTGGACCCTGGAAGACCTGGCCGAGGTCGCCGGCATGTCACGCAGCGTGTTTGCTGCCAGCTTCCGCGAGGCGATGGGCACCACGCCCGGGCAGTACCTGCAGGGCTGGCGGGTGGGCCTGGCACAGCAGGCACTGCGTCAGGGCAGGCCGCTCAAGCGGATTGCCGACGATGTGGGCTACGGCAGCGAAGCAGCGCTGTCGCGCGCGTTCAAGGCGCACACCGGGCAGTCGCCGCGGGAATGGCGCGGACAGGCCCGCGCCGGCGTGGCCTGAGCCTCAGCCCAGCACCAGCCGGGCCAGTTTCATGCCACCGAACAGGCCGACCAGGCCCAGTGCCACCGAACCGCCGGCGTACAGCGCTGCCAGGCCGTGCTGGCCGCGCTGCAGCAGCAGACCGATTTCCAGCGCATAGGTGGAGAACGTGGTGTAGCCGCCGAGGACGCCGGTGGCCAGCAGAAGGCGCAGCTGTGGGGAGGCTCCATTGCGCATGGCGAAGGCTTCGACCAGCACGCCCATCAGCAGCGCACCGCTGATGTTGATCAGGAAGGTCGACCATGGCCAGGGACTGCCGACCGCCACCCGCGCGCCGATCAGGTTGCAGGCATGGCGAAGGCAGGCGCCGAGCCCGCCACCAATGAAGACCAGCAAGTAGTTGTTGAATGCGTGCATCACGTGCCTCGGGTACGGGTTCGCTGATTCGATGGCGAACGCCGAGGGCAGGCACGGCCTGCCATCGACGAACACCGGTTCGTCCTGGCAGGAGCCATCAGCCCTTTCAGGCGGTTATCGGGGGAGCCCCATCCCCATCGATGATCATGCTACCAGCGGTAGTGCGTTCACGTCATCGAGGTCGTCAGCACGCGGATGACCTTGCTCCGGCTGAAGCCGTCCATCAGCAGTTCGAAGGCCAGCAGGTCCAGTGCCGCGTGGCGGCGATGGTCGATCTCCAGCCCCTTCTCCTCGACCAGATGGCTGACCAGTTCGTAGGCGTCCTGCCAGACATCCAGATGGGCCTGGCTGGGGATATAGGTATTGCCCCGTTCCCCGACGCCAAGCCCGCTCACGCCATACAGCAGTTCGCGGGCGTCCAGCTTGGCCGCATCGGCGATGCGGAACAGCTGTTCGGCCTTCACATGGGCGGGGCTGACATGGTCGTTGAGCCAGTTGCTGATGGTTGCCGTCGTCGAATCGGCGGCGCGGGCCAGATCGGCCGGGCGAGGGTGCCCGGCTTTCTTCATGGCAATGGCGAGTCGTTGGCCGAGAGTATTCATCTATGCAAGCCAGCTTAACCCGTGGATCGCAAAGATCTCTTGTTCCAAGAATAAGTCTGGTTAACAAAAGGACCGACCGTGACCGAATTCTGGAGCAAGCGGCAGGTGCGCGCGCGGCTGGGTTTCCGCACCGATGCCGAACTGGCGCACTTCTTTGGCATAAGCCGATCCGCAGTGTCGCAATGGCCCAAGAACACCCCAATTCCCGCGCTACGCCAGTACATCCTGCATCAGCGCTATCCCGATCTGTTCCCGGTGACTGGGGTGACGCAGGCCGAATAAACCTTACCGGCGCCGCATTTTGTCGCATACAGCACTCTAAGCGTTGTTTGCTAAGTATGCTTAGCAATATAGGTAATTTCGATGGCGCGGCGCTTCGCCATTGGTCGTGTCTACCGGAGCAGGGGGCGGGGGGATCGGGTAGTGTGTCGGGTCCGACCCATCCGGGGACCCCGTCTCCCCGTATGTGGTTTCGTGAACGATTAATAATTTCGATCACGAAAGTCGCTGTATGTAATTGACCTGTCGTGAAATCTATGACTAATTGGAATCAACCGGACGTGAAGCCCGGGAGTCTTTCAGTAGCTCGCAAGTGAGTCGGTAGACCGTCAACGATGCAGAACAAGTCCAACGGAGGTCGTATGGAATACGGCATGCATGGCTTGGCTGAACGGGTACGCCGCGAACTGGAAGCCAGTTATCACAAACACGGATGCGGTCCGGCGTTCTGGGATACCTACCAGCAGGTGCTGGACCGCCTGGTTCCGCAGGGGACCGAGCGTACCGAAGTCACCAATGAAATGGCGCTGATCATCGAGCAGCTCGGCATCGTCCGACGTGCGCAGCTGGTACCACCGCACGCCAACGGGCCGCGTTGACCCGTTGATTCAAAGCAGGCGCCAGGCGCCACAGGCCAACAGCGCCAGCAGCATCGACAGCAGTGCCAGGGTCCGCGGTCGCCACCACTGCCGCGGTTGCCCGGCCATTGCCTGCGGACTGCAGTAGCGCACCAGGCCCGGGCCGAAACCGGCCTGGTGCTGCTGTCGCGAGCACGCGTCCAGACAGGCGCCGCAGGCCAGGCAATCGGCCTGCGGTCCCTGGCGGATATCCAGTTGCATCGGGCATGCGCTGACACAAGCGGCGCAATCGGTGCAGTCGCCCAGGCGGTCGGCGCTGAAGGTGGGCATCGGTCCAGCCAGCAGCGGATGCGCGGCACGGAACACGTAGTCCTGTGCGGTGGTCGGGTCGAGCAGGCCGCGGCCGCGGCCGAGCACGCCGCCGTGGCCCGACGGGCGCATGCCGCGCGGTTCACCGCGGCGCGCGTCGTACAACATGCGAGGCGTATGCGGATCGGTCAGCAGTGGCTGCATGCGCGCGAACGGGCATAGCGAACGGCACACCTGCTCGCGCAGGAACCCGGCATTGCCCCAGGTAGCTGCGGCATAGAACAGCACCCAGAACGTTTCCCAGCCGCTCCAGCCAATGTGTGGCGCAGCGCCCAGCAGCTCCCTGATCGGGCTGAACAGGCCGACGAAAGTGATGCCGGTCCACAACGACAGCAGTCCCCAGGCCGCCTGGGTGGCAGGGCGCACGGCCGGCACTGGCAAGACCAGGGCCATGCCATGTGCGATCCAGTCGAAGGCACGGCGCCACAACGTCTGCGGGCAGGCGTGGCCGCACCAGATGCGGCCGGCAAGGTGGGTGAGCAGCGCAAGGCCTATCGCCAGCACCGCCAGCATCCCGATCAGCACGCCGACATCGTCGGGCCACAACGTCCAGCCGAACAGGTCGAAGCGCCGTGCGTTGATGTCCAGCAGCAGGGCCTGGTGCCCATTCCAGCGCAACCATGGCATGGCATAGAACAGGGCCAGCAGGAACACGCTGAGCGCGCCGCGCCAACGCCAGGGGCGTGGGATTCCAGTGCAGGACGTACTCATCCCAGCGGCAGCTCGTCGTCGTCATCGCTCGGCATGGGCCGCTGCAGGTACCAGGTGACCGCGCTGGACAGTGCGGTCACCGACCAGAACATGAAGAATCCCGCCGTATAGCCCAGTTCGCGGCTGATCGCCGTGCCCGGGAAGCTGATCGCCTGCAACCGCAGTGGGTCGACGAAGGCGAAGAACACCACGCTGGCCAGGCCCGCAGCGATGAAGCTGGGCCAGAGGATGGCGCCCCAGTGCTGGATCAGCTGCTGGCGTCGGCTGGGAGAGGGTCTGTTCATGCTGTCCCGGATCGGAATGAGGGCGGCGCGTATACTTCGCCGGGGCTGGCGCAGCATCCGCAGGGCATGCTTCCTGCAAGCGTGCCAGCCTAGGTGCAGCGGACTGCGCCGACATTGATCTGGATCAACGGTGGTGCCGGCCGGCTGCGGCACACTGCCGGCAAGCTTTGGGTGCCCCGATGAACGCAATACCGCCATCTGCCCTTCCCGTCGCCTCGCCTGGGTTGTGCACCGAGCAGGAAGTGACCCGCCTGGTCCACGACTTCTATGCGCGCGTGCGCGAAGAAGAGCGCTTGGGGCCGGTATTCGAGGCGCACGTCCACGACTGGCCGGAACACCTCGCGCAGCTGGTCGATTTCTGGTCGGCGATGCTGCGCGGCACACGCCGCTTCAAGGGCTCGCCGATGTCCAAGCACATGGCCATCGAGCTGGACAAGGACCTGTTCGACCGCTGGCTGGTGCTGTTCCGGATCACCACCGCCGAGTGCGCCAACCCGCCCATGCAGGAGCTGGCCAACGACGTGGCCGCACGCATCGGTGACACCTTCTGGAAGCGCTACCAGATGTTGCGCTGGCCGCAGGTCGGCCTGCCGGTGCTGGGAATCCCCACCCGGGATTGATCTGGGTCAAGGCAGTCACGGCCGCCCGGCGCGATGCTGGTGGCATGGACACGTTCTCTCCCGCTGCCGGTGGCCTGGCCTGGACCTTCGACCCCGACCTGCTGCGCCGGCATGACCGGCCAGGGCCGCGATACACCTCGTACCCGACCGCGCCGCACTTCCACGATGGCTTCGATGCGCCGGCGTTGCGCCAGGCGATCGCCGACAGCAACCAGCTGGCCCGCGCGCTGTCGCTGTACGTGCATGTGCCGTTCTGCTCCAGTCCCTGCTTCTACTGCGGCTGCAACCGGGTGATCACCCGCGATCGCGGCCGGGGTCACAGCTACGTCTCGCGCGTGCTGGCCGAGGCCGACCTGCTGGCACCGCAGTTCGAGGACGGTCGTGAGGTCATTCAGCTGCACCTGGGCGGCGGTACGCCGAACTTCCTCGATGCCGAGGCGATGACCACGCTGGTGGAAGGCCTGCGCCGCCGCTTCGATTTCAGCGACTCGCCGCAGCGCGATTTTTCGATCGAACTGGATCCGCGCTTCATCGATACCCGCGATGTCGCCATGCTGGCGCGGCTGGGCTTCAACCGGGCCAGCCTGGGCGTGCAGGATTTCGATCCGTACGTGCAGGAATCGATCAACCGCATACAGGGCGTGCAGCAGACGCTGGACATCCTGCATGCCTGCCGCGACAGCGGCATGCGTTCGGTCAATGTCGATCTGATCTATGGATTGCCGGGACAGAGTCTGGAAGGATTCGGCCGCACCCTGGAACGGGTGCTGGCGCTGCGCCCGGACCGCCTGGCGGTGTACGGCTACGCACACCTGCCGCATCTGTTCCGCGCACAGAAGCAGATCGACGAAAGCCGCCTGCCCACGCCGGAAGACAAGCTGGCGCTGCTGGGCCTGGCGGTGGAGAAGCTCTCTGCGGCCGGCTACCAGTACATCGGCATGGATCATTTCGCGTTGCCGGAAGAGGATCTGTCACGCGCGCAGCGTGCCGGGCAGCTGCATCGCAACTTCATGGGCTACACCACCCACGCCGACACCGACCTGCTCGGCCTGGGCGTGAGTGCGATCAGTCATATCGGTGCCACCTACAGCCAGAATCCGCGCGACCTGCCGTCGTGGGAGGATGCGGTGGACCAGGGCCAGCTACCGGTCTGGCGCGGCGTGGCGCTGAGCGCCGATGACCAGCTGCGCGCGGAGCTGATCCAGCAGCTGATGTGCCAGGGCGAAGTGGACGGTGCCCTGCTGGGCCAGCGCCATGGCGTCGATTTCGAGCAGTACTTCGCCGAAGACCTGCGTTCGGTGCAGCGGCTGCAGGACGACGGCCTGGCCGAATACCGCCACGGTGTCGTGCGCGCCAGCGAGCCGGGACGGCCATTGCTGCGTCTGCTGGCGATGTGCTTCGACCCGTACCTGCGTGCCGCCCACGAGCAGCCGCGCTACTCGCGTGCGATCTGACGGCTCAGCGCTTCCTGCCGACGCCGCGCTCCGGATGCCGGGCGGCCATGCCATGCCCGCTGTGGGTCGTGTGGACCCGGCCGCCGATGTCGGTGTACGACGTGGAGTAGCTGCCATCGCTGTACTCGGTGCGGGTCCTGCCACCGACATCGGTGCGCGAGTACGAGGTGCTGCCATCGCTGTAGCGGGTGCGGACGTTGCCGGAGATGTCCCTGCTCGAGGTCGAATAGCTGCCATCGCTGTATCCGGTGCGGGTGTCCCCGGAAATGTCGAGCCGTCTCGTCGAAGACGATCTGCCATCACTGTAGCGGCTGGACACGTTCCCGGAGATGTCGCGCCTGCTGGAACCGGTGGAGCCATCGCTGTATTCCGTCCGGGAGGTGTCGGACGTCACGCGCTGGCTCAGCGACGACTGCGCCAACGCCGGAACACTGGCGATGCAGAGCAGGGGAAGCATCAGGGTGGACAGCTTCATGCGCGGGTTCCTTGTGCAATGCCTCGTGGGGCGGACGCCATAGCGCACTGCGATGTTGGTGCCCGGAGCCGGAATCGAACCGGCATGGGGTTGCCCCCGGCGGATTTTAAGTCCGATGCGTCTACCAGTTTCGCCATCCGGGCCTGCAGCGCGGCGCCGATTGTAGCTCAGCTGCGGAATCGCAGCCGGATGGCGCTGGGGTGGTGGCGTGCTTAACTGTCGCTCCCATTCATGTCATAGTCCAAGCCATCGTTCCCAGGGGGGGAGCCGTCCGATGTCGCTGCACGCGATTGCCTATGCCAGTGAGGCCCGCGCCGAACTGCAGACAACCGATCTTGACCGCCTGCTTGCCGATGCCACGGCATTCAACCGTGTCGCCGGTGTCACAGGTGTGCTGATGTTCGATGGCAGCCGCTTCCTGCAGTACCTGGAAGGCCCGGAGGACGGCATCGATTCGGTGTACCAGCGCATCGTCAATGCGCGCAGCCATGGCCAGCTGAAGGTGTTGTGCCGCGCGCCGGTGGCGCAGCGGGCGTTTCCGCGCTGGTCGATGGGGACCCGGCGCATCGATGCGGACCTGCTGGCACAGATCGTCGACGCGGCATGGCCGGGTTTCCTGCTTGGCAGCGGTGGTTTCGAGCGCCTGCTGCAGGCCTGGACCGGCGCCGATGGTGAGCTGGAACCGGCCGCGGTCGCACTGGGCTCCTGATCCTGCCTTGGCGGCCGGGCACCCGGGCCGTTAGGCTGTAGCCTTTCTGGTGTGGATCTGCCTGGAGTGGCACAGCGAATGAGTAGGTCGGCCGTGGCCCTGGCAGCACGCATGCGATTTCATCCGTTGCACGGGATGCGCCAGTGAGCGCGCCCCTGGCGGCAGCGGAGGCCCCGCGTTTCGCGGTGATCGGGCTGGGCTACGTCGGCCTGCCGTTGGCGGTGGCCTTCGGCCGGCACTGGCCGACGCTGGGCTTTGACATCGATGCCGGGCGCATCGCCGAGCTGCGCGATGGCCAGGACCATACGCTGGAAGTGGAGGCCGATGAGCTGGCCAGTGCGCGGCAGCTGCAGTACGGCAGCGATCCGGTCCTGCTCGATGCGTGCAATGTCTACATCGTCACCGTGCCGACCCCGATTGATGCCTACGAGCAGCCCGATCTGGAGCCGCTGCGTTCGGCTACGCGGCTGATCGCCAGCCATCTGCGCGCGGGTGACCTGGTGATCTACGAGTCCACGGTGTACCCCGGCACCACCGAAGAGGTCTGCGTGCCGCTGCTGGAGCAGGTCTCCGGGCTGCGCTTCAACGAAGATTTCTATTGTGGCTACAGCCCTGAGCGGGTCAGTCCCGGCGACCGCCAGCGGCGCCTGGCCGATATCCGCAAGATCACCTCGGGGTCGACACCGGAAGTGGCTGCGGTGATCGATGGCCTGTACCGGCGCATCATCGCCGCCGGTACCTTCCCGGCGCCTTCGATGCGCGTGGCCGAAGCGGCCAAGGTGGTCGAGAACATCCAGCGTGACGTCAACATCGCGCTGGTCAACGAGCTGGCGCTGATCTTCGACCGGCTCGGCATCGATACCCAGGACGTGCTCGACGCTGCCGGCAGCAAGTGGAACTTCCTGCCATTCCGGCCGGGCCTGGTCGGCGGCCACTGCATCGGCGTGGATCCGTACTACCTGCTGCACAAGTCCGAGAGCGTGGGCTACCACCCGGACCTGATCCACACCGCGCGGCAGGTCAACAACCGCGTCGGCGAGCACGTGGCGTCGCGGGTGCTGGCGATGCTGGCCGAACGCGGCCGCGCGCCTGGGCAGTCGCGCATCCTGGTGCTGGGCGTGACCTTCAAGGAGGATTGCCCGGACCTGCGCAACAGCCGCGCGCTGGAACTGGCGCAGCGCCTGCGCGATGCCGGTGCACAGGTCGAGGTGAGCGACCCCTGGGTCGGCCCGGCGGCATTGGCCGACGCGGGCGTGCACTGGCTGGCCGAGCCGGCGGCGGGGAGCTACGACGCGGTCGTGCTGGCAGTGGCCCATGCCCGGTTCAAGGCCCTGGATGACGCGGCCATCCGTGGGCTGCTGGCGCCCGGTGGCATCGTCTACGACGTGAAATCGGCCTGGCCACGCAATGTGGTTGACGGCCGCCTGTAAGCGACGGTGGCATCCGGCGCGGTAGACTCGCAGGCAGTTGCAACCAAGGAACGCCATGCACCGGTATATCGTCTACCTGCTCGCCATCCTGATGTTTCCCATCTGCCTGTGGTTGGCCACGATCTGGCCGGCCTGGTACTGGGGCGTCGGCCTGACTGCCGCGATGGTGGCGCTGGGGACCTGGGACCTGCTGCAGAAGCGCAGCACGCTGCGCCGCAACTATCCGGTGATGGCGCATTTCCGCTACGGCCTGGAATCAATCGGCCCGGAAATCCGCCAGTACTTCGTGCAGAGCGACCTGGAAGACGTGCCGTTCTCGCGCCAGCAGCGTGCGCTGATCTACCAGCGCGCCAAGAACGAGATGGACACGGTGCCGTTCGGCACCCTGCGCAGTACCTATGCAGTGGATTACGAGTGGATCAACCACTCGCTGGCGCCGACCGCCATCGCCAAGCACGATTTCCGCGTGCTGATCGGCGCCAACTGTGCGAAGCCCTATTCGGCCAGCGTGTTCAATATCTCGGCGATGAGCTTCGGCTCGCTGTCGGCCAATGCGATTCGCGCACTGAACGAAGGCGCACGACGCGGTGGTTTCTATCACGACACCGGCGAAGGTTCGATTTCGCCCTACCACCGCGAGATGGGCGGCGATCTGGTCTGGGAGATCGGCTCGGGCTACTTCGGTTGCCGTGACGAGAAGGGGGGGTTCAGCGAAGAGCGCTTCGTTGCCAACGCCACCCACGACCAGGTCAGGATGATCGAGATCAAGCTGTCGCAGGGGGCCAAGCCGGGCCACGGCGGCGTGCTGCCGGCACCGAAGGTGACCGCCGAGATATCGGTGACCCGTGGCGTGCCGATGGGCGTGGACTGCGTATCGCCGTCGCGCCATTCGGCATTCTCGACGCCGGTCGAGCTGCTGCAGTTCGTGGCCCGCCTGCGCGAGCTGTCCGGTGGCAAGCCGGTCGGTTTCAAGCTGGCCATCGGCCACCCCTGGGAATGGTTCGGCATCGCCAAGGCGATGCAGGAAACCGGGCTGCTGCCGGACTTCATCGTGGTCGACGGAGCCGAGGGAGGCACCGGCGCGGCGCCGGCCGAATTCGTCGATCATGTCGGCGTACCGATGCACGAAGCACTGCTGCTGGTGCACAACACCCTGGTCGGCCTGGATCTTCGCGAGCGCATCCGCATCGGTGCAGCCGGCAAGATCACCAGCGCATTCGATATCGCCCGCACCATCGCGCTCGGCGCCGACTGGTGCAATGCTGGCCGCGGCTTTATGTTCGCGCTGGGCTGCATCCAGTCGCTGAGCTGCCATACGGACAAGTGCCCAACCGGCATCGCCACCCAGGACCCGGCGCGCTGGAAGCACCTGGATGCAGCAGACAAGGCGACCCGTGTGCACAGCTACCACGAGCACACGCTGCATGCCTTGAAGGAACTGTTGTGTGCCGCGGGCCTGAACGATCCGGCCGAGCTGGGGCCGGAGCACATCCTGCGCCGTGTCTCTCCGGTGGAAATCCGTTCGCTGGCCTCGCTGTACCGCTACCTGGAACCGGGCGAGCTGCTGCACAAGGTGCCGGACCATGCGGTATTCCATGCGTTCTGGGCCGATGCGCGCAGCGATTCGTTCCAGCCGCCGCCGAAGATCCAGGCGCTGCGTGCCAGCAAGTCGCGGTAAATGCCATGCAGTTCAGGACCGGCACCAGCGAAGACGTCGATGCGCTGTGGGCGCTGCGAACGCGCTGTGTGCGCGAAACCTGCAGCAGCCATTATCCACCGGAGGTCATCGCGCCATGGTCGGCCTCGCCGCCGCCGTCCCAGTACACGCGGCTGCTGGAGCAGGGCGGTTGCGTGGTGGCCGAGGACGGGCAGGGTGGCCTGCTCGGTTTCGGCGTGTTCGATGCCGATGCCAATGAAATCGACGCGCTGTTCGTCGACCCGGATCGTGGCGGCAAGGGGATCGGCCAGGCGCTGATGCAGCGCCTGTTGGCGATGGCTGATCCTGGGCGTGAGGTGGTGCTGTCGGCCTCGCTCAATGCCGTGCCGTTCTATCAACGACAGGGATTTGTCAGCGTGCGCGACGAAGCCTATCCGCATCCCAGCGGTGTGGCGTTGGCCTCGGTGAGCATGCGCAGGCCGTGGTGAGTGCCTGCTTCCTGCTTGTGTAGAGCCGAGCCCACGCCCGGCTGCCTCATGTTGTAGAGCCGAGCCCATGCTCGGCTGCCTCATGTTGTAGAGCCGAGCCCACGCTCGGCTGCTGTTGATTCAATCCCAGCGTGGGCTCGGCCCTACAGAACAGAGCCTACCGCCCTGCCAGCCACCCGATCACGCCCTCGGCGGCCCGCAGGCCGCTGGCGTAGCACGCGGTCAACAGGTAACCCCCCGTGGGCGCCTCCCAGTCCAGCATCTCTCCGGCACAGAACACGCCGGGCATTGCCCGCAGCATCAGGCCATCATCCAGCGCCTCCAGGCGCACGCCGCCGGCGGTACTGATCACTTCGGCCATCGGCCGTGGCCGTTGCAGGCGCAGTGGCAGACGCTTGAGCGTGGCGACCACGGCAGGCAGGTCATGGCCTGCGTCCTTGCCCAGGATTTCGAACACCAGCGCCGACTTCACCGCATCCAGCCCGGCCTGGCGACGCAGGTGCTCGCCGAAGCTGCGGCCCTTGCGCGGGCGCGACAGCTCGGCCAGCAGGCGCGCCTCGTCGCGGCCCGGAACCAGGTCCAGCCACAGCATGGCGTGGCCATCGCGGTTGATGGTCTCGCGCAGGTCTGCCGCCAGTGCATAGACCAGGCTGCCTTCGATGCCGTATTCGCTGACCACGCATTCGCCCTGCAGCGACTGCGATTGGCCGGCCAGGTCGATCCAGTGCGCGACGACCGGCTTCAGCGGCGCGCCAGCATTGCGCTGGGCGAAGAACGGAGTCCAGTCCAGGTCGAAACCGCAGTTGGCCGACTGCAGCGGCGCGATGTCCACGCCACACGCCTGCAGGGGCGCGACCCAGGCGCCATCACTGCCCAGTTGAGGCCAGCTGCCGCCGCCCATTGCCAGCACCGTGGCATCGGCGTGGACTTCAATCCCGCCCGCTTCGGTGGCCAAGCGCAGCGCGCCGTCGTTGCCCCAGCCGATCCAGCGGTGATTGGCATGCAGGCGCACGCCCTGTTCCTTCAGTCGTCGCACCCAGCCGCGCAGCAGTGGCGCTGCCTTGCGGTCGACCGGGAACACGCGGCCTGAGCTGCCCACATAGGTCTCCACGCCAAAGCCGGCGGCCCAGTCGCGCAGTGCCTGCGCGTCGAAGCCGTCCAGCCAGCGGCCCACCGCAGTGGACTGCTCGCGGTAGCGGCTGTCGAACAGCGGCCGCGGATCGGAATGGGTGAGGTTGAGGCCCCCCTTGCCGGCGATCAGGAACTTGCGGCCGGGCGAACCCTTGGCCTCATACAGGTCGACCTCCAGGCCAGCGGCGCGCAGGCGCTCGGCGGCGAACAGGCCGGCCGGGCCACCGCCGATGACGGCGACCCGATGGGGCGTTGCGGTATTACGGTTTGACATCGAGCAGCTCGACATCGAACACCAGCGACGAACCGGCCGGAATCGGGCCGACCCGGCGGTCACCATAGCCGTAATCCGGCGGGATCATCAGCGTGCGCTTGCCGCCGACCTTCATGCCCGCCACGCCCTCGTCCCAGCCACGGATGACCTGGCCGGCGCCGAGCGCGAAGGTGAACGGTTCGCCACGGCTGACCGAGCTGTCGAAGGTCTTGCCGTGCTTGGTTCCGGTGCGGTTGTCGTAGATCCAGCCGGTGTAGTGCACGGTCACCTTGCTGCCGGAGACGGCTTCGGCGCCGGTGCCGGGCACGGTATCGATGCGCTCGAAGGTGGTCAGGGTGCCGCCGGGCGGCGGGCCGGACGGTTCGGTCGAGCAGCCGGCGGCGGCGAGGGACAGCAGCAGGGGAAGCAGCAGGCGGCGCATCGGGCGTCTCCGGAAGGGCGCAGGGTGAGGGCGGCAAGGGTAGCGCATCGGCGCCGGGTATCATGGGGGCATGGCAAAACTCCTGCTCAATCTGCGCAATGTCGGCGACGACGAATATGCCGATGTCTGCACGCTGCTCGACCAGCACGGCATCGCCTGGTATCGCACCGAACCCAGCCCCTGGGGCATTTCCAATGGCGGCCTATGGCTGCGCGAGGACACCGATCATCCGCGTGCGAAGGCGCTGATGGCGGAGTACCAGGCAGCGCGCGGCGTGCGCGTGCGGGCCGAGCGCGAGCAGGCGTTGCGTGATGGCACGGCGGAAACCTTCGGCAGCCTGTTCCGGCGCCGGCCGGTGTTCGTGGTGCTGGTACTGCTGGGGATGGCGGGCGCGGCGGCGTTGGTGCTGCTGCCGTTCGTGCTGCTGCGGGGGTAAGGGGAGCGGGGTCGGATCCTTCTGCTGCGCAGAGGGCTCTGACCGCTGGATCTGTCGAGCTGCAGTAGATCCGCGCCCTGCGGGGATGAACGGGCAAATCTGACCCTGGGGCGGTCTGGCGCTAAAATGGCGGCATGATCGCCAATACCGCTGCCTACCATTTCGCCGTCATCGACGCTCCCCAGGCCCTGTGCGACCAGCTGCTGGCGCGCGCCGAGGCGGCGCAGCTGCGCGGCACGATCCTGGTGGCGGGCGAGGGACTGAACCTGTTCCTGGCCGGTGCGCCGGAGGCGGTCGAGGACTTCTATGCGGCGCTGCATGCCGATGCGCGCTTTGCCGACATGCGGGTCAAGACCAGCCTGAGCGAGCACCAGCCGTTCGCGCGGCTGAAGGCCAAGGTGAAGGACGAGATCATCAGCTTCCGCCGTGATGACGGCCAGCCGCTGGACTATCCGCGCGCACCGGCGGTTGATCCGGCCACCGTGCAGCGCTGGTTGCGGCAGGGGCACGATGACGCCGGCAAGCCGGTGGTGATGCTCGATACGCGCAACCTGCAGGAAGTGGAATACGGCACCTTCAAGTATGCGCTGGTGTTGCCCATCCACAAGTTCACCGACCTGCCCGAGGCGCTGGCGCTGCACCGCGAAGCGCTGAAGGACAGCACCGTGGTCAGTTTCTGCACCGGCGGCATCCGCTGCGAGAAGGCTGCGCTGTGGATGGTCAACGACGGCATGGACAATGTGCTGCAGCTCGATGGCGGCATCCTCGGCTACTTCGAGGAGGTGGGCGGCGAAGGCTACGAAGGCCGCTGCTTCGTGTTCGATGAGCGCGTCGCGCTGGATGCCGAACTGAAGCCGATGGTCGACCAGCCGCTGCCGGAGCCACGTCCCAGCGCGTTCTGACCCCCTCCTGTAGTGCCGAGCCCATGCTCGGCTGCTTTCTGTCGACGAAAGGCAGCCGAGCATGGGCTCGGCTCTACACGATCCGGCGGGCCCTGAACCCGCCCCACGGGAATCAGCATCCTGCCACCGTCACTGGCCGCCGCGCCCGGCCGACCCCATGCATGGGGGATCCTGTGACGGAAAAACGCCTGATGATCCCGTTGTCGATCCTTGACCTGGCCCCGGTCTGCGAGGGCAGTGACACCACCGCCGCCTTTGCCAACATGCTGGAACTGGCGCAGCACGCCGATGCGCTGGGCTACCGCCGCTACTGGCTGGCCGAACACCACAACATGCCCGGCATCGCCAGCGCCGCTACCGCCGTGCTGATCGGCCACGTGGCGGGCGGCACCCAGCGCATCCGTGTCGGTGCCGGTGGGATCATGCTGCCCAACCATGCACCGCTGCAGGTGGCCGAGCAGTTCGGCACGCTGGCCTCGCTGTATCCGGACCGCATCGACCTCGGCCTGGGCCGTGCGCCGGGCACCGACCAGCCGACCGCGCGTGCATTGCGCCGCTATTTCGACAGCGCCGACCAGTTCCCGCAGGACGTGCGCGAGCTGCTGCACTACTTCGAGCCGGTGCAGCCCGGGCAGGCGGTGCAGGCCGTTCCGGGTGGGGGCCTGCGGGTGCCGACCTGGATCCTTGGTTCGAGCCTGTTCGGCGCGCGCATGGCCGCCTCGATGGGCCTGCCATATGCATTCGCCTCGCACTTCGCACCCGACGTGATGGACGAAGCGCTTGCGGTGTACCGCCGCGAGTTCCGCCCCTCGGCGACGTTGAAACAACCGCACGCGATGCTGGCGCTGAACGTTGTCGCCAGCGACAGCGAGGCCGAATCGCGCCGTCTGTTCACCAGCCAGCAGCAGAGTTTCGTGAACCTGCGGCGTGGCCGGCCGGGCAAGATTCCCGCGCCGATCGACGACATCGAGGCCTTCTGGGAGCCGCATGAAAAACTGGGGGTGGAGCGGGCGCTGGCCTGTACCGTGCTGGGCGATCCGCAGCAGGTGGCGGAAGGCATCGCCGCCTTCGTCGAACGCCACAAGCCGGATGAGCTGATGCTCACCGCCAACCTGTATGACCACCGCGCGCGCCTGCGCTCGTTTGAACTGGCCATGCAGGCCTGGCACGCCCGCCACGCGGGCTGAACAATTGCGTCACGGCCCATTGCAGCCGAAGCGCGTCTGATGGGGGCTCACACCAATGGAGCCCCCCCATGGCTGACACCCGCGCCGAACACATCGCCCAACTGGCGGAACTGATCAAGGACGTGGAGGTGGCGATGTTCACCACCACCGGCGTCGACGGACGGCTCTACAGCCGGCCGCTGGCCACCCAGCAGGTCAGCTTCGATGGTGACCTGTGGTTCGTCATCACTGCCGACAGCCCGAAGGTGGCCGAGATCGCGCTCGATCCGCACGTCAACGTGGCCTACGCTTCGCCTTCGAAGAACACCTATGTGTCGGTGGCAGGGCGTGCGCGCATCGTCGACGACCGCGCGAAGATCGAGGAGCTGTGGTCGCCGGCGATGAAGCTGTTCTTTCCGGGTGGCAAGGACGACCCGAACCTGCGCCTGATCCAGGTGCGCGCCGACTCGGCCGAGTACTGGGATGGGCCGGGCACGCTGCTGGGGACCGCGCTGAATTTCGTGCTGTCGGCCGTGCAGGATGAGCCGGCGTCGTTGGCCGACAACGGCTTCATCGATCTGCGCTGAGGGCGCGCCCCATCCGCGCATGGCGTGGATCTACTGAATCCAGATACCCGCATCCCCCCAGTAGATCCACGCCATGCGTGGATGGGGTGTGCCCGGAGAATTCCGGCTTCAGAACCAACGCTGGAACAGCTCCACCGTATAGCCCACCAGCTGCCCCGAACTGAAACCGAAGAAGGCGATCGCCGCCAACGCTGCGATCCAGTTGAACAGCATCAGGGCGCCATCGCGCTCCAGCAGCGCCAGGGCGAACAGCAACAGCTGGAAGCCGAACAGGAAGTTGGTGAACGGAATCGGCAGCGACAGCAGGATGCCCAGCAGCACCAGCAGCAGGCCGCTGAAGGCGTGTGCCGGCAGTGGTGTCAGCAGCTGCGGCAGGCGTGGCGTCAGCATCTTGTCCAGGCGCCGCAGCGGGCGGTCGATGCGGTCGAGGAAGCGGTGCATGGTGCTGCGCCTGGGGCCGCGGCGGGCGATGAAGCCGGGCAGCCAGGGGCGGCGCAGGCAGCACAGCATCTGCAGGCCGATCAGGATCACCAGCGGGCCACTGACTGCACCGCCCATGCCCGGGATCGGGATGAACGATGGCAGGATCGCCACGAACAGGAACACGCCAAACGCGCTCTGCTGCAGGTTGCTGAGGATCTGGCCGAGCGGCATGTGCTCGGCGGGATCGCCGGAGGCGAACATCTCCAGCAGGGTACGGATGCCCTCGTTGCGGTAGGTCGGGCGCTCATCGCCCGGACCCTGGCCGGCCTCAGGCGGTGAGCTCATCGGCCTGCTCGTCGGACAGCGTGCGCAGCAGCAGCTTGTCCACCCGCGCACCGTCCAGATCGACCACCTCGAAGCGCCAGCCCGCCCAGTCGAAGTACTCGCCTGCGTGCGGGATGCGGCCGAAGTAGTGGATGCACATGCCGGCCAGCGTGTAGTAGTCGCCGTCCTCGGCATCGGGCAGGTCGTTGCTGCCGATCAGCTCGCGCAGGTCCTCGATCGGCAGCGAGCCGTCCACCAGCAGCGAACCGTCTTCGCGGGTCACCACCAGCGCATCTTCGTCGGCGTTCTCCACCGCCTGCAGGCGGCCGACCACGGCGCCCATCAGGTCGCTGATGGTCACCAGGCCCTGGATCTCGCCGTACTCGTCCACCACCAGCGCCATCGACTGCTGTTCCTCGCGGAAGATCTCCAGCAGCTTCATTGCGTGGGTCGATTCGGAGACGTACAGCGGTTCGCGCAGGGTCTGGAACAGCGCGTTGTCACCGCGCGCCATGCGCGTGGCCAGCGATTTCAGTTCAAGCACGCCGACCACGTCCATGTCGTTGTCGCGCAGCACCGGGTAGCGCGAGAACTCGTGCTCGGCCATGATTTCCAGGTTGCGCTCCAGCCCGGCCTGGGTGTCCAGCCAGGCGATGCGGTTGCGCGGAGTCATCAGGCTGTCGGCGGTGCGGTCGCCCAGGCGCATGACGCGGTTCATCATGTCGCGCTCGTGGGCGTCGATCACGCCGGCCTCGTGGCTTTCGGCCACCAGCATGCGGATTTCTTCTTCAGTCACCGAGGCGACTTCATCCTTGCCCAGGCCGAACAGGCGCAGTACCAGCTGGGTGGTCTTGGACAGCAGCCAGACGAAGGGCAGGGCCAGCTTGGCCAGCCAGCTCATCGGCATCGCCACCAGGCCGGCAATGGCCTCGGAGCGGGTCAGTGCCAGGCGCTTGGGCACCAGTTCGCCGAAAATCAGGGTGATGAAGGTGATCAGGCTGACCGCCAGCGCGGTGCCGACGTTGCCGGCATAGGCGAAGCCCGGCATCAGGCCCTGGATCCAGCCGGCGAATGCTTCACCCAGCGCTTCGCCGCCGAGGTAGCCGGTCAGCACGCCGATCACGGTGATGCCGATCTGCACGGTGGACAGGAAGCTCTCCGGCTTCTCCGACAGCTCCAGCGCCTTGGCGGCCCGCTTGGAGGTGGCGGCCATCTGCTTCAGGCGGCTCTTGCGCGAGGTCATGACCGACATCTCGGACATGGCGAAGAAGCCGTTCAGCAGAACAAGCGCGAAGACAATCAGGATCATTTCAAACACGGGCGTCGTCCCCGGTTGGTGGCAGGGAGGGCGGGTGCTGGCGATGGCGGCTGGCGCTCAGGAACAGGGTCCGGCGCGGCGCAGGGGGATAAGGGTCGTCGTCCATAAGGTGCGCCCGAAGGCGCGCAGGCATCTTAGCAAAGGGGCGTGGCAGGGTGGCAACCGCCTGTTCAGGTTTGGGGTTCCAGAGCCCCGGAAGGGCGCGGGGATACCCGTGATGGTCATCTAGCCGTCATAATTCCATCTGGTGCCGTCCTTCCCGCGACGGCTGACAGGTTTCTCAATGTTCTCTCTGCAGACCATTTTCGGTTCCGGCAAACAGTTCTACACCCTGCTCGATGAGGCTGCCGTCGCGGCTTCCGACGCCGCCAAGGCGCTGCATTCCATGCTGCGCGAGGCAGACCGCCAGCCCGCGCTGGACGCTTTCAAGCTGGCCCGCCTGCGCGAACGCGCGGCCTCGGACAAGATCAGCCAGGCGCTGGTGGACAGCTTCATGACCCCGATCGAGCGCGAAGACATCGAAGCGCTGGGCTCGGCGCTGTACAAGATTCCGAAGCAGATCGAGAAGTTCGCCGATCGCTACTCGCTGGCCACGACCCACCTGGAACACATCGACTTCGCGCCGCGCGCGGCGATGCTGGAACAGGCCGCCGGCGTGGTGGTGGAGATGGTGGCCGACCTGCGCCACATGAACCTGGACCGGATGACCGCGCTCAACGAGAAGCTGCGTTCGCTGGAGAACGAGGCCGACCGCCTGATGCTCGAGCTGTACCGCGACATCTATTCGGGCCGCCTGGACAACCTGCAGATGTTCCTGCTGAAGGAATTCTTCGAGATCCTGGAAAAGGCCATCGACCGTTGCCGCGAGGCCGGCGTGGTGGCGTACCAGATCGTGTTGAAGAACAGCTGACGGACGCCGCCGCATGTTGACCCTTGTCCTGGTGGTGATCCTGGCCGCACTCGTTTTCGAGTTCATCAACGGCTTCCACGACACCGCCAACTCCATTGCCACCGTGGTGGCGACCAAGGTGCTCTCGCCCGGTTGGGCGGTGATGCTGGCCGCCTTCATGAATCTCCTCGGTGCGCTGACCGGTACTGCGGTGGCGCTGACCATCGCTTCGGGCCTGCTCAACACCAACGTGGTCGACGTCACCCCGCAGGTGATCCTGTGCGCCCTGCTGGGCGGCATCATCTGGAACCTGATCACCTGGTGGAAGGGGCTGCCGTCCTCGTCCTCGCATGCACTGATCGGCGGCCTCTGCGGCGCTGGCCTGGCCGCGGCCCACAACAACTGGGACGCACTGATCTGGTCCGAGCGGCTGGGCAGCTGGGCACAGAACAAGGGCCTGCTGTGGAAGGTGTTCGTGCCGATGATCACCTCGCCGATCGCCGGCTTCCTGCTTGGCATCGTAGTGATGGTGCTGCTGTGGGCGCTGATCGCCGGCCTGGCCAAGATCGGTGGTGCCATCGGCCGCCTGGCCCGCCCGCGCATCGTCAATGCCTTCTTCGGCAAGGCGCAGATCGCCTCGGCGGCCTACATGGGTTTCGCCCACGGCCACAACGACGCGCAGAAGACCATGGGCATCATCGCCATGACGCTGATTGGTGCCGAAGCCACCGGCGCACTGAACGACCTGCCGTCCTGGCTGGCCTTCATGCACCCGGACGCGCACGCCGGTGACGGCATCGCGATGTGGATCGTGCTGACCTGTGCGGTGGTGATGGCGGCCGGTACCGCCTCGGGCGGCTGGAAGATCATCAAGACCCTGGGCCACAAGATGGTCAAGCTGCACCCGATCCACGGCTTCGCCGCGGAGACCAGCTCGGCCACCATCCTGACCCTGGCCGCCCACTTCGGCATGCCGGTCTCGACCACGCACAGCATCTCCACCGCGATCATGGGCGTTGGCTTTGCCAAGAACCCGCGCTCGCTGAAGTTCGGCGTGATCGAACGCATCGTCTGGGCCTGGATCCTGACCATCCCGGCGGCCGGCGGCTGTGCCTACCTGATCCTGAAGTTGTTCGAACTGTTCGGCTGGACCTGACGCCCGCAGCCTTGGGGTCAGATCCCTTTCCCTGCGGAAAAGGGATCTGACCCCGGAAAAGAAAAAGCCCGCCGGATTCCGGCGGGCTTTTTTTGTGGCAGATCATTATTCATATCCAGCGTGCCGACCAACGGTCGGCACCCACAAGCAGCCGACCAACGGTCGGCACCCACCAACAGCAGCAGGAACCTCGCCAGCCCACGGAAACCCTGCTTTTGACGTTGCCGTTGCAGTTGCCGTTGATCCGGCGGGTGCCGGGCCGCAGGCCCGGCCGGCCCTCTCAGTTACGCTGGAACAGCGCCTGCACATCCTTGCGGAACGCCGCCTGGCTGTCGGCCCGGCTGTAGAACATATGCCCGCCCGGATAGCTGCGCACCTGCACCCGGTTGGGATTGCTGCCCATCGTCGGCATCTGGTCCACGGTCAGGATCGAACCCATGAACGGGCACGACAGGTCGTTCCAGCCGTGCACGATCAGCACCTGCAGGTGCGGATCGATCGCCACCGCCTGGCGCAGCTGGGTCACCGCGCCCTGGCGCAGCTCACCGTTGCGGTCCCACAGGCGGTTCACGTCGTAGTTCAGTGCCTGGTAGCGTGCGTCCACCTTCCAGCCGACCACGCGCGTCACGAAGTCGACCATCGCCGTGGTGGTTGGCGCGATGATGCTGTCCAGCAGCGGATCGTTGGCGCGCTGCTCCGGATCATTCGGGAACGGATCGAAGGCGGTCACGTTGGAGTCGTAACGGCTGCCCAGCGTGCCCTTGTCGCGGAACACTTCGCGCAGGTAGGCCTGGGTTTCCAGGCGACCACCGGCACGGCGCACGAACTGCGGATCCAGCCCGGTCAGTTCGGTCACCCGGCGCAGCATCGCTTCGGTCGCCTGCGGATCGCTGCGGCCCTTCATCAACGCGGTGGCATAGTCACCACGGGTGTATTCCACCACCTCCTGCATCGCGGCGTCGGTCAGCTTGCCCTGGCGCTCCAGGTGCGCTGCGGCGATCGACGGCAGCGTCTGCATCCACGCCATCGGCGACACATCGGCGTTGTCTTCCAGGGTCGGGCTCAGATAGGGCGAGACCAGCACCAGGCCGTTCATCGCCACGCCCAGCCGGGTCTGCAGGAAGTGGGTGATGCGCGGGCCACGGTAGCCACCATAGCTCTCGCCGGTCAGGTACTTGCGCGACGCCATGCGCTGGTTGCGCAGCAGCCAGTCGTAGATCGAGCGTGACAGGTATTCGATGTCGGCACTGGGGTTGTACAGCGCCTTCTTGGCCTCGTCGTCGCCGATGCGTGCGCGGCTGAAGCCGGTGCCGACCGGATCGATGAACACCAGATCGGTGAAGTCCAGCCAGGTGCCCGGGTTGTCGTGCAGGGTGGCCGGCGCCGATGCGCTGTCACCCTCGGAGCCGAAGGTCACTACCTTGGGCCCGATCGCGCCCATGTTGAGGTACACCGACGATGCCCCGGGGCCGCCATTGAGCGCGAAGGTCACCGGCCGGTCCTTGCCCGGCATCGTGTAGGCGGTGAACACCACGTCGGCGATCACCTTGCCCTTGGCATCGCGTACCGGCAGGGTGCCGACGGTGGCGGTGTAGTCGAGGGTGCGGCCGGCCAGGCGCAGGCTCTGGCGGGCCGAGGCGTCCGCGGGCAGCGCAGGTGCCTCGGTCTTGTCGTCTTTCGGGTCGGGCTTGGCGTCGGCGTCGGGCGCAGCCAGTACGCTGGCAGGGGCGATGAGCAGGCCGACGCAGAGCGCGGCAGTGTGCAGCAGGGACTTCATGGCACCGGATCGGCAGCGGAAGGGGTTCCGATGCTAGGCCGGTGGCGGGCCATGCCGTATGTGTCCAAAGGCATGGCCGTGCCTCAGGGCCGCTACTGGCCAGATTGGGTCAAGCGGGTAGGGTGGCTGCCGCTTCGTCATCGGCCAGCAGGCCGTAGACGGCCGAGTCGGCCAGTTCCCCCTGGATGCGCCAGCGCTGGCGAAGCACCCCCTCGCGGTGGAATCCCAGGCGTTCGAGTACGTGCGCGGAGGGTGCATTGCGCGGGTCGATCTCGGCTTCCACACGATGCAGGTGCAGGGTGCGGAACAGGTAGGCCAGTACCTGTTGCAGGGCTTCGTGCATATAGCCCTGGCCCTGGCGATCAGGTGCCAGCAGGTAGCCGATCTCGGCGCGCGCTGCATCCCGGTCCACCGCGAACACCACGCAGATGCCCAGCAGCGGGCCGTCCAGCGATTCGCGCACGGCCAGCTTCAGCTGGGTGCCGATGGCATGGGCGGCGAGATCATCGTCGATCTGCTCGCGCGCTTCGGCCTGCCGCGTCCAGGCCGGATGATTCCACCAGCGCATCACATCCGGGTTGGACTGCAATGTGAACAACGCGGCGGTGTCGTCACGGCGGATCGGGCTCAGGACCAGCCGTGCACTGTGCAGCGGCAGGCCGGGGAACAGCAGCGAGTGGCTGGCCAATACGGTGGTCCACGCGGATGGACGCGCATTATGGCGCCGCCGGGTTTGCAGATGGGGGCGGGATCTCTGTAGAGCCGAGCCGATGCTCGGCTGCCCGGCACGGCGCGGAATGCAGCCGAGCGTGGGCTCGGCTCTACAGGAGGGCTGCGGGAGTCAGACTTCCAGGGAGGCGAGGTCGCCCTTCGACTCCAGCCAGCCCTTGCGGTCGGAGGCGCGCTTCTTGGCCAGCAGCATGTCCATCAGCGAGCGGGTCTGCTCGCCATCGTCCACGGTCAGCTGCACCAGGCGGCGCGTATCCGGATGGATGGTCGACTCGCGCAGCTGCGGGGGGTTCATTTCGCCAAGGCCCTTGAAGCGGGTCACGTTGATGGCGCCCTTGATCTTCTCGCGTTCGATCTTGTCCAGCATCGAGCGCTTTTCTTCCTCATCCAGGGCGTAGAACACCTGCTTGCCCACGTCGATGCGGAACAGCGGCGGCATCGCCACGAACACGTGGCCGGCATCGACCAGCGCCGGGAAATGCTTCAGGAACAGCGCGGTCAACAGGGTGGCGATATGCAGGCCGTCCGAGTCGGCGTCGGCCAGGATGATCACCTTGCCGTAACGCAGGCCGGTGATGTCGTCCTTGCCCGGGTCGCAGCCGATGGCCACGGCCAGGTTGTGCACTTCTTCCGAGGCCAGCACGCTGTTGGACGAGACTTCCCAGGTGTTGAGGATCTTGCCGCGCAGCGGCAGGATCGCCTGGAAGTCCTTGTCGCGCGCCTGCTTGGCGCTGCCGCCTGCCGAGTCACCTTCCACCAGGAACAGTTCGGTGCGCGACAGGTCCTGGCTGATGCAGTCGGCCAGCTTGCCAGGCAGGGCCGGGCCCTGGGTGACCTTCTTGCGGACGACCAGCTTTTCGGTCTTCAGGCGCGCACTGGCGCGCTCGATGGCGATCTGCGCGATCTTCTCGCCCAGTTCCACGTTCTGGTTCAGCAGCAGGCTGAAGGCATCGTGGGCGGCGCCTTCGACGAAGCCGGCCGCCTGGCGAGAGGACAGGCGTTCCTTGGTCTGGCCGCTGAACTGCGGGTCGGTCATCTTCAGCGACAGCACGAACGAGACGCGGTCCCACACGTCTTCCGGGGCCAGCTTGACGCCACGCGGCAGCAGGTTGCGGAAGTCGCAGAATTCACGCAGCGCCTCGGTCAGGCCGGTACGCAGGCCGTTGACGTGGGTGCCGTGCTGGGCGGTGGGAATCAGGTTGACGTAGCTTTCCTGCACCAGCTCGCCTTCCGGCAGCCAGGCCACGGCCCAGTCCACCACCTCGGTGTCCTTCTTCAGGTTGCCGACGAACAGGTCGGCCGGCAACGATTCACGCTCGCCCAGTTCCAGCTTCAGGTAATCACGCAGGCCATCTTCGTAGTACCAGGTATCGACTTCACCGGTGGCTTCGTCGGTCAGCTTCACGGTCAGGCCCGGGCACAGCACGGCCTTGGCGCGCAGCAGGTGCTTCAGCGCGCGCACCGCGAACTTGGGCGTATCGAAGTACTTCGGGTCCGGCCAGAAGCGCACGCGGGTACCGGTGTTCTTCTTGCCGACGGTGCCGACCACTTCCAGCGGAGTGGCGCGGTCGCCGTTGCGGAAGGTGATGCGGTGTTCGGCACCTTCGCGCTTGATGTGTACCTCCACCAGGGTCGACAGCGCGTTGACCACGCTGACGCCGACGCCGTGCAGGCCGCCGGAGAAGGTGTAGTTGTTGTTGTTGAACTTGCCGCCTGCATGCAGGCGGGTCAGGATCAGCTCGACGCCCGGGATCTTCTCTTCCGGATGGATGTCCACCGGCATGCCACGGCCGTCATCGCTGACCTCCACGCTGCCGTCCTTGTACAGGGTGATCTCGATCGAGCGGGCGTGGCCGGCGAGGGCCTCGTCCACCGAGTTGTCGATCACTTCCTGCGCCAGGTGGTTCGGGCGCGCGGTGTCGGTATACATGCCGGGACGGCGCTTGACCGGGTCAAGGCCGGACAGGACTTCAATATCGGCGGCGTTATAGCGGGCGTTCATCTGTCTTCGAAAGCTTGGAGCGACGGGCAAGTGTGGGGTCTGGCACAGGAATTTGCACGCCTGCGGTTCAGTCTCGGCGACGCAGAGGGGGTAAAATGGCAGCCGCTGGAATCTGAACGCCGGCGACCCCCGTTGGGTCGAAACGTCCAAGCCATACCGCGAGGAGGACCTCATGAAGAAGTTGCTGACCATTGCGATCCTGGCCGCTGCCGCCGTTGCAGTACCGCTGGTGGTGGCGCAGAACGCCGGCCAGCCGGCCCCGCAGCAGGGTAGCCAGGCCGACAAGGCGCAGGCCGAAGCCGATGCCAAGGCCAAGCGCCGTGCCCAGGCCAATGCCGAAATGAAGGCGCAGGGCCAGCCGGCCCCGCAGCAGGAAGAGGAAGAAGAGGCGCGGAAGAAGAAGTAACGCTTCCGCCCTCTGAAGCCCTTGCCGCAAGGGATTCGCCCCCCGACGCCCCGCTCAGCGGGGCGTTTTATTTGGGTGACTGCCGCAACTGCCTCTTGGGTTGGCGGCCATCAATCTGTAAACTATGGCTTTCCGGGAGTAAGTGCGTGTCCACCATTTGCGAATGGGCTGGAGCGGCCAAGCGTGGCTTCCAGCATGGCGGGTCGCAGGTGACGGTCGATTTGACCGGCACGGCCGCCCCGACCTCGCACGATGGTTCCCGTCCGGCGCCTGCCGCCGCACGGATCCGCACCTCCCTCGCTGCCTCAGCGAACCGGAAAACCCCCTCCGAGCACCATGCCCGCCCTCCGGGTGCGCGTGGTGCTGCCGTTTTCCATTTCCAGACAGGATGCTTGCAGCCATGACTCCCTTGATTTTCGTAACCGGCGGCGTGGTGTCCTCGCTCGGCAAAGGCATTGCCGCCGCGTCACTGGCCGCCATTCTCGAAGCCCGTGGCCTGAAGGTCACGATGATGAAGCTCGACCCGTACATCAACGTCGACCCGGGCACCATGAGCCCGTTCCAGCACGGTGAGGTCTATGTCACCGACGACGGTGCCGAGACCGACCTCGACCTGGGCCACTACGAGCGCTTCGTTCGCACCCGCCTGAGCCGCAAGAACTCGGTCACCACCGGCCGCATCTACGAGAACGTGATCCGCAAGGAGCGTCGCGGCGACTACCTGGGTGCGACCGTGCAGGTCATTCCGCACATCACCGACGAAATCCGCCGCTGCATCGATGAAGCCACTGAGGGCTACGACGTGGCACTGGTCGAGATCGGCGGCACCGTCGGCGACATCGAGTCGCTGCCGTTCCTGGAAGCGATCCGCCAGGTGCGCACCGAGCGTGGCCCGGAGAAGGCGCTGTTCATGCACCTCACCCTGGTGCCGTACATCGGCGCTGCCGGTGAGCTGAAGACCAAGCCGACCCAGCATTCGGTGAAGGAACTGCGCTCGATCGGCATCCAGCCGGACGTGCTGCTGTGCCGCTCCGAACAGGCTGTGCCGGATTCGGAGCGTCGCAAGATCGCCCAGTTCACCAACGTCTCCGAGCGCGCGGTGATCAGCGTGCCGGACGTCGACGTGCTGTACCGCATTCCGTCGGGCCTGCACGCGCAGGGCCTGGACGAGATCGTGGTCAACCAGCTGAAGCTGGCCGACAAGGTGGGTCCGGTCGACCTGTCGATGTGGGAAGACGCGGTCGATGCGACCCTGCACCCGCTGGACGAAGTGACCATCGCCGTGGTCGGCAAGTACGTCGATCACCAGGATGCCTACAAGTCGGTCGGCGAAGCGCTCAAGCACGGCGGCCTGCGCCAGCGCACCAAGGTCAACCTGAAGTGGCTGGAGGCACAGGACCTGGAAGGCACCGACATGGCCGCACTGGCCGATGTCGACGGCATCCTGGTGCCGGGCGGCTTCGGTGACCGTGGTTTCGAAGGCAAGGTGCTGACCTCGAAGTTCGCCCGCGAACAGCACGTGCCGTACTTCGGCATCTGCTACGGCATGCAGGCGGCCGTCGTCGATTACGCACGCAACGTGGTCGGCCTGGAAGGCGCCAACAGCACCGAGAACGATCGCCAGTCGCCGAACCCGGTGATCGGCCTGATCACCGAATGGCGCACCGCCACCGGCGATGTCGAGAAGCGTGACGACAAGAGCGACCTGGGTGGCACCATGCGCCTGGGCCTGCAGGAGCAGCGGCTGAAGCCGGGCACGCTGGCCCGCGAGCTGTACGGCAAGGACGTGGTCGCCGAGCGCCACCGCCACCGCTACGAGTTCAACAACCGCTATCGCACCCAGTTGGAAGATGCGGGCCTGGTGATCGCCGGCAAGTCGATGGACGACACCCTGGTGGAAGTGGTCGAGCTGCCGCGCGACGCACACCCGTGGTTCCTGGCCTGCCAGGCGCACCCGGAATTCCTGTCCACCCCGCGCGACGGCCACCCGCTGTTCATCGGTTTCATCCGCGCCGCGCGCGAGCGCAAGGCCGGTGGCAAGCTGCTGCAGGAAGCCCGCGCCTGACTTGTGATGGGGGCCGCCGGCCCCCATCTTGCACGCTTCAACCCCCAGCGTACCGGCCCGGCCGGTGCCGCGGACAACAAGGAAACGCCATGAAACTGTGTGGATTCGAGGTCGGGCTGGACCAGCCCCTGTTCCTGATCGCCGGCCCCTGCGTGATCGAGTCGATGCAGCTGCAGCTCGATACCGCCGGCAAGCTGAAGGAGATCACCGACAGGCTCGGCGTCAATTTCATCTTCAAGTCCAGCTTCGACAAGGCCAACCGCACCTCGGGCACCGCCTTCCGTGGCCCGGGCATGGAAGAGGGCCTGAAGGTCCTGGCCGAGGTCAAGAAGCAGATCGGCGTGCCGGTGCTGACCGACGTCCACGAGTACACCCCGATGGACGAAGTGGCTTCGGTGGTGGATGTGCTGCAGACCCCGGCGTTCCTGGTCCGCCAGACCGACTTCATCCGCAAGGTGTGCTCGGCCGGCAAGCCGGTCAACATCAAGAAGGGCCAGTTCCTGGCGCCGTGGGACATGAAGCCGGTGGTGGAGAAGGCCAAGGCCACCGGCAACGAGCAGATCATGGTCTGCGAGCGCGGTGCCAGCTTCGGCTACAACAACCTGGTCAGTGACATGCGCTCGCTGGCGGTGATGCGTGATACCGGTTGCCCGGTGGTGTTCGATGCCACCCATTCGGTGCAGCTGCCGGGCGGGCAGGGCACCAGCTCGGGTGGCCAGCGCGAACACGTGCCGGTGCTGGCCCGCGCCGCCGTGGCGGTGGGTATCTCCGGCCTGTTCGCCGAGACCCATCCGGATCCGTCCAAGGCCCTGTCCGATGGCCCCAATGCGTGGCCGCTGGACCAGATGGAGGCGCTGCTCGAGACCCTGATGGAGCTCGACGCGGTGACCAAGAAGCACGGCTTCTCGCGCTTCGCGTGAGTCGTGACCCGTGGGTGGCGCTGGAAGCCCAGCGCCATCGCCGGCACTGGAAACAGTGGCCATGGGGCCTGGTCGCACTGGGCCTGGCCGTGCTGTTCACCCTGGGCATGTGCGGGCTGGTGCTGATCGCTGCTGCGTCCGTGCGACCACCGGGTGATGGCGGCAGCGCGCTCAATCTGCGGGCGTACTTCATTGCGCTGCTGGCCGGGGAATTGCTGGCTGCCGTGGGCTGCGTGGCTTCGGCTGTGCTGGCCTGGCGCCTGAACCGTGGCAAGGTGGCCGCCGCGCTGGCGGTCATCCTGCTTTCGCTGTGGCTCGGCGCCCTGTTCTACGGATTGCTTTGATGAATACGATCACGGCGGCGCGTGTCTGGCCCTGGGGCTTGATCGCGCTGGGGCTGTCCGTGCTTGCCTGGGCCTCCCTGCTGATGGGCGTGCTGGCCTTTGCTGCCAGCTTCGGCTCGCCGGGTGATGGCAACCACGGGATGCAGGCCATGCAGTACTGGATACTGGCCGCGCTGGCTACGCTGGGCCTGTCCTTCGTCGGCAGCCTGGTGGCGATGGTGCTGGCCTGGCGACGCCGGCGCGGGGCCATCTGTTCGGCGATTGCCGGTGCCCTGCTGACGCTGCTGGTGTCGCTGCTGCTGGTGGTCATCGGGTCCAGCTGGGGCTGACGCCAGCCAGGCTATTTGGCAAGTGGCGGGCAGCCGGGGATAATCACGCGGCATTCGTTTTGTCGCCCCCTCTCCAGACAGGTAACCGGCCCGACCATGAGTACGATCCGCAGCATCCACGCCCGTGAAATCCTCGACAGCCGTGGCAACCCCACGCTGGAAGCCGAAGTCATCCTGGAGGACGGTTCGTTCGGTCGCGCCGCAGTTCCCTCCGGCGCCTCGACCGGCACCAAGGAAGCGGTCGAGCTGCGTGACGGCGACAAGACCCGCTACCTGGGCAAGGGCGTGCGCAAGGCCGTCGACAACGTCAACACCACCATTGCCAATGCCCTGAAGGGTTTCGAGGCTGGCGACCAGGCTGGCCTTGATCGCCGCCTGATCGACCTCGATGGCACCGAGAACAAGGGCCGCCTGGGCGCCAATGCACTGCTGGGTGTTTCGATGGCCGCCGCGCACGCTGCTGCTGCATCGAACAAGCAGGCGCTGTGGCAGTACCTGGCAGCCAAGACCGGTGTGACCCCGTCGCTGCCGGTGCCGATGATGAACATCATCAACGGCGGCGCGCATGCCGACAACAACGTTGACTTCCAGGAGTTCATGGTGCTGCCGGTGGGCTTCACCTCGTTCTCCGAAGCGCTGCGCGCCGGCACCGAAATCTTCCATTCGCTGAAGTCGGTGCTGAAGGGCCACGGCCTGAGCACCGCGGTGGGCGACGAAGGTGGCTTCGCGCCGGACTTCCGCAGCAACGTCGAAGCACTCGACACCATCCTCGAAGCGATCGGCAAGGCCGGCTACACCGCCGGTGAAGACGTGCTGCTGGGCCTGGACGTGGCCTCCAGCGAATTCTTCGAGAACGGCAAGTACAACCTGGTCGGCGAGAACAAGCGCCTGACCTCCGAGCAGTTCGTCGACTTCCTCGCCGACTGGGCCGCGCAGTACCCGATCATCACGATTGAAGATGGCCTGGCCGAGAACGACTGGGCCGGCTGGAAGCTGCTGACCGATCGCATCGGCAAGAAGGTGCAGCTGGTCGGTGACGACCTGTTCGTGACCAACCCGAAGATCTTCCAGGAAGGCATCGACTCGGGCACCGCCAACGCGATCCTGATCAAGGTCAACCAGATCGGCACCCTCAGCGAAACCCTGGAAGCGATCGCCATGGCCGACCGTGCCGGTTACGCCGCCGTGGTCTCGCACCGCTCGGGCGAAACCGAAGACACCACCATTGCCGACATCGCGGTGGCCACCACGGCCACCCAGATCAAGACCGGCTCGCTGTGCCGCAGCGATCGCGTGGCCAAGTACAACCAGCTGCTGCGCATCGAGGAAGCCCTCGGCGCCGGCGCGCGTTACGCCGGTCGTGACGCGTTCGTTTCGCTGAAGCGCTGAGCCGATGCGCGACTGGCGCTGGATGCTGCTGGTGCTGGCCCTGTTGCTGGGCTGGCTGCAGTACCGCTTCTGGTTCGGTCCGGGCAATTCGGGTGAAGTGATGATGCTCGAAGCCCAGGTCGCCAACCAGGAGCGGGACAATGAGGGTCTGCAGCAGCGCAACGACGCGCTGGCCGCCGAAGTGAAGGACCTCAAGGAAGGCCAGTCCGCCATCGAGGAGCGCGCGCGCAGCGAGCTGGGCATGATCAAGCCCGGCGAGAAGTTCTACCGCGTGGTCGAGGATGCGCCGGTCCGTCCGGCGCAGCCCGCCGCAGGCGTCAATGCCCAGGCCGGCGAACACCCGGCGGACGTGCCATGAGCGCGGCGATCTGGGTGGTGGTTCCGGCTGCGGGCCGTGGCACCCGCTTCGGCGCGCCGCTGCCCAAGCAGTACCTGCAGGCGGGCGGGCAGATCCTGCTCGCCCATACCCTGGACGCCCTGCTGGCGCACCCGGCCGTGGCCGGCGCAATGGTGGTGATCGGCCAGGACGATGCCGACTGGCCGGGCTGGAATGAATGGACCGGCAAGCCGGTACTGACCTGCATCGGCGGCGCGACCCGTGCCGCCTCGGTGCTCGCGGGGCTGCAGGCGCTGCCGGACTCGGTGCGCGCCGATGAATTCGTGCTGGTCCATGATGCCGCGCGGCCCAACCTGTCCCTGGCCGACCTGGGCCGCCTGCTTGAAGTCGGTCGTGCCGATCCGGTCGGGGCGATCCTGGCTGCGCCGGTGCGCGACACCCTCAAGCGCGCGGGCGACGACGGTGGCATCGATGGCACCGAGCCGCGCGAGCGTCTGTGGCGCGCACTGACACCACAGCTGTTCCGCCGCCACCAGCTCAGCCGCGCGCTGTCCGAAGCCGCCTCCGCCGGTGTTGAAGTCACCGACGAAGCCATGGCCATGGAGCGTCAGGGCCAGCGCCCGTTGCTGGTGGAAGGCAGCGAGGACAACTTCAAGGTCACCACCCCGGCCGATCTGGACCGGTTCGAATTCGTACTTTCCCGCCGCGCCGGCTGACCGTCCGCGCGGCCCTGTTGCAAGGGTTGCATCCATGAGCACCGCACCGTTCCCGCCCGTCCGCATCGGCCAGGGCTACGACGTCCATGCCTTCGGCGAAGGCGATCACATCATGCTCGGCGGGGTGAACGTGCCGCACAGCTGTGGCGTGCTCGCGCACAGCGATGGCGACGTGATCCTGCACGCCCTGTGCGATGCGATGCTCGGCGCACTGGCGCTGGGCGATATCGGCCAGCATTTCCCGCCGAGTGACGACCGCTGGAAGGGCGCCGACAGCAGCGATTTCGTGCGCCACTGCGACAGCCTGCTGCGCGAGCGTGGCTGGCGCGTCGGCAACACCGACATCACCGTAATCTGTGAGCGTCCGAAGGTCGGCCCGCATGCCTTGGCCATGCGTGAGCGCATCGGCGGCCTGCTGCAGCTGCCGCTGGATGCGGTCAGCGTCAAGGCCACCACCTCGGAGAAGCTGGGCTTCACCGGCCGTGGTGAAGGCATTGCCGCACAGGCGGTTGTGCTGCTGGTGGCGGCATGATCCCGCTGCCGTTGGCGTTTGGTGCGCCGTTGTTGACGGCGCGCATCCGCACCACGCCGGAAGATTTCCAGGTGGATGAACTGCCGGCGTTCGAGGCCACCGGCGAAGGTGAGCATCTGCTGCTGCACATCCGCAAGCGTGGGGCCAATACCGTGCATGTGGCCAAGGTGCTGGCCAAGTGGGCGGGCCTGCCGGAAATGGCGGTGAGCTACGCTGGCATGAAGGATCGCCATGCGGTCACGACCCAGCGTTTCAGCGTGCACCTGCCCAAGCGGATTGCGCCGGATCTGGCCGAGCTGGCCAGCGACGAGATCGAAGTGCTTGAAGCCACCTGGCACAACCGCAAGCTGCAGCGCGGCGCTCTGGCCGGCAACCGCTTCAAGCTGGTGCTGCGCGAGGTGCGCGGCGATGCTGCCGCCATCAGCGAGCGCCTGCAGCAGATTGCCGGGCGTGGCCTGCCGAACTGGTTTGGCGAACAGCGTTTCGGCCGCGATGGTGGCAACGTGCCGGCGGCGTTGGCGATGTTCGGTGGCCGCCGCATGCGCAAGGACCAGCGTTCGCTGCTGCTGTCAGCCGCCCGCTCGGCGCTGTTCAATCGCGTGCTGGCCGCGCGCGTGGAGCAGGGCAACTGGGATCAGCCGCTGGACGGTGAAGTGTGGATGCTCGATGGCAGCCGCAGTGTATTCGGCCCCGAGGCGTACACCGATGTGCTGGCCGAGCGCCTGGCACGTTTCGACATCCATCCCAGTGCACCGCTGTGGGGCGAGGGCGAGCTGCGCAGTGCCGACGCGGCACGTGAGCTGGAGCTGGCCGCGCTGGATGATGAAGAATCAAAAGCACTGCGGGCCGGCCTGGAAGACGCGCGCCTGAAGCAGGAGCGCCGTGCACTGCGCCTGCGCCCGGCGCTGCTGCAGCACCAATGGCTGGCCGATGACGTGCTGGAGCTGTCGTTCGCGCTGCCGCCGGGCTGCTACGCCACCGCCGTGCTGCACGAGCTCGGCCCGATCGAAGACGCCTCACAGCCCTGACAGAAAAAGGGGACGGAGGGAATTAAGTCGTTTGTGGCACAAACGACTTAATTCCCTCCGTCCCCTTTTTTTCAGCGGCGTGCCAGCAGCACCAGTACCGCGCCGGTGCCACCTTGCCCGGTCGGCGCCGAATGAAACGCCAGTACGTCGTTGCGCAGCCGCAGCAGGCGATCAACCAGGTTCTTCAGCACCGGTGCACCGCCATCGGACTGCAATCCCTTGCCGTGGATGATGCGCACGCAGCCATATTCATGTGCATGCGCCTCCAGCAGGAACTGGCGCAGCAGGGTTTCCGCCTGCGTGGCGGTGGCACCGTGCAGGTCCAGCTCGTCCTGCACCGAATACTGGCCGCGCTTGAGGCGCTGGAACAGGCGTGGTGGCAGGTTGTCACGGCGATAGCTGGCCACGTCGCCGGCTTCCAGTGGCGTACTGTCACGCAGCAGCCGGGCGAACTCGCCGGCGGCTTCGGCCTCGTCACGTTCGGCCATGCGTGCGCGCGGCTTCGGCCGGGGCGCAGCAGGCGCCGGCTCGGCATCCTTGCGCAACGGCGTCACTTCGCCGATGGCCGCACGGAACAGCGCGGCCGGATCTTCGTCTTCAGGGTGCGACATGCGCACAGGGTAAACCGCCGGCGCGGGTCTGCCTATGACGGTTCGATGTCGGTCGTGACCGCCGGCAGGGTAGGACCGGCGGCTCGCATGCGGCACAATAGACGATGCCCTTGCAGGGTCGACGGCTTCCGCAGGGAAGCGCGACGGTCCCGCCCACACTGCACGGTGATGGAATCGAATTCTTGGAAAATCAAGCGGTTAAATCGAAGATGCGAATCCTGGTCAGTAATGACGATGGTGTCGACGCTGCAGGCATCCGGATGCTTGCCTCGGTCCTGCGCGAGGCCGGACACGAAGTCACGGTGGTTGCGCCCGACCGCGATCGCTCCGGTGCCAGCAATTCGCTGACCCTGGACCTGCCGATCCGGCTCAAGCGCATCGACCACTACACCGTCTCGGTGGCCGGTACACCGACCGACTGCGTGCACCTGGCGCTGACCGGCCTGCTTGAATTCGAGCCTGACATTGTCGTGTCCGGCATCAACAACGCCGCCAACCTCGGCGACGACGTGATCTATTCCGGCACCGTCTCGGCGGCGATGGAAGGTCGCTTCCTGGGATTGCCGGCCGTGGCGGTCTCGCTGGTCAGCCGCAACCACGATCCGAAGCACTTCGAGACCGCCGCGCGTGCCGCGGTGGAGATCGTCGCCCGGCTCAAGGCCGATCCGCTGCCGGCTGACACCATCCTCAACGTCAACGTGCCGGACCTGCCATGGGGCGAGGTCAAGGGCTTCGAGGTCACCCGCCTCGGCAACCGCCATCGTGCCGAGGGCTGCATCGCGCAGAAGGACCCGCGTGGCAACGAGGTGTACTGGATCGGCCCGGCCGGCCGTGAGCAGGACTCCGGCCCCGGCACCGACTTCCACGCGGTGCGCACCGGCCATATCTCGATCACCCCGATCCAGGTCGACCTGACCCGCTACCAGGCGCTGGAGAAAGTGGCCAGCTGGGTTGGCGGCCTCAGTGCCGCGCTGGACCGGCCGGCATGAGTCCACGCCTGCGACTGCAGCCGGAAGCCGTCGGTATCGGCATGACCTCGCAGCGCGTGCGTGATCGTCTGGTCGACCGCCTGCGTGAGGCCGGCATCGTCGACGAGTCCACCTTGAACGCGATCCGGGTGGTGCCGCGCCATCTGTTCATCGATGAAGCACTGGCCTCGCGCGCGTATGAAGACACCGCGCTGCCGATCGGACATGGCCAGACCATCTCGCAGCCCTGGGTGGTTGCGCGGATGACCGAGGCGGTGCTCCAGGTCGCGCCGAAGCGCGTGCTGGAAGTCGGTACCGGCTCCGGCTACCAGGCCGCCATCCTCGGCGCACTGGGCCTGGAGGTCTACACCGTGGAACGCATCGGTGACCTGCTGCGCCAGGCACGCAAGCGCTTCCGCGCACTGGGCATGAACATCCGCACCAAGCATGACGACGGCCGCGCCGGCTGGGCCGAGCACGGTCCGTTCGATGCCATCGTCGTCACCGCCGCCGCGCCTGCACTGGTCGATGAACTGGTCGGGCAGTTGGCCGAAGGCGGGCGCCTGGTGGCGCCGGTCGGTGGCCCGGGCGGGCAGTCACTGGTGCAGCTGGACCGCAAGCCCGATGGCAGCATCGAACAACGCGTGCTGGCGCCGGTCACGTTCGTGCCGCTGCTGTCTGGCATGCTCGACTAATCCACGGAGCAGGGTTGCATGAAGATTTTCGGGCCGCTGTACGAGCGGGCGATGAAGTGGGCGGCGCACGAACGGGCGCCGACCTACCTGACGGTGTTGAGCTTCTTCGAGGCGATCATCTTCCCGGTGATGCCGGAGGTGATGCTGGCACCGATGTGCGTGGCCCAGCCCAAGCGCGGCTGGTGGTTCGCCACCCTCAGCCTGGCTGGCTCGATGGTCGGCGCGCTGGTCGGCTACGCGCTGGGTCATTACGCTTTCGAGGCGGTCAAGCCGTTGTTCGAAGCGCTGGGCATGCTGCCGGCGATCGAGCAGGGCATCACCACCGTACAGGCGAAGATGGTCGAGTCGCCGTGGGCGGTGTTCACCTTCCTGGTGCTGGGCGGTTTCATGCCCATCCCGATGAAGGTCTTCACATGGGCATCGGGTATCGTCGGCGTACCGATGCCGCAGTACCTGCTGAGCATGCTGATCGGTCGCGGCAAGCGCGTATTCGTGCTGGCCGCGGTCATCCGTATCGGTGGTGCGCGTGCCGAAGCGGCATTGCGTCGCTGGATTGAACCGCTGGGCTGGATCGCCACCGCGCTGGTGGTGGTGCTGATCGCCTGGCTTGTATGGAGGTCGAAGTTCGCATGAGTCCTGATCGTCTGAGCAAGGGAGTGCGCATCGGCGCGCTGGCGTTGCTGGTTTCCACCCTGGCCGCCTGCGGCACCGCCACCGTGGTCCGTCCGGGCGGCGGCAACGCCGGTGGCGTGACCACGCCGAAGACCTCGGTGCCCAAGCCCGGGCAGACCGTGGTGGTGCGCAAGGGCGACACCATCTATGCGTTGGCCCGCATCCACGACATCACTCCGGCGGACCTGATTGCCTGGAACAGCCTGGACAACCCCTCGACCATCCATCCGGGCCAGGTGATCCGGCTGTATCCGGCCGGCGCCAGCGGTGGCCGCGCGCCCACCACGGTGGTTACCCCGCCGCGCTCGGGTGGCAGCAGTGGTGGCAGCACCGCGCCGGCGCCGGCACCGGTCGGTCCGGTGAAGAGCAACATCGCCTGGCGCTGGCCGGCCGATGGCGCGATCGTTGGCCGCTACGTGGCCGGTGACGCGACCAAGCAGGGCGTGGACATCGCCGGCACCAGCGGCCAGGCGGTCAAGGCGACCGCCAATGGCGTGGTGGTTTACTCCGGTGCCGGTCTGGTGGGCTACGGCGAGCTGATCATCATCAAGCACAGCGACCAGTGGCTGTCGGCCTATGGCCACAACCGCAAGCGCCTGGTGAACGAAGGCCAGAGCGTGAAGGCTGGCGAGCAGATCGCCGAGATGGGCCGCACCGGCGCAAACCGCGACATGGTCCACTTCGAGATTCGCTACAACGGCAAGCCGGTCGACCCGCAGCAGTACCTGCCGGCGCGCTGATGCGAACAGATGCGGTCCCGCCGGGCAATGCCCGGCGTGCCGATATGTAGAGCCGAGCCCACGCTCGGCTGCTCTTCACGACGCTGCGCGCCGCCGCCCGAGCATGGGCTCGGGCGCTACGGATATCGCGGTTGCCACTGTTGCCGGTAGAGCCGAGCCCACGCTCGGCTGCTCTTCACGACGCTGCGCGCCGCCGCCCGAGCATGGGCTCGGGCGCTACGGATATCGCGGTTGCCACTGCCACCGGTAGAGCCGAGCCCGCGCTCGGCTGCTCTTCACGACGCTGCGCGCCGCCGCCCGGGCATCGGCTCGGGCGCTACGGATATCCCGGTTGCCACTGCCACCGGTAGAGCCGAGCCCGCGCTCGGCTGCTCTTCAGACGCTGCGCGCCGCCACCCGAGCATGGGCTCGGGCGCTACGGATATCCCGGTTGCCACTGCCGCCGGTAGAGCCGAGCCCACGCTCGGCTGCTCTTCACGACGCTGCGCGCCGCCGCCCGAGCATCGGCTCGGGCGCTACGGATATCCCGGTTGCCACTGCCGCCGGTAGAGCCGAGCCCACGCTCGGCTGCTCTTCACGACGCTGCGCGCCGCCGTCCGGGCATCGGCTCGGGCGCTACGGATATCCCGGTTGCCACTGCCGCCGGTAGAGCCGAGCCCACGCTCGGCTGCTCTTCACGACGCTGCGCGCCGCCGCCCGGGCATCGGCTCGGGCGCTACGGATATCCCGGTTGCCACTGCCACCGGTAGAGCCGAGCCTGCGCTCGGCTGCTCTTCACGACGCTGCGCGCCGCCACCCGAGCATGGGCTCGGGCGCTACGGACAGGCTGTGATCCAGGATGGCGCCGGGCCATGCTCGGCGGCTCAAGCGTTCAGCCTTCCAGAATGAAGGCGGCTGCAACCTTGCGGCCTTCGCCGGCCAGGATGTTGAAGGTACGGGCGGCGGCCGGATTGTTCATCACTTCCAGGCCGATGCCGCGTGACAGGCAGGCGGCCATCACTACCGCCGGCGGGAACACCTGGCGGTCGCCGGTGCCGAGCACGATCAGCGCCGGGTTCATCGCCAGGATCGGCTCCAGGTCAGCTACCTGCAGCGCGGCGGCACCCGCCACCGGCCATCGGGCGACCAGCTGGTCCGGGGTCAGGAAAAAGCTGCTGTCCAGCACCTGGTCATTGACCTTGGCCGAGCGACCATCGGCGGCGCGCAGGCTGTAGGCGTAGTCAGGCGGTTCGTGGTTCAGCTGCATGGCAGTAGGGCGATCAGCCGCGCGGCAGCACGATCTGGCGCTGTTCCTTGCTGGGGCGGTACAGCACGGCAACGTGGCCGATGCGCTGTACCAGCGCGCTTTCGGTGGCTTCGACGATCTCGCCGATCATCACGTCACGGGCGTCGCGATCCTCGGCAGCGACCTTCACCTTGACCAGTTCGTGGCGCTCCAGCACTTCGTTCAGCTCAGCGATGAAGGCCGGGGTCACGCCCTTGCCGCCGGTCTGCAGCAGGGCCTTCAGGTCGTGGGCTTGGCCGCGCAGGAAACGGGTCTGGGAGGCGGTCAGGGCGATGGACATGCAGGAAAACACGGTTGAATGGGGCGATCAGGGTATCATGAGGACCCCATCAGCCCCTATTTTCAATGGCTACCCGCAGCAAAAGCAGCCAGCGCTGGCTCAAGGAACACTTCTCCGACCCCTTCGTGAAGAAGGCGCAGGCCGAAGGCATGCGCTCGCGCGCCGCCTACAAGCTCGAAGAGCTGCTCGAACGTGACCGGTTGCTGAAGCCGCACATGGTGGTGGTCGACCTCGGCGCGGCGCCGGGGGGCTGGTCTCAGCAGGTTCGGAGACAGATCGGCGACACCGGTCGCGTGCTGGCCCTGGACATCCTGGACATGCCGCCACTGGCCGGCGTGGAGTTCCTTCATGGTGACTTCAGGGAAGAAACCGTCCTATCGCAGTTTGAAGCCATGCTCGGGGATCAGCCGGTAGACCTTGTGCTGTCGGACATGGCCCCCAATAAGAGTGGTGTGGGCGCGGTCGACCAGCCGCGGATGATGCACCTGGCGGAGCTTGCACTGGATTTTGCCGACAACCACCTGAAGACCGGTGGGGCGTTCCTGATCAAGCTGTTCCAGGGCGAGGGCTTTGACGACTACGTGCGCGATATGCGCCGCCGGTACGACAAGGTCTCCATCCGCAAGCCGGAAGCCTCGCGCAAGCGCTCTCCCGAGGTGTATGCCTTGGGTCAGGGAAAACGCGCCCACATGAAGTAAGCTCGCAACGTACGCAAGTTCGACCCCAACGCAACGCCAGCACTGAGAGGAACACCGGAGCCAATGAGGATGAACGACTTGACCAAGAACCTCCTGCTATGGGTGGTCGTCGCCGTCGTGCTGATGGTGGTCTTCCAGAGCTTTTCGCCCAAGACCTCCGGGGCTGGGGCGCAGGGTGCGTCGTACTCGCAGTTCCTGGACCAGGTGGACAGCGGCAACGTGCAGAAGGTCGCCTTCGGCGGCGACATGCGCGGCGGCACCAGCCAGCTGACCTACACCACCCGGGGTGGGCAGTCGTCCACCATCACCGCACCGTTCGATCGTGACCTGATCAACGTGCTGCGCACCAAGAACGTGGAAATCGTCCAGGAGGAGCCGTCCAGCGGCATCTCCCTGGGTGCGATCCTGATGAATTTCCTGCCGGTCATCCTGATCATCGGCTTCTGGTTGTTCATCATGCGCCAGATGCAGGGCGGTGGTGGCGGTGCCAAGGGCGCGATGTCCTTCGGCAAGTCGCGCGCCAAGCTGCAGGGCGAAGACCAGATCAAGGTCACCTTTGCCGACGTCGCCGGTTGCGACGAGGCCAAGGAAGAAGTGGGCGAGCTGGTCGACTTCCTGCGCGACCCGTCCAAGTTCACCAAGCTGGGTGGCAAGATTCCGCGCGGCGTGCTGATGGTGGGCCCGCCGGGCACCGGCAAGACGCTGCTGGCCAAGGCCATCGCCGGTGAAGCCAAGGTGCCGTTCTTCTCGATCTCCGGTTCGGACTTCGTGGAAATGTTCGTTGGCGTTGGCGCCAGCCGCGTGCGTGACATGTTCGAGCAGGCCAAGAAGCACGCCCCTTGCATCATCTTCATCGACGAAATCGACGCCGTCGGTCGCCACCGTGGCGCCGGCCTGGGCGGCGGTCATGACGAGCGCGAGCAGACCCTGAACCAGCTGCTGGTCGAGATGGATGGTTTCGAAGGCGGCGAAGGCGTGATCGTGATCGCCGCGACCAACCGTCCGGACGTGCTGGACCCGGCGCTGCTGCGTCCGGGCCGTTTCGACCGCCAGGTTGTGGTCGGCCTGCCGGACGTGAAGGGCCGCGAGCACATCCTGAAGGTCCACATGCGCAAGCTGCCGCTGGCCGATGATGTCGAGCCGATGGTGATCGCGCGCGGTACCCCGGGCTTCTCCGGTGCGGACCTGGCCAACCTCTGCAACGAGGCGGCCCTGTTCGCCGCGCGTGGCAACGAGAAGGAAGTCCGCATGGACCATTTCGACCGTGCCCGCGACAAGATCCTGATGGGTGCCGAGCGCCGCTCGATGGCCATGAGCGAAGAGGAGAAGACCCTCACCGCCTACCACGAAGCCGGTCACGCCATCGTCGGCCGCCTGGTGCCCGAGCACGACCCGGTCTACAAGGTCACCATCATTCCGCGCGGCCGTGCGCTGGGTGTGACCATGTACCTGCCGGAAGGCGACAAGTACTCGATGAACCGCGTGGCGATCAAGTCGCAGCTGTGCTCGCTGTACGGTGGTCGTGTGGCCGAGGAGCTGATCTTCGGTGCCGACAAGGTCACCACGGGCGCCTCCAACGACATCGAACGTGCCACCAAGATGGCCCGCAACATGGTCACCAAATGGGGCCTGTCCGACCAGCTCGGCCCGATCGCCTATGGCGAAGAGGACGACGAGGTATTCCTGGGCCGGTCGGTCACCCAGCACAAGAGCGTGTCCAACGACACGGCACGTCGCATCGACGAGGAAGTCCGCAACATCCTCGACGAAGCCTACGCGCGCACCACCGAGCTGATGACGGCCAACCTGGACAAGCTGCACGCCATGTCCCAGCTGCTGCTGCAGTACGAGACCATCGATGCGCCGCAGATCGACGCCATCATGGAAGGCCGCGATCCGCCGCCGCCGGCCGGCTGGAACAAGTCGAACAAGGATGGTGGCAACGACAAGGGCGGCGACGCCCGTCCGCTGCCGCCGATCGCAGGCCCGGCCGAATCGCACTGACGGCCCGCTGCACGTGACACCAGACGAGGCCGGGGCAACCCGGCTTCGTCGTTTCCGGGCCCCTGGCCCCACCGATGAACCGACCTGATGCTGGAGCCTGCATGTCCGCCCCGAAGCCCGAACCGATTTCCCACACCGTCGAAATGGTGATCGCCACCGTGGTGGGGGTGGGCGTAGGCCTGAGCGCCGACAACCTGCTGCTGGGGTGCGTGGTAGGTATCGCAGTCGGCATCGTGCTGAGCATCGCCAAGACCCTGTACGTGGACCGCAAGCGCCGCCGCCGTTGAGGGGGGATCGGCAGGGCTGCGCCCTGCACCCGTGGTAGTGCCGGCCGCTGGCCGGCAACCTCAGCAGCAATAGCAGAAGCAACAGCAGAAGCGGGCATTCTTTAGGATGGCAGGGCGGTGTGGGTTGGCAGGACACGCCGTAAACCCGTCCCTGGGGGCTCGATGGCGCAATCCATGGCGCCAACGGTCCTGCCAACCCACACCGCCCC